>NZ_CP108312.1:6335000-8964405 GCF_045040855.1 Streptomyces sp. NBC_00009
GGTGTAGGGCGCTGTCTAGGTAAATCCGGACAGCATGAGCCTGAGACCTGATGCCGAGCCGATTGTGGTGAAGTGGATGATCCTATGCTGTCGAGAAAAGCCTCTAGCGAGTTTCATGGCGGCCCGTACCCTAAACCGACTCAGGTGGTCAGGTAGAGAATACCGAGGCGTTCGGGTGAACTATGGTTAAGGAACTCGGCAAAATGCCCCCGTAACTTCGGGAGAAGGGGGGCCATCACCGGTGATTGAATTTACTTCATGAGCTGGGGGTGGCCGCAGAGACCAGCGAGAAGCGACTGTTTACTAAAAACACAGGTCCGTGCGAAGCCGTAAGGCGATGTATACGGACTGACGCCTGCCCGGTGCTGGAACGTTAAGGGGACCGGTTAGTGCACTTTCGGGTGTGCGAAGCTGAGAACTTAAGCGCCAGTAAACGGCGGTGGTAACTATAACCATCCTAAGGTAGCGAAATTCCTTGTCGGGTAAGTTCCGACCTGCACGAATGGCGTAACGACTTCTCGACTGTCTCAACCATAGGCCCGGTGAAATTGCACTACGAGTAAAGATGCTCGTTTCGCGCAGCAGGACGGAAAGACCCCGGGACCTTTACTACAGTTTGATATTGGTGTTCGGTTCGGCTTGTGTAGGATAGGTGGGAGACTTTGAACTCTGGACGCCAGTTCAGGGGGAGTCGTCGTTGAAATACCACTCTGGTCGTGCTGGATGTCTAACCTGGGTCCGTGATCCGGATCAGGGACAGTGTCTGATGGGTAGTTTAACTGGGGCGGTTGCCTCCTAAAGAGTAACGGAGGCGCCCAAAGGTTCCCTCAGCCTGGTTGGTAATCAGGTGTTGAGTGTAAGTGCACAAGGGAGCTTGACTGTGAGACCGACGGGTCGAGCAGGGACGAAAGTCGGGACTAGTGATCCGGCGGTGGCTTGTGGAAGCGCCGTCGCTCAACGGATAAAAGGTACCCCGGGGATAACAGGCTGATCTTCCCCAAGAGTCCATATCGACGGGATGGTTTGGCACCTCGATGTCGGCTCGTCGCATCCTGGGGCTGGAGTCGGTCCCAAGGGTTGGGCTGTTCGCCCATTAAAGCGGTACGCGAGCTGGGTTTAGAACGTCGTGAGACAGTTCGGTCCCTATCCGCTGTGCGCGTAGGAATATTGAGAAGGGCTGTCCCTAGTACGAGAGGACCGGGACGGACGAACCTCTGGTGTGCCAGTTGTCCTGCCAAGGGCATGGCTGGTTGGCTACGTTCGGAAAGGATAACCGCTGAAAGCATCTAAGCGGGAAGCCTGCTTCGAGATGAGTATTCCCACCCCCTTTGAGGGGTTAAGGCTCCCAGTAGACGACTGGGTTGATAGGCCAGATCTGGAAGCCCGGTAACGGGTGGAGGTGACTGGTACTAATAGGCCGAGGGCTTGTCCTCAGTTGCTCGCGTCCACTGTGTTTGTTCTCAGATAACGAACAATTGTGTCGGCTGAACGGCCGCACTACTTAATTGAAGAGTGTGCTTGTTCGCTGCCTTGTTCGGGAACCCGTTTCCTTGAAACGGGACACTGATAGGGTTTCGGTGGTCATAGCGTGAGGGAAACGCCCGGTTACATTCCGAACCCGGAAGCTAAGCCTCAAAGCGCCGATGGTACTGCAGGGGGGACCCTGTGGGAGAGTAGGACGCCGCCGAACAATTTTTAGAGGACCTTTGGTCCCAGCACACACGCTGGGACCAAAGGTCCTTTTTTGTTTTGTCGAAGCGCGCCGGCTACCCGGCTGCGCGAGAATGACTGCGGTACCGAAGACAGGAGTCACCCATGTCCACCAACTCTCCCGATGAGCGACCGGATCGCGACCAGCGACGCCGGGACAGTGGTGACCGGGACCGGGGCGGATACCGAGGCGGACCGCGACGCGACAACGACCGCGGTGGCCAGGCGCCCCGCCGGGACGACCGCGGCGGCGACCGTGACCGTGGTCCCCGTCGTGACGGCGACCGTCCCGGTGGCGACCGCCCCGCCTTCCGTCGTGACGACCGTCGCGACGATCGCGGCGGCGACAACCGTGGTGGCGGCTTCCGCCGTGACGACAGCCGCGGTGGCGACAATCGTGGCGGTGGCGGTTACCGCCCGCGTGACGACCGCGACCGTGGACCCCGCCGTGACGGCGACCGTCCTCCCTTCCGCCGCGATGACCGCCGTGACGACAACCGGCGCGACGACCGTCGTGACAGCGACCGCGGTGGCTACCGTCCCCGTGACGACCGTCGTGACGACCGTCGTGACGACCGCCGCGATGACAACCGTGGCGGTGGCTTCCGGCGCGACGACAGCCGCGGTGGCGACAACCGTGGCGGTGGCTTCCGGCGCGACGACAGCCGCGGTGGCGACAACCGTGGCGGTGGCTTCCGTCGTGATGACCGCGGTGGCGACAACCGTGGCGGTGGCGGTTACCGCCCGCGCGACGACCGCGACCGTGCTCCCCGTCGTGACGGTGACCGCCCCGGTGGCGACCGCCCCGGGTTCCGTCGTGACGGCGACCGTCCCGCCTTCCGGCGTGACGACCGTGGCGGCGATAACCGCGGTGGTGGGTTCCGTCGTGATGACCGTCGTGATGACCGCGGTGGCGACAACCGTGGCGGTGGCGGTTACCGCCCGCGCGACGACCGCGACCGTGCTCCCCGTCGTGACGGCGACCGCCCCGGTGGCGACCGCCCGGCCTTCCGCCGTGACGAGCGCCGCGACAGCGACCGCGGTGGCTACCGTCCCCGTGACGATCGTCGTGATGACCGTCGGGACGACCGCCGCGATGACAACCGTGGTGGCGGCTTCCGTCGCGACGACCGGCGCGATGACCGGCGTGACGACAGCCGCGGTGGTGGCTTCCGTCGCGACGACAGCCGTGGCGGCGGGTACCGGCCGCGTGACGACCGCGACCGTGGGCCGCGCCGCGACGACCGTGGTGGGCGGCCCGGCGGGTTCCGTGGGCGTGACGACCGTGGGGGCGACGACCGCCGTGGTGGCGGGCGCTACCGCGACGAGCGTGACCGCGACCGCGAGCCCATCCGCCGGCTGCCGATCCCCGAGGACGTCACCGGCGACGAGATCGACAAGGACGTACGGCAGGAGCTTCAGAGCCTGCCGAAGGGCCTGGCCGAGGACGTCGCCAAGAACCTGGTGATGGTCGCCAAGCTCATCGACGAGGACCCCGAGCAGGCCTACGAGTACTCGAAGATCGCGCTGCGGCTCGCCTCCAGGGTTGCCGCCGTGCGCGAGGCCGCCGGCTTCGCCGCGTACGCGAACCAGAAGTTCAGCGAGGCGCTCGCCGAGTTCCGCGCCGCCCGGCGCATGACCGGCAACGTCGAGCTGTGGCCCGTCATGGCGGACTGCGAGCGCGGTCTCGGGCGCCCCGAGAAGGCCCTCGACATGGCCGGTGCGCCCGAGGTGGCCAAGCTGGACAAGGCCGGACAGGTCGAGATGCGGCTCGTGGCGGCCGGTGCCCGGCGTGACATGGATCAGCTCGACGCGGCCATCGTGACGCTGCAGGGCCCCGAGCTGGCGTCGAACTCCGTACAGCCGTGGACCGCGCGTCTGCGGTACGCGTACGCCGACGCGCTGCTCGCCGCCGGTCGTGAGGGCGAGGCGCGCGAGTGGTTCGCGAAGGCCGTCGAGTCCGACCGGGACGGCAGCACCGACGCGTCCGACCGGCTCGCCGAGATGGACGGGGTCGAGTTCGTCGACGCCTTCGAGGGCGAGTCCGACGAGGCCCCCGCCCCCGCCGCTGTCGCGGGGCCGAAGGCCGCCGCGGGTGACGACGACGAGCCCTGGGTCGAGGACGACGAGGACGTCGAAGAGTTCTACGACGAGGACGACGAGGAGTTCGAGCCCGAGAACGACAAGGGCTGAGCTCAGCGGCTGACTGCCGGCCGCGCTTGACGAAGCACGACGAACGGGCGGGATCCCAGCGATGGGGTCCCGCCCGTTCGTCGTTTGCGCCTACGCGCGCGTGGCGCGCGGTCAGTCGGAGAGCGTGCGCAGCACCAGACCCGTCGCAGGTTTCGGGCCGAACGACGTCGACTTGCGCGGCATCGTCACGCCCTGCCGTGCCAGGTCGCGTACCACTTCCTCGCGGACCGGGTGCATGAGGACCGCCGTGCCGCCGTCACGTTCCGCCTTCGCGACCGTGGCGGCCGCGTCATGGATGTATGCGATGTGCTCCGGCGCGTCCTCGGGAATGCGCCAGACATGCTCCAGGAGCGTGGAGTGCAGGACCGTTGCGTCGAGGGTGCGCCAGGCCTCCGGGCGGTCGGCAGGGATCGTACGGGCCAGGAGGTCCGGGGACGGGGTGTCCGCGAGGTGGAAGGAGCCGGTGCCGGCGAGGAGGAACGCGTTGCCGTGGGCGGCCGCGTCGGCGAGGGCGTCCAGGGCGCGAGACAGCGGGCCGGGGACTTCGCGCACGCGGAAGGAGCCCTTCAGCGCGGCCAGGGCGTCCGGGACCGGGAGGCGGTGCAGGAGGCGATGGATGGCGCGCACGCGCAGCGGGTAGCGGGCCGTGTCCACGAGGAGGACGAGGCCGAAGTCCCATGGGGTGGGGGACGGTTGTTCGGAGCGCAGGCGCAGATACGTCGCCCAGCGGTGGTGGCCGTCCGCGATCAGGGCCTGGTGGTGGGCGAGGTCCGCGCGGATCTCGGCCAGCTCGGCCGGGTCGGTGACCGACCACAGGCGGTGGGCGAAGCCGTCCTCCGTGGTCGTCGCGAGGAGCGGGGGGCGCTTGACCGTGCGTTCGATGACCGCGGTCGTGCCCGTCGCGTTGCCCGCGCTGCGGTAGGTGAGGAGCAGGGGTTCGAGGTTGGCGGCCGTGGCGCGCATCAGGCCCGCGCGGTCGGCGACCACGTGCGGCATGACGTCCTCGTGGGGCAGGACGACCCCTTCGGACGGCTCGGACAGGCGCAGGGCACCGATGACGCCGCGCTGGAGATGGTCGCCGTCGCGCTGCTCGTAGACGTACAGCGCGGGGATCTCGTCGGGGGCCAGGATGCCCTCGGACAGCCAGCGGCGCAGGGTGTCGGCCGCGAGGGCGTTGCGGGTGTCCGGGGAGACGGCCTGCGGGAGGATCAGGCGGACGATGTTGTGCGGGTCCGCGGATTCCAGGTGGTGCAGACCGTCGGGGCGGACGACCACGTCGTACGGGGGTGACGTCACGGCGGCGAGGCTGCCCACGCGCTCGGGGACGTAACGCACACCCCTGAACGGGATCAGGTCGAGGCCGTCACTGTCCGTCGGACCTGGGGGTCCTGCAGTGTTCATTGCTGCATCGTATGTGTGTCAGTGGCATGAGCGATGATCGGGGGAGTGGGATCGAACGAGGAGCGATGTGTAATGAGCCAGACCGTCAGGACGCGGCCCGAAGGCAGTCGGCGGGCGCTGAACGAGGCGTACGACACGGCGCTGCTCGACCTCGACGGGGTGGTGTACGCGGGCGGTGACGCCATCGCGCACGCCCCCGAGTCGCTCGCCGTGGCGCGCGGGGCGGGCATGGGGCTCGCGTACGTCACGAACAACGCGCTGCGTACGCCGGACGCCGTGGCCGAGCATCTGACGGAGCTGGGGATTCCGACGGACGCGGCGGACGTCATCACGTCGGCGCAGGCCGTGGCGCGTCTGATCAGTGAGCAAGTGCCGGACGGGTCACGGGTGTTGGTGATCGGCGGGGAGGGGCTGCGGGTCGCGCTCAGAGAGCGCGGGCTCGAGCCGGTGGACTCCGCCGACGACGAGCCGGTGGCGGTGGTGCAGGGGTACGGCGGGCCCGACCTGGCCTGGGGGCGGTTCGCGGAGGCCTGTTACGCGATCGCGCGCGGTGTGCCGTGGTTCGCGTCCAATACGGACCTGACCATTCCGAGCGCGCGCGGCATCGCTCCGGGCAACGGCGCGGCGGTCGAGGTCGTCCGAATCGCGACGGGTGCGCAGCCGCAGGTGGCCGGCAAGCCGCTGCCTCCGATGCACCGCGAGACGATCCTGCGCACCGGCGCGGAGCGGCCGTTGGTGATCGGGGACCGCCTCGACACGGACATCGAGGGCGCGTTCAACGGGGAGGTGGACTCGCTGCTCGTCCTGACCGGCGTCACCGACGGCGCGCAGCTGCTCGCCGCGCCGCCCCAGCACCGGCCCACGTATGTCGACGTCGACCTGCGGGGGCTGCTCACCGGGCAGCCGGAGGTCGTGGCGCGGGGGAACGGGTTCGCGTGCGGGGGCTGGGTCGCGACCGCGGGCGACGAGCGCCTTGAGCTGGAGGGGGACGGCGAGGCGATCGACGGGCTGCGGGCGCTGTGCGCGGCGGCGTGGACGGCGGCCGGGGACGGGACCTGCGGGCTCGACGGTGCGAAGTCGCTGGCGCGGCTGGGGGTTTGAGGCGGCGCGGGCGGGGAGGCGCGTACCGGCGGGTGGGGTTGCCTGCGCTTCCCCGAGCTTCTCGGTGCCACCCAGTGCTTCCCTGGGCTGCCCCGAGCTTCTCTATCGGTAGCGACCTCGAAGAGGGTGAGGAGGGTAGGCTAACCTAACCACGTGTTGGTCGACAGTCCCCCCGAACAGCGCGCGGACACCGCCGCCGCGCCCCCGAACCGCCGGGCGATACGTACGGTCGGGCTCCTCGGAGCCGTCGTCGTCCTGGTCGCGCTCCTGGTCGTGAGCATCGCGATCGGGGCGAAACCCCTGTCCGTGGACCAGGTGTGGCACGGCCTGTTCGACGACACCGGGACGTTCAGCGACGTCGTGGTCGGCGAGCGGCTCGCACGCACGCTGCTCGGGCTCCTCGCCGGTGTCGCGCTCGGGCTCTCCGGCGCGGTCCTCCAGGCGCTGACCCGTAACCCGCTGGCCGACCCCGGACTCCTCGGCATCAACATGGGCGCCTCGGCGGCCGTCGTCACCGCCGTCAGCTTCTTCGGCGTCACCTCGCTGACGGGCTATGTGTGGTTCGCCTTCCTGGGGGCCGCGGCCGTGGGCGTCCTCGTCTACATCCTCGGCGGGACCCGCAGCGCAACGCCGGTGCGGCTCGCACTCGCCGGGACCGCCATCAGCGCCGCGCTCTACGGCTATCTCCAGGCCGTGATGATCATGGACAACGCGGCGCTCGGCAAGATGCGCTTCTGGACGGTGGGTTCGCTCGTCTCCGCCGACATGTCGACGATCCGGCAGGTGCTGCCGTTCATCGCCGTCGGTTCGGTGCTCGCCCTCGCGCTCGCGCGGCCCCTCAACGCCATGGCGATGGGCGACGACACGGCCCGCGCCCTCGGCGCGAACCTGAACAGGACGCGCGCGCTGTCCATGGCGGCTGCCACGCTGTTGTGCGGCGCCGCGACCGCCGCCTGCGGGCCCATCGTGTTCGTCGGCCTGATGGTGCCGCACGTCGTCCGCTCCTTCACCGGCCCCGACCTGCGCTGGATCCTGCCGTTCTCCGCTGTCCTGTCGCCCGTGCTGCTGCTCGGCGCGGACGTCGTCGGCCGGCTCGTGGCACGGCCCGCCGAGGTCCAGGTCGGCATCGTCACCGCGATCATCGGCGGCCCGGTCTTCATCTACCTCGTGCGCCGGCGGAAGGTCACCCAGCTGTGAAGGCGATCCGTACCCGGGGCGGGATCTCCCTGCGCCTCGACATCCGCGCGTTCGTGGTCGTCCTCGTGCTGCTGTGCGCCGCGCTCGCCGCGAGCGTCGCGCTGATCGGCACCGGCGACTTCCCCATCTCGGCCCCCGACGTGGTCCGTACGCTGCTCGGCAACGGTGACCCGGGTCAGGAGATCATCGTCAACGACCTGCGGCTGCCCAGGGTCCTCGTGGGCCTCCTCGTGGGCGCGGCGCTCGCGCTCGGCGGCGCGCTCTTCCAGGCCATCTCCCGTAATCCGCTGGGCAGTCCGGACATTCTGGGCCTCGGGCAGGGCTCTACGGCCGGTGCGCTCGTCATGATCGTGCTGTTCTCCGGGAGCGCGGCCCAGGTCGCGCTCGGGGCGCTCGTCGGCGGTCTGGTCACGGGGTTCGGCATCTACCTGCTCGCCTGGAAGCGCGGCGTGCACGGATACCGGCTCGTCCTGGTCGGCATCGGAATGTCCGCCATCATGACCGCGGTCAACGGCTATCTGCTGACCAAGGCCGACATCGTCGACGCCGCCCGCGCGACGGTCTGGATGACGGGATCCCTCGACGGCCGCGACTGGAAGCAGGTCTGGCCGCTGCTTGCCCTGTGCGCCGTCCTCGTGCCCGTCGTCCTCACGTACGCGCGTCCGCTGCGCATGCTGGAGATGGGTGACGACGTGGCGAACGCGCTCGGGGTGCGCGTCGAGCGGACGCGGCTCGTCCTGCTCGTGGCCGCCGTGCTGCTCACCGCCGCGGCCACCGCCGCCGCGGGACCCGTCGGATTCGTCGCGCTGACCGCCCCCCAGCTGGCCCGGCGGCTGACCCGCTCGCCCGGTCCGAACATCGCGGCGTCCATGTGCATGGGCGCGGCCCTGCTCGTCACCGCCGACTGGATCTCGCAGCGTGCCTTCGGCGCCGGCCAGCTGCCCGTCGGAGTGGTCACCGGAGTCGTCGGCGGTGTCTATCTGCTGTGGCTCCTGGTCTCCGAACGGAAGGCCGGCCGGATATGAGCGACAGGAACCCCAGCCACAGCAACAACCGGAGGAGCGCCGCCGTGAACCGACTGTCCGCCGAGAACGTCACCCTGGGCTACGACCAGCGTGTGATCGCGTCGGAACTCTCGGTCGAGATCCCCGACAACTCCTTCACCGTGATCGTCGGCCCGAACGCCTGCGGCAAGTCCACGCTGCTGCGCGCGCTGTCGCGGATGCTGAAGCCCTCTACGGGCCGGGTACTCCTCGACGGTCAGGCCATCCAGTCGATGCCGGCGAAGAAGGTGGCGCGCACGCTCGGGCTCCTGCCCCAGTCGTCGATCGCGCCGGACGGCATCACCGTCGGCGACCTCGTCTCGCGCGGCCGCTACCCCCACCAGGGCCTGCTGCGCCAGTGGTCCAGCGACGACGAGCGGATCGTGCAGGAGTCGATGGCCTCCACCGGAGTCGCCGAACTCACCGATCGCTTTGTCGACGAACTGTCCGGCGGTCAGCGCCAGCGCGTGTGGATCGCCATGGCGCTCGCCCAGCAGACCCCGCTGCTGCTCCTCGACGAGCCGACCACGTACCTCGACATCCAGCACCAGATCGACGTACTGGACCTCTGCGCGGAGCTGCACGAGGAGCAGGGGCGCACGCTCGTCGCGGTCCTGCACGACCTCAACCACGCGGCCCGCTACGCCACTCACCTGATTGCCCTGCGCGGCGGCGAGGTCATCGCCGAGGGAGCGCCGGGCGACATCGTCACCGCGGACCTCGTCGAGCGGCTCTTCGGGATGAAGTGCCAGGTCATCGACGATCCGGAGACCGGTACTCCGCTGGTGGTGCCGGCCGCGCGCAAGGCCAGGAAGGCTCCGGCCCGGGATGCGGAGGCGCCCGCGAAGGCGGTGGCTAAAGCAGCGTCCTGAGCCGCAGCAGATCGCGGAAGCCGGCCTCCAGCTTGATCCGGCCGGAGGCCCAGGCCTTCGCGAAGTTCAGCCTGCCGTCGACCATCGCGACCAGGTCGTCGCCGGTCATCGCGAGCCGGATCTGCGCCCGGTCGGGCGGCGGCCCGTCGACCGTGTCGAGCACCTCGATCCGGCCGTTCTCGAGCCGGCCCGTGAACGTGATCCCGAGATCCGTGACGTGGCAGCTCAGCGAGCGGTCGAGCGCCGCCGCGCTGCGTACCCCGCCGTCCGCGCCCGCCAGATTGTCCGAGAGTTTGTCGAGTGCGGCACGGCACTCCTGCGTCGTCGCCATCGCGGTCGACCGTACCCCAGTGCTACGCGGTAGCGTCGTGGCATGAACGACTCTCATCCGGACCCCGACCAGGTGCCGGACCAGGCGGCCGGGGCCCCGGAGGTCCAGGACGAACCGTCGTACGAGCCCGCGGCCCCGGCCCCCCTCGGCGTCCCGCGCACCCCCACCGGCAACGCGGACGTGGACGCCGGGCTCGACCGGCTCGCCGACGTCGACCACCTCACTGCCGACGGACACCTCGAGGTGTACGAGGATGTACACCGGGGCCTGCGTGACGCGCTGACCGCGCTGGACGCACGCCCCGAGCCCTCACCCTCGAACCGACACAGGAGCTGAACCGAACGTGGCAGGAGTGGCACGACGCCGCCTCGACGCCGAGCTCGTCCGCCGGAAGCTCGCCCGCTCGCGCGAGCACGCGAGCCAGCTGATCGCCGCGGGGCGCGTCACGGTTGGCAGGACCACCGCGACCAAGCCCGCCACGCAGGTGGAGACCGCCGCCGCGATCGTGGTCACGCAGGACGACAACGACCCCGACTACGTCTCGCGCGGCGGCCACAAGCTCGCGGGGGCCCTCGCGGCCTTCGTGCCGCAGGGGCTCGCCGTCGAGGGACGCCGCGCGCTCGACGCGGGGGCGTCCACGGGCGGGTTCACCGACGTACTGCTGAGGGCCGGCGTCGCCCATGTCGTCGCCGTCGACGTCGGGTACGGGCAACTCGCCTGGTCACTGCAGAGCGATGAACGCGTCACCGTCAAGGACCGTACGAACGTACGCGAGTTGACGCTGGAGGCGATCGATGGAAAACCCGTGGACCTGGTCGTCGGAGACCTGTCCTTCATCCCGCTCGGCCTGGTGCTTCCCGCCCTCGCGCGGTGCGCGGCGCCCGACGCGGACCTGGTGCTCATGGTGAAGCCGCAGTTCGAGATCGGCAAGGACCGCCTCGGCAGCGGCGGAGTCGTGCGCAGCCCGGAACTGCGGGCCGAGACGGTGCGCACGGTGGCCCGGCAGGCGTGGGAACTCGGCCTCGGCGTAAGGGGCGTGACGGCGAGCCCGCTGCCCGGGCCGTCCGGAAACGTCGAGTACTTTCTGTGGCTCCGCGCCGGTGCGCCCGAACTCGACCCGGCGGACGTTGACCGTGCAGTGGCGGAGGGGCCGCGTTGACACAGACTCGAGCTCGAACTGTTTTCCTGCTCGCGCACACCGGGCGGCCCGCCGCCATCCGGAGTGCCGAACTCGTCGTCGAGGGGCTGCTGCGCTGCGGCATCGGCGTACGGGTCCTGGAGTCGGAGGCGGCGGACCTGCCGCTCCCGGCGTCGGTGGAGCTCGTGAAGGAGGCGACTCCGGAGTGCCTCGACGCCTGTGAGCTGCTGGTCGTCCTCGGCGGCGACGGGACTTTGCTGCGCGGCGCCGAGTTCGCCCGCGCCTCCGGAGTCCCGATGCTCGGGGTGAACCTCGGCCGCGTCGGCTTCCTCGCCGAGGCCGAGCGCGACGACCTCGACAAGGTGGTCGACCGCGTCGTCACCAAGACGTACGAGGTCGAGGAGCGCATGACGATCGACGTCGTCGTGCACAGCAACGGCGATGTCGTGCACCGCGACTGGGCGCTCAACGAGGCCGCCGTGCAGAAGATGTCGGCCGAGCGGATGCTCGAGGTCGTCCTGGAGATCGACGGGCGTCCCGTCACCGGCTTCGGCTGCGACGGCATCGTGTGCGCGACGCCCACCGGCTCCACGGCCTACGCGTTCTCGGCCGGCGGGCCCGTCGTGTGGCCCGAGGTCGAGGCGCTCCTCATGGTGCCGATCAGCGCGCACGCCCTGTTCGCCAAGCCGCTGGTCACCTCGCCGGACTCGGTGCTCGCCGTCGAGGTGCAGCAGCACACTCCGCACGGCGTGCTGTGGTGCGACGGACGGCGGACCGTGGAACTGCCTGCCGGTGCGCGCGTCGAGGTGCGGCGCGGGGCGGTGCCGGTGCGGCTCGCGCGGCTGCATCACGCCTCGTTCACGGATCGGCTCGTCGCCAAGTTCGCGCTGCCCGTCTCCGGCTGGCGCGGGAAGCCCCACTAGGACATCCCGCAGGTGATCACGTCAGGACCGTAGGTGATCACGTCCGTACGACGGTGATCGCGCGGCGGCGCATCACCGACCGCACCGGGACACCGGTCGCGAGCAGCGTCAGCAGGAGCGTGCCCGCGACCGTCCCGGCGGCCAGGGTCCACGGGATGTACGGCAGCGGGGAGCCGAACGCCGTGTCGAGGATCGGCGCGAGCGTGGCGAGCGCGATCAGGGCGCCGAGCAGCAGCGCCGTACCGGCGACGACGACGGCTTCCCAGGCGGCCATGGAGCGCACCTGGCCGCGCTGGGTGCCGATGACCCGCAGCAGGGCCACGTCCCGGCGCCGCTCGAACGAGATCATGGCAAGCGTGTTGGCGGCGGCTATGGCGGCGAACCCCGCGTACAGGGCCGTACCCATGTAGTCGAGCCACACTTCGCCGGTGCTGCCCGCCGAGCCCGTGCGGTGCTGCGCCGTCGTGTGCAGAGCGACCTTGGTGAGGCCGAAGCCGACGACGAGGACGAGCGGGACGACGGCGGCCGAGAAGCGGCGGGGCTGCGAGCGGACGTTGAGCATCGCGAGCCGCGCACTCGCGCCGAAGCGGCCCACGAGCGCCGAGACCAGCCAGGCCGCGGGGCCCACGATGCGCGGGCCGAGCAGGCCCACTCCCACGCAGAACAGGATCAGGACGAGGAACGCGCCCTGGCCCGCCTCCTCGGCGTCCTGCCGGGACAGCAGCACCGAGAGGAAGCACGCCCCGCCCACCGCGACCAGGCCGAGCGGCGCCCTGAGCAGGCCGAGGCGCCGCCTGCCCGCCGCCGCCTCGGACAGTGCGTGGGCGGGCCGCAGGAGCGAGAACCGCAGCGACGAGAGCAGCGCGGCGACCGTCGACGTCACCACGGTCACCCCGAGACAGACCGGCAGCGCGACCCAGCTGAAGCGGAACGGCACCCCGGGCGGGATCAGGCCGTGCGTGACCATGCCGGAGAACCAGGCCCTGGCGAGCAGCCCGCCCGCCGCGAAGCCCGCGAGCGCCGCGGGGACGGACGCGGCGAGGGCCTGCGCCGCCACCGCTCGGCGCACCTGCCGGGGCCGGGCCCCGATGGCGCGTACGAGGGCGAGCTCGCGGTGCTGCTGCGTGACGGCCGTACCCATCGTCGAGACGACCACGAAAATCGACATGTAGATCGAACCGATGAGGAGGACGGCCGCGATGTCGCCGACGCCGTTCTCCGTGATGCGGTGGCGCGTGCCCGCCGGCAGTCCGTCGGTGCTCGTGGCGAGCAGCACCGTCGTCGACGCGCTCACCACCGTCGCCGCGAACAGCGCGGCGGCCGCCGTGCCGACGAACGCGGGCCGGTGTGCGCGCAGGGCCGCTCGGGCCAGTCCGGTACTCATGGGATCAAGCGTGCGGGCGCGCGGGGCGCGGGCACCATGCGGCGGGCAGGTCCCTCCGGCCGGGGGCTGTCCCCACCCTCACGGGTGACAACGGGTGACAAACGCGCGACGGGAGGACCGGACAGAGCCACTCACGACCTGCGATTTCGGTCCGCCGGGAGGGAAGCGGGGCAGGGCCCGTCGCACACATGGCTCCGGACCTCGTAAGGTCGTGTCCGTGTTGGAGGAGATGCGGATACGGTCGCTCGGAGTCATCGACGACGCGGTGGTCGAGCTGTCGCCGGGATTCACCGCCGTGACGGGCGAGACCGGTGCGGGCAAGACGATGGTGGTCACCAGCCTCGGCCTGCTGCTCGGCGGGCGCGCGGACCCCGCCCTCGTACGGATCGGTGCCAAGGCGGCGGTCGTCGAGGGCCGGATCACTGTGCCCGAGGGCACCGCGGCCGTCGTGCGCGCCCAGGAGGCGGGTGCCGAACTCGACGACGGGGCGCTGCTCATCAGCCGGACCGTCTCGGCGGAGGGGCGTTCACGGGCGCATCTCGGCGGGCGTTCGGTGCCGGTGGGCATGCTGACCGAGCTCGCCGAGGATCTCGTCGCCGTGCACGGCCAGACCGATCAGCAGGGGCTGCTCAAGCTGTCCCGGCAACGCGGTGCCCTCGACCGGTACGCGGGCGACGCGGTCGCCGTGCCGCTCGCCAAGTACCAGGCCGCGTACCGCCGGCTGCGGGCCGTCAGCGCCGAGCTCGACACCATCGTCACGCGCGCACGTGAACGCGCCCAGGAAGCAGATCTGCTGCGCTTCGGACTCGACGAGATCGCGGCCGTCGAGCCGCGCGCCGGCGAGGACGTCGAGCTGTCGGCGGAGGCCGAGCGGCTCGGTCACGCGGAGGCGCTCGCCTCGGCCGCCTCCGCCGCGCACGCCGCGCTCGCGGGCAACCCCGAGGACCCCGAGGGCGTCGACGCCACCACACTCGTGGGCGGCGCGAACCGCGCGCTCGACGCCGTGCGTTCGCACGACCCGGCCCTGTCCGCGCTCGCCGACCGGATCGGCGAGATCGGCATCCTCCTGTCCGACGTGGCGGGGGAACTCGCCGGATACGCCGACGACCTGGACGCGGACCCGCTGCGGCTCGCGGCGGTCGAGGAGCGGCGGGCCGCGCTGACGCAGCTCACGCGCAAGTACGGCGGGGCCGGTGAGGGTACGGCCGCGGTGCTGGCCTGGGCCGAGCAGGGTTCGGCGCGGCTGCTCGAACTCGACGGAGACGAGGACCGGGTCGGTGAGCTGACCGCCGAGCGGGACGGCCTCCGCGATGAACTGGGCGTCCTGGCACAGGCGTTGACGGACTCCCGCACGGAGGCGGCGTCACGCTTCGCGGCCGCCGTCACGCAGGAGCTGGCCTCGCTCGCCATGCCCCACGCGCGCGTGTCCTTCGACATCCGCCGCACCGACGACCCGGACGGCGTCGAGCTCGACGGGCGCACGGTCGCGTACGGCCCCTCCGGTGTGGACGAGGTCGAGCTGCTGCTCGCCCCGCACCCCGGCGCCCCGCCGCGGCCGATCGCCAAGGGGGCCTCGGGCGGTGAGCTGTCACGCGTGATGCTCGCCGTGGAGGTCGTGTTCGCCGGGACCGATCCCGTGCCCACGTATCTGTTCGACGAGGTCGACGCGGGCGTCGGCGGCAAGGCGGCGGTGGAGATCGGCAGGCGCCTCGCCAAGCTCGCCAAGTCGGCGCAGGTCGTGGTCGTCACGCACCTTCCGCAGGTGGCGGCGTTCGCCGACCGGCAGCTCCTCGTGGAGAAGACGAACGACGGGACCGTGACCCGGTCCGGCGTCACCGTCCTCGAGGGCGAGGACCGGGTCCGCGAGCTGTCCCGGATGCTGGCGGGCCAGGAGGACTCCGAGACGGCGCGGGCGCACGCGGAGGAACTGCTCGCCACCGCCCGAGGGGACGCGTAACCGCCTGTGGAGAAGCGTGTGGTGGGCCGGTTCGCGGCTCTCGCGGCCGGTGCCGTCGTGGCCCGGGCCGGGTATGCGGCGCTGCGGCGGGCCAGGCCGGGTGGGTCTGCCCTGTGGGAGCGGACGAACTTCGCGGGCCGGGCGGTCGACCTGTGCGCCGGGCCGGCCGTCGTGGCCGGGGCCGTCGTCGGTGCGGCCGCCGCCACCTCGGGGCCCGATCGCCGGGCCGCCGTACTGGCGGTGCTCGCCGCGGGGGCGTGCGGCGCGTACGACGACGTGGCGGGCGCCGGTGATCCGCGCAGCGGGTTCCGGGCCCATCTGTCGGCGCTGCGCGACGGCGAACTGACCAGCGGGGCCGTGAAGTTGATCGGTATCTCCGCCGCGGGGCTCGTCGCCGGCGCGCTGCTCGAGGAACGGGCCGTGGACAAGGCACTCGCCGGTGTCGTGATCGCCGGCGCGGCGCACTTCGTGAACCTGGTGGACGTACGGCCAGGGCGGGCGGCCGCGGCCGTGCTCGCGCTCGGGGCGCCCGGACTGCTCAAGGGGGCCGTCGCCGCGGCCCCCATGGGCGCGGTGGCGGCGGTCCTGCCGGAGGATCTCGACGGGCGCACCATGATCGGCGACACCGGGGCACACGCCCTGGGCGCGGCGCTCGGCGTCGCCGTCGTCGCCGGGAACGGGCGCGCCGGACTCCTCGCGCACGCGGCCGGACTGGTCCTCGCGGCGGCATACGGGGACAAAGTGACCGCACTGGCCCGCGGGGCGGAGTCAGCCCGACACGCCTGAATTCACGCGTGTGAGTGATCCCGTACGACGTGTTGCCCACTCCGACACGGTCGGGACTCCGGCCCGGTGCCGGAACGCCCGTACGGGCTGGCATCCTTGGCCCAGACCGTTACGGCGCGACATCCCCGCGCGTCCCGCACCGACCGACCCAGGAGCCCCGGCCACGTGAGTCACGTGAGCAGCCAGCCAGCGCACGGCCAGTCGCCGCTGCGCACCGTGCAAGTGCTGGGCGGCGGCAGCGCCGGAAGCAGCATGCACGTCAGGTCGCTGGCCGCCGGGCTCGTCGCCAGGGGAGTGCGCGTCACAGTCTGTGCCCCCACCGAGGTCGCGCACGTCTACGGCTTCGCGGACGTCGGCGCCCAGCACGTCACCGTGCCCCGCAGCAGCGACCCCGGATCCGTCGCGGCGCTCCGGCTCGCCTGCGCCGACGCCGACCTCGTTCACGCGCACGGGCTGCACGCCGCGCTCCGTGCGTCCCTCGCGCTCAGCGGCCGGACCACGCCCCTCGTCGTCACCTGGCACACCCGCTCCCACGCCGAGGGCGCCCGCGCCCACCTGCTGCGGCTGCTCGAACGGCGCGTGGCGAGGGCCGCGTCCGTGGTGCTCGGCGCGTCGTCGGACCTCGTCGAGCGAGCGCGTGTCCGTGGCGCCCGTGACGCCAGGCTGGCCGCGGTCGCCTTCCCGGCGCCGCGCCGCCCCGACTCATCGGAAGCCGCGCCGGTGCCCGGACCCGAGGGACCCGAGGACCCGGAGCGCCTGCGGCACAAGGCACGGGCCGAACTCGGCGCTGTGGACCGGCCGTTGCTGATGGCCGTAGGCAGCCTCGTCAAGCACCGCGGCTACGGGACGCTGCTGGACGCCGCGCGCACCTGGCGCCACCTCGACCCCGTGCCGCTCCTCGTCATCGCGGGCGAGGGGCCGGAGCGGGGCGCGCTCCAGCGCCGGATCGAGAGCGAGCAGCTGCCCGTACGGCTCGTGGGGCGCCGTGACGACGTCTCCGAACTGCTCGCGGCCGCCGATGTGGCTCTGCTGACCAGCAGTTGGGAGTCCCGCTCGGTCCTCGCGCAGGAGGCGCTCCACGCGCGCGTACCGCTCGTCGCCACCGACGTCGGCGGCATCCCCGAACTCGTGGGCGACGCAGCGGAACTCGTCCCCTACGGCGACGCGCGCGCCCTCGCCGACACCGTCAGCCGCCTCCTGTCCGACCCCGCGCGCCGCGACCACCTCAAGGAGCGGGGCACGCTGCAGGCGGCGTCGTGGCCGACGGAGGACGAGACGGTGGCCCAAGTGCTCAGCGTCTACGACGAGTTGACGGGGGCGCTGCCGCCGGGCTGACCCGACCAAGGCCTGGCGGCACGCTCACCCCACATGCCTGCGTGCCCGCAGCGCCAGGCTCAACGCGAGTACCGTCTGCGGGTCGTCCAGGTCCGTGCCGAGCAACTCGCCTATGCGGGCGAGGCGGTTGTACAGCGTCTGACGGTTCAGGTGGAGTTCGCGGGCCGTCTCCGCCTTGCGGCCCGCGTGCGCCAGATACGTCTGGAGCGTGGGAAGGAGCGGGGGCTTGGCGCGGCGGTCGTGGGCCTGGAGAGGGCCGATCGCACGCTCCACGAACGCCGCCAGGTCCGGATGGTCCCGCAGCCGCCACAGCAGCAGGTCGATGTCGAGGCGCCGCGCGTCGTACCAGGGCCGGTCCGACAGACCCTGCGCCGCCGTGGCCGTCTCGGCCGCGTGCCGCAGGCCGGCCGCGGCCGCGGCCCAGCCGCCCGCGCCGCCGACCACGACGACCGGCGGCTGCGTCCCGGCACGCTGCATGCCCGCCCGCTCGACCCCCGCCCGCAGCGCCGCCGCCACTCGGTCCGCGACCGCCGTGCGCTCCGAGTCCGACCGCAGCCCGAGCAGCAGGGGGACGCGCCCCTCGACGGGCCGTACGCCGAGCAGGACCGGAACCCCGACCGCGGCCAGCTCCTCGGCGACCGCCCGGGCGAGCACCGCCCAGCCGCCGCCGGGGGAGAGGCCCACCGAGCCCACCGACGCCTCGGGCAGCCGCATCACGACCGGCAGCAGCGGCCCCTGGCCGCCCGGCTTGAACCCGAGGACGCGCGCCTGCGCCGGGGCGTCGTCGGGCGTGATCCGGCCCTCCGCGAGATCCGTGAGGAAGTCGCCGCGGCCGCGCGCCGCCAGCTCCTCCTCCTGGCGGGCCTGCATCAGGATGACGGCGAGGCTGCTCGCCGCCCGTTCCGCCGCGATCCGGTGCACGGGCGCGAGCGGGGCCGCGACCGGCAGCAGGACGAGGCGTGCCCGCACGGATCCGGTGCCCGGCCCGCCGCCCGGTACGTCGACGAGCACGGCCCCGGCCGGCGGCTCGTCCCGGTCGGCGGGCTTGCCGCGCATCCCCTCCCACACCTGGAGCGGGTCGGCGACCTCGGGCTCGCCCCCGGCCGCGTACAGGAGCTGTCCGTCGGCCGTCTCCAGGAACACCGGGTTGCCGCTGAACTCCGCGAGAATACGCAGGACTTGGGGCACTCCGCCGCCGCCGAGCAGGGCCTCCGTACAGCGCCGGTGGACCTCCTCGGCGCGCTGGAGGAGCGCGTAGTGCCCGTTGACGATCTCGGTGTGGACCTCCTCGGTGACCGTCACGAACGGCACCTCGCGGTGCAGTTGCACCAGCGGGAGGCCGGCCGCGCGCGCGGTCTCCACCAGCGCGGCGGGAAGCCGCGCGAAGCGCTGGCCCAGCTCGATGACGAGCGCGGAGATGCCGCGGTCGGCGAGCTTGCGGACGAAGGCCCGCTGCTCGGCGGGGCGCGTACCGATGCCGAACCCGGTAGTCAGGAGCAGCTCGCCGCCCTTGAGGAGCGAGGCGATGTTGGGCACCTCGCCCGCGTGCACCCAGCGCACGGTGCGCTGCAGCCGGTCCCCGCCCGCCACCACTTCCGGGAGCCCGCTGCGCAGACCTGGCAGTTCCAGGGCCCGCTGCACGGTGATGCCGCCCTGGGTGCCGGGCGCGCTGCTGTGGGGGGCCTGAGTGTCCATGGGGCGGACGCTACCTGCGCGCACGGTCCGGGAAAACCTCCGGCCATCAGGCAGGACGCGGCTGACGCCGCCGGCGGCGCGTCCCGCAGGGGAACGCGCCGCCGGAAACGTGATCAGGAAGCCGCTCTAGCCGCCGTACGCCCCGGAGGCCGTCAGTCGCAGGGCCGTGTCGATCAGCGGAACGTGACTGAACGCCTGCGGGAAGTTGCCGACCTGGCGCTGCAGACGCGAGTCCCACTCCTCCGCGAGCAGCCCCAGGTCGTTGCGCAGCGACAGGAGCTTCTCGAAGAGCGTGCGGGCCTCGTCCACGCGGCCGATCATCGCGAGGTCGTCGGCCATCCAGAACGAGCAGGCGAGGAACGCGCCCTCGTCGCCCTCCAGGCCGTCGACACCCGCGTCCTCGCCCGTCGTCGGGTAACGCAGGATGAACCCGTCCGGCGTCGAGAGCTCCCGCTGGATCGCCTCGATCGTGCCGATGACGCGCTTGTCGTCGGGCGGCAGGAAGCCCATCTGCGGGATCAGGAGCAGCGAGGCGTCCAGCTCCTTCGAGCCGTACGACTGCGTGAACGTGTTGCGCTCCTTGTCGTAGCCCCGCTCGCACACGTCCCGGTGGATGTCGTCGCGCAGTTCGCGCCACTTCTCCAGCGGTCCGTCCGCGTCACCCGACTCGATGAGCTTGATCGTGCGGTCCACGGCGACCCACGCCATCACCTTCGAGTGAACGAAGTGCCGGCGCGGCCCGCGCACCTCCCAGATGCCCTCGTCCGGCTCGTCCCAGTGCTTCTCCAGGTAGCGGATCAGCTTGAGCTGGAGCAGGGACGCGTAGTCGTTGCGGGTCAGGCCCGTCATATGTGCCAGGTGCAGTGCCTCGGTGACCTCGCCGTACACGTCGAGCTGGAGCTGGTGCGCCGCGCCGTTGCCGACCCGCACCGGCGCCGAGTTCTCGTAGCCGGGCAGCCAGTCGAGCTCCGCCTCGCCCAGCTCACGCTCGCCCGCGATCCCGTACATGATCTGCAGGTTCTCGGGGTCGCCCGCGACCGCGCGAAGCAGCCAGTCCCGCCAGGCACGGGCCTCCTCGCGGTAGCCGGTGCGGAGCATGGAGGACAGGGTGATCGCCGCGTCGCGCAGCCAGGTGTAGCGGTAGTCCCAGTTGCGGACACCGCCGATCTCCTCCGGCAGCGACGTCGTCGGCGCGGCGACGATGCCGCCGGTCGGCGCGTACGTCAGGGCCTTGAGCGTGATCAGCGAACGGACCACGGCCTCGCGGTAGGGCCCGTGGTACGTACAGTGCTCGACCCACTCGCCCCAGAACTCCTCCGTCGCCTCCAGGGACCCCTCCGGGTCGGGGAGGGCCGGCGGCTTCTGGTGCGAGGGCTGCCACGAGAGGGTGAACGCGATCCGGTCGCCCGGCGCCACCGTGAAGTCCGAGTACGTAGTCAGGTCCTTGCCGTACGTCTCCGCGGTCGAGTCGAGCCACACGGAGTCGGGACCCGCGACCGCGACCGTACGGCCGTCGACCTTGTGCACCCACGGCACGATCCGCCCGTAGGAGAAACGCATGCGCAGCGCCGAGCGCATCGGGACGCGGCCGCTGATGCCCTCCACGATCCGGATCAGCTGCGGCGCGCCGTCACGCGGCGGCATGAAATCGGTCACGCGGACCGTGCCGCGGGGGGTGTCCCACTCGGATTCGAGGATCAGGGAATCGCCGCGGTACGTCCGGCGCGCCGCGGTCGGCGGCTCGGCCTCCGGCGCGTGCGCCGGTCCCAGCCGCCAGAAGCCGTGTTCCTCGGTGCCGAGCAGGCCGGCGAAAATGGCATGCGAGTCGAAGCGTGGGAGGCACAGCCAGTCGACTGTTCCGTCCCGGCAGACCAGGGCTGCGGTCTGCATGTCTCCGATGAGTGCGTAGTCCTCGATGCGCCCGGCCACGTGCATCTCCAGTCGAACGGCCACGTACGCCCCCGGAAGGGCGATCGCTCTGCGGTCTCTGCGGTCAAGGGTTCGTATTGGTGCGTCGTCGTGAGAAACGAACTGACGAGCTCTTGTTCCGGGAGTAACGGGCGGGGGTAGTGCCGTTTGCCGGCCTGGCTCGGCAGCGAGTGTCCGAGCAGGATACGACGCAGCGCAGTGATCCGCGCGCCGGTCCCGGCAACGAAGGTGGGCCGAAAGAGTGAGCGGTGGGTGAGGCTCCGGTGATGCTGTGGTGAGGCATGTGCGGAGCGTGGCCGGAAGCAGCCTCGCCCACTCGCTGATACCCTGGTAGCCCGTGGACCGGTGCGCTTCTGCAAGCAGTCGAAGCCCCCGAACCCGCAGCGACGGCACCCCCGGAAATCTCCGGACCAGGCAAGCCGGTACGCATTCCAGACCGCGACCACGGGAGCCCCCTCTTGGCCATGACGCCCAAATCCACGACGACCAAGCACATCTTCGTCACCGGGGGTGTCGCCTCCTCCCTCGGCAAGGGCCTGACGGCCTCCAGCCTGGGTGCGCTCCTCAAGGCGCGTGGTCTGCGGGTCACGATGCAGAAGCTCGACCCGTACCTGAACGTCGACCCCGGCACGATGAACCCGTTCCAGCACGGTGAGGTGTTCGTCACTAACGACGGCGCCGAGACCGACCTGGACATCGGCCACTACGAGCGCTTCCTCGACGTGGATCTGGACGGCACGGCCAACGTCACCACCGGCCAGGTCTACTCCCAGGTGATCGCCAAGGAGCGGCGCGGCGAGTACCTCGGCGACACCGTCCAGGTCATCCCGCACATCACGAACGAGATCAAGCACCGCATCCGCCGCATGGCCACGGACGACGTCGACGTCGTCATCACCGAGGTCGGCGGCACGGTCGGCGACATCGAGTCCCTGCCGTTCCTGGAGACCGTCCGCCAGGTCCGCCACGAGGTCGGCCGCGACAACGTCTTCGTCGTGCACATCTCGCTGCTGCCCTACATCGGCCCCTCCGGCGAGCTGAAGACCAAGCCGACCCAGCACTCGGTCGCCGCCCTGCGCAACATCGGTATCCAGCCGGACGCGATCGTCCTGCGCGCCGACCGCGAGGTGCCCACCGCGATCAAGCGCAAGATCTCCCTGATGTGCGACGTCGACGAGGACGCGGTCGTCGCCTGTGTCGACGCCAAGTCGATCTACGACATCCCGAAGGTCCTGCACACCGAGGGCCTGGACGCGTACGTCGTCCGCAAGCTGGACCTCCCGTTCCGCGATGTGAACTGGACCCAGTGGGAGGACCTCCTGGACCGGGTGCACAACCCGAACCACGAGATCGTCATGGCGCTCGTCGGCAAGTACATCGACCTGCCCGACGCCTACCTGTCGGTGACCGAGGCGCTGCGCGCCGGCGGCTTCGCCAACAAGGCCCGCGTCAAGATCAAGTGGGTCGCGTCCGACGACTGCAAGACCGCGGCGGGCGCCAAGAAGCAGCTCGGCGACGTGGACGCGATCTGCATCCCCGGCGGCTTCGGCGACCGCGGCGTGTCCGGCAAGGTCGGCGCGATCCAGTACGCCCGCGAGAACAAGATCCCGCTGCTCGGCCTCTGCCTGGGCCTGCAGTGCATCGTGATCGAGGCCGCGCGGAACCTGGCCGACATCCCCGACGCGAACTCCACCGAGTTCGACGCCGCCACCGCGCACCCGGTCATCTCCACGATGGCCGAGCAGCTCGACATCGTCGCCGGTGAGGGTGACATGGGCGGCACCATGCGTCTGGGCATGTACCCGGCGAAGCTCGCCGAGGGCTCCATCGCGCGCGAGGTGTACGACGGCAAGGAGTACGTCGAGGAGCGCCACCGTCACCGCTACGAGGTGAACAACTCCTACCGCGCCGAGCTGGAGAAGAAGGCCGGTCTGCAGTTCTCCGGCACGTCGCCGGACGGCAAGCTCGTGGAGTACGTGGAGTACCCGCGCGAGGTGCACCCTTACCTGGTCGCGACCCAGGCGCACCCCGAGCTCCGCTCCCGCCCGACCCGCCCGCACCCGCTCTTCGCGGGCCTGGTGAAGGCGGCCGTCGAGCGCAAGACCGGCGCCGCGGCGAACGGCAAGAAGGCCAAGTAAGCCGTGTAGGGCATGGGTTGTACGGTTGCCGGGGTGCGTGCCTTTTGGGGTGCGTGCCCCGGTTTCTGTTGCCCCCCGGATTCTTTTTATGTGCGTAGGAGGACGTGTCGACATGACGACGATCAAGGACACCGCCGAGGAGTGGGAGGTCCGGGCGACCGAGACCCCCTTCGTCGGGAACAAGACCTCTGTGCGCACCGACGACGTGGTCATGCCCGACGGCTCGGTCGTCCGCCGCGACTACCAGGTCCACCCCGGCTCCGTCGCCGTCCTCGCCCTCGACGACCAGGGCCGCGTCCTGATCCTCAAGCAGTACCGCCACCCCGTGCGGCACAAGCTCTGGGAGATCCCGGCCGGACTCCTCGACATCCCCGGCGAGAACCCGCTGCACGCGGCCCAGCGCGAGCTCTACGAGGAGGCGCACGTCAAGGCGGAGGACTGGCGCGTCCTCACCGACGTCTACACGACCCCTGGCGGCTGCTCCGAGGCCGTCCGCATCTTTCTGGCCCGCGACCTGTCCGAGGCGGAGGGCGAGCGCTTCGAGGTGGAGGACGAGGAGGCCGACATGGAGCTGGCCCGCGTCCCCCTGGAGGAGCTCGTACGCGGCGTGCTGGCCGGCGAGCTGCACAACAACTGCCTGGTGGTGGGGGCGCTCGCGCTGACCGCTGCGCTGGGCGGGGGCGGGGTGGAGTCGTTGCGGTCCGCCGAGGCGGCTTGGCCTGCGCGGCCGTTCGAGGCGTAGGTACGGGCCGTGCACCGGAGGGGCTGAATCCCGTCGGCCCCTCCGGTCACACCATCCGCTGATCCGATTGAGGGACATCCCCGCGCCGCCCGCCAGGGAACGCCGTTCCGCCTGAACTAGGCTCTGAAAGCGTCCCGCCCGAACCCCGGCGGGTTCGGCGCAGGTGGACGGAGCGTGGCCCGTGACGGATCAGGCGGTCGAACCGAAGGACAGACTGAAGGGCAGTCAGTTCCTGGGCCGCAGCCGTGAGTTGAAGGAACTGCGCGCCGACATCGAGCGCGCGGGGCTCGATACGATCGCCGGGCGTAAAGCGCCACGCGCGCGCGTCCTGCTCATCGCGGGCCGCCCGGGATCCGGTCGCACCGCGCTCGCCGAGGAACTCCTGGGTCAGGTCGCCGCCGGCTACCCGGACGGCATCCTGCGGACCCGCCTCACCGCCCCGGACGGCACCCGCGTCCCCACCGAACGCACGGCCCGCGAACTCCTCGACACCCTCGATCTGCCGGCGCCCCCCGGCGAGGACGAGGATGACCTCGCCGAACGGCTGCGCGAAGGGCTCTCCGTCCGCAGGGCCGTGCTGTTCCTCGACGACGCGGCGGACGCCGAACAGGTCGACCCGCTGCTCCCCGAAACCCCCGACTGCCTGGTCGTCGCCGTGTCCGAGGGGCCACTGACCGGAATCTCCGACGTGCGGCCCTGCACACTCGGCGGCCTCGACACGAAATCCGCCCTCGAGCTGCTCGGCCGGCACACCGGATCGGTCCGCATCACCGTCGACCCGCGCTCCGCGGAGTCCCTCGTCGAGGAGTGCGGGTCGCAGCCCGCGGCGCTGATGCTGGCCGGCGGCTGGCTCGCCGTACGCCCCAAGGATGCCGTGGCGGACCTGGCCAAGCAGCTGCACGCCCAGGCCGACGACGGGCCCGCGCTCGCCCGCGTCTTCCAGCACGCCTACGCGTCCCTGCCGGTGCCCGCCGCCCGGATACTGCGCTACCTGTCCCTCGCCCCCGAGGGCCATGTCGACCCGCACACCGCGTCCGCGCTGGCCGGCTGCTCCGTCTCCGCCGCGCAGACCACCCTCGACGACTTCACCGTGCTCGGCCTGGTCGGGCGGATCGACTCGGAGTTGCCGCAGTACGAGGTGCCCGGCTGCCTGATGCCGCTCCTGCGCGGCCTGACCGAGACCCACGACCGGCCCGGCGAGGTACAGCTCGCCCGCGCCCGGATGCTGGAGCGCACGGTGCGGCTGCTCCAGTCCTGCCGTGCGATCACCGAACCGGACGGCTCGCCCGCCCGCAAGAAGCTCGCGGGGCTGCCCCGAGCCCTGCGATTCCCGAGCCCCGCGGCGGGCGCCGAGTGGCTGCGGGTCCGGCGGCCCGCGCTTCTGGCCGCCGCCCGCCTCGCCGTCGCCGACGGGGAGCTCGACACCCTGGCCAGGCGCCTGATGGCGGCCCTGACGCGGGCCCTGGCCGTGCACGTCGGCGCCGAGGCCGCCGCCCCCGACCTCTACGGCATCCACCGTCTCGTCCTCGACGTCGCCGAGCGCAGGAACCTGCCCCGTGAGAAGGCCGCGGCCCTCCTGAACCTCGCCGACCTCGACGCGCGGACCGGCCGCACCCGGGAGGCGCTCACCCGCTACCGGGCCGCTCTGGACGCCGGACGCGAAGCCAGGGACCCGTACGCGACCGGCCGCGCGATGGAATCCGTAGGCGGCACGTACCAGGAGCTGGGGGACTGGCACCGGGCCGCCGACTGGTACGGGCGCGCCCTCGCCCAGCGGCTCACCCGCGGCGAGCGCGCCGACGCCGCGCGGCTGCATGGCCGCATCGGCACGGTGAACACCTACGCGGGCCGCTACGGCGACGCGCTGCGCAGCTGGCGCTCGGCCGCCGCCGGGTATCGCAAGGAGGGTGATGTCGCAGCTCAGGCGCGGGCGTTGAGCGAGATGGCGCGTGTCCAGGAGTACGCGGGCCGGCCCGAGGAGTCGCTGCACACCTGCCAGGAAGCGGTCGAGTGGGCGCGCCAGGCCAAGGACGTGCGGCTGCAGGCCGCGCTGCAGCTCCGCCTGGCCGACACGCTCGACCGGCTCGGCGACCCCGCGGCCGCGAAGCTGCACCGCGGTGCAGCCGAGCGCATGCTGGGAGAGGAGCTACCGATCGAAGGAATGACTCCGGAACAGGGTGCTGATGCCTACGAAATCCGTAGTGCATCCGAAGAAGATTGATGCTTTGAAAGGCTAGACAGCTAGAAATCCTTCATTAGACTGGCTCCGCCGCGTACTTCCGTGGTGTCTCCCGGTGCGCCCCCAAGCGCACGGGTATGAAGTGCATTGCCCGAGATATTCCCTGAGCCAAGGACCGTGATCGACGATGAAGGTCGGCATCCCCCGCGAGGTCAAGAACAACGAGTTCCGGGTGGCCATCACCCCCGCCGGTGTGCACGAGCTCGTGCGCAACGGCCACCAGGTCTTCGTCGAGCAGAACGCCGGTGTCGGCTCCTCGATCACGGACGACGAGTACGTCTCGGCCGGTGCGCAGATCCTCGGCACCGCCGACGAGGTCTGGGCCACCGCTGACCTGCTCCTGAAGGTCAAGGAGCCGATCGCGGAGGAGTACCACCGCCTCCGCAAGGACCAGACGCTCTTCACCTACCTGCACCTCGCCGCCTCCAAGGAGTGCACGGACGCGCTCCTGGAGTCCGGCACCACCGCCATCGCGTACGAGACGGTCGAGACCCCGAACCGCGCGCTCCCGCTGCTCGCCCCGATGTCCGAGGTCGCGGGCCGCCTGGCCCCGCAGGTCGGCGCCTACCACCTGATGGCCGCCAACGGTGGCCGCGGTGTCCTGCCGGGCGGTGTCCCGGGCGTGCTCGCCGCCAGGGCCGTCGTCATCGGCGGCGGCGTCTCCGGCTGGAACGCCGCGCAGATCGCCATCGGCATGGGCTTCCACGTGACCCTGCTCGACCGCGACATCAACAAGCTCAAGGAAGCCGACAAGATCTTCGGTACGAAGATCCAGACCGTCGTCTCCAACGCCTTCGAGCTCGAGAAGGCGTGCCTCGAGGCCGACCTCGTCATCGGTGCCGTCCTCATCCCGGGCGCCAAGGCCCCGAAGCTGGTCACCAACGAGCTCGTCTCCCGCATGAAGCCGGGAAGTGTCCTTGTCGACATCGCGATCGACCAGGGCGGCTGCTTCGAGGACTCGCACCCGACGACGCACGCCGAGCCGACCTTCCCGGTCCACAACTCGGTCTTCTACTGCGTCGCCAACATGCCCGGCGCCGTGCCCAACACGTCGACGTACGCGCTGACGAACGCCACGCTGCCGTACATCGTCGAGCTCGCGAACCGCGGCTGGGTCGAGGCGCTGCGCCGCGACCCGGCGCTCGCCCTGGGCCTCAACACCCATGACGGCAAGGTCGTTTACCGTGAGGTCGCCGAGTCCCACGGCCTCGAGTACACCGAGCTGGAGTCCCTGCTCGGCTGACGTCGACGACTCTTCGACCACTTCCGTCAACGGAAGTCGTCAATCTCACGCCTACGGCCGGACCTTGTGAGGGGTCCGGCCGTATGCGTATCACTTGGGCATCAATACGGACTTGGTCAACTCGCCTCGAACGTAACCCTTTAACCGATTCGCGCACCCGCGAAACGCTTCGAACCGACGCCGTGCACCCTTGACACAAGGGTGTTCCGTTGCCGACACATCGGGCCGGGTCCGGCGGATTGTGTTGCTGCGGAGCGGTGACACGCCATAGAGTCGCCAACCGTCGGCATGGTGCCACGCTGACCTATCTAGAAGTTTCCTGGTCACCAAGGAGGTAAGACGACTTGTGAATGAGTCGACATTTACTCCCGGGGGTGGTCAACCAGGAACGGTTGCGAGGGAGCAAGGTCCCGCGGGGCTCGAGGCTGTCGGCTCCGTCGCGGTCCGTACCTTTGCCGCCCGTCAGAGCAGCCCCCTGCAGACGCAGACAGCACCCCAGAGCATGGATGGCCATCACGTGAACGCCATGGCCGGCGACCGAAGTGGCGAACGCTCCCACTTCGCCGACTACGACGAACTGCCCGAGGGGCACTTCTACGACCCCGACGCCGAGTACGAGCCGGACCCCGAGTACGCGGCCACGCTCGCGCCCGACGCTGCCCGTCAGCGCCGCGAGCGCGTCGGCCCGACCGGGCGCCCGCTCCCGTACTTCCCGATCCCAGGCCCGCTGACCGACCACGGCCCCGCGAAGATCATCGCGATGTGCAACCAGAAGGGCGGCGTCGGCAAGACCACGTCGACCATCAACCTGGGTGCCGCGCTCGCGGAGTACGGACGCCGGGTCCTGCTCGTCGACTTCGACCCGCAGGGCGCGCTCTCGGTCGGTCTCGGCGTGAACCCGATGGAACTCGACCTGACGGTCTACAACCTGCTCATGGAGCGGGGCATGGCCGCGGACGAGGTCCTCCTGAAGACCGCGGTTCCGAACATGGACTTGCTGCCGAGCAACATCGACCTGTCCGCCGCCGAAGTGCAGTTGGTGAGCGAGGTCGCGCGCGAGTCCACGCTCCAGCGGGCGTTGAAGCCGCTGATGGCCGACTACGACTACATCGTGATCGACTGTCAGCCCTCGCTCGGCCTGCTCACCGTGAACGCCCTGACGGCGGCTCACAAGGTGATCGTGCCCCTCGAGTGCGAGTTCTTCGCGCTGCGCGGTGTCGCGCTCCTCACGGAGACGATCGAGAAGGTCCAGGAGCGGCTCAACCCCGACCTGGAGCTCGACGGCATCCTCGCCACGATGTACGACTCCCGCACGGTGCACAGCCGTGAGGTGCTCGCGCGTGTGGTCGAGGCGTTCGACGATCACGTCTACCACACCGTGATCGGCCGGACCGTGCGCTTCCCGGAGACCACGGTCGCCGGTGAGCCGATCACGACGTACGCCTCCAACTCGGTCGGCGCGGCCGCCTATCGCCAGCTCGCCAGGGAGGTGCTCGCCCGGTGTCACGCCGAGTGAGTCTGCCGGGGGCCGACGAACTGTTCCGTACGACCGGAGGAATGGGGCTCCAGGCCTCCTCCCCGAGGCGCCCGGCCAACGGCGAGGCGCGGGTGCCCGCACCGGCGGGTGAGAGCGACGCCGTCGCCGCCGAGGAGAAGCAGCGCGGCGAGGGCGGCGAGAGCGCCGAACACGCGGCGGCGGACGACGAGTCGGGCGAGTCCCGCAGTCGCGCCACCGAGGGCGACAAGCCCGCGGGGCGCCGCCCGCCGCAGGAGCAGGAAGGTTCTGCCTCCGCGGGGTCGTCGCGCAAGCGCTCCCGGGCGGCCGCCAACCGGCGGCCCAGCGGGCGTGAGCGCCACGACGAGAAGATCACGGTGTACGTCTCCGCCGAGGAGCTGATGGACCTCGAGCACGCGCGCCTCGTGCTCCGCGGGGAGCACGGGCTCGCCGTGGACCGCGGCCGCATCGTCCGCGAAGCGGTCGCCGTGGTGCTCGCCGACCTGGAATCGCGCGGAGACGCGAGCATTCTCGTACGCCGACTGCGCGGGCGGTAGCGGTAACGTCCGCCTGATGCCCGGATACGACGACTCCTCCACGCCCGGCCGGGGCGCGCGGCGACGCGCGCTGGGCCGGGGCCCGGGGGCGACGCGCCTGCCGGCGCCGGGGCCGGGGGTAGTACCTGAGCCGGAGCTCGTTCCGGAGTTTGATCCCGAGGCGGAGGCCGTTCCTGAGCCGGAGCTCGTTCCCGAGGCGGAGTTCGTTCCGGAGCCGGAGGCCGTTCCTGAGCCGGAGTTCGTTCCCGAGTCGGAGCCCGTTCCCGAGCCGGAACTTGGAGCGCCGGCAGAGCTCGTGGCTGAGCCGGATCTGGGGCCTCAGGAGCCGGCGGGCTCCGACCCGGAACCCGAACGTGAGCAGCCTGTGCCCGATGACGGGCGTTTCAAGGTGCGGCTGGCCAACTTCGAGGGGCCCTTCGATCTGCTCCTCCAGCTGATCTCCAGGCACAAGCTGGACGTCACCGAGGTCGCGCTCTCCAAAGTGACCGACGAGTTCATGGTGCACATCCGCGCCATGGGGCCCGAGTGGGATCTCGACCAGACCACCGAGTTCCTCGTCGTCGCCGCCACGCTGCTCGATCTCAAGGCCGCCCGGCTGCTGCCGACCGCCGAGGTCGAGGACGAGGCCGACCTCGCGCTCCTCGAAGCGCGTGACCTCCTGTTCGCCCGGCTGCTCCAGTACCGCGCGTACAAGAAGATCGCCGACATCTTCAGCGAGCGGCTCGACGAGGAGGCGCGGCGCTACCCGCGGACCGTCGGTCTGGAGCCGCACCACGCCGAGCTGCTGCCGGAAGTCGTCATCAGCATCGGGGCGGAAGGATTCGCCCGGCTCGCCGTGAAGGCGATGCAGCCCAGGCCGAAGCCCCAGGTGTACGTCGACCACATCCACGCCCCGCTGGTCAGCGTGCGCGAGCAGGCCGGGCTCGTCGTGGCGCGGCTGCGGGAGCTGGGCGAGGCGAGTTTCCGGGTGTTGGTGGAGGACACCGACGACACCCTGACCGTCGTGGCCCGCTTCCTGGCGCTCCTTGAGCTGTACCGGGAGAAGGCCGTCAGCCTGGAGCAGGAGGAGGCCCTCGGGGAGCTTCTCGTGCGCTGGACCGGTGGGGAGAGCGACGGGGAGCCGGCCGTCACGGACGAGTTCGACAGGCCTCCCGAGACGGCCGACAAAGACGGTAGAGACGGTGAAGAGACGACGGCCGACAAAGACGGTAAAGAGACAAAGGCCGAGCGGGGCGGGGCGGAGGAGAAGCAGTCATGACGGGCACGAGTGGGCAGGAAGCCGTCGCCGGGGCCGACCGGGTCGCCGAGCTGGATCTCGGGCCGGCCCTGGAGGCCGTACTGATGGTCGTCGACGAGCCCGCGACCGAGGAGCACCTCGCGAAGGTCCTGGACCGGCCGCGCAGGGCCGTGGCGGACGCCCTGCGGGCCCTGGCGGACGAGTACACGGTCCAGGGCCGCGGATTCGAGCTGAGGCTCGTGGCGGGCGGCTGGCGGTTCTACACCCGGCCGCAGTACGCGGCGGCGGTCGAACGCTTCGTGCTCGACGGGCAGCATGCCCGGCTCACCCAGGCAGCGCTGGAGACCCTCGCGGTCGTCGCGTACCGCCAGCCGGTGAGCCGATCGCGGGTCTCCGCCGTGCGCGGAGTGAACTGTGACGGCGTGATGCGGACCCTCCTCCAGAGGGGCCTCGTCGAGGAGGCGGGCGCGGAACCCGAAACAAGTGCGATCCTGTACAGGACGACGAACTACTTTCTGGAGCGGATGGGCCTGCGCGGCCTGGACGAGCTCCCGGAACTCGCGCCCTTCCTTCCGGAGGCGGACGCGATCGAGGCCGAGACGCAGGAAGGGGTCCCGTCGTTCGACCCGGACGCACCCGATGCGCCGGGTTACGAGGACGCAGACGACTAGACGGAACTTTTGATGCGAAGCAGCAGCAGCGGCAGGAACAGCAGCGGAAACAACGGCGGGAGCCGTGGTGGCAACAGCGGCGGCCGCGGCAGCAGTGGCGGCGGTGGCGGTCGCGGCGGCAGCGGTGGCCGCGGCGGTAGCGGTGGTGGCGGCGGTGCTCGCGGCGGCAGCGCCGGCGGCGCTCGCGGGAGCTACCGCGGTGCCGGCAACGACCGGGACGACAAGCAGGGCCGGCCGAGCAAGCCGCGTCCCGAGGAGCGGCGCTACGACGTGAGCCCCGCCGACGGCGGCGGCGCGCCGAAGAGGGGCCGGGGCGCGGCAGCGCGCGGCGGCGCCAAGGGCGGCCCCCGCACCTCCCAGGGCACCGGCGCCCGCGGCGGCGGTCGCAGCGGCGCCCCGGGGACCTCGCGGGAGTACGACGCCCGGCAGGAGGAGCGCAACCGCGACCGGTACGCGGGCAGGCCGGACATCAAGACCCCCAAGACCTTCCCGGGCGCCGAGCAGGAGGGCGAGCGGCTCCAGAAGGTGCTCGCGCGGGCCGGTTACGGCTCCCGGCGCGCCTGCGAGGAGCTCGTCGAGCAGGCTCGGGTCGAGGTCAACGGCCAGATCGTGCTCGAGCAGGGGCTGCGCGTCGACCCCGAGAACGACGAGATCAAGGTCGACGGTCTGACCGTGGCGACCCAGTCGTACCAGTTCTTCGCGCTGAACAAGCCGGCCGGTGTCGTCTCCACCATGGAGGACCCCGACGGCCGCCAGTGCCTGGGTGACTACACGAACAACCGCGAGACGCGGCTGTTCCACGTCGGGCGGCTCGACACCGAGACCGAGGGCATCATCCTGCTCACCAATCACGGAGAGCTGGCCCACCGCCTCACCCATCCCAAGTACGGCGTGAAGAAGACCTACCTCGCGCACATCGTGGGCCCGATCCCGCGCGACCTGGGCAAGCAGCTCAAGGACGGCATCCAGCTGGAGGACGGGTACGCGAAGGCGGACCACTTCCGCGTCGTCGAGCAGACCGGCAAGAACTACCTGGTCGAGGTCACCCTGCACGAGGGCCGCAAGCACATCGTGCGCCGCATGCTCGCGGAGGCCGGGTTCCCGGTCGACAAGCTGGTGCGGGTGTCCTTCGGGCCGATCGCGCTCGGCGACCAGAAGTCGGGCTGGCTGCGGCGCCTGTCCAACACCGAGGTCGGCATGCTGATGCAGGAGGTCGACCTCTAGAAGCGCCTGGGCACCCCGCCCCGGCAGGGGCCTGGCTCTTGTGTGTGCCACCCCCCTCTCTTTATAGTCGGTAAGACCATAAAGAGAGGGGGGTGGTGTGCGTGCAGGGCTATGACAAGCACGCCTTCGAGCCCTTCGCCGTCACCGTCGATCTGGCCGTCTTCACGATCCGGGACGGCGCGCTGAGGGTGCTGCTCGTCGAGCGGGGGCAGGCCCCGTACGCGGGACGCCTGGCGCTGCCCGGCGGTTTCGTCCTGCCCGACGAGTCCGCGGAGACGGCGGCGGCGCGCGAACTGGCCGAGGAGACCGGCCTGTCCGACGTCACCGGACTGCACCTGGAACAGCTGCGCACCTACAGCGACCCGGACCGCGACCCCCGGATGCGGGTCGTCTCCGTCGCGTTCGCGGCCCTCGTGCCCGACCCGCCCGAGGTGCGCGGGGGCGGTGACGCCGCCCGCGCGGACTGGCTGCCGTACGGCACGGGCGCGTACGGCCCGCTCGCCTTCGACCACGACCGGATCCTCACCGACGCGCACGAACGCGTCGGCGCCGGCATCGAGAACACCTGCCTGGCCACGGCCTTCTGCCCGCCCGAGTTCACCCTCGGCGAGCTGCGGGGAGTCTACGAAGCGGTGTGGGGCGCCGGGCTCGACCCCGCGAACTTCCGGCGCAAGGTCCTCGCCACCCCCGGCTTCGTCGAACCGGTGCTCGGCGCCGCCCGGCTCACCGGCGGCCGCGGCAAGCCCGCCGCGCTCTACAAGGCAGGGCCCGCCACCACCCTGCACCCGCCCCTGCTCAGGCCCCCCGTGGAAGGACGACCCTCATGAAGAAGCGTGCGGCGACCGGCTCCCTCGTCGGGCTCGCCCTGGGGGACGCGCTCGGCTTCCCGACCGAGTTCAACGACGTGCCGTCGATCCTCGCCAAGTTCGGGCCGTGGCGGCAGATGGCTCTGCCCAAGCCCGCGATCGTCACCGACGACACCCAGATGACGCTCGCCCTGGGGCGAGGCCTGCGCACGGCGATGGACCGCGGCGTGCTCGCGCCGATGGGCATGACGCGGCCCGTGCGTGAGGAGTTCATCGACTGGTACCAGTCGCCGGAGAACAACCGCGCCCCCGGCAACACCTGCCTCCAGGCCTGCTACCTCCTCAAGACCGGCAAGCCCTGGCAGGAGGCCAGCCGCATCGGGTCCAAGGGCTGCGGCGCCAACATGCGCGTCGCGCCGGTCGGCCTGATCCCGGGCCTCAGCGACGAACAGCGCGCGGGCGCCGCCCAGTTGCAGTCCGGGCTCACGCACGGCCACCCCACGGCCCTCGCCGCGTCCGACCTCACCGCGCACGCCGTTCACCTCCTGGCGCAGGGCGCGGAGCCGACCGGACTCGTCGGGATGCTGCGCTCGTACGCGTACGAGAACCGGCAGAAGTACCACGAGGCCTGGCTCGGCGACCTGTGGGCGCACGCTGCCGACCCGAGCCCGGAGCACTTCATCGCGCGCGGCTGGGACGACTGCCTGGCCGCGCTCGAACGGCTCCAGGAGGCGCTGGCCTCGCCGTCGCCCGAGACCGACCCGTGCCTGGCCACCGGCGCGGGCTGGATCGCCGAGGAGGCGCTCGCCACGGGCCTGCTCTGCTTCCTGCTCTTCGTCGACGAACCCGTCACCGCCCTGCGCCGCGCCGCCTGCACCTCGGGCGACTCGGACTCGATCGCCTGCCTCACGGGAGCCTTCGCCGGGGCGTACCTGGGCGACGAGGTCTGGCCGGCGGACTGGTCGGAACGGATCGAGTACCGCAGCGACCTGCTGTCGCTCGGCGCGCTCTGGGACGCGTGATCGATGACGATGTGCCGGACAGGGGCCTGGTCTGTGCGCGTCGTCTTCGACGAACGTCAGAGGGGGGCTCAGCGGGGCTCAGCGGGTGTAAGGCCGCGGCTCCGGCTCAAGGGCTGACGCCCGGCGCACCCCGAACAGGAAGTCCGCCACTCGCGCCCGGTCCGGCTCGGCCGGGAGCGGGGTGCGGGCGGCGGCTTCCTCCGCCTCGCCGCCCAGGCACTGCATCCGGGCCACCACGTCGTCCCAGGAAACCTCGCCCCGTTTCACCGCGAGGAGTGCCTCACGGTCCTCGCCGACGTCGAGGGTCAGCCGGCCGGTGCGGAGCAGGTCGCGGCAGGAGGTGAGGAGGCGCAGCAGATGCATCGCGTGCTTCCAGCGCGGGGCGCCGTACTGGCGGACATCGGCGTCGAGCTTCTTGCGCTGGCCCATCGCGTAGCCGGTGAACGTGACGTGGACCTGCCGGGACAGAAACGCGTCGCGCAGGGCGAGCAGCTCGCGGCCCGTGTCGGTGAGGTGCTCGACCAGAGGCGAGTGCAGGCACTCCAGGATGTTCGGATTGGCCCGCAGGGCGAGCTCGCAGAAGCGCTCCAGCTCCCAGGAGAACTGCTCGTCCGCCGGACCGTCGACGTGCGTCGGCGGCTTTTCGAACCGCCAGAACATCGGCGTCGGCGCCACGAACACGCCCCGGCGATCGGTGTCGCTGTCGTCCGTGGCCAGGCCGAACGCCCGCGACCCCATCACGCAGGAGTAGATCGTGTGGTCGCGCACCAGGTCCAGGGCCTCTGTCATGGACGGAGCGTACGGGCCGTGCCCGGCCGGAGCGGCCGAATTTCCGGTGCCATCGATCTTCCGGAGAGCGGGCCGGGCAGGGCTGCCCGAGTGGCGACAGGGTGTGGGTGGGGTCACATTGGCAGGGTCTGTGGACCCCCGGAGCGAGCCCAAATCAAGACTTCAAGAACGTTCTGAAAGGCGTGACCATGGCGGGTAACAACGATCTGGGAAGCCTGCTCAGCGGCCTCCTCGGTGACAAGGCGGGCGGCTCGGCGGGCGGAGTCCTCACCTCGCTCCTGGCGGCGTTCACCCAGGGCCAGGGCGGCTCCGCGGGCGGCAACCCGCTGGGCGGCCTCCTGGAGGCGCTCGCCAAGTCGGGCCTCGGCGGGCAGGCGCAGTCCTGGGTCGGCACCGGCTCGAACGAGCAGCTGACCCCGGACCAGGTCAAGGAGGCCCTGCCGGACGCCACGCTGCAGAAGGTCGCGGCGGAGTCGGGCGTCAGCCCCGACCAGGCGGCGAACGACATCGCGAGCGCCCTGCCCACGGCCGTCGACAAGCTGACCCCGGAGGGCGAGGTGCCGGGCCTCTCGCTCGACGAGCTGGTCAAGCAGCAGAAGTTCTGACCTGCCGGCCGGAGACCGGAAGCTCTGATGTACCGCACCGTGCGCGGCGTCCGTCTCGGCAGGCGGGCGCCACGCGCCGGTGTCTGCGGGGCTGACTAGGCTTGGCACCTCATGAGCTGTACGTACGCGAGCAAGGAGCGACACCGTGGCGGTACGAGCGGTCCGGGGCGCCGTCCAACTGGAACGGGACGAAGCCGGACACATGGACGAGCAGGTCAGCGAGCTGCTCACCGCCATCCTTGAGCGGAACGGGCTGACCTCCGACGACCTGATCTCGATCTGGTTCACGGCCACCCCCGATCTGCACGCCGACTTCCCGGCCGCCGCCGCCCGCAAGCTGGGCATCGTCGACGTGCCGCTGATCTGCGCGCAGGAACTCGACATCGAGGGGGCGCTGCCGCGCGTCGTCCGCGTCCTCGCCCATATCGAGTCCGAGCTGCCGAAGTCCGGGATCGCGCACGTGTACCTCGGCGCCGCCGCCGCCCTGCGCAAGGACATCGCCCAGTGAGAACCGCCCTCGTCATCGGCACCGGCCTCATCGGCACCTCGGCCGCCCAGGCGCTCGCCTCGCGCGGCGTGCACGTGCACCTCGCCGACCACGACCCGGCGCAGGCCCGCACCGCCGCCGCGCTGGGCGCCGGCACCGACGAGGCGCCCGAGGGACCCGTGGACCTGTGCGTGGTGGCCGTGCCGCCCGCGCACGTCGCGACGACCCTGGCCGACGCGATGCGGCGCGGGGTGGCCCGCGGCTACCTCGACGTCGCCAGCGTCAAGGGCGGCCCGCGCCGCGAGCTGGAGGCCCTCGGCCTCGACCTCAGCCCCTACATCGGTACGCACCCCATGTCGGGCCGCGAGCGCAGCGGGCCCCTGGCGGCCACCGCGGATCTCTTCGAGGGCCGCCCCTGGGTGCTGACGCCCACCCGCGACACCGACACCGAGGTCCTGAACCTCGCGCTGGAACTGGTCGCGCTGTGCCGGGCCGTCCCCGTCGTCATGGACGCGGACGCCCACGACCGCGCCGTCGCCCTCGTCTCCCACATGCCGCACCTGGTCTCCAGCATGGTCGCGGCCCGCCTGGAGCACGCCGAGGAGTCGGCCGTACGCCTGTGCGGTCAGGGCATCCGGGACGTGACGCGCATCGCGGGCTCCGACCCCCGCATGTGGATCGACATCCTCTCCGCGAACCCCGGCCCGGTCGCCGACCTGCTCTCCGCGGTCTCCGCCGACCTCGACGAGACGGTGAGCGCCCTGCGCTCCCTCCAGTCCTCGGACGAGGCGAAGCGCGGCGAGGGCGCCACCGGCATCGAGGAAGTCCTGCGCCGCGGGAACGCGGGCCAGGTCCGCGTCCCCGGAAAGCACGGCGCGGCCCCGGCGGCGTACGACACCGTGGCGGTCCTCATCTCCGACCAGCCCGGCGAGCTGGCCCGGATCTTCGCCGACGCGGGCGCCGCGGGCGTCAACGTGGAGGACGTCCGCATCGAGCACGCGACCGGCCAGCAGGCGGGCTTCGTCCAGCTGATGGTCCAGCCGGCGGCGGCCCCGAAGCTGACGGCGGCACTGCGCGACCGGGGCTGGGCGATGCGCCAGTAGGTCCTGTCCTCAGGGGCTGTAAGGGCAGGGTGCTTGAGCCAGTAACCTTGTGCGGGGCGCCTTTGCGCCCCGCCTCCCTGTCCCGTGCACTGAGAAAGGTGTCCGCAGCCCCGTGGAAACCGCCGCAACCGCCGCAAGCGCCGCCCCGGCAGCAGTGATCGTCGCCATCGACGGCCCCTCCGGCACGGGCAAGTCGAGCACCTCCAAGGCCGTCGCCGCCCAGCTCGGGCTCAGCTACCTGGACACCGGCGCCCAGTACCGGGCGATCACCTGGTGGATGGTGAACAACGGCATAGACCTGACCGACCCGACGGCCATCGCCGCCGTGGCCGGCAAGGCCGAGATCGTCTCCGGCACCGACCCGTCCGACCCGACGATCGCGGTCGACGGCGTCGACGTCGCCGGTCCCATCCGCACCACCGAGGTCACCTCGAAGGTCAGCGCCGTCAGCGCCGTCCCCGAGGTGCGTGCCCGCATCACCGAGCTGCAGCGCTCCATCGCCGCCTCGGCCGGGCAGGGCATCGTCGTCGAGGGCCGTGACATCGGTACGACCGTCCTGCCCGACGCCGACCTGAAGATCTTCCTCACCGCGTCGCCGGAGGCCCGCGCGGCCCGCCGCAGCGGTGAGCTCAAGGGCGCCGACGTGAAGGCGACCCAGGAGGCCCTGATCAAGCGGGACGCCGCGGACTCCAGCCGCAAGACGTCCCCGCTGGCCAAGGCCGGCGACGCCGTCGAGGTGGACACGTCCGAGCTCACGCTCCAGCAGGTCATCGAGTGCGTGGTCACCCTCATCGGGGAGAAGCGGGCGGCGAAGTGACCGCGGCTTCCCCCTCGGAAAGAGGCGCGGAGGTCGGCCGCCGTATCGGGGTCGGCCTCATGTACGGGCTGTGGAAGCCCCGCGTCCTCGGCGCCTGGAAGGTCCCCGCGACCGGCCCGGTGATCCTGGCCGTCAACCACGCGCACAACGTCGACGGGCCGATGGTCATGGGCGTCGCGCCCAGGCCGACGCACTTCCTGATCAAGAAGGAAGCCTTTGTCGGACCGCTCGGCACATTCCTGGGCGCCATCGGCCAGGTCGAGGTGGACCGCTCGACGGCGGACCGTACGGCGATCACGCGTGCGCTGAGCGTGCTCGACGAGGGGGGAGTCCTCGGGATCTTCCCGGAGGGCACCCGAGGGGGCGGCGACTTCGCCTCCCTGCGGGCCGGCCTCGCGTACTTCGCGGTGCGCAGCGGGGCGCCGATCGTGCCGGTGGCGGTCCTGGGAAGCACGAACAAGCGCGGCCGGCTGATAAAGGCGCTGCCGCCGCTGCGCAGCCGCGTCGATGTCGTCTTCGGGGACCCGTTCCCGGCGGGCGACGGCAGCGGGCGGCGTACGCGCAAGGCGCTGGACGAGGCGACCGTGCGCATCCAGGAGCGGCTCACCGCCCACCTGGAAAACGCCAGGCGCCTCACCGGGCACTGAGCGAGACTTTCAGTAGTGGACCGCCGTAAGTGATCAGACGGTCCACCGATCACCACGATGAACGACGAGGTACGGACTTCATGAACGACCAGATCCAGCCGGAGGGCTCGGCCGAGCACGAGCACGGGGCCCTTGGCGACGCGGAGTACGCGGAGTTCATGGAGCTCGCCGCGGTAGAGGGCTTCGACATCGAGGACGTCGAGGGCGCGATCGAGGAGGCGGGCCACGGCCCGCTGCCCGCACTCGCCGTCGTCGGCCGCCCCAATGTCGGCAAGTCGACCCTGGTGAACCGCATCATCGGCCGCCGCGAGGCCGTCGTCGAGGACAAGCCGGGCGTCACCCGCGACCGCGTCTCGTACGAGGCCGAGTGGGCGGGCCGCCGCTTCCGGCTCGTCGACACGGGTGGCTGGGAGCAGGACGTCCTCGGCATCGACGCGTCCGTGGCCGCGCAGGCCGAGTACGCGATCGAGACCGCCGACGCCGTCGTTTTCGTCGTCGACGCCACGGTCGGCCCCACCGACACCGACCTGGCGGTCGTACGGCTGCTGCGCAAGGCCGGCAAGCCGGTCGTGCTGTGCGCCAACAAGGTGGACGGGCCGAGCGGCGAGGCGGACGCCACCGCCCTGTGGTCCCTTGGCCTCGGCGAGCCGTACCCGGTGTCGGCCCTGCACGGCCGCGGCACCGGCGACATGCTGGACGCCGTCATCGAGGCGCTGCCCGACGCTCCGGCGCAGACCTTCGGCACCGCGATCGGCGGCCCCCGCCGCGTCGCCCTCATCGGCCGCCCGAACGTCGGCAAGTCCTCCCTCCTGAACAAGGTGGCGAACGAGGACCGCGTCGTCGTGAACGAGCTGGCGGGCACCACCCGCGACCCGGTCGACGAGCTCATCGAGCTCGGCGGCAAGACCTGGAAGTTCGTCGACACGGCGGGCATCCGCAAGCGGGTACACCTGCAGCAGGGCGCCGACTACTACGCGTCCCTGCGCACCGCCGCCGCCGTCGAGAAGGCGGAGGTCGCGGTCATCCTGATCGACGCGTCCGAGTCGATCTCGATCCAGGACCAGCGCATCGTGACGATGGCCGTCGAGGCGGGCCGCGCGATCGTCGTCGCGTACAACAAGTGGGACACGCTCGACGAGGAGCGGCGCTACTACCTGGAGCGCGAGATCGAGACGGAGCTCGCGCAGGTCGCGTGGGCGCCCCGGGTGAACGTGTCGGCGACGACCGGGCGCCACATGGAGAAGCTCGTCCCCGCGATCGAGACGGCTCTCGACAGCTGGGGGACGCGCGTTCCGACGGGCCGGCTCAACGCGTTCCTGGGTGAACTGGTGGCCTCGCACCCGCACCCGGTCCGCGGCGGCAAGCAGCCCCGCATCCTCTTCGGCACGCAGGCCGGCACGAAGCCGCCGCGGTTCGTGCTCTTCGCCTCGGGCTTCATCGAGGCCGGCTACCGCCGGTTCGTGGAGCGGCGCCTGCGCGAGGAGTTCGGTTTCGAGGGGACGCCGATCCACATTTCGGTCCGGGTGCGCGAGAAGCGCGGCCGCAAGAAGTGAACTAGCGCCCGGCTCCCAGGACTTGGGCCTTAGCGCTCGCGGCGTGGAGCGGGCGGCAGTGCGGCAGGGAGGTTGCTCCCGGTGCTGTGCTGCCGCCCGCTCGTGTGCCAGGAGCCGGTCGGCGGCGAGCTGTGGACCTGCTGTGGTTCGTGGTACGACGCGCTGTGCCGGCCGCTGGTGCTGTGGTGCACGGCGTACAGGCTCGAGCCGAACGCGGAGAACGAGAGGTTCTCTTCGCCGCTGCGGTCGCCCGGCAGGGCCCGGAAGGATCTGCGGTACTCCGAGTACAGGGCGTCGTAGATCGGTGTGGCCGAGCGGCCACCCGCCGATTCATGCGTCCCGCGCATGGCGGGGATCGGGGTCGGATACTGCGGGCGGCGAGGGGGGTCGTATGCGTGCACGTAGGTGCCAACGACCCGCACACCCTCGCGGATGCGGTCCGGTTCGCGCTTTCGCAGGCCCGACGAGGGTGCGGGCGGCGCACGCGGAGGTGCACGGGCCGGCGTCCGGGGCCGGGTACGACCGTGGGCCGGGCGCGCGCCCGGCCCACGGTCAACTCGGTTCACGGCTGAGGGTCACGTGCCTGCCAGGGGCATCGTCGCGCCGACGAGCAGCCCGTTCGCCGCGGCCTTGTCGAGGGCGCCGCGGAGCAGGTCCTCGCGGGGCTGGCGGCCGATCGTGCCGGCCGGGGCGGCGAAGACGAGGACGGAGTTCGTCTTGTTCGCCGCCGCGCGCCAGCTGTCGGTGACGTGCAGCGGCTGGTGCGCCTGCCACCACGCGACCTGACCCGCACCGACGGAGCCGGGCTGCAGGACGGCGTGCAGCTGGCCCATGGCGAGCAGCACGGACCAGCCGTGCAGCACCGGCGGCACCTCGCCGACCTGGGCGGTCGGCGTGAAGCCCTGCTCCACGAGGAGGGTCAGGAACTCGTCGATGCCGCCCGTCGAGCCGGGGCGGGCGATCGGCCCGGTCGGCTCGACGACGAGCGCGGGGTGCAGCTCGCCGGAGATCAGGACGAGCCCGCTGGTCACGCCGAGCACGGCCTGCTCCGGAACGGCCTGCCCGGGGATGGACTGCGCCGCGGGGGAGGGGGCGGGGGCCGCGGCGGGGGCGCCGCCGTCGCCGGTGATGGAACGTACGGCTCCCTGCAGCTGCTCCTCGGACACCTGGACGACCTGTGAGGGCAGGCAGGTGGAGTGGGCGAAGGCCAGGACGGCGGTCTCGTCGCCGATGAACAGGACGGTGCTGGTGCGCTCCTGTTCCGAATCGCCCGGAGTACGGCAGGACGTGCAGTCGTACGTGCCCGGGGCGTTCTCTCCGGCGAGCAGCCGGTCGGCTTCTGCGTCGCCGATCTCGGCGCGTACGTCGTCGCTGACGTCGAGCATGCGCGGCACGGGTGGCTCCTCGGATTCGGTGTGTTGCTGCGTCGAATGCGGCCGGGCGGTCCCCGGCTCATAAAGAAGACAACGGATGATCTGTGCCGGGGGTCACGCCCGGAAGGGGACGGAATCGACCCATCCGACGCACGGCGCGAACCGGCGGCCGGAATCAATCGCTCCACATCAACTCCCGTTGTACGTAAGGAGATTGATCCGGAGAGGTGAGCGGCAGGTCGCCATGCCCACAGGTCGACAAATCCTGAAATCGTGTAATGAAGCAGGTGGCTGAAAACAGTCGTTGGCGAAAGTGTGCCTACGGCGGGCCGGGAGGCGGCCGACCGGGTGGGGCCGGGTCCGTGCATGGCGCGGCTCGGCGCGGGCGCGGGCTCGCGTGCCTAGCGTGACGCGATGCGCCCCATGCCCGTGAACCGCACGCGCCCCGCACGCCGCTTCCGTCTCGCGGCCCTGCCGGCCGCCCTGTTCGCCGCCCTGCTCGCCCCCGCGGCCGCGGCCGCCGTCCCGCCCCCACCGGCTCCCGGCCCCGGGCGCATGATCCTCAAGCTGGACGACTGCGCCAAGGACCAGTGGCCGTGGGGCTGCCTCGCCGAGTGCGAGAGCAGCGGGCGCTGGCACATCAACAGCGGCAACGCCTACTACGGAGGGCTGCAGTTCCGGCAGTCCACCTGGAAGGAGAACGGCGGCCTCGGGTACGCCCCGCGCGCGGACCTTGCGACGCGCGCCGAACAGATCGCGGTCGCCGAGAAGGTGCTGAGCACCCAGGGCTGGCGTGCCTGGCCGGTCTGCTCCAGGGTCCTCGAGGTCGACGGCTCCGTCCATGTGGTCAAGCCGGGCGAGACCCTCAGCTCGATCGCCACGCGGTACCGCGTCAAGGGCGGCTGGCAGGCGCTCTACAAGGCCAACAAGCAGATGGTCGGGGCCCACCCCGACCGCCTCAACACCGGCACGATGCTGCTCATCCCGAAGGCGTCGGCCGAGAGCCTCAACTGAGCTCGGCTGCCTCGCCGGCGAACACGACGGCACCCCGCCGCAGTTCGTACACCACCACACCCGCGCGCGTGCGCAGGCCGGGCGGCAGCCGCTGCTCGGCGACGACCACGCACGCGTCGAGCTCCCCCAGCAGCAGGGGGCGCAGCTCGGGGTACGCCTCAAGGGCCGGCCCGAAATCGCGGCTTCGGGCCGTCAGTTCGAGGTTCTCGGCCACGGTCGGGGAGCCGAAGACCGCCTGCCGCTCGGGATGGACGCGGTCGGCGCGCTGGAAGGACGGCTCGGGGTGGGTCACTCAAGCGGGTGACATGACCACGAACTGTTTCGTGGTACCTCAGCTCTCCTATCTGCCTTGATGTCAGAAAACGTCAAAAGGTTCCACGAATCGTCTCTCAATCACGCATCTGTTCTGGAACAAGATGGTGATGACGCCCAACCTCTGCCCCCGCACCCCTGTCTAACCCTGCGGTAGGCGGACGAGACGGACTGTCCGCGAGGAACAGTGGAATACGGGGACGCATGCAGATTTCTTTCCTGATTCACAACGCGTATGGAATCGGGGGGACGATTCGGACGACGTACAACCTCGCGAACACGCTTGCCGAACAGCACGACGTCGAGGTGGTCTCCGTCCTGCGCCACCGTGACGAGCCGGTCTTCAGGGCCGACCCGAGGATCCGGGTCCGTCATCTCGTCGACATCCGCAAGGGCAGCCCGGGCTACGAGGGCGACAGCCCCGAATACCGCACCCCCGCCACGACGTTCCCGCACGCCGAGGGCCGCTACGACCAGTACAACGCGCTCACCGACCGGCGGATCGCCGAGCACCTGCGTGCGGTCGACGCCGACGTCGTCGTCGGCACCCGCCCGGGACTCAACGTGCACCTGGCCCGCCAGACCCGGCGCGGCCCCCGGCGCGTCGGCCAGGAACACCTCACTCTCGACAGCCACCCCACCGCGCTGCACCGGCAGTTGCGCGCGGTCTACCCGCGGCTCGACGCGCTCACCACGACCACGGAGGCCGACGCCCGGGCCTACCGCGCGAAGATGCGGCTGCCCGGCGTGCGGATCGAGGCCGTGCCGAACCCCGTGCCCGCGCCCGGCGTCGAGCCGGCGGACGGCTCGGGCAAGTGGGTCGTCGCGGCCGGCCGGCTCGCGCCCGTGAAGCGGTACGACCTGCTGGTCAGGGCCTTCGACCGGGTCCGCGCCGAGCGGCCCGACTGGCGCCTGCGGATCTACGGCAGCGGCAAGCAGAAGGACAAGCTCCGCGCCCTGATCGACGACCTCGGTCTCTACAACCACGTGTTCCTCATGGGCCCCGCCCACCCCATCGAACCGGAGTGGGCGAAAGGTTCCATCGCCGCCGTCACCTCCAGCCTGGAGTCGTTCGGCATGACGATCGTCGAGGCGATGCGCTGCGGCCTCCCGGTGGTCGCCACCGACTGTCCGCACGGCCCCGGCGAAATCATCGACAACGGTGTCGACGGGCGTCTGGTCGAGGTGGGCAACGTCGCGGCGATCTCCGGCGGCCTCCTCGAACTGATCAACAACGACGCGCTGCGCGCCCGGATGGCGAGCGCCGCGCTCAAGGACTCCGAGCGGTTCGACCCGGCGCACATCGCCGAGCGCTACGAATCGCTGTTCGGCTCGCTGACGGCCCGCCGCGGCGGAGGCCTTCTGCACCGCACCCGCGGCGCGCTGCTCGGGGGCGCGTACGCGGTGCGGGACTCGGGACGCTCCGCGTTCACGGCCCAGGGAACGTCACAGAGAAAGGGGCGCACGGCATGACGCCGCCGACCGCTTCGGCCGATTTCTCGGCCTCGTCCGAGCCGTCCTTGGGGGGCGGGACCACGGCGCCCCACGCCGACTGCATCGCCGACTCGGCGGGCGGTCTCACCTTCGATGTCACCGACCACGGCGGGCCCGACCCGGCCCATCTGGTCCTCACCGAACGCGACAGCGGCGAGGACGTGCGCCTGCCGCTGACCCCGGCGGGCGACGGCAGCCTCCGGGCGGCGCTGCCCAGCAGCGTCCGGCTGCCCGAGGGACGCTGGGACGTCTTCGCGCAGGTGGCCGGCGAGGAGCCGCGGCGCCTGGCCCCCGGCCTCAACGACCTGCGGTCCCTCGTCGACCGGGTACCCAGCGGCTCCCGCGGCTTCGTCGCCGTCCGCATCCCCTACGCGACCAAGCACGGCAACCTCACCGTGCGCAGCTGGCTGCGCGCGCCGCACGCCGAGGCGGGCGAACTGCTCGTCACGGACAGCGAGATGACGGTCAGCGGCCGGGTCTACGGCACCGCGATCACCCCCAAGGCGTACGCGGAGATACGTTCACGCACGGACGGCGGGCCGGCGCTCCGCAGCGAACTGACCCCGCGTGGCGACGAGTTCACCTTCCGCGTCGGGTACGAGGAGCTGGAAGCGGGACGCTGGGACCTGTGGGTGCGCCCGGAGGGCGAGGACGGACTCGCGGTACGCGTCGCCCGGCTCCTGGACGACGTCGCCGACAAGAAGCCGATCTTCACCTACCCGACCGCACGCCTGGACACCGGGCGCGGCCGGATCGCGGTCGAGCCGTACTACACGAGCGACAACGACCTGGCGGTCCTGGTGACCGCGGCGGCCGCCGCCGAGTAGCCCGCGCGGCGCCCTTGCGGACTCCGGCTGTCCGCGAGGGCTGGCAGACTCGGGCCCATGCTGGAGACCTCGGCCCGACTCCTGCGGCTGCTCTCGCTGCTGCAGGCCCGCCGCGAGTGGTCGGGCGCCGACCTCGCGGACCGGCTCGGCGTCACGCCGCGCACCGTCCGCCGCGACGTCGACCGGCTGCGCGGGCTCGGCTACCCCGTCGACGCGAGCCCCGGCACCGGCGGCGGCTACCGGATGGGCGCCGGTGCCGAGCTGCCGCCGCTGCTCCTCGACGACGATGAGGCCGTCGCCGTCGCCGTCGGCCTGCGCACCTCGGCCGGCCAGGGCATCGAGGGCATCGGCGAGACGTCCGTACGGGCCCTGTCCAAGCTCGAACAGGTCCTCCCCGGCCGGCTCCGGCGCCGCGTGTCCGCCCTCAACGCGTTCACCGTGCCGATGCTCCGCGGCCCGGGCCCTCCGACGTCGACCCGTCCGTCCTGACCGAACTCGCCGCCGCCTGCCGGGACTCGGAGCGGCTGCGCTTCGCCTACGAGGACCACGGGGGCGCCGCCACGCGCCGCACCGTCGAGCCGCACCGCCTGGTGTGCAGCGAGCGCCGCTGGTACCTGGTCGCCTGGGACGTCGACCGCGAGGACTGGCGCACGTTCCGCGTCGACCGCATCACGCCGAAGCCGCCGCACGGGCCGCGCTTCACCCCGCGCACGCCACCCGCCGACGACCTCGCCGCGTATGTCTCGAAGGGCGTCTCGCAGGGCCCGTACGCCACCGGGGCGACGATCCGGCTCCTGGTGCCCGTCGAGGAGGCGGCGCAGCGGATCAGCCCGTCGGCGGGCACGCTCGAGGCCGACGGCGACGACAGCTGTGTGCTGCGCACCGGGGCGGCGAGCCTCGACGCGATGGTGATCCACGTGATCCTGATGGGCTTCGAGTTCGAGGTGCTCGAACCCGACGGGCTCACGGACGTGATCAGGACCGCTCGAGACCGTCTGTCCCGGGCACTGGAACGGGCCGGCTCAGCGGACGGGACGACGCGAACCCCGGATGGTGCAGATCGAACGCCGGGGACTCGGAGCGGATCCGGGGCAGCGTGAGGAAGTTGTGCCGCGGCGCCGGGCACGGTGTCGCCCACTCCAGCGAACGCCCGTAGCCCCACGGGTCGTCCACGTCGACCTTCTCGCCGTATTTCGCCGTCTTCCAGACGTTGTAGAGGAACGGCAGCGTGGACAAGCCGAGCAGGAACGAGCCGATGGTCGACAGCGTGTTGAGCGCAGTGAACCCGTCGGCCGCCAGATAGTCGGCGTACCGCCGCGGCATGCCCTCGGCACCGAGCCAGTGCTGCACCAGGAACGTGGTGTGGAAGCCGACGAACAGCGTCCAGAAGTGGATCTTCCCGAGCCGCTCGTCGAGCATCTTCCCGGTGAACTTGGGCCACCAGAAGTAGAAGCCGCCGAACGTCGCGAAGGCGACCGTGCCGAACACGACGTAGTGGAAGTGCGCGACGACGAAGTACGAGTCCGTCACATGGAAGTCCATAGGCGGCGCGGCGAGGATGACGCCGGTCAGGCCGCCGAACAGGAACGTCACCAGGAAGCCGATGGACCACAGCATCGGGGTCTCGAAGGACAGGGACCCGTTGATCATCGTCCCGATCCAGTTGAAGAACTTCACGCCCGTGGGCACCGCGATCAGGAACGTCATGAACGAGAAGAACGGCAGCAGCACCCCACCCGTCACGAACATGTGGTGCGCCCACACGACGATCGAGAGCCCGGTGATGGCCATCGTGGCGCCGACCAGCGTCGAGTAGCCCCAGATCGGCTTGCGGCTGAAGACCGGGAGGATCTCGGAGATGATGCCGAAGAACGGCAGAGCGATGATGTAGACCTCCGGATGGCCGAAGAACCAGAAGAGGTGCTGCCACAGCAGTGCACCCCCGAACTGGGCCTCGAAGACCACGGCCCCGAAGCGCCGGTCCGCCTCCAGGACGAGCAGCGCCGCGGCGAGCACCGGGAAGGCCATCAGCACGAGGATCGACGTGAACAGCGTGTTCCACGTGAAGATCGGCATCCGGAACATCGTCATGCCGGGCGCCCGCATCCCGATGATGGTCGTCAGGAAGTTCACCGCGCCGAGGATCGTGCCGAAGCCCGCCAGCGCCAGCCCCATGATCCACATGTCGGCGCCGACGCCCGGCGAGCGCGTCAGGCTGTTGAGCGGGGCGTACGCGAACCAGCCGAAGTCCGCGGCCCCGCCGGGCACCATCAGAGAGCTGATCACGATCAGCCCGCCGAACAGGAACAGCCAGTACGAGAACATGTTGAGCCGGGGGAACGCCACGTCGGGGGCGCCGATCTGCAGCGGCATGATCTCGTTGGCGAAGCCCGCGAAGGTCGGGGTCGCGAAGAGCAGCAGCATGATCGTGCCGTGCACCGTGAAGAGCTGGTTGTACTCCTCGGCGGACAGCATCTGAAGGCCGGGCCGTGCCAGCTCGGCCCGCATCAGGAGCGCCATGATCCCGCCGGCGAGGAAGAACGCGAACGACGTGATCAGGTAGAGGTGGCCGATCTTCTTGTGGTCCGTGGTGGTCAGCCACTCCACGACGATCCGGCCCGGCGTCCTCGTCCGCACCGCTCCTGCCGCCGGCTGCACGGGCTGCACGTCCGTCGTACCCATCGCTTGCCCCCTCGCTTCTCGCGCCCCGGGCCTGCCTCGAGCACACGCCATGATGCTCGCCTCCCCACCGACTCCGACAGTGGGCGTACGGGAGCTCTGTGTCGCGTTCATGCAATTCCGATGGGACGTCAACTGATGAAGAGCGCCCGGGGAATCCGAATTGGGCGGGTCCCGGGCGCGGTCGTGACGCTATTTCGGGCACGTTATCCGGACGCTTTCGGCGAAGCCGCGGAATTATGTCGTGGCGCGCGCAGAACATGCGCAGAAGGAGCATCAAATCGCTCGTACGTGTGACGGAGTTCGAGTGAAACGCGTGTCGTGGACCTGTGACAGAAGCGTGACCGGAGGGGGACCGGTGACGGGGTGTGGTCCGCCCTGGTGCCAGGCAGCCCGGCCGCCTAACGTGGCGGTCATGGCACCCATTCCGACCCCTCCCGCAGAACCCCAGGACACCCTCGACACGTACGTCGGCCTCGATGCGCCGGGCGCCGAGCGGCGGGCCCGTGAGCGCGGCTGGTCCACGGTCAGGTCGCTGCCCCCGGGCGCGATCATCACCATGGAGTACCGCGTGGGACGCCTGAACTTCGAGGTGTCCGACGGCACCGTGACCCGCTGCTGGAAGGGCTGACAGGGCCGACAAGCAGCGCGAAGGCCCCCGGTTCCGTGACGGAACCGGGGGCCTTCGGCGTGCGGGGGCAGGCGGTGCGTACCGGCCCCGCGGCCTTCGACGCTCTCGCGCCGGGGGCGGTCAGCCGCCGGCGACCGGGCGGGCGGACGTGGTGCCGCGCGGCACCCGGTCCGCGTGCGGCGGCCTGCGGCTGCCGGCCGGAGTGACCGGGGTGCGCTCGGAGCGCGCGGTGTGCGGACCCGGGGCGAGCAGCCCGGGAGGCCGCACGGCCCGCGCGGCGCCGACCGGTTCGCGTACCGGCGGCTCCTCCGAGGCGGGCGGGGAGACGCGCTGCGGAACCAGCGCGGGCGTGGCGGCGGCCGGGGCGGGCGCCGGGAGCGCACCGGAACGACGGTTGCGCCACAGTTCGCGCAGCGAGAAGATCCAGGCCTCCACCTGCGTGATCAGCGGTTCGACCCAGGGCAGCGCGAGCAGGATGAGCAGTCCGGCGGTCCAGCCGAGGAAGACATCGCTGAGCCAGTGCGTACCGAGGTAGACGGTGGTCAGGCCGACGCTCAGCGAGATCACGGCGGAGGCGGCCGACAGCCAGCGCCTGGCGCGCGGCGTCGAGGCCAGATAGGCGAGGATTCCCCAGGTCACCACGGCGTTGGCGGTGTGGCCGGAAGGAAATATATCGCCGCCCTGCCACATCTCGTTCGAGCCGATGGTGGTCGCGTAGTGCGGGCCGAGGCGGCCCATGCCGAGCTTGGCGGCGCCCACGGTGATGTTCAGGAGCAGCAGCGCGGCACCGAACATGAGCAGCGGCCGCAGCGTGTGCTGGCGCCAGGAGCGCCAGCCGAGCCAGGCCATGACCATGACCGCGGTCGGACCGCGCTGGCCGAGCACCACCCAGTAGTCCAGGAACGCGTGGATCTCGGGCCACTGCTGGTACGGCCGGAAGAACATGACCTGCCAGTCGAACGTGACCAGCCAGGACGTGATCAGCACGGCCACCACGATGGCGAGGTAGAAGGACAGGGTGGCCCCGAAGAGCACGACCCTGTGCCGGCTCATCCTGGGCACATCCAGGTTGACCGGTCGTTCCGGCTCACGGTCGAGGCGGGCGAAGAGCCGCTCCAGACGGGTGAGGTTTCGTTCGGTACGCACCCAATCGACGCTACAGCGAGTGAGTGCCGAACCCGGCCGAATCACTCGGTTTGTGATGACGATGTGATGTGGGATTGCTCTCAGCGGGGCGTTTATTCCTGCGGATATCACTATCCGACCGGGGTACCGCCTTCAATTTCATTGATCATTTCTCGCATTCGTTTTTCGCCGCGCCCGAATTCGTTCACCGACGGCTTCCCCGGAATTTCCCGTCCGATCACCCGGGGCGATCGGACGGCCTCCCGGGGCCCGCCGAGTCGATCAAGGAGGACCCGACCCGTTCAGCCAGAAGGCCCCGTACACCGCCGACGCCACGGCCACGCCGCCGAGCACCGCCGCCGATCTGCTCGTACGCAGCCGGGCGAGCGCCACCGCGACCGGCAGCAGGAGCGGGAAGGCGGGCAGCAGCAGTCGCGGCTTCGAGCCGAAGTACCCCGACGCGCACAGGGCGAGCGCGACGACGATCCCGCAGTAGACGAGCAGCGCGAGCGGCTGACCTCGCCGTACACACAGCACGTAGAGCCAGATCACGAGCGCGACCCCGACGATCAGGCCGAGCCCCGCGAGCGCCGAGGGGAATGACGTGAACTTGTCGCCGACGAAGCGCGCGAAGGCGAGACCGCCGTCGAAGCCGTTGCCCCACTGGCCCTGCACGTCGAGATATCCGAAGAGGCCGCCCCCCGTGCGGTGCCCCACCCACAGGACGTACGCGGCGGCGCCCAGCGGGGCGAGCAGCACGCCGACGGCCATGCGCCAGGAGACCTTCCTGTCGCGAACGACGTGGACCGCAGCCGTCGCCCAGAGCGCGGCGACCACCGCCGCCCCCACCGGCCGGGTCAGCCCCGCGAGCGAGGCGAGCAGCCCCGCACTCACCCACCGTCCGGTCAGGACCGCGTACAGCGACCAGGCCGCGAGCGCCGTGAACAGTGACTCGCTGTACGCCATCGACTGCACGATCCCGACCGGGAGCACCGCCCACAGCACGACCGCGCAGACCCCGGCCCGCCGCCCGTACAGCAGCTCGGCCACCAGGAAGATCCCCCAGGCCGCGCAGAGCGACGCGAGCCAGCTCACCAGCAGGCCCGCGTCCGCGTACGACAGCGGGCTCACCGCCGACACCAGCCGCTCCAGCCACGGCAGCAGCGGGAAGAACGCGAGGTTCGAGTGCACGGTGCCGTCCGGCAGGCGCACCTCCCAGCCGTAGCCGAAATCCGCGACGCGGGTGTACCAGAGCGAGTCCCAGCGGGCGGTCAGCAGCGTGTGCGGGCTCTTCCCCTTTTCCGCGTTCCCCGCGCTCCACACGGCGAGCATGAGCAGGCCCAGGGCGCGCACCCCGGCATAGGCAAGGAGCGCGGGCGCCGCGCGGCGCAGCGCACCGGCCGCCCGGGCCGGCACGCGCCGCAGTTCTTGCAGGTCGACTTCGGTCACGGCGTCGATTATCGGCGCCGGGCGCAACCGGACCGCACGCGCGGTGCGTGGTCGGGGGGGTGGAGCGTGGCGTACACCACACTCCACGGTCAGGGACATGAGAGGTCCGCCACGTGTCACCGCAATGAACTCGCGTACTCTGGCGGCTCACTCGCCAATCGTTGCGTGGGCACGGGGGTCCGCTCCTTCCGGCCGCAACCGCGGGGAAGTCCCCACCCTGCGGATCCGCCGAGCGCGAGGGACCACTGGGAGGTACGCATATGTCCGGGACGACCACGGCCGCCGTGCCCTCTCGCTGGCGGACCGCCGGGCCAGGCGCCAATCGCTGGGTCGTCCTCGTCGTCCTGTGCACCAGCCTGCTGCTCGTCGCCCTCGACGCGACCGTGCTGCACGTCGCCGTCCCCGCCGTCACCCAGGACCTGCGCCCTTCGGCGGTACAGCTGCTGTGGATCGTCGACGCCTATCCGCTGATCTGCGCGGCGCTCCTGATCCTCTTCGGCACACTCGGCGACCGCGTCGGACGCAGACGCGTCCTGCTCCTCGGATACGGCCTCTTCGGCGTGGCCTCCGCACTCGCCGTGTTCGCCTCGACGCCGCACGTCCTGATCCTGGCCCGCGCGCTGCTCGGCGTCGGCGGCGCGATGATCATGCCCGCGACCCTGTCGATCCTGCGGGCGGTCTTTCCCGACCGGCGCGAGCGGGCCGTGGCCATCGGCGTCTGGTCCGCGGTCGCCGCGATAGGCGCCGCCACCGGACCGGTACTCGGCGGCTTCATGGTCGAGCACTTCTGGTGGGGCTCGGTCTTCCTGATCAACATCCCGCTGATGGCCGTCATGCTGCCCCTCGGCCGTCTCATACTTCCCGAGTCCAAGGGCCGTTCCGACGGGCCCTGGGACGTGGTCGGCGCACTCATGGCGGCCGTCGGAATGCTCGGTGTCGTCTACGGCGTGAAGCGGCTCGGCGTCGACCGTGACCTGCTCGACCCGTCCGCCGTCGGCCCCCTCCTCGTCGGCGCGGCCGTGCTGATCGTGTTCGTGCGGCGGCAGAAGCGCCGCGAGCATCCGCTCATCGACATGAAGATGTTCGCCAGGCCCGCCTTCTCCACCGCGGTCGGCTGCATCGTCCTCGCCATGCTCGCCCTGGTCGGCCTGGAGCTGATCGCCGTCCAGTACCTCCAGCTGGTACTCGGCCTGAGCCCCCTGGAGACGGGGTTGCGGCTGCTGCCCCTCACCTTCGCGGCGATGGCCGCGGGTGTCCTCGGCTCGTCCCAGCTGCGCCGCTTCGGACCGCGCCGCATGGTCTCGGCCGGCTTCGTCCTCACCGCGGCCGCGGTGCTCACGCTCACGCTGATGGGACAGCACGACCGGCCGTCGCTGCTCACCTTCGGCTTCGTCCTTCTCGGCTTCGGCCTGCAGACCACCCTCTTCGGCGCGTACGAGTCGATGCTCAGCGAGGCCTCGGCGCAGGACGCGGGCGGCGCCGCCGCGATAGGGGAGACCTCCTACCAGCTGGGCGCGGGCATGGGCATCGCCCTGCTCGGCTCGGTGATGAACGCCGCGTACGCACCCGGGATCGCCCGGGTCACCGGGGTGCCCGGATCCGCGAGCGCCCACGCGGGGAACTCGCTCGGCGAGGCGTACCAGGTCGCGACGCGGCTCGGCGGCACCGCCGGTGAGGCGCTGCGCAGCGCCGCCCGGGTCGCCTTCGTCCACGGGCTGCACGTGACGCTGTTCGTCAGCGCCGGGCTCCTGCTGCTCGGGGCGCTGGCCGCCCTGCGGCTGCCCCGGCGGATGGAGTGCGAAGCCGTTGCCCCGCAGGACGCGGAGGGCACGGCGAAGATCGGGCCCCAGCGCGGTCCCGAGCGGGTCGGCGTGGAGTCCACCGTCGCGTGACGGCTGCCGCGGGCGGTGGCCCGGCCTATAGGGCCTGTCTTCAAATTCCCGCCTGCCCCGCGGCGTCTGGCACGCACTCCCCCACTGCCTTAAGGGCGTGGGGGGACCCCCAGCGGCGTTGTCGTCGGTTGCCGACTCCCCCGAGCTCTCGGCTGCGCTCGAGCAGGGGGGACCCCCATCGCGTCGACGCCCTCCTCCGCCTTGCAGCTGCACGCACCAGACGCCGCGGGGCCCGCCCTCCGGGCGGACGGCGGGAATTTGAAGACAGGCCCTAGGGGCCGGGCCCTGCCCACTCGTGACGCTCAGCTCTGGTTGAAGAAACCGTCCGTCGGACGGCTCTCCGCCTCACCGTTGACCACCTGCGTGTCGGCAGGGCTCAGCAGGAACACCCGGTTCGCCACCCGCTCGATCGAACCCCGCAGCCCGAACGTGAGCCCGGCCGCGAAGTCGACGACGCGCTTGGCGTCCCCGGGCTCCATGGCCGTGAGGTTGATGATGACCGGGACACCTTCCCGGAACATCTCGCCGATGCCACGGGCGTCCCGGAATCCGTCCGGGGTGACCGTGCCGATCCGGCGGCCCTGCTCCTCGGCGGCGTCGGCCGCCACCTTCACGCGCGGGTCCGTGACCCAGGCGGCGCCGGTGTGGGGCTCGGACCCCTCGGCGTAGTCGTCGTCGTAGTAACGCTCGTCATCGTTGTCGTCGACGAGGCCAAGCCAGGCACTCGCCTTGCGCACCGATCCCATGGACGCCTCCTCTCACAGCGGTTCCTCTGCGTTCCGCATCCCTATGGTCGTCCATGATGCGGATGGTGCGCCAAGTGGATAGTCGCCGCGCGGGGTTTTCGTGACGCTACTGGTGCAGAGTCAACACGGCGCTGTCCCGTGAATCCCAAGGGTCGTACCCCGTACGGCTGCTGACAGTGAGTGAAATATGATTCTTCGCGGCGTATGGGTGACGGCCGGGGCGTACGGGTGAACGGCACCCTCGGTACGATGCCGCAGCTTACGTCTTCGAGACCCTCGGGGGAGTCGTCTTGTTCGGAATAGTCCGGCCTTGCAGCCATCGTCTCGGCGAGGGGCTCAAGGCGCAATGGATGGCTCATCTGTGCGGACTCTGCCTGGCACTTCGCGGTGACCACGGGCAGTTCGCCCGAGTTGTCACGAACTACGACGGTTTGCTGATCTCGGTTCTGACGGAGGCTCAGGCCGAACACGCAGCGGGGGGACGGCGCACGGCAGGGCCCTGTCCGCTGCGCGGGATGCGCACCGCGTCCGTCGCGCAGGGCGAGGGCGCCCGGCTCGCCGCGGCCGTCTCACTGGTCCTCGCCTCGGCGAAGGTCCGCGACCACGTCGCCGACGGCGACGGCCTCCTGGCCCGCAGGCCGGTGGCCGCGGCGGCCCGCAGGGTCGCCACAAAGTGGGGAAAGGCCGGTTCCCGTACGGGTTCTGACGTGGGGTTCGATACGGCGGTCCTGGTCGACGCCGTGGAGCGCCAGATCGGGATCGAGGCGCTCGCCGGCCTCGGCACCCCGGTGCTCACGGTCACCGAACCGACCGAGACGGCGACCGCCGCCGCCTTCGCGCACACCGCGGTCCTCGCCGGACGCCCCGGAAACGCGGCGCCGCTCGCCGAGGCCGGCCGGCTCTTCGGGCGACTCGCGCACCTTCTGGATGCCGTGGAGGACAAGGAAGCTGACGCCGCGTCGGGTGCCTGGAACCCGCTCACGGCGACCGGCACGGACCTCGCCGAGGCGCGCCGCCTCGCCGACGACGCGCTGCGCGGCATCCGCCTCGCCCTGCGCGAGGCCGAATTCGTCGACGGCACGCTCGCGCACCTGCTGTTCGTCCACGAACTGCGCCGCTCGGTCGACCGCGTCTTCGGCACGTCGGGCTGTGCGCACGGCGCCGACGCGTCCCACGGAACCGACGCGTCCCACGGCGCCGGCCCCGCGCGCGGCGCGCACGCACCGGCCGCGTCCACGCCGCAACAGGGCCCCGGCGCGCCCGGCCCCTGGGTGCCCACCGGATCGGGCCCGTATGTGCCGCCCGGATCCTCGGGCCCGTACGGCTCGCAGAATCCGTACGGCGGCGGGCAGGGCGGTCCCGGTGGTCCGGGCGGGCCCGGTGGCTACGGCGGCGGGCCGTCCTTTCAGCCGCCGAAGCCCGGCAAGCGCGGGTTCTTCGCCGGGTGCGCCGCGGCCATCGGGCTCTGCTGCACCTGCAAGGTGTGCTGTGCCGACGAGTTCGAGGGGCCCTGGTCCCGGAAGAAGCGCGACGGCTGGTGCAGCGAATGCTGCTCCACCGACTGCAGCTGCTGCGAGGCGTGCTCCATCTGCGAATGCTGTGAGTGCTGCTCCTGCTGCGACTGTTGAGCCCCCGGGGCGCGGGTCGCAGGTCGCGGGTCCGGGGTCGGGGTCAGTCCTTGATCTCGGGCGGTGAGATCTGCGACTTCTCGATCGCGGACTCGCTCGTGCCCCACTTCTTCAGGATCTTGTCGTACGTCCCGTCGGCGATCAGCCTGTTCACCGCCGCGCGGAACGCCGGCGCCAGCTTCGTGCCCTTCTTGAAGGCGAAGCCGACGTCGAGGCGGTGGTACTCGTTGAGGAACTTCAGCCCCTCCTGGTGGGCGACGGCGTAGCGCAGCCCGTTGATGGTGCTCATCACCACGTCGGACCTGCCCTGCTGGAGGGACGACCAGATCGCGCTCTGGTCGGCGTACGTCTTCACGCTGTACGCCTTCTTCCCGGCGTCCGCGCAGAGGTGCTTGTTCTCCTCCAGGGTCGCCTCGAAGGTGGTGCCCGCGCCGGTCGCCACGTTCAGGCCGCACAGCTGCCTGAGGTCGGTGACCTTCTTCAGGTCGCTGTCCTTGCGCACGGCGAAGCCCTGGCCGTCATTGATGTACGTGACGAAGTCGATCGTCCTGCGCCGCTCGTCCGTGACGCCGAAGTTGCCTGTGCCCAGGTCGTACTTGCCGCTGCCGAGCGCGGGCAGGATCGCCTCGAAACCGGCCGCCTCCCGCTTCAGCTTCAGCCCGAGGACCTTGGCGACGGCGTCGGCGAAGTCGATGTCCTGGCCGGCCGCGGTCCTGCCGTCCTCCAGGTAGAAGGCGCCGGGCGGGGTGCCGCCGATGGAGGCGCCGACGGTCAGCCTGCCGCCGGCCCGGACGTCGGCGGGCAGCAGCTTCGCCGCCGCCTCGTCCTTCTTGACGGCCTTCACCACGTCGGTCGTGGGGATCTTGTCGCTCTTGCCCGCGGGTGCGGCGCCGCCGGCGGAGGCTCCGGGGTCGCCGGAGCCGCAGCCGGTCAGTGTCAGCGTGGCCGCGGTGATCAGCGCGAACGCGGCGGTGAGCCGCTGATGGGTCGTCAAGGTTGTACGCATGGCGTGGAGTTCTGCCCTTCGAAGACAACAGGCACGCAGGGGTGAGGAGGCAGCTGAGGGGAGGGGTACGCGAGGACGCGTGGGTGTGTGAAGGCGCGGACGAGTGCGCGCACTTGGGCGCACCGGGAAACGCAGAAAACGCAGAAACGCTCAGAACGCGGCGAGCGTCAGGAAGCGTCGAGAAGAGAGAGAAGCAGACGCGCAGCGGGCGTCAGAAGGGCATCAACAGGACGCCGACCACACTCGACCGAAGTCGATGTGGGAGCGCGTGACCAGCCACTGCTGCGGATGCATGGGGCAAGTGGAACAGGCATCCGTTTCCGCGTCAACTCACATGAGACGTACGGCTCACACTCTGGACAGCCTTGACAGCGAGCGGAGCGAGCCCCGTACCCTCGGTGAGGGGACCGCTGCTGAGGGGCTCGGTCCGCAAGTTCCGTGTGAAGGCAAGACCGTGCTGGATTCCAGTGCCCACGGAGCCTTCGCATGTCCTCGAACACACTCGCAAAGACCGCGCCTGCCGCGGCCGGACCGCCCGCCGAGACCGGTGAGGCACAGCCCCGCATCGTCCGCCGGCCCCGCACCGGCCAGTGGCTCGCCGCCGCCGTCGTCCTCGTACTCCTCGCGCTCGCCGCCAACTCGGTGATCCGCAACGACGCCTTCCAGTGGGACGTCGTCGCCGACTACTTCACATCGGCGTCCGTCCTGCGCGGACTCGGTCTCACCCTCTGGCTGACCGCCCTCGTCATGGCGCTCGGCTTCGCCCTCGGCACCCTGCTGGCCGTCATGCGGCTGTCCGCCAACCCCGTGCTGCGCGCGGTGAGTTGGGGCTACGTCTGGCTGTTCAGGTCGATGCCGATCCTCGTGCAGCTGCTGTTCTGGTTCAACATCGGAGCGCTGTACCCGCACATCCTCGGGATCAAGACCGTCGACCTGTTCGGGCCGATCACCGTCGCCATCATCGGCCTCACGCTGCACGAGGCCGCGTACGCCGCCGAGGTGGTGCGCGGCGGCATCCTCTCCGTCGACCGCGGGCAGATCGAGGCCGCGCAGGCGCTCGGGCTGAGCCGGCTGCGGCGCTGGCGGCGGATCATCCTGCCGCAGGCCATGCGCTCCATCGTGCCGCCGGCCGGGAACATGCTGATCGGCACCCTCAAGGGCACCTCGATCGTCAGTGTCATCGCCGTCCAGGACCTGCTCTACTCGGTGCAGCTCGTCTACCACCGCACCTACCAGGTCATCCCGATGCTCCTGGTCGCCACCATCTGGTATGTCGTGGTCACCTCGCTCCTGAGCGCCGGCCAGTTCTACGTCGAGCGGCACTACGCGCGCGGTTCGGAGCGCACCCGATGAGGCCCTCACTGGTGATCGTGGGAGCCGGTCCGCGGGGGACCGGCATCCTGGAGCGGATCGCCGCCAACGCACCCGAGTACGCCGGGCTCGAACTCGACATCCATCTCGTCGACCCCTTCCCGCCGGGCGGCGGACGGGTCTGGCGGCAGGCGCAGTCCCCGCTGCTCTGGATGAACTCGCAGTCCCAGGACGTCACGATGTTCACCGACGACACGGTCGAACTCGACGGTCCGGTACTCCCCGGGCCCGCCCTGCACGAGTGGGCGGACCTCGACGGCCGCACGTTCGCCGACCGGCTGCTCCAGGGCGCCTATCTGCGCTGGGTGTACGAGCAGTCCGTGGCCGCGCTCCCGCCGGGCGTCACCGTCCGCCACCACCCGCGCCGCGCCCTGCGCGTCAGCGGCCCCCGCGAGGGCCGCCAGCAGGTGTGGCTCGACGGGCGCGCCCGCCCCCTCCTCGCCGACACCGTCATCCTCGCCCAGGGTCACCTGGACGCCGAACTCGACGAAGAGCAGCGGGAGTTGAGCGCGTACGCGCGCGAGCACGGACTCGTCCACCTGCCGCCCGACTTCACCGCGGACAGCGACCTGTCCGCGCTCGCACCCGGCGAGGACGTCCTCGTCCGCGGCTTCGGCCTGGCCTTCGTCGACCTGATGGTGCTCCTGACGGAGGGCCGCGGCGGACGGTACGAGGGGGACACGTACCTCCCCTCGGGGCGCGAGCCGGTCCTGCACGTCGGTTCGCGGCGCGGCATCCCCTACCACTCCAAGATCGGCTACGACTGGACCGGCGAGCGCCCGCCGCTGCCCCGCTTCCTCGGCCCCGCCGAGATCGACGAACTCCTCGCCCGCCCTGAGGGCTACGACTTCCGCCGCGACGTGTGGCCCCTCATCGACAAGGAACTCGGCTTCGCCCACTACCACCGCCTGTTCACCGCCCACCCCGAGCGCACCGCCGTCGCCTGGGCCGACTTCGAGGAGAAGTACGCCGCCGCCGAACCGCTGAGCGCCGAACTCCAGGCCCTCGTGGCCTCCGCCGTGCCCGACCCGGCGGACCGCCTCGACCTCACGGCCCTCGACCACCCGCTGGACGGCGTACGCCACAGCTCGTACGAGGAACTCCAGGACGGGCTGCGCGGCTACATCACCGCGGACCTCGCACGCCGCCACGACCCCGCGCACAGCCCCGACCTCGCCGTGTTCCTCGGTCTGCTCTCCGTGTACGGGCAGGTCGTGCGGCTCGGCGACATCGGGTCCTGGTGGCACGGCTTCTTCAGCTACCTCGCCTCCGGGCCGCCCGGACCGAGGCTGCGGCAACTGCTCGCGCTCTCCCGGGCCGGCGTCGTGAAGTTCGCCGGCGCGGACATGCGGGTCACCGCCGAGGACGGCGTCTTCCGCGCCACGAGCGCCACCGTGCCCGGCTCCGTCATCGAGGCCCGCGCCCTCGTCGAGGCCCGCCTGCCGCACCCCACGCTCGCCCGCACCCGAGACCAGCTCCTGCGCGAGCTGTACGAGGACGGGGCACGGGCGACCCCGGCCGGGCTCCTCGCGGTCGACCCCGAGGACGGGCGCGTCCTGCACCGCGACGGCACGGCACACCCGCGCCGCTTCGCGCTCGGCCCGCACACGAACGCGCGCGGCGCCGGGGCGTTCACGCGGCCGCGTACGAACAGCCCCTCGTTCCGGCAGAACGACGCCACCGCCCGCGCGGTCCTGGCGTTCCTGCGCGACCTCTCCTGTCGCGCCGCAGCCTGAGCCCCGGCCCCCGCCCCGTACCTTTCCGTCCTCTTGAGGAACCCTCATGTCCCTGACCAGCGATCCACCCATCGACAAAACGACATCAGCCACGACAGCCGGCGGCGCCGTCGACTACGGCGCGCTGAAGGTGGTGCCCGTCCGCCACCCCTGGCGCTGGGCCGCCATCGTCGCGACCGCCGTGCTGCTCGCCCAGTTCGCGCACGGATTCATCACCAACACCGGCTGGGAATGGGGGGTGTTCGCCGACTACTTCACCGCCGATGTGATCCTCAAGGCGGTGTGGGTCACCCTTCAGCTGACGTTCTACGGAACGGCGCTCGGGTTCGCGCTCGGCATCGTCCTGGCCTTCATGCGTCTGTCCGCCAGCCGGTTCCTCCAGGTCGTCGCCTTCGGCTATATCTGGGCGTTCCGCTCGATCCCGCTGATCGTCCAGCTGCTCTTCTGGTTCAACCTGGCTTATCTGTACAAGGAGTTGCAGTTCGGCATCCCCTTCGGGCCCGGCTTCTTCTCCTTCGACACGATGGGCCTGGTCGGCGCGATGAGCGCGGCCGTCCTCGGGCTCGCGCTGCACCAGGCCGCGTACGCCGCCGAGATCGTGCGCGGCGGCGTACTGGCCGTCGACAGCGGCCAGTTGGAGGCCGCGGCCGCGCTCGGCATCCCCCGGCTGCGGCAGATCCGCCGCATCGTCCTGCCGCAGGCCATGCGCTCGATCCTGCCCAACGCGGCCAACGAGGTGATCTCCCTCTTCAAGGGCACCTCGATCGTCTCCGTCATGGCGATCGGCGAGCTCTTCTACCAGGTCCAGGTCATCTACGGCCGCAACGGGCGCGTGGTCCCGCTCCTGATGGTCGCCACCGTCTGGTACGTGCTCCTGACCAGCGCGCTCTCCGTCCTCCAGCACTACGTAGAACGACACTTCTCGAAGGGAACCACCCGATGAGCGACGCGGGCGCCGACCGGACCATGGTCGACATCAAGGCCGTCCACAAGAGCTTCGGCACGCTGGAAGTGCTGCGCGGCATCGATCTGGAGGTGCGCACCGGCGAGGTCACAGTCGTCCTGGGCCCGTCGGGCTCCGGCAAGTCCACGCTCCTGCGCACCATCAACCACCTGGAGAAGGTCGACAGCGGCTGGATCAGCGTCGACGGCTCCCTCGTCGGCTACCGCCGCTCCGGAGACAAGCTCTACGAGCTGCGTGAGCGTGAAGTCCTCAAGCAGCGCACCCAGATCGGCTTCGTCTTCCAGAACTTCAACCTGTTCCCGCACCTCACGGTCCTGGAGAACATCGTCGAGGCCCCGGTCTCCGCCCTCAAGCGCCCCCGCAAGGAGGCGCTCGACAGCGCCCGCAAGCTGCTCGACCGGGTGGGTCTCGCCGACAAGGCCGACGCCTACCCGAAGCAGCTCTCCGGCGGGCAGCAGCAGCGCGTCGCCATCGCCCGCGCGCTGGCCCTCGAACCGAAGCTGCTGCTCTTCGACGAGCCGACGTCGGCGCTCGACCCCGAGCTCGTCGGCGAGGTCCTCGACGTCATCAAGGACCTGGCGCTCCAGGGCACCACGATGATCGTCGTCACCCACGAGATCGGCTTCGCCCGCGAGGTCGCCGACACCGTCGTCTTCATGGACGACGGCCGCATCGTCGAACAGGGTGCCCCCGGCGACGTACTGGACGCACCGCGCCACGACCGCACGAAGGCGTTCCTCTCCAAGGTCCTCTGACCCTCGCGCCCCTTTGCCCCTCTCTTCCAACTCACCTTTCTCACACAGGAGTTCGCACATGTTGTCCCGCCGCACCCTCGCCCTGTCCGTCGCCGCGCTCGTGGCCGCGCCCCTGCTCTCCGCCTGCGGGGGTGACAGCGATGCCGCGACCGGCACCGGCAAGGGCGGTTCCGAGAAGGTGGGCGGCATCAACATCGGGCCCGACCAGCACCGCATCCGCGCCGAGAAGGTCGACGCGATCGCGGCCAAGCTGCCGGCCGCGGTGCGCAAGCGCGGCACGCTCAGGCTCGGCGGCAGCGCCGACGCCTCGCCGCCACTCGGCTTCTTCGCCACCGACGACAAGACCCGCATCGGCTCCGAGATCGACCTCGCGACCCTCGTCGCCGACACACTCGGCCTGAAGATCGAGTTCTCCCCGGTGTCCTGGGAGAACCTCTTCGTCGGCCTCGACAGCGGCAAGTTCGACGCCGTCTTCTCGAACGTCACGGTCACGGAGGAGCGCAAGGAGAAGTACGACTTCGCGACCTACCGGCTCGACAACATCGCGTTCGAGGCGAAGAAGGGCACGAGCTGGCGGGTCAAGGAACCCAAGGACGTGGCCGGGAAGACCATCGCCGTCTCCTCCGGCACCAACCAGGAGAAGATCCTCGTCGACTGGAGCAAGCAGGACGAGAAGGCGGGCCTGAAGCCGGTCACCATCAAGTACTTCCAGAAGGACACCGACTACTACCTCGCTCTCCAGTCGGGCCGCATCGACGCCTACCTCGGCCCGAGCCCCAGCGCCGCCTACCACGTGGAGTCCGCCGGGCAGTCGCAGATCATCGGCACGCTCTCCGGCGCCGGGGACAAGATCCAGGGCAAGATCGCCGCCACGACGAAGAAGGACAGCGGACTCGTCGACGCGTACGCCGCCGCCCTCGACCACGTGATCAAGGACGGGTCGTACGGGCGCGTCCTGAAGCGCTGGGGCCTGTCGACCGAGGCGGTCGAGAAGTCGGAGATCAACCCGCCCGGCCTGCCCAAACCGTAGCCCGCCCGCCGGCCCCGTTCTTCCGTTCCTCGTCCAAGGACCTGCTCATGACTACGTCAACCGGGCGCGGCCTGCTGCATCTCGCGGCGGCCGTCGACCAGCCCGAGCCCGACAACTATGCCGCCGATCCGTATCTCACGCTCACGCGCCTCGCGGAACGCGGCGCCCTGGACTTCGTCACCCTCGGGGACTCCTTCGGCCGGCCCGGGCCCGACGCGCTCGCCGTGCTGTCCCGGGTCGCCCCGGCGACCGCCCGCATCGGCCTCGTCCCCACCGTCACCACCACGCACACCGAGCCCTTCCATGTGCAGGCCGCCGTCGCCACCCTCGACTGGGTGAGCCGGGGCCGCGCCGGCTGGCGGCCCGAGGTGTCCGCCACCGAGGAGGAGGCCCGCCTCTTCGGCCGCAGGGCCGCCGCGCCCGCCGCGGAGCTGTGGGGCGAGGCCGGTGAAGTCGCCGACGTGGCAACCCGGTTGTGGGACAGCTGGGAGGACGACGCGGAGATCCGCGACGTGGCGACCGGACGTTTCATCGACCGGGAGAAGCTGCACTACGTCGACTTCCAGGGCGCCACGTTCTCCGTACGCGGCCCCTCCATCGTGCCGCGGCCGCCGCAGGGCCACCCCGTCACGGTCGTCGACACCACGGCGCAGCACGCGTACGACGTCGCCGCCCGCCACGCCGACGTCGCCCTGGTGAACGCGGCGGGCCCGGCGCAGGCCGCCGCCGTCCGCGCCGGACTGCGCCGCCGCGCCGCAGAGTACGGCCGCGACCCCGACGCCCTGCGCGTCCTGGCCGCGCTGCGCATCGACCTCGGCGGCGGGGAGCACGCGGCCGTGCCCGGCCACGGCGGGGGAGGGCCGCTGCCGAGCGACCTCGGCCCGCTCTACCGGGGCGGCCCGGTCGACCTCGCCGACCTCGTCACCGCCTGGCACCGCGCCGGCGCCGTGGACGGCTTCCACCTCACGCCGGTCGAGCCGCGCCGTGACCTGGAGCGGCTCGTCAACGGCACGGTGCCGCTGCTCCAGCACCGCGGCCTGTTCCGCACGTTCTATCCGGGCAGCACCTTCAGGGAGCACCTGGGGCTCGCCCGGCCCGCCAACCAGTACGCCGCGCTCGCGGGGGACCCGTCATGACCTCAACTGCCAAGCAGCGTAAGACCGTTCACCTCGCCGCCCACTTCCCGGGGGTCAACAACACCACCGTCTGGACCGATCCGCGCTCCCGCTCCCAGATCGACTTCTCGTCGTTCGAGCACCTCGCCCGCACCGCCGAGCGCGGCCTGTTCGACTTCTTCTTCCTCGCGGAGGGGCTGCGGCTGCGCGAGCACAAGGGGCGCGTCCACGACCTCGACGTCGTCGGGCGGCCGGAGTCCCTCACCGTCCTGAACGCCCTCGCGGCCGTCACCGAGCGCCTCGGCCTCGCCGCGACCGTCAACGCGACGTTCAACGAGCCCTACGAGACCGCCCGCAGGTTCGCCACGCTCGACCACCTCAGCGGGGGCCGCGCCGCCTGGAACGTCGTCACCTCCTCCGACGCCTTCACCGGCGAGAACTTCCGCCGCGGCGGCTACCTCGACCGGGCGGACCGGTACACGCGCGCCGCCGAGTTCGTCGCCACGGCCCGCGAACTGTGGGACTCCTGGACGCCCGAGGGGCAGCAGCGCCCCTTCGCGCACACCGGTCAACACTTCGACATCGAGGGTGAGTTCACCCTGCCGCGCTCCCCGCAGGGGCACCCGGTCGTCATTCAGGCCGGGGACTCTCCCGAGGGGCGCGAGTTCGCGGCGTCGGCGGCCGACGTGATCTTCACGCGGCACGGCACCCTGGAGGCGGGCCGCGCGTTCTACGCCGATGTGAAGGGCCGGCTCGCGAAGTACGGGCGCAGCGCCGAGGACCTGAAGATCATGCCGGGTGTCACCGTCGTCCTCGGCGACACCGCGGCCGAGGCCCAGGAGCGGGCCGCCGGGATCCGGCGCCGGCAGGTGTCCCCGCAGAACGCGCTCCTCACCCTGGAGCAGATCTGGGGCGTCGACCTCTCCTCGTACGACCCCGACGGGCCGCTGCCGGACATCGATCCGGTCGTCGACTCCGGGCTCTCGCAGGGCCGCACCAAGCGCGGCGACCCCCGTGCCGTCGCCGAGCAGTGGCGGGCCCTGTCGCGCGCCAAGGGCCTGTCCATCCGGCAGACCGTCATCGAGACCACCACACGCCAGTCGTTCATCGGCACCCCGCAGGCCGTCGCCGCCGAGCTCGACGAGTTCGTGCAGAGCGACGCGGCCGACGGCTTCATCCTCGTACCGCACCTCACCCCGGGCGGCCTGGACGAATTCGTCGACCAGGTGGTGCCCCTGCTCCAGGAACGCGGGGCGTACCGCACGGAATACACCGGTACGACGCTGCGCTCCCATCTGGGGCTGAAAGAACCCGTACGCCCCGCACGCGAGGAAGGCCTGACCGCATGACCGACGACGCGACCGGCGCAGCCGGCGCCTGGCAGCAGTGGCACGAACAGCGGACCGCATCCGTCTCCGAGCCCTACGGGCCACTCGCCCTCACCGGCACCCACTGGCTCGACGACTATCCGGAAGGCACACTTCCGGCCATTCCCGGGAAGTGGCGGGCCGACGGCGACCAGGTCGTCCTGACCGCCGCACCCGAGCACGGACTCACCCGCGACGGACAGCCGCTCACCGGTGAGGTGCGGCTCACGGCCGACGCGCAGGTCGGCCTCGGCGAGCGCCGCCTCGTCGCGATCGTGCGCGAAGGACTGTGGGCCGTACGCGACTTCGACCCGCAGTCGGGGCCGCGGCGCGCCTTCCGCGGCATCGAGACCACCGCCCACGACCCCCGCTGGACGGTCGAGGGCCGCTTCACGCCGTACGAGACCAGCCGCACGGTCCGCGTCGAGAACGCCGACGGCAAGACGCGCGGCCTCGGCCTCGGCGGTGAACTGGCCTTCACGCTCGAAGGACAGGACCTCACGCTCCAGGTCGCCGTGCAGGCGGACGGCTCGCTCTGGGCCGTGTTCGCCGACGCCACCAGCGGCGGCGGGACCTTCCGATTCCGCTTCCTGCGGCCCGCCGCGCCCGACGCCGAAGGCCGTACGCGCGTGGACTTCAATCGCGCGGTGCTGCCGCCCTGCGCCTTCGCGGACCACTTCGTCTGCCCCTTCCCGCCGCCCGGCAACACCCTGCCGGTCAAGATCGAGGCCGGCGAACGGAACCTCGTCGCCCGTACCTCCGTCTGACAGGGGAGCCGAGCCCCGGCGGCCTGCGAACCACCGCAGCAGCCGTCGGGGCATCTGGACGTGTACCGGACGGACGGCCGAAAGGCGCCCTTGTGCCGGTCAGTTGAAACGCCGAATACTCCCGAGCAGCGCTTGTCAGGGGCACCGCATCTTCGGAACATTCCGGAATCCGGAATCCGAACGAGGGGCCGCTGGCTGCGCCTCACGGGCCCCGACCCCACGCGGGCCCCCGACTTCCCTCGGGAGGAACGACCAGTGAGGATCAAGCGCACCACCCCCCGCAGTGGCATAGCGAGACGCGCCCGGATGATCTCCGTGGCCTCCGGACTCGTCGCCATCGGCGCACTCGCCGTCCCCACGGCCAGCGCGTCGGACGCGCCCGTCGCGCACACCTTCAGCGCGACCCAGCTCACCCAGGCCGGCACGTCCGTCCTGAAGTCCGATGTACCCGGCACCGCCTGGGCGGTCGACCAGAAGACCAAGCAGGTCGTCGTCACCGCCGACAGCACGGTCTCCCAGGCCGAGATCGCCAGGATCCAGAAGGCGGCCGGCAGCAACGCGGGCGCCCTGAAGATCGAGCGCACCCCCGGCACGTTCAAGAAGCTGGTCTCCGGCGGCGACGCCATCTATGCGAGTAGCTGGCGCTGCTCGCTCGGCTTCAACGTCCGCTCGGGCAGCACCTACTACTTCCTGACCGCGGGTCACTGCACCGACGGCGCGGGCACCTGGTGGTCGAACTCGTCGCACTCCACGACGCTCGGTTCGACCGCGGGATCCAGCTTCCCGGGCAACGACTACGGCATCGTCAGGTACAGCACCACGGGGACCCCGCCCGGAACGGTCGGCAGCCAGGACATCACCGGTGCGGCCACGCCGTCCGTGGGGACCACGGTCACCCGGCGCGGCTCGACCACCGGTATCCACAGCGGCCGCGTCACCGCGCTCAACGCCACCGTGAACTACGGCGGCGGCGACATCGTCTCCGGCCTCATCCAGACCACGGTCTGCGCCGAGCCCGGCGACTCCGGCGGCCCGCTCTACGGCGGCTCCACCGCGTACGGCCTGACCTCCGGCGGCAGCGGCAACTGCACGTCCGGCGGTACGACCTTCTTCCAGCCGGTCACCGAGGCGCTGAGTGCGTACGGAGTGAGCGTCTACTGATCCGTATCCGTCGGCTGACGGATACAGCCTGACCTGCAGCCAGCAGCAGGGAGCCCCCGTACGGCAACTGCCGTGCGGGGGCTCGCCCTTGTGCGCGTTCCGGAGTTACCTTCGAAGGAGAAGCCTTCGAAAGCGTCACCTTCGAAAAGCCTGCCTGAGTGCCTGGGTCCGAACCCTGGAGGCCTCCATGGTCGAGGAGCTGCTGGCGGGAGCCGCCGCCGCGTCCGCCCTAGTGATCTACGCGACGGCGGCGGCGCGCGTCGTCAAACAGTACGAGCGGGGAGTGGTCTTCCGGCTGGGGCGGCTGCGACCGGATGTGCGCGGTCCGGGGTTCACGATGATCGTGCCGTTCGTGGACCGGCTCCGTAAGGTCAACATGCAGATCGTCACGATGCCGGTGCCCGCGCAGGACGGCATCACCCGGGACAACGTCACGGTGCGGGTCGACGCCGTCATCTACTTCAAGGTGATCGATGCGTCCGAGGCCGTCGTGCAGGTGGAGGACTACCGGTTCGCCGTCTCCCAGATGGCTCAGACGTCACTGCGGTCCATCATCGGCAAGAGCGACCTCGACGACCTCCTCTCGAACCGCGAACAGCTCAACCAGGGCCTCGAGTTGATGATCGACAGCCCGGCCGTCGGCTGGGGAGTGCAGATCGACCGCGTCGAGATCAAGGACGTGTCGCTGCCCGAGACCATGAAGCGCTCGATGTCGCGGCAGGCCGAGGCGGAGCGCGAGCGGCGCGCCCGGATCATCAACGCCGACGCCGAACTCCAGGCCTCCAGGAAGCTCGCCGAGGCCGCCGCGGAGATGTCCGAACAGCCCGCGGCGCTCCAACTCCGGCTCCTGCAGACCGTGGTGGCCGTCGCCGCCGAGAAGAACTCGACCCTCGTACTGCCCTTCCCGGTGGAGCTCCTGCGCTTCCTGGAGCGGGCGACCCCGGGGGACGCGGTGCGGCAGCCGGGCGCCGAACAACCGCCGATTCCCGGCCCGGTGACATCGGAATCAGGACAGGACTAGACCTCACCCTTTGCGGACCACCCCTCTGCGCGGAGTGTTTGCAGTGGGAACCGACGTGGTGCGACAGGCGTGTGACGGGGGTGCACGCGGCCGGGGGAGCGCATAGCGTCAGTCGCACGCGCGTCCTGAAGTCGACCTTGTGTGTCCCCTGTGGCCGTCGGGATAGTGGGCGCGTCAACCTACGGGACCGGCTCACCCCACAGCGGTCGGTTCCGACCCCCCACAGGAGGACGAGAGTTGAAGCACCGACGCATACCCAAGCGGCGTGCCGCCGCGGTAGGAGCGGGCATCGCCGCCCTGGTCGCCGCGGGAGTCACCTTCCAGACTGCGAACGCGAGCACGGACACCCCTGATGTGGCCCCGCAGACCCTGTCGATCGCGAAGGCCGGAAATCTCGCCTCGTCCCTGACCAAGGACCTCGGCGCGGACTCGGCGGGCACGTACTACGACGCGAAGGCCAAGCACCTCGTCGTGAACGTCCTGAACAAGGACGCGGCGGACATCGCGCAGGCGGCCGGAGCCAAGGCCAGAGTCGTCGAGAACTCCCTGGCCGAACTCAAGAGCGCCCGCACCACCCTGAAGCAGGACGCGACGATCCCCGGCACCTCGTGGGCGGTCGACCCGGCCACCAACAAGGTCGTCGTCACCGCCGACCGCACGGTCGACACCGCCGCGTGGAGCAAGCTCAGCAAGGTCGTCGACGGCCTCGGCTCCAAGGCCGAACTCAAGCGCACCAAGGGGGAGTTCAAGCCCCTCATCGCGGGCGGTGACGCCATCACCGGCAGCGGTGGCCGGTGCTCCCTCGGCTTCAACGTGGTCAAGGGCGGCCAGCCGTACTTCATCACGGCCGGCCACTGCACCGAGGCGATCTCGACCTGGTCGGACTCCAACGGCCAGGAGATCGGCACGAACGAGCAGTCCAGCTTCCCGGACAACGACTTCGGCCTGGTCAAGTACACCTCCGACGTCGAGCACCCGAGCGAGGTCGACCTCTACAACGGCTCCACGCAGCCGATCACCAAGGCGGGCGACGCGACCGTCGGCATGAAGGTGACCCGCAGCGGCTCCACGACCCAGGTCCACGACGGCACCGTCACCGGCCTGGACGCCACCGTGAACTACGGCAACGGCGACATCGTCAACGGACTCATCCAGACCGACGTCTGCGCCGAGCCCGGCGACAGCGGCGGCTCGCTCTTCTCGGGCGACGCCGCGATCGGCCTCACCTCGGGCGGCAGCGGCGACTGCTCCTCCGGCGGGGAGACCTTCTTCCAGCCGGTGACGGAGGCGCTGTCCACGTTCGGCGCCGAGATCGGCTGACGTAACGACAGCGAGTCAGCGAGACAGTGCGACACAGGGGCCGGCCCGTCATCGACGGGCCGGCCCTCACGTTTGTGTCCGGGGCGCCCCGGTGACCGCGTCGCCCTTGAAGCAGGCGATGGAGCGGGCCACCCAGGTGCCCGCGCCCGGCGGCAGGGCCGGGCCGATCGCCTTCCAGAAGGGCGGCAGCATCGGCAGAAGTGATGAAGAGCAGCTGGGGGGCGATTGCGCCGATGACGAGCAGCGCGGCCCGCGGTGTGACGGCGCTCTTCACCTCGTCGGGGAAGGACCCGCGCGGGGGCCCGGGTGGGGGCCCGGGCGGGGTGTCGGCTGTCTGGGTCATCCCCTCACGGTCCGGGGAGCCCGGTCCGTACGCAGGCGGGGTGGGGCTGAACGGGTGCCTGGGGCAGCGACCTGGCTCAGATGTCGCACACACGTTCGATACTTGGTCTATGGTGGTGGTGGGGAGGCGAGAGCAGGTCGGTTCGAGGTGTGCAGGAGGTGCGTGTGCCAGGGTTCACGCATTTGCACACCGTTTCCGGGTTCTCCCTCAGATACGGGGCCTCGCACCCGGAGCGGCTGGCCGGGCGTGCCTCCGAGCGGGGCATGGACGCGCTCGCCCTCACCGACCGGGACACCCTCTCGGGCTCGGTCAGGTTCGCCAAGGCCTGCGTCAAGGCAGGGGTGCGGCCGGTCTTCGGGACGGACCTCGCGGTGAGCGGCCCCCCGCCGGCCGGATCCGCCGCGCCGGGCCGCGCCCCGGCCGAGCGGCGCAGGCAGCCCGTGCGCGGTGGTGCCTTCATCGACGAGTCGACCCCGCGCGTGACCTTCCTCGCCCGCGACGGAGCGAGGGGCTGGGCCTCCCTGTGCCGTCTGGTCACCGCCGCCCACGCCACCGGCGATACCCGGCTGACCTGGGAGGACAACCACGGCGACGGCCTGACCGTGCTGCTCGGACCCACGTCCGACGTCGGCCGCGCGCTCGCCGCGGGCCGCCCCGACCGGGCCGCGCACCTCCTCGTCCCCTGGCGGGAGATCTACGGCGACGCCCTGCGCCTCGAAGCCGTCCACCACGGGCGCGAGGGCACGGGCCCCGGATCCCTGCGCCTGGCCGCCCGCACCGTCGGCTTCGCCGCCGAACAGGGCATCCGCCCCGTCCTCACCAACGACGTCCGGTACGCCGACCCGGGCCTCGGTCCGGTCGCCGACGTCCTCGACGCCGCGCGCCGCCTCGTCCCGGTCGACCCCCGCAAGGAACTCGACAGCGGAGAGCGCTGGCTGAAGGACGCCGACGCCATGCTGATGACGGCCGAACGGGTGGTGGAGGCGGCGGGCTTCCGCCGCGACGCCGCGTACCGGCTGCTCGAACAGACCAACGCCGCGGCGGCGGAATGCCGCGTCGATCCCGAGGACGACCTCGGCATCGGCTCCGTGCACTTCCCCGAACCGCGGCTCGTCGGCGCCGGTCGCCGCACCGCGCAGCGGGTTCTCGCGTCGCGGGCGGCGGCGGGGATGCTGCGCCTCGGGTACGACCGGAAACGGGAGTACTGGGAGCGGATGCACCGCGAGCTGGACATCATCGCGTACCACGACTTCGCCACGTACTTCCTGACGGTGTCCCAAGTCGTCGACGACGTACGGGACATGGGCATCCGGGTCGCCGCGCGCGGCTCCGGCGCCGGGTCCCTGGTCAACCATCTGCTCGGCATCGCGCACGCGGACCCGGTCGAACACGGCCTCCTCATGGAGCGGTTCCTGTCCAAGCGCCGCTCCGTCCTGCCCGACATCGACATCGATGTGGAGTCGGCCCGGCGCCTGGAGGTCTACCGGGCGATCATCGGCCGGTTCGGCGCCGAGCGCGTCGCGACCGTCTCGATGCCGGAGACGTACCGCGTCCGCCATGCCGTACGCGATGTGGGCGCCGCCCTGTCCATGGACCCGGCCGACATCGACCGGATCGCCAAGTCCTTCCCGCACATCAGGGCCCGCGACGCGCGGGCCGCGCTGGAGGAACTGCCCGAACTGCGGGAACTGGCAGGGGAGTCCAGGCGGGGCGGGGACAGGTACGGACGCATGTGGGAGCTGGTCGAGGCGCTCGACGCGCTGCCGCGCGGTATCGCCATGCACCCGTGCGGGGTGCTGCTCTCGGACGCCTCGCTGCTCGCCCGTACGCCCGTCATGCCGACCAGCGGCGAGGGCTTCCCCATGTCGCAGTTCGACAAGGAGGACGTCGAGGACCTCGGCCTGCTCAAGCTCGACGTCCTCGGGGTGCGGATGCAGTCGGCGATGGCGCACGCGGTCGCGGAGACCGAGCGGGCGACCGGCTCCACGGTGGACCTGGACGCGGTGGCGCCCGGTGACCCGGAGACGTACCGGCTCATCAAGTCCGCCGAGACGCTGGGCTGTTTCCAGATCGAGTCGCCGGGCCAGCGGGACCTGGTGGGACGGCTCCAGCCGGCCACCTTCCACGACCTCGTGGTGGACATCTCGCTGTTCCGCCCGGGTCCCGTCGCCGCCGACATGGTGCGGCCGTTCATCGAGGCGCGGCACGGGCGCGCGCCGGTCCGCTATCCGCACCGCGACCTGGAGGGACCCCTGAAGGAGACGTACGGGGTCGTCGTCTTCCACGAGCAGATCATCGAGATCGTGAACATCATGACGGGATGCGGCCGCGACGAGGCCGACCGGGTCAGGAGGGGGCTGTCCGACCCCGATTCGCAGGGGCGCATCCGGTTCTGGTTCGCACAGCAGGCGGCGGCGCACGGATATGACGCCGAGACCATCGCCCGCACCTGGGAGATCGTCGAGGCCTTCGGGTCGTACGGGTTCTGCAAGGCGCACGCCGTCGCCTTCGCGGTGCCGACCTATCAGTCGGCGTGGCTGAAGGCCCATCACCCGGCCGCGTTCTACGCGGGGTTGCTCACGCACGACCCCGGGATGTACCCGAAGCGGCTGATCCTCGCGGACGCGCGGCGGCGCGGGGTGCCGGTCCTTCCGCTGGACGTGAACAAGTCCGCGGTCGCTCACCGTATCGAACTGGTGTCTGATAAAGGGGGCGGCGACCACAAGAGTGGCGGTCACAAGGATGGCAGTCACAAGGATGGCGGTCACAAAGAGGAGAAGTGGGGCGTGCGGCTCGCGCTCTCCGACGTGCACGGCATCAGCGAGGCCGAGGCGGCCCGCATCGAGGAGGGGCAGCCGTACTCCTCGCTGCTCGACTTCTGGGAGCGGGCGAGGCCCAGCCGGCCGCTCGCGCAGCGCCTCGCCCAGGTCGGCGGGCTCGACGCGTTCGGCGCCAACCGGCGTGACCTGCAACTGCACCTGACGGAACTGCACCGGGGAACGCGCGGGTCCCGGGGTGCCCGCGGCGCCCAACTGCCCCTGTCCGGCGGCCGCGGGACCGCGCCGGCCGGCCTGCCCGACCTCGGCGACGCCGAGCGGCTCAGCGCCGAACTCGGGGTACTCGGGATGGACGCCTCCCGCCATCTCATGGGCGACCACGAGAAGTTCCTCGAGGAGCTGGGGGTGCTGACGGCGCGACGCCTGCGCGAGGCCGAGCACGGCAGGGTCGTACTGGTCGCGGGCGCCAAGGTCGCCACGCAGACCCCGCCGATCCGCTCCGGCAAGCGCGTCATCTTCACGACCCTGGACGACGGCACGGGCCTGGTCGACCTGGCCTTCTTCGACGACGCGCACGCCGCGTGCGCGCACACCGTCTTCCACTCGTGGCTGCTCCTCGTCCGCGGCACGGTCCAGCGCCGCGGCCCGCGCAGCCTCAGCGTGGTGGGCGCGGCCGCCTGGAACCTCGCCGACCTGGTGGAGATCCGCAGGGAAGGCGGCCTCGACGCGGTGGCGCTGCGCCTGGCGGAGCCGCCCGAACAGCCGCCGTCCGACGGGGACGACCCGGTCGACGGCCGCCGCATCCGCATGGCCACCGGATACGAGATGCACCCCTGGGCGGACCTGCGCCCGGCGGGCGACGGCCAGTCGGGGCCACCGCGCAAACTGTGGCACCAGAGCCCCGGGAGCGCGGGATGACCACTCTGTACGTACGGTTCCTGCTGCCGCCCATGTACGAGGCGGCGCTGCCCCAACTGATCGCTCTGCTGGGCGAGTTCAGCCCGACGGTCGAGGCGCTGCCGCCCGACGCCGCCCTCGTGGACCTGGGCGGGGCGGTGCGCTACTTCGGGCGGGACGCTGTCGAACTCGCCGCGGTGATCCGGGTCCGGGCGCTCGCCCTGTACGGGGTGGAGTGCGTGATCGGCGCGGGCCCCGGCCCGATGCTGGCGCGGATGGCGGCGCGGACGGCCTCGCCCGGGGTGACCAGGGTGGTGCCGGGGGACCCCGGCGCCGTGGCGGAGTTCCTCGCCGGGCAGCCGGTCGCCGCGCTGCCCGGCGTCGGCGCCGCCACCGCCCGCACCCTGTGCGAGTACGGGCTCGACACCCTCGACCGGGTGGCCGCCGCCCCGCAGGGCACCCTGCAACGGCTCACCACCGCCCGCATCGGCCGTGAACTGCACGAGAAGGCGCGCGGTGTCGACCGCACCCGGGTCACCCCCAACGCCGCCACGCGGTCCACCGCCGCCGAACGCCCCTTCCCGCGCGACGAACTCGACCCGTACCGGCACCGCCGCGCCCTGCTCTCCCTCGCCGACGAGCTGGGCGCCCGGCTCCGCGACGGGAAGCAGGTGTGCCGCTCGCTGACCCTCACCGTGCGCTATGCCGACCGGTCCACGACGACCCGCAGCCGTACGCTCCCCGAGCCCACCGCGCACACGACCGCGCTGTCCACGGCCGCGTACCGGATGTACGAGGCGCTCGGCCTGCAGCGGGCCAGGGTGCGGGCGCTCGGGCTGCGGGCGGAGGGGCTCCGCCCGGTGGAGGGTTCCGCCCACCAGCTGACCTTCGACCCCGCGGACGAGAAGGCGCGGGCGCTGGAGGCGGTGGCCGACCGGGCCCGGGCGCGGTTCGGACCTGGGGCGATCGTGCCCGGCCGGCTCGCGGCGTGAGCCCCTACTGAGCCCAGGGCGGCGTGACGCGCGTGCCGTCCGCCAGCACGGCCTCCAGGCCCACGGACGTCGTGACCCACATGGTGGCGGGCAGGTCGCCCGGGTTCTCGACGGTGAGGGTCGCGCCCGGATTGACGACCGCGGTGTCGCCCGCGGCGAGCGTGTCCGTGCGCCCGTCGATCGTGAAGCGCAGGCTGCCACTGAGCACGTGCAGGATCTCCTCGCGGGACACCGTGTGGGCGACGCCCGGGGTGCCCGCCGGGATCTCGGCCCGCCAGGCGCACAGCTCCTTGCTGCCGGTGGCGGGCTTGGCGTACGAGACGAAACGGACGCCGTGCATCTCGTGGACGGCGGCCTCGGATGCGCGGATGACTGGCATGGCGACTCCCTTGGGCGGAATGGTCGAACGGGTCATTTGGTCAAGCAACTTGACTACATAGTCAGGCAGCTTGACCAAATCGTCAAGGGTGTTTGAATGACTCCGTGCAGAACTCCGAGGCCATGGCCCTCTCCGCCGCCCTGCTCTCCGCCGCCGGCGAGCTGACGCAACGCATCCACGAAGGGGTCGTCGCCCGAGGCTTCGAGGGGCTGCGGCCCGCGCACGGATTCGCCTTCGCGCGGCTCTCCCGGGGCGGCGCGACCGCCACCGACCTCGCCGCGCATCTGGGGGTCACCAAGCAGGCCGCGAGCCAGCTCGTCGACGAGCTGGTGCGCAAGGGCTACGCCGAGCGCCGGCCCCACCCGGACGACGCCCGCGCCCGGCTCGTCGTCATGACCGAACGCGGCTGGGCGTGCGCGCGGGCCGCCGAGGAGTCCGCCGCCGACGCGGTGCGGCCGTGGGTCGAGCGGCTCGGCGAGCGCAAGGCCCGTGCGCTGCTCGACCAGCTGACCGCCGTCGCACCCGACGGGCCCATCAGGCCCGCCTGGTGACATCGCATCAGCAACGCAGGCGTCCAGCCGACACGGAGAGTTTTTACTGACGCGTAACTTCACTCTTTTACTACTGGCGCGTAATTTACTGGCAGTACAGCATCCTCGTGATCCGGATCACAGGGCACGCACCCCACATCGCAACTCCCTTGAGCCGCAAGGAGATCACACGATGCTGCCCCGGAACTGGAAACGTGCGGTCAGATCCCTGACCGCGGCCCTGCTGCTCACGGCCGCGGCAGGCGCGGTCCCCGCCGCCGCCCACGCCGACACCGCCACAGCCCCCAGCAGCGGCTGGAACAACTACAACTGCAAGCCCTCCGCCGCCCACCCGCGCCCCGTCGTCCTCGTCCACGGCACCTTCGGGAACTCCGTCGACAACTGGCTCGTCCTCGCCCCCTACCTCGTGAACCGGGGCTACTGCGTCTTCTCGCTCGACTACGGACAGCTGCCCGGCGTCCCGCTGTTCAACGGCCTCGGCCCCATTGACAAGTCGGCGGGCCAGCTCGACACCTTCGTCGACAAGGTGCTCGCCGCCACCGGCGCCCCCAAGGCCGACCTCGTCGGTCACTCGCAGGGCGGCATGATGCCCCGCTACTACCTCAAGTTCCTCGGCGGCGCCGCGAAGGTGAACTCCCTCGTCGGCATCGCACCCGACAACCACGGCACCACCCTGAACGGCCTGACCAATCTCCTGCCGTACTTCCCCGGGGCCGGTGACCTGCTGACCCTCGCCACCCCCGGCCTCGCCGACCAGATGGCGGGCTCCCCGTTCATCACCAAGCTCAACCAGGGCGGGGACACCGTCCCCGGCGTCCACTACACCGTCATCGCGACCAAGTATGACGAGGTCGTCACGCCGTACGGCACCCAGTTCCTGAGCGGCCCCGACGTCCACAACGTCAAGCTCCAGGACCTGTGCGCAGTCGACCTGTCCGAACACGTCGCCATCGGCACCATCGACCGCGTCGCCTTCCACGAGGTCGCGAACGCCCTCGACCCGGCCCACGCCACCCCCACCACCTGCGCCTCGGCGGTGAGTTGAACCCGGAGCAGCGAGAAAGGCAAAAGGGCCGCCGTCCCCAGGAGTGGGCAGGGAGACGGCGGCCCGGCTGTGGGCGTCAGCGGCCGTGGCGCCCGCCCGCCACGGAGCGGCGCCGCACCGACGCGAACATCGTCGCGGCACCGACCGCCAGGACCGCGGCGCCGCCCATCGCGATGTACGGGGTGGTGCTGTCGCCGCCGGTCTCGGCGAGGTTCTCGTCGGCGAGAGGCTTCGTGGCACCGCCCTTCGCCTCGGGCCCGTTGCCGCCCGTCGAGGCATCGGCGGCCGGCGCCGCGGACTCCTCGGCCTGCGGCTCGGCGCTGCCCCCGGCGTCACCGTGGTGGTGCTCCACGGACGACTTGCCGGCGCCGTCCGCGATCTCCTGGTCGGAGGGCGCGGAGGCGGTGGGAGCGGCCGCACCGGCCCCGCTGTCCTTGCCGAACACCACGTCGGAGCAGGTGTAGAAGGCCTCGGGGGAGTCGGAGCGCTGCCAGATCGAGTAGATGAGGTGGCGGCCCGACCGCGCCGGGACGTCACCGTCGAAGACGTAGTCGCCGTTCTCCATCTTCGGGTCGGTGACCTTGACGAAGGGCTGCGCCTCCAGGTCCGACCACTTCAGCGGCTTGGTCGGGTCGTACGAGTCCTTGGTGATGTACAGCTCGAACGAGCCCTTGTGCGGGGCCGTTCCCTTGTAGTGGAACGTGTGGCTGCCCGCCGACATCGGGCTCGACGGCCAGTCGGCGCGCGGAAGATCGAGCCCCTTGTACTTGTCGTTGCCCGCGCTGCACAGCTTGCCGTCGGGGATGATCTCCTTCGACTTGCCCGCGGCGTTCGCGATGTTGACCGCGTTCCAGTCGTAGAAGGCCTGCGCGCCACTGGCCGCGACGGCGGCCTTGCACGCCGCGGACTGCGGGCTCTCCGGGCCCTCCGCGTAGCAGGCGGAGACGCGGCTGACCGGGTCCGTCATCGAGCCGTGCGCCGACGCGGGCGCGGCGGCCAGCGCGGTCAGGGCGAACGGGACGGCACCTGCGACGGCGAACGCGGCGGCCTTGCGGCGAACTGTCATGAGTGGAACTCCTCAACGGCGGTTCAGGGTGGGGGGACGGGCCGCGACGACGGCCCCGGCGGTGAGAAAGCTAGCCCCTGAAAACCGCGGAATCGCCTGCTGAGGGCAGGCGATGGCGATCTTTATGGTGCGGTTAAGGGAGGGCTAATCGGGGGCTCAGGCTGGGCGTTTGCAGAGAGCCGGATGACCTGCGTGCTGTGGGGGAACCAGTCCGTCACAGTCCACTGGAATCCAGTAGGTGTCGCGGTGTTTGGCTCCCCGTTTGGCTCCCTGGAGACGCTCCACCCATGGGCCAACCTGCCTGACGAGGGGCGCCGATACAGCCTCGGCCGGGTGCGGGCCGGAGGCAAGTGCACGTTGTGGAGATGATCCGGCGTGCAAGTAGCCCGAACTCGTCGAGCGCCCCGGTTCCTGACGTCAGCAGCTGACACCAACAGGCGCGAACAGCGGCGGTCGACGCTGAACCTCAGTAGACAGCCAGTCGAGGCACATGAGAAGTCCGGTGCCGAGATAGCCGCTGTCGTGATCAACAGCGGCACCCTGCTGCGGACTTGGCGGCTGCGGGCGACCTGCGCGGCCTCAGTGAAGCTCCGCCATCTTGAAGTGGCTGGTCAGCGGGGTGGCGTGACCTCGTTTCGGGGTACTCGTGCTGGTCGTGGGCGGCAGTCTGTGTTGTAGATCGTCCGGCGGGGTGGTTTTGCCGATGAGTTCACCGTCCTCGAACGGTCTGCCCAGCGACACGACCGTTCTCGACAGGAGTGCCATGTCCACCATCCAGCCAGTGATCGTGACTGCCGACCAGGACGTTCTGCTCGGCTTCTATACGAAATTGTTCGGCGCTGAGGAGATCTTCCGGGTACCGGCGGAAGGCCCGGCCTTCTACCTCGGCTTGCGCATCGGCGACACCGACCTCGGGCTGGTGGCCAAGGCGAACCCGGGGACCGGGGCGGCGTCGCGGATCCTGCTCAGCATCGGTGTCGACGACGTCGACGAGACGCTCGGCCGGGTGGAGGCGCTGGGCGGCTCGGTCCGCGGCGGCCCCAACGACATGCCGTGGGGACAGCGCGTTGCCCACATCCAGGACCCCGACGGCAACCCGGTGAACCTCACTCAGCCGATCCCGGCCCGGTGACGCTGTTCCGGGGACATGCGCTGATCGTGGGCTACCTGCGGTAAAGATCAATTGTCGGCAGTGGCCTCGATGTTCGTCAGGACCGGAGGCTGCGAGGGCGTCCGTGACCTCGCTGGTTAGGCTGCTGGTCATGAATACGGCCATCACCGACAGCGGGACCCGAGAGCCCGTCGTTCTTGACATCACGGAAGTGATGTCCGATCCGGATCTCGGCGCCCGGTTCGTAGAGTCGGCGCACCGGATCCTGGCGGACCTGGTCCGTGGAGGTGCCGCACTCGGGTGGGTCGATCCTCCGTCGCGAGACGAGGTGGCCGGACTCCTCGACCACGTCACCTCGGGGGTGCATGCCGGCAACGCCGCCCTGTGCGCCGCGTACATCGGCCGTCAACTGGTCGGGCTGGGCTACTGGCAGCGCTATGCGAGGCCCACGCATCGCCCGCACGCCGACCTGGAGAAGATCGCGGTGAGCGCCGCGGCCCAAGGGCGCGGTGTCGGTCGGGCCCTGGCGGCTGCCTTGGTCGCGGGCGCCCGGGAGGCAGGAATCGAGGTTCTGACTCTGGACGCACGTGGCGACAACAGCAATGCCCTGAGCCTCTACAGGTCGTTGGGCTTCACCGAATACGGCAGGCTGCCGGATTTCGTCGCCGTCGGCGAACGCCGTTACGACAAGGTCTTCTACATGCTGGACTTCCGCAGCGAGGGATGACGCGGGGCGTGAGGCCGCGGTGTTCCAGAGTCGGAGCCGCAGAGGGGCTGCGGCCGCCCTGGGCCGGGCGGCCGGCTACCCGGCCCGCTCACTCGTCGGGCCACCACGTGCGCCGGATGTCCTTGCGCACTTCCGGACGGTCGTGGCGGCGCTCGGCGGCGGCGTCTTCCTGCTGCTGCCGACGGGTGGTGCTGGTCTTCGCCACGGGCTTGTTGATGGTCACACGGCGCATGACTGCCTCCTGTGCCTACCCCGGTTCCACTGCGGTACCGCTGTAGACGTGTTCCCCGGAGGGTGACGCATCGAAGCGCGATTGTCAGTGGCAGGTGTCACGATCTGGGCATGACGATGAGCGAGGACACCACGAATCGGGACATGGCGCCCCTCGAGCGGGTCGACTGGGACGCCGAGGCCGCGGCCTTCGACGACGAACCCGACCATGGTCTGCGTGATCCAGGCGTGCGCGGGGCCTGGGCCGTGCGCCTGCGGGACTGGCTGCCGGACCACCCCTGCGACCTGCTCGACCTGGGCTGCGGCACGGGCAGCATGTCGCTGCTCGCCACCGACCAGGGACACAGCGTGACCGCGGTCGACCTGTCGCCCGCCATGCTCGACCTCGCGCGCGCCAAGCTCGCCGGCCGCGCCGCCCGGGTGCTCGTCGGGGACGCCGCGGCGCCGCCCGTCGCGGGCGAGACCTTCGACGCCGTCCTTGTGCGGCACGTCGCGTGGACACTGCCCGACCTCGACGGCGCCCTCGCGCACTGGCTCTCCCTGCTGCGGCCCGGCGGGCGGCTGATCCTGGTGGAGGGCGTGTGGGGAACGCTCAGCCCCGTCGGCGTCCCGGCGGCCCGGCTCACCGGCGCCCTCGCCCCGCTCGCCACCCACGTCCGGCACGAACCACTCTCCGGCGACGCGCTGCTGTGGGGAAGACAGGTCGAGGACGACCGGTACGCGGTGGTCGCGACCGTACGGCCCTAGGCGAGCAGCCGGCCGAACCCCTCGGTGCGCGCGAGGAGTTCGAGGTCGTCGAGGGCGCGAAGCGCGGCCGCCGCCGCGTGCGGGTCGCGCTCCGCGAGCCCGCTCTCCGCGAACTCGTCCTCGTCGAGCCGCAGTACGTCGCTGCCGTCCGCCGAGACCCACAGGTCGAGGTCGAGATCCTCCACGACGAGTTCGCCGCCCTCGCGGACCGCCGGCCGGGTCACGTCGCAGTACCAGCCCTTGAGCGTGCCGCCGCCGGTGCGCACCTCCTTGACCGCGTACCACCGGTCCCGCCAGTAGTGCTCGGTGAAGACGTCGCCCGGCCCGAAGCGCACGAACCCGAAGTCCCTGACCCCGGGGGAGGCCCAGGCGGCGGTGACGGTCACGCGCGTGCCGTCGTCGCGGACGACGTCCGCGGGGTAACGGATCTTGAGCCGGCCCGCCTTGAGGAGGACCACGTCGAGGGACCCGGCCGGTTCAGGTGAGGGTGCGGACATGGCGTACCTCCGTGGCACAGATCTCGTAGCCGAACCATTTGTTGATCGCGAGCATCGGTCCGTTCCCCGCGTCGTTGCCCGTGAACGCCTCCGTGACGCCGGCCTCGCGGGCGCGGTGCAGGGAGTCGTTCTTGGCGAGCTTGGCAAGGCCGCGGCCGCGGAACTCCCGCGCGGTGCCGGTCATGCCCGACGTGTAGCGGGTCTCGTCGTCGGTGCGGGCCAGGCTGAACGCCACGGGCCGGCCCTCGGCCACGGCCACCGACGTCAGTTCGTGGTCGGTCAGCGGATGGTGCCAGGTCTCGTCGAGCCAGTGCTCGTAGTCCGTGAACTCCGTGGCCACATCGCTCGGTTCGTCGCTCACCGTCTCCGCGTCCAGGTCGAACAGCGGACGCGGGTCGTCCGCGAAGTCCGCGCCGGTCCGCAGCGTCACTCCGGCCGGCGGCGCGGCGAGCGGCGGCAGCGTGCCGTGCGCCAGGTCGAGGCGGAGGAAGTGGGCCGGCCGGCTCGCCCGGTAGCCGCGGCGCGCGGCGAACGCCCGGTCCCGCGGGGTGTCGAGCACCCACGAGTAGACGGCGACGGCGCCCTCACCGGCGAGATACTCCTCCGCCGCCCGCACGATCAGGGACCCGGCCCCGCGCCCCGTGCGCCCGGGGTCCACATAGACGTTCACATAGCCCTGCCCCGGGTCCGGACTGTCGTACGCGATCCCGACCTGCGCGGTGCCGACGACCTCGCCGTCGGCCTCGGCGACCAGCGGCCGGTACCGGGCGTCCGGATGGGCGTGCGCCAGATCGAAGGCGACCGACTCGGCGGTGGCGAGCATGGCGGGCAGTGCGGCGCGGCGAACCCGGGCGAACGCAGCCGCGTCCTCGGGCCGCAGGGCCCGGACGATCACAGTCATACGGCCGCACGCTACGCGCGGGGCGCTCCGGGGTGCCTCCCATTTTTCCGCGGTGCGGGACAATCGGCCCGTGACCTTGAAGATCGATATCGATGCGGGCGCGGCGACGGCGCCCTACGAACAGGTACGGGCCCAGATCGCCGGACAGGCCCTCTCCGGGACCCTGCCCGTCGGCTACAAGCTGCCGACGGTACGCGGGCTCGCCGAGACGCTCGGCCTGGCCGCGAACACGGTGGCCAAGGCGTATCGGGCGCTCGAGTCGGACGGCGTGATCGAGACGCGCGGCCGCAACGGCACGTTCGTCGCCGCCGCGGGTGATGCCTCGGCCCGGGAGGCCTCGGCGGCGGCCGCCGCGTTCGCGGAACGGGCCAACCGCCTCGGCCTCTCCGAGTCGCAGGCGCTCGCCGCCGTACGGGACGCGCTGCGGGCGTCGTACGGGGACAAGGGGTGACCGGACGGCAGCCCCGGGCACCCAGGTCCTGAGCCCCTACAGGTACAGCCCCGCGTCCGCCGAATCGCGCTGGTCCGGGACCGACGCCGGGCTGGTGCCGCGGCGCAGCGCGTACAACTCGGCGAGCGTCGCGCCCTCGCGGCCCACGCCCTTCTTGCTGCCGAGCCAGTCCACCGACTCGCGGTGGGTGAGGGGGCCCACCTCGATACGGGCCAGGCAGCGGCCGGGGCGCACGACCGCCGGGTGGAGACGCTCCAGGTCCTCGTTCGTCGTGACGCCGACCAGCACGTTCCGCCCCTGCCCGAGCAGGCCGTCCGTCAGGTTGAGCAGGCGTGAGAGCGCCTGCCCCGCCGTGTGCTTGGCCTCGCCGCGGATGAGCTCGTCGCAGTCCTCCAGGAGGAGGAGGCGCCAGCGGCCCTTCGCCGTGCCGTCGTCCTCGCCGATCGCGATGTCCATGAGGTAGCCGACGTCGGAGAACAGCCGCTCCGGGTCCAGTACGCAGTCCACCTGACACCAGTCACGCCACGACCGGGCCAGCGTGCGCAGCGCGGACGTCTTGCCCGTGCCGGGCGGCCCGTGCAGCAGGAGCAGCCGGCCCGCGATGTCCTGCGGGGTCGTCTTCATCAGCTGGTCCATGGCCCCGGCCACCGGCGCCGTGTAGTTCTCCCGCACCTCGTCCCACGTACCGGCCGAGATCTGCCGGGTGGTGCGGTGCGGCCCGCGCCGGGGCGAGACGTACCAGAACCCCATTGTCACGTTCTCCGGCTGGGGTTCGGGCTCGTCGGCGGCGCCGTCCGTGGCCTGCCCGAGCACCTTCTCGGCGAGCTCCGCGGTGGTCGCCGTCACCGTGACGTCGGCGCCCCTGTTCCAGCGGGAGACGAGGACGGTCCAGCCGTCGCCCTCGGCGAGCGTCGCGCTGCGGTCGTCGTCGCGCGCGGAGCGCAGGACCACTGCGTCGGGCGGCAGGAGGGTGGCCCCCGACCGCACCCGGTCGATGTTCGCCGCGTGCGAGTGCGGCTGCTCGCCCGTCGCGAAACGGCCGAGGAACAGCGCGTCGACGACGTCGGCCGGAGAGTCGCTGTCGTCGACGTTGAGCCGGATCGGCAGCGCGTCGTGTGGGTTCGCAGACATGCCGCCATGATCTGCCACGCACGGCGCTCCCGCACGGGATTTCCGCAGCGCGTCACACGCTTGCCCGCACGGCGGCCCGCTCCCGCGCCCCGTTACAACGCTGTCGCAGTGGAGTCTGTCCCTCCGCGAAGGACCGTAGTTACTCTTGCCCTTGATGGGACGTCATGGGTGGAATTCGGGGGCAGGGCGGTGGCGGCTCACCGCTCTGCTCGGCGTGGGGGTGGCCGCTCTGGCCCTGGTGCTGACGGTGATCAGCACGCTGCCGAACGACCGGGCCGACGACAGGGGCACCACGAGCGCGGGTGACAAGGTGCACGGCTCCCCGTCCGATCCGCCCGCGCAGCTCGGGCCGGCGGTCGGGTGGGGCTTCACGCACACCCAGTACAGCGCGGACGAGGGAGACGACGGCGCGACGCGGCGGGTCGAGGACATGCTCTCCGGCCAGGGGGTTCCGCAGATCCAGCACATCATGGGCTGGGGCGCCGGGAACCCGGAGCCGGTCAAGGGCCGTTACGACTTCGAGGAGATGGACCGCCGGATCGACTTCATCAGGAAGTCGGGCGGCACCCCCGTCGTCACCCTGTGCTGTTCCCCGGACTGGATGAAGGGCGGCAAGGCGGGGGTCGACAACACGGACTGGAGCCGGCAGTCCCTGGAGACCGCGCCGGACCGCGCGCACTTCAAGGACTTCGCCGCGCTCGCCGCGACGGTCGCCAAGCGCTACCCGGACGTGCGCCACTTCATCGTCTGGAACGAGTTCAAGGGCTTCTGGAACAACGGGAAGCAGCGCTGGGACTACGAGGGTTACACGGAGCTGTACAACCTCGTCTACAAGGCCCTCAAGAAGGTCGACAAGGACATCATGGTCGGCGGGCCCTACCTGGTGATGGACAGCGTCGACCCGCGCCAGACCGAGAACGCGTCGGCGGACGTGAAGGGGCCCTGGGGCAGCATGGACCAGCGTGTCCTCGATGCCTTCGCCTACTGGAACAAGAACAAGGCGGGCGCCGACTTCGTCGTCGTCGACGGCTCGAGCTACACCGTCGACGACGAGCTGCTGCCCGACGAGTTCAAGGCCACGGACAAGCTCACCGCCGTCGGCAAGTGGGTGGAGCAACAGACCCGTGACCTGCCCCTGTGGTGGGCCGAGTACTACGTGGAGCCCGGCGACCGGAACGACGACCGCAAGGGCTGGAGCGAGCCGCACCGCGTCGCCGTCCAGGCGTCCGGCCTCGTCGCGATGGCCAAGGGCGGCGCGTCCTCCGGCTTCTACTGGAACCCGGAGGAGAAGACCGGCACGACGTGCGCCGGCTGCCTGTGGACGCCCACGCAGTCGGGCGACGGCGGCGCGAAACTACCCATGTACGACCTGATCTCCCGCTTCCACAAGGCGTTTCCGCCCGGCACCGAGTACGAGACGGTGCCGGTTGCCGCGGACGACGTTCCGAACGTGCGGGTGCTCGCCGACGACAGGACGGTCGTCGTGGTGAACACCCTGAACCGGAAGATCAGCGCGAAGGTCGACGGGAAGCGGTTCGAGATGGGTGCCTACGAAGTGAAGTGGCTCGAGCGGAAGTAGTCCGCCCGAGCCACCGACTGCTCTTGAGACCCGCAGGGCCTACTTGAGACCCGCGGGGCCTGGTTGAGACCCGCAGGGCCTACGCCATCGTCAGGAACCTCTGGACGATGGACGCGAGCAGCACCGCGAGCAGCGGCAGCGAGAACCAGAAGCTGCTCTGCAGCCAGCGCAGTTGCCGCACACCCGGCCGCACCGCCACCCGCACGATCTCGCGCGCCCCGAGCAGCAGCACCAGGGCGACGGCCGCGAGCCCGCCCACCACGGACCACGGGGTCCAGGTGATCTGCGGGCCGATCGGCCCCGGCTCGGCCTTCGGGACCTCACCGCTCGGCCGCTTGCGCAGCGTGTACATCGTGACGTCGTCGTTGACGAGGACCTTCGACAGCTCCTGGCGGTCGTCGAGGTTGCGGATGAGCCGCGTCTCCCAGGTCTTCGAGTAGCCGACGTCCATCTGCAGATAGACGACCTGACTCTTGTTGATCATGAGGTACGAGTTCGGGCCCGCGTCCTTGAGCGCCTTCACCAGGCTGGAGACGAGGACAGGGTCGACGGGCGCGAGCGTGGGAACGTACTGCACCTTCTCCATGTCACGCGTGCCCCACGGCATCGCGGGCGTGACGTTGTCGACGGTGTCGTTGCTCATCCACAGCAGGCGGACCGTCGGGTCGTCGTGCGCGTAGACGTAGTCCATCGCCGCGACCTCGCCCGGCCTGATCCGCTCGAACGGCTCGTTGCCCCAGCGCGCCACGAGGAAGCCGCCCATCAGGATCAGGCCGGCCAGCAGCGCGGCGAGCGGCGCGAGGCTCACCCGGTCGCGGTCGCGCTCCTTCGCGGTGATCCCGGTGCGCGGGAACAGCGCGAGCCCGGCGAGCAGCGCGGCGCCCGGCAGCGCGAACATGAAGACGCGCAGCGCCATCTCGCCTCCGTACGACTGCATGCCGAAACCCAGGAACGGGACGAACGTGAGGACGAGGAGGGAGCGCTCCCGGTACTTGGCGTCGCGCCGCCGCCACCAGCCCCAGCACGCGAACGCCGTCACACCGCCGGCGAGCAGCACGCGCGCGTAGAGGACGAGTTTGTGGGCCGAACTGCCGCCCTGGATCCGCCCGGAGACCGACGACGAGACATTGCCGCCGACGCCGCCGAGCCCGCCGAACAGCTCGTCGAAGTGGCCCGACCAGTACGGTTCCGCGAGGAACGAGACCCAGACGGCGACCAGGACCGCGAACAGGATCGGCAGACCGCGCAGCTCGGAGCGGCCCACGAGCACCAGGACCGCGAGGACCCCGAGCATCACGAACGGGGTGAGCTGGTGGGCCGGGACCGTCGCCGCGAACAGGCCGATCAGGACGAGCAGCAGCACCGCCCGCTGGCGCCGGTCGGTGGGCTCGACCTCCAGCTCGCCGGGCCGCCGCTTGGTCCACAGCACCCGCGGCGCCCGGAACCACACCAGCAGGATGGCGACGAAGGCCAGGTAGAGGAGGTACGTGAAGCCCTGCGGGGAGAAGTAGTCCTGGCCGACCCAGCCGCTGAGCACGAAGATCCACAGCCCGGTCCACCGGGCGCGCCAGCTCGCCCGCATCGAGCGCGTCAGAAGGAACATCGGCGCCAGGTAGAGCAGTTGCATGGCGAGCGGCCACCAGCGGATGACCTCGGTCATGTCCGTGACGCCGCACGCCTTGGCGACGAACGTCGCGGCGGCGAAGAACCCCGGCCAGCTCCAGCGCGCGTCCAGGTCGGGCACCGCCGAGCCGGTCCTGTCGATGTACTCCATGAAGCCCAGGTGCTGCCATGCCGTCGCGAACCGCGGCTCGGCCTCGATCACGGCGGGCAGGGCGTGCAGCGAGACGACCGTGGCGAGCAGCGTCAGCAACAGCAGCCATTTGTGCGGGCGTTCGAGCCACAGGAGGGACGCGAACACGCCGATCAGGAGCGCCGCGCCGAGCAGCGTCGCGGGCGGCAGCACCGAGATGAGCCCGAGCCCGCCCATCGCGTCGAGATCGCCGTCGCCCAGGCCCAGCACGGGTCCCCAGTAGAGCCCGAGCGCGGCGACGAGCAGCAGCGCCAGGACGACGACGCGCGGGCTCAGCAGCGCGAGCCGGTCCCGCAGGGTCCGGGGTGCGGGTGTGGGTGCGGGCGTGGCAGGCGGGGCGAGAACTGCGGTGTCAAAGGTGCCTGACGTGTCAGAGGTGCCGGCGATGCCTGAGGTGCCAGGGATGCCTGAGGTGCCAGCGATGCCTGAGGTGTCAGAAGCCTCCGACGTGGCAGAAGTTTCGGATGTGGCAGAGGCCGGCTCCGACTTCGGGTCCGGCTCGGCCGGCGGTCTCGGCGCCGGTGGCGGTGGGGACTTCAGCGCCCAGGTCGGCCGGTGCCCCATGTCGTCCTCCCCGCCCCCCGCCGCCGGCGTCCCGTGCGCGGGTGCAGCGGGCCCCGGCCGCACGTCGGGGCGCCGCTCCTGATGGTCAAGATTGAGCTGCACCGCGAGGTGCAGTGTGTCGGAGTCGAGCGTGCCGCGCAGCGCCTGCCCGGGACCCTGCCGCCTGGCCCCCGTGGTCACGTCCGGAGTGCCGAGGTCGGCCAGATCGCCGTCCGGGGCCGCCACGACGGCCGGCGCCGGGGGAGCGGTCCGCACGATGCGGTACAGCTTCGGCGCGGCGAGCGCCACGATCACGGCCAGGCTGGAGATCTCCGCGACGCCCGCGCCCGTCAGGCCCATCCGGGGCAGGAGGAGCAGCGTCAGACCGAGGACCAGGACGCACAACAGGCCCTGCAACCAGGCGAGTCCGGCCGTCCGGCTCTGCGCGCGCAGCACCGCGAAGTACGTCTCCATGACCACGCGCAGGGCCGCGCCGACCGCGAACCAGCGCAGCAGCGGCGTCGCCGCGTGCGCGTAGTCGTCACCGAAGACGTGCAGCACCAGCGGCGCCGCGAGGAACAGCAGCCCGCAGATCGGCAGCATGATCCGCGCCATCCGGCGCAGCGCGGCCCGGGTGTTCGCCGCGAGCTGCGCGGGGTCGTGCGAGCCCTCCACCGTCAGTGAGGCGCCCATGTTGATGGCGAGCAGGTTGACGGTGCCGCCGATGGTGGTGGTGATGTAGAAGTACGCGTTGTCGGCGGAACTGACCTGCGAGGCGATCAGGACCGGGACGAGATAGACGACGGCGAGCGAGAACAGGGAGCCCGTGTAGTCGCCCGCCAGGAAGCGGCCCACCTCGCGCAGCTTCGGCGGGTTCGTCCGGTGCGCCGTGAGCTGGACGTGCCGCGGCACCAGGCGCCGGAACACCAGCCAGCCCAGCGGGATCACGGACGTCGCGATGGCCACGACCCACGACACGAAGACGCCGGTCGTGGGGATCGCCACGGCGAACGCGATCAGCAGGCCCAGCTTGACCGTGGAGAAGACGGTGTTGCCGACCGGCACCCACAGCGCGCTGCGCAGCCCGGTCAGCACGCCGTCCTGGAGCGTGAGCAGCGACCAGGCGACCACGGCGGCGATGAACCCGAGCCCGTTGACCGGGCCGTGCAGGAACCGGTACGACGGCCCCCAGACGTCCAGCGTCAGCAGGAAGACCACCGCCGCGCACGCGACGGCGAGCGAACTCCCCGCGTACGTACGGAAGATGAAACTGCCGGTGCGCCGCCCCGCGATCGGGATGAAGCGGGCCAGCGCGCCCGTCAGAGTCACCGCGGTCAGCCCCGCGAGGAACTTCATCGCCGCGATGGCCGCCGAGCCCTGGCCCACGGAGTCCGCCGAGTAGTAGCGGGCGGCGGCGAGCCAGAAGCCGACGCCGAGCACTCCGGAGATGCCGGTGTTGAGCATCAGGGCATAGGCGTTGCGGAACAGCTGGTTCCCGCCCCCCGACCCCATGCCGTCCTTGTTGCCCTTGCCGCCCTTGCCCATGCCGGGCAGCCGCAGTTTGCGGCCGGCCGGCTGCTGGGGCTCGGTCGTCGGTGTGGTCGTGGCGGCCTGGGCGGTGGTCGTGTCAGACACGGGTTCGGATTGCCTTCCGGCGGACCTGTCGGGCTCTGCGGACGAGGGCGTACCCCTTGGTGAGGGCACGGTCCCTGGCGAAGTTTCGGGCGATCGCGCGGCCCTCCACGAGCCGCGTGAACTCCTCGATACCGGTGGCGCGGCGCACGGTGACGCGCTGGAGGGCGTACGGGCCCTGACGCCGCCGGGCCAGGCCGTTGCCGACTGCCAGGGACTGGGCGAACCCGGCCCCGCGCACGGCGGCGCGCACCCGCCGGCTGGAGTAGCCGTACGGATACGCGAACGACACCGGCACCGCGCCGAGTTCGTCGGCGACGATCTCCTTGCAGCGCAGCAGCTCGAACCCGAGCGCGTCGTCGTCGAGCTGGTCGAGCTGTGGATGCGTGTGGCTGTGCCCGCCGATCTCCGTCCCGGCACCGGCGAGCGAGCGCACCTCGTCCCAGCCGAGCATCGTGTCGAGCCCGCCCCCGGTGTCGTACGCCCCGCGCAGCCAGCCCGTCGACACGAACAGCGTCGACGGGAAGCCGTGCTTGGCGAGGACGGGGAGCGCGTGGCGGTGCACGCCCTCGTAGCCGTCGTCGAAGGTGATGAGGACGGGCCGCTCGGGCAGGGCGCGCCCCGGGGAGCGCCAGATCGCGGCGAGTTCGGCGGTCGTCAGGGGAGTGAGGCCGAGGTCGGCGACGGCCGCGAGCTGTTCGGCGAACGCCTCGGGCGTCACCGACAGCTCACGCGTCGCGTCGTTCGGCTCACGCGCCACCGAGTGGTACATGAGGATGGGCACGGGCGTGCTCATGACGGCCCACCACCCCCCTCGGCGGCCCCGATCTCCACGACCGAGAACGTCGCGCCCGTCCTGCGCGCCCGGAAACTGCCGAGCGCGTACCCGCCGGCCGTCGTGAGGACTCCGGCCACGATCGCCCCGGCCCGCCCCGCGCCCCCCGGCCGCGCCAGGACGAAGTCCCGCACCCCGCGCGCCACTCCGGCCGGCAGGACCCGCGTGGCGTAGCGCCGCTCGGACTCGAGGCCCTTGTCCGCTCCCACGCTCTGCGCGACCAGCGCCTTGGAAAGCCCCTCGGCGTACGCCCGGGTGCGGAAGTAGGCGAAGCGCTCGCGGCCCGCGGGGACCCGGTGGTGGATCACCGCGCGGTCGTCGATCAGGAGCACCGCGTCCGGCCTGGCGCGGGTGAGCCGGATGCACAGCTCCGTCTCCTCGCAGCCGAGCGGCCGTTTGTCGCCGTCGCGGCCGATGCCCGTCGCGAAGCCGCCCGCCGCGTCGAACGCGGACCGCCGGAACGAGGCGTTCCCGCCGAGCACGTTGCGCACCCGCACCTTCCCGCGCGGCAGCCCCTTGTACGTACAGCCGACGACCCAGTCGAACTCCTCGGGGAACCACGCGGGGCGGCGGCCCGAGGCCCAGACGGGTTCCGTGCGGCCGCCCACCGCCATGACCAGGGGATCGTCGTAACCGGCGGCGAAGTGACGCAGCCAGTCCCGCTCCGCGACCGCGTCGTCGTCGAGGAACGCGATGATCCCGCCGCGCGAGACGGTGATGCCCGTGTTGCGTCCCGCGGACAGGCCGCGGGGGCCCGCGTTGGCGAGCACACGGACGTCTTCGGACTCCTTGAACTCCTTGCCGAGACGCTCCAGGAGAGCCGGATTGTGGTCGACCACCAGCAGCGTCTCGAGCGCCGGCAGCGACTGCGCCCGCACCGAGGACACCGCCGCGAGGATGTCCTCCCAGCGGTCCTCGGTGTAGACGCAGATCACGACGGACACGCCGCCGTGCGGGGCGTGAGCGCTCAAGACACCTCTCCCCGGCCCGTGTTGAGCATGGTCGCCTGCGTCCGGCGGCGGCGCTGGGCGCGCCGGGTCGAGCTCTCCTTGAGGATCACCTTGAGGACCCGGAGCCCGTCCCGCACGGCCCGCAGATTGCTCGTGCCGTGGATCCGCAGGTACTCGTGGCTCGGGATCTCCTGGACCTTGAGGCCGGCCTTGACGACCCGGATGTTCATCAGGGTCTCGACCTCGAAGCCGGTGCAGTCGAGGTCGATCTGGTCCAGGCAGCGCCTCCAGAACGCGTTGTAGCCGTAGCAGAGGTCGGTGTAGCGGGCGCCGAACTTCTTGTTGACGACCGTGCACAGCGCCCAGTTGCCGAGCTTGCGGATCGGCGTCATGTCGTCGGTGCCGCCGCCGTTGGCGAAGCGGGAGCCCTTGGCGAAATCGGCGCCCGAGACGAGGGCGGAGACGTAGGAGACGATCTCCTGGCCGTCCGCGGAACCGTCCGCGTCGACCATCACGATGATGTCCCCTGTGCACGCCGCGAAGCCGGTGATCAGGGCGTCGCCCTTGCCCTTGCCGCGCTGCGGGACGACGACCACGTCGGGCCACAGTTCGCGGGCGACTTCCACCGTGTTGTCGGTGGAATTCCCGTCCACTAGAACCACTTCGTGGATCCAGTCGGGAAGTGTCTTGAAGACGTACGGAAGATTTTCCGCCTCATTCATGGCGGGGATCACGACGCTCACCGGCGGCGCAATCGCGAGATGGGTCGAGATCGCCCTGTACTGGCTGGGTATCGCAGGACGCACAAAAGAACTCATGAGTCTGGTCCCTCTCGTCCGGTGGACCGCCCGCCCCTGGGCGGTCCGGTTGTTTATCCGGTTCGAAAGGGGGGTTCTCACTTACGGCCATGACAAATTCAGCTCTGTACAGGCCGGGTGAGCTGGCAATACTGACCGATCGACAAAATCGGCCACGCGGCACGCGACTCGGCGGAAATTCGGTCACCGAGCACGGCACCCCCCTACCGCGCCCCGCGCCTGACCACCGCGATCTTGAGCCCTCCCCTAGATCGCATTGCGTGATGGTTCGATGCGGGTAGATGTACGACGGTATTGATGATTGAGACTGTATGGCAAGACCTGCAACGAGGCCTCACGTTTTTGTTGTTTTGACCTTTACCTGACTCTCGCCATTAACTCCCCGAACGGATTTTCCCCATCCGTTTCAGGAGTTTGTCGGCCGGCTCGAAGAACTCCGGCCTGGACAGCACGGTGTTACGCAGCGCCCGGACCGGAGCGCGGCGCGCCCGGTGTCCGAGAGCGACCGGATGACGGCGCGTCACCCAACCCTCGTGCACGGTCAGTTCCCGTGTCTTGAGGGAGTCCTTGTATTCCTTCTGGCCGCGCCCGAGATCCAGATAGGCGATGCCGTCGGCGGCGGCCGCCTCGGCCATGCGCAGATGCAGGATCAGTCCGGGTGAGAATTTCGCGAACGCCGGGTCGTAGGCCGGGAACCAGCAGGCGAGCACGCGTTCCGAGCGGAGTCCGAAGTGCGCGGCGACCGGCTGCCCGCCCGCGTACAGGACCGACAGGATCCCGGCGAACGGCTCCGAAGAGGTGTGGAAGAGCTGCTGCGCGAGGCGGGTGATCCAGGCGTGCGCGAAGCGGTCGCTGCGGCCGGTCCTGCGGTACTGGGCCGACTTCCACTCCATCAGCGTCGCCAGGGCCCGCGGGTCGCGCTCGTCGTGCACGTAGCGCACCTCGCCGGCGTCGCGGCCCAGCTTGCGGTCCTTGGCCAGCGTCGTCCTGGTGAACTTCGGCGACCGCTCGCGCAGCAGGCGCAGATACGTCTCGTACCCCTGGTCGACGTCCATGACCGGGGAAGGGAAGCTGCCGGAGGCCTCCGCCTCGAACGGCTCCTGGCCTCCCGCCAGGTGGTCGAACTCCCATACCGAGAGCCCGCAGGCCCGCAGCAGGTCACGGGCGTTCCACTCGAAGCCGGGTCTGTGCACCAGGCCCTGACTGTCGGAGACGCCGAGGCCGACGGCTCTGCCGACGCCGGTCACGGTTCTCTGGAACGGGAAGAACGCCGCTGGTTCGCCGTCCTCGCGCACGACGGCGATCCGCACCCCGCGCCGGCAGCGGCCCATCGCGAGGGTGAACTCGGGCGAGAGGAAAGGGTTCGCCAGCTCGGGCGTGCCGTGCAGATGCGCTTTGGACTGCATGGCAGTCCAGGCGGCCCGGTCGGCGGCGGTCAGCTCACCGGGCCGGTGCAGGGTGATGTCCACGTCAGGAGTCCCGCCTTCCCGGTGCGCGGCCGAGCAGCCGCCGCGCGGGGACCATGGGTGCGAGGAGGCCGACGACGCTGATCACCGCGATCGTGACGACCCCGCCGGTCACCGACCAGCGGTGCGTGGCGAGCATCGCCTCGGCCACGAGCAGGTCGAGCGCGACCGCTCCCGCGACGGCGGAGATCCAGCGGCCCCACGGATCGAGTCCACGCAGCGCCGAACCGATCGCGGCGCCCGGCGCCGCGAGCAGGAAGAAGAGCGTCAACGGGCCGCGCAGCGGCGACGAGATGTCCGCGAGCGCCAGCACCGCGCCGACCCCTGCGACGGCAGCGGCCACCCCTGCTACCAGGGGTGATACGTCCCTACTACGTCCCCACTGCGCAGGTGACGGTGCTCTGTCTGATGACGGTGGCTTGATGCCGATGGTCTGCATTGGCGACTTTGCCCCCCGAAGCGCCGGATGCCGGGCTTCAATGTCGCGCAGTCCCGGGGCCCCAGTCAAGGTGCGGAGGGAGTGTGCAGATGTCATACGCACGCTCCCCGGAGACCTGCTGTGCCACGGGGGAACTCACGTTCATGCAGGTGCGGTTGGGATTGACCGGTCTACGGGCGTAGCGCAAGGAAGTTGAGGGTATGTCATAAGCCTGACATGTACCTGCAATCGAACACCGGGCGAACTCTCGTGGGGCGTGCGAGAAAAGGTTGACATGGACACTTCCCGTGAACTGTGGGGCGTGCTACCACAGTTGTGGCAGAGATCCTGCTAAAGGAGGTTTTCATGAGACGTTCCCGGATTACGGCGTACGTGACCTCAATCCTCTTCGCGGCCGGCGTCGCCCTCACCGGTGCGACAGCGGCCCAGGCGTCCGAACAGGCAGCGGCCACGGGCTATGTGGCCCTCGGCGACTCGTACTCGTCCGGCGTGGGTGCCGGCAGCTACGACAGCTCCAGCGGCTCCTGCAAGCGCAGCACGAAGGCCTATCCCGCACTCTGGGCGGCCGCCCACTCACCCTCGAGCTTCAGCTTCACCGCCTGCTCGGGCGCCCGTACGGGCGATGTACTCTCCGGACAGCTGGGCCCGCTCAGCTCGTCAACCGGCCTCGTCTCGCTGTCGATCGGCGGCAACGACGCGGGCTTCGCGGACGTCATGACCACCTGTGTCCTGCAGTCCGAGTCGACCTGTGTCGCCCGCGTCAACGAGGCCAAGGCGTACGTCCAGAACACCCTGCCCGGCCAGCTCGACTCGGTGTACTCCGCGATCACCGCGAGGGCACCGGCCGCCCATGTCGTCGTCCTCGGCTACCCGCGCTTCTACCAGCTCAACGGCTCCTGCGTCGCGGGCCTGACCGAGACCGAGCGCGCCGCGATCAACAGCGCGGCCGACCTGATCAACTCCACCACCGCCAAGCAGGCCGCCGACCACGGCTTCGCGTTCGGCAACGTGACCTCGACCTTCACCGGTCACGAGATCTGCTCGGGCAGCGCCTGGCTGCACAGCGTCAACTGGCTCAACCCCAGCGAGTCCTACCACCCCACCGCGGCCGGCCAGTCCGGCGGCTACCTCCCCGTGTTCAGCGCGGCCGCATAGCCCTTCGAGTACCGCCCTGTACGTCCGCTCGCCTAGTACGACGATGACGGCGAGGGGGAGGTCCCGCCCGTAGGGGACTCCGTCTTGCACGTCACCGCGTACGCCACCGAGTTCGACGTGGCACGGACGGGGTCGCGCACCTCCACACTCACCTGGTTGTGGAGCGTGGCCCCGTCCGTGTAGCCCGTCTCGACATGGTCGACCGACCTGGTCTTCGGGCCGCCGGACGCGAAGCTGAGCGTCTTCCACCCCGGGTCGCTCGACTCGCCGCTCTCCGTCACCCAGCGGTACTGGACGTCGACGGGCACGCGGCCCACCGTAAAGGTCGCCCTGAAGGCCGGAGCCTCCCCTCCCGGCGGTGGGCAGGTACCGCTGTAACTCCCGCGCACCGCCGAGACGCTGACGCGCACGGACTGCTGCGGCGGCGTCGAGTGCTCTCCGCTGCCGCCCTTGCCGGTGTCGTCCGCGCTCGGCGATCCGCCACCGCCACCCTTCGAATCATCGTCCGACGGGCTGCGCGAGGCACTGGAGGTGCTTCCGCCGGAACTTGCGTTGTTGTCCCCGGAGTTGTCGCTCCCCTCGCCCTGGTTCATCAGCGTGTACGTGAGACCGCCGAGCGCCAGGAGCAGCGCCACGACACCGGCCAGCAGGACGGCGACGGAGCGGCGGGGGCGTTCCGGATGCGTCGTGGCCGGATCGGGGGAGGGCGTCGCGCCTTGCCCCGAGGTGAATCCGGCAGGGACAGGAGTCGGCGGCGTTCCCTGCCACGACGTCTGCGTCGGCGCCGACTCCGGGGACGCCAGGACCGTACCGGCGCGGGGCGTGCCACCCGCGCCCACCAGCCGCAGATCGCGCTCGGCGTCGGCCGCCGGCGTCCGCTCGGCCGGATCCTTGCGCAGCAGCCCCTCGATGACGGGCGCCAGCGGGCCCGCGCGGTGGGCGGGCGGCAGTTCCTCGTCCACGACCGCCCGCAGCGTGCTCAGCGGCGTCTCCTGCCGGAACGGCGACTGCCCCTCGACGGCCGCGTACAGCAGGACCCCGAGCGACCACAGATCGGACTCGGGGCCGGGCGTGCGCCCCAACGCCCTTTCGGGAGCCAGGAATTCGGGCGATCCGACCACCTCGCCGGTCATCGTGAGCGCCGAACTGCCCTCGACCATGGCGATGCCGAAGTCCGTCAGGACGATGCGTCCGTCGTTCGCGATGAGTACGTTGCCCGGCTTCACGTCCCGGTGCAGGACGCCCGCCTCGTGCGCGGCACGCAGCGCGGAGACCACCTCCGCCCCGATGTGCGCCGCGCGCCGCGGGGGCAGCGGTCCCTCGGCGTCCAGGAGGTCGGACAGGGAGAGCCCGCGCACCAGTTCCATCACGATCCAGGGGCGGCCCTCCTCGGTCGCCACGTCGTACACGGTGACCACGTTCCGGTGCGAGATACGGGCCGCTGCCCAGGCCTCCCGCTCCAGGCGCGCGTACATCCGGTCGACCTCGCTCGTCGGGAGCCCGGCCGGGGCGCGCACCTCCTTGACGGCGACCTCACGGCCCAGGACCTCGTCGCGGGCGCGCCAGACGGTGCCCATGCCGCCCTCGCCCAGGGGGCTCAGCAGCCGGTAGCGCCCCGCGATCACACGCGCTTCACCGGTCTCTCGACGGCCCGGATTCTCGCTCACGGGCGACCCCCATCCGTAGCGGTGCGATTCTCCACAAAGCTAGCCCAGTGTCCGTGAGATCGCCCACGTTCCGGACGTGCCCGTTCCTGCCCGCCATGTCCAACTCGCCCTGGAATCAGTTGGATTCGGTGAGTAATCGTCAACCTCCTTATAGGGGAGGTGAATCCTGCGACCGGGATACACGAGTGTCGCGACGGGGCGATAGGGTTAACCTGCCCGGGCCGGGTGCCCTCGTACGGGTGGGGAGTGACATGGAACAGATAACAGTGCGCAGCAGGCCACGTGTGCCTGCGATCACCTGCGGGAGCAGCGCGACCAGCTCGCGTCTCGACCGCCATCTCTCGGTGCTGGGCGGTCCCGCCGTCCCGCAGCGCGAGGCGGCCGAGGCGACGTTGCTGATGCGTGAGCTCACCTCGCGTGACGTCGCGCACGAGCGCAGCAGCAGGGGCGCGCGAGTGAGCCGGGTCTCGCTCTTCGCACCACTGCGGCGACTGCGCCGCTCGCTGTTCGGCGGCCGCCGCTGACAGGCGGTCGTCACCGGCACAGCCCGATCCCGCGCTCAGGCGACCATGCCGTACCGGCACGGCGCCGCGATCTCCGCGACCGTCATCCCCACGGCACGCGGCGTCACCCAGGTGTGCTCGCCTGGCGCGGGACAGAAATCTCCTGCCGCCCCGGCACCGCTCTCCCCATCGGACCGCCCGGCACTGAAACGGCGCCGACACGCGCTGACACGCACCGACACGGCATGTGAGCCGCACCCTCCCCGCTCCCGGTGCGCCGCCGTACATCCCGTCACCTCTGCGCCGCCGTACCTCTCCTTTCGCCTCCGACGCGTGCCCTCCGCACGGTCGGTTTTCCGCCATTCCGGGGCCTGTTGACGCCCCCCGCAGGCGTCGCCGCGCGCAGTCATTCATGTCCGGTGCGTAACAGCTTTGTCATGCACGGATGTTGACGGGGCAATGTTCCGGGGCCAATGTTGCGCCTGATCCTGATCGTTTGGCCTGTACACGGAAACCTCACCCCCGGAGGTACGCGCGTGTGTGACCTGCACGACCAGCACGAGCACGACGTCCCGGCCATGAGCGGCCCCGCCCTGAGCAGGCGCCGGATCATGCAGCTGCTCGGGGCCGCCGGTGTCACCGGCGCCGTCATGACAGCCGAGGCCGACCCGGCGATGGCCGCCTCCGCCGACGTCACCCCGGCCGGCTACACCGCCCCCGAAGGGCTCGCCGAGGACAGCCCCGCCAAGACCGCGGCCCTGGGCTGGATCGCGTCCAACGAGGCCCGCATCACCGGCCTGAACGCCGAGATCTGGGAGAACGCAGAGCTCTCCCTGCGCGAGTGGAAGTCCTCCCTCGCCGAGGCCGCGTTCCTGGAGAAGGCGGGCTTCGACGTCGAGTTCGGCACCGCCGGGTTCCCCACCGCGTTCACCGCCACCTACACATACGGCAAGGGCGGCCCCGCCCTCGGATTCAGCGGCGAGTACGACGCGCTGCCCGGCCTCTCGCAGAACAAGGGCGTGGGCCACCACGACCCGCGCGAGTACATCCACGACCCCTTCGCGCCCAGCTACGGGCCTGGCCACGGCTGTGGGCACAGCGCGCTCGGCACGGCGGCCGCCGCCGCTGCCGCGGCCGTCGCGCAGGCCGCCCAGAAGCACAAGCTGCCCGTCACCGTGAAGTTCTTCGGCTCCACCGCCGAGGAGACCCTGATCGGCAAGACGTACGCCGTGAGCAAGGGCGTCTACGAGGGGCTCGACGCGTTCCTCGACTGGCACCCCTCGACGGCCAACGCGACCGGCTGGGGCAGCACGACCGCGATGACCGCCGTCACCTTCACGTTCCTCGGCGTCGCGGGCCATGGCGGCACCCCGCTCGGCAACAAGTCGGCCCTGGACGCCGCCGTGATGATGGCGACCATGTCGGAGTTCCTCCGCGAGGAGAACCTCGCCCCGTCCGGCCGCCTGCACTGGGTGATCAACAACGGCGGCGACATCCCGAACGTGACTCCGGAGATAGCGGAGATCTCGTACTACGTGCGCGAGGGCAGCCCCGCCCGCGTACAGGTCCTGCTCGACAAGGTGATCGCCGTCTCCGAGGCGGCGGCCAAGGCCTCGCAGACCACGGTGCGCCACCGCGTCACCTCGGCCTGCTGGAACCAGCTCCCGTCGAAGTCGTTCGCGGAGCTCCTCCACGAGAACATGCGGCAGATCGGCCCGCCGGAGTTCGGCGCGGACGCGCACCGGCTCGCGAAGGAACTCCAGGAGTCGCTCGGCCTGCCCCAGCAGGGCATGCACGACAAGATCGGCGAGCTGACCGCGCCCAACCCCGTGTTCATGGGCGGCGGTTCGACCGATGTCGCCGACATCAGCTGGAACGTGCCGACCGTCTCGATGGGCGCCGCGCTCGCCCCCATCGGCACCAAGATGCACACCTGGTCGACGGCGGCCTGCGCGGCGGCGGCACCCGGCCAGGCCGCCGTCGTCGCCGCCGCGAAGTACCTGGCCGCGACGGCCGTCGACCTGCTCACCCAGCCGGCCAGGCTGAAGGCGATCAAGGACGAGTTCGCGGAGCGCACCAAGGGCCTTGAGTGGAAGACGGCCCTGCCGGACGGCTATGAGCCGCCCATGTACGAGCCCCCGCAGTGGTTCCTGGCGAAGACGGGCCAGAAGTGGCCCCCGAAGAACATCACCTGGCCGCCCCAGAGGGTCGTCTCGAAGGAGAAGTTCTCCTCCCTGGGACCCGAGCTGGCTCCGCAGAAGTAGACCGGCCCGCAGTTCGCTCAGCGTCCGCCGGTCGTGTACCGGCGGACGGCGAGCGGCACGCACACCGCGAGCAGCACCGCGCACCAGGCGAGCGAGCCGGCCACCGGGTGCGCCACCGGCCACGAGGAGCCGCTGGGCACGGGGGCGTTGCCGAACAGGTCGCGTACGGCCGTGGCGACCGCGCTGATCGGGTTCCACTCGGCGAGCACGCGCACCCAGCCGGGGAAGCCCGCCGTCGGGATGTACGCGTTCGACAGCAGCGGAAGCATGAAGGTCGCGCCGCCGAGCTGGCCCGCCGCCTCCTCGCTGCGCGAGAGAAGCCCGAGCAGGATGCCGACCCACGTCGTGGCGAAGCGGAACAGCAGCAACAGGCCGAAGGCTCCCGCCGCTTCGAGCGCGCCGCCCTCGATCCGCCAGCCCATCGCGAGCCCGACGAGGAGCAGCGGCACGAGACCGGCCGCCGTCGTCACGACGTCGGCCGCCGCCTGCCCCAGCGGGACGGCCGCACGGGTCATCGGCAGCGTACGGAAGCGGTCCATGACGCCCCGGTGCGAGTCCTGGGCCGCCGTGAACATCCCGGTCATGATCCCGTTCGCGGCGGTCGCGACGAGCATGCCCGGCACCAGGAAGGCGCGGTAGTCCGCGCCGGGCATCGCCAGGGCGCTGCCGAAGACGTATCCGAAGAAGAGCAGGAAGACGATCGGCATCGTCTGCGTCATCACGAGGATGGCGGGCGCGTGCCGGATCCGCTGGAGGTGCCGGCCGAGCATCGCCGTGCCGTCGTACAGGAGCGCGGTGGTCATCAGGTCGCCTCCGAAGGGGAGTTGGGGCCGGTGGGCGGTGCGGTCATGCGACGAGCTCCCGGCCGCCGGTGAGCCGCAGGAACGCCTCGTCCAGGGTCGGCGGGCGCAGGGTCGCGTCGACGATCGGGACGCCCGACGCGTCCAGTTCGCGGACGATGCGGGGGAGGGTGAGGGTCTGGTCGAGGGTGACGACGCCGACCGCCCTGCGGTCCGCGTCGAGGGTCGGCTCGGCGCCGGTGAGCTGGTCGAGGACGACGGCGGCGGCGTGCAGGGCCGCGTCCTCGGCGACCACCACCTCCGCGTAACTGCCGGTCTGCGCCTTGAGTTCGGCGGGGGTTCCGCGGTGGGCGGCGCGGCCCCCGTCGATCAGGACCACGGAGTCGGCCAGCTGGTCGGCCTCCTCCAGGTACTGCGTGGTCAGCAGCACGGTCGTGCCCTGGCCGGTCAGCTCGCGGACCGCGTCCCAGATGCCGTTCCTGCTGTGCGGGTCGAGGCCCGTCGTGGGCTCGTCGAGGAAGAGCACGGCGGGCCGCGTGAGCAGGCTCGCCGCGAGGTCGAGGCGGCGGCGCATGCCGCCGGAGTACGTACGGGCCGTGCGGTCGGCCGCCGCGGTGAGGCCGAAGCGGTCGAGCAGTTCGTCGGCGCGGGTGCGCGGCAGGCGCAGGAGACGGGCGAACAGGCGCAGGTTCTCGCGCCCGGTGAGGTCGCCGTCGACCGACGCGTACTGCCCGGTGACGCCGATCCGGCGGCGTACGGCCGGCGCCTCGGTCAGGACGTCGTGGCCCGCGACACGCGCGGACCCCGCGTCGGGCCGCAGCAGGGTGGTGAGCACCCGGACGGCCGTCGTCTTGCCCGCGCCGTTCGGCCCGAGCAGCCCGCAGACCGTGCCCTCCTCGACGGCGAGATCGAGGCCCCGCAGGGCGTGGACCACCTGGTCCCCGGAGCCGTAACGCTTCTCCAGACCTTCACTAAGTACGGCGTACGTAGAAGTCATGGGGCCACCGTAGCGCACTACGTACGGTGTACGTAACTACGATGGTGGGCGAGGTGATGATCGATGACGGGCCGAGCGGCCGAACCCGAAGTGATCTGGGCGCGCCCCGAGCGCGCGGGACGTGGCCCGAAACCCGCCTACGGCAGGGGTGACATCGCGGCCGCCGCCGTGCGCGTCGCGGACGCGGACGGGATCGACGCCGTGTCGATGCGGCGGATCGCCGGGGAGCTGGGCCTCGGCACGATGTCGCTCTACAACTACGTGCCGAGGAAGGATGACCTCTACGAGCTGATGGTCGACGCGGTGAGCGCCGAGTACGACCTGTCCGAGCCGACCGGAGACTGGCGCGCCGACCTGCTCGCCCTCGCCCGGCAGGCCCGCGCCCTGATGATCCGGCACCCGTGGATGCCCCGGCTCATGTCACCGGTCTACGGCTTCAGCCCGAACGCGCTGCGGTACCTGGAGTACTGCATGACCTGCCTCGAACCGGTCGACCTGCCGGCCGGGACGAAGATGGAACTCGTCGCGTCCCTCACCGGCGTCGTGACGTTCTACGTCGCCAACGAGATCGCCTCCGCCGAGCGGACCCGTTCGCTGCCCTGGTCACAGGAGCAGGAGTTCGCCGCCCGGACCGCCTACCTGGTGAGCCGGATCTCGACCGGCGACTATCCGCACCTGGCCGCGGCGTTCGCCCAGAGCACCGGGCCCGTCGACATGGAGGCGGCCTTCGAGCGGGCCCTCGGGCGCACGCTCGACGGGTTCGTGCCCTCCTGAGTCCGGCGGGAACACCGAGCTTCAGAGCAGCGCGAACTGGCCGCCCGGGCCCTCCTCGTGATGGTCGAGGACCGAGGCCGGCCTGCGCGTGGCCGGCGCCGGCGGCAGGATGCGCGCCCCGATCAGGTCCGTCGCGGTGATGAGCGAGGCGGCGCCCGCCGTCAACACCTCCTGCTGCGTGCGCAGTTCGGCCAGCAGCGCCAGTACCGTGACGATCTCAAGCAGCTCCGACGTCCACGGCTGCGGCCAGCTGCCGGGCCGGATCCCGGTCAGTGTCCCCGGCTCGGCGGCCGTGGTCCTGCGCGCGAACCACTGCTCGATCACCCGCACCCCGCTCACGTGGAAGTCCCAGGCCTCGGCGGGGACCGGGGAGATGCGGCCGTCGCCGATGAGCAGGGCCTCCTCCTCGCGGTCGTAGAGCAGCTCGGTGGGGCGGTCCGGGAGCGGGGCGCGCACGTACGGGCGGCGGCCCCCGGGGAGTTTGGGGCGGTCGCCCTCGCCGCCGCGGCGAAGGAGCCACAGGATCCGCTCGCCGAGCGCTGTGCCGAAGGCCCAGAGCCCGGCGTCGTCCGGGAGCGGGACCCGCGGGCCCTGGGGGGAGGGCCGCGCCGCGGCGAGGGTCCAGGCGAGCAGGTCACGCGCCCCGACCTCGTGCCCGTACCGGCCGGAGAGCTCGGTGAGCAGGCCGGGCGTCACATTCGGTTCGCGGCCTCCGGGGCGCCGGTACAGCGGGCGGATACGGCCGGGGCGTCCCGCGGGGGAGCGGCCCTCGGGCAGGATCGCGCAGGCGAGCACCGCGGGTCCGCCCGCCCCGGGCACGAACCCCTGCTCGACGAGGAACAGCTGGCTCTCGTCCGCCACCCGCCACAGCTCGGGGCGGGCCGCGTCGATCAGCCGGTGGTCCGGTATCAGCCACTGCTCGTCGAAGGGGGCGTGCAGCACCCGGACGGGTTCGGGGCAAGGGCCCTCGGCGTGGGTCAGATCGTCCGTCGGGGTGCGCCGGCCGGGGAGCTGGGCGACGGCCGTGCGCAGGGTGCGCGCCCGGCTCGGTTCGAGCAGCGACTCGCGCTCCGCCTCTTCGGCCTTCACGAACGCGGACCAACGGGCCTTCAGGGAAGCCGGGTCCGGCGCCAGCGGCCAGGCGCGTCCGAGGCGCAGGGGCGCGACAGACCACGGCATGAGGTCCGCGAGCAGCGGCGCGTCAACAAGGCTTTCCGGGCTGTCGGGCGTCACGCCCGGCATCGTACGACGCGGTCAGTGCGCGTCGAGAGTGACCGTGAACGAGAACCGGTCACCGCGGTAGTGGATGACGGCGACGTCCAGCGGCCGGCCGTCCTCGTCGTAGGTGATTCCCGTGTAGTGCAGGATCGGGCTGAGCAGCGGGACTTGGAGCAGCCGGGCCGTCTCCGGGTCCGCGAGGCGGGCCTCGACGGTGTCGGTGATCCGGCTGATGCGCACGCCGACGACGTCGCGCAGGACCTTCGTCATCGGCCAGCGCACCAGGTCGTCCAGGTCGACGCGGTCGGCGAGTTCGGCCCTGATGTAGTTCCGGGCGTGGTTCGTCGGCTCACCGGTCTTCTCGTCGCAGCGCAGCCGGTGGTACGTCGCCACGCTCTCGGCCCCCGGAAAGTACTCGGCGACCGCGCCGGGCACCGGCACCGTGCCGTGGTCAAGCAGTTCGGTCGTCATGCCGGACTGCTGGGCCACGATGGCGTCGACCGAGCCGAGCAGACGCACGGGCGCTCCCCGCCGCGCGGCCGGCTCGATGAAGGTGCCGCGCCTGCGGTGCCGGGTGATCAGCCCCTCCTCCTCCAGCTCCTTGAGCGCCTGCCGCATGGTCAGGACACTCACCCCGTAGTGCCCCGCGAGCTGTTCCTCGGTGGGCAGGCGCAGCGGGTCGTCGGGGGAGCGCCCCAGTATGGAGGCGCGCAGGGACTGCGACACCTGATACCAGAGCGGCAGCTTGCGGTTCAGGACGATCGAGTCCGGGGCGAAAGAGGTCACGGGGCTATCCGTATCGGTCGGGCGCGTTCAGTGCAACGGCTCAGTGCGACGGCCTGAAGTGCCGTTCGAGTCCGCTCCACACGTCGTCGTAGCCGCGCTGGAGGTGATCGGCCTGCGCCGCCTGGGCGGTCGCGGTCACCGGCCACCGGGTCTCGAACATGAAGGCGAGCCCGTCGTCGACCTTCTGCGGCCTGAGCTCGGCCGCCGACGCCTTGTCGAACGTCTCACGGTCCGGGCCGTGCGCCGACATCATGTTGTGCAGCGAACCACCGCCCGGAACGAAGCCTTCAGCCTTGGCGTCGTACGCACCCTCGATCAGGCCCATGTACTCGCTCATCACGTTCCGGTGGAAGTACGGCGGCCGGAACGTGTCCTCGCCGACCAGCCAGCGCGGCGCGAACACGACGAAGTCCACGCCCGCGAGCCCGGGGGTGTCGCTCGGCGAGGTGAGGACCGTGAAGATCGACGGATCCGGGTGGTCGTAGCTGACCGACCCGATGACATTGAAACGGCGCAGGTCGTAGACGTACGGGACATGGTTGCCGTGCCAGGCGACGACATCGAGCGGCGAGTGGTCGTACGTGGCGTGCCAGAGGTTTCCGCAGAACTTGTTCACCACCTCCACCGGCCCTTCGGTGTCCTCGTACGCGGCGACGGGGACCATGAAGTCCCGGGCGTTCGCCAGGCCGTTGGCGCCGATCGGGCCCAGGTCGGGCAGCCGGAAGGGGGAGCCGTAGTTCTCGCAGACGTAGCCGCGGGCATCGCCGTCGAGGAGTTCGACGCGGAAACGGACCCCGCGCGGGATCAGCGCGACGTGGCCCGGATCCACGTGCAGCAGGCCGAACTCGGTGCGCAGCAGCAGGCCGCCGCGCTCGGGGACGATCAGGAGCTCGCCGTCCGCGTCGCTGAACACCCGGTCCGTCATGGAGGAGTTGGCGTGGTAGAGGTGCACGGCCATGCCGGTGCGCTGGGTCGCGTCGCCGTTCCCGCCGAGGGTCCACAGGCCCGCCAGGAAGTCCGTGCCGGGGGCCGGCTCGGGCAGCGGGTTCCAGCGCAGCCGGTTCGGGTCGGGGACCGACTCGGTGAAGGGGGCGGTGCGCAGCGCGCCGTTGTCCGCCCGTACGAACGCCGGGTGCGCGGCCGAGGGGCGGATCCGGTAAAGCCACGAACGCCGGTTGTGCGCCCTCGGCTCGGTGAACGCGGCGCCGCTCAGCTGCTCCGCGTACAGACCGAGCGGGGCGCGCTGCGGCGAGTTGCGTCCGTGGGGCAGAGCGCCGGGCACCGCCTCCGAGCTGTGCTCGTTGCCGAAGCCCGAGAGGTAGGCAAGCCCCTCGGCGGTCTTCCTCGCGTCACGCATGTCGCTCCCTCGTCCATGATTCCTATGCTCTACCGTAGGATTCCCTTTTTCCTCGCGCAAGAACACCCCACGAAGCTGAACGGTCCTCTACTCTCCGGGGCATGCCGTGGACGACGCCGGGACTGCCGTGGACGCGGGTGGCCCTGCACACCGCCGCGCACCGCGGGGTACTCGTGAGCGCCGGAACCGGGGGCGGGTGAAGCCGTGGACCCCGTACCCCGCACCGCCTCCCTGCGCCGCGCCCCCGTCCAGCAGCGCAGCGCCGAACGCCTGAGCCGGATACTCGACTCCTGCGCGCAGCTGCTCGACGAAGGCGGCTACGAGCAGCTCAGCACCCGGGCCGTGGCGGTCCGCGCCGGAGTGCCCATCGGCTCCGTCTACCGCTTCTTCGGCAACAAGCGCGCCCTCGTCGACGCCCTCGCCGAGCGCAACCTGGAGCGCTACGCCGAGCGGATCGCCGAGCGGATCGCGAGGATCCCCGCGGCCGACTGGCGTGCCGCGATGGACGCCGTCCTCGACGAGTACCTCGCCATGAAGCGCACCGCTCCCGGCTTCTCCCTCGTCGACTTCGGCAACCAGATCCCCGTCGGCGCCGACGCCGGCCCCAACCACCGCCTCACCGACCGCCTCACCGAGCTGCTCGCCGCCCACCTCTACCGCACGCCCGACGACACCCTGCGGCGCACGTTCCTGGTCGCCGTCGAATCGGCGGACGCCCTGGTCCGCCTCGCGTTCCGGCTCGACCCGGCGGGCGACGAGAACGTCATCGCGCAGACGCGGGAGCTACTGCGGGCGTATCTGGCGCGGGTGCTGGACTGATCCGGGGCCCGGCCGGGGCGGGAATCGGAGCCCTGAACGTCCTCACTGGCCGCCCTGATCGCCATCCAACCCCGTGACCTGGAGTTTTGCGCTTATTGCTCGCACGTCAACATCTTGTTAACGCTGATGTCCGCGCCCTAACGTCTCGCTGACCGCAAGGCCCCGGTGGAAGTTCAAGGGCGAACGTTAGGTATCCACATGTTGACCATCCTCGGCTTCGGCATGATTGCCACCTTCCTGGTGCTGATCATGATGAAGAAGGTGTCGCCGATCGCGGCGCTCGTGCTCATCCCGGCTCTGTTCTGCGTCTTCGTGGGCAAGGGAGCCAAGCTCGGCGACTACGTCGTCGCGGGCATCGGTGACCTCGCGCCCACCGCGGCGATGCTGATGTTTGCCATCGTCTACTTCGGTCTGATGATCGACGTAGGCCTCTTCGACCCGATCGTGCGCGGCATCCTGCGCTTCGCCAAGGCCGATCCGGTCCGCATCGTCGTCGGCACCGCCGTCCTCGCGGCGATCGTCTCGCTCGACGGCGACGGATCCACCACCTTCATGATCACCGTCTCGGCGATGTACCCGCTGTACAAGCGCCTCAAGATGAGCCTGATCGTGATGACGGGCGTCGCCGCGACCGCCAACGGCGTCATGAACACGCTGCCCTGGGGCGGCCCCACCGCCCGCGCCGCGACCGCGCTGAAGCTCGACGCCGGCGACATCTTCGTGCCGATGATCCCGGCGCTCGCCGTCGGCCTGCTCTTCGTCTTCGCCCTCGCCTACGTCCTCGGCCGCCGCGAGCGCAAGCGCCTTGGCTACCTCTCCCTCGACGAGGTCACCGAGACCGGCACGGAGAGCTCCGACGAGAAGGTGCTCGTGGGCGCCGGTGCCTCCGGCGGTAAGGCTTCCGGTTCCGGTTCCGGCTCCGGCTCCGGCTCCGGCAAGAAGTCCTCCGGCGGCGCCGCCGGTACGGGTTCCGGCTCCGCCGCTCCCTCGTACGAGAACGAGGACGGCGAGACCTTCTCGGCCCTCGACCCGAACCGCGCCACCCTGCGCCCCAAGCTCTACTGGTTCAACGCGCTCATGACGGTCACGCTGCTCACCGCGATGATCATGGAGTGGCTGCCGATCCCGGTCCTGTTCATCCTGGGTGCCGCGCTCGCCCTCACGGTGAACTTCCCGCACATGCCCGACCAGAGGGCCCGCATCGCCGCCCACGCCGAGAACGTCCTGAACGTCTCGGGCATGGTCTTCGCCGCCGCTGTCTTCACCGGCGTCCTGCAGGGCACCGGCATGGTCGACCACATGGCCAAGTGGGTCGTCGGCGGAATCCCCGACTGGATGGGCCCGCACATGGCCCTCGTCACCGGCGTCCTGTCGATCCCGTTCACGTACTTCATGTCGAACGACGGCTTCTACTTCGGCATCCTGCCCGTCCTCGCCGAGGCCGGGAACGCGCACGGCGTCTCCACCCTGGAGATCGCCCGCGCCTCCCTCATCGGCCAGCCGCTGCACATGTCCAGCCCGCTCGTCCCCGCCGTGTTCGTCCTCGTGGGCATGGCCAAGGTCGAGTTCGGCGACCACACGAAATTCACGGTCAAATGGGCCGCGCTCACCGCGCTGGTGATACTCGGCGCCGGATTCCTCTTCGGGATCCTCTGACCCCGATGAGTCTCTCTGCAGAGCCCGGCAGGAGAAGCTGGCTGCTCCGTCTCGTCATCGCCTTCAGCTTCGCGCAGGGGGCGGTGTCGATGGCGCGGCCCGCCGTCTCCTACCGGGCTCTCGCGCTCGGCGCGGACGAGCGCGCGATCGGTGTGATCGCGGGCGTTTACGCGCTCCTTCCGCTGTTCGCGGCCGTGCCGCTGGGCCGCCGCACCGACCACGGCCGGTGCGCGCCCCTGCTGCCCGTCGGCGTGGTCCTCATCGCCGGCGGCTGCGCGCTCAGCGGCACGGCCGACTCGCTCGCCGCGATGGCCGCGTGGAGCGGGGTGATGGGGCTCGGCCATCTGTCGTTCGTGATCGGCGCGCAGTCGATCGTCGCCCGGCAGTCGGCTCCGGCCGAACAGGACCGCAACTTCGGTCACTTCACCATCGGCGCCTCCCTCGGCCAGCTCGTCGGGCCGATCGCCGCGGGCGCGCTCATCGGCGGGCCCGATCTGGGGGCCACGAGCGCGCTCGCGCTGCTCGTCGCGGCCGCCGTCGCCGCGGTCTCCTTCACCTCGCTGTGGCGCATCGAGCACCCCCGTACGACGACGGGCGCGGCCGCTCCGGCCGGGCCACGTGTGCCGGTCGGCCGGATCCTGCGTACCCGGGGTGTGCCCGGCGGCATCTTCATCTCGCTCGCCGTGCTGTCCGCGACGGACATCCTCACGGCGTATCTGCCGGTCGTCGGCGAGCACCGGGGGATCGCGCCGTCCGTCGTCGGTCTGCTGCTGAGCCTGCGGGCGGCCGCCACCATTGCCTGCCGGCTGGTCATGACGCCGATGCTGCGTGTCCTCGGACGGGCGGCACTTCTCGCGACCACCTGCCTGGTCGCCGGGGTCATGTGCGCGGGGATCGCGCTGCCTGTGCCGGTGTGGGCGCTCGCGCTGATGCTTGCCGTGCTCGGGTTCTGCCTGGGTGTCGGGCAGCCGCTGTCCATGACGACGGTCGTTCAGGCGGCGCCTGATGATGCCCGGTCCACGGCGCTTGCGCTGCGGCTCACCGGTAACCGGCTGGGGCAGGTGGCGGCGCCGGCCGCCGCCGGGCTCGTGGCGGGGGTCGCTGGTGTCGCGGCGCCGTTCTTGATGCTGGGCGTACTTCTTGTGGGGGCGGCGGGGGTTGGGGTGCGGAGCGGGGGTGGGGGGTCCTCCGGGCGGGGTCTCTTCCCCAAGCCCGCCCCTTCCCGAACCGGGGCTCCGCCCCGGACCCCGCTCCTCAAACGCCGGAGGGGCTGAAAGGGCCTAGCTCAGCGCGGCCTGGGCCCGGCCGAATATGGCCCTGGCCTCCGCCTCCGCCAGGCGTTCGCCTGCCTGTTGGGCTCGGGTCGCTTCGGCCTCGGCGAGCGTTGCCGCCTGGGACGGGCGGCCCGCCTCCAGGTGGGCCCAGGCCGGGAGGTGGCCCGCGTCCGTCGTGCCCGCCAGCAGGGTCAGCGCCTCCTCGGGACGGCCCCGGCGCACGCCCAACTCGGCCCGGGCCAGCCGTACTTCCTGCTGGGCCTGCCGGTCGCCCTGCGCGTCGGCGGTCCGGCCCGCGCGGTCCAGGAGGGCGGCGCAGGACTCCGCGTCACCCGACCTCATCCGTACCCGCGCCAGCGCGGCCAGCGCATACGGCGCGCACCAGCCCGTTTGCGGCTCCGACTCGCGTACCGCGTCCTGCGCGAGGTCGTGCGCCGCGTCGTACTCCTCCAGGAGCAGATGGAGTTCGGCGAGATTGGCCCGCTCGAAGGCCGCCGCCGTCGGGTCGCCGGAGCGCTCGGCCAGCGCGAGGGCGCGCTCGCCCGTCGTCACGGCCTCCCGCAGCCGCCCCGACCGGCGCGCGTGCTCCCGCAGGACGGACAGGACCGAGCCGAGCAACTGCGGATCCCCGTACGCCTCCGCGTGCGGCAGCGCACGGTCGGCGACGGGCCTGGCCTGCGCGAAGCGCCCGGCGAGGGCCAGCGACGTGGCCTGCGTGGCGAGCGAACGCGCGAGCAGACCGCGCTGCTCGGGACCCGTCACGCGTAGCGCCGCCGCGTGCGCCGCTTCTCCCGCGGTGACGGCCTCCGGGTAGCGCCCGGTGACGAAGTACAGGAGGGAGCGCGCGAGATGGTGTGCGGTGGCCGCCTCCGGCGCGGTTCCCGCGGCGGGCGGCGCCGCGTCGAGGAGGGCGAGCCCCTCCTCCGTGGAGCGGGTCTTCGCGAGGACTTCGGCGAGCCGGGCCGAGGCCAGGACGCGCCCGTCCGCGTCGCCGCGGCGCGCCAGGTCGTCGAGGGCCTCGCGCAGCACCCGTGCCGCGTCCTGGTACCGCGCCATGCGGCGCAGCACGGCCGCCCGGTCGATCCTGGCCCGCGCCGACTCGGCGGCGAACGCGTCGAGGCGGTCGGTGAGCTGGGCGTAGTAGTGGTCCGCGGTGTCGTTCGCGCACAGGGCGGCGGCCCGCTCGGCGGCCTGCCGGAGATAGCCGGTGGCGCGCGGGTCGTCGGCGCGGGTCAGATGCGCGGCGAGCGTGTCCACGGCGTCGGGCCTGCGCCGCAGCACGGCCTCCGCGTACGCCGAGTGGAGGAGGCGGCGGCGGGCGGCCGAGAGGCGCTCGTAACAGGTGAGGCGGACGAGGGGGTGGCGGAAGGTGAGACCGGACACGGTGCGCCCGTCGGCGACGACGTCCCGTTCGGCGAGGACCGAGGCCGCGACGGCCGCGTCGGCGCCGGACGTCGCCTCGGCCACGGAGAGCAGCGGGTGCAGCCCCGCGCTCGCGACGTCGAGCACCTCGGCGAGCGCCGCGTCCCCGCCGGCCACCGCCACGGCCTCCACGACGCGTCGGGCGGCGGGCCCGAGCCCGGCGAGCCGTGCGGCCACCAACTGCCGTACTCCCGAAGGTGTTTGAGGCTCCGCGTCGCTCCCGTTCGCGCCGAGGCCCCGGCGTCCGTCGCCGAACGCCCGCGCCAGTTCGAGGGCGAACAACGGGTTGCCGAGCGACAGGTCCCACACCCGGCCAGGCACGTCGGCGCCGGTCGGCAGGCCCAGCGCGTCGGCGGCGAGCGTCAGGCAGTCGTCGCGGCCCAGGCGGCCCAGGTCCACGTGGCGCGCGAGCCGTTGGCGTACGAGTGAGTCGAGACCCGCGCGGCGCGGATCGTTCTCGGTCAGCTCCTCCGCGCGGTACGTCACCACGAAGCGCAGGGGGCCGCGGGCCGTCCTGGCCCGCCGCGCCAGATGCCCGAGGAGCTGGAACGAGCCCGTGTCGGCCGCGTGCAGATCGTCGAGGACGACCAGCACGGGCGCCGTTCCCGCGAGGTCGCCGAGCAGCCCGGCCGCCGCGCGGAACAGCCGCTCCCGCTCCTCCTCGGGGCTGCGTTCCGCGCCCCCGCCGGCCTGGCCGAGCGACGGGAGCAGCGAGGCCAGTTCGGGGTACTCGGCGCCGGCGCGGGCCCGTTCGGCGGGCGGCCGGTCCGCGAGCCATCCGTCGAGCGCCTCGACGAACGCCCCGAACGGCGTGTGCCCCTCCGCGTCGTGCCCCGCGCCCCACAGCACCGCCGCGCCCTCGCTCGCGGCCCGCCGCGCGGCCTCGGTCACCAGGCGCGTCTTGCCGAGTCCCGCCTCGCCGCCGACGAGTTGGACGGGTGGCGCGTCGGGCGCGAGGAGCAGGCCGAGCGCCGCCTCGCGCCCGCGCAGGGGTGTGGGTGCCGGGCCGCGAAGGGCGGCCGGCGGGGCGAAGCCGCCCGCGGGCCGGGCCACCGGAGCCGCGGAGCTGCCGCTGTCGAGGGCGAGCAGATGGAGCCGCTCAGTCTCGGGCCCCGGCCGCACGCCGAGTTCGGCGTCCAGGGACTCCCGGCAGGCGTGGAACTGGCGGACGGCCTGGCGGCGCAGGCCCTGGCGCAGATAGGCGCCGATCAGGATCTGATGGGCGCGCTCGTCGGCGGGGTTCTCGTCCAGGGCGCGCCGGGCGACCGCGGCCGCCTCCTCGGGGGCGCCTTCGTCGAGCAGGGCATCGGCGAGCGAGATCCGTACGCGCTCGGACACCACGGCGAGCTGTTCGCGCCGGGCCTCGGCCCAGGGCGCGTACCGGTCCTCGGGCAGCAGCTCGCCGGTGAACGCGTCCAGGGCGGCGGCCAGTTGGGAGGAAGAGCCTGATTCGAGGGCTTTGTCCGCCAGGTGCTCGGCGTGGTCGGCGTCGATCCACACCGCGTGCGGGTCGAGCCGCAGGAGCGCTCCGTCGGCGGTGAGGTACGCGGAGGCGGTGCGTGGTGCGAGCTCCGGTTCGAGGGCGCGCCGTGCGGCGTGCAGGGCGACGCGCAGGCTGCCGAGCGCGGAGGACTGGTCGGCGTCGGGCCAGCAGATGTCCATGGCCTGCTCGCGGTGCAGGCTGTGGCCGGGGGAGACCGCGAGGAGTTTGACCAGGGCGCGGGCGCTGGGGCGCGGCCAGCGCTCGGCGAGCGCGGGACCGCCGTCGCGAGTCACCCGGAACCCGCCGAAAAGGTGCAGGCGCAGCAGTGGGGGAGCGGGCTGCGTGCCGTGGTTCGTCTCTTCCGCGCCCATAAGGGCGCACTTTAACTCCCCCCTCCGGGCACGCCACAGGCCCCCCGAGCCGACGCCCGGGGGGCCTGGAGGAACTAGGGCCTTTCGTTTGGATCATGCCGGGCTCGCGGGGTCTGGCACGCACATCTGCGGCGTTGTCGTCACTCGCCGACGCTCCGCGTCGACTCCCTCCTCCGCCTTGCAGCTGCACGCTCCCCCAAGCTCTCGGCTGCGCTCGAGCAGGGGGGACCCCCATGACCCCGCTCCCTGATCCGGCCTGATCCAAACGAAAGGCCCTAGTCGCTGCCCGTCAGGAGAGCGTGTTCACCGTCATCTGCGAGATGGCGGTGAACTGCTGGAGGTACCGGCCGCCGAGCAGTTCGGTCGTCCGGTCGAAGCCCGTCTCGTCGAAGCCGAGGTTCACGAGTTCGTCGACACCGTCACCGTCCAGGTCGCCGGAGAAGTACTCCCGGGCGCCGAGGAGGGTGATCTTGCCGATGCCGTCCGGGTAGTTGTGCCCCGCGGTCAGCACGGCCGGGTCCCACAGGTACGCGCCCGCCTGGGTGCCGCCGACGAGCAGGCGACGACCGCCGGGACCGGTGAGGAACCCGCCCGTCTCCACTGTCGGCAGGGTGTAGATCGAGTAGTCCTGGCCGCCGGCCGCGTAGGTGCTGAACGAAACGGTCCCCGCGAGGATCAGCCCCTCCGGCCCGGTGAAGTAGTCCCCGAGCGTCCAGGCGCCGCCGGCCAGGCCGTGGTGGAGGACCTCACCCGTGCGGCTGTCGCGGATCTCGACGATGTTGCGCAGGCTGTTCGCGTCCGGGGTGCCCGACGCGGTCGTGGAGGTCACGCCCATCCAGGTGTAGACGACCGCGTGTCCGTCGGCGTAGGGGATCTTGGGCGAGGTGAAGACGCCCCGGCTCAGGACGGCCCCGTACAGCTTGCCGTCGACGCTCTCGGCGGGGGCCTTCGGGGAGGCGGTCCAGCGCACCGTGCCCTTCGCGGCGTCGAGGGCGACACCGTCGACCGCGGGCGTCGCCTTCTCGAGGGAGTCCTTGCTGCTGTACTGCGCGTACACCCGGCCCTCGCCCACCGCGGGGTCGCCGAACACGACGTCGCCCGCGCTGTCCGGCGCCGCGTACGTCCACAGCGCCGAGCCGTCGCTGCCGCGGTACGCCCGCAGCTTGTCCGTCGGCACGAGGACGTCGTCTCGGTGGTCGCCGTCGAGGTCGGCGACCGTCACGGAGCGGACGAACTGACCGTCGCCGTCGATGCGTTCGAGAACCTTGCCGGTGCGGCCGTCGAGGACCGCGACCGCCGTGTCCGCGGCCACCGCGAAGTCGTCGACGCCGTCGCCGTTGACGTCGCCCTTCTCGATCCGGTGCACCTGCCCCGGCACGGTGGCCTTCCACAGGAGCTTCGGCTTGCCCGCGGTCAGCGAGGGACCCGAGTAGGCCCACACGCCATTGGACTTGCCGCCGACGACCAGGTCGTTCTTCTTGTCGCCGTCGAGGTCGGCCGAGGCCGAGGACGACAGATCGCCCTGGAAGGGCAGCACGCCCTGCTGCTTGCCGTTGCCGAACCCGTAGGTGCGCAGGTTCTGGTTCTGGTCGACCGTGCGGACGTGCTGACCGTCGGCGTCGCGGTAGACCTGGGCGAACATCGGCGAGGCGCCGACGCCTTTCTCCCGCCAGCGCAGGTCACCGCTGCCGGAGAACACGGTGAGCGCGGCGTACTGCCCGCCCCCGGGGTTCTCCGCCGAGTTCATGCCGGTGTCGTCCTGGGCGGCCGTCACGAGGCTGCCGTCGACGACGTCGAGGCTCCAGGCGCTCGGCCCGTCGTGGCCGTTGTCGGCGGCTCGCTTGACGGTGGAGGACCACAGCAGGGAGGCGGGGTCCGCGCCGTCCACGACGCGGACGGTGTTGGAGTTGATGTACAGGTACGGGTCGAGCGTGGACTCGCTGACCACGTACTCGGGCTTCCGGTCGCCGCGCAGGTCACCGATCGTCATGTCGGTGGGCAGCGCGTTGATCCGCGTGTCGAGGGTGGTCCGCTTGCCGTCGGCCAGGGAGTAGGAGTCGATCTCGTACTTCATGCCGACGTTCGGGTCGGACTGCTCCAGGGCCACGAGCCGGCCGCGCGCGGTGTCCAGGTGCAGCTGGCGCGAGTAAAGAGCGCTGTCCGTCTGCCACTTGACCGTGCCGTCGGCGGTGTCGAGCACGAGGGTGCGCCCGCGCCCGGCCGTCGTGGCGGTCCTGCGCTGGTTGTACGACGCGGCGACCAGGCCGCCGCCGAGGTCCTCCAGGGCGCCCCACGCGGTACCGGCGCGCACTCCTGTGTCGTACGTCCACGTGTCGGTGGGCTTCAGCGCCCCGTCGGCGTACGAGAAGCGGATGCCGGAGACCGTGGCGGTCGCGGCGGCTGGGGAGTTGAGGTTGTAGTACGGCGCGTCCGTGACGACGAGCGTCTTGCCGACCAGCTTCACGTTGTAGGCGTACGCATACAGCTTCGACCACAGCGTCTTGCCGGTCTTCCCGTCGAGGACCGTGACGAAGGTGCCGTTGGCCAGCGTCGAGCCGGGCGAGGTGAAGGGGCGGTACGGGTTCACGCCGACGCTCGCCGAGAACACCACGTCGTCCACGCCGTCGCCGGTCAGATCGCCGGTCACGTACCCCTGGTCGGAGGCCGGTGTGAACGGGCTGACCGCGTTGTAGCCCATGACGATGCGCGCCGGGTACGGCTCGGTCTGCCAGGGCCGGGAGTTCTTGACGCCCCAGTCCGCGTACAGGGAGGCGTTGTCGCGGCGCCACAGGGCGGTGCCGTCGGCCTTGCTGCGCTGGACGCTGCCGAGGCTGTGCAGGGTGAAGTAGTCGCCGCCCTTGCCCCCGGCGGGGACGGTGGCGGCGAGGCCGCGCACGCCTTCCAGCACGGACTTGGGGGAGATGGTGACGGCGCCGTCGGTGCCGGTGCCTTCGTCGAGGTGGGAGCCGGAGCCCTGCCCGTCCGTACCGGAGGCGCCGGAGTCCTTGGCCGCGCCCTGCGGGTCGACCGTCTCGCGGTCGGCGTCCGCGTAGGGGTTGAGCTGGGCGTGGTCCGCGAGCTTCTCGGCCTGGCTGTCCGTCAGCGTCAGCAGGGAACCGTCGTCGTCGGCCGCGAGGGCGGGCGGCGCGGCGCTCAGCGCCAGACCGGCCGCGACCAGCGCGGAGGCGAGCCGCAGCGCCCGCCGGGAGTTGCTTCTCATCACTTGGTCCCCTGCGCGATGCGGATGGCGGCCATGTCCTTGAGGACCGGCTCGTTGAAGGAGTACTGGAGGGCGTCGGTGCCGGCCTGGTTCTCGATGCCGACGGTGGCGCTCGCGCCGCCGCCCGGCACGGCGAGGTACTGGAGGGTGACGGCGCCGGTGGCCTCGTCGAAGACGGCCTCGAAGGTGACGCGGCCCGAACTGCCGTCCGCGAAGGCGGCGTTGTTCCAGACGACGGCGAACTTCCGGCTGCCGGCCGTACCGGTGGTGGAGGTCTGCACGCTCGACTTCTTGTCCAGGGTCAGGTCGTCCCAGAACGCGGCGACGGTGCCGTTCGGCTTGTCCGCCGACGGGAGTGCGACGTTCTCGTAGTCGCCGAGCCGCGGCTCCATGAAGTTGATCAGGCCGTTCGTGGTGACGCTCGCGCTGGAGTAGGCGACGCCGTACAGCTTCACCGGGAAGGGCAGCGCGATCGTCTTGGCGTCCTCGTCTCCGCTGATCGCGACCTTGCTGCTGCCGGCGATCCAGGAGTACGTGGCGGGGGTGCAGCTGTTGCCGGCGCTGTCGGAGCGGGCAGGCACCCGGGCGGTGAGCGTCTCGTCGCCGTCCACGGTCAGCTTGCCGTTGTACGTGCCGTTGCACAGGACGGGCGCGGCGGGTGTGGCGGTCAGCGTGTACGAGCCCTCGGCGACCTTCGGCAGGGTGAAGTGGCCGGTGGCGTCCGTGGTGACGGAGGCGACGGGCGTGCCCGCGACCTGGACGGTGGCCTTGGCGAGCGGCTTGCCGGTGACGTCGAGGACGGTGCCGGACACGGCGTGCGAGGCGACCGCGTTCAAGGCGAAGTCCTCGGTGGCCTGCTCGCCGGTGGTGACGGTGACGCCCGACCTGGCGCCGTCCGCGTAGCCGTAGCCACCGAGGGCGAAGTCGTACGTGCCCGCCGGGAGTGTCAGCCGGTAGGAGCCGTCGGCCGCGGTCGTCACGGTGCGGGTCGAGGTGGCCCCCGAGGCCTTCACGGTGACGCCGGACAGCGCGGAGCCCGTCGCCTTGTCGGTGACCTTGCCGGTGACGACGGCCGCCGTGTGCGGGGCCTTGTCGACGGAGGCGAAGATGTCGAGCTTGCCCTCGCCCCACACGTTGTTCGCGCCGGCGGTGCCGCCGCAGTGTGTGTCGTCGACGTCGACGGCGCCCTCGTTGAGGATCTTGCGGGTCTCGTCGATGTTGCCGATGAGGGAGGGGGCCGACGACCAGAGCAGGGCCACGGCGCCCGCGACGTGCGGGGTCGCCATCGACGTACCGGAGATCGCCTTGTAGGTGTTGCCGGGCCAGGTGGAGCGGACGTTGACGCCCGGGGCCGAGATGTTCGGCTTCATCGAGCCGTCGAGCCGGGACGGCCCGAAGCCGGAGAAGTCCGCTATCTTCCCGTTCACGTCGTACGCGCCGACACCGTACGCCGGTGCCTGCGAGCCCGGTGCGTGGCCGGTCGAGCAGGTCACGCCGTCACCGTCGTTGCCGGAGGCGAACGCCTCGAAGATCCCGGCCGCGTTCCACGCCTCGACGATGTCCTGGTAGAACGTCGTGTCGCCGCCGCCCCAGGAGTTGTTCACGATGTCGGGGGCGAGGTCGGGGCGCGGGTTCTGGCCGTTGTGGTCGGTCGGGGCGAGGATCCACTGGCCCGCCGCGAGCAGCGAGGAGTCCGAACAGGAGCTGGACTCGCAGCCCTTGGCGGCGATCCACTTCGCGCCGGGCGCGACCCCGACGCCGCCCGCGCCGGCCATGGTGCCCATCGTGTGGGTGCCGTGGCCGTTGTTGTCGCAGGGCGCCGAGGTGGGGCACTGGCCGGTCGGGTCGTACCAGTTGTAGTCGTGCGTGAAGGAACCGTCGCCGTTGTTGCCGCGGTAGTTGGCCTTCAGCGCCGGGTGGTCGTACTGGACGCCCGAGTCGACGTTGGCGATGACGATGCCCTCGCCCCGGTCGTCGTACTGGTCCCAGACCTGGTCGGCCTTGATGTCCTTGACGCCCCACTCGGGGGTGACCGGGTCGCTGTCGCCGGCCGCGTCGGAGACCCGGCTCTCCGTGGCGTCCAGCTTGTACCGGTGCTCCTTGACGATGCTCGCCACGTCGGCGCGCTTCGCCAGGTCCTCGACGAGCCGCTCGTCTCCGGTCACCTTGAGCGCGTTGGCGATCCAGAACGACTGGTAGCCGACCTTCTCCTTGTCCAGGAAGGACTGGAGGGGCTGCTGGCTGTTCTTGGCCTCGGCGCGCAGCGCGGCGAACGCCGACTTCGCCTTCGCGGCGTGACCGCGCTTGCCCTTGGCGGCGGACAGGTCCGCCTGCTTCTTGAGAACGACGAAGAAGGTCGACTCCTTGCCCTTCCCGACGGTGTCGAGAACGGACGGGTCGACCTGGGCGGTGCTGCTCGTGGTGGTGTCGGACTGCGCGAAGGCGGGGGCCGGGCCGATCAGGACGGCCGCCGCCGTGATCGCGGCCGCGGCCCACGCGGCAGATCTGCGCCGGGGGGATCGGGGCAGGTGCATAGGAGCGCTCCTCCAGGACTGGTACGGGGGAGCCCGCCCGCCCCCGTACCCACGGGGGAGGTACGGGGGCGGGGCGGGCTGGTCCGGGACGCTAGGAGCGGGCCGTTACTGGCGCATTACCGGCCTGGACGAGGCGGACTTCGCGCGCTGGGCGTGGCACCGTGACGGGAGCCATGGAAGTGGCCCCTGGCGCCCAAAAACTAACGGCGCTAGTTTGGGCCGCGGACGACTACGCCGTAACGGACGACCGTGCCGTGGACGCGGCACCCCGGGAGGAACAGCCATGAAGGCCCACGACGGGATGTACATCGGCGGCGAGTGGCGGGCCGCCGCGGGCACGGACACGATCGCGGTGGTCAACCCGGCCGACGAGCAGGTCATCGCCCATGTCCCGGCGGGCATCGCCGAGGACGTCGACGCCGCCGTGTTCGCCGCCCACGAGGCGTTCCCCGCCTGGGCCGCGACCCCGCCCGCCGAGCGCGCCGCGAGGATCGCCGCCCTGCGTGACGTCCTCGTCGCCCGCAAGGACGAGATCGCCGAGACGGTCACGGCCGAACTCGGCGCGCCCCTGCAGTTCTCGCAGATGGTGCACGCCGGTGTGCCGATCCTGGTGGCCGGCTCGTACGCCGAACTCGCCGCCTCGTACGCCTTCGAGGAGAAGGTCGGCAACTCCACCGTCTATGCCGAGCCGGTCGGCGTCGTCGGCGCGATCACGCCCTGGAACTACCCGCTCCACCAGATCGTCGCGAAGGTCGCCCCCGCGCTCGCGGCGGGCTGCACCGTCGTGCTCAAGCCCGCCGAGGACACCCCGCTGACCGCCCAGCTCTTCGCCGAGGCCGTCCACGAAGCGGGCCTGCCCGCGGGCGTGTTCAACCTCGTCACCGGCCTCGGTACGGTCGCGGGCCAGGCGCTCGCCGCGCACCCGGGCGTCGACCTGGTCTCCTTCACCGGCTCCACCGCCGTCGGAAAGCAGATCGGCGCCACCGCGGGCGCGGCCGTCAAGCGCGTCGCCCTCGAACTGGGCGGCAAGTCCGCCAACGTCATCCTGCCGAGCGCCGACCTCGCCAAGGCCGTCGGTGTCGGCATCGCCAACGTCATGGGCAACTCCGGCCAGACGTGCAGCGCCTGGACCCGCATGCTCGTCCACACGTCCCAGTACGACGAGGCCGTCGCGCTCGCCGCCGAGGCCGCCGCCAAGTACGGCGACCGCATCGGCCCGCTCGTCAACGCCAAGCAGCACACGCGCGTGCGCGGCTACATCGAGAAGGGCGTCGCCGAGGGCGCCCGCCTCGTCGCCGGCGGCCCCGAAGCCCCGCGCGAGCAGGGCTACTTCGTCAGCCCGACCGTCTTCGCCGACGTCACCCCCGAGATGACCATCGCCCAGGAGGAGATCTTCGGCCCGGTCGTCTCGATCATCCGCTACGAGGACGAGGACGACGCCCTGCGCATCGCCAACGGCACCGTGTACGGCCTCGCGGGGGCGGTCTGGGCGGCCGACGAGGCCGAGGCGGTCGCGTTCGCGCGCCGCATGGACACCGGGCAGGTCGACATCAACGGCGGCCGCTTCAACCCCCTTGCCCCCTTCGGCGGTTACAAGCAGTCCGGCGTCGGCCGCGAGCTGGGAGCCCACGGCCTGTCCGAGTACCTCCAGACCAAGTCTCTCCAGTTCTAGCCAGCCCTCCAGTTCTAGGAGCTCCGCGCCTCATGGTCCGTGCCGCTGTACTCCCCGCCGTCGGCTCTCCCCTGGAGATCACGGAGATCGACCTGCCCGAGCCCGGCCCCGGCCAGGTCCGGGTCAGGCTCACCGCCGCCGGGGTCTGTCACTCCGACCTGTCCCTGACCAACGGCACGATGCGCGTGCCCGTCCCCGCCGTGCTCGGCCACGAGGGCGCCGGCACCGTCGTCTCCGTCGGCGAGGGCGTCACCCATGTCGCACCCGGCGACGGCGTCGTCCTCAACTGGGCGCCCGCGTGCGGAAAGTGCCACGCCTGCTCGCTCGGCGAGGTGTGGCTGTGCGCCGACGCCCTCACCGGCGCCGGCTCCGTGTATGCCCACCGCGCCGACGACGGCAGCGACCTCCACCCCGGCCTGAACGTCGCCGCGTTCGCCGAGGAGACCGTGGTCGCCGCCAACTGCGTCCTGCGCGCCCCCGAGGGCGTCCCCCTCACCGACGCGGCCCTCCTCGGCTGCGCCGTCCTGACCGGATACGGCGCCGTGCACCACTCGGCGCGGGTCCGCGAGGGCGAGACGGTCGCCGTCTTCGGCGTCGGCGGGGTCGGCCTCGCCACGCTCCAGGCGGCCCGCATCGCCGGCGCCTCGAAGATCATCGCGGTGGACGTCTCCCCGGAGAAGGAGGAGCTGGCCCGCAAGGCCGGCGCCACCGACTACGTCGTGGCCTCCGATACCACCGCACGCGAGATCCGCGGCCTCACCGGCAAGCAGGGTGTGGACGTCGCGGTCGAGTGCGTGGGCCGCGCCGTGACCATCCGTACCGCGTGGGAGTCCACGCGGCGCGGCGGTCGCACCACGGTCGTCGGCATCGGCGGCAAGGACCAGCAGGTCACCTTCAACGCCCTGGAGATCTTCCACTTCGGCCGCACGCTGTCCGGCTGCGTCTACGGCAACTCCGACCCGGCGAAGGACCTCCCGGTCCTCGCCGAGCACATCCGCGCGGGCCGCCTCGACCTGAGCGCGCTCGTCACCGAACACATCGCCCTCGACGGGATCCCCGCCGCCTTCGACAACATGGTCGCGGGCAAGGGCGGACGGGCGCTGGTCGTCTTCTAGACCCGCGCCCCATGACCCCGGCCGCCCTCGCGCGGCCGGGGTCAAAGGGCTGCCCGCACACGGCAGGCGCTTTCCCATACGCAGGCAAAAACTACTGATGCGCAACCCGTTGACCGACGTACCGTCCGGTCAGTATGTTCCCGGGACCGCGGCGCCGCGGACCGTCCCCTCCCCGCAGTCACCGGAGTGTGCACGCATGGACACGGCACCATCCGCTCGCCCCGCAGCCACCGCTTCCTCCGAAGCCGAGACCCGTGCCCGACGAAAGGTCGCCACCGCCGCCGCGCTCGCCTCGGCCGTCGAGTGGTACGACTACTTCGTCTTCGGCATCGCGGCCGCCCTCGTGCTCGGCGACCTCTACTTCCCCTCCGGCAGCTCGTCGGCGGGCGTGCTCGCCGCCTTCGCGACCTTCGCCGTCGGCTTCCTGGCCCGCCCGCTCGGCGGGGTCATCGCCGGCCAGCTCGGCGACAAGCGCGGCCGCAAGCCCATGCTGGTCCTCGCCCTGACCCTGATGGGCCTCGCCACCACGGGCATCGGCCTGCTCCCCACGTACGACACGATCGGCGTGGCCGCGCCGATCCTCCTCGTCCTCCTTCGGGTCGTGCAGGGCCTCGCCGTCGGCGCCCAGTGGGGCGGCGCGATGCTGATGGCCACCGAGTACGCCCCCGAGGGCAAGCGCGGCCTCTACGGCAGCCTCGTGCAACTCGGCGTCCCCATCGGCGTGGTGACCGCCAACACCGTCTTCCTCGTCGCCGGTGCCCTCACCAGCGACAGCGCCTTCACCGCGTGGGGCTGGCGGCTCCCGTTCCTGGTGGGCCTGCTCGTCCTGGCCCTTGCCTGGTACATCCACGCGAAGGTCGAGGAGACCCCCGAGTTCAAGGCGGCCGAGGCGGAACTGGCGAAGGCGGAGGCGGACCGCTCCCGTTCCCCGCTGCGCAGGATCCTGCGCGAACACCTCGGCACGGTCTTCCTCGCGGGCGGCTCCTTCGCCGTGAACACCGCGACGTTCTACATCATCATCACGGGAGTCCTCGACTACACGACCCGTGAACTCGGCATGAAGCGCGAGGCCGTCCTCACCGTCTCGCTCTGCATCAGCCTCACCCAACTCGCCCTGATCCCCGCGTCGGCGGCCCTGTCCGACCGCATCGGACGGCTGCGGATCTACGCGCTCGGCGCGGCGGGCCTCGTCGTGTGGGCCGTGCCGATGTTCCTGCTCATCGACACGGGCTCACTGCTCTGGCTGGCCGTCGGCACCTTCGTCACCAGCTGCTTCCTGAGCATCATGTACGGGCCGCAGGCCGCGCTGTTCGCCGAGCTGTTCACCGCCGAGATGCGCTACACCGGCGCCTCGCTCGGCTACCAGATCGCGGCCGTGTTCGGCGGTGGACTCGCGCCGTTCGTGATGGTGCTGCTCCTGGAGGCGACCGGCACGTCGATGGCCGTCTCCGCCTACATCATCGGGCTCGGTGTGATCGCCCTGATCTCCATCAAGGTGCTTGCGGGGCGGGCGGCTGCGCGCTGAGCGCGCCCGCAGACATCGGCTCCGGCACCGCGGGTGCCGGGGCCGATGTGCGCAGTCCGGGGAAGGAGCGGGCCGCCGCCAGGAAGGCGAACGTAGTCAGGACGAACGGCCAGGTGAACGTGTGCCCGCCGGACGGCGCGAACACCGCGGCCATGGCCGACGTCGCGGCCGTCGCCGTGAACGCGCCCACCACGGCGTACCCCAGAGTGCGCGGGCCCGCCTCCAGGAACACCCCGCACAGGGCCGGCGCCACGAGGATCGCGTTGTAGCCCATGGTCCCATCGGCGATCTGCGCGGCGGGAGCGCCGAGCGCCCACGCGGAGAAGATCCCGACGAGGCTGCCCACGCACGCCACGGCCGCGGCCCGGCGGCTCGCGACGAGGAGCGCGGCGAGCACCAGCGCGCCGACGTACCACTGCGGCATGAAGAAGACCTCGGCGAAGCCGGTGAAGAACCCGTGCCACAGGTCGGAGAAGCCGAGCAAGGTCGGGCCCGTCGCCGCGCTCGTGAGGGTGGCGAGGCCGTCGCCGTGGTGCCAGATCCGCTCGAACCCCGGTGCCGCGGTGGTCATCGCGCTCGCGAGGAGGCAGTAGGGGAGCGTCAGCGACGGCAGGTTCCACACGCCGAGCAGATTGACGACGGCCGCGGTGACGACGGTGACGACGACGCAGCCGGCCGCCGCGAGGAGCGCGGTCGACAGATGGCCGGCGCCCAGGAACACCGCGAAACACAGCGCCGTCAGACAGGCGTTGAAGCCTTCGAGCCCGGTCGAGACGCGCTCGCGGTCCGCGCCCAGCAGCCGCGAGGTGACCGTTCCGAGCGTCGTTCCCGCGATCGCGTAGAGCCCGTACTCCCATCCCGCCGCGAACAGCGCCACGGCGAGGAGCAGTCCGGCCGGGACGCTGGACAGAAAGACGACCTGAGCCTGCCCGCGCAGGACCTGAACGCCGAACTGCCTACAACCCGCGCCCCAATTGAGGGGTGATTTGGCAGGAGTTGGGCCATTCTTGGCCTGCAGCATCCCGTGCTCCCGTGTTACGTCCCTGTTTCACCGAGCAGAACGGATGCACTTTACCGACATCATCTGAAGTCCGGAAGAAGGGGCCTATCACGGCAGGAAGCCCCCTCCCGGCCGGCGCAGCTGCCTCGATCCCCGGCGCCGCTAGCGCAGCGCCTCCGCCTCGATCCCCAGGGCGTCCCCGAACGCCCGCTCCCCGTCCGGCGTGACCTTCACGGCCCGTTCGGACCCGATCCGCACGACCCAGCCCGCGTCGAACGCGTGGCTGCACAGCGCCGCGCCCGCCGTCCCCGCGAGATGCGGCCGGCGCTCGGTCCAGTCCAGGCACGCCCGCGCCATGGGTCGCCGCCCTGACCGCTCGAGCCCGATCCCCAACGCCCCGAACAGGTCCACCCCTTGTGCGGTCAGCGCGAACCCCGTGTCCGTGCGCAGATCCCCGCGCCGGACCAGCGCGTCCGTGAGGGCGATGCCGAGGCGGCCCGCGAGATGGTCGTAGCAGGTACGCCCGCGTGCCATCGCGTCCCGCGCGCTCACCGCCCGCAGGGTCTGCGGCCGCTCCCCGCCGTCCGGCGCCGCGTACCCCGCGAGTTCCTCGACGAGCTGGGCCACGCGCGCGTCGGCGAGCCGCACGTAGCGGTGCCGCCCCTGCCGCTCCTCGGCGAGCAGGCCCCCCGCGACGAGCTTGCCCAGATGCTCGCTCGCTGTCGACGCGGCCACGCCCGAGTGCCGCGCGAGCTCACCGGCGGTCCATGCCCGCCCGTCGAGCAGCGCGAGCAGACAGGCCGCGCGGGTCTCGTCGGCCATCAGTGCGGCGAGCGCGGCGAGGCGCGGTGCGCCGGGTTCCCTGGACTTCATGGGTCAAGCATGCGCCCGGCACGGTTCGGTGACCGCCGAAACGTCAGTGCAGCACCGCGACCTGCTCGTACTGCTGCGCGAGCCCGTCGAGGAGCGCCCGCAGGCCCGTCTCGAAGGCCCGCTCGTCGATCAGCTCCTGGCGGTCGGCGAGCAGGTGCGCCTGGCCGAGGTGGGGGTAGTCGGCGGGGTCGTACGCCGTCTCGTCGTCGACGAAGCCCCCGGCGAACGAGCCGAGCGCGGAGCCCGTCACGAAGTACCGCATGAGTGCGCCGATCGACGTGGCCTGCGCCGGCGGCCAGCCCGCGTCCACCATCGAGCCGAACACGGCGTCGGCGAGCCGGAGCCCGGCGGGCCTGCGGCCCGGCCCCTGGGCGAGCACGGGAACGATGTTCGGGTGCTCGAGGAGAGCCGCCCGGTAGGACACCGCCCAGTCGTGCAGGGAGGTGCGCCAGTCGCGCCCGTCCGCGGGGTCGAACATCGACAGGTCGACCTGCGCGCTCACCGAGTCGGCGACCGCCTCCAGGATCTGGTCCTTGGTGCGGAAGTGGTTGTAGAGCGAGGGACCGCTCACGCCCAGCTCGGCGGCGAGCCGCCGTGTCGAGACGGCCGCGAGGCCCTCGGCGTCGACGAGAGAGAGCGCCGCCGTGACGATGCGGTCTCTGCTCAGGAGGGGCTTGCGCGGTCGGGCCATGCGGCACATAGTAGGGCTGCCAGCCAAAAACTAGCAGTGCTAATTTAGTGCTCATTCACTTATGCCTGAGGTGTGGTCCATGAATCTGGAGCTCAGCGAGGAGCAGGCGGCCGTAAGGCAGCTCGCCAGGGACTTCGTGGCGCGCGAGATCACCCCGAATGTCGTCGGCTGGGACCGCGCCGAGGAGGTCGACCGCGGCATCGTCAAGAAGCTCGGCGACGTCGGCTTCCTGGGCCTGACCATCGACGAGGAGTACGGCGGCTCGGGCGGCGACCACCTCGCGTACTGCCTGGTCACGGAGGAGCTAGGGCGCGGCGACTCGTCCGTGCGCGGCATCGTCTCCGTCTCGCTCGGCCTGGTCACCAAGACCGTCCAGTCGTACGGGACCGAGGAGCAGAAGCGGGAGTGGCTGCCGCGGCTCACGGCCGGTGAGGCCCTCGGCTGCTTCGGGCTCACCGAGCCCGGCACCGGTTCCGACGCCGGCAGCCTCACGACCCGGGCCGTCCGTGAGGGCGACGAGTACGTGATCAACGGCTCCAAGATGTTCATCACGAACGGCACCTGGGCCGATGTCGTCCTCCTCTTCGCCCGCTCCACCGACGCCCCGGGACACAAGGGCGTCACCGCCTTCCTCGTCCCCACGGACACCCCCGGCCTCACCCGCCGCACCATCCACGGCAAGCTCGGCCTGCGTGGCCAGGCCACCGCGGAGCTGGTCCTCGAGGACGTCCGCGTCCCCGCCTCCGCGATGCTCGGCCCGGAGGGCAAGGGCTTCTCCATCGCCATGTCGGCGCTCGCCAAGGGGCGCATGTCCGTGGCCGCGGGCTGCGTCGGCATCGCGCAGGCCGCGCTCGACGCCGCCGTGGGATACGCGGCGGAGCGCGAGCAGTTCGGCAAGTCCATCGCCTCGTACCAGCTGGTGCAGGAGCTGATCAGCGACATCGCCGTCGACGTGGACGCCGCGCGCCTGCTGACCTGGCGCGTCGCCGATCTCATCGACCGGGGCGAGGACTTCGCGACGGCCGCCTCCAAGGCCAAGCTCTTCGCCTCCGAGGCCGCGGTGCGCTGCGCGAACAACGCCCTCCAGGTCTTCGGCGGCTACGGCTACATCGACGAGTACCCGGTCGGCAAACTCCTGCGCGACGCCCGCGTCATGACCCTCTACGAGGGCACCAGCCAGATCCAGAAACTCATCATCGGCCGCGCGCTCACGGGCGTATCGGCCTTCTGAGACCGGGCTGTCGAGTCCGGCTGTCAAGTCAGACTTCCGGGTCCGGCTTCCGGGTCCGGCTTCTGAGTACGTTTCTGAGTACGTGAGCGGATGGGGGTGCGCCCCCGTCCGCTCCATGCTGTCGCCCATGAGTGACACACCGGTCAAGCACAGGACCACCAACGCCTTCTACGGACAGGCCGTCGCCTCCTTCGCGCTCGCGCTCGTGGCGACCGCCGTCGGGGTCTACCGCATCGACGCCAGCGGCTGGGTCCGCGGCTTCCTCGCCATCGCCGTCCTCTATCTGACGACCTCCGCGTTCACGCTCGCCAAGGTCATCCGGGACCGTCAGGAGGTCGATCAGGTCGTCAGCCGTATCGACCAGGCCCGCATCGACAAGATCCTCGCCGAGCACGACCCCTTCAAGCCCGTCGCCTGACGTACGGAACTAAGCGCTCGCTCACCTCTAGGGGTATGGTGTTCGTCCTGTCCACGGGAGGATGTGAGCGAGCGATGAGCGCGGAGCGGCACGGCCAGAACGAGGCTGCCACGGACGACATGTCCTGGGCCGAGGTGACCCCTGACGCGGCCAGGCGGCTGCTGATCGCCGCCGTCGAGGCGTTCGCGGAGCGCGGCTACCACGCGACCACCACCAGGGACATCGCGAGCCGGGCCGGCATGAGCCCGGCCGCGCTCTACATCCACTACCGGACCAAGGAGGACCTGCTCCTCCGCATCAGCCGCATCGGTCACGAGAAGGCCCTGGAGATCCTCAAGGAGGCGGCCGCCGCGGAGGGCACCGCCTCCGAGCGGCTCTCCGAGGCCGTACGGTCCTTCGTCCGCTGGCACGCGGCACGCCATCTGACGGCGCGCGTCGTGCAGTACGAGCTGGACTCGCTCGGCGAGGAGCATCGTCCCGAGATCGTGGCCCTGCGCCGCGAGAGCGACACCACCGTGCGCGAGATCATCAACGACGGCGTGAAAGCGGGGGAGTTCGACGTCCCCGACGTCCCCGGCACCACGCTGGCCGTACTGTCGCTCTGCATCGACGTGGCGCGCTGGTTCAACACGGAGGGCCGGCGCACGCCCGACGAGGTCGGCGCGCTGTACGCCGACCTCGTCCTGCGGATGGTGGGGGCCCAGGCCTCCTGAGCCCCGAAGGGCTCAGAGGTAGTAGCGGGACACCGACTCGGCGACGCACACCGGCTTGTCGCCGCCCTCGCGCTCCACGGTGAAGGCGACCGAGACCTGAACGCCACCGGGCACGTCGTCGACGCCGGTGATCTTCGCTGTGGCACGCAGCCGGGAGCCGACCGGCACGGGGGCGGGGAAGCGGACCTTGTTCGTCCCGTAGTTCACGCCCATCTTCATGCCGTCGACCTTGATCAGCTGCGGCCCGAAGAGGGGGAGTAGCGACAGGGTCAGATAACCGTGCGCGATCGTCGTGCCGAACGGCCCGTCCTTGGCGCGCTCGGGGTCGACGTGGATCCACTGGTGGTCACCCGTGGCGTCCGCGAACTGGTCGATCCGCTTCTGCTCGATCTCGACCCAGTCGCTGTACCCCAGCTGCTCGTCCACCGCTGCGCGCAGCTCGTCGACCGTCGCGAAAACCCTCGGCTCTGCCATGTCCTGGCCTCCCATGTATGCACCATGTGCGGATGTCTAAGGCGGATGTCTAAGCGCTTGCTCAGCATGCTAGGGCGGGCGACCTCTGTCAACGACGGCAGGGTCCGACCAGTAGGCTCGGCACGGTGCCCCAGATTCCAGTGAAGATCCACGAACTCACCGTCGGTCAGCTGTCGGCGCGCAGCGGAGCCGCCGTCTCGGCCCTGCACTTCTACGAGGCCAAGGGTCTGATCAACAGCCGCCGCACGACGGGCAACCAGCGCCGCTACCAGCGCGACACCCTGCGCAGGGTCGCGTTCATCCGCGCCGCGCAGCGCGTCGGCATCCCGCTCGCCACGATCCGTGACGCGCTGTCCGAGCTGCCCGAGGAGCGCACCCCGACCCGTGAGGACTGGGCGCACCTCTCCGAGGCCTGGCGCTCCGAACTGGACCAGCGCATCACCCAGCTGGGCCGCCTGCGCGACCATCTGACCGACTGCATCGGCTGCGGCTGTCTGTCCCTGGAGAACTGTGTGCTCTCGAACCCGGACGACGTGTTCGGCGAACGCCTCACCGGGTCCCGCCTGATGAAGGAGAACCGGCAAGGCGCCTGAGGGGTCGCCGCTCAGCGGGGCGCGGAGACCAGCCCCAACTCATAGGCGATGATGACGAGTTGGACCCGGTCCCGGGCGCCCAGTTTGGTGAACAGGCGCGCCACGTGCGACTTGGTCGTGGCCACGGTGATGTAGAGCTCGTCGGCGATCTCGCTGTTCGACCGGCCGAGCCCCACCAGCGTCAGCACCTCGCGTTCCCGCTCCGTGATGCCCTCGACCGGGCGCGGCGCGCGGGCGGGCGACGGCTCGGGGCGCCCCACGAAGTCCGCGATGAGGCGGCGCGTGATGCCCGGCGCGATCAGCGCGTCCCCGGCGGCGACGACCCGGATCGCGGCGAGGATGTCGTCGAGCGCCATGTCCTTGACCGCGAAACCGCTCGCGCCGGCGCGCAGCGCGCCGTAGACGTAGTCGTCCTCGTCGAAGGTGGTCAGCACCAGCACACGGGTCGCCCCCGGGCCCGACGTGACCAGGCTCGTGGCCTCGATCCCGTTCATGCCGGGCATCCGGATGTCCATCACGATCACGTCGGGGCTGACCTCCTGCGCCAGCCGGACCGCCTCCTCGCCGTTCGCGGCCTCCCCGACGACCTCCAGATCGGGGGTGTCGGCGATGAGGACGCGCAGCCCGGAGCGTACGAGCGGCTGGTCGTCGGCGAGCACCACGCGCACGGTCATCGGGCGTCCGCCCCGGCCGCAGCGGCGTCGTCCGTCGCCGTCGGCTCCGGCAGTGGCAGCCGCGCCGCCACCCGGAAGCCCCCCTTGGGCCGCGGCCCCGCACTGAACTCCCCGTGCAGCAGCGCCACCCGCTCCCGCATCCCGGTGATCCCGAACCCCGCGTCCGTCCCCGCGCCCCGCATCCCACGCCCCTCGTCGACGATCTCCACAGACAGCTCATCCTCCCCGAAGGCGACGCCAACCCGGCACCGCCCGGCGCCCGAGTGCCGCACCACGTTCGTCAGCGCCTCCTGCACGATGCGGTACGCCGACAGGTCGATGTCGGGCGGCAGTTGACGCCGCTGCCCGCTCCACCGCAGGTTGACCTCGACGCCCGCGTCCACGGTCGTGGCGGCCAGGCGCTCCAGGTCGCCGAGGCCCGGCGCGGGGCCGTACGGCGCCGCCTCCGACTCCGCCGAAGGGCCCGACCTGCGGAGCGCGACGAGCGTGCGCCGCAGCCCCGACAGGGTCTCTCTGCTCGTTGCCTCGATGGCGCTCAGGGCGGCCCGCGCCTCCAGTGGCTGCGTTTCGATGACCCGGCTGCCGACGCCGGCCTGGATCGCGATGATGCCGATGCTGTGCGCGACCTGGTCGTGCAACTCGCGGGCGATCCGCAGCCGTTCGGCCGTGATCGCCTCGGCGACCTCGTGCGACCGCAGCTCGGTCGCGTATTGGCGGCGCTCGCGGCCTAGGAGGCCCGCGACGCAGGTGGTGACCAGCGCCAGGAGGGCGATCGTCCCGATCACGAGGAGGTCGGGGCCGTGCGTGAAGCCGAGGATCGTCAGGAACTGCGTGAGGAACGTCAGGGAGACCGCGACGGCCGGCGCCCGCAGGGTGCGGGTCGCGACGACGTACCCGAGCGTGATGTCGACCGCGACGAACGGCACGAACCACACAGGACCGTGGTACTTGGCCACCGCCGGCAGAAGAGCGCTGACGAGCAGCATCATGACCAGGGCCGTCATGGGCCTGCGCCGGATCAGGCCGACGAGCAGGACCGTCGCGAGTGCCGAGCCGCAGGCCGGGAGGATGCCGGGCGCCCACGGGTCGGCGCTGACCGCGGGGAGCAGCGCCATGAACGGGTACAGGACCGCGCCGATCCAGGTGAGGACCGTACGGTGCGTCCCGTAGGCGCGCTGGGGCGGCGGGGGTATCGAGGTGGCGTCCACACAGGGATCGTAGGTGCGCGACCCGCCCCCGGCATGAGCCCCCGGGCTGCATCCCACGGGTGCATACCGCGCCCGCCGGGGGCCACCGACGGGCCGATGCGCGCACCTCACCCGCACCGGCACCGTTGCCCTCGTGATCGAAGTCAGCGAACTCACCAAGCGGTACGGCGACAAGACCGCCGTCGACCATCTCTCCTTCACCGTGCGGCCGGGGCAGGTCACCGGCTTCCTCGGCCCCAACGGCGCGGGCAAGACGACCACCATGCGGATGGTCCTCGGCCTGGACGCGCCCACCGCCGGCACGTCCACCGTCGGCGGCGTCCCCTTCCGCACCCACCCGCGCGGCCTGCGCCACGTCGGCGCGCTGCTCGACGCCCAGCAGGTCCACGGCGGGCGCAGCGCCACCGCGCACCTGGGCGCCCTGGCCCGCAGCAACCGCATCCCGGCCCGCCGCGTGGCCGAGGTGCTCGACGAGGTGGGCCTGACCGAGGCGGCCGGGCGCCGCATCGGCGGGTACTCACTCGGCATGAAGCAGCGGCTCGGCATCGCGGCGGCCCTGCTCGGCGACCCTCCTGTGCTGATGTTCGACGAGCCGATCAACGGCATGGACCCGGAGGGAGTGCTCTGGGTACGCGGGCTCTTCCGCCGCCTGGCCGCCGAGGGACGCACCGTTTTCCTCTCCAGCCATCTGATGACGGAGATGGAGAGCACCGCGGACCAGCTCGTCGTGATCGGGCAGGGCCGTCTCATCGCCGCCGAGTCCGTACGGGAGTTCGCTGCCCGCAGCACCCGCTTCAGCGTGCTGGTCGCGACGCCGCAGGCCGGCGAGCTGACGGCCGTCCTCACGGCGGCCGGCGCGTCCGTCGAGCCGCACGGCCCGCCGGACGCGGCCAGGATCGCCGTGACCGGGCTGCCCGCCGAGCGCATCGGAGCGCTCGCCTTCGAGCACCGGATCATGCTGCACGAGCTGACCAACCGCACGGCCTCGCTGGAGGAGGCGTTCATGGAACTCACCGCCGGCAGCGTCGAGTACCTGTCGGGAGACGCAGGAAAGGCGGGTCAGGCCCGATGACGAGCACGACGCCCCGCACCACCACCCCCACGATCGCCGCAGCGGTGGACGAACCGCCCGCCCGCTTCCTCGACCTCGTCGCCGCCGAATGGATCAAAGTACGGTCGCTGCGCTCCACGCCCTGGGTGATCGTCCTGGTCGCGCTGGTCGTGACCGGCATGGCCGCGGCCCGGGCCCTCGCCGACTACAATAACTTCCCGTCCTACAGCGCCCTCACGCAGCGGGAGCACCCGTTCTCGCTGGGCGATTCCTTTCCGGCGGAGGGGTATCTGACGGTGATGCTCGCCGCCGTGGCCGTCGGCGCGATCGCCGCGGTCAGCGAGTACGGCAGCGGCCTCATCCGCACCACCACCGTGGCCGTCCCCGCCCGCGGCGCGGTGGTCCTCGCCAAGGCCGTCGTGCAGGTCGTCATGTGGACCGTGATCGGGTTGCTCGTGGCTCTCTGCGCGTTCTTCGTCGCTCAGGCCATCCTCGGCGGGCGGGACGCCGCGATCCCGATCAGCGACCCCGACGCACTGCGGGCGCTTGCGGCGTCCGCGCTGCTCGCCCCGGTGTGCGCGCTCGTCGGCCTCGGCCTGGGCGTCCTGATCCGGCACAGCGCCACCACCGTGGTCGCGGGCGCCTTCGTCCTGCTCCTGCTGCCGGTGTTCTTCTCGTCCCGCAAGCCGCTGTCCGTCAGCTTCGCCCACGCGATGGTGCGCAACGCGTGGGCGCGCCTGGCCACGATCTACGGAACGCCGACCGAGGCGTACAACGGGGCCACGGTCGGCCAGAGTTGGACCGTGTACGCGCTCTGGCCGCTGGTCGCGCTCGTCCTGGCGCTGGTCGTCGTACGGCGCCGCGACGTGTGACCGTATCCACCCGCAACCGGATCCGGGCGTCCAGATGTCTTCACCCGCACGGGAGTTGGGGATGAATGACAGCAGGACGGCAGGACGGATCACGGGGACGGGGAGACGCGTATGGGACTCGCCATCTGCTCGCTGAAGTACGAGGCCGCACGCTCGGGCCCGCAGAAGATCACCTATGACCGCGACGGCTATCACCTCGTCCGCTTCCCCTACGCGGCGGGCGAGGAGTCGTACGACCCCTGGAAGATGCACGACCCGCCGAAGGGGTCCACGTACCCGGACACCCACTCGGGTCTGATCCGGCCGAGTCACGACGGGTGGGGCACCCTGTCCGCGCTGGTCTTCTGGGCGCCGGACTCCGGACCGCGCGAGTTCAGGGCGCGCTTCGTGCGCGACCCGCTCGCCGGTTCGACCGGCTACGACTCGACCGCCACGACGGACTCCGCGCCGACCGGCGGCGGTCAGTACCGGTCGTACACCTGGCAGATGTTCGTGCACCCGGGAACCCCGGTCGGCCTGAAGATCTCGGTGCGCGGCGCTGGTGACGCGCTGATCCGTACGCCGCTGATCCTCGCCGAGTTCAAACTGGCCATCCAGACGGACGTGATCACACCGAAGGGCTGAGGCAGGGGAGCGGACCGGGGGTGCGGCTCATGGGCGGCACCCCCCGTCGTGCTCACACAGCCGTGCTCGTGCAGTCGTGCTCGTGCCGATGCGCTCACGCCGAGACAAGGACCCGTGCCCGCCAGGCTCCGGCCAGGGACGCGGGGGTGAGGACGGGGCGCGGCACCACGATGCCGCAGTGGGTGCAGACCGGTCCTGACGACGGTTCGTGCGCCAGGTCGTGCATCCAGCGCAGTGCCGTGCCGGTGCAGACGGGACAGGCCGTGCCGGGCTCGCGCTCCAGGGCCGCGATCAGCCGGTTCAGAACCTCCGCGAGAGGCTCGGAGGGATGCACCATCGGGTCGTCGCACCAGGCGACGCCGAAGCCGCCCCAGGTCAGCCGGTGCCAGTCGTCGACCGTGCCCGGTCTGCGCAGCCCGTCGTGCTTCTCCTTGCGGCGGCGCTCCGCGAACTGCGTCTCGTACGCGAGCCAGACCGCCCGCGCCTCCTCGAGCTCGTCGACCGCGGCCGTCAGCCGCGCCGGCTCGGGGGACCGGTCCTCGGGGTCGAACCCGGCCCGCGAGCACAGGTGGTCCCAGGTCGCCCGGTGCCCGTAAGGGGCAAACCGCTCCAGGCACTTGCGCAGCGAGTACCGCCGCAGTGCCAGATCATTGCGCGGGTCGCGCGCCTGTCTCGCCAGACTCCGGAATCCGGCCATCGCCCTGCACCTCCGTCACACGTACATGTACTTCGGCGTCGTCGTCGAACGGACGTCGCCGAATAGACGTATCGACACTCGATTCGGATCCACGCCGTTCCATCCGATTTCCGATGGACTCCATCAGCGGCACCTCCTGGGGCCCGCTCGCCCCAGGGGGTCGCGTGTGGCGATTCCGAAAAGGTGACGCATGTTCATCTCCAGTCGGCTGCCTACCGCCGGTAACCTCCGGCGCACCATCGTCGGGAGGATCAGGCATGCGACGGCGCATCACACGAACCACCCAGCACAGAAGCCTCCGTGGAACTCTCCAGCGCACGGCCGCCGCCGCGGTGTTCGTCCTCACGGCGGGGCTGCTGTCCCCGGCCGGCGAGGCGTCGGCCGCGGAGCCGGCACCGGCGCCCGACTACTGCGCGGGCCGGTGCGCGGACATCCTGCCGCCCGGCGCGAACGGCAGCGCCACGCTGGCCGAGATCCTCGGCCACCGTCTCTTCGGCACCCAGCCCGCCCACGCCGACGATCAACTCGGCCCCTACGACGCGCTCGCCGCCGGGTACCCGTCCCTGACGGACGACACCCTCACCCAGTTCTTCAACGACTCCTCCTTCGGGGTCCCCGATGGTCAGGTCGGTTCCGTCACGCGCCCCCGCGACGATGTGACGATCACCCGTGACAAGAAGAACGGTGTACCCCATGTCAAAGGTTCCACGCGCTACGGAACAGAGTTCGGCGCCGGCTACGCCGCAGGTCAGGACCGGCTCTGGCTGATCGACCTGTTCCGGCACATCGGCCGCGGCGAGCTCACGTCGTTCGCGGGCGGCGCCCTCGCCAACCAGGGACTCGAGCAGGAGTTCTGGCCGCAGGCCCCGTACACCGAGCAGGACCTGGAGAAGCAGGTCGAGTACATCAGGACCACCCAGGGCGCCCGTGGCAAGCAGGCCATGGACGACGCGCAGGCCTACATCGACGGGCTCAACGCCTATCGCGAGAAGTCGAAGAACGGCCGCTACTTCCCCGGCGAGTACGTCCTGACCGGCAAGATCGACGCGATCACGAACGTGGGCGAGATCCAGCCGTTCAAGGTGACCGACATGATCGCGCTCGCCTCCGTCGTCGGCGGCCTCTTCGGAGGCGGCGGCGGGGGAGAGGTCGGCCAGGCCCTCTCGCTCCTGTCGGCGCAGCAGAAGTACGGCGTCGAGCGGGGCACCAAGGTCTGGGAGTCCTTCCGCGGACGCGACGACCCCGAGGCCGTGACGACGATCCACGACGGCACGAGCTTCCCCTACGGCGCCAAGCCCGGGAAACCGCGCGGCGAGGCGCTGCCCGACAAGGGCACTGTCGAGAGCGAACCCCTCGTCTTCGACCGCGAGGGCTCGGCCAAGCCGGCCGAGGCGGGGCGCAAGACCCCCGTCAAGGCACCGGCGAAGCTCAAGCCGCTCCAGGGCATGTACGACAAGGGCGTGCTGCCCGCGGACACGTTCAGGAACTCCGACTCGAAGAAGGGCATGTCCAACGCCCTGCTCGTCTCCGGCAAGCACACGGCGTCCGGCCATCCGGTCGCCGTGTTCGGCCCGCAGACCGGGTACTTCGCCCCGCAGCTCCTGATGATGCAGGAGCTCCAGGGCCCGGGCATCAGCGCGCGCGGCGTCTCGTTCGCGGGCGTCGGCATGTACATCCAGCTCGGCCGCGGCCAGGACTACGCCTGGTCGGCGACCTCGGCGGGCCAGGACATCACGGACTCGTACGCCGTGGAGCTGTGCGAGCCGGGCGGCGCGACGCCCACCCGGCAGTCCACGAACTACCTGTACCGCGGCACCTGCACCCCCATGGAGAGGCTGGAGAAGAAGAACGCCTGGAAGCCGACCCTCGCCGACTCCACGGCGGCAGGCTCCTACCGGATGCAGGTCTTCCGTACGAAGTACGGCATCGTCACGCACCGTGCGACGGTCGGCGGCAAGCCCGTCGCGTACACCTCACTGCGCTCGACGTACTGGCACGAGGCCGACTCCATCATCGGCTTCCAGATGCTGAACGACCCGTCGTACGTGAAGGACGCGGCGACCTTCGAGAAGGCCGCGCAGCACATCAGCTACGCCTTCAACTGGTTCTACGCCGACTCGCGCGACATCGCGTACTACAACAGCGGCGCCAACCCGGTGCGCGCGGACGGTGTCGACGCCTCCTTCCCGGTGAAGGCCGAAAAGGCCTACGAGTGGCGGGACTTCGACCCGACGGACAACACGGCCGCGTACGCGCCGCCGTCCCAGCACCCGAACTCCGTCGACCAGGACTACTACGTCTCCTGGAACAACAAGCAGGCCAAGGGGTTCGGCGCCGCCAACTTCAGCCTCGGGGCCGTGCACCGCGCCGATCTGCTCGACGGGCGTGTGAAGCGGCTCGTCGCCGAGGGCGGCGTCACCAGAGCCTCGCTCACCCAGGTCATGGAGGAGGCCGCCCTCACGGATCTGCGGGGCGAGCAGGTGCTGCCCGAGATCCTCAAGGTCATCCGCAGCAGGCCCGTCGACGACCCCGCCCTGAACAAGGCCGTGCAGCAGCTGGAGGCCTGGCGCAAGGGGGGCGCCCAGCGCAACCAGACGTCGGCCGGCTCGCACACCTACGCGCACCCGGACGCCGTACGCATCATGGACGCCTGGTGGCCGCTCCTGGTGAAGGCCGAGTTCGAGCCCGGCCTCGGCAGCGACCTGTACGGGGCGCTCACCGGCGAGCTGACCATCGACGAGTCGCCGTCCGCCGGCCACGGCCCGACCGGCGCGCACGCGGGATCGGCGTTCCAGTACGGCTGGTGGGGCTATGTGGACAAGGACCTGCGCACGGTCCTCGGGCAGCCGGTGAAGGGCAAGCTCGGCGCCGCCTACTGCGGCGGCGGCAAGCTCGACGCCTGCCGCGACGCCCTGCTCGCCACGCTCGTGCAGGCAGTCGCCAAGCCTGCCGCCAAGGTCTACCCAGGCGACGACGCGTGCAAGGCCGGTGACCAGTGGTGCTCGGACACGATCATCCACCGGGCGCTCGGTGGCATCACGCACCGCGGGATCCAGTGGCAGAACCGTCCGACGTACCAGCAGGTCGTCGAATTCCCGTCGCACCGGCCGTAGTTCGGCCGCTTCCATGGGGCACGCACACGCGTGCCCCATGGGGGTCAGCCCAGTTCGCGCTCCCGCGTCTCCGGCAGGGCGAGGACGCAGAGCAGGGAGACGACGGCCATCGCGCTGACGTACCAGCCCACCGAGGACGAGCCGAACTCGCCCTGGAGCCGCGTCGCCACGAGCGGCGCCACCGCCCCGCCGAGCACCCCGCCCAGGTTGTACGCGAAGGACGCCCCGGAGTAGCGCACGCGCACCCCGAACAGCTCGGGCAGGTACGCGCCCATCGGCCCGTACACGACCCCCATGCAGAACAGCGCGCCGCCCAGGGCGAGCGCGATCAGCACGGGCTGCTCGGTGTCCATGAGCGGGAAGAGGACCAGGCCCCAGACCACCGCGAGCCCGGCACCGGCCAGTACGAGCCGGCGGCGCCCGCCCGCGTCGGAGCGGGTCGCGGCCAGCCAGGTGCCCGCGGCGAGGAAGAGGCAGGCGACGAGCGAGACCGCGAGCATCGTGTTGCGCGGGACGCCGAGGGTCGTCGTGCCGTAGGCGAGGCAGTACGTGGTCGCGGTGTAGAAGAGCCCGTACGCGACGACCATGCCGCCCGCGCCGAGCAGGATCTCGCGGGGGTGCCGCTTGAAGACCTCCAGCGCAGGCGCCTTGCTCGCCTCCTGCTCCTTCATCACCTTGGCGAACACCGGCGTCTCACTGATCTTCAGCCGCACGAAGAGGCCGACGGCGACCAGCAGGAAGGAGAGCAGGAACGGCACGCGCCAGCCCCACGAGTGGAACGCCTCGTCGTCGAGCGTCGTCGACAGGATCCAGAAGATGCCGGTCGCCGCGAAGAAGCCCACGGACGGGCCGAGTTGGGGGAACGCCGCGAAGAGACCGCGCTTGCCGCGCGGCGCGTGTTCCACGGCGAGCAGTGCCGCCCCGCCCCACTCGCCGCCGAGGCCCACGCCCTGGAGGAAGCGCAGCAGCACGAGCAGCAGCGGCGCCCACACGCCCAAGGTGCCGTATCCGGGCAGCAGGCCGACGCACGCCGTCGACAGGCCCATCAGGAGCAGCGAGGCGACGAGGACGGACTTGCGGCCGACGCGGTCGCCGAAGTGGCCGAACAGGAGCGAGCCGATGGGGCGGGCCGCGAAGGCCACGGCGTAGGTCGAGAACGACGCGAGGGTCGCGTTGAGGGAGGAGAGGTTCGGGAAGAACGCCTCGTTGAGGACGAGGGCGGCGGCCGTTCCGTAGACATAGAAGTCGTAGAACTCGATCGCGGTCCCGATGAAACTGGCGACGGCCACGCGGCGCAGGCTCTCGGGTCTTTCCCCGTCAGAATCCGCGCCGGTGACCGTGTTCTGCCTGGTGGAGTCGTCTTTGAGCACGTACTGCACTGTGGTTGTGCGTGTACATGGCAGTCAATACGCGAAACGGGTCGTCCCGTATCGCGAGACGTCGCGTGCCGGGCCCTACTTGTACGCCAGGTACCGGCCGCGCACCGCCCGGAACGCCGCCAGCTCGCCCTGCCAGGCCGCGACCACCTCGTCCGTGGACGCCCCGGCGTCGATCATCGTCCGCACCTGGGTGGACCCCGTGAGCTTGTCGATCCAGTTGTCCGAGCGCCAGGCGAAGCCGCCCCAGGACTTCTTCGCCGTCACCAGGAGCGCGATGCCGGTGCGTACGGGGTCGTACGCGGCCCGGTCCCTGACGTGGATCTGCACGCCGCCGATCGTCTTGCCCTGGAACTTGGAGAAGGTCGGGGCGAAGTACGCCTCGCGGAAGTCCACGCCGGGCAGGTGCAGTTCATTGGCGGCGGCCGCCCAGCGTCCGTCGAGGCCCTCGGCGCCGAGCAGTTCGAAGGGGCGGGTCGTGCCGCGGCCCTCGGAGAGGTTCGTACCCTCGAACAGGCAGGTGCCCGAGTAGACGAGCGCGGTGTCGGGGGTCGGCATGTTCGGGCTCGGCGGCACCCACGGCAGCCCCGACGCGTCGTAGAAGTCGCGCCGCTTCCAGCCCGTCATCCGGACCGTCTCCAGCTCGACGGGCTTCGCCAGGTACTCGCCGTTGAACAGGCGCGCCAGCTCCGTGACCGTCATCCCGTGGGCCTGGGAGATCTCGCGCCGGCCGACGAACGTCGCGAACTCCTTGTGGAGGACGGGCCCGTAGGCGTTCCGGCCGGTCACCGGGTTGGGGCGGTCGAGCACCACGAGCTTCTTGCCCGCGAGCTGCGCGGCCTCCATGCAGTCGTAGAGCGTCCAGATGTACGTGTAGAAGCGGGCGCCCGCGTCCTGGATGTCGAAGACGACCGTGTCGACACCGGACGCGGTGAAGACGTCCGCCAGCGCCTGCCCGCTCTTCAAGTAGGTGTCGTAGACGGGCAGCCCGGTCGCCGGGTCGTCGTAGCGCCCCTCCGAGCCGCCCGCCTGCGCCGTGCCGCGGAAGCCGTGCTCGGGCCCGAACACCGCGGTCAGCTTCACGCGTTCGTCGGCGTGCATCACGTCGACGATGTGCAAGACGCCGCGCGTGACGCCGGTCGGGTTGGTCACGAAGCCGACCTTCTGCCCGGCGAGGATCCGGTATCCGTCGGCCGCGAGCCGCTCGAAACCGGTGCGGAGCCGGCCGCCGTCCTTCTCCGCGGCGAGCGCGGGGGACGCCGCGCCCGCCGTGGCGGCCACCGCCGAGGCGGTGGTGGCGGCGAGCAGGCTCCGTCTGGACACGTTCATGTGGTGACCTCCGTGATCGCGGAAGGTGGCATGTGCACGCACGCTAGCGTGCGCCGCGCCCCCGGGGAACGAAGCCGACCGCCGACACCCCTTCCGTTGAGCTGACCGACTGCTTAGTCTGTGACGGAAAGTCGAGTCAAGGGAGACCGATGGTGGACAGCCTGCACGGCACGGGGGTCGTCGTCACCGGCGCGGGAGGCGGCATCGGAGCCGCACTCGCCCGCCGCTTCGCCGCTTCGGGAGCGCGCGTCGTCGTGAACGACCTGGACGCGGGGAAGGCCAAGGCGGTCGCGGACGAGATCGGCGCCACGGCGGTGCCGGGCGACGCGTCCGAGATCGTGCCCGAGGCGCTGGACGCCCTGGGCGGCACCGTGGACGTCTACTGCGCCAACGCGGGACTCGCCTCCGGCGGCACCGAGGACGCCGACGAGCAGATCTGGGCCGACGCCTGGGACGTCAACGTGATGGCCCACGTCCGTGCCGCGAAGGCCCTGCTGCCCGGCTGGCTGGAGCGCGGCAGCGGCCGCTTCGTGTCCACCGTCTCCGCGGCCGGACTGCTCACGATGGTCGGCGCCGCGCCCTACAGCGTCACCAAGCACGGCGCGTACGCCTTCGCCGAGTGGCTCTCCCTCACCTACCGCCACCGCGGGCTCAAGGTCCACGCGATCTGCCCGCAGGGCGTGCGTACGGACATGCTCACCGCCTCCGGATCGGCCGGGGACCTCGTCCTCGCACCGACCGCGATCGAGCCCGAGGACGTCGCCGACGCGCTCTTCGCCGGCATGGCGGAGGACCGCTTCCTGATCCTCCCGCACCCCGAGGTCGCCGGGTACTACGCCGCCAGGGCCGCGACGCCCGACCGCTGGCTGACGAACATGAACCACATCCAGCAGAAGTGGGAGGCCGCACAGCAGTGAGCACCTCGATCTACGCGGCCAGGCCCTGGCTCGGACAGCTCTCCGAGGCCCAGCGCGCCCCCGTCACCCCGGCGGACTCCGTGCTGCACGCCTTCCGCGCCGCGGTCCGCACCGCCCCCGACCGCACCGCCGTCGCCTACTTCGACGGCCGCCTCAGCTATCGCGAGCTCGACGAGCTCAGCGACTCCGTCGCCGGGCACCTCGCCGCGCGCGGCCTCGAGCGCGGCGACCGCGCCGCCCTCATGCTGCAGAACTCCCCGCACTTCGTGATCGGCCTGCTCGCCGCCTACAAGGCGGGCGCCACCGTCGTCCCGGTCAACCCGATGTACAAGTCGGGCGAGGTCACCCACGTCCTGCACGACGCCGACGTGACCGCCCTGATCTGCTCGGACCGGGCCTGGGAGGCGTATCTGCGCGAGACCGCCGCGGACTCTCCCGTACGGATCGTGCTCACCGCCTGCGAGCTGGACCTCCAGACGCGGGGCGACGAACGGGTCCTCAAGTTCGAGCGCGTCGAGCCGCAGGCCGAGGACGCCGACGACCTCCTGACGGTCGCCCGCGCGGGCCACCCGGCGCCCGAAGGCCGCGACCCGGGCCCGGACGACATCGCGCTCATCAGCTACACCTCCGGCACCAGCGGCACTCCCAAGGGCGCCACGAACCTGCACCGCAACATCACGTACAACGCCGAGCGCCAGCGCACCGGACTCGGCATCCCCGAAGGCGGCACGTACTTCGGGCTCGCGCCGCTCTTCCACATCACGGGCATGGTCTGCGAGCTGGTCTCCTCCTTCGCGAACACGGGCACCCTCGTCCTCGCGTACCGCTTCGAGGCCGGTGTCGTCCTGGACGCGTTCGCCGAGCACCGGCCCGCCTACACCGTGGGCCCCTCGACCGCGTTCATGGCGCTCGCCGCGCACCCGGCCGCGACCCGCGAGCACTTCGCCTCCTTCCAGTCGATCTCGTCCGGCGGCGCGCCGGTGCCGCCCGCCCTCGTGGAGAAGTTCCGGGCCGGCTTCGGCCCCTACATCCACAACGGCTACGGCCTCACCGAGTGCACCGCTCCCTGCGCCTCCGTGCCGCCCGGCAAGGAAGCCCCCGTCGACCCCGTCTCCGGCACCCTTGCCGTCGGCGTCCCGGGACCCGAGAGCATCGTCCGGATTGTGGACGACCTCGGCCAGGAGGTGCCCTTCGGCGAGCAGGGCGAGATAGCCGTCCGCGGCCCCCAGGTCGTGCCCGGCTACTGGAAGCGCCCCGACGCCACCGCCGAGTCCTTCCCGGACGGCGAACTGCGCACCGGGGACATCGGCTTCATGGACGCCAACGGCTGGCTCTACGTCGTCGACCGCAAGAAGGACATGATCAACGCCTCCGGCTTCAAGGTCTGGCCCCGCGAGGTGGAGGACGTCCTCTACACGCACGAGGCCGTGCGCGAGGCCGCCGTCGTGGGTGTCCCCGACCCCTACCGCGGGGAGACGGTCAGGGCGTACGTGAGCCTGCGCCCCGGCGCCGCGGTGGGCCCGGACGACCTGTCCGCCTACTGCAAGGAGCGGCTCGCCGCGTACAAGTACCCGCGTGAGGTGGAGATCCTGCCCGAGCTGCCGAAGACGACAAGTGGGAAGATCCTCCGGCGGGAACTGCGTTCCCGTACACAGAACAGCTGATCGCAGGAGAAAGGCAGGTGGCGGCAGTGCCCAGGACGTCGGACGGAGACGGTACGCCCGTCCCTCAGAGGCTGCTCGCCGCCGCCACCCGGCTCTTCGCCGAGCGCGGCTACGACCGCACCTCGGTGCAGGAGATCGTCGAGGCGGCCGGCGTCACCAAGGGCGCGCTCTACCACTACTTCGGCTCGAAGGACGACCTGCTGCACGAGGTGTACGCGCGCGTGCTCCGCCTGCAGCAGGAGCGCCTCGACGCGTTCGCGAACGCCGACGCGCCCGTGGAGCAGCGGCTGCGCGACGCGGCGGCCGACGTGGTGGTCACGACCATCGAGAACCTCGACGACGCGTCGATCTTCTTCCGCTCCATGCACCACCTCAGCCCGGACAAGAACAAGCAGGTACGGGCGGAGCGGCGGCGCTACCACGAGCGGTTCAGGGCCCTCATCGAGGAGGGCCAGCAGGCCGGCGTGTTCTCCACGGCCACGCCCGCCGACCTGGTGGTCGACTACCACTTCGGGTCGGTGCACCACCTCTCCACCTGGTACCGCCCGGGCGGCCCGCTGGCCCCGCAGGAGGTCGCGGACCACCTGGCGGACCTGCTGCTGCGCGCACTGCGTCCCTGACGCCGCTCAGGCCCGGACACACGGCCAAGGGCCCCGGCACTCACGCCGAGTGCGGGGGCCCTTCGCTGCCACACGGCCACCGCGTCACCGCCGGCGGACCGTCAGTGGTCGTCCCAGTGGCCGTCGTGCTGCGCGTGCCGGTGACCGTCGTGGACGTAGTCGACGTGATCGCCGTGGGTGACGGCCTGGTGCCCGCAGTCCTGGCCGTGCTGGTGCTCGTGGCCCTGGTGCGTGGTGTGGGCGCCGGGCTCGCACTCGTCCCAGTGGCCGTTGTGCTCCGCGTGCAGATGCCCCTCGTGCGCGTAGTCGACGTGGTCGCCGTGCGGCACCGCCGTGTGGCCGCAGCCCTCGCCGTGGGTGTGCTCGTGGACGGGGTGTTCCCGGTGGAGAGTGGTCATGGATTCAGGCTAGCCGGAAATGCCCGGATCATTCCGATATGAAACCCTTGTGCCTATTCCTGTGACCTTCGCGAGGAGTACGTCGGATGAAGGCGATCAGCTACAGCGGCTACGGCGGTCCCGAGGTACTCGAGTACGGCGAGGTGCGCGACCCCAAGGTCGGGCCCGACTCCGTCCTGGTGAAGGTCAGGGCCGCGGCGGTGAACCCCGTCGACTGGAAGGCCCGCGAGGGCTACCTCGACCCGGCGCTCGACGCCGTCTTCCCGGTGATCCCCGGCTGGGACGTGTCCGGCGTCGTGGTCCAACCCGGCGCATCCGTCACCGAGTTCGTCACCGGCGACGAGGTGATCGGCTACGTACGCGAGGACTTCCTCTCCCGCGGGACCTTCGCCGAGTACGTCGCCGCGCCCGTGCGCACCCTGGCCCGCAAGCCCCGGAACCTCACCTACGAGGAGGCCGCCGGGCTGCCGCTCGCCGGGCTCACCGCTTACCAGGTCCTGACCGGCGCCCTCGCCGTGCAGGAGGGCGACGTGGTGCTCGCCCACGCGGCGGCCGGCGGCGTCGGCTCGATCGCGGTCCAGCTGAGCCGCCATCTCGGCGCCCGCGTCATCGGCACGGCGAGCGAGCGCAACCACGACTTCGTGCGGGAGCTGGGCGCCGAACCGGTCACGTACGGGGAAGGCCTCGCCGAACGCGTGCGGGCCCTCGCGCCGGAGGGCGTGGACGCCGTGTTCGACACGGTGGGCGGGGAGGCCCTGAAGGTGTCCGCGGACCTGCTCGCGCCGGGCGGCCGGCTCGCATCCATCGCGGACGCCTCGGTCGTCGACCTGGGCGGCCGCTACGTCTTCGTGCGCCCCGACGCCGCCGACCTCGCGCGCCTCGCGGACCTCGCGGAACAGGACGTGGTCACGGTACACGTCGACGAGACGTTCCCACTGGAGCGGGCCGCCGACGCCCAGCGGCTGAGCGCCGAGGGCCGCACCAGGGGCAAGATCGTGGTCACCGTGCCGTGGACCGACTGACCTGACCGACTGACCGGCCGTCTGCCCGGGAACGGCCGCCCACCGCGTCGGGGTGTCACACCACCAGTGCCGCGAACGCGGCCAGCGCCACCGAACAGGCCACCGCCACCACGGCCGCGCGGGCGGTCATCACGGGCGGACTGGTCTCGTGCAGCGCCAGATCGCGGATACGGCGGTGCGCCACCGCCAGGAACCCCAGCCACGCCAGGAAACACAGGGCCGCGCCCAGCACACCGAGGGTGTCCGTGCCGCCGTGCAGCGCCGCCCTGGCCGCGAGGATCGCCGCCACGGTGCACGAGAGCGTCGTCCGCCGCCAGGCGAGCCGCGTCCGCGCGGGCTGGAGCCCCGGATCGCGCCCGGCCGCCGCTGCGCCGCCTTGTCCGTCGCAGGCAGGCTCCGACGGGCCGCTCACCCCGCCCACCCGGCCAGCACGACCACCACCATCGCAACGGCCACCAGCGCCACGACCACGCTCAGCAGCGCCGGGAACCGCGAGACGGGCAGGTCCTCGCCCCGCCGCATCGCCTGCTCGCAGCGCACCCAGTGGCTGACGGCCCGCAGGGCGCACAGAGCGCCCGCCGCGAGCAGCGCGAGCGCGAGACCGGCCCGCCAGGCCCAGCGCAGGTCCGGCAGGAACTGGTCCACGGCGAACCCGCCGCCGATCAGCGCGAGCGCCGTGCGCAGCCAGGCCAGGAACGTGCGCTCGTTGGCCAGCGAGAAGCGGTAGTCGGGCGTATCGCCGTCGTCCCGCACCCGCTCGGGCGCGAACCAGAGGCGGACACTGCGCACAAATTCGATCACGGGGCGACCTTAGACCGACCGGCGAATGGGGGGCGGCGTCGCGGGGCTCCTTCACCCACCCCCATTCGCCGGTCGGTCTTATCCGGGCGGCCGCGGCAGGCCCGCGGCCCCTGCGCGGTAGGCCCGCAGCCGCTCGTACGCGTCGAGCCCGTCCGGCACCCACGGCCACTCGGGAAGCCGCCGCTCCAGCTCCTCGTCGGTGAGGAAGTCGTGCCAGGCCACCTCCTCGGCCTGCGGGTTCACGGGCAGCTCGCAGCGCACCTCGTACAGGTAGGACCACCAGGTCCGGCCCGCCCCGCCGTCGTACAGGAACTTGAACAGGGGCTCGGGGCGGGGCAGCCCGAAGACGCCGAGCTCCTCCTCCGCCTCGCGCAGCGCCGCGTCGTCGTAGGACTCCCCGGTGCCCACGACGCCGCCGACGAACATGTCGTACAGGGACGGGAACACCAGCTTTGTCGGCGTGCGGCGGTGCACGAAGATCCGGCCGGCGCCGTCCCTGGCCTGGATGAACACGCACCGGTGGCGCAGTCCGCGGGCGTAGGCCTCGCCGCGCGGGGCCTGCCCGACCACCCGGTCGTGCTCGTCGACGATGTCGAGGACTTCCGCCGCCGGATCCGGGGCGTCAGCGGCGTGCGTGGGATCGGTGGGAGGGGTCATGCGCCCATGAGACCAGACCCGGCAGACCCCCGGCGGTTCAGACCCCGACCCCTGCCCGGTCCCCCTCCCGAGGGCCCGTGGTCGGCATCGCCGGATGCATCCCGAGCAGCACGATCCCCGCCACGATCGCCGTGAGCCCGGTCGCCTGCCAGGCGAGCGCCCCGGCATCCGTGCGCAATTGGTCGCCCATGAAGCCGACGCCGCACGCGATGCCCGCGAGCGGCTGCGCGGCCGTCAGCGCGGGCAGCGACATCCGCAGCGGCGCCATCTCGAAGGCGCTCTGCACCAGGATCAGGCCCGTGACGCCGAGCGCCAGGACCCCGTACGGCTGCCAGCTGGTGAACAACTCGCTCCAGCCGCCCGACGAGAACAGCTGCCCGCTCATCCGCGTCAGCGCGTCCTGCACCCCGTAGAGGAGCCCGGCCGCCACGCCCAGCAGGACCGGGGCCGAGCTCATCCGTGATTTCTTCGCGTACGCGGTGAGCAGCAGCGCGCCGCCCACCATCACGCCGATGATCAGCCAGCGCCGCAGCGGGTCGGTGACCGCGTCGCCGCTGCGTGGCTCGCCCGCCACGATGAAGGCCGTCACCCCGCCCGCGAGCAGGGCCAGACCCGCCCAGCCCTGTTTGCCCAGGGGCTGGCGGGTCTGGTGGCGCGAGAGGGCGAGCGCGAACAGGAGGTTGGTCGCGAGCAGCGGTTCGACGAGCGAGATCTCCCCGTTGCCCAGCGCGATCGCGCCGAGCACCATGCCGCACACCATGAAACCTATGCCGAACAGCCAGCGGGGCACCCGTACGAGGTCGAGGAGCAGGCGCGGCGACAGGAAGTCGTTCAGCGGGGCGTGCTGCGCCGCGTTCTGCTGGAGCACGAATCCGATGCCTAGGCAAAAGGCCGCGGAGACGGCGAGGACGAGTACGAGAACCGACACGCTGCGCACCTCGAGAATGCAGGTATCAAGATCGGCCATGGGCGGGTCGTTGCACGGGTGTAAGGCCGACGATAGCGCCCCGCGGCAGGGGCTGCCCCGCGAGTGACCCGGTCGGCGAGGTTGACGCCGCCCACCCCCGTGCCCAAGATCTGACCCACCGGTAACTTTCGAGAGGGACGGACCCCAATGACGACGTACGACGCGGACGTGATCGTGATCGGGGCGGGCCTCGCCGGGCTCGCCGCGGTGGCGGAACTCGTGGACGCGGGCCGCAAGGTGATCCTCCTGGACCAGGAACCGGAGCAGTCCATCGGCGGCCAGGCGCACTGGTCCTTCGGTGGCCTCTTCTTCGTCGACTCGCCCGAGCAGCGCCGCCTGCGGATCAAGGACAGCCACGCGCTCGCGCTCCAGGACTGGATGGGCACCGCCGGCTTCGACCGCGCCGAGGACCACTGGCCGCGCAAGTGGGCCGAGGCGTACGTCGACTTCGCCGCGGGTGAGAAGCGGTCCTGGCTGCATGCGCAGGGCGTCCGGTTCTTCCCCGTGGTCGGCTGGGCGGAGCGCGGCGGCTACGACGCGAACGGGCACGGGAACTCGGTGCCGCGCTTCCACATCACCTGGGGGACAGGACCCGGCCTCGTCGCGCCCTTCGAGCGCCGGGTCAGGGAGGGTGTGGCGCGCGGTCTGGTCGAGCTGAAGTTCCGGCACCGGGTGACGGGCCTGTCCCGCAGCGCCGGCGCCGTCGACACCGTCACCGGCGAGATCCTCGAACCGTCGTCCATCGAGCGCGGCCAGGGCAGCAGCCGTACGGTCACGGGCTCCTTCGAGCTCAAGGCGCAGGCCGTGATCGTCACCTCCGGCGGCATCGGCGGAAACCACGACCTCGTCCGCGCGAACTGGCCCGAGCGCCTCGGCACCCCGCCCGAGAAGATGCTCTCCGGCGTGCCCGCGCACGTCGACGGCCTGATGCTCGGGATCACGGAGAACGCGGGCGCGCACCTCATCAACCGCGACCGCATGTGGCACTACACCGAGGGCATCGAGAACTGGAACCCCATCTGGGACAAGCACGGCATTCGCATCCTGCCGGGCCCGTCCTCGCTCTGGCTCGACGCACGCGGCGAGCGCCTGCCCGTGCCGCTCTTCCCCGGCTTCGACACCCTCGGAACCCTCGACCACATCATGAAGACCGGGTACGGCTACACGTGGTTCGTGCTCAACCAGCGCATCATCGGCAAGGAGTTCACCCTCAGCGGCTCCGAGCAGAACCCCGACCTGACCGGGAAGTCCGTGCGCGGAGTCATCGACCGGGCCCGCGCCGACGTACCGGCGCCCGTCAAGGCGTTCATGGACCACGGCGCCGACTTCGTCATCGAGAAGGACATCCCCGCCCTGGTGCGCGGGATGAACGCCCTCGCCGAGAAGTCGTCGGGTCCGCTGATCGACGAGGCCGCGCTGCGCAGCACCCTCGTCGCCCGCGACCGCGAGATCGCCAACCCCTTCACCAAGGACCTCCAGGTGACCGCCATCCGCGGCACCCGCAAGTTCCTCGGCGACCGTCTCATCCGCACCGCGGCGCCGCACCGCATCCTCGACCCGAAGGCGGGCCCGCTGGTCGCGGTGCGCCTCAACATCCTCACCCGCAAGTCCCTCGGCGGCCTGGAGACCGACCTGTCCTCGCGCGTCCTGACCGAGGGCGGCGAACCGCTGCCGGGCGTGTACGCGGCGGGAGAGGCGGCCGGGTTCGGCGGCGGGGGAGTGCACGGCTACCGCTCCCTCGAAGGGACCTTCCTCGGCGGCTGCCTCTTCTCGGGCCGCACGGCGGGCCGCGCCGCGGCCGCCGCGACCGGCTGAATCTCGCCTTGACAGCACCCCGGACCCTTCTTCTCGGTTCGGGGTGCTGTCTCGTGTCATCAGTTCAACTGCCCAGGTGAGAGCGGGAATTGGCGGAGCGCGAGGGTGAACTCGGAGGATTTTGAAACGAGTTGGTGAAGGTCATCCCTTGGTTCGCCCTTGACTCGGAGCGCCCGGTACCGCTTTGCTGTGCGTGATCACCTCAAGCAAGCCGCGTCGTAGAGGATTTCCTGCGGTGCCCCCACCCCCGCCGCCATTCGGGCGTGCCCGCAAGCGGGCCGCTCCCCCGTTCGACTCCGCGCTCGACGACAGCGACCTCGTCGCCGCCCGCGCGGCGCTCGCTCAGGGGCGCTGGACCGAGGTCAGGGAACTGATCTCGGCCACCGGCGACGACTGGGACCGCCGCGGCCACCGCATCGTCGTCCTCGCCGAGGAACCGACGACCACCGCCTGGGTCAGGGACTGGCGGCTCGCCGAACCCGAATCCGCCGACGCGGCTGTCCTGCTCGCCCTCGCCGCCGTGCAGCGCGCCCGGACCGGCAGGACGCGCCCCGAGAAGGCCCGCGACGCCTGCCGCGACGCAGCGGCCCTCGTGCCCGCCGACCCCACGCCCTGGCTCGGACTCCTGCTCCTGGAACGGGACATGGGCCGCGAGGAGGACGTCGTCCGCCTCTTCGACGAGATCCGCCACCGCCATGCCGAGCACCACCACGCCCACCACCTGATGGTCGCCAGACTCGCCGAACGCCGCCCCGACGCGGGCCAGGACCCCCTCCACGAGGTGTACGACTTCGCGTCCTGGGCCGCCGAACAGGCGGGCCCCGGCTCACCGCTCGCCGTCCTCCCCGTGGTCGCGCACGCCGAGCGCTACCGGGTCCTCGCCGCCGCCGGCAGCGAACCGCCCGACCCCAAGGCATCCGGACACTGGACGGGCCGCCGCGCCCGCCTGGTGATGAAGACCGCCTTCGACTGGTGGCTCGAATGGGGCACTCCGGAGCGCCCCGCCCATCCGCGCGGCCGCGCCGACCTGAACTTCCTCGCCCACGCCAAGTCCTGCGAGGGCAGGCCCGCGGAGGCCGCCGCGCTGTTCCACCGCATCGGCCGGCACGCCACCGCCGCCCCCTGGTCGTACCCGGACCGCGATCCGCACGAAGCGTTCCGTGCCGCGCGCAGTGCCGCGCTCGGCACAGCCTAGGACGACGCCCCCAGACATCCCCGGACATCCTCAGACATCCCCAGACACCGCACCAGCAGCGCTCATCCACAGGGAAGGGACAACCCCGCCATGACGACGGGCAGTTCGAGCACGAGCGACACGGCACGACCCCCCGAGTCCGATGCGGGGATCAGCACCTTCAAGGGGCAGGACAGCGCCCTGCGTGCCGGCCGCCTCGGCACGGCAGGCCTGCTCCTGTCCGTGCTGGCCGCGACGGGCCCGCTCATGGTGGTCGCCGGCGTCATGCCCACCACGTTCGCCGTGATGGGCGTCGTCGGGCAGCCGCTGCTCTTCCTCATCCTGGGCGTCGTCCTCGCCCTGTTCAGCGTCGGCTACGCCGAGATGAGCCGGCACGTCCACAACGCCGGTGCCTTCTACGCGTACATATCCCGCGGCCTCGGCCCGACCGCCGGCGCGGGCGCCGCCCTGGTCGCGCTCGTCGCCTACAGCGTCCTCCAGGTCGGCATCTACGGGATGTTCGGCTTCGAGGTGTCCAACCTCCTCGCCACCTACCTCGACCTCAGCATCGCCTGGTGGATCCCGGCGCTGGTCGCCGTGCTCGCCGTCGGCGCGCTCGCCCTGCTGAAGATCGACGTGAACGCGCGCGTGCTCGGCGTACTCCTGCTCGTCGAGGTCGCGCTCGTCGTCATCTTCGACATCGCGGCGATCGGCGACCCGGCCAAGGAGGGCCTGTCGCTGCACGCCTTCAACCCGGACACCCTCACCGGCGCGGGCGTAGGCACCGCCCTGTGCTTCTGCATCGCGGCCTTCACCGGCTTCGAGCAGGCGCCCGTGTACGCGGAGGAGACCAGCCGCCCGCACATCCTCGTGCCGCGCGTGATGTTCATGGCGGTCGGCTTCGTCGCCGTCTTCTTCGCCATCAGCTCATGGGCGCTCACCGTCGCCGCCGGACCCTCCGCGATCATCCCGACCGCGCAGAAGCAGAGCGCGGGCCTGATGTTCTTCCTGACGGAGAGCAGGCTCGGCGGCACGTTCACGGACATCGTCCATGTCCTGTTCGTCACCGGCATGTTCGCGGCGCTCCTCAGCTTCCACAACGTCGTCTCGCGCTACGCCTTCGCCATGGGCCGCGAGGGCCTGCTGCCCGCCACCTTCGGCCGCACCAACAGCTCCAGCGGCGCGCCCGGCACCGGCTCCCTGCTCCAGACCGCCCTCTCCCTGATCGTCGTCGTGGCCTTCGCGGTCACCGACGACGGCAAGGCGGGCGACCCCACGGCGCCCGTGCTCAAGCTCTTCACCTGGGGCGGCAACGTCGGCGCGCTCGGCATCATCCTGCTGATGGCCGCCGCCTCGCTGGCCGTGATCGTCTTCTTCGTCAGGCGTGGCGCCGCGGGCGCCCAGATCTGGCGCCTGATCGCCTCGGGGATCGCCGGGATCGCGCTGCTCGTCATCGCGTTCTACACGGTCAAGGACTTCGACGTCCTCGTCGGCTCGGGCCCCGGCTCCGCCCTCAACTGGGTGCTGCCCGGCATCATCGCGCTGGCCGCCGTCATCGGCCTCGTCCACGGCGTCGTCCTGCGCGGGCGGAACCCCGAGGCACACGCCAGGATCGGCCTCGGCAACGAGGCGTTCCAGCTGGAGAAGGCGGCCGGCGTGCCCGCAGAGAAGTGACAGAACGCTGACGAACACCCGTGGCCCCTGGCCCCCGGGGGCCACGGGTGCTCGAATCAGTGTGTGAACCCGGAAGAACCCGTACCGCCCGAACGGGACGAGGAGCGTGGCTCGCCCGTAGGCCGCCGCCTCGTCCTCGGCATGCTCGGACTCGGCGCCCTCGGCGTCGCCACCGCGCCCACCCTCCAGCGCGGCCTCGAATCCTTCCTCGGCAGCGCCGCGGACAAGGACCCCACCGGCCTGACGGACCTCCTGCCGAACGGCGGCGGCTTCCGCTACTACTCCGTCGCCTCCTCCGTCCCGCACAGATCGGCCGCCGACTACCGCCTCACCGTCGACGGCCTCGTCGACCGGCCCGCCACCTACACGCTCCCCGCGCTGCGGGCGCTCCCGCAGACCCGGCTCGTGCGCGACGTCCAGTGCGTCACGGGGTGGCGCGTGCCGGAAACCCCCTTCGAGGGCGTACGCCTCTCCAGCATCCTCGACGCGGCCGGGGTCCGGCCCTCCGCCAAGGCACTGCGGCTGACCTGCTTCGACGGCACGTACAGCGAGAGCCTCACACTGCCGCAGGCCCGCCGCGCCGACGTGCTCGTCGCGCTGCGCATGCAGGACAAGCCCCTCGGCCACACCCACGGCGGGCCCGTCCGGCTCTACGTCGGCCCCATGTACTTCTACAAGTCGGCGAAATGGCTGTCCGGCATCACCGTCACCGACCGCGTCGAACCCGGCTACTGGGAGAAGCGCGGCTACGACGTGGACGCGTGGGTCGGCCGCTCGAACGGACGCGACGATGAACCCACCCACTGAACTCCCGGCGCGCGTAAGGCGCTTCACCCGCTCCGAGACCTGGGTCCACTGGTCCATGGCGGCCCTCATGGGCCTGTGCATCCTGACGGCCGCCTGCCTGTACGTACCCCAGTTCGCGGAGCTCGTCGGCCGCCGCGAACTCGTGGTCAGGCTCCACGAGTGGTCCGGTCTCCTGCTGCCCGCGCCCTACCTCGCCGGCCTCGCGTCCCGCGCCTTCCGCGCCGACCTGCGCAGCCTGAACCGCTTCGTCCCGCACGACCGCACCTGGCTGCGCTCCGCCCTGCGCCGCTCGGGCCCGAGGCCCGCGGGCAAGTTCAACGCGGGCCAGAAGCTGTACGCGGGCTGGCTCGCGGGAGCGGTCCTGGTGATGCTCGGCACGGGCCTGCTCATGTGGTTCACCAACCTCGCGCCGCTGACCTGGCGCACCGGCAGCACCTTCGTGCACGACTGGCTGTCCCTCGCCCTCGGCATCGTGGTCGCCGGGCACATCGCGAAGGCGTGGGCGGACCCCGAGGCGCGGCTCGGGATGCGGACCGGGTTCGTGGGGAGGGAGTGGGCCGAGCGCGAGCACGGCGAGTGGCTGCCGTGACGGCCCCGTATTACGCGCCCGCGCCGAAGTCCAGGAGGACCTTGCACGCCCGCGCGCGGTCCGCGGCCAGCGCGAACGCCGACTCCGCGGCCGCCACCGGGACCACCGCACTGATCAGCTCCGCGAGCCCCGGCTGCTCGGCGAGCAGGCGCAGCGCGTCGTCGAACTCCGTGTCGAAGCGGAACGCCCCGCGCAGCTCGATCTCCCGGCTGACCACGAGGTTCCCCGCGAACGGGCTCTGCCCCGGCGGCAGCATCCCCAGCTGGACGACCACACCGCCGCGTCGCACATGGCGCAGACAGCTGTCGAGCCCGGCGGCCACGCCGGACGCCTCGACAGCCGTGTCGGCCTCGTCGGGCCAGCCCTTGTCGGCCGGGTCGTCGGCGCGTACGAGGGTGTCGGCGCCGGCGAGCCGCGCGTAACGGAGGGCTTCGGGGAGGAGGTCGGTGGCGGTCACATGTGCCGCTCCGGCGGCCCTGGCCGCGGCGACGACGAGGCAGCCGATCGGGCCCGCGCCGGTGACCAGGACGTGCTTGCCCGCGACCGGGCCCGCCCGGCGCACCGCGTGCAGCGCCACCGCGAGGGGCTCGGCGAGGGCGGCCCGGTCGAGCGGAAGCCCGTCGGGCACGGCCCTCAACTGACCGGCGGGGACGGCGATCCGCGCGGCGAAGCCGCCCTGGACGTGCGGGGTGCGGGCCGCGCTGCCCAGGTAGCGGGTGTCACGGCACACGTTGCGCCGCCCGTCCACGCACTCGGGGCAGGTCCCGCAGGGGGTGGCAGGGTGCACGGCGACGGCCGTGCCGGGCGCGGGACCGGTGGCACCGTCCCCGTACGACAGGACCGTGCCCACGACCTCGTGGCCGAGCAGCATGGGTTCCTGGAGCCGGAAGTCGCCGACGCCGCCGTGGCGCCAGTAGTGCAGGTCCGACCCGCACACCCCGCCGTAGCGGACGGCGACGAGCGCCTGGCCCGGTCCGGGTTCGGGGGAGGGGAGTTCGTCGACGCGCAGATCTCCCGCGCCGTGGATCACGCAGCCCAGCATCAGGTCTCCTCCAGCCATCAGGTGTCCCACAGCATCAGGTGTCCCACAGCATCAGGTGTCCCACAGCATCAGGTGTCCCACAGCATCAGGACTCTTAGAGAACGCTCGTCATGCCGCCGTCGACGTAGAGGATCTGCCCGCTGACGAAGTCGGACGCGGGTGAGGCCAGGAACAGGGTGCCGCCGACAAGGTCGTCGGTGCGGCCCCAGCGGCCGGCCGGGGTCCTGCGGCGGACCCAGGCGCTGAACTCCTCGTCGCGGACGAGCGGTTCGGTCAGCTCGGTCTCGATGTAGCCGGGGCCGAGCCCGTTGACCTGGACCCCGGAAGGGCCCCAGTCGGCGCACATGCCCTTGGTGAGCATCTTCAGGGCGCCCTTGGTGGCGGCGTAGGGCGCGATGCCGGGCCGCACGACCTCGCTCTGCAGCGAGCAGATGTTGATGATCTTTCCGTGACCGCGTTCCACCATGCCGCGGGCCGCCTCACGGCCCACCAGGAACGCGCTCGTCAGATTGGTGTTCAGGACCCGGTGCCAGTCGGCGTCGGTGAACTCCAGGAGCGGGGCGCGCAGCTGCATGCCCGCGTTGTTGACGAGGATGTCGAGCGGACCCACCCGCTCCTCGACCCCGGCGACCCCGGCGGCGACGGACGGTCCGTCCGTGACGTCGAACGCCGCGGTGTGGACCGGGCTGTTTCCTGTCTGCCCCGACAGCCGTTCGGCCGCGTCCGCGAGGGCGGACTCGTCGCGTCCGTTGAGGACGACGGTCGCGCCGGCCTCCAGGAGGCCGCGGGCCAGGGCGAACCCGATCCCGCGGCTGGAACCGGTCACCAGGGCCGTGCGGCCGCTGATGTCGAAGAGGGGGTGGGTCATCGCTCAGTACTCCAGTCGCTCCGAAGGGAGCCAGATCATGAGGCCGTTGGACGACTGAGGTCGCTAGATGACCAGTGACAGCAGCAGGACCAGGCCACCGGCGACGACCGAGATGATCGTCTCCATGACGGACCAGGTCTTGATGGTCTGCCCGACGTCCAGGCCGAAGTACTCCTTCACCAGCCAGAAGCCCGCGTCGTTCACGTGGCTGAAGAAGAGCGAGCCGGCGCCGATCGCGAGGACCAGCAGGGCCGTGTGCGAGGTCGACATGTCGGCCGCGAGCGGCGCCACGAGTCCTGCCGCCGAGATGGTCGCGACGGTGGCGGAGCCCGTGGCGAGGCGTATGACGACCGCGATCAGCCAGGCGAGCAGCAGGGCCGGGATCGCCCAGTCCTTGGAGATGTCGAGGACCATCTGGCCCACGCCGGAGTCGATGAGGGTCTGCTTGAAGCCGCCGCCCGCGCCGACGATGAGGAGGACGCCCGCGATCGGGGCGAGCGACTTCTCGACGGTGGAGGACAGCCGGTCCTTGGTGAACCCGGCCGCGCGGCCCAGCGTGAACATGCCGACGATCACGGCGGCGAGCAGGGCGATCAGCGGCGAACCGATGACGTCGAAGACGCGCTGCACGGTGTGCTCGGGCTTGTCCACGACGATGTCGACGAGCGCCTTGGCGAGCATCAGGACGACGGGGAGCAGGATCGTGACGACGGCCGCGCGGAAGCTGGGACGCTTCTCCAGGTCGTCGGTGGCCCGCGCCGGGGTCATCTTGTCCGGGGCCTGGACGTCCACCCAGCGGGCGGCGACCTTCGAGAACAGCGGACCCGCGATGATCACCGTCGGGATGGCGACGAGGACACCCAGGGCGAGCGTGACGCCGAGGTTGGCACCGACGGCGTCGATCGCGACGAGCGGGCCGGGGTGCGGCGGGATCAGGCCGTGCATGACCGACAGGCCGGCGAGGGCCGGGATGCCGATGCGCATCAGCGAGTAGTTGCCGCGCTTGGCGACCATCAGGACGACCGGGATCAGCAGCACGATGCCGACCTCGAAGAACAGCGGCAGACCGATCACCGAGGCGATCAGGACCATCGCCCACGGCATGGCGCGCCCGCCCGCCTTGGCGAGGATCGTGTCGACGATCTGGTCGGCGCCGCCCGAGTCGGCGAGCAGCTTGCCCAGGATCGCGCCGAGCGCGATCAGCACACCCACACCGGCCACCGTGGAACCAAGGCCCGTGGTGAAGCTGACGATGGTCTTGTCGAGGGGGGCGCCGGCGAAGGCTCCCAGGGCCAGAGAACCGATGGTCAGCGCCAGGAAGGCGTGGACCCGGAACTTCGTGATGAGCAGAACGATGACAGCGATGCCCGCGAGGACGGCGATCCCCAGCTGGGCGTGGCCCGCCGAGGTGATCGGTTCGACGGCATCCGCTGCCAGCGTCTCGACGCTGAGACTGGTCACGGTTTTTCCTTGGTGTGGGTGGGGACTTCTGGGGCTACTTCAGCGTCGGGCGCTGAGGGGACGGGGACTGGCCTTCGAGGTCGTCGAGGGCCGCGACGGCCCGCTCCGTGATCTCCTCGGGGCTGCCCGACACATCGACGTCGACGCCCGCCTCGTCCGCCGCGAGCGGCTGGAGCGTGGCGAACTGCGAGTCCAGCAGGGCCGTGGGCATGAAGTGCCCCTGGCGGTGCGACATCCGGTCCTCGATCAGGGCGCGGTCACCCGTGAGGTGGACGAACACGACTCCTGGGGCCTCGGCCCTGAGCCGGTCGCGATAGCTCCGCTTGAGGGCGGAGCTGCTGACGACGCCGCCGAGTCCCGCCCGTCCGTGCGCCCACTCGCCGATGGCGTCGAGCCACGGCCACCGGTCGTCGTCGGTCAGGGGGGTGCCGGCCGACATCTTGGCGATGTTCGCCGGCGGGTGGAAGTCGTCGCCCTCGGCGTACGGGACGCCGAGCCTGTCTGCGAGCAGGGGGCCGATCGTGGTCTTGCCGGTTCCTGCCACGCCCATGACTACGACGACGTGGGGGGTGCGTCGTGTCTTCATCGCGTCCTCGCTGTCTTCGCTGTCTTCATCGACATCGCTGTGTCACGTCACTGAAACCTAAATGGTCTGACGAATTCAAGAGTCTGTGACATAAAAGTCTGACTTTTTATTCCGTCGGCCCGCCTCGTACGCTGACGTCATGACCACACAGGGCCGGGGGCTGCACGCCCACGTACTGGAGAACCTCGGCCCCGCCATCACCGCCGGGGAGTACCCGCCGGGCAGCGTGCTGCGCACGGACGAGCTGGCCCAGCGGTACGAGGTGTCACGTTCGGTCATGCGGGAGGCCGTACGGGTGCTCGAGTCGATGCACCTCGTGGAGTCCCGGCGCCGGGTCGGCGTGACCGTCCGGCCCACGGAGGAGTGGAACGTCTACGACCCGCAGGTCATCCGCTGGCGTCTGGCCGGCGCGGACCGGCCGCGGCAGCTGCGCTCCCTCACGGTGCTGCGTTCCGCGGTCGAGCCGGTCGCGGCCGGACTCGCCGCGACACACGCCACGGCCGAGCAGTGCGCGGCGCTCACCGAGTGCGCGCTCGGCATGGTCGCCACGTCACGCGGCCATCAGCTGGAGGCGTACCTCGTCCACGACATCGAGTTCCACCGGGTCGTCCTGAACGCGTCGGGCAACGAGATGTTCGCCCGGCTCGGTGACGTGGTCGCGGAGGTCCTCGCGGGCCGCACGCACCACCAGGTGATGTTCGAGGACCCGGACCCGGCGGCCGTGTCACTCCATGTGCACGTCGCCGAGGCCGTCCGCGAGGGGGACGCGGCCCGCGCGGAGGCGCTCACGCGCGAGATCGCGGTGGGCGCCCTGGAGGAACTCGACATCCTCGCGCCCTGAGCGCGCAGGCGCGCACTATTCGATGAAGTCGCCGTCGACGTAAACCCATGCGCCGTCGAGCCGTATGAACCTGCTGCGCTCGTGCAGCGAGCCGGGCCGCCCGCCGTCGGTGTAGCGGGCCCGGAAGGTCACGGTGCCGGTGCTGTGGAAGGCCGAACCCTCGGTCGTCCCCAGGATCTCCAGCCCGGTCCACTTCATGCCCGGCTCGAAGGTGACGGCCGGGGGCCGGGTGGCCGGGTGCCAGGTCCGCAGCAGATACGCGGCGTCCTTGACGGCGAAGGCGCAGTAGCGGGAGCGCATCAGGGCCTCGGCGGTCGGCGCGTTCGCCCGTCCGGAGTGATACCGGCCGCAGCAGGCGTCGTACGCGGAGGGGAGCCCGCAGGGGCAGGTGAGGGCGGGGCGTGACATGCGGACGATTCAACCAGCTCCGCCGCCGATCACCTGGCCCCCCGCGCTTGCCCGTCGGCCTTCACCACCCCGGCAGGCGACAGCGCAAGCCGGGCGCGATGCCCGAATTGCCCCCTGACCAAGGGGAGTTCACTCACCGTGTCGGCTGTCTGCATTCGGTTCACGCGTCCGGGGGGAATCTGTGAAGCGACGCCGGGGCGCGGGGGCAGTGCATGGTGAACCCGGTCCTCGAGTGCCCCCCGGTGCATCAGACCTGTTCCGCCCGGAACCCGGCCGGTGTCACCCCGGTGTGCTGCACGAAGAACTTCGAGAAGTTCGCCGAGTCGCCGATGCCGACCGCCACCCCGATCCGGCCCACCGGAAGGTCCGTGTGGGCGAGCAGCCGCTTCGCCTCCAGGATCACCCGGCGGTCGATGAATGCCTTAGGGGTCTGGCCGGTCGCCGCCCGCACCGCGCGGACGAGGGTGCGCCGCGAGTACCCGAGCTCGTCGGCGTACGCGCTCACGCTGTGGTTCGTGGTGAAGGCCTGCTCGACCGCCGTGCGGAAGCGGCTGAACGTCGTGTCCGGCTGCGGCCTGCACTCGTCCGCAGCCGCCTGCGCCGACACATGTGCCACGCGCAGCATGAAGGCCGTGAGCGAGTGCCGCAGCACGGAGGTGTGCAGGCTGAGCGGGAGCGTCGCCGTGTCCAGGTATTCGCGCTTCAGTTGCTCCAGCGAGGCGTCCAGGGCGGCGCGTTGGGCCTCGTCGGGGTGGAGGATGGGCGGCCGGTCGTAGCGGTACAGGCCCGTCGCCTCGACGATCGCGCGCGGCAGGAAGCCGGGCTGCATGGTGAGCGCCGTGCCGACGTAACGCTCGCTCGTCGAGAAGCCGTGCACCTGGCCGGGCCGGATCCACAGGATGTCGCCCGCGCCGACCTCGTACTCCGTGAAGTCGATCATGTGGTGGACCGGGCCCTCGCGGAAGAAGAGCAGGACGTGGAAGTCGATCCGGTGCACGCGGCGCGACAGGCCGACGCCGCCCGCCCAGGGACCCTCCGTGCCCATCGGGCCGATCTGTATCCCGACCCCGGACACGCTGGCGCTCGGGTCGAAGGGATACGTACGGATGTGCTCCGCCGCTCCCATATGTGCGCTCGGATGTGCGCTGCCCTGCTCCGTCATCCACTTTCCTTGGCTCAAACCGGCTCGGCCTCTTGTAGGTGTCCCATTTTCACCGAACGCTGGCACGGGGGCACCTGCCGCGCCAAAAGTATGACCTTTAGATTCGTAGGTAGCTCGACCAGGGCTTTAGCCCCGGTCGGGTGGTGCCTTTCGGTACCTCGGATGCACAACGGATGCGAAGGAAGTCGTACAGATGAGCACGCAGACACCGGACGCCCTCGGCCCCTTCGAGTGGAGCGACCTCGACCGGCGTGCCGTCGACACCGCGCGCCTGCTCGCGGCCGACGCCGTGCAGCGGGTCGGCAACGGCCACCCGGGTACGGCGATGAGCCTGGCCCCCGCCGCGTACACCCTCTTCCAGAAGGTCATGCGCCACGACCCGGCCGACCCCGAGTGGACCGGCCGAGACCGCTTCGTCCTCTCCCCGGGCCACACCAGCCTCACCCTCTACACCCAGCTCTTCCTCTCCGGCTACGAGCTGGAACTGGACGACCTGAAGGCGTTCCGCACCCACGGCTCGAAGACCCCCGGCCACCCCGAGTACGGCCACACCGCCGGTGTCGAGACGACGACCGGGCCCCTCGGCCAGGGCGTCGCCAACGCCGTCGGCATGGCGATGGCCGCCCGCTACGAGCGCGGCCTCTTCGACCCCGAGGCACCCGAGGGCGAGTCCCCCTTCGACCACACCATCTGGGCGATCGTCTCCGACGGCGACCTGGAGGAGGGCATCTCCGCCGAGGCCTCCTCCCTCGCCGGCCACCAGAAGCTCGGCAACCTCGTCTTCGTCTACGACGACAACCACATCTCCATCGAGGGCGACACCGCCACCGCGTTCTCCGAGGACGTCCTGAAGCGGTACGAGGCCTACGGCTGGCACGTCCAGCGCATCGAGCCCAAGGCCGACGGCGACACCGACGTGCAGGCGCTGTACGAGGCCCTGGCCGCGGCGAAGGCCGAGACCGGCCGCCCGTCCATCATCGCGATGCGCACGATCATCGCCTGGCCCGCCCCGAACGCGCAGAACACCGAGGCGTCCCACGGCTCCGCCCTCGGCGCCGAGGAGATCGCCGCCACCAAGCGCGTCCTCGGCTTCGACCCGGAGCAGACCTTCGAGGTCGCCGACGACGTCATCGCCCACACCCGCGGGGCCCTCGACCGCGGCGCCGACGCGCACGCCGAGTGGGACAAGCTGCTCGGCGAGTGGCGCACGGCCGAGCCCGAGCGCTCCGCCCTCCTCGACCGCGTCGTCGCCGGCCGCCTCCCCGAGGGCTGGGAGCAGGCACTCCCGTCCTTCGACGAGGGCACGAAGGTCGCGACGCGCGCCGCGTCCGGCAAGGTCCTCCAGGCGCTCGGCCCGGTCATCCCCGAGCTGTGGGGCGGCTCCGCCGACCTCGCGGGCTCGAACAACACGACCATCGACAAGGCCAGTTCGTTCCTGCCCAAGGGCAACCCGCTGCCGGAGGCCGACCCGTACGGCCGCACGATCCACTTCGGCATCCGCGAGCACTCGATGGCCGCCGAGATGAACGGCATCGCGCTGCACGGCAACACCCGCATCTACGGCGGCACGTTCCTCGTCTTCTCGGACTACATGCGCAACGCCGTCCGCCTCTCCGCGCTGATGCAGCTCCCCGTCACGTACGTGTGGACCCACGACTCCATCGGCCTGGGCGAGGACGGCCCCACGCACCAGCCCGTCGAGCACCTCGCCTCCCTGCGCGCCATCCCGGGCCTGAACATCGTCCGCCCGGCCGACGCCAACGAGACCGCTGTCGCCTGGCGCGAGATCCTGCGCCGCGGCACGACCAAGCCCGCCCCGCACGGCCTCGCGCTGACCCGCCAGGGCGTGCCCACGTACGAGCTCGACGAGCGGGCGGCGAAGGGCGGTTACGTCCTGCGCGAGGCCTCCACCGAGACGCCCGACCTCATCCTGATCGCGACCGGCTCCGAGGTGCACCTCGCCGTGGCCGCCCGCGAGCAGCTGGAGGCCGAGGGGATCGGCACGCGCGTCGTGTCGATGCCGTCCGTCGAGTGGTTCGAGGAGCAGTCGCAGGACTACAAGGACAGCGTCCTGCCGTCGTCCGTGAAGGCGCGCGTCGCCGTCGAGGCCGGCATCGGACTGACCTGGTACCGCTACGTCGGCGACGCCGGACGCATCGTCTCCCTGGAGCACTTCGGCGCCTCCGCCGACGCCGCCACGCTCTTCGCCGAGTACGGCTTCACCGCCGACAACATCGCCGCCCAGGCGCGCGAGTCCCTCACCGCCGCCCGCGCCTGACCCGTACGCACCCGTACACCCGAAAGAAGATGAAGAACATGAGCAACGCCGACTCTACCGTCACGCCCCTCAAGTCCCTTGCCGGCGAAGGCGTTTCCATCTGGCTGGACGACCTGTCCCGCAAGCGCATCGAGTCCGGCAACCTCGCCGAACTGATCGAGAACAGCCACGTCGTGGGCGTCACGACGAACCCCTCGATCTTCCAGGCGGCCATCGGCTCCGGCGAGGGCTACGAGGAGCAGCTCGCCGACCTCGCCACCCGCGGCGTCACCGTCGACGAGGCGGTCCGCATGATGACCACCGCCGACGTCCGCGCCGCCGCCGACATCCTGCGCCCCGTGTACGACGCGACGCAGGGCCGCGACGGCCGCGTCTCCATCGAGGTCGACCCGCGCCTGGCCCACAACACCGAGGCCACCGTCGCCGAGGCCAAGCAGCTGTCCTGGCTGGTCGACCGCCCGAACGTCATGATCAAGATCCCGGCGACGAAGGCGGGCCTCCCGGCCATCACCGAGGTCATCGGCCTCGGCATCAGCGTCAACGTCACGCTGATCTTCTCCCTCGACCGCTACAAGGCCGTCATGGACGCCTACCTCGCGGGCCTGGAGAAGGCGCAGGCCGCGGGCATCGACCTGGCCGGCATCCACTCCGTCGCCTCCTTCTTCGTCTCGCGCGTCGACGCCGAGATCGACAAGCGCCTCGACCAGGTCGGCACCGACGAAGCCAAGTCCCTCAAGGGCAGGGCCGCCCTCGCCAACGCCCGCCTCGCCTACGAGGCGTACGAAGAGGTCTTCGCCTCCGGGCGCGCCACGAAGCTGGAGACCGCCGGCGCCAACAAGCAGCGCCCGCTGTGGGCCTCCACCGGCGTCAAGGACCCCGCGTACAAGGACACCCTGTACGTCGACGAGCTCGTCGCCCCCGGCACGGTCAACACGATGCCGGAGGGCACCCTGAAGGCCACCGCCGACCACGGCGAGATCACCGGTGACACGGTGACGGGCGGCTACGAGCAGGCCCGCGCCGACCTCAAGGCCGTCGACGCGCTCGGCATCTCCTACGACGAGGTCGTCCAGCAGCTCGAGGACGAGGGCGTCGCCAAGTTCGACGTCGCGTGGAACGACCTGCTCGGCACCGTCGCGAACCGCCTCGCCGGCAAGGAGGCGCAGGCCAAGTGAGCACCACCGCTTGGCAGAACCCGCTGAGGGACCCCCGCGACCGCCGCCTGCCGCGCATCGCGGGCCCCTCCGGGCTCGTCATCTTCGGCGTCACCGGCGACCTCTCCCGCAAGAAGCTGATGCCGGCCGTCTACGACCTCGCCAACCGCGGACTGCTGCCGCCGGGCTTCTCGCTCGTCGGCTTCGCCCGCCGCGAGTGGGAGGACCAGGACTTCGCCCAGGTCGTCCACGACGCGGTGCGCGAGCACTCCCGCACGGAGTTCCGCGAGGAGGTCTGGCAGCAGCTCGTCGAGGGCATGCGCTTCATCCCCGGCGACTTCGACGACGACACGGCGTTCAAGCAGCTGCGCGAGGCCGTCGACGACCTCGACGAGAAGCGCGGCACGAGCGGCAACTACGCCTTCTACCTCTCCGTGCCGCCGAAGTTCTTCCCGCAGGTCGTGCAGCAGCTCAAGAAGCACGGCCTCGCGGACGGCCCCAAGGGCTCCTGGCGCCGCGCCGTCATCGAGAAGCCGTTCGGCCACGACCTCGCCAGCGCCCGCGAACTCAACGCGATCGTGCACGACGTCTTCGCCCCCGACCAGGTCTTCCGCATCGACCACTACCTCGGCAAGGAGACCGTCCAGAACATCCTGGCCCTCCGCTTCGCCAACCAGATGTACGAACCCATCTGGAACCGGAGTTACGTCGACCACGTGCAGATCACGATGGCCGAGGACATCGGCATCGGCGGCCGCGCCGGCTACTACGACGGCATCGGCGCCGCCCGCGACGTCATCCAGAACCACCTCCTCCAGCTCATGGCCCTCACCGCCATGGAGGAGCCGGCCTCCTTCGACGCCGAGTCGCTCCTCACCGAGAAGCTCAAGGTCCTCAAGTCGGTTCGGCTGCCCGAGAATCTCGGCGAGCACACCGTCCGCGCCCAGTACGCGCCCGGCTGGCAGGGCGGAGAGAAGGTCCCCGGCTACCTCCAGGAAGACGGCATCGACCCCAAGTCGAAGACCGACACCTACGCGGCCATCAAGCTGGAGGTCGACAACCGCCGCTGGGCGGGCGTCCCCTTCTATCTGCGCACCGGCAAGCGCCTCGGCCGCCGCGTCACCGAGATCGCCGTCGTCTTCCAGCGCGCCCCCCACTCCCCGTTCGACTCCACCGCCACGGAGGAACTCGGCCAGAACGCCGTGGTCATCCGCGTCCAGCCCGACGAGGGCATGACCGTACGCTTCGGCTCGAAGGTCCCGGGTACGTCGATGGAGATCCGGGACGTGTCGATGGACTTCGCCTACGGCGAGTCCTTCACCGAGTCCAGCCCGGAGGCGTACGAACGGCTCATCCTGGACGTCCTGCTCGGCGACGCCAACCTCTTCCCCCGCACGGAGGAGGTGGAGGAGTCCTGGAAGATCCTCGACCCGATCGAGGGCCACTGGGACACCCATGGCCGGCCCGCGCAGTACGCCTCGGGAAGCTGGGGCCCGAAGGAAGCGGACGAGATGCTCGCACGAGACGGACGGAGCTGGCGCAGGCCATGAAGATCGACCTCACCGACACGACGGCAAGCAAGGTCAACAAGGCTTTGGTGCAGGGCCGCAGGGCGATTGGCACCCCGGCCGTGGGCATGGTCCTCACGATGGTCATCGTGACCGACGAGGAGAACGCCTACGACTCCATCAAGGCCGCCGAGGAGGCCTCCCGAGAGCACCCCTCGCGCACCCTCGTCGTGATCAAGCGGCACGCCCGCTCGCCCCGCGACCGCCAGGGCAACCGCCTCGACGCCGAGGTCAGGGTCGGCGCGGACGCCGGCACCGGCGAGACCGTCCTGCTGCGCCTGTACGGCGAGGTCGGCCAGCACGCCGACTCCGTCGTCCTGCCGCTGCTGCTCCCGGACGCGCCCGTCGTCGTCTGGTGGCCCGTCGACGCCCCCGAGGTTCCCGCCAAGGACCCCCTGGGTGCGCTCGCCCAGCGCCGCATCACCGACACGTACGCCGTCGAGGACCCGCTGTCCGCGCTGGCCGCCCGCGCCGCCTCGTACGCCCCCGGCGACACCGATCTGGCCTGGACCCGCCTCACCCCGTGGCGCTCCATGCTCGCCGCCGCCCTCGACCAGGCCGGCGCCGAGATCATCTCGGCGGCCGTCGAGAGCGAGGCCGAGAACCCCAGCGCCGAGCTGCTCGCCCGCTGGCTGGGCGCCCGCCTCGGCGTGCCCGTCGAGCGCGTCACCACCGCGGGCCCGGTCGTCACCGCCGTCCGCCTCGGCACGGCCGGCGGCGAGATCCGCATCGACCGCCCCGAGGGCCCCCTCGCGCAGCTCACCCTGCCCGGCCAGCCGCAGCGCACCCTGGCCCTCAAGGTCCGCACCACCTCCGAGCTGATCGCCGAAGAACTCCGCCGCCTCGACGCGGACGAGATGTACGCGGTCGCCCTGCGCGGCGACGGCACCAAGGAGCGCGTTCAACATGCCTGACACCACCCCGCACCTCACGGTCCGCCCCCAGTGGACGGCCCTGTCGGACCACCGCGCGAAGCAGCGCCAGGTCCATCTGCGGGACCTGTTCGCCACCGACCCGGAGCGCGCAGGGCGCTACACCGTCCAGGTCGGCGACCTGCACATCGACTACTCCAAGCACCTGATCACGGACGAGACGCTCGCCCTGCTCCAGGAACTGGCCACCGCCACCGACGTGTTCGGGCAGCGCGACGCCATGTTCCGCGGCGAGAAGATCAACACGACGGAGGACCGGGCCGTGCTGCACACAGCGCTGCGGGCCCCGCGTGACGCGGTGATCGAGGTCGACGGTGTCGATGTCGTCCCGCAGGTGCATGCCGTGCTGGACAAGATGGCTGCCTTCGCGGACAAGGTCCGTTCGGGGGAGTGGACGGGCCACACCGGCAAGCGGATCAAGAACGTCGTGAACATCGGCATCGGCGGCTCCGACCTCGGTCCCGCGATGGCGTACGAGGCCCTGCGGTCCTTCACCGACCGCGGTCTGACGGTCCGTTTCGTGTCGAACGTGGACGGTGCGGACCTGCACGAGGCCGTCCGTGACCTCGACCCGGCCGAGACGCTGTTCATCATCGCCTCGAAGACGTTCACGACCATCGAGACGATCACCAACGCCACGGCGGCACGCAGCTGGCTGCTCAAGGCGCTCGGCGACGACTCCGCGGTCGCGAAGCACTTTGTCGCCCTGTCGACGAACGCCGAGAAGGTCTCCGACTTCGGCATCGACACGGCCAACATGTTCGAGTTCTGGGACTGGGTCGGCGGCCGTTACTCGTACGACTCGGCCATCGGCCTCTCGCTGATGATCGCGATCGGCCCGGACGCCTTCCGGGAGATGCTCGACGGGTTCCACCTCGTCGACGAGCACTTCCGCACCGCCCCCGCCGAGTCCAACGCCCCGCTCCTGATGGGCCTGTTGGGCATCTGGTACGGCAACTTCCACGGCGCCCAGTCGCACGCGGTCCTGCCGTACTCGCACTACCTGTCCAAGTTCACGGCGTACCTCCAGCAGCTCGACATGGAGTCCAACGGCAAGTCCGTGGACCGCGAGGGACGCCCGGTGGACTGGCAGACGGGACCCGTCGTCTGGGGCACCCCCGGCACCAACGGGCAGCACGCCTACTACCAGCTCATCCACCAGGGAACGAAGCTCATCCCGGCCGACCTGATCGGCTTCGCCCGCCCGGTCGGCGAGCTCTCCGCTCAACTGGCCGACCAGCACGACCTGTTGATGGCGAACCTGTTCGCGCAGGGTCAGGCCCTCGCCTTCGGCAAGACCGCCGACGAGGTCCGCGCCGAGGGCGTCGCCGAGGCGCAGGTGCCCCACCGCACCTTCAAGGGCAACCACCCCACGACCACCATCCTGGCGAAGGAACTCACCCCCTCCGTCCTGGGCCAGCTCATCGCCCTCTACGAGCACAAGGTGTTCGTCCAGGGCGCCGTCTGGAACATCGACTCCTTCGACCAGTGGGGCGTCGAACTCGGCAAGGTCCTCGCCAAGCGCGTCGAACCCGCCCTCACCCAGGGCGCCGACGTCCCCGGCCTCGATGCCTCCACCCAGGCGCTCGTCGCCACCTACCGCACGCTCCGGAAGAAGTGAAGACAGACATGACCGCGATACAGCTCGGACTCATCGGCCTCGGCAAGATGGGCGGCAACATGCGCGAGCGCATACGCCGCGCGGGCCACACCGTCATCGGATACGACCGCAACCCCGACCTCGCCGACGTCAGCAGCCTCGCCGAGCTCGTCGAGCAGCTCGAAGGCCCGCGCGTGGTCTGGGTGATGGTCCCCGCGGGCGCCGCCACCCAGTCGACGATCGACGAGCTGAAGGAGCTTCTCTCGCCCGGCGACATCGTCGTGGACGGCGGCAACTCCCGCTGGACCGACGACGAGAAGCACGCCGCCGAGCTCGCCACCAAGGGCATCGGCTTCGTCGACGCCGGCGTCTCCGGCGGCGTCTGGGGCCTGGAGAACGGCTACGCCCTCATGGTCGGCGGCGACAAGGAGCACATCGCCCGCGTCCAGCCCGTCTTCGACGCCCTCAAGCCCGAAGGCGACTTCGGCTACGTCCACGCCGGCAAGGTCGGCGCCGGGCACTTCTCCAAGATGGTTCACAACGGCATCGAGTACGCCATGATGCAGGCTTACGCCGAGGGCTGGGAGCTGCTGGAGAAGGTCGACTCCGTCACCGATGTGCGTGAGGTCTTCCGCTCCTGGCAGGAGGGCACGGTCATCCGTTCCTGGCTGCTCGACCTGGCGGTCAACGCGCTGGACGACGACGAGCACCTGGAGAAGCTGCGCGGCTTCGCCGCCGACTCCGGTGAGGGCCGCTGGACCGTCGAGGCGGCCATCGACAACGCGGTGCCGCTGCCCGCGATCACCGCGTCCCTCTTCGCGCGGTTCGCCTCGCGCCAGGACGACTCGCCGCAGATGAAGATGATCGCCGCGCTGCGCAACCAGTTCGGCGGCCACGCCGTCGAGAAGAAGTAAGTCAGAGGGAGACGACAGCCATGGGCGACCTCCTGCTGGTACGCCACGGCGAAACGGAGTGGAGCCTGTCCGGACAGCACACCAGCTGGACGGACAAGCCCCTCACGCAAGCCGGCGAGGAACAGGCCAAGTCCCTCGCCCCGCTCCTCGCCGGACGTCCGTACGCCCTCGTCCTCACCAGCCCGCTCGGCCGCGCGGTCCGCACCGCCGACCTCGCGGGCCTGAGCGGGGCCAGGCCCGAGCCGGATCTCCACGAGTGGCACTACGGCGCCTACGAAGGCGTCACCACCCGCGAGATCCACCGCACCCGCCCTGACTGGGACCTGTGGACCCAGGGCGTCCCGCAGGGACCTGAGGGCGGGCCGGGCGAGTCCCCGGAGGCCGTGGGGGAGCGGGCCGACCGCGTCCTGGCCCGCGTGGCCCCCGCGCTCGCGGAGGGCGATGTGGTCCTCGTGGCCCACGCCCACGTCCTGCGTGTTCTCACGGCCCGTCGCCTGGGCCTCGCCCCGGCGGACGGCCGGCTGTTCCAGCTGGCGACCGGGACGGTGAGCCGCCTTTCGACGGAGCACGGGCGACCGGTGATTGCGGAGTGGAACGTGCGGGCGCCGGGACACGAGTGAGCCGAGTGAACGCGGGGTCTTGACAAGGGGATTGGTCCATACCAACTTGGTGGTCGCGCCTCGCGCGCCGCTGGTGTCCGGTCCAATCCCCTTGCCCCCACCGGGAGTTCATGTGTTCTCCAGACGCAAGAGACGCTCCGCAAGGCCCCGCCTTCTCGCCCTCATCGGATCCGCCGCACTCGCCGTGGCCGGCGCGGTCGCCCTCCCCACCACCGCACAGGCGGCGAACGTGCTGTCCAACGCGGGCTTCGAAAGCGGCAGCACGAGCCCGTGGACCTGCTCCGGCGGGCTCGGCTCGGTCGTGTCCAGCCCGGTCCACGGCGGCACCAAAGCCCTGTCGGGGGCGGCCAGTTCCAGCGACAACGCGAAGTGCAGCCAGACCGTCTCCGTCCAGCCGAACACCGCGTACACCCTCTCGGGCTGGGTGCGCGGCAACTACGTCTACCTCGGCGTGGACGGCGGTGCCTCGACCTGGACGCAGTCCCCGACCGCGTACAGCCAGCTCACCGTGCAGTTCACGACCGGCGCCTCCCAGACCAGCGCCACCGTCTACACCCAGGGCTGGTACGCGCAAGGCACCTACTACGCCGACGACATCAGCCTCGACGGGCCCGGCGGCGGAGGCGGCGACACCCAGGCGCCCACCGCTCCGACGGCGCTGAAGTCCACCGGCAAGACCTCGACGAGCGTCTCCCTGTCCTGGACCGGGGCGAGCGACAACGTCGGCGTCACCGGCTACGACATCTACAGCGGCGGCAGCAACAAGCTCCTGACGGTCTCCGGCACGAGCGCCACCGTCAGCGGCCTCTCCCCGAGCACCGCGTACGCCTTCACGGTCAAGGCCCATGACGCGGCCGGCAACGCCTCGGCCGCCTCCAACTCGGTCTCCGTGACCACGGATCAGGGCTCCGGGGGCGGCACCGGCTTCAAGCAGGCGGCCCCGTACTTCTACACCGGCTGGGGTGACCCGCCCAGCCCGGCCACGGTGATGAACGCGACCGGCGTCAAGTGGTTCACGATGGCGTTCGTCCTCTCCTCCGGCGGCTGCAACCCCGCCTGGGACGGCCAGCGCGCCCTCACCGGCGGCCAGGACCAGACCGCGATCAACGCCATCCGCTCCGCGGGCGGCGACATCGTCCCCTCGATCGGCGGCTGGAGCGGCAACAAGCTCGGCCCCAACTGCTCGACCCCCGAGGCCCTCGCGGGCGCCTACCAGAAGGTCATCGACGCTTACGGGCTCAAGGCCATCGACGTCGACATCGAGAACTCCGACGAGTTCGAGAACGAAGCCGTCCAGGACCGCATCCTGGGCGCCCTGAAGATCGTCAAGGCCAACAACCCGGGCCTGCGCACGATCCTCACCTTCGGCACCTCGACGACCGGACCGACGTACTACGGCAACCGCCTCATCGAGCAGTCCAAGGCCCTGAACGCGGACATCGACGTCTTCACGATCATGCCGTTCGACTTCGGCGGCGGCTCCGACATGTACGGCAGCACCGTGAACGCCGCCGAGGGCCTCAAGACCAAGCTCAAGTCCGTCTTCGGCTGGGACGACACGACGGCGTACGCGCACATCGGCATCTCCGGCATGAACGGCCTCAGCGACCAGCAGGAGACCACGACGCCGGCGATCTGGACGCAGGTCAAGGACTGGTCCAACAGCCACCACATCGCGCGCCTCGCCTTCTGGTCGGTCAACCGAGACCGGCCGTGCGCGGGCGGGGGAGTGGCGGAGAACTGCTCCGGCATCAGCCAGGACAACTGGCAGTTCACGAAGATCACCGCCGGGTTCACCGGCTGAGCACGCGCGTACGCACCGGACGGGCCCCCGGGTTCTCCCGGGGGCTTTGCCGTTCCCCCGAAGCCCCGAAAGATCGTCAACGTCCTTGCGGGCGAGGGGACTTACGCAGGCGACCCATCGCGCGTACAGTCCCGGGCAACCTCGTTTAGTTACGTAACTTTACTGGCGCCTCCCTCCCGCGTGAGGAGCTCCATGTGGACGTGACCCCACCCGTCGTCCTGGCACTCGACTTCGGCGGCACGAAGACCGCGCTGACCGTCGCCGACACCCAGGGCACCCGACTGCACGACCTGACCGTCGAGACCAGCGCCGAACTGGGCGCCGAAGCCGGCCTCAAGCGGGCCGTCGACGCCGCGCGCACGCTCCTCGCCGACCTCGAACCGGTCGCCGTCGGAGTCTCCACGATCGGCATCCCCGGCACCGACGGCGTCGCCCTCGCACCGAACATCCCCGGCTGGGAAGAGCTCGCCCTCGGGCGTGAACTCGCCCTGGAATTCCCGGAGTCGGAGCTGCGCCTGGCCACCGACGTCAAGGCCGCGGCCCGCTACGAGTACGACGCGGGGGCGCTCAAGGACTGCGACCCCGGCCTGTACGTCAACCTCGGCACCGGCCTCGCCGTCGCGATCGTGGCCGGCGGCACGGTCCTGACCGGACGGCACGGCGCGTCCGGCGAGATCGGCTACAACCTGCGCACGGTCGCCGACGTCGGACGCGGCCCGGGCGACCGGATCCCGCTGGAGGACGTCGTCAGCGGCAAGGCCCTCAGCCGGGCCGCGCAGGCGAACGGGTCCACCGAACTCGCCCACCACATTGGTGAGTTCATCGACGAGCTGGCCTTCCACCTCGTCAACCTCGCCATCGCCGTCGATCCCGAGCGGATCGTCGTCGGCGGCGGCATGGTCCGCTCCTGGGCCGTTCTGCACGCACCGCTACGCACCGCCCTGGACGCGGCCGTGCCCTACCCGCCGCAGCTCGTACCCGCAGCGCACCCGTACGACGCGCCCCTGCTCGGGGCACTCGCGCTGGCCGTCGAGGCCGCGCGCACCGGAACCTGACGCACCCGGCCCACGAAGGGACTGGCAGGACATGAGGCCCACGCGCATCCTCGCCGCAGCGGTCATCGGCGCGCTCGCCGTGACGGCGACGGCCTGTTCGGAGACCAAGCACAAAGGCGACTCCGACGGCAACAACGCCACACAGGGCAGCGGCCCGAAGAAGAAGGGCGGCACGGTCACCATCGCCAACACGGCGGGGCAGACCTGGACCTGCAACTTCAATCCGTTCAACCCGGCCGTCTACAACACGTCCATCGGCTTCGTCTACGAACCCCTGATCTACGTCAACACGCTCAAGGACGCGGCCGAGACGCCGATGCTCGCCAAGAGCTACAAGTGGAACGCCGACAAGACGCAGATCGACTTCCGCGTCCGCTCCGGAGTGAAGTGGAACGACGGCAAGGCGTTCACCGCCAAGGACGTCGCCTTCACCTTCAACCTCATGAAGCGCGTCAAGTCCACCGACCTGTACGCCCTGTGGACCACGGCCGGACTCCAGTCGGCGACCGCCTCCGGAGACCAGGTCACCCTGAAGTTCGAGAAGGCGGCGCAGCCCTACTTCTACGCGTTCGCCCACCAGGTCGCCATCGTGCCCGAGCACGTCTTCGGCACCGGCGCGGCCGCCGCCCACCCCGACACCTGGGTCGACAAGAAGCCCGTTGGCACCGGCCCGTTCGAGGTCAACCCCTGCTCGCCGAACAACATCCAGTACACCGCCAACCCCGACTACTGGCAGCAGGGCAAGCCGTACATCCAGAAGGTGGAGTACCCGGCCTACCTGGACAACGGTCCCGCCAACCTCGACCTCGCCAACGGCAAGGCGCAGTGGGGCAGCCAGTTCATCCCGGGCATCAAGCAGTTCTACCTGGACAAGTCGGCCGACAACCACACCTGGTCGCCGCCCGTCCTGAACGTCGGCATCTACCCGAACCTCGACCCGTCCCACAAGATGTCCAGCAACCTCAAGGTCCGGCAGGCGATCTCGTACGCCGTCGACCGCGACAAGGTCTCCAAGATCGGGGTCGGCGGGCAGGAGCCGGCCGCCAACCAGTCGGGCATCGTGACGCCGACGTTCGACAAGTACTACGACAAGGCGGCCGTGGCGAAGGCCGGCTTCGACAAGCCGGACCCGGCCCGCGCCAAGAAGCTCCTCGGCGAGCTCGGCTACTCCCCGTCCAAGCCCCTCAAGCTGAAGATCATCACGATCACCGGCTACACCGACTGGGACGCCTCCCTCAACGTCATCAAGCAGAACCTGAAGGCCGTCGGCATCGACCTCACCGTCCAGGACCTCGCGCAGCAGACCATGGTCGGCAAGCTCTACACCGGTGACTACGACCTGGCGTACTACAACCAGCAGACCAGCGGCCCCACCCCGTACTACGAGCTGCGCCAGATGCTGCACTCCGCGAACACCGCGCCCCTCGGCAAGAACGCCACCAGCAACTACCAGCGCTACAAGAACCCGAAGGTCGACCAGCTCCTCAACGACTACGCGTCGGCGGACGAGACCAAGCAGGTCGAGATCGTCAAGCAGGTCGCCCAGTACATGATCGACGACGTCCCGGTGATCCCCGTCGTGGAGGCGGTGGACTGGTTCCAGTACAACACCAAGGACATCGCCGGCTGGCCCACCGAGGACAACCCCTACGCGCAGCCCGCGGCCTACAACTTCCCCGACACGGGCCAGGTGCTCACCCACCTGTACTCCAAGTCGGCCCAGTAGGCGGTGACCTGTGCGCTTCATACTGCGCCGCCTGGGGTTCTTTCTCCTCACACTCTGGGCGGCCCTCACCCTGAACTTCTTCATCCCGCGCTTCATGCCGGGCGACCCGGTCGACGCGCTCGTCGTGCGCACCCGCGGCCGGGTCTCCCGGGACGCGCTGGAACAGATGCTGACGTCGTTCGGCTTCAAGCCCGACCAGAACGTGGCGGTCCAGTACGTCGACTACCTGGGCCACATGTTCACCGGGAACTGGGGCCGCTCCATCGGCCAGACGCTGGGCGAGCCGGTCACCAAGCTGATCGGCGGCGCCCTGCCCTGGACCCTGGGCCTCGTCGGCATCACCACGGTGCTCGCGTTCGTGCTGGGCACGCTCATCGGCACGGTCTCGGGCTGGCGGCGCGGCGGCGCCCTCGACGCGATCCTGCCGCCGATCTTCGTGATCACCTCGGCGCTGCCCTACTTCTGGGTGGGCCTGCTGCTCATCCTGATCTTCTCGCAGGGCACCGGCGGCTGGCTCCCCGCCAACTTCAACTACGACACCTCGATCGTGCCCGGCTTCTCCCCGGGCTTCGTGGGCAGCGTCCTGTCCCACGCGGTCCTGCCCGCGGCGACGCTGCTCATCACGACGATCGGTGGCTGGATCCTCACCATGCGCAACAACATGATCACCACCCTGGCCGAGGACTACGTCCGGATGGCCCGCGCCAAGGGCCTCGGCTCCCGCCGCATCATGTACGGCTACGCGGCCCGCAACGCGATCCTGCCCAACCTCGCCGGCTTCGCCATGTCCCTCGGCTTCGTCATCTCGGGCGCGATCCTCATCGAGTACGTCTTCAACTACCCCGGCATCGGCTACCTCCTCTACAACGCCGTCCAGAACGTCGACTACCCGCTGATGCAGGCCCTGTTCATGCTGTTCACGGTCGCCGTCCTGGTGGCGCTGCTCGCGGTGGACATCGCGACCGTGTGGCTGGATCCGCGAGCCAGGGCAAAGGGGTGAGCGCCCGATGACCACCACCGCCATCACCGCCCCACCTCCCGAGAAGGCCCCCGCCCGCACCAGGGCGGGTGGCGGCCTCTGGCGGGCCGTCCGGGGCAACCGGAAGGCCATGGCAGGCGCGGTGATCCTGCTGATCTTCACCGTCGTCGCCGCGTTCCCGGGCCTGTTCACCTCCGTCGACCACCCCGACGAGGCGAACTTCGCCCCGCGCCTCGACCCGTCCACCGCCCATCTCCTCGGCACCACGGCGCTCGGCCAGGACATCTACTCCCAACTCATCTACGGCACACGGGAATCACTCGTCATCGCCGTAGTGGCCGGTGCCCTCGCCACCGTCCTGTCCGTGATCATCGGAGTCTCCGCCGCGTACCTCGGCGGCCTCGCCGACGACTTGCTGTCCCTGTTGACGAACGTCGTCCTCGTCATCCCGGCGTTCCCCCTGGTGATCATCCTCGCCAAGTACGCCGGCAAGGGCTCGCTCACCGTCATCCTCGCCGTCCTCGTCTTCACCGGCTGGTCCTACGGCGCCAACCAACTGCGCGCCCAGGCCCTGTCGTTGCGCAACCGGGACTTCCTGGAATCGGCGCGGGTGCGCGGCGAGCGGCGCTCGTACATCATCGTCTGCGAAGTCCTGCCGACGATGACGTCCCTGATCGTCGCCAACTTCCTCGGCGCCGCGCTCTATTCGGTGCTGAGCGCGGCCGGCCTGCAGTTCCTCGGCCTCGGCGACCCGAACTCGCAGAGCTGGGGCACGATGCTCTACTGGGCCCAGAACCAGCAGGCCCTGCAGACCGGCACCCCGCTGTGGTCCATCGCCCCCGGCCTGTGTGTCGCCCTGCTCGGCGTCGCGTTCGCCCTCGTCAACTACGCCTTCGACGAGATCGGCAACCCGGCCCTGCGTCCCGTACGAAGGAGGCGCAGAGGTGCCTGAACCCCTGCTGAGCGTCACCGATCTGACCGTCGTCTACGACACCGCACGCGGCCCGGTCACGGCCGTCGATCACGTCGATCTCGCCGTGGAGAAAGGGCAGTTCGCTGCCGTCGTGGGCGAATCCGGCTGCGGCAAGTCCACCCTGATGTTCGCCGTCGCGCAGCTGCTCAACCCGCCCGCCCGCATCGCCGGCGGCACCGTCCGCTTCCGCGGCGAGAACCTCGTCACCCTCGGCGAACGCGAACTCAACGCCCTGCGCTGGCGCGACTACTCCGTCGTCCTGCAGTCCGCCATGAACGCCCTGAACCCGGTGGCCACCCTCGCCGCCCAGTACAAGGACGCCATGGCCGCCCACGGGACTTACACGAACGAGGAGATCCGCGCCCGCTCCGCCGAGGTCCTCGACCTCGTCGGCATCGACCCGGTCCATCTGCACAGCTACCCGCACCAGCTCTCCGGCGGCATGCGCCAACGCGCCATGATCGCCATGGCGCTGCTGCTCACCCCGGACCTGGTCATCATGGACGAGCCGACCTCCGCGCTCGACGTCGTCGCCCAGCGCTCCCTCATGGTCCAGATCAAGGAACTCCAGCAGCTCCTGGGCTTCGCCGTCGTGTTCGTCACCCACGACATGTCCCTGGTGAGCCACTTCTCCGACCAGCTCCTCGTCATGTACGCGGGCCAGGTCGTCGAACAGGGCCCCACCCGCACCGTCTTCGACCACCCCTCCCACCCCTACAGCCGCGGCCTCCTCGAAGCGTTCCCCTCGATCCGCGGCCCCCGCGTCCCGCTGCACGGCATCCCCGGCAGCCCGCCCGACCTCGCCGCGCCCCCGGCCGGCTGCCGCTTCGCCCCGCGCTGCCCCCTCGTCCACGAGCGGTGCCACGTCAGCGAGCCCGCCCTGTACGAAGTGGGCGCGGCCCGCTCCCGCTGCCTGCTGCACCTCACGGAGGCCGCCTCATGAGCCCTCTCCTCGAAACGATCGGCCTCACCCGCCACTTCAAGGTCGGCACCGGGCTCACCCGCAGCGTCCTGCACGCCGTCGACGACGTCGACCTCGCCATCGGCGAACGCGAGATCGTCGCCCTCGTCGGCGAGAGCGGGAGCGGCAAGTCCACGCTCGCCCGCCTCGTCGCCCAGGTCCACAAGCCCACCCGCGGCGAAATCCGGTACCAGGGACAGCCGTTGACCGCCCACCGCGGCCGCAGGGCCAAGCTCGCCTACCGCGGCGACGTCCCCATGGTCTTCCAGGACCCCTTCGCCTCCCTCAACCCCGCCTACCGTGTCTCCCACGGCATCCTGCGCGGCCTCAAGCTGCACCGCCCCGAACTGAGCGGCGCCGAGCGCCGGGCGGAGGCCGAGCGGGTCGTCGAGGCCGTCGGCCTCACCCCCGCCGCCGAGGTCCTCTCCCGCTTCCCGTACGAACTCTCCGGCGGCCAGCGCCAGCGCATCGGCTTCGCCCAGGCCCTGGCCCACCGCCCCAAACTGATCCTCGCCGACGAACCCGTCTCCATGCTCGACGTCTCCATCCGCATCGGCCTGCTCAACGTCATGGCCGACCTGCGCGAGACGGAGGGCGTCTCCATCCTCTACATCACCCACGACATCGCCGGCGCCCGCTATCTCTCCGACCGGATCGCCGTCATGTACGGCGGTCACGTCGTCGAGACCGGCCCCACCGAGGACGTCCTCGCCCACCCCCGCCACCCCTACACCGAGCTGCTCCTGTCCGCCGTCCCCGATCCGCGCGCCCCCCTCGACGTCGACGCGGCCGCCGCCAAGACCGACCCGCCCGTCGTCATCGACCCCACCCCCAGCTGCCGCTTCCGCACCCGCTGTCCCCTCGCCGTCGACCAGTGCCACCACGTCACCCCGCGCCTGCAGCCGGTCGGCGAGGGCCACACGGCGGCCTGCCACGTCACCGCCCCGCCCGAGGGCGCCCAGTGACCACGCCCCCCTGGAACCGCCGGCGCCTGCGCAGCAACAACGAATGGCTGCTCCTCGAACGCCTGCGCCTCGAAGGCCCTGCCTCCCGCGCCCAACTCGCGCGCGACAGCGGCCTGTCCAAGCCCACCGTCTCCTCCGCCCTCGCCGCCCTGGAACGCGCGGGCCTGGTCCGTGAGGCAGGCACTCATGCCCAGAGCAGGGGACGCGTCGCCGTTCTCTACGAACCCGACCCGCGTGCCGGACATGTCCTCGGCATCGACATCGGCCGCGCCCGGCTGCGCACGGCGGTGGCCGACCTGACGGGCGAGATCGTCTCCCGTACGGAGTTACGCAACCGGGGCCGCAGCGCGGGAGCGGTCGCCGACGCCGCCGTCACCTGCGCCGAACAGGCCCTCGCGGACGCCGGGTTGAGCCAGGCCGACATCGTGCACACCGCCGTCGGCACCCCCGGCGTCTTCGACCGCCACACCGGCCGGGTCCGCTACGCCGTCAACCTGCCCGGCTGGGGCCGCCCCGGCCTCGTCGAGCGCATGCGCGACCGGCTCGGCACCCCGCTCTCCGTCCACAACGACGCCAACCTCGCGGCGCTCGGCGAGTACACCTTCGGCGCGGGCTCCGGCAGTCATCTGTTCGTGTACGTCCTGATCGGTACCGGCCTCGGCATGGGCGTCGTCGCCGACGGCGAACTCTTCCTCGGCGCGCACGGCGCCGCGGGCGAGATCGGCTTCCTGCCGCTGGACGGCGTACCGGCGTCGGGAGCGGCCCCCCGGCGCGGCATGCTGGAGGACGCGGTCTCCGCCGATGCCGTCGTCCGCGCCGCCCGCACCCGGGGCATGACCGGACCTCTCACCGCCAAGCGTGTCTTCGACGCCGCCCGCACCGGCGACCGTGCCGCCCTCGCCGCCGTACGCCAGGAAGGCGAGCGCCTCGCCCTGGCCGTCGCCTCCGTGACCGCCGTCCTCGACCCCGATCTGGTGGTCCTCGGCGGCGGCGTCGGCCGGGGCGCGGACCTCCTGCTCGCCACGGTCGGCGAGACCCTGCACCGTCTCACCCCGCTGCGCCCCCGAGTCGAGCCCAGCAGGACGGGAGCGGACGCGGTCCTGTTCGGAGCGATCACCACGGCCCTGCGCGCCGCCCGCCCGCTGCTCTTCGAGCGTCTGACGGGGAGGGGGCCGGAGAGAGGTCCGGCAGAGGGGCCGGAAATGCAAAAAACCCCAGGTTAACTGGGGTTCCTGCCGGTGTCCGAGGGGGGACTTGAACCCCCACGCCCGATAAAGGGCACTAGCACCTCAAGCTAGCGCGTCTGCCATTCCGCCACCCGGACAAGGTGTCTGTCTTCGCGGGGTGTTCCCCGCGGCGACAGAGAGAACATTACCAGGCCCGAAGGGGTGCCCGATCCCGCCGCCCCTTCGCTGTGAACGGCGGATGACGACCCCCGCCCGCCCTTGGGCCGCGGCCTCAGGAGAGAGAGGATGAGGGGGACCACCAGCAACGACAGTGGGAGGAACAGGCGTGAGCGAGTCGAGCACGGGCAGGACGGTCTCGGGCGAGGACGAGGTCGTCGACCTCTGTCGTGAGCTGATCCAGATCGACACCAGCAACTACGGCGACCACTCGGGCCCCGGCGAGCGCAAGGCCGCCGAGTACGTGGCGGAGAAGCTCGCCGAGGTGGGCCTCGAGCCCAAGATCTTCGAGTCGCACCCGGGCCGGGCCTCCACGGTCGCCCGCATCCAGGGCGAGGACCCCTCGCGGCCCGCGCTCCTGATCCACGGCCACACCGACGTCGTACCGGCCAACGCGGCGGACTGGACCCACCACCCGTTCTCCGGCGAGATCGCCGACGGGTGCGTCTGGGGCCGCGGGGCCGTCGACATGAAGGACATGGACGCGATGACCCTCGCGGTCGTCCGCGACCGGCTGCGCAGCGGCCGCAAGCCCCCGCGCGACATCGTCCTGGCCTTCCTCGCCGACGAGGAGGCGGGTGGCACGTACGGCGCGCGGCACCTCGTCGACAAGCACCCGGACCTCTTCGAGGGGTGCACGGAGGCGATCAGCGAGGTCGGAGGTTTCTCGTTCACCGTCAACGAGAAGCTGCGGCTCTACCTCGTCGAGACGGCCCAGAAGGGCATGCACTGGATGAAGCTGACCGTGGACGGCACCGCCGGCCACGGTTCGATGATCCACAAGGACAACGCGATCACCGAGCTGTCCGAGGCCGTCGGGCGCCTGGGGCGGCACAAGTTCCCGGTGCGGGTCACCAAGACGCTGCGGCACTTCCTCGACGAGCTCGGCGACGCGCTCGGTACCGAGCTCGACCCCGAGAACATGGACGAGACGCTCGCCAAGCTCGGCGGCATCGCCAAGCTGATCGGCGCCTCGCTGCAGAACACCGCCAACCCGACCCAGCTCGCCGCCGGCTACAAGGTGAACGTGATCCCCGGGCAGGCCACCGCGCACGTCGACGGCCGCTATCTGCCGGGCTACGAGGAGGAGTTCCTCGCCGACCTGGACCGCATCCTCGGCCCGAACGTGAAGCGCGAGGACGTGCACGCGGACAAGGCCCTGGAGACCACCTTCGACGGTGCGCTCGTCGACGCCATGCAGACGGCGCTCCAGGCCGAGGACCCGATCGCCCGCGCGGTGCCGTACATGCTCTCCGCCGGCACCGACGCCAAGTCCTTCGACGACCTCGGCATCCGCGGGTTCGGCTTCGCCCCCCTGAAGCTGCCGCCGGAGCTGGACTTCGCGGGCATGTTCCACGGCGTCGACGAGCGGGTTCCGGTCGACGGGCTCAAGTTCGGTGTGCGCGTGCTCGACCGGTTCATCGACGCGTCCTGACCCGGCGGGACCGCGCCGCCGGTATTCGACTGCGCGTACGCACGGGACTGGAAAGAGTGAAAGGAAACATAGGCTCGTAGCCTCATCAGCCCCTCCTCGTTACAGGGGGTGCAGTCCGCGGCTGGGACTGCATTGCCAACAAGGAGGAATAATGATCAAGAAGGTCGTCGCTGCTGCGGCTGCCACGGGTGGTCTCGTGCTCGCTGGCGCGGGCATCGCCGCTGCCGACGCCGGTGCCCAGGGTGCTGCCGTGAAGAACCCCGGTGTGATCTCGGGCAACGTCATCCAGGTTCCGGTCCACATCCCGGTGAACGCCTGTGGCAACACGGTGTCCGTGATCGGGCTGCTGAACCCCGCCTTCGGCAACGCCTGCGTCAACAAGTGACGCTGTTGTGCATCGCCCCTTGAGGGCCTGAGTCCGTCGGCCCCGGAGTGCGCGCCATGCGCTCCGGGGCCGATTGGGCATTCCGCGCACGCGTATGGATGCCCGTGCGCATTCTGCAAGGCATAAGGCAGGTTAAAGCTATGCGACAGGTCACGCGCAAAGGCCTGATCACCGTGGCGGCCGCGACCGGCGTACTCGCCGTGTCCGGTGGCTACGCACACGCAGACTCCGGTGCCGAGGGGGGCTCGTCGGGATCGCCCGGCGTCCTCTCCGGCAACACGATCCAGCTCCCCGTGGACATCCCGGTCAACGCGTGCGGCAACACAGTGAACGTCGTCGGGTTGCTCAACCCCGCGTCGGGCAACGACTGTGCCAACACGTCGAAGCCGGGAGGTGGCCACCCCGGTGGGAGCCACCACCACCACGGCGGCGGCGCCACGGCCGAGGGGGGCACGAGCGATTCGCCCGGTGTCGGCTCCGGCAACCATGTGCAGGTCCCGGTCCACGTGCCGGTCAACGCCTGCGGCAACAGCGTCTCGGTCATCGGGCTTCTCAACCCCGCAGGAGGCAACGACTGCGCGAACTCGCCGGGAGGCCACGAGCCGACGACCCCGCCGACCAAGCCGCCGACGAAGCCCGTGCCGGGCACGCCCCATCACCCCGGCACGCCGTCGAAGCCGAGCCACCCCAGCACCCCGAGCCACCCCAGCACCCCGAGCCACCCCAGCACCCCGAACCACCCGGGGACGCAGACGGTCACCCAGCCCAAGGGTTCGGAGCAGCTCGCCGAGACCGGCAGCTCGATGCCGCTGGGTACCGTCCTGCCGGCCAGTGCGGGCGCCCTGCTCGCGGGCGCGCTCCTCTACCGGCGCGCGCGGTCAGGCGTGTGACCGCCGCGTGACGCGGCGTGACTGAGAAGGTGCGGAACGGAGCGGGCCCAGTAGCGACGGGGCCCGCTCCGTTCACTCACCACGTGGCGCGCAGCTGGCGGATGATCCGCCGGCGCAACCGCACTCTGCGGCTGCCGTCACGCAGCAGGCTCAGGCGGTCCAACTCCCAGTGTCCGTACTCGGCATGGTCGGTCAGCAGGCGTGTGGCGTCCTTGCGGGACACCCCGCGAGGGACGTACACGTCGACAAATTCGTATTCCGGCATCGCATCTATTGTGCGGGCACGGGCCGTGTACGGATAGCGTCTGCTCTATGTCTGATGCTGCGCAGCCCACCGCTGCCGAGGTACGCGCCGCCGCCGAGGCGGTCAAGGCTGCGCTCGACCGCCACCTGGCGGCTGTCGAGCGCAGGTCGGGTGAGGACGATCCGGCCGTCTACGAAGCGTTCAACGAACTGGCCGCGGCGGCCGAGGAGTACGACGAGCTCCTCTACGACCGCTACGACGAGGTCACCCCCTTCGAGATTCCCGGTACGGAGGACTCGCTGCCCCCGTACACCGGCCCCGAGGAGCCGAACGCCCTGAGCGTGCTCATCCGCCGCGACTACGCCGTGGTGGAGCCGCAGCGACTGCTCGCACAGGCCCAGCGGGTCGCCGACGTGGAGGCCGACTCGGACCTCGGCGACGGCGCCGCGGCGGCCGTCGGGACCATCGGGAACAGCGTGCACGCTGCCCTCGGCGTCCTCTTCGGAGAGTTCGAACCCGACGAAATCGCTTCCCGGCACAAGGAGTTCGGCCTGGAGGAGGGCGACTCCACGCTGTGGGTGACGGCCTCGGACGATCCGGCGGAGCCGGGGGAGTGGCTGGACGCGCCGTTCGACCAGGCCGATCCGCAGCGGGTCGTCTGCCGCTTCGACGTCAGCTCCGTCTTCGACGACGAGCTGGACGGCGACCTCGCGGACGACGGGCCGGACGCGGTCGCGGGCGCCACGGGGGACGGGGTGGAACCGACCTGACACGGCCGGTGACGGCGTGAGCGAGTGAGGGAGGGGCGGGCGGACTTCGGTCCGCCCGCCCCTCCCGCTTGCCGCTGTGCGCCTACTGCGTCGGCGGGACCTGCGCACTCAGCAGGGTCTGCAGACGCGTCGTACGCGGCTTGGCCGGGACCTCGGCCACGGCGCGCGGCAGGGCCGCGTCCGCGCCGTGCACCACCGAGAGGTGCCGCTCACCGCGGCCGAACGCCGTGTACACCCACGGGCGGCTCAGCGCCTGCGTCGCGTCGCCCGGCAGCACGACCACCGCCGCGGGCCACCGAAGCCCCACCGCCTGGTGCGCGGTCAGCGCCCACCCGTGCCGCACGGTCCGCTCCACCGCGTCCTGCGGTACGACGACCGGGGTCCCGGCGCAGTCCAGGTGCAGTCCCTCCGCGTCGGCCCGCACCACCCGGCCGGGCACCGTGCGGCCAGGGGCCGGTACGTACGCGATCCGGTCGCCCGGGTCGAAGCCGCCGAAGCGGCCGGGGCCGGGGTTGAGGCGCTCCTTGAGGGCCGCGTTCAGCGCGCGCGTCCCGGCGGCGCCCCCGTGACCCGGGGTGATGACCTGGGTCTGCTCGGAGGGCACGCCGATCGCCCGCGGCACCGAGTCGGCGACCAGCTGTACGGCCCGGTGGATCGCCTCGGCGGCGTCGCGCACCGGCACGATCACCACCTCCTTGCCGGGGGCCGCCACCTCGTTCAGCTCGCCCACGCCGATGCCGGAGACCAGCTCGCCGACCGGGCCGGGGTCCGGGGTGCGGGAGGCGATCTGGGGGCACACGCGGGCCGCGAGGAGATCCGCGAAGACCCGGCCGGGGCCCGCGGACCACAGGACGGACGGGTCGCCGCTGAGGACGAGCCGCGCGCCGTCCGGGAGCGACTCGGCCAGCATCGCGGCCGTCTCCACGTCGAGCTGCGGCGCGTCCAGGACCACCAGCAGGTCCACCGCGAGCGCGCCGTCCCGGTCCCGGCCAGGGCCCTCGGTGCCGGACAGCAGGCCGGACACGGTGACCGCGGTGCCCTCCGGGGTGCCGGGGCCGAAGTGCTCGGCGAGGCGGCGCCGCCCGTCGACGCTGTGCGCCGCGGAGCACACGCGCAGGCCTAGGCGCGCCGCGGCCTGGACCAGTGCGGCGGGCTCGGCGCGGGCCGCCTCGGCGCCCGTGTGCAGGACGAGGCCGTGTCCGGCGGCCGCCCTGATCAGCTCGGCGGTGGAACCGGCGGCCGCCGCAGCGGCCGGCTCCCAGTCCGCGAGGGCCTGCGAACTGTCTTCCTTGGAAAGGGAGTTGACCAGCCGGGCGAGCGCGTCGGCGAGGCTCTCCTCGGCCAGCGCGTACCGCTCGAGGCCGACGAGCACCCGGACCGGCCGCTCGGCTTCGTCACCGTCCTGCGAGCCGTCCTGCGAGTCGTCCTCCGAGCCGTCCTGCGCTGCGGTCTCCTGGCTGCTCTCCGGGGCGCGGGCGTGCCCACCGGGCGGCTCTTCCAGCGCGTCCTGGAAGACGAGCGCGTCGCCCTCCGCGATGGCGCTCTGCACCGCCTCGTCCGGGTCGGGCACGGCGCGCTTGCCCAGCGCCTGAGCGAGCAGTGGCGCGTCCAGGGCGGTGTGCCCCGCGACCGCGGCCTGTTCCAGCAGCCATACGGTGACGGCACGGCCCCTGCGCTCGTCGTCGGGGCCGCACTCGGCGCCGAGCAGCGCGCGGGCGAAGCCGTCCGCCTGCTCGGGGCGCACGCCCGGGATCCGCAGAAGCTGCCAGGGGTCTTCCCGGAGCGCGCTGTCCGCGCCCTCGCCGAGCGTCGCGGCGGCGGGTGCGGCGAGCGAGGCGGGGGCGCCGCCCTCGGCCAGGAGGGCCCGCACGGCGTCGACGGCCTCCGCGGCCGGTTCGGCAGGCCCCGCGGGCGCGGCGGCCGGTGCACGGCGGACGGGCTCGGCGACGACCTTGCGGGGAGCCGGTGCCGGCTCGCTGAACACGGTGGCGGGCCGCTCACCGCTCTCGACGGCCCTGACCGCGGCGAGGAGATCAGCGGCCGTACCGCTCAGCTTCCCCCCGGCCGCGATGGGCCCTTCCTTGGCCGCCTTCCGCTGGGCGATCCGCTCCTGCAACTCCCGCTGCGCGGCGATCTCGGCAGCGGCCTCGGACTCGCCCTCGCCTTCGGCGGCGGGCTCCGCGGCGGGGGCGCCGGCATCGGCTCCCTCGTCCGTCTCGGCCGGATCAGGGGTGGCGGCCCCTTCCTCGGCGCCGGATTCCTCGGGGCCGGTTTCCTCGGGGCCGGTGGCCTCCGCGCCTTGCCCGGCGCGGGGCGCGTCGGTGTCGGCCGGGCCCGGGTGGCCCTCCGCGGCAGCGGGCTCCGTACTCACAGCGTGCTCCAGTCCTGATCGGGATAGCGGTGCACGGGCGCCGACACGTCGTCGAGCGCCTGGCAGATCTCGTCAGGAAGACTAAGGGCCTCCACTGACAATGCCGCCGTGAGCTGCTGCGAGTTGCGCGCGCCGATGATGGGGGCGGCCACCCCGGGCCGGTCGCGGATCCAGGCGAGGGCGACCTGGAGCGGCGTCACCGCGAGGCCGTCCGCCGCCGTGGTGACCGCGTCGACGATGCGGGTCGCGGCGTCGTCGAGGTACGGCGCGACGAAGGGCGCCATGTGGTCGGACGCGCCCCGCGAGTCGGCAGGCGTGGCGTTGCGGTACTTGCCGGTGAGGACCCCGCGGCCGAGCGGTGACGACGGGAGCAGACCGATACCGAGGTCGAGCGATGCGGGCAGGACCTCCCGTTCGACCCCGCGCTGGAGCAGGGAGTACTCCATCTGCGTACTGGCGAGCCGGGTGCGTGTCCCCGGTGCGGCCAGCTGCCATGTGCCGGCCTTGGCCAGCTGCCAGCCGCAGAAGTTGGAGACGCCGGCGTACCGGGCGCGGCCGCTGCTCACCGCTATGTCGAGGGCCTGGAGCGTCTCGTCGAGCGGGGTGGCCGGGTCGAAGGCGTGGACCTGCCACAGGTCGACGTAGTCCGTGCCGAGGCGGGCGAGGGACGCGTCGAGGGCGGAGAGGAGATGGGCGCGCGAGCCGTCGAAGCGGCGGTCCGGGTCGGGCACACTGCCCGCCTTCGTCGCGATGACCAGATCGCGCCGCGGCACGAGGCCCTCGACGAGCTGCCCGAGGAGATACTCGGCCTCCCCGCCCCCGTAGACATCGGCCGTGTCGACGAGTGTGCCGCCCGCTTCCCAGAAGGTCTTCAACAGGTCCGCGGCGTCGTGCTCGTCGGTGTCGCGGCCCCATGTGAGGGTGCCGAGCCCGATCCGGGACACGCGCAGGCCGGTGCGGCCGAGATGCCTCTGCTCCATGGGCGCTGAGATTACTGGCCGGAAGTCGGTTATTGGGGGCCTGTGGACAACCGGCCTCTGCCGACCCCCGAACCGGCGCGCTAGGGTGCCCGGACAAAGGACGTTACTGATCAGTAAGGGGATCGGCCATGGAGCTCGGCATCAACCTCGGTTACTGGGGCGCCGGAATGGACGCGGACAACCTGGCCGTCGCACGGGAGGCCGACAAGCTCGGCTATGCCGTCTGCTGGGCCGCGGAGGCCTACGGCTCTGACGCGCCCACGGTGCTCTCCTACGTCGCCGCGCAGACCGAGCGCATCGACATCGGCTCCGCCATCATGCAGATCCCCGCCCGCCAGCCCGCGATGACCGCGATGACGGCCGCGACCCTCGACTCCCTGTCCGGCGGCCGCTTCCGCCTCGGCCTCGGCGTCTCCGGCCCGCAGGTCTCCGAGGGCTGGTACGGCGTGAAGTTCGACAAGCCGCTCGCCCGCACCCGCGAATACGTCGACATCGTGCGCCGCGCGATGGGCCGCGAGCGGCTGTCGTACGAGGGTGAGCACTGGACGCTGCCGCTGCCGGGCGGCCCGGGTAAGCCGCTCAAGCTGACCGTGCACCCGCAGCGCGAGCACATCCCGCTCTACATCGCGGCGATCGGCCCGAAGAACCTGGAGCAGACCGGCGAGATCGCCGACGGCGCTCTGCTGATCTTCCCGGCCGCCGAGCACCTGGAGGAGACCGCCCTGACGCACCTGCGGGCGGGGCGCGAGAAGGCCGGCAAGACCCTGGAGGGCTTCGACGTCGTCCCGACGCTGCCCCTCGCGCTCGGCGCCGACAAGGACGTGCCCGCGCTCGCCGACATGTTCCGCCCGTACACCGCCCTGTACGTCGGCGGCATGGGCAGCCGGAAGCAGAACTTCTACAACCAGCTCGCCCAGCGCATGGGCTACGAGAAGGAAGCCGCCGAGATCCAGGACAAGTACCTGGGCGGCGACAAGGAGGGTGCGGGGGCCGCGGTGCCGCACCAGCTGATCGACTCGACGACGCTGCTCGGCTCCGTGGAGCGGATCGCCGAGCGGATGCAGGCCTACGCGGCTGCCGGGGTGACGACCCTGACGCTGGCACCCGCCGGCTTCACGCTCGACGAGCGGATCGCGGCCCTGCGGGCCGGCACCGAGGCCCTTGAGCGGGCCGGACTGGCGTAACGCGGGGGAGAGGGAAAGTTCTGCGGCCGTGGTGGGGGCTCGGGGGTCTTCCCCGCCACGGCCGTCACGGGTAACAACGTCTCATCGGGCACCTGGTTACGCCCCGAGACCCTCTCTCGGGGTCCTTCCTTCGGCCGAGTGGCCCCACACAGCTGTTGCCCGGTCCGGCATGCCGTATTTGACTCGTTTTCGGCGGAACCCCGCACGGAACGCGCGGCGCGCACGGAGGTGCCAGAGATGCTGTCGGCCAAGAGTCTGTTCCAGGAGATCCTCGACGACGACGAGTCTTTCCGGCTCTTCTGCTCCATCGCGGCGAGCGGGGAGTCGCAGGGAGGCTGGGAGAACGGCCGTATCGCCATGCTCGTCCCCCTCAGCGAGCGGGACCTCGCGCCCAAGGTGGCGCGGCACGGCGCCGACGAGGACAAGCACGGGCGGATCTTCAACGCACTGATGAAGAAGCGCGGCCTGCAACCCGTGGACGTACCGCCGGAGACCGACTACACGATGCTCCTGGAGAAGCACGGCATCGGCCTCGCGCACCAGCAGCTCAAGGCCGACGAGCCGCTCACCGTGCGGGACGTCGTCACGTATCTCGCCCACAGCCGGGTCACCGAGCAGCGGGCCTCCGAGCAGATGGACGTGCTGCGCAAGTACTTCGCGGACGACCCCGACATCGGCCGCGCGGTGAAGATGATCTCGGCCGACGAGGACAACCACCTCGCGTACTGCCACGAGGAGCTGCTGCGCTTCGCGTACGCGGGCCACGGCCGCGACATCCAGCGCATCCTGCGCGAGTGCGCCCTGGAGGAGATCCGCGTCTACCGCGACGTCAGCCTCGCCGTGATGGAGCACATGGGGCACATCCTGGGCTGGCCGAAACCCAAGGCGGCCCTGCTCGCGGCCGGCATCCATGCCGTGTACGCGTACGAACGCCTGGTCGGCTGGCGGCGGATGGTGTCCCTGGAGATGCCGGAGCGGCGCAACGCGCTGGGCGGGCCCGCGACGAGCGCCGTCGAGTTCGCGTAGGCCCCCGCGGGAGGCGCGCACTACAGCCAGCCGCGCCGCTTGAACGTCCGGAACAGCAGAAGTTCCAGGGAGAGCATCGCGAGGATCACGATCGGATACGACCACAGCCAGTGCAGCTCCGGCATGTGGTCGAAGTTCATGCCGTAGATGCCCGCGATCAGGGTCGGGACCGCGGCCATGGCGGCGTACGCCGAGATCTTGCGCATGTCGTCGTTCTGCCGCACGCCCATCTGCGCCAGGTGCGCCGCCAGGATGTCCGAGACGAGCCGGTCGAGGGCGTCCACCGACTCGTTGACGCGCAGGAGGTGGTCGCTGACGTCGCGGAAGAACGGCCGCGCCGAGTCGTGCACGAAGGGCACGGACCCAATGGACTGGCCGGTTCCGGAAAGCCGGGCGATCGGGAGCAACAGCGGGCCCGTGGCCCTGCGGAACTCCAGGATCTGGCGCTTGAACGTGTAGATCCTGGACGCCGTGTTGCGCGAGCCGCCCCCTTCCGGCGAGAACACCTCCGCCTCCAGCTCCTCCATGTCGGTCTGGAGCTCGGTCGCGACCTCCAGGTAGTGGTCGACGGTCGCGTCGGCGATCGAGTACAACACCGCTGTCGGCCCGTACCGCAGCACGTCGGGGTCGGCTTCCAGCCGCTTGCGTACGGCCTTCAGGGGTGCGCCCTCGCCGTGCCGGACGGTCACCACGAACGAGTCGCCCATGAAGAGCATGACCTCACCGGACGAGACCTTGTCGCCGTCCGGCTCGTACACGACCGGCTTGAGCACCACGAACACCGAGTCGTCGTACACCTCCAGCTTCGGCCGCTGATGCGCCTTGAGCGCGTCCTCGACGGCCAGCGGATGCAGCCCGAACGCCTCGCTGACCCGATCGAACTCGTCCTCCGCCGGCTCGTGCAGGCCGATCCAGACGAAGGAGTGGCCCTCGGCCCGGGCCTCGGCGAGCGCGTGGGAGAAGTCCGCGGGCCCCTCGGTCCTGCGCCCGTCGCGATAGATGCCGCAGTCGACGATCACGCTTCGCATTCTTCCCAGGGGGCGACCGGGCCGCATGTCGCACTGGGCCTAGGCTGGCCCGCATGCCCACGCTGATCCTCGTCCGGCACGGACGCTCCACCGCCAACACCGCGGGCCTGCTCGCCGGGTGGACCCCCGGTGTGTCCCTCGACGAGCGCGGCGCCGCGCAGGCCGCCGCGCTGCCGGAGCGGCTCGCCGCGGTGCCCCTCGCCGAGATCGTCACGAGCCCCCTCCAGCGCTGTCAGGAGACCCTGGCCCCGCTGCTCGCCGCCCGCCCGGAACTCACCCTGCACACCGACGACCGCATCGGCGAGTGCCACTACGGCGACTGGTCGGGCCGCAAGCTCGCCGAGCTCGTCGACGACCCGCTGATGGAGGTCGTGCAGCAGCACCCGTCGGCCGCCGCGTTCCCCGGCGGCGAATCCATGCGGGCCATGCAGCACCGGGCCGCGGAGGCCGTACGCGAGTGGAACGCGCGCGTGGAGCGCGACCACGGCCCGGACGCCGCCTATCTGATGTGCTCCCACGGCGACATCATCAAGTCGCTCGTCGCGGACGCCATAGGGCTTCATCTGGACCTCTTCCAGCGCATCTCCGTGGAGCCCTGCTCGGTCACGGCGATCCGCTACACCCGGCTCCGCCCCTATCTCGTCCGCCTCGGCGACACCGGCGACTTCGCGTCGCTCGCCCCGCGCGAGAAGCCGGCCGAGGGGGACGCCCCGGTCGGGGGCGGTGCGGGCGCCCCGTGATCGTCCGCCGCAGTAGGGTGAAGCCGTCGCAGTAACTGCAGTTGTTGCCGCGCCCGATCAAGCAGTCGGTCCCAGCAGTCGATTCCAATGGAGACAGGACGTGTCCCGTCAGGTGTTCCTCTACGACCCCCCGGAGCGCTTCGTGGCCGGCACGGTCGGGCTCCCTGGGCGCCGCACCTTCTTCCTCCAGGCCTCGGCCGGCGCCCGTGTGACGAGTGTGGCCCTGGAGAAGACCCAGGTCGCCGCCCTCGCCGAGCGCATGGACGAGCTCCTCGACGAGGTCGTGCGCCGCAGCGGCGGGAACGCGCCGGTGCCCGCCGTCGTGCCCACGGAGATCCACGACACCGCGCCTCTCGAGGCGCCCGTCGACGAGGAGTTCCGGGTCGGCACGATGGCCCTCGCCTGGGACGGCGAGGAGGAGCGGATGATCGTCGAGGCGCAGGCGCTCGTCGAGCTCGACGCGGACTCCGACGAGGACCTCGCGGAGGCCGAGGAACGGCTGCTCCAGGACGAGGAGAACGGCCCCCCGATGCTGCGGGTCCGGCTCACCGGCGTGCAGGCGCGCGCGTTCGCCAAGCGCGCCCTGGACGTCGTGAACGCGGGGCGTCCGCCGTGCCCCCTGTGCAGTCTGCCGCTCGACCCGGAGGGACACGTATGCCCGCGTCAGAACGGATACCGGCGAGGAGCGTGACCGTCTCGGACGCGGACCTCCTCACCAGGGGCGAGCTGGCGGTCCAGGGGCGCATCCGTGAGGCGTCGAACGCGGTGCTCCTGTGCACGGTCACCCACGCGGGCCGTGCGGCGTCGTGCGTGTACAAGCCCGTCGCCGGCGAGCGCCCCCTGTGGGACTTCCCCGACGGCAACCTCGCCCGGCGCGAGGTCGCCGCCTACGAGGTCTCCGAGGCCCTCGGCTGGAGCCTCGTACCGCCGACCGTGCTGCGCGACGGGCCGTACGGCGAAGGCATGTGCCAGCTCTGGATCGACCAGCCCGAGGAGCCCGCCGAGGGTGCTGAGCTGCTCGCTCTCGTGGAGGGCGAGGAGGCGGGCGACGGCTGGAAGGCCGTCGGGTTCGCGGAGGTCGGCGAGGGGCGCACGGCGCTGCTCGTGCACGCCGACGACGTACGGCTGCGGCGCCTCGCCGTGCTGGACGCGGTGATCAACAACGGCGACCGCAAGGGCGGCCACCTCCTGGTCGACGCCGAGGGGCGCCTGTTCGGCATCGACCACGGCGTCTCCTTCAACACCGAGGACAAGCTGCGCACGCTCCTGTGGGGCTGGGCGGGGGAGCCCCTGACCGGAGAGGCGACCGAGGCCCTGAAGGCGCTCACGGGCGCCCTGGGGACCGGGAAACCCCTCGCGCTGCGGCTCGCGGAGCTGATCACCGAGGCCGAGCTGGACGCCGTACGCGCACGGGTCGACTCGATGCTCACGACCGGGAAGCACCGGGCGCCGAGCGGGGAGTGGCCGGCCATCCCGTGGCCGCCCGTCTGAGCCGGCCCCTCTGAGCCGGCCTGTTCGAGCCCTGCCGTCCGCGTCGTCCGGGGGCGCATGTCAGTGGCTGCGGCTACGTTCGAAGAGACCCCCAGGGGATCCTCAGAACGGAGGCCACGCCGTGAAACTGATCGTCGAGGACCGGATCGACCGGCCTGTGAAGGACGTGTTCAACTCCATCGTGAGCCCGGAGGAGCTGTCCAGCTTCTTCACGTCGGACGCCTCCGCCCCGATGATCCCCAACACCACGGTGACCTGGCGTTTCGGCCATGTCGACGCGACCTTCGACGTCGAGGTCGGGCCCGTGGAGACGGACCGGCTGATCTCGTGGAGCTGGCCCGGGGGAGACGTGACCATCGAGCTGGAGCGGGCCGACGACGGCGCGGCCACCCTTCTCACGATCACCGAGCAGCCCATGGGGCAGAGCCTGGAGGGCGCCGCGCGTGCCGTCGGGCAGACCCAGGGGTGGACATACTTCGTGACGGGACTCAGAGCCCATCTGCTGCACGGCATCCGCCACTTCGGACTCTCGGGCGCCATCCGTGCCACCGTCGAGGCCTGACATGGCACCCGAGCGGACCGCAAGAGGGCCTTCCCGGCCATCGGACCCGGTCCGGTTCGTATGCGGAAGCTCCGTCCGGTTAGGCTCATGGCATGCATGCCTGGCCCGCTTCTGAGGTCCCCGTCCTGCCTGGCAAGGGCCGCGACCTGAGGATCCACGACACCGCGACCGATGGCCTCGTCACCCTCGAGCCCGGTCCCGTCGCCCGTATCTACGTCTGCGGGATCACCCCGTACGACGCGACCCATATGGGTCACGCGGCGACCTACAACGCGTTCGACCTCGTTCAGCGCGTGTGGCTCGACACCAAGCGGCAGGTTCACTACGTCCAGAACGTGACGGACGTCGACGATCCGCTGCTCGAGCGCGCGATCCGTGACGGCGTCGACTGGACCGGACTCGCGGAGCGCGAGACCGCCCTCTTCCGCGAGGACATGACCGCCCTGCGGATGCTGCCGCCGCAGCACTACATCGGAGCCGTCGAGGCGATACCCGGCATCGTGCCGCTCGTCGAACGGCTCCGGGACATGGGCGCCGCCTACGAGCTCGAGGGCGACGTCTACTTCTCCGTCGAGACCGACCCCCACTTCGGCCAGGTCTCCCGCCTGGACGCCGCGGCGATGCGGCTGCTGTCCGCCGAGCGGGGCGGTGACCCGGACCGCCCGGGCAAGAAGAACCCGCTCGACCCGATGCTGTGGATGGCCGCCCGCGAGGGCGAGCCGAGCTGGGACGGCGGCTCGCTGGGCCGCGGCCGGCCCGGCTGGCACATCGAGTGCGTCGCCATCGCCCTCGACCACCTGGGCATGGGCTTCGACGTGCAGGGCGGAGGGTCCGATCTGGCCTTTCCGCACCACGAGATGGGCGCCTCGCACGCGCAGGTCCTCACCGGCGAGTTCCCGATGGCCAAGGCGTACGTCCACGCCGGCATGGTCGCGCTCGACGGCGAGAAGATGTCCAAGTCCAAGGGCAACCTCGTCTTCGTCTCGAAGCTGCGGCGCGACGGGGTCGACCCGGCCGCGATCCGTCTCGCGCTCCTCTCGCACCACTACCGGGCCGACTGGGAGTGGACCGACCAGGTCCTGAGCGACGCCGTCGAGCGGCTCGGCCGGTGGCGTGCCGCCGTGTCCCGCCCCGACGGTCCGTCCGCCGCGACGCTCGTCGAGGAGATCCGCGAGGCGCTGTCGAACGACCTCGACGCACCGTCCGCGCTCCTCGCGGTGGACCGCTGGGCCGCCCTTCAGACGGAGCAGGGCGGCACGGACGAGGGGGCGCCCGGCGTGGTGTCCCGCGCGGTCGACGCCCTGCTGGGAGTGGCGCTCTAGACACCTCGGTCCCGGGCCCGGTCCCGGGGTATACATCCCTCAACCGCCCCCGAACTCCACGGAGTTCGGGGGCGGTCACGTGTGCCCGTGCGACAGCAGGCGCACAGCGAAGGGGCGGGCACACCATGTGTGCACCGCCCCTGCTGAGCCGTCTTCGTCCTACTCCGGCGAGTCCTCGGAGGAATCGTCCCCGGAGTCCGAGGGCGTGTCCGTGTCACCCGTCCCGCCGGGGGTTTCCGTGCCCGGATCGGGGCGCTGGGGCCGCGGCGGCCGGGTGCGCTCGCTCGGGGTGTCCCGCAGGTACGACGCCGTGTCGCCGCCGTCCGTCGCGTGGCCGGCCGGACCGCCCGCAGGGCCGCCGCCGTCCCTGCGCCGCAGATAGCGCTCGAACTCGCGGGCGATCGCCTCGCCGGACGCCTCGGGAAGCTCCGCGGTGTCCCGGGCCTCCTCCAGCGACTGCACGTACTCGGCGACCTCGCTGTCCTCCGCCGCCAGCTGGTCCACGCCCAGCTGCCACGCCCGGGAGTCCTCGGCCAGCTCGCCCAGCGGGATGCGCAGGTCGATCAGGTCCTCCAGGCGGTTGAGCAGGGCCAGCGTCGCCTTCGGGTTCGGCGGCTGCGACACGTAGTGCGGCACCGCCGCCCACAGGGAGACCGCGGGGACGCCCGCGTGCGTGCAGGCCTCCTGGAGGATGCCGACGATGCCCGTCGGACCCTCGTACTTGGTCTCCTCCAGGTCCATGGTGCGCGCCAGGTCCGCGTCGGACGTGACGCCGCTGACCGGCACGGGCCGCGTGTGCGGGGTGTCGCCGAGCAGCGCGCCCAGGATGACGACCAGCTCGACGCCCAGCTCGTGCGCGAAGCCGAGCAGCTCGTTGCAGAACGAACGCCACCGCATCGACGGCTCGATGCCCCGGACCAGGACCAGGTCGCGCGGCTTGTCGCCGCCGACCCTGACCACGGAGAGCCGGGTCGTCGGCCAGGTGATCTTGCGCACGCCGCCGTCGAGCCACACCGTCGGCCGGTTGACCTGGAAGTCGTAGTAGTCCTCGGCGTCGAGCGCCGCGAACACCTCGCCCTTCCACTCCTTGTCGAGATGCGCGACCGCGGCGGAGGCGGCGTCACCGGCATCGTTCCAGCCTTCGAACGCGGCCACCATGACCGGGTCGACCAGCTCGGGAACTCCCTCGAGCTCGATCACCCAGCGCCTCCTTCCGACGTTCCCCCAGTGCCCTCATGGCCTGGGGGGACCCCCATCGCGTACCTGCCCACCTTACGGCGTCCGCGAGGGCCATCCGCAGCCCCCTTGTACGGGGGAGTGACCGGATCACTGCCCCGCAATGCGCCCTCGCACTCCCCCTTCACGCCCGTAGCGGAACCGGCCGTGCGGCCGGGCTCAGAGCGTGGAGCGCAGCCACTGCTCCACGCTCGCGATGTGCACCGTCGCCCAGGACCGCGCCGCCTCCGCGTCACCGTCGCGCAGCGCCGCCAGAATCGCCCGGTGCTCGTGCAGGGTCCGGCTGACCGCGTCCTCCTGCGTCAGGCCGCGCCAGACGCGGGCGCGGGTCGTCGGTCCTGACAGGCCGTCGAGGAGCGAGCACAGGACCGAGTTGCCCGAGCTCTGCACGATGCCGCGGTGGAACTCCAGGTCGGAGGCGACCAGTTCCTCCACGGAGGGCGCGGCTCCGAGCGCGTCCAGCTGGGCCGCGAGCGCGTCGAGCCGGGCCTCGTCGATCCGGGTGGCTGCCATCGCGGTCGCGGCCGGCTCCAGGATGCGGCGCACGGCGAGGAATTCGAGGACGGTGTCGTCGCGGTGGAAGTCGACGACGAAGCTCAGGGCTTCGAGGAGGAGCTGAGGGTCGAGGCTCGTGACGTACGTCCCGTCGCCCTGGCGCACGTCGAGGATGCGGATGAGGGACAGGGCGCGTACGGCCTCGCGCAGGGAGTTGCGGGACAGGCCGAGGTCGGCGGCGAGTTCGCTCTCCTTGGGGAGCCGGTCGCCCGGGCGCAGGGCGCCGGAGACGATCATGCCCTTGATCTTCTCGATGGCCTCGTCGGTGACAGCCATGGCGGCCTCCCTGTCCTCGGTTGGAGCGCCACCGTCTGGAGCGCCAATACCTCCGATGTATCGGCCCATTATGTGGGTAGTGAGGGGGCGCGCGGTGCCGGTGCCGGCGTACTCGTACCGGCACCGCGCCCGGACGTCAGCCCGCGGCGCCCGCCTGGGCCTGCGCGGCCGCCCGGTACATGCGGCGCAGGCGTACCACGCCCAGGTCGTGCTGGTAGAGGTTCTCGCGCTGGTCGGCGTCCGCCGGCATGGCCTCCAGCATCACGCGGTCCTGTTCGAGCACCTCCCAGTGGCGCTCCTCGATGAGGGTCTTGTAGAGGAAGCGCCAGGTGTCGCGCTGCCAGCCCTCGACCCGGCGGTAGCGCCAGAAGAAGACGCCGCAGCGCTGCTCGTCGACCGGGCAGACCATGCCGACGATCCCGAACGGGCCGCCGGGACCGGCCGACGGCGGGTACGGGATGGACAGGTCGACCCAGTCGATGCCGGTGTGGCACAGCTCGACCCAGTCGAAGTTGACGCCCCGCTGGTCGGTCTTCTCGAAGAAGTAGCCCCGGTCGGTCTCCCGGATACGGAACTTGGCCGTCGTGTCACCGTCAAACATGGTGTGCGAGTCGTGGTGCAGGAACGCGCCGTGCATCGGGTCGAGGAGGTTCTCGACGGCGTAGCGCCACGGCACCTCCCACTCCGCGTAGCACAGGATCGCTTCCGTGCCGGGGTCGGTGAGCGGCTCGGGGGGCTTCAACTCGGCCGGTTCCGGGTGCTGTTCGTCGCCGAAGTAGGCGAGGATTGCGCCGCCCACCTCGCGCACGGGCAGCGACCTGACGAGCTTCTTGCCCTCCAGGTTGCAGCCGGGCAGGCCGGGCACCGAGGAGACGGTGCCGTCGCCCTCGACCTCGACGCCGTGGTACCAGCACGCCACCCGGTCGCCGAGGTGTTTGCCGAGCGACAGGGGCGCGCCGCGGTGCGGGCAGCGGTCCGCGAGCATGGACAGCGTGCCGTCGGAGCGGCGGAACAGGAGCCACTGCTCGCCGAGCGCGGTCACCTTGCGCATGGCGCCGGGCGCGACGAACGAGGACGGCACGACGGGGTGCCACTGGTTGCGCAGGCCCGTCGCGTAGATGTGGTCGGCGGTCATCGGGGTCACGCTCCCAGTCGGTGCATCTCGGCGCGGAACGAGTCCTCGGTCCACGGGGCGCCGTCGGGGGCGTGGACCTGGCGGGCGTTCAGCCCACGGATGACGTCGGCGAGTTCGTGGCCGTCCTTGGTGAAGACCTCTTCGAGGGTGGCGGCCAGCTTGTACTCGTAGGGGGTGGGTTCGTGCGTACGGGACTGGTGGACGTCCAGGTACGGCCAGGTGGTGGTCACACGTGCCTCCAGGGAAGGGGTTACAGGTCGAGGGCCAGGCGGCCGGAGGCGCAGCGCGAGACGCAGATCATCATCGAGGCGCCCGCGGCCCGTTCGGCGTCGGAGAGCAGGAAGTCGCGGTGGTCGGGCGTGCCGTCGAACACCCGGGTCTCACAGGACCCGCAGATCCCGTCGCGGCAGGAGCTGGCCACGTCCAGGCCGGCCGCCTCCGCCGCCTCCAGGATCGACGTGTCGGCGCCGACGGTGAGCGTGAGCCCGGAGGTGCGGCACTCGACCTCGAAGGCCTCGTCGTCCGCGGACCGCTCGACGACCGGGGCCGCGAACCGCTCGACGCGCAGCCGGTCCGCCGGGCAGAGGGCCTCGATGGCGGCGAGCAGCGGCTCGGGACCGCAGCAGTACACGAGCGTCCCCTCCGGCAGCCCGGCGAGAGCGGACGCGAGGTCGATGTGGCCCTGCTCGTCCTGCGGCACCACTGTCAGATCGCCGCCCAGCGCGGTCAGTTCGTCGACGAACGCCATCGACGCACGGCTGCGACCGCCGTACACCATGCGCCACGCGGCGCCCCGGCGCGCGGCCTCGCGGGCCATCGCGAGGATCGGCGTCACACCGATGCCGCCCGCGACGAAGACGTAGCCCGGCGCGTCCTCCAGCGCGAAGTGGTTGCGCGGCGCCGACACCGTGACGCGCCCGCCGGGGCGCAGCTTCGTGTGCACATGGCGCGAACCCCCGCGCGACGACGGCTCGTTGAGGACGCCGATGCGGTACGACGCCGGGGTGCGCGGGTCCGAGCACAGGCTGTACTGGCGGACCTGCCCGCCCACGTGGACGTCGAGGTGCGCGCCGGGCTCCCAGGCGGGCAGGGGCTTGCCGTCCGGGTGGGTCAGCTCGACGGAGAGGACGCCGTCGGCCTCCCAGGTCATGCGGTGTACGAGGAGGTCCAGGAGGGTCTCGTCGGTTGCGGTCATGGCTGCGGGGCCTCCCTACGCGGTGGGGATCTTCACGGGCGGGGTGAACGGGTTCTTCATCGGGCCGAGCGCCGCGAGGTCGACCTCGACGAGCGTCGGCCCGTCGGAGGCGACGGCCTCGCAGATGACGGGCTCCGCATGCTCGGCGGCGGCGATCCGCAGATACGGCAACCCGCAGGCCCGGGCCAGGAGTTCGAAGTCGGGCGTGGCGAGGTCGACGCCGGAGCGGCGGTCGCTGTGCCGGTCCTGCATGTTGCGCAGGACGCCGTAGCCGCCGTCGTTGAACACGAGGAGGGTCAGGCGGGGGCGCTCCTGGGCGAGGGTGAGCAGTTCACCGAGGTGCACGGCGAGCCCGCCGTCACCGGCGATGACGACCGTGGGCGCGTCGGGCCTGGCGAGCGCGGCCCCGATGCCCATGCCGAGGCCCTGCCCGATGCCGCCGCCGCGCGGGAAGACGTTGTCGCGCGGGTCGTACATGTCGAGGAGCCGGTTGCCCCAGCTGCTCGACGGGATGGTGACGTCGCGGGCGACGACTGCCTCGCGGGGGAGCGCGGCCCGGATCGCGTCGCAGATGGCGGCCTGCGGGCCGATGTTGTCGTGCAGGGTGGCGCGCACCTCGTCGCGGACCGTGGTGGCCCGCGCCGTCCAGCCCGGCTCGGCGGGCTTCGCGTACGGGAGCAGCCGCTCCAGTACGCCGGCGGCGTCGCCGTGCAGCGCGTGCGGGGCCGGGTACACACGGCCGAGCGCGTCCGCGTCCAGGTCGATCTGGATGTGGGCGGCGGGGAGATCGAGGCCGTAGTCGGCGGTCTCGTTGGACCGGAAGTGGGTGCCGATCGTGAGCAGCACGTCGGCGTCGGCGAGCAGGGCGCGCCCGGCCGGCGTCGTCGCGAAGTTGCCGACGACCTGCGGGTGGTCCTCGGGGACGGCGCCGCGCCCGGAGTTGGAGGTGATCAGCGCGGCGCCGGTCGCGGCGAGGAGGTCCGCGAGCTGGGTACGGGCGCGCGTGGCACCGCCACCGGCCCAGATCACCGGCCGCTCGGCCGAGGCCAGCAGGGCGCCCGCGGCGGCGAGTTCGTCGTCACCGGGCGCGGGCACGGAGGCCTCCGTGAACTCCTCCACGGCGGTGTCGGTCTGGGCCGCGTACTGGAGGTCGACCGGCCACTCCACGCTAGCGGGGCCGCCCGGCGCGGTGAGCGCGACGCGGGCCGCCTCGCGCAGGATGCGGCCCGCCGCGTCGGTGGACGGCACGGTCGCGGCGTACTTGGAGACCGCCGTCAGCATGCCCAGCTGGTCCTTGGTCTCGTGGATGAAACCGCGGCCGCTGCCCAGGAACTCCGACTCGACCTGCCCGGTGATGTGCAGGACGGAGGTGCCGGACGCCAGCGCCTCGATCAGGGAGCCGGCCGCGTTGCCCGCGCCCGTCCCGGTCGAGGTGAGGGCGCAGCCGAGCGTGCCGCCGGCCCTGCCGTAGGCGTCCGCCGCGTTGACGGCGGACGCCTCGTGCCGCACGGGCACGAACCGCAGTTCACGGTCGACGGCCTCGACGAGCGGCAGGTTGTGCACGCTGACGATCCCGAAGACCGTGTCGATGCCCAGTTCCCGCAGAACGGCGACGAGGAGATCGCCTCCGGTGTCGTAACGCATGGTGGTCTCCTCAGAGGATGGAGCGGCCGACTCCGCCGCAGACGTCGATGCTGGTTCCGGTGATGTACGAGGCACGCGGCGAGAGCAGCGCGACGATCGCGTACGCGACCTCCTCGGCCCGGCCGAGCCGCCCGAGCGCGATCCCGCGGTCGGCGGCGAGCTCCGCCTGCCAGTCCTCGTAGGAGAGCCCGGACTCCGCGGCGGCGTGCCGGCGGGTCCACTGGCCGGTGTCGACGAGGCCGAGGCAGACCGAGTTGACGCGGATCCCCTCGGGGGCGAGCTCGGTGGCGAGGGACTTGGAGAGGTTGAGGATGCCGGCGCGGGCGGCGCTCGTCGTGATCAGCCGGGTCTCCGGCTGCTTGGCCAGGACCGCGTTGACGTTCACGACGGAGGCGGCGTCGGACGCGGCGAGATGGGCGCGGGCGGCGTGCAGCGGGTTGAGGACGCCGGAGAACTTCAGCTCCAGCTCGTCGCGCCAGTCCTCGGCGGTCGACTCGTCGAGGCTCTTCATGCGGGACTGGCCCGCGTTGTTGACGAGCCCGTCGAGGCCCCCGAAGGTGCCGGCGGCATGCCGGACGAAGTCCCGTACGGCCGTCGCGTCCCGCACGTCGCAGACGCCGGTCAGGAGGCGGTCGCTGCCGAGGCGCGCCGCCGCCTTCGCGAGGCGGTCGGCGTCACGGCCGCAGGTCGCGACGCGCGCGCCCTCGTCCAGAAGGGCGCGGACCGTGGCCAGGCCGACGCCCGAGCTGCCGCCGGTGACCAGGACGGTCCGGTCGGCGAGGCCCAGATCCATGATTCTCCTTCAAGGCGCGTAGCGCCGTAGTACGCTGCGACTCTGCCTCGGTAGCGGTCAGGGCTTGGCCGTCATGAGGGATCTTGATCCCGAATGAGAAGCCGCCTCGCTCGCGAGGGGGAGGAGTCACAACTCTGCACTCCTGTGGTGCAGGTCAGTTCATCGTGAAGCCGCCGTTGACGGCGATCACTTGTCCGGTGAGATAGCGGGACTCCTCGCCGAGCAGGAAGGCGACGAGACCGATGAGGTCGCCGGGCTCCTGCGGCCGCGAGATGGCCCGGCCCGAGCGGTACAGCTCGTGCCGTTCCTCGGGGACGGTCTCGGTGGCCTCGCACTCGGTGAGGCCGGGCGCGACCGCGTTGACGGTGATGCCCTTGTCGCCGAGTTCCCTGGCCATCGCCCGGGTCAGCGCGATGACCGCGCCCTTCGAGGCGATGTAGTGGGCGAGGCGGGGCGAGCCGTAGAGCGCGGCGTCCGAGGCGACGTTCACGATCCGGCCCGGCGAGCCGAAGAGGGGGTACAGGGCCTTCGACACCAGCCAGGGGCTGCGGGCGTTGACCGTCATCAGGCGGTCCCACACCTCGACGTCGATGTCCTGGAACTCCTTGCCGCCGACGCCGTTGGCGAGAGCCGCGTTGTTGATCAGGCCGTACAGCGGACCCAGATCCCGTACGCGACCGGCGAGTTCGTCGACCGACTCGGGATCGGCCACGTCGCAGCGCACGAAGTGGGCGTCGAGCCCGTCACTTCGCAGTCCCTCGGCCGCGTGGGTCCCGCGCTCGGTGTCGAGCTCGGCGACCACGACGCGGAAGCCGTCCTCGGCGGCCCGGCGGGCCATGGCCAGTCCCAGGCCACGGCCCGCCCCGGTGACGACGACGGTGCCGGCGCCCCCTGAGGGGTCAGTCACGGGTGACACCGTGCATCGGCGAGTGCTCCGGGTACGTCGGGACCTGCGGCTTCTGCGTGCCGATGACGACGCAGAACAGGGCGTCGGTGTCGCCCTCGTTCTTCAGGGACCGGGCCACGCCCGCCGGGACGACGATCATGTCGCGGTAGCCGAGGGTGCGGTACTCGACCTCGTCGGCGCCGCGGTGGATGCCGACGCGGACCTGGCCCTCCAGGACGAAGAAGGCCTCCTCGACGTCGTGGTGGGTGTGCTCGGGGCCCTCGGCGCCGGGCGGAAGCAGCATGTTGGAGAAGGTGAAGCCGCCGGAGGGGAGGATCCGCGAGTCGTTCTCGTGGTTGCCGGTGGCGCCGGAGCCGACGTAGCGGATCTGGCCGCGGCGGTACTGCGGGCCCGCCTTCTCCTGGAAGGAGAGCGTGTTGAAGTCCGCGACACGGGACTCCTTGGTGGCGATGAGCGAGTCGGTGTACTTGCCGAGGTCGCTGCCGTTGTCGTAGTCGGTGGTGGCCAGAGGCATGGCTGGACTCCTACTCGGGGATGCGGGCGGTGATGCGGAGGTGGGACAGGACCCACGCGTCGAAGCGCGCGGGCTGTTCCTGGTTGGCCAGGTGACCGGCGTCCTTGACGATCACGTAGGCGGTCTTGTGGAGGGCGCCGGCGAGGACCTGCGAGGCCTCGACACCGGTGACCTGGTCCTGGTCGCCGCACAGGACGAGCGTGGGCGCGGCGATCGCGGGCAGCTCGGCCCGCAGGTCGGCGGAGGCCATGGACTCGGCGGCGTAGGCGTAGCCGGGCAGGCGCACGGACCCGGCCATGGTGTCGACGACGCGCTGTACGAGTTCCTCGGGCGCCCCGCCGGACACGAGCCGCGGTCCGCGCTTCTCGGCGAAGGCGCGCGGTCCGAGCTCGGCCAGCTCGGCGGCCCGCGCCCGCATGCCCTCGGCCTTGGCGGGGTCCGTGCCGGAGCCCGCACTGGAGTCGGCGACGACGAGGGACTCGACCAGATCCGGGTGGCGGGCCGCGAGCCGCAGCGCGATCACCCCGCCCCAGGAGACACCGAGGACGTGCGCGCGTCCGCCGCGCTCCCGGATGAGCTCGGCCGCCGCATCCGCGAACCCGTCCAGGTCCAACGGCCCTTCCGGATCCGGCGACTTGGCGTAGCCGGGCGCGTCCCAGGCCACGACCCGCGCGTACGCGGACAGCTCGGCGAGCTGCGGGGCGAACGCCGCCGACGAGGAGCCGATGCCGTGCAGGCACAGCAGCAGGGGGCCGTGGTCGCCCGCCTCCTCGACATGGACGGCGCTCACAGGATCTGGCCCGTCCGCCCGGCCAGCGCCGCCAGGCTGCGCAGCACCGCGTACGGCACGACCTGGCTGGTCGCGGGGTTGCCCGGGTCCGGCAGGTGCGCGACGTCGAAGCGGTACGCGCCGTGCGCGCCGGACGCCTCGACGACGTGCCGCGTGTGGCGGGCGCCGGGGTCGGCGACGACCCGGACCCGCACAGCGTCCAGGTCGCCGACGGCGAGGGCGACCGAGGCGGCCACGTTCGTCGACTTGGGGAACTTCACGGGGATGTCGCGCGCCGTGCCGGACATGACCTCGACGGGCCCGGTCGCCGTCCGCAGCCTGGACAGCAACTCTTCGTCCATCCAGGGCTGTTCGAGGGTGGACGGGAGCTTGGTGGTGGTGAGCCGCACCTCGTCGAGGGGGCCGAGGGAGCGCACCGCCTGGAGAAGGTCGAGCCCGCCGACCGCGCCGCCGGTGAAGTACACCCGGCCGGGCCCGGCCGCGAGCAGCCGCTTGGCCAGCTCGTCGTCGGTGAGGGCGCCGGTCGACGCGACCAGGAGGTCGGTCCCGGAGACGAGGACCCGCTCACCCCATTCCCGTACGACGCCCTGCCCGGCCGCCTCCACGATCAGGTCGCAGCACTCCAGGGCCTCTTCGAAGGAGAGCTGGGGCGCGGGGGCCGTGTCCCCGAGCGGGCGGTTGTCGATGATGCACGTCAACTCGGCGCCGGGGATCCGCTGTTCGGCGAGGGCGGTGCCGACGACGCGGCCGATCGCGCCCCAGCCGACGAGGCCCACCTTGCGTACCGTGCTCATGCGGAGACCTCCAGGGAAGCGGATGCGAGCGGGCCGGGATCGGGTGATCCCGCCATGTGACAGCGGATCTCCTTGGACGGCGGGCCCGCCGTGCCCCACAGGTCGGACAGCTCGGGCACGCGCCGCCACACCCGCGCGATCCAGGCGTCCTCGACGATCTGCGCGACCTCGGACGTGTACTCGCACACGAGGCCGGACGGGTCGGTGAAGTAGGAGAAGGTGTTGTTGCCGGGGCCGTGGCGGCCCGGGCCCCACTGCGGGTCGATGCCGTGGTGCTTGAGCCGGCCGAGCCCGCGCATGAAGTGGTCGACCGAACTCATCTCGTACGCCACGTGGTTGAGGGAGGCCCACTCGGCCTGGTTGAACGCGATGCAGTGGTGGTCGGCGTTGCAGCGCAGGAACGCCATCTGGTGCTCGGACCAGTCGGAGACGCGCAGGCCGAGGACGTCGCAGTAGAACGCGACGGAGGCGTCGATGTCGGCGGTGTTCAGGACGGCGTGCGTGACCCCGACGGGGACGGCGGCGTCCCTGCCGCGCGGCGCGACCGCCTCGACCTGCGCGCTGATCTCCACGAGCCGCTGCTCGGGGTCGGTGAAGCGCAGGCCGTAGCCGCCGCCCACCTGGTCGAGCGGTCCGGGGCCGAAGACCGGGGTGATCCCGCGGGCCTCCAGGCGCCGGGCCGCCTCGTCGACCTCGGCGGGCGTGGCGACGGCGAACGCGAGCCGGCCGAGTCCCGTGCGGTCCGCGTGGGTGAGGTGCAGGACGTGGTGCTCGTCGCCGGTGCCGCGCAGCCAGGCCGCCGCGCCGCGCTCCGCCTCGACGGTCCGCAGGCCCCAGACCTCCTCGTAGAAGTCGGCGGCCTCGGTGAAGGCGGGGGTGAGCAGCTCGACGTAGCGCAGGGAGCGCAGGCGGGCGACGGGTCCTGGCGATGGGTGGGGCATGAGTGTCTCCAGACGACGGGGCGCGGTCAGTTGGCCCAGGGCAGGGGCGCGTCCGAAGTGCCCCAGTACAGGGACTTCTGGCGCTGGTAGGCGCGGATGGCGTCGCGGCCCTTCTCCGTACCGAGACCGCTGTCCTTCATCCCGCTGAACGGGGTGGACGCGCTGAACTGCTTGTACGTGTTGATCCAGACCGTCCCCGCCTCGATCCGGCGGGCCAGGCGCCACGCGGCCCGGTGGTCGCGGGTCCAGATCCCGCAGGCGAGCCCGTAGACGGAGTCGTTGGCCTGGCGGACCAGGTCGTCCTCGTCGTCGTAGGGCAGGGCGACCAGGACGGGCCCGAAGATCTCCTCCTGGCAGGTCCGTGAGGTGTTGGGGAGCCCGTCGAGGACGGTGGGCAGGTAGTACGCGCCGTCCCGGTAGGTCTCGCCCTCGGGCGCCCGGCCGCCGCACAGCACCCGGGCGCCCTCCGAGCGGGCCAGATCGACATAGGCGGCGACGGAGTCCCGGTGCCGGTGGTGGACGAGGGGGCCCACCTGGGTGTCGGAGTTGGTGCCAGGTCCGACGCGCAACTTCCTTACCCGCTCGACGAGTTCGCCGACGAAGCTGTCGTAGATCTCGCGTGCGACGAAGAGCCGCGAACCGGCGATGCAGGACTGGCCGCTGGACGAGAAGATCCCGAACATCACGCCCGCCAGGGCCTGCTCGACGTCCGCGTCCGCGCCCACGATCGTCGGCGACTTGCCGCCGAGTTCGAGGGAGGCGGGGATCAGCTTCGAGGCCGCCACTGCCGCGATGGACCGGCCGGTCTCGGTACCGCCGGTGAAGCCGATCCTGGTCACCAGGGGGTGGTGCACGATCGCGTCCCCGACTACCCGGCCGCTGCCGGGCAGGACCGACAGCAGGGCGGTGGGCAGGCCGAGTTCGCCGAGCGCGCGGTGGATCAGACGGCCGAGTGCGAGGGAGACCAGCGGGGTCCAGGCGGCGGGCTTGAGCAGGACGGCGTTGCCGCCGGCGAGGGCGGGCGCGATCTTCTGCGCATCGCTGGCGACCGGCGAGTTCCAGGGGTTGATCGCGCCGACGACGCCGATCGGCTCGTACACGCTCATCGTCACGTACGGGCCGCGGGACGGGGTGAGGGTCTCCTCGGCCGTCTCCAGGGCCGCCGCCATGTACCGGAAGGTGCCGGCCGCGCTGAGCGCGAGGGCCTTCGTCTCGGTGAGGGTCTTGCCGGTGTCGGCGGTCTGGAGGGCGGCGAGCTCGTCGGCCGCCTCCTCCGTCAACTCCGCGATGCGGTAGAGGAGTCGGGCCCGCTGGTGGGGGAGCAGATCGCGCCAGGCCGGGTCCGCGACGGCGAGCGCGGCGGCCCGCGCTGCCTCGTCGACCTCTTCGGCGGACGCGGAGTGGACGGTGGCGAGCACCTGGCCGGTCGCCGGGTCGACGGTCTCGACGGGCTCACCCGCGCCGCGTCGCCACTGGCCCGCGATCAGGATGTCGGTGGAGATGTCGTGAGGCACGGGCGGGACCTCCGGGGGTCTACGGCCTACGGGCGAGGGGGGAACGTTCAGCTCGGCGATGCCTGAGCGCTGAAGTGCTAGAAATCTAAGGGCTTAACTAATTTCCCGCAAGACCCCTCGGTGAAGTAGTTGGGGCAGGGTGTCCGAGGTCGGTTGCGTGAAGGTAAAGGTCGAGTCACCCTGGATGTATCTAAGCCATTAACCATTGACCACTTAGATAAGTCCTCCTAGTGTCTGCGCAACTCCTCTGTTCGCGTTGCCGCGAAAGGACCCCCCCCTCATGACGACTGTGGCCGGCAAGCCAGGTCTCGGCTCGATAGCCGCCCGGCTCGAACGACTTCCACAATCCCGATGGCACGTGAAGGTCAGATTCCTGATCGGTGCCGTCACCTTCTTCGAAGCGTTCGACCAGCTACTCTCCGCGTCGGCGCTGCCCGTCCTGATCAAGGACTGGCACCTGAGCACGGGCCAGGCGACCTTCGCCATCACCGCGGGCTCCGTGGGCATGCTCCTCGGCGCCCTGGTCGCCGGGTGGATGGGCGACCGCGTCGGCCGGGTGAGCACCGTGGCCCTCGGCGTCGCCGTCACCGCGCTCGCGAGCCTCGCGGTGGCCTTCTCGAACAACATCGAGATGTTCTCGCTCTTCCGCTTCGTGCAGGGCCTCGGCATCGGCGGCGTCGTCCCCGTGGCGGCCACGTACATCAACGAGATCGCCCGCTCCGACAAGCGCGGCCGGTTCGTCCTGCTCTACGAGATGATCTTCCCGCTCGGACTCGCCGCGGCCACCCTGGTCGCCGTATGGGTGGTGCCGACCTTCGGCTGGCGCGCCATGTTCGTGATCGGCGCTCTGCCCGTCCTGCTCGCCGTCGCCCTGCCCAAGAAGGTCGTCGAGTCGCCCCGCTGGCTGCTCTCCCAGGGCCGTACCGAAGAGGCCGAGCAGGTCATCGCCCGCATCGAGGCGGAGGTCGCGGCCGCCACCGGCGCGGAGCTGCCCGAGCCGGCCGAGGCCCCCGCCGAGGACACCGCCCGGGGCCGCCTGCGGGAGCTGTTCACCGGCCGGTACTTGCGCCGCACGACCGTGCTCTCCGCGCTCTGGTTCGTGGCGTACTACGTCAACCACGGCATCTCCACCTGGCTGCCGTCGCTCTACACCAAGCACTTCGGGCTCGACCTGACCACCGCGCTCGAGTACACGCTGCTCAGCAACGTGACAGGCCTCCTCGGCACCTTCGCCGTCGCCCTCGTCATCGACCGCGTCGGCCGGCGCCCCGCCCTCGTGGCCGCACTCCTCGGCAGCGCGCTCACCCTCGTGACGCTCGCCCTGGTCGGCGTGACGTCGGGCAGCCAGGTCGCGATCTTCGCCTCCTGCACAACGTTCTTCGTCTACGCCATCAACGCGGGCCTCTACCTCTACTCACCCGAGCTGTACCCGACACGCAACCGCGCCAAGGGTGCCGCGTTCGGTGGCCTGTGGAACCGTCTCGGCGTGATCCTGGGCCCGATCACGGTCGGCGCGATCATCGGCGGGGGCGGCAGCCTGACGCTTGTCTTCGCCCAGCTCGGTGGGGTCGCCCTGGTGGGTGCGGTGATCGCGCTCTTCGCGGTGGAGACGAAGGGCAAGACGCTGGAGGAGCTCAACTCCTGACGGGCGGAGGGGTGGACGGGCGGACGGAGGATCGGGCGGCCGTCACGCCCGCGATCTCTTCAGGGGTAGGATTTTCAGGGGCGTAGGACATCGCGTCCCACCCGGAAGCGGCCGAGGGGACGGGGATGGCTGAACGGAAGGCGGCACGGCGGGATGCCGTGGCGGAGGTCATCGAGGACTGGGCGCGTGAGCGGCCCGAGCTGGACACGACCCCGCTGGAGGTCCTCGCCCGGCTGCACCGCTCGTTCCTGCGGTACAACACCAAGCTCATCGCGTCGATAGAGCGGCACGGACTCTCCGTCGCCGGATTCGACGTGCTGACCGCGCTGCGCCGCTCCGGCGAGCCGTACCGCCTGACCGCGGGGCAGCTCGCCGACCAGGGGCTCGTCTCGTCGGCCGGGGTCACCCTGCGCATAGACCGCCTGGAGAAGGACGGCCTGATCGTCAGGGAGCGCGACGCCGACGACCGCAGGGTCGTCTACTCGCGGCTCACGGACACGGGGCTCGCCAAGGTCGACGAGGTGTTCACCGAGCACCTCGACAACGAACGCCGGATGCTCGGCGACCTCTCCCCGGTGGAGCGCCGCCAGCTCGCGCGGCTCCTGCGCAAGCTGGAGGACTCCATCCTCGAGTCGGACGCCCCGGACGAAGAGGCTTCCTAGGCTTCCTGGAACGGGGGCGCTCACTCCCACAGGGAGCTGGGCGCCTCTCTCCTGATCACCGGCGCGATCTCCTCCGCGAACCGCTGGAGCGTCTCGACCTGCTCGCCCGTCCCCTGCCCGAAGGCGTCGACGGTGACCGACTGGAGGTCGTGCCGGTACACCTCGTGGTAGCCGAGGATCTTGTCGATGATCTGCTGCGGCGAACCGATCAGCTGCGGCCCGTCCGCGATGGCGTCCTCGATCGTGCGGAACGGCGTGTTGTACCCCGCCCTGCCCTCCAGATGCGGCTTGAAGGACTGCGCGACCTTCGCCTCGTACAGCTCCTTGAAGCGCGCCACCGCCCGCTCGTGCGAGTCGGCGATGAGCAGGCCGCCCGAGCCCGCCGCGACATGCGCCCGCGCCGGATCGTGCCCGTACGCCTCGAACCGCTCCCGGTAGTGATCGATGAGCTTCGCGTAGGCCGCCCGCGGCTGGATGGCGTTGGCCGTGAACAGCGGATCACCGTGCCGGGCCGCCAGCTCGGGGGAGTTGAGCGAGGTCGCCGAGCCGTGCCAGACGCGCGGCAGTCCGTCGTACGGGCGCGGCACCGTCGTCACGTTCTTCAGGGCGGGCCTGAACTCGCCCTCCCAGTCGACGCCTTCCTCGCTCCACAGCCGCCGAAGGAGCTCGTACTTCTCCTTCTGGAGGTCCCACTGCCGCTCCTCGTCGAGCCCGAAGAGGTCGAAGTGGCCGGCCTCGGCGCCCTTGCCGATGACCAGCTCGACGCGTCCGCGCGAGAGTTGGTCGAGGGTCGCGTAGTCCTCGGCGACCCGTACCGGATCGAGGATCGCGACGACCGTCACGCCGGTCAGCAGTTTGATACGGGACGTACGGGCGGCCAGCGCGCCGAGGACCACCGTCGGGCCCGACGACAGGAACGCCCCCGCGTGCCGCTCGCCGACCGCGTACGCGTCGAAGCCGAACTCCTCCGCCGCGACACCGACGTCGACGACCTGCGTCAACCGGTCGGCGGCAGACGGGAGTTCACCGGTGAGGGGGTGCGGCGCATGGCCGATGATGGACAGGACCTGGAACTTCATGCCCCCACTCTCGCGCCCGGGCGTTGCGGGCGTATGTACGCGGCATGGCAGCGCACCGGGACAGGCGTCAGGGGCGGCTCCCCCCGTGGCAGCCGCCCCTCACGTCACATGGATCCAGAGGTACTTACTTCTTGTCGAGCACGTCCTGGACCTTGGCCCGCACGTCGTCCGTGGCCAGGCCGCGGATCGTCAGCGTGGTGCGGCGGCGCAGCACGTCGTCCGCCGTCTCGGCCCACTCGTGGTCGCGGGCGTAGGCGACCTGCGCCCAGATCTCCGGGGCGTCCGGGTGGACCCGCTCGCCGAGCTCCGGGTTCTCGTTGGCCATCCGCGCGATGTCGAAGGCCAGCGAACCATAGTGCGTGGCCAAGTGCTTGGCCGTGTCGGCCGCCATGCGCGGGCCCGGGGCCGGGTTGTCGACCAGGAGGCGGTGCGCGACGGCGCGCGGGTTGGCGACACCCGGCAGCGGCATCCGCTTCGGCAGCTCCTTGACCGGCTCGAAGTCCTCGCCGAGCGGGTGGCCCGGCAGCGACTCCAGCTTCTTCATGACCGTGCGGCCGATGTGGCGGAACGTCGTCCACTTGCCGCCGGCGACGGACAGCATCCCGCCGCGGCCTTCGGTGACGACCGTCTCGCGCTTCGCCTTGGACGTGTCGCCGGGACCGCCGGGCAGCACGCGCAGACCCGCGAACGAGTACGTGATCAGATCCCGCTTCAGCTGCTGGTCCCGTACGGAGAAGGCCGCCTCGTCCAGGATCTGCTCGGTGTCCTTCTCCGTGACCGACACGTCGCGCGGGTCACCCTCGTACTCCTCGTCGGTCGTGCCGAGGAGCAGCATGTCCTCCCACGGCAGGGCGAACGTGATGCGGTACTTGTCGATCGGCGTCGCGAGCGCGGCCTTCCACGGCGAGGTGCGCTTGAGGACGAGGTGGGCGCCCTTGGAGAGGCGTATGGAGGGGGCCGCGTTCGGGTCCTCCATGGCGCGCAGGTGGTCGACCCAGGGGCCGGTCGCGTTCAGCACGAGCCGGGCGTTCACGCCGAACTCCTCGCCGTCGACGCGGTCCTTGAGGTCCGCGCCCGTGACCCGGCCCCGGGTGAAGCGCAGACCCGTGACCTCGGCGTGGTTGAGGACCACGGCCCCGGAGTCGACGGCCGCGCGGACGGTCATCAGCGCCATGCGCGCGTCGTTCATCTGGTCGTCGCCGTACACGGCCACGGCCTTCAGGTTCTCCGTCCGCAGCTCGGGCACGTCCTGCTGTGCCTTCGCGGGGGAGAGCAGGTGCCCGACACCGTCACCGAACCCCGACAGGGCGCTGTACGCGAACACGCCCGCGCCCAGCTTCGCGGCGCCGTGCGGGCCGCCCTTGTAGACGGGCAGGTAGAAGGTGAGCGGGTTGGCGAGGTGCGGTGCCACCTGACGTGACACCGCACGCCGCTCGAAGTGGTTCTCCGCCACCAGCTTCACCGCGCCGGTCTGCAGGTAACGCAGACCGCCGTGGAGCAGCTTGGAGGAGGCGGAGGAGGTGGCGCCGGCGAAGTCACCGGCGTCCACCAGGGCCACCCGCAGTCCCGACTGCGCGGCATGCCAGGCGGTGGAGATGCCCAGGATTCCGCCGCCGATCACCAGGAGGTCGTACTGAGCCTTGGAAAGCTGCTCCCGGGTCTCGGCGCGGCTCGCTGCTTTGAACGACGCAGTCGAGCCGGCGGCCGGATGCGTCCCGAGGGCAGGGACGCTCTGCAGGGTGGTCATGTCTTACTCCTCGCCACTTTCGTCGAGCCAGCCCATGGAGCGTTCAACGGCCTTGAGCCAGCTCTTGTACTCACGGTCGCGCTTCTCCGCGGCCATGTTGGGGGTCCATTCGGCGGCCCGGCGCCAGTTGGCGCGCAGGTCGTCGGTGCTGGTCCAGAAGCCGACGGCGAGACCGGCGGCGTAGGCGGCACCGAGGCAGGTGGTCTCGGCGACCATCGGGCGCACCACGGGGGCGTCCACGAAGTCAGAGAGCGTCTGCATCAACAGGTTGTTGGAGGTCATGCCGCCGTCGACCTTGATCGCCGCGAGCTCGACGCCGGAGTCCTTCGTCATGGCGTCGGTGATCTCACGGGTCTGCCAGGCCGTGGCCTCCAGGACGGCACGCGCCAGGTGCGCCTTGGTGACGTACCGGGTCAGGCCGGCGATCACACCGCGGGCGTCGGAGCGCCAGTACGGGGCGAACAGACCGGAGAAGGCCGGCACGAAGTACGCGCCGCCGTTGTCCTCGACCGACGACGCGAGCGTCTCGATCTCGGCGGCGGTGGAGATCAGGCCCATCTGGTCGCGCATCCACTGCACCAGCGAACCGGTGACGGCGATCGAGCCCTCCAGGGCGTAGACCGCCTTCTGGTCGCCGATGCGGTAGCCGACGGTGGTCAGCAGGCCGTTGTACGAGTTGACCGGCTTGTCGCCGGTGTTCATCAGCAGGAAGGTGCCGGTGCCGTACGTCGACTTGGCCTCGCCCTCGGAGAAACAGGTCTGGCCGAACAGGGCCGCCTGCTGGTCGCCGAGCGCGGACGCGACGGGAATGCCGCCGAGGAGGTCGCCGAGAGGGCCGCCGCTGACCTCTCCGTACACCTCGGCGGAGGAGCGGATCTCCGGCAGCATGGCCAGCGGGACGCCGATGGACTCGGCGATCTTCGCGTCCCACTCCATGGTGTGGAGGTTCATGAGCATGGTGCGGGAGGCGTTGGTCACGTCGGTGACGTGGTGGCCGCCGTCGACACCACCGGTCAGGTTCCAGATGACCCAGGTGTCCATGGTGCCGAAGAGGATGTCGCCCGCTTCGGCACGCTCGCGCAGGCCCTCGACGTTGTCGAGCAGCCAGCGGGCCTTGGGGCCCGCGAAGTAGGAGGCCAGCGGGAGGCCCGTCTCGCGGCGGAAGCGGTCCTGGCCCACATTGCGCCCGAGCTCCTTGCACAGGGCGTCGGTGCGGGTGTCCTGCCAGACGATGGCGTTGTGGACGGGCTCACCCGTGTTCTTGTCCCACAGCAGCGTCGTCTCGCGCTGGTTGGTGATGCCGATGGCCTTGATGTCGTCGCGGGTGATGCCGGCCTTCGTGATGGCCCCGGCGACGACCTCCTGGACGTTGGTCCAGATCTCGGTCGCGTTGTGCTCGACCCAGCCCGGCTTCGGGAAGATCTGCTCGTGCTCCTTCTGGTCGACGGAGACGATCCGGCCGTCCTTGTCGAAGACGATGCAACGGCTGGAGGTGGTGCCCTGGTCGATCGCTGCGATGAACGGGCCCGCGGTGTGTGCGTCGGTCACGGTCTGCTCCTGGAAGTTCTCGGTGCGGCTCTGGCGGAGGGTGCGTAGCGGGTCTGTCGCCTACTTGAAGGCGACGTTGTAGAGACCGCCCGCTATGGCGCCGCCGATGAGAGGGCCGGCGACCGGGATCCAGGCGTACGTCCAGTCGGAGCCGCCCTTGTTCGGCAGGGGCAGCAGGGAGTGCACGATGCGGGGTCCGAGGTCGCGGACCGGGTTGATCGCGTAGCCGGTGGGCCCGCCGAGGGAGAGGCCGATGCCGACCACGACGAACGCGGTGACCATGGCGCCGAGGACGCCCAGGCCGTTGCCTCCGTCGTTGAGGCCCTGCGTGAGGATGGCCAGGACGAGCACGACCGTGGCGATGATCTCCGTGACGAGGTTCTGCGCCACGTTCCGGATCTCGGGGCCGGTCGAGAAGATGCCGAGCACCGGGCCGGCCTTGGGCGAGGCCTTCGGGTCGACCATTCCTTCTTCGCCGTTGCCCGCATGAGCCTCGAGGATCTTCGGGTCGGTCAGATGCGCCTGGAATTGTCCGTAGTACGTCGCCCAGACCAGCACGGCGCCGATCATCGCGCCCAGGAGCTGCGAGCCCAGGTAGAGCGGAACGTCGCTCCACTTGGTGCCGCCCTCGATGGCGAGGCCTATGGTGACCGCCGGGTTCAGGTGGGCGCCTGACACGCCCCCCGCCAGGTAGGCACCGGTCAGTACCGCGAAGCCCCACCCGAAGGTGATCGCGAGCCAGCCGGCGTTGCGCGCCTTGGAGCGCTTCAGCGTGACGGCGGCGCACACGCCACCGCCCAGCAGGATGAGCACGGCGGTACCGATGGTCTCGCCGATGAAGATGTCGGAGCTGGACACCCGCGACTCCTTTGTCCTTCGTCCAGGGGAAGCCGAACCCCGGGTCCCTCTCCGGTGGTTCGCGCCCTCAGGTGAGAGCGTTTTCGGCCCTGGCTTGCCACACTCTAACGTCTATTGCCGGTAGGTGTTCGACAATGCCGACCGATGGACGCGAGTCTCACCCCGGGGTTACTCGCTAGTCAAGGGTTCTGTTATCGAAAACTCGATCGTTATTGATCGGGTCGGGCTATCGCTTCCGTGTCTGGACTGCGCGTTCGTCGATGGTGTCCCGGAAAGGTGCGGCCTGCACGCTGAAACGGCGAAGGCCCCGCCGGGAAGCGGGGCCTTCGGTCGTACGGGGGCGCCGGCGGGGCGGCGCGAGGCGCTCAGAAGCGGCTGGCGCCAAGGTCCCGGGAGACGGCGCGGGCGCAGTCCCGCACGGCGGCGACGAGCTCGGGGCGCAGTTCCCCGTCGACGCACACGCGCTCCACGGCGCCGGTTATGCCGACCGCGCCGACCGGCATGCGCCGCCGGTCGTGGATCGGGGCCGCGACCGAGGCGACGCCCTCCCAGGTCTCCTCGACGTCGTCCGCGTACCCGCGCGCGCGGGTCAGGTCCAGAAGGGTCTCGAACTCCGCCATGTCGCTCACGGTCCGTCCGGTGAACGCCTTGCGTTCCACCTCGACCACCTCGCTGTGCGCCACCGGGTCGTACGCCGACAGGACCTTGCCGAGCGCCGTGGAGTGCAGCGGCTGCATCGCCCCGACCTCCAGGACCTGACGGCTGTCGTCGGGCCGGAAGACGTGGTGCACGATCAGTACGCCCTGCTGGTGCAGGACGCCGAGATAGACGCTCTCGCCGCTGGAGCGCGCCAGGTCGTCCGTCCACACCAGCGCGCGCGCCCGCAGCTCGTGCACGTCGAGATAGCTGTTGCCGAGGCGCAGCAGCTCCGCGCCCAGCTGGTAGCGGCCCGACGCGGCGTCCTGCTCGACGAAGCCCTCGTGCTGCAACGTACGCAGAATGCCGTGCGCCGTGCCCTTGGCCAGGCCCAGCGACGAGGCGATGTCCGAGAGGCCGAGCCGGCGCTCACCGCCCGCAAGGAGCCGCAACATGGCGGCTGCCCGCTCGAGTGACTGGATGTTCCGTGCCATCCCAGCCCTTCCTCCCTCGATCCTCTCGCCGAGCAACGTTCGACAATGCTGAACACTATCGGTCGTTGCCGACCTCGTGCGAATACGCGAGGAGCCTATATTTCGCCCCGTTTGGCTCGACGCCCCGGTTCGGAACGCACCCGCACGCACCCGCACCCCGCGCCCCACGGCCGTTCCGGCCAGTGGACGCCTCCGCGGAGAAACCACCGGCCCGGCTACCCTGACCGGGTGCGCCTCCTCCATGGGAGCCGCAAAGCCGACAGCCGTCGCACCTCAGGGAGCACTTTCATGGCCTCGTTGCCAACCCCCGTCCCGTCCACCGACCCCGCCGGCCGCACCCGAGCCGACGCCCTCCGTGAGGCCCTGGCCACCCGTGTGGTCGTGGCCGACGGCGCGATGGGCACGATGCTCCAGGCGCAGGACCCCACCCTCGAGGACTTCGAGAACCTCGAGGGCTGCAACGAGATCCTGAACGTCACCCGCCCCGACATCGTCCGCTCGGTCCACGAGGAGTACTTCGCGGTCGGCGTCGACTGCGTCGAGACGAACACGTTCGGCGCGAACCTCGCGGCCCTGGGGGAGTACGACATCCCCGAACGCGTCTTCGAGCTCTCCGAGGCCGGCGCGCGCATCGCCCGCGAGGTCGCCGACGAGTTCACCACGAGCACCGGACAGCAGCGCTGGGTCCTCGGCTCCATGGGCCCCGGCACCAAGCTGCCCACCCTCGGCCACGCCGCGTACACCGCGCTGCGCGACGCCTACCAGCAGAACGCCGAGGGCATGATCGCCGGCGGTGCCGACGCGCTGCTCGTCGAGACGACGCAGGACCTGCTCCAGACCAAGGCCTCGATCATCGGCGCCCGCCGCGCCCTCGACGCCACCGGTACGAACCTCCCGCTGATCTGCTCGGTCACGGTCGAGACCACCGGCACGATGCTCCTCGGCTCCGAGATCGGCGCGGCACTGACCGCCCTGGAGCCCCTCGGTATCGACATGATCGGCCTGAACTGCGCCACCGGCCCGGCCGAGATGAGCGAGCACCTGCGCTACCTCGCCCGCCACTCCCGTATCCCGCTGTCCTGCATGCCCAACGCCGGCCTGCCCGTCCTCGGCAAGAACGGCGCGCACTACCCGCTGACCGCCCCCGAGCTGGCCGACGCCCAGGAGACGTTCGTCCGTGAGTACGGGCTCTCCCTCGTCGGCGGCTGTTGCGGCACCACCCCCGAGCACCTGCGCCAGGTCGTCGAGCGCGTCCGCGGCCTCACCCCCACCGTCCGCGAGCCGCGCCCCGAGCCGGGCGCCGCCTCGCTCTACCAGACGGTCCCGTTCCGCCAGGACATCTCGTATATGGCGATCGGCGAGCGCACGAACGCCAACGGCTCCAAGAAGTTCCGCGAGGCCATGCTGGACGGCCGCTGGGACGACTGCGTCGAGATGGCCCGCGACCAGATCCGCGAGGGCGCGCACATGCTCGACCTCTGCGTCGACTACGTGGGCCGTGACGGCGTCGCCGACATGGAGGAGCTGGCCGGCCGCTTCGCCACCGCCTCCACCCTGCCGATCGTCCTGGACTCCACCGAGGTCGAGGTCCTGCGGGCCGGCCTGGAGAAGCTCGGCGGCCGTGCGGTCATCAACTCCGTCAACTACGAGGACGGCGACGGCCCCGAGTCCCGCTTCGCGAAGGTCACCCGCCTCGCGCAGGAGCACGGCGCCGCTCTGATCGCGCTGACCATCGACGAGGAGGGCCAGGCCCGCACCGTCGAGCACAAGGTCGCCATCGCCGAGCGCCTCATCGACGACCTGACCGGCAACTGGGGCATCCATGAGTCGGACATCCTCATCGACTGCCTCACCTTCACCATCTGCACCGGCCAGGAGGAGTCGCGCAAGGACGGCATCGCCACCATCGAGGCGATCCGTGAGCTGAAGCGCCGTCACCCCGACGTGCAGACCACGCTCGGCCTGTCGAACATCTCCTTCGGCCTCAACCCGGCCGCCCGCATCCTCCTCAACTCGGTCTTCCTCGACGAGTGCGTGAAGGCGGGCCTCGACTCGGCGATCGTGCACGCGTCGAAGATCCTGCCGATCGCCCGGTTCAGCGAGGAGGAGGTGCAGACGGCTCTCGACCTGATCCACGACCGTCGCGCCGAGGGCTACGACCCGCTGCAGAAGCTGATGGCGCTGTTCGAGGGCGCCACCGCGAAGTCCCTCAAGGCGGGCAAGGCCGAGGAACTGGCCGCGCTGCCCCTGGACGAGCGCCTCAAGCGCCGCATCATCGACGGCGAGAAGAACGGCCTGGAGGCCGACCTCGACGAGGCGCTGCAGACCCGCCCCGCCCTCGAAATCGTCAACGAGACGCTCCTGGACGGCATGAAGGTCGTCGGTGAACTCTTCGGCTCCGGCCAGATGCAGCTGCCGTTCGTCCTCCAGTCCGCCGAGGTCATGAAGAACGCGGTGGCCTATCTGGAGCCGCACATGGAGAAGTCCGACGCCGAGGGCAAGGGCACCATCGTCCTGGCCACCGTGCGCGGCGACGTCCACGACATCGGCAAGAACCTCGTCGACATCATCCTGTCGAACAACGGCTACAACGTCGTCAACCTCGGCATCAAGCAGCCCGTCTCCGCGATCCTGGAAGCTGCCGAGGAGCACAAGGCCGACGTCATCGGCATGTCCGGACTCCTCGTCAAGTCCACGGTGATCATGAAGGAGAACCTGGAGGAGCTCAACCAGCGCAAGATGGCGGCCGACTTCCCGGTGATCCTGGGCGGCGCCGCGCTGACGAGGGCCTACGTCGAGCAGGACCTCCACGAGATCTACGAGGGCGAAGTCCGTTACGCACGAGACGCGTTCGAGGGCCTGCGCCTCATGGACGCGCTCATCGCCGTCAAGCGGGGCGTCCCCGGTGCCACCCTCCCCGAGCTCAAGCAGCGCCGGGTCAAGGCGGGCGCCGTACAGATCGAGGAGCGGCCCGACGAGGAGCCGGCGCGCTCCGACACGTCCACCGACAACCCGGTCCCCGAGCCCCCCTTCTGGGGCACCCGTGTCATCAAGGGCATCCAGCTCAAGGAGTACGCGTCCTGGCTGGACGAGGGCGCCCTGTTCAAGGGCCAGTGGGGCCTCAAGCAGGCGCGCACCGGCGACGGGCCCACGTACGAGGAGCTGGTGGAGACCGAGGGCCGCCCGCGGCTGCGCGGCTGGCTGGACGAGCTGCACACCAAGAACCTCCTGGAAGCGGCCGTCGTCTACGGCTACTTCCCGTGCGTGTCCAAGGGCGAGGACCTGATCATCCTCGACGACCAGGGCAACGAGCGCACCCGCTTCACATTCCCGCGCCAGCGCCGCGGCCGCCGGCTGTGCCTCGCGGACTTCTTCCGTCCCGAGGAGTCGGGCGAGACCGACGTCGTCGGCCTCCAGGTCGTCACCGTCGGCTCCCGGATCGGCGAGGAGACCGCCAAGCTCTTCGAGTCGAACTCGTACCGCGACTACCTCGAACTGCACGGCCTGTCCGTCCAGTTGGCCGAGGCGCTCGCCGAGTACTGGCACGCACGCGTCCGTTCGGAGCTGGGCTTCTCCGGCGAGGACCCCGCCGAGATGGAGGACATGTTCGCGCTCAAGTACCGCGGCGCCCGCTTCTCGCTCGGCTACGGAGCGTGCCCGGACCTCGAGGACCGGGCCAAGATTGCTCAGCTCCTGGAGCCCGAGCGCATCGGCGTCCACCTCTCCGAGGAGTTCCAGCTCCACCCCGAGCAGTCCACGGACGCGATCGTCATCCACCACCCCGAGGCGAAGTACTTCAACGCGCGCTAGCGCGGTGCGGAGGCCGCCCGTGAGTCGCCAACGCGCGCGCTGATCCGCACAAGTCGTACACTGGTCGGTCCAGTGCAGGCCGGCTGCCTTCCTGTCAAAAGGAGGCAGTCGGCCTTCTCGTCCCTCACGGAGGTGTGCCCGGATGACCAGTACGGTCCCCGCTCTCGGTACCCGAACGGCCGAAGGCTCCGCCCTGCAGGCCGTGCTCCTCGACATGGACGGCACTCTGGTGGACACCGAAGGCTTCTGGTGGGACGCCGAGGTCGCCGTCTTCGGCTCGCTGGGGCACGCGCTCGACGAGGCGTGGCGCGAAGTCGTCGTCGGCGGCCCGATGACCCGCAGTGCCGGCTTCCTTATCGAGGCGACCGGCGCGGACATCACGCTCCCCGAGCTGACCGTGCTGCTCAACGACGGCTTCGAGGAGCGCATCAGCAGCGCCCTGCCGCTCATGCCGGGCGCCGCGCGGCTCCTTGCCGAACTCGCCGCCCACGAGGTGCCCACGGCCCTCGTGTCCGCCTCGCACCGGCGCATCATCGACCGGGTCCTGACCTCGCTCGGACCCGAGTTTTTCGCGCTCACGGTCGCAGGTGACGAGGTCGAGCGGACGAAGCCGTACCCCGACCCGTATCTGCTCGCCGCCGCGGGACTGGGTGCGGATCCGGCCAGATGCGCCGTCATCGAGGACACCGCCACGGGTGTCGCCGCCGCCGAGGCGGCCGGCTGCCACGTCGTCGCCGTACCCTCCGTGGCCCCCATCGCACCCGCCTACCGGCGCACCGTCGTCCCCTCGCTCGAACACGTCAACCTCCCTTTTCTACATGGCCTGATGGGCTACTGAACCTTCGGTAACAGCGCTCGTGCGTGGCCGAAATGCTGCGCCCATCAACCCAGTTGAGCATGTGACGTTTCCCACTCGATGCGGGGTCGACAGGTATACGGACCTGTGCTGCGACCCCACCCCCCGCCCCACCCCGAGTGACCTTGTGTCCCGATTGGTCGGACCCTGAGCCGAAGCGACCCCTGTGGGGTTATCGGTGTGTCCACGCCCGGTTTCGCAGCGTGATGAAGCCGTGGCTCCGGCCCCTTCGGGACGCTTCGCCGTGCGCATTAATGTCGTGGCGAGAACATCGCCGTAACCCCTCGTGTCCCGTCGACACCACCCCCGTTGCCGGGCCCACGGGATCGACAGCTCTGGAGAACTTCGAGCATGAACCGCAAGACTTTGGTGTTGCCGGCCGTCATCGGCCTGCTCGCGCCTGTGCTCGCCGCCTGCGGCGGGTCCGACAGCGGGGGCAAGGACGGCAACCCGATCGCCGTCGGTACCACCGACCGGTTCGTTGCCTCGAAGGCGGTCCCGGCCCCGTTCGACCCCGCGTACGCCTACGACGCGGGTTCCTGGAACGTGCTGCGCCAGACCATCCAGACCCTGATGGCCATGCCGCGCGGCGGCGGCGAGCCGGTGCCCGAGGCCGCCCAGACCTGCGGCTTCACCGACACCGGCAACGAGCGCTTCTCCTGCACCCTGCGCAAGGGTCTCGCGTTCGCCGACGGCACCCCCGTCACCGCCTCGGACGTGAAGTTCTCCATCGACCGTGTGCTCCATATCAAGAGCGACAGCGGTTCCTCCGCGCTGCTCTCCAGCGTCGACACGATCGAGACCAAGGGCCGTAGCGAGGTCATCTTCCACCTGAAGAGCCCCGACGCCACCTTCCCGTACAAGCTGGCCACACCCACCGCCGGCATCGTCAACCCCGACGACTACACGAAGGGGAAGCTGCGGGGCGGCTTCGCGGTCGACGGCTCCGGCCCGTACACCCTTGACGCCAAGGTCAAGAACAACACCCTCGTCAAGGCCGTCTTCACCAAGAACCCCCACTACAAGGGGCAGTTGAAGCCGAAGAACGACAAGGTGGAGCTGGTCTCCTTCGCCGACGCCGACGCCATGGGCAAGGCCCTTGAAAAGGGCGACGTCGACATGATGACGCGCACCATGTCGCCGGAGCAGATCAAGCAGCTCTCGGACAACCCGAGCAAGAACATCAACCTGGTCGAGATGCCGGGCATGGAGATCCGTTACCTCGGGTTCGACACCAGCGCCCCGGTGGTCAAGAGCAAGGCCGTCCGCCAGGCCATGGCGCAGGTCGTCGACCGCGGCCAGCTCACGGCCGACGTCTACGGCACCTCCGCCGAGCCGCTCTACTCGCTCGTGCCCGCCGGCATCACCGGCCACACGAACTCGTTCTTCAACAGGTACAGCGAGCCGAGCGTCTCCAAGGCCGCCTCGATCCTGTCCCGGGCCGACATCACCACGCCGGTGAAGCTGACCCTGCACTACACGACCGACCACTACGGTTCGGCCACCAAGAAGGAGTTCGAGGTGCTCAAGAAGCAGCTCAACTCCAGCGGCCTGTTCGACGTCGACATCAAGGGCGACGCCTGGGACACGTTCCGCGCCTCCGAGCTCAAGGGCAAGTACGACGTCTACGGACTCGGCTGGTTCCCCGACTTCCCCGACGCCGACAACTTCATCGCGCCGTTCCTCGACAAGGACAACTTCCTCGCGTCCCCGTACGCGAACAGCACGATCCGGGACCAGCTCATCCCCGAGTCCCGTCGTGAGGCCGACCGGCTGACCGCCTCCAAGAGCCTCACGAGCATCCAGAACATCGTCGCCGACGACGTGCCGGTCCTCCCGCTCTGGCAGGGCAAGCAGTACGTCGCCGCCCGCGACGACATCACCGGAGTCGAGTGGGCGCTGAGCTCCTCCTCGATCCTTCAACTCTGGGAGCTCGGCCGCGGCGTGAGCGGCTGATCCCCGCGCGAGCCGGCCTCCCCCTCCAGGGCGGCCGGCTCGCCCGATTTCCGCACCACTGACGACAAGGCACGTACGTGAGAATGCGCAACCAGTGGCTGGTCCTGCCCCTCGGGACGGGACTCACCGCGGCCCTGCTGGCCGGCTGCGGCACCGACCAGGGCGATGCCGCCGGGCAGGGCGGGGCCGTGGTCATGGGAATGTCCGACGACATCCAGGCCACCGATCCGGCGTCCGGCTACGACCCGGGGTCGTGGCTGCTGTTCAACAACGTGTTCCAGTCGCTCCTGAGCTTCCCCAAGGGCAGCACGGAGCCGGAACCCGAAGCCGCCAAGGAGTGCTCCTTCACGGACACCGGCACCCGCGTCTACTCCTGCACGCTGCGCGACGGGCTCAAGTTCAGCAACGGCCACAAGCTCACCTCGAAGGACGTCAAGTTCTCCTTCGACCGCATGATGACCATCAACGACGACGCCGGCCCGGCGATCATGTTCCCCATGCTCGACAAGGTCGAGACGCCCGACGCGAAAACCGTCGTCTTCAAGCTGAAGCACGCGGACGCCACCTTCCCCAGCAAGATCGCGTCCGGCGCCGGATCCATCGTCGACCACACCGCGTACTCCATGAACAGCCTGCGCACGGACGGCGCGGCCGTCGGCTCCGGCCCCTACAAGCTGGACTCCTTCGACAAGAAGCAGGCGGTCTTCTCGGTCAACGCGGGCTACAAGGGCACCGCCAGGGTCCAGAACTCCGGCATGACCATCAAGTTCTTCCACGGCGACCAGGCGGGCCTGAAGAAGGCCCTCGTCGGCGGCAAGATCGACCTCGCCTACCGCGGACTCGCCGCCAAGGACATCGCCGGCATCGAGAACTCCACCTCGACGAGCTCGGGCATGGAGGTCGTCGAGGGCACCAGCGCCGAGGTCCAGCACCTGGTCTTCAACATGAAGGACCCGGTCGCGGGACGCCTGTCCGTACGCAAGGCCATGGCGTACCTCCTCGACCGCGACGCCCTGGTCGACGAGGTCTACCAGGACACCGCCACCCCGCTGTACTCGATCATCCCGGCGGGCATCAGCGGCCACAACACGGCCTTCTTCGACACCTACGGCGCTCACCCCACGCCCGCGAAGGCCCGCGCCGCGCTGCGCGCCGACGGCATCACCGGCAAGGTGAAGATCACCCTCTGGTCGACGCCCTCGCGCTACGGCCCCGCCACCGACCAGGAACTGGCGGCCATCGCCAAGCAGCTCAACGCGAGCGGCCTGTTCGACGCCGACATGAAGTCCATCGAGTTCGGCCAGTACGAGAAGGACATCAAGACCGGCAAGTACGGCGTGTACGTGAAGGGCTGGGTCCCGGACTACCCGGACCCCGACAACTTCACCCAGCCGTTCTTCGGCGCCGGCAACGTGCTCGGGAACAACTACACCAACAGCACCATCACCGGGAAGATCATCCCGGAGACCGGGGCACAGAGCGACCGCGCCTCCACCGACCGGGACTTCGAGCAGCTCCAGAACATCGTCGCCGACGAGCTGCCGGTCCTGCCCGTCTGGCAGGCCAAGCAGTACGCCGTCGTCCGCGACAGCGTCTACGGCCTGGAGTCCTGCCTCGACGCGTCGACCGTGTTCCGCTTCTGGGAGATCAGCAAGGGCACCGCGTAACCAACAGGCCGGTGGCCGCCTCCCTTCGCGGGAGGCGGCCACCGGCCTGTTTTTTCTTGCAGACGCTTGCCTTGCTTGCTTCTACTGGGCGCCGGGACGCACCAGACCGCTCTCGTACGCGTACACCGCCGCCTGCACGCGGTCGCGCAGCCCCAGCTTCGTCAGCACATGGCCGACATGGGTCTTCACCGTCGTCTCGCTGACGAACAGATCCGCTGCGATCTCCGCGTTCGACAGGCCACGCGCCACGAGCTTCAGGACCTCGACCTCACGCTCGGTCAGCGTGTGCAGCGTGTCGGGCACCGGGTCGTCGCCCGACGGCAGATGGTCCGCGTACTTGTCGAGCAGCCGGCGCGTGATGCTCGGCGCGAGCATCGCCTCGCCCGCCGCGACCACCCGGATCGCCTGCACCAGCTCGTTGGCCGGGGCGTCCTTCAGGAGGAAGCCGCTTGCGCCGGCGCGCAGCGCCTCCACCACGTACTCGTCGAGGTCGAACGTCGTCAGGACGAGCACCTTCGCCGGACCGTCCCGGCCGGGGCCGGTGATCTGCCGGGTCGCCTCGACACCGTCCATCCGCGGCATACGGATGTCCATCAACACCACATCGGGCTGCAGGGCACGGACCTGGTCGAGCGCCTGCAGGCCGTCTCCGGCCTCGCCGACGACCGCGATGTCCTGCTCGGCCTCCAGAATCATCCGGAACCCGGTACGGAGCAGCGGCTGGTCGTCGACCAGTAGGACGCGGATCGCCACGTAACTCTCCTTCGGTAGTCCGGGCCCATTCTGCCCTGCTAGCCGGCGTCCGACCCGGGCACCCTGATCTGAAGCGGATACGGCGGGGGAGTCCCACCGAACTCCGGGCAAACCGCCTGATGGTCGCACCAACCGCACAGCTTCGTCGGGCGTGGCCGCCACTCGCCCGTCTCCGTGGCCAGCTGGATCGCGTCCCACAGCGCGTGCAGTTTGCGCTCCACCCGCTCCAGGTCCTCCACCACCGGGTCGTACGTCAGCACGTCACCGCTGCCCAGATAGACCAGCTGGAGCCGCCGCGGCACGACCCCCTTCAGGCGCCACACCACCAGCGCGTAGAACTTCATCTGGAAGAGGGCGCCCTCCGCGTACTCGGGGCGCGGGGCCTTGCCCGTCTTGTAGTCGACGATCCGGACCTCGCCCGTCGGCGCCACGTCGACCCGGTCGATGATGCCGCGCAGCTTCAGGCCCGAGTCCAGCTGGGCCTCGACGAACAGCTCCCGCTCGGCCGGCTCCAGACGCGTCGGGTCCTCGAGCGTGAACCAGCGCTCGACGAGCTGCTCGGCCTCGCCGAGCCAGCGCGCCATCCGCTCACCCTCGCCGTCGTCCGCGAACAGGTCGGCCAGCTCCGGCTTCACCTCGCGCAGCCGGTCCCACTGGCCGGGGATGAGCGCCTTGGCCCGCGGCGCCGTCCGCTCTCCCGCCGGAGCGTCGAACAGTCTCTCCAGCACGGCGTGCACCAGCGTGCCGCGGGTCGCCGCCTCGCTCGGCTTCTCGGGCAGCTTGTCGATCACCCGGAACCGGTAGAGCAACGGGCACTGCATGAAGTCGCTCGCGCGCGACGGCGAGAGCGACGCAGGGCGAGCGGCCGCGGCGGCCCCTTCGGTGCTGGTTTCCATGACGACAGACCTTACGGGCCGCCACTGACAGTCAGGTACGAACGCGTCGCCGGCGTCCTGGGAAGCGGGGCCCGGCGGCGCCGCAGGGGAGTCGACGAGGGCCGCGCCACAACGGACGCATACCATCGACGGCAGACCCCCTCGCCCTGCATGATCGTGCAACGGCAGGAGCGAGGGATTTCCAACGAGGGGACCGAGGGATCACCGTGGACGAGAGCGGCCGGCCGCAGCCCGGCAGCGGCACGACGGACGACCACCAGGCCGCCCGCCCCGGCCCCACGCCCCCACCACCCGCGAGCGCGAACGGCGCGGCCCGCGCGAACTCCGTCCCGCATACGCCCCAGGACCCGGAAGAGCCGCCGCACAAGGAGCACCCCGAGGACGCCACCCCGGCCGACCAGGGCGACACCTCGGACACTGCCCCGGACACCGCCCCCGGCTCGGACCCGTTCACCAAGCACGCCCCGGCCGGCGGCGATGACACAGCCACGCCCGCCCAGGACCCCGTATCCCAGGGCGACACCCCACCCAGCCGTACCCCCGCGACAAGCGGCCGCCGCCCCACCAAGGCTCCCGAGCCCCGTGGCGGACTCCTCATGGGGCGCCCCTTCGGCGTCCCCGTCTACGTCGCGCCCAGCTGGTTCCTCGTCGCCGCCCTCATCACCTGGGTCTTCGGCGGACAACTCGACCACGTCCTGCCCGGACTCGGCGCGGTCCGCTATCTCGTCTCCCTCTTCTTCGCGGTCGCGTTCTACGCCTCCGTACTCGTCCACGAACTCGCGCACACCGTCGCCGCGCTCCGCTTCAAGCTGCCGGTGCGCCGCATCCAGCTCCAGTTCTTCGGCGGCGTGTCCGAGATCGAGAAGGAATCCGAGACGCCGGGACGCGAGTTCGTACTCGCCTTCGTCGGACCGCTGCTCTCCCTCGTCCTGGCCGGCGTCTTCTACCTGGGCATGCTCGCCGTGGAACCCGGCACCGTGCCCGGCGTCCTGCTCGCGGGACTGATGATCTCCAACCTCATCGTCGCCGCGTTCAACCTGCTGCCCGGCCTGCCCCTCGACGGCGGCCGCATGCTCCGCGCCATCGTCTGGAAGATCACCGGCAAGCCCATGAGCGGCACCGTCGCCGCCGCCTGGGTCGGCCGCGCCCTCGCGATCACCGTCCTCATCGGACTGCCCCTGCTCACCCAGTCCGGTGCCCTCGGCGAAGGCGCCGCGGACGTCAGCGGCATGGACACCGTCACCGACGCCCTGCTGGCCGCCATCCTCGCCGCGATCATCTGGACCGGCGCCGGCAACAGCCTCCGCATGGCCCGCCTGCGCGAACACCTCCCGGAGCTGCGCGCCCGCGCCCTGACCCGCCGCGCCGTCCCCGTGGAGAGCGCCACCCCGCTGTCGGAGGCCCTGCGCCGCGCCAACGAGGCGGGCGCCCGCGCCCTCGTCATCGTCGACGCCGACGGGGAACCCAGGTCCCTCGTGCGCGAGGCCGCCATCGTCGGCGTACCGGAACACCGCCGCCCCTGGGTCGCCGTCAGCGGCCTCGCCCAGGACCTCACCGACGGCATGCGCGTCTCCGCGGAACTCGCCGGCGAGGAGCTCCTCGACACCCTCCGCGCCACCCCCGCCACCGAGTACCTCGTCGTCGAGGAGAGCGGCGCCATCTACGGCGTCCTGTCCGCCGCCGACGTGGAGCGCGCCTTCGTCAAGGCCATGGCCCGCCCCTCCTGACCGGGCCCGCACCCCCGCGCCCCTGGTCCGCGGGCCCTCCGCGGACCGGTAGGCTGGTCACATGTCCGAACCGACCGGTGCCGCCCGCCGACGCGGGCCCTTCAAGGTCGGGGACCAGGTACAGCTGACCGACCCCAAGGGCCGCCACTACACGTTCACGCTCGAGGCCGGGAAGAACTTCCACACCCACAAGGGTTCCTTCCCCCACGACGAGCTGATCGGCGCTCCCGAGGGCAGCGTTGTCCGCACCACCGGAAACGTCGCCTACCTCGCGCTGCGCCCCCTGCTCCCCGACTACGTCCTGTCCATGCCCCGCGGCGCCGCCGTGGTCTACCCCAAGGACGCGGGGCAGATCCTGGCCTTCGCCGACATCTTCCCCGGCGCACGCGTCGTCGAGGCAGGCGTCGGCTCCGGCTCGCTGAGCAGCTTCCTGCTGCGCGCCATCGGCGACGAGGGCATGCTGCACTCCTACGAGCGCCGCGAGGACTTCGCCGAGATCGCCACGCAGAACGTGGAGCGCTACTTCGGTGGCCCCCACCCCGCGTGGCAGCTCACCGTCGGCGACCTCCAGGACAACCTGAGCGACGCCGACGTGGACCGCGTCATCCTCGACATGCTCGCCCCCTGGGAGTGCCTCGAGGTCGTCTCCAAGGCCCTCGTCCCCGGCGGCATCCTCTGCTGCTACGTCGCCACCACCACCCAGCTCGCGCGGACCGTCGAGTCCATCCGCGAGATCGGCTGCTTCAACGAGCCGACGTCCTGGGAGTCGATGATCCGTAACTGGCACGTCGAGGGCCTGGCCGTCCGCCCGGACCACCGCATGATCGGCCACACCGGCTTCCTCCTCACCGCCCGTCGCCTCGCGGACGGCGTCGAGCCGCCCATGCGCCGCCGTCGCCCCGCGAAGGGCGCCTACGGCGAGGACTACTCGGGCCCCAACGCCGACGGCGGCAACGCCGGGCGCTGACCCGAACACCGACACAACGCACAGGCGCCGCCGTCGAGTTCCCCGCATGTCGGGCGAACTCGACGGCGGCGCCCGTTCGTTGAGGAGCGGCGCGCACGGTACGGCAAGGACACGTGAGGAAGCTGAGAATCAGCGGACCCTGACGTTCCCCCACGGTGTGAGGTATGGCACGATGCTGGCCACCCCCACCGGCACAGCCCTCACAGGAGACACTCCTAGTGCAGCACCCCGCCGTCCCGGAACTGGCGCACACCACCACCCGCCCCATCCACTGGCTCGCGACCGCCGCGGCCGTATCGGCCGTCGTCGCGGCCTCCTCGTTCCTACAGCCCGGCGCGGCCACCGCGGCCCAGCCGGGAACACAGCCCGTCGGCACCAGAACCGCCGCCGCGCCGCCTGACGCGGCCGCCGTCCACTTCCCGCTCGAGTGCGGCCCCGCCAAGATCCTCGTGGTGAAGAAGGCCACCGGGGACCTCGACGGTGACGGCAGGCCGGAAACCGTCGCCGTGGTCCGCTGCGACGCCGGCTCCGGCACCCCGCCGAACGGCGTCTACGTCCTCACCCAGCCCCACGAGGCCCACGCCAAGCCGCGCATCGTCGCCACCCTCGTCGACCCGAAGGACCGGCTCACCGCCGACGACGTGGCGGTACGCGACCAGACCGTCACCGCTACGCTCCTCGGCTACTCCAGCTCCGCCGTCCCCAGTTGCTGCCCCGACACCCAGGACAAGGCCAAGTGGCAGTGGAAGGGCGACGCGTTCGTGCGCTCCACTCCCGCGGAGGCACGCAGCGTCTGAAGCGCGGCATACGAAAAGGGGCCCTGCCCGCCGGGAACGGCGGCACGGGCCCCTTTCGTTGGCCTCTTCCCACGTCGAGTGACGCGCGGGAACCCCGCGGTCACTCCGCGTCAGGGCCGTAGACCTCCACCCTGTCCGAAACGCGACGTACATGAATGCAGTCGCCCGGGCACTCCTTCGCGGAGTCCACGACGTCGTTCAGTAGCGGCAGCGGCACCGGGGTGGTGGCCCCCTGCGCCTGCAACAGCTCGTCCTCCGCGCCCTTCACATAGGCCAGTCCGTCGATGTCCAGCTCGAAGACCTCCGGCGCGTACTGCACGCAGATCCCGTCGCCGGTGCAGAGGCCCTGGTCGATCCACACCTCAAGGGCGGCACCGCTGTCGATGCCGGATCCGGCCTCCTGCTGCACGCTCATATCTCCTGCCGTTTCCTGCCTCGAACCACCCCGCGTACCAGCAAGTCGGGCCAGCTCCGACGGGTGTTGAACACTTCGACCCTACAGTCGGCCGCTTTCCGATGTTGTTGGGTGGGTATTCCCCTGGCGTGAGGGAGAGCGCAAGGGTGAAGATCGGACACACCCCCTTCGTCTTTGTGATCTAGGGGTTTCAATCGACACCCACCCAGGTAGGGTCTGGAAGCGTCCAGCTCCCCTTGGAGGAGGTGAGGACCGTGGCAGCCCACGACGACGACATGAACCGCGGCATCCGCCCGGGAAGAGGGTCCGAAGACCCGGCCGGTCAGATTGCCTATCTTGAGCAGGAGATCGCCGTCCTGCGACGCAAGCTCGCCGACTCTCCGCGCCATACGAGGATTCTCGAAGAGCGGATCGTAGAGCTGCAGACCAACCTGGCCGGCGTGTCCGCACAGAACGAGCGGCTCGCCAACACGCTCAGGGAGGCCCGCGACCAGATCGTGGCCCTCAAGGAGGAAGTCGACCGGCTCGCGCAGCCGCCGGCCGGCTTCGGAGTCTTCCTCATGGCGAACGAGGACGGTACCGCCGACATCTTCACCGGCGGCCGCAAGCTCCGGGTGAACGTCAGCCCCAGCGTGGAGCTCGAAGAGCTCAGGCGCGGCCAGGAACTGATGCTCAACGAAGCGCTCAACGTGGTCGAGGCCATGGAGTACGAGAGCGTCGGCGACATCGTCACCCTCAAGGAGATCCTCGAGGACGGCGAGCGCGCCCTGGTGGTGGGGCACACCGATGAAGAACGGGTGGTCCGGCTCGCCGAACCGCTCCTCGACATCACCATCCGCCCCGGCGACGCCCTCCTGCTCGAACCCCGATCCGGCTATGTCTACGAAGTCGTACCCAAGAGCGAGGTCGAAGAGCTCGTCCTGGAAGAGGTCCCGGACATCGGCTACGAGCAGATCGGCGGTCTGGGCAACCAGATCGAGCTGATCCGCGACGCGGTCGAGCTCCCCTACCTCTACCCGGACCTGTTCAAGGAGCACGAGCTGCGGCCGCCCAAGGGCGTCCTGCTCTACGGGCCTCCCGGCTGCGGCAAGACCCTGATCGCCAAGGCAGTGGCCAACTCCCTTGCCAAGAAGGTCGCGGAAGTGACCGGACAGGCCACGGGCAAGAGCTTCTTCCTCAACATCAAGGGTCCGGAGCTGCTCAACAAGTACGTCGGCGAGACCGAGCGGCAGATTCGCCTCGTCTTCCAGCGTGCGCGTGAGAAGGCCAGCGAGGGCACGCCCGTCATCGTCTTCTTCGACGAGATGGAGTCCCTCTTCCGCACCCGCGGATCCGGCGTCAGCTCGGACGTGGAGAACACCATCGTCCCCCAGCTGCTCGCCGAGATCGACGGCGTGGAGGGCCTGGAGAACGTGGTCGTGATCGGTGCCTCCAACCGTGAGGACATGATCGACCCCGCGATCCTGCGGCCCGGACGACTCGACGTGAAGATCAAGATCGAGCGCCCGGACGCCGAAGCGGCCAAGGACATCTTCGCCAAGTACCTCAAGGCCCGCCTCCCGCTCCACTCCGACGACCTCGGGGAGCACGGCGGCGACCGCGAGAGCACCGTCCACGGCATGATCCAGACCGCCGTGGAGCAGATGTACGCGGAAAGCGAGGAGAACCGCTTCCTCGAGGTCACGTACGCCAACGGTGACAAGGAAGTCCTGTACTTCAAGGACTTCAATTCGGGCGCCATGATCGAGAACATCGTCGGACGCGCCAAGAAGGCCGCCATCAAGGCCTTCCTCGAGCACAACCAGAAGGGCCTCAGGGTCTCCCACCTCCTCCAGGCTTGCGTGGACGAGTTCAAGGAGAACGAGGACCTGCCGAACACCACCAACCCGGACGACTGGGCTCGCATCTCCGGTAAGAAGGGCGAACGGATCGTTTACATCCGTACGCTCGTCACCGGAAAGCAGGGCGCGGACACCGGACGCTCCATCGACACGGTGGCGAACACCGGGCAGTACCTGTAAAACGCAGGGCGGCTGCGGGTGCCTCTACCGGGTACCCGCAGCCGACTGTTTTCCAGGCAACAATTCCGGCCGACTTTCCGGTTTCCCGGCAACGGCCGGCTCGCAGGCTCAGCAACAGCAATGACGGTAATGATCTCCCCACCAGCGCATAGGCGTTCTAGGCTCTTCGGTACCGCCGAGTCGCGCAGCGCGGGGACGGGCACCGCACGCGCACCGGAGAACCAGCGGTACTTGAGCGCCGCCCCCGAACGGGGGCGCCGCCGGGCAAGGAGGGCCGCATGACTGTACGGCGAGTAATGGGCATCGAGACGGAGTACGGGATCTCCGTCCCCGGCCACCCCAACGCCAATGCCATGCTCACCTCGTCCCAGATCGTCAACGCCTACGCGGCGGCGATGCACCGGGCGCGCCGCGCCCGCTGGGACTTCGAGGAGGAGAATCCGCTGCGGGACGCGCGAGGCTTCGACCTCGCCCGGGAGGTCGCCGACTCCAGCCAGCTCACCGACGAGGACATCGGCCTGGCCAATGTCATCCTCACCAACGGTGCCCGCCTGTACGTCGACCACGCACACCCCGAATACAGCGCCCCCGAGGTCACCAACCCGCGGGACGCCGTCCTGTGGGACAAGGCCGGCGAGCGCATCATGGCCGAGGCCGCCGAGCGCGCCGCCCAGCTCCCCGGGGCCCAGCCGATCCACCTCTACAAGAACAACACCGACAACAAGGGTGCCTCCTACGGCACGCACGAGAACTACCTGATGAAGCGGGAGACCCCCTTCTCGGACATCGTGCGCCACCTGACGCCCTTCTTCGTCTCCCGCCAGGTCGTCACCGGCGCCGGCCGCGTCGGCATCGGCCAGGACGGCCACGAGCACGGCTTCCAGCTCAGCCAGCGCGCGGACTACTTCGAGGTCGAGGTCGGCCTCGAGACGACCCTCAAGCGCCCCATCATCAACACCAGGGACGAGCCGCACGCGGACGCGGAGAAGTACCGCCGCCTGCACGTGATCATCGGCGACGCGAACCTCTCCGAGATCTCGACCTATCTCAAGCTGGGCACGACGGCCCTGGTCCTCTCCATGATCGAGGACGGCTTCATCGCCGTCGACCTGGCCGTCGACCAGCCCGTGCGCACCCTCCACCAGGTCTCCCACGATCCCAGCCTGCAACACCTGGTCACACTCCGCAGCGGCCGCACGCTCACCGCGGTGCAGCTCCAGATGGAGTACTTCGAGCTGGCCAGGAAGTACGTCGAGGAGCGCTACGGGGCGGACGCCGACGAGCAGACCAAGGACGTCCTGACCCGCTGGGAGGACGTGCTCGGCCGCCTGGAGAGCGATCCGATGAGCCTGGCCGGAGAACTCGACTGGGTCGCGAAGCGGCAGCTCATGGAGGGCTACCGCCGCCGCGACAACCTCGACTGGGACGCAGCGCGGCTCCACCTCGTCGACCTCCAGTACGCCGACGTAAGGGCCGAGAAGGGCCTGTACAACCGTCTCGTGGCCCGCGGCAGGATGAAGCGGCTCCTGGACGAGTCGGAGGTCGAGAGGGCCCGTACGAAGCCTCCGGAGGACACCAGGGCGTACTTCCGCGGGCGCTGCCTGGAGCAGTACGCGGACGACGTCGCCGCGGCCTCCTGGGACTCGGTGATCTTCGATCTGCCCGGCCGTGACTCTCTGCAGCGGGTCCCAACCCTCGAACCCCTTCGCGGAACGCGTAATCACGTGAAGGAGCTGCTCGACCGGTGCCGCACGGCCGAAGATCTGGTCCGGGTGCTGTCCGGAGGCTGAAAAGCCGGCGGCAGGGGAATCACAGAGGTGGGCCTCGCACGTTGGACGAAGTGCGGGGCCGATGTCGGACCCGGCTTGTAGGGTCTGATCAAGAACGTCGAACCGAGCGGGGTGAGGTAGATGGCGACCAAGGACACCGGCGGCGGACAGCAGAAGGCGACGCGTTCCACCGAGGAGGTCGAGGAGCAGGCGCAGGACGCGCAGGCTTCCGAGGACCTCAAGGAACGCCAGGAGAAGCTGAGTGACGACGTGGACTCCGTGCTGGACGAGATCGACGACGTCCTCGAGGAGAACGCCGAGGACTTCGTGCGGAGCTTCGTTCAAAAGGGCGGCGAGTAGCTCGTTCCACCTTTGAACTGAAGGTGGCGTGGCCGGGGTGCCGGGGGCGGGCGGGTCGTCGACCGAAGCCGTCGCAAGCACCCGGCCACGGATGTGGATCACCGCCGTTCCGCGGGTAGGGTCCCTGACGTACTGTGCTTCAACTGCAATTCGGCCATCGGCAAGTTGGGACATTCGTCCCGACGTCATCCGTCGCGCCGCCGCCTACGTGGAAGGAATCGCGTGGAAGCCAACACTCGTAGCACCGGGCGTCTACCAGCAGCCTTCCTGACGCCTGGATCCTCGTCCTTCGTGGACTTCCTGTCCGTGCATCAGCCGGAAATCCTGCCCGGGAACCGTGCGTTGCCGGTGAAGGGCGCGATCGAGGCGCCGCACGGCACGACGATCGTGTCCGCCACGTTCCCCGGCGGTGTGGTCCTCGCCGGTGACCGCCGGGCCACCATGGGCAACATGATCGCTCAGCGCGACATCGAGAAGGTCTTTCCGGCGGACGAGTACTCGGCGGTGGGTATCGCCGGCACGGCCGGTCTGGCCGTGGAGATGGTGAAGCTCTTCCAGCTGGAGCTGGAGCACTTCGAGAAGGTCGAAGGCGCCCAGCTGTCGCTGGAGGGCAAGGCGAACCGGCTCTCGACCATGATCCGGTCGAACCTCGGCATGGCTATGCAGGGCCTGGCCGTGGTGCCGCTGTTCGCGGGGTACGACGTGGACCGCGGCAAGGGCCGCATCTTCTCGTACGACGTCACGGGCGGGCGGAGCGAGGAGCACGGGTACGCGGCGACCGGCTCCGGGTCGATCTTCGCGCGTGGGGCAATGAAGAAGCTCTACCGCGACGATCTGACGGAGGCGGAGGCCACGACGCTCGTCGTGCAGGCCCTGTACGACGCGGCGGACGACGACTCGGCGACCGGCGGTCCCGACGTGGCGCGCCGGATCTACCCGATCGTCACCGTGATCACGGACGACGGGTTCCGCAGGCTCACCGACGAGGAGGGTGCGCAGATCGCCCGTTCCATCCTCGAGCGCCGGCTCGAGCAGCCCGACGGCCCGCGGGCCGCGCTTCTCTGACCGGTACGCATCCGTCATGCCCGAAGCGCCATTCGCCCGAGACTTGAGTCACTGAGTCACTGACAGAAAGGGACGGACAGCCGGTGTCGACGCCGTTCTATGTCTCACCCCAGCAGGCCATGGCCGACCGGGCGGAGTACGCCCGCAAGGGCATCGCCCGCGGTCGCAGCCTGGTTGTGCTGCAGTACGCCGATGGCATCGTGTTCGTCGGCGAGAACCCGTCCCGTGCGCTGCACAAGTTCAGCGAGATCTACGACCGGATCGGCTTCGCGGCCGCCGGCAAGTACAACGAGTACGAGAATCTGCGGATCGGCGGTGTGCGCTACGCGGATCTGCGGGGCTACACCTACGACCGTGACGATGTGACGGCGCGTGGCCTGGCGAACGTGTACGCGCAGACGCTGGGCACCATCTTCTCGAGCCAGGCCGAGAAGCCGTACGAGGTGGAGCTGGTGGTCGCCGAGGTCGGGGTCGCGCCCGAGAGTGACCAGATCTACCGCCTTCCGCACGACGGTTCGATCGTCGACGAGCACGGCTCGGTGGCGGTCGGGGGTAACGCGGAGCAGATCAGCACCTATCTGGATCAGCGCCACCGTGACGGGATGACACTCGCCGAGGCGCTGAAGCTCGCGGTGCAGGCCCTGTCGCGGGACACCAACGGCAGCGAGCGGGAGATCCCCGCGGAGCGGCTCGAGGTGGCGGTCCTTGACCGTACGCGCCCGCAGCAGCGGAAGTTCAAGCGCATCGTCGGGCCGCAGTTGGTGCGGCTGCTCGAGGCCGGTGCGGACGCGTCCGCGGAGCCGACCGACAAGAGTGACGCGGAGTCCGACGACGAGGAGTGAGCGGGTTCTTCCCGCCGGTGTGTCCGGTGCCCCGACCGCAGCCGCGGTCGGGGCACCGTTCGTTCGTGGGTCAGCTCGCGGGCGCGGCCGTGGAGCCGCGGACGACCAACTCGACGGGGAGCGCGGTGGTTTCCGGGGCTCGGCCGTCCAGGACGGCGAGGAGCGCGGCCATGCCCCGTTCGCCGAAGAGTTCCGCGGGGAGCCGGACAGTGGTGAGCTCGGGCTCGACGGCGGTGGCGAGCGCGAGGTCGTCGAAGCCGGTGACGGAGAGGTCGTCGGGGATGCGCAGGCCCAGTCTGCGGGCGGCCTTGTAGGCGCCGGTGGCGAGCTTGTCGTCGTCGCAGACGACCGCGGTGGGGCGCGGGCCGGGGGCGGTCAGCGCGGCCCGCGCGGCGGTGGTGGCGGCCTCGACCGTCAGGGCTGAGCGCACGGTGCGGACGTGTACATCAGGCACGTGGGCGGTGCGGGCGGCGAGTTCATGGGCGCGTACGTCGAACGTCCAGGAGGGCACGGCGGACGCGAGGTGCAGGAACCGGCGGTGACCGAGGGCCAGCAGATGGTCCGTCACCTGGCGCATCCCGTCGGCGATGTCGAGGTTGACGGTGGCCGCGCCGCCGGTGCCCGCCGTGTCGTCGGGGTCGCTGTCCAGCATGACGAGGGGGAGTCCGCCGCCGCGGATGGCGGTGACCGCGTCGGAGGCCATGGAGGAGGCGAGGACGCCGTCGAGGGCCGCGCGTGCGGAGTCGAAGGGGTCGGGTGCGGGGCCGATGCCTTCGGGGGAGGGGTAGAGCACAACGCCGAAGCCGTGCTCCGCGGCGACGCGGGCGGCCCCGGTGTAGACGCCGGCGAAGAACTCGTTGGTGAGGGCGGGGACCACGAGGAGGGCCGTGCGGGTGCGGCCGAGGCGCAGGTTGCGGGCGGCGAGGTTGGGGCGGTAGCCGAGGTCGCGGGCGGCGGCGCGGACGCGTTCGGCGGTGGCTTCCGCGACGCGGCCGCGCCATTTGTCGCCGAGTACGAGGGAGACGGCGGCCTGGGAGACTCCGGCGGCGCGGGCGACGTCGCGGCTGGTGGGACGCGCGGGGGCCGTCTCGTCTGACCCGGTCGTCACTCATGCCTCCGTGGGGTGTGCGGCGGGGCCTTCGGGTGGACCCGTGGCCTGCGGACATGGTACGTATGACCCTCGAAGTTATACGTAAAACCTAGGGCGCCTCGGGGCGGCGAGAGGGCGGGCGATGGCCGCGGGATATGCGGAGATCCTCAAGGCGCGGCACGCGGCGCGGCTGCTGGCGGGCACCCTGGTGGGGCGGCTGCCGAACGCGACGGCCGCCATCGCGATCGTGCTGTTCGTGCGCGCCGAGGGCGGCACGTACAGCCTGGCCGGCGCGCTCGCCGCGGTGTACGGCGTCTCCAACGCGGTGGGGCAGCCGCTGCTCGGCCGGCTCGTGGACCTGCGGGGACAGCCGCGAGTGCAGCTCCCGGCAGCACTGGCGTCGGCCCTGGCCATGACCGTCTTCGCCTTCGCCGGGACCGGGTCACCGGCACTCGCGTACGTCGCTGTGGGCGCGGCGGGACTGTTCACCCCGCCCCTCGAGGGCGGGCTGCGCGCGCTGTGGCCGAACGTGCTGCCGCGCGAGGACCAGGTGCACACCGCGTACGCCATGGACGCCGTGGCGCAGGAAGTCATGTTCACCGTCGGGCCGTTGCTCGTCACCGTGTGCGTTTCGCTGTGGTCGGCGCAGGCCGCGCTCATCGTTCTGAACGTCGTCGGTGTACTCGGTGCGCTGTCGGTGGTGGTGTCGCAACCGTCGCGCGCGTGGCGCTCGGCGCCGCGTGAGGCGCACTGGCTGGGCGCCCTGCGCTCGCCCGGGCTCCTCGCGCTCCTCGGGGCGTTCCTGTTCATCGGGACGGCGCTGGGCTCGATCACGGTGGCGGGCGTCTCGTACGCGGACGGGCACGGCGGCGACGTGACGTACGGCTGGCTGATGGCGGCGCTCGGGCTCGGCGCGCTGGCCGGTGGCTCGGTGTACGGGGCGCGGCAGTGGGCCGGCGCCCCCGAGCGGCGGCTGCGGTGGCTGGTGGCCCTGCTGGCCCTCTTCTACGTGCCGTTGGTGCTGATGCCGGGAGTGGTGGCGATGACCGCGCTGACGGCGCTCGCCGGTGTGTTCCTCGCCCCGTCGATCGCCTGCGCGTTCATCATCGTCGACCGGCACGCGCCGCGGGGCACGGTGACGGAGGCGTTCTCGTGGCTCGTGACGACGTTCACGGTGGGTACGTCGATCGGAACCGCCGCCGCCGGACCGGTCGTCGAGTGGGGCGGCACGGTGTGGGGCTTCGCCGTTCCCGGAGCGGCGGGGGTGGCCGCGCTGCTCGTACTCCTCGCCACCGGACGGGTCCTCGCAGCTCCCCGTGGCGCCGGGCGTGTCGCGGGCTCATCGGAAAATGATCGAAACGGTGCTGTCGAACCCGGTTTCAGTACAGGGCATCAGGCGTAATGTTCACTCATGGACCGCCGCATTTTCGGGCTGGAGAACGAGTACGGCGTCACATGTACGTTTAGGGGACAGCGCCGCCTGTCTCCTGACGAGGTGGCGCGGTACCTCTTCCGCCGTGTCGTGTCATGGGGCCGCAGCAGCAATGTCTTTCTGCGGAACGGCGCCCGCCTCTATCTCGATGTCGGGTCACATCCGGAATACGCAACTCCCGAATGTGACAACGTGACCGAGTTGGTCACGCACGACAAAGCGGGCGAGCGCATTCTGGAAGGCCTGCTCGTCGACGCCGAACGCCGCCTGCACGAGGAGGGAATCGCGGGCGACGTCTATCTCTTCAAGAACAACACCGACTCGGCGGGAAACTCCTACGGCTGCCACGAGAACTATCTGGTGGCCCGGCACGGGGAGTTCTCGCGACTCGCGGACATCCTCATTCCGTTCCTGGTCACACGGCAACTGCTGTGTGGCGCGGGCAAGGTGCTGCAGACTCCGCGCGGCGCCGTGTACTGCGTGAGCCAGCGTGCCGAGCACATCTGGGAGGGCGTGTCCTCCGCGACCACGCGTTCCCGCCCCATCATCAACACCCGCGACGAACCGCACGCGGACGCCGAGCGCTACCGGCGCCTGCACGTCATCGTCGGCGACTCGAACATGTCCGAGACGACGATGCTCCTCAAGGTGGGCGCCACCGACCTCGTGCTCCGCATGATCGAGGCCGGCACGGTGATGCGTGACCTCACACTGGAGAACCCGATCCGGGCCATCCGCGAGGTCAGCCACGACATCACCGGCCGGCGCAAGGTGCGTCTGGCCAGCGGCCGTGAGGCATCCGCCCTCGAGGTGCAGCGCGAGTACTACGAGAAGGCCGTGGACTTCTGCGAGCGCCGCGGGATCCGCACCGGCACCGTCGAGCAGGTCCTCGAACTGTGGGGCCGCGTTCTCGACTCGATCGAGGCCGAGGACCTCGACCGGATCGGCACCGAGATCGACTGGGTGATGAAGTACAAGCTCATCGAGCGGTACCGGGCCAAGCACAACATGACCATGTCGCATCCGCGGGTCGCGCAGATAGACCTCGCGTATCACGACATCCACCGCCGCAGGGGCCTCTACTACCTTCTGGAGAGGAAGGGACAGGCGGCCCGCATCTGCAACGACCTCAAGATCTTCGAGGGCAAGTCGGTGCCGCCGCAGACCACGCGCGCGCGGCTGCGGGGCGACTTCATCCGCAGGGCCCAGGAACAGCGCCGTGACTTCACGGTCGACTGGGTGCACCTGAAGCTGAACGACCAGGCGCAGCGGACGGTGCTGTGCAAGGACCCCTTCCGGTCGGTGGACGACCGGGTGGAGAAGCTGATCGCCGGAATGTAGGACGACCCGCCCACGTCGACCCGGGGCCCCGTACGTGATCTACGTACGGGGCTCTTTGGTGTGTGTGCGGTACCCCGGGTAAGTGACGTAAGGGCCTAGAGTGGCTGAACCGTACTCACGTAACCCGCAACCTGAGGATCACTGTGCGACGCCGACTTGCTGCTCTGCTCATCGTCCCGGCTCTGGCGCTGACCGCGACGGCGTGCGGGGGTGATGACAACAAGAAGAGCGACACGGACAAGGCGGATTCGGCGTCCTCCTCGCCCAAGGCCGAGGCGGCCGCGCCCAAGCCCGTCGACTCGGCGTCGCCCATGCCGGAGATCAGCGGCGATGTGGGCAAGCAGGCGAAGATCACCGTGCCGAAGGCCGAGCCGAGCGGCAAGTTCGTCGTGCACACGCTGTCGCAGGGTGACGGCGCCGTGGTCAAGAAGGACGACCTGGTGTCGATGAACTTCACCGGCAAGGTCTGGAAGAGCGGCAAGGACCTCGGCAGCTCCTACCAGCAGGGCGGCAGCCCGCAGCTGATCACCGCGGGCTCGAAGTCCGTCATCCCGGCGTTCGCGGACGCCCTGGTCGGTCAGAAGGAAGGCAGCCGCGTCCTCGTCGTGGCGCCGCCCGCCGCCGGCTTCGGCAGCCAGGGCAACCAGCAGGCGGGCGTCACCGGCACCGACACGCTGGTCTTCGCGATCGACGTGGGCAAGGTCACCCCGAAGATGGCGACGGGCACGCAGGCGTCCATCCCGTCGAACCTGCCGCAGATCAAGGCCGACAAGCCGGAGCCCGCGACGATCTCCGTGCCGAAGAACGACCCGCCGAAGAAGCTGGTCGACCAGGTCCTGATCCAGGGCAAGGGCACCGAGGTCAAGAGCGGCAAGACGGTCACCATGCAGTACAGCGGTGCCGCCTGGAAGATCAACGAGGGCAAGCCGAAGGCCACGCTCTTCGACTCCTCGTGGAACACCGGCCAGCCCTTCACCACGATCATCGGCCAGGGCCAGGTCATCCCGGGCTGGGACAAGGGTCTCGTCGGCAAGCACGTGGGCGACCGCGTCCTGCTGGTGATCCCGGCCGACCAGGCGTACGGGAAGCAGGCCAAGGGCGACACGCTCCCGGCCAACTCGACGCTCGTGTTCGTCGTCGACATCCTGGCCACGTCCTGACCCTGCGGGATGCAAGACTGTCCGGGTTGCCCAACCGTTTAGCAGCAGGAGCAAGAGACGTGAGCATCGAGAAGCCCGAGATCGACTTCCCCGAGGGCCAGCCGCCGGCTGACCTGGAGATCAAGGAGATCTGGGAGGGTGACGGCGCCGTCGCCAAGCCCGGCGACTACGTCAAGGTCCACTATGTGGGCGTGGCCTTCTCCACCGGCGAGGAGTTCGACGCCTCCTGGAACCGCGGCAACCCGCTGGAGTTCCAGCTCGGCGCCGGCCAGGTCATCACCGGCTGGGACAAGGGCATCCAGGGCATGAAGGTCGGCGGCCGCCGCCGGCTGACCATCCCCGCCCACCTCGCCTACGGCGAGCGTGGCGCCGGCGGCGGCGTGATCGCCCCCGGCGAGACGCTGATCTTCGTCTGCGACCTGGTCGCGGTCTGATCAGGCTTCGACCGCAAGTGGTCATCCCTGGGCCCATGCCTCCTGGCATGGGCCCTCGGCTTTTGCCACGACACCCCGGAGCGGTACGGTCGACGTTCGGATGGGGGAGAGCCAGGGGGCTCTCGAAGAGAGGACGTAGGGCGTCGATGGCCATTGCGAAGGCCGAGCGGCTGATGAATCTGGCGCTGTGTCTGCTCGGGACGGGACGCCCGCTCAGCAAGCGTGAGCTGCGCGGTTCCATCGAGGCCTACCTGGAAGCCAACTCCGACGACAGCTTCAACCGGATGTTCGAGCGGGACAAGGACGACCTGCGGGAGCTCGGCCTGGTCATCGCGACCGTGGAGAGCCTCGACGGGGAGATCGGCTATCTCGCCCGCCGCGACAGCAACCGGCTGCCGCCCGTCACCCTCGACGCCGAGGAGGCCGCCGCGCTGGGCCTCGCCGCGAAGGTCTGGCAGCAGGCCCGCCTCGCCGGCGCCGCCAGCGGAGCCCTGCAGAAGCTGCGGGCCGCAGGACTCCCCGAGGACGTCGACCCGTACGAGGCGCACTCGGCCCTCGAACCCCGTATCCCCGCGCACGAGGCATCGTTCGAGCCGCTGATGCTGGCCTGCCGCGACCGCCGCCCCGTCGTCTTCGACTACCGCAAGGCCACCGCCGCGCGGCCCGAGCAGCGGCATGTCGAGCCGTGGGCGCTCGAGTGCTGGCGCGGCCACTGGTACCTCGCCGGCTGGGACCGCGACCGCGGCGCCGAACGCGTCTTCCGGCTCTCCCGCATCACCGGCAAGGTCCGCTCCCGGGCCGGCCGCTTCACCGCCGACGTGCCCGATGTCGTGACCGTCCGCGAGACCGTCGCGAGCTGGGCCGGCGAGACCGCCGACCGCACGGCCCTCATCAGGCTGCGCACCGGCTCCGGCTATCCGCTGCGCGCCAAGGCCTCCGCCGTGCGCGACCTCGGCGACGGCTGGGACGAGCTGGAGATTCCTTACGGGCACGGGCTCGACGCCTGGCTGGTCGAGTTCGGGCCCGACGTGGTCGTGCTCGAACCCGCCGAGCTGCGGGCCGAGGTCGTCGACCGGCTGCGTGCCGTGGCCAAGGGCTGAGGGGAACGAGGACCAATGGCCACGAACGCCATCGACCAGACCCGGCGGATGCTGTCCCTCGTGACGTATCTGCGGGAGCGCCCCGGAGCGCGCGTCGAGGATGTCGCCCGCGCCTTCGGGATCACCGAGGACGAGCTGATCTCGGACCTCGACATCCTGCCGCTGTGCGGGACGAGCTTCCGTGGGGGCGACCTCCTCGACATCGACACGGACGGCGACCGCATCTGGTGGCGCAACCCGAGCGCCCTCAGCGCAGACGCGGCCGCGCCGCTGCGGCTCGCCGCCGACGAGGCGACGGCGCTGCTCGTCGCCGCGCGCGCCGTGTCCACGCTGCCCGGCCTCAGGGAGAGCGACCGGCTCGCGCTCCTTCGGGCCACCGCGAAGCTGGAGGCCGCGGCCGGCGAGGCGGCCGGGGCGAGCGCCCGGCTCTCGGTGACGTTCGAGTCCGAGGGCGGCGTCTTCGCCGACGTCGACCGGGCGATCTCGGAGCGGCGCCGACTGTGGATCCGCTACTACTCCCCGGCCCGCGACGAGCTCACCGAGCGGGAGATCGACCCCATCCGCCTGGTGAGCGTCGGCCACACCTACGTGGAGGCCTGGTGCCGGCGCTCCGAGGCGCGGCGCACCTTCCGCCTCGACCGGGTCGCCGAGATCCGGATCCTGGACGAGCCGTCCGCGCCGCCGGAGATCGAACTGCGGGACCTGTCCGAGGGGCTCGTGCAGCCCGCGGCCGAGGACCCCGAGGTCGTGGTCGAGGTCGGGCCCGGCGGACGCTGGGTCGCGGAGTACTACCCGCACGACAGCGCCGAGGAGTTGGCGGACGGCGGCCTGCGGATCACGCTGCGCACGCCGGACCCGTCGTCGCTGCGCCGGCTCGCGCTCCGGCTCGGCCGCGACGGACGCATCGTCTCGCCGCTCGGGCTCGCCGAGAGTGCGCGGCAGGCCGCCGGGGAGGCGCTGGCCGCTTACGACGGGCAGGGGTAGGGCCGTTGGCCGCGGGCGGGTCTGTGACGACCTCACGCGCGTGGCCGGGGTGAGAAGGGTGGGCGTGCCGTTGACCGCGGTGCGGCCCGGGGGAGCCAGAAGTTCGAGAAGTTCTGAAGAGTCTCCGAAAAGTCTGGGATGGTCGAAATGGGTGGATTGTCCGCAGTGGTGGGTCCGGTGCTGTTCAAGGCCGCCTGCCCCGACTGCCGTGAGCGGTTCGAACTCTCCGCGGGCGCCCTGCGCCTGGCCATCGGCGCCACCCGCCGCACCACCTTCTACTCGTTCACCTGCCCCGAGTGCGGCGCCGCCGTACGCAAGCCGGCCGGGGAGCGCATCATCGAACTCCTCACCGGCGGAGGGGTGAGCACGCTCCGCCTCCACCAGGCCGTCTAGGCTCGGCGCATGTTCTGGGCGATGCTGTCGATTGCTGTGGGGTTCGTGGGACTCGCCGTGCTCGGCGTACTCGCGGTCAAGGTCTTTGTCGAGGCGCAGCGCCTCGGGCGCCAAGTCGCCGACACCACACAGCAGATCAACCGCGCGGCGGAGGATCTGGAGCGGGCGGCGACCGGCACGGCCCGCACGAGCCGCGAGCTTCTCTGATCGCAGGTCCCGCCCAATGTGACGGGGGAGACATGCTGGTAAGCGCTTTACCCCTGTGCCCTGTCCGGTTGCGGGGACGGGCGGGTACGCTGCGAGGCGCGGCCCGTCGAGCGAGGCGCGGACCGCAACTGGGAGTACGCAGAGGGATTGCCCCCTGTTCACCCCCGCGGGATACGATCGCTGCCAGCACGGTGGTCGGACATCAGTCCGACCTGTACCGGCAGCCCCGCCCCTGCCGCCTCGGTGAGAAGGTAAACGCTTATGTTCGGAAAGATCGGCGCTCCTGAGATCATTCTGATCCTCGTCGTCATCGTCCTGCTGTTCGGTGCGAAGAAGCTTCCCGACATGGCGCGCTCGCTGGGCAAGTCGGCCCGCATCCTCAAGAGCGAGGCCAAGGCGATGAAGTCCGACGGTCAGCAGACCGCGCCCACGGACCCGCCGAAGAACGACGAGCAGACCCCGGCTCAGCGCACCATCAAGGCCGCACCCGGCGACGTGACCAACGCGCGCCCGGTCACCGAGCCGACCGACCAGGCTTCGCAGCGCTGATCCCGGGCCGCCCCGCGAAGGCGGCCTGTCGCACGAGATGAGGACGTGGGTTGCTCAAGTCTGCCCGCAAGACGGAGAAGGATCCCGAGGGGCGGATGCCGCTCGCGGAGCATCTGCGTGAGCTGCGTAATCGGCTTGTGAAGAGCCTGATCGCGGTTGTTGTCACCACGATCATCGCCGCCTTCTTCTACAAAGACATCATGCAGTTCTTCACGGACCCGATCCTTCAGGCGGTCGGCTGTGATCGCAGCTTCGCGGATCTGGCGCAGGAGTCCAGCAAGACCACGTGCGCGCGAATCGTTCAGAACGGTCTCCTGAGCCCGTTCACGCTGGCTCTGACCGTCTCGATGGCGTCCGGGGTGGCGCTCGCGTCTCCGGTCTGGCTCTACCAGTTGTGGGGTTTCATCGCGCCGGGTCTGCACCGGCACGAGAAGAAGTACTCGCTCGCCTTCGTAGGGGCGGGCTTCCCGCTGTTCATGATGGGTGCCTACTTCGCCTACTGGTCGCTGCCGAAGATGGCCAAGGTGATGCTCGATTTCTCGATCATCGGAAGCGACAACCAGCTGCCCCTGGATGACCTGCTGCAGCTCATCATGCGGATGATCCTCGTCTTCGGCCTCGCCTTCGAACTGCCCCTGTTGCTGGTGATGCTCAACTTCGGAGGCATCCTCTCGGGCAAGAAGCTGGCCGGCTGGTGGCGCGTGATGATCATGAGCATCACGCTCTTCGCGGCGATTGCCACCCCCAGCACCGACCCCATCTCCATGCTGGCACTGGCCGGGCCGATCTGGGTGCTCTACTTCGGTGCTGTAGGAATCGCGTTGGCCAATGACAGGCGCCGAGCGCGACGTGCTGCCGAGGAGCCCGCGGACGACGAGGCCTCGGACCTGGACCTCACCCCCGAGCCCGTCTCCGCCAGCCGTGCGCTGCCTGAGCAGGCGAGCTCGGACCATGACCGGGTCAACGGTTATGACGACGTGACCTGACAACGTCGCACGATCTTGTAAGGTCCGCCCGTGACCAGCGAGATCACCCTCTTCGTCAATCCCACCGCCGGACGCGGCCGGGGCGCCCATGCGGCGCAGCCGGCCGCTTTCGCGTTGCGGGCGGCCGGTTTCTCCGTACGTACGGTCGTGGGGGAGGACGCCGACGACGCGCTCACACGCGCGCGCGGCGCGGTCCACGACGGCACCGGAGCGCTCATAGCCGTCGGCGGGGACGGCATGGCCAACCTCGCGCTCCAGGCCGTCGCGGGCACCCGCACCCCGCTCGGCGTGATCGCCGTCGGGACAGGAAACGACTTCGCCCGCTCCCTCGGACTGCCCGTACGGGACCCGGCGGCGGCAGGCGCCCTCGTCGCCGACGCCCTCAAGGGATCGCGGATACGCGAGCTCGACCTGGGGCGGGCCGACGGACACTGGTTCGGCACCGTCCTGGCCTCGGGTTTCGACTCCCGGGTCAACGACCGGGGCAACCGGATGCGCTGGCCCGGCGGCCGTTTCAAGTACGACCTCGCGATCGTCGCCGAGCTCGCCGCGTTCAAGCCCGTCCCGTACCGGATCACCCTGGACGACGGCCCCGTGCTGGAGGTCGAGGCCACGCTCGTCGCCGTGGGGAACGGGACGTCGTACGGCGGTGGCATGCAGATCTGTGCGGGCGCCGACATGACGGACGGGCTCTTCGACATCACGGTCGTCGGGGGCTGCTCGCGGGCGACGCTGCTCAAGGTCTTCCCGCGTGTGTACAAGGGGACCCACCTCGACCACCCCGTGGTCACCGTCCATCGCGCGAAGAAGATCGAACTGGCCGCCGAGGGCGTCACCGGATATGCCGACGGGGAGCCGCTCGGGGCGCTGCCCCTGACCGCCGAGTGCGTGCCGCAGGCCGTGCGGATCCTGGGCCCTTGACCCCCGGAAGTGGCCGATCACAATAAAGATCGTCCGTTGTCAGTGGTGGCCGGTAGTCTCGAAAGCACGATGACAGAGGACCTCTCACCGGCCGAGCGGTACGCGGCAGCACGTAAGCGCGCTGCCGAGCAGGCCACCGCGCTCGCCGATTTCCGCGAGATGTACGACTTCGGCCTCGACCCCTTCCAGATCGAGGCGTGTCAGGCTCTCGAGACGGGCAAGGGCGTTCTGGTGGCCGCGCCCACCGGCTCCGGCAAGACGATCGTCGGCGAGTTCGCCGTCCACCTGGCCCTCCAGCAGGGCAAGAAGTGCTTCTACACGACACCCATCAAGGCGTTGTCGAACCAGAAGTACGCCGACCTCGCCAAGCGGTACGGCGCCGACAAGGTCGGCCTGCTGACCGGCGACAACAGCGTGAACGCGGACGCTCCGGTGGTCGTCATGACCACCGAGGTCCTGCGGAACATGCTGTACGCGGGCTCGCAGACCCTCCTCGGCCTCGGCTACGTGGTCATGGACGAGGTGCACTACCTCTCCGACCGCTTCCGAGGCGCCGTCTGGGAAGAGGTGATCATCCACCTCCCGGAGTCCGTCACCCTGGTCTCCCTCTCGGCGACCGTGTCGAACGCGGAGGAGTTCGGCGACTGGCTCGACACCGTGCGCGGCGACACCGAAGTGATCGTCTCCGAGCACCGGCCCGTACCCCTTTTCCAGCACGTGCTCGCCGGGCGCCGGATGTACGACCTCTTCGAGGAGGGCGAGGGCCGAAAGAAGGCCGTCAACCCGGACCTGACGCGGATGGCCCGCATGGAGGCCAGCCGCTCGTACAACCCGCGCGACCGCCGCAAGGGCAAGATGGTGCGCGAGGCGGACCGCGAGCGCGAGCGCAGACAGCGCTCCCGGATCTGGACGCCCGGCCGCCCCGAGGTCATCGAGCGCCTCGACAGCGAGGGGCTGCTGCCCGCGATCACGTTCATCTTCAGCCGCGCCGCCTGCGAGGCCGCCGTACAGCAGTGCCTGTACGCGGGCCTGCGGCTCAACAACGACGAGGCCCGCGCCCGCGTCCGCGAGATCGTCGAGGAGCGCACGGCCGCGATCCCCGACGAGGACCTGCACGTCCTCGGCTACTTCGAGTGGCTCGAAGGCCTGGAGCGCGGCATCGCCGCCCACCACGCGGGCATGCTGCCGACGTTCAAGGAGGTCGTCGAGGAGCTGTTCGTACGCGGTCTCGTGAAGGCCGTCTTCGCGACGGAGACCCTGGCGCTCGGCATCAACATGCCGGCCAGGTCCGTCGTGCTGGAGAAGCTCGTCAAGTGGAACGGCGAGCAGCACGCCGACATCACGCCCGGCGAGTACACCCAGCTCACCGGCCGGGCCGGCCGGCGCGGCATCGACGTCGAGGGCCACGCGGTCGTCCTGTGGCAGCGCGGCTTCAGCCCCGAGCACCTGGCGGGACTCGCGGGCACGCGCACGTACCCGCTGCGCTCCAGCTTCAAGCCGTCGTACAACATGGCGGTGAATCTGGTCGAGCAGTTCGGCCGGCACCGCTCGCGCGAGCTGCTCGAGACGTCCTTCGCGCAGTTCCAGGCCGACAAGTCGGTCGTCGGAATCTCCCGTCAGGTCCAGCGCAACGAGGAGGGCCTGGACGGCTACAAGGCCTCCATGACCTGCCACTTGGGGGACTTCGAGGAGTACGCGCGGCTGCGCCGCGAGCTCAAGGACCGTGAGACGGACCTCGCCAAGCAGGGCGCGGCCCAGCGGCGCGCCGCGGCGGCCGCCGCCCTGGAGAAGCTCAAGCCGGGCGACGTCATCCACGTCCCCTCCGGCAAGTTCGCCGGGCTCGCGCTCGTCCTCGACCCCGGCATCCCGGCCGGCCGGTCGAACGGACACCGTGGCTTCGAGCAGCACGACGGCCCGCGCCCGCTGGTCCTGACCGCCGAACGCCAGGTCAAGCGGCTCGCGTCGATCGACTTCCCGGTGCCCGTCGAGGCGCTGGAGCGGATGCGGATCCCCAAGTCGTTCAACGCGCGCTCGCCCCAGTCGCGGCGGGACCTCGCGTCCGCGCTGCGCACCAAGGCCGGCCACATCGTGCCCGACCGGCACCGCAAGAACCGTGCGGCGGCGGCCGACGACCGTGAGATCACGCGGCTGCGCGCCGAGCTGCGCGCCCACCCCTGTCACGGCTGCGACGAGCGCGAGGACCACGCCCGCTGGGCCGAGCGCTACTACCGGCTGCGGCGCGACACGCAGCAGCTGGAGCGCCGCATCGAGGGCCGGACGAACACGATCGCCCGCACCTTCGACCGCATCGTGGCCCTGCTGACCGAGATGGACTATCTGCGCGGCGACGAGGTCACGCAGAATGGCAAGCGCCTGGCGCGCCTCTACGGCGAGCTCGATCTGCTCGCCAGCGAGTGCCTGCGCGACGGGGTCTGGGAAGGCCTCAGCCCGGCCGAACTGGCCGCGTGCGTATCGGCGTTGGTGTTCGAGGCCCGCGCCGCCGACGACGCGCTCGCGCCCAAGCTGCCGTCCGGCAAGGCCAAGGCGGCGCTCGGCGAGATGGTCCGCATCTGGGGCCGGCTCGACGCCCTGGAGGAAGAGTTCAAGATCAGCCAGACCGAGGGCGTCGGCCAGCGCGAGCCCGATCTGGGCTTCGCCTGGGCCGCGCACCAGTGGGCGTCCGGCAAGGGCCTCGACGAGGTGCTGCGCGAGGCGGACATGCCCGCCGGTGACTTCGTGCGCTGGTGCAAGCAGGTCATCGACGTGCTGGGCCAGATCGCGGCCGCGGCGCCGTCCGTCTCCGGCGAGGGGGACGGGGCCACGGTCGCCAAGAACGCCCGCAAGGCGGTGGACGCGTTGCGGCGCGGTGTGGTGGCGTACTCGTCCGTCGGCTAGGGCGCGGCCGGTGGTGACCGGTCGCGCCGTTCCCCGCGCCCCTGACGGGCGCGGGGGCACCGGCCGTACGCGATTCCATGCCGCCCATGCCGCCCATGCCGCCCATGCCGTCCGTGCCGCCCGCGCCGAACGCACAGACATCTACGGGCAGTTGCTGCCGCCGTCTTCCAGGGCGTGGGCTCGCCAAGGGTGAACTCTCCCCGCGTGCCGATCTGTTCTTCGGGCTGACCGAAGGCGTCATTCTCGTGCACTGCCGCGATCCCGAACGTTCCGTACCGGTCGCCGCCCCGGTCCTCGCCGCGACGACCGCGGACGCGGCCCCGCGCATCGCGGGCCCCTGACCTCACACACGTCACGCGCCGAGGGCCCAACAGCCCTTCCGTGACGGGGATTTCGCACAGGCGGATGTGATCACTCCATGTGTGCGAGCCGCCGCTGAGCGTGTAAATGGAGCCGAGTGTATTCCTCCCGTCCGGCCATTTCAGGTGCTTGCGGAATATGACACGGCGGTGATCCCGCGGGACTAAGCTCGCCCGCAGCGCACCGAGTTGGCACATATTCGTGCGTTTGTTCCCAATCTTGCAGATGGTTCGAGTTCATCCCCCCACGCGCACGTCAGTACGTCCCCCGTAACCACACATTTCCCCGATCCGACCGTTCAGAGGGCATACATGGTGAGTGTTCAATCGCCTCCCGGTGGCCGAGAAATCCCCTACACACGCGTGCTGTTGCTGCCCGCCGTGGCCATGGCCGCGGCGACCGGAGCCGCCGTCGCGGTGGTGGCGCAGCCCGCGCGGCTCGCCGTCGCCCTGTGCGGTGGCCTCGCCACGCTCCTGCTGATCCTGGTGGCCGCCGAGGCGGTACGCCGCGGCCGCACGATCAAGTGGGAGCGCGCCCAGTCCGCCCGCCACGTTGCGCACCTGGAACGCAGCCTCGCCGCCCGTGACGACGAGGCCCAGTGGATGGCCAGGTATCTGCTGCCCGAGTCCCTGTACCGGCTGCGCTCCGGCGACACGGCCTCGGAAGCCGTCAAGGTCGTCGTCGAGAGCGACCCCGCGCACTCCCAACTCCCATACGCCCAGCGCAGGTTGATGGCCGAGGTGCTCGACCTCATCGACCGCGAGGAGAACATGCGCGACGCCGCGCAGCGCGCCTTCGTCTCCATCGCGCGCCGCGTCCAGTCCATCGTGCACAAGCAGAACGCCGAACTGCGCGAGATGGAGGAGGACCACGGCCGCAACCCCGAGGTCTTCGACGACCTCCTGCGCATCGACCACGGCACCGCGCTGATCGGCCGGCTCGCCGACTCCATCACCGTCCTCGGCGGCGCCCGCCCCGGCCGCCAGTGGCCCCGGCCGGTGCCGCTCTACAGCGTGCTGCGCGGCGCCATGTCGCGCATCCTCGAATACCCCCGCATCGAGCTGCACTCGATCGCCAAGGTCGCCATCCGGGGCATCTCCGTCGAGCCGCTCATCCACGCGCTCGCCGAACTCATGGACAACGCGACGCGCTACTCGCCGCCGCAGACCAAGGTGCACGTCACCGCGGTCGAGGTGCAGACCGGCATCGCCATCGAGATCGAGGACGGCGGCGTCAGCCTCAGCGAGGAGGCCCGCGGCCGCGCCGAGGAGATGCTCGCCCGCGCCAAGGCCGGTATCGACCTCAACGACCTCGGCGAGAACCCCCGCCTCGGCATGGCCGTCGTCGGCCGGCTCTCGCAGATGTACGACATGCAGATCGCGCTGCGCCAGTCCGCGTACGGCGGCGTCCGCGCCGTCCTCATCGTGCCGCGGATCATGATCACGACCGACCCCGCGCCCGGCCTCGCGCACGGCATCGGCGCCTCCGGTGTGCCTCGCGTCAACAACGACGGCGAGCCCATCGTGGAGGAGCCCCGCAAGAAGAAGCTGCGCCGCCCCACCACGGGACCCCGCCCCTCCGCGCCGCTGATGGCCGCCATGGAGGACGACGTCCCCGTCGTCACCGAGTGGCGCGCCAACGGACTGCCGCAGCGCCGCAGGAAGGTCGACACGAAGGTCATCGACCAGCAGATCATCGTGACGCCCAGGGCGCCCGAGAACGGCAGCGGGGCGGCGCCCCGCGCGGACCAGCCCCCGCAGTGGACGCCCATCCCGGTGCCGGCCTCCGAGGCCGAACCCGAGAAGCCGGACCAGCCCGAACCGGGCCTGTGGGTCGAGGCGTTCATGAACGGGCTCAAGGGTGACGGGCAGGGCGACGCGTCGGGCGAGCCCACCGGAACCAATCAGCAGGTCGACGAGGGAGACCGTCAGTGATCCAGCAAAGGGCAAACTTCGACTGGATGCTCAAGGAGCTCGCCGACGGCGTGCCCCAGACCCGGCAGGTCGTGGTGCTCTCCGCGGACGGCCTGCGCATCGCCCGCTACGGCGGCGACCCCGACGCCGCCGACCGCATCGCCGCCGCCTGCGCCGGACTCCAGAGCCTGGCCACCGCGGTGGCCAGCGAGATCCCGGACAGCGACGGCCGGATGAGCATGGTCATCATCGAGGTCAGCGGAGGGTTCTTCTACCTCATGGCCGCGGGCAAGGGCGCGTACCTCGCGGTCCTCGCCGACGCCCACGTGGACGCCGGACTCATCAGCAACCGCATGCGCGACCTCGTCGTACGCATCGGCGCACACCTCACCAGTCCGCCCCGGCGCAACGGGCAGACCGTATGACACATCCCCCGCAACCCTCCCGGGCGGAGCCGCCGCAGCGCGAACGCCGCGGGCCGGACGGCAAGGGCGCCAACCCCGAACGCCTGTACACCATCACGGGCGGCGGCGAGGGGGCCGAGCGCGCGCCGCTCGACCTGGTCACCCTGATCATCGCACGCGCCGACCCCCCGCCCGCGGCGCCGCCCGAACAGGCAGCCCTGTTACGGCTGTGCAAGTCACCCCTGTCCACGGCCGAGATCTCGGCCTACCTCAGTCTGCCGTTCAGCGTGGTCACCGTGCTGCTCGGCGAACTCCTCGCGGCCGAACTGGTTCAGGCGCGCGCCCCCGTCATCCGCGGCGCCGTCGCCGACCGTTCCCTCCTCGAAGCGGTGATGCATGGACTTCAAAAGCTCTGACACGCTCCGGGACGGACCCCGTATTCCGGGGCCCCGGAGCGAGGACCACCTGCCCGACACGGTCTCGGCCGCCGTGAAGGTCGTCATCGTCGGCGGATTCGGCGTGGGCAAGACCACGATGGTGGGATCCGTCAGCGAGATCAGGCCGCTCACCACCGAAGAGACCATGACCCAGGCGGGCATCGGAGTCGACGACAACTACGGCTCCGAGACGAAGACCGCCACCACGGTCGCCATGGACTTCGGACGCATCAGCATCACGGACGAGCTGGTGCTCTACCTCTTCGGCACCCCGGGCCAGGAGCGCTTCTGGTTCCTGTGGAACGGCCTGTTCGAGGGCGCGCTCGGCGCCGTCGTGCTCATCGACACCCGCCGCCTCGAAGTCAGCTTCGACGTGATCGGGCGTCTGGAGGAGCGCGGCGTGCCGTTCGTCATCGCCAACAACGCCTTCCCCGACGGCCCGCGCTACCCCGCCGACGAACTGCGCCAGGCCCTCGACCTCGACCCGGACGTCCCGATCCTCGAGTGCGACGCCCGGCGCCGCGCCTCCAGCCGGGACGTCCTGATGACGCTGATGCGCTATCTGCACGAACTGGCGCTCGCCCGCGTCTGACCCGGCCGGTGCCGGCCGCCCTCCTCTTCAACACAGCCTTTTCCACACAGACTTTCCACACCACCGGAGCGATCACCGTGACGACTCCCTCCCACTCACACGCCGGCACGGACGAGGCCGCGCTCAGTCCACCGCCCGGCTGCCCGGCCCACGCCCTGGGCCCCGGCGGCCTGCGCCGGCTCTACGGCCCCGAGGCGGACGACGACATCGCGGCCGTGTACGAGAAGCTGCGCGCCGAACACGGCCCCGTCGCCCCCGTCCTGATCCACGACGACGTGCCGATGTGGGCGGTCCTCGGGCACAGCGAGAACCTGCACATGGTCCGCTCGACCTCCCAGTTCAACCGCGACGCGCGCCACTGGAACGCCGTCCTCGACGGCAGTGTCACCCCCACCAACCCCCTCGCGCCCGTCTTCAGCTGGCAGCCCATCTGCAGCTTCGCCGAGGGCGCCGACCACCAGCGGCTGCGCGGCGCGGTCACCGGGGCGATCGGCACCATCGAGGCCCGGGGCCTGCGGCGCTTCATCAACCGCGCCTCGAACGAGCTGGTCAACAAGATCTGCGAGATCGGCGAGGCGGACGTCGTCAGCCAGTTCGCCGAGCATCTGCCGATGATGGTGATGTGCCGGATCTTCGGCATGCCCGAGGAGTACAACGAGCGGATGGTGCAGGCCGCCCGCGACATGATCAAGGGCACCGAGACCGCCATCGCCAGCAACGAATACATCATGGGCGTCCTCACCAGGCTCACCGCCCGCCGCCGTGCCCACCCCGAGGCCGACTTCACCAGTCACCTCATCGCCCAGCCCGCCGCCCTCGACGACGACGAGGTCGCCCAGCACCTGCGCCTCGTCCTGATCGCCGCCTACGAGGCCACGGCCAACCTCATCGCGAACGTGCTGCGCGTGGTCCTCACCGACCCGCGCTTCCGAGCCCAGCTCAACGGCGGCCAGATGACCGTGCCCGAGGCGGTCGAGCAGTCCCTGTGGGACGAGCCGCCGTTCAGCGCCATGGTCGGCTACTTCGCCAAGGAGGACACCGAGCTCGGCGGCCGGCACATCCGCCGGGGCGACGGCCTGATCTTCGGCATCGCGCCCGGCAACGTCGACCCCGTCGTACGCCCCGACCTGTCCGCCAACATGCAGGGCAACCGCTCGCACCTCGCCTTCGGCGGCGGACCGCACGAGTGCCCCGGACAGGACATCGGCCGCGCCATCGCCGACATCGGCGTCGACGCGCTCCTGATGCGCCTTCCCGACGTCGAACTCTCGGTGCACGAGCACGAGTTGCGCTGGCGCTCCTCGATCCTCTCGCAGCACCTGGTGGAGCTGCCGGTGAAGTTCGAGCCGCGCCCGCCGCAGGACGTCGTCGCCAAGCCCGGCATCCGGCCGGTCCCGGAGCCGCGCGACGAATGGCAGGTGTCGACGCACGCCCCGCCGGCGCCCGCCCCCGTTCCGGCGCCTGCCCCGGAACCGCAGCAGCCGCCCGCCGTGTACCCGGAGCCCGCCGCACCGCCGCAGGGCGCCTGGCGGCGCTTCCTGCGCTGGTGGCGCGGCTACTGACCGGGCCTGACCCAGGTGTTACGAGGGGTGCGCGGGCGCCGTCGGCCCGCCGCCCGCCCACTCCTCGTACGCCGACCAGGCCTCGAGCATCCGCCCGCTCTCGAAGCGGTGCTCCTGGCCCGTCACGGGATCCCTGAACTCCAGGGTCCGGGCGAGGAGTTGGAGCGGGCGGCGGAAGTCGTCCGGCGCCACCTCGTCGGCGATCACCGGGTAGATCGGGTCGCCGAGGATCGGCAGGCCGAGCGCGTTCATGTGCACCCGCAGCTGGTGGGTGCGGCCGGTGTGGGGGACCAGCCGGTAGCGGCCGAGCCCGCCGCGCCGCTCGACGAGCTCGATCCGGCTCTCCGCATTCGGCTCCCCGCCCGGCACTTCGCGCGCGGCAAGCACCCCGCGCTCCTTCTCGATCCGGCTGCGCACGGTCCTCGGCAGGGCGATTCCCGGGTCGTGGGCGGCCACCGCCTCGTACTCCTTGCGCACGAGCTTGTCGCCGAACAGCATCTGGTACGCGCCGCGTTCCTCGGACCGGACGACGAACAGGACGAGGCCCGCGGTGAGCCGGTCGAGCCGGTGCGCCGGCCCGAGCGCGGGCAGGTCCAACTCCCGTCGCAGGCGCGCCAGCGCGGTCTCGGTGACATGGCTGCCGCGCGGCGTCGTCGCCAGGAAGTGCGGCTTGTCGGCGACGACGATGTGCTCGTCCCGGTACACGATCCCGATGGGGAACGGCACTGGCACCTCGGGCGCCAGTTCGCGGTGGAACCACACCCAGGCGCCCGGCACATACGGCGCGTCCGCGGTCACGGCGGCCCCGTCCGCGCCCACGATCCGCCCCTCGCGCAGCATCGCGTCGATCACCGCGGGCCCGGCCGCGAGCCGCTCCACGAGATGGTCGCGCACCGTGCTCCAGGCGCCGTCGAGCGGCAGCATGACCCGGAAGGCGTCGATGCCGTAGCGCTGCGGCAGCGGGGAGGGCGGAATGCGCCTCTTACGTCTCATCGCGGCCCAGCCTACGGGCGGCCGCCGGTCCCCAGGAACCACGGACGGAGGCGGGCCGCCGGGGGCAGGATGGGGCCCATGCCGATCACGATTCCGCAGGTCCTGGCCACCGGCACGCTCGCCCGCGGCCCCCAGCCCACCATCGAGGCCGAGGGCGGCCTCGTCCTCAGGCCCTGGCGGGACGACGACGTGCCCGCCGTGTACGCGGCGTTCCGCGACCCGACGATCCAGCACTGGCACGCGCGGGTCGCGGAGTCCGAGGACGAGGCGCGCGGCTGGATGAAGGAGTGGCGGGACGCCTGGGACGGCGAGCAGAGGGCCAGCTGGGCCCTCGCCACGGCGGACACCGGCGAGGTGGTGGGCCGCACGGGGCTGCGCTCCCTGTCTCTGCACGAGGGGCTGGCCGAGGTCGCGTACTGGGTCCTGCCCGCGGCGCGGGGCGCCGGTATCGCCCCGCGCGCCGTCGCCGCGCTGTCCCGCTGGGCGCTCGACGAGATCGGCTTCCACCGCCTCGAACTCCAGCACGCCGTCGGCAACATGGCGTCCTGCCGGGTCGCCCTCAAGTCGGGGTTCGCCCTGGAGGGCACGAAGCGCAGCGCGCTCCTGCACGCGGACGGCTGGCACGACTGCCACCTCCACGCGCGCGTGCAGGGCGACCGCCGACCGGAGGCGTGACGCGGCCACGACCTGAACCTGCCGCGGCCGCCCCCACCACATCCCCGCGCCGAAGTCCGCACCCCTTGCATACCCGCCTCATTCGCGATACATCGTGTGTTGACGCCGGTGGTCTATCGCGATATGTTCGGCTACGGATATTCGGATACGGGGTGTCGGGTATGAGGTGAGGTGAGGTCCGTGGCCACGAAGCGGCGCAAGCTGGGCAATCCGCTGGCCCTCGCGGTGATGGTGCTGCTCATGGAGAAGCCCATGCACCCGTACGAGATCGCGCAGACCCTGCGCCGGCGCGGCAAGGACACCACCACGAAGATCAACTACGGCTCGCTCTACACGGTCGTCCAGAACCTGGAGAAGCACGGCTTCGTCGAGGTCGCGGACGTGCAGCGGCAGGGGAACCGGCCGGAGCGCACGCTCTACGGGATCACCGACGACGGCCGGGAGGAAGCGCTCGAGTGGCTCTCCGACCTGCTCGCCGTGCCCGCGCGTGAGTACCCGATCTTCGAGACGGCGCTCTCCCTCATGGGGGTCATACACCCCGACGAGGTGACGCGACTGCTGGAGGAGCGGCTCGCCTCGCTCGAGGTCCAGGCGGCGAGCGCGCGCGGCGGACTCATGAAGCTGTACGAGACGCTGCCGCGGATCTTCCTCGTGGAGACCGAGTACCAGCTGCACATGGTCGAGGCGCAGGCCGAGTGGATCCGGGGCTTCCTGCGGGAGGTCAAGGAGGGCACGCTCGACGGCGTCGAACAGTGGCGGACGTTCCAGGAGACCGGTGAAATCCCGCCGGAATTCGCCGAGTTGGAGGAAACCCGCCCCGACCGGTGATCACCCGTAAGCCGGTGGCCCACTCGTGAACCAGTGGCCCACTCGTGAACCAGTGGCCCACCCGCAAACCGGTGGGGCTCAACCGCAGGAAGAGGAGAGAGACCCAGAGAGAAGCAATCCGAGAGAGACAAACAGACCCCGGCAGGACTGTTGCAGCAGTCCCGCCAGGGTCTCGAACCCCGGACCGACCCACCGTGCGGCGAGCCAGGCGATCGAGGTGCGGCACACCCAGGATAGCCCGGCGCTCTTCACGTGGATCGGCCGTCATCCACTCACACCCGCGAGCGGATCCACCGTCGTCCGCTCACACAGGAGAGCCGTCGTCATGAGTACCCGTGCGCCCGCAGTGCAGGCGCGTCAACTCGTCAAGACCTATCCCGGCGATGTCACCGCGCTCAGCGGCATGGACATCAGCGTGGAACCCGGCACCGTCTTCGGCCTGCTCGGCCCGAACGGCGCAGGCAAGTCCACCACCGTCAAGATCCTCACCACCCTCGCCCGTCCCGACTCCGGGACCGCCACCGTCGCGGGCCACGACGTGCTGCGGCACCCCGACCGGGTGCGCCGCGCCATCGGTGTCGTCGCCCAGAAGTCCGGCGCCGACCCCGTCGCCACCGGCCGCGAGAACCTCCAGCTCCAGGGCAGGCTCTACGGTCTGCGCGGAGCGGACCTGAACCGGCGAGTCACCGAACTCCTCGACCGTTTCCGCCTCTCCGACGCCGCCGGACGCCAGGTCAAGGGCTACTCGGGCGGCATGCAGCGCCGCCTCGACGTGGCGCTCGGCCTCGTCCACCGGCCCGAGGTGCTCTTCCTCGACGAGCCCACCACCGGCCTCGACCCGGAGGCCCGCACTGCGATGTGGGACGAGATCGCGCGCCTCGCCGGCGACGAGGGCCTGTCCATCCTGCTCACCACGCACTACCTCGAAGAGGCCGACCGGCTCGCCGAGCGCATCGCCGTCGTCGACCGCGGCCATGTCGTCGTCGAGGGCACCCCCGACGGCCTCAAGGGTGAACTGCGCGGGGACGCCGTCCACTTGGAGCTGCGCGCCCCCGTCCCGGACACGGGCCGCGCGCTGCTGGAGGGCGCGCTCGCCGCGCTGCCGGGCGTGCGCGAGACCCAGTTCGACGGCCGGCGCGTCAGTGTCCGCGCCGACGACGGGGCCGCCGCCGTGCCCGCCCTGCTCGGCGCGCTGGAGCGGGCGGGCGTAGCGGTCACCGCCGCCACCGTCGCCCGCCCCTCGCTCGACGACGTCTATCTCCGCTATGCCGGCCGCCGCTACTCCGAGGCGCAGGCCGCCACCCTCGACGCGTCCGTCGCCGACGCTCTCGCCCCCGCCGGAGGTGCCCGATGAGTACCGCGATCCCGCAGACCTGGTACATGACGCAGCGTCAGCTCATGGTGTTCCTGCGCCAGCCCGCGTATCTGCTGATCACCCTGATCCAGCCGGTGGTCTGGCTGTTCCTGTTCGGCAACCTGTTCAAGAAGGTCGTCGAGCTGGGCGGATTCGGGACCACGACCTATCTCGACTACCTCATCCCCGGCGTCGTCGTGATGAGCGCGCTCAGCTCCAACATGTGGGCGGGCATGGCGACGCTCGACGAGATCCAGCGCGGCACGCTCAACCGGTTCCTCACCACGCCGGTGAGCCGTGGGGCCCTGATGAACGGCAATGTGGTGAGCAACGGTCTCGTCACCGCGCTCCAGTCCGTCGTCATCGTGCTGCTCGGCCTCCTCGGCGGGGCCGAACTGCCGGGCGGGGCCGGCGGAGTGCTCATCCTCGTCGCCGCCGCGGTGCTCCTCGGCACGGTGTTCGGCGCGCTGTCGAACGCGCTGGGCATGCTGGTCAGGGAGCGGGAGTCGATCATCGGGATCAACACGTTCCTGCTGCTCCCGCTGACCTTCCTGTCCTCCGCGTTCATGGCGCCGTCGCAGATGCCGTCGTGGATGCGGCACATAGCCGACTTCAACCCGCTCAACTGGGCGATGGTCGCGGGCCGTTCGGCGATGTCCGACCACCCGGACTGGAGTGACGTGCTGACCCGCGGCGGGGCACTGCTCGTACTGGCTGTCGCGGCGGTGTGGCTGTCGACCCGCACCTTCCGCTCGTACCAGCGATCCGTCTGAGCACGACGCCCCAGGGGAGGCGCTCCCTCTGAGGGGGGCGCCCCAGGGGGAGCGGGAGACGGCCCTACGCCGTCTCCTGCTCCGCCTCCACCTGCGCGTTCCACTCCCGCTTCGAGGCCTGCCAGCCGTCCTCGTTGTGGCCGAGGCGCCAGTACCCGGAGATCGAGAGGTCCTCGCGCGGGATCTCCCGCTCGGTGCGCAGATGGCGGCGCAGCTCCTTCACGAAGCCCGCCTCGCCGTGTACGAAGGCGTGCACCCGGCCGGCCGGGAACGCGAGCCCGCGCACGGCCTTCACCAGGGCCTCGCCCACCGGCCGGTCGCCGCGGTGCAGCCAGACGACCTGCGCGGCGGAGTTGATCTTCTGCTCCTCGGCTGCGTCGGAGACCTCCACGAAGGCGTGGGCCACGGCGCCCCCGGGCAGCGCCTCCAGGGCGGCCGCGATCGCGGGCAGGGCGCTCTCGTCACCGGCGAGCAGATGCCAGTCGGCAGTTGAGTCCGGGGTGTAGGCGCCGCCGGGACCGGCCAGATGCACGCTCGCGCCCGGCTGCACGTCCCGCGCCCACGGACCGGCGATGCCCTCGTCGCCGTGCACCACGAAGTCGAGCGTCAGCTCGCGCGCCACCGGGTCCCAGGCGCGCACGGTGTACGTACGCGTCACGGGCCACTGCTCGCGCGGCAGCTCCTCGCGGATCCGCCCGAGGTCGAACGGCTCGGGGTAGGTGACGCCGTCGAGGGGGAACTGCAGCTTCACGTAGTGGTCGGTGCAGCCGCCCGCGGCGAACGCGGCGAGGCCGTCCCCGCCGAGGACCACGCGCTGCATGTGCGGGGTGAGCCGCTCGGTGCGCAGGACCTCGCCCCGGTGTGCCGTCGGCTTCCTGCGTTCCGGACGTTCCGCCATGGCGGCCTCCCCTGAAGATCACTGGTTACTTAGGTTTACCTAAGTTAACACTCGGCGCTCCAGGGTGGTGAGCAGCCGCTGCAAAGATCCGCCCAAGCCCCAGCGCTCCGCGAGCTTGTCGAGGGCCGCGGGATCGCGCGCTTCGCGCGGCAGCGCCGTGTCCACGTCCGGCAGGGGCACGTCCCCGGCGACCCGTACGACCGTCGGTGCGACAGCGATGTACGGCCGCGACTCGTCCAGGCGCTTGCGCTGCGAGGGCGTCAGCTTCGACTTCGGGTCGTCGACGGCGGCCATGATCCCGGCCAGGTCCCCGAACTGCGCGAGCAGCTTCGCGGCCGTCTTCTCGCCGATGCCGGGCACGCCCGGCAGGCCGTCGCTCGGGTCGCCGCGCAGGAGGGCCAGATCCACGTAACCGGAGCCGTCGACGCCGTACTTCTCGCGCAGCAGTTCCTCGTCGGTGACCTGGAGGGTGCCGACGCCCTTGAGGGGGTACAGGACGCGGCGCTCGCGCGCGTCGTCGACGAGCTGGTAGAGGTCACGGTCGCCGGTGACGATGTCGACCGGACCGGTGGCCCGCCCGGTGAACGTGCCGATCACGTCGTCCGCCTCGTACCCCTCGACGCCCACGCGCGCGATGCCCACCGCGTCGAGCACGTCCTCGATGATCGGGACCTGGGGGGAGAGGGTGTCCGGGATCTCCTCCTCGTCGGGACCGGTCTCGGTCTCCTGCGCGACGCGATGCGCCTTGTACGAGGGGATCAGGTCGACCCGCCACTGGGGGCGCCAGTCCGCGTCCATGCAGGCCACCAGCGAGTCGGGGTGGTGGTCGTGCACGAGCCGGGTGATGAATTCGAGCAGGCCGCGCACCGCGTTGACCGGCGTCCCGTCCGGGGCCTTCACGGAGTCGGGGACCCCGAAGTAGGCACGGAAGTACAGGGACGCGGTGTCGAGCAGCATCAGGCGATCGGTTCGCTGGGTCACGTCCCACATCCTGCCGCACGGCACCGACAGCCACCGCCTCGCGAGGATGTGGCGGATCCGGTTCCGGAAGTGAACGCGATGTGAACTGGAACACTCTTGCGTTTGATCTGCATAAGTGAGGGCAGGCGCGCCCCCGGAGCGAACCCGGTCCCTCATTCAACTAATGGATGTGTTTCCGGTCTGCGAGCGGACCTCGCATCGCTCTACGGCCCGCCGGCGGGGGAGGCGGGCCGTCATGCTTCTACCCGAGAGGTGTATGTGTCCACGCTGCAAGCCGAAGACCTGTACAAGGTGTTCGGCAGACGACCCGATGAAGCGGTGGAGAAACTCCGCCACGGAGCAGACCGTGAGGAACTGCGCGCCGGCGGCACCACCGCTGCCGTGATCGACGCTTCCTTCACCGTCGAGCCGGGCCAGATCTTCGTCGTGATGGGTCTGTCGGGCTCCGGCAAGTCCACGCTTCTGCGCATGCTGAACGGACTGCTCGAGCCCACGGCCGGGCACGTCCGCTTCGACGGCCAGGATCTGACCGCGCTCAGCCCCCGCGACCTGCGGGCCGTGCGCTCCAAGAAGATCAGCATGGTCTTCCAGCACTTCGCGCTCTTCCCCCACCGCAGCGTGCTCGAGAACGCCGCGTACGGCCTCGAGGTCCAGGGCATCCCGCGCAAGGAGCGCGAGAAGCGCGCCGTCGAGGCGCTGCGCCTGGCCGGTCTCGCCGGCTGGGAGAAGTCCTGGCCCGACGAGCTCTCCGGCGGTATGCAGCAGCGCGTGGGCCTGGCCCGCGCACTCGCCACCGACGCGGACCTGCTCCTCATGGACGAGTCGTTCAGCGCGCTCGACCCGCTGATCCGCCGCGACATGCAGGACCAGCTCCTCGAGCTCCAGAAGACCCTGAAGAAGACCATCGTCTTCATCACCCACGACCTGAACGAGGCCATGCGCCTGGGCGACCGCATCGCCGTCATGCGCGACGGCCGCATCGTCCAGATCGGCAGCGCCGAGGACATCCTCGTCACGCCGGCCAACGACTACGTCGCCTCGTTCATCCAGGACGTGGACCGCTCCCGCGTGCTGACCGCGGGCGCCATCATGACAGCCCCCGAGACGGGGTACGACCCGGCCGACGCGCCCGCGACGGTCACCGAGGACACCCCGGTGATCGAGCTGTTCACGCCGTGCTCCACGGACGGCGTCGCCGTCGCCGTGACCGACGAGAGCGGCAAGCTCACAGGCGTCGTGACGAGGGAACGGCTCCTCGCCGTCCTCGGTGAGCCGATGAAGCCCACCGCGCAGGCCTCCATGACGAAGACTCCGAAGGACGCCGTCCCCACGCCGCGTGGCGAGGGCGACGAGCCGGTGAAGAAGGTGAGCACCGGTGCCTAGGATTCCCTTCGGTGACTGGGTCAACGACGTCGTCGAGTGGCTGCTCAGCAACGCCGCGTGGCTCTTCGACTTCTTCAAGAACGTCTTCAACGGTGCCTACGACGGCATCAACTGGGTCCTCCAGGCCCCGCAGCCGCTGATCCTCGCGGGCATCTTCGCGGTGATCGCCTTCTGGCTGCGCGGCACGGTGGCCGGTGTCCTGACCTTCGTGGGATTCGCGTTCATCGACTCCCTCGAACTGTGGGACCACGCGATGATGACGCTGTCGCTCGTCCTCGTGGCGACGATCATCGCGCTGGTCATCTCGGTGCCGGTCGGCATCTGGGCGGCCCGCTCCAACCGGGTCAGCGCGGTCGTGCGCCCGGTTCTGGACTTCATGCAGACGCTGCCCGCGATGATCTACCTCATCCCGGCCATCCTGTTCTTCGGCTCGGGCGCCCCCGCCGGCATCGTCGCGACCCTGATCTTCGCCCTGGCCCCCGGCGTCCGCATGACGGAGCTGGGCATCCGGCAGGTCGACAAGGAACTGGTCGAGGCCGCCGACGCGTTCGGTGACACCCCGCGCAACACGCTGTTCCGCGTCCAGCTGCCGCTCGCGCTCCCGTCGATCATGGCCGGTGTCAACCAGGTCATCATGCTGGGCCTGTCCATGGCCGCCATCGCGGGCATGGTCGGCTCCGAGGGCCTCGGCGCCGACGTGAACGAGGCCATCGGCCAGCTGAACATCGGTCTCGGCTCCGAGTCCGGCGTCGCCATCGTGATCCTCGCGATCTACCTCGACCGCATGACCGGCGCGCTCGGCACCCAGTCGTCCCCGATGGGCCGCCGCGCGCTCGCCAAGGTGCGCGCCGCGCACGGTCTGACGGTCTGGAACTATCGTCCGCAGGCCGCGGTCGCGGTCGTCGGTGTCGTCATCCTCGCGCTCGTCGCGGGCGGCATGGGCATCTTCGGCGGCTCGAAGAGCCAGGCGCCGGTGGCCGACGCGTCGAACGTCGGCCAGGGCAAGAAGATCTCCATCGGCTACATCCCGTGGGACGAGGGCGTCGCCTCCACCTTCCTGTGGAAGGAGATCCTGGAGCAGCGCGGCTTCGACGTGCAGGCCAAGCAGCTCGAAGCGGGGCCGCTGTACACGTCGCTGGCCTCCGGCCAGATCGACTTCGAGACCGACTCCTGGCTGCCGACCACGCACGCGCAGTACTGGAAGAAGTACGGCAAGCAGCTCGACGACATGGGCGCCTGGTACGACCAGACGTCCCTGGAGCTCTCGGTGCCGGCCTACATGAAGGGCATCGACTCGCTCGAGGACCTCAAGGGCAAGAGCGGCACGTTCGGCGGCAAGATCACCGGCATCGAGTCCAGCGCCGGAATGATGGGGATCCTCAAGGACAAGGTCCTCAAGGAGTACGGCCTCGACAAGGAGTACAAGGTCGTCGACAGCTCCACGCCGGCGATGCTGGCGCAGCTGAAGCGCGCGTACGCCAAGAAGCAGCCGATCGTCACGACGCTCTGGTCCCCGCACTGGGCGTACAGCGACTACAAGCTGAAGAAGCTCAAGGACCCGAAGGGTGCCTGGGGCAAGGGTGACGGCGTGCACACGCTGGCCCGCAAGGGCTTCGCCGCCGACAACCCGCAGGTCGGCGCGTGGCTCAAGAACTTCAAGATGACCGAGAAGCAGCTCACGAGCCTCGAGGCCGAGATCAACAAGGCCGGCAAGGGCAAGCAGCAGGACGCCGTCAAGACCTGGCTGAAGTCCAACCCCGGCGTCGTCGACAAGCTGGCCCCGGTCAAGAAGTCGTCGACGGCCGGCGGCAAGGGCGAGGCCGCCCGACCGGTGAACGTCGCCTGGTTCCCCTGGGACGAGGACGTCGCGGTCACCTACCTGTGGAAGCGGGTCCTCGGCGACCGCGGCTACAAGCTCAACCTGAAGCAGATGGACGTCGGCCCCGTCTACACGGGGCTCGGCTCCGGCGACCTGGACGTCAACTTCGACGCCTGGCTGCCCTATGCCCAGAAGAACTACTGGGACAAGCACAAGGACAACCTGACGGACCTGGGTTCCTGGTACAGCCCGACGTCCCTCGAGGTCGCCGTGCCGTCCTACGTGAAGGGCGTCAAGTCCCTCGAGGACCTCAAGGGCAAGGGCTCCACCTTCGACGGCAAGATCATCGGCATCGAGCCGGGCACCGGCGAGATGAACCTGCTGAAGAAGAACGTTCTGCCGGGCTACGGCCTGGACAAGGAGTACAAGGTCGTCGACGGCTCCACGCCCGCGATGCTCGCCGAGCTGAAGCGCGCGTACGCCAAGAAGCAGCCGGTCGCCGTCGTGCTCTGGTCGCCGCACTGGGCGTACAGCGAGTACAAGCTCAACAAGCTCGCCGACCCGAAGAAGGCTTTCGGTGAGGGCAACACGATCCGCACCATCGCCAACAAGAGCTTCCCCTCGAAGTACCCGCAGCTCACGAAGTGGTTCAAGGACTTCAAGATGAGCGAGAGCGAGCTGGGCAGCCTCGAGGCGGAGATCAAGAAGCGCGGTCAGGGCCATGAGGAAGAGGCCGTGGACGCGTGGCTGAAGACGCACAAGGGCGTCGCGGACCGGATGGCTCCGCTGTAGTTCCCGAGTACGTTCCGAAGCAGTACCAACGCGCGTGGGCGGCCGGTGTTCAGCACCGGCCGCCCACGCGCGTTCCGCCGCTCACGTGAAACCGTCCGGCGAACCTGCGTAGGGTGCAAGGAGCCGAGCAGGTGACGACGCGCGGGAGGGAGCCGGAGGGATGGACGAACACAAGGAGACTCTTCGGGTGGGCGCGGCCGTGCGGCGCAGGCGCCGGGCCCAGGAGCTCACCCTTGCCACCGTGGCCGAGCGCAGCGGCCTGTCCGTCCCGTTCCTGAGCCAGGTCGAGAACGAACGCGCCCGGCCGAGCCGGCGCTCCCTGGAGAAGGTGGCCGACGCGCTCGGCACCACGGCGGTCGAGCTCCTGGCCGCCGCCGACCCCGCCCACACCGTGGACCTGGTGCGCGCGGACGACACCACGGTCGCCGAGGACGCGTCTCCCGAATCGGTCGTGCGCTCCCTCGTCCGTGGCCATCACCAGCTGCACGCCGAGGAGTTCATCGGCGACCACGACCCGGGTCGCGAGTTCCAGCTCCGCAACGACGTGCTCATGTACGTCACCGAAGGCGCTGTCGAGGTCGAGGCGGAGGGCAGGGCCTATCGGCTGGGCCACGGTGACAGCCTGTACCTGACCGGTGGCGTACGGCATCGCTGGCGGGCCACCGCCGCGGACGCGCGCGTGCTCGTCGTCGCGGTCGCCGAACACATCGAGGCGCGGGACGAACCCGGGCGGTGACCGTGCCCCGCGGCCCGCGCGTCGTCTCCCTCGTCCCCTCGCTGACCGAGGCGGTCGCCGTCACGCTGCCCGGAGCCCTCGTCGGTGCCACGGACTGGTGCACACACCCGGCGGACCTCGGCAGCGGTCTCGTGCGGATCGGCGGCACGAAGAACCCCGACGTCGAACGGATCATCGCCCTCGCCCCCGACTTGGTGATCGCCAACGAGGAGGAGAACCGCGCGCCCGACCTCGCGGCCCTGCGCGCCGCGGGACTCGAGGTCCTCGTCACCGAGATCCGCGATCTGCCGGGCGCGCTGAGTGAGCTGGAGCGGGTCCTCAGGGCCTGCGGCTCTCCCCGCCGGCCCCGCTGGCTGGACGAGGCCTCGGCGGCCTGGGACGGACTGGAGCCCCCCACCCGGCGGCTGCGGGCGGCGGTGCCGGTGTGGCGGCGCCCCTGGATGGTGCTCGGCAGGGACACCTTCGCCGGTGACGTGCTCGCCCGGCTCGGCGTGGACAACGTGTACGCGGACCACGGCGAGCGCTACCCGCGCCTGGCCGCCGACGAACTGCGGTCGGCGGACATCGACCTGGTGGTGCTGCCCGACGAGCCGTACCGCTTCACGCGCGACGACGGGCCCGAGCAGTTCCCGGTGCCCGCCGCGCTCGTCAGCGGGCGTCATCTCACGTGGTACGGGCCGTCGTTGACGCAGGCGCCGGCTGTGCTGCGCTCGGCGCTGCGAGCAGCTCTCCGCTGATCAGGCCGCGGACCGTGGGCACGGCGGCGAAGGCCCAGGCGGCGACGAGCACGGCATACAGGACGACCGCGAGCACGTCGTACGCCGCGAGCCCCGTGTGCTTGGCGAGGCCCTCCGCGCCGGTGACACAGGTGCCGATGGGGAAGGTGAACGCCCACCACGTCATCGAGAACCGCATGCCGCGGCGGCGGGCCCGCACCACGAGCGCCGCCGCGAGCGCCAGCCACAGCAGCGCGAACCCCATCACGGGGACGCCGTACAGGACGGCGAAGACGCTGAACCCCTGGGCGTACGGGGCCGGCAGGACGCCCGGCGCGGTGTCCGCGAACTTGTTGACGGCGGTCGTCGACTGGCCGAGGGGACCGAGCACGAGGAACAGCGCGGGCGTGAGCATCAGCGGCAGCGGTCCCGCCGTCACCAGGCGCGCGAAGATCACCGGAAGCATCACGGCGGTGGCGATCAGGCTGAGCCCGAACATGGCGACACAGGCGAGGAGCATCGTCTGCTGCCACTGGCCCGACGGGAGATGCGCCACCAGGAGCGGGCCGACGGCCGCGGACACCATGGGCGCCACGACGGGGAGCAGCCACACGGGGGACGCCTGACCCGGCTGGATCCGGTGCTTGGCCACCATCAGGTACGGGACGGCCACCGCAGCCACGAGCCCGATCACCGTCCCCGCCGTGAACAGCACCGTGTCCAGGGCGACGGCCGCCTGCGTCCCGATCCAGTCCTGGCCGACGAGCATCGTGCCGCCGCCGACGGCGAGCAGTGCCATCGCGAGGCAGCCGTAGAAGGGGGCCACGGCCGGGTCGAGCAGATGTTCCTTGGCGCGGTCGCTGTGGTGCGTCCAGTGCAGGGCGCGGGCCGTGAGGAGGGCGAGGAGCGCCACGAGGGAGAGCGCCCACATCGCGGTGCACAGGGCCCGCAGGCCCGGAACGTGTACGGGGAGCGCGGCGCCCGCGTTCGCGATGATCGCGGTACCCATCACGGACGCGTACCAGTTGGGACCGAGCTGGCGGACGGCGGGACATCGAAGGGACGGCGTGCGGGCGGCTGTGAGCGGCTGGGCGGCGGTGACCATGACCCCACGGTCCCGGCAGGCCGTGCCCCCCACCAGGGACCATGCCCCTATGAGGGCATAAGCTGGATTTATGAGTGGCGATACGGCGGGTGCGGCGGACGGTTCGACGGCAGGGGCGGGCCTTGCTCACCGGGTCCCGGACCTCGGCGCCCTGGAACTCCTTCTCGCCGTGGCGCGGCTCGGCAGTCTGGGTCGCGCCGCGCGCGAGACGGGCATCACGCAGCCCGCGGCCAGCAGCCGCATCCGCTCCATGGAACGCCAGCTCGGGGTGGCCCTGGTCGACCGGTCACCGCGCGGCTCACGGCTCACCGACGCGGGCGCGCTCGTCACGGACTGGGCGCGGCGGATCGTCGAGGCGGCGGCGGCCTTCGACGCCGGGGCACAGGCGCTGCGCGACCGCCGTGACTCGCGGCTGCGGGTCGCCGCCAGCATGACGATCGCCGAGTACCTGCTGCCGAACTGGCTGCTCGCGCTGCGCGCGGAGCGCCCCGACACGGCGGTGTCGCTCCACGCGGGCAACTCGGCGGCGGTCGCGGAGCGCCTCCTGTCCGGCGACGCGGACCTCGGCTTCGTCGAGGGCCTCGCGGTGCCCGCGGGCCTGGACGCCACGGTCATCGCCCATGACCGGCTCATCGTGGTCACCGCCCCCGGACACCCGTGGGCCCGGCGCAGGAAGCCACTGTCGGCCGACGAGCTGGCGGCGACCCCGCTCATCCTGCGCGAGCGCGGCTCGGGCACCCGGCAGGTCCTCGACGCCGCGCTCGGCGGCCTGGCGCGCCCCCTCATCGAGCTGTCGTCGACGACCGCGGTGAAGGCGGCGGCGGTGAGCGGGGCGGGCCCCTCCGTCCTGAGCGAGCTCGCCGTCGGTGAAGAACTCGCCGCGCGCAGGCTCGTCGAGATCCCGCTCGAAGGCGTACGGCTGCGCAGGGACCTGCGCGCGGTCTGGCCGACCGGGCACCGGCCGGTGGGGCCGGCCAGGGAGCTGCTCGCTCTCACGCGCGGGCCGGCCTGAGCGTCGCCCGTGACGTCAGGAGCCGCCCCGCGCCGCCGCGCGGATCAGGCCGCCCATGACGCGTGCGTCCTCGCCCATCTCGGGGTGCCACTGCACGCCGAGTACCCAGGTGAGGCTCTGGAGTTCGACCGCCTCGACCGTGCCGTCCGCCGCGTGGGCCGACGCGACCAGACCCCGGCCGAGCCGGTCGACCGCCTGATGGTGGTACGTCGGCACGTCCGACTCCTCGGGCACCAGCTCGCCGTACCGCGTCCCGGGCACGGGCGTCACCGCGTGCGTCCCGAAGACGCCGATGTCCTTGACGTGCCCCTCGATGTGCTGGGTGAGCGTGCCGCCGAGGGCCACGTTCAGGAGCTGCATGCCCCGGCAGATGCCGAGCAGCGGCTTGCCGGACGCCAACGCGGCGCGGATCAGGGCGAGTTCCCACGCGTCCCGCTCGACCGCGGGCGGCCCGGTGCGGTCCTCGCGCGCGGCGCCGTACCGGCCCGGTTCCACGTCGGGCCCGCCCGCGACGACGAGCCCGTCGAGCCGGGCGACCACCGAGGGCGCGTACGTGGGGTCGTCCGGCGGCACCATCGCGGCGAGGCCGCCTGCGGCCTGCACGAGCCGCGGGTACCCGGCGGGCAGCAGTGCGGCGGGCAACTCCCACACGCCCCAGCTCGCCTTCGCCTCCAAGTAGGTGCTGACCCCGATCAGCGGCCTGCCCATCATGTGCCCGTGCTCCCTCGCCATGGTCAGTCCCGTTCCAGTTCGGCCTCTGCCGCCGCGAGCGCCGCGAACTCCTCCTCGGGGGCCCGCGCCACCAGATGCCTGCGGCTGTAGGCCCCGAAGTACCCGATCGCCACCGCGTACACCCCGAGCGCGATCAGCGCCGCCGTCACGTCCACCAGGAAGGTGGCGACCAGCGCCGCGCACGCGAGGACCAGCGCCACGGAGGACGTGAGCACGCCGCCCGGAGTGCGGTACGGCCGCTCGAGGCCCGGTTCCCGGCGCCGCAGCACGATGTGCGACAGGGACATCAGAGCGTACGAGATCGTCGCGCCGAACACCGCGACGTTCAGCATGCGGGCACCGTCTCCCGTCGCGGCCGCCAGCGCGAAGCCGATCGCGCCCGGCACGAGCAGGCCGAGGTAGGGCGCCTTGCGCCGGCTGGTGAGCGACAGGAAGCGGGGGAGGTAGCCCGCGCGGGAGAGCGCGAAGAGCTGGCGCGAGCCCGCGTAGATGAGGGAGAAGAACGACGCGACCAGGCCCGCGAGCCCCGCGTAGTTCACGATGCGGCTCAGCGCCGTCGCCCTGCCGCCGGGCTGCAGCGCCTCGACGAGCGGGTTGCCCGCCTCCTGGATCGCGGCGGAGCCGCGCGCCCCCGACGCGGCGAGGAACGTCAGGACGGCGAGCACCGCGAGGATCGCCATGGACCAGCGGATGGCGCGGGGCAGGGTGCGCGCCGGGTCCTTGGTCTCCTCGGCGGCGAGCGGCACGCCCTCCACGCCCAGGAAGAACCACATGCCGAACGGGAACGCCGCCCAGATCCCCAACAGGCCCATGGGGAGCCAGGAGTTGGCGCCGAACGCGCCCGTGTCCACGGGGATGTCGTTGAGCTTCGACGCGTCGAAGTCGGTGAACGCGGCGACCGCGAAGACGAGCAGCGCCGCGACCGCGATGCCGGTGACGACGAAGCTGAAGCGCAGCGCCTCTCCCACGCCCCACAGGTGGATGCCGATGAAGACGAGGAAGCAGGCCAGGTAGACCGGCCAGCCGGAGGTCAGGCCGAACAGGCCGAGCGACTCGACGTAGTCGCCGATGAAGATGGAGATGGCGGCCGGCGCGAGGACGTACTCGATGAGGATCGCCGTGCCGGTGAGGAAGCCGCCCCAGGGGCCGAGGGCTCGGCGCGCGAAACCGTAGCCGCCGCCCGCGGTGGGCAGCACCGAGGACAGCTCGGCCAGGGAGAACACCATGCACGCGTACATGACGCCCATCAGGGCCATCGCGATCCCGAGGCCGCCGAAGCCGCCCTGCGCCAGGCCGAAGTTCCAGCCCGAGTAGTCGCCGGAGACGACGTACGCGACGCCGAGCCCGGTCAGGAGCAGCCAGCCCGCGCTGCCGCGGCGCAGCGTTCTGCGTTCCAGATAGTCGTCCCCCGTATCACCGGTGGGGCGGGTGTTCTGGGTGTCCAAGGTCATGGCGCGGCTCCCCGTCGTACGGTGGATGCTCAATGGAGTGGATCCATACCTTTGCGGGGAGCGCGCGAAGAAATCAAGACCCCTGCGTTACGCGCCGGTTAATCACGGGCTCAGGTCAGGAAGCCCCGCAGGAGAGCGGCCGTGCCGGCGCAGTGCTCGCGCATCATCTCCCGCGCCCCGTCCGCGTCCCCGTCGAGCACCGCCTCCACCAGGGCCGTGTGCTGGCGCTGCGAATGCTCCAGGTTCCGTACCAACAGCGGGATGCAGTCGAGGAGCTCGTTCACCGTCGCGCGCACCGCCGCGTACTGCGCCGTGAGCGAGGGTGACCCGCACAGCTCGGCAAGCGTGAGGTGGAGGAGGGTGTCGAGGCGCCGGTAGTCGGCGAGCGGCGCGTCATGGGTGCGGGCCAGGGCGTCGCGCAGCCGGCCCGCCTGTTCGTCCGTGAGGCCGTGCGCGGCGCACAGTCCCGCCGCCCCGACCTCCAGGACCTCCCGGAAGCGCAGCGCGTCCTCGACGTCCACGTCCTTGAGGCGGCGGCGCAGCTCGTCCTCGCTCGGCGCGTCCGTGCGCGCCACCACGAACGTGCCGCCGTAGCGCCCGCGCCGCGACTCGACCAGGCCCTGGTCCTGGAGCACCTTCAGGACCTCCCGCAGCGTCACCCTGCTGATGCCGAGCCGGTCCGCCAACTCCCGCTCGGAGGGCAGGCGTTCACCTCCCGGCACCAGGCCGAGCCGGACGACCTGGAGGATCTGCTCCAGGGCCTCCTCGAATCCGTTGCCCGCCCGCACGGGCCGCAGCACCGGCGTGAGCCGGTCGTCGCCATCGGTGTGCGACATATGGCCGTACCCCCTTCCCAAGCAATGGTTCTCCGCAATACCTTATGGCTTCCGGCTGACCGAAGAAGCCCGAAGGAGGCCTTCCCGTGGCAGACCGCACACCCCCGCTCGGCGTCGAGGAGCTCACGTCCCTCGTCGAGAGCGGAGAGATCGACACTGTCGTCCTGGCCTTCCCCGATATGCAAGGGCGGCTCCAGGGCAAGCGGTTCGCCGCCCGCTTCTTCCTCGACGAGGTCCTCGCCCACGGCACGGAGGGCTGCAACTACCTCCTCGCCGTCGACACCGAGATGAACACGGTCGACGGATACGAGATGTCCTCCTGGGACCGCGGCTACGGCGACTTCGCCATGCACGCCGACCTCTCCACCCTGCGCCGCGTCCCCTGGAACGACGGCACCGCGATGCTCATCGCGGACCTAGCGTGGAACGACGCCTCGCCCGTCGTGGCCGCGCCCCGGCAGATCCTGCGCCGCCAGCTCGACCGGCTCGCCGAACTCGGCTACACCGCCCACGTCGGCACGGAACTCGAGTTCATCGTCTTCAAGGACACCTACGAGCAGGCCTGGGACGCGGGCTACAAGAACCTGACCCCGGCAAACCAGTACAACATCGACTACTCGGTCCTCGGCACCGGCCGCATCGAGCCGCTTCTGCGCCGCATCCGCAACGACATGGCGGCCGCGGGACTGATCGTCGAATCGGCCAAGGGCGAGTGCAACCCCGGCCAGCACGAGATCGTGTTCCGTTACGACGAAGCCCTCGTCACCTGCGACCAGCACGCCATCTACAAGACCGGCGCCAAGGAGATCGCGGCCCAGGAGGGTGTCTCGCTCACCTTCATGGCCAAGTTCAACGAGCGCGAGGGCAACTCCTGTCACATCCACCTCTCGCTCCAGTCCATCGACGAGCCCGGCACCAACGTCATGGCGGGCACCGCGGACGACCCCGGCGGGATGTCACCGGTGATGCGGCACTTCCTCGCGGGCCAGCTCGCCGCACTGCGCGACTTCTCGCTGCTCTACGCGCCCAACATCAACTCGTACAAGCGGTTCCAGCCGGGCTCCTTCGCGCCGACCGCCGCTGCGTGGGGCTACGACAACCGCACCTGCGCGCTCCGCGTCGTCGGCCACGGCCGCTCGATGCGCTTCGAGAACCGCCTGCCCGGCGGCGACGTGAACCCGCACCTCGCGGTCGCCGGACTCGTGGCAGCCGGCCTGTACGGCATCGAGCAGAAGCTCGAACTGCCCGAGGAATGCACCGGAAACGCCTACACCGGCGAGTACGAGCACGTTCCCACGACGCTGCGCGAGGCCGCCGAGCTGTGGGAGAACAGCCCCATCGCCAAGGCCGCGTTCGGCGACGAGGTCGTCGCGCACTACCGCAACATGGCGCGGGTCGAACTGGACGCGTTCGACGCCGCCGTCACCGACTGGGAACTCCGCAGGTCGTTCGAAAGGCTCTAGGGCGAAAGGCTTTAGCGTGCACGACATCCTCAACCCGGCGACCGAAGAAGTCATCGCCACGATCCACGCGACCTCCCGCGACCAGGTCGACGCCGCGGTCCTGCGGGCCCACCGGGCACAGCGCGGCTGGGCGGCCGCGGCCCCCGCCGACCGGGCCCGCCTCCTGCGCCGCTTCGCCGCCGTCGTCGACGAGCACGTCGAGGAACTCGCCCGCCTCGAGGTGCGCGAGGCCGGACACACCATCGGCAACGCCCGCTGGGAGGCCGGCAACGTCCGCGACCTGCTCGACTACGCGGCCGGGGGAGTGGAGCGCCTCACCGGCCGCCAGATCCCCGTCGCCGGCGGCCTCGACATCACGATCCTCGAACCCCTCGGCGTCGTCGGTGTCATCGCGCCCTGGAACTTCCCCATGCCGATCGCCGCGTGGGGCACGGCCCCGGCGCTCGCCGCCGGGAACGCGGTGATCCTCAAGCCTGCCGAGACGACCCCGCTCACCGCGCTCCGCCTCGCCGAACTCGCCCTGGAGGCCGGGCTTCCCGAGTACCTCTTCCAGGTCCTTCCCGGCGCGGGAGACGTGGCGGGAGCCGCACTCGTCGAGCACCCCGGCGTCGCCAAGATCGTGTTCACCGGCTCCACCCGCGTCGGCAAACAGATCATGGCCAAGTGCGCCGGCCAGGTGAAGCGCGTGACCCTCGAACTCGGCGGCAAGAGCCCGAACATCGTCTTCGCCGACGCCGACATCGAGGCGGCCGCCGCGGCCACCCCCATGTCCTTCCTCGACAACTCGGGCCAGGACTGCTGCGCCCGCACCCGCATCCTCGTCCAGCGCTCCGCCTACGACCGCTTCCTCGAACTCCTCGCCCCCGCGATCGAGTCCGTCGTCGTCGGCGACCCGTCCGACGAGAAGACCCAGATGGGCCCGCTCATCTCCAAGTCCCAGCTGGACAGGGTCCGTTCGTACGTCGACGGGGGCGCGGCCGTCCTGCGGGGCACCGCGCCCGAAGGCCCCGGCTTCTGGTTCCCGCCGACCGTCCTCACCGACACGGCACCCGACGCGCCCGCCGCCGTCGAGGAGGTCTTCGGCCCGGTCGCCGTCGTCCTGCCCTTCGACGACGAGGCCGACGCCGTACGCCTCGCCAACGCCACCGAATACGGCCTCTCCGGCTCCATCTGGACCCGCGACGTGGGCCGCGCCCTGCGCGTCTCGGGCGCCGTGCGTGCCGGGAACCTCTCGGTCAACTCCCACTCCAGCGTCCGCTACGCGACCCCGTTCGGCGGCTACAAGCAGTCCGGCGTCGGCCGCGAGCTGGGCCCCGACGCCCTCACCGCCTTCACCGAAACCAAGAACGTCTTCATCAGCACGGAGGCCTGAACCCCTATGTCAGAGAACATCTGCCGCCGCCTCACCGGCCGCACCGCCGTCATCACCGGAGCCGGCAGCGGCATCGGCCTCGCCACCGCCCGCCGCCTCGCCTCCGAGGGTGCGAACGTGGTCTGCGCCGACATCGACGAGAGCGCCGGCAAGAAGGCCGCCGAGGACGTCGGCGGCACCTTCGTCCAGGTCGACGTCACCGACGCCGAACAGGTCGAGGCGCTCTTCAAGACCGCGTACGACACCTACGGTTCGGTCGACATCGCCTTCAACAACGCCGGGATCTCGCCCCCCGACGACGACTCCATCCTGGACACGGGCCTGGAGGCCTGGAAGCGCGTCCAGGAGGTCAACCTCACCTCCGTCTTCCTGTGCTGCAAGGCCGCCATCCCCTACATGCGGCAGCAGGGCAAGGGCTCCATCATCAACACCGCCTCGTTCGTGGCACGGATGGGCGCGGCGACCTCCCAGATCTCGTACACGGCCTCCAAGGGCGGCGTCCTCGCCATGTCGCGTGAGCTCGGCGTGCAGTTCGCCCGCGAGGGCATCAGGGTCAACGCCCTGTGCCCGGGCCCGGTCAACACCCCGCTCCTCCAGGAGCTGTTCGCCAAGGACCCCGAGCGCGCCGCGCGCCGCCTCGTGCACATCCCCGTCGGCCGCTTCGCGGACGCCGAGGAGATCGCCGCCGCCGTGGCCTTCCTCGCGAGCGACGACTCCTCGTTCGTGAACGCCACCGACTTCCTCGTCGACGGCGGCATCTCGGGGGCGTACGTCACGCCTCTGTAGGGGACGCGTCATGTAGGTGTACGGTCCCCAGGCATGCGTAACAGAGATGTTGCCGCGTGGACTTCAGCCGTGGTCACCGTCCTGGTGGCCACGGCTCTCGTCTCTCCTGCGGCCGCCGCCACGTCCGCTCCCACCACCGACCGGGCCTGCCCGCAGCTCTCCGAGAAGCTGTCGTGGTACGGGCAGAACCGGGCCCGGCTCCAGCGCATGATCGACGAGCGCGGGACCTGCAACGGCCACCACGGGCCCCGCCCTGTCGCCGCGTTCGACTGGGACAACACCGTCTCCAAGAACGATGTCACCGACGCGACGATCGCCTGGTCGCTCAAGCACGACAAGATCCTGCGGCCCGCGAGCTGGAAGAAGACCAGCAAGTGGCTGACCGACGACGCCGACAAGGCCCTGACCGCCGCCTGCGGCACCGCCGTACCCGTCGGCGCGCCCCTGCCGACCTCCACCGACACTGACTGCACCGACGAGATCTTCAACATCCGCGAGTCCGGCAAGACCATGAGCGGCGCCGCCGCCTTCGCCGGGGAGTGGAACCACCGCCGCACCGTGCCCCAGTACGCCTGGGTGCCGCAGCTGTTCGCCGGACACACCGTCCCTGAACTGGAGTCGTACGCCGCCCAGGCCCGCCGCGAGGCCCTCGCCGCACCCGTCGGCTCGACCCAGACGCTCGGCACGCACACCATCCCCGGATACGTGCGCTACTACGAGCAGCAGCGCGACCTCATCCGCACGCTGCAGAAGGCCGGGTTCGACGTCTACATCGTGTCGGCCGGGTCCGAGCCCGTGACCGAGGTGTGGTCGGGCGGCCGGGGCGGCGTCGGCATCGACCGCGCCCACACCATCGCCATCCGTTCCGTCCTCGACAGCAAGGGCCGCATCACCACGTACAACGAAGGCTGCGGCGGGGTCGGACGCACCCAGGGCGAGGCCATCCCGTACATCGACGGCAAGCGCTGCTGGATCAACCAGGACCTCTTCCACATCAAGGGCAAGTCTGCCTGGGAGAAGCAGCGTTGGAGCAAGCGCATCGCCCTCGGCGGCGGAGACGCCGACACCGACGTCACCTTCGTCGGCGACGCCACCGGCGCGCACCTCGTGCTCAACCGCAACAAGAACGAGGTGATGTGCCGCGCCTACGACAACGCCGACGGGCGCTGGGTCGTGAACCCCATGTTCATCGAACCGCTCCCGCGCAAGTCCGGCAGCTACCCCTGCTCCACGGCCGCGTACAACAAGCCCGAGGGCGGCTTCGGCCCGGTCCTGCGCCCGGACGGCTCCGTCGTGCCCGACCAGGCGGACTCGGTGTACTGACCTTCCCCGCGCAATTTAGAGTGCCGGGATGAGCATGACGCCCCCGCCCGGCTGGTACCCGGACCCCACGGCCCCGCCCACCGAGCGCTGGTGGGACGGGGCCGCGTGGACCGAGCACCGGCGGCAGCCGCAGAACACCCCGGCCGCCCCACAGGCTTTCGGGCCGCCCGTCGAGCCCCCGCTCCCGGCCACGGGCCCGCAGCGCCCGCCTGCCGCACCGGGCCGCCGCGCCAGGACCATCGCCCTGGCCGCCGCCGGGATCGTGCTCGTCGCCTCCATCGCCACCGGCGCCGTACTCCTCGGCCGCGGCGACGACGACTCCAAGACCCGCACGGCACCCACCACGAGCGCCCCCACGCCCACGGACCCGACCGCCAACGCGAGCAGCGCCGAGCCCACCCCCACCGAGGACGCGTCCACCGCCGTCGACCAGCTCAACGGCATCACGCTCCCCGTCCTCGACGGCTGGCAGAAGGCCGAGAACGTCGTCGACGACGACATGCTGATCACCACCCCGCGCACCTACGACTGCCCCGGCGACTCGGGCCTGTGCCGGCACGGCACCGTCGTCTCCCGCACCGTCACCGGGACCGACGAGACCTCACCCGAAGCCATCGCCAAACGGGACATCAAGGACGCCGCGAACGCCTCGTACGACGAGAACGGCATCAACCAGCAGCCCTTCGGCGGCATCGAGTCGCACCAGCAGATCGCCGCCCGCCAGACCGCCGTCGCCGGGCGCGCCGGCTATCTCGTCCGTTGGAAGGTGAAGACCGCCAAGGGGCCCGGCGGTTACGTCCAGTCCGTCGTCTTCCCCTCCAGCGTCGGCTCCGAGTCCCTGGTGACCGTCCGCATCACCGTCGACGCAGGCAAGGAGGCACCGCCGCTCTCCGACATGGACCGCATCGTCAAGGGCATCAAGGCGGTCGGCGACAGCGGGTCGGACGGCGGCGTGGGCAGCAGCATCGGCCCCACCGTCACGCCATAGCGTCTTCAGGGTCCTCAGAGGTCAGAGGAACGTGTAGCCCTCGCCGCGGTACGTCGGCACGGTCGCCGTCACCGCGTCGCCCTCCACCAGGCGCAGCACGTCGAACCGCTCGCACAGCTCGCCGGCCTTCGCGTGCCGGAACCACACCTTGTCGCCGATCAGCAGATCGTCGGCGGGCGCCCCGAGCAGCGGCGTCTGCACCTCGCCCGGGCCCTCCTGCGGGTCGTAGCGCAGGCCCTCCGGGAGATACGGCACCGGCAGCCGGTCGGCTCCCGCGGCGCCCGACGCCGGATAACCGCCGCCGAGCACGGTCACGATCCCGACGCCCGGCCTGCGCACCACGGGCTGCGCGAACAGGGCGGCGGGCCGGCCCGTGAACGACGTGTAGTTGTCGAACAGGCGCGGCACATAGAGACCCGACCCCGCCGCGATCTCGGTCACCGCGCGCTCGGCCGCGGTGTGCTGCACACTGCCCGTGCCGCCGCCGTTCACGAACTCCAGGTCCGGCGCCACCGTCCGCACCGCGCGCACCACTTCGGCCCGCCTGACCGCCAGCTCCTTGCGGGCCGCCGCCTGCATCAGCCGGATCGCCCGCGACCGCACCGGCCGCCCCGCGACCGCGTCCCCGACACCCGCGACATGACCCTCGTACGCCATCAGACCCACGAGCCGGAACCCCGGCCGCCGGGCCACGGAGCGTGCCATGTCGGCGACTTGGGCGGGGGAGTGGAGCGGGGAGCGGCGGGCGCCGACCCGTACGCGGCCGCCGAGCACCTGCCACGAGGTGTCCAGTTCCAGACAGACCCTGATCTCCTCGCGCCCGCCGTCCCGCGCGTCGTCGATCAGCCGCAGCTGGGCCGGGTCGTCGACCATCACCGTGACCGCCGCCGCAAGCTTCGGGTCGTGCGCGAGCTCCGCGAAAGCGGCCCGGTCCGCCGACGGATACGCGAGCAGCACGTCCTCGAAACCGGACCGCGCCAGCCACAGGGACTCCGCGAGCGTGAACGACATGATCCCGGCGAAACCGTCCCTGGCCAGGACCCGTTCGAGAAGGGCCCGGCAGCGCACCGACTTGCTCGCGACACGGATCGGCTTTCCGGCCGCCCGCCTCACCAGGTCGTCCGCGTTGGCGTCGAACGCGTCCAGATCGACGATCGCGACCGGGGCGTCGAGATGAGCGGTGGCCCGGTCGTAGCGGGCCCTGTCGGCTGCGCGGGGTGTCATGACCGAAGCCTGCCAGACACGATTACCGCGGGGTAGGGGGAGGATCCGGGCAGATCGTCCTGACCTGCGGTACGGGGTCCCTGCGAGGCCGCGTCAGCCCGTAGAGTGACGCGGACGCAGGACGAGAACGGGACGGAAACGGGGAGGCATGAGCACGCAAGCGCGCCGCGCGCCGATCCCGCCGCGCCCCTCCCAGCCGCCCACGCCGCGTGACGAGTTGGCCGATGCCTCCGCCGGCCCGGACGCGTCGATACCCCCGCGCCCCGCGCACACCCCGGCGCCGGACCACACGCCTCCGCCGCCCCCGGCCTCGGCCCGCTTCCCGGACACCCCGCCCGTGCCGGGCGCGCCTGCGGCCCCCGCGTCCGACCGGCCGGCGCCCGCCACGCGCCCCGGAGCCGGCCCCCTGCCGCCCGAGCGCCCGACGGAGACCACGACCCGGCTGCGCCCGATCAGGGACACCGCCGCGCAGAGCGCCGACGGCCCGCCCCCGCCCCGCCCCGCCACACCCCCCGCGGCAGCCGCCCCGGGCCGCCCCGCCACGCCGCCGCGCGCCCCCGGCGAACCGCACGCCACCGTCCCCCGCCCCGCCGCGCCCCCGCGCATCCCGGGCGAGCCCCCCGTCGGAAGGCGCCCGGTCGGAGCCGTCGACCTCACCCCGGGACCCGGCGCCGGCCGCCCCTTCGTGTTCTCCGCCCGCCCCGCCTCGTACGACGACAGCACCACCCGCCTGCGCCCCATCGGCTCCCGGATACGGCCCCGCGTCGCGGCCGCCGCGGCGTGCGCCGTGCTCGGCCTCGGCCTCATCGGCGGTGCGGCGACCGGGAGTTGGCTGACCGGGGACAGCGGCGGCAGCCTCGGCTCGCCGAGCTCGTACGCCGCCGCCGGAACCCTCTGGCACAGCGTCCCCGTCGACCGGCTCTTCCCGCCCGTCATCAAGGGCGACGGAGCGGGACCCGGCGGCGCCGACCGCACCTGGACACGCATCGCCGTCGCCCCGGACAGCACCTGCGAGAACGCCTTCGACCCGCTGCTGCAGAGGGCGCTCAGGCCCGCCGGGTGCCTGCGCCTCCTGCGCGCCACCTACACCGACGCCACCCGCAGCCATGTCACCACCGTCGGCCTGCTGTTCACCAAGGCGGACACCGAGGCCATGAAGGCGCTGCGCACCCGGTTCACCGAGGACGGCCTCGACCGCAGGAACGACCTCATGCCCCACCCGTACGCGGTCAAGGGCACCCTCGCCGCCGGGTTCGGCGACGCCCAGCGCGCCTCCTGGACGATCTCCGTCCTCACCGACGCCCCCGTCGTCGCCTACGCCGTCTCCGGCTTCGCCGACGCCCGTACCGTCACCGACCCGCAGCCCGCCGCCGAGGCCATGAAGTCCGGCAGCGTCACGACCCCCGCGCAGGCCGGCCTCGGCCACGAGGCACAGGGCATCGCCGACCGCGTCGAACGAAGCCTGCGCGCCGCCGTCGCCAAGGCCACCGAGGAGCCGTCTTGACCCCCACGGCCGCCGCCTGGCGGAACGCCGCCACCGCGCTGACGGCCGCCGCGGCCCTCGCGCTGCTCCCGTCGACCACCGCCCACGCCGACTCCATCCGCGCCCAGCAGTGGGGCCTGGACGCCATGCACACCGAGGAGGCCTGGCGCACGACCAAGGGCAAGGGCATCACGGTCGCCGTCCTCGACACCGGCGTGGACGACACCCACCCCGACCTCAAGGGCAACGTCCTGCCCGCCAAGGACTTCGTCGGCTTCGGAGCCAAGCGGGGCGACCGCTCCTGGGCCCGGCACGGCACCGCCATGGCCGGGATCATCGCCGGTCACGGCCACGGCCCCGGCGGCGACGACGGCGTACTCGGCATCGCACCCGAGGCGAAGATCCTGCCCGTCCGCGTGATCCTCGAGGACGGAGACCCGGCCCGCAAGGAAGCCCGCTCCAGCCGGGGCAGCGCACTCGCCGACGGCATCCGCTGGGCCGCCGACCACGGCGCCGACGTCATCAACCTCTCCCTCGGCGACGACTCCGCCACCGCCCACCCGGAAGCCACCGAGGACGCCGCCGTCCAGTACGCCCTGAAGAAGGGCTCCGTCGTCGTCGCCTCCGCGGGCAACGGCGGCAAGAAGGGCGACCACATCTCCTACCCGGCCGCGTACCCCGGAGTGATCACGGCCACCGCCGTCGACCGCTACCTCCACCGCGCCCCCTTCTCCACCCGCCGCTGGTACGCCACCGTCAGCGCCCCCGGCAACGCCATCGCGATCGCCGACCCCGACCGCACGTACTACTCGGGCTGGGGCACCAGTGCCGCCTCCGCGTTCGTCTCCGGCGCCGTCGCGCTGGTCCGCGCCGCCCACCCGGGGCTCACGCCCGCGCAGATCAAGCAGCTCCTTGAGGACACCGCCCGCGACACCCCCTCGGGCGGCCGCGACGACTCCCTCGGCTTCGGCTTCGTCGACCCGGCGGCCGCGATCCGCAAGGGCGATTCCCTCAAGCCCGAGGGCCTGCGCTCGACCACGTACTCGGAGAAGTTCTTCGGCACGGGACCCGACATCCCCGACGGCGACGCCTCGACCGGCTGGGCGGGCCCCGTCGCGGGAGGCCTCGGCGTCGTGCTCCTCGCGGCCGCCGTCCATCTGTGGCGCGGGCGTCGCACGCTCCGCTGACCTGCTGAGCCTCAGCCGGTGAGCACGGAGACGGCCGCCTTCGCGATCCCCTCCACCAGTGCCACCCCCGCCTCCTTGGTCGGATTGCCGTCGGAGAGCACCGAGACCAGATACCGCTTCCCGCCCACGGACACCCGCCCGACGCTGTTGATGTCCCACAGCCCGGTCGCGCTGCGCGGCAGCCACCCGTTCTTCAGCGCACACACGGACGCGGAGTCGGCCGCCGCTGACACACCCCACCGCTGATCCGACGCGATCCGCCCCATCAGCCCGGCGACGTACGCGCGCGACGCCTCGCTCAGCCCCGAGTCCGCGCTCTCCGTACTCTCCGCGCCCTCCGTGCCGAACACGGCCCGCAGCAAGGTCAGTTGATCCGCCGCCGTCGTCTGCGTCAGGCCCCACTCGCCGCCCGCGCCCGCCCTCGTCCCGGTCAGCCCCAGCGTCAGGTTCGCCGCGTCGAGCCCGTCCGCGCCGCCGATCGCCTCCCACAGGGCCGTCGCGGACGCGTTGTCACTGTTCTCGATCATCGCCGTCGCGTACGCGCGCTCCTGCGAGGTCAGCGCCCGCCCCGCGTCCTGCGCCCGCAGCAGCAGCGCCGCGAGGATGTCGACCTTGACGATGCTCGCGGTGTCGAACGCGGACGTGCCGTCGTACACGGCGCGGTCCGTCGCCCCGTCCAGCGCGGCCACCGCCACGGAGACCCGCGCGTCACCATCCGGAAGCAGGGGCTTCAGCGCGTTGGCGAGCGCGTCGTCACGGTCCACGGAGACCTCCTCGTCGGGTGCGGATGCGGACGCCTCCCCGGAAGAGGCCGCCGACGCCGTGGCGGCGACCGGAACCGCCTGCCCCGCCCCGCCCGGCGAGCAGCCTATGAGGGTCCCCACGAGCGTTCCCGTGAGAAGGGCGGCCCACGCCGCGAGTCCGTTCCGGTGCATGCCCGGATGCTCGGCGCCCGTCCTGTGCGCACCGTGAGACCAGGCTCTGGGTCCGCTGAGAAGATCGCGCCGCCGGGTCGGTAGGGTCGGTGAACGTGGCGAACAAGAACATTCCCGACCCCGGCTTCTCCGACGACGACGGCTCCGCGGACCCGCGGCTGAGTGCGGCCCTCGCGGCCTGGGCCGAGGACCGCACGGCGCACGGCCCGGTCCTCGCGGCACTCAAGGAAGCCCGGCTCCTCGTCCCCGTCGTCGCCGTACTCGGCGAGGTGGAGGAGGACGAGAACGGGCTGCGCCGCGAGAAGACCAGCGACATGGCCGTGCCCACCCTCAAGGCAGGCGACCGCAAGGCCCTGCCCGCGTTCACCTCCACCGCGGCCCTTGCGCTGTGGGACCCCGAGGCACGCCCCGTCGCCGTACCCCTGCACCAGGCGCTCCAGGCCGCCGCGCACGAGCAGGCCGACACCGTCGTCATCGACCTCGCGGGTCCGGTCGCCTACGAGCTCAGCGGCGCCGCCCTGCGCGCCGCGAACGAGGGCCGCACCAGCGCCGACCCCCTCGCCGACCCGGCCGTCACGGAGGCGATCCGCGCCGCCGTCGCCGCCGAGCCCGGCGTCCTGCGCGCCCACCTGGGCCCGGGCAGCGCCGACGGCATCCTCGCGCTCGTCCTCGACCCGTCGGCCGCCCCGGCCGAGACCGCCCGCGCCGTCGCCGGGCGCATCGCCGCCGACGAAACACTGAGGGCCCGCCTGGTGCGGGGTCTCGACCTGGCACTCCTGCCGGCCGGGACCACGCCACCCGGCGAGCCCCTCTACGTACGCGCGTGAACTACCGGGACGATCAGCCGTAGACCGGGCCCGTGTACTTCTCGCCGGGGCCCTGGCCCGGCTCGTCCGGCACGAAGGACGCCTCGCGGAACGCCAGCTGCAGTGACTTCAGACCGTCGCGCAGCGGCGCCGCGTGGAACGAGCTGATCTCGGTCGTGCTCGCGTCGAGCAGACCGGCGAGGGCGTGCACGAGCTTGCGGGCCTCGTCGAGGTCCTTGTGGGCGTCGCCCTCCTCGGTGAGGCCGAGCTTCACCGCGGCGGCGCTCATCAGGTTGACCGCGACCGTCACGATCACCTCGACGGCGGGGACCTCGGCGATGTCCCGGGTCAGGGCGTCGTAATCAGTGTTTTCGGCGTTTTCGGCAGCGGGGGTGGCGTCATTCATGTGCCCCACGATATGCCGCCCGCACACTCGGTTGGGCCCACCCCCCGAGAGCTGCTAACCTTGTGTAACGACCGGCCGGACACGCTTGCCACTGGCTTGAGTGACCGGCCCACAAGTGGAGGCTCCGATCTCCCACCTTGCTGCTCCTCAGGGGCGGCGGGTCACCGGTCAGATGGCCCCCATCGTTCCGTACGGACGATGGAGCCGTCCGATGTGCGCCCCGCGGTCATACGCGACGGTGCTCCGGTAGTCCTTGGAGCCCCGCCTGTGTACCGTCCGGGGCATTTTTTGTGTTTCGGCGCGGTTGGTACTACGAAACAGACGTTACGCGGCGGTCCGCCAGACCGTCGTGTGGTGCTACCGAGGAGGATCCATCAGCGCCGAGCCCCGCATCAACGACCGGATTCGCGTTCCCGAAGTGCGACTTGTCGGTCCCAGCGGCGAGCAGGTCGGGATTGTTCCGCTTGCCAAGGCCCTTGAGCTTGCTCAGGAGTACGACCTCGACCTCGTCGAGGTGGCGGCGACAGCCCGTCCGCCCGTCTGCAAGCTCATGGACTACGGCAAGTTCAAGTACGAGTCGGCCATGAAGGCCCGTGAGGCGCGCAAGAACCAGGCGCACACGGTCATCAAGGAGATGAAGCTCCGGCCGAAGATCGACCCGCACGACTATGACACCAAGAAGGGTCATGTCGTCCGGTTCCTCAAGGCGGGCGACAAGGTCAAGATCACGATCATGTTCCGTGGTCGCGAGCAGTCCCGCCCCGAGCTGGGTTTCCGACTGCTGCAGCGTCTTGCTTCGGACGTCGAGGACCTCGGGTTCATCGAGTCGAACCCGAAGCAGGACGGCCGCAACATGATCATGGTTCTTGGTCCTCACAAGAAGAAGACCGAGGCCATGGCCGAGGCTCGTGAGGCCCAGGAGGCCCGCAAGGCCGAGCAGAAGGCGCTGCCGACGCACGGCCGCACGCAGCGGGCGAGCGACGACGCCGCGGAGCCGGAGTCCGAGGCCCCGGCCGAGGCGACCGACGAAGCCCCTGCCGACGAGGCCACGGCCGAGGCTTCCGCCGAGGCCTGATCCGGCCACGTACAGCCCGTACGGACCGGATGCCAACCGATACATCTGGACGTTCCGCATGCCGGTCCGCACCCCGGACCGGCAGGGAACGCCACTGACGAGGAGAGAACGGCGCTATGCCGAAGAACAAGACGCACAGCGGTGCCAGCAAGCGCTTCAAGATCACCGGCTCCGGCAAGGTGCTCCGTGAGCGCGCCGGCAAGCGCCACCTGCTCGAGCACAAGTCGTCCCGCGTGACGCGCCGCCTCACCGGCACGGTCGAGCTGGCCCCGGGCGACGCCAAGAAGATCAAGAAGCTTCTCGGCAAGTGAGTTCAGGCGCGCACCAGCGCGCCGGAGCTCGGACCGGGACCAATTCGTTTTCGGGTCGTGTGAGTCCAACCACGGCCCCGCTACAAGGAGTTAACAAGTGGCACGCGTCAAGCGGGCAGTGAACGCCCACAAGAAGCGCAGGGCAGTCCTCGAGGCCGCCAAGGGTTACCGCGGTCAGCGCTCGCGCCTGTACCGCAAGGCCAAGGAGCAGGTCACCCACTCCCTGGTCTACAACTACAACGACCGCAAGAAGCGCAAGGGCGACTTCCGCCGTCTGTGGATCCAGCGCATCAACGCCGCTGCCCGCGAGAACGGCATGACGTACAACCGCCTCATCCAGGGTCTGAACGCCGCCAACATCGAGGTGGACCGCAAGATCCTCGCCGAGCTGGCCGTCAACGACCCGAACGCGTTCGCCGCGCTCGTCGAGGTTGCGCAGAAGGCCCTTCCGGCCGACGTGAACGCGCCCAAGGCTGCGTGACGCTCCGCTTTTAGCTGGATGTCTCGGACCCGCAAGCCACTTGGTTTGCGGGTCCGAGTGCGTCCGTTGTCGGCTTCGGGGTGGTGGGGGTTGTTCGCGCAGTTCCCCGCGCCCCTTTCGGGGCGCGTCGCCCCGCCCCTGTTCAACTTCTGCCCCCCGAAGGTGAGTTCATGGTCGGCCCCGAGTTGATCTCCCCCAAGTCGTCCCGCGTCAGTGGCGCGCGGCGGCTTGCCAAGCGGAACTTCCGGGGCAAGGAGCGGCTGTTCCTGGCCGAGGGGCCGCAGGCCGTGCGGGAGGCCGCCGGGCACGCGGGCACCCTCGTCGAGCTGTTCGCCACCCTCGACGCCGCCGAGCGCTACACCGACATCGTCGCGGAGGCGCGCGACGCCGGCGCCCGGGTGCACCTCGCCGACGAGGACGTCATCGCCGACATCTCGACGACCGTCACCCCGCAGGGCCTCGTCGGGGTCTGCCGCTTCCTGGACACCCCGTTCGAGGACGTCCTCGCCGCCCGCCCCAAGCTCGTCGCGGTCCTCGCCAACGTCCGCGACCCCGGCAACGCCGGCACCGTCCTGCGCTGCGCCGACGCCGCGGGCGCCGACGCCGTCGTCCTGACCGACGCGTCCGTCGACCTGTACAACCCCAAGTCCGTGCGGGCGTCCGTCGGTTCGCTGTTCCACCTGCCGGTCGCGGTCGGCGTACCCGTGGAGCGGGCCGTACAGGGGCTCAAGGACGCGGGCGTACGCATCCTCGCCGCCGACGGCGCGGGGGAGCACGACCTCGACACCGAGCTCGACCGCGGCACCATGGGCACCCCCACCGCCTGGATCTTCGGCAACGAGGCCTGGGGGCTCCCCGAGGAGACCCGCGAGCTGGCCGACGCCGTCGTGCGGGTCCCGATCCACGGCAAGGCCGAGAGCCTGAACCTCGCCACGGCCGCCGCCGTCTGCCTGTACGCATCCGCGCGCGCACAGCGAGCCCCCGGAGGGTGCCGCTCCGTCACCCCCAGCTAGTAGTGTGGCGAGCTCGGAGGCCACAGCGCCCTTCCGAGAGGCGGGATACGGGGATATGAGCGTCGGCACGAGCAGAGCACCGGGGGCACGGGACACCCTGCGTCGGCCCGCGCCCCGATGCGGCCCCGACGACCTCACCACCCTCGCCGACAGCGGCCTCCACCCGGACGACCTGCCCGACGGTCTCGTCGTCGCCGACGAGACCGGGCACGTCATCTGCTTCAACGCGGCGGCCGTCCGCATCACCGCCGTCCCCGCCGCCGACGCCCTCGGCCACCCCCTGGAGCGCGCGCTCCCCTTAGAGGACCTCGAAGGCCGCCGCTGGTGGCAGCTGACCGACCCGTACGGCGGCCTCGCCACCCGCTTCGCACAGCCCGAGCGCAATCTGCTGCTGCCCGGAGGGCGAGAGGTCCTCGTCTCCGCGCGCTATGTCCGCACCGCGCCCACCGGCCCCGTCAGCCGCGTCGTCGTCTCCATCCGTGACACCGAGGCCCGCCGCCGCACCGAGCGCAGCCACGCCGAGCTGATCGCGACCGTCGCGCACGAGCTGCGCTCGCCCCTCACGTCGGTGAAGGGTTTCACCGCGACCTTGCTGGCGAAGTGGGAGCGGTTCACCGACGACCAGAAGAAGCTGATGCTGGAGACCGTGGACGCCGACGCGAACCGCGTCACGCGGCTCATCGCCGAGCTCCTCGACATCTCCCGCATCGACTCCGGCCGCCTCGAAGTGCGCCGCCAGCCCGTCGACATCGGCGCCGCCGTGGCCCGCCACATCCAGGCCCACGTCGCCTCGGGACAGCCGGCCGACCGCTTCCTCGTCCGGGTGGAACAGCCCCTGCCCGACCTCTGGGCCGACCCGGACAAGATCGACCAGGTGCTCAGCAACCTCCTGGAAAATGCCGTGCGCCACGGCGAGGGAACGGTCACCATCGACGTCATGCCCTCGGCATCACCCCGCGAGCGGGAGTGCGCCGGCACGTCGGTCACCGTGAGCGACGAGGGGCCCGGCATCCCGGAGGAGTCCATGAACCGCGTCTTCACCCGCTTCTGGCGGGGCAGCAAGCGCGGCGGCACCGGACTCGGCCTGTACATCGTCAAGGGCATCGTCGAGGCCCATGGCGGGACCATCACGGTCGGCCGCGGGCCCGGCGGCGGCGCCCAGTTCCGATTTACGTTGCCCGTGGGGGCCCCGGCGTATCTGAACGCCTGAGCGGACCCCCCACGGGCACATCGGCACACCCCACCCCCGTTAGACTCGGTGTTTGGCACTTTGCGTCCCAATCCTGAGACGAATCGTCTCCGAGTCGTGGACGGGGACCATCCGCCAAACCAACCGGAAGCACGGGAAGAGATGTCGGCACCGAATAAGTCGTACGACCCTGTTGAGGTCGAGGCCTTGAAACCGGAAGAGATCGAGCGCATGCGGGACGAGGCGCTCGCCGCCTTCGCGGCCGCGGACTCCCTCGGCGCGCTCCAGGAGGCCAAGGTCGCCCACACCGGCGGCACCTCGCCCCTGTCGCTCGCCAACCGCGAGATCGGCGCCCTGCCCCCGCAGGCCAAGGCCGAGGCCGGCAAGCGCGTCGGCATGGCCCGCGGCGTTGTCAGCAAGGCGTTCGCCGCCCGCCAGTCGGAGCTCGAGGCCGAGCGCGACGCGCGCGTCCTGGTCGAGGAGGCCGTGGACGTCACGCTGCCCTACGACCGGACCCCGGCCGGCGCCCGCCACCCCCTGACCACGCTCTCGGAGCGCATCGAGGACGTCTTCGTGGCCATGGGCTACGAGGTCGCCGAGGGCCCCGAGGTCGAGGCGGAGTGGTTCAACTTCGACGCTCTGAACATCGGCCCCGACCACCCGGCGCGGGGCATGCAGGACACGTTCTTCGTCGAGGGCCCCCAGGGACCGAAGGGGGAAGGTGCGACGGAGTCGAACGTCGTCCTGCGCACCCACACGTCCCCCGTGCAGATCCGGTCCATGCTCGACCGCGAGCCGCCGGTCTACGTGATCTGCCCGGGCCGCGTGTACCGCTCCGACGAGCTGGACGCCACGCACACTCCGGTGTTCATGCAGGTCGAGCTGCTCGCCGTCGACGAGGGCCTGACGATGTCGGACCTCAAGGGCACCCTCGACCACATGGTCCAGGCGCTCTTCGGTGAGGGCATGAAGACCCGCCTGCGGCCGAACTTCTTCCCCTTCACCGAGCCGTCCGCCGAGATGGACATGGTCTGCTACGTGTGCCGCGGCGAGTCCGTCGGCAACCCGGACCGGCCGTGCCGCACCTGCTCCTCCGAGGGCTGGATCGAGCTCGGCGGCTGCGGCATGGTCAACCCCAAGGTGCTGACCGCGGTGGGCATCGACCCCGAGAAGTACAGCGGATTCGCCTTCGGGTTCGGCATCGAGCGGATGCTGATGTTCCGCCACAACGTCGAAGACATGCGAGACATGGTCGAGGGTGACATCCGGTTCACCCGGCCGTTCGGGATGGAGATCTGATGCGTATCCCGCTTTCCTGGCTGCGGGAGTACGTCGATCTCCCCGCCACCGAGACCGGCCGTGACCTGCAGGAAAAGCTCATCGCCACCGGCCTCGAGGTCGAGACCGTCGAGCAGCTCGGCGCCGGCCTCAAGGGCCCCCTCGTCGTCGGTCAGGTGCTGACCATCGAGGAGCTGGAGGGCTTCAAGAAGCCCATCCGCTTCTGCACCGTCGACGTAGGCCAGGCCAACGGCACGGGCGAGCCGCAGGAGATCGTCTGCGGCGCCCGTAACTTCGCCGTCGGCGACAAGGTCGTCGTGGTCCTGCCCGGCGCCGTGCTGCCCGGCGACTTCGCGATCGCCGCGCGCAAGACGTACGGCCGTACCTCGCACGGCATGATCTGCTCCGGCGACGAGCTGGGCATGGGCGACGACGGCTCCGGCGGCATCATCGTCCTGCCGCCCGAGCACGAGGTCGGCACCGACGCGATCGAGCTCCTCCAGCTCGTCGACGAGGTCCTCGACATCGCCGTCACCGCCAACCGCGGCGACTGCCTGTCGCTGCGCGGTGTCGCCCGCGAGGCCGCCATCGCGTACGGCATCCCGCTGCGCGACCCGGCGCTCCTCGACGTGCCCGGGCCCAACGCGAACGGCTACCCGGTCCAGATCTCCGAGCCGGCCGGCTGCGACCGTTTCACCGCGCGCACCGTCACCGGTCTCAATCCCGAGGCCCGCTCCCCGATCTGGCTCCGGCGCCGGCTGCAGAAGGCGGGCATGCGCCCGATCTCGCTCGCCGTCGACATCACCAACTACGTGATGCTGGAGCTCGGCCAGCCCCTGCACGCCTACGACCGCTCCCTCGTCCAGGGCGCGATCGGCGTGCGCAGGGCCGAGCAGGGCGAGAAGTTCACCACCCTCGACGGCGCCAAGCGTGTGCTCGACGCCGAGGACCTGGTGATCACCGACGACCGCGGTCCCATCGGCCTCGCGGGCGTCATGGGCGGAGCCAACACGGAGATCGCCGACCACGCCGCCGACGCCGGGACCACCGACGTCGTCATCGAGGCCGCGCACTTCGACCCGGTCTCCATCGCCCGCACCGCGCGCCGCCACAAGCTGTCCTCCGAGGCGTCCAAGCGCTTCGAGCGCGGCGTCGACCCGCAGGCCGCGTCCGCCGCGGCCCAGCGCACCGTCGACCTCCTCGTGCTCCTCGCGGGCGGCACCGCCGACCCCGGCGTCACCGAGGTCATCGCGCCCTCCGGGCCGCACACCATCACGCTCCCGGCGGACCACCCCGACAAGGTCGCGGGTGTCACGTACGGCCGGGAGACCGTGGTGCGCCGCCTCCAGCAGGTCGGCTGCGACGTCTACGGCCAGGACAACCTGACGGTCACCGTGCCGTCCTGGCGTCCCGACCTGGTCGAGCCGAACGACCTGGCCGAAGAGGTCATCCGGCTCGAGGGCTACGAGAACCTGCCCTCGACGCTGCCGAGGCCCCCGGCGGGCCGCGGCCTGACCGGGCGCCAGCGCCTGCACCGCCGCGTCGGCCGCGCCCTGGCCGGCGCCGGCTACGTCGAGGCGCTGAACTACCCGTTCATCAGCGACGGGACGCTCGCCAAGCTCGGCATCGAGGAGGACGACCCGCGCCGCACCACGGTCAAGCTGGTCAATCCCCTCTCCGACGAGGAGCCCGCGCTCCGTACGACGCTGCTGCCGGGCCTTCTGGAGGCGCTGCGGCGCAACGACGGCCGTGGCTCGCACGACCTGGCGCTCTTCGAGACCGGCCTGGTCTTCCGGCCGACCGGTGACGAGCCGCAGGCCGTACGCCTCCCCGTCGACCGCCGTCCCACCGACGAGGAGATCGCCGGTCTCGACGCCGCGCTCCCGCGTCAGCCGCGCCGCGCCGCGGTCGTCCTCACGGGCGCCCGTGAGCAGGCCGGCTGGTGGGGCAAGGGCCGTCCGGCCGACTGGGCGGACGCCGTCGAGGCGGCCCGCACCATCGCCCGCGAGGCCGGTGTCGAGCTGATCGTGCGCGGTGACCAGCACGCACCCTGGCACCCGGGCCGGTGCGCCGCGCTGTTCGCCGTGGTGGACGGCGCGGAGACGCTCGTCGGTCACGCCGGTGAGCTGCACCCGCGCGTCATCAAGGCGCTGCACCTGCCCGAGCGCAGTTGCGCCATGGAGGTCGACCTCGACCGCATCGAGCGGGCCGGCACCGGCGCGCTCCAGGCGCCGCGGATCTCCACGTTCCCCGTGGCCACGCAGGACGTCGCGCTCGTCGTCGACGCCTCCGTGCCGGCCGCCGACGTGGAGAAGGCGCTGCGCGAGGGGGCGGGTGAGCTCCTCGAGTCCCTCCGCCTGTTCGACGTGTTCACGGGCGAGCAGCTCGGTGAGGGCCGCAAGTCCCTCGCCTACGCGCTGCGCTTCCGTGCCGCCGACCGCACGCTGACCGTCGACGAGGCCTCCGCGGCCCGCGACGCGGCGGTGGCGCTGGCCGCCGAGCGCACCGGGGCGGTGCTGCGCGGGGCCTGATCCCGGCAGAGCGAGACGCAGTGAGGGGCACCTCCGGACCACCGGAGGTGCCCCTCACACGTTCGGGTGAGAAGTGGCGGTGATCCGGTCCGATCGGGGCAGGCGGTCGACAGAATCATTGCGGCCGCAGGGCCGACCACGCTGAACAGGGCCTTAGGGAGGCCGCCGGCATGATCCGTAACCATCCGAGGACGCCCTCCCGACCACCCCGCACCTCCTTCAGATCCCGGCTCACCCGCTCCCGAACCCTTCGCGTGCGCCGCGCGCTCGATCTGGCGCTGCCCACGGCCTGGGGCGCCGTGGCGATCACTTTCAAGCTGGCCTGCCCGCTCGCGCAGGAGACCGGACTCGGCGCGCGCATCGCGTCGAGCGCCGTGTTCTTCGCCGTCGGCACGGGTCTGATACTCCATGTGCGGCGCGGCCTCCAGCGCGAGCTGCGGCAGCTGCGCAGGATCGCGGGGGCCGCACAGAACGTGCTGCTGCGCCCGCTGCCGCCCCGCATCGACGGCCTGGCCATCGCGGCGGGACAGCTCTCGGCCGACCGGGGCGCCACCGTGGGCGGCGACCTCTACGAGGTCATCGCCACCGACCACGGTGTGCGGGTCGTCATGGGGGACGTCCGCGGGCACGGCCTCGCCGCCCTCGCGACGGTCGCCGCCGTCCTCGGCAGCTTCCGCGAGGCAGCGCACGACGAGGCCGAACTGACCTGCGTACTGAGGCGACTCGAGCGGGCCATGGCCCGGCATCTGCGCGAGCGGTCGCGGGACGAGCACCCCGCGGCCGGCGGCGCCGAGCCGGTCAGTCCGGTCGCGGAGGAGTTCGTCACCGTTCTGCTCCTGGAGATCCGGCAGGACGGGGAGGTGCTCGCGCTCAACTGCGGTCACCCGTGGCCGTATCTGCTGCGCAGCCATGTGGGTCCCGCGGCCGTGGCGCCTGGCTACGCCGAGTTGGTCGTGGGCGGTGAACCCCTGCCGCCGCTTGGCCCGTTCCCGCTGCCGGCCGAACTGCCCGTCGTCGCGTGCGGGCGGCTTCTTCCCGGGGAGGGGCTGCTGCTCCACACGGACGGGCTCGAGGACGCGCGGGACGCCCGCGGCCGGTTCTTCCCGCTGCCCGCCGCGCTCGCCGAGGCCGTACGCGTCCAGCCGGTCGTCCCCCAGGCCGTCATCCGTGCCGTGTACGCCCAACTCCTGCGCCACACGGGCGGGTTGCCGGACGATGACGCCGCGCTCCTCGTCCTGCGCAACGACCGCAAGCGAGTCCCCTTGCAGCACGGGGAGCCCCGCGTCCACAGTGCTGCCAAGTGAACGGAGCCACCGCGTGACCTGACCCCGGGGCTCCCGCCCCCCGGGGCGCGCCGTCCGCCGGCCGCGGAGTGTCGGGCAGGCAGCCGGTCGGACGGCGCGAAACGGGCCGCCGCACTGTACGAGGGGGAGCCGGCGGCCCGGCCGGCCTCTTGCGAGGCAGTTCAGTCAATCGAGTTGCATCACGCCACAAAAGAGTGCGCAACACCCGGATTCGGGCACTCCGTTCACACCCCGTGTGAAGCCCGCTCCACTACGCTGACGGCACCGAGCCACCGGAGGGCCCTCCATGCAGCCCAACACCTTGCTCGACGCGATCCTCGACGAGGCCGGGATCTCCCATGCGGGCCTCGCCGCACATGTGAACCAGGCGGGCCGCGCCAGGGGACTCGCCCTGCGCTACGAACACACCGCCGTCGCAAGGTGGTTGAAGGGCCAGCGGCCACGCGGCCAGGTGCCCGACCTCATCTGCGAGGTCCTCGCCGCCCGCCTGCACCGCCCCGTCACCCTCGACGACATCGGCCTGGGCATGCCCGGCGAACCGGCCACCCCGCACGGCCAGAGCCTGTCCGGATTCGTCGAGCGGGCCACCGCCCTGTGGCGCTCGGACGAACAGCAGCGGCCCCACATACTGGGCGCCCCCGCCGTCACCGGGACCCCGGCCGTGATGCCCGTATGGGAGTGGGAGAACCCGCCCGAGGACACCGATGTGTCGCGCGGCGGGCGCCACCGGGTCAGCGCCGCCGACCTGGAGATGATGCGCTCGGCCCGCACGCACTACGAGCAGATGTACCGCAAGGCCGGCGGCATCGCGACGCGCACCCGCATCGTCGGCTTCCTCAACACGGAGGCGGCGCCCCTGCTGCGCGGCAGCTACACCGACGAGACGGGCCGCCAACTGCACCGCGCCACCGGCGGTTTGGTCGCCATCGCGGGCATCTGCGCCTACGACTCCGACGCGCACGGCCTCGCCCAGCGCTACTTCCACCAGGCCCTGCGCCTCGCCAAGGCGAGCGGTGACCGCGGTCTCGGCGCCTATGTCATCGCCCTCCTGGTCAACCAGTCGCTCCATATGCGGCAGTACCGGCAGTCGGTGGCCTTCGCGGAGGCCGCGCTGCGGGCAGCCGGACGGCACATCACGCCCGCGCTCGCCTCGGATCTGTACGCGATGCAGGCCAAGGCGTACGCACACCTCGGCGACGGCAGCAGCGCCCTGTCCTGCATCCGGCGTGCCGAGTCGGCCGCCGACCGCATCCGGCGCGGCCATGAACCGGACGAGACGGGCTATGTCCAGCCCGGACTCGTCAACGTGCAGGTGGCGGAGGCCCTGTTGAGCCTCGGCGACCTCACCTCGGCGCGTGAACACGCGGCGGCGGCCGTGCACAACCCCGCCCACGACCGGGGGCGGGTGCACCGCCTCGCCATGCTCAGCCAGATCGAGCTGAGACAGGGCAACGCCGAGAAGGCCGTCGCGATCGCCGTGGAGATGGCCGAACGGGCACGGGGAATGGAGTCGCAGCGGCTGCGCGACAGACTCCGGGCGGTGCGCGAACACCTGGTGCGCAACGGCTGTGCCGGCACAGCCGAGGCCGCCGAACTCATCGACGGGGCACTGCGCGTACCGCTCTGAGCCCGACCTGTACCGCTCTCTCACGCTCCGCTGCTGCGATATTGCCATCTAACTCGGCGGAAGGTGGCAGAACCGTGCAGTGGACGAAACAGAACGAACAAACGGTGTATGAAAACCGCTGGTTCCGGGTCAATCTCGCGGATGTCGAGCTCCCGGACGGCCGGCATCTCGACCACTTCGTCATACGGCTGCGGCCGGTCGCCGTGGCCACCGTGGTCAATGAGGCCAACGAGGTGCTGCTCCTGTGGCGGCACCGCTTCATCACCGACAGCTGGGGCTGGGAGCTCCCGGCGGGGGTGGTCGAGGACGGCGAGGACATCGCCGCCGCGGCCGCCAGGGAACTGGAGGAGGAGACCGGCTGGCGGCCGGGACCCTTACGCCATCTGATGAGCGTGGAGCCGTCCAACGGTCTCGAGGACGCCAGGCACCACGTCTACTGGGCCGAGGAGGGTTCGTACATCGGCCATCCCGAGGACGACTTCGAGTCGGACCGCCGGGAGTGGGTCCCTCTCAAGCTCGTCCCCGACATGGTCGCCCGCGGCGAGGTCCCGGCCGCCAACATGGCGGCCGCGCTGCTGATGCTGCACCATCTCAGGCTGGGGCAGGACACCCCGGCCTGACCCGGACGAAAGGCGCTAGCGTCCGAACGCCTGCCAGACGGCAAGGGCGAGGGCGCCGGCCGCGGTGATCGCGGCGACGGCCTGCAGCGGCCATCGGGTGTGCTCGAGCTGGGCGACCCGGGTGCTCAGATCGTCCTGATCCTTGACGCTCTGTTCATCGCGCTGGGTGAGCAACGCCAGCTTGCCGTCGACGCGGGCGAGACCCACATCGAGGCTGCGGCGTAACTCCGCGAGTTCTTCCGGGACCACGGGACGCTCGGGGTCGGCGGTCACGGGTCGGCTCCTTTCCGTAGTGGGCAGATCCGTTGCCTTACGCACGGAAAGTCAACTCGCCTGGTGGGTACGGCGGGAGAGTGTGCGATGGGCATATGCGGGCCCGGTGCGCACACGGTGTGCGAATGGTTCGGGCCCGGCACTCCGAAGAGCGCCGGGCCCGAACTTCCGACTACGCAGAGTCAACGCGGCGTGGAACCGCGCGGGGTCACGAGTACTGGTAGAAACCCGAGCCCGTCTTGCGGCCGAGACGGCCCGCGTCGACCATCCGCTGGAGCAGCGGGGGAGCGGCGTACAGGGGCTCCTTGAACTCCGCGTACATCGAGTCGGCGACCGAGGCGACGGTGTCGAGGCCGATGAGGTCGGAGAGCTTGAGCGGGCCCATGGGGTGGGCGCAGCCGAGCTCCATGCCGTTGTCGATGTCCTCGCGGCTGGCGATGCCCGACTCGAACATCCGGATCGCGGAGAGCAGATACGGGATCAGCAGCGCGTTGACCACGAAGCCCGAGCGGTCCTGGGCGCGGATCGCGTGCTTGCCGAGGATCTTCTCGACGAGGGCCTGGGCGCGGCTGATGGTGCCCTCGGAGGTGGTGAGGGCCGGGATCAGCTCGACGAGCTTCTGCACGGGCGCCGGGTTGAAGAAGTGGATACCGATGACGTGGTCGGGGCGCGAGGTCGCCACGGCCAGCTTGACCAGCGGGATCGAGGAGGTGTTGGACGCCAGGATGGCGTCCTGCCGGGTGACGACCTGGTCGAGCACCTGGAAGATCTCGGTCTTGACCTGCTCGTTCTCGACGACGGCCTCGATGACGAGGTCCCGGTCGGAGAACTCCCCGAGGTCGGTGGTGAAGCTCAGGCGGGCCAGGGTCTCGGCCAGCTCCTCCGCACTGATCTTGCCGCGCTCGGCCGCCTTGGAGAGGGAGTTGTGCAGCCGGGTACGGCCGATCTCCAGGGCCTCTCCGGTGGTCTCCGCCACCATGACGTCCAGACCGGCGCGGGCGCAGACCTCTGCGATCCCGGCTCCCATCTGGCCGCAGCCCACCACTCCGACGCGCTGGATGTCCCCCATAGGGTCGGTCACCTCGTGCCTTTCGCTGTTCTCCGGCCGGCAGGACCCCCGGGTTCCGGCGCCTGCCTCGGCCCTGCACGTTACTCGGAACCTCCCGTACACGGCGGGCCGGGTCGGGCATGCTGTCCCCAGTGCGGCCCGGGACGGCCGGGCCTGTTGGCCAGTGGGTGGGCGGATGAGGCATTTGTCACGCAGGGGCTTCACAGTCGCGGCGGCGGCCGCGCTGACCGGGCTCGCCGCGGGGGACGCGGCCGCCTCCGGGTCCCGTCACGCTCCGGTGGCCCGCGACATGCGGGGCATGTGGCTGGCGACGGTGGCCAACCGGGACTGGCCGTCGAAGCCGGGACTGAGCGCGGCCCAGCAGCGCGCGGAGCTCATCGCCCACCTCGACACGGCGGTGGGCCGGCGCCTGAACGCCGTGGTCTTCCAGGTACGGCCGACGGCCGACGCGCTGTGGCCTTCCCCGTACGAGCCCTGGTCGGGAGTCCTCACCGGAGTGCAGGGCAAGAATCCGGGCTGGGACCCGCTCGGCACGGCCGTCGCGGAGGCGCACCGGCGCGGGCTCGAACTGCACGCCTGGTTCAACCCCTACCGCATCGCGAACCACACGGACCTCTCCCGCCTCGTGTCCACGCACCCGGCCCGCAGGCACCCCGACTGGGTCGTCCCCTACGGCGGGAAGCTCTACTACAACCCGGGCCTGCCCGACGTGCGCAGGTTCGTCCAGGACGCGATGCTCGACGCCGTCCGCCGCTACGACATCGACGCCGTGCACTGGGACGACTACTTCTACCCGTATCCGGTCGCGGGCCAGGTCTTCGACGACGACGACGCCTACGCGGCGCACGGCGGGAACTTCCCGGACCGGGCCGCATGGCGGCGCGACAACACCGACCGGCTCGTGCGTGAGATGGCCGCGAGCGTGAAGCGGATCAGGCCGCGCACCCAGTTCGGGATCAGCCCCTTCGGCGTGTGGCGCAACGCCGCGACGGACCCGCTCGGCTCGGACACCCGGGCCGGGGTGCAGACGTACGACGACCTGCACGCCGACACCCGCAAGTGGGTGCGCGAGCGCTGGATCGACTACATCTGCCCGCAGATCTACTGGAACATCGGCTTCGCCGCCGCGGACTACGCGAAGCTCGTTCCCTGGTGGTCGGACGTCGCACGTGGGACGGGAGTGCGCCTCTACGCGGGCGAGGCGCTCTACAAGGCGGGCGATCCGGCGCAGCCCGCCCCGTGGCAGGATCCGGCCGAGCTCTCCCGCCACCTCACCTTCGCCGAGCGCTATCCGCAGGTGAACGGTCATGTGTTCTTCTCGGCGAAGGAGGTGGGCGCCGACCGGATCGGCGCGATGGCCCGGGTGGTCGAGGACCACTACTGACAGGGCCAGGTGTGACTAGGGCCTTTCGTTTGGATCAGGCCGGGCTCTAGGGGGTCGGCTCCTCGTGCTGCACGACGGAGTCGGGACCCGGTGACATCACCGCCTCGTGGCCGTCCTGGAAGCGGACCCTGAACGGCGGCTCGCCGTCGTGGCCCATGATTTCGACGATTTCCGCGACCCGGTCGTGCTCGCCCACGGTCCTGCCGTGCACTCGCAGATGGTCGCCCTTGGTGGCACGCATCGTGAGTGACCTCCTCGTCCCTCGTCGACCCGTATCTCAAGGGTAGGACCGAGTCCCGGGGTTGGGGACCCTCAGCCGCGGGACTGTTGGGTTACTGCGATGCACACGAGAACGGCCGCTGCGGTCAGGGGCGCGGCGGGGGAGAGGTGCTCGCCGAGCAGGAACACCGACCAGACCAGGGTGAGCAGCGGCTGGGCCAGCTGGAGCTGGCTCGCCTTGGGGATGCCGATGACGGCCATGCCGCGGTACCAGACGACCAGGCCCACGAACTGCGAGCCCACGGCCACCCAGAGCAGCCCCGCGACGGCGTGCCCCGTCAGGTGCACCGGCTCGTGGCTCAGCGCGACGAGCGCCCCCGGCACGGCGAGCGGCAGGCAGATCACGAGTGCCCAGGCGATGACCTGCCAGCCCGGCATCACGCGGGCCAGGCGGCCGCCCTCCGTGTAGCCGGCGGCGCAGATGAGGAGCGCGCCGAAGAGATATAGATCGGCGGTCGTGAGCGTGCCGCCGCTCTGCTGCACGGTGAACGCGATCACGGCGGCGGCGCCCGCGCACGCCGCGATCCAGAAGCTGCGCGAGGGCCGCGCGCCGGTGCGCAGCGCGGAGAGCAGGGCGGTCGTCAGGGGCAGCAGGCCGACGACGACGGCGGAGTGCGCGGTGGTGGCCGTCTCCAGAGCGAGCGTCGTGAGCAGCGGGAACCCGAGCACGACGCCCGCGCCGACCACGGCGAGACCGGCCCAGTTGCGGCGCTCGGGGACGGCGACGCGCAGCGCGAGCAGACAGGAGCCGGCGATCACGGCGGCGAGGACGCTCCGCACGGTGACGAGACTCCAGGGCCCGAACCCTTCGAGCCCCCAGGCGGTGGCGGGGAAGGTGAGCGAGAAGGCGGTGACGCCGAGTGCGGCGAGGGCGGTCCCGCCACGGGTCGCCTTCGCGGTCAGGGGAGTGAGGGGGGTGGGGCCAGGACGTGTTGCGGTGCCCGCGGCGGGGGCCGCGCTCGCGTCAACTGCTATCCCGGTGGCGGTAGTAGCGCTATTCTCTGTCCTCATGCATGAGCGTAGCAGTGTGGGTGAGCTGGCGGAACGGCTGCGAGGGGAGCTGGATCGCTACTCTCCAGGTGGAAAGCTGCCGTCCAGTCGGGCTCTCGTCGAACGGTTCCGGGTGAGCCCGGTGACCGTGTCGCGCGCGCTCGCGCAGCTCGCCGCGGAGGGGCTCGTCGTGACGCGTCCGGGGGCCGGGGCGTTCCGCGCGGAGCCCCGCGCCGCGGCACAGCCGGCCGGTGACACCTCCTGGCAGGCGCTCGCGCTGAGCGCCGACTCCGCGACCGAGCTGGTGCCGCGGGCCGTGGACGCCTCCGGAGTCCTGGTCACGCTCTCCGCCCCGCCACCGGGAGTCGTCGAGTTCAACGGCGGCTATCTGCACCCCTCGCTCCAGCCGGAACGCGCCATGGCCGCAGCTCTGGCCCGCGCGGGCCGCCGCCCCGGCGCGTGGGGGCGGCCCCCGATCGACGGCATCCCCGAGCTCCGCGAGTGGTTCGCCCGCGGCATCGGCGGCGCCATCACCGCCGCCGAGGTGCTGATCGCGTCCGGCGGCCAGTCCGCCCTGGCCACCGCGCTGCGCGCCCTCGCCCCGCCCGGCGCCCCCGTCCTCGTCGAGTCACCCACGTATCCGGGCATGCTGGCGATCGCGCGCGCGGCGGGGCTGCGGCCCGTGCCCGTGCCGGTCGACACGGACGGGGTGCGTCCGGAGCTGCTCGCCGAGGCGTTCCGGGCGACGGGGGCGCGTGTGTTCGTGTGCCAGCCGCTGTTCCAGAACCCCACGGGCGCGGTCCTTTCCGCGCAGCGGCGCCCCGAGGTGTTGCGGATCGCGCGCGAGGCCGGCGCGTTCATCGTCGAGGACGACTTCGTGCGCCGCCTCGTCCACGAGGACGCGGGACCGCTGCCCAGGCCGCTGGCCACCGACGACCACGACGGTGTCGTCGTCCATGTCTGCTCCCTGACCAAGGCGACCTCGCCGAGCTTCCGCATCGGCTGCCTCGCCGCGCGCGGCCCCGTCCTCGAACGGCTGCGCGCGATTCAGGTCGTCGACCACTTCTTCGTGCCGCGCCCGCTCCAGGAGGCCGCCCTCGAACTGGTCGGCTCACCGGCCTGGCCGCGACACCTGCGGACCGTGGCCGCCCACTTGAAGGTGCGCCGCGACACGATGACGGCGGCCCTGCGCACAACGCTCCCCGAACTCACCGTGGGGCACGTGCCGTTGGGCGGCTTTCTGCTGTGGCCGCGGCTGCCCGACGGCACGGACGAGGCGGCGCTCGTCGCGGGGGCGCTGCGCGCGGGCGTCGCCGTCGCGCCCGGGCGCCCCTACTTCTCCGCCGAGCCCCCGGCCCCGCACATCCGGCTGAGCTTCGCGGCGGTCGCCGGGCCCGCGGAGATCACGGAGGGCATCCGCCGGCTGCGGACCGCGTGCGACGAGGTACTCGAGTGAGCGACGGGAGCGACGATCGGCGCCCGAAACCGGCTCGACGGACACCGGCCCCGCCTGCAAATCTCGCGTCATGACCGACACCCACGCCACAGCCCCCGCGCTCCCCGACGGCTACGAGATCTCGACCGACGCCGCCCGCGTCGACGCCGCCCGCGTGCACCGCTGGCTCTCCACGGACGCCTACTGGGCCATGGGCCGCGCCCGCGAACACCAGGACCGGGCGATCGCGGGATCGCTGAACTTCGGGGTGTACGACTCCGCTTCCGGCGAGCAGGTCGCGTACGCCCGTGTCGTGACCGACCACGCCACCTTCGCCTGGCTCTGCGACGTCTACGTGGACCGGGCCGTCCGCGGCAAGAACGTGGGCACCGCGCTCGTCGCCGCCGTCCGCGACCACCTGGAGCCGCTCGGCCTGCGCCGCATCCTGCTCGCCACGCACGACGCGCACGGGGTGTACGGGAAGGTCGGCTTCGCGCCCCTCGCCGAGCCGGACAACTGGATGGCGCTCGTCCTGCGGTGAGCGCGCGGCGGGGCGCATGCGGCCGGCATACGCCCCGTGGACTCTTGACCGCAGCCGTGGCACGCCCCACGATCACCGCATGCCCGTTCGCGTGACGCTTCTCGCCGCCGCGCGCAGCGCCTCGCTGCTCGCCGAGCGCTTCGACGACGACCGGCCCCTCGACCACACCGGCTGGCACGAGGTGGAGCTGGCCTCGGCCGCGCTGGTGCCGCTCGCCGCGGCGGAGCTGCGCTACTGCGCGCCCACGGCCCGCAGCCGCGGCACCGCCGAGGCGCTCGGCCTCGCGCCCCTGGCCCAACTCGCCCTCCGGGACTGCGACATGGGCCGCTGGCGCGGGCGCACGCTCGCCGAGGTGACGGCCGTCGAGCCGGGCGCCGTCGACGCCTGGCTGCGCGACCCGCGCTCGGCGCCGCACGGCGGGGAGTCGCTGCTCGCGTTCATATCGCGGGTCGGCGGCTGGCTCGACACGCGGCCGAACGACGACGGCGCGACCGTCGTGGCGGTCGCCGAGCCGGCCGTCGTACGGGCGGCGCTCGTCTACGCGCTCAAGGCGCCCCCGTCGACGTACTGGAACATCGACGTACGCCCTCTGTCGGCCGCCGTCCTCACGGGGAGCGCGGGCCGCTGGAGCGTGCGGCTCGACGCCGCGGTGTGAGTCAGCGCGCGGCGCGCGTGTACGCGGTGGTGAGCACCAGGTCCTTCGCCGGGCCCTTGACCCGCCACTCCATCCGCCACCGGTCCGGTCCTGTCACCTCGAACTCGCCGCGGTAGAGGTCCGCCGCGCAGGGGTGGTCCGCCGTGTGGCGGCCGGTGCGCAGGTCCAGGTCGTGGAAGAAGCGGCCGTCGGAGAACCGCACGACGGCCGTGCCGGGAGCGTCGCCCGGCAGGAAACGCAGCGTGCGCTCGGCGGGCCGGGCGGTGCCCTGCCACACGAAGGTGCCCGACTCGTGGTGCAGCAGCCCGCCGCCGTCCTCGTACGTGAAGTCGGTGGTCCCGGAGAAGGTGCCGACCGCGCCCCCGGCGAGGTCGCTCACCGTCCGCTCGACGTGCCAGCGCCCCGCCAGATGGGCCAGCACGTCGGGAACCGGCCAGGCCTCACTCATCTCGTCCCACCCATCTCGTTGCCCGTGCTCCCCATTTTGCCGCCTGCCGGGACCCCGCCCGGCGACGGGGTCGCGCCGCCGGAAATCCCTTGCGCCACCCGCGCGGCCTCTGTCACGCTCTGCCGCATGACGACTGGAAAGGCGGACACCGCCACCCTCCGGTGAGCCCGGTGACGCGTCCCCGCAGGGGACCCTCGAAGATCACGTCCACCCCTCCTCACACCTCCGGCGAGCGCGTCGAGCTGGCGCAGATCGTCGCCGCCGACTGGCTTCGCCACGCACTGTCCACGCGCCCCTCCGACCGGGCGCGCGCCGAAGCCGTCGTCACCGGCCTGTACCGCCGGCTCGGCGAACCCGCCCCCGACTTCGTCTGGGTGCCCTCTCCCGCCGCGGCGCGACCGGTTCTGCTCGACGCCCCGCACCGCTTCCGCCCACCGCGCCTGCGCGGCACCGAGGCCCCCGCCCGCCCCGCCGACTGGCCCCTGGTCTCCCGGCTCGCGAACCTGGTCGTCGACCTCCGCGAACGCCTGGACGAACGGACCGGGACGGCCATCGCCTGGCAGCCCTGGTACGGAACCACCGCCCCCAGGACCATGACCGTCCCCGAGGCGCTGGCCGGGGGATTCCCGGTGCGCGACGTGGTCGACGCCGTCGGCCGCCACCCACTGCGCACGACCGTCGACGACGCGGTCCGCGCCCCGATCCGCGCGGAACTGATGCGCACCGAAGGGGAGGCGGCCGCCCTCACCTGGTACGGCCAGCACGACGCCGCGTGGATCGCCCACTACGACGTACGCGCCCGCGTCGGCCTCGCCACCTACGCCCACGACGACGTGGCGCATCTCGGCCTGTGGGCCGAACTCGCCCGCTCCACCGGCTGGTGGTGGCCGGGCGAGGGCGTCTGCGTCATGTCCGAGCGGCCGGCCGAGATCCACACGGAACCCCAACCAGGCGCCCTGCACGGCGAGTTGAGGCTGCACCGTGATGATGCCCCGGCCGTCCGTTACACCGACGGCGCCGCCGTGCACGTCCTGCACGGCGCCCACGTACCGGAATGGGTCCTCACCGACCCGACCCCCGAGCGCATCCACGCCGAACCGAACGTCGAGGTCAGGCGCAGCGCCATCGAGCGCATCGGCTGGGCCCGCTACATCGTGCGTGCCGGACTGCGCCTGGTGAGCTCGGCGCCCGACCCCGGCAACCCGGACTCCGAGCTCCAGCTGTACGACGTACCGCTCGCCCTGTGGGGAAGGCCCACGCGGCTGCTGCTCGCGGTGAACGGATCCGTCGAACCCGACGGGCACCGGCGCCGTTACGGGCTGAGCGTGCCGGCCCACTTCGACGACCCGGTCGCGGCGGCCGGCTGGTCGTACGGCCTCTCCGGCGAGCACTACGCGCAACTCCTGCGCCGCACCTGAGCGTTGACCCACCCCTTCACACACCCGAGGTGATGAACATGACCATGCCCATGCCCCTGACCACCCTTGCCACCCCGTCCACCCTCGCCGACCTCACTGCCCGCACCGGGCTCGACGTGCTCGACCACCTCGAACGCGAGGTGACCATCCCGGTCGTCGACGGCCTCCAGGCCCAGGGCGACCTGATCGTCATCCCCTACGCCTTCGTCGCCCGGCAGCTCCGCGAGCCATGGCGCTCCGACTGGCGGCGCGTCCCCGCGGCCGGGATCGAGCTCCTGCGCAGCGCCGCGGGCGGCAATCCGCACACCCTCGTCGCGGACGAGGGTGTGTGCCACTGGACGGACCGCGTCGTCGACCCCACGGGCCTCGCGCTCGGCATGATCGAGAACACCGCCGTCGCCTATCTCATCCACCCCGAACACGGCGGCACCGGCATCGCCCCCGGCCGCTACCTCGTACGCCGCCAGCGCGAGCGCGCCGCCTCACGCCAGGGCCTGCGCGGCGGGGACCAGCTGATCGCCGACTGACGGCACCGTGGCTCCGACGATCACTCACATTGCATAAACGTGCATTGCTGCGTATAGTCATGCCATCCAAGAGGAGGGTTCCATGGCGGTACGCGTAGCAGTGGCAGGGGCAAGCGGATACGCGGGCGGAGAGCTGCTGCGTCTGCTGCTCGCTCATCCCAATGTGGAGATCGGCGCCCTGACCGGCAACTCGAACGTGGGGCAGCCCCTCGGTGCGCTCCAGCCGCACCTGGTGCCGCTGGCCGACCGGATCCTCGAGCCGACGACCGCCGAGGTGCTCTCCGGCCACCACGTGGTCTTCCTCGCGCTGCCGCACGGCCAGTCCGCCGCGGTCGCCGAGCAGCTCGGCCCGGACACGCTCGTCGTGGACATGGGCGCCGACTTCCGGCTGAAGGAAGCGGGCGACTGGGAGAAGTTCTACGGCAGCTCGCACGCCGGTACCTGGCCCTACGGACTCCCCGAGCTGCCCGGCGCCCGCGCCGCGCTCGAGGGGACCAAGCGCATCGCGGTGCCCGGCTGCTACCCGACCGCCGTCTCCCTCGCGCTGTTCCCCGCGTACCAGGCCGGTCTCGCCGAGCCGGAGGCCGTGGTCGTCGCCGCGTCCGGGACGTCCGGCGCGGGCAAGGCGCCCAAGGCGCACCTGCTGGGCTCCGAGGTCATGGGCTCCATGTCCCCGTACGGCGTGGGCGGTGGCCACCGGCACACCCCCGAGATGATCCAGAACCTGGGCGCGGTCGCCGGTGTGCCGGTCTCCGTCTCCTTCACGCCGACGCTGGCCCCGATGCCGCGCGGCATCCTCGCCACGTGCAGCGCCAAGGCGAAGCCGGGCGTGAGCGCCGAGAGCGTACGGGCCGTCTACGAGAAGGCCTTCGCCGACGAGCCGTTCGTGCACCTGCTCCCGCAGGGGCAGTGGCCCGCGACCTCTTCGGTGTACGGCTCGAACGCCGTGCAGGTGCAGGTCGCGTACGACTCGGCGGCCGGCCGGATCATCGTGATCAGCGCCATCGACAACCTCACCAAGGGCACCGCGGGCGGCGCCCTCCAGAGCATGAACATCGCCCTCGGTCTCGACGAGACCACAGGACTTTCCACGATCGGAGTGGCACCGTGAGCGTCACGGCAGCTAAGGGATTCACGGCGGCGGGTATCGCCGCCGGGATCAAGCAGAACGGCAACCCGGACCTGGCCCTCGTGGTCAACAGCGGGCCCCGCCTGGCCGCCGCGGGCGTCTTCACCTCCAACCGCGTGAAGGCCGCGCCGGTGCTCTGGTCGGAGCAGGTCCTCAAGGGCGGGATCGTGTCCGCCGTCGTCCTCAACTCCGGTGGCGCCAACGCCTGTACGGGTCCCAAGGGCTTCCAGGACACGCACGCCACGGCGGAGAAGGTCGCGGAGGCGCTCGGCCTGAACGCGGGCGAGGTCGCCGTCGCTTCGACCGGCCTCATCGGCGAACTCCTCCCCATGGACAAGCTCCTGCCCGGCGTCGACACGGCGGTCGCGCAGCTCAGCCCGCACGGCGGTGAGAAGGCCGCCGTCGCCATCAAGACCACCGACTCCGTGCACAAGACCGCGGTGTTCGAGGGCGACGGCTGGACGGTCGGCGGCATGGCCAAGGGCGCGGGCATGCTCGCCCCCGGCCTCGCCACCATGCTCGTCGTCCTGACGACGGACGCCGACCTGGAGGCCGACGTCCTGGACAAGGCCCTGCGGGACGCCACCAAGGTCACCTTCGACCGCGTCGACTCCGACGGCTGCATGTCGACGAACGACACCGTGCTGCTCCTGGCCTCCGGTGCCGCCGAAGTTGCCCCCGAATACGCCGAGTTCGCCGAGGCCGTCCGCACGGTCTGCGACGACCTCGGACGCCAGCTCATCGGCGACGCCGAGGGCGCCAGCAAGGACATCAGGGTCGACGTCATCAACGCCGCGACCGAGGACGACGCCGTCGAGGTGGGCCGCTCCATCGCCCGTAACAACCTCCTCAAGTGCGCGATCCACGGCGAGGACCCCAACTGGGGCCGGGTGCTGTCCGCGATCGGCACGACGTCCGCCGCCTTCGAGCCCGACCAGCTGAACGTCGCCATCAACGGCGTCTGGGTCTGCAAGAACGGCGGCGTCGGCGAGGACCGCGAGCTCGTCGACATGCGCTTCCGGGAGGTCGTCATCACCGCCGACCTGGCGGCCGGCTCCGAGACCGCGACGATCTGGACGAACGACCTGACCGCGGACTACGTCCACGAGAACAGCGCGTACAGCTCATGAGCACGACACGGAAGCACACGGCGCTGCCCAAGGCACAGATCCTCATCGAGGCGCTGCCCTGGCTCACCCGGCACCAGGGCAAGACAGTCGTCATCAAGTTCGGCGGCAATGCCATGATCGACGAGGACCTCAAGGCCGCTTTCGCCCAGGACGTCGTCTTCCTGCACCACGCGGGCCTCAAGCCCGTCGTCGTGCACGGCGGCGGACCGCAGATCAGCAAGGCCCTCGACCGGCACGGCATCGTCAGCGAGTTCAAGGCGGGCCTGCGGGTCACCACCGAGGACGCGATGGACGTCGTGCGGATGGTCCTGGCCGGCCAGGTGCAGCGCGAGCTCGTCGGGCTGCTCAACGAGCACGGCCCGCTCGCCATCGGCCTCACCGGCGAGGACGCGCACACCATCACCGCCACCAAGCACAAGCCCGAGATCGGCGGCGAACTGATCGACATCGGCCGGGTCGGCGAGATCACCGAGATCGACACCGGCGCCATCGAGGCCCTGCTCGCCGACGGCCGCATCCCGGTCGTCTCCTCGATCGCCCGCTCCCAGGACGACGGACATGTCTACAACGTCAATGCCGACACGGCGGCTGCGGCACTCGCTGCGGCGCTGGGCGCCGAGACCCTGATGGTCCTGACCGACGTCGAGGGCCTCTACGAGGACTGGCCGAACTCCGACGAGGTCATCAGCAGGCTCACCGCCAAGGAGCTGGAGAAGCTCCTTCCCGAGCTGGCCAGCGGCATGGTGCCCAAGATGGAGGGCTGCCTGCACGCCGTGCGAGGCGGCGTGACGACCGCCCGCGTCATCGACGGCCGGGTCCCGCACTCGATCCTGCTGGAGATCTTCACCGACGAGGGCATCGGCACGATGGTCGTGCCTGATGCCCCCGAGGCCACCGACGTAAGCGCCATCGACGTACAGGGGGAGTCATGAGCAACCAGGAGCTGACCGCGCGCTGGCAGGGCGCGCTCATGGACAACTACGGCACGCCCCGGCTGCCCCTCGTCCGCGGCGCGGGCGCCAAGGTGTGGGACGCCGACGGCAAGAGTTACGTCGACTTCGTCGGCGGCATCGCGGTCAACGCCCTCGGCCACGCGCACCCCGCGGTCGTCCAGGCGGTCACCGAGCAGATCGCCTCCCTCGGCCATGTCTCGAATCTCTTCGTCGCCGAGCCGCCCGTCGTGCTCGCCGAACGGCTCCTCCAGCTCTTCGGCCGCCCCGGCCGCGTGTACTTCTGCAACTCGGGGGCGGAGGCCAACGAGGGCGCCTTCAAGATCGGCCGCCTGACGGGCCGGTCCCACATGGTCGCGACCCAGGGCGGCTTCCACGGCCGGACCATGGGAGCCCTCGCGCTGACCGGACAGCCCGGCAAGCAGGAGCCGTTCGTACCGCTGCCCGGCGACGTCACGCATGTCCCGTACGGCGATGCCGAGGCGCTGCGGGCGGCGGTCACGGAAGAGACCGCGCTGGTGATCATCGAGCCGATCCAGGGCGAGAACGGCGTCGTCGTGCCGCCCGCCGGCTACCTCAGGGCGGCCAGGGAGATCACCCGGGCCACCGGCACCCTCCTCGTCCTCGACGAGGTGCAGACCGGCATCGGCAGGACCGGCCACTGGTTCGCGTACCAGGCGGAGGAGGGCATCGACCCCGACGTCGTCACGCTCGCCAAGGGGCTCGGCGGCGGACTGCCCATCGGCGCGACCGTCGCGTTCGGCGAGGCGGCCGAGCTGCTCAAGCCCGGTCACCACGGCACGACGTTCGGCGGGAACCCCGTCGCCTGCGCGGCCGGCCTCGCGGTGCTCGACACCGTCGCGGGCGAGGGCCTCCTGGACAACGTGAAGCGCGCCGAGGCGCGGCTGAGGGACGGAATCGCCTCACTCGGGCACCCGCTCGTCGGCCACGTAAGGGGCGCCGGACTCCTCCTGGGTATCGTGCTCACCGAGCCGCTCGCGCCCCAGGTGCAGCAGGCGGCTCAGGACGCCGGCCTCCTGGTGAACGCGCCCGCCCCCGATGTCGTACGGCTCATGCCGCCGCTCAACCTCCACGACGACGAGGTGGACACCTTCCTCCAGGCGCTGCCCGGCGTCCTGGACAAGGCCCTCGAAGGGGCCGACGGGGAAGGACGATCCTGAGGAATGGGACGACGACGATGAGTCAGGCGCAGGACAACGAGCACGCCGCGGGACCCGCCGTGCCGCAGACCCGCACCGCGCGCCACCGCCGGATCGTGGACATCCTCAACCGGCAGCCGGTGCGCTCGCAGAGCCAGCTGGCGAAGCTGCTCGCCGACGACGGCCTCACGGTCACGCAGGCGACGCTCTCCCGGGACCTGGACGAGCTGGGCGCGGTCAAGATCCGCAACACCGGCGGCGAGCTGATCTACGCGGTGCCCAGCGAGGGCGGCTTCCGCACCCCGCAGGCCCCGCTCGGCGGCTCGGCCAAGGAGGAGCGGATGCGGCGGCTCGCGGGGGAACTGCTGATCTCCGCGGAGGCCTCGGCGAACCTCGTGGTCCTGCGCACCCCGCCCGGCGCCGCCCAGTTCCTCGCATCGGCGATCGACCAGGCGGAACTCCAGGTGATCCTGGGCACGATCGCGGGTGACGACACCTTGATGCTGATCAGCCGCGACCCGGCCGGCGGGCAGGCGCTCGCCGACCATCTGCTGCGGCTCGCCCAGAACGACCACTGAGTGCGCTGAATCGTTCGGGCTCGCGCCCCGGACCGCCCGGGATTCACGGGCGGTCCGGGGCGCTTTCGCGTTCCTCAGGCCTGCTCGGCGCGGCGCGCCCGGTACGACATCCAGGCCGCGACCAGGGCGCCCGACACGTTGTGCCAGACGGAGAACACCGCCGCGGGGAGCGCCGCGAGCGGGCTGAAGTGGGCCGTGGCGAGCGACGCGGCGAGCCCCGAGTTCTGCATGCCGACCTCGAACGCCATCGCGCGGGACGCGGGCGCCCCGAGGCGGGCCAGTTTTCCGGCGCCGTAACCGAGTGCGAGGCCGAGGCCGTTGTGGAGGACGACGGCGAGCAGGACGAGCCCGGCCGCCGACTTGATCGCCGTCGCGCTGCCCGCGACCACCACGGCCACGATGACGGCGATCGTCAGCGCCGACAGCCAGGGCAGGAAGCCGAGCACCCGGTCGACGTACCGGCCGAGGACCAGGCGCACGACGAGCCCCGCGATGACCGGCAGCAGCACGGTCTTGAGGATGTCCGTGACCATCGACCCCGCGTCCACGGGCAGGAACTCGCCCGCGAGGAGCAGGGTCAGCGGCGGCGTGACGAGCGGGGCGAGCACGGTCGAGACGGTGGCGACGGAGACGGACAGGGCCACGTCGCCGCGCGCCAGATAGGTCACCACGTTGGAGGCCGTGCCGCTGGGGGCGCAGCCCACGAGGATCACGCCCGCCGCCAGCTGGGGCGGCAGGTCGAGGGCGTTGGCTATCAGCCAGCCGAGCCCCGGCATGATCACGTAGTGCGCGACGAGTCCGAGGCCGACGGCCCAGGGCCGCTTCGCGACGCCCTTGAAGTCGTGCGGGGTCATCGTGAGCCCCATGCAGAACATCACCACACCCAGCAGGTACGGGACGTTCGTCTTCCAGCTCACGAAGGCGTCCGGCAGGGCGAGCCCGATACCGCCCGCCGCGAGCACGAGTACGGGGAACACGGTCACGGCCAGGCGCGCCGCGCGGTTGCCGGTGTCCGTCGGCTGGGGGATCAACTGTTCGGTCTGCACCGGGCGATGCAACGCCGCCGTCCCGCACGGCCGCAACCGCGTCTCGATATGTGGTCCCTACATCTTCACGGGATCGCCACGACGTCACCGGCCCTGCGGACCGACCGACCAGGTGTCCCCGTCCGCCGTCACCGCGAACGCCGTCACCCCGGGCTGCGCCTCCAGCCACGCGCGCGCGTGGACCCCCATCGCATACGCGGCGGTCGCCCAGGTGTCTGCGTCCGTAAGGCCTTCGTATACGACGGTCAGGGACGCGAGGCCGTGGGCAGGAGCCTCCCCGGTGTGCGGGTCGACGATGTGGCAGCCGCGCTCGGCGGGACCCGATGTCGCCACCGCGAGCGGCCCCTGCCGGGACTCGACGACCGCCGCGACGTGGCCGGGGCGCAGGGGGTGGGCGATGCCCACCCGCCAGGGGCCACCGTGCAGTTGGACGTCACCGCCGCCGTTCACGCACACGTCCGTCGCGCCCGCCGCGAGCAGCCCCTCGGCCGCCCGCTCCACCGCCCACCCCTTCACCAGGCCGCTCGGATCGAGCCCACCGGAGTGACCCGTCGAGAACCAGCCATCGGTGTCCGCCTCGGCCCGCGCGCACAGCCGCAGCACTTCACGAACCTCGGGAGCGCAGTCGTCCGGGGCGAGTTCACCGCGGGCGATCCTGCTGATGGCGCTGTCCTCGCGGTACGTCGAGAACTCGGCGTCCACGTGGCGCAGCCACGCCTCGGCCTCGTCGAGTGCCTCCGGAGCCGGTCCGTCGGCGCCGCGCACCGTGAGGGAGAACACCGTGCCCATGGTGTGCACGACGCGGCGCAGTTCCGTCCCGTCACCCATGGACCTGGTCCAACGCGCTCTGCAGGGACGAGATGTAGCCCTCGCTGGTGAACGTCGCGCCAGAGACCGTGTCGATCCGGGCGCTCTGCGCGTCGAGCGTCTCCTGGACGAGGGTCGGCACCGATGACGAGGCGATGTCCTGGCTGCGCCGGTCCCCGGTCGGGGTCCTGACGGCCCGGGCGGCGGTGATCTTCGTTCCGTCGACGGTGATTTCGACCTGGACGGGCCCGTAGCGGGTCTGCACCGTGTCGCCGGTCAGGGTCCGCTTCCCGGACTGCGTGCCGGTGGTGCCGCCTGAAGTGGACGGTGACCGGGTGGAGTTGGGCGTCTGTGCCTGCGGGGCCGCGGTCGCCGGCTGCGTGTGCGGCTTGAGCGCGAGGGCCAGGGTCGTGACGGTGACTGTGGCCGCGCAGGTCAGCACGGTGCGGCGGATCGGATGGGCTCTCATGGCGCGGCTCACAGCTCGAAGGACTCGTAGTGGATACGGGACGCGGGCACCCCGGCCTCGCGCAGCGCGTCGTACGAGGCGAGCGCGAGACCGTGCGGGCCGCACAGGTACACGTCGTGCGCGGCGACGTCCGCCAGCATCCGGCGCAGGCCGTCCGCCGTGACCGGGGCGCGGGTGCCGTCGGCGCCGTTCAGCGCGTAGACGAGGCGGGCGCCGCGGCCGGCCGCTATGGATTCCAGCTCGCCGCGCAGCGCCAGCTCGTCGGCGGTGCGGGCCCGGTAGAGCAGCGTGAGGTCGCCCGGCGCCGCGGGCAGCGTCTCGAAGAGCGTCCGCAGCGGGGTGATGCCCGTGCCGCCCGCGAGCAGCAGCACCTTGCGCGAACGCCGCAGCCCCGCCGTCAGCGCCCCGTACGGCCCCTCCGCCCAGACCCGCGTGCCCCGCGCGAGGCCCGCGACGGACGCGCTGTGGTCGCCGAGCGCCTTCACCGTGATCCGCAGGAACCCGCCGCGCGGCACCGCAGACAGGGAGTACGGGTGCGAGGCGCCCCACATGCCGGGAGCCAGGAACCGCCACCGGAAGAACTGCCCCGGCTCCGCGCCCAGCCTCTCCAGCTGTCGCCCGCTCACCCACACCGACGACACCCCGGGCGCCTCCCGCACGACGGCCTCGACGCGCAGCCGGTGCCGGAGGTTGAGCCGCACCGGCACCAGCACCCGGAACCACAGCACGAGCGCGGCCACACCGAGATAGAGGGCGTACCAGGCCATGCGGGCGGCGGCCCCGCCCGCGAAGTCGGCTCCGAGCGCCAGCTGGTGCCCGAACGCGAGGAAGATCGCGGCATACGTCAGGACGTGCAGGTAGTACCAGGTCTCGTACCGCATCCGGCGTCGCACCGCCCGCGCCGAAACGAACCCCACCAGCACGAGCACGGCCGCGCCCACGGTGCCCTTCAGCATCTCCGGGTAGTCGAGGACGATCGTGCCGAGCTCCGACACCGGATCGGTACGGCTCTGCGCCGCATAGCCGAGCGTGATCAGGACGATGTGGGCAAGGAGCAGGCCGACCGTCCAGCGGCCTGCCGAGGCATGCCACCGCGCGGTCCGGTCGCTGCCGAGCCCTTTCTCCAGAAGCGGGACACGCGCCATCAGGGCGACGAGCAGCGCACACATGTAGCCGCACATCAGGCCCATGATCCGGCCCGCCCCCGTCAGCCAGCCGTCGGCGCCGGAGACGACGCCGGTGCCCTGCCACCACAGGGCGAGTACTGCGGCCCCGCCCGCGCACGCGGCGGCCAGGAGCGGCACCGCGGGGGAGCGGCGGCGCACCGGGCGCGGGGCGCGGTGCCGGAGCGGCGGGGGGCTGTGCGTGGTGGTCACCGGGGCGGGCTCCTCATCGGGTCGGGACGGGCGGGGTACGACGCCACTGTGCGGCCCGAACCTCTGAGCGGGCTCTGAACGGGCGCCCCACGCGCCCTCTCAGAGCGAACTCACAGCAAACCGAGAGACTCTTGAACCGTCATGAACGAACGCCCCGCACTCACCCGCCCCGACGGCACCCCCGTGCGCGTCCTCGTCGTCGACGACGAACCCGACATCGCCGAGGTCGTCACCGGAGTTCTGCGCTACGAGGGCTGGGACGTCCGCACTGCCGGGACCGGCCGCGACGCCGTGCGCGAAGGACTCGACTTCCGTCCCGACGCCGTCGTCCTCGACATCATGCTGCCGGACCGCGACGGCCTGTCCGTCCTACGCGAACTGCGCGCCGCGCAGCCGCACGTCTGCGTGCTCTTCCTCACAGCACGCGACACCGTCGAGGACCGGGTCGCCGGCATCACCGCGGGCGGCGACGACTACGTGACCAAGCCGTTCAGCCTCGAGGAACTGGTCGCCCGGCTCCGCGGCCTGCTGCGCCGGGCCGGCATGACGAGGGAGCGCGCCGAGAGCGCCCTGCTCACGGTCGGCGACCTGGTCATGGACGAGGACGCGCACGACGTCACCCGGGGCGGCGAGACCGTCGACCTGTCCCCGACCGAGTTCGCCCTGCTGCGCTGCCTGATGCGCAACCCCCGTCGCGTCCTCAGCAAGACTCAGCTCCTCGACCGCGTCTGGTCCTACGACTTCGGCGGCCAGGCCCACGTCGTCGAGCTCTACGTCTCGTACCTCCGCAAGAAGATCGACGTCGGCCGCGAACCCATGATCCACACCGTGCGGGGCGCCGGATACGTCCTGAAGCCGGCGGGCCGATGAACCGGCCACGCCTGCGGATCCCGCACACCCTGCGCGCCCGGCTCACCGCCGGACTCGTTCTGCTGCTCGCCGTCAGCTGCGCGGCCGTCGGCGTGGCCGCGGTCGTCGAGCTGCGGGGCTTCCTCACCGGGCGGCTCGACCAGCAGCTGCACGAAGCGGGCAGCGCCCTGCCCGCCAGCCTCGAACACAGCGGCCGCATGCCCGACGACCACGACGGCGACGAGCACGCCGACACCCGCCGCCAGGCCACCGGCACCCTCGGCGTCCGGCTGGTCGGCACCACCGTCACCAGCGCCGCCGTCGTCAGGGCGGGTGCGGTCGACGGCGCCGCCGACCTGGGCGTGCGCCTGTCCGACGCCGACCGCAGAACCCTCGCTGCCGTGCCCGTCGACGGGCACGGCCACACCATCCGGCTGTCGTCCCTGGACCACTACCGCGTCGAGGCCCGGGACGGCAAGGACGGCGACGTGCTCCTTACGGGCCTGCCCCTGGAGCCCGTCGAGGCCACCGTGCACCGCCTCGAACTCGTCGCGGCGGGCGTCTTCGGGATCGCGCTCGCCGCCACCGGTGTCGCCGGCGCCCTCTGGGTGCGCTGGTCCCTGCGCCCGCTGAGCCGGGTCGCCGCGACCGCCACTCAAGTCAGCGAACTGCCGCTCGCCAGCGGTGAGGTTGCGCTGCCGCCGCGCGCCCCCGAGTCCGACCCGCGTAGCGAGGTCGGCCAGGTGGCCTCCGCCTTCAACCGGATGCTCGGCCATGTCGAGGACGCGCTCACCCGCCGGCACGCCTCCGAGGAACGCCTGCGCAGCTTCTCCGCCGATGCCAGCCATGAACTGCGCACCCCGGTCGCCTCCATCCGCGGCCACGCCGAACTTGCCCTCCTGCATCCGGGACCCGTGCCCGCGCCGGTCCGCCGCGCCCTGGATCGCATCGCGGCCGAGTCCGGACGGATGGGCGACATGGTGGAGGACCTGCTCCTGCTCGCGCGCCTCGACGCGGGCCGGCCTCTGGAACGTGAGCCGGTCGACCTCACTCGCCTGGTCCTCGACGCGGTCACCGACGCCCGTGCGGCGGGCCCCGACCACCGCTGGGCCATGGAACTCCCGGAGGAACCGGTCACCGTCAGGGGCGACGCGCACCGCCTCCACCAGGCCGTCGCCAACCTCCTGGCCAACGCGCGCCTGCACACCCCGCCCGGCACCCGGGTCACCGCCCGCATCGAGGCCGAAGAGCAGGGGGTGTCCCTGTCCGTACGGGACGACGGGCCCGGTGTCCCGGAGGAGATCCGCGACGGAGTCTTCGAACGCTTCACCCACGGCGACCGGCCAAGAACGGCCGGGGCGGGCGGCGGTACCGGCCTCGGCCTCGCCATCGTCACGGCGGTCGCGGAGGCGCACGGCGGCATCGCCACCTTGCGGAGCGAGCCGGGCGCGACGGTGTTCACGGTCCGGCTGCCGCCCGCGTCCTGATGGGTGGCGCCCTCGGAGCGCCAGGCGTCAGCGGGGCGTCAGTAGTGCGTGATCGCCGTGGCGCCGCTCGCTGTCCCGATCGCGATGTGCGGCCGCCGGCCCGGCTCGGCCCAGCGCAGGATGCGCCGCATCGCGTCCGCCGGGACCGACACGCACCCGGCCGTCGCCCCGCGTCCGTTCACATGCAGGAAGATCCCCGCTCCGCGCCCGCGCACCGGCCGGTCGTAGTTGTAGGCGATGACGAAGGCGTGCGCGTACTGGGTCGCGTACGACACGAGGTGCTCGGATTCGGCGGCGCGGCAGTCGGCCGGACGCGGCTCGGTCCAGCGGTTGTAGGACCGCGAGTCGTTGTCCTGGCACCACCAGGAGTCCTGGTGCACGCGCCGGTAGGCGGTGGTCGTGCCGGCCGGCGCGGGCTCGATCCCGAAGGCGTAGGGCAGGTCGTACAGACCCGTGGGTGTCGTGTACGTGCCCTGCTGGCGCGAGCCGCCGTCGGCGAGGCCCTTCGACCCGAACCGCGCCGCCGCCGAACCCGCCGCGACCCACCGCCCGTCGCGCCGGTCCCACCAGGTGACGGTGCCGGTGGTGGAGCCCGTGCGCGCGGCCTGCGCGGTGACGAGCTGGGAGCCGCCGCCCGTGTCGGCCATCCGCGCGGGCAGCGGCGCGGGCCCGCCGGACGGTGCCGCGCCCAGGATCAGCAGGGCGGCCGTCGCGGCCAGGGACGCGATGGTGACGGGTCGTGAGCGCATGTGTCAGACGGTAGTCGGAGGCAAGGGGAGCGGCAGCCCCGGAAGTCCGTCGATGCTGTGCTCGATGTGATCCTTCTTCTTGAAGTACTCGCTCAGGGAGGCGTCGTCCTCGCGCGCGAACCGCCTCCCGTGCAGGTCGCGGTCCGCGTCGTATGACATGAAGGGCACCGCGTATCCGCAGCTGTCGCGGATGAGGTCGGCGGTCACGACGACGATCGCGCGCAGGCCGTGGAGGCTGGGGTCGATATCGGGGAAGTGTTCGAGCAGGTCCTTGAACCGTGGGTCGTCACGGAAGACGGGTTCTCCGTGGCCGTGCACCCGGACGATGTTCGGAGGGCCCTGGAAAGCGCACCACATGAGGGTGATGCGGCCGTTCTCGCGCAGGTGCGCGATGGTCTCGGCGGTGCTGCCGGCGAAGTCGAGGTAGGCGACGGTCCGCTCGTCGAGCACGGCGAAGGATCCCGTCAGTCCTTTGGGTGAGAGGTTCACCGTGCCGTCCTCGGAGAGGGGTGCGGTCGCGGTGAAGAACATCGGCTGCTCCTCGATGAAGGTGCGCAGCCTGCCGTCTATGCGTTCGTAGGTCTTTCCCATGGTTCTGGATTATCGACCCGAGATCGTTCGCATGTCTAAGGATTTCGCGCGCGTCTCGGTCCATGGAGGGCTCGATTGACGGGCCGATTGACGAATCATGCAGTCCAATGCATACTCATGCATGACGTCATCGACGTCTTCGCCCTGTCCTCGAAGAGCGCGGCGAAGCGCGACCTCGCCTGATACCCGTTACGGGAAGGGGCGGGACGGGGAAGAGAAAACCCGCCCCGCGTCACCGCACATCTAGGAGCAACCGTGAGCAGCAACACCGGCGATGTCCGCCTCTGGGGCGGCCGGTTCGCCGACGGCCCCGCCGAGGCCCTGGCGAAACTCTCCGCCTCGGTCCACTTCGACTGGCGCCTGGCGCCGTACGACATCGCCGGCTCCCGCGCCCACGCGCGCGTGCTGCACAAGGCGGGCCTGCTCACCGAGGACGAGCTGACCCGCATGCTCGCGGGCCTCGACCAGCTCGAAGCGGACGTGGCGGACGGCTCGTTCGTCGGGACGATCGCCGACGAGGACGTCCACACGGCGCTGGAGCGCGGCCTGCTTGAGCGCCTCGGCGTCGACCTCGGCGGCAAGCTGCGCGCGGGCCGGTCCCGCAACGACCAGGTCGCCACGCTCTTCCGGATGTACCTGCGTGACCACGCGCGCGTCATCGGCGGCCTCGTCGCCGACCTCCAGGATGCGCTCGTCGGCCTCGCCGAGGCGCACGCCGACGTCGCCATGCCCGGCCGTACGCACCTCCAGCACGCCCAGCCGGTCCTGTTCGCGCACCACGTCCTCGCGCACGTCCAGTCCCTGTCCCGGGACGCCGAGCGGCTGCGGCAGTGGGACGAGCGCACGGCGGTCTCGCCGTACGGCTCCGGCGCCCTGGCCGGTTCGTCGCTCGGCCTCGACCCGGAGGCCGTCGCGAAGGACCTCGGCTTCGAGCACGGCTCGGCCGGCAACTCCATCGACGGCACCGCGTCGCGGGACTTCGTCGCGGAGTTCGCCTTCATCACCGCGATGATCGGCGTGAACCTCTCGCGCATCGCCGAGGAGATCATCATCTGGAACACGAAGGAGTTCTCCTTCGTCACCCTCCACGACGCCTTCTCCACCGGCTCGTCGATCATGCCGCAGAAGAAGAACCCGGACATCGCCGAGCTCGCCCGCGGCAAGTCCGGCCGCCTGATCGGCAACCTGACCGGCCTCATGGCCACGCTCAAGGCCCTCCCGCTCGCGTACAACCGCGACCTCCAGGAGGACAAGGAGCCGGTCTTCGACTCCTGCGACCAGCTCGAGGTCCTGCTGCCCGCGTTCACCGGCATGATGGCCACGCTCACGGTCAACCGGGAGCGGATGGAGGAGCTCGCCCCGGCCGGCTTCTCGCTCGCCACCGACATCGCCGAATGGCTCGTCAAGCAGGGCGTGCCGTTCCGCGTCGCGCACGAGGTCGCCGGCGAGTGCGTCAAGGAGTGCGAGCAGCACGGCATCGAGCTCGACCAGCTCACGGACGAGCAGTTCGCGAAGATCTCCGAGCACCTCACGCCCGAGGTGCGCACCGTCCTCAATGTGCCGGGCGCGCTCGCCTCGCGCAACGGGCGCGGCGGCACCGCTCCTTCGGCCGTCGCGGTGCAGCTCGCCGAGGTGAAGAACGACCTCGCCGTGCAGCGCGCGTGGGCCGACGCCAAGTCCTGACCTGCCTTTTGTGTGGCCCGGCCCTTCAGGGGGCCGGGCCACACCGCGTTGTCAGTGGCTGCCTCTAAAGTTTCCGGCAGTTGATCAACACCGGCTCACAACCGGTGCTCGTGACGCGTGCCTTCGGCGCGCACCCACGACCGGTGGTCGACATCTGGGGAACGGGAATCGGCTGTCGGGGAGGCAGTGGTGGGGTGGATGCGCGCGGGCGACTATGAAGTCGCCCTGGACGACGACGGCAAGGTCGTCTGCCGCAACAGCAAGGGGCGGCTCCTGAAGTCGGTGCCGCCGAAGATCGCCGACGAGCAGACCGTCATCGGGCTCCGGCAGCTCACCGAGTGGCTGGAGCGGCACGAGCGCGACTGCCGGGAGCGGGCCGAGCGCTGGATGACCCGCTCCCTTCCCGTACCGGCCGCGGTGCTCGCCGAGGTCTGGCCCGACCCGGCCTGGCGCGCCGCTTTGAAGGACCTGGTCGTCACCGGCGACGACGGGATGGTCGCCGGGTTCCTGCGCGACGCCGACCCCGAGCGCGGCATCGGCCTCGTCGACCTCGACGGGGACACCGTGCGCATCCGCCCGCGGCAGATCCGCATTCCCCACCCGGTCCTCCTGGAAGACCTCGGTGAACTGCGCGAATTCGCCGTCGAGTTGGGGGTCGACCAGGGCGTCCAGCAGTTGTTCCGCGAGATCTGGACCAGAGGCGCCGACCACGACCCGGCCGCCCAGACGGTCGACGACTACGAGGGCGGCGCCTTCAAGGAACTCCGCTTCCTCGCCGGCCGCGCCACTTCCCTCGGCTATCGGGTGCGCGGCGGCCACGCCGTCCAGCCCGTGCTCGAAGCCGGACGCACCGTCGAGGCCCGCGTCTGGATCGGCGACTACGAGGGCTACGCCGAGACCGAGACCGGACCGCTCACCTGGACCACCGAGGGCGGACAGGCCCTGGCCCTCGCCGAAGTCGGGCCGGTGGCCTGGTCGGAGGGCATGCGCATGGCCGCCGTCCTCTACGCGGGCCGCGAGCTCGAGGACGGGGAGCAGGCGGCGTGAGCACGACGGTGAGCGGCGCGGGCGCGGGTCCGGGCGCGGCAGACACGACCAGCACAGCGGGTTCGGCGGGTTCGGCGGGCGAGGCGGCAGGGGAGCGGGGCGCGATGGGTACGGGCGACGGCACGGTGGACACGGGAGCGCTCCTGGAGGCGGGCGCCGTCCTGCTCCCGGGCGCACACCGCGGCGAGGATGCCGACGACCTCACGGCCCGCGCGTACACCCACCCCGTCCTTGAAGGGCGCACCGTCGTGCGCCTCGTGCCGGGCACGCTCGGCGACGCCGAGGACCTCGCCCTGGACTTCCTCGGGCTGCGGCGAGAGAGCGTCCGTGACGGGCTCGGCCAGGTACGCCGCGAAACCCTCGGCTTCCCCGCCTGGGCCCTGGTGAACGACCCGGAGAACGGGCACCACGCCCTCGCCCTCGTCAAGGACGTCGAGCGCCTCGCCCGCATGGCCAAGACCCGCGCGGGCGCCGCCAAGGAGGGGTTCGAGGAGCTCGGCGAGCGACTCGGGCGCTCCGTCCCGCACTTCCTGCCCACGTACTACGAGGAGGCGGGCCGCGCCTTCCTCCGGCACGAGAACACCACCTACGCGGCCGCCCTCTTCGGCAAGGCACGCGAGGCCGAGCGCGTCCACAGCCTCGTCGTGGACGAGCAGCGGCAGCGCGCGGTGTTCCTCGAGTTCGCCTTCGCCGGGGCGCTCACCGTCAAGGCGCTCAAGGACCATGTGCGGGACCTGACGCAGCGTCTCGCGCCGCAGGCGGCCTGGGAGCAGTACCGCAGGCTCATCGTCGAGCGCTGCGGCGCCGGGATGCCGCCGTACGCCGCCCTGCCGCAGGACGCCCGCAAGCTCATCAAGGCCGCGGGCCTGGACCGGGACGAGGAGGAGTGCCGGCTGCTCGCGGACCTCCTGGCCTCCCCGGCGGTGGTACGCGCACCCGGCACGTTCTGGACGGCGTACCGGCCCACCCTCCTGGTCCTCGCGGCGCAGGAACCCGCCGTCCGTAAGCGGCTGCTGGAGATCATGCCGACGGGGTTCGGACACGACAACGGCTCCGAGGGTGACTGGCTGGAGCTGCTCGCCGAGACCGGCGCCGAACAGCTCCTCACCGACCCGGCCCCGGACGCGGCCGTAGACGCGGGGGACTGGCTGTCGCGCTGGTCCACCCATCTGAAGGGCGGCTGGCGCGGGGTGCGCCGCTCCCCGATGACGTACGGCCTTGTGGAGCGCATGGCCGCCCGCCTGCGCGCCGAGGGGCGGCCGGTCGACCTGTTCCGCGGGCGCGGCTGGCGCAGTTGGGCCGACCTGGACCTCATCGATGTGTGCCTCGCGTCGGGTGTCGCCGTGGTGGACCCCGCGCCCCGCACGGACGGCCACGGGATCGGTCTCGACGACTGGTTCGGCGGACCCGACACAGGCCGCAGCGACCTCGCCGCGGTAGCCGCCGACGCGCGGTTCCGGCCGCTGCTCAAGGAGGCGATCGGCGACAACTCCCACCGCAGCGTGGGCAGTCGCAAAACCCTCGCTGTCGCCGAGCACCCGGTGCTCCGCCCGCTCCTGGCCGAATGGCTCACCGAACAGGCCCAGGCGTTCACCGCGGCGGCGGGCCTGCCCGGCGCCCGCTCGGCGCTCCAGCACCTCAGGCGCTTCCGGTCGGTCGCGGCGGACGTCGCGCCCGACGCCGTCGCCCGCGTCCGCGCCCTCGACCTCAGCGGCAACCTCGGCCGCACCCTGCGCGCGGGCATCGTCGACGAACTGGGCTGGCCCGCGCTCGAAGAGGCCATGAAACTGCTCGGGCCCGTACCCGAGCAGCGCCACGGTGACGGGCTCACCGTCCAGGAGGCCTGGCCCGCGCTGATCGTCGCCCACCGGGACAAGGCCGTCGTCGCGGGACCCGACGGCATCCTCCTCGAACACGACCTGCGCATCCCCGGCAAGCCCGACCACTGGCGCCGGCCCGCCTTCCGCTTCGTCGGCGGCGAACTTCTCGTCACCTGGTGGCACGAGGGCAAGCAGCGCGCCTACTGGTCCTCGCGTCCCGCCGACGTCTTCCACCTCGGCGGTGAGTCAGCCACCCAGTGGCGCGCACACACCCTGGACGCCTCCCTGCCCCTGCCCGACGGCGGCCGCAGCACCGGCGCCCGCCCCCTGCACGCGGGCGACACCACCCTGCCCAAGGAACACCGGGTCAGCGGCGACGGCGTGAACCACTGGCGGCTGCGCACCACGAGCACGGCCAGCACATGGATCGAGTACGACCCCGCCACCGGCGCCACCGGCCGCGCCTCCCTGCCGCCGCTCTTCGCGGGCGCCGTGCGCGACGAGGGACGGCTGCGGCATGCCGACTGCCAGGTACTGCCCCTCCAAGCGGGCCTGGAGAACAGCCCCCTGGGCACCGACGGCACGGTCCTCGGCCGATGGGTCCGCAGCGATGGCCCTGGAGACGGCACGGAAGAGCGGCTGTCGGCGGGCACGCCCGACGGCCGCGAGGTCGCGCTGCCCGCCCGCTTCACCAGCGGCGGCACCCCCGTACCGCTCGGCGCGCTGCGCCTGCCCGGCGGAGCGGAGCCCGTACTCGCCCTCGACGGAAACCAGTTGGGCCTCTACGCGGACGGCGCCGGGCCCGCCGACGGGTCCTTCGGCGACACCGTGACGTCCCGGGCGGGCGCGCAGTACGCGGCCGGCACGCCGCTCGTCCCGCCGGCATCGTTCTGGCACGCCATGAGGGCCCGCGACGAGGACGGATCCAAGGCACTGCGCGCGTTCGCCGACGAGCAGGCCGCCGCACTGGCGGACGACGCGGCGGCCGCGCTGGCGCAGCACCGGAGGATGACCACGGGCGAGACCAGGACCGCCCTCACGGACGAGCAGAAGAAGGCCGCGTCCGACCAGTTCGACCGCGACCTGCTCGCCGCGACCGAGCGCGCCCTGCCCGCGATCGGGCACCCGTCGCTGCACGCGGGCGTCGGTGCCATCACGCTCGCCATGGTCCAACTCCGCGAATCCGTGGCCGAGTTCACCGATCCCCAGAGGGTGGCAGCACGGCCCGTCGCGGCGCGCAGGCAGGAGATGTTCCACGACTTCTCGCCCCGCGACGGCGACGACCGGACCCTGCTCAGCGCGGTCCGCGGCGTCCTCGGCCACACCGTTCACGGCTACTGGAGCCCCGACACCTGGAGCACACTGCGGCAGATCAAGTCCGTCGGCCACGTCATCGCGGGCAAGGTCGCCGAAGGCACCCCGCTGCCCACCGGACACGACCTCACGAAGCTCACCGGCGGCTGGACCACGGACGAACTCACCATCCCGAGCAGCTCATCCGGCTGGGTGCGCGTCCTGCCCCACGTGCCCGCACTGGCATACCGCGCCACCGTCCCCGGCATGGACGAGACCGACAGGTCCGCCCTCCTGCACCTCCTGGACGCCGTCGCCGAAGGCGCCCTCGCGGACCCGGACCGTCAGCTGCGCAGCGTCGAACTCTGCGAGAAGGGCGCCTACCGGCCGCGCCCCGGCCAGGTCCTCCGCCTGGGTGACCGCACCGTCGCGATCCTCGCGGCGGCCCGCACGCGCAGTCACGACGACGAGGTGGACTGGCTGGCCCTGGACCACGACCCTTCGGGCGCGTTCGGGCCGGTCGCCCACTTCATCACCCGTGAGGCGCAGCGGATCCCCGGCACACTCACCGGCGACCGGATCGCGTCACTCGCCGCCCTCGTACGCGAGCGCGGCGCCACGCCCTGGCACGCGGAGAACGCGACCGCACTGGCGGCCGCGCCCGGCTGCGGCCCTGTCCAGGCAGCGCTGCTCCTCGCGGGACGCCCCTCCGGCGTCCTCGCCGACGACGCCGCATCCGCCGAGTGCCAGGCCCGATCCGGACTCACTCGCACACAGGTGGAGGCGGGCCACGACCGCCTGACCGCGCTCACGTGGCAGGGCCGCGTCGATGTCGTCACCGCGCTGCTCCCCGAGACCGTCGCCGACCTCTGGGAGACCGGGCCGGCCGTTGAGGCCGCCCGGGAGGTATGGACGGAGCGGTTCGGCACCCTCGTACGCCTCCCCGAGGACATGGAGATCTCGCTGAACGGGGTCTCCACCATCGGCAACGCCGAGGCCGTGCTCAATCCCCGGCACACTCCGTGGCTCAGCCGCACCACCGTCCAGCGACTCGACACGGACGGCCGGTTGACGGGCGATGACGCCACCGCGGTACCGCACGTCAGGGACCTGGTACCCGCCGTGTCGGCGCTCGGCGCGCTCGCGTACGGCCTGCCGTACGGGCATCCGCTGCGCGCCGCCCTGCCCGCCGCCCTCGACGCCCTGCGCACCCGGCTCGCCGACCCGGAGCTGCTGCTCCAGCTCGGCCTCGCCTGGACCGAGAAGGGCGACGCCACCGCGCCCGAACTGCGCAAGGCGCACGGCATGCCCGAGACGGGCGGGGCCGGAGCGGACGGGCTGACGCGCGTGGGCGAGGCGTTCGTGGTCCACCCCTGGCACCGGCAGGAGGCCGTCCTCCTGCGCCCGGCCGGCCTCACGGGCCCCGACGACCCGGCGCTCGGCCTGATCGAGGGCCTCGCCGGATACCGCGCGGACGCCCCGCTGCGGGCGATCAGGGCGGTACTGGGGGATGGGCTCGGTCGCGCGGTGACGACGGGCATGCCGGGTGTGGACGGGCAGGGTGCGGGTGGAGCAGAGGCTGGACTTGAGGGCTACGCGCAGGACCCCACGCGCAGTGTCCCCGGCCTGGTCACCGAGGTAGCCGAGGCGCACGGCATCGGCGAGGACGCCGCCGCCCTCTACCTGCAACTGCTCGCCCTGCCCGACCCGACCGACCGCAACAGCGCGCGCTGGACGGGCTGGAAGCCCGCCCGCATGAAGAAGGCCCGCGCCGAACTCGCCGCGACCGCACTGGTGGTGGAGGCGAAGCGCGCCCGCGCGGGACGCGGCCTGTTCCTGCCCGGCGCCTGGCTGGCACTCAAGGCGCCCGCGCTGCCCGTCGAGTCCTGGAAGCGGGACCTGTACGACATCCCTGGCCACACTGCGACGGTCCCGCTGCTGCCCGTCCCGGAACTGTTCACCCGCGCGTGGGACCGGGTACGCGCCGGCGACGTCCCGGCCTTCGAAGAACTCACGACCCGCGCGACCCGGAAGGGGCGGCGCCGATGACGAGGAGGGCCCGCCGAGTCACCTCGGCCATGCGCGGGATGCGCCGTCGGGTCGCTCGACGGCCAATGACGACCAGGGCAGCACGGGTCACCTCGGGGGTGCGCGGCCTGCGCTGTCGGGTCGCTCGGCGGCCAATGACGACCATGGCCTGGGTCACCCCGGCGGTGCCTGACATGCGCCGTCCGGTCACGCAACCGTCGCTGGCCACCACCACCGAACCCGTCCCGACCGCGCCGAGCGCGCGGTGCCTGGGCACGTGGCTGTGGGAGCCCCGCCCGATGACCACCACCATCACCACCGAGTCCGTCCCGGCCGCGCAGTGCGGGACCACGCAGCCGCGGGAGCGTCGCCGATGAGCACCACGACCGACACCGACCAGGGCACGATGCCCTCCGCACCGCGGCAGATCGTGCCGCCCGAGGAGTTGTACGCCGACGAGCTCGCGTTCCTCGGCGCGTACGACTCCGGCCCGCGGCCTCCTGGCTGGCGGCTCACCCCGCGCGCCGTCGTCACGTTCGTGATGGGCGCCGACGAACCGCTGCGCCTGCCCGACGGCGCCGATGCCGGCGAGGGCGTGCCGCGCTGGCTCGCGGTCCGGCGGAAGTTCGTCGGCGAGCGCGCCCTCGTGGAGCGCTGTGTCGTCACGCTCGCCGGCGAGCGCGGACTGCTCCTGGTCGGCGAGCCCGGCACCGCCAAGTCGATGCTGTCGGAACTGCTCGCCGCCGCCGTCAGCGGCACCAGCGCGCTCACCGTCCAGGGCACCGCGGGCACCACCGAGGACCAGCTCAAGTACGGCTGGAACTACGCCCTGCTGCTGGCCCAGGGCCCGAGCCCCAAGGCGCTCGTACCCTCACCCGTGCTCGCCGCCATGACCCAGGGCGCCGTCGCACGCGTGGAGGAGGTCACCCGTTGCCTCCCCGAGGTGCAGGACGCCCTGATCTCCCTCCTCTCCGAACGGCGCATCGCCGTCCCCGAGCTGGCCGGCACGGACGCCGCCCAGGCCCACGCGGCCCCCGGGTTCAACGTCATCGCCACCGCCAACCTCCGCGACAAGGGCGTCTCCGAGATGTCCGCCGCGCTCAAGCGCCGCTTCAACTTCGAGACGGTCGGCCCCATCGGCGACTTCGACGCCGAACTCGACCTCGTACGCCGCCAGTCGAAGGCGGCCGTCGAACGGGCGGGCGCCGCGTACCAGCTCGACGACATGGTCCTCGACGTCCTGGTCACCGCCTTTCGCGAGCTGCGCTCGGGCCGTTCGGCCGAGGGCTGGGAGGTGGAGCGGCCGTCCACCGTGATGAGTACGGCCGAGGCCGTCTCCGTCGCGACGGCGCTCGGCGTCGCCGCCGCCTACTTCCCCGGCGACCGCGACGCCCTCGCCCTCCTGCCGGGCCACCTCACCGGCGTGGTCCGCAAGGACGACCCGGCGGACGCGGCGCGGCTGCTCGGCTACTGGGACGGCGCGGTGCGGCGCCGTGCCGAGGAGGGCTCCGCGACCTGGCGCACGCTGTGGGACCTGCGCTCCGTCCTGGAGGGCTGACCCACCATGACCACCGACGCGGGCGTGGCCATCGACGCGCTCACCGATCCCGGCGGGCCCTACCTCATCGGCGTACGCCACCACGCGCCGTCGCTGGCCGCCGTCGTCCCTCGACTCCTCGACGAGGCGGCCCCGGACGTCCTGCTGGTCGAACTACCCGCCGAAACGCAGGAGTTGCTGCCCTGGCTGGCGCACGAGGAGACGGTGGCGCCGGTCGCGCTGGCGGCGGTGCTCGACGGGGCGGCGGAGTCGGGCCCGGCGTTCTACCCGTTCGCGGACTTCTCACCGGAGCTCGCGGCGCTGCGCTGGGCCGCACGGAACGGCGTCCCGGTGGTGGCCTGTGATCTGCCGCTGGCGGAACGGGCCTGGCGGGAGCCGCGCGTAACTCGCCCCGCGGAACAGGCATCCGCTCCCGCCGGACGCAGGCTGAGTCTGCACGACGCGGTGCGTGGGCGGCTGACCGGCCGCGACGGTGACGACCTCTGGGACCGCCTCGTGGAGGCCCCCGCCCCGGGCGCCACCCCACAGGCCCTGCGCCGGGCAGCGCTCCTCACCGGCTGGGCCCTGCGCCGCGACGCACAGGACGGCCCGGGAGTCGACCCGCTCGACCTCACCAGGGAACGGTGGATGCGGGCGCGCCTGCGCGAGGCGGCACGAGGCGGGCGCAGGGTGGCGGCGGTGATCGGAGCGTTCCACGCGCCGGCGTTGAGCGCGGGGGCGGTACGGGACGAGGCGCAGGGCGAGCCGCTCGCGGGGGTGTCGGCCGGGACGCCCGCAGAGTCGCCGGCGACCGGGCCCGGCGCCGAACCGCCGGCTGCGCAAGTGGCATCGTCGGCGGCGCCCACTTGCGCCGTCTCCCTGATCCCTTACACGTACGCGCTGTTGGACGCCCGTTCCGGATATCCGGCCGGGATCCGTGATCCCGAGTGGCAGCACCAGGTCCTGGAGTCGGCGGGCGACCCGGCCGCGGTCGGCGAGACGGCCCTGCGCTGCGCCGTCCGCGTCACCGGCGAACTGCGCGCCGAGGGCCACCCGTCGGGGCCGGCGGACGCCCGCGAGATCCGCCGCGTGGCGGGCGACCTCGCAAGCCTGCGCGGGCTGCCCGCGCCGGGCCGGAGCGAGTTCGCCGAGGCCGTGCAGACCGTGCTGGCCCAGGGCGAGCCGCTGGGCCGCGGACGCGCCGTCGCCCGGGCGCTGGAGCGGGTCCTCGTCGGCGAGCGCACGGGCCGCCCCGCCCCCGGCGCACCCCGCGGCGGACTCGCACCGGCCGTCGAGGCAGAGCTGGCCGCGCTCGGACTGCCGGGCCCGGCAAGTGGCGGGCAGGACAAGGAGCTTCGGCTCGACCCCCTGCGTTCCGACCCGGACCGCAAACGTGAGGTGCTGCTGCGCCGCCTCGCGCTGTGCGGCATCCCGTACGCGCAGGAGACGTCCGTCGGCGGGGCGGGCGGGGCCGACGCGCTCACCACGCGTTGGACCGTGCGCTGGACACCCGCCACGGCGGCGGTCCTCACCACGGCGACCACCCGGGGCGTCACCCCGGCGCAGGTGGCGGAGGGCGTGCTCCGCGCACGCGTCCGTGCCGCCCACGCGGAGGGCGGGCCGACCGCGGCGCAGGCGCTGACCACGCTCGGCGAGGCGGCCGAATGCGCACTTCCCGCACTCGCGGGCGAAGCCCTGGCAGAGGTCACGACGGTGCTGCCCGCCATCGGCACCCTCCCGGAACTCCTCACGGGCCTCGACCTCACCGACCGCCTCACCTCGGGCCACATCGCGGGCCTGACCATGACGGATCCCGTCACTGACCCTGCCGCGGACCCCACCGCCGCCCCCACCCCCTGGCTCCAAGCGCTCGCCGATTGCGCCGACCTCCTGACCGTCGCCGCCGTCCGCAGCCTCGACGGGCTTGCCGGCTCCGAGGACCCGGACGACGCCCGCGCTCTGGTCGAACTCGCGCGGCGCGCCGACGTGTTCGGGGGAATGCGGCTCGCCGACTCGCTGGCGCGGCTGGCCGACAGTGGAACGCCGCTCATGCGCGGCGCCGCAGCCGCAGTGCGCGTTCTGCTCGGGCACACCCCTGCCACCGCCCTCGGCGCACGCGCGGCGTCCTGGGTCGACACGGCCACCGACCCCGGCACCCGCGCGGAGCTCACCGCCCGGCTGACCGGCCTGCTCACCGCCGCCGGATCCCTCCTGGAGACGGCTCCCGAGGCGCTCGCCCCGCTGCTCGACCGCGTCGGCGAACTGCCCGACAGCCCCTTCCTCGAACGGCTCCCCGCCCTGCGCGGCGGATTCGACACGCTCAGCCCGGCCGCCCGCGACCGGCTGCTCACCGTCATCGAGGAACGCATCGACGGCACCCTCGATGCCGACCTCCCTCCGGACACGGACGCGCGGACATTGGCCGCGTGGACCACCGCGGACCTTGCCGCCCGCGAGGCGCTGGCCGCGCTCGGCCTCCTGCCCACGGCGCCGGACACGTCCGACCGGCCTCACCTCACATCCCCGTCCGCCCCCACCCCCACCCCCGCCCCCGTTCCCGTTCCCGTTCCACCGACCGGCGACGCCCGGATCGCCCCCGCCGAGCGGTGGCGCCTCGTCCTCGGCCGGCGAGGGGATCAACTCCCGCAGGGCTTCGCCCCGTTGGCGACCGCATTGGACGAGCTGTACGGGAAGGGCCGCGGGGAAGGCGCGCGCGGCGATCTGCCCGGCGGCGCGGGCGGCCGGGGTGGGCGAGAGGCGCCCTATCCCGGTGTGCGCGAATGGGCCGAGGAACTCACAGCGCTCTTCGGCCCCGGCATCCGCGAGGAGGTCCTCGCCGCCGCGGCCACCCGCGGCCGCACGGACGTCGTGTCCGCGCTCGACCCCGAAGCCGTACGCCCCTCCGTGGAACTGCTGCGCACCGTGCTCCAGCACGCGGGCGGCCTGCCCGAGGCCAAGCTCGCCGCCCTGCGCCCCCTCGTCCGGCGCCTCGTCGACGAGCTCACCCGCACCCTCGCCACCCGCCTCCGCCCCGCACTCACCGGTGCGGCGACCGCCCGCCCGACCCGGCGTCCCGGCGGCAGACTCGACCTCGCCCGCACCCTGCGCGCCAACCTCGCCACGGCCCGGCGCACCGGCGACGGACGTATCCACGTCATCCCTGAGCGCCCCGTGTTCCACGGCAGGTCCCAGCGCTCGGCGGACTGGCGGCTGATCATCCTCACGGACGTGTCCGGCTCGATGGAGGCCTCCACCATCTGGTCGGCGCTCACCGCGTCGGTCCTGGCCGGCGTGCCCGCGCTGTCCACGCACTTCCTGGCGTTCTCGACGACGGTCCTCGACCTGACCGAACACGTCCACGACCCGCTGGCCCTCCTCCTGGAGGCCCGTGTCGGCGGCGGTACCCACATCGCCGCCGGGCTGCGCCACGCGCGCACGCTCGTCACCGTGCCCTCGCGCACCCTCGTCGTCGTGGTCAGCGACTTCGAGGAGGGTTACCCCGTCGGCGGGATGCTCGCCGAGGTACGCGAACTCGTCGGCGCGGGCTGCCATGTACTGGGCTGCGCGAGCCTCGACGATGCCGGGCGCCCCCGCTACTCCACCGGCATCGCGGGACAGCTCGTCGCTGCGGGCATGCCGGTCGCCGCACTCAGCCCGCTCGAACTCGCCCGCTGGGTAGGGGAGAAGATCCGTTGACGCCGACGCACTCTCAGCCGCGGTCTCGCCCAACGCCACAGCTTCCTCCGGTACCGCCCGAGGTCACCGCCGCCGTCGTGGCCGCACTCTCCCCGCGCCTGCGCAAGCGCCTCGACGCGGCCGTCGAGAAGCTCGCCGCACGACCGGTGACAACCGACGGCGGCATCTGCCGTATCGCGGTCGACGACGAGACCTTCGTCGAACTGCACGCTCCCGGCGGCGGCGTCACGGCCGAGGACGCGATCCGCTGCGGCTGCCTGCTCGCCCCGGCCTGCGTCCACCGGGCCGCGGCGGCGACCCTCGCACCGATCGCGGACGACACACCCACGCCCGCCCCCTCCGACGCGCCCGATCAGCCATCCCCACCCGCACCGGACGAGGTGGACGCAACCGCACCCACCACCGAGCCGACCGAAGCCCGCACCTCTCCGCTCACCACCTCTCCACCCACTACCTCTTCACCCACTACCTCTCCGCTCACCACCTCTCCACCCACCACCTCTCCGCTCACCACCTCTACGCCCACCACACCGCCCCAAGCCGCCGCCGCCGAAGCCCTGTGGCAGGCCGCCGTTCTCGTCCTCGACGCCGGTGTCGACGGCGCCGGTGCCGTGCTCCAGGCCGGTCTGCTCAGGGCCGCCCACACAGCCCGCCTCGCAGCGCTTCCCCGCCCCGCGGCCGCCGCGATCCGTACGGTGAACGGCCTGCGCGCAGCCCGCGCCGCCGAGCCCGACCACCGCACCTCCGAACTGGCCGACGCCCTCGAGGAGTTGCTCGCCACCGCGTACGGACTGCGCCGCCCCGGCACCCCGGACGCGCACGCCGCCCTGCGGGGAACGGCGCGCCGCGCCTATGCGCCGGGCGGCTCGCTGCGGCTCTACGGACTGTTCACCGAGCCCGTCCTCACCGCGACCGGCCACGCGGGCGTGGTCACCTGGACCGCCGATGCCGCCGGCCGCCTCTACACCGTCCCCGACGTGGCCCCCGGAGGACCGGCGAGGGCCAGGACCGCCGGGGATCGAGCCGTCAGGATGGGCGACACCGCCCTCACGCACCGCGACCTGGCCCGCGCAGGGCTTGTGGTCTCCGGGGCGACCGTCTCCGCCGACGGGCGGCTCGGCGCGGGCCGGAGCGTGCGGGCCGCGGCCGCCGCCGGAGCCGACTGGACCGAGGAACCGCTCGCGGCCCTGTGGTCCGTCCCCGTGGCCGACCAGGCGGCGCGGGCCCTCGCCGCCGGAGCCACGGGAGCCGCCGGAGAGGACCTGCTGTTCCTCGACGCCACGCTCACCGGCGTGGCCCGTGAGGCGGGCGGCGACTGCCTCCTGGCCGAGTGCGAAGGGCTCACCGTGCGGCTGACCGCCGCCGACGACCACCCCGAACTGGCCCACCGGGAGAACCTCGCCCTCCTCGCCACGGCCCCCGGGACCCGGGTCCGTGCGATCGCGCGCCTCGTGCCCGCCGGGCACCCCCGGGCCGCCCTCCTCGCCGTCCGTCTTCCCACGGGCCGCCACGACCTCGGCCTGGACCGCCTCCAACGCCAGGACGTGCCCCCCACGTCACCCCTGCCGGAACCCCTACCCGTACCCGCACCCGGCCCCGTCCGCCCCACCCCCTCCGCGCCCCTCCACATCCTGCGCCGCCGCACGGAACAGGTAGTCGTCGCGGGCCGCCGAGCCCTGACACACGCAGCACCCGCCCGACCGCACACCACGGCACCGCACACCACCGCACCCGACACCGCGCTCCTGCGCCGCGCCGGCCTGTCCACCGCCGCCGAGCTCCTCGACGCGATGCGCAGATCCGCGGCCGAGCGGCGCCGCGACGGGTTCGGCCGCCTCGTTCCGGCGGACACCGATGCCTTCGCCCGTGCCTGGCTCGCCACGGCCCGTTACCTCGACGAGGCGTCCACAGCCCTGTGCCGCAAGGCCTGGCAGACCTGACCCGCGCCCGAGAACCCAACCGGCGCGCTCACCCTCACCCGCGAACCCAACCGGCGCACCCACCCTCACCCGCGAACCCAACCGGCGCGCTCACCCTCACCCGATTCGCCCCTATATATGCAGCCATCTATGAGACGTCCATGCTCTGCATGAGACAAATATGTCTCACATGGTCTACCCTCGTCTCATGTCAGTCGACCGAGACCAGGTGCTGCGCACCGCAGCCGCCCTGCTCACCCGCAAGGCCACGGCCACGATGGACGAGGTGGCCAGGGCAGCCGGTCTCAGCCGCGCCACGCTGCACCGGCACTTCGCGGGCCGGGACGCACTCGTCAGGGCCCTCGAGGAGTTGGGGATCCAGGAGTGCGAGGCGGCCCTCGACGCCGCCCGGCTCGACGAGGGCAGCGCCGACGACGCCGTACGCCGGCTCGTGGCGGAGATCCAGCCGTGCGCCGGACTCCTCGCCTTCCTCGTCACGGAGAACCAGCTCTTCGAGGGCGAGTCGCAGAACGAGGGCTGGGCCCGGCTCGACGCCCGTATCGCCGGGCTGTTCACGCGCGGCCAGGAGCGCGGCGAGTTCCGTATCGACCTGACACCCGCGTGGCTCACGGAGGCGCTCTACAGCCTGATCGGCGGGGGCGCCTGGGCCGTACAGGACGGCCGTGTGGCCGCCAAGGACTTCCAACACATGATCGTCGAGCTTCTGCTCGGCGGCGCCAGACGGAGAGTGGAACCATGACCAGCACACACCAGCGCACATTCGCGGCGGAGGTGGAGCCGAGGCCCGGACGAGGACGATGGCTCGCGCTCTCCGTCCTTGTGCTCGCGGTGCTCCTGGTCGCGGTCGACGCGACGGTGCTCGGTCTTGCGACGCCCTACATCAGCGAGGACCTGGAGCCGACCGGTACGCAGCTCCTGTGGATCGGCGACGTCTACTCGTTCGTGATCGCGGGACTTCTGGTCTCCATGGGCAGCCTCGGCGACCGCATCGGCCGCAAGAAGCTGCTGCTCACCGGCGCGGTCGCGTTCGGTGCTGTCTCGGTGCTCAACGCGTACGCGACCAGCCCCGAAATGATGATCCTGGCCCGGGCCCTGCTCGGCGTCGCGGGTGCCACGCTGATGCCCTCGACCCTCGCCCTGATCCGCAACATCTTCACCGACCCGCGCGAGCGTTCCCTCGCCGTCGGCATCTGGGGTGCGGCGGCCTCGGCGGGCGCGGCCGTGGGTCCCGTCGTCGGAGGTTTCCTGCTCGAACACTTCTGGTGGGGCTCGGTCTTCCTGATCAATCTGCCCGTGATGGCGGTCCTCGTCGTCGTCGGCATCAAGCTGCTGCCCGAGTCGAAGAACCCGGCGGGCGGCCCGTGGGACCTGATCAGCGTCGTCCTGTCCCTCGTCGGCATGATCGGCGTCGTCTACGCGGTCAAGGAGGCCGCGTCGCACGGCCTCGGCTGGCAGGTGCCGGCGTCCGGCGTGCTCGGACTGGCCGCTCTGACGTGGTTCGTCCGACGCCAGTTCACGCTGCCCGCACCGCTCCTCGACATGCGGCTGTTCCGCCACCGCGGATTCTCGGCCGCGGTGTTCGCCGACCTGCTCACCATCCTCGGCCTTTCGGGTCTGGTGTTCTTCCTCTCCCAGTTCCTGCAACTGGTCCAGGGGCGCGGCCCGTTCGAGGCCGGTCTCGCCGAACTGCCCGCCGCCATCGGCGCGGTGGCGGCCGGACTGGTCGCCGGTACGGTCGCGCGCCGGTTCTCCGTGCGCTCCGTCGTCGCGGGCGGCCTCGCCGCGGTGGGCCTCGCCCTGGCCGGGCTGACCGGGCTCAGCCAGTCGACCGGCTATCCGCTGCTCGGGTCGGTGCTCCTGATCGTCGGCGTCGGCGCAGGGTTCTCGTTCACCGTCACGGCCGACGTGATCCTCTCCAGCGTGCCGAAGGAGCAGGCGGGCTCGGCCTCGGCGGTCTCCGAGACGGCGTACGAACTGGGCGCGGCCCTCGGTATCGCCCTGCTCGGCTCCATCGTCACGGGCGTCTACCGGGACTTCACGGCCCCGGCCGGCACCCCGCCCGAGGTGGCGTCGGCCGCCCACGAATCCCTGGGCGGCGCGGTCGAGTCCGTCTCGGCGCTGCCCGCGCACACCTCGAGCGAACTGATCTCGGCGGCGCAGGACGCCTTCGTCGACGGGCTGCGGGCGGCCGCGGGGGTCGGCGCGGCGGTACTCCTCGCGACGGCGGTGGCGGCGTGGTTCCTGCTGCGCGGCCAGAGGCTGGAGGACGGCGTCGAACACCCGTGACGGACGCGGCCGTACGGATGACGACACGGCCGTACGGATGACGCACCTTCACCGGGCGTCCAGGCGTCCATACGCATGACGAAGGGCCGCACCCACCGGGTGCGGCCCTTCGTCACGGTCACGTGCGACCCGCTCAGGCGGCCTTCGCCTTGGTGGCGTACATGTCCACGTACTCCTGGCCGGACAGGCGCATGACCTCCGCCATCACCGAGTCCGTCACCGCGCGCAGCACGTAGCGGTCGCGCCCCATGCCGTCGTAGCGGGAGAACTCCATCGGCTCGCCGAAGCGGACCGTGACGCGGCCGGGCCGCGGGAGGCCGCTGCCGCCCGGCTGGAGCTTGTCCGTGCCGATCATCGCGAACGGGACGACGGGCGCGCCCGTCATCAGGGTCAGCCGGGCGATGCCGGTGCGGCCGCGGTAGAGCCGGCCGTCGGGGGAGCGGGTGCCCTCGGGGTAGATGCCGAAGACCTGGCCCTCCTCCAGGACGCGACGGCCCGTCATGAGCGCCGCGACACCGCCGTTCGCGCCGTCCCGGTCGACCGGGATCATGCCGACGCCGGTGAAGAACCACGCCATGACGCGGCCCTTGAGGCCCTTGCCGGTGACGTACTCGTCCTTGCCGATGAACAGGACCTGACGGTCACACACGATCGGCAGCACGATCGAGTCGATGAAGGTCAGGTGGTTGCCCGCGAGAATGACCGGACCGGTACCCGGGATGTTCTCGGCGCCCTCCACCCGGGGGCGGAACATCAGGCGCATGATCGGTGAGAGCACTGCCTTGATGAACGCGAAACGGGACAACGGGCCCTCCGGTGTCAAGGGGTGGCGGCCTAAGCCGTGGCTGGATGAGCTGAAGTCTGTGCAGGTGAGGACGATACTCGCGGCCACCGGCCCGTTGCACATCGGGTTCACGCACTCGATACGCAGTGTTGACCCGTATTTACGCTCCGTTGGCCGTCATCCGGCGCACAGGAGTCACCCCGCATCACCCTTCCGTTCGGCCCAGGGTCTCCCACTGGCCACTCCCGCACACCTACGATCGGTGCGCTTTGACAGGTGCAAGGCAGCGAAGTGGGAGGAGTGCTCAATGGGGATGCGGAAGTCACAGGAGTCCCGGGGGTCGCAGCTCGGCCGCCGTTCGGTACTGGGTGCGGCGGTGCTCGGCGCGGGCGGAGCCGTCCTGGGCGCGCCCGGCGTGGCGAGCGCCGACGAGCAGAGCGGTGGCGGACATCACGGTGGCGGTGGCTACAAGAGCCTGCCTGTGCCGACCGTCATCGCGCACCGGGGTACGAGCGGCTACCGGCCGGAGCACACCTTCGGCTCGTACCAGCTGGCCCTGGACATGGGCGCGCACGTCATCGAGGCGGGCGACCTCGTGCCCACCAAGGACGGTCACCTCGTATGCCGTCACGAGCCGGAAATCGGCGGGACGACCGACGTCTCCGCGCACCCCGAGTTCGCCGGCCGCAAGACCACGAAGAGCCTCGACGGGGTCGCCACGACCGGCTGGTTCACCGAGGACTTCACGCTCGCCGAGCTGAAGACCCTGCGCGCCAAGGAGCGCATCCCCGCCAACCGCCAGCGCAACACCCTCTACGACGGCCGCTGGGAGATCCCCACCTTCGAAGAGGTCCTCAAGTGGCGGGAGCGGCAGAGCCGCGAGCGCGGCAAGGAGGTGTGGATCCACGTCGAGACCAAGCACCCCACCTACTTCCGCAAGCTCGGCCTCGGCCTGGAGGAGCGCGTCGCCACGCTCCTGCGCACGTACCGCGTGGACAAGAAGAACTCGCCGGTCTTCCTCCAGTCCTTCGAGCCGACCAGCATCCAGCGCCTGAACAAGCTGGTCGACAACCCGCTCGTCGTGCTCCTGTCGACCGCGAACTCCCGCCCCTGGGACTTCGTCGACGCCGGCGACCCGCGCACCGTCGCCGACCTCATCACCCCCAAGGGCCTCGACGAGATCGCCTCGTACGCCGAGGGCATCGGCCCCACGCTCGACCTCGTCATCCCCAAGGACAAGGACGGCAAGCTCCTCGCGCCCACCACGCTCGTCAAGGACGCGCACGCCGCGGGCCTGATCCTGCACCCGTACACGATGCGCAACGAGAACACCTTCCTGCCCGCCGACTTCAAGAAGGGCACCGACCCGAACGCCTACGGCGACGCGTTCGGCGCCTTCAAGACCTACCTGGCCACCGGCATCGACGGCATCTTCTCGGACAACTGCGACACGGCGCTCCTCGCCCGTGAGGACTTCCTGAAGTCCTGACCTCCGTCAGCACGCCGTCAACACCGCGCACCCCGGCCCCGGTTGGGGTGACGCGCGGCCGCCCCGGCAACCACACGCCCGGGCGGCCGCGTCCCGCCCGGCATGACGTACGACCTGGTCATCGACACCCTGCGCCCGCTCATCGCCGCCGAGGTCTCGGCGGAGGCCCACTCCGGCGCGGGCGAACCCGGCGACCTCGAACAGGCCGTCTGGCTGCGCCTGCTGGAGCGCATCGACACCGACGGCCCGCCCGCCGACCCCGCCGCCTGGCTCACCGCCGCCGTCAGATCCGAGGCCCGCCGCACCCGGCACGCCGCGCTGCGGGAGATCCCGTACGTCACCGAGCCGGCCGACGACTTCGAACACGGCCCGGAACAGCGGGCGCTGGCCGGCGACCGCCACCGCGCGCTGCACGCCGCCGTGCGCCGGCTGCCCGGGCGCTGCCCCCGCGTCGTGGCCGCTTTCCTGTCGCCGCAGGACCTCACCTACCGCGAGATCGCAGGGGAGTTGGGTATCTCACAGGGCAGCCTCGGTCCGGAACGTTCCAGATGTCTGGGATGCCTGCGCAGAATGCTGGCAGCAGAGGTTGCGGCTCCTGAACCCTGGGGAAAGGAGCGATAGACAACCGGCGGAGCAGGTGAGCGGGAGGCATGCACACATGGGCATGAGCGTGATCATCTCTGCGGCGACCGAGCAGGACGCCGAGAAGATCCTCAAACTTCAGTACCTGTGCTACCAGAGCGAGGCCGAGCTCTACGGCGACTACTCCATCGAGCCGCTGACGGAACCGCTCGACTCGGTCAGGGCCGAACTCGCGGGCGGCACGGTCCTGGTGGCCCGGCTCGGGGAGGAAGTCGTGGCCGCGGTGCGGGGCGCCATGGACGCGGACGGCACGGCCCGGATAGGCAAGCTCGTCGTGCACCCGCGCATGCAGCGCCACGGCCTGGGCGGGCGGCTGCTCGACGCCGTCGAGGCGAAGCTCGGCGCGGACGGCGCCGCCAAGCGCTTCCAGCTGTTCACCGGCCATCGCAGCGAGCACAACCTGCGGCTCTACCGGAAGCACGGCTATGCGGCCGTGTCCACGAAGCGCGTCGACGAGCGGCTCACCGTGGTGACGCTCGCCAAGGACGCAGAAGCGGGCGCCTTCGTCGCCTAGGGGCCCGGCAGGCCCTAGGGCCTGCCGACAAGCCCTAGGCGGCAGCCCTGCGCGCCTTGTTGAGCCAGAACATGGCAGTCACCGGGAGCAGTACCGGAATGAACAGATAGCCCATGCCGTAGTCCGACCAGACCGTGGCGTCCGGGAACGCCGACGGGTCCGCCAGCGTCCACGTCCCCACGGTCAGTACGCCCACGAGCTCGGCGGCGCAGCACACCAGCGCCGCCCTGCGGGCCTTCTCCCCACCGCGCACGAGGGAGTACGTGATGAAGCCGTACACGATGCCCGCGAGCGCCGACAGCGAGTAGGCGAGCGGCGCGTGGCCGAACTCCGTCGAGATCTGGACGGCCGAGCGCGAGACCGCGCCGACCACCATCACGCCGTACAGCCACACCAGCAGCGTGCCGGGGCCGCTGGTCAGTTTCTGCGGCTTGCTGCCGCTCTCGCTCTGTGAGGTCACGGACACCTCAGCCTCCCCAGATGTCGTAGAGCCGCACTTGCAGGACGGCCAGCACGATGCCGCCGGCCGCCACCGTCACCGAACCCCAGCGGGTGCGCTCGGCGAGCGACATGAAGCCGGCCGCCGGGATGCACGCGAACGCGCCGATCAGATAGGCCACGAAGATCGTCGTGCCCTGGTCGGGCTTCTCGCCGCGCGCCAGCTGCACGATGCCGACGATCAGCTGGACCGTGGCGAGCAGTGACACCACCGCCATGCCGATGAAGTGCCAGTCCTTGGTCGGCTGGTCGCGGTAGGCGGCGAAGCCGCACCAGGCGGCGAGCGCGAGCGCGGCGACAGCGGTCGCGACCGTCAGGGCATCAAGCATGCCGAGACCCTATTACGGCCGAAAAGGCCCGCTGCGCGCGGCCCCGGGTCGGCCCGTCCACCGTGGCGTTGGCCACAGCGCGCCGGGTGCCGGGTCGGGCGTGGACGACGGCGGGAACCACCTCCTGCCCCTGTCCGCACTGGTCGCGCGGGCCCCTCGGGCGGCGTCCGGGCCGGGCCGTCCACCGTCCAGGGCTGTCCGCTATTCGGACAGCGGTTCGGGGGTCCGGGCGCACTTCTGCTTTACTTTTCGCATGACCACGACGAGCAGCCGCACCCTTGCGACCGAGGCGACGATGACGCCCGGTGCTCGTTGTATGTGTCGAATGTGCGCCTTCTGAGGGCCCCCGCACCGCCTGTTTCTCGCGCCCCGAAGCGAAACGCCGCGCCCTGTCCGTGCTTATGCCGTACGTGACCGGGCCGCCCCGCGCACAGTCTCCCCCCGGTTCCACCGCCACAGCGAGAACCGTGCTGCGTCCAGGCCGATCCCGACCATGAATGCCCGCCGCAGGCGCTCACCCGCGCCGCGCAATCGACAGTGACGGAATCCCACGTGATCACCACCCAGGGCCTCACCAAGGTCTACCGCTCGCGCGGTCGAGAGGTCACCGCCCTCGACGGCGTCGATCTGCACGTCCGCGAGGGCGAGGTGTACGGCGTCATCGGCCAGTCCGGCGCCGGCAAGTCCTCCCTCATCCGCTGCGTCAACCTCCTGGAGCGTCCCACCTCCGGCACCGTGACGGTCGCCGGACAGGACCTCACCGCCCTCGTCGGCCGCGGCTCCCGCGCCGGCAAGGAGCTGCGCGAGGCACGCAGCCGTATCGGCATGGTCTTCCAGCACTTCAACCTGCTGTCCTCGCGCACGGTCCAGGACAACATCGAGCTGCCGCTCGAAATCCTCGGCAAGTCGGGTAAGGAACGCTCCCGCAAGGCGCTGGAGCTCCTCGACCTGGTCGGCCTCGCCGACAAGGCCAAGGCCTACCCGGCCCAGCTCTCCGGCGGCCAGAAGCAGCGCGTCGGCATCGCCCGCGCCCTGGCCGGCGACCCGAAGGTGCTGCTCTCCGACGAGGCCACCAGCGCCCTCGACCCCGAGACCACCCGCTCGATCCTCCAGCTCCTGCGCGACCTCAACCAGCAGCTCGGCCTGACCGTCCTGCTCATCACGCACGAGATGGACGTCGTCAAGACGGTCTGCGACTCCGCCGCCCTCATGGAGCGCGGACAGATCGTCGAGTCCGGCACGGTCGGCGAGCTGCTCGCGACGCCCGGCTCCGAGCTCGCCGCCGCGCTCTTCCCGGTCAGCGGCGACGCCTCCGGCGCCGACCGCACGGTCATCGACATCACCTTCCACGGGGAGTCGACGACCCAGCCGGTCATCTCGCAGTTGTCGCGCACGTACAACATCGACATCTCGATCCTCGGCGCCGCGATGGACACCGTCGCGGGCAAGCAGGTCGGCCGCATGCGCATCGAGCTGCCCGGCCGCTTCGACGAGAACGTCGTGCCGATCGGCTTCCTGCGCGAGCAGGGCCTCCAGGTCGAGATCCAGGGTCACGAGCCCGTACTGCTGAAGGAAGGTGTCACCAAGTGACCTGGTCGGAGATGCAGCCGCTGCTGTCCCAGGCATGTTGGGACACCCTCTACATGGTCGGCTGGTCCACGCTGATCGCGGTCGTCGTGGGCCTGCCCCTCGGCGTCCTGCTGGTCCTCACGGACCGCGGCGGCCTGCTGCAGAACGCCGTGGTGAACAAGGTCATCGGGCAGATCGTGAACATCGTCCGCTCGATGCCCTTCCTCATCCTGATGGTCGCGCTGATGGGCTTCACGCGCTGGATCGTCGGCACCACCATCGGCCGCGAGGCCGCCATCGTGCCGCTCGCGATCGGCGCCATCCCGTTCTTCGCGCGGCTCGTCGAGACCTCCGTGCGCGAGGTCGACGGCGGTCTGATCGAGGCCGTGCAGTCGATGGGCGGCAACACCTGGACCGTGGTCCGCAAGGTCCTCGTGCCGGAGTCGCTGCCGTCGCTGATCTCGGCCACCACCACGACGATCATCGCGATCATCGGCTACTCCGCGATGGCCGGCACGGTCGGCGCGGGAGGCCTCGGCGACCTCGCGATCCGCTACGGCTACCAGCGCTTCGAGGCCGAGCTGATGTGGATCATCGTGGCGATCCTCGCCGTCACCATCGCCATCATCCAGTTCGCGGGCGACAGCGGATCCCGCGTCCTGCACCGCCGGACCGGCAAGGGCGGCGAACCGCTCCGCTTCCGCGTCCTCGGCGGCTTCCTGCCGGGCGGCCCGGCCGCCGTCGAGGCCGCCCCGGCCAAGACCCGCTGACCCCCTGACCCGCTGATCACTGTCTCCCCGCCCCACCCGGCGGGTTGCACCACCCATGGAGAAAGGCACTTTTCGTGCGTAACACCACCAAGATCACCGCTGCTGTCCTCGCCACCGGCGCCCTCACCCTGGGCCTGACCGCCTGCGGCTCCGACAAGGGCGACACCAAGGCCAAGGCGTCCGACCCGCTCGTCGTCGCGGCGACCCCCGTCCCGCACGCCGAGATCCTCGAGTACGTGAAGGACCACCTGGCGAAGAAGGCCGGCCTCAACCTCGAGGTCAAGGAGTTCACCGACTACGTCACGCCGAACACGGCGACCGAGGACGGGTCCGTGGACGCCAACTACTTCCAGACCCAGCCGTACCTGGAAGACTTCAACAAGAAGAACGCCACGCACCTCGAGTCGGTCGCCACGGTCCACCTCGAGCCGCTCGGCCTCTACTCCAAGAAGGCCAAGGCGCTCGGCGACCTGAAGAAGGGCGGCACCGTCGCCCTCCCGAACGACGCCGACAACGAGAGCCGCGCCCTGCGCTTCCTCGCCGCCAACAAGCTCATCACGCTCAAGAGCGGCTCCGAGGCCACCGCGACCCCGCAGGACATCGCGAAGAACCCGAAGGACCTCCAGTTCAAGGAGGTCGAGGCGGCCCAGACCCCGCGCTCCCTGCAGGACGTCGACGCCGCGGTGATCAACGGCAACTACGCGATCGGTGCCCACCTCAATCCCGCCAAGGACTCCCTCGCCCTGGAGTCCACGAAGAACAACGCGTACAACAACGTCCTCGCCGTGAAGAAGGGCAACGAGGACGACCCGCGCGTGAAGAAGCTCGCGAAGCTGCTGACGTCGCCCGAGGTGAAGAAGTTCATCGAGGACAAGTACGCCGGCTCCGTCCTCCCCTCCTTCTGATCGCCGCGATGCGCACCGTCACGATTCCCGCCGCCGTCATCGCCGGAGCCCTCGCGCTCGGCCTGACGGCCTGCGGGTCCGGCGACTCGGGGTCCGGCTCCGGCGACAGGAGCGGCAAGCTCGTCGTCGGCGCCACCCCGACGCCGGCCGGCGAAGTCCTCGCGTACGTACAGCAGCACCTGGCGAAGAAGGCCGGACTCGACCTGGAGATCAAGGAGTTCACCGACTACGTCCTGCCGGACACCGCCCTCCAGGACGGCACCCTCGACGCCAACCTGTACCAGCACAAGCCCTACCTGGACGACTTCAACAAGTCCAAGGGCACCACCCTGAGCGCGGTCGCCGAGGTGTACCTGCCGCCCATGGGGGTCTACTCCAAGAAGGTCGACGACGTCACCGAGCTCCGTAACGGGGCGACCGTGGCACTGCCGAACGACACCACCAACGAGGGCAGGGCGCTCGAACTCCTGGCCTCCAAGGGCGTCATCGGGCTCAAGAAGGGCGCCGGCGCGAACGCGAGCCCGCAGGACATCGCGTCCAACCCGAAGAAGCTCGTCTTCAAGGAGCTCGAACCGGCCCAGCTGCCCCGCTCGTTGGGCGACGTCGACGCGGCCGTCATCAACAACAACTTCGCGCTCGATGCGAACTTGAGCCCGAAGAAGGACGCCATCCTCGTGGAGTCCGCGAAGGGCAACCCGTACAACAACGTCCTCGCCGTCAAGAAGGGCAACGAGGACGACCCCCGGGTCAAGAAGCTTGCCACGCTGCTGACTTCGCCCGAGGTGAAGAAGTTCATCGAGGACAAGTACCAGGGCTCGGTGCTTCCGGTCACCGCCGGCTGACACCACCCGCAGCCACCGCACCTTCACGGGGTCCTCTTCCGCAACGGGAGAGGACCCCGTGGTGCAGTTACGTGCCTTCATGCTGCATGCTGGGCACTTCACCAGGCCATGAAGGTTACGGAGCGGCGCCATGACTACTGGTACTCGGGGCTTCCCGGACATCTCCATCAGCACGGAGCGGCTGGTCCTGCGCGCCCTCGAGGAGGACGACGCCCCCGCCCTCGCCGAGATGATGAACGACGAGATGGTCGCCGCCTGGACCTCGGTGCCCCAGCCCTTCGGTGAGGACCAGGCCCGCACCTGGATCACCCAGTACGCCCCCACCGAGCGCATCGCGGGCCGCGGCCTCGACCTGGCCGTCACCGAGTTCCTCACCCAGCGCCTGGTCGGCATCGTCCAGCTCGGCAAGACGAACTGGCACGTGGGCTCCACGGAGCTGTCGTACATCATCGCGCCCTGGGCCCGCGGCGAGGGCTACGCGTCCGAGGCGGCGCTCGCCACCGCCCGCTGGCTCTTCCGTGAGCAGGGCCTGGAGCGCCTGGAGCTGCGCACCGCGGCCGACAACACCGCCTCCCAGCAGGTCGCCCAGAAGATCGGCTGCATCAGCGAGGGCGTCCTGCGCAACGCCTGCATAGCGCGTACCCGTACCGAGGACGGCGGCTGGGAGGACCTGCGGACCGACTTCATCGTGTGGAGCCTGCTGCCCGAGGACCTCGACGGCGTCTCCGACGAGTTCGCCGAGACCGGTGGATACACGGCCTTCTCGGACTGGAACTGACCCCCAAGGTCGCACCCAGGTACACCAGGTACGCTCACCGAGCCCGTTCGACCCGCGAGAACCCCCAGGAGACTGACGACGATGGCCGACCGGGTCACGGTGATCGGCTGGGACGGCTCGCCCCTGACCGCGGCGGCACGCTCCGCCCTCGGCGCCGCCACCCTCGTGGCGGGCGCGGGCCACCACCTCGCCCTTCCCGAGGTCCCGGGCCGCGCCGAGCGGATCAGGCTCGGCAGCGTTTCGCTCGCCGCCCGCCGCATCGCCGCCCACCGCGGCACCGCCGTCGTCCTCGCCGACGGAGACCCCGGCTTCTTCGGAGTCGTACGCACCCTGCGCGCGCCCGAGTTCGGCCTCGAGGTCGAAGTGGTCCCCGCCGTCTCCTCCGTGGCCCAGGCCTTCGCCCGCGCCGGCATGCCGTGGGACGACTCCCAGGTCGTCGTCGCCCACCGCCGTACCCTGCGCCGCGCCGTCAACGTCTGCCGCGCCCACCCCAAGGTCGCCGTTCTCACCTCGCCCGGAGCGGGTCCCGCCGAACTCGGACTGCTCCTCGAAGGCGTCCACCGCACCTTCGTCATTTGCGAGGAACTCGGCACCGACCGCGAGCAGGTCACCGTTGTGACCAGCGACAATGCCGCCGACCACACCTGGCGCGACCCGAACGTCGTCATCGTCATCGGCGGCCCGACCGCCCCGTCCGATGACAGCGCCTGGCTCGCCGGAGGCGCCCCCTCTGCCTCCCCGCGCGGCTGGGGACTGCCCGCCGCCGAGTACGGCGGCCGCCTCGGCGAGGGCGAGACCGAGCCCCTGCGCGCCGCCCAACTCGCCCGCACCGGACCGCGCGTGGGCGACCTCGTCTGGGACATCGGCTGCGGCAGCGGAGCCTTCACCGCGGAGGCCGCCCGCTTCGGCGCCGCCGTCATCGCCGTCGACCGCGACCCCGACGCCTGCGCCCGCACCCTCGCCACCGCCCGCCGCTTCGGAGTGCAGCCGCAGATCGTGCACGGCACGGCACCCCACATCCTCGAAGACCTGCCCGAACCCGATGTCGTACGCATCGGGGGCGGGGGAGTGGCCGTTGTCTCCGCCGTCGCAGACCGGCGTCCCGAACGCATCGTGACGCACGCCGCGACACGCGATGCCGCCGAACTCATCGGCAGGGACCTGACGGAGCACGGCTACCGGGTCGAGTGTTCGCTCCTGCAGTCCGTCGAGCTGGACACTCGCGCCTGGACCGAGAAGGAGCGGACCGTGGGGTTCCTGCTCTCCGGGGAGTTGCCCGACCGCAACCCGTGACCCCGTCGCTCCGGGGCGCGCGGTAGGCTGGCCGATCGTTGTACTGCACCTGGACGTCCGGCTTTCCGTCGGTCAATGTCCGGAAAACGCGCCACTTTTGGGGTGCGTGTGGTACGGCAGGACCGGAGGATGCGCAACGTGGCGCAGTCCACAGCGGGCCGTGCCCGATCCAGGTGCGGTGGCAGCCGGCCGACCGGGACAATACCTGTTGTCCTCAGCCGGCTCGTGCCGCACGGCACTCACGCTCGTTCTTCATGACGGGCGGTCGGTGCGCCGCTCCGGTCACTGGGGTCGCATCCCCGGCCGACGGCCGGGGGCTGCCGAAGAAGCACTAACCGATGGGCGAGGGGTACGCATGACCGACACCGGCCAGGTTCCGGGCGAAGGGCTGCCGGAGAACGCAGGCACGGTGGAACAGCCGGGCGTCCCCGCCCCGGGTGCGTACACCTTCCTCGACCCCTCCGAAACCCCCACCGAAGACGACGATCTGCTGCTGATGCCGGGTTCGCAGGGCGCCTGGGGCGAGCCGCAGGCCGCCCCGATGCCCGCCCCGCACGAGCCGGGCCCGCACGAGACGGCGGGCCGGGACAGCGGCCAGGTCGACCTGAACGGCGTCCGAGTGCCGGGGCCCTCGCCCGCCCCGCACCCCGGGCCGGCGCGTCGCCCGCTGCACATGGGCCCGCCGGTGCCGGACGGTACGGGCAGCCCCGTCCGTTCGCTCGCCGACCGCGGCCCCGCGCACACACCGCCGAACCCCATGCCGGTACGTCAGGCGGGCCCGCCCACCACGGGGCCCGAGTACCTCGACATCCCGCGCGACGAGACGGGCGCCCCAGTGCCGCAGCTCGGTGAGATCCCGCCGCAGGGCGCCGCTCCCTGGGGCGCGCAGGCGCCGCAGCAGGTCTTCGAGGCGCCCGCCGCAGAGGTCGCACAGGAGCTCGCACCAGAGGCCGCAGCAGAAACGGTCGTCCCGGACGCCACTCCCGTCACACCGGCCGCTCCGACGCAGCAGACCGTCGGCGACGCCCCCGTGTTCGCCCAGGCGCCGCAGCATCCGCAGGGCCTGCAGGACCCGCACGCCGCGCAGGCTGAGCAGACGCCGGAGGGCACGGTGGCCCCGGAGTTCGCCGTCCCCGAGGAGGTGCCGGTGTACGCGGCGGCTCCCGACGGTGTCCTGTTCGCCGAGGAGCAGGTCGCGCCGGCCGAGTACGCCGTCGACTACTCCTCCGCTCCGAACGGTGTGCAGTTCGCGCCGGTCGCGCAGGGCCCCGAGGACGCGCAGTTCGCGGTGCAGCCCGAGCCGGTGGCCGCCTACGCGGGGCATCAGCAGCTGGCCGCGCACCCCGGTGAGCTGCCCGTCGACCCGCAGTCCGGCCAGTACGCCATGGCGCCCGAGGCGGTTCAGGGCCAGCACTTCCCGCAGGCCCCCGCCGAGGGTCCGGCGGACCAGGCGGCGCAGCCCCTCGGCCAGTTCGTGCCCGTGGAGGGCACGATCCCCACCACGCCGCACCTGGCGCCGACGCCGCCGCAGCACATGGTCGTGCCGCCGCTGCCCGAGCCCGCGGCCGAGTTGCCCGAACCGGTGGCGCCCGCCGCCCCGGCCCCCGTCCTCATCGACGAGGCCCCCGAAACACCCGACGCGGACCAGGTCCCCCAAGCGCAAGAAGCACACGAAGTCCACGTGGTATCCGAGACACACGAAGCGCACGCGGTCGACGACGCGGCGCACGCGATGAACGAAGCGCACGCGGTCGACGACGCGGCGCACGCGATGAACGAAGCGCACGCGACGCACGAGCCGCAGGCGACGCACGAAGCCCCTGAGCTCCCCGAGGCGGCTGAGCTCCCCGAGGCGGCTGAGCTCTCCGGGACCGCCGGGGCGAACGAGGCGCCCGAGGCGTTCGAGGCGCCCGCCGAGGCCTCTCCCGTCCTCCCCGACGCCGTCGCCGAGACCCCCGTCCCGGCCGAAGCGCAGCCGGAGACCGCTCCCGAGGCCGCCGAGCCCGTCGCGGAGACGGAGCAGGTGCTCGTAGAGGCTGAGCCGGAGACCCTCGTCCCCGCGCCCCGCGAGTCCGACCCGGCCGCCCAGGACATGGCGGACGCGACCCCCGAGACGCTGCCGGCCCCGGCCGACGACCTCGCGGGCCCGGCCGCTCCCGGCTACGACGAGGCCGAGCGCGAGGCCGTCCTGCGCGTCATGCGCGAGCGCCGCGACATCCGTAACGGCTTCCGCAGCGACCCGATCCCGCACGACGTGCTGCTCCGTGTCCTGGAGGCCGCCCACACGGCGCCGTCCGTCGGCCACTCGCAGCCCTGGGACTTCGTCGTCATCCGTTCCGCGGAGACCCGGCGCACGATGCACGAACTCGCCATGCGCCAGAAGGACGCGTACGCCAAGTCCCTGCCCAAGGGCCGCGCGAAGCAGTTCAAGGAACTGAAGATCGAGGCCATCCTCGACACCCCGGTGAACATCGTCGTCACCGCCGACCCGACGCGCGGCGGCCGCCACACCCTCGGCCGCCACACACAGCCGCAGATGGCCCCGTACTCCTCCGCGCTCGCCGTCGAGAACCTGTGGCTCGCGGCCCGCGCCGAGGGTCTCGGCGTCGGCTGGGTCAGCTTCTTCGACGAGCGCGAGATGGTCCGCACCCTCGGCCTGCCCGACCACCTCGAGGTCGTCGCGTACCTCTGCGTGGGCTACGTCGACGAGTTCCCGGACGAGCCCGAGCTGATGCAGGCCGGCTGGTCCAAGCGCCGCCCGCTGTCCTGGGTCGTCCACGAGGAGACGTACGGCCGCCGCGCCCTGCCCGGCGAGGACCCGCACGACCTGCTCGCCGAGACCGTCTCCAACATCCGCCCGCTGGACGCCAAGGCGCTCGGCGAGGCGTGGGAGCGGCAGAAGCGGATGACGAAGCCGGCCGGCGCGCTGGGCATGCTGGAGATCATCTCGGCCCAGCTCTCCGGTCTGTCCCGGATGTGCCCGCCCCCGATCCCGGAGCCCGCGGCCGTCGCGATCTTCGCGGGCGACCACGGCGTGCACGCCCAGGGCGTCACCCCGTGGCCGCAGGAGGTCACGGCCCAGATGGTCGCCAACTTCCTGGGCGGCGGCGCGGTCTGCAACGCGTTCGCGAACCAGGTCGGCGCCGAGGTCTGCGTCATCGACGTGGGCGTGGCGAGCGAACTCCCGGCGACCCCGGGCCTGCTGCCCCGCAAGGTCCGCGCCGGCACCGCCGACATGACCACCGGGCCCGCCCTGAGCCGTGAGGACGTCAAGGCGGCCATCGAGGTCGGCATCGAGACGGCCCGCGACCTCGTCGCGGCCGGCAACAAGGCGCTCCTCACCGGCGAGATGGGCATCGCCAACACCACGGCGTCGGCCGCCCTGATCTCGGTCTACACGGGCGTCGACCCGTCCGAGGTGACCGGGCGCGGCACGGGCATCAACGACGAGACTCACGCCCGCAAGGTCGAGGTCGTCCGCCGCGCGCTCGACCTCCACCAGCCGGACCCGGCCGACCCGATCGGCGTCCTCGCCGCGGTCGGCGGCCTGGAGCACGCGGCGATGGTCGGTCTCCTCCTGGGCGGCGCGTCGCTGCGCACCCCGGTGATCCTGGACGGCGTCAGCGCCGGAGCGGCCGCCCTGGTCGCCCGCGCCGTCGCCCCCGAGGTCCTCGCGGCCTGCATCGCGGGCCACCGCAGCGCGGAGCCCGGCCATGTGGCGGCCCTGAACAAGCTGGGCCTGCGCCCGCTGATCGACCTGGACCTCCGCCTCGGCGAGGGCACGGGAGCGCTCCTCGCCCTGCCGATCGTCCAGAGCGCGGCCCGTGCGATGCACGAGGTGGCGACGTTCGACTCGGCGGGCGTCACGGAGAAGTAGCAGGGCCGAGGGCGGCAGCCCTCACTGCCACAGGGGCGGGCCGGGACACGGGTCCCGCCCGCCCCGTACGCTGAACCCGCACGTCAAAGGCCCGCTCCAGCGCCGAAGCGAGCCTCGTACAGGCATCACCCGTCACACGCGCCACCCGCACGAGGAGCCGCACGCCCATGGCCGCAGAACACCCCGCGTACCCCGTAGGCCTCCGTCTCACCGGCCGCCGCGTAGTCGTGCTCGGCGGCGGCCAGGTCGCCCAGCGCCGCCTCCCGGCCCTCATCGCGGCGGGCGCCGACATCCACCTGGTCTCGCCCACCGCGACGCCCTCGGTGGAGGCCATGGCGGACGGCGGTGAACTCACCTGGTCGAAGCGCCCGTACGCGGACGGGGACCTGGCCGACGCCTGGTACGCCCTCATCGCCACCGGCGACCGCACCGCGAACGAGGCGGCCTCCGCCGAGGCCGAGCGCCACCGTGTCTGGTGCGTCCGCTCCGACGACGCCGACGCGGCCACCGCCTGGACGCCGGCCACCGGCCGCTCCGAGGGCGTCACGGTCGCCGTCCTGACCGCCGACGCCGCCGGCCGCGACCCGCGCCACACGGCAGCCGTGCGCGACGCGATCGTCGAGGGCCTGCGCGACGGCACGCTCGTCGCCCCGCACCACCGCGCCCGCACCACCGGCGTCTCCCTGGTCGGCGGCGGACCCGGCGACCCCGACCTGATCACCGTCCGCGGCCGTCGTCTCCTCGCCGAGGCGGACGTCGTCATCGCGGACCGGCTCGGCCCCCGCGACCTGCTCGACGAACTCCCGCCGCACGTCGAGGTGATCGACGCGGCGAAGATCCCGTACGGCCGCTACATGGCCCAGGAGGCCATCAACAACGCGCTCATCGAGCACGCCAAGCAGGGCAAGGCCGTCGTACGCCTCAAGGGCGGCGACCCGTACGTCTTCGGCCGCGGCATGGAGGAGGCCATCGCGCTGGAGGCCGAGGGCATTCCGTACACGGTCGTCCCCGGCATCTCCAGCTCGATCTCCGTCCCCGGCGCGGCCGGTATCCCGGTCACCCACCGCGGCGTCGCCCATGAGTTCACCGTGGTCAGCGGCCATGTCGCGCCCGACGACGAGCGCTCGCTCGTCGACTGGCCCGCACTCGCCAAGCTGCGCGGGACGCTCGTCGTCCTGATGGGTGTCGACAAGATCGGCAAGATCGCGGAGGCCCTCATCGCGCACGGCAAGTCGCCGCAGACGCCGGTCGCCCTGGTCCAGGAGGGCACCACGGCCGCCCAGCGCCGCGTGGACGCGACCCTGGAGACGGTCGAGGAAGCCGTCCGCACCCACGAGGTGCGGCCCCCGGCCGTCATCGTCATCGGCGACGTCGTCACGGTGGGCCCGCAGCACACCGCGTGACCCGTGACGAACCCCCACACGTAACCAGCGGTAACAGAACTCGCTCCGAGCCGTTGGCACCGCACCCAGGACAAGGCAGTATCAACCTGTGGCTGAAGCTCAAGGTCTCATCACCATCGAAGATCCCGACGACCCGCGCCTGCGCGACTACACGGGCCTGACCGACGTCGAGCTGCGCCGCAGGCGCGAGCCCGCCGAGGGCCTGTTCATCGCCGAGGGCGAGAAGGTGATCAGACGGGCCAAGCAGGCCGGGTACGAGATGCGCTCCATGCTGCTCTCCGCCAAGTGGGTCGACGTCATGCGCGACGTCATCGACGAGGTCCCGGCCCCGGTCTACGCCGTGAGCCCGGACCTCGCCGAGCGCGTCACTGGCTACCACGTGCACCGCGGCGCCCTCGCCTCGATGCAGCGCAAGCCGCTCCCGACCGCCGACGAACTACTCGCCACGCAGCGCCGCGTCGTCGTCATGGAAGCGGTGAACGACCACACGAACATCGGCGCCATCTTCCGCAGCGCGGCCGCGCTCGGCATGGACGCGGTCCTGCTCTCCCCGGACTGCGCCGACCCGCTCTACCGCCGCTCGGTGAAGGTCTCCATGGGCGCCGTCTTCTCGGTCCCGTACGCACGCCTCGAATCCTGGCCCAAGTCCCTGGAGTCGGTACGCGAGGCGGGCTTCAGCCTGCTCGCGCTCACCCCCGACGAGAAGGCGAAGAGCCTCGACGAGGTGGCCCCGCACAAGATGGACCGCGTGGCCCTGATGCTCGGCGCCGAGGGCGACGGCCTCTCCACCCAGGCCCTGGTCGCCGCCGACGAATGGGTCCGCATCCCGATGGCCCACGGCGTCGACTCGCTCAACGTGGGAGCGGCGGCCGCGGTCGCGTTCTACGCGGTGGCCACCGGCCGCCCCCGGTCCTGACCGGACCTCAGAGGTAGGGGCGGGGCAGGGTCTCCTGCGCGTGCACACCGTCGCGCGGCTCACCGAGCCCGCGCGACGGCCCCTGGCAGCCCTGCGCCGCCGCGATCCCGAGCGCCACGAGCAGCGTCACCACCACGAACACGAAGAGCCTCTGGCGCAGCAGCCGCGGATTGGCGGGCCGCCGCTTCCCGGTGCCCGTCGTCCGCGGCCCCTGCCGCCCCCCGTTGCTGCGGGGCGCGGGGCGCGAACCCGAACGCGTCGTGTTGCGGGGTGCGCCCGGCCGCGTATTGCTGCCGGTCCGTGAGGAACCGTTGCTCGGCCGCGGCAGGGGAGTGCCCTGCGGGCCCCGGCGCTGCGTGCGCTGCTCCGCGTACTGCTCGGCGAGCCGGCCCGTGGGCCGGTCGGTGTCCCCGCGCGGGGCGGGCGGCCTGGCGTCGCCGAGGCCCTGCGCCTCGCGGGCCGCGATCTCCTTGAGCCGCAGCGACAGTTGGAGCGTGCTGGGCCGCTCCTCGGGGTCCTTGGCGAGGCAGGCCCGGATCAGCGGGGACAGGGCGTCCGGTACGCCGTGCAGCTGGGCCTCCTCGTGCACGACCCGGTACAGCATCACTTCGGAACTGCCGTGCCCGAAGGGCGAGTCGGCCATCGCCGCATACGCGAGGGTGGCGCCGAGCGCGAAGACGTCCGTGGCGGGCGTGACGGCAGCGCCCCGCACCTGCTCGGGGGCGAGGAACCCGGGGGAGCCGACGGCCGTACCGACATGGGTGAGTGTGGAGGCGCCGGTCGCCCAGGCGATGCCGAAGTCGATGATGCGCGGGCCCTTGGGCGACAGCAGGATGTTCGACGGCTTGAGGTCGCGGTGCACGACGCCCGCCTCGTGCACGGCGACGAGCCCCTCGGACAGCGCCGCACCGACCGCGGCCACGTCGGAGGCGGCCAGTGGTCCCTCTTCGGCGACCTTGTCGTGCAGCGAGGGCCCGGGGACGTACTGGGTGGCGAACCACGGCTTGTCGGTGTCGAGATCGGCCGCGACCAGGCGGGCCGTGCAGCCGCCCCTGATCCTGCGGGCCGCGGAGACCTCGCGCGCGAAGCGCGACCTGAACTCCTGGTCCTCCGCGAGATCGGGCCGGATCACCTTCAGCGCGACCCGCTGGCCACGGCGGTCGGAGCCCAGATAGACGACGCCCATCCCGCCCGCGCCGAGCCGCCGGTGAATCCTGAACGAGCCGACGACACGCGGGTCCTCGCGCCTCAGGCGCATCATCGCCATGTCCATCCCCGCTGCCCGGTCCGTTTGACGAGCGACAGCTTACGTTTCCACGGCCGGGTGCGCGCATAGGCCGCGCCCTCGCGATCCGATCGATTGTCAGTGCCCGGTGGGAAACTTGAGAGGTGGTCAGGGAAAGCGGGAGCGGTGCGGGCCGCGCCTGCCCTGATTGCCAACCATCCGTCGTAGAAGGGGGATTGGGCCTGTGAAGGGTGACCGAGTGGAGATAGTCGTGGACGCGGGGGACACGACGCGCACGTACGAGGTGGTGGCGAGCCGGGCGGGCCGCCGGGTCGAGACGGCGGTCCGCAGGGGCGTGGTGGAAGTGAGCGAAGTCACCCGCTCCGGTTCTGTCGTGCGTACGGCACGTTTCATGGCGACCCGGGTACTCGCCCTGGTCGAGCAGCCGGTACCCAGGGAGGAGCCCTCGGAGGCGGCGGCCCGCGCCGCGCGTCCCCTCCGGGAAGACCCCGAGACCTAGCCCGAGACCTAGGTCTTCTTCTCCACCCAGGGGAGTAGGCGAGGGAGCGGCGGTCATCCTCCGGGAGGCCCGGCAATCGGTACGAGGGCATGACGACCGTGGCTCCTGACGCGCCTAGATTTGAGGTCAAGCGGCGGGTGCAAGCACTCGTCCCCCGAGGTCAGGTACCCGCCGCTGCCAAACCGAAGATCTTGACCGGGAGAGGAACCATGGCGGACACGGCACCGCGGACGATGGTCCGCACGCAGGGACGCAGGGCTTTCGCCGCGTTCGGCGGCCGCCGTTCCGAGCGCCGTCACCCCTTGGTGGCGACGGCCATGGTTCTTCCCCTGGCGGCCCTGCTCGTAGTCGTCTTCGGCGGCTGGGAAGCAGTGGTCACACAAGCGTCGTCCGTGGGCGTGATGCTGGGGCGCTGAGCGGCGCCCCAGGCCCGGAAGAGCGGTCCGGGCGGGGACATCCGGCCATGAAACCCCGTGGGGACGGGGGTGCGGCGGACGGCACATGATGGCCGCGCAGCTGGGGAGCTGCGCGGCCATTGTTCTGCCCGCGCACCAGTAAGACCCATTGCCGGTTTCTGCGTACGCTCGCGGTGACACCATCCGGGGGGAACCACCGATGACCGCACCCGTCCTGCTGCCCGCACTCACCGCCACGGCACGCGGCGCGGCGCACCGCAGCCAGGGGCCCTGCGCCTGCCCGGCCGCAGGAGCCGTACTCGCCGACCGGGCGGACGGCACGGTCGTGCGTCACGGAGACATCGTCGCCAAGGCCCACGCCCCGGGCACGGATCCCGCCGAGCTCAACGCCCGCCTCGCCGTGGCGGCGGCACTCCCCAGCATCCTGCTGCCGCCCCTCACACCGGTCGCGGCGGATCTGCACGACCGGCTCGTCACGTTCTGGCCGCACGGCAGCCCCGTGGACCCCGACGCCCCCGAACGCGCGCCGTGGGAGGGCGCGGCCACGCTCCTGGCGCGCCTCCATGCGGTGCCCACGGCGGAACTCCCGGGCCCGCTCCCGCCGATGCGCGGCCCGGCCAAGGCGGCCCTCGCCGTCGCGCGGCTCCTGGCCGCCGGCCCTCACCCGGCGTCCGCCCCGATCCTGCGCGCCTGGTCGGGCCTGCCGCCCTGGGCCCGGGCCGAGACCCCCGGCGGGCACGCGTCCGCCCTGTGTCACGGCGACCTGCACCTCGGCCAGCTCGTCCGCCGCCCCGCCGGCACCGGCCCCTGGCTCCTGATCGACGTCGACGACCTCGGCACCGGAGACCCGGCCTGGGACCTCGCCCGCCCCGCCGCGTGGTTCGCGTGCGGCCTGCTTCCGGCACAGGAGTGGACGAGGTTCCTCACCGCGTACCAGGAGGCGGGCGGCGCACCGTCGCTCCAGGGCGACCCGTGGCCCGCCCTCGACGCCCCGGCCCGCGCCCTCACCGTCCAGACCGCGGCGCTCGCCGTGGCCAAGGCCGTCGCGGCCGGCCGGGCGCTCGACGAGGCGGAGGAGGCATTGGTCGACGCCTGTGACCGAATGGCAGTGGTACCGGCCGAGTTGGCACACGGCGTGGCGAAGTAGGGTGCAACGGACCGATGCCGGGAAGTGTTCCGGCGAAGAAGTGCCGAACGGCGAGGAGTTGAGCCGACCATGCAGTGCCCCAAGTGTCATGCACCGATGCACACGTACAACCGCAATGGCGTCCAGATCGAGCAGTGCAGCGGCTGCCGGGGGATATTCCTCGACTACGGCGAGCTGGAGTCCCTGACGCGCCTCGAGTCCCAGTGGCAGCAGCAGGTGCCGCCGGCGCCTCCGGCCCCGCAGGCGTACCCGTCGGCCCCCGCCCCGGCCTGGGGTGCCCCGCACCACGGCGGGCACCACGGTCACCACGGCCACCACAAGGGCGGCTTCGGCCGGATGCTCTTCTCCTCCTGAGCCGCCCCGCACATGAAGAAGCCCCCGGCCGAAAGGCTGGGGGCTTCTTGAGTGTGCGCGATACTGGGATTGAACCAGTGACCTCTTCCGTGTCAGGGAAGCGCTCTCCCGCTGAGCTAATCGCGCGGGACGGACCAGACTGTATCAGGACCCGTGAGTGGTACTGCGTGCGCGATACTGGGATTGAACCAGTGACCTCTTCCGTGTCAGGGAAGCGCTCTCCCGCTGAGCTAATCGCGCGGGGTTTCGGACCGTCGGGAAGATGACCTTCGCGATGATCCAGTGGACGATACTGGGATTGAACCAGTGACCTCTTCCGTGTCAGGGAAGCGCTCTCCCGCTGAGCTAATCGTCCTTGGAGGTGGAGACGGGATTTGAACCCGTGTAGACGGCTTTGCAGGCCGTTGCCTCGCCTCTCGGCCACTCCACCAGGAGTGCGGGGGTTCGGGAAGATCCCCCACTTCCTGAGCGGACGACCAGGTTCGAACTGGCGACCTCAACCTTGGCAAGGTTGCGCTCTACCAACTGAGCTACGTCCGCTTGTCGTTTCCGTTTCGCTTGCGCGTCCCGGCGACGTGTTGAACTCTAGCGGATTCCTGGGCCAGTACAAAAACGCGTTTGCGCAGCGTGCTGCGGTGCGACGGCCCCAGGTCACGCGGGGGACACGCGCCATAGACTCGAAGACGTGCGCGACCTCCCTCACGACCTGCCCCCTCTGGCCCGCTTCGGCGGTCTCGTAGCGACCGAGTTGCGCGACGTGACCAGCGATCCCGAGGCCCTGGACTCCGCCGGCTTCTGGGCCGTGTCCGCGGACTTCGAGGGCCGTCTTGTGTGTGCCCGTTTCGACTCCGTACGGGAGGAGCCCGTGCCCGCCCCGGTCCCCGGGGCCTGGCAGGGGCCCGCGGCCGGTGACTGGACGTCGTCCCTCGACCGGGCCGCGTACACCGAGGGCGTCCGCAGGATCCGCACCCGTATCGCGGCCGGTGACGTCTACCAGGCCAACCTCTGCCGCGTCCTGTCCGCGCCCCTTCCCCCGCGCGCGGACGTGGACGCCCTCACGGCGCTCCTCGCGCGCGGCAACCCAGCCCCCTACGCGGGGACCATCCGCCTTCCCGAGCACGGGGTGGAGATAGCCACCGCGTCCCCCGAGCTCTTCCTGAGCCGCACCGGGCGGACCGTCGAGTCCGGGCCGATCAAGGGCACGGGCCGCACCGAGGCGGACCTCCTGGAGAAGGACTACGCGGAGAACGTGATGATCGTGGACTTGGTCCGCAACGATCTCGGACGCGTCTGCGCGACCGGTTCCGTGACCGTCCCGGAGCTGTGCGTCGTCGAGAAGCACCCGGGCCTCGTCCACCTTGTCTCCACCGTCCGCGGTGAACTGCGCGACGGTGCGGGCTGGCGTGACCTGCTCGACGCCGCGTTCCCGCCCGGCTCGGTCACCGGAGCGCCCAAGTCCAGCGCCCTGCGCATCATCGACGCCCTGGAGACGGCGCCCCGCGGTCCGTACTGCGGCGGCATCGGCTGGGTCGACGCCGACCGGGGCACCGGCGAGCTGGCCGTCGGCATCCGCACGTTCTGGGCCGACCGGGCCGAGGGCGTCCTGCGGTTCGGCACCGGCGCCGGAATCACCTGGGGATCCGACCCCGAAGGTGAGTGGCGGGAGACCGAACTGAAGGCTTCTCGGCTGCTGGCGGTAGCGTCGGGTACGTACCAGGAAAGTGGAGGGATCCCTACGTGAAGATCTGGCTCGACGGCACACTGCAGGACCTCGAGGCCGCCCGTGTCTCGGTGTTCGACCACGGCCTGACCGTGGGCGACGGAATTTTCGAGACCGTGAAGTCGGTCGACGGGAAGCCGTTCGCGCTGACCCGCCACCTCGACCGGCTTGCCCGCTCGGCGAGCGGCCTCGGCCTGCCCGAGCCCGACCTCGACGAGGTGCGGCGGGCCTGCGACGCCGTACTCGAAGCCAACCCGATGCCCCTCGGCCGGCTGCGGATCACGTACACCGGAGGGCTCTCCCCGCTGGGGTCCGACCGCGGTGAGCACGGGCCGACGCTGGTGGTCGCCCTCGGCGAGGCCGCCCGGCGCCCCGACTCCACCGCCACGGTCACGGTCCCGTGGACGCGCAACGAACGCGGCGCGCTCACCGGCCTGAAGACCACCTCGTACGCGGAGAACGTCGTCGCGCTCGCCCGCGCGCGCGAACAGGGCGCTTCCGAGGCGCTGTTCGCCAACACGGTGGGTCAGCTCTGCGAGGGCACGGGGTCGAACGTCTTCGTCGTCCTCGACGGCGAGATCCACACCCCGCCGGTCGCCTCCGGCTGCCTGGCGGGCATCACCCGCGCGCTGGCCGTCGAGTGGACCGGCGCCAAGGAGACCGATCTGCCGTTGGACGTCCTGGAGCGCGCCGACGAGATCTTCCTGACGTCCACACTGCGCGACGTGCAGGGCGTGCACCGGGTCGACGGACGCGAGCTGCCCGGCGCGCCCGGTCCCGTCACCGCCAAGGCGATGCGCGTCTTCGACGAGCGCGCGGCGGACGACCTCGACCCGTAGAGCGTACGACTCCTAATCCGGGTGACGCGGTGGTCACAGGGCGGGTAGAACACCCCTGATGACCACCACTCTGCGGCCGACCGAGCCGCTTCAGCGCGATGCCGACGGGACGCGGTCACGCCACTACCAGGTGTGCGTGAACAGCCGCCCCGTCGGCGAGCTGCGTCTGGGCACCCACCCCGTCTACGGCGAGGGGGTGGCCCGGATCCGTGATCTGCGGATCGACGAGGGGGACCGCGGGCGGGGCCGCGGCACCGTCGCCGCGCTCGCCGCCGAGGAGGTGGCGCGCGGCTGGGGCTGCGGCCGGATCGAGGTCTCGATCCCCGCGCCGGCCGAGCGTGCCCTCGCCCTGGCCACCGCCCTCGGCTACGTCGAGCGCAACCGGAACATGGAGAAGGTGCTGCCCGCCGAGCCCCCCACGCTCCCGGCGGGCAGCGCGGGACGGCGCATGACCGGCCCCGAGTTCACCGCGTGGGAGACGCACACGCAGGCCGGTTACGTGCGCACCCTGGTCGAGCGGGGCGTCCCGGAAGCCCAGGCACGCGCCAAGGCCGAGGCCGATCACGCGGCGACGCTCGCGGAAGGGCTCGCCACACGGGACGCGGTCCTGAGCGTCCTTGAGGCGGACGGCGCGGTCGTGGGCACGCTGTGGGTCGCGCTGCGCGGCGAGAGCGCCTACGTCTACGACGTCGAGGTCGCGGCCGAGCACCGCGGGCACGGCCACGGGCGGTCGCTGATGCTCCTCGCGGAGGCCGAGTCGCACGCCGCGGGCGTCGCCCGCCTGGGGCTCAACGTCTTCGCGGGCAACATCCCGGCCGTCCGCCTGTACGAGTCGCTCGGATACCGGGCGACCGAGTTCCACCTGTACAAGCCGCTGCTCTGAGCGGCCCGCGGGCCCCTGACTACGAGCCGAGCAGCCGGTCGGCGATCTCCTCGACGCGCTCGCGCAGGCCGTCCTGGCTCTTGCCGCCGTCGAGCCGCTCACCGTCGATGACGTACGTGGGTGTGCCCGTGACGCCGATCGCCTTGCCCTCGGCCTGGTCCGCGTCGACGATCAGGATGTGCCGGCCGTCGATGAGTGCGGTGTCGAACTCCTCGGCGTCCAGGCCGAGTTCACGCGCGACCTCGACGAGGAACGGCTCGCCCTTGCGGTCGAGCTCCTCGACCCGGCCGAGCACCGCCTCCACGTACGGCCAGCCCTGCCCCTGCTCGAAGGCCTCCTCCGCGGCCTGCGCGCCGGCGAAGGCGTGCTTGTGCTTCTCCAGCGGGAAGTGCCGCAGACGCAGGTCGATGCGGTCGCCGTAGCGGGCCCGCAGCGCGCGCACGTCGTCGAGAGCGGTGCGGCAGTCGGGGCACTGGAGCTCGCACCAGACGTCGAGGACGGGGCGGCCCTGAGGGGCGGTGGCGGGAGAGGCGTCGTTCATGGGACCAGTCTTCCAGCCGGACGCCGGGGACCCCAACCGGCACCTGCGGCAGACCCCTGATCAGACCCTGGCAGGACCCCTGACAGGCCCCGGACCGGCACCTACGGAGGAGGCCGTACCCGGAAATGTCCCTGAGGTCGGGCTGGACCGTGGCCTCCGGACCCCGGGGCGGTGCACGATGGAGAGGACGGAATGCTCCGTCGCCCGCTGCCTGTGCCAGGAGGACCGGATGATTGCCGAGACCGTCTGTTCCGCCGTTTCCGTGGCCGGGCTGGGCATCGCCGCGGTCACCGCGTACCGGAAGCGTTTCCTCGCGGCCGCGCGCATAGCGGCGTATTCGCTGGTGCCGATCGGTCTGGTGATGACCGGCGCGGTCGGCTGGCTGGCGGACACCGCGTTCAGCCCGACGGCGTGGGCCGGCTTCGTCGTGCTCGGTGGCGCCTGGCTCCTGTTCATGGTGACCCGCGCGCTGGAGCGCCGCAGCGGTGGCACCCGTAAGGAGCGCAAGGCGGCGAAGGCCGCCGCCGAGACCCAGGTCGTTGCACCCGCAGCGTCCGCCCCCTCGCTGGGGCAGTCCGCCGGGCCCGCGGCGGCCCGCCCTGCCGCGAAGCCAGGCTCCGAGGACTTCAGTGACATCGAGGCGATTCTGAAGAAGCACGGGATCTGACCCGAGGAATCTCTCGGGCGGTCGGTCGACCCCGGTCAGAAAACGGAAGCCGCCGGACTCTTCCCGGTCGACCTCGTACCACCCACGTCACGGGATCCGGCGAACTCCCGCTTCTTTTGAGCGTGTTGATCGACTGCGGTGCACCGGCTGCGTCATCATCGCCGCGAGATGCTGGACACAACACAGGGCGGTTCCGCCCCGCAGGCCGACGAGCGACACGACGCCCTCACGGCCGACGAACGCCGAGGCTGCCTCTTCGCACTGTCACAGCCGCCCTTGATGATCTTTCTGGCGGTGATCGGCTGCCTGCTGCTCCTGGCTTCGCTGCACGATCTGTTCCTGCTGTGAGGCCCCGGGCGGGTCAGCCCGCCGCCTCCTTGCGGCGCGCCCGGTACGCCGCCACGTGCAAGCGGTTTCCACAGGTGCGGCTGTCGCAGTACCTGCGGGACCGGTTACGGGAGAGGTCCACGAAGGCCCGCCGGCAGTCCGGGGCCTCGCACCGCCGCAGCCGCTCCTGCTCCCCGGCGACCACGAAGAAGGCGAGCGCCATCCCGCAGTCGGCCGCCAGGTGGTCGGCCACGGACGCGCCGGGCGCGAAGTAGTGCACGTGCCAGTCGTAGCCGTCGTGGTCCGTCAGGCGCGGCGTGGTGCCCGCGGCGGCGACCAGCTCGTTGATGAGCGAGGCGGCGGCGTGCGGATCGGGTGCCGCGAACACGGCGGCGAACCGTCCCCTCACGCGCTGTACGCCGTCGAGGTCACGCTCCGTGAGCACCCCGACGTCACTGATGTCGTTCCTTCGTACGAATTCGCCCAGGGCTGCCACATCGGCCAGCCCGTCGACGGCCTGCTCGTCGTCCGGTGCGGTGTTCACCAGATCGACCACGGTGTCGAGGGCGCACCGGGTGTCGTGGGTGATCAGCACGATTTGCTCCCTGGCCTGGGGGTCGGGCCTGTGCCCGCCGATGCTGGCCGATGTTATAGGTCCGCCCGGCCGTGTGGCGCCTGGCCGCCGGCGCATGGACGCGCCGACGCCGCCACCGTGGGAGATCCCACGGTGGCGGCGTCGGTGTATGCCGTATGCAGTTGTTGTGGCTCGGTCCGTCTCCCCGAGTGGACGGCATCGAGCGGCTCTCGCGGTGCGTGACTCCGGCAGTGCACCGGCGTCGGCTCCAGGCCTTAGCTTTCGGCCAGGATGTGTGAGAGCTCCGTGTCGAGATCGAAGTGACGGTGTTCCGTGCCGGGTGGCACGGCCGCGTCGGTCCTCTTCAGGAACGACTCCAGGGCCCGCGCAGGGGCTTCGAGCAGAGCCTCGCCCTCCGGAGAGCTCAGAGCGATGCAGACGACACCCTGGCCGTGACTACGGGATGGCCAGACTCGGACGTCGCCGGTGCCGGTGGGCCGGTGCAGGCCCTCGGCGAGCAGATCGCGGGCGAACACCCACTCGACCGTCTCTTCTGCTCCGGTGTGGAAGGTGGCGTGCACGGCGTAGGGATCGGCCGTGTCATACCGCAGTCCTGCGGGTACAGGCAGTGAGGACTCGCTCGACACAACGAGGCGCAGGTGCAGCTCGCAGCTGACCGTGGTGTTCATAAGCGCCAGGGCCTTTCGCTCAGTGTGCGCTCGGGGATTCGCACGTCGGCGAAATCGACATGCCACCTACGGTGCCGTTGTAAACCCCTCTGAGTGTTTTGAGTGCCTTTAGGTAGCTCGGACGGCGGAGTGTTTCTCGGTCCGGAGCGTCCATTCCGGTGACGGGATTCCGTCGGGTAGGTTTGGTTGTATGAATACGGGGAGTGACGAGGCGGCCGAGTCTGAATCCGTGGCCGCGACGACGGGAGACGGGGCGAAGACGGAGCCGGCGCTCGGCTCGCGGGCGCCGGAGTTCATCAAGGCCCGCAGAGCCCTGCATCTGAGCTGGCAGGTCGGCGTCTTCGTGGCCGGGCTCGCGGTGGTGGTGGCGGGCGTGATCATGCTGCCGCTGCCGGGCCCGGGCTGGCTGGTGATCTTCGGTGGCATGGCGATCTGGGCGACCGAGTTCGTCTGGGCGCAGCTTGTGCTCCGCTGGACGAAGCGCAAGGTCACCGAGGCCACGCAGCGCGCGCTCGACCCCGCGGTGCGCCGGCGGAACATCATCCTGACGTCGGTCGGCGTGGTGATCATCGCGGTGCTCGTGGCGATCTACGTGTGGAAGTTCGGCTTCGAGATGCCGTGGAAGATCAAGGAGTGAGCGGGGTGGCCCGCGAGGGTCGCGCCGGGGGTGTCAGGGCTGGTCGGAGCACCTGCTGACATGCGGTAATGTTCTCTCTGCGCCCGGGCGATTAGCTCAGTGGGAGAGCGCTTCGTTCACACCGAAGAGGTCACTGGTTCGAACCCAGTATCGCCCACCCCGGACCGAGTGCCCCGGAGGCTTCAAGCCTCCGGGGCACTCGGCGTTTCCGCGTCCGGCCGTCATGATCCGCAAGCGCTTTCTGGCTGCGACGCGCTCCTGGTGTCCGGCGACCGGAACAGGAATCCCATAATCCGTACGGATGCCTGGGATATAAACCCCGCGGGGCCCCTTCGGCAATTCGACGGGCGGGCGAACCTGACCCCGTTTCAGAGTTCCCGGACTTCGCCAGGAATCCGGAAGTTCTGACGGTGAATCAATGACCGTCGCCATCACGCCAATTCACGTTCAGGTGAGTCACCGCGTAACGGGGAAGGCTCGCGCCATGGACTGGAACCACTACCGCTTCCGCAGTGTCTGGGACCTGCCCGAGGAGCCCGCGGATGTGTTCGCGGCCCTCGAGCGCGCCGAGGACTACCCCCTGTGGTGGCCCCAAGTGCGCGAGGCGACACCCCTCGACGAGCACCGCGGCACCGCCCGCTTCCGCTCGCTCCTCCCGTACGACCTGTTCGTGACGGCCACCGCCCTGCGCCGCGACACCGAGGCCGGGGTCCTGGAGATCACCGTGTCCGGCGACCTGGAGGGCTGGGTGCGGTGGACCGTGCGCGCGCATGAGGGCGGGACGCGCGCGCTGTACGAGCAGGAGGTGGAGGTGTGCAAACCCCTGTTGCGGCGGTTCGCCCTCGTCGGCAGGCCGGTGTTCCTCGTCAACCACGCGCTGATGATGCGGGGTGGGCGGCGCGGGCTCGTCGCGCATCTGCGGCGGCGCTGACCGAACCGGTTTGTTGGAAACCCGCCGGGGCCTGTATGGTTCAACCCGTTCCCGGGCGATTAGCTCAGTGGGAGAGCGCTTCGTTCACACCGAAGAGGTCACTGGTTCGAACCCAGTATCGCCCACCCGGAAGAAAGCCGGTCCGTCAGCAGACGGACCGGCTTTTCTGTGCCCTGGGCCCGAGCCCGTACGGGCAACTCTCAGGCGGCCTCCCGCAGTTCCGTGCGCATCGGCCACGCCGGATCCACCGTCTCCGGATTGCCGCTGCGTGCGAACCACGCCTGCAGCCCACGCGCCTGCGCGGCATGCCACACCGCCTGAAGGGTGTGCAGCTCGGCGGGGGACAGACGCTCCAGGCGGGACGCGAACCGGCGCCCCACGGCCCGTACGACATCCAGGGACGCCTGCGCGTCCGCGGCCGCGTCGTGCGCGCCCTCCAGCTCCACCTCGTAGTGCGCGCACAGGTCCGTCAGGGTGCGGCGGCCCTTGCGGTAGCGGTCCAGGTGTTTGTCGAGGACGCGCGGATCGAGGACGCACAGCGACGAGCTCTCCATGTAGCGGCCGAGCGCGGAGGCGCGATGTCGCCGCAACTCCCGGTCCAGGAGCGTCAGATCGAACGGCGCGTTCATCACCACGAGCGGGCGGCCCGCCGCGGCCTGCTCGCCCAGCAGCCGGGCTATCTCCTCCATGACGGGGGCCGGCCAGCGGCCGTTGCGCTGGAGGTGCTCGTCCGTCAGGCCGTGCACCTCCGTCGCCCCGGCCGGCACCGGTACCCCCGGATTCACGAGCCAGCGTGAGACACGCGGCCTGCTGCCCGCGGCGTCCTGCACCACGATCGCGGCCGACACGATGCGATCGCTCTCCACGTCCACGCCGGTGGTCTCGGTGTCGAAGGCGGCCAGAGGGCCCTCGTACCAGCACGTCATGTCAATGCAACTCCTCGTTCACGCCTGGCAGATGGCCCCTCGCTGCTGCCCGTTTCGGTGATACCCGGGCTGTTTGCGTCGTACGCCGACCGGAGACAACACAGATACGGGTCACGGCAGTTCAGCGGCCCGCCCAGGGGATTCACCCGTTTCGGAAGGCCAGTTGGACATGGCGCTCGCGCAGCCCGAACAGGGTGGGCTGCTGCCCGAGCGGATCGCACCGCCGCGCGGCACACTCGCCACCACCGCCTGCATGGAGACACTCCAGGTGGGCTATCTGCACGCCGTAGCGGCAGCCGCGGGCTGTTCGCTCTCTCAGCCGTTCCCTGACAACGGAATCGACTGGCACGTCAGCCACAGCGCCCCCGGGCACACGGTCGACGACGAGGTCACCATCAAGGTGCAGCTCAAGTGCACGTACCAGCTCCCGCCGAAGCCGCCGGGGCCGTCCTTCTCCTTCACGCTCGACAACGCACACCTGGAGAAGCTCGCCCGCACACCGGTGTCGGTGCACAAGATCCTGGTCGTGATGATCGTGCCGCGCTCGCAGGACGACTGGCTGCGGGCCGGACACGACCGGCTCGACCTGCGGCACTGCTGCTACTGGATCAACCTGGCCGGCCACCCCGTGACGGGAAGGCGCCGCACCACCGTGCGCATCCCGACCTCGCGGATCTTCGACGACCGCGCGCTCTGCGAGATCATGACGCGGATCGGGACGGGCGGGAGGCCCTGAAGGACGCGGGGCCCTGACAGGCGACGCGGGAGGCCCTGACGGACAGGGAGGGAGACCCTGATGCAGCACCGCCCGACCGATGAGCGCCTTCGCGCCCTGAACACCGTCCGATCCCACCCCGTCGACCTCGGAGGCTCCGGGCCGGAGCAGGTCGACCCGGTCGTGCTGAACGCACTGCTCGACCGGCACGGCTGGGAACGCCGCGGCGGCGCCACCGGGCGCTATGTGCGCTGGACGCTGCCCGGCGCCTCCGGGCGCACCAGCCTGCTCGTGCCGGAGACCCGCGCCTTTCCCGACAGCGATGACCTGCTCGGCGAGGCGCTCGAGGCCCTGGAGCGCAGCGGATCGCCCTCCGCGCGGGAGGTCCTCGTCTCGCTCGCCGTGCCGAGCGACGAGATCCGCTGGTGGCGCGATGTGCCGGTCGGGCCCGCGGGCAGCGCCGCGTGGCCGGTGGAGGAGCAACTGCGCGCCGCCGCCCGGCGGATGCTGCTGGCCGCCGCGCTCGCCGCCCGGGGCAGGGCCGGTTACTACGGCGCCCGCCACCGCAGGCCCGCCGCCGCTTCGCTGGAGACCGTCCTCGTCGGTGACGCTCCCGGCGGCCGCAGGCTCACCGCGTTCGTGCCCGTCGCCGCGGGCCGCGCGCTCGCCGTCCGGCTCCACCAGGCGCTGTACGCGGCCCGCGAGGCCATCGACTACCGGCGGGCCACCGGCGGCATGGACGCCTTCGACGGCGCGGTCGAGGCGGGGGTGAGCCACGAGCTCGTCGAAGCGCTCGTCGCTCTCGTCCGCGGTACGGAGGGAGCCCGGGTCGGCGTCGAGTGGTCACCGGCGGCCGGGGTGCCCGACGAGTGCACGGCCGGGGACGCGCCCGTCGAGTTCTCGCCCGGCGACCTGGCGGTGCTGCGGGAGGCGAGCGCCCGCTATCTGCAGTCCGAGCCGTCCATCGCCGTCCGGATCACCGGCACCGTCGTGCGCATGCGCAGATCGGGGCCGCGCGGAGAAGGGACGGTGCGGCTGCACGTCATGGGGGGCGCCGATGTGCCGCACGTTCGGATGACGCTGGACGAGGAGGCGTACCGGACGGCGGGGCACGCGCATCTCGTGGGGTTGCCGATCAGGGTGCACGGGCGGCTGGAGAGCCGGGGCGGCTTCCGGCGGCTGACCGGGGCCGGCGAGGTGGTGCCCGTACAGGTAGAGGAGGCCGAGCGGGACCGGCTGATGAAGTCGCTCCAGGAGAATCTGGACTTCTTCGAGGAGGCGTGCAGCGGGGACGACTGAGCTCCCGGGCTCGTGAGCAGGGGGTTCCCGGCGTGTGCACGGGGATCGCGGCGCGGGCCGCGTTGATGCCGTTTCGCGAGTCGGGCCCCGGGCTCGGTACGATCCCCTGTGTATTGCGCGCGTGGACAGATCATGGCGCGCCCCCTTCAGGCAGGAGAGTCCGGTGTCAGACGTCCGTGTGATCATCCAACGCGATTCCGAGCGGGAAGAGCGCGTGGTGACGACGGGCACTACGGCCGCCGAGCTCTTCGCCGGCGAGCGCACCATCGTCGCCGCCCGTGTGGCCGGCGAGCTGAAGGACCTCGCGTACGCCGTGCAGGACGGCGAGGAGGTCGAGCCCGTCGAGATCTCCTCCGAGGACGGCCTCAACATCCTGCGCCACTCCACCGCCCACGTGATGGCGCAGGCTGTGCAGGAGCTGTTCCCCGACGCCAAGCTGGGCATCGGCCCGCCGGTCAAGGACGGCTTCTACTACGACTTCGACGTGGAGAAGCCCTTCACGCCCGAGGATCTCAAGGCCATCGAGAAGAAGATGCAGGAGATCCAGAAGCGCGGGCAGCGCTTCTCGCGCCGCGTCGTCACCGACGAGGCCGCCCGCGAGGAGCTCGCCGACGAGCCGTACAAGCTGGAGCTCATCGGCATCAAGGGCGCCGCGTCCACCGACGACGGCGCGAACGTCGAGGTGGGCGGCGGCGAGCTGACCATCTACGACAACCTCGACGCCAAGACCGGTGACCTGTGCTGGAAGGACCTCTGCCGCGGTCCCCACCTGCCCACCACCCGCAACATCCCCGCGTTCAAGCTGATGCGGAACGCGGCCGCGTACTGGCGCGGCAGCGAGAAGAACCCGATGCTCCAGCGCATCTACGGCACCGCCTGGCCGTCGAAGGACGAGCTGAAGGCGCACCTGGAGTTCCTCGCCGAGGCCGAGAAGCGCGACCACCGCAAGCTGGGCAACGAGCTGGACCTGTTCTCCATCCCCGACCAGATCGGTTCCGGTCTGGCCGTCTTCCACCCCAAGGGCGGCATCGTCCGCCGGGTCATGGAGGACTACTCGCGCCGCCGGCACGAGGAGGAGGGCTACGAGTTCGTCTACACCCCGCACGCGACGAAGGGGAAGCTCTTCGAGACCTCGGGCCACCTGGACTGGTACGCCGACGGCATGTACCCGCCCATGCAGCTCGACGAGGGCGTGGACTACTACCTCAAGCCCATGAACTGCCCGATGCACAACCTGATCTTCGATGCGCGCGGGCGTTCCTACCGTGAACTGCCGCTGCGCCTCTTCGAGTTCGGCACCGTGTACCGGTACGAGAAGTCGGGCGTCGTGCACGGCCTCACCCGCGCCCGCGGCTTCACGCAGGACGACGCGCACATCTACTGCACCAAGGAGCAGATGGCGGAGGAGCTCGACAAGACGCTCACCTTCGTCCTCGGGCTGCTGCGCGACTACGGCCTGACCGACTTCTACCTGGAGCTGTCCACCAAGGACCCCGAGAAGTTCGTCGGCTCCGACGAGATCTGGGAAGAGGCCACCGAGACGCTGCGCCAGGTCGCCGAGAAGCAGGGCCTCCCGCTGGTCCCGGACCCGGGCGGCGCCGCGTTCTACGGCCCGAAGATCTCCGTCCAGGCGAAGGACGCCATCGGCCGCACCTGGCAGATGTCGACCGTGCAGCTCGACTTCAACCTGCCGGAGCGCTTCAACCTGGAGTACACCGGCCCCGACGGCACCAAGCAGCGCCCGGTCATGATCCACCGTGCGCTGTTCGGCTCCATCGAGCGGTTCTTCGCGGTGCTCCTCGAGCACTACGCGGGTGCCTTCCCGGCCTGGCTCGCGCCGGTGCAGGCGGTCGGCATCCCGATCGGCGACGCGCACATCCCGTACCTCGAGGAGTTCGCGGCCAAGGCGAAGAAGAAGGGGCTGCGCGTCGACGTGGACTCTTCGTCGGACCGTATGCAGAAGAAGATCAGGAACGCGCAGAAGCAGAAGGTTCCGTTCATGATCATCGCGGGCGACGAGGACATGGCGGCCGGCGCCGTCTCCTTCCGCTACCGCGACGGCTCGCAGGAGAACGGCATCCCCGTCGACGAGGCGATCGAGAAGATCGTCAAGGTCGTCGAGGAGCGCGTGCAGGTCTGACGCCCGCCGCTGACGGCAGCGACGTACGACATCAAGGGGCCCCCGGGAAGTTTCCCGGGGGCCTCTCGTCGCCGTCGCGCCTGAACACCTGGAACATCCAGGACGAGAACGAGCCCGTGATCGCTCCGAGCAGCGCCAGACCGCACGTCATCAGCGCCGCCGCCACCAGACGCCCGAGCGGGGTCACCGGGACCACGTCCCCGTATCCGACGGTGGACAGCGTCGAGCAGGCCCACCACACGGAGTCCCCGAAGGTACGGATCGTGGCGTGCGGCTGCCCGCGTTCGACCTGGTACATGGCCAGCGACGCCGCGAATCCGAGCAGCGAGGCGGACATCCCGGCGTAGGTCGCCACGCGCGCGTGCAGGCTGAGCCGCGGTTCTTCGTGCCGCCGCCGCACGGCGTCGTAGGTCCGCACGACCTGCAGTGGGCGCAGCAGCGGCAGCACCACGACCACCGCGTCCAGCCAGTGGTGGCGCACGAACGAGAGCCCCTTGCCGCTGTGGCGCCATCGGACGGCGAAGTCCAGCGCGAAGACGGCCCAGGCGGCGGAGGTCACTGCGAGACACGCGTCGCGCACCGCCTCCGGAAGCCCGTGCCCCAGGACTCTGACCGCGTACGACGCGAGAAACAGCAGGGCCGCCAGCGACAGCGGGGTCTCCATCCGGTGCTCCCACGGCGTGCGCCGTCTCTCGTCCATCGGTCAAGGATCGCGGGCGGGGACCGGGACCTGCCCCGCCGACACGCTCCGAACGGGCGAAGCCATATGCTGCATCTCATGACGAGTGAGCCGGAGCAGCACACGGGGCCGGTGGGTGAGCCGGACGGGTTCGGGCGCCTTTGGACGCCGCACCGGATGGCCTACATCCAGGGGGAGAACAAGCCGACCGGACCGGGAGCCGACGACGGCTGTCCGTTCTGCGCCGCACCCGGCATGACCGACGAGGAAGCGCTGATCGTGGCGCGCGGCGCGAGCGTCTACGCGATCCTCAACCTCTATCCGTACAACGGCGGCCACTTGATGGTGCTGCCGTACCGGCACGTCGCCGACTACACGGATCTGGACGACGGCGAGACCGCCGAGCTGGCCCTCTTCACCAAGCGCGCGATGGCCGCGCTGCGCACCGCGTCCGGGGCGCACGGCTTCAACATCGGCATGAACCAGGGCGCGGTGGCGGGGGCCGGCATCGCCGCGCACCTGCACCAGCACATCGTTCCGCGCTGGGGCGGCGACACCAACTTCATGCCCGTCGTGGGTCACACCAAGGTGCTGCCGCAGCTGCTCGGCGACACCAGGACCGCGCTGGCCAAGGCCTGGCCGGACGCCGACTAGCTGAGCCTGGCCGGCCGGGCCCGTCCGCCCGGCCGCGCCCCGCTACGCGTCGTACACGTCGGCGTTCGCCGGCGTCGGGGCCTGGACCAGGTTGCTGAGGAACGACGACCGTGTTCCGAACTTCTCCGTGTCCACGCCGTTCTCCTCAAGCACCTTGATCGCCGCCGCATGCACCACGCGCAGGACCGGGGTGGCCGTGCGCAGCGCGTCGTCCGCCATGAAGCGGTGGCGCCACGGCTTGTCCGCCCACGCGTGCCGCAGCCCGAAGGGCTCGGGCAGGATCAGCTTGCCGCCTATGAAGTCCAGGAGCGGCGGATACCAGGTGAAGGGCGCGCGCACCGCGAGGCGGACCACCTCGTCGGGCTCGATGAGAGGGAGCTTCTTCTCCACCGTCTCCCAGAACTTGACGGCCTTGGCGACTTCCTTCACCTTCGGCTCGGGCTTCGTCGTGAACAGGGAGTGCACCGGGCCGAGCGCATGGCCCGTGATCTCGATGCGCAGCGTCTCGTGCAGCACCGTCACCGTGATCAACATCGTGATCACCAACTGGCCGTCCCAGAGCGTGAACTGCACGCCCAGGTAGTGGCGGTCGCCGCTACCGAACTGCTGCTCGTTGCAGATCCGCTGTATCTCGTGGTTCTTGATCTGGAAGGCCTCGACGTCGGTGCCGCTGGTGCGGGCCACCTTCTTCGCGTTCTCCCCGATCGGCGAGACGATCCAGTGCTTGATCGACGGCGTCGGGAACCCGCCCGTGTGCAGCGGGCCGCGCTCCAGGAGCCGCAGCTTGTCGTGGACCGCCCGTATGACGTCCCAACTGCGGAACGGGTGGATCTCCGCGCCCTCGTCGCGGGGAATCAGCTCCTCGGCGAGCTGCCAGCTGCCCCAGCGGGTGCCCATGCCGAGGATGCCCTTGGGGCCCGCGTAGAACACGGCGTTCGACTGCTGCTCCGCGGTCAGCTTGGCGAGGCTCTGGCGCAGCCGCTCGGCGGCCGTCTCGCCCGGGCTGCCGGGCACCGCCTCCGGGATCTTGGCGCCGATGCCGCCGCCCGCGAGCAGGCTGTCCCAGCGCTCCCGCATGTCCTGTGCCGTGCGCTCGCAGATCTGCCGGGCCCACAGCCAGCCGACCACGGGCGCCACGATCGCCGCCCGCAGATACCAGGCCCAGAAGCCCGTGAACGGCAGCCGGACCATGAAGATCACGGCGACGGCCGCGACCGCCACCATCAGCGCCGTGAACAGCGCGGCCATGCGCTTGTTCTCGTGGCCGGCGATCATGCGGCGGATCTGGAAGACGAGCAGCCACACGATCAGGCCGGGCAGGAAGAGCAGGCCGCACAGCGCCATCACGGCCGTCAGCCAGCTGTCGCGCTGCTTACGGATCCGGTTCGCCGCGAGACAGTGCTCGACGACGACCTGTGGCTCGGTGCCGAAGGACTGGATGAGCGGCTTGCGGGCACCGCCGAGCAGCCGGCCCTGGACGGCCCGCGAGAACGCCTCGCCCAGATTCGGCGCCGCCAGCGACCAAAGGCCCTTCTTCACATCGGACTTGTGCCACTCGCTGTTGGCGGCGAGCAGATCGTCCACCTTCGCGTCCCGGTACGCCGCCGAAGCGAGGGCGTACGTGGCCGCGGTCTGGCCCGCGGAGCCGTGCAACGGCACCTGCGCTCCGGGCCTGAAGTCGAATACGTCGTCCGCCACTGCCGCCCCCATCGCCGCGCGCCTTCGCTCCTGCGGCTTTCCCGACTTCCTTGCCCCGCACACCTGTTGATCAGGTCATCGGCTTGATCAGGTCATCAGCGTATCCGGGCGCACCGACATCCGTCAGGGGACGGCCGAAGCCGCCCGCCCGGAAGGGGACCGGGGGGGCGGCCACGGCTGTCGGGTGGCCGAGGGACGGTCAACTACGAGACGTCCTGCGCCTGTTCGCGCATTCTGTCGCCCAACTGCGAAGGCATCGGCTCGTGCCGCGCGTACGCTCGGCTGAACCGCCCCGTGCCGTGCGACAGCGACCGCAGGTCCACCGCGTACCGGCCGATCTCGATCTCCGGGATCTCGGCCCGTACGAGCGTGCGAGATCCCGGCGCCTGTTCCGTGCCGACCACGCGGCCGCGCCGCCCCGACAGGTCGCTCATCACCGCTCCCACGTAGTCGTCCGCGACGAGCACCTGCACTTCGGCCACCGGCTCCAGGAGATGGATCTTCGCCTCCGCCGCCGCCTCCCGCAGCGCCAGCGCGCCGGCCGTCTGGAACGCCGCGTCGGAGGAGTCCACCGAGTGCGACTTGCCGTCGAGCAGCGTGATCCGCACGTCGATGAGGGGATAGCCCGCGGCCACGCCCTTCGCGGCCTGTGCCCGTAGGCCCTTCTCCACGGACGGGATGAACTGCCGCGGCACCGCGCCGCCGACGACCTTGTCCACGAACTCGATGCCGGAGCCGTTCGGCAGCGGCTCCACCTCGATCTCGCAGATCGCGAACTGTCCGTGCCCGCCGGACTGCTTCACATGGCGCCCGCGGCCCGCCGACCTGTCGGCGAACGTCTCCCTGAGCGAGACCTTGTGCGGGACGACGTCCACCTGGACGCCGTACCGGTTGCGCAGCCGCTCCAGGGCGACGTCCGCATGCGCCTCACCGAGGCACCACAGGACGACCTGGTGCGTGGCCTGGTTCTGTTCGAGCCGCATCGTCGGGTCCTCGGCGACCAGCCGGGACAGGCCCTGCGAGAGCTTGTCCTCGTCCGGCTTGCTGTGTGCCTGGATCGCCAGCGGAAGCAGTGGGTCCGGCATGTCCCACGGCTCCATGAGGAGCGGGTCGTCCTTGGCGGAGAGGGTGTCGCCGGTCTCCGCCCTGCCGAGCTTGGCCACGCACGCCATGTCACCGGCGATGCAGTGGGAGAGCACGCGCTGCTGTTTCCCGAAGGGCGACGAGAGGGCGCCGATGCGTTCGTCGACGTCGTGGTCCTCGTGGCCGCGGTCGGCGAGGCCGTGCCCCGACACATGCACCGTGTCGTCGGGTCGCAGGGTTCCGGAGAAGACCCGTACCAGCGAGATCCGGCCCACGTACGGATCGGACGCCGTCTTCACGACCTCGGCGACCAGGGGGCCGTCCGGATCGCAGACGTTCACCGTGCGCGCGTCGCCCGACGGGGTGGTGACCACGGGGGCCGCGCGCTCCAGGGGGGTGGGGAAGCCACCCGTGATGAGTTCGAGCAGCTCGACCGTGCCGATGCCCTGGCGGGCGCCCGGAGCCGCGGGGGCCGCGGCGAGCACCGGGTGGAAGACACCGCGCGCGACGGCCCGCTCCAGGTCCCCGACCAGCGTCTTGTAGTCGATCTCCTCGCCGCTCACATAGCGGTCCATGAGGGTCTCGTCCTCGCTCTCGGCGATGATCCCCTCGATCAGACGGTTGCGTGCCTCCTCGATGAGCGGCAGCTGATCGGGGTCCGGCTCGGACTCCTTGCGCTCGCCCGACGCATAGTCGAACACGCGCTGCGACAGGAGGCCGACGAGGCCGGTGACCGGCGCGTGCCCGTCGGGCCCGGGCTCGCCGTGCAGGGGCAGGTAGAGCGGGATGACCGCGTCCGGGTCGTCACCGCCGAAGAACGTCTCACAGGTCTGCGTCATCTGTTCGAAGTCGGAACGCGCCGCCTCCAGATGCGTGACCACGATGGCGCGCGGCATGCCGACCGCCGCGCACTCCTCCCACACCATGCGCGTCGCGCCCGCCATGGTCTCGGGCCCGTCGGACGCCGAGACGACGAAGAGGGCCGCGTCCGCTGCCCGCAGACCGGCCCTCAGCTCCCCGACGAAATCCGCGTATCCGGGGGTGTCCAGAAGGTTGATCTTGTACCCGTCCCATTCGAGGGGCACGAGGGAGAGCTGCACCGACCGCTGCTGCCGGTGCTCGATCTCGTCGTAGTCGGAAACGGCGGTCCCGTCCTCCACCCGGCCCGCCCTGTTCACCGCCCCCGCGGTCAGCGCGAGAGCCTCCACCAACGTCGTCTTGCCCGATCCGCTGTGGCCGACCAGCACCACATTCCTCACGGACGCGGGGTGGTCGGCCGCCGTAGCCCTGCCGGCGGCTCCGGTGTGCGTGTTCGCCTTGTCGCCCATGCCTTGCCTCCCGGTTACTTGCACGGTGAGGTGGCACCCCTGCTGAAGAGGGGGTCCCATTGGGCGCGGACACGTGGGACCCGCGATGGCGGCTCCGACGACGCCCGCGGTGTCTTCGAGCTTTCCACTCGCGTCACGGTGCGTCCATACGTCGTACGTGATCCCCCGGGGCGCGCGGGTGCCCGTAGGTCGTCCACGCGCGCGCGTGACTACGATGGGCCAGCCGGTGGCCAGAAGGGCCGCGCGGCCATCCGACCCTCGGGAAGGCCATGCTGAACAAGTACGCGCGTGCATTCTTCACGCGTGTCCTCACACCGTTCGCCGCGTTTCTCATCCGTCGCGGGGTCAGCCCCGACGCGGTCACGCTCCTCGGTACGGCCGGGGTCGTGGCGGGCGCGCTGGTCTTCTTCCCCCGCGGGGAGTTCTTCTGGGGCACGATCGTCATCACGCTGTTCGTGTTCTCGGACCTCGTGGACGGCAACATGGCGCGCCAGCTCGGCCGCACCAGCCGCTGGGGCGCGTTCCTCGACTCCACGCTCGACCGCGTCGCGGACGGCGCGATCTTCGGCGGCCTCGCCCTCTGGTACGCGGGATCCGGCGACGACAACATGCTGTGCGCCGTCTCCATCTTCTGCCTCGCCAGCGGCCAGGTCGTGTCGTACACCAAGGCCCGCGGTGAGGCCATCGGCCTGCCCGTCGCGGTCAACGGCCTGGTCGAGCGCGCCGAGCGGCTCGTGGTCACCCTCGTCGCCGCCGGCCTCGCGGGGCTGCACAAGTTCGGTGTGCCCGGCATCCAGGTCCTGCTGCCGATCGCCCTGTGGGCCGTCGCCGCGGGCAGCCTCGTGACGCTGATCCAGCGGATGGTGACCGTCCGCAGGGAGTCGGCCGAGGCCGACGCGGAGGCCGCCGCCGAGGCCTCCCAGGAGAGTGGGACCGCATCGTGAGCAACACGCGCGAACGACTCGTCGACGCCCTCTACGGAGCGGGCTGGAGCACGGTCAAGAAGCTCCCCGAGCCCGTCGCGGTCCGCCTGGGCCGGACCATCGCCGACCTCACGTGGAGGCGGCGCGGCAAGAGTGTCCTGCGCCTGGAGTCCAACCTCGCGCGCGTGGTGCCCGACGCCTCCCCGGAGCGCCTTAAGCAGCTCTCCAAGGCGGGCATGCGCTCGTACCTGCGGTACTGGATGGAGTCGTTCCGGCTGCCGTCCTGGAGCGCGGACCGGGTCAGGAACGGCTTCGACATCGGCGACGCCCACCACCTCACCGACGGCCTCGCCTCCGACAAGGGCGTCATCCTCGCCCTGCCCCACCTGGGCAACTGGGACCTCGCGGGCGCCTGGGTCACCACCGAGCTGGAGACCCCGTTCACGACGGTCGCCGAGCGCCTCAAGCCCGAGACCCTCTACGACCGCTTCGTGGCCTACCGCGAGAGCCTCGGCATGGAGGTCCTGCCGCACGAAGGCGGATCCGCCTTCGGCACGCTCGCACGCCGGCTGCGCGCCGGCGGCCTGGTCTGCCTGGTCGCCGACCGCGATCTGTCCGAGTCCGGCGTCGAGGTGAAGTTCTTCGGCGACACCGCGCGCATGCCCGCGGGTCCGGCGATACTCGCCCAGCAGACCGGCGCCCTGCTCCTCCCGGTCACCCTCTGGTACGACGAGTCGCCCGTCATGCGCGGACGCGTCCACGCCCCCATCGAGGTGCCCGAGACAGGTACCCGCGCCGAAAAGACGTCTGTCATGACGCAGGCGCTGGCCGACGCCTTCGCCACAGGGATCGCCGACCACCCGGAGGACTGGCACATGCTGCAGCGCTTGTGGCTCGCTGACCTCGAGGAGCGCCGACCGTGAAGATCGGCATCGTCTGCCCGTACTCCTGGGACGTGCCGGGCGGCGTCCAGTTCCACATCCGCGACCTCGCGGAGCACCTCATCGCTCTGGGGCACGAGGTGTCCGTCCTCGCCCCGGCCGACGACGAGACCCCGCTGCCGCCCTACGTCGTCTCGGCGGGCCGTGCCGTCCCCGTGCCCTACAACGGCTCGGTCGCCCGGCTCAACTTCGGCTTCCTGAGCGCCGCGCGCGTGCGGCGCTGGCTGCACGACGGCACGTTCGACGTGATCCACATCCATGAGCCGGCCTCGCCTTCGCTGGGGCTGCTCTCCTGCTGGGCCGCGCAGGGCCCGATCGTCGCCACGTTCCACACGTCGAACCCGCGGTCCCGCGCCATGATCGCCGCGTATCCGATCCTCCAGCCCGCCCTGGAGAAGATCAGCGCGCGGATCGCGGTGAGCGAGTACGCGCGCCGCACGCTCGTGGAGCACCTCGGCGGGGACGCGGTCGTCATCCCGAACGGCGTCGACGTGGACTTCTTCGCCCGCGCCGAGCCCAAGGCCGAGTGGCAGTCAGAAGGGGCGCGTAGCTCGGTTGAGGGCGGTGGTGGGAGACGGGAGGGCGGCACCCTCGGCTTCATCGGGCGCATCGACGAGCCCCGCAAGGGTCTTCCCGTACTGATGAAGGCCCTGCCGAGGATCCTGGCCGAGCGGCCCGGGACCCGGCTGCTCGTGGCCGGACGCGGTGACGAGGAGGAGGCCGTCGAGAGCCTGCCCGCCAAGATGCGCGAACAGGTCGTGTTCCTCGGCATGGTCAGCGACGAGGACAAGGCCCGGCTGCTGCGCAGCGTCGACGTGTACGTGGCCCCCAACACCGGCGGCGAGAGCTTCGGCATCATCCTGGTCGAGGCCATGTCGGCGGGCGCGCCCGTCCTGGCCTCGGATCTCGACGCGTTCGCCCAGGTCCTCGACCAGGGCGGCGCGGGGGAGCTGTTCGCCAACGAGGACGCGAACGCTCTGGCGGACTCGGCCGTCCGGCTCCTGGGAGACGCCGGCCGGCGCGAGGAGCTGCGGGAGCGCGGCAGCAAGCACGTGCGGCGCTTCGACTGGTCGACCGTGGGGGCGGACATCCTGTCCGTGTACGAGACGGTGACCACCGGCGCAGCGGCCGTGGCCACCGACGAACGCAGCGGACTGCGGGCACGGTTCGGGCTCGCCCGCGACTGACGGGACGTATCGGCGCGCCACGCGCACAAACCGGTACGTCCCTCCCGTCCCGCACGCGGCTGATCGCCGGTGCGGTGCACGGCTGTAGCCTTTGCGCCCGTGACCTCCACTTTGATCTGGATCGCGGTCTTCCTCATCGCGGTCGGCCTCTACCTGAGCTGGACAGCGGGCCGTCTCGACCGGCTGCACGCCCGGATCGACGCGGCCCGTGCCGCCCTCGACGCCCAACTGCTGCGCCGCGCCTCGGTGGCACAGGAGCTGGCCACCTCCGGAGTGCTCGACCCCGCCGCCTCGATCGTCCTGTACGAGGCCGCGCACGCGGCACGGCAGGCCGAGGAGGACCACCGTGAGGTCGCCGAGAGCGAGCTGAGCCAGGCGCTGCGGGCCGTGTTCGGCGAGGCCGGGCAGATGGAGGCGGTGCGCGCCGCCCCGGGCGGCCCCGACGCGGCCGAGGAGCTCGCTCAGGCCGTCCGCAGGGTGCCGATGGCCCGGCGCTTCCACAACGACGCCGTACGGGCCGCACGAGCCCTGCGCAGGCACCGCACGGTGCGCTGGTTCCGGCTCGCGGGCCACGCGCCGTTCCCCCTGGCCTTCGAGATGGACGACGAGCCGCCCGTCGCGCTCGCCGACCGGCCCACCACATAAGTACTCGCCGACCGGCCTACCGCATAAGGGCAAACCGGAGATAAGGGGCCGACCGGCCCACTGCGTAACACGGTGGTGACCAGGCGCGTTCGCGAAGAATGAGCCACCGGTCGGACATTGGCCCTTGATGTGGACTGATCGCGGGGCGTTTCCTCTGTGGAGTAGCAATCCCCCTTTTTCCACCGAGCGAGGTCACCCGTGTCCAGCACCCACCAGTCCGTCGAAACCACCGGCACCGCGCGCGTGAAGCGCGGCATGGCCGAGCAGCTCAAGGGCGGCGTGATCATGGACGTCGTCAACGCCGAGCAGGCGAAGATCGCCGAGGACGCCGGCGCGGTGGCCGTCATGGCGCTCGAGCGGGTGCCGGCCGACATCCGCAAGGACGGCGGTGTGGCCCGGATGTCCGACCCGAACATGATCGAAGAGATCATCGAGGCCGTCTCCATCCCGGTCATGGCCAAGTCCCGCATCGGTCACTTCGTCGAGGCCCAGGTCCTGCAGTCGCTCGGCGTCGACTACATCGACGAGTCCGAGGTGCTGACCCCGGCCGACGAGGTCAACCACAGCGACAAGTTCGCGTTCACGACCCCCTTCGTGTGCGGTGCCACCAACCTGGGCGAGGCCCTGCGCCGCATCGCCGAGGGCGCGGCCATGATCCGCTCGAAGGGCGAGGCCGGCACGGGCAACGTCGTCGAGGCCGTCCGCCACCTGCGCCAGATCAAGAACGAGATCGCCAAGCTGCGCGGCTTCGACAACAACGAGCTGTACGCCGCCGCCAAGGAGCTGCGCGCCCCCTACGAGCTCGTCAAGGAGGTCTCCGAGCTCGGCAAGCTGCCGGTGGTGCTGTTCTCCGCCGGTGGTGTCGCCACGCCCGCTGACGCCGCCCTGATGCGTCAGCTCGGCGCCGAGGGTGTCTTCGTCGGCTCCGGCATCTTCAAGTCCGGCGACCCCGCCAAGCGCGCCGCCGCCATCGTGAAGGCCACCACCTTCTACGACGACCCCAAGATCATCGCGGACGCCTCCCGCAACCTGGGCGAGGCCATGGTCGGCATCAACTGCGACACCCTCCCCGAGACCGAGCGCTACGCGAACCGGGGCTGGTAATGACCTCTCCCGTAGTGGGCGTCCTCGCGCTCCAGGGCGACGTACGGGAGCACCTCGTCGCCCTGGCCACGGCGGACGCCGTGGCCAGGCCCGTGCGGCGGCCCGAGGAACTCGCCGAGGTGGACGGCATCGTCCTGCCCGGCGGGGAGTCGACCACCATCTCCAAGCTGGCCGTCCTGTTCGGGCTCATGGAGCCCCTTCGCGCGCGCGTGCGTGAAGGCATGCCGGTGTACGGCACCTGCGCGGGCATGATCCTTCTCGCCGACAAGATCCTCGACCCGCGTTCGGGCCAGGAGACGGTCGGCGGGATCGACATGATCGTGCGCCGCAACGCCTTCGGACGCCAGAACGAGTCCTTCGAGGCGGCGGTCGACGTGCGCGGCGTGGAGGGCGACCCCGTGGAGGGCGTCTTCATCCGCGCCCCCTGGGTCGAGTCGGTGGGCGCCCGTGCCGAGGTACTCGCGGAGTACGACGGGCACATAGTCGCTGTACGGCAGGAAAACGCCCTCGCCACGTCCTTCCACCCCGAGCTGACCGGCGACCACAGGATGCACGCACTGTTCGTCGACATGGTGCGGGCGAAGCTGGTGGCCGGGTCCTTGTAGGATCTCGGGGGGTCCCCCGACCCTTGAGGCCAGGGGGAGTTCGTACTGGGTTGGTTACGCGAAGGAGACAGGCAGATGTCCGGCCACTCTAAATGGGCTACGACGAAGCACAAGAAGGCCGTGATCGACGCCAAGCGCGGCAAGCTCTTCGCGAAGATGATCAAGAACATCGAGGTCGCTGCCCGCACGGGTGGCTCCGACGTGTCCGGCAACCCGACGCTCTTCGACGCCATCCAGAAGGCCAAGAAGAGCTCGGTCCCTAACAAGAACATCGACTCCGCGGTCAAGCGCGGCGCCGGCCTCGAGGCCGGTGGCGCCGACTACGAGACGATCATGTACGAGGGCTACGGTCCCAACGGCGTCGCGGTGCTCATCGAGTGCCTCACCGACAACCGCAACCGTGCCGCGTCCGACGTGCGTGTCGCCATGACCCGCAACGGCGGCAACATGGCCGACCCCGGCTCCGTCTCGTACCTGTTCAACCGCAAGGGTGTCGTGATCGTCCCCAAGGGTGAGCTGTCCGAGGACGACGTCCTCGGTGCCGTGCTCGACGCGGGTGCCGAAGAGGTCAACGACCTCGGTGAGTCCTTCGAGGTGCTCAGCGAGGCCACCGACCTGGTCGCGGTGCGCACCGCGCTCCAGGAGGCCGGCATCGACTACGACTCGGCCGACGCCAACTTCGTCCCGACCATGCAGGTCGAGCTGGACGAGGAGGGCGCCCGCAAGATCTTCAAGCTCATCGACGCGCTCGAGGACAGCGACGACGTGCAGAACGTCTTCGCCAACTTCGACGTGAGCGACGAGGTCATGGAGAAGGTCGACGCCTGACACGCAGGCAGCGCACGGGCCGACGGGAACACACCCGTCGGCCCGTCGCATTGTCAGCGGTACCCGATAGCCTGCACAAACTGGCTATCGAAGGAGGGGCGGGGTGCGCGTACTCGGCGTGGACCCGGGGTTGACCCGGTGCGGTGTCGGCGTGGTCGAGGGGGTCGCGGGGCGGCCTCTGACGATGTGTGGTGTCGGCGTCGTACGGACCCCGGCCGACGCGGAGTTGGGCCACCGCCTCGTCGCCATCGAGCAGGGCATCGAGCAGTGGCTCGACGAGTACCGGCCCGAATTCGTCGCCGTGGAGCGGGTGTTCAGCCAGCACAACGTGCGGACGGTCATGGGGACGGCCCAGGCGAGCGCGGTAGCCATGCTCTGCGCCAGCCGCCGCGGCATCCCCGTGGCCCTCCATACGCCCAGCGAGGTCAAGGCCGCCGTGACGGGCAGCGGACGGGCCGACAAGGCGCAGGTGGGCGCCATGGTGACACGGCTGCTGAGACTGGCCGCACCCCCCAAGCCTGCCGACGCGGCCGACGCCCTGGCCCTCGCCATCTGTCACATCTGGCGCGCCCCCGCGCAGAACAGACTCCAGCAGGCCGTCGCCCTGCACGCATCGAAACCTGCCACAGCACCGAAAGGCCGTATCGCATGATCGCCTTCGTCAGCGGCCCGGTGGCCGCCCTCGCCCCTGACACCGCGGTGGTCGAGGTCGGCGGCATCGGCATGGCCGTCCAGTGCACCCCGAACACGCTCTCCGGGCTCCGCATCGGCCAGCAGACCAAGCTCGCCACCTCCCTCGTCGTACGCGAGGACTCGCTCACGCTCTACGGCTTCGCCGACGACGACGAGCGGCAGACCTTCGTGCTGCTCCAGACCGCCAGTGGTGTCGGACCCCGGCTCGCACAGGCCATGCTCGCCGTGCACAGCCCCGACGCCCTGCGCCGCGCCGTGGCCTCCGGCGACGAGAAGTCACTCACCGCTGTGCCCGGCATCGGCAAGAAGGGCGCCCAGAAGCTGCTCCTCGAACTCAAGGACCGGCTCGGCGCGCCCCTCGGCACCGGTACGGGCGTGGGCGCCCCCGTGACCTCCGGCTGGCGCGACCAGCTGCACGCCGCGCTCATCGGGCTCGGCTACGCCACCCGCGAGGCCGACGAGGCCATCGAGGCGGTCGCCCCGCAGGCCGAGGAGGAGGGCGGCACGCCGCAGGTCGGCAAGCTCCTCAAGGCCGCGCTCCAGACGCTGAACCGCACCCGCTGACCGGGCCACGGCCGCCCTCCTGATCCCGCCCGAACCACCACCACCGCGAGGCACACCTCATGAACTGGGACGACACGACCGACGCGACGCCCGACACCGAGCGGCTCGTGGGCTCTGTCGCCGACCGCGAGGACCAGGCGGTCGAGGCCGCCCTGCGCCCCAAGGACCTGGGCGAGTTCATCGGCCAGGAGAAGGTCCGTGAGCAGCTCGACCTGGTCCTCAGGGCGGCACGCGCGCGTGGTGCCACCGCCGACCACGTTCTGCTCTCCGGAGCGCCCGGCCTCGGCAAGACCACGCTCTCCATGATCATCGCGGCCGAGATGGGTGCCCCCATCCGGATCACCAGCGGCCCGGCCATCCAGCACGCCGGCGACCTGGCCGCGATCCTCTCCTCCCTCCAGGAGGGCGAGGTCCTCTTCCTGGACGAGATCCACCGCATGTCCCGCCCCGCCGAAGAAATGCTCTACATGGCGATGGAGGACTACCGGGTCGACGTCATCGTCGGCAAGGGCCCCGGCGCCACGGCCATTCCGCTGGAGCTGCCCCCGTTCACCCTCGTCGGCGCCACCACCCGCGCGGGCCTGCTGCCCCCGCCGCTGCGCGACCGCTTCGGCTTCACGGCGCACATGGAGTTCTACGAGCCGGCCGAGCTGGAGCGCGTCATCCACCGCTCCGCGAACCTCCTCGACGTGGAGATCGACGCCCAGGGCGCCGCCGAGATCGCCGGCCGCTCCCGAGGCACCCCCCGTATCGCCAACCGACTGCTGCGCCGGGTCCGTGACTACGCGCAGGTCAAGGCCGACGGGCACATCACGCGTGACATCGCCGGGGTGGCCCTCGGCGTCTACGAGGTGGACGGCCGCGGCCTCGACCGGCTCGACCGCGCCGTCCTCGAAGCGCTGATCAAGCTCTTCGGCGGCGGCCCCGTCGGCCTCTCCACCCTCGCGGTCGCCGTGGGGGAGGAGCGCGAGACGGTCGAGGAGGTCGCCGAACCCTTCCTCGTACGCGAAGGCCTGCTGGCCCGTACCCCGCGCGGGCGGGTCGCCACCCCCGCGGCCTGGGCGCACCTCGGCCTCACGCCTCCCCAGCAGACAAGGGGCACAAGCGGACAACAGGACCTGTTCGGGGCGTGATCGCGCAGCGTAGTCGCGAGGTCAGGAACCCCGGTGGCATGTTGAGCGTTGTTCCTTGAGCGTGGACTCGCTTAGACTCCGCCGATGCCGCCCTTGTGGACGGCGTGCCCACCCCCATCCAACAGGCCGCTTACGTGCGCGGTCGTGCGAAGGAAATTCCGTCCCGTGAATATCGTGACCCTCCTCCCGTTCATCGTGCTCATCGGGGCCATGTTCCTGATGACCCGCTCCGCCAAGAAGAAGCAGCAGGCGGCAGGCCAGATGCGGGACCAGATGCAGCCCGGTTCCGGCGTCCGCACGATCGGGGGCATGTACGCCACCGTCAAGGAGGTCCACGACGAGATGGTCCTTCTGGAGGTGGCCCCCGGCGTCCACGCCGTCTACGCGAAGAACTCGATCGGCGCCGTCCTCGCCGACGACGAGTACAACCGCATCGTCCACGGCACCGAGAGTGATGACAACGATGACCACGACGCCCTCGGCGCCGATGGTGCGATCGTGCCGGACGACGCTTCCTCCCTCACCGAGACCGACGAGCCCGCCGACGCTTCCGACGACTCGCGCATCGACCTCGGCAAGAAGGACGAGGCTGCTGCCACTGACGCAGCCCCCGAGGCCGACGGCGCCGAGCTGAAGAAGACCGACGGCGAGTCCGACGCGAAGTAGTCACGCCCCCAGGACCGCGCGCGCCCGCTCGCGCTCCGCGGTCCCGGACGTGTGATTTCCGCACGGATTCTCGACACCATTTCATGGCCGTCCGGGCACGTACCCCGCTGCTGGACGGATGGAGAGGGAGAACGAGAAGGTGGCAGCACCCAAGAAGGGCCGAAGTCACGGCGCCCAGAGCAGGCCGGGCCGCACACTGGCCTTCATCCTGATCGCGATGGTGGCGCTGACCGGCGGGATGTTCCTGTCCGGCCACACCACGCCGCGCCTGGGCATCGACCTCGCCGGTGGTACGAGCATCACGCTCAAGGCGAAGAGTGAGCCGGGTCAGAAGAACGCGGTCAACCAGACCAACATGAACACGGCCGTGAGCATCATCGAGCGCCGCGTCAACGGTCTGGGTGTCACGGAGTCCGAGGTCCAGACCCAGGGCTCCGACAACATCATCGTCAACATCCCCAAGGGGACGAACGAGGCGCAGGCGCGCGAGCAGGTCGGCACGACCGCCCAGCTCTACTTCCGCCCCGTGATCACCGTGGCCGCCGGTGCGCCCACCCCCGAGCCCTCCGCCAGCCCTTCGGGCTCGGGCAAGAACAAGGCCACCGACAAGGCGACCGACAAGGCCACGGACGGCAGCAAGGGCAAGGCGTCCAGCACGCCGACCCCCACGCCGACCGCCTCCGCGACCTCGCAGGGCCGTGCTGTCACCGACGCCCTGAAGGCCGACTCCTCCCCGACGCCGAGCGCCGGCTCCTCCGCGAGCGGCAAGCCCACCCCCTCGGCGAGCCCCACCCCGGACCCGGCCACCGCCGCGCTGCAGAAGAAGTTCACGGACCTCGACTGCACCGACAAGGCCGCCCGCAGCCAGGTCACCTCGGGCGTCAGGCCCGAGGACACCGCCGTGGCGTGCGGCAAGAACTCGTCCGGCCAGTGGGAGAAGTACATCCTCGGCCCCGCCGAGGTGAACGGTAAGGACGTCGACAAGGCGCAGGCCACGATCAACCAGCAGACCGGTGCCTGGGTCGTCAACATGGACTTCACGGGCGGCGGCTCGAAGAAGTTCGCGAAGATCACCAGCAAGCTCTCGCAGCAGCAGCCGCCGATGAACCAGTTCGCCATCGTGCTCGACGGCGACGTGGTCTCGGCCCCCAGCGTCAGCTCGACCCTGAGCGGCAGCGCGGAGATCTCCGGCAGCTTCGACCAGCAGTCCGCCCAGGACCTCGCCAACGTGCTGTCTTATGGTGCGCTCCCGCTCTCCTTCCAGGAGCAGAGCGTCACGACGGTCACCGCGGCCCTCGGCGGTGAGCAGCTGCACGCCGGCCTGATCGCCGGCGCCATCGGCCTCCTGCTGGTCGTGATCTACCTGGTGGTCTACTACCGCGGCCTGTCGCTGATCGCGCTCGCCTCGCTCCTCGTGTCCGCGGTCCTCACCTACGTGATCATGACGCTCCTCGGCCCGGCCATCGGCTTCGCGCTGAACCTGCCGGCGGTCTGCGGCGCGATCGTGGCGATCGGTATCACGGCCGACTCGTTCATCGTGTTCTTCGAACGCATCAGGGACGAGATCCGTGAGGGTCGCTCGCTGCGGCCCTCCGTCGAGCGCGCCTGGCCGCGGGCCCGGCGCACGATCCTGGTCTCCGACTTCGTGTCGTTCCTCGCCGCCGCGGTGCTGTTCGTCGTCACCGTCGGCAAGGTCCAGGGCTTCGCGTTCACGCTCGGCCTGACCACCGTCCTCGACGTGGTCGTCGTCTTCCTGTTCACCAAGCCGCTGATGACGATCCTGGCCCGCAAGAAGTTCTTCGCGAGCGGACACCCGTGGTCCGGGCTCGACCCGAAGCGCCTCGGCGCCAAGCCGCCACTGCGCCGCACCCGCCGTGCCACCGGCCCCGCCGCTGGCCCTGTCGACCCGAAGGAGGCGTGAGATGTCGAAGCTCGGCCATCTCGGCGCCCGGCTCATCCGCGGTGAAGTCGGCTACGACTTCATCGGCAAGCGCAAGATCTGGTACGGCGTCTCGATCCTGATCACCATCACGGCCATCGTCGGCCTGGCGGTGCGTGGTCTGAACATGGGCATCGAGTTCGAGGGCGGCGCGGTCTTCACCACCCCGAAGACCAGCGTCTCGGCCGGCACGGCGGAGCGGTCCGCCGAAGCGGCCTCCGGGCACGACGCGATCGTGCAGGAGCTCGGCACGGGCGGTCTGCGTATCCAGATCTCCGGCGTGGACACCGCGAAGTCCGACCAGATCAAGACCGAACTCGCCAAGGACCTGAACGTCCCCGAGGCGAAGATCAACGCCGACCTCGTCGGACCCAGCTGGGGCGAGACGATCGCCAACAAGGCATGGACCGGCCTGATCGTGTTCATGATCCTCGTGGTGATCTATCTGGCCATCGCCTTCGAGTGGCGCATGGCCATCGCGGCCCTGGTCGCACTGATCCACGACATCACGATCACGGTCGGGATCTACGCCCTGGTCGGCTTCGAGGTCACCACTGGCACGGTGATCGGTCTGCTGACCATCCTCGGTTACTCGCTCTACGACACGGTGGTCGTCTTCGACTCCTTGAAGGAGGGCACGAAGGACATCACCAAGCAGACCCGCTACACGTACAGCGAGATCGCCAACCGCTCCATCAACGGCACGCTGGTGCGTTCGATCAACACCACGGTCGTCGCGCTGCTGCCGGTGGCGGGCCTGCTGTTCATCGGTGGCGGTTTCCTCGGCGCCGGCATGCTCAACGACATCTCGCTGTCGCTGTTCGTCGGTCTCGCGGCCGGTGCGTACTCGTCGATCTTCATCGCCACTCCGCTCGTCGCCGACCTCAAGGAACGCGACCCGCAGATCAAGGCCCTGAAGAAGCGCGTGCTCGCCAAGCGCGCGTCGGCCGCCGCGAAGGGCGAGTCCGACGAGGCCCCGGCGCCGCAGGGCGAGGGCGACGACTTCGACGACGATCCGTCGGACGACGAGGCCGCCGCGGTCGTCGGCCCCCGCCACCAGCCCGCGTCGCGCAACCGCGGCCGGGGCCGGCCCTCGGGGAAGCGCCGATGACCGAGCTCGCAGAACTCTCGGCGCTGCTCCTCAGCCGTATCCGCGATGTGCCGGACTACCCGGAGCCGGGCGTGATGTTCAAGGACATCACCCCGCTCCTGGCGGACCCGTCGGCGTTCACGGCGCTCACCGACGCCTTCGCGGAGTTCTGCGTCGCGAACGGCGCCACCAAGGTCGTCGGCCTGGAGGCGCGCGGGTTCATCCTGGGTGCCCCCGTCGCCGTACGCGCCGGGCTCGGCTTCATCCCCGTACGCAAGGCCGGCAAGCTCCCCGGGGCGACGCTCACCCAGCCGTACGACCTGGAGTACGGCTCGGCCGAGATCGAGGTGCACGCCGAGGACCTGGTCGCGGGCGACCGCGTCATGGTGATCGACGACGTCCTCGCCACCGGCGGCACGGCCGAGGCGTCGGTGCGGCTCATCCGGCGCGCGGGCGCCGAGGTCGCCGGCATCGCCGTCCTGATGGAGCTGGGTTTCCTGGGCGGCCGCGAACGGCTGCTTCCAGCCCTTGACGGCGCCCCGTTGGACGCACTGCTCATGGTCTGAACACCTGGTCACAGGCGTAAGGGCGGGCCCGGAGGAATCCGGCGCCCGCCTTTTGCGTTTGCCCTGTTGAAAGCCGTCCCACCGGCCGAAGGCGAGCGGGCGGCCCAGTGTCGATATCATGGGCTCTCCGGGACCTGAACGGGGGACCCGTCGCGCACGAGGAGCGCCGTTGCCAGACGAGGCCAAGCCACTCTCCCCCAGCGCCGAGCGCGTGGGGGTACCCACAGCCGCCAAGCCCGACCAGAAGGCCGACCAGGCCGCGGCTCCCGTAGCTGTGCCCGCGAAGCCCGGGAAGACCGGCCAGACCGGGCCGAGCTCCACCGGCACCCCGGAAGGCAAGACGGCCGAGCAGCAGCCGCGCCCCAAGCCCCCCGCCGGCAAGAGCCCGGCCCCCGGCCCCGCTGCCGCCACCCCGGCTCCGGCCGCACCGCCCACGCCGCCCGTGGTGCGCCCCGCGGCAGGCCAGCCCTCCCGCTCCGGCTCCTCGAACCGCGTCCGCGCCCGCCTCGCCCGTCTCGGCGTGCAGCGCTCGAACCCGTACAACCCCGTTCTCGAGCCGTTGCTGCGCATAGTGCGCAGCAACGACCCGAAGATCGAGACGTCCACGCTCCGCCAGGTGGAGCGCGCCTACCAGGTCGCCGAGCGCTGGCACCGCGGCCAGAAGCGCAAGAGCGGCGACCCGTACATCACGCACCCGCTGGCCGTGACGACGATCCTCGCCGAGCTCGGCATGGACCCCGCGACGCTCATGGCGGGCCTGCTGCACGACACCGTCGAGGACACCGAATACGGCCTGGACACCCTGCGCCGCGACTTCGGTGACCAGGTCGCCCTCCTCGTCGACGGCGTCACCAAGCTCGACAAGGTCAAGTTCGGCGAGGCCGCACAGGCCGAGACCGTGCGCAAGATGGTCGTCGCGATGGCCAAGGACCCGCGCGTCCTGGTCATCAAGCTCGCCGACCGCCTGCACAACATGCGCACGATGCGTTACCTCAAGCGCGAGAAGCAGGAGAAGAAGGCCCGCGAGACGCTGGAGATCTACGCTCCGCTGGCGCACCGCCTGGGCATGAACACCATCAAGTGGGAGCTGGAGGACCTCGCCTTCGCGATCCTCTATCCCAAGATGTACGACGAGATCGTGCGTCTGGTGGCCGAGCGCGCGCCCAAGCGCGACGAGTACCTCGCCATAGTGACCGACGAGGTGCAGAGCGACCTGCGCGCCGCCCGCATCAAGGCGACCGTCACCGGCCGCCCGAAGCACTACTACAGCGTCTACCAGAAGATGATCGTCCGCGGCCGTGACTTCGCGGAGATCTACGACCTGGTGGGCATCCGTGTCCTGGTCGACACGGTGAGGGACTGCTACGCCGCCCTCGGCACGGTGCACGCGCGATGGAACCCGGTCCCCGGCCGGTTCAAGGACTACATCGCGATGCCCAAGTTCAACATGTACCAGTCGCTGCACACGACGGTGATCGGCCCCAACGGCAAGCCCGTCGAGCTGCAGATCCGTACGTTCGACATGCACCGCCGCGCCGAGTACGGCATCGCCGCGCACTGGAAGTACAAGCAGGAGGCCGTCGCCGGTACCTCGAAGGTGCGCTCGGACCAGCCGAGGGCCACCGGCAAGGACGACCACCTCAACGACATGGCGTGGCTGCGCCAGTTGCTCGACTGGCAGAAGGAGACGGAGGACCCGGGCGAGTTCCTGGAGTCCCTGCGCTTCGACCTCTCGCGCAACGAGGTCTTCGTCTTCACGCCGAAGGGCGACGTCATAGCGCTCCCGGCCGGAGCGACCCCCGTCGACTTCTCCTACGCGGTCCACACCGAGGTCGGCCACCGCACCATAGGAGCGCGGGTCAACGGGCGGCTCGTCCCGCTCGAATCGACCCTGGACAACGGCGACTTGGTGGAGGTCTTCACCTCCAAGGCGGCCGGCGCCGGGCCCTCGCGGGACTGGCTGGGCTTCGTCAAGTCGCCCCGCGCGCGCAACAAGATCCGCGCCTGGTTCTCCAAGGAGCGCCGCGACGAGGCGATCGAGCAGGGCAAGGACGCCATCGCGCGCGCCATGCGCAAGCAGAACCTGCCGATCCAGCGCATCCTGACGGGCGACTCCCTCGTCACGCTCGCGCACGAGATGCGCTACCCCGACATCTCGTCCCTGTACGCGGCGATCGGCGAAGGTCATGTCACCGCGCAGAGCGTCGTCCAGAAGCTCGTGCAGGCCCTCGGCGGCGAGGAGGCCGCCAACGAGGACATCGCCGAGAGCGCACCCCCGTCGCGCGGCCGCAAGCGCCGTGCGAACGCCGATCCCGGCGTGGTCGTCAAGGGCGTCGAGGACGTGTGGGTCAAGCTGGCCCGCTGCTGTACGCCCGTCCCCGGTGACCCCATCATCGGCTTCGTCACGCGCGGCAGCGGCGTATCGGTGCACCGCAGCGACTGTGTGAACGTCGAGTCGCTGTCCCGCGAGCCCGAGCGGATCCTCGAGGTCGAGTGGGCGCCCACGCAGTCCTCGGTCTTCCTCGTCGCCATACAGGTCGAGGCCCTCGACCGCTCGCGGCTGCTCTCGGACGTCACGAGGGTCCTGTCCGACCAGCACGTCAACATCCTGTCCGCGGCCGTGCAGACGTCCCGCGACCGGGTGGCCACCTCCCGCTTCACCTTCGAGATGGGTGACCCCAAGCACCTGGGTCACGTCCTGAAGGCGGTCAGGGGAGTGGAGGGCGTCTACGACGTCTACCGCGTGACGTCGGCGCGCAGGCCGTAGTCGACCGACATGAGAGGGGCCCCCGGCGCTCAGCGCCGGGGGCCCCTCTCATGTGATGACTGCTCAGCCGCCGAACTCGTGCAGGCCCTTGAGCGCCTGGTCGAGCAGCGCCTGACGGCCGTCGAGCTCACGCTCGAGCTTGTCGGCCCTCGCGTTGTTGCCCTGCGCGCGGGCCGCGTCGATCTGGCCCCGCAGCTTGTCGACCGCGGCCTGGAGCTGACCGGTGAGCCCCTCGGCACGCGCGCGTGCCTCCGGGTTCGTACGGCGCCACTCGGTCTCCTCGGACTCCTGAAGGGCCCGCTCCACGGCGTGCATCCGGCCCTCGACCTTCGGACGCGCGTCGCGCGGCACGTGGCCGATGGCCTCCCAGCGCTCGTTGATCGAGCGGAAGGCGGCGCGGGCCGTCTTCAGGTCCCCGATCGGCAGGAGCTTCTCGGCCTCGTCGGCGAGCTCCTCCTTGAGCTTGAGGTTCTCGCCCTGCTCGGCGTCCCGCTCGGCGAAGACCGAGCTGCGCGCCGCGAAGAACACGTCCTGGGCGCCGCGGAAGCGGTTCCACAGGTCGTCCTCGTGCTCGCGCTGGGCGCGGCCCGCGGCCTTCCAGTCCGTCATCAGCTCGCGGTACCGGGCGGCCGTGGTGCCCCAGTCGGTCGAGCCCGACAGCGACTCGGCCTCGGCGACCAGCTTCTCCTTGGCCTGGCGGGCGTCCTCGCGCTGCGCGTCCAGCGAGGCGAAGTGTGCCTTGCGGCGCTTGGAGAACGCCGAGCGCGCGTGCGAGAAGCGGTGCCAGAGATCGTCGTCCGACTTGCGGTCCAGACGCGGCAGACCCTTCCAGGTGTCCACCAGCGCCCGCAGCCGCTCACCGGCCGCGCGCCACTGCTCGCTCTGGGCGAGCTCCTCGGCCTCGGTGACCAGGGCCTCCTTGGCGTGCCGCGCCTCGTCGGACTGCTTCGCCTTCTGGACCTTGCGCTCCTCGCGGCGCGCGTCGACGGTCTCGACGAGCTTGTCCAGGCGCTTGCCCAGAGCCTCCAGATCGCCGACGGCGTGCGCGTCCGTCACCTGCTCGCGCAGGTGCTCGATGGCGGTCGTGGCGTCCTTCGCCGACAGGTCGGTCGTCTGCACCCGGCGCTCGAGGAGCCCGATCTCGACGACCAGGCCGTCGTACTTGCGCTTGAAGTAGGCGAGGGCCTCGTCAGGAGAACCTGCCTGCCACGAACCGACTTCACGCTCGCTGCCGTCGGCCGAACGCACGTACACGGTCCCCGTCTCGTCGACGCGGCCCCACGGGTCGCTGCTCACAGCGCCTCCTCCACATGATGCCTGCGGGGCGCCTTGGGGCCCCGGGCATCGTCCACAGTTTCGTCACGGCCAACATAGGCGACCGGCGGGGCGGCTGTCCGCATCCCGCGCGACCGAAATTCACCGCCGGCGGTCAGGATTTCTTCACGGTCGCCTTGTCGATCACGACGGTGGCGTTCGGGGCGCCGTCGCCCTGCCCGGTGCTCTCACCAGCGGCGGCGATCTTCTTGAGCACCTTCATGCCGGAATCGGAAATGGTCCCGAACGGTGTGTAGCTCGGCGGCAACTGACTGTCCTGGTACACGAGGAAGAACTGGCTGCCGCCGGTGTGCTTCTGGCCCGTGTTCGCCATCGCGATCGTGCCCGCGGGGTACACGTTCCCCTTCAGGCTTTTGTCCTTCAGGTTCTCGTCCGGGATCGTGTAACCCGGGCCGCCCGCGCCGGTGCCCTTCGGGTCGCCGCACTGCAGGACGTAGATGCCGTTGGTGGTGAGCCGGTGGCACTTGGTGTGGTCGAAGAAGCCCTTGCCGGCGAGGAAGTCGAAGGAGTTGACCGTGTGCGGGGCCTCCTTCGTCTTGAGGTCGATGCCGATGTCGCCGCACGTCGTCGCGAGGTTCATCGTGTAGTCCGCCGCCTTGTCGACGGTAAGCGCCGGCTCCTTCTTCCAGCTGAGCGCCTTCACCTTGCCCGCGGCGGGCTTCTTGCACGGGTCGGCGGCCTTGGAGGGGCTCGCGCTCGGCTTGGAAGCCGCCGTGTCCTTCGTGTCCTTGCCGTCGAAGGCCCCGGCGGCGAACGCGCCGGCGCCCGCCACCACGACCACGGCCAACGCCGACGCGATCACCGTGTTGCGTGTGCGCGCCCTGCGCCGCGCGGACTCCCGCCGCTGCTGCTGCCGCAAGAACTTCTCCCGGGCGAGCTGCCGCCGCCGCTGATCGTTGCTGACCACCGGGTCTACTCCTCGTACGTCGCGAGACCTGATTCCGAACCGATGCGAAGTGATTCGAACGGGACGAACCTGGTCTGAACTGGACCTGTTAAGACCGCCTGCTGTGTGCCCCGTACCGTATATGGGTTAGCTGTGGAATCGGCAGCGCCGGTAGGCTCTGATCTGCCGCATTCTTCTGCGGACACACTTCCGCCGGACGACATACGAAGGACGATCGTGCTGATTGCCGGGTTCCCCGCCGGGGCCTGGGGCACCAACTGTTACCTGGTTGCCCCCGCCGCGGGTGAGGAGTGCGTGATCATCGACCCCGGCCACCAGGCCGCCCAGGGAGTCGAGGACGCGCTCAAGAAGCATCGGCTCAAGCCGGTCGCGGTCATCCTCACGCATGGCCACATCGACCACGTCGCCTCCGTCGTCCCCGTGTGCGGGGCCCATGACGTCCCGGCGTGGATCCACCCCTCCGACCGCTACATGATGAGCGATCCGGAGAAGGGGGTCGGCCGCTCCATCGGTATGCCGCTGATGGGCGAGCTGACCGTGGGGGAGCCCGACGACGTGCGGGAGCTGAGCGACGGCACCGAACTGAAGCTGGCGGGTCTCGACCTGACCGTGGCGCACGCGCCAGGTCATACCAAGGGGTCGGTGGCCTTCAAGATGCCCGAGAGCGCGGACATCCCGTCCGTGTTCTTCTCCGGGGATCTGCTCTTCGCCGGCTCCATCGGACGCACCGACATGCCCGGTGGCTCCATGGACGACATGCTCGAATCGCTGGCACGCGTGTGCCTGCCGCTCGACGACTCGACCGTGGTGCTCTCCGGGCACGGCTCCCAGACGACCATCGGCCAGGAGCGCGCCACCAACCCGTATCTGCGGCAGGTGGCCGCCGGCCAGGGAACCTCCTTCGAGGCTCCCCGACGAGGAATGTGACGAGAGACTTCCGTGAGCACCTTTCAGGCCCCCAAGGGCACGTACGACCTGCTTCCCCCCGACTCCGCGAAGTACCTCGCGGTGCGCGACGCCATCTCCACCCCGCTGAGGAACTCCGGCTACGGCTACGTCGAGACGCCCGGCTTCGAGAACGTCGAGCTGTTCGCGCGCGGTGTCGGTGAGTCCACCGACATCGTCACCAAGGAGATGTACGCCTTCGAGACGAAGGGCGGCGACAAGCTCGCCCTGCGCCCCGAGGGCACCGCGTCCGTGCTGCGTGCCGCCCTGGAGGCCAACCTCCACAAGGCCGGCAACCTCCCGGTGAAGCTCTGGTACTCCGGCTCGTACTACCGCTACGAGCGCCCCCAGAAGGGCCGTTACAGGCACTTCTCGCAGGTCGGCGCCGAGGCGATCGGCGCAGAGGACCCGGCGCTCGACGCCGAGCTGATCATCCTGGCCGACCAGGCATACCGCTCGCTCGGGCTGCGCGACTTCCGCATCCTGCTGAACTCGCTCGGCGACAAGGAGTGCCGGCCGGTCTACCGCGCCGCGCTCCAGGACTTCCTGCGCGGTCTCGACCTCGACGAGGACACCCTGCGCCGCGCCGAGATCAACCCGCTGCGCATCCTCGACGACAAGCGTCCCGAGGTCCAGAAGCAGCTCGTCGGCGCACCCTCGCTGCGCGACTACCTGTGCGACGGCTGCAAGGCGTACCACGAGCAGGTCCGTGAGCTCCTGACCGCCGAGGGCGTCGCCTACGAGGACGACGAGAAGCTGGTCCGCGGCCTCGACTACTACACGCGCACCACCTTCGAGTTCGTCCACGACGGTCTCGGCTCGCAGTCCGCGGTGGGCGGCGGCGGCCGCTACGACGGCCTCTCCGAGATGATCGGCGGCCCGTCGCTCCCGTCCGTCGGCTGGGCGCTCGGCGTCGACCGTACGGTCCTGGCGCTCGAGGCGGAGGGCGTGGAGCTCGAACTCCCCTCCACCACCAGCGTGTTCGCGGTCCCGCTCGGTGACGAGGCGCGCCGCGTCCTCTTCTCCAAGGTGACGGAGCTGCGCCGGGCCGGCGTCTCCGCCGACTTCTCGTACGGCGGCAAGGGCCTCAAGGGCGCGATGAAGAACGCGAACCGCAGCGGCGCCCGCTTCACGATCGTCGCCGGCGAACGCGACCTCGCCGACGGCGTCGTCCAGCTCAAGGACATGGAGTCGGGCGAGCAGGACGCGGTGGCGGTCGACGAGATCGTGGCTGTCCTGAAGGCCAAGCTGGCGTAGCCGGGCACGTCAGGCGACGAAAGAGCGGGTCACGGGCACAGCCCCGTGACCCGCTCTTCGCTGTTGTCTGCTGATGCCCCTACATGCTTATGCCCATCGAACGGTGGACACACAGGGGTGTGCGGCAGAATGAGGCTGCCAGCAGGCCACCACCACGAGCGACGGAACGGCGTGATGAGCGAGACGACGACGGCAAGCGACAGCGCCTCTTCCACCGGCGACGACGGAGCGGACGCTCCCCGCAGTGCCGGGGGTTCCCTGGGTTTCGCCCTGCTTCTGGTGATCACCGGTGCGGCGGGGCTGCTCGCGGCGTGGGTCATCACGATCGACAAGTTCAAGCTGCTGGAGGACCCGAACTTCACGCCGGGATGCAGTCTCAACCCGGTGGTGTCCTGCGGGAACATCATGAAGAGCGACCAGGCGTCGGCGTTCGGGTTCCCGAACCCGATGCTGGGTCTCGCGGCCTACGCCGTCGTGATCTGTGTGGGGATGAGTCTGCTGGGGCGGGCGAGGTTCCCGCGCTGGTACTGGCTGACGTTCAACGCGGGCACGCTGTTCGGGGTCGGATTCTGCACGTGGCTGCAGTTCCAGTCGCTGTACCGGATCAACTCGCTGTGCCTGTGGTGCTGTCTGGCGTGGGTCGCCACGATCGTCATGTTCTGGTACGTGACGTCGTTCAACGTGCGCAACGGGTTCCTGCCCGCGCCCTCCTGGCTGCGGTCGTTCTTCGGTGAGTTCACGTGGGTCCTGCCCGTGCTGCACGTCGGGATCATCGGGATGCTGATCCTTACGCGCTGGTGGGACTTCTGGACCAGCTGAGCCGCGGTCCGGACCGCGGCCGGGGCCCCTGCTTCACGGGGCCGGGCGGGATTGTCAGTGGGGTGACATAGGGTTTTCGACGTGGAGCCCGACCTGTTCACCGCCGCAGCCGAAGACCGCCAGGAAAAGGACCCGTCCAGCAGTCCCCTGGCCGTCCGGATGCGCCCGCGCACCCTCGACGAAGTCGTCGGCCAGCAGCATCTGCTGAAGCCCGGCTCACCCCTGCGCCGCCTCGTGGGGGAGGGCGATCGAGCCAACGGCGGGTACAGCCCCGCCGGGCCCTCGTCGGTGATCCTCTGGGGCCCGCCCGGCATCGGCAAGACGACCCTCGCGTACGTCGTCTCCAAGGCCACGAACAAGCGCTTCGTGGAGCTCTCCGCGATCACCGCGGGCGTCAAGGAAGTGCGGGCCGTCATCGACGGCGCCCGCCGGGCACTCGGCGGCCACGGCAAGGAGACCGTCCTCTTCCTCGACGAGATCCACCGCTTCAGCAAGGCCCAGCAGGACTCTCTGCTGCCGGCCGTCGAGAACCGCTGGGTCACGCTCATCGCGGCGACCACCGAGAACCCGTACTTCTCGATCATCTCCCCGCTCCTGTCCCGCTCCCTGCTCCTCACCCTCGAATCCCTCACGGACGATGACCTGCGCTCCCTGCTCCGGCGGGCCCTCACCGAGGAGCGTGGTCTCGGCGGCGCGGTCACGCTCCTCGAGGAGGCCGAGGGCCACCTCCTGCGCATCGCGGGTGGCGACGCGCGCCGGGCCCTCACGGCGCTGGAGGCGGGCGCGGGCTCGGCCCTCGCCAAGCAGGAGAAAGAGATCACCCTCCAGACCCTGGAGGAGTCCGTCGACCGCGCCGCGGTCAAGTACGACCGGGACGGCGACCAGCACTACGACGTCGCGAGCGCCCTGATCAAGTCCATCCGCGGCTCGGACGTGGACGCGGCCCTGCACTATCTGGCCCGCATGATCGAGGCCGGCGAGGACCCCCGCTTCATCGCCCGCCGCCTGATGATCTCCGCGAGCGAGGACATCGGCCTCGCCGACCCGACGGCGCTGCCCACAGCTGTCGCGGCCGCCCAGGCCGTCGCGATGATCGGCTTCCCGGAGGCGGCGCTCACCCTCAGCCACGCCACGATCGCCCTCGCCCTCGCCCCAAAGTCGAACTCCGCGACGACGGCGATCGGCGCCGCCATGGAGGACGTCCGCAAGGGCCTCGCGGGCCCCGTCCCGCCCCATCTGCGTGACGGCCACTACAAGGGCGCGGCCAAGCTCGGCCACGCGCAGGGATACGTGTATCCGCACGACGTCCCCGGAGGAATCGCCGCCCAGCAGTACGCGCCAGACGCGGTCAAGGGCAAGCGCTACTACCAGCCCACCCGGTACGGGGCGGAGGCCCGGTACGCGGACGTGGCCGAGCGCGTCCGCGAGCGCCTCACCGGCGAGCAGCCGGGCGCGACGGGCAGCTGACGCCCCGCGTGACCCCGGTCCGCAGCACTCCTCGCCACCCTGTAAACTTCCCGAAGCGCTGCGTCTCGCGTCCGGCCCCGGCCGGCACCACCAGAGCGGGACATGCAGCCGGAACCCCGACGCCGCAAGGCATGGGGATCCAGGAGCGTCGCGCACCGTCGATAGGTGTCGCGGGCAGCCCACCACCATCCCGGACCTCCGGGAAGCGGTCGGTGGGCCACTCGCGTGCTGCACGTATGTGCCCAGACCAGGGAGCGGCTGCCTGCCCCGTCCGCAAGGACAAGGCGGGTTTCCCCGGCTGCGGATGCGACCTCCCTTAACCCTGGTGAAGCCGTATCCACACAGAACAATGAGGTGTTTGGTTCATGACGAACCAGTCCCGCCCCAAGGTCAAGAAGTCGCGTGCCCTCGGTATCGCGCTGACCCCGAAGGCCGTCAAGTACTTCGAGGCCCGCCCCTACCCGCCGGGCGAGCACGGCCGCGGCCGCAAGCAGAACTCGGACTACAAGGTCCGTCTGCTCGAGAAGCAGCGTCTGCGCGCACAGTACGACGTGTCCGAGCGCCAGCTCGTCCGCGCCTACGAGCGTGCCGCCAAGACGCAGCTCAAGACCGGTGAGGCCCTGGTCATCGAGCTGGAGCGTCGTCTCGACGCCCTGGTTCTGCGTTCGGGCATCGCCCGCACGATCTACCAGGCCCGCCAGATGGTCGTTCACGGCCACATCGAGGTCAACGGTGGCAAGGTCGACAAGCCGTCGTACCGTGTCCGTCCCGACGACGTCGTGATGGTCCGCGAGCGCAGCCGCGAGAAGCCGCTGTTCCAGGTCGCGCGTGAGGGTGGCTTCGCCCCCGACGGCGAGATCCCGCGTTACCTCCAGGTCAACCTGAAGGCCCTGGCCTTCCGTCTGGACCGTGACCCGAACCGCAAGGAAATCCCCGTGATCTGCGACGAGCAGCTCGTCGTCGAGTACTACGCCCGCTGATCATCCGGCGGACGTAGCACTTCCTGCGTTTCAGCCCGTCGTCTCCCCGCCCTGCACGGTCGGGGAGGCGGCGGGTTCGCGCGTTTCCGGGGCCGGATGCGCGGTACGCGGCCCCGGCATCACCGTCGGCCGCGATGCGGTGTCCCGTCCGAGCGCCCGCTGGACAGCCTCCCCGGGCTCCAGGCGTGCCCCGGCCGCCACGAACGACTCGAACCGCGCGTCGCCGAGGATGGCCCGGGCGTCCGACGCACACCGCTCGTGCGGCGCGTTGTAGTACGCCGAGCCGAACAGCGGCAGCCCCACGGACGGCCAGATCCGGCCCGCAGCGCCCTGGAGCAGCGCCGCCTCACCCGCGTCCCCCTCCGTCACGGTGACGAGCGCCAGCAGCTCGATCGTCAGGACCGTGCCCAGCAGATCGTGGAACGTGTCCGCGATGACGAGGCACTCGCGCAGCAGCTGCCGCGCCCGCACCAGATCGCCCTTGGTCCACTCCGCGTACGCCAGGACATAGAGCGCGTAGGCCAGCGTCCACCGCTCGCCGTGGTCCTCGCAGACCAGCCGCACGTCCTCGCACAGCTCGACCGCCGCGGCCAGATCCCCCTGGAACGCCACGGCCATCGCCAGCTCGACCTGGCCCATCAGCACGCTGCTGTTCAGCTCACCGATCTCCCGGTACCCGGCGAGCGCCGTCCGCAGCAGTTCCTCGGCGCGCGGCATGTCGTCCGTGACCAGCGCCAGACAGCCCCTGCGATGCACCGCGTACGCGACCGCCGTGGCGTCGCCGATACGTTCCGCCTCGTCGTGGCACTCCTGGAGCGCGGCCAGCGCGGGCACCGTGTCTCCCTGGAGGATCGCCACATAGCCGAGCACCCACAGGGCCTTCAGACGGGACCGGGCGTAGTCGCCGTCCTCGGTCTCCGCGTCGAGCTCCACGCTGCGCTCCAGCCAGTGCCGCCCCTCCGACAGATGGCCGCAGCCCGCCCAGTAGAACCACAGCGTGCCCGCGAGGTACTGCCCCAGATGCGTCTCGCCCGGCTCCGTCAGACAGAACTCCAGCGCGGCCCGCAGATTCGGCAGCTCCGCCCCGATCTGCGCCGCCACCTGCGCCTGCCGCGGTGAGAACCAGTCCAGCTCGCACCACGTGGCGAGACCCATGTACCAGTCGCGGTGCCTGCGCCGCATCCGCGTGGTGTCGCCCGACGCCTCCAGCCAGTCCGCGCCGTACGCCCTGACCGTGTCGAGCATCCGGTAGCGCACCACGGAGTCCGCCTCCTCGCGGATCACCACGGACTGCGCGATCAGCTCCGAGAGCACATCGAGGACCGCATCGGCGTGCAGCCCCTCACCGCTGCAGAGGTATTCCGCCGCGGCCAGGTCGAACTGCCCGGAGAACACGGAGAGCCGCGCCCACAGCAGCCGCTCCCGCGCCGTGCACAGCTCGTGGCTCCAGCCGATCGCCGTCCGCAGCGTCTGATGCCGCGGCAGCGCCCCGCGCGTGCCGCCCGTCAGCAGCCTGAACCGGTCGTCGAGCCGGCCGAGGAGGTCCGCGGGCGACAGCGCCCGCAGCCGTCCGGCCGCCAGTTCCACCGCGAGCGGCAGACAGTCGAGCCGCCGGCAGACCTCGACGACTTCCGTCCGGTTCCCGTCGTCCAGGGTGAAGCCGGGCACCAGCGCGGCAGCCCGGTCCGCGAAGAGGTCGGCCGCGTCCGCCGTGCCGAGCGGCCCCAGCGGGAAGATGCGTTCCCCTTCGACCGACAGCGGCCTGCGCCCCACCGCGAGGATCCGCAGATCCGGCGCAGCGCCGAGGAGTTCCTGTACGAGTGAGGCGCAGGCGTCGACGAGATGCTCGAACCCGTCGATGACGAGCAGGAGTTGGCGCTGCCCGAGATGGTCGAGGAGGACATCGCGCTGCGGGCGGCTCGTGTGGTCGGTCAGTTCGAGGGCCGCGGCGAGCGCGTACTCGACCACGTTCGGCTCGCGCACCGTGGCCAGGTCCACCCGCCGGACGTCGTCGCAGCCCAGGCGCTCCGCGGCCAGCGCCGCCGCTCTCGCGGAGAAGCGGGACTTGCCGACGCCGCCGGCACCGGTCACGGTGACCAGGCGAGCCGCCTCAAGAGCCCGCGTGAGCTCGGTGAGTTCGGCGGCCCGACCGACGAAGCGGTTGAGCTCAAGAGGGAGGTTGCCGGGCGGGGTGGAACCCTCGGGCCTGTCTTCAGGGCGCAGTTCGCGTCGCATGAGGTACGGAGCGTACTCATGCGTAAGCAGTCCGTACAATCGGTACGGGCAATTCCGCCCGCGGTGAGCGGTAATCCGGTACGGAGCGCGGACCCCGGCGCGATAGGCTCGGGGGACTATTTCTTTCGGTGTTCTCGATGTTCATGGAAGCGGTGCTAAGTGTCCGGTGGAGAGGTGGCCGGGATCCTGGTGGCCGTCTTCTGGGCGATCCTGGTCTCCTTCCTCGCGGTGGCTCTGGCGAGGCTGGCCCAGACGCTCAGGGCGACCACCAAGCTCGTGGCGGATGTGACCGAGCAGGCGGTCCCGCTGCTTGCCGACGCCTCCGCGGCCGTGCGGTCCGCACAGACGCAGATCGACCGGGTCGACGCCATCGCGTCGGACGTCCAGGAAGTCACGTCGAACGCGTCGGCGCTGTCCTCCACCGTCGCCTCCACCTTCGGTGGCCCGCTCGTCAAGGTGGCCGCCTTCGGCTACGGCGTGCGCCGGGCGATCGGTCGCAAGTCCACGGGTGCCTCCGCAGCCGACGCGCCCGCCAAGCCGTCCCGCCGTACCGTGATCGTGGGCCGCACCGTCCCGTCGGCGCGGCGCAGCAAGCGGGACTCCCGGAATAAGAGGGACTGACGCAGCGATGTTCCGCCGTACGTTCTGGTTCACCGCGGGCGCAGCCGCCGGCGTATGGGCCACCACCAAGGTCAACCGCAAGCTGAAGAAGCTGACGCCGGAGAGCCTCGCCGCGCAGGCCGCGAACAAGGCGATCGAGGCGGGTCACCGTCTCAAGGACTTCGCCCTCGACGTCCGCGACGGCATGGCCGAGCGCGAGGCCGAACTCGACGACGCACTGGGCCTCAACGCCCCGGTGGACGCCGAACTCCCCGCGCAGCGCCGCTTCTCCGTCATCGAGAACCACGTGAAGAACAACCACGTGAAGAACAACCCCAAGTACCTCGAGAACACGACGTACTCGTACAACCGGAATGAGGACCACTGATGGAGTCGGCTGAAATCCGCCGCCGCTGGCTGAGCTTCTTCGAGGAGCGTGGCCACAAGGTCGTGCCCTCGGCGTCGCTCATCGCGGACGACCCGACTCTGCTGCTCGTCCCCGCGGGCATGGTCCCGTTCAAGCCGTACTTCCTCGGCGAGGTCAAGCCGCCCGCCCCGCGCGCCACATCGGTGCAGAAGTGCGTGCGCACGCCGGACATCGAAGAGGTCGGCAAGACGACCCGCCACGGCACGTTCTTCCAGATGTGCGGCAACTTCTCCTTCGGCGACTACTTCAAGGAAGGCGCCATCAAGTACGCCTGGGAGCTGCTCACCAGCTCCGTGGCGGACGGTGGTTACGGCCTCGACCCGGAGAAGCTCTGGATCACCGTCTACCTCGACGACGACGAGGCCGAGCGCATCTGGCACGAGGTCGTCGGCGTGCCCAAGGAGCGCATCCAGCGCCTGGGCAAGAAGGACAACTTCTGGTCCATGGGCGTCCCCGGCCCCTGCGGCCCGTGTTCCGAGATCAACTACGACCGCGGCCCCGAGTTCGGCGTCGAGGGCGGCCCGGCCGTCAACGACGAGCGGTACGTGGAGATCTGGAACCTGGTCTTCATGCAGTACGAGCGCGGCGTCGGCATCGGCAAGGAGGACTTCGAGATCCTCGGCGACCTGCCGTCGCAGAACATCGACACGGGTCTCGGCCTCGAGCGTCTCGCCATGATCCTGCAAGGCGTACAGAACATGTACGAGACGGACACCCTGCGCGTCGTCATGGACAAGGCCACCGAACTCACCGGTGTCCAGTACGGCGACAAGCACGACACCGACGTCTCGATGCGTGTGGTCGCCGACCACATGCGCACCTCCGTGATGCTCATCGGTGACGGCGTCACCCCCGGCAACGAGGGCCGTGGCTACGTCCTGCGCCGCATCATGCGCCGCGCCATCCGCAACATGCGCCTCATGGGCGCCACCGGTCCGGTCGTCAAGGACCTCGCCGACGTCGTGATCGACACGATGGGCCAGCAGTACCCGGAGCTCATCACCGACCGCAAGCGCATCGAGACCGTCGCCCTCGCCGAAGAGGCCGCCTTCCTCAAGGCCCTCAAGGGCGGCACGAACATCCTCGACACCGCCGTCATCGACACCAAGGCCGCGGGCGGCACGGTCCTCGCCGGCGACAAGGCGTTCCTGCTCCACGACACCTGGGGCTTCCCGATCGACCTCACCCTGGAGATGGCCGCCGAGCAGGGCCTGTCCGTGGACGAGGACGGCTTCCGGCGCCTGATGAAGGAGCAGCGGGAGCGCGCCAAGGCCGACGCCCAGGCCAAGAAGACCGGCCACGCCAACGTCGGCGCCTATCGCGAGATCGCGGACGCCGCCGGTGCCACCGACTTCATCGGCTACACGTCGACCGAGGGCGAGTCCACGATCGTCGGCCTGCTGGTCAACGGCGTCTCCTCCCCGGCCGCCTCCGAGGGCGACGAGGTCGAGGTCGTCCTCGACCGCACCCCCTTCTACGCCGAGGGCGGCGGCCAGATCGGCGACACCGGCCGCATCAAGCTGGACAACGGCGCGGTGATCGAGATCCGCGACTGCCAGAAGCCGGTCCCCGGCGTCTACGTCCACAAGGGCGTCGTCCAGGTCGGCGAGGTCACCGTCGGCGCCCCGGCCCAGGCCGTCATCGACGTGGCGCGCCGCCGCTCCATCGCCCGCGCCCACTCCGCCACGCACCTCACGCACCAGGCGCTGCGCGACGCCCTCGGCCCGACGGCCGCCCAGGCCGGCTCCGAGAACCAGCCCGGCCGCTTCCGCTTCGACTTCGGTTCGCCGTCCGCCGTGCCCACGGCCGTGATGACGGACGTCGAGCAGAAGATCAACGAGGTCCTCTCGCGCGAACTCGACGTGCAGGCCGAGGTCATGTCGATCGACGACGCCAAGAAGGCTGGCGCCATCGCCGAGTTCGGCGAGAAGTACGGCGAGCGCGTCCGCGTCGTCACCATCGGCGACTTCTCCAAGGAGCTCTGCGGCGGCACGCACGTGCACAACACCGCCCAGCTCGGCCTGGTGAAGCTGCTCGGCGAGTCGTCCATCGGCTCGGGCGTGCGCCGTATCGAGGCCCTCGTGGGCGTCGACGCGTACAACTTCCTCGCCCGCGAGCACACGGTCGTCGCCCAGCTCCAGGAGCTGGTCAAGGGCCGCTCCGAGGAGCTGCCGGAGAAGGTCTCGGCGATGCTCGGCAAGCTCAAGGACGCCGAGAAGGAGATCGAGAAGTTCCGCGCGGAGAAGGTCCTCCAGGCCGCCGCCGGTCTCGCCGCGGGCGCCACCGACGTGCGCGGGGTCGCCCTGGTCACCGGCCAGGTCCCGGACGGCACCGGCGCCGACGACCTGCGCAAGCTGGTCCTCGACGTGCGCGGCCGCATCCAGGGCGGACGCCCCGTGGTGGTGGCCCTGTTCACGACGGTCAACGGCAAGCCGCTGACGGTCATCGCCACGAACGAGGCCGCTCGTGAGCGCGGTCTGAAGGCCGGTGACCTGGTCCGCACGGCCGCCAAGACCCTCGGCGGCGGCGGTGGCGGCAAGCCGGACGTCGCCCAGGGCGGCGGCCAGAACCCGGCCGCCATCGGTGACGCCGTGGCCGCCGTCGAGCGCCTCGTCACGGAAACCGCCTGATGCGACGCGGCCGACGGCTCGCGATCGACGTCGGGGACGCCCGGATCGGGGTCGCCTCGTGCGACCCCGACGGGATCCTCGCCACCCCGGTGGAGACCGTGCCGGGACGCGATGTCCCGGCCGCCCACCGGCGGTTGCGGCAACTCGTCGAGGAGTACGAGCCGATCGAGGTCGTCGTCGGACTCCCTCGCTCCCTCAAGGGGGGCGAGGGGCCGGCCGCGGTCAAGGTCCGCGCGTTCGCCCAGGAGCTGGCCGGCGGGATCGCCCCCGTCGGCGTGCGGCTCGTGGACGAGAGGATGACCACAGTGACGGCCAGTCAGGGACTGCGCGCCTCGGGCGTGAAGTCCAAAAAGGGCCGGTCTGTCATCGACCAGGCGGCTGCGGTCATCATCCTCCAGCAGGCACTGGAGTCCGAACGGGCGTCAGGTAAAGCTCCGGGCGAGGGCGTCGAAGTGGGCATCTGATCGCGATACGGTAACGTTCCGCGCGACCGGCGGCGTTCGAACAGCTGCCGCACAGCATCAAGAGGCGGACCGGTTGCCCTGCCACCCAGACGCGGCCGCCGCCTCGCGGCTTGTAGGGGATCGATGACTGAGTATGGCCGGGGCCCTGGCTCCGAACCGTGGCACCCCGAGGACCCGCTGTACGGGGACCAGGGGTGGGGGCAGCAGGCCGCCGACGGCCGGCCTGCCTACGGCGGCCAGGGGCAGTACCACCCTCAGCAGCCGCAGCAGCATCCTCAGTCCCAGCAGCAGCCGCAGCAGCAGTACGGCGGCGAGTGGGGCACCGGTCAGCACGACCAGTACGGCCAGCAGTACGGCGGCGGTCAGCAGTACGGCGGTCAGCCGCAGGGTGGCGGCTGGGACACCGGTCAGCACGGCCATGTCCCGTACAATGCCGACCCGGTGGACCCGTACGGCGGTCAGCAGCAGCCTGTCGCATACGGCGGTGAGCAGCCGGATCTCTACGGCACCCCCGACGCGTACCCGCCACCGGAGCCGCCCGGTCGGCGCGGGGCCGCCGCGGAGCCGGAAACGGACTGGGACCCGGGCCCCGACCAGGGTGAGCACGCGTTCTTCGCCGGTGGCGGCGATGACGACGGCGACGACTACGACGACCCGCGCGACCGGGGCAGCCGCCGCGGCCGCGGCGGCAAGAAGCCGAAGAAGCGGCGCAGCGGATGCGCCTGCCTGGTCCTCACCGTGGTCTTCGCGGGCGGCGTCGGCGGTGTCGGCTATTTCGGCTACCAGTTCTATCAGGACCGTTTCGGATCGGCGCCGGATTACGCGGGGTCCGGAAATGGCGAACCCGTTTCCGTGGACATTCCCCCGGGCGCGGGCGGCTATGTCATCGGCCAGCGTCTGAAGGACGCGGGCGTCATCAAGAGCGTGGACGCCTTCGTTGCGGCGCAGGAGCAGAATCCGCGGGGCACGTCCATTCAGGACGGCGGATATACGCTCGAGAAGGAAATGTCGGCCGCAAGCGCGCTCGAGATGATGCTCAGCCCGAGCAGCCGGAACAACCTGATCATCGCCGAGGGCCGCCGTAACGTGTGGGTCTACCAGCAGATCGACAAGCGGCTCGGCATTGCCAAGGGGACCACGCAAGAGGTCGCGAAGAAGGACTACAAGAAGCTCGGACTGCCCTCCTGGGCCATGAACGAGCCGAATGTGAAGGACCCGCTGGAAGGGTTCCTCTACCCGTCCAGCTACGGCGTCGCCAAGGGCGGAAAGCCCGAGACGGTCCTGAAGCAGATGGTGTCGCGGGCGACCGAGAAGTACGAGGCCTACGGCGTCGAGAAGAAGGCCAAGAGCCTTGGCCTCGACAGCCCGTGGCAGCTGATCACGGTGGCGAGCCTCGCGCAGGCCGAGGGTACGAGCCACGACGACTTCCGCAAGATGGCCGAGGTCGTCTACAACCGCCTCAAGCCCGGCAACGAGCAGACGAACGGAATGCTGGAGTTCGACTCCACATACAACTACGTCAAGAACCAGAGCAAGATCGACCTGAGCCTCACCGCGCTGCGCAAGTACGACAACCGCTACAACACGTACTACTACAAGGGCCTGCCGCCCGGGCCGATCGGAAACCCGGGTGAGGAAGCTCTGAAGGGCGCCACCGACCCGACCAGCGACGGCTGGTACTACTTCATCTCGATGGACGGCAAGACCAGCGAGTTCACCAAGACGAACGACGAACACCAGAAGCTGGTCGACAAGTGGAACGCGTCGAGGAAGAACTGATGTCAGCAATCAGAAGGGCGGCCGTACTCGGGTCGCCCATCGCCCACTCCCTTTCCCCGGTGCTGCACCGCGCCGCCTACGAGGAATTGGGCCTGACGGACTGGTCCTACGACCGTTTCGAGGTCGACGAGGTGGCTCTGCCCGACTTCCTGGCCGGGCTCGGGCCCGAGTGGGCGGGCCTCTCGCTGACCATGCCGCTGAAGCGCGCCGTGATCCCGCTGCTCGACACGATCAGTGACACGGCCGCCTCCGTCGAGGCCGTCAACACCGTCGTCCTCACCGAGGACGGGCACAAGATCGGCGACAACACCGACATCCCCGGCATGGTCGCCGCCCTCGCCGAGCGCGGCATCGACAAGGTCGAGTCCGCCGCGATCCTGGGCGCGGGCGCCACCGCCTCCTCCGCGCTCGCCGCCCTGTCGCGCATCTGCGCCGGCGAGATCGTCGCGTACGTACGCAGCGACGCCCGCGCCGCCGAGATGCGGGAGTGGGGCGAGCGGCTCGACGTGGACGTGAAGATCGGGAAGTGGTCGGACGCGGCGCGTGCCTTCACCGCGCCGCTGGTCGTCGCCACGACGCCCGCCGGAACCACGGACGCCCTCGCCGCCGACATCCCCGAACGGCCCGGCACCCTCTTCGACGTCCTCTACGACCCTTGGCCGACACAGCTCGCGGCCCGCTGGTCCGGGTACGGCGGAGCGGTCGTCAGCGGGCTCGACCTGCTGGTGCACCAGGCCGTCCTCCAGGTCGAGCAGATGACGGGGCGCGCCCCGGCGCCGCTCGGTGCGATGCGCCGGGCGGGGGAGCGGGCGCTCGCAGGCTGACCCGGGCCGCGTCCGTCCAGGCGTCCGTCTGATGGACCGGGGGCCGGGTCGGGTGCGCGGACGTGGGAGGATCGGGGGTGGCGGGCCAGGGCCGCGCACCCGGCCGCGCCATCGCAGTTCGAGGCGCGAGCAAGAGGAGCACCGTTGAGCAGGTTGCGCTGGCTGACCGCTGGGGAGTCCCACGGACCCGCACTTGTCGCGACGCTGGAGGGACTTCCCGCCGGCGTGCCGATCACCACGGAGATGGTGGCGGACCACCTGGCCCGGCGGCGGCTCGGCTATGGACGCGGCGCGCGGATGAAGTTCGAGCGCGACGAGGTGACCTTCCTCGGCGGCGTGCGCCACGGCCTCACCATGGGCTCGCCGGTCGCGGTCATGGTGGGCAACACCGAGTGGCCCAAGTGGGAGCAGGTCATGTCGGCCGACCCGGTCGACCCCGAGATCCTCGCCGATCTGGCGCGCAACGCGCCGCTGACCCGGCCCCGCCCCGGTCACGCCGACCTCGCCGGTATGCAGAAGTACGGCTTCGACGAGGCCCGGCCGATCCTGGAGCGCGCCTCCGCCCGTGAGACGGCGGCCCGCGTCGCGCTCGGCGCCATCGCCCGCTCCTACCTCAAGGAGACGGCCGGCATCGAGATCGTCAGCCACGTCACCGAGCTGGCGAACGCCAAGGCCCCCTACGGCGTCTACCCGACCCCGGCCGACGTCGACAAGCTCGACGCCGACCCGGTGCGCTGCCTGGACGCGGACGCGTCGAAGGCGATGGTCGCGGAGATCGACCAGGCCCACAAGGACGGCGACACCCTCGGCGGCGTCGTCGAGGTCCTCGCCTACGGCGTGCCGGTGGGCCTCGGCTCGCACGTGCACTGGGACCGGCGTCTTGACGCCCGGCTCGCGGGGGCCCTCATGGGCATCCAGGCCATCAAGGGTGTCGAGGTCGGCGACGGCTTCGAGCTCGCGCGCGTGCCCGGTTCGAAGGCGCACGACGAGATCGTGACCACGGACGACGGCATCAAGCGCACGTCGGGCCGCTCCGGCGGCACCGAGGGCGGCCTCACCACCGGTGAACTGCTGCGTGTGCGCGCCGCGATGAAGCCCATCGCGACCGTCCCGCGCGCGCTGGCCACCATCGACGTGGCGACCGGCGAGGCCGCGAAGGCCCACCACCAGCGCTCAGACGTGTGCGCGGTCCCGGCCGCAGGCATCGTCGCCGAGGCCATGGTCGCGCTCGTCCTCGCCGACGCCGTCGCGGAGAAGTTCGGCGGCGACAGCGTCCCCGAGACCCGGCGCAACGTGCAGTCGTACCTCGACCACCTCCAGATCCGGTGACCGGCCCGCTGGTCGTACTCGTCGGCCCCATGGGCGTAGGCAAGTCCACGGTGGGGGAGCTGCTCGCCGAGTGGCTGGGCTGCCCCTACCGGGACACCGACGCCGACATCGTGGCCGCTCAGGGCCGCCCCATCGCGGACATCTTCGTGGACGAGGGCGAGCCCCGCTTCCGCGAACTCGAGCGGCAGGCCGTGCACGCGGCTGTCGCCGAGCACAGCGGTGTGCTCGCACTCGGCGGCGGAGCGATCCTCGACGAGTCGACGCGCGCGCTGCTCGCTCCGCTCCCCGTCGTCTATCTGTCGATGGACGTCGAGGAGGCGGTCAAGCGGACCGGCCTCAACACGGCCCGTCCGCTGCTCGCCGTCAACCCGCGCCGCCAGTGGCGCGAGCTGATGGAGGCCCGCCGCCACCTGTACACCGAAGTCGCCCGCGTCGTCGTACCCACCGACGACCGCACCCCCGAAGAGGTCGCCCGCGCGGTCCTCGACGCCCTGGAGTTGAAGAAGGCATGACCGAGCAGCAGGTGACCCGGATCCAGGTCGGCGGCACAGCGGGCACCGACCCGTACGAGGTCCTCGTCGGACGTCAGCTCCTCGGTGAACTCGGCGGTCTGATCGGCGAGTCCGCCCAGCGCGTCGCGATCATCCACCCCGAGGCGCTCGCCGAGACCGGTGAGGCGCTGCGCGGCGACCTCGCCGACCAGGGCTTCGAGGTCGTCGCCATCCAGGTGCCCAACGCCGAGGAGGCCAAGACCGCCGAGGTCGCCGCCTACTGCTGGAAGGCGCTCGGCCAGTCCGGCTTCACCCGCACCGACGTCATCGTCGGCGTGGGCGGCGGCGCCACCACGGACCTCGCCGGGTTCGTGGCCGCGACCTGGCTGCGAGGGGTGCGCTGGATCGCCGTGCCGACCACCGTGCTCGGCATGGTGGACGCGGCCGTCGGCGGCAAGACCGGGATCAACACCGCCGAGGGCAAGAACCTCGTGGGGTCCTTCCACCCGCCGGCCGGCGTGCTCTGCGACCTCGCGGCCCTCGACTCGCTGCCGGTCAACGACTTCGTGTCCGGCCTCGCGGAGATCATCAAGGCCGGCTTCATCGCCGACCCGGCGATCCTCGACCTGATCGAGTCCGACCCCGAGGCGGCGCGCTCCCCGCAGGGCCCGCACACCGCCGAGCTCATCGAGCGCTCCATCAAGGTCAAGGCCGAGGTCGTCTCCGGCGACCTCAAGGAGTCGGGCCTGCGCGAGATCCTCAACTATGGGCACACCCTGGCGCACGCCATCGAGAAGAACGAGCGGTACAAGTGGCGGCACGGCGCCGCCGTCTCCGTCGGCATGCACTTCGCCGCCGAACTCGGCCGTCTCGCCGGACGCCTGGACGACGCGACCGCCGACCGGCACCGCACCGTCCTCGAGTCGGTCGGGCTGCCCCTGAGCTACCGCTACGACCAGTGGCCCAAGCTGCTGGAGAACATGAAGGTCGATAAGAAGTCCCGCGGCAACCTGCTGCGGTTCATCGTCCTCGACGGCCTCGCCAAGCCGACGGTCCTCGAAGGACCCGACCCGGCCGTGCTCCTCGCGGCGTACGGCGAAGTGGCCGAATAGCCCCCGCCTTCGGGCACTTCGCGACCTCCCCGGCCGTTCACACAACGGCGGCCGGGGAAGGTACCGTTCGGTAGCGCCTTGTTCGCCGGCGCCAGTTGCCTGTACGAGACGGAGTCGCACCGGATGCAGCACGCAGTGGGTTCGCCGCTGCCGCCGCCCCCTCAGCCGGGGCACGGACCGGCCGCCGGCTGGTCCCAGGCCGCGCATCACCCGGGCGCCCACCCGGGCCCCGGACCGGCGGGTCCGCCACACCCTGCCCCGGGCTTCGCGGGCCCACCCGGCCCCTCGGGCCCGGCCCCGCACGCACCCGCGCCGCACGCTCCGACGCCCGCCCCGCACCAACCCGCGCCGCACCCCCAGGCCCCGCACACCCAGCCGCCGCAGGGCCAGCCCCCGCACCCGGGCGTCGTCCCTCAGCACGCCCCCCAGCAGTCCCCGCAACCCCCCTCGCGGGACACCACGGGCCATGTGCAGCTCCCGCCCGGCGGCCCCGTCGCCATGCCGAGCCCGCCGCCCGCGGCCGGCACCGCCGACGCCACCGCCACGACGCTCGCAGTCCTGCTCATCGGCCCCGCCGGCGCGGGCAAGACGAGCGTCGCCAAGTACTGGGCCGACCAGCGCCGCGTCCCCACGGCCCACATCAGCCTCGACGACGTACGCGAGTGGGTGCGCTCCGGCTTCGCCGACCCGCAGTCGGGGTGGAACGACCACTCCGAGGCCCAGTACCGCCTCGCCCGCCGCACCTGCGGCTTCGCCGCGCGCAACTTCCTGGCCAACGGCATCTCGTGCATCCTCGACGACGCCGTCTTCCCGGACCGCCCGGTCGTGGGTCTCGGCGGCTGGAAGCGGCACGTGGGCCCCGGCCTGCTGCCCGTGGTGCTGCTCCCCGGCCTGGAGATCGTCCTCGAGCGCAACGCGGAGCGCAGCGGGAACCGCCGCCTCACGGACGAGGAGGTCGCCCGCATCCACGGCCGCATGGCCGGCTGGTACGGCTCGGGCCTGCCCATCATCGACAACTCCCAGATGGACGTGCCCACCACGGCCCGCGTCCTGGACGACGTACTCGCCCGCTCGATCGCGAGCCCGCCCCAGTGGTAGCGGGCCGCGCAGAGCACCCTGGAGAGGCCACCTCGCCGCCCGTCCGGACGCGCTGACCAGGCCGCGCACCTCTGTCACTCGTACGCTCGATTCATGTCAGAGGTGTACGCGGCCCGTAGGGACCGGCTGAGGGAGCGCGCTGCGGCGGGCGGCAGTGCCGCCGCCCTTGTCTCGCGCCCCGCCAACGTTCGCTATCTCGCGGGCGCGGCGCCCCACGGCGCCGTACTCCTGCTGGGGAAGGGCCCCGACGCCGAAGGTGACGTCCTGATGTGCCGGCTGCCGCCCAGCGAGCAGCCCGCCGAGGGACGGCCCGACGAGTCGCTGCGCATCCAGGTGCTCGATGCGCCCGGCGGGGACCCCGCCGTCGCCGCCGCCGACGTCGCGCTCTCCCTGGGGGCGGATTCGCTGGCCGTGGAGGAACACCATCTGACCGTGGCCAGGCACCGGGCGCTCGGCTCCGTGGCGCCCCGGCTGCGCCTCGCCGACCTGGGCGGCGCCGTGGAGCAGCTGCGGCTCGTCAAGGACGAGGACGAGATCTCCTGCCTGCGCATCGCCGCCGAGATCGCCGACCAGGCCCTCGGTGAACTGCTCGAATCGATCCTCGTCGGCCGCACCGAACGCCATCTCGCCCTGGAGCTGGAGCGCCGCCTGGTCGACCACGGCGCCGACGGCCCCGCCTTCCCGACCTCGGTCGGCACCGGGCCGAACTCGGGCCGCGGCGGCCACCGCCCCACCGATCGCCGCGTCGAAGAGGGTGACTTCCTCTCGGTCTGCCTCGGCGCCGCCTACCGCGGATACCGCTGCGAGATCGGCCGTACGTTCGTCATCGGCACCTCGCCCGCGGACTGGCAGATCGACCTGTACGACCTGGTCTTCGCAGCCCAGAGGGCCGGCCGGGAGAGCCTCGCACCCGGCGCCGAGTGCCGTGAGGTGGACCGGGCGGCACGCCATGTACTGGACTCCGCGGGGTACGCGGACGGCCTCTCACAGCTCACCGGACACGGTGTCGGACTCGAAATCGACGAGGAGCCGCAGTTGGCCCCCGCGGCCATGGGTAAACTGGACCTTTGTGTGCCGGTCACCGTCGAACCGGGGGTCCACCTCCCGGGCCGGGGCGGTGTCCGGATCGATGACACGCTCGTCGTGCGCCCCGAGGCGGACGGCGGACCCGAGCTACTCACCATTACGACCAAGGAGCTGCTCGCGCTGTAACGGCGCGCGCCCCCGGGGTCGTCCATCGTCAGTCCAGGAGATTCCGCAACCGTGGCTTCCACGAACGACCTCAAGAACGGCCTGGTGCTCAAGCTCGACGGGGGCCAGCTCTGGTCCGTCGTCGAGTTCCAGCACGTCAAGCCCGGCAAGGGCCCTGCCTTTGTGCGCACCAAGCTCAAGAACGTGCTGTCCGGGAAGGTCGTCGACAAGACCTTCAACGCCGGCGTCAAGGTCGAGACGGCCACGATCGACAAGCGCGACATGCAGTTCTCGTACATGGATGGCGAGTACTTCGTCTTCATGGACATGCAGACGTACGACCAGCTCATGGTCGACCGCAAGTCCGTCGGTGACGCCGCCAACTTCCTGATCGAGGGCTTCACCGCCTCCGTCGCGCAGCACGAGGGCGAGGTGCTCTTCGTCGAGCTGCCGGCCGCCGTCGAGCTCGTCGTCCAGGAGACCGAGCCGGGCGTCCAGGGCGACCGCTCCACCGGTGGCACCAAGCCCGCCACGCTGGAGACCGGCCACCAGATCCAGGTGCCGCTCTTCATCACGACCGGCGAGAAGATCAAGGTCGACACCCGCACCAGCGACTACCTCGGCCGGGTGAACAGCTAACCGTGGCTGCTCGCAACACGGCCCGCAAGCGCGCCTTCCAGATCCTCTTCGAGGCGGACCAGCGCGGAGTCGACGTCCAGACGGTCCTCGCGGACTGGATCCGGCATTCCCGGAGCGACACCCGGCAGCCGCCGGTCAGCGAGTACACGATGGAGCTGGTCGAGGGCTACGCCCGCAAGACCGCCCGCATCGACGAGCTCATCTCGCAGTACGCCGTCGGGTGGACCCTGGACAGGATGCCGGTCGTCGACCGCAACATCCTGCGCCTGGGCGCCTACGAGCTCGTCTGGGTCGACGACACCCCGGACGCCGTGGTGCTCGACGAGGCCGTGCAGCTCGCCAAGGAGTTCTCCACGGACGACTCCCCGGCCTTCGTCAACGGGCTTCTGGGCCGCTTCAAGGACCTGAAGCCGACGCTGCGCCGCGACGAGGCGTAGCAGGCGCAGACAGCGACAGCACATCAGGCCCGGTGCGGAACATGAACCATGTTCCGCACCGGGCCTGATGTCTTTTGTACGCGGGGGAGCGGCCCGGAAACGCCGCAGGGGCGGGCCGCGAAAACGCGGGCCCGCCCCTCCGGCGTGACGTTTCTGCCGATTTCTGTCTGTCAGAGGTCGTCGTGAGCGACAGCGCGACGCGCGTCGGCGTCCAGGACGCCCCAGCTGATGAGCTGCTCGGTGAGGACCGAGGGCGACTGGTCGTAGATGACGGCGAGGGTGCGCAGGTCGTCCTGGCGGATCGACAGCACCTTGCCGTTGTAGTCACCGCGCTGGGACTGGATCGTCGCCGCGTAGCGCTGCAGGGGACCCGCCTTCTCCGGCGGGACGTGGGCCAGGCGCTCCAGGTCGAGAACGAGCTTCGGCGGGGGCTCGGCCGCACCGCCCGGCGTGGTGCCCGGCAGGAGCTCCTGCACCGGCACCCCGTAGAAGTCCGCCAGCTCGGCGAGGCGCTGCACGGTCACGGCACGGTCGCCGCGCTCGTACGAACCGACCACGACCGCCTTCCAGCGTCCCTGGGACTTCTCCTCGACACCATGGAGGGAAAGGCCCTGCTGGGTGCGGATGGCGCGGAGCTTGGCCCCGAGCTGTTTGGCGTATTCGCTGGACATATAGCTCCCGGACGCTGTATCAACGTGCGGCTCCGCCGCGTGGCTGGTAACTCACTGTGAGGTTACGCAGCGTTACTTGGCTGCGTCAAGCCGAGTGGTCCGTTATCGACCTTCCCTCGGAACGGCGTGTCTCGCACCTCCAGGGGGGTGATCGGTGGCGTTGCGGGCCTGGTACCGTGGATGGCGCAAATCCGACGTCCTTTAAGGTCCGTCCCGTGAGGCGGAGAAGGAGGTCCGTTTTTTATGGACATCAGCAGCTCCGATGAGGCACGCCCCGTACTCGAGGGCCCCGACATCGCGCGGGTACTGACCCGCATCGCTCACGAGATCGTCGAGCGCGCCAAGGGCGCCGAAGACGTCGTGCTCCTGGGCATTCCCACCCGCGGCGTCTTCCTGGCCCGCCGGCTCGCGGACAAGCTCGAAGAGATCACCGGACAGAAGATCCCGGTCGGCTCCCTAGACATCACCATGTACCGCGACGACCTGCGCATGCACCCGCCGCGTGCGCTGGCCCGCACGGAGATCCCCGCCGACGGCATCGACGGCCGCCTCGTCGTCCTCGTCGACGACGTGCTCTTCTCCGGCCGCACGATCCGCGCGGCACTCGACGCCCTGAACGACATCGGGCGCCCCCGCGCCGTGCAGCTCGCGGTCCTCGTCGACCGCGGCCACCGCGAACTCCCCATTCGCGCCGACTACGTCGGCAAGAACCTCCCCACGTCGCTGCGGGAGACGGTCAAGGTCCAGCTCGCCGAGGAGGACGGACGCGACTCCGTGCTGCTCGGCGCCAAGCGGGCCGCTCCGGCCGGCGAGCAGTAGCCACCCTCAGCCCGACCCTGAGGGTGCCGCCGCGCGCCCGTATGCCCGAATACTCCTGAACTTTCCTACGGAGCCTCCCCGATGATGCGACACCTCATCTCGGCCGCCGACCTCACCCGCGACGACGCCGTCCTCATCCTCGACACCGCCGAGGAGATGGCCCGGGTCGCCGACCGGCCGATCAAGAAGCTGCCCGCCCTGCGCGGCCGCACGATCTGCAACCTCTTCTTCGAGGACTCGACCCGCACCCGGATCTCCTTCGAGGCCGCCGAGAAGCGCCTCTCCGCGGACGTCATCAACTTCGCCGCCAAGGGATCCAGCGTCTCCAAGGGCGAGTCCCTCAAGGACACCGCCCAGACCCTGGAGGCGATGGGCGTCGACGCCGTCGTCATCCGGCACGGCGCCTCCGGCGCGCCCTACCGCCTCGCCACCTCGGGCTGGATCGACGCCCCGGTCATCAACGCGGGCGACGGCACCCACCAGCACCCCACGCAGGCGCTCCTCGACGCGTTCACGATGCGCCGCCGCCTCGTCGGCCGCGACGCCGGACTCGGCAAGGACCTCGAGGGCAAGCGCATCACGCTCGTCGGGGACGTCCTGCACAGCCGCGTCGCCCGCTCGAACGTCGACCTGCTGCACACCCTCGGCGCCGAGGTCACCCTCGTCGCCCCGCCCACCCTCGTCCCGGTCGGCGTCGAGACCTGGCCCTGCGAGGTCTCGTACGACCTCGACAGCACGCTGCCGAAGTCCGACGCCGTCATGATGCTGCGCGTTCAGCGCGAGCGGATGAACGCCGCCTTCTTCCCGACCGAGCGCGAGTACTCGCGGCGCTACGGCCTGGACGGCGACCGCATGGCGAAGATGCCCGAGCACGCCATCGTGATGCACCCGGGCCCGATGGTCCGCGGCATGGAGATCACCGCCGAGGTCGCCGACTCCGACCGCTGCACGGTCATCGAGCAGGTCGCCAACGGCGTCTCCATCCGCATGGCCGTCCTGTACCTGCTTCTGGGCGGCAACGAGCCCGCCGTCACCCACACCCGTACCGAGGAGAAGTAAGAACCATGAGCAAGATCCTTATCCGTGGTGCGAAGGTGCTCGGCGGCGAGCAGCAGGACGTCCTGATCGACGGCTCCGTCATCGAGGCGGTCGGCACCGGCCTGTCCGCCGAGGGCGCCGAGGTCGTCGAGGCCGGCGGCAAGGTCCTCCTGCCGGGCCTCGTCGACCTGCACACCCACCTGCGCGAGCCGGGCCGCGAGGACTCCGAGACCGTCCTCACCGGCACCCGGGCCGCCGCCTCCGGTGGCTACACCGCCGTGTTCGCGATGGCCAACACCTTCCCCGTCGCCGACACCGCCGGCGTCGTCGAGCAGGTCTACCGGCTCGGCCAGGAGTCCGGCTACTGCGACGTGCAGCCCATCGGCGCCGTCACCGTCGGCCTGGAGGGCAAGAAGCTCGCCGAGCTCGGCGCCATGCACGAGTCCGCCGCCGGCGTCACCGTCTTCTCCGACGACGGCAAGTGCGTGGACGACGCGGTGATCATGCGCCGCGCCCTGGAGTACGTGAAGGCCTTCGGGGGCGTCGTCGCCCAGCACGCGCAGGAGCCCCGCCTGACCGAGGGCGCCCAGATGAACGAGGGCATCGTCTCGGCCGAGCTCGGGCTCGGCGGCTGGCCCGCCGTCGCCGAGGAGTCGATCATCGCCCGCGATGTGCTGCTCGCCGAGCACGTCGGCTCCCGCGTGCACATCTGCCACCTGTCCACGGCCGGCAGCGTCGAGATCGTGCGCTGGGCCAAGTCCCGCGGCATCGACGTGACCGCCGAGGTCACCCCGCACCACCTGCTCCTCACCGACGAGATGGTGCGCACGTACAACCCCGTCTACAAGGTCAACCCGCCGCTGCGCACCGAGCGCGACGTCATGGCCCTGCGCGAGGCGCTCGCCGACGGCACGATCGACATCGTCGCCACCGACCACGCCCCGCACCCGCACGAGGACAAGGACTGCGAGTGGGCCGCGGCCGCCATGGGCATGGTCGGGCTCGAGACCGCCCTGTCGGTCGTGCAGCAGACGATGGTCGAGACCGGGCTGCTCGACTGGGCCGGCGTCGCCGACCGCATGTCCGTCAAGCCCGCGCAGATCGGCCGGGCGGGCGGCCACGGCCGGCCCGTCTCGGCAGGTGAGCCCGCGAACCTCGTCCTGGTCGACGCCGATTACCGTGGAGCCGTGGACCCCGCCGGCTTCGCCTCGCGCAGCCGCAACACGCCCTACGAGGGGCGTGAGCTGCCCGGGCGCGTCACGCACACGTGGCTGCGGGGAAAGGCCACGCTCGTCGACGGGAAGCTCGCGTGACACGACTGACGCAACCACTGGCAGTGCTCGCCGCGGAACAGAAGTCGGCGGACGTGACGGACTGGCCCGACCGGATCGGCTGGATCGTGGGACTGCTGCTCTTCATCACGCTCGTCTACTGGCTGATGCGCCAGGGCTGGAAGTGGCGCGGCACCCTCCAGGGCGACCTGCCGCCGCTCCCCGCCCGCCCGTCTCCCACCACCACCCTCAACGGAGGCGGCGAGCCGCCGCTGCCCGGATCGCCGTCCGCGCCGGGTCCGGCCAGACTTGAGCTGAGCGGCCGGTATCACGGCTCCACGACCGCGGGGCAGTGGCTCGACCGCATCGTGGCGCACGGCCTCGGCACCCGCAGCCGCGTCGAGCTCACGCTCACGGACGCGGGTCTGGACGTCGTACGCCCCGGAGCCACGGACTTCTTCATCCCCGTCGCGCAGCTGCGCGAGGCCCGGCTCGACAAGGGCATCGCCGGCAAGGTCCTCACGGAGGGCGGTCTCCTGATCGTCACCTGGGGGCACGGGGACAAGCTGATCGACTCAGGCTTCCGCTCCGACCACGCAGCGGAGCAGGCCGAGTGGGTCGAGACCCTCAACAACATGATCGACACGAACAGCACAAGCAGTACAAGCAACACAAGCAGCATGAACAGCACGACCATCACGACGGAAGGCACCGCACGATGACGACCTCCACCCGGGGAGCCGCCAACGCTCCCGCCGTACTCGTCCTGGAGGACGGCCGCATCTTCCGCGGCCGCGCCTACGGGGCCGTGGGGGAGACCTTCGGCGAGGCGGTGTTCAACACCGGCATGACCGGTTACCAGGAGACGCTGACCGACCCGTCGTACCACCGCCAGGTCGTCGTGATGACCGCCCCGCACGTCGGCAACACCGGCGTGAACGACGAGGACCCCGAGTCGAAGCAGATCTGGGTCGCGGGTTACGTCGTGCGGGACCCCGCGCGCGTGCCCTCCAACTGGCGCTCGCAGCGCTCCCTCGACGAGGAGCTGCGCAAGCAGGGCGTCGTCGGCATCAGCGGCATCGACACCCGCGCCCTCACCCGCCACCTGCGCGAGCGCGGCGCCATGCGCGTCGGCATCTTCTCCGGCAACGCGCTGCCCGACGCAGGCACGATGCTCGCCGAGGTGCGCCAGGCGCCCGAGATGAAGGGCGCGAACCTCGCCGCCGAGGTCGCCACCAAGGAGACGTACGTCGTCCCCGCGATCGGTGAGAAGCGCTTCACCGTCGCCGCCGTCGACCTCGGCATCAAGGGCATGACCCCGCACCGGATGGCCGAGCGCGGCATCGAGGTGCACGTGCTGCCCGCGACGGCCACGGCCGAGGACATCTACGCCGTCCGGCCCGACGGCGTGTTCTTCTCCAACGGCCCGGGCGACCCGGCCACCGCCGACGGCCCCGTCGCGGTCATGCGTGAGGTCCTCTCCCGGAAGACCCCCCTGTTCGGCATCTGCTTCGGCAACCAGATCCTCGGCCGCGCCCTCGGCTTCGGCACCTACAAGCTGAAGTACGGCCACCGCGGCATCAACCAGCCGGTGCAGGACCGCACGACCGGCAAGGTCGAGGTCACCGCGCACAACCACGGATTCGCCGTCGACGCCCCGCTCGACAAGGTCTCCGACACCCCCTTCGGCCGCGCCGAGGTCTCCCACGTCTGCCTGAACGACCAGGTCGTCGAGGGTCTGCACCTCCTCGACCAGCCGGCGTTCAGCGTCCAGTACCACCCCGAGGCAGCGGCGGGCCCGCACGACGCGGCCTACCTGTTCGACCGCTTCGTAGAGCTCATGGCAGAAAAGGGAGCCCAGCGTGCCTAAGCGCACCGATATCCAGTCCGTCCTGGTCATCGGTTCCGGACCGATCGTCATCGGCCAGGCCGCCGAGTTCGACTACTCGGGCACCCAGGCCTGCCGCATCCTGCGCGCCGAGGGCCTGCGGGTCATCCTCGTGAACTCCAACCCGGCGACGATCATGACCGACCCGGAGATCGCCGACGCCACGTACGTCGAGCCGATCACCCCCGAGTTCGTCGAGAAGATCATCGCCAAGGAGCGCCCCGACGCGCTCCTGCCCACCCTCGGTGGCCAGACCGCGCTCAACACCGCGATCTCCATGCACGAGAACGGCGTCCTCGAGAAGTACGGCGTCGAGCTCATCGGCGCCAACGTCGAGGCCATCAACAAGGGCGAGGACCGCGACCTCTTCAAGGGCGTCGTCGAGGCCGTCAACGCCAAGATCGGACACGGCGAGTCCGCCCGCTCGGTCATCTGCCACACCATGGACGACGTCATCAAGGGCGTCGACACGCTCGGCGGCTACCCCGTCGTCGTCCGCCCCTCCTTCACGATGGGCGGCGCGGGCTCCGGCTTCGCGCACGACGAGGAGGAGCTGCGCCGCATCGCCGGCCAGGGCCTGACCCTGTCTCCCACCACCGAGGTGCTCCTGGAGGAGTCCATCCTCGGCTGGAAGGAGTACGAGCTCGAGCTGATGCGCGACAAGAACGACAACGTCGTGGTCGTCTGCTCCATCGAGAACTTCGACCCGATGGGCGTCCACACGGGTGACTCGATCACCGTCGCCCCGGCGATGACGCTCACCGACCGCGAGTACCAGCGCCTGCGCGACATCGGCATCGCGATCATCCGCGAGGTCGGCGTCGACACCGGCGGCTGCAACATCCAGTTCGCGATCGACCCGGCCGACGGCCGGATCATCGTCATCGAGATGAACCCGCGCGTCTCCCGCTCCTCGGCGCTCGCGTCGAAGGCCACCGGCTTCCCGATCGCCAAGATCGCCGCCAAGCTGGCCGTCGGCTACACGCTCGACGAGATCCCGAACGACATCACCGAGAAGACGCCGGCCTCCTTCGAGCCGACGCTCGACTACGTGGTCGTGAAGGCCCCGCGGTTCGCCTTCGAGAAGTTCCCGTCAGCCGACTCCACCCTCACCACCACTATGAAGTCGGTGGGCGAGGCCATGGCGATCGGCCGCAACTTCACCGAGGCCCTCCAGAAGGCGCTGCGCTCCCTAGAGAAGAAGGGAAGCCAGTTCACCTTCGTGGGTGAGCCCGGCGACAAGGCCGAGCTCCTGGCCGAGGCCGTACGTCCGACCGACGGCCGTATCAACACCGTCATGCAGGCCATCCGCGCCGGCGCCACCCAGGAAGAGGTCTTCGAGTACACGAAGATCGACCCCTGGTTCGTCGACCAGCTCTTCCTCATCAAGGAGATCGCGGACGAGCTGGCCGCCGCCGAGCGCCTCGACGTGGACCTCCTCGCGGAGGCCAAGCGCCACGGCTTCTCCGACGCGCAGATCGCCGAGATCCGTAACCTGCGCGAGGATGTCGTCCGCGAGGTCCGGCACGCGCTCGGCATCCGCCCGGTCTACAAGACGGTCGACACCTGCGCCGCCGAGTTCGCCGCCAAGACCCCGTACTTCTACTCCTCGTACGACGAGGAGACCGAGGTCGCGCCGCGCACCAAGCCCGCGGTGATCATCCTGGGCTCCGGTCCGAACCGCATCGGCCAGGGCATCGAGTTCGACTACTCCTGCGTCCACGCCTCCTTCGCGCTGAGCGACGCCGGCTACGAGACCGTGATGGTCAACTGCAACCCGGAGACCGTGTCCACGGACTACGACACCTCCGACCGCCTGTACTTCGAGCCGCTGACGCTCGAGGACGTCCTGGAGATCGTCCACGCGGAGTCCCTCGCGGGCCCGATCGCGGGCGTCGTCGTCCAGCTCGGCGGCCAGACCCCGCTCGGCCTGTCGCAGGCGCTCAAGGACAACGGCGTACCGGTCGTGGGCACCCCGCCCGAGGCCATCCACGCCGCCGAGGACCGCGGCGCCTTCGGCCGCGTCCTCGCGGAGGCCGGACTGCCCGCGCCCAAGCACGGCACGGCGACCACCTTCTCCGAGGCCAAGGCCATCGCCGACGAGATCGGCTACCCGGTCCTCGTCCGCCCGTCGTACGTCCTCGGCGGCCGCGGCATGGAGATCGTGTACGACGAGACCCGCCTCTCCTCGTACATCGAGGAGTCCACGGAGATCTCCCCGTCCCGCCCCGTCCTCGTCGACCGCTTCCTCGACGACGCGATCGAGATCGACGTGGACGCGCTCTACGACGGCACCGAGCTCTACCTCGGCGGCGTCATGGAGCACATCGAGGAGGCCGGTATCCACTCCGGCGACTCGGCGTGCGCCCTGCCCCCGATCACGCTGGGCGGCTTCGACATCAAGCGCCTGCGCGCCTCGACCGAGGCCATCGCCAAGGGCGTCGGCGTCCGCGGCCTGATCAACATCCAGTTCGCCATGGCCGGCGACATCCTGTACGTCCTCGAGGCGAACCCGCGTGCCTCGCGCACCGTCCCCTTCACCTCGAAGGCGACCGCGGTGCCGCTCGCCAAGGCCGCCGCGCGCATCTCGCTCGGCGCGACCGTGGCCGAGCTGCGCGCGGAGGGCCTGCTCCCGAAGACCGGCGACGGCGGCACCCTGCCGCTGGACGCGCCGATCTCCGTCAAGGAGGCCGTGATGCCGTGGAGCCGCTTCCGCGACATCCAGGGCCGCGGCGTCGACACCGTCCTCGGCCCGGAGATGCGCTCCACCGGTGAAGTCATGGGCATCGACTCGGTCTTCGGCACGGCGTACGCCAAGTCGCAGGCCGGCGCGTACGGCCCGCTGCCGACGAAGGGCCGCGCGTTCATCTCGGTCGCCAACCGGGACAAGCGCACGATGATCTTCCCGGCGCGCGAGCTCGTCGCGCACGGCTTCGAGCTGCTCGCCACGTCCGGCACCGCCGAGGTGCTGCGCCGCAACGGCATCAACGCCACGGTCGTGCGCAAGCTCAGCGAGGGCGAGGGCCCGAACGGCGAGAAGACGATCGTCCAGCTCATCCACGACGGCCAGGTCGACCTCATCGTCAACACCCCGTACGGCACGGGCGGCCGCCTCGACGGCTACGAGATCCGTACGGCGGCGGTGGCGCGCAGCGTCCCGTGCCTGACCACGGTGCAGGCCCTCGCGGCCGCCGTACAGGGCATCGACGCCCTCAACCACGGTGACGTGGGCGTCCGTTCACTCCAGGAACACGCGGAACACCTGACCGCGGCCCGCGACTAGCAGCCCACTGAGGGGGACATCGGAAACGGTGTCCCCCTCCGTGTGAGGACACCCACGATGTACAAACTCTTCTTCAACCTCGTCTTCAAGCGCATGGACCCGGAGAAGGCCCACTACCTGGCCTTCCGCTGGATCCGCCTCGCGGCCCGCGTCCCCGTGCTCCGCACGTTCGTCGCGGCCGTCCTCGCGCCCCGCCACAAGGAGCTGCGCACAGAGGCCCTCGGCCTGCGCATGCACGGCCCCTTCGGGCTCGCCGCCGGCTTCGACAAGAACGCCGTCGCGATCGACGGCATGACGATGCTCGGCTTCGACCACATCGAGATCGGCACCGTCACGGGCGAGCCGCAGCCCGGCAACCCCAAGAAGCGCCTGTTCCGCCTCGTGCCGGACCGCGCGCTGATCAACCGCATGGGGTTCAACAACGAGGGCTCCGCGGCCGTGGCGGAGCGCCTGGCGGCCCGCAGGCCCGCCTTCAAGGCCACGGTCGGCGTGAACATCGGCAAGACCAAGGTCGTGCCCGAGGAGGAGGCGGCCGGCGACTACGTGAAGTCGACCGAGCGGCTCGCCGCCCACGCCGACTACCTCGTCGTGAACGTCTCCTCGCCGAACACCCCCGGCCTGCGCAACCTCCAGGCCACCGAGGCGCTGCGCCCGCTCCTGACCGCCGTGCGCGAGGCCGCCGACCGCACCGTCACCTCGCGCCGCGTCCCCCTCCTGGTGAAGATCGCCCCCGACCTGGCCGACGAGGACGTCGACGCCGTCGCCGACCTGGCGGTGGAGCTCGGTCTCGACGGGATCATCGCCACGAACACCACCATCGCGCGCGACAGTCTCGGCCTGGCCTCCGACCCATCCCTCGTGAAGGAGACCGGCGGCCTGTCCGGCGCGCCCCTCAAGGCACGCTCCCTGGAGGTCCTCAGGCGCCTCTACGCGCGCGTGGGCGACCGGATCACCCTGGTGGGCGTCGGCGGCATCGAGAACGCCGAGGACGCCTGGCAGCGCATCCTCGCCGGCGCCACCCTCGTCCAGGGCTACAGCGCCTTCATCTACGAGGGCCCCTTCTACGCCCGAGCCATCCACAAGGGCCTCGCCGCCCGCCTGAATACCTCGCCGTACGCCACCCTCGCCGACGCCGTCGGCGCCGACGTGAAGAAGGCCCACACATGACGGTTCTCGAACCCTTCGGCGCCCGCCTGCGCCGCGCGATGGACGAGCGTGGCCCCCTGTGCGTGGGCATCGACCCGCACGCGGCGCTCCTGTCGGCCTGGGGCCTGAACGACGACATCGACGGCCTGGAGCGTTTCACGCGGATCTCGGTCGAGGCGCTCGCCGACACCGTCGCCGTCGTCAAGCCGCAGTCGGCGTTCTTCGAGCGCTTCGGCTCGCGCGGCGTCGCCGTCCTGGAGCGCGCCGTCGCGGACCTGCGCGCCGCCGGCACGCTCGTCGTCATGGACGCCAAGCGCGGCGACATCGGCTCCACCATGGCCGCGTACGCGGAGACCTTCCTGCACAAGGACTCCCCGCTCTTCTCGGACGCCCTGACCGTCTCGCCGTACCTCGGCTACGGGTCCTTGAAGCCGGCCGTCGACCTGGCCCGCGAGTCCGGCGCCGGGCTCTTCGTCCTCGCCCTCACCTCGAACCCGGAGGGCGGCGAGGTCCAGCACGCTGTGCGCGCCGACGGGCGCAACGTGGGCGCGACGATGCTCGCCCACCTCGCCGAGGAGAACGCCGGCGAGACGCCCATGGGCTCGTTCGGCGCCGTCGTCGGGGCGACGCTCGGAGATCTGTCCTCGTACGACCTGGACATCAACGGCCCGCTCCTCGCCCCGGGTATCGGCGCCCAGGGCGCGACCCCGGCGGATCTGCCCGGCGTCTTCGGCGCGGCCGCGCGCAACGTCGTCCCGAACGTCAGCCGCGCCGTCCTGAAGGCGGGCCCCTCGGTCGCCGCCCTGCGCGAGGCGTCGGTCCGCTTCGCCGACGAGGTCCGTGCGGCGGTCGTCGCCGCCTGACCCGTTTCGAACGCCCGAAGGCCCCCGCACGCGCGTGCGGGGGCCTTCGGCATGCCCGTGAGGCATCCGGAATGCGGGCACCAGGTCACGGATTCGCAGCTGTTCTTGGTGCTGAGAGGCGCTGAGAGGCGCTGCCGAGGTGCGAAAACGGTCTTCGCGGGGGCCATCGAGAGCCTCCTTGACCATTCCGTGATGTTTCAGCGGGGCCTCGAGGAGGGGCTCGCATCCGGATCCGGGCAGAAATCCGGGGTCATATGTCTGTAATGTCTGGCTCGACGGAGGCTGACCAGGACTTTTCGTCTGTTCTCGCTGACTCAGGCGGTCCTGGCCGCTAGTCTCCGTCGAGTGGGGGCACCTCCCACGCTCTCAAGGCAGTGGGGGAGAAACGGGCGAGCGCTTTGCTCGTTGCTCCCCAGGTGAGGGGCGACTAGGTTCCTCACCGGTCCGTATCCGACAGTTCGACATCCGAGGTGACGTAGGCGTGGCTCTTCCGCCCCTTACCCCTGAACAGCGCGCAGCCGCGCTCGAAAAGGCCGCCGCGGCTCGCCGGGAGCGGGCCGAGGTCAAGAATCGACTCAAGCACTCCGGCGCCTCCTTGCACGAGGTCATCAAGCAGGGTCAGGAGAACGACGTCATCGGCAAGATGAAGGTCTCCGCCCTCCTTGAGTCCCTCCCGGGCGTGGGCAAGGTCCGCGCCAAGCAGATCATGGAGCGGCTCGGAATTTCCGAGAGCCGCCGCGTGCGCGGACTCGGTTCCAACCAGATCGCGTCCCTGGAGCGCGAGTTCGGCAGCACCGGCGCCTAGTCCTCCGTGCCCGGACCGACTGGTCCGGGCACGCGGGGATAGCTGGAATAATCGCTGCATGAGTGAACGTCCGCGGCTGACCGTGCTCTCCGGCCCCTCCGGGGTCGGCAAGAGCACGGTCGTCGCTCATATGCGCAAGGAACACCCCGAGGTCTGGTTGTCGGTTTCGGCCACCACCCGCAAGCCCCGCCCCGGCGAGAAGCACGGTGTCCACTACTTCTTCGTCACCGACGAGGAAATGGACAAGCTGATCGCCAACGGCGAGCTGCTGGAGTGGGCCGAGTTCGCGGGCAACCGGTACGGGACCCCGCGCCGAGCCGTCCTGGACCGTCTCGAGTCGGGCGAACCCGTCCTCCTCGAGATCGATCTTCAGGGCGCCAGGCTCGTCCGCGAGTCGATGTCGGAGGCCCAGCTGGTCTTCCTCGCCCCGCCGAGCTGGGAGGAGCTGGTCCGCCGGCTCACCGGCCGGGGGACCGAGGCCCCCGAGGTGATCGAGCGCAGACTCGCGGCCGCCAAGATCGAGCTCGCCGCCGAGGCGGAGTTCGATACGACCCTGGTCAACACCTCCGTCGAGGACGTGGCCCGCGAGCTGCTAGCCTTGATGAGAGTTGTTTGATCTTCGATCTATTTGTGATCTCGAATTCCGCCGGAGCAATCCCGCGTTTTCCTGATCACATGTGATCTTCAATCCCATCGGAAGGCAGAGAGTGTCCTCTTCCATTACCGCGCCCGAGGGCATCATCAACCCGCCGATTGATGAGCTGCTCGAGGCGACCGACTCGAAGTACAGCCTCGTGATCTACGCCGCCAAGCGCGCGCGCCAGATCAACGCGTACTACTCGCAGCTCGGTGAGGGCCTGCTCGAGTACGTCGGCCCGCTGGTGGACACCCACGTCCACGAGAAGCCGCTCTCGATCGCGCTCCGCGAGATCAACGCGGGGCTGCTGACGTCCGAGGCCATCGAGGGTCCGGCTCAGTAATCAATCAGTTTTCTTCACCACAGGCCCGGCAGCGCGACTGTCGGGCCTGTGGTGTGTCATGGAGTCGTACGCCTCCGAGGGGAGTCGTACGTTCCCGAGTGCGGGAATCCGAGTGCGGGGAGGCACGGACGGTGGACAAGCCCAAGGTCGTTCTGGGGGTCAGTGGCGGAATCGCCGCCTACAAGGCGTGCGAGCTCCTGCGCCGGCTGACCGAGTCGGGACATGACGTACGCGTCGTGCCGACGGAGTCCGCCCTGCACTTCGTGGGCGAGGCGACCTGGTCGGCGCTGTCCGGCAACCCCGTCTCGACCGAGGTGTGGGAGTCCGTCCACGAGGTCCCGCACGTCCGCATCGGGCAGCACGCCGACCTCGTGATCGTCGCGCCCGCCACCGCCGACATGCTCGCCAAGGCCGCGCACGGCCTGGCCGACGACCTCCTCACGAACACGCTCCTGACCGCCCGCTGTCCGGTCGTCTTCGCCCCCGCCATGCACACGGAGATGTGGGAGCACCCGGCGACGCGGGAGAACGTGGCCACGCTCCGCCGCCGCGGCGCACTCGTCATCGAGCCCGCCGTCGGCCGCCTCACCGGCGTCGACACGGGCAAGGGCCGCTTCCCCGACCCGGTGGAGATCTTCGAATTCGTACGCCGGGTCCTCGCGCGCGGCGATCGGGCGACCGTCCAGGACCTCACCGGACGCCACGTCGTCATCAGCGCCGGCGGCACCCGCGAGCCCCTCGACCCGGTCCGCTTCCTCGGCAACCGCTCCTCGGGCAAGCAGGGGTACGCCCTCGCGTGCACGGCGGTCGCCCGCGGCGCCCGCGTCACCCTCCTCGCGGCAAACGCGACGCTGCCCGACCCGGCCGGTGTCGATGTCGTCCATGTCGGGACGGCCGTACAGCTGCGCGAGGCCGTCCTCGAGGCGGCGCCGGAGGCGGACGCGGTGGTCATGGCGGCCGCGGTGGCCGACTTCCGCCCCGAGACGTACGCCACAGGAAAGATCAAGAAGAAGGACGGGCAGGAGCCGGAGCCCATCGTCCTGGTCCGTAATCCGGACATCCTCGCCGAGCTCTCGGCGGACCGGCCGCGCCCCGGGCAGATCGTCGTCGGATTCGCCGCCGAGACGGACGACGTCCTTGCCAACGGCCGCAAGAAACTGGCCCGCAAGGGCTGTGACCTGCTCGTCGTCAACGAGGTGGGGGAGCGCAAGACCTTCGGCTCCGAGGAGAACGAGGCCGTCCTGCTCGGCGCGGACGGCAGCGAGACCCCGGTCCCGTACGGCCCGAAGGAAGCGCTCTCCGACACGATCTGGGACGAGGTCGTCCGGCTGCTGCCCATCGGCGACGCACGGGCCCAGGAGCGGATCTACGACGGCGAGTGAATGCCACTTTCGCTCCAGCGGAGGCCCCGAACCGTATGAATCCCTTACAATTCGGGCAGCTTCACCTCTTCCTAAGAGCGATCGTCGTACCGCAGAATGCAGTGCCGCTGGTCACAGCGCTCCCAAGTGGCGAGACGCGTGGTCCGACGGCCGAGAGTGACCGATAAACTGGTCACGGACGTCGCCGGGCGCAGCTCCCGGCCGTCCGCAAATGATCAGCCAGCAGCCGCTGCAACCACAGGGAGCGTTGTGTCCCGTCGCCTGTTCACCTCGGAGTCCGTGACCGAGGGTCACCCCGACAAGATCGCTGACCAGATCAGCGACACCATTCTCGACGCGCTTCTGCGGGAGGACCCGACCTCCCGGGTCGCCGTGGAGACGCTCATCACCACGGGCCTCGTGCACGTCGCCGGTGAGGTCACGACCAAGGCGTACGCGCCGATCGCGCAGCTCGTGCGCGAGAAGATCCTCGAGATCGGTTACGACTCCTCGAAGAAGGGCTTCGACGGCGCCTCCTGCGGCGTGTCGGTGTCCATCGGCTCGCAGTCCCCGGACATCGCCCAGGGCGTCGACACGGCGTACGAGTCGCGTGTCGAGGGTGACGAGGATGAGCTCGACAAGCAGGGCGCGGGCGACCAGGGCCTGATGTTCGGCTACGCGTGCGACGAGACGCCCGAGCTGATGCCGCTCCCGATCCACCTCGCGCACCGCCTCTCGCGGCGCCTGTCCGAGGTCCGCAAGAACGGGACGATCCCGTACCTGCGCCCCGACGGCAAGACCCAGGTCACCATCGAGTACGACGGCGACAAGGCCGTCCGCCTCGACACGGTCGTGGTCTCCTCCCAGCACGCGTCGGACATCGACCTCGAGTCGCTGCTCGCCCCCGACATCCGCGAGTTCGTCGTGGAGCACGTCCTGGGCCAGCTCATCGAGGACGGCATCAAGCTGGACACCGAGGGCTACCGCCTTCTGGTGAACCCGACCGGCCGCTTCGAGATCGGCGGCCCGATGGGCGACGCCGGCCTGACCGGTCGCAAGATCATCATCGACACGTACGGCGGAATGGCCCGCCACGGCGGCGGCGCCTTCTCCGGCAAGGACCCGTCCAAGGTCGACCGCTCGGCCGCGTACGCGATGCGCTGGGTCGCCAAGAACGTCGTCGCGGCGGGCCTCGCCACCCGCTGCGAGGTCCAGGTCGCGTACGCGATCGGCAAGGCCGAGCCCGTGGGCCTGTTCGTCGAGACGTTCGGCACGGCCGCGGTGGACACGGAGAAGATCGAGCACGCGATCGGCGAGGTCTTCGACCTCCGCCCCGCCGCGATCATCCGCGACCTCGACCTGCTCCGCCCGATCTACTCGCAGACCGCTGCGTACGGCCACTTCGGCCGCGAGCTCCCCGACTTCACGTGGGAGCGCACGGACCGCGTGGACGCGCTGCGCAAGGCCGCGGGCCTCTAAGCGGGACCGCACGGCGGACGACGCCTGTACGTGAACGGCCCCGGACCGGTTCGGTCCGGGGCCGTCGCGCGTCTTCGCCCCATCGCGGCGGCCGCTGTCAGTGCGGTCTGGTAGGAATTTGGCTGTGAGCAGCGAGAACGGGCAGGGCGACGGCGGCGGTGAGGGTGCGCCGCCCGAGCAGCTTGCGCTGATTCGGGAGACCGTGCGGCAGGCCAAGGTGCCACGGGCGAAGCCGCGTACGTGGCGGGGGGCCGCCCTCGCCAAGGAGCTGCCCGTGGCGCGGGTGCTCGTGGACAAGGGCGTGCTGCATCTCGACCGGTACTTCGACTATGCGGTGCCCGAGGAGCTCGACGCCGACGCGCAGCCGGGGGTGCGGGTGCGCGTGCGGTTCGGCGCCGGGAAGCACTCCGTGCGGGACGGGCGCCGCGAGGGGGGCGGTCTGATCGACGGGTTCGTCGTCGCGCGGGTCGCCGCGTCCGAGTATCAGGGGCCGCTCGCCGCCCTCGCACAGGTCGTATCGCCCGAGCCCGTGCTCGGGGAGGAGCTGCTCGGTCTCGCCCGCGCCGTCGCCGACCGGTACGCGGGAAGCCTTGCCGACGTGCTCCAGCTGGCCGTCCCGCCGCGGAACGCGCGCGCGGAGAAGAAGCCGTCGCCCGAGCCGCTCCCGCCTCCGCCGACGCCGGACGCGGGCAGCTGGCGGCGGTACGAGCGCGGGGCCGGATTCCTGGAGGCTCTCGCGTCGGGCGGCGCGCCACGGGCCGTGTGGACCGCGTTGCCCGGACCCGAGTGGGCCGACGAAGTGGCGCGCGCCGTCGCCGCGACCCTCTCCTCCGGGCGCGGGGCCCTGGTCGTCGTGCCCGACGGGCGGGCGGTCGCGCGGGTCGACGCCGCGCTGGGCGCCGTACTCGGCGAGGGACGGCATGCCGTGCTGACCGCCGACGCGGGTCCCGAGAAGCGGTACCGCGAGTGGCTCGGCGTGCGGCGTGGGTCGGTACGGGCGGTCGTGGGCACCCGGGCCGCGATGTTCGCCCCCGTGCGGGATCTGGGGCTCGTGGTCATCTGGGACGACGGCGACTCCAGCCACGCCGAGCCGCATGCTCCGCAGCCGCATGCGCGCGATGTGCTGCTGTTGCGGGCCGCGCACGACAAGTGTGCTTTTCTGCTGGGGAGTTGGAGCTGCACGGTCGAGGCCGCGCAGCTCGTCGAGAGCGGTTGGGCCGCGCCCCTCATCGCGGGGCGTGAGCAGGTGCGGGGCGCCGCACCCCTCGTACGGACGGTGGGGGACGGGGATCTCGCGCGCGACGAGGCGGCGCGGGCCGCGCGGCTGCCCTCGCTCGCGTGGCAGGTGGTGCGGGAAGGGCTGAAGAGCGGGCCGGTTCTGGTGCAGGTGCCGCGGCGCGGCTACGTACCGCGGCTCGCGTGCGAGCGGTGCCGCGAGCCCGCGCGCTGCCGCCACTGCGCCGGGCCGCTGGAGGCGAGTGAGGGGACGTCCAGCCTGACGTGCGGCTGGTGCGGCCAGGAGGAGAGTGTCTGGCACTGCCAGGAGTGCGGGGGGTTCCGGCTGCGGGCGCAGGTCGTGGGGGCGCGCAGGACGGCGGAGGAGCTGGGGCGTGCGTTTCCGGCGGTGCCGGTGCGCACGTCCGGGCGGGAGCAGGTCCTCGACACGGTGCCGGGGGCGCCGGCTCTGGTGGTGAGTACGCCGGGCGCGGAGCCGGTGGCCGAAGGCGGGTACGCGGCCGCGCTGTTGCTCGACGGCTGGGCGATGCTGGGCCGCCCCGATCTGCGGGCGGGGGAGGACGCGCTGCGGCGCTGGATCGCGGCGGCCTCGCTGGTCAGACCGCAGGGGGCGGGCGGCACGGTAGTGATCGTGGCCGAGCCGACACTGCGTCCCGTGCAGGCGTTGGTGCGGTGGGATCCGGTGGGGCACGCCGTGCGGGAGCTCTCCGAGCGGGCCGAGCTCGGCTTCCCGCCGGTGTCGAGGATGGCGGCGGTCTCGGGAGCGCCCGAGGCGCTCGCCGGGTTCCTGGCGGCGGTGGAACTGCCGGGTGACGCCGAGGTGTTGGGCCCTGTCCCGGTGCCGGACGCGGCGCCGGGACCGTCGCGCCGCCCTGGGGCCCCGCCGCCTGGGGAGCACTGGGAGCGCGTCCTGGTCAGGGTCCCGCCCGGCAGCGGCGCGGCACTCGCGTCGGCGCTGAAGCACGCGCAGGCGGCCCGGATGGCCCGCGGCGGCACGGAGCCGGTACGCGTGCGGGTGGATCCGCCGGACATCGGCTGACGTGGTGTGCGTGGTGCGGGCCGGCGCGCCCGGAGGGCCGGTGGCAATCGGCCTGGCCCGGGTGCTGCCCGGAAAGAACGCCATGCGCACCCCCAACACACCTCCGCCTCCCCGCACTTGACACGCGGGGAGGCGGTGAGTGAGGTCAGCCGTTGCGCGGGCCGGGGAAGGCCGTCGGGCGGGACTCCTCGCGGAGCGCCTGGCTGCCCGCTGTCGGCTGCGTGGGCATGGAGCGGGCGGCGGGGACGGACGGGATCGTCGCCGTGCCGATGGGGACGGGGGGCCGTGTCCCCACCGTCTCTGTGGCGCGCTCGGCGTCGGCCGCCGCCTGCGCCGCGGCCCTGCGGGCCCCGTACCGGCGGTGTACGGCCTGCTTCGTCACCCCGAGCGCGGAGCCCACGGCGTCCCACGAGAAGCCCAGCGAGCGGTCGAAGTCGACGGCGGCGGTCACCAGGGTCTCGACGCTGTCGCGCAGCTCCTGGGCAAGGCGGACGGTCGGGGCGGGAGCGCGCCCGTAGACGACGAAGCCCGCGGAGGGGCCGGAGCGGCGCGGGCGATAGACGTTGCCGAGCTGGGCGGTGAGGGTGCGCAGTGCGTCCACCTGCCGGCGGACCCGCTCGATGTCCCGTACCAGGAGGTGCAGGCTGGCCCGTGCCTGGGCGTCGTGGGTTGCGTGGTCGGCCATGAACAAGCCTCTCGAGACCGGCGTTGAAACGGATCGGGCCGCATCTGGGGCCCTTGGTTGGTCAACTCTTCCTTGACCAACGCGCCAGTTGGTGAGGGGTCACGCTGGAGGGGCGTATGCGCATATGCGCAGGGCGCGCGTCGATGCGTACGCCCCCAGGGACGGGCGGCCCCGAATAACGGAGGGAACGGGCCCGTGGAACGGCCATAGACTGGTGTGCTGCCCGTCAAGTCCCTGCCCCGAGAGGCCGAAAGACACCTATGAAGCTCGTCTTCGCAGGCACCCCCGAGGTCGCCGTTCCCGCTCTGGACGCCCTGATCGCCTCCGACCGTCACGAGGTCGCCGCGGTCGTCACCCGGCCGGACGCTCCCGCGGGCCGCGGTCGCAGGCTCGTCGCCAGTCCGGTCGCCGAGCGCGCGGAGGAGGCGGGGATCGAGGTCCTCAAGCCCGTGAAGCCGCGCGACGAGGCGTTCCTGGCCCGGCTGCGCGAGATCGCGCCCGACTGCTGCCCGGTCGTCGCCTACGGCGCGCTGCTGCCGAAGGTCGCCCTCGACGTCCCCGCGCGCGGCTGGGTCAACCTGCACTTCTCGCTGCTGCCCGCCTGGCGCGGTGCCGCCCCCGTGCAGCACGCGATCATGGCCGGAGACGAGATCACCGGTGCGTCCACGTTCCTGATCGAGGAGGGGCTCGACTCCGGGCCGCTCTACGGGACGGTGACGGAGATGGTGCGTCCCACCGACACGAGCGGCGACCTGCTCACCCGGCTGGCGTTCGCGGGCGCCGGACTGCTCTCCGCGACCATGGACGGCATCGAGGACGGCTCCCTGAAGGCCCTGCCGCAGCCCGCCGACGGCATCACGGTCGCGCCGAAGATCACCGTCGAGAACGCGCACGTCGACTGGGCGGCGCCCGCCCTGCGCGTCGACCGCGTCGTCCGCGGCTGCACGCCCGCGCCCGGCGCCTGGACCGTCTTCCGGGACGAGCGCCTCAAGCTCATCCAGGCCGTCCCCGTCCCGGACCGCACCGATCTCGCGCCCGGCGAGCTCGCCGTCGGCAAGAAGAACCTGTACGTGGGGACCGGCTCGTACGCGGTGGAGCTGCTGTGGGTGCAGGCCCAGGGCAAGAAGCCGATGGCCGCGGCCGACTGGGCGCGCGGGGTGCGGATCGCCCCGGGCGAGCGCCTGGGCGGGACCGACGTAGGCTGAATGGGTTCGAGCCGATACCAGCAGCGGAGCACCTTTGAACGACCAGCCCGGCCGGCGTCCCCAGAAGTCAGGTAAGCCCGGCACCCCCGGGAAGCAGGGAAAGCCGTACCGCCGTCCTCAGAAGGACCCGGTCCGCTACCTCGCCTTCGAGGCGCTGCGGGCCGTGGACGAGCGCGATGCGTATGCGAACCTCGTGCTCCCGCCGCTGCTGCGCAAGGCCCGAGAGAAGGAGGGGCCCGAAAAGTTCGACGCCCGTGACGCGGCGCTGGCCACGGAGCTGGTGTACGGGACGCTGCGCCGGCAGGGCACGTACGACGCGATCGTCGCCGCCTGTATCGACCGGCCGCTGCGGGAGGTCGACCCGCCGGTTCTCGACGTGCTGAACATGGGCGTCCACCAGCTGCTCGGCACGCGGATCCCCACGCACGCCGCGGTGTCGGCCTCCGTGGAGCTGGCGCGGGTCGTGCTGGGTGATGGGCGCGCCAAGTTCGTGAACGCCGTGCTCCGCAAGGTCGCGCAGGACGACCTCGACGGGTGGGTGGAGAAGGTCGCGCCCCCGTACGACGAGGACGCCGAGGACCATCTCGCCGTGGTGCATTCGCATCCGCGATGGATCGTGTCGGCGCTGTGGGACTCGCTAGGCGGCGGCCGGGCGGGCATCGAGGACCTGTTGGAGGCCGACAACGAGCGGCCCGAGGTCACGCTCGTTGCGCGGCCGGGCCGGACGACCGCGGACGTCGTCCTGGACGAGGTCGGCGAGGAGTCGGCGTTGCCGGGGCGCTGGTCGCCGTACGCCGTGCGGCTCACCGAGGGCGGTGAGCCCGGCTCGCTCGACCCCGTGCGGACCGGCCGGGCCGGTGTCCAGGACGAGGGCAGCCAGCTCGTCGCGATCGCCCTCGCGAACGCGCCCCTGGAGGGCCGGGACGAGAAGTGGCTCGACGGCTGCGCCGGCCCCGGCGGCAAGGCGGCCATGCTCGCCGGACTCGCCTCCGAACGGGGCGCGGCCCTGCTCGCCGCCGAGAAGCAGCCCCACCGGGCCCGCCTCGTGGCGAACGCGCTCGCGGGAAACCCGGGCCCGTACCAGGTCATCGCGGCCGACGGCACCCGCCCGCCGTGGGGTCCCGGTACGTTCGACCGCGTCCTCATGGACGTGCCCTGCACCGGTCTCGGTGCGCTGCGCCGCAGGCCCGAGGCGCGCTGGCGGCGGCGCCCCGAGGACCTGGAGGGCTTCGCGCCGCTCCAGCGCTCGCTCCTGACCACCGCCCTCGACTCCGTACGGGTGGGAGGCGTCGTCGGCTACGCGACCTGCTCGCCGCACCTCGCCGAGACCCGCGCCGTCGTGGACGACGTCATGAAGCACCACCCCGGCGCCGAACTCATCGACGCGCGCCCCCTGTTGCCCGGCGTACCGGCGCTCGGGGACGGCCCCGACATCCAGCTCTGGCCGCATCTGCACGGCACGGACGCGATGTATCTGGCGCTGATCCGGCGCACCGCCTGACACCGACGCACGGCTGACCGTCGGTCCCGCGCGCCGTCCGGTGCCGGGGCCGGCGGTCTTTGCGGTGGTGGGCGCCGGGGGAGGCATCTGCGTGGCCCGCGCCGCCGCCGGGACCGGCCTGTCGAAGACAGGGCCGCGGGTCCGGGGCCCGCGGATCCCATGGGAGTGCGGGGCCTTGATCTGCCATACGTCCTCGGTGATCCGCGGGCGGTCCCGGGCCGTGAGCCCGCACTCGCGGGCGGAGATCGCGCAGATCATGACCGCGGGGACGGTCTCGGGGACGCAAGTCCTCGGAGATGTCGAGGACTTGCGTGGATTCGGCGGAGCCGGGCGGTCAGGACGAGGCGTCGTTGTCCTGTGTGGTGGCGTCGTTGTTCCTGTGTGTCCGAGGGCTTCTGCGCGAGGGGCACGGCCACCACGAGGGCGATGAGTCAGGGCGCGACCACCAGCCACTTGGAGCGCCGTCCGCAGACCGGCCGGGCCACCGAGCGACCTCGGGCCAACTTCGGTACGTCCGCCATGGCGGTCCTCCGGCTGCCCGCACGGTGCTTTCCCCGGGGCGCTCAGCATGGCACGGGGGACAGGGTGCGGCATCCGGGGAGCGAGACAGGTCTGGACCGGGGGGAGCAACCGGCGCCGGGCATGGCAGTCTTGGGTCATGGCCGTGCAGATCAACCCCAGCATCCTGTCCGCGGACTTCGCCCGCCTTGCCGAGGAGGCAAAGGCCGTCGAGGGCGCCGACTGGCTCCATGTCGACGTCATGGACAACCGCTTCGTCCCGAACCTGACCCTCGGGGTGCCGGTCGTGGAGTCCCTGGCGCGGGCTACGGACATCCCGCTGGACTGCCATCTGATGATCGAGGACGCCGACCGCTGGGCGCCGCAGTACGTCGAGGCCGGCGCCGGGTCCGTCACCTTCCACGCGGAGGCCGCGGCCGCCCCCATCCGGCTGGCCCGCGAGATCCGCGCCAAGGGCGCCCGCGCCTCCATGGCGCTCAAGCCGGCGACCCCGATCGAGCCGTACGAGGACCTGCTCCCCGAGCTCGACATGCTGCTGATCATGACGGTCGAGCCGGGCTTCGGCGGGCAGGCCTTCCTGGACATCATGCTGCCGAAGATCCGCCGCACCCGTGAGCTGATCAGCAAGCACGGCCTCGAACTCTGGCTCCAGGTCGACGGCGGCGTCTCGGCCTCCACCATCGAGCGCTGCGCGGAGGCGGGCGCCGACGTCTTCGTCGCCGGTTCCGCCGTCTACGGCGCCGCCGACCCCGCCCAGGCGGTACGTGCACTGCGCACGCAGGCGGAGACGGTGTCGGCCGCCGCGGCCTGGGCATGCGGCCACTGAGCCACAGGAACGTGAACGCCGCCCATCAGGGCAGATCAAGTCCGCCACATCTGCAAGGATGAACGGCGAGTCCAGGTTGTGAACAGCAGTGAGGAGATCGCCGTGTCGGCACTGTCGCCGGGTCGCTCAGCGATGCGGATGGGACCCGCGGAGCTGGTGCAGGCGGCGGCCATGGCCCGCCGCTTCTATCTCGAGGGCAAATCCAAGATCCAGATCGCCGAGGAGTTCGGCGTGAGCCGCTTCAAGGTGGCCAGGGTCCTGGAAACCGCGCTCGAACGGGATCTCGTACGCATCGAGATCCGCGTACCGGCCGAGCTCGACGCGGAGCGCTCCGACGCGCTGCGCGCCCGCTACGGCCTGCGGCACGCCGTGGTGGTCGAGTCCCCGGCCGAGGCCGAGGAGTCGCCCGACCCCGAGAACCTCGGCGAGGTCGCGGCCGACCTCCTGGGCGAGCTGGTCTCCGAGGGCGATGTGCTCGGCCTGGCGTGGGGCCGCTCGACCATCCACATGGCGGCTGCGCTCGACCGGCTGCCGCCCTGCACGGTCGTGCAGCTCACGGGCGTGTACGACGCCGGGACCGCCGAGCGCGGGTCCGTCGAGGCCGTGCGGCGCGCCGCCCAGGTCTCCGGCGGCGAGGCCCACCCGATCTACGCGCCGATGCTCCTGCCCGACCCGGCCACCGCGGCCGCGCTGCGCAGCCAGACGGGCATCGCCCGCGCCTTCGAGTACTTCGACAAGGTCACGGTCGCCTGCGTCTCCATCGGCTCCTGGGAGCCGGGCATCTCCACCGTCCACGACATGCTCAGCGACGAGGAGCGGGCCCACTACGCCTCGCTCGGCGTCGCCGCCGAGATGTCCGCGCACCTCTTCGACGCCGAGGGCCGCCGGGTCGGCCGTGACCTGGGCGAGCGGTGCATCACGGTCGAGGCGGACCGCCTGCGGCGGATACCGGAGGTCGTCGCCATCGCGGGCGGCCAGCGCAAGGCCGCCGCGATCGACGCGGTGCTCAGGTCGGGGCTCGTCACCAGCCTCGTCACGGACACGGCCGCCGCGGACTTCCTCCTCACCGCGGGCCCCACGCCGAAGCCGGCGCTGAACCGGGCGGACCCCGACGGGGCCTAGGCCCCGTCGGGCGCGGTACTCGCGTCGCGTACCGCGCTCACCGGAGGCGGCTGTGGCAGCATCGTCGGCATGCTGCCGCGGCTTCTCACCCGCCTCCCCACTTTGCTGCCGGGGGCTCTGCTCGTCGCCCTCGCCCTGCTGGTCACCGGGTGCTCCGTCCAGGACACGCAACAGGACACACCGGCCGCCCCGGGCCGCTCCACACCCGACTGGGCGCGGGGCATGCCCACGCTCCCCGAGTCCGGGCTCCCCGCCCAGGCCCGTACGACCCTGACCCTCATCGACAAGGGCGGGCCGTTCCCGTACGCCAAGGACGGTGCCGTCTTCGGGAACTTCGAGCGGGAGCTGCCCCGGCAGAGCCGCGGCTACTACCACGAGTACACCGTCCCCACCCCCGGCGAGCGGGACCGCGGCGCCCGGCGCATCGTCACAGGGCAGAGCCACGAGACGTACTACACCGATGACCATTACGAGTCGTTCAAGGCGGTGCTGAGATGACCGGAGGTCCCGACAGGATCCGCGTCCTCGACCTCGAAGGCGTCAAGGACAAGGCCGGGTTCATGGACCGGTGCGTGCGCGACCTGGAGCTGCCGGACTGGTTCGGCCGCAACTGGGACGCGCTGTTCGACGTCCTGACCGATGTCTCCTTCTGGCCCGACGGCAGTGAGCAGGCGCTGCTCCTGTCCGTGGTGGGCTGGCGGCCCTACGCCAGTGCCAGGCCCGAGGACTGGGAGACCGCGCTCGACGTGTTCACCGACGCGGTCGACCGCAGGCGTGGCCGGGACCCGAGGCTGGTGATCGCACTGACCCTTGGAGGATCCGACCACACCCCCTCCCAGCCGCCTGTGTAATCGTCCGTGGGCATGTGGTAGCGGTGGCATGGGACACTGAAGTACGTGCTTTTCCCCCACGGGCTGACCTGCCCGGGGGCCACCTCTGATCGACTGGGATGAGCAGCACGTGCGTTTCCTCAACGACATCCAGCCTGCGTACGACCTGACCTACGACGACGTCTTCATGGTGCCGAGCCGCAGCGCCGTGGGTTCCCGTCAGGCGGTCGACCTGGCGTCCCCCGACGGCACCGGCACCACGATTCCGCTGGTCGTCGCCAACATGACCGCGATCGCCGGGCGCCGCATGGCCGAGACCGTCGCCCGCCGCGGGGGCCTCGTCGTCATCCCGCAGGACATCCCGATCGAGGTGGTCACCGAGGTCATCTCCTGGGTGAAGACCCGCCACCTGGTCCTCGACACCCCCATCGTCCTCGCCCCGCACCAGACCGTCGCCGACGCGCTCGCCCTGCTGAACAAGCGCGCGCACAACGCCGGTGTCGTCGTGGACGAGGAGCATCGGCCCGTCGGCGTCGTCACGGACGCCGACCTGACCGGCGTCGACCGGTTCACGCAGCTGACCGAGGTCATGTCCAAGGACCTGCTCCTGCTCGACGCGGACATCGACCCGCGCGACGCCTTCAACAAGCTGGACCACGCCAACCGCCGTTATGCCCCCGCCGTGGGCGCCGACGGCCGCCTCGCGGGCATCCTGACCCGCACGGGCGCCCTGCGCGCGACGCTCTACACCCCGGCCACCGACGCGAACGGCAAGCTCCGCATCGCCGCCGCCGTCGGTATCAACGGCGACGTGGCGGGCAAGGCCAAGCAGCTCCTCGACGCCGGCGCGGACACCATCGTGGTCGACACCGCGCACGGCCACCAGGAGTCGATGATCTCCGCGATCAAGGCCGTCCGCGGCCTCGACCCGCAGGTGCCCATCGTCGCGGGCAACATCGTCGCCGCCGAGGGCGTCAAGGACCTCATCGAGGCCGGCGCCGACATCATCAAGGTCGGCGTGGGCCCCGGCGCCATGTGCACCACGCGCATGATGACCGGCGTCGGCCGGCCGCAGTTCTCAGCCGTCCTGGAGTGCGCCGCCGAGGCGAAGAAGTACGGCAAGCACGTCTGGGCCGACGGTGGCGTCCGGCACCCGCGCGACGTCGCCATGGCGCTCGCCGCCGGTGCGTCGAACGTCATGATCGGTTCCTGGTTCGCGGGCACGTACGAGTCCCCGGGCGACCTCCAGCACGACGCCCAGGGGCGTGCTTACAAGGAGTCCTTCGGCATGGCCTCGGCCCGCGCCGTCAAGAACCGGACCTCCGACGAGTCCGCCTACGACCGCGCCCGCAAGGCGCTGTTCGAGGAGGGCATCTCCACCTCGCGCATGTTCCTCGACCCGCAGCGTCCGGGCGTCGAGGACCTGATCGACTCGGTCATCGCGGGCGTCCGCTCCTCTTGCACCTACGCCGGTGCGAACTCCCTGGCGGAGTTCGAGGAGAAGGCCGTCGTGGGCATCCAGAGCGCTGCCGGTTACGCGGAGGGCAAGCCGCTGCATGCCAGCTGGAGTTAGTGCCCGGCGTCTCTGTGACGGCCCCCGCGGACTCGTTCCGCGGGGGCCGTCGGCGTTTCCGGGAGGCGTCGCCGGCGTTCCCTCCGGGTGACCGGAACGCAACGGACGAAACGGACCGCGCAACGTTCGTCCGCACCCGCCCGCACCACGCAACGTTCATGCACGTATACGCAAGGTTGCTGCATTACAGCTGGGAAGAGAAACCCCTTAGAGTCAGGCGCTGTACGTGGCGTGGCGGGGACGGCCTGCTCGGCGGTCCCCCCGGTTCCGGGTGCGGGTTGCCGCTGCTTGTCGGCCTCCGTCACCCTGACCGGCAGCGATGAAGGAGCCAGCCCGTGCTCGACCACGGCGCACCACCGCGCACCCTCCCCACCGAGACCCCCGCCCCGGGGCTCGGAGCCCGGCTGATGCGGCGCAAGCCGGTAGAACACCTGGTCGCGGAGGGCGGCCACGGGGAGGGCGGCACTCTGCGCCGCTCGCTCGGCATGTGGCAGCTGACCATGATCAGCATCGGCGCCACGCTCGGCACCGGCATCTTCGTCGTCCTCGGCGACGCCGTCCCGAAGGCCGGCCCCGCCGTCACGATCGCCTTCGTCATCGCCGGCCTCACGGCCCTGTTCTCGGCCCTCTCGTACGCCGAGCTGGCCGGCACCATACCGGTCGCCGGGTCCTCGTACTCGTACGCGTACGCAACGATGGGCGAACTCGTCGCCTGGGTCTGCGGCTGGTGTCTGGTCCTGGAGTACGGCGTCTCCGTCGCCGCCGTGGCCGTCGGCTGGGGCGAGTACCTCAACGAGCTGCTCGACGGCACCATCGGTGTGACCCTCCCCGACGTGATCTCGTCGGCCCCGGGTGAGGGCGGCGTCATCAACCTGCCCGGTCTGGTCGTCGTCCTGCTCGCGATGGTGTTCCTGCTGGGCGGCGCCCGCGAGTCCGCCGTGGTCAACACGATCATGGTCGCGGTGAAGATCGTCGCGCTCGCGCTGTTCTGCGCGATCGGCTTCATGGGCTTCAAGTCCGGCAACTACCGCGACTTCATGCCGCTCGGCACGGCGGGTGTCAGCGCCGCCGGCGCCAGCCTGTTCTTCTCGTACATCGGTTTCGACGCCGCCTCCACGGCCGGCGAGGAGGCCAAGAACCCGAAGCGTGACCTGCCCCGCGCGATCATGCTCTCACTGCTCATCGTCACCGTTCTCTACGTCCTGGTCGCCGCGGTCGCGGTCGGGGCGTGGAACTGGAAGGAGTTCGCGGGTTCCGAGGCCACGCTCGCGGCGATCATGAACGACGTCACCGGGCAGACCTTCTGGGGCACCATGCTCGCCGCCGGCGCGGTCATCTCCATCGCCAGCGTCGTCCTCACCGTCCTCTACGGCCAGACCCGCATCCTCTTCGCGATGTCCCGCGACGGCCTGGTCCCGAAGGTCTTCGGCAAGGTCAGCGGCAAGACCGGCACCCCGCGCGTGAACACGGTCATCGTGTCGCTCTTCTGCGGCCTGCTCGCCTCGCTCATCCCGCTGGGCAAGCTCGTCGACGCCACCAGCATCGGCACCCTGTTCGCCTTCGGCCTGGTCAACATCGCGGTCATCGTGCTCCGCTACACCCGCCCGGACATGCCGCGCACCTTCAAGGTGGCGCTCGGGCCGGTCTTCCCGGTCCTCGGCTTCATCTTCTGCGCATACAACATGTTCAGCCTCGACGCCGTCACCTGGGTGGTCTTCGGGTGCTGGATGGCGGCGGGCCTCGTGTTCTACTTCCTTTACGGAGCCCGTCGCTCCCGACTGGCCACCGCGCCCGCCGAGCAGTTCGCCGGCGCGCCTGCCGAAGAGAAGTGAAACACCTGCCTTGCTGAACGATCTCGACGAACGCATCGTGCACGCCCTCGCCGAGGACGCCCGCCGCTCCTACGCCGACATCGGCCAAATCGTCGGCCTGTCCGCGCCCGCCGTCAAGCGGCGCGTGGACCGGCTGCGGGCCACCGGAGCCATCACGGGCTTCACGGTCAGGGTCGACCCGGCCGCGCTCGGCTGGGAGACCGAGGGGTTCATCGAGATGTACTGCCGGCGCAACACCTCGCCCGAGGCCATCAAGCGCGGCCTCGAGCGCTATCCCGAGGTCGCGTCCGCGTCCACCGTCACCGGTGACGCGGACGCGATCGTCCAGGTCTTCGCCTCGGACATGCGGCACTTCGAGCGGGTCCTGGAACGGATCGCGGGGGAGCCGTTCGTGGAGCGGACCAAGTCGGTGCTCGTCCTGTCGCCGCTGATGCGGCGCTACACATCGGGCTCGCCCGCGTAACGCCTCACTTCGTGGGATGCACTGGGCGCCACGGCAGCACCGTGAAGTCGCCGGTGCCCTGCTTGACCCTCCAGAAGGTGCCGCCGAGCCCAGGCTCCGCGGCACCTGCGTCTTTTCCGTGTCGGGGCTCAGCCAGGTGCAGCCCAGGATCCCCACCCGGCACGTCGGACCACGGTCGGCTTCCCCCTCCGCCGGGCGGCGGAGGCCGCCCCGTACGGACTGCGACTGACAGCTCACCCGGACGCGCAACAAATCGCCGCCGCCGGCCCATCAGGCGCAACGGATCGTACGAGAAGACGCAACAGTCCCGTCTTGTCCCGCCGGTCCGCGGAAACGTACCGTCTTATCCGATCCCCCTCCCCCTTTTCGCACGCTCCCTAGGACGCCCATGCCGCCGCTGCGCACCGCCCTGCTCCAGAGCTCCGGCCGCCCCGGGTCCGTCGCCGAGAACCTCAAGGTGCTCGATGACGCCGCGGGCCGCGCCGCCGCGACCGGAGCCCGGCTCCTGGCGGCCCCCGAGATGTTCCTGACCGGGTACGCGATCGGCGACGACGTGGCCCGCCTCGCCGAGCCCGCCGACGGACCCTCCGCGCAGGCCATCGCCGAGATCGCGGCCCGGCACGGCGTCGCGGTGGCCTACGGCTACCCGGAGCGCGACGGGGAGCTGGTGTTCAACTCGGCCCAGCTGATCGCCCCCGACGGCACCCGCCTCGCGAACTACCGCAAGACCCACCTCTTCGGCTGCTTCGAGCGCGACTCGTTCACTCCCGGCGACCAGGCCGTCGTCCAGGCCGAGCTCGACGGTGTCCGCATCGGCCTCATGATCTGTTACGACGTCGAGTTCCCGGAGAACGTGCGCGCGCACGCCCTCGCCGGCACCGACCTGCTGCTCGTACCGACGGCCCAGATGCACCCGTACCAGTTCGTCGCCGAATCGGTCGTGCCCGTGCGGGCCTTCGAGAACCAGATGTACGTCGCGTACGTCAACCGGGTCGGCCAGGAAGGGGAGTTCGAGTTCGTCGGGCTCTCCACGCTCGCCGGGCCCGACGGGGTCGCCAGGGCGCGCGCAGGCCGCGGTGACGAGCTGATCTGTGCCGACGTGGACCCCGCCTTCCTGGCCGCGTCCCGCGACGCCAACCCGTACCTCAGCGACCGCCGCCCCGGCCTGTACACGCCGCTGGTCTGAGCCCAGAGCCGCCGCCCCGAACCTTCAGTACCTCAGTTCCCGCAAGGAGTCCGTACCCCATGACGTCCACGGTGCCCAACGCCGTCCAGCACACCGACGCGCAGCCCCCCATCACGATGTTCGGGCCGGACTTCCCGTACGCGTACGACGACTTCCTCGCGCACCCCGCGGGCCTCGGCCAGATACCGGCGACCGAGCACGGCACCGAGGTCGCGGTCATCGGCGGCGGCCTCTCCGGGATCGTCGCCGCGTACGAGCTGATGAAGATGGGCCTCAAGCCCGTCGTCTACGAGGCGGACGAGATCGGCGGCCGGCTGCGCACGGTCGGCTTCGAGGGCACCCCCGCCGAGGCCGCCGGGCTGACCGCGGAGATGGGCGCGATGCGCTTCCCGCCGTCGTCGACCGCGCTCCAGCACTACATCGACCTGGTCGGCCTCGAGACGCGGCCCTTCCCCAACCCGCTTGCCCCCGAGACCCCGTCGACCGTCGTCGACCTCAAGGGCGAGTCCCACTACGCCAACACCGTCGACGACCTGCCGCAGGTCTACCGCGACGTCATGAACGCGTGGAACGCCTGCCTCGAAGAGGGCGCCGACTTCTCCGACATGAACCGCGCGATGCGCGAGCGCGACGTGCCGCGCATCCGCGAGATCTGGTCGAAGCTCGTCGACAAGCTCGACAACCAGACGTTCTACGGGTTCCTCTGCGACTCCGAGTCCTTCAAGTCCTTCCGGCACCGCGAGATCTTCGGCCAGGTCGGCTTCGGCACCGGCGGCTGGGACACCGACTTCCCGAACTCCATCCTGGAGATCCTGCGCGTCGTCTACACCGAGGCCGACGACCACCACCGCGGCATCGTCGGCGGCTCCCAGCAGCTGCCGCTGCGCCTGTGGGAGCGCGAGCCGGAGAAGATCGTCCACTGGGCGTACGGCACCTCGCTCGCCGAGCTGCACGACAGCCGGAAGCCGCGCCCGGCCGTGACCCGGCTGCACCGCACCGCGGGCAACCACATCACGGTCACCGACGCGTCGGGTGACATCCGCACCTACCAGGCGGCGATCTTCACCGCGCAGTCCTGGATGCTGCTGTCCAAGGTCGCGTGCGACGACTCGCTCTTCCCGATCGACCACTGGACGGCGATCGAGCGCACGCACTACATGGAGAGCTCGAAGCTCTTCGTCCCGGTGGACCGGCCGTTCTGGCTGGACAAGGACGAGGAGACGGGGCGGGACACGATGTCCATGACGCTCACCGACCGCATGACGCGCGGCACCTACCTGCTCGACGACGGCCCGGACAAGCCGGCCACCATCTGCCTGTCGTACACCTGGTGCGACGACAGCCTGAAGTGGCTGCCCCTGTCGGCGAACGAGCGCATGGAGGTCATGCTCAAGTCGCTCGGCGAGATCTATCCGAAGGTCGACATCAGGAAGCACATCATCGGCAACCCGGTGACCGTGTCCTGGGAGAACGAGCCCTACTTCATGGGCGCGTTCAAGGCGAACCTGCCGGGTCACTACCGCTACCAGCGCCGCCTGTTCACGCACTTCATGCAGGACCGCCTCCCCGAGGACAAGCGGGGCATCTTCCTCGCGGGCGACGACATCTCCTGGACGGCCGGCTGGGCCGAGGGCGCCGTGCAGACCGCGCTCAACGCGGTCTGGGGCGTCATGCACCAGCTGGGCGGCGCGACGGACGGCACCAACCCCGGCCCCGGCGACGCGTACGACGAGATCGCACCGGTCGAGCTGCCCGAGGACTGATCGGCGTGCGGGCCCCGGCAGACACCGGGGCCCGCATTGCTCAGACCCCGGCCTCGCGCGCGGCCGTGAACACCTCGGCCGCGACATCCGTCAGCTCGTCCGCGTCGCGGACGAGACCCTGGAGGTCGATCAGGATCTCCTCGAGTCCCACCGCGTTGTGCGCGACCAGATCCTCGACGATCTGCGCGACGCTGCCCTGGAACGGGCGGCGGTCATCGCCCTTGTACTCGTCCCGCGTGTAGATCGTGTTGACCCGCAGCACGCTCTGGATGGGCTCCTTGCGGCCGCGCTCCTCGGCCAGTTCCTGAAGGCCGCGCCACTGCTCGGCGAGCTGCTCCGCGCCCGCGGCCCCCGGCATCCAGCCGTCCGCGCGGTCCACGAGCCGGCGCGCGGCCTTCGGGCTGTTCGCCGGCAGGAGCACCGGGATCGGCCCGGCGGGCTTCGGCCCCACCACGGACGGCGCGATGGTCGTCAGCTCACCCTCGTAACTCACGGGGTCGGGGCCCCACACGGCCTCGAACACGTCGAGCAGCTCGTCCAGGACCTGGCCGCGCTTCTCGAACGGGGCCACGGAGGCGGCCGCGTACTCGTCGTGGGACCACCCCGTGCCGATGCCCGCGACGACGCGGCCACCGCTCGCAGCGTCCAACGAGGCGAGGGCGCGCGCCAGTTGGAACGGCACGTGCAGAGGGCCGACAAGCACGCTCGTGCCGAGCCGGGCCCGCTCGGTGACGGCGGCGGCCAGGGTGAGGGAGACCAGCGGGTCGGCGACCGAGCGGTACTGGTCCGGCCAGGGGAGGCCGGGGATCCCGTACAGGCCCTGGCGGGCGGGCTCGGGGAACAGGATCCGCTCGAAGACCCACAGGCTCTCGTAACCGATCTCCTCGGCGGCGCGGGCCACCGCCGGGATGTCGCGCCCGATGTCGTACTGCTTCATCTGGGGGAGGCTGAGGCCGAGTCGGGTCGCCATGCCGGTGCTCCTTCGCGTTCGCATCAGGGATCGCTCGCGTAACTCCTCGTCAACGTACAGCGATCACGGGGGAGTTCCGGGGTGAAGGCGGGTGCGTGGCCGGATCAGTCCGGCAGAGGTGTGAGCATCATGCGGCCGACCAGCCCAACAGAGGTGTCGAGGCGCCGGACGAACTCCTCGGTGACGTCCGGGAATTCACGCAGCACCCACAGGGCGCGGGCCGCCGCCCAGGCGCCGTCCCTGGCGCGCTCCAGGGTCCAGGAGCCGAGCAGATGGGTCAGCGGGTCGGCGATCTGGAGCAGATCGGGGCCCGGCATCAGATCTTCGCGGATGCGCTCCTCCAGCGAGACGAGGAGATCGCCCACGCGGTCGAACTCATCCTCCACGTCGGCCGGTTCGCAGCCGAGCGTACGGCAGGTGTCCACGACGGCGAGCGCAAGATCGTGGCCGATGTGCGCATTGATGCCCGAGAGGGCGAACTGCAGCGGGCGTACGCCTGGATGGCGGCGGTACTGGAGCAGCGGACGCCAGCAGGCGGGCGGACGGTGGTCGGTGGAGCGGGTCTCGACGGCCGCCAGATAGCGCCCGGCGAACCGAACGTCCAGCGTGGTCGCGGCTTCGGCGTCGGCGAACCGGCCGCCGTCGATGTGCCGGTCGACCTCTTCCGTGACGGACAGATAGACCCGGTTGAAGACGGCCACACCGTCGCGGGCAGGCCAGGACGCGGCCAGCTCACGCATCCGGGCCACCACGGAGTCGACCCCGCGCGCGGCGGGCGTGCACTTCGCGAACCGTTCCAACTGCGCCATGGGGGCAGGTTCTCAAGCCTAGGCTGGCGCGCGTGCCGCCTGGCCGGGGGCTTCCCCAGAACGGGGGAACGGGCCGGGCACCGTGCGTGGGGGGAAGGGGAGAACAGCGTGTCAGGCTTACGTGCGCAGCGACTGGCCGAGCGTCGCGCCGAGCGCAGGGTCGCCGCCCGCCGGGGGGCCATGGCGGCGGCCGCGTCGCTGGTCGCCGCGGTCGGCACGGTCGCCGGGATGCTGTCGGCGCTCGACGGGTCCGAGGGCGGCGATGTGGCGCGGTCCCGGGTGACGCAGTCGCCCGACCTGCTTCCGCTGCCCGCCGTACCGACCGCGACATCCGCCCCGGCCTCACCCGGCCCGTCGTCCTCTCCGTCGAATTCGAAGACGGCGAAGAAGAAGCCGAAGCCCGCTCCGAGGGCGTCCACCGGGCGGCGCGTGGCGCCCGCCTCCACGCGCCTGTACCGGCACACCGACTCCCAGGTGCTCGACTGGGTCAGGGCCAACCGCTCGGACCCGCGGCGCCCCCTCATCGAGTCCCGGATCGCCGACCGGCCCGCCGCGGTCTGGTTCGCCGACTTCACGCCCGACACCATCACGTCCCGGGTGCGGGCGGTGACGTCCACGGCGGCACGCGAGGGCCGGGTGCCCGTGCTCGTGCCGTACGCGATACCCGAGCGCGACTGCGGGGGCGCGTCGGAGGGCGGGGCGCCGGACATCGCCGCCTACGACAGCTGGGCGCAGAAGTTCGCGGCGGGCCTCGGTTCCGGCGAGGTCGTCCTGATCCTCGAACCCGACGCGCTCTCCCAGACCGAGTGCCTCTCCGGCGGGCAGCTCGCCGACCGGTACGCGGCGCTGGCCCGCGCGGGCCGCGCCTTCAAGTCGGCGAACCCCAGGGCCAGGGTGTACTACGACGCCGGGCACTCCGACTGGAACCCCGCCGGTACCCAGGCGGCCCGGCTGCGAGCGGCGGGCGCCGCGTCGCCGGCCTCGTCCGACGGCGTCTTCACGAACGTCTCCAACTTCAACCGCACCTCCGCCGAAGTGGCCTACGCCCGCCGGGTCCTGGCGGCGATGGGCGGCCCGCCGTCCCTGGGCGCCGTGATCGACACCAGCCGCAACGGCAACGGCGCCCCGGCGGACGGCGCGTGGTGCGACCCCTCGGGCCGCAAACTGGGGCAGGCGCCGACCCTGCGCACCGGGGAGCGCGGGATCGACGCCTACTTGTGGGTGAAGCTGCCGGGGGAGTCGGACGGCTGCAAGGGCGAGCCGGGATCGTTCGCCCCCGACTACGCCTACGACTTGGCGGACTGACCGTCGGCAGTGTCGCCGGCCGCATCGTCGTACGAAGAGGTCCCCTCGTCGAGCAGCGGCTCCTGCGTCTTGAGATGCGCGGGAGCCATGGCGCGCAGCGCGTGGTAGCCGGTGATGACGACGAGCGTGCCGAGGGCGATGCCGCTCAGCGAGAAGTTGTCGGTGAACTTCAGGGAGACGTTGCCGATGCCGATGATGATGCCCGCCGCGGCCGGCACCAGATTCAGGGGATTGCGCAGGTCCACCCCGGCGTTCATCCAGATCTGCGCGCCGAGCAGGCCGATCATGCCGTAAAGGATCACGGTGATGCCGCCGAGGACGCCGCCCGGGATGGCGGCCACGATCGCGCCGAACTTCGGGCACACGCCGAAGAGCAGGGCGAAACCGGCGGCCGCCCAGTACGCGGCGGTCGAGTAGACGCGGGTCGCGGCCATCACGCCGATGTTCTCGGAGTACGTGGTGTTGGGCGGGCCGCCGACCGCGGTGGAGAGCATGGAGCCGACGCCGTCGGCGGAGATCGCGGTGCCGAGCTTGTCGTCGAGGTTGGCGCCGGTCATCTCGCCGACGGCCTTGACGTGTCCCGCGTTCTCGGCGATCAGCGCGATCACGACGGGCAGCGCGACGAGGATCGCCGACCACTGGAACGACGGGGCGTGGAAGGAGGGCAGGCCGATCCATTCGGCCTTGCCGACGCCGGACAGGTTCAGGCGCCAGTGGTCGACGGCCTCGGCGCCGCCGGTCACGGAGTGGATCCGGCCGAAGATCCGGTCGAAGGCCCAGGAGATGCCGTAGCCGAAGAGCAGCCCGAGGAAGATCGCGATGCGGGACCAGAAACCGCGCAGGCACACCACGGCCAAACCGGTGAACAGCATCACGAGAAGCGCGGTCCACTGGTCCTGCGGCCAGTACGTCGACGCCGTCACCGGCGCGAGGTTGAAGCCGATCAGCATGACGACCGCACCGGTGACGACCGGCGGCATGACGGCGTGGATGATCCGCGCGCCGAACTTCTGCACCGCCAGCCCCACCAGGAACAGCGCGGCGCCGACCACGAACACCGCTCCGGTCACCGTCGCGCTGGTCCCGCCCTGCGCCCGGATCACCGCGGCGACGCCGACGAAGGAGAGCGAGCAGCCGAGATAGCTGGGCACGCGGCCGCGGGTGGCGAGCAGGAAGATCACGGTCGAGACGCCGGACATCATGATCGCGAGGTTCGGGTCGAGACCCATCAGGACGGGCGCCACGAAGGACGCGCCGAACATCGCGACGACGTGCTGGGCGCCGAGCCCGAGCGTGCGCGGCCAGGAGAGCCGCTCGTCCGGGCGCACGACGGCGCCTGGAGCCGGGGTGCGCCCGTCGCCGTGAAGTTTCCAGCGCACACCGAGGTCCATGTGAGTTCTGCTTTCTGTGGTGCTTTTGTGGCTCGAAATGATCGCCGCCATGTTAATGCGCCGTAAGGCCCTTCTCGCGCCACGGTCGACGGCCCCGATCCCATCCATGAATCCTTGTCAGGGGCATTGTCACGTCCACCTCGGAGCCCTACGCTCGCACGGCTCGATCCATGAACGTCGTTCATATACGTGATGGGAGTTGTGATGCGTGCCAGATCCCGTGTGCGTCTCGGTGCCCTGCTCGCCGCGGCGGCGGCCCTCACCGCCGTCCTGGTCCCGGCCCAGTCCGCGACGGCCGGCGTGAGCGCCCCGCGTACCGCCGTCCTCGACGGCGAGCACCTGCTGCGGACCAAGCAGCGCCTCGACCACGGCGACCCGCAACTCCAGCGCGCCGTAAGGGACTTGACGGACCGCGCCGACACCTGGCTGGACCAGGGCCCCTGGACCGTCGTCGACAAACCGAAGCCCGCGCCCGGCGGCGACGTCCACGACTACCTGAGCCAGGCCCCCTACTGGTGGCCCTCACAGACTCCCACCGCCGACAACCCCTGGGGCTGCCCCTACGTCCAGCGCGACGGACAGCGCAACCCCGAGGTCGACACCGGGACCGACCGCCAGGACGTCGAGAAGGTCTTCGACTCGACGTACGACCTCGCCCTCGCCTGGTACTACACGGGCCGCAAGGAGTACGCGGAGAAGGCCGCCACGGTCCTGCGCACCTGGTTCCTCGACCCGGACACGCGCATGAACCCGAACCTGGACCACGCCCAGTTCATCCCCTGCAAGTACGACGGCCGGGCCATCGGCATCATCGACTTCTCGCAGTCGTACACGAGCGTCACCGACGCCGTCGCCCTCCTTGGCGCGGGCGCCCCCGGCTGGTCGAAGGGCGACCGCTCGGCGATGGGGGAGTGGAACAAGGACTTCCTCGGCTGGCTGGTGAACAGCGACTTCGGTGCGCAGGAGGGCGCCGCCGAGAACAACCACGGCACGTTCTACGACCTCCAGGTCGCGGCCCTCGCCTACACCGCCGGCGACACCGCCCTCGCCCGCCGCACCGTCCTCGATGCCCGCGCCAAGCGCATCGCCCCGCAGATCGCGGGCGACGGCAGCCAGCCGCAGGAGCTCGCCAGGACCCGCAGCTGGCACTACTCGACCTTCGACCTGGTCGCCTACACCCGGCTCGCCGCGATCGGGCGGCACGTCGGCGTGGACCTGTGGTCGTACCGGGGCCTGGACGGGCAGAGCCTGTTCAAGGCCGTCGACTATCTGCTGCCCGCGGCCACCGGGGCGGCGGCGTGGCCGCACCCCGAGCTGGAGTTCCACCGGTTCGCTGCGAGCGACGTCGTGCACGCTGCCGCAGACGCCGGGAGCGCCGCGGCGAAGCGGGCGGTCCCGCATCTGGAGACGCCGCCCGGCGGGGACCTGTGGGCACTGCGCCCGGCGGCCGAACAGCTCGACTCGATCGCGGGCTGAGCGGCCCCGTCACGCCCCGACCTGGCCTGCTGAGCGTTTGCTTAGTTCAAGGTCGTACGATGGGGCTCTTGTACGTACCGCATCAGGAGCCCCACCCGTGACCGCCGAAGCCCTCGCCCGCCCCGCCCAGTCCCACGGACAGCTCGTCCCCGTCACCGTCCACTTCGACGACCTCGACGCGCTCGGCCTGCTCCACAACGCCCGCTACCCGGTGATGGTCGAGCGCGCCTGGACCGCGCTGTGGGCGGAGCGCGGCCTCGTCTTCGAGGGCGACTGGGTGGCGGCCGGCGACTTCTGCAACGCGGTCAAGGAACTGCGCATCACGTACGACGCGCCGGTCAACCGCCCCGGCGCGTACGCCGTGCACCTCTGGCTCGACCGGCTCGGCACCACCGGCCTGACGTACGGCTTCCGCTTCTGCTCGGCGGACGGTGGGACGACCTACGCCCACGGCACCCGCGTACTCGTCCGCCTCGACCCGGCCACCCTGCGCCCCGCCCCCTGGAGCGAGATGTTCAGGACCCTTGGCCGTGAGCTCCTGCGGACGCAGGACTGACCTCGGCCTGCTTCGTCCGCGTACGGTCCCCCGTGCGCAGCACCCCAGCGAACACCGCGAGCCCGCACGCCAGGAACGTCACCAGGCCGAACGACACCACCAGACTCGTCGCGTCGGCGACCGTCCCGATCGCGGAGGGCGCGATGAGCCCCGAGGTGTACGTGATGGTGGCGACGCCCGCGATGGCCTGGCTCGGATTCGGTCCGCTGCGCCCCGCCGCCGCGAAGGCGAGCGGCACGACCACCGCGATCCCGAGGCCCATCAGGCCGAACCCGGCCATCGCGACCGCCGGGTTCGGCGCCACCACCACGAGCAGTCCGCCGAGCGCGGCGCCGACCCCGCCGACCCGCACGGTGCGCACCGCGCCGAACCGGTCCACGATCCTGTCGCCGGCGAGCCGCGCCACGGCCATCGTGAGCGTGAACGCGGTGGTGCACGCGGCCGCGAGTCCGGCGGAGGTGTCGAGGGCGTCCCGCAGATAGACCGCCGACCAGTCGAGGCTCGCCCCCTCGGCGAAGACCGCGCAGAAGCCGACCGCGCCGATCAGCAGCGCCGACCTGGGCGGCAGCGCGAAGCGCGGCGGCGGCTCCTCGTCCTCCGTGGGGCGCAGATCGAGCACGCCGCCACAGGCGATGAAGCCCACGACCGTCAGGGTCGCCGCGGCGAGCAGATGGTGCAGACGCGCGTCGGAGCCGAGGTGCGCGGCCAGCGTGCCGGCCGCCGAACCGATGAGGGCGCCCACGCTCCACATGCCGTGCAGGCTCGACATGATCGACCGGTCGAGGCGGTTCTCGACCTCGACACCCAGCGCGTTCATCGCCACGTCCGACATGCCCGCCGACGCGCCGTACGCGAACAGCGCCACGCACAGCACGGCCAGATTCGGCGCGAGTGAGGGCAGGATCAGCGCGAGCGTCCACAGGGCGAGCAGGCCGCGCAGCGCCGTGCGCGCGCCGAACCGGTGGCTCACCCAGCCCGCGAGCGGCATCGCCACCGAGGCGCCGAGCGCGGGGAAGGCGAGCGCGATACCGAGCTGGCCCGCGCTGACCCCCGCGTGGTCCTGGATCCAGGGCACCCGGGTCGCGAAGGACCCGGTGACCGCTCCATGGACGCAGAAGACGGTCGCGACCGCATAGCGTGCGCGCTTCAACTCCCTTGCCCCGTAACCGACTTCGCTCATCCGGCGTGCCCCTCCCGATACCGTCCCCAGGCTGCTGGCGTAAACTATCAGGAACCCTGCCTGATAAATAGTCGGTTTCCCACCGGTCTCCCCGTACGGCCCCGGTCCCGGCAGCGAAGGCGATCTGGAAGGATCCGCGCCATGCCCGCATCACCGAGTACCGCCAGGGCCATCAACGACCGGCTCGCGCTGCGCCTCCTCCAGAGCGAAGGGCCCCTGACGGCCGGGCAGTTGAAGGAGCTCACCGGCCTGTCCCGGCCCTCCGTCGCCGACCTCGTCGAGCGGCTCACGGCCCAGGGCCTGATCGAGGTCGTCGGCGAAGCCGGCGCCCAGCGCCGAGGCCCCAACGCCAAACTCCACGGGATCGTCTCCGGGCTCGCCCATCTCGCCGCGCTCGACGTCCGCACCGAGGGCGTCACCCTCACCGTCGCCGACCTCGTGGGCACCGTCCTCGCCGAGGCGTCCGCGCCCATCGGCGACGAGGAGGGCACCGGCCCCGCCGTCGAACGGGCCGTCGCCCTGGTCGAGCGCACCGCGAAGGAGGCGGGCGCCGAGCCCCTGCACACCGTGGGAATCGGCGCCCCCGGCCTCATCGACCCCGTCACCGGTGAACTCCGTGACTCGTCGGGCCTGCCCGAGTGGCACCGCCGCCTCGTCGCCGCCCTCCACGAACGCCTGCCGGCCCGCGTCCTGGTGGAGAACGAGACCAACCTCGCCGCCCTCGCCGAACAGCGCGACGGCGCCGCCCGCGACCGCGACACGTTCGCCCTGCTCTGGCTGGGCCACGGCATCGGCGCCGCGGTCGTCCTCGACGGCGTCCTGCGCCGCGGGGCCTCCGGCGGCACCGGCGAGATCGGTTTCCTGCCCGTGCCGGGCACGGCCGGACTCCCGTCCGCGACCGGGTGCGACGGAGGCTTCCACTCGCTGGCCGGATCCGCCGCCGTCGCCGAACTCGCCCGCGCCCACGGCCTGGTGGGCCCGACGGCCGCAGCGGGGGAGCCGGCCGCCGCGGCGCTCGTCCGCGAAGCGGTACGGGCGGAGCCCGGGACGCCCGCCGCCTGCTTCCTCGACGCACTCGCCGACCGGCTCGTCCTCGGGGCCGCCTCCGTCGTCGCCGTCCTCGACCCAGGCTGCCTCGTCCTGGGCGGCGAGGTCGGCCGCGCGGGAGGCGACCGCCTCGCGACCCTGGTCGCCACCCGCCTCGCCGCCATGTCCCCCCTGCCCACCGAGGTGCGGGCCGGCGTCCTCGGCGGCGCCGCGGTGCTGCGGGGGGCGCTGCTGATGGCGCGGGACGGGGCGCAGGACGACCTCTTCGCGCCGACGGACCGCTGAACCCCGCGCACGGTCCGGGTCAGCTCGCGGGAAACCGCCGCGCGAGGAACTCCTCGAACGTGCCCTTGCCCACCGCCCGTTCGGGCGTCAGATGCCCGCCGTCCCGCATGCCCTTGTACGCCTTCCCGGCCAGGCGCACCTCGACGACCGGCCGACGCCGACGGCTCGCGCGCAGGTAGGCACGGGCCAGATCCGGGGCCGTATGCACCTCGGGACCACCCATGTCCGCCACGCGCCCCGCAGGTGCGCCCGTCGCCCACTCCGCCAGACGGTCGGCCACTTCGGCGACCTCGACGGGCTGGTCGGCGACCTCCGCCGGAAGGAGCATCACCGGCAGCTTGGCCAGCGCCTGAAGGCCCTGGAACACCAGGTCGTGGAACTGCGTCGTGCGCAGCACCGTCCAGCCGAGCCCCGACCCCTCGATCAGCTTCTCGACCGCGAGCTTGGCCTTGTAGTAGCCGAGCGGCACCCGGTCCACGCCCACGATCGAGATGTACAGCAGATGCGGCACACCGGCCCGCCGCGCCGCCTCGATCAGCTGCCCGGCCGCCTTCTCGTCGCCGCCGCGCGGCGTGCTCGCGCAGTGCACGATCGCGTCCACACCCGCGACGGCCTCGTCCAGTCCGGGCCCGCCCTCCCGCAGGTCCACCGCGTACGGCCGTGCGTGCCGGCTGAGCACCCGCACCTCGTGCCCGTCCCCCCGCAGCCGCTCGGTGACGAGACTGCCGAGGGTTCCCGTGCCGCCGGTCACCAGGATCGTGGTCATCGCAGTTCAGCTCCTTCGCACCGAGGACGCTCCCCGGTGGAACGTCCCTCGCCCACTCAGAACCGGCGACAGCCCGAGAATGTGACAGCGCCCGCGGGACGGCTCAGGAACGCGCAAGCTGACGCCCCACGAACACCAGCTTGTCGGGGTTCATGACGGCCCGCATCCGTGCGATCAGCCCGCCGCGGACCTCGAACGAGACGACCCCGGCGAGCACGTCGCCCACCCACGCCACGAGCGCGGGCGCGCCGTTGACCTCCGACACCGTGAAGTCGAGACCCGCCCGCACGGACCCGCTCGCCAGGAACCGCAGCAACTTCTCGCGCCCGAGAATCGGCCGCCGGGCCGCGGTGACCTTGCCGCCCCCGTCCGCCCACCAGGTCACATCGGCCGCGAGCAGCTTCTCCAGACCGGCGACATCACCCTCGCGGGCCGCCGCCACGAACGCGTCGATCAGCCCACGCCGGACCTCGGGCGTGGCCTCGAACCTGGCCTCCGGAGCCGCGACACGCTCCACCGCCCGCCGGTACAGCTGGCGGCAGTTGGCCTCACCCAGGTCGAGCACCCCGGCGATCTCCCGATACCCGTACGCGAACGCCTCCCGCAGCACGTAGACCGCCCGCTCCGTCGGGCTCAGCCGTTCGAGCAGCACCAGGAGGGCAGTCGAGACAGCGTCGCGCCGCTCCGCCGACTCCAGGGGGCCGAGGGTGCCGTCCGAGGTGAGCACGGGCTCCGGCAGCCACGGCCCCGCGTACCGCTCGCGCTGCGCCCTGGCCGAGGTGAGCCGGTTGAGGCAGAGGTTCGTGACCACCTTCGCGAGCCAGGCGGCCGGCCGCCCGATCGCGTCCCGGTCCGCGCCGCTCCAGCGCAGATACGCGTCCTGCACCGTGTCCTCGGCCTCCTCGGCCGAACCGGGCATCCGATACGCGAGCCCGAACATGCGCGGACGGTGGGACTCGAACTCGTCGGCGGTTGCGATCGTCACGCTCTTACCCTGGCAGGGGCGACCGCCCGGAACGCTGCGCGAGTCCACGCACACGGCCTGTGAGCCAGCCCACAGTCGATCACCCGTTTGGCCCACGCGTGGACGTGGCACACTGGCCCTGTACCAGAAGCAGCGCACTCCGGGGTCGGTGAAAGTCCGAACCGGCGGTTACAGTCCGCGACCCGGTCGCTTCCAGCGGCCGGTTGACCAGGTGAAATTCCTGGACCGACGGTTAAAGTCCGGATGGGAGGCAGTGCGCGGCGGGCGGGCATTCGTGCGCGCCGCCGTCTGTTTCGACTTGTCCTCAGGGACAGGTCTCATTCGGCGTCGGCCTCGGTGTCCTCGCCCGTACGTTCTGTCGCCTATCGCGACAGTGCCCCGGAGTCCGTGCCCGAAGAGGCAGGAGGACCCGGTGGCCACCACTTCCGCAGTGCCCGCCCGGCGAGCAGCCGTGCGCCCGCACGCGTCCTTCGCTCCTTCAGGAATCCCCGCCGGCCATGAGGCGTTGCGCCTCACCGCCGCCCTTGTCGGCCCCGCGGCCCCTGCAGCGAAGGAGCACTGAAGTGTTCACCGGAATCGTCGAAGAGCTGGGCGAGATCACTGCCGTCGAAGAACTCGGCGACGCCTCCCGCTTCAGGCTGCGCGGCCCCGTCGTCACCGAAGGGGCCCGCCACGGCGACTCCATCGCCGTCAACGGTGTCTGTCTGACGGTCGTGGAGCACGAGGGCGACGAGTTCACCGCCGACGTCATGGCGGAGACCCTCGACCGGTCCAGCCTCGGCGCCCTCGCGGTCGGCTCCCGGGTCAACCTGGAGCGCCCCACCGCCGTTGGCGCCCGCCTGGGCGGACACATCGTGCAGGGACACGTCGACGGCACGGGCAGCATCGTCGAGCGCAAGCCGTCGGAGAACTGGGAGATCGTCAAGGTCTCGCTCCCGGCACACCTCGCCCGCTACGTCGTCGAGAAGGGCTCCATCACCGTCGACGGGGTGAGCCTCACGGTCGTCGACGCGGGCCCCGACTACTTCACCATCAGCCTCATCCCCACCACCCTCGCCCTGACCACGCTCGGCCTGAAGCAGGCCGGCGACCCGGTCAACCTCGAGGTCGACGTCATCGCCAAGTACGTCGAGCGGCTGCTCGGCGACCGTGCCCAGGAGGCCACCAAGTGAGCCTGAACTGGCTGAACTCCGAGGCGTTCACGCTCTTCGGCCAGCACATCATGTGGTCCGACATGATCGGCAACACCGTCGGTCTGGTCGCCCTAGCGCTCGGCTGGCGCCGCTCGATCTGGACCTGGCCCGCGCAGCTCGTCTCCGGCCTCATCCTCCTCACGGCCTTCGCGACCGCCCACCTCTCGGGCAGCGCGGGCAAGCAGCTCGTGGTCATCGTCGTCGCCGCGTGGGGCTGGTGGCAGTGGAACCGCGGCAAGGGGCAGGCCCAGGACGGCTCCCTCGCCGTCCGGTTCGCCACCTGGCGCGAGCGCGGCTACCTGCTGGGCGCCGCCGCACTCGGCACCCTGGCGGTCGGCGGCCTGTTCACCGCTTTCCCCACGCTTTCGTGGGACCCCTGGCCGGACGCGTACATATTCGTCGGCACGATCGTCGCCATGTACGCCCAGGCGCGCGGCATGGTCGAGTTCTGGTTCGCCTGGCTGCTCGTCGACCTGGTGGGCGTACCGCTGAACTTCGCCAACGGATTCGCCTTCTCCGGTTTCGTCTACGTGATCTACGGCGCGCTCGTCCTGTGGGGCATGCGCGACTGGTGGCTGCGGTCCCGCTCGGCCTCGCAGCCCGCCCTGGAAGGAGCCCCGGCATGACAACGGCACCCGTTTGGTACGCCACCTCGCACGACGAGGACACCTCGGACCTCTCCCTCGACCCCGTCGAGCAGGCCATCCGCGACATCGCGAACGGCCGGCCCGTCGTGGTCGTCGACGACGAGGACCGCGAGAACGAGGGCGACCTCGTCATCGCGGCCGAGAAGGCCACCCCCGAGATCGTCGCCTTCATGATGAGCGAGTGCCGCGGCCTGATCTGCGCTCCCATGGAGAACGACGAGCTGGAGCGCCTCCAGCTGCCGCAGATGGTCGAGAACAACACCGAGTCGATGCGCACGGCCTTCACGGTCTCCGTCGACGCGGGCCCCGCGCACGGCGTGACCACCGGCATCTCCGCCGCCGACCGCGCCACCACGCTCCAGCTCCTGGCCGGCGGCACCGCCGAGGCCGGCGACTTCGTGCGGCCGGGCCACATCTTCCCGCTGCGCGCCAAGGACGGCGGCGTCCTGGTCAGGAACGGCCACACCGAGGCCGCCGTCGACCTCGCCCGGCTCGCGGGCCTGCGCCCCGCCGGCGCGATCGTCGAGATCGCGGGCGAGGACGGCACGATGCTGCGCCTGCCCGAGCTCATCCCGTTCGCCCGCAAGCACGGCCTGACGATCATCTCCATCGAGGACCTGATCGCCTACCGCCGCTCCTCCGAGCCGAAGGTCCGCCGCGAGGCCGAGGTCAATCTGCCCACCGCCTTCGGCGACTTCACCGCCTACGGCTACCGCTCCACGGTCGACGGTGTCGAGCATGTCGCCCTCGTCCACGGCGAGATCGGCGACGGCGACGACGTCCTCGTGCGGGTCCACTCCGAATGCCTCACCGGCGACGTCTTCCACTCGCTGCGCTGCGACTGCGGCCCCCAGCTGGAGGAGTCGATGCGGCGCATCACCGAGGAGGGACGCGGCATCGTCGTCTACCTGCGCGGCCACGAGGGGCGCGGCATCGGCCTGCTCTCCAAGCTGCGCGCCTACGAGCTCCAGGAGCGCGGCCGCGACACGCTGGACGCCAACCTGGAACTGGGCCTTCCGGCCGACTCGCGGGACTACGCGGCGGGCGCCCAGATCCTCGAGGACCTCGGCGTGCGCGGCCTGCGCCTGCTGACCAACAACCCCGACAAGACCGACGCGCTCCTGCGGCACGGCCTCAAGGTCGTCGCCCGCGAGTCCATGCCGGTTCAGGCGGGCGAGCACAACCTCCGTTACCTGCGCACCAAGCGGGACCGGATGGGCCACGACCTGCCCTGGCTGGACGCCCCCGCGTCCACGACCTGCGCGAACCAGTAGCCCGTACCCCTTTCAGACGACACACCGCACACCGAACACAGCACCACACAAGCACTGAGGAGCAACGTGAGTGGCAAGGGCGCACCCGAACTGTCCGTACGAAACTGCGGTGACCTGCGCGTCGCCGTCATCGCGGCGCAGTGGCACGAGAAGGTGATGGACGGCCTCGTGGACGGCGCCCTGCGCGCCCTGCACGAGCTCGGCATCGACGAGCCGACCCTCCTTCGGGTCCCGGGCAGCTTCGAGCTCCCCGTCGTCGCCAAGGTTCTCGCGGGCCGCGGCTACGACGCGATCGTCGCCCTCGGCGTCGTCATCCGAGGCGGCACCCCGCACTTCGAGTACGTGTGCCAGGGCGTCACCATGGGGCTCACCCAGGTCACCATCGACACCGGCGTCCCCGTCGGCTTCGGCGTGCTGACCTGTGACACCGAGGAGCAGGCCCTCGACCGCGCCGGAATCGAGGGCTCGAACGAGGACAAGGGCCACGAGGCCGTCACGGCGGCCGTCGCCACGGCGGCCACACTGCGCTCGGTCAGCGAACCCTGGCGCTGAGTGGCCGGGCGTACCCCGTAGTCTTAGGGCCATCATGGCGAACAAAACCTTCGAAGAGCTCTTCGCCGAGCTTCAGCTCAAGGCCAAGAACGGCGACCCCGCGACGTCCCGCACCGCCGAACTGGTGGACAAGGGCGTCCATGCCATCGGCAAAAAGGTCGTCGAGGAGGCCGCCGAAGTCTGGATGGCCGCCGAGCACGAGGGCAAGGAGGCCGCTGCCGAGGAGATCTCGCAGCTGCTGTACCACGTCCAGGTGATGATGGTCGCCCGGGGAATCTCCCTCGACGACGTCTACGCCCACCTCTAGAGCCGGCGCCCGGTTCCCACTCGCACGTCACACCCCTCCTGAACGCAAAGGAATCCGACCTCATGCTGCGCATCGCCGTCCCCAACAAGGGTTCACTGTCCGGACCTGCGTCGGCGATGCTCCATGAGGCCGGATACCAGCAGCGCAAGGAGTCCAAGGAGCTCGTCCTCGTCGACCCGGTCAACGAGGTGGAGTTCTTCTACCTGCGGCCCAAGGACATCGCGATCTACGTGTCGTCGGGCAAGCTCGACATCGGCATCACCGGCGAGGACCTGCTGATCGACTCCGGCGTCAACGCCGAGGTCATCCTGCCGCTCGGCTTCGCCCGCTCCACGTTCCGCTTCGCCGCCAAGCCGGGCACCGTCTCCGGCCTCGAGGACCTCGCGGGCAAGACGATCGCCACCTCCTACGAGGGCATCGTCGGCAAGCACCTCGCCGAGTCTGGCGTCGACGCGTCCGTCGTCCACCTCGACGGCGCCGTCGAGACGGCCATCGAGCTGGGCGTCGCCCAGGTCATCGCGGACGTCGTCGAGACCGGCACCTCCCTGCGCAACGCGGGCCTCGAGGTCTTCGGCGAGCCCATCATGAAGTCCGAGGCCGTCGTGATCCGCCGCTCCGGCGCGGCTGCCGAAGAGCCCAAGGTCCAGCAGTTCCTGCGCCGTCTCCAGGGCGTCCTGGTCGCCAGGACGTACGTGATGATGGACTACGACTGCCGCGCCGAGCACCTGGAGCAGGCCGTCGCCCTCACCCCGGGTCTCGAGTCGCCCACGGTCTCGCCCCTGCACAACGAGGGCTGGGTCGCCGTCCGCGCGATGGTCCCCGCCAAGGGCGCCCAGCGCATCATGGACGACCTGTACGAACTCGGCGCGCGGGCCATCCTGACCACGGCCATCCACGCCTGCCGCCTCTGAGGACCGCACTCATGTCCGAAGTCCCCACGCTGCCCGTCACCTTCCGGCCGGCCCGCACCCGGGCCGTCCTGCTCGGCCTCGGCGGCGCGATGTTCGTCACTCTCACTGCCATCGCCCTCATGCTGGGCGGCCTCAACCCGGGCGACCGCCTCACCTTCGTCTTCACCGGGGCGCTCCTCGCCGGCGGGCTCGTCCTGCTCGCCCGGCCCAAGGTCGTGGCGGACGACGAGGGTGTCACCGTGGTGAACATCGCCCGCAGCCGCCGCCTGGCCTGGGCGGAGATCGTCCAGGTCACCCTGCGGCCCGGCGACCCCTGGGTGTTCCTCAACCTCAGCGACGGCACGAGCCTGGCCGCCATGGGCATCCAGCCCGCCATGGCCAAGGAGCGTGCCCTCGCCGACGCGCGTGCCCTGCGCGGCCTCACCGAGGCCCGTGCCGTGGTTTCCGGGCGATCCGGGGAACTTCAGGGCTGACTCAGGGCCGCACGCCCTGACGCTTCCACCCCTGTCTTGATTAATCTGGTGGCGGGGCGCGCGCACATCGCCGCCCCGCTCCCGACTACGGGTCCGCCAGGGCCCCGGGGGTTTCCTGCTAACCGAGGAGTGACTCCCTCCGGCGATGGACGGTTCGTCCTGCAGTACATGCGCCGCCCCCTCCCGACATAGCGCGACCGAATTGCGCGTTGTGTGCGCGGAGGCGGCGGCATGACCATCCCCTTGTTGCTCCTCGGAGCGGCATTCCTGCTGATCCTGGCCAACGGCTTCTTCGTGGCGGCCGAGTTCGGCCTCGTCACGGTGGAGCGCGCCGACGCCGAGAAGGCCGCGGCCGACGGCGACCGACGGGCCCGTACCGTCGTGAACGCCCTCAAGGAGCTGTCCTTCCAGCTCTCCGGCACCCAACTCGGCATCACCATCACCTCACTGGTCGTCGGCATGCTCGCCGAACCGGCGCTCGCGACGCTGCTCGCGGCGCCCTTCACCGCCGTCGGTGTACCGGAAGGCGCCGTCGGCGGCGTCTCCGTCGTCTTCGGCATGCTCCTGGCCTCCGCCGTGCAGATGGTGATCGGCGAGCTCGTGCCGAAGAACTGGGCGGTGTCCAAGCCGCTCCAGGTCGCACGGTTCGTCGCGGGCCCCCAGCACGTGTTCTCGCGCCTCTTCAGGCCCGTGATCGCGCTGCTCAACGCCGTGGCCAACCGCGCCGTACGCGCCCTGGGCGTCGAGCCCGCCGACGAGCTGGCCTCGGCCCGCACCCCCGGTGAACTCGTCTCCCTGGCCAGGCACTCCGCGCAGGCGGGCACCCTGGAGCAGGACACGGCGGACCTGTTCGTCCGCACCCTGTCCCTCGGTGAGCTCACCGCCCAGCACGTCATGACGCCGCGCGTGAAGGTCAGCGCGCTCCAGTCCTCGGCGACCGCCGAGGACGTCGTCAACCTCACGCGCGCCACCGGCCTCTCCCGCTTCCCGGTCTACCGCGAGCGGATCGACGAGATCGTCGGCATGGTGCACCTCAAGGACGCCCTGGCGGTGCCCGCGCACGAGCGGCTGCGCACTCCCGTGAGCCGCATCGCCCAGGCCCCGCTGCTCGTCCCGGAGACGCTGCCCGTGCAGCCCCTCCTGGAGCGCCTGCGCAGTGAGCAGCCCATAGCCGTCGTCGTCGACGAGTACGGCGGCACGGCCGGCGTCGTCACCCTGGAGGACATCGTCGAGGAGCTCGTCGGCGAGGTCCGCGACGAGCACGACCGCCTCGACCTGCCCGAGCTCGCGGTCGCCCCGTCCGAGGACGGCCGCCCCGCCTGGGACGCCGACGGCAGCTGCCGGGTCGACATCCTGCGCCGCATAGGACTCGACGTACCGGAAGGCCCGTACGAGACCGTCGCAGGTCTCGTCGCCGATCTGCTGGGCCGGATCCCCGCGCCCGGTGACCGGGCCGAGCTGCCCGGCTGGCGGCTCGCGGTGCGTCAGGTCGACCACTACCGCGCGGAGCGCGTCCGGATCGTACGGACCGCGGACGCCGCCCAGCCGGCGGAGGCCGCCCGATGAGCGCGCTCCAACTGTTCCTCGCCCTCCTCCTCGTGCTGGCCAACGGTTTCTTCGTGGGCGCCGAGTTCGCGCTCGTCTCCGTGCGCCGCAGCCAGATCGAGCCCCTGGACACCAAGCGGGCCCGCCAGGTCCTGTACGGCCTGGAGCACCTGCCGCAGATGATGGCGGCGGCCCAGTTCGGCATCACCGTCTGCTCCTTGACGCTCGGCGCGGTCGCCGAGCCGACGGTCGCCCATCTGCTGGAGCCGCTCTTCGAGGCGATGCACCTGCCCGAGGGAATGATCCACCCCCTCGGCTACGTCATCGCGCTCGCCGCCGTTGTCAGCCTCCACCTCGTCATCGGCGAGATGATCCCGAAGAACCTCGCGATGGCGGCGCCGGAGAAGACCGCCCTCTGGTTCAGCCCCGGCCTCGTTGCCTTCGCCCGGCTGTGCCGGCCGGTCACCGTCGCTCTCGGCGCCTGTGCCCGGCTCGTGCTGAAGCTGTTCGGGGTGGAGCCGAGGGACGAGGTCGAGGCGGTCTTCACGAGTGTGCAGCTCGGCCGGCTCGTCGAGGACTCCGGACAGGCGGGGCTGCTCGAACCCGAGGCGCAGGAACGCCTGGAGGACGCCCTGGAGCTGGGCTCGCGCCCGGTCACCGACGTCCTGCTCGACCGGGCGTCCCTGGTCACGGTCGGCCCCTCGGTCACCCCCGGCCAGGTCATCGAGCTGACCGGCCGTACGGGCTACTCCCGCTTCCCGGTCTGCGCGGAGGGGGGCGCCTTCATGGGCTATCTGCATGTGAAGGACGTCCTCGACCTGATCGACTCCGCCGACCACGACCGCGCGGTGCCGCAGCAGATCTGGCGTCCCATGACGACGCTGCGCGCCGAACTCCCGCTCGACGACGCCCTGACGGTGATGCGCCGCGCCGCGACGCACCTCGCGCAGGTCGCCGACGCCTCGGGCCGCGTCCTCGGCCTGGTCGCCCTGGAGGACGTCCTGGAGATGCTCGTCGGCGAGGTCCGTGACCCCGCGCACCGGGACGCTCCGGCGCCCGGGGCGTGGGTGGCGGAGCCGCGGGCCGAGGCGCCGGAGGAGGCGCTGGCCGGCTGACAGGCGCACACGGCGAAGGGGCGGGTCCCGGATCGGGCCCGCCCCTTCGCCATGTCACGTCGCGGACGGATCCTGGGGCCCGCGCCCCGAGAGGACCTCGCCGTACGCCTGCATCAGATCGGGCAGCCGCAGCGTCGACAGGTCGTCCCGCGTCGGAGTCGTCGTGTACCCCGTCAGCCGCAGGTCCCGGTAGGCGCACGACTTCTCGTACAGCGTCCGCAGGAACCTTCCGTTGCCGAGCTCGTCGATCCAGCCCTGGTCGACGACGTGTCCGCTGATGGAGCGCAGCTCGTCGAGCGCCTCCTCGTCCCACACGTCCCCGTTCTCCGCGGCGAGCACCTCGCCGATCGCGGTGAGTTCGAGGGGCCGGTACGAGGGGAAGTCGACCCGCGTCGTGAAGCGCGAGGACAGTCCGGGGTTCGCCGCGAGGAGGCGGTCCATGCCCTCCGGGTAGCCCGCGAGGATCACCACGAGGTGGTCCCGGTTGTCCTCGGCGCGCTTCAGGAGGACCTGGAGCGCCTCGTCGCCGTACGCGTCGCCCTTGCCGTAGCCCGAGTTCGACAGGGCGTACGCCTCGTCGACGAACAGGACGCCGCCGATCGCCGAGTCGATCAGCTCGTTCGCCTTCACGGCCGTCTGGCCCAGATACTCGCCGACCAGGTCGGCCCGCTGGGCCTCCACGAGATGGTCGCCGCCGAGCAGCCCGAGCGCGTAGAAGACGCGGCCGAGGATGCGGGCCACGGTGGTCTTGCCGGTGCCGGAGGGGCCCGAGAAGACGAAGTGCCGTTTCGGCGGTTGCACGGGCAGGCCCTGCCCGGCCCGCAGGCGCGCCATGTTCAACTGCGCCGAGAGCGCCTTCACCTGCCGCTTCACGGGTTCCAGGCCGACCATTCGCTCCAGCTCGGCGAGGGCCTCCTCGAGCAGTGCGGGGTCGGCGGGGCCGGCCGGCAGTTGCGGCGTGATCGGTACGACGGCCTTCTCGCGGACCGCGTCGGTCTCGGCGGACACGGCACCGGGCGGCGGCAGATCGGGCTCGCTCACCTTCAGGTCCCGGCCGTCGCCCTCGTACAGCGGGTCCATCGACTCGGAGCCGTCCAGCACGTCCTGGCCGAGCCCGGTCATCGTGAGGGGACTGAGGTCCGTGCCGTCGCCGAAGTCGCCGTACCCGTCGCTCTCGGCGATGGCCGCGAGGCGGGCCGAGGTGTCCATGAAGGCGGGGTCCACGCGGTGCACGGCCCGGTACAGGGGGAGCGCGGCGGCGGAGCGGCCGGTGCCCTCGTGCGCGCGGGCCAGCCAGTAGCGCAGCTCCTTGCGCTGGGGCTGCTCGCTCCGGCAGCGCATCAGCGCAGCGGACAGGAGCGGCTCGGCCTGCCCGTACATCTCCAGGCGCACCCGGGCCATCCCGCCGAAGAGCCCGGCCTCGATGCCGAGGAGCCCGTCGTCGAGCAGCGGGTCCGTGTGCCGGACCAGCTGCTCCCAGTCCTTGACGAGGTAGGCGCGGCAGGCGTGCAGGAACCGCACCTGCGGATCGGCGTCCACCCGCGGCAGCGTCGCCAACGCCCCGTCCAGGTCCGGGACATGGCGCCCGTCGAGCCAGTGCGACGCGTGCGCGAGCAGCAGATCGCGCGGCCGCTCCAGGACGGGCTGTACCCACCAGCCGAGCCAGTACCAGGAGTTCAGGGTGCGCCGGTGCCGGGTGCGCTGCTCGCCGAACCGGTCGCGGTGCCGGAACATGCGCAGCAGCGCCGTCGTCGTGTCGATGCGTAACGCGTGCAGCCCCAGCCAGCCGTCGGCCATGCCGGGATCCATCCGGACCGCGGCCCGGAACTCCTCCTCGGCCTGCGGATAGGCGCCCATGGTGTAGGCGTCCACGCCACGCACCCAGGCGAGGTCGGCCGGGCCGGGCGAGCCCTGTGTGCCGAAGTCCATCACGTCCCCCACAAACCGTGCCCCCGTGGTACGCCGCCGGGCCGGTGCCCGCCGGCTCCTGCGCCGAACCGATGTGCTGTGGACGGGAGTTGTCATGGTGCGGACCGCGAGCCGTCCGTAGGCCGCACCGAGAGGCATCGTACCTGCGCAGGGGGCGTCGGCCGAGGGCGCCGCAGGGCCGGATCCGAGGCGGACGGCGCAGGTGGGGGCGGGGCCGGACGGTGACCGAGGGTGAACAAATCAGGGCTCGCCGCACCCTCGAAGGGGTGAACAGGGCAGAACGAAGCCCCCGATCACGGGGGAACAACCGGGGGCTTCGCGTCTGCCGGCGGCCCCGAAAGGCCGCACATTCAGAACGTAAGTCCTGTACGGCCCCTCGGTCAAGCCGAGTTGAGGCACTCGCGGAAACTGGCGGAAGGCACTTCGGGAGGGGTCAGCGCGCTGCCGACGGCCCTTCACGGTGAGTGACGGAAGGCACCGAAAGTCCGGTCCCGGGAGGCATCTGACGTGCCTCGTAGCCCTCAGGACACTCGCGTACCAATGTCTGGGCGAAGGGGCGCGAGGGGTCGTCGGCGAAGTGCGCGCGCTCCGCGCGGATCCAGCCGTCCCAGAACTCGCTCTGCGCCGGTCCGTCCCGTCGCCGCCCCCGTTCCCAGGACACCTCCTCGGGTGTGTCCATCCACAACAGCCCCGCCAGGAACGGCCGTACCGCGCGCCGGCCCGCGCCCACGCCCTCCATCAGGACCACCGGCGCGGGCGCCAGTGCGCGCGGCGGGCAGAAGCGCCGGGCGTTCCAGTCGTACGGCTCGTACCGGGCGCTCTCGCCGCGGGAGAGCGGCTCGATGACCTGCTCGCGCAGCCGCGCCGTCCAGTCGAAGAGGGCGTCGTGGCTGGCGAGATCGTCGAGGTGCAGGACGGGCGCCTGACCGAGCGCCTCGGCGAGCCGGGCGGCGAACGTCGACTTGCCGGAGCCCGCGTGGCCGTCGACGGCGATCAGCCGGACCGGGCCGCAGGAGGGCGGCAGGACGCGCAGGGTCGCGGCGAGCCGGGGGAGCGGCATGTGCTGGAAGGTCATCGCCCGCAAGGGTACGGGAGGCGCCCGGCCGGTTTCCCGCGCGCCGCCGCAGGTCATGCCAGTGGTACAGGCCAATATTGGTAGCCACGACAGGCCCGGAAACGCTGGTGGAAGTCAGCGGGTACCGGCCATAGTTGGCGCACTGTCGTGCACCTCACCCGCCCCTTTACGGATATCTCGTCGACTGGGGGAGCCCCGCCCATGACCCGACCCGAACCTCTGTCCCGCAGAACCCTGCTCACCGCCGCCGCGGCCACCGCGGGCGCAGCGGCGCTCGCCACGACCGCGGGTACCGCCGTCGCCGGCACCGGCGCACCGGCCCCCGCCCACGCGGCCCCGCGCCTCGTGGACAACCACGCCTGGACCTCGCACTCGGACTGGCGCTCCGGAACGGCGGCCGGCACCCGCGCGGTCGCCGGGTCCCGCCCCGGCCTGACGCTCGCGACCCCCGAGGGCCGCACCGACTACACGGATCCGCACACGGGCAAGACCGCCACCTGGGAGTACGGCCGGTGGACCTCCCCGGCCCATCGCCTCTCGGTGCCCGCCACCGAGGTCATCGCCTCCTGGAACGCGCGCACCCCGGCCGGTACCTGGATCCAGATCGAACTCCAGGGCACGTACTCCGACGGCGCGGCGACGCCCTGGTACGTGATGGGCCGCTGGGCCGCGAGCGACCAGGACATCCGGCGGACCTCCGTCGACGACCAGTCGGACGGCAAGTCCAGTATCTGGACGGACACCTTCTCGATCGACGACGCGGCCTCGGGACTGCGCCTCGTCTCGTACCGCCTGCGGCTGACCCTGTACCGCTCGCCGGGCTCCAAGACCTCGCCCCTCGTGTGGCGGCTCGGGGCCATGGGCTCCGACGTCCCCGACCGCTTCTCGGTCCCGGCCTCGGAGCCGGGGCTCGCCGAGGAGCTGTCCGTTCCGCGCTACTCGCAGAGCATCCACGCGGGCCAGTACCCCGAGTACGACAACGGCGGCGAGGCCTGGTGCAGCCCCACGTCCTCGCAGATGATCATCGAGTACTGGGGCCGCGAGCCCTCCTCGGGCGACCTCTCCTGGGTCAACCCGGACTACGCAGACCCGCAGGTCTGCCACGCGGCCCGCTTCACGTACGACTACCAGTACGAGGGCTGCGGCAACTGGCCTTTCAACGCGGCCTACGCGGCGACGTACAAGGACCTCCAGGGAGTCGTCACGCGGCTCGGCTCGCTCGGTGATCTGGAGACCCTGATCGCGGCGGGTATCCCGGCCATAACGTCGCAGTCGTTCCTCAAGGAGGAGCTGACGGGCGCGGGGTACGGGACCTCGGGACACCTCATGACGGTGATCGGCTTCACCGCGGACGGCGACGTGATCGCCAACGACCCGGCGTCGCCCAGTGACACGGCCGTGCGCCGCGTCTACAAGCGGGCCGAGTGGGAAAAAATCTGGCTCAGGACCAAGCGGTACAACGCCACCGGCAAGGTCGTCTCCGGCACCGGCGGCGTCTGCTACCTGTACTTCCCGGCCCACCCGACCCCGAAGCAGCGCCGCGCGCTCGAGGCGGTCGGCGTTCGCTGAGGCACCCGCCACGGCCCCTCCCGACGCGACCGGGAGGGGCCGTGGCATGCCCGCGACGACTCCACGAGCGGATCGGCTCGTGACCGGATCCACGCCCCGGTCCGGGTGGCCCGGCATCGGTGCCGGCGGTCTTTCCCTCGCAGATGTGTCACCGATGTGAGGCGCACGGCGCCGCAGGGTAGTTGTGCGTGACCAAGCTCTCGCCCACAACCGGCCGCGGCGGTGGCATGGTGGACGGGTCAGTGGGGGGATGCCACTGCCGGACGACCTCAGCGAGATGCCATGACCGCGACCACCGTCACGAACCGCGCCGCCCGGACCCGCACGGGCGGTCCCAAGGACAACGGCCCCAAGATCCTGGAGCACGTTCTCGGCTGGACCTTCGTCGTGGTCCTCGCCATGTTCGTCACGCAGGCCGGCCTGATGTGACCCGGCTCTCCCCGGCGCCGGGCCCGACGCGCCAGTGCCGGTCCGGGAGCCCCACGAGCCCGTAGAGCCACCGCACGGGAGAGCGCCGGGGCAGCAGGACGAGCCCCGCGAGCACCGCGAACAGCGGCAGCCCGACCCAGGCGCCCGCCAGCCGTACCAGAACGCTCGCGCACAGCGCCCCGGCGAACGGCAGCCCGTACACGCCGGCCCCGGCGATCGCCACCGCGACGACCCGGGGCACCCCGCGGTCCTCGTCCGCGCCGGGCAGCGACCACCCCTCCACGAGCCAGCCGATCTCCGTCAGGAGCATGGTGCCGATGACGGCCGTGCCGAGGACCAGCAGTGCGAGGAACGTGCCGGAGGTCAGGAAGTCGAGCACGTGGTTGACCACGCTGTCCCGCGGCCAGTGCGCGAAGTCGCCGGCGCCGGGGGACAGGAACCGCTCGTAGCCTCGCCCGTCCCAGCCGTGGATCAGCGTCCCGAACAGCAGGAAGTACCCGCCCACGCACTGCAGGTACGCCCAGTACCCCGCGCCCACCAGGACGAGCGTCTGCGCCGCGAGGAACCCGAGGACCGCGCCGACCGGGATCCCGCCCGCGTACAGCAGTACGAACCCGGCCCACACGCCCTCGTGCCCGCCGGCCACGTGCATCGTCGCCCACGACGGGTTCTGCCAGAGCAGGAAGAGACCCGTCGGGACCATCAGGACCGACGCGAACGCGAGGGTCAGCGTGAGGTAAGGGTTCGCGGCGCGGCTGCGGGTGCGCGGGCCCTCATCCGCGTTCAGCCGTTCCCACAGCTGGAGTTGACGCCCCGCCGAGAGCGCGGAGGTCGCGCCCGCGCCGTACGCCCAGAACAGGGCCGCCTGGATCTCGATCACGGCCGCGCCCCCAGCGTCAGCCCGCCCGCCACGATGGAGTCGGAGGTCACCAGGGCCTGTTCGGCGTCGACGTCCGTCATGAAGACGAACGGCGGCACGACGGGTGGTACCGGCAGCCGGTCCGGCGTGAACGTCAGGCAGAGCACGCCCTCCAGGCAGCCGCTGAACCTCGTCAGATAGAGCGTCACCTTGCCGCTGAGGTCCAACGTGTTGGCGCCCAGGGCGAGTTCACGGCTGCCGTCGCGGGTGCTCAGCCGGTAGTCGGTCAGCGAGGCGGCGTCCATGCGCAGCACCATCACCTTCAGTGGGCCGTCAGCCGTGGGGATGGTGCGGACGCCGGCGAGGAGAAAGCCCTTGGGGGCGAAGAGCGTCGTGGTCACGGTCGGCGGGGTGCGCGCTGCCGTGATGCCGCCACCCGTTTCGGCCGCCCGTGCGGGGCTGCCGTGCAGCGACGCACCGGCGATCACGACGGGCAGGAGCACGGCGAGCGTACGGGTGCCCTGGTGGTCCCGTACCTTCGTCCGCCCAGCCGTTTCCTCCCGCGTGGGTGTCCAGCCGAACCCCATCGCGCTGCCGGCGATCCCGAGAATCATGCCGACGAGGAACCCGCCGAGATTCGACGCCGCGAAGGAAAGGACGGACAGGATCAGGGCGTTGAGGCTGACGTAATGGCGGGTGTGCGGCAGCAGCCACAGGAAGCCGCCCGCGACGACCAGGGCGGTCCCGATGCCGATGGCCGCGATCCCGCCGAGCCCCAGGCTGACCAGGACCGTCAGCGGGGACAGCGGCACGAGAAGGAGTTCGGCGCCGCCGAGGATGAGCAGCAGCCCCGCCCAGAACGGCCGCGTCCTGCGCCACTCGCGCACCACCCGGCGCAGTTCTCTCAGCGGCAGCCGGTCGTCCGGCCGCCTGTCCAGCCATCCGTCCCTCAGAAGCACTTCTTGCCGCCGATGCTGACATCGACCTTCATGCCCCTGAGCCGGAAGTTGCCGCCGGTCGCGGACCAGGCGTGCGATCTGACCTGGGAGACCTCGATGCCGCGCGCCTGCAGCCCGAACTTCCCCCGCTCACCACTGACCCCGTTCACCGCGTCCAGGGTGGACGCGTCGCGCCCGATCTCGGCCGTGCCGAACCGGGCGTCGCCCACCAGGTCCTCGCCGTCGATGACGAGATTGCTCGCGGTGACCTTGCCCGCGTCACCGCCCGCCGTCAGCTTGAACATCACTGTCCCGACAGGGGTCTTGACCTCCGCCGCCTGGCAGATGTCGCTCAGCGTCGCGTTCCCGATCCCGAGGAGCGCCACGGGGTGCCCCTTGCCGTCGGCGTCCCGGTCCGTCTGGACGTACGACGAGAGCCCCTGGCTCTTCAGGTTGCCCGAGGAGACCTGGAAGCTGGTACCGGAAACGGCGAACGACGCGGCGAGCGCGCCCTGCGCCATCACCGAGGCCATCGTGCCGACCGCGAGGACCGCGGGCAGCGCCACAACTGCCGTCTTCTTCCAGTTGGTTCTGCCGTGCCGGTGTGCTTCGCTCACTGTTCCTCCCGTACGTCGTCCGCATGCGCAGGGAGCGCGCGGGAAAGGGGGAGTGCGTGGGAAGGTTCGAACCGCGGATGTCCCGCCGGCAGTTGGAGACTAGGGCTGAAATTGAATAATAGTCAACAGCGCGGAACGGGCTCCGGTCTCGGGCGCCCGCAGGCGCGCGGCACCGACCGGTCCGTGGCACGCCGCGCCGAACTCATCACCATCGGACGGAAGTTGTTCGCCGACACGTCCTACGACGCGCTGTCGATGGACGACATCGCCCGGCACGCGGGCGTCGCCAAGGGGCTGATCTACTACTACTTCAAGTCGAAGCGCGGCTACTACCTCGCGATCGTCGAGGAGTCCGTCGCCGACCTGGTCGCGCGCGCGGGCGGCGTCGGCGACCTCACGCCCGTGGACCGCGTGCACCGCACCATCGACGGCTATCTCCGCTACGCCGAGCACCACCAGGCCGCGTACCGGACCATCATCAGCGGCGGCGTCGGCTTCGACGCCGAGGTGCACGCCATACGGGACGGGGTGCGCGAGGCGGTGATCGCCACCATCGCCGAGGGCGTGTACGGACGCCGTGACATTCCCCGGGTCGCGCGGATGGCGCTGCTCGGCTGGCTGTGCAGCGTCGAGGGGATCACGCTCGACTGGATCGGCGACCGCACCCCTGACAGGGACACGGTGCGCGAACTCCTGGCGCGCCTGCTCGGCGAGACCCTGCGAGTGATCGAGCAGTTCGAGCCGGACTGCCCGGCGCCCGCGAGGCCCTGACGCGACGCGAAGGGGCGGGGGACGCCGCGCATCCCCCGCCCCAAGTGCCGTATCCGAGCGGCTAGTTGATCGCCTTGATCAGCTCGCCGTTCGTCGTGTCACCGCTGAGCTCCCAGAGGAAGGTGCCTCCGAGGCCCTGCTGGTTCTTGTAGTCCATCTTCCCGGCGATGGTGGCCGGGGTGTCGTAGCTCCACCAGTTGTTGCCGCAGTACGCGTAGGCGGTGCCGCCGACCGTGCCCGTCGCCGGGCACTTCGACTTGAGCTCCTTGTAGTCGTCGATGCCCTGCTCGTACTTGCCGGCCGCCGGGCCCGTGGCCGTGCCGCCGGGCGCCGACTGCGTGACGCCGGTCCAGCCGCGCCCGTAGAAGCCGATGCCGAGCAGCAGCTTCGACGCCGGGACGCCGAGGCCCTTGAGCTTGGTGATGGTGGCGTCGGTGTTGTAGCCCGCCTTGGGGATGCCGCTGTACGAGGTCAGGGGCGAGTGCGGGGCGGTCGGCCCCTGCGCGTCCCAGGCCCCGAAGTAGTCGTACGTCATCGGGTTGTACCAGTCGACGTACTGGGCGGCACCGGCGTAGTCGGTGGCGTCGATCTTGCCGCCGTCGGAGGCGTCGGCCGGGATCGCGGACGTGATCAGCGCGCTGGAGCCGAACTTCGAACGCAGCGCGCTCATCAGGTTCTTGTAGGCGTCGCGCCCGCTCGTATCGCAGGACAGGCCACAGGCGTTGGGGTACTCCCAGTCGATGTCGATGCCGTCGAAGACATCGGCCCACTTGGAGTTCTCGACCAGGTCGTAGCAGGACTGCGCGAACCCGGCCGGGTCCTTGGCGGCGTCGGTGAACCCGCCCGACCAGGTCCAACCGCCGAAGGACCAGAGGATCTTGAGGTTCGGGTGCAGCTTCTTCAGCTTGAGCAGCTGGTTGAAGTTGCCGCGCAGCGGCTGGTCCCAGGTGTCGGCGACGCCGTCCACCGCTTGGTCGGCGGTGTACGCCTTGTCGGTGGCGGCGTACGAGTCGCCCATCGCGCACTTGCCGCCGGTGACGTTGCCGAAGGCGTAGTTGATGTGCGTGAGCTTGTCGGCCGAGCCGGACGTCTCGATGTTCTTGACGTGGTAGTTCCGGTCATAGACACCCCATTCGGTGAAGTAGCCGACGACCTTCGAACCAGCCGCGGCTTCCTGGGGGCCGACGTCGTTCTGTGCCGCGGCGGTGCCCGCGGAGGCAAGCAGTCCGGCGCCGAGAACGGCGCAACACGCGGCGGACAGGAGCGCCCGGAAGGAGGCGCGTGGACGGTGCGGTCTGAGCATCGTGTCTCCTCGTGGGGGAGGGGAGCGTGGGGGGATTTGCTGTGGACCTCGTGGGCGTCGTCACGCGATCCGTGCCATGGGTCTTTGGCATGAACGCGTTAAGACGTTGCAGGGAACATTAGGAGGACTAGACCAGTGGGGTCAATGGTGCGGACCAATGCGCTCGGGACTCGGGACTCGGGGCTCGGCGGCTTTCGGTTCCGGCGGCCGGCGGCTTCGGGTCGGGGCTCCTGTGGCTTCCCGCGGGGGCTCCGGGCCGCTCCCGGCCGCCTCTCCGCCGTCTTTTCGGTATCTTTGAAGTAAGCGGTCGTTAACTGGTGACTGGCCGCCGTCGAACAGGCATACTCAACGGGCCGCAGCCGCTGGTCAGCACCCGTCCGAGACCCGGAGGGGAGCCCTCGGCGGCGGCTTGAACACGGCGCCGCCGCACCACCCCGCGCGCGACCGCCGCAGCGCCCGACAGGGAGGAGAGCGTCGATATGCCCGACCGCGCCCCGCAGCCGGTGGACCGTCAACTGCCCACGGACGAGGCCCGGGATCTGTTCTCGCTCGTACGTGAGCTCGTGCAGCGCGAGATCGCCCCGAGCGCGGCCGAGGAGGAGGACGCCGGACGCTTCCCGCGCGAGACGTTCTCACTGCTCTCCGAGGCGGGTCTGCTCGGCCTCCCCTACGACTCCGACTTCGGCGGCGGCGACCAGCCGTACGAGGTCTACCTCCAGGTACTGGAGGAGCTCGCCGCCGCCCGGCTCACCGTCGGCCTCGGCGTCAGCGTCCACTCGCTGGCCTGTCACGCGCTGGCCAATTTCGGCACCAAGGAGCAGCGGACCGAGCATCTGCCCGCCATGCTCGGCGGCGGCCTGCTCGGCGCGTACTGCCTCTCCGAGCCGTCCTCGGGATCGGACGCCGCGTCCCTGCGGACCAAGGCGGTCCGCGAAGGCGACGACTGGGTGATCACCGGCACCAAGGCCTGGATCACGCACGGCGGCGTCGCCGACTTCTACACCGTCCTGGCGCGCACCGGCGGCGAGGGGGCGCGTGGCATCACCGCGTTCCTGGTCCCGGGTGACGCCGAGGGGCTGAGCGCGGCGGCGCCCGAGAAGAAGATGGGGATGAAGGGCTCGCCTACGGCGCAGGTGCACTTCGACGGGGTGCGTGTGAGCGACGCGCGGCGGATCGGCGACGAGGGGCAGGGCTTCGCGATCGCGCTTTCCGCCCTCGATTCGGGGCGGCTCGGCATCGCCGCCTGCGCGATCGGCGTGGCCCAGGCGGCCCTCGACGAGGCCGTCTCGTACGCCACGGAGCGCGAGCAGTTCGGGCGGCCCATCGCCGACTTCCAGGGCCTGCGCTTCATGCTCGCCGACATGGCCACGCAGATCGAGGCCGGCCGTGCGCTCTATCTGACGGCGGCGCGCCTGCGCGACGCGGGCCGGCCCTTCTCCAAGCAGGCGGCCATGGCCAAGCTGATGTGCACGGACACGGCGATGAAGGTCACCACGGACGCCGTCCAGGTACTCGGGGGGTACGGCTACACGGCCGACTTCCCGGCCGAGCGCTACATGCGCGAGGCCAAGGTGCTGCAGATCGTGGAGGGCACCAACCAGATCCAGCGCATGGTCATCGCGCGGCACCTCGCCGGTCCTGAAAGCCGCTGAACTGCCCGGTTCTGACCGGGGACGCCACCAGCCGGGCCCACTCCGGATCGTGGCGTCCCGGCAGGGTCTTGCCGCGGTCGGCCCAGTGGCTGACCAGGGCGCGGTAGATCGGCGGGTCCTGGGGCGCGGGGCGCTCCGGGGGCGGCGGCTGGGGAACCGATTCTGCGGTGGCGGGGACCAGGAGGCGCCGGCGACGGCCGGTGGCGGTCTGCGTAAGGGTCATGCCCAGGCCAACGCGCCCGCGCCGGGCGGGTCACCCTTCGGGACATGGGGGCGTGCGTTCTAGGGCCTCTCGTTTGGATCAGGCCGGATCAGGGAGCGGGGTCATGGGGGGTCCCCCCTGCTCGAGCGCAGCCGAGCAGGGGGGAGTCGGGGGGCTGACGACAACGCCGCGAGGTGCGGTGCCAGGGCCCGCGAGCCCGGCGTGATCCAAACGAGAGGCCCTAGGGCCCCCGTTCGGACCGGGCCGGATCAGGCCGGCCCCGCGAGCCCGGCCTGATCCGGCCGTCGCCGCATCCGGGTCGGCGCACGCATCTGGCTCCGGCGGCTCAGCTGACGTACCGTCAACTCCGCCGCCGGGGGCCGCACCCCTCCGGGCGACGTCAACCGCCGTACGCCCAGGGAGGAAACGCGTGGCAGACGACCGCCCCGTCGCACTCGACGAATACCCGGTCCACCAGGTCCCGCTGTCCATGAAGCACGTCGCGACCGGTGACCGCAACGCCTACGACCGGTGCATCTTCCACCTCGTCGACCCCACCGGGGAGTTCCTTCTCATCCTCGGCCTCGGCGTTTACCCGAACCTCGGCGTCATCGACGCGTACGCGACCCTGCGCGTCGGCGACACCCTCCACGCGGTCCGCGCCTCCGACGCCCTGCGCGACGACACCCGCATGGAACTCGCCGTCGGCCCGCTCCGGATCCAGGTGGAACGTCCCCTGAAGGACTTCGTCCTGACCTGCGAGGCCGACCCGGACGACCCCGACGGACTCTCGTACGAGATCAACTGGTCGGCGGCCTTCCCGGCCCTCTGGGAGCCCCATCACACGCAGCGCCGCGGCGGCCGCCTCACCCTTGAGGGCAGGCGCTTCGTGCAGGCCGGGCGCTGTGACGGCCGGCTCCGCGTCGGCGGGCGCGAGGTGTCCCTCGACGGCTGGACCGGCACCCGCGACCGCAGTTGGGGCGTGCGCCCGGTCCCCGGCGAGGAGGGCGGCCGGCTCGCGGAGGAGAACAGGACCGAGGGCTTCCACTGGATCTGGTCGCCGGTCCGCTTCGACGACCGCTTCCTGATGGTGATCGTCCAGGAGGACGCCGACGGCTACCGCACCCTCAATGACGCCACCCTCGTCCGCGAGGGCCACCCGGACCTCCAACTCGGCTGGCCCCAGGCCGACATCACCTACCGGACCGGCACCCGCCACCCCGAGAGCGCCGTCGTCCACCTCACCGACCCGCTCTCCCGTAAACCTCTGGAACTCGGCGTCGAGATCCTCGCCTCGTCCCCGCTCGCCGTCGGCGCCGGTTACCCGCCCGCGGACGACTGGCAGCACGGCACCTGGCGCGGCCGCGACTGGACCGACCGCCGCAGCTACGACCTCTCCGACCCCGCCGCCCACCCACTGGCCGCCTACGGCGTCATCGACCACGCGGCGCGCTTCACCCTGGACGGCCAGGTCGGCCACGGCATCTTCGAGCACGGCAGCTTCGGCAGGCACGACCCGAGCGGCTTCACCGGCTACGACTCCGTGGCGCCCTGAAAGGAGCCTGCGATGGCGACAGCACCCCGACCGCGCACCAGCACCCGCGACCCGGAGGAGGTGGCCCGGAAGCTCACCTCGTGGCTGGCCGTCCGTCTACCGGGCGCCAAAGCGGTGAACGTGACCGTCCCCGAGTCCAACGGCATGTCCAGCGAGACCCTGCTCTTCGACATCGAACACCCCGAACCCCCGGTCCGCTCCTGTGCGTTGAGACTCGCCGCCGACCCGTCCGCGTACACGATCTTCCCCGACTACGACATGCCGCGGCAGTACCGCACGATGCGGCTCGCCGCCGAGCGCACCGGGCTGCCGGTGCCGCGGGTTCTGTGGCTCGAGGAGGATCCCGGGCCGCTGGGCGCCCCGTTCTTCGTGATGGAGCGCGTCGAGGGCCGCGTACCGCCGGACGTCATGCCCTACACGTACGAAGGCAACTGGCTGCACTCCGCGACGGACGCCGAGCGCGCGCGGCTCCAGGACGCGACCGTGGGCCTCATCGCCCGCCTGCACGACGGAGTCCCGGCGTCCGAGGCCGAGTTCCTCGCCGCGCCCGGCCAGGGAAGCGCCCTGCGCCGCCACGTCGAGGCCCAACGCGCCTACTACGCCTGGGTGGTGGACGGGCTGCCGCCCTCACCGCTCATCGAGAGCGCCTTCGACCGGCTCGCCGAACTCTGGCCCGCCGACGAGGGCGAACCCGTCCTCAACTGGGGCGACGCCCGCATCGGGAACATCATCTACGACGGCTTCGAACCGGCCGCCGTGCTCGACTGGGAAATGGCGGCCCTGGCCCCGCGCGAGGTCGACCTCGGCTGGACCGTGTACCTGCACCGCTTCTTCCAGGACCTGACCGAGAGCTTCGGCCAGGCCGGCCTGCCCGGCTTCCTGCGCCGCGCGGACATCGAGCGGCGCTACGCCCAACTCACCGGCCACACACCGCGCGACATGGACTTCCACACCCTGTACGCCGCCCTGCGCCACGCCATCGTGATGCTGCGCGTCGCCTACCGGCAGGCGTACTTCGGAGAGGTGGCCGTGCCGGACGATCCGGACACACTGATCCTGCACCACGCCAGTCTGCGGGCCATGGTGCAGGGCAGTTACTGGAGTTGAGACGTCGTCAGGCGGCCGTGCGGCGCACCTGCTCGGGGATGCGCAGCGGGCGCGAACCCGGGCCGGCCACGTGCGAGAAGGGCTGCATCCGCCAGTCGAGCCCCTGAGGGAGCGTCAACAGGAGTGCGGCGTCCTGCTCCTGAGCCTCCGTCGAGTCGTCGGCGGGCCGGGCGTCGGCCGCCGCGCGGCCCGTACCGGCACAGACCGTGAGACCGAACGGGTTCCACGGAGAGGCGCACAGCGCGTGCTCGGGCAGCTCGTCCTCGTCGGCGAGCAGCGCGATCGGCTGCGCGCAGTCCGGGCAGAACACCCGGTACATCTCGAAGGTGTCGTACGCGTCGAACGCGTCGATTCCGGTGTCCTCCGGTTCGACACCCTCCGGCTCGGGCTCGATCACCGGCTGCTGCCGACTGCGGGCAGGACGACCGGGACGCTTCACATTCTGCATGGGACTCTCCCCCTCGGGTGGGCCGACAAGGCGCTGCGGCCTCGACCACAGCAAGCACTTCCCGTCCCGTCGTGGGGGTAATCGTGGCACGCGCCTGGACACGGTTCGACAGGTGTGGTCTTCGTCACATGGTGATTGCGGATGCCCGGCGGCAGGTAGGCGTGTCCGCCGCCATGGTCCGCTCGGGTATCCCCGGAGATCACTCGGCTATCCGCGGGGATCAAGGGCACTGTAGGTTCTGCGCCATGGAGGAGCTCGACCGACAGATCGTGCAGCTGCTCGTCAAGGACGGGCGGATGAGTTACACCGACCTGGGCAAGGCCACCGGCCTGTCCACGTCCGCGGTGCACCAGCGCGTGCGCCGCCTCGAACAGCGCGGGGTCATCCGCGGCTATGCCGCAGTTGTCGACCCCGAGGCGGTCGGCCTGTCGCTCACCGCCTTCATCTCGGTGAAACCGTTCGACCCCAGCGCCCCCGACGACATCGCGGAACGCCTGGCCGGCGTCCCCGAGATCGAGGCCTGCCACAGCGTCGCCGGAGACGAGAACTACATCCTCAAGGTTCGCGTGGAGACCCCGCACGACCTGGAGAACCTGCTCGCCCGGGTGCGCTCCCTGGCCGGCGTCTCCACCCGCACGACCGTGGTCCTCTCCACCCCGTACGAGGCACGGCCGCCCCGCGTCTGACCGGCACGGGTCCGACCACTGCGGGCCCCCGGGTGCGGCTCGGCGGCACAAACGCGGGAAACTGTCCCCATGAGTACGACCCCCACGCCCGCACCGGCAGAGTCCCGCACCGTCCTTCTGCGCGGTGGCGACGTCCACAGCCCCGCCGACCCCTTCGCCACGGCCATGGTCGTCGAGCGGGGGCATGTCGCCTGGGTCGGCTCCGAAGGCGCGGCCGACGCGTTCGCCGAGGGGGTCGACGAGGTCGTCGACCTCGAAGGCGCCCTCGTCACTCCCGCGTTCACCGACGCCCACGTCCACACCACGTCGACGGGGCTGGCCCTGACCGGCCTCGACCTCTCCGCGGCCCGCAACCGGGGCGAGGCGCTCGCCCTCGTCCGCGCCCACGCGGCCGCCCGCCCCACGGACCGGATCCTCCTCGGCCACGGCTGGGACGCCGCCCGCTGGCCCGACGGCGAGCCCCTCACGCGCGCCGAGCTCGACGAGGCAACCGGCGGCCGCCCGCTCTACCTCTCCCGCATCGACGTCCACTCGGCCGCCGTCACCACGGCCCTGCTCGACCTCGTCACCGGCATCGCGGACCGCCCCGGATTCACCCCCGACGGGCCGCTCACCCGCGACGCCCACCACGCCGTGCGCGGCGCCGCCCACGCCGCCGTCACCCCGCAGCAGCGCACGGAGGCCCAGCGCGCGGCCCTGCGGCGCGCGGCCTCCCTGGGGATCGGCTCCGTGCACGAGTGCGGCGGCCCCGACATCTCCTCCGAGGACGACTTCGCGGGCCTGCTGCGCCTGGCCGCCGAGGAGTCCGGCCCCCGGGTCGTCGGCTACTGGGCCGACCTGGACATCGAGCGGGCCCGCGCGCTGGGAGCCGTCGGCGCCGCCGGTGACCTCTTCGTGGACGGCGCCCTCGGCTCCCACACGGCCTGCCTGCACGAGCCGTACGCAGACGCGGCCGCCGGGCACACCGGCACCTCCTACCTGGACGCCCACGCTGTCGCCGCCCACATCGTCGCCTGCACCGAGGCGGGGCTCCAGGCGGGCTTCCACGCCATCGGGGACGCCGCGGTGACCGCCGTGGTGGACGGCGTGCGCGCCGCCGCCGAGAAGGTCGGCCTCGCCCGCGTCAGGGCCGCACGGCACCGCGTCGAGCACGCCGAGATGCTGTCGCCGGAGACCATCGCCTCCTTCGCCGAGTTCGGCCTCACCGCGTCCGTGCAGCCCGCCTTCGACGCCCTGTGGGGCGGCGAGGACGGCATGTACGCCGACCGTCTCGGCGTTGAACGGGCCCGCGCCCTCAACCCGTTCGCCGCCCTCCTGCGCGCCGGGGTCCCGCTGGCCTTCGGCTCCGACAGCCCGGTCACCCCGCTCGACCCGTGGGGCACGGTCCGCGCCGCGGCCTTCCACCGCACGCCCGAGCACCGGGTGTCCGTGCGGGCCGCGTTCACCGCGCACACACGCGGCGGCTGGCGCGCCGTCGGCCGGGACGACGCGGGCATCCTGGTCCCGGGCGCCCCGGCGGACTACGCCGTGTGGCGCACCGAGGAGCTCGTCGTGCAGGCGCCGGACGACCGCGTCGCGCGCTGGTCGACCGACCCGCGCTCGGGGACTCCGGGCCTCCCGGATCTCACGCCAGGGGCCCAACTGCCGCTCTGCCTGCGCACGGTGGTCGGCGGGCGGACCGTGTACGTAGGGCCGGACGAGTGATGTCGGCGGTCGCCGTACCGCCGATCGCGGTCCGCCGCACGTTCGCGCGACCTGCGGATCCTCGGCACTGACCAGGCGGTTTCCCCAATCACCGCAGGCCAAACGGGTGTTGACAGCTGGGCGCGGTCGACGGGTAGGTTCTGCCGGGTCCACCACTGGACGTCCGGCCGGGGAACCTCCGCGCAGTCGATGAACGCCGCTGGGTCATGGGGCGGTGCGCCGCACCGGTGCACCGCCACTGGGAGCCAGGCCCAGCACCCGCGCCATGGGGCGCTGGAACGTTCCGGCCGGATGGCGGTCCCTCCCTGCTCCGAGGGAGCACGGGGGACGGTGCGACCCGGGTGGGGCCCGGAAGCTCAGTAGACAACGGCTCTCGGTAGACCCGCAGCCAGCGGGTCCCAGGCCGGCCCGAAGGGCACCGGGCCCCGATCCCGCAGCTTCGTGCAGGGCGCCTTACCTGCGCCGACAAGCGGCCTCGCTATGGTGGTCCCCTCGTACAGGAGTCTTAAGGGGAAGCTGTGAACGACGGCGGTGGGCGGCAGTTCGGTCCTCTCGGTACGGCGCTGGTGATCATCCCGACCTACAACGAGGCGGAGAACATCAAGTCGATCGTCGGCCGGGTGCGCGCGTCCGTGCCCGAGGCGCATGTCCTCGTCGCCGACGACAACAGCCCCGACGGCACGGGAAAGCTCGCCGACGAGCTCGCCTCGGCCGACGACCAGGTCCAGGTCCTGCACCGACAGGGCAAGGAGGGTCTCGGCGCGGCCTATCTCGCGGGTTTCCGCTGGGGCTTGGAGCGCGGCTACGGCGTCCTGGTGGAGATGGACGCCGACGGCTCCCATCAGCCCGAGGAACTGCCCCGGCTGCTGACCGCGCTGAAGGGCTCCGACCTCGTGCTCGGCTCGCGCTGGGTGCCGGGCGGACGGGTCGTCAACTGGCCCAAGTCACGCGAGTTCCTCTCCCGCGGCGGCAGCACCTACTCGCGGCTGCTGCTCGACGTGCCGATCCGGGACGTCACCGGCGGCTTCCGCGCCTTCCGCCGCGAGACCCTCGAAGGCCTCGGGCTCGGCGAGGTCTCCTCCCAGGGCTACTGCTTCCAGGTCGACCTCGCGCGACGTGCGGTCAGGGCCGGCTATCACGTCGTCGAAGTGCCCATCACGTTCGTCGAGCGCGAGCTCGGCGACTCCAAGATGAGCCGTGACATCGTCGTCGAGGCGCTGTGGCGGGTCACCGCGTGGGGTGTGGGGGAGCGCGTGGGACGTGTGATCGGCCGCAAGCAGCCCTGAGCCGCACCCTTTGTCGATCTTGATCTCCCGCTTACGCCACTCGCGCCGGGGCCCAGGCACACTGGGGGCATGACCACAGGCACACCGCCCCCTTCGCGCCCCGCCACGCCCCGGCGTTCCCGGGTCCGCACGTTCCTGCCGCTCGGTATCGCCGCATGGCTGGTCCTGGAGATCTGGCTGCTGACCGTGGTGGCGGGCGCGGCCGGCGGGTTCACCGTCTTCCTGCTGCTGCTCGCCGGGATCGTCCTCGGCGCCGTCGTCATCAAGCGCGCCGGGCGCCGGGCCTTCAAGAATCTGAGCGAGACGCTGCAACAGCAGCAGAGCGGCGCGGTCCCGGCGGGCGAGCAGCGCTCCGGGGGCAACGGTCTGTTGATGCTGGCGGGCCTGCTCCTGATGATCCCCGGCCTCGTCTCCGACGCCCTGGGCCTTCTCCTGCTCGTCCCGCCCGTCCGCACGGCCCTGAGCCGCTACACGGAGCGGACCATCGAGCGGAAGATGCAGTCGGCCACCCCCGGGACCCTCGGCGACGCCTTCCAGCAGGCCCGGATGCACCGGCCCGACGGCACGGTCATCCAGGGCGAGGTGATCAAGGACGATGAGCGGCCCGCACAGCGCCCCGACGCGGGTCCGCGCCCCCCGATCACTCCCTGAGCCCGCGCGGGGCTCAGAAGCTCACTGAGCCCCGTCCGGCACCGGACATGCGAAGGCCGGCGCCGGACGTGCGAAAAGCCGTGGGCCGGACACACGTGACGTGTGTCCGGCCCACGGCCTTCTTCAGTCGCGCTCCCCTGCTCCCGAAGGATCAGGCGGACTTGCGGCTGTCGCGCGGATGCACCGCGATGTTCATGGCACCTGATCGGAGAACGGCCAGCCGCTCCTCGAGGACCTCTTCGAGCTCCTCGCGAGTGCGCCGCTCCATCAGCATGTCCCAATGCGTACGCGCCGGCTTGGCCTTCTTCTCCTCAGGGCCGTCGCCGTCCACGAGAAGTGCCTGGGCCCCGCAGACCTTGCACTCCCACTCAGCCGGAATTTCGGCTTCCACCGAGAAGGGCATCTCAAAGCGATGTCCCTTCTCGCATGCGTACTCCACGGCCTGGCGCGGGGCCAGGTCGATGCCGCGGTCCGTCTCGTAGCTTGTCACCACGAGGCGTGTGCCGCGAAGAGCTCGCTCACTCATGAATCGTGCCTCCCGGGCTTGTCGCCCACAGGACAGGTGTCGCTGTCGTCGTCATCCGGTCAACGTCCGGTCGGCGGTAAAGATTCCCGTTCCGGGTCATGCGTCGCCGTCGTAGCCGCCCCTTGTTGTACCCACCGGCGCCCGGTTTGTCACATCTGCCAGCAGATGTCACCCAGCGTTTTGCGATATTGACGTGCAGTAACGGTACGCCTGGCAGGCCAAACGCGTACACTACCGGCCTTTGGCTCCAGGTGCTAAATCCGGGTGGGTACGGGATTTCCCGCGTCGCGCACCGCCTGCCTCACCGGAACCCGGGCAAGCAGCACAAAGCCGATCATGAAGAACGCCACCAGGGACACGATGGCGTCCCTATAACTGCCGGTCAGCTGGTACGCGAGGCCGAAAACGAGCGGTCCGAGCCAGCTCATTCCCCGGTCGCTCATCTCGTATGCGGAGTAGTACTCGGCCTCCTTGCCGGCCGGCACCAGATGCGAGAAAAGGGAACGGGACAGCGCCTGCGTGCCGCCGAGCACGAGCCCGATCCCGGCCGCCAGCGCGAAGAACCACACCGGCGCCCCCGACGGCAGGAAGTAACCGGCCCCGATCGTGACCGTCCAGGCGATCAGCGAGCCGAGGATCGTGTTCTTCGCGCCGTACGTACGGGCGAGGCGCCCCATCGCGAGCGCACCCGCCACGGCAAGGACCTGGACCAGCAGCACCGCCACGATCAGCGTCGACTGGTCGAGGCCGAGCTCCTCCGAGCCGTACACGGATGCCTGCGAGATCACCGTCTGGATGCCGTCGTTGTAGACCAGATAGGCGAGCAGGAACGAGAGCGTCAGCGGGCGGCGGCGCATGCCGCGCACGGTCGAGGCCAGTTGACGCCAGCCGGGCACGGTGGCCGCTTCGTCACCCGCGGGTGCCGTGCGCCGGTCGCGCAGGCGCCGTAGCGGTACGAGCGTGAACGCGCCCCACCACACGCCCGCGGAGGCCAGGCAGATCCGTACCGCCGTCGACTCGGACACACCGAAGGCGTCGTGTCCGGAGTACAGGACGAGGTTCGCCACAAGGACGAGCGCCCCGGACGCGTAGCCGAACGCCCAGCCGCGCGAGGAGACCGCGTCGCGTTCCTCGGGGGGCGCGATCTGGGGCAGATACGAGTTGTAGAGGACCATCGACACCGCGAGTGAGGCGTTGGCGACGACGAGCAGGAACCCGCCCAGGAGATAGCGGTCCCCGTCCAGGAAGAACATCCCGGCGGTCGCCGCGGCCCCCAGATACGCCGAGACCGCGAGCAGCGGCTTCTTGCGGCCCGTACGGTCGGCGGCCGCACCCGCGAGCGGCATCACCAGGATCGAGATGATCACCGAGGCGGAGACGGTGTACGCGAAGAAGGCGCCGGCCCGGACCGGTATCCCCAGCGGGTGCACGAAGCCGTCCGCGTCCGCCGCCGACTTGGCGACCGCCGTCAGATACGGCCCGAGGAACACCGTGAGGACGCTCGTCGAGTAGACCGAGCACGCCCAGTCGTAGAAGTACCAGCCGCGCTGCTCCCGGCGCCGCTGCGCCGCCTCGTCGCCCGCCGGCTCCGCCCGCACGGTGTCGCTGCCCACCCGCGCCCCCTCGCTGTCCCCGTGTCCGGACGCGGCCGGCGGGCCGTCAGGTCCAGGCTCCCCGGTCCTTGAGCACGTCACGCAGCGTCTCGATGTGATCGGTCATGATGCCATCCACGCCGAGGTCGAGGAGTTCACCCATCTGTGCGCGGTCGTTGACCGTCCACACGTGGACCTGGAGCCCGCGCGCGTGGGCCGCGCGGACGAAGCGCCGGTCGACGACGCGTATCCCCGATTGGGCCACGGGTACTTGGGCGCACACCGCCGAAGGGCGCAGCGCCGCGGGCAGCCCGAGGGACCGCAGCCGCAGGCCGAGCACGCCACGCGTGCCGTACGACGTGGCGAGGCGGGGGCCCGCGAGGGACTGCGCCCTGGCGACCCTGGCCTCCGAGAACGAGCCGACGCAGACCCGGTCCCACGCGTCCAGGCGGCCGATCAGACCGAGCAGCGGGAGCAGCGCGGGTTCGGCCTTGACGTCCACGTTCCAGTGAACGTCGGGGAAGGTCTCCAGGAGTTCCTCGAAGAGCGGCACCGGTTCGCGGCCCGCCACGCGCGCGTGGCGCACATCGCTCCAAGGGAGGTCCGCTATCCGGCCCGCCGCGTCGGTGACCCGGTCGAGCGTCGCGTCGTGGAAGGCCACGAGCGTGCCGTCGGACGTGGCGTGCACATCGGTCTCGATGTAGCGGTAGCCGAGGTCCACGGAGCGCCGGAACGCCGCCATCGTGTTCTCCAGACCGTCGGCCGTCCCGCCGCGATGGGCGAAGGCCAGCGGTCCGGAACGGTCGAGATACGGATGGCGTACGCGCGTGGTCACCGCGGAAGTATCGCCCCTTCGGGTGACGTGCCGGCGACCGAGGCGGGTGCCTCGGGCGGCGCGGGGGCGGCGAAGACCTTCAGGAACACCTGGGCCAGCGGGCCGATCGCCACGGCGTACAGGACGGTGCCGACGCCGATGGTGCCGCCGAGGACGAAGCCCGTCACGACCACCGCGACCTCGATGGTCGTGCGCACCAGACGGAGCGAGCGGCCGGTGCGCCGGTGCAGCCCCGTCATCAGGCCGTCGCGCGGGCCGGGCCCGAAGGAGGCGGCGATGTAGAGGCCCGTCGCCACGCCGTTCAGGACGATCGCCGCCGCCATCAGCGGGATCCGGATCCCGAGGGCGTGCACATCGGGGACGACGGCCAGCGCGCCGTCCATCGCGATGCCGACCACGAAGACGTTCGAGACGGTGCCGAGGCCGGGGCGCTGCTTGATCGGGATCCACAGCAGCAGCACCAGGGCGCCCACGATGATCGACACGACGCCGATGGAGAGCCCCGTGAGTTCGGCGAGGCCCTGGTGGAGCACGTTCCACGGCTCCAGGCCGAGCCCCGCCTTCACGAGGAGGCCGGAACTCACGCCGTACAGCGCCAGGCCGACATAGAGCTGGAGAAGGCGCCGGGTGAGACCCGGGCCGGGTGGCGTGGACGACGCGGACAAGTGGAGCCCCCTGTGGTGGTAGTGGCCTGTCGCATGACACTCTGTGGCTTGGGAACGTAGGCCAACCATGGCCAATTCGGGGAAGGTGGACTGGACTCCATGGCTCAGTGGACTTCGGCGGTCGGCGCGGCTCAGCTCGCCCGGCTGCTCACCTCCCAGCAGACGCGCCCTCCGGGTCCCGGGAGCCGCCGTCCGCCCGCCTACCGCGCCCTCGCCGACGGCATCCGCCTCCTCGTCCTCGAAGGGCGCGTGCCCGTCGCGGCGCGCCTGCCCGCCGAGCGCGAGCTCGCCGTCTCCCTGGCCGTCAGCCGCACGACCGTTGCCGCCGCCTACGAGGCGCTGCGCGGCGAGGGGTTCCTCGAATCACGCAGGGGAGCGGGCAGCTGGACGGCCGTGCCGGCCGGGAACCCGCTGCCCGCGCGCGGCCTCGAGCCCCTGCCGCCCGAGGCCCTCGGCTCGATGATCGACCTCGGCACCGCGGCCCTGCCGGCCCCCGAGCCCTGGCTGACCCGCGCCGTCCAGGGCGCGCTCGGCGAACTCCCGCCCTACGCGCACACCCACGGCGACTACCCGGCGGGCCTGCCCGCGCTGCGCGAGATGCTGGCCGAGCGCTACACCGCCCGCGGCATTCCGACCATGCCCGAGCAGATCATGGTGACCACCGGCGCGATGGGCGCGATCGACGCGATCTGTCATCTGTTCGCGGGCCGCGGCGAGCGCATCGCCGTCGAGTCGCCCTCGTACGCCAACATCCTCCAGCTCATGCGCGAGGAGGGCGCCCGGCTCGTCCCGGTCGCCATGGCCGAGGGGCTCGCGGGATGGGACCTCGGCCGCTGGCGGCAGGTCCTGCGCGACGCGGCGCCCCGCCTCGCCTACGTCGTCGCCGACTTCCACAACCCCACCGGGGCGCTCGCCGACGAGGACCAGCGCAGACAGCTCGTCGAGGCGGCGCGCTCGGCCGGCACGGTGCTCGTCGTCGACGAGACCATGACCGAGCTCCACTTCGACCCCGACCTGGACATGCCCCGCCGCGTCTGCGCCTTCGACCCGGCGGGCTCCACCGTCATCACGGTCGGCTCGGCGAGCAAGGCGTTCTGGGCGGGCATGCGCATCGGCTGGGTGCGAGCGGCGCCCGATGTGATCCGCAGCCTCGTGGCCGCGCGCGCCTACGCCGACCTCGGCACGCCGGTCCTGGAGCAGCTGGCCGTGAACTGGCTGCTCAGCACGGGCGGTTGGGAGGAGGCCGTGGAGCTGCGCCGCTGCCAGGCGAGGGACAACAGCGCCGCGCTGGTCGCCGCGCTGCGCCGAGAGGTGCCCGACTGGGAGTTCGACGTGCCGGTCGGCGGGCTGACGCTGTGGGTGCGCGCCGGTGGTCTGTCGGGGTCCCGGCTCGCAGAGGTCGGCGAACGCGTCGGCGTACGGGTGCCCTCGGGGCCTCGCTTCGGGGTGGACGGCGCCTTCGAGGGCTATGTGCGGCTGCCGTTCACCGTTTCCGGGGCGGTCGCCGACGAGGCGGCGGTGCGGCTCGGGGCGGCGGCGCGGCTCGTGCGAGAAGGCGGAGCGTCCGGGGCGGAGCCGCCGCGGACGCTCATCGCATAGGGCCGGTGGGGCCCGGCCGTCACCCCTCGGCGGCGACCGTCCGCACCGTACCCACCGCTTCCACCGCTTCCACCGCTTCCACCGCTTCCACGGCTTCGACCGGCTCGGCCGCTTCGACGACTGGTTCGGCCTCCGGGCTGTCGTCGGCCGGCGTCGTCCGCTGCGGGAGGAGCGCGAGCACCGCCTGTCGGTCCGCGTCACTCGTCGCGTCGTCGTACGGGTCGGGGGTGGCCGGCACCTGGAGGCGGTGGACGGCCCCCGCGCCGAGGCGCGCGTAGCCCCGTCCTGCCGGGACGTCCGGTGTGGGCGTCGTGTGGGGCGCGACCCCGAGGACGTCCTCGATCTGGTCGTACGTGGCCGGGCCGAGCACCACGCGCGCGCGTGTGTGCTGACAGACGGCGTCGGTCAGGGAGTCGAGGCTGTCGAACTGGTCGGCCACGACGACCGTGACGTTGGCCGCGCGCCCGTGCCGCAGAGGGACCTGGAGCAGGGTCTGCGGGTCCTTGCGCCCGTCGGCCGCGGCCAGATGACCGAGGACGCTGGGCCGGTCGAACAGGATCCACAGAGGGCGCCGGGTGTCTTCGGGCGCGGGGTGGCCGGCCTGGCGCGCCCGGTTCGCGGCGATCAGGCGCCGCTCCGTCTCGTTGGCCGCCCATTCCAGGCTGGCCAGCGCGCCGGCGAGTCCGCACTCGACGGCCAGGACACCGCTGCGTCCGGTCAGGCACGCGTAGTCGCCCGTTCCGTTGCCCTCCACGATGAGGACGTCACCGTTCTGGAGGGCCTGGAGAGCGATCGAGCGCAGGAGTGAGGTGGTCCCGCTGCCGGGGTGGCCGACGGCGAGGAGATGCGGCTCGGTGGAGCGCGAGCCTGTGCGCCAGACGACGGGCGGCACATCGCGCTGCTTGTCGCCGTCACCGAGGGGGAGGGTCCGCTGGGTGCCGCTCTCGTCGGTGAAGCCGAGGACCGTTTCGCCCGGTGCCGTGACGAAGCGCTGGGCGGCGATGTCGGTGGGCAGCGGGGGCAGGACGGTGACCGCCAGCCGGTTGCCCTCCTCGTCCCACTCGAAGTGGTACTCGCGGCCCCGGCCCGATTTGGCGTGCAGGAGCTGTTCGATGCGGGCGCGGGAGTCGGCCTCGCCGTCCGTGAAATACGCCGGGTAGCGCACCACGATGCGTGAGACGCGCCCGTCGTCGTCGAAGTCGTACGACTCGAAGGCCTTCTCCCACTCGCCGCCGTGGGCGAAGAGCGGGCTCGGGTCCTCTGGGACGGAGAAGTACGGGACGAGCGCCTCGTAGAGCGCGGTGAGCCGCTCGACCTGGGACTTGTCGGGGCCGGACGGCGCCGGCGGGGTGTGGTCCCGGCCCTTCCACGCGGCCGCTGCCATCAGGCTGATGAGCGCCAGCAGCGGCCCGTACGGAATCAGCACCACGACCAGGATCAGGGCCGCCACCAGGAACAACAGCGGTCCGCGCCGGTCCTTTGGGGTGTCGGCCCACTTGTGCCGCCCGGCGGATGCCAGGCGGCCCAGGCCCTTGGTGATCGTGATCAGGGGATGGAGTACGTCGGTGGCCCCGTCGGCTGCCGTCCGTGCCAGTTCCCGGCTCCGGGCGATGGGGGCGCTGCCGTTGCTCAGAATGCGGGGGAGGGGGCGCCGAGCCACGTCTGTCTCCTGATGGTGCGTGCGAGGGGGGAGGGGTCAGAACTTGATCCCGCCGAGCAGGCCGGCCAGGCTCGCGCCTCCGGCCTTGATGCTCGGGGCGATGGCGGTCCCCGCGAGGTAGAACCCAAACAGGGCGCAGGTCAGGCCGTGCGATGGCTTGAGTCCGTCTTTGCGGAAGAAGAGGAAGGCGATGATTCCGAGCAGCACCACGCCTGAGATGGACAGGATCATTTGAGTTCTCCTGGTCGATGGGGACAGTCACCATGAGTTCTTCCAGGCTCACAGCATGTATCTATACGATAAAAGGTGCAAACGGGTGGAATATTCTTGATTTCACCCGTTCGGCAGGCGCCCGGTGAGCCTCCTGAGTGTGTGCCGTACCGCCGTCAGGGCTCTTCGTGATCTTTGCCTCGGTCGGCGCTGCTCATGTGCCGAACCGGGCAGTACTCTGTCGATTCACTCGTACGGCCGCACGGTCGTAGCACTCCGTATACGCAAAGGCGGTCTGTTCCGATGAGCGAAGTCCCCGACCCCGAGGTCGTGGAACTGGCGACCAAGATCTTCGATCTTGCGCGCCGGGGCGAGAGCGAACAGCTCGCCTCCTACGTCGACGCGGGCGTATCGGCGAACCTCACGAACGACCGTGGCGACTCCCTCGTGATGCTCGCCGCCTATCACGGGCACGCCGACGCGGTCCGCGCGCTCCTCGCGCGCGGCGCCGACGCCGACCGCGCCAACGACCGGGGCCAGACCCCGCTCGCGGGCGCCGTCTTCAAGGGCGCGGACGAAGTGATCCGGGCACTGCTGGACGGCGGCGCCGACCCGGCGGCGGGGACCCCGTCGGCGGTCGACACCGCCCGGATGTTCGGCAAGGCGGAGCTTCTGGAGCTCTTCGGCACTTCCTGAGACACCGGCTTTGACCAGCCAGAACGGGGGAGCAGGAAATGTGGTCGCGGCAGGAAGAACCGCTGGGTCATCATGACGACGTGATTTACGGACGCGACGGCGGGGCAGATGGTGCCACACCGCGTGGGCCGTGAACGGTCCGATTCGGGCCACAGACGAGAGGCAGAGGAAGATGGTCTACAGCAAGCAAGAGACGGCGGGCGCCCCGCAGTGTTGTCGCGCGGCCAGGTAGTGCAGTTCCCCCGGTTGCGTCGACGCTTGATGTGAGGCTGTTTCCCATGTTCGATCCGGTCATAGCGCCCAGCGGTACGCTGCTCGGCCTGCTGCAGAGGGGCCGCGGCGACGGCACCCTGCACGCGCTGACGGCGCCGCGCGCCGAAGCGCTCGCGGCTCTCAATCACTGTGTACTGAGCGACCCCCGCCACGACTGGCAGGTGGAGAACCGCTCGCTCTACTACGCCCGTCTCTACCTCGACCTCCACGGAGAGCTCGGGGAGATCGAGCGGCACCTCTTCGACCCCGACGACGTCCTCAATACGGACGAGTCACGCACGGGCCTCGCGCTCGCGGTCCTCGGCCACCTCGCCTCGTACGGCAGGCGCGACGCCCTGGAGCTGCTGCGCCGCTACGCCGCCTTCGGGTCCAGCTGGGCCTGGGCGCTCGACGAGCTGGCCCTGCGCGACGACGACGCGGGGCTGCGCGTGCTCGCCGCCCCCATCCTCGACAGATTCCCCGAGGACGCCGAGGGCGACGCCGAACTCGCCGCTGCCGTGCGCGACGCCTATGAACCGCGCCCCTGGCGGCTGTGGGCCGACGACCCCAGGGAAGCCATCGGCGCCCGCGTGCGCGCCGCCCGGGAACGCGGCTCCTTCGACCAGTGGCAGCGCCAGATGCGCCCCTCCGGGCCACGCCCCGGATGGAGCGTACGGGCCGTCTTCGACTGGGCCCAGGAAGGTCTCGAACGGGGAGCCGTCCTGTACGTGCCCGCCGCGCGCTGCCTGACCGCCGTCGCCGGACCCGGCGACAGGGCCGAGATCGTCCAGGCCGCGCTCACCGGGCACGACGGCGCCCGCAGCACGGCCCTGCGCTATCTCGCCGACGCCCATGATCCCGACGTACTCGATCTGATCGAGGCCGCTGTGGAGAGCCCCTCGCACGCCGTCGTGGACGCCGCCCTCGACGCCTTCGAACGCATGCGGACGGTCGCCTCCCTGGAGCGCGCCCGCCGCTGGGCCCCAAGGCCCGACGCCCTCGGCGCCGCCGCGGGACGCATGCTCGCCTGCCGAGGCGGCGCCCAGGACGCCGAACTGGTCCTGGCTGCACTGCGCGAGGCGGTGCGCGGCGAAGGCGCCGACGCACCGACACTGTGGCCCCTGGTCGACGGGGCCGGACGCCTCGGCATCGCCTGCGCCGCCCCCGTCCTGCGTCACGTCTACCGAGAGACCGCCTCGTCCCATCTGCGCGGCCACGCCGCCAAGGCCCTGGCCGCCACCGACCCGTCCTTCGCCGCCGGATTCGCCGTCGAATGCCTGTGGGACTGCGAGGAATCGACCCGCGAGGTCGCCGCGCGCCACGCGGAGACGGGCGACGCGCGCGTCGTGGACCAGCTCCGGAGACTCGCCGCCGACCCGGCCGAGGAGGCCGAGGTGCAGACCGCGGTGCGCAGCAGAATAGGACCGGACGCGACGGCTTTGTGACCGGCGGCTTTCCGGGAGGCAACGCTCGAAGGACGCTGCCTCCCGGCCGCCGGCGGGCGAGGGCCAACGCTCATGGGACGTTCCTCGCCAGGAAAGATCCACGTTGACGTGCCCACGCTCGACGCGACGACAACACCGGTATGCGTGTCGTCATCGTCACCGAGTCCTTTCCCCCCGACATCAACGGTGTGGCTCACTGCGCCCTGCAGACCGCCCGGCACCTCGCCGCCCGCGGCCACGACCCCCTCGTCATCGCCCCGGCCACCGCGCCGGGCCCTGACACCGACACCGACGCCCCCTGCCCCGTCATACGGGTGCCGTCCCTGCCCCTGCCGGGCTACCCGCAGGTCAGGGTGGCGCTGCCGAGCCGCCGGGTCGCCGCCGCCCTGGCCGCGCACGGCGCCGAACTCGTCCATCTGGCCAGCCCGTTCATCCTCGGCGTGCGCGGCATGGCCGCTGCATCACGGCTGAGGATCCCCGCCGTCGCCGTCTATCAGACCGACCTCGCCGGTTACGCGCGTACGTACATGGGGGCCGGTGAGGCCACCGCGTGGCGGCGGATCCGTAGCGTCCACGGTGCCGCCGACCGCACACTCGCCCCGTCCAGCGCCGCGGTGCGCGACCTGGAGGTGCACGGGGTGCCGCGCGTGCGGCTCTGGCCGCGCGGGGTGGACACCGTCCGCTTCCGGCCCGACCTGCGCGACGAAGCCCTGCGGCGCGAACTCGCCCCCAACGGCGAGCTGATCGTCGGCTACGTGGGCCGGCTCGCCCCGGAGAAACAAGTCGACTTGTTGGCAGGCGCGTGCGCCCTCGACGGCGTGCGCGTGGTCGTCGTCGGCGACGGCCCCAGCGAGCCCGGCCTGCGTGAGGCACTCCCCGGCGCCGTCTTCCTCGGCCGCCGCACCGGTGCCGAACTCGCCCGCATCTTCGCCTCGTTGGACATCTTCGCCCACACGGGCCCCTACGAGACGTTCTGCCAGACCGTGCAGGAGGCCATGGCCAGCGGCGTGCCGGTGATCGCGCCCGCCGCCGGCGGGCCGCTGGACCTCGTCGCGCACGGCCGGACCGGGCTCCTCGTCACACCCGGCGTCGCGGCCGCCGTGCGCGACGCCGTCTGGTCGCTTGCCGAGGACCCGCTGCGTCGCCTCGCCTACGGGGCAGCCGGCCGCAGCACGGTCGAAGGACGGACCTGGGAGGCCGTCGGCGACCAGCTGGTCGGCCACTACGAAGAGGTCCTCGACGCGCGGACGGCGGTGGCGGCATGAGCGGGCTGCGGATCGTGCGTCTCGCCAACTTCGTCGCGCCCGCTTCGGGCGGACTGCGGACCGCCCTGCGGGAGTTGGGGGCCGGTTACCGCGCCGCTGGGCACGAGCCCGTCCTGATCGTGCCGGGGGAGCGGGCCGGCGAGCACGAGAGCGCGCAGGGCCGCGTCATCACGTTGCCGGGGACGCTGCTTCCCGGCACCGGCGGCTACCGAGTCCTCACCGACCGGCGGCGCGTGGCCGAACTGCTCGAGCGTCTCGCCCCCGACCGGATCGAGGTGTCCGACCGTACGACCCTGAGGTGGACGGGGGAGTGGGCGCGGCGTGCCCGGGTGCCTGCCGTGATGGTGTCCCACGAGACGGCCGACGGCGTCCTGCGGACCTGGGGCCTGCCCGAGAAGGTCGCCCTGCGCGCCGCCGACGCGCTCAACTCCCGCACCGCGCACGCCTACGCGCGCGTGGTGTGCACGACCGAGTACGCCGAGCGCGAGTTCATCCGCATCGGGGCGCGCAACGTCGTACGCGCCCCGCTCGGCGTCGATCTGGAGCGCTGCCACCCGGGCCTGCGGGACCCTGCCGTGCGGGAGCGGTACGCGCGCGTGGGTGAGGTGCTGCTCGTCATGTGCTCCCGTCTGTCGGTGGAGAAGCGGCCCGGGACCGCGCTCGACGCGCTGGCCGCCCTGCGTCTCCGGGGGACGCAGGCGGTGCTTGTCATCGCCGGGGACGGGCCGTTGCGGGCGCGGCTCGAACAGCAGGCGCGCGCACGGAGGTTGCCGGTGAGGTTCCTCGGGCACGTCGCGGACCGCGGACAGCTTGCGGCGTTGCAGGCCGCCGCCGACGTGTGCCTCGCGCCGGGTCCCGCGGAGACGTTCGGGCTCGCCGCGCTCGAGGCCATGGCCTGCGGCACACCGGTGGTCGCCAGCGCGTCGTCGGCGCTGCCCGAGGTCGTGGGCCCCGCCGGGGGAGTCGCACAGGACACCGGTGAGGCGTTCGCCGTCGCGGTGACGGAGCTCGTCGCACGGCCCCGGGACGAACGCCGTGAGGCCGCACGCGCGCGTGCGGAGTGCTTCGGGTGGGGCGCCGCGGTGGACGCCTTCCTGCACGCGCATGACGCGGTACGGGTGAGGGCCGATGTGCCTCTCCGGGGGGGCGGCCGATGTAGCTCTCCGGGGGACGGGCGACGTTCCTCTCCCGGGGACGGTCGACGTGCCGATACGGGTGACCGGGCGGGATGCCGTATGAGCGCGGTCCTGCGGTTCGTCGCCCTCGGGGACTCCCTCACCGAAGGGGTCGGCGACCCGGTGGGCGACGCCTGGCGCGGCTGGGCCGAGCTGCTCTCCGCCGGGCTCGCCCCGGAGGGCACACCCGTGGAGTTTCACAACTTCGCGGTGAGCGGCGCCCAGACATCTGACGTCCTCGCCCGTCAGATGCCCCAGGCGCTCGCCCTGCGGCCCGACATCGCCTCCGTCCTCGTCGGCGTCAACGACACCCTGCGCCGCACGTTCGACATCCACGCCGTGGCGGCCCGCCTCGATCACGTGTACGCGGCGTTCACGGAACAGGGCGCGGTCCTGCTCACGGCGTGCCTGCCCGACCCCGGCACGATGCTGGGGCTGCCCGGCCTGCTCGGCCGGCCTCTCGCGAGGCGCCAGCAGGCGGTGAACTCGGTCGTCCACGCCCTGTCCGAGCGCTACGGCGCCGTGCATCTGCACGCGGCCGAGGGGGCATGGGTCGCCGACCGCTCCATGTGGAGCGCGGACCGGCTGCACCCCGGCGAACGGGGGCACCGGATGCTCGCCGCGCGGTTCCACGCCCTGCTCGCGGCCGACGGGCGCGCCCAGGGCACGTCGCCGTCGCCGCAGCCCGAACGGCCCGCGCCCACGCGCTCGGCGACCTTGCTGTGGCTCGCCACGGCGGGCACGGGCTGGGTCGCACGGCGGTGCACCGACCTGCTCCCCCAGCTCCTCACCCTCGCCGCGGACGAACTGCGCCACGGGGCGCGTGGCACCAGCGCCCGCCTCGACCTGCGGGCGTCCAGCTCGGTGGTCTCGGCGCTCGCGGCGCTGGCGGGCGGGGAACAGGCGGACGTGGCGTGAGGGGCGGACGGCGCGTGAGGTGACGTGGTAGTGGGCGGGTCCGGCCCCGGGGGTCGGTGGTCGCTGTGCGGTCTCCCGTCAGCGGCCCGCCGCCGGGACGAAACGGACCGGTGTGCCCGGGGTCGCCTGCGCCGCGGCGGGCAGGTCTTCCTGGCGTACGACCGCGACCACGGGATAGCCGCCCGTCGTCGGGTGGTCGGCGAGGAACACGACCGGCCTGCCGTCCGGCGGTACCTGCACGGCCCCCAGGACCATTCCCTCACTGGGGAGTTCGCCCTCCGACGCCCTGAGCAGGGGCGGGCCCTCCGTTCGCAGGCCGATGCGGTTGCTCGCCGACGACACGCGGTACGCGCGCGTGGTCAGCGTGCGCAAGGACGCCGCTGTGAACCAGTCCGCGCGTGGCCCGAGTGAGATCCGCAGCACCAACTCACGGGGCGGCCCCGGTTGCGGGGCCACGTCCACGCGCGCGTGCGCCGACGACACCGTGCCAAGAGGGAGCACCGCGCCGTCCGCGAGGGGGGCCGGGCCGAGCCCGGAGAGCAGGTCGGTCGACCGGCTGCCGAGGACCGGCTCGACGGCCACCCCACCGGCGAACGCCGCGTAACTGCGTACTCCGGAGAGCGCGGGTCCGAGGTCGAGGAGCGCGCCGGCCGGGACCCGTACGGGCGTGCCCCAGGCGACCGGCCGTCCGTCCACGGTCACCGTGCACGGCGCGCCCACCACGGCGACCGTCACCTCGCAACGCGGCCGTAGGGCACACCCGTTGAGGGTGGTCTCCAGGACGGCGGCCCCGGGCGGGTTGCCGACGAGCCGGTTGGCGAGGCGGGCCGTGGGGAGGTCGAGCGCGCCGGAGTGCGGCACCCCGAGATGCGCGTGTCCGGGCCGGCCCTCGTCCTGCACGGTGGTCAGCGCTCCGGCCCGGACGACGGCCATGGCACGGTCCGTCACTTGGTCACCTCCGGTACGAAGCGGACCAGGGTCCCCGGGGCGAGCAGCGCGGCGGGCACGCGCGCGTGGTCCCACAGCACGGTGTCCGTCGTCCCGATCAGCTGCCAGCCGCCGGGCGATGAGCGCGGGTACACGCCCGTGTAAGGCCCCGCGAGCGCCACGGAGCCTGCCGGGACGGACGTGCGCGGCGTCGACCGGCGCGGCACGTCGTAGCGGGCCGGTAGCCCTGTCAGATAGCCGAAGCCGGGCGCGAACCCGCAGAAGGCGACCCGGAATTCGGCTGCCGCGTGGATGCGCGGCACCTCCTCGACGGCAACGCCCCACAGCGCGGCGACGTCCGCCAGGTCGGGGCCGTCGTAGCGGACGGGGATGTGCACGGCGTCGTCCTTGCGCGGGGGCAGTGGCGGGAGCTCCCAGTGGGGCAGCTGTGCGGCGAGGCGGCCCGCGGGCTCGTCGAGGCCGTCGAGGAGGACCGTGCGGGCCGCGGGCACGATCTCGCGTACGCGCAGTTCGCCGGCGGCGCGGCGGCGCAGCAGCTCGGCGTGGAGCGCGGCGGCCTCCTCGCCTCCGGAGACCTCGACGAGCAGCGCGCGGTCGCCGACCGGAAGGGCCTTCATGCGAAGGCCTCCACCCGGACGCCCGCCGACTCCAGCTGCGCCCGCACCCGTCGGGCGAGGTCCACCGCGCCCGGGGTGTCCCCGTGCAGGCACAGGGAGCGCGCGCGTACCGCGATACGCGACCCGTCGTGCGAGGTGACCGTTCCGAAGCGGGCCAGGCCGACGGACCGCTCGACCACGGACTCGGGGTCCGTCACCACGGCGCCCTCGCTGCCGCGCGGCACGAGCGTGCCCCGCGCGGTGTAGGCCCGGTCCGCGAACGCCTCGGTCACCACGGGCAGTCCGGCCTCGCCGGCCACCTCCAGGAAGCGTGATCCGGGAAGCCCGAGGACGGGCAGTGCGTCATCCGCGAGTCGGACACCGTCGACGACCGCGCGGGCCTGTTCCTCGTCGTGGACGACACGGTTGTAGAGCGCTCCGTGCGGCTTGACGTAGGCCACGCGCGTGCCCGCCGCGCGCGTGAAGACCTCCAAGGCGCCGATCTGGTACGCCACTTCGGCCGCCAGCTCGTCGGGCGGCACGTCCATGGCGCGCCGCCCGAACCCCGCCAGATCCCGGTACGAGACCTGGGCGCCGACCCGGACACCGCGTTCGGCCGCGAGGGCGCACACGCGGCGCATCGTGGCCGCGTCCCCGGCGTGGAAGCCGCAGGCCACGTTGGCGCTCGTGACGACGGACAGGAGCTGCTCGTCGTCGGTGAGGCGCCAGCGGCCGAAGCCCTCGCCCAGGTCGGCGTTCAGGTCGATGGTCACCGCCGTCGGCGGGGCCTGCGTGGTCAGTGAGGTCATGGAACCCTCTTCTTCCGGTGGGGTGTTGCGGGATCAGGCGACGCGGTACTGCTCGTCGCGGGCGTCGGTCAGGAACATCCGGCCGGGCGCGTGCGTGATGGCGAACGGCGGCCGTGAGGCCATCACCGCGGCCTGGGGGGTGACGCCGCACGCCCAGAACACCGGGATGTCGCCCGGCTGCGGCGCGACGGGATCGCCGAAGTCCGGCCGCCCGAGATCCTCGATGCCGAGCCCGGACGGCTCACCGCAGTGCACCGGGCTGCCGTGCACGGCGGGCAGCAGCGCGCTCTCCCGGATCGCCGCCGCGAGATGTTCCGGCGGGACCGGGCGCATCGACACCACCATCGGCCCCCGGAGCCGCCCCGCGGGCCGGCACTGGCGACTGGTCGTGTACATCGCGACATTGCTGCCCTGTTCGATGTGGCGCATCGGCACACCGGCCTCGGACAGCGCCCACTCGAACGTGAAGCTGCACCCGATGAGGAACGACACGAGGTCGTCGCGCCAGTGGTCGACGACGTCCGTCGGCTCGTCGGCCAGAACACCGTGCTCCCACACCCGGTAGCGCGGCAGGTCGGTGCGCAGATCGGCGCCGGGAGCCAGCGGGGTGGTCCAGGCTCCCGCGTCCGTGACGTCGAGTACGGGACAGGGCTTGGGGTTGCGCTGGCAGAACAGCAGCATCTCGTAGGCCCAGTCGGCGGGAACCGAGATGAGGTTGGCCTGCGTGTGGCCGCGCGACCAGCCCGCGGTCGGCCCCGAGGCGCCGGCGCGGATGCGGGCGCGGGCCTCGGCCGGGCTCCACGCGTGCGCGTGGCTGTCGACGAGTTCCGTACCGCTCGCGGGCGAGCCGGGGGTGAGGGTCTCCGTGAGGCGGTCCTGCGTGCGGTTCACAGGAGCTCCCTTCCACGGGTCTCGGGCAGTCCGAAGAGGGCGATCACAGCGAGTGCGTACCCCACCGCACCGAAGATCAGGGCGCCGCCGACACCCCAGCTGTCGGCGAGGTACCCGACGAGCGTGGGGAAGACGGCTCCGACGGCACGCCCGGTGTTGTACGTGAAGCCCTGTCCCGTGCCGCGCACGGCCGTCGGGTAGAGCTCGCTGAGGAACGAGCCGAAGCCGCTGAAAATGGCCGACATGCAGAAGCCGAGCGGGAAACCGAGCACAAGGAGAAGGCCGTTGGCCCCGTCGGGGATGCTCGTGTAGGCGGCGATGCTCACCGCGGACAGCAACGCGAAGAGCGCGATGTTGCGCTTACGGCCGAGAAGGTCGGTGAGATAGCCCCCGGCCAGATAGCCGGCGAAGGCGCCGGAGATCAGGAACGTGAGATAGCCGCCGGTGCCGACGACGGTCAGGCCGCGCTCCGTCTTGAGGTACGTGGGCACCCAGGTGGCGAGCGTGTAGTAGCCGCCCTGGACACCCGTCGACAGGAGGACGGCGAACAGGGTGACGCGCCGCAGGCCGGGAGCGAAGATGGCCGAGAAGGAGCCCTTCTGCGCGCTCGTGTCCAGCTGTTCGGTCGCCTTGGGGGCGTCCTGCACCCGGCGCCGTACCCACAGGACGAGGAGTGCGGGCAGCGCCCCGGTCCAGAACATCACGCGCCACGCGAGGTCGTCGCCCAGGAACTGGAACACCAGCGTGTAGACGACCACGGCGAGTGCCCAGCCGACCGCCCACGCGCTCTGCACCGCCCCCAGGGTGCGGCCGCGGTTCCTGGCCGTGGCGTACTCGGCGACGAGGATCGCGCCGACCGCCCACTCGCCGCCGAAGCCGAGCCCCTGGAGGGCGCGGAAGACCAGCAGGGTCTCGTAGTTGGGGGCGAAGCCGCAGGCCACGGTGAAGACCGCGTACGTGACGACCGTGATCAGCAGGGCCTTCACGCGGCCGAAGCGGTCCGCGACGACGCCGGCCACGGCGCCGCCGATCGCGGAGACGACGAGCGTGACCGTGGTCAGCAGGCCGGTCTGGCCGCTGTCGAGCCCGAAGTACGCGGCCAGCGCGACCATGCTCAGCGGCAGCGTGAAGTAGTCGAACGAGTCGAGCGCATAGCCGCCGAAGGCGCCCCCGAAGGCGCGCCGGCCGCGCGGGCCGAGATCGCGCAGCCAGCCGAACGCGCCCTCGGAGGGCGGGAGTTCACCAGGGCGCGCGGGAGATGCGGTCGCTGTCGCGTCGGGCGGTGGGGTCGTGCTCATGGGCACCTCGCAGGAGGGGGATGGGTGCTTCCTGAGTGGGCTGAACCGATGGACGCGGAGCGTGGGGGGACCCGCGTCTGCCCGCCAAGGTAGAGGATCGTTGAACGATCCCTCAATACCCATGTTGTTTCGTTCTGGTATCTGCGCTTGAATTCGGGCGTGGCCGAACTGAACGGACTGGCGGACGACCGCGCGCTCCTGGGGCGCACCAGCACCGCAGAGCGGGTCGCGGACATCCTCAGGAGCCGCATCGCGGAGGGGTACTTCCCGCCCGGGACGCGGCTGTCGGAGGACAGCATCGGCGGCGCACTCGGCGTCTCGCGCAACACGCTGCGCGAGGCGTTCCGGCTGCTCACCCACGAGCGGCTCCTGGTGCACCAGCTCAACCGTGGTGTCTTCGTACGCGTACTCACCGTCGAGGACGTCGAGGACATCTACCTCACGCGCCGCCTCGTCGAGTGCGCCGTCGTACGCGGCCTCGGCCGGCCCCCGTACGACCTCGGTGCCGTGGCCGACGCGGTCGCCGACGGGCTCCGAGCCGCAAAGGCGCGGGAGTGGAAGGGCGTCTCCACCGCCAACATCCACTTCCACCGGGAGCTCGTGGCACTCGCGGGCAGCGCGCGGACCGACGAGCTGATGCGCAGCGTCTTCGCCGAACTGCGCCTCGCGTTCCACGTCGTGGACGACCCCCGCCGCCTGCACGAGCCCTATCTCGCCCGCAACAAGGAGATCCTCGAGACCCTGGAGGCGGGGCGCCGCGACGACGCCGAGCGGCTGCTCGCCCAGTACCTCGACGACTCCCGCGAGGGCCTGGTCGACGTGTACGGCCGACGGGTCGCCGAGGGCGAACAGCCGGACGGCTGACGGCCCGCGGAGGGCTCCGCACCCGGCGGCGCGGCGTCCGCGGGGCGTGCGGTCTGGGCGGTCGCAGGGCCTGCGGTGCGGGCGGTCGCTTCTGCGCCGTTTCGACCGTTGTCAGACCTAGGACCTAGTCTGTGCTCCGTGACTTCGCCTGCCACCACGGAATCCGTTCCGCCCCAGCTCAGCGCGGGGCCGCGGCCCGCACCGGGCCCGGCCGCCGACGAAGGGCTCGCGCGCCGCCTTCGCGCGCTCGCCTGCACCGCGCCGCTGCACGACCTCGACGTGCGCAAGGCCAATCTCGCGGGCGAGTACTCCGGATACGGCATGGCCGAGGTGGCGCTCTCCGCCATCGACCTCGTCACACTCAACATGGACTTCGACACGGGCGCCGACCACGAGCAGATAGTGGCCAGGCTCATCCCCCGCGTCGGCGCACAGGCCCCGCAGCGCCCCGTCGCCGAGCACGAGCGCGTGGCCCGCTGGGTCCTGGAGAACCTGATCAACGTCGGCAGCGTCGACCGCGGCTTCCGCGCCGTGTACGGCACGTTCGCGCCCGACGGCTCCTATGTCCGCAGGGACTACGACTTCAAGCTGATCGAGGAGGTCCCCGGCTACGGGGGCAGCGTCTACCTCCGCACCACGGACGAAGCGGTCAACGTCCTGGTGGGCGCCCTCGACACCGACGTCACCAGCGCCCAGATCGCCGCCGAGGTGAAGCTGGAGGTGCTGATCAGCCGCGGCCGTCTCGCCGACGCCCAGCTCGCCGCCGAGCAGGCCAGGTATCGGACCGTGCAGTACTCCGAGACCCTGCGAAGGGCCCTGGACGCGACCCGGAGGAACGTCCGAGCGGTGGACTGGCTGAACGCCGTCCCGGACATGATCGCCGAGGCGCTCGACCACGTCGCCGACCGGTACCGCCACGAGAACGCGATCCTCACGAACATCCGCAAGGCCCGCGACGAGTCCGAGGACCCCGAGCACAAGCGGCGGGCAGCCGAGCTCGTCGACATCGTCAAGGACTGCATCCGCCGCCACACGCAGCTCCAGTCCCGCCTCCTCGAAGCGGGCCCGCTGTTCCGCGCCGAGCAGGACCGGCAGGCCTTCGCCGCGCCGTCCGCGCGCGCGGGCCTCGATCTGTACGGGCAGCTCGTCGCACCCCTGCTGCCGCTGCCCGTCGAGCAGGCGGGCCGCGTCACCGACGCGTTCTTCGCGCGCGGCACGGGCATGCGGACGCCCGTGTCCGTACGGGTGGGGGACCTCATCGACATACTCCTCACGCCGCCCCAGGAGCGGGAGCACCTCGGCGTCGAGATGCCCGAGCCCGACCTGATCGCGACGCCCGACGACAGCCGCTTCAGCGAGGAGCAGCTCGCGAGCGCCATGGAGCTGCTCGACCTCCCCTCCGACGCGCCGCGACGGCTCTCCGGACTGCTCGCCGAGGCGCGCCGCCGCGACCCCGAACTGCCCTATCTGGTCGCCCTGCTGTCCGTCCACGCGGCCAGCCCGCCGGTCGGCACGGCCTACCGGCAGGGCGAGGAGAAGCTGCTGTTCGCCGTGGACGACGGCACCGAGCTCGACGACCCCGAGTTCGGCGGTGCCGACCTCATCGTCGGCACGGCCCTGCTGGACGCCGCGGGCATGGCGGCCGACCGGACGGAGGCCGCGTAGTGCCGATCTCAGCGCACCGGGCCTCCGCGCCGCACGCTTCCACTGACCTACACCCGAGCCTCGCAGCAGACCTGACCAAGGAGCACCAGCCGTGACCACCGATCACCCCGCAGAGCACGCCGCGTGGGGCGAGGCGGAGCCCTCCGAGGCTCCGGCGGCCGGCGCGCCCGTCACCCCGGCCGACGCCGCCGACGCGGCCCGGCTCGTGGCCTTCGGCCTCCAGCCCAAGCTGCAGCCCGCCCGCGACCAGGAGTACGCCGAGCTGCTGCGGCGCTACCGCGAGGACCCGCCGTTCGCGCGGCTCGCCGACGCCGTCGCCGCCGGGCTCGGCCTCGTCGTCCTGGAGGTCTCCACGCGCGCGGGGATGGCCGTGACCGCCGCCGAGGACTCCGTCTTCGCCGTCCGGATGGGCGACTACGCGCGCCGCACCTCCGCCGACGGAACCGACCGCTTCCTGCACGGCCTCGCGCACCTCGCCGTCGCCGCCATGGCGTTCCCGCGCCCCGAGGACCTCGCCGACGACGGGTACATCGGCCGCGTCACGGTCAACGGCGTGGACGCCTTCGTCCGCCAGGCCTGCCGCCGCCTGGAGGAGCGCGCCGAGGAGCAGGGCGAGAACACCGACCCGGCCTCCGACGCCCCGGGCCTCGAGGCCGCGTGGCGCATCTGGGCCCGGCGCAGCTCGACCGGCGCCACGAAGGACGCGCGCCGCCTCGCCGGATCCACCACCGGCATCGTCGGCAAGGCCGTCGCGTTCCTCACCGACTCCGGGTTCCTGCAGAGAACCGGCGACGACTCGGGCGGCACCTACCGCACCACGGCCCGCTATCAGCTCCAGGTCCGCGATCTGGCCGGCACCGCCGCCCTCTCCGAACTGGCGGACCTCGGCATCGTGCCCGTCACGGACGGCTCCGCGAGCCTCCTGCCGCCCGCGGACGAGGACGACGGGGAACTCGTGGCCGACGCAGGACTCCCCTTCCACTCCTGACCGGCCACGCACCACCGCCCCACGACGTACCGCCTTACCGACTTACTACGACGAGAGTCCGCCGCCATGTACGAGCTGTCCCGGATTCGCCTCTACTCCATCGGGCCCGCCGGTGCGCGCTACGCCGACACCGTCCTGGACCTGCGGGGCGTCGGCGAGCCCGTGCCCGACCCCGCGCCCACCCAGGCGGAGTTCTTCGAGGACGAGCCCGTCGGGCCGCCGCGCCGCCCCGCGCCCGCCGGCGTGCTCTTCCTGGAGAACGGTGGCGGCAAGTCGGTCCTCCTCAAGCTGATCTTCTCCGTGATGCTGCCGGGCCATCGGAACACGCTCGGCGGCGCCAGCTCCGGCGTCCTGCGCAAGTTCCTGCTCGCCGACGACTGCGGGCACGTGGCCCTGGAGTGGCAGCACACCCTCACGGGCGAGTGCGTCGTCGTCGGCAAGGTCAGCGAGTGGCGGGGGCGGCAGGTCTCGAACGACCCGCGGAAGTTCGCCGAGGCCTGGTACTCACTGCGGCCCGGGCCCGGCATGAGCCTGGACTCGCTGCCCGTCGCCGAGTCCTCTGCCGTACGGGCCTCGGCCGAGGGCGTCTCGGGCGCGCAGGGGCGGCGGCGCACCATGAAGGGCTTCCGGGACGCGCTCACGGACGCGGGCAAGGCGTACCCGCACCTCGAAGTGCACTGGGAAGAGATCCACGACCGGTGGAACGAGCACCTGGGCGACCTCGGCCTCGACCCCGAACTCTTCCGCTACCAGCGCGAGATGAACGCGGACGAGGGTGAGGCCGCCGGTCTCTTCGCCGTCAAGAAGGACTCCGACTTCACCGACCTGCTCCTGCGCGCCGTCACCGACACGCGGGACACGGACGGGCTCGCCGACCTGGTCAGCGGCTTCGGCAACAAGCTGGGGCGGCGCGCCGAGCTGATCGCCGAACGCGAGTTCACGGCCGGTTCCGTGGACCTGCTCGGCCGCATCGTGGACGCCGCGGACACCCGGGCACGCGCGCGTGACGTGCATGTCGGGGCCGAGCGCCGCACCCGCACCCTGGCCCGCAGGCTCGCCGCCCGCGCCACCCTGGAACGCGGCCGCGCCGCCGACCTCGCCCAGCAGGTCACGGCAGCCGCGCACACCGTCGGCGAGGCGGAGCAGGCCCGCGGCCGCAGCGCCCTCATCGCCTCCGAACTGGCGTACCGGCACGCCTCGTTGGCGCTCGCCGGAGCCGAGAAGGCCGCCGCCGCGCAGAAGCGCGAGCTGGCCGACGCGCGCACCCTGCACGCGGCCTGGCAGGCCGCCGAGGCCGTCCTGCGTCACCGCGCGGCCGCCGACCGCTCCGCGCGCGTGGCCGTCGCCATCCGTGAGGCCGAGCGGGACGCCGCCCCGGCCCTCGCCGCCCGCGCCAAGGCCGCCGCCGACCTCGTACGCGCCCTGCACGGAGCGGCCGAGAGCGCCGAGCAGCTGGCCAACGAGGGCGAGGAGCGTTCCGCCGCGCTCCAGGAGGCGGGCGAGACCGCTCACCGTGACGCGACCGTCGCCGCGACGGAGGCGCAGCGCGCCCGCAGCGAGGTCGGGCACCTGCGGCAGCGGCTCTCCGAGGTCGAGCAGGAGACCGCCGAGGCGGTACGGGCCGGCTGGCTCGACGACACGGCACCCGACGCCGACCCCGCGCGCGCGGCACTCGCCGCGAGCGACGCGGAGAAGACCACGGTCGCCGCCTGGGACACGGCGCGTGACGCCGCACGGCGCGCGAGCGAGCACGCCCGGGAGGCGGCGGGCGCCGAGGCCCGCGCCGAACTCACCGCGGCCCGCGCCGCGGACGCCGCCACGGCCGCCGAGAACGCGTACGGGGCCGAGCACCGCGCCGCCAATGCCCTCGCGCGCGAGGAGCGCGTCGCGGAGCTGCTCGGACTGTCCGGAGTCCCGCGGATCCCCGCCGCGGGGGTGCCCGCACCCCGGGACGCGGCGGCCGAAGGAGCCGCGACCGGGCACGCCCGCGTGGCGACCGTCCCCCGCGACCTCACCGAAACCCCGCTCACGGCCGAGGAGTTGGACCGCGCGGCCGACGACCTCAAGGCACTCCTCGACGACGGTGTCGCCTCCGCCGAACGCCAGCTGTTCGACCTGCGCACGGCCGCGGCCGACGACGCCCGCATCCTCGGCGCGCTCGGCGACGGTGGGCTCCTGCCGCCGGGACCCGACGTCCTCGCCACCGTCGAGTTCCTCGGCGAGCACGGCATTCCGGCCTTGCCCGGCTGGCGCTACCTCGCCCAGGCCGTCGACCCCGCGGATCACGCGCGCGTGCTCGCCGCACGCCCCGAGCTCGTCGACGGCGTCGTCATCACCGACCCCGACACGCACGCCCGGGCCCGCGAGGCCCTCGGCGGCGCCGCCCTGCTGCCCCGCTCCGCCGTAGCCGTGGGCACGGCGGCCGCCCTGCTCGCGCCGACACCCCACGAGGAGCCGGGCGATAGCGGCGTCTCTGGTGTCTTCGGTGTATTCCTCGTGCCGCCCAACCCGGCGATGCACGACGAGCACGCCGCAGACGAGGAGCGGCAGGCGCTGCGCACGCGCGCGACGGAGCGCGACGAGGAGATCCGCGCCCTGGCCGCCCGGCTCTCCAAGGACCGGGAGCTCGCCGCCCGGATCGGCTCGTGGCGCACCGGCTGCCCGGCCGGACGCCTCGCCGAACTGGCCGCCGCCGCACAGGAGGCACGCGCCTTCGCCGACGAGACCGAGGCCGAACTCGCCGAGGCCCGCACGGTCCGCGCAGAGGCCGACGAAACCTCGGTCGAGGCAACCCGCGTACGCGACGAGCGGCAGGACGCGGCCCAGCGCGCGCGGCGCGTCGCCGATGCCCTCGCAGGCCTCGCGTTCCGGCTGCGCGAGCGCGCCGGCTGGCAGGTCAAGCTGCGCGAACTCGCCGACGAGGCCGTCGAGTCGGAGGCACGCGCCCAGACGTGCCTGGAGCGCGCCCGCTCCGCCGACGAGGACCGCAGGGCGGCCCAGCGCGCCGCCGACGACGCCCGCCGTACCGCCCGCGCCCTGCGTGCCGAACGCGCGGAGATCGCCGGCGCCCCCGACGACGTACCGGCGGACCCGGAGCAGCCTGCTTCGGAGAGCGCCGCGCCGAAGCCGTCGCTGCCCGCGCTGCGCGAGGCGTACCGCGCGGCATCCCAGGTCTACGAGAAGGTCGGCGTCGGCGCCGACCTGCGCGCCGAGCAGGCCCGCGCGGAGAGCGACGAGAGCGCCGCGCTCGCCGAGCTCGACCGGCTCAGCAACAAGGTCCGCACCCGCGCCGCCCAGCTCCTGGAATCCCCCGACGGCTCCGACGGACCGTCACGGCAGGCCGCCGCGGCCCGCGCCGACGAACTGGTCCAGATCCTGGAGGCCCGCGTCTCCACGGCCAGCGAGCAGCTCGGACGCCTGCGCGGCGAGGCCGAGCGGCACGCGCCCGGGGACGGCGACGACGCCCACACCGAGCTGCCCGACGACCTCGTCCCCACCGGCGCCGAGCACGCCCAGACGCTCCTGCGCACCGCCACGGGCGAACTGGCCGCGCGTACCGACGCGTTGACCGTGGCACGCGCCGCCCACACCGAACTCCTCGACGCCCACCGCGCTGCCGAGGACGCGACCGGCGGCTTCGAGGAGACCGCCGCGCTCCTCAAGGACCTGCTGCGCGAACACCCCGACCGGCACGAGTCCGAGCAGGACGAGCCCGAGCCCTACCCCGGCACCCTCGAAGAGGCCCGGCACGCGGCGGCCGAGGCCCGGCGCTCCCTGCGCGGCTGTGCCGCCGACCTGTCCGCCGCCGAGGCCTCCGTGCGCGACGCGAGCGACATCCTCGTACGGCATGCGAACGCCACGCGCTACGAGCAGGTACGCACGCCGGCCCGGCAGCAGATCCGCGAGCTGCCCGCCTCGTCGCTGCCGGAGCACGCGCAGAAGTGGGCGGACGCCTTCGCGCCCCGGCTGCGCGTCCTGACCGACGAGCTGGAGCAGCTGGAGCGCAACCGCGACTCGATCGTGGACCGGCTGCGCGGACTCGTCGAGTCGGCGCTCGCCACGCTGCGCTCCGCCCAGCGACTGTCCCGCCTCCCGGAGGGGCTCGGCGAGTGGTCGGGCCAGGAGTTCGTGCGCATCCGCTTCGAGGAGCCCGACCAGGCGACCCTCGTGGAGCGGCTCGGTGAGGTCGTCGACGAGGCGACCCGCGCCGCCGTCAAGAAGAACTCCGACCTGCGCCGCGACGGCATGTCGCTGCTCCTGCGCGGCGTCGCCGCAGCGCTCCAGCCCAAGGGCATCGCCGTCGAGATCCTCAAGCCGGACGCCGTGCTGCGCGCCGAGCGGGTCCCCGTCGGACAGATGGGCGACGTGTTCTCCGGCGGCCAGCTGCTCACCGCGGCCATCGCCCTGTACTGCACGATGGCCGCCCTGCGCTCGAACGACCGGGGCCGCGACAAGCACCGGCACGCGGGCACGCTGTTCCTCGACAACCCGATCGGCCGCGCCAACGCCACGTACCTGCTCGAACTCCAGCGGGCCGTGTCGGACGCGCTCGGCGTGCAGCTCCTTTACACCACCGGCCTGTTCGACACGACGGCACTCGCCGAGTTCCCGCTGGTCATCAGGTTGCGCAACGACGCGGACCTCAGAGCCGGGCTGAAGTACATCAGCGTCGAGGAGCACCTGCGGCCGGGCCTGCCGCAGCAGGACCCGGCCGAGGAGACCGTGCACGGGGAGATCACGGCGACGCGCATGTACAAGCGCCCCGCGAGCCGGCCCAGTTAGAGAGCCAGTCGCATCAGGCGTCCGCGCGCAGCAGATCGGCGCACTTCTCGCCGATCATCATCGTCGTGATGCACGGGTTGACCGTGACGAGGTCCGGCATCACGGAGCCGTCGGCGACGCGCAGGCCCTCGGTCCCCTTCACGCGAAGCCGCGCGTCGAGCGGGGCCGAGGGGTCGTCGTCCGCGCCCATCTTCACCGTGCACGCGGGGTGGTAGACGGTGTTGTGCGTCTTGTGGATGTAGTCGAGCAGCTCGTCATCGGTGCGCACATCCGGCCCGGGAGCCAGCTCCGCGCCCGCCCAGCCGCTGAGCGCGGGCTGCTCCGCGATGCGCCGCGCCAGCTTCAGCCCGTACGTCATCACGCGCGCGTCGTGCTCGTGCGTGAAGTACCGCGGGTCGACCAGCGGCTTGTCCCGGTAGTCGCGGGTGCGCAGCCGCACGGTGCCGCGTGACTTCGCGCGCGTCACGTTGGGCGTGAGGCAGAAGGCGTTCTCCGACGTCGGATAGCCGTACCGCGCGGTGTTCATGTCGAAGGGTACGGAGCCGTAGTGGAACATCAGGTCGGGCCGGTCGAGGCCGGGCTCGGTGTCGTAGAAGATGCCTGCTTCCCACCACTGGCTGGACGTGGTGGTCATCGGCTGCTTCGCCTCCCACATGATCACGCCCTCGGGGTGGTCCTGGAGGTTCTCGCCGACCCCGGGGGAGTCCACGAGCACGTCCACGCCCATCTCGCGCAGATGACCGGCCGGGCCTATTCCGGACAGCATGAGGAGCTTGGGCGAGTCGATGGAGCCGCAGGAGAGGATCACCTCGCGGCGGGCCCGCACCGTCCTGGTGTGGATGAGATCGGGGTCGAGGTACTCGGCGCCCACGCAGCGCCGGCCCTCGAAGACGAGCCGCTTGGCCCGTACCCCGGTCCGCACCGTCAGGTTGCGCCGCTTGCCCATGACCGGGTGCAGATAGGCGACCGAGGACGACTGGCGGATGTTGTTCTCGTCGGAGTTGATCTGGAACCAGTTGGCGCCGCGCACCACCGTGTTGCCCGAGTTGAACGCCGTGGTCGGGATGCCGGCCTCGGCGCAGGCCGCGAGCAGCGCGCTGCCGCACGGGTCCGCGCCCTTGAGCGTGCGCAGCTTCACCGGGCCGGAGCGGCCGTGGTGGTCCCCGGGGGCGTCGTTGTTCTCCAGGCGCTTGTACAGCGGGAACACATCCGCGGCGCTCCACCCCGTGCAGCCCGCCGCCGCCCAGTCGTCCAGGTCCTCGGCCGGCGCCCAGAAGGCGATGCACGAGTTGTGGGACGAGCAGCCGCCGAGGACCTTGGCGCGGGCGTGCCGCATGAAGCTGTTGCCGCTGGTCTGGGGCTCGACGGGGTAGTCCCAGTCGTATCCGGAATCCAACAGGGCCATCCAGCGGTCCAGTTGGAGGACGTTGTCGTCGCCGACGTCGCTCGGCCCCGCCTCCAGGACGCACACGGTGACGGACGGATCCTCGGACAGGCGCGCCGCGACGACGTTTCCGGCGGTGCCTCCGCCGACGACGACGTAGTCGAAGACATCGGAGTTCACGGGCTGGTTCACGGGCTGGTTCACGGTGTGGTGACCTCCTCCAGGGCAACGGAATCATCGGACGGGGCAGGCTGGGCCGCGTGCTCGGCGAGGACACCGGTGCGGTGCCGCTGGACGAACCAGTAGTAGGCGAAGCCGCCGCCCGCGATCACTCCGATGAACAGGACGGCGCCCCAGCGCAGGTACCAGTGGTAGGGGGCGACGGCGTTGTACACGGCCGCGCGCGGCCAGATCAGGTTGAGCGTCATGACGCCGCCCCACAGCACGGCGATGATGTTGACGGGCAGTCCCCAGCGGCCGAGGGAGAACTTCCCGTCGCCCGCCGGCTGCCACTTCCCGCGCAGGCGGGCCACCAGCATCGGGCCGGTGACCAGCAGATAGGCGAGGTAGATCATGATGATGCCGATGCTGGTGACCACGGTGAAGATCTGCGGCTGGCGGATGTTGACGACCAGGATCGCGAGCGCCAGGACGCCGATGACGACGGCCGGGGCGACCGGTGTCTTGAAGCGCGGGCTGACGCGGCCGAGGACCGACGACGCCGGCAGGTTGTTGTCGCGCGACATCGCGAAGGCGAGGCGGATCGCCGCCGTGTGCACGGCGAGCGCGCATACCGTGACCGCGATCAGGACGCACCACAGCATCGCCTTGCCCGCCGTCGGGCCGAGCACGTCGAGGACGACGTACTGCAGGCCGTCCGTCGACAGCTTCTTGCCGGTCAGGCTCGACACGCTCATCAGGGCGAGCAGCAGGATCAGCCCGCCGAGGACGAACGAGGCGACGATCGCGCGGATGATGGCGCGCGGCGCGCCCCGCGTCGGGTCGAGGGACTCCTCGCCGAGCGAGGCCGCCGTGTCGAAGCCGTACATGACGTACGCGGAGGCCAGCGACGCGACGAGGAACGCGCTCAGATAGCCGAAGGGCTGGCCGTGGCCCGCCCCCGCCGTGTGCGTCACGACCTGCGGGCCACGCACGATGTGCACCGCGAACAGCACGATCAGGACGACGGTCGCGATCAGCTCGAGGAAGACCCCGGCCGTGTTGATGGTCGCCATCAGCTTCACGCCGAAGGCGTTGACGAGCGTCGTGAACAGGATCAGTACGGAGGCCAGGACGACGGCGTTGGTCGCGACGTCGTACGGGCCGGTGCCGTCCCCGATGAACTGGAAGGCCGACGAGATCTGCGGCAGCGTCAGCTGGTAGGCGAGCGCGACGGCCGCGATCGACACGACCGAGGCGAGCAGCATCATCCACCCGGCGAGCCAGCCGATGTGCGGATTGCCCACCTTCTTCGCCCAGTTGTAGACCGAACCCGCGACGGGGTAGCGGGCGGCCAGTTCGGCGAAGCACAGGGCGACCATGAACTGGCCGCCGAACACCATCGGCCAGGACCACCAGTAGGCGGGGCCGCCGTTCGCGTATCCGAAGTAGAAGAGCTGGAAGGTGCCGGTGAGGATGGAGATGTAGCTGATGCCCGCGGCGAAGGTGTGGAAGTTGCCCAGCGTGCGCTTGAGTTCGGGCCGGTAGCCGAACTCGGCGAGCTCGGCGTCGTCCCCGCTCCGGCTCTCCTGTGTGCTCGCGTCCTGGCTCATGACGGGTCACCATCCTCAGGACACTCCGGCGGCGCGCCGAACCAGCCCTGCGCGACGGGCTGCGTATTGCGCCAGATGTGCTTGGTCTCGCGGTACTCGGCGAGCCCGGAGGGGCCGAGTTCGCGCCCGGTGCCGGACTGCTTGTAGCCGCCCCACTCCGCCTGGGGGACGTACGGGTGGTAGTCGTTGATCCAGACCGTGCCGAGGCGCAGGCCGGCCGCGACCCGCGCGGCCTTCCCTTCGTCGCTGGTCCAGACGGCGCCCGCGAGCCCGTAGATCGAGTCGTTCGCGAGACGCACCGCCTCCTCCTCGTCGGTGAACCGCTCGACGGTCAGGACCGGGCCGAAGGACTCGTCCTGCACGACGGACATGCCGCTCGTGCACTCGTCGAGGACGGTCGGCCGATAGTAGAAGCCCTGCTCGTACGCGGCCGACTTCGGCCGTGCGCCGCCGCAGCGCAGCACGGCCCCCTCCTCGACGCCCCGTGCGACGTACGCCTCGACCTTGGCGCGGTGCGCGGCCGAGATCAGCGGCCCCGTCTGCGCTTCCTCGTCGAACGGGCCGCCCAGTCTGATGAGTTCGGCGCGCCGCACGACCTCGTCGACGAAGCGGTCGTGCAGTGAGTCCTCCACGAGGAGCCGCGCGCCGGCCGAACACACCTGCCCCGAGTGCAGGAACACCGCGGTGAGCGCCATGTCGACGGCCGCGTCGAAGTCGGCGTCCGCGAACACGATGTTCGGGTTCTTGCCGCCGAGTTCGAGGGCGACCTTCTTGACGGAGCCCGCCGCGGCGGCCATGAGCAGCCGTCCCGTCCGCAGACCGCCCGTGAACGACACGAGGTCCACGTCCGGATGGTCGCCGAGCGGCGCGCCCGCCTCCGGGCCCGCGCCGAGGACCAGGTTGGCGACGCCCGCGGGCAGCCCCGCCTCGTCGAGCAGCCGCATCAGATGGATCGCTGTGTGCGGGGTGAGCTCGCTCGGCTTCAGGACGAAGGTGTTGCCGGCGGCGAGCGCCGGGGCGACCTTCCACGCGGTCTGCAGGAGCGGGTAGTTCCACGGGGTGATCAGGGCGCACACCCCGACCGGCTCGTATACGACCCGGCTCTCGGCGCCCTCCGTCCCGGTCTCCACGACGCGTCCGGTGTCGGCGGCCGCGAGCCGCCCGAAGTAGCGGAAGCAGTTCGCGATGTCGTCGATGTCGTACGCGCTCTCGACCAGCCGCTTCCCGGTGTCCAGGGACTCGGCGCGGGCCAGTGCGTCCTTGTCGCGCACGAGCAGGTCGGCGACGCGCAGGAGGAGGTCGCCGTGCTCGGCCGCCGTCATCCGGGGCCACGGGCCTTCGTCGAAGGCCCGGCGGGCCGCGGCGATCGCGTCGGCGGTGTCCTTGGCCCCCGCCTCGTCGACCACGGCGACGAGCGAGCCGTCCGCGGGGCACCGGATCTCTCGGGTCCGCTCGTCCCGGGCGGTGGTCCACACGCCGCCGATGAACAGGTCAGGCATGGGCACCGCCCAGCTTCGAGGTCAGCCATTCATGGAAGATCCCGATGTGGTGCTCGGTCGGGACGAGCACGCCGCCGCGCCGGTAGGCACGGGAGTCCATCGCCGGCTGGGTCCGCTCGCAGGCCTCGAAGTCCTGGGCGTTGACCCGGTGGAACAGCTCCACGGACTTGGAGACATCGGCGCCTGACGCGACGACCTCGGGCGCGTAGAGCCAGTCGCACTCGACGACCGTACGGTCCTCGGCCAGCGGGAACATCCGGTGCAGGATCACATGGTCGGGGACGAGGTTGATGAAGACCGTCGGCCTCACGGTGATCGCGTAGTAGCGGCGGTCCTGGTCGTCGGCGACCTCGGGCAGCCGGCCGAAGCCCTCGCTGCCGTCGACGGTGAAGCCCTTCACGCCGTCCCCGAACTCGGCTCCGTGGCCCACGTAGTACTGGGCGGCGTAGCCGTCCGCGAACTCCGGCAGGACGTCGGTCAGTTCGGGGTGGATCGTCGCGCAGTGGTAGCACTCCATGAAGTTCTCGACGATCAGCTTCCAGTTGGCCTTCACGTCGTACGTGATGCGCTTGCCGAGGGCGAGATCCTGGGTGTGGTAGCGCTCGATCGAGGCCGTGTCGCCGAGCCGCTCGACGGCCGCGCCGACCACCGTCTCCTCGAAGGAGGGCGGCTCATCTGCCAGGCAGACCCAGGCGTAGCCGAGCCACTCGCGCAGGGCGACCTTGACGAGGCCGTACTGGGTGCGGTCGACGTCCGGCATCCGCACGAGGTTCGGCGCAGCGATGAGCTTGCCGTCGAGGTCGTACGTCCACGCGTGGTACGGGCACTGGAGGTTGCGGCGGACCTGGCCCGACTCCTCGGTGCACAGGCGGGCGCCGCGGTGGCGGCAGACGTTGAGGAATGCCCGTAGTTCGCCGGTGCGGGACCGGGTGATGAGGACGTTCTCTCGGCCGACCTGGACCGTGCGGAACGCGCCCGGCTTGTCGAGGTCGGCTGAACGCACGGCGCAGAACCACATCGACTCGAAGATGCGTTCCTGCTCCTGCCGGAAGATCTCCGGATCGGTGTAGTAGTGCCCGGGCAGCGTGGCCATCAGGCTGGGGGCAATGGGGGTCGTCGTCACGTGCGTACTCCTCAGGCGGGCGCGGCGGCGAGGCGGCTGGGGTCGAAGAGGTCGATGGGGTGCGCGGTGGTGCCGGTGAGCGCGAGGTCGGCGACGATCTCGCCGACGACGGGCACGAACTTGAAGCCGTGGCCGGAGAACCCGGCGGCCACGGTGACGGACTCGGGGTGGGCGGGGTGCCGGGCGATCACGAAGTGCTCGTCGGGTGTGTTGGAGTACATGCAGGTGGCAGCCTTGAGGAAGGTCCCGGGCAGGCTGGGGATCTGGCCCGCCAGGTGCTCCGCCATGGCCGCGACCTCGTGGTCGTGGACCGTGCGGTCGATGGTCTCCGGGGTGCACTCGACGCCCTTGCGGAAGAAAGCGACCTTCGCGCCGAGGTCGGGTCCGTCGATGGCCGGGAAGCCGTAGGTCTGGACGCCGGCCGCGTCCTCCCAGATGTAGACCGGGTGGTTCTCCGAACGGAACGGGGCGGTTCCCGTGGTCGGCTGGAACCAGTACATGACCTGCCGTTCGATCGTGAACGGCACCCCGAGATCGGTCAGCAGACCGGGCGCCCACGCCCCCGGGCAGATCACCAACTGGCCTGCCGTGTAGGTGTTCTCGGCCGTGTGGACGCGCACCCCGTCCTTGTACGGCTCCCAGCGCGTCATCGGCTCCTCGAAGTGCAGGTCGGCCTCCTGACGGGTGGCGAGCTGGAGGTGGGCGGCGACGGTGTTCTCGGGGCGCACCAGACCGGCCCGCTCCTCGTACAGCGCCACCTCGTCGTCCCTCGGGGTGAGCGTCGGGAAGCGGCGGCGGATCTCGCGGGCGTCGAGCATCTCGTGCGGCAGGTCCCACTGCAGGGCGGACAGCAGGGACCCGGAGACGGTGCGCGAGTCGGGGCGGCCGAGCATGACGCCGCCGCACGGGGTGGCGACCTCCCGCCCGGTGGCCCGCTCCAGGTCCGCGTACAGCTCGTACGAGCGCAGCAGCAGCGGTACGTACGCCGGGTCCTCGAAGTAGGACTGCCGGGTGATGCGGGAACCGCCGTGGCTGGAGCCGCGGTTGTGGACCGGGCCGAACTTCTCCAGGCCGAGCACGCGTGCGCCGCGGGCGGACAGGTGGTGGGCGGCGGCGCTGCCCATGCCGCCGAGGCCGATCACGATCACGTCGTAGGTGGGTGACATGTCCGAACCTCCGTGCGGTCAGCGGCGAATGCGGGTCATCTTCGGGTCGAACAAGGGCTCGTCGGCGACGGTCGCGGGGATCTTCTCGCCGAAGTACTCGATGTGGACGCCGGTACCGGCGGCGAGCGGCGGTAGCCACGCGTACGCGACACAGCGGCCCAGCGTGTAGCCGTACGACGCGCTGGTGACGTAACCGGCCGGGACCCCTTCGACGTGCACGGGCTCCTTGCCGAGGACGACGGCCGCGGGGTCGTCCAGGAGGAGCGGCGTGAGCCTCCGGGCCGGCTGCTCGCCCTTCCGCTCCAGTGCGGCCCTGCCGAGGAAGTCACCGCGATCCATGCGGACGGCGAATCCGACGCCCGCTTCGTACGGGTCGTGCTCCTCGGTCATGTCGTGGCCCCAGGAGCGGTAGCCCTTCTCCAGGCGCAGGCTGTTGAAGGCCGAGCGCCCGGCCGCGATCACGCCGTGCTCCCGCCCCGCCTCCCACAGCGTGTCCCACAGGCGCAGCCCCAGGTCGGCGGTGGTGTACAGCTCCCAGCCCAGCTCACCGACGTAACTCAGGCGCATCGCGGTGACGGGCACGTGGCCGAGGTAGGTCTGCTTGGCGCGGAAGTAGCCGAAGCCCTCGTGCGAGAAGTCGTCGCGGGTCAGCGGCTGGACGAGGTCGCGGGCCAGCGGGCCCCAGACGCCGATGCAGCAGGTCCCGGAGGTGATGTCCCGGATCTGTACGTCACCGGGCGCGTGGCGCGTGAGCCAGTCCAGGTCGGCGGGGGAGTTCGCGCCGATCTGGAACAGGTCCGGCGCGAGACGGGCGACGGTCAGGTCGGACCGGATGCCTCCCGCCTCGTTCAGGAGGAGCGTGTACGTGACCGCGCCCGGCTTCTTCGCGAGATTGTTCGACGTCATGCGCTGGAGGAAGTCGAGGGCGCCCGGACCCGTGACCTCCAGGCGGCGCAGCGGCGTCATGTCGTAGAGGGCGACCTTCTCGCGGGTGGCCTTTGCCTCGGCGGCCGCGATGGGCGACCAGTAGCGGGCCGACCAGGCGTCGCGCTCGGGCAGATCGCCGGTGGGCAGGTCCGCGTTTGCCTCGTACCAGTGCGGACGCTCCCAGCCGCCGCCCTCCAGGAAGTACGCGCCGAGCTGCTCCTGGCGGGCGTGGAAGGGGCTCACCCGCAGCGGGCGCGGCTGCTCCGCCGGCTGGAGCGGGTGCAGGACGTCGTAGACCTCGACGAACTGCTGCGCCCCGCGGTCGTGCACGTAGGAGGGGGAGCGCTGGGCGTCCTCGAAGCGGGTGAGGTCGCACTCGTGCACGTCGACGGAGGGCCGCCCGTCGACCATCCACTCGGCGACCGCCTTGGCGACGCCCGCCGAATGCGTCACCCACACTGCCTCGGCCAGCCAGAATCCGCGCAGCGCACGGGTCTCGCCGAGGACCGGCATCCCGTCGGGCGTGAAGGAGAAGACGCCGTTGAAGCCCTCCTCGATCTCCGTCCCACGCAGCGCGGGGATCAGCCACCGGCAGTCCTTCCAGCTGGGAGCCCAGTCCTCCTCGGTGAAAGGCAGCGACGACGGCATGTCCAGCTGACTCGCCCGCGCCTCGTCGTAGTCGAGGACCTTGAACGGATCGACGGGCAGCGGCTTGTGGGCGTAACTGCCGATGCCGATGCGGTCGGTGTGCTCACGGAAGTACAGATCACGGTCCTGGAAGCGGAGGATCGGCTTCGAGGCTTCCGTGCGGGGGTCGTTGGCCCCTGCGAGCTCCGCCATGGGCCCGGTCTTCGCGTACTGGTGCGCGAGGGGCAGGAGCGGGACGTCCACGCCTGCCATGCGGCCGATCACCGGGCCCCAGAATCCGGCGGCGGAGACGACGTGGTCGGCGGGGAAGCTGCCGCGGTCGGTGACCACCGCCGTGACCCGGCCGTCCTCCTGCTCGATGCCGGTGACCGTGTGCCGGTCGAGGAACGTGGCGCCGCGGCCGCGGGCGCGTTCCATCTGGGCGCGGGAGGCGAGCAGTGCGCGGGCCAGGCCGTCGTCGGGAGTGTGGAAGCCGCCGAGTACGGCCGACTCGTCGATGAGGGGCCACAGCTCCTTGCACCGGGCGGCGCTGACGAGTTCGCCCCGCACGCCCCAGGAGGCGGCGTAGCCGGCCTTGCGGTGCAGGTCGGCCCAGCGTTCGGGGGTGGTCGCCAGCTCCAGGCCGCCCACCGGGTTGAAGCAGGAAAGACCGTCCACCTCAAGGGTGTTGAACTTCTCCACCGTGTACCGGGCGAACTCCGTGAGGGTCTTGGACGGACCCGTCTGGAAGACCAGTCCCGGCGCGTGCGAGGTGGAGCCGCCGGGGGCCGGCAGCGGGCCCTGTTCGAGGACGGTGACGTCGGTCCAGCCGCGGGCCGTGAGTTCGTCGGCGAGGGAGCAGCCGACGATTCCGGCGCCGATGACGACGACGCGAGGGCTGGATGTTCCGGGCTTTTCGGGCGTGCTGGACATGCCCCTCCTCATGCTGGTGGGGATGGAATGGCCTTATGCGGCAGGTATGTTGGCGCGCTCTGCGGCGATGGTCGTGTCCTGGCCGTGGCCGGTGTGGACAACCGTGCCGCCCGGCAGGGTGAGGAGCCGGCCGCGGATGGACGCCGCGATCGTCGGGGCGTCGGAGTACGAGCGGCCGGTAGCGCCCGGGCCGCCGTGGAAGAGGGTGTCGCCGGTGAACACGGCGTCGAGGAACGGCACGTAGAGGCTGCAACTGCCCCAGGAATGACCGGGGGTGTGCAGGACCTGGACGTCGACCCCGGCGACGGTCAGGAGCATCCCGTCGGTGAGCTCCGCGTCCGGCTTGCGGTCCGGGTGCACCGCCTCCCACAGCTCGTGCTCGGCGGGATGCAGGAGAACGGGGGCGCCGGTCGCCTCGGCGAGATCGGCCGCGGCGCCTATGTGGTCGTCGTGCCCGTGGGTGCAGACGATCGCGGTGACGCGGCGTCCGGCGACGGCGGCAGTGATCGACCGCGCGTCGTGCGCCGCGTCGACGATCAGGACCTCCTCGTCGTCGCCGATCAGCCAGACGTTGTTGTCGACGTCGAAGGTCTCGCCGTCGAGGCTGAACGTGCCGGAGGTGACGACGCGTTCGGCACGGACCGCAGGGCTCACAGGACCACCACCGAGCGCAGCACCTCGCCGCGGTGCATCTTCGCGAACGCCTCCTCCACCTGGTCGAGGGCGATCGTCTCGGTCACGAACCCGTTCAGGTCGAGCAGCCCGTAGAGGTACTGGTCGATGAGGACCGGGAAGTCACGGCTCGGCAGGCAGTCCCCGTACCAGGAGGACTTGAGGGCGCCGCCGCGCGAGAACAGGTCGATGAGCGGAATGTCCAGCGTCATGTCCGGCTCGGGCACGCCGACCTGGACCAGCACGCCCGCGTGGTCGCGCATGTAGAACGCCTGCTTGTACGTCTCGGGGCGGCCGACCGCGTCGATGGCGATGTCGACGCCGAACCCGTCGGTGAGTGCACGCACCGCCTCGATCGCGTCCGTGCCACGCGAGTTGACCGTGTGCGTGGCGCCGAACTTCTCGGCCTGGTCGAGCTTCTTGTCGTCGATGTCGACGGCGATGACGCGGCGCGCGCCGTTGAGACAGGCACCCGCGATGGCCGCGTTGCCGACGCCGCCGCAGCCGATCACGGCGACGGTGTCGCCGCGCTGGACGTTGCCCGTGTTCACGGCCGCGCCGTAGCCGGCCATCACGCCGCAGCCGATCAGGCCCGCGGCCTCGGGACGCGCCGCAGGGTCGACCTTGATCGCCTGTCCTGCCGCGACCAGGGTCTTCTCGGCGAAGGCGCCGATGCCGAGCGCGGGGCTCAGCGGCGTTCCGTCGAGCAGCGTCATGGGCTGCGTCGCGTTGCGCGAGTCGAAGCAGTACCAGGGGCGGCCGCGGCGGCAGGAACGGCAGTTGCCGCAGGGGGCGCGCCAGGCGAGCACCACGTAGTCGCCGGGGGTGAGGTCGGTGACCCCCTCGCCGACGGACTCGACGGTGCCGGCCGCCTCATGGCCGAGCAGGAACGGGAAGTCGTCGTTGATGGCGCCCTCCCGGTAGTGCAGATCCGTGTGGCAGACCCCGCACGCCTGCACCTTGACCAGAACCTCGCCCGGGCCGGGATCGGGCACGACAATCGTCTGCACCTCGACGGGTGCGCCCTTCTTCACAGCAACGACGGCGCGGACCTCATGTGGCACGACCAAACTCCTCTGCTGTTGCGCAATGCACGCTCAGTTGCGCGATGAGGAACATCTTGGAAACGCCATCAAGGCCCCGTCAAGAGGTGGGAGTTAATGCTTGGCAAAACGATCGGCCGCACCGAAACCTCGTCGACACACGCAGAACGCGGGGCCAGGTTTCCCTGACCCCGCGTTCAGTAACCGTGCTGCGGAACGTCCTGCTAGTAGCCGTATCCCATCCGGCGCGACAGTTCGGTCGAAGCCGCGACGGTGCGTTTGGCCAGCTCAGGGAGGTGTTCCTCGGTCAGCCGGTACACGGGACCCGACGCGCTGATCGCGCCGATGACCTTTCCGTCGTGGGCGAACACGGGGGCCGCGACCGCGGCGAGGCCGACCTCCAGCTCCTCCACGGCGACGGCGTACCCCTGGTCGAGCACGGCCTCCAGCTCGGCCCGCAGCGACGCCGCCCCGGTCGCCGTGTGCGGGGTGAAGCGCGCCAGCGGGCGGGCGAGCAGGCCCTCGCGCAGCGCGGACGGCAGATGGGCGAGCAGCACCTTGCCGCTCGATGTGGCGTGCAGGGGGGTGCGTCTGCCCAGCCAGTTCTGCGCCGTCACGGAGGCGGAGCCGCGCGCCTGCATGATGTTGACGGCGACATCGTCGTCGAGGATCGCGATGTTGACCGTCTCGCCCAGCTCGTCGGCCAGTTCACGGCAGACGGGCACGCCCTCCTGTGAGATGTCCAGGCGCACTGCCGCCGCCCCCGCGAGGTGCAGTACCCCCGCCCCCAGGTAGTACTTGCCGCGGTCCTTGGCCTGCCCGACCAGGCCGCGGTTCTCCAGCACTCCGAGCAACCGGAACGCGGTGGACTTGTGTACGTCCAGCTCGTCGGCGATCTCGGTGACCCCCGCCTCGCCGAGCCGGGCGAGGATCTCGAGGACACTCACCGCGCGGTCCACGGACTGGACGGCGCCGGCCGCGCCCTTCGGGGTCTTCTCCGGTGTCCTCGTGCCTGGCTCAGCCTGCAATTCCTTGCGGGTCATCACTCAACTCTCACCACCTTGCGACCCCTTGGCGGGTCGCATCTTCGAGAAGCCCTTGACGCGGCGGGCATCTCGACCGGATTCTGTTGCGCATAGCGCTCCCTCGTGCGCCATACGAAACTTCATGTTACCGAACAGTCCTGAGCCAGACAGTCCTGGACCAAAGAGGGGGGCCCGTGATTCCCGTCTGCCGCCTTGAAGACCTCCCCGAGGGCGGATCCGTCCGCATCGACACAGCACCGCCCATCGCCGTCTTCAATGCTGACGGTGAGCTGTACGCCATCGACGACACCTGCACCCACCAGGACGCCTCCCTGTCGGAGGGCTGGCTGGAGGGCTGTCTGGTCGAATGCCCGCTCCACGAGGCTTCATTCGATCTCCGCACCGGGCGGCCGACCTGCCTGCCCGCCCGCCGCCCCGTACGCACCCACCGGGTGACCGTCGACGACGGCGTGGTCCACGTCCATCCTGCCGCCGAGGAAGGTACCGCCGCATGAGCACTGTCAACGGAATGAGGACGGGATCCGGCATGAGGACCGTGACCGTGGTGGGCGCCTCGCTCGCCGGGCTGTACGCCGCGCGTGAACTGCGGGCCCAGGGCTTCGACGGGCGTCTCGTCATCGTGGGCGAGGAGCCGCACCGCCCGTACGACCGCCCGCCGCTGTCCAAGGACTTCCTCCTCGGGAAGGCCGGCGAGGACCAGCTCGCCCTGTCCGACGTCGACGAGACGCTGGAACTGGGCGCCGAGTGGATGTTCGGCGTGCGGGCCCGCGGGCTCGACGCGCGCGGCCGCACCGTCCTCCTGGAGGACGGCCGCACGGTGTCCACGGACGGGGTCGTCATCGCCACCGGGGCGAGCGCCCGCCGGCTGCCCGGCCCCGCCCTCACCGGCGTGCACACGCTCAGGACCCTCGACGACGCTCGCTCCCTGCGTGCCGAACTGCTGCGCGGGCCGCGGCGCGTGGTCGTGATCGGCGGCGGGTTCATCGGCGCCGAGACAGCGTCTTCGTGCGCAGCGCTCGGCCACTTTGTCACCGTCGTGGAGGCGGCGCCGCTGCCGCTCCTGCCTCAACTCGGGCCGGAGATGGCCGCGGTGTGCGCGGGGCTCCACGCACGCGGCAGGGTGGAACTGGTCACGGGCGTCGGGGTCGCGGCACTGCACGGTGACAGCACGGTCCACGGCGTGGAGCTGGCCGACGGGCGTGTGCTGCCCGCCGACGTGGTCGTCGTCGGCATCGGTGCCGTGCCCAACACGGGCTGGCTCGCCGGTTCGACACTCGCGTTGCACGACGGCGTGCTCTGCGACGACGGCTGCGTCACGGCGCTGCCCCAGGTCGTGGCCGTGGGCGATGTGGCCCGCGTGGGCGGGGCGCGGGCCGAGCACTGGACGAGCGCCACGGCCCAGCCGCGGGTCGCCGTGCGCAACCTGCTGGCGGGCCGCGCCGTCGAGACCGTGCGGCCGCTGCCGTACTTCTGGTCGGACCAGTACGGCTCGCGCATCCAGTTCGCCGGGCGCAGAAGGGACGGGGACCTGGTCCGAGTCGTCGAAGGCGCCGTGGAGGACGGGAGTTTCCTCGCACTCTACGAGCGCGCGGGCGTGACCACGGCCGCGCTCGCGGTGGACCGGCCGCGACCCTTCACACGCGTGCGCCGGGAGCTGGCGCGCGGCGAGGCGCGACCGGTCGTGCAGAACGTCGCGGAGGCGGTGGCGCTGTGACGGCGGCTCTCGCCTCGGGCGCGCGTAGGTAGCCGACACCTGTCCCAGCGCTACGTGACTGCCACCGATCCCATCCCACCCACCTACGCAGGCGCACTCACGCGCACCTGACTACCGACGAGCCAGCTGCACGCGTCTACGTATGCGTCAACTGTCCGGCCCCGCCACGCCTCCGTATGCGTTCCGGGGCCGGACGGCCCTGCGCGCGTGCCTGCCGGCGGGCCTGGCGACGCTCCCTGCGCAACTGCCGCGCCGTGCTATTGGGCGCGGACACCACGCCGTTGCGCTGGTTCCAAACCTGTCGGGTCACCCAGACGTCCAGCACGCCCCAGGTCGCCACGACCGTGCTCCCCACGCTGCTCAGCACCATCGGGAACGCCAGCCATGAGTCGGCGACGGTGCACAGGAACGCGATCACCGCCTGCATCAGGGTCAGCGCGACGATGAGCACCGCCCGTACCGCCGCCGTCCGCACCGGATCAGGCATCCGGCGCCGCCCCGCCGGCTCCTCGACCCACAACTCCCCGCGCCGCTCTGCCGTGCCCATCAGTTCGCCACTCCCCACCGCCGTCACAGCCCGCCGCCCTGGGTGCTCCCGCACCGGGGCCCTTCGATGGCTGCCCGGATTGCGCCGCTTTACGCTGCCCGCTCACCTCGTGCGGGCCTCATCGCGTATGCCCCGTAAGGAAGGACGTACGGCGGCGTCGAAAGATTCCCCCGAATTGCGGCGGTCACTTCCGCCCCGCCGAAGATCGATCGATTCCGGCCAACTGCCGCCCGAGTCCGGCCGGATGGTGCCGGATTCCGAGAGCCACTTTGCGGGATGCAATCTCCCGCAATGCCCGGACACATGCTGACGTCCCACTCCACCTGCCACCGGACAGCATCCGGACAGCCCTTCGAGTTGCACCTGCGTCAGTAGTAGGCTCGCGCCGTTTGTTGCCGCACATGTGTACCCCTGACCGCAGGGGTCGATCTGGGGGAGGCCATGCGCTTTCGCGGGAAGTCCATCCGCCGGAAGATCGTGGCGTTGCTCCTGGTGCCGCTGGTATCCCTGACCGCCATCTGGGCTTTCTCCACGGTGATCACGGGCCGCGCCGCGACGCAGCTGCTGTCGTCGGGGAGGGTCGCGGACGAGATCGGCTACCCGATCGCCGACGCCGGCCGGATCCTTCAGGAAGAGCGCCGCCAGACCCTTGTCTATCTGGCCGACCCCCGGGCCTCCGACGCCCTCTCCAAGCTGCGCAGTCGCCGCAGCGCCTCCGACGAGGCGATGGCCCAGATCAAGGCGAAGGCCGAGAACTCCGGGATCCGCGACGACATGAGCGACGACTCCCGGCGCCGCATCTCCACCGTCGTCGAGGGATTCGACGGCATCGAGTCCCTGCGCCGCAACGTCGACGAAGGAACCGTCACCCGCGAGCAGGCCCTCGACTTCTACAACCGCCTCATCGACCCGACGTACGACTTCCTGCTCACGCTCAGCTCCTTCGACAACTCGACGATGGACCGCCAGGGCCGCGCCGTCATCGGCGTGCTGCGCGCGCGTGAACTGCTGTCCCGCGAGGACGCGTTGGTCGGCTCGGCGCTCGTCGCCCGCAGGATCACGCACAAGGAACTCCGTCAGGTCTCCGACCTCGTCGCCCAGCGCGGCATCCTGTACGACACCAGCCTCGCGCTGCTCCCCGACGACGACCGCGCCGAGTTCGAGCGCTACTGGAAGAGCGCCGACACGGCGGCCCTGCGCACGGCGGAGAACACACTCGCCGACTCCACGGCGGGCACCCCCAGGGGCGTCACCGCACGTGCCTGGAACGACGCTTCGGGCCAAGTGCTCGACGAGCTGGTCAAGCGCGACACCGCCGCCACGGAGCGCTACCAGGACCGGGCGCGCCCCGTCGCGATCAACGTCTTCCTGCAGGCCGGAGCCGCCGGTGTGCTCGGCCTGCTCGCGCTGCTGCTCTCGCTGTTCCTGTCCGTACGCATCGGCCGCAGCCTCGTCCGCGACCTGCGGCGGCTGCGCCTGGAGGCCCACGAGGCCTCCGGTGTCCGGCTGCCCAGCGTGATGCGCCGCCTCGCGGCCGGCGAACGCGTCGACGTGGAGACCGAGGCCCCCCGCCTGGAGTACGACAAGAACGAGATCGGTCAGGTCGGACAGGCGCTCAACACCCTTCAGCGCTCCGCCGTCGAGGCGGCCGTGAAACAGGCCGAACTGCGCCACGGCGTCTCCGAGGTCTTCGTCAACCTCGCCCGGCGCAGCCAGGTGCTCCTCCACAAGCAGCTCACCCTGCTCGACACGATGGAGCGCAGGACCGAGGACACCGACGAACTCGCCGACCTGTTCCGCCTCGACCACCTGACCACACGCATGCGGCGCCACGCGGAGGGCCTGGTGATCCTCTCCGGGGCTGCCCCCTCCCGGCAGTGGCGCAGGCCCGTCCAGCTCATGGACATCGTCCGGGCCTCCGTCGCCGAGGTGGAGGACTACGAGCGCATCGAGGTCCGGCGCCTGCCGCGCATCGCGGTCACCGGCCCCGCCGTCGCCGACCTCACCCACCTCGTGGCCGAACTCCTGGAGAACGCCACGGTGTTCTCGCCGCCGCACACCGCGGTGCACGTCATCGGCGAGCGCGTCGCGAACGGCTTCACCCTGGAGATCCACGACCGGGGCCTCGGCATGGCGGCCGACGCGCTCCTCGACGCCAATCTGCGGCTGGCCGAGACGCCCGAGTTCGAACTCTCCGACACCGACCGGCTCGGCCTCTTCGTGGTCAGCCGGCTCGCCCAGCGCCAGAACGTCCGCGTCTCGCTCCAGCCGTCCCCGTACGGCGGCACGACCGCGGTCGTCTTCATCCCGGACACTCTGCTCACCGAGGCCCCCGACACCGAGGGCGCCGGCTTCCGTCTCGACCGTCCGAACAGCTCCGGGCGCGGCGAGGGCCCCGGCGTGCGCTCCCCGAAGCTCTCCACGGCAGGCAGCCCGCTCCCGGGCCTTCCCGCCTCCCTCCTGGACGGGCCCGTGGAGCTGGAGGCGCCTCTGGCGGCGTCGGGCCTCGCGCCCTTCCCCGGCGCACTCGACGACGAGGACAGCGAACGAGGCGGGCTCTTCCGGCCGCGCCGCCGCTCCGCCGGGCTCCCCGGAGAGCAGCACCAGCACGCGCGCGACGAGTTCGAGAACCGGCCCGAGCCGACCCACCGCGCCGGTGGACCCGAAGGCCCCGACGCCGATGAAGCGCCCGTGCCGCTGCCGCGCCGCAGGGCGCCCAAGCTCGTCAGCTCGCACGGCAGGCCCGTCACCCACACGAGGTCCGGAGAGCCGGAACCGGACAACCGCAGCACGGACGCGCAGCCCGGGACCCCGGGCAGCGTCCCACCCGAGCCCACGGCCCCGACCCCGGACACCTCCGGGGACACGTACCGTCCGGAAGCCCCGGAGGGACCCCGCGAGCGCCGTCTCACGTCGGCGTCCGCGCCGGACCTGCCGCGCAGGCGCGCCCGTGCCGAGGCCACGGGGGACGTGACTCCTGCACGTCGCCCGGAGCCGGTGCGCGACCCCGCGCCGGAACCGGCCGCCGACGCCCCCGCGCCGAGCGGTCTGCCCCGCCGTGTGCGGCAGGCCAATCTCGCCCCGCAGCTCAAGGAAGGACCCGACCTGCGCGCCGACCGCGCCGCAGACCGGGAGGGGCCCAACCACTCGGACAGCCCCGCCGAGCGCGACGCCGACGAGGTCCGCAACAGGATGGCCTCGCTCCAGCGGGGCTGGCGCCGCGGCCGCGAGGAGAACGCCGCAGGCGACGACGCCTCCGACGGCACAGCACAGGGAACGACATCTGAGGGGGACGGTCGATGACCGCACCGAAGGCCGCAGCACACACCACCGCGAACGGCGGTTCCGGGGAGCTGAACTGGCTCCTGGACGACCTGGTGGAGCGCGTCGCCAGTATCCGCAAGGCGCTCGTGCTGTCCGGGGACGGCCTCCCGACCGGGGTCTCCAAGGACCTCACCCGGGAGGACAGCGAGCACCTCGCCGCCGTCGCCTCCGGCTTCCACAGCCTGGCCAAGGGGGTCGGCCGGCACTTCGAGGCGGGCAGCGTCCGCCAGACCGTCGTGGAGCTGGACGACGCCTTCCTCTTCGTCACGGCCGCCGGCGACGGCAGCTGCCTCGCCGTCCTGTCGGACGCGGACTCCGACGTCGGTCTCGTCGCGTACGAGATGACCTTGCTGGTCAAGCGGGTCGGCGTGCATCTGGGGACCGCTCCGCGCACCGATCTGTCCGCCGGCGGGTAGTGGGCCGGTATGAGTCCTGACGGGGAGGGGACGCAGGAGACGTACCACTGGTTCGACGACGACGCCGGACCGGTGGTTCGCCCGTACGCCATGACACGCGGCCGCACCACCAGCGCGGCCCAGCATCGTCTCGACCTGATCGCGGTCGTCGTCGCAGAACACCGCAGCGGCGACCCCGCCGCCGACCAGACGCTGTCCCCGGAGCACGTGGACATCGTCGGGCTGTGCCGCCACAGCCCTCAGTCCGTGGCCGAACTCGCCGCGGAACTCGACCTTCCCATCGGTGTCGTACGCGTCCTCATCGGCGATCTCGTCGACGGGGAACTGGTCCATGTGACCCGGCCCGTACCCCCTGCCGAGCTCCCGGACGAGAGTATTCTGCGCGACGTGATCAACGGTCTCAGGGCGCTCTGACCCACGCGTACACCGAGGCCACACACGGGGGGTGGGGACCAGGCGAGCAGCGGGGCGAACAACGGAGACGCGCGTGACAGGCTGGCAGTTCTGGATCGACCGAGGCGGCACGTTCACCGATGTCGTCGCGCGGCACCCCGACGGGCGCCTGCTCACCCACAAGCTCCTGTCCGACAACCCCGCCCGCTACCGCGACCCCGCCGTCGCTGCGATCCGTGAACTCCTCGACAGCGAGGGCGAGTCGGGGCACACCCGCGTCGACTCCGTCCGCATGGGCACCACCGTCGCCACCAACGCCCTCCTGGAACGCAAGGGCGAACGCACCGCCCTGGTCGTCACCCGGGGCTTTCGCGACGCCCTGCGCATCGCGTACCAGAACAGGCCCCGCATCTTCGCGCGCCGCATCGAACTGCCCGAGCTGCTCCACGAACGGGTCATCGAAGCCGACGAGCGCGTCGACGCCCACGGCGCCGTCCTCACCCCCCTCGACACGGACGCACTCGAAGTGTCGCTGCGCCAGGCGTACGACGACGGGATCAGGGCACTCGCCGTCGTCTGCATGCACAGCTATCTGTACCCCGACCACGAGCGGCGGATCGGCGCCCTCGCGGCCAGGATCGGCTTCCCGCAGATCTCGCTCTCCAGCGAGGTCAGCCCCCTGATGAAGGTCGTCCCGCGCGGGGACACGACGGTCGTCGACGCCTACCTGTCGCCGGTCCTTCGCCGCTACGTCCAGCAGGTGGCGGACCAACTCGCTGGCGTACGCCTGATGTTCATGCAGTCCAACGGCGGGCTCACCGAGGCCGGACAGTTCCGCGGCAAGGACGCCATCCTGTCCGGACCAGCCGGCGGCATCGTCGGCATGGCCCGGGTCTCCCGCCTCGCCGGCTTCGACCGCGTCATCGGCTTCGACATGGGCGGCACGTCCACCGACGTGTCGCACTACGCGGGGGAGTACGAGCGCGTCTTCACCACGCAGATCGCCGGCGTGCGCCTGCGCGCCCCCATGCTCGACATCCACACCGTCGCGGCCGGCGGCGGGTCCGTACTCCACTTCGACGGCAGCCGCTACCGCGTGGGCCCCGACTCCGCGGGCGCCGACCCGGGCCCCGCCTGCTACCGCGGCGGGGGCCCGCTCACCGTCACCGACGCGAACGTGGCCCTCGGGCGCATCCAACCCGCCCATTTCCCCAGAGTGTTCGGCCCCGAGGGGGACCAGCCCCTGGACCACACCCTCGTACGGGACCGCTTCGCCGCGCTCGCCCGCGAGATCCGCGACCGCACCGGCGACGACCGCACCCCCGAACAGGTCGCCGAGGGCTATCTGCAGATCGCCGTCGCCAACATCGCGAACGCCGTGAAGCGGATCTCCGTCCAAAAGGGCCACGACGTCACCCGCTACGCCCTCACCACGTTCGGCGGAGCCGGTGGCCAGCACGCGTGCCGGGTCGCCGACTCACTCGGCATCCGCACCGTCCTCGTACCGCCCATGGCGGGAGTCCTGTCCGCTCTCGGCATCGGCCTCGCCGACACGACCGCCATGCGCGAGCAGTCCGTCGAGGCGCCGCTCGAACCGTCCGCCATGCTGCACGTCCACAAGACCGCCGACGACCTGGAGGGCGCGGCCCGCGCCGAACTCCTCGCCGAGGACGTGCCCGAGGACCGCGTCCGCGTCACCCGCCGGGCCCAACTGCGCTACGACGGCACCGACACCACGCTCACCGTGGAACTCACGGACCCCGACACGATGCGCGCCGCCTTCGAAGAACGCCATCGCGCCACCTACTCCTTCACCCTCGACCGCCCTCTCGTCGTCGAAGCACTCTCCGTCGAAGCAACCGGCCTCACCGCACCCCCCGATCTGTCCGCCCTCGCACCCCGCTCGGCCCCGCCCGCCGCCCCGGAAACCGTCAGCCTCCACACCGGCGGCGCCTGGCGCGACGTGCCCCTGCACCGACGCGACCAACTGCCGCCCGGCGAAAGCGTCACCGGACCCGCGATCATCGCCGAGTCCGGTTCCACGACGGTCGTGGACGACGGCTGGCGAGCGGCCGTGACGGACGACGGCCACCTGATCATGGAACGCGCGGCGGTCACGGAGAGTTCCGACATCGGCACGGCAGCCGACCCCGTACTCCTCGAGGTCTTCAACAACCTCTTCATGTCGATCGCCGAACAGATGGGCGCCCGCCTGGAGTCCACCTCCCAGTCGGTCAACATCAAGGAGCGCCTCGACTTCTCCTGCGCGCTCTTCGACCCCGACGGCAGCCTCGTCGCGAACGCCCCCCACATCCCCGTCCACCTGGGATCCATGGGCACAAGCGTCAAGGAGGTCATCCGCCGCCGCGGCACGCGCATGCGGCCGGGGGACACGTACGCCGTCAACGACCCCTACCACGGGGGCACCCACCTCCCCGACGTCACCGTCATCACCCCGGTCTTCGACACGGAGGGTGAGCGGATCCTGTTCTACGTCGCCTCGCGCGGCCACCACGCGGAGATCGGCGGCATCGCCCCCGGCTCCATGCCCGCGGGCAGCCGCACCATCGAAGAGGAAGGCATCCTCTTCGACAACTGGCTGCTCGTCGAAGGGGGCCGCTTCCGCGAGACGCAGACCCTGGGCCTGCTCACCGGCGGCCCGTATCCGTCGCGCAACCCGCGGACCAACCTCGCCGACCTGCGCGCCCAGATCGCCGCCAACCAGAAGGGCGTCGACGAAGTCGCCCGCATGATCGACCACTTCGGGCTCGACGTCGTCCAGGCGTACATGAAGCACGTCCAGGACAACGCGGAGGAAGCGGTGCGCCGCGTCGTCGACGCACTACAGGACGGCGAGTTCGCCTACGAGACCGACTCGGGCGCCGTGATCCGCGTCCGGATCACCGTGGACCGCGAACAGCGCAGCGCGACCGTCGACTTCACCGGCACGTCACCACAGCTCGCCACCAACTTCAACGCGCCCTTCGCCGTCGTCAACGCGGCCGTCCTGTACGTCTTCCGCACCCTCGTGGACGACGACATCCCCCTCAACGACGGCTGCCTGCGCCCCTTGCGCATCGTCGTCCCGCCCGGCTCGTTCCTCGCCCCCGAGCCGCCCGCCGCCGTCGTCGCCGGCAACGTGGAGACCTCCCAGGCCATCACCGGCGCCCTCTACGCGGCCCTGGGCGTCCAGGCCGAGGGCTCCGGGACGATGAACAACGTGACCTTCGGCAACGAGAGCCACCAGTACTACGAGACCGTGGCCTCGGGCTCCGGCGCCGGCAACGGCTTCCACGGAGCGCCCGTCGTACAGACCCACATGACCAACTCGCGGCTCACCGACCCCGAGGTTCTGGAGTGGCGACTGCCCGTCCTGCTCGAGGAGTTCGCCGTGCGGCGCGGCAGCGGGGGCCCCGGACGGTGGCACGGCGGCGACGGCGCCGTACGCCGCCTCCGCTTCCTCGAACCCATGACCGTGTCCACCCTCTCGCAGCACCGCAGGGTCCCGCCGTACGGCATGGCGGGCGGCGGGCCGGGGGCCCTGGGCGCCAACTCCGTGGAGCACCCCGACGGCACGGTCGACCGGCTCGCTGGCAGCGACTCGGCGGACGTGCTCCCCGGCGACGTACTCGTCATCGAAACCCCCGGAGGCGGCGGATACGGTCCGCCGCCGCCCGCCGGGAACGACCACAGCGACAGCAGTGAGGCAGGAGAAGAGACCCATGATCTTCGGGCGTTCTGAGCGCGGCAAGCCCCCCGTGGAGCCCGTCACGCTCAAGATCCTCGTGGCCGGCGGATTCGGCGTGGGCAAGACGACGCTCGTCGGTGCGGTCAGTGAGATCAAACCCCTGCGCACCGAGGAGCTGCTCAGCGAGGCGGGCCGCCCGCTCGACGACACCCGGGGCGTCGAGGGCAAGCACACCACCACGGTCGCCATGGACTTCGGCCGGATCACGCTCCGCGAGGACCTGGTGCTCTACCTCTTCGGCACCCCCGGGCAGGACCGTTTCTGGTTCCTGTGGGACGAGCTGGCGACCGGCGCTCTGGGTGCCGTGGTCCTCGCCGACACCCGCCGCCTGGAGGACTGCTTCGCCGCCGTCGACTACTTCGAGCGGCGCTCCATACCGTTCGTCGTGGGCGTCAACTGCTTCGAGGGATCGGCTCGTTACCCGGCCGACGACGTACGGCAGGCCCTCGACCTCGACTCCGACGTGCCCGTCCTGCATTGCGACGCGCGCGAGAAGGAGACCGTCAAGGAGGTCCTCATCGGTGTCGTCGAGCACGCGATGGCCGTGGGCGCGCGCCGCCGCCAGCCGGCCACCACCTGAACCGCCCGCGCGCCGACGGAGGACATGGGAACGGCCCGCACCCTCGCCGACCGGGGTGCGGACCGTCGTCCACGCGCGCGTGGCCCTCACCAGGACCACGCGCCAGTCACAAGAGGCGCGCGCCGACCGTCACGCCTCGTCGTCGTGCCAGCCGAAGCTCTTCTCCACGGCCTTGCGCCAGTTGCGGTACTCGCGCTCACGCGTCGCGCCGTCCATGGCCGGCGTCCACTCCGCGTCGCGCTGCCAGTGCGCCTTGAGCTCGTCCAGGTCGTTCCACACCCCCGTCGCGAGCCCGGCCGCGTACGCGGCGCCCAGGCACGTCGTCTCCGACACCCGCGGCCGGATCACCGGCACCCCGAGGACATCTGCCTGATGCTGCATCAGGAGATTGTTCTTGGTCATGCCGCCGTCGACCTTCAGCGTCGTGATCTGCACGCCGGAGTCCTGGTACATCGCGTCGACGACCTCGCGCGTCTGCCAGCTCGTCGCCTCCAGGACGGCCCGCGCCAGATGGGCCTTGGTGACGTACCGCGTCAGCCCCGTGACGACACCGCGCGCGTCCGAGCGCCAGTACGGCGCGAACAGGCCTGAGAACGCCGGCACGATGTAGGCGCCGCCGTTGTCACTCACACTCGCCGCGAGCGTCTCGATCTCGTCGGCCGTGCGGATGATCCCGAGCTGGTCGCGGAACCACTGCACCAGGGCGCCGGTGATCGCGATCGACCCTTCGAGGCAGTACACCGGCGCCTCGGAGCCGATCTTGTAGCCCATCGTGGTGAGCAGTCCGTGCTTCGAGGGGACGGGCCGGTTCCCGGTGTTGAGCAGCAGGAAACTGCCTGTGCCGTACGTGTTCTTGGCCGTCCCCGTGTCGTAGCAGGCCTGCCCGAAGATCGCGGCCTGCTGGTCGCCGAGCGCGGACGCGACCGGCACCCCGGAGAGCTGGCCGACGGCCGTCCCGTAGACCTCGGCCGACGACCTGATCTCCGGGAGCACCGCCTCCGGCACGTTCATCGCCGACAGGATCCCCTGGTCCCACTGGAGCGTCTCCAGGTTCATCAGCATGGTGCGACCGGCGTTGGTGACGTCGGTGACGTGCACGCCGCCGTCCGTGCCGCCGGTCAGGTTCCAGATGAGCCAGGAGTCGATGGTGCCGAACGCGATCTCGCCCCGCTCGGCGCGGGCGCGCAGCCCCGGCACGTGGTCGAGCAGCCAGGCCGCCTTGGGCCCGGAGAAGTAGCTCGCGAGCGGCAGACCGGTCTGCTCGCGGAAGCGGTCCTGCCCGTCCGCGCCGCCCAGTTCGTTGCACAGGGCCGACGTACGGGTGTCCTGCCACACGATCGCGTTGTGCACCGGCCGGCCCGTGGCCCGGTCCCAAAGGACCGTCGTCTCCCGCTGGTTGGTGATGCCGAGCGCGCTCAGGTCGTCGGCGCGCAGCCCGGCCTTGGCGAGCGCGCCGGCGACCACGGCCTGCACCTTGGACCAGATCTCGGTGGCGTCGTGCTCCACCCAGCCGGGCTTCGGGAAGATCTGCCGGTGCTCGCGCTGGTCGACGGCGACGATCTCCCCGCCGTGGTTGAAGATGATGCAGCGGCTCGAGGTGGTGCCCTGGTCGATGGCGGCGACGTACTTCACATTGTTGTCGGGCATGTGACTCCCCTTCGTCTTCGTCTGAGGTCCCCGCGCGCGGGGACGCGATAGCGACGTGGCGCGGCCCGGCCGCGGTCAGAACGCCGCGTTGTAGATGAGTCCCGCCAGCGCGCCGCCGATCAGCGGCCCGGCCACCGGGATGATGGCGTAACCCCAGCCGGACGTGCCCTTGTTGGGGATCGGCAGGAACGAGTGCACGATGCGCGGCCCGAGGTCGCGCGCAGGGTTGATGGCGTACCCGGTGGGCCCGCCGAGCGAGAGACCGATCCCGACGACCAGGAGAGCCACGACGAGCACCGTCGTGCCGGACTCCCCGAGCCCCTTGGTGAGCCCGAACGCGAGGATGGGCAGCACGAGGGCGATCGTCGCGATGATCTCGGTGATCAGGTTGGCCACGGGGTTGTTGATCTCGGGGATCGTGGAGAAGATCCCGAGCGTCGGAGTGGGCCCGTCGTCGTCCGCTTCGCTCTCGCCGGACCCCGACGTGACGTTGGCGTTGAACTGGGCCAGATAGACGAGATAGGCCAGCACGGCGCCCAGCATCGCGCCGACCATCTGGCCGAGCAGATAGACCCAGACCTTGTCCCACTTGCCGGTGTCCACGGCGATGCCGATCGTCACCGCCGGGTTGAGCTGGCCCCCGGACAGCGGCGCGGCGGTGTACGCCCCGGCCAGCACGCCGAAGCCCCACCCGAACGCGATGACGACCCATCCCGAGGCTCTCGCCTTGGAATGCTTGAGCGTGACCGCGGCGCACACGCCGGCGCCGAACAGAATCAGGATCGCGGTCCCGATGACCTCACCGACGAAGATGTCTCCATTGCTCATGGCGGCTCCTAGGCCTTCGCCCGGAGCGATACGCCCCGGTCCTCAGTGCAGGGTGCGTTTTCCATGGCTGGTTCCGGACGGCTCTGGCTGCAACGGCCGACGGCAGGGTCTCCCGCGCCCCGCCCGGCGCCCGCGACAGGCGTTCCCGTTCAGTCGGATCACTCGTTTCGCCGGTGGGGGAAGGCCCTGACCTGCCCGAACGCGACAGGAGGAGCCCGACGGACAGGCTGGGGCCCTGAGCGGCGGTGGGACGACGTGCGGCGATGCCGACTGACACCCGGAAGTGTTCACCGGCCGTGATGGAGCGTCAAGGTCGTGGACCGGAACGGTTGGTGGCGCCCGCACGCACGGCCCGCGCCCGCGTCATCCAGCGGCTGCTCGGCCCGATTCCGCTTCCGCGCGCGGCCCGGTCCCCGTCCACGCCGTCCCGGACGCCGGGGCCACCCCCGCACGCACACCCCGTCGCACCTCGTGTCCCGGAGTGTCCGAGCGGCCGATGACCCAACTCGCCCCCGGCAGCGCCTTGGCGGCCTGCTTGAGCGGCGCCAGCGACGCCGCCGCCTGCCGGTGGTCGGCGACGCTGCCCGCCGCGCACAGCACCGTGGCGAGCGACAGCGTGACGGGCCGCCCGCCCGCCGCCCAGGGCACGTCGAGCACCGCGGACGCCAGCGGATCGAGCCCGTCCTGATCGGCAAGCACCAGGAAGTCGTCGCCCCCGATGTGCCCCACCCTGGTCGTGCCCGACGCGGCCCGTTCCAGGGACCTGCCCACCTCACGGATCAGATCGTCACCCGCGGCGAACCCCGCACCGTCGTTGACCTGCTTGAACCCGTCGATGTCCAGCCAGCTCAGGGCGAACCCGCGCCCCTGCGCGATCCGCCGGTCCACCTCGCCCGTGATGGCGTCCGAACCGGGCAGCCGCGTCAGCGGATTGAGCGCGGCCGCCTCCTCGACGCGGCTTTCGGCCAGAGCGCGTACGAGATCGGCGAGTCGTACGATGCCCACGCACCGCCCCCGCTTGTCGACGACCGCGACATCGTCGGCCGTACGGCTGCGCTCGCCGTCCGCGAGCACGTCGAGGACCTCCCAGGCGGTGGCGTCCACGCCCACCGTGCGCGGCCGGTCACCATGGCGGGCGGCCGGCCGATCGGCGTAGAGCGCATGCCCGTAGCGGCCCGAGAGCGACAACAGGAAGCGGTCCCGCTGCACCGAACGCACCGGTGCGCCCGCCGAGTCCACCAGCAGCACGCCGGACACGTCGGGCGACCCGGTGAGCAGCGCGCGTACCCGCCCCGCCGAGGCCGAAGCGGGCAGCAGCGCGGCAGGCCGCACGAACTGGCGCACCGGCGGCCCCGAAGGCGGCGGCGCCGCCACCGGGGGAGTGAGCGCCGGCACGTACACATCGGCCGCCGGCAGCCGCGACGGCGGCGCGAACAGCTCGCCCTGCGCCAGCTGCGCCCCGGCTTCCCGTGCGGCGCCGCATTGCAGTTCCGTCTCCACGCCCTCGACGGCGAGCAGTGCGCCCAGCCCCTCGCACAGCGTCCGCATCGCGCTCACCGACGCGGGACGCGACAGCAACGAGGGATCCAGCTTTACGAGGTCCGGCGCAAGGTCGACCAGGAGCCGCAGCGGCAGGTCGCCGTCACCGACGCCGTCCGCGCTGACCCGGAAGCCCTCGTCGCGCAGGGCCGTGACCCCCTCCAGGAGCGCCCGGTGCGGCACGTGGGTGAACGGGGGACCGATGTCGACCGTCACTTCCCAGGGCAGCCGCCCCACGTCCCGGACGGCGTCCCGCAGCGCGGCGAGGCCACCCAGATCCGCCACCGTCCCGGCGAACACATTGACGTGCAGCGGCAGCAGCGTCTCCCGCTGCGCCGCCGAGCGCACCGCCAACGCGGCCAGACGGCCGTCGAGTTCGGGGTCGCGCCGGGCCTGCGCCAGCACGTCGCCGACCTCCGGACGGGCGAGTATCTCCAGGGCCGCCACGGCTCCGGTCGTCAGATTGACGACCGGCTGGAAGGCGAAACGGAGAGCGTCCGTCCAGGAAGGCACGGAAGCATAATGGCGCCCCCGGCGCGCGCCCAGGCGCAGTTCACGAGCTGTTCACGCACCCTTTTCGGCCGAACACGCAGCGTACGGATCCCCCGGCGGGCGCCGGTCAGCGGACCGCGACCACGGACGAGCCGTGCCCGAACAGTCCCTGATTCGCCGTGATCCCCACGCGCGCGTCAGCCACCTGCCGGGCGCCCGCCGTGCCGCGCAACTGCCACGTCAGCTCGCAGACCTGGGCAATGGCCTGCGCGGGGACCGCCTCTCCGAAGGACGCGAGTCCGCCACTGGCGTTCACGGGTATGCGCCCGCCGGGAGCCGTCGAGCCCTCCCTCAGCAGCTTCGCCGCCTCGCCCTCGCCGCACAGCCCCAGATCCTCGTACCACTGGAGCTCCAGAGCGGTCGACAGGTCGTACACCTCGGCGAGGGAGAGGTCTTCCGGGCCGATCCCGGCCTCCTCGTACGCCGCCCGCGCGATCGAGGCGCGGAAGGTGACGCCGTCCGGCTCGACGACCGCGGCCGAGTCGGTGGCGATGTCCGGGAGGTCGAGCACCGTGTTCGGATACGTCGGCGTGACCGTCGACACCGCGCGGATCCGCACCGGGTTGCGCACTCCGTGCTTGCGTGCGAAGTCCATGCCGCACAGCACGAGCGCGGCCGCCCCGTCGGACGTGGCGCAGATGTCCAGGAGCCGCAGGGGATCGGCGACGACAGCCGACGCGGCCACCTCCTCGGCGGTCACCGTCTTGCGGTACCGGGCGTTCGGATTGAGCGCGCCCGCCGCCGCGTTCTTCACCTTGACCTGCGCGAAGTCCTCCAGCGTGTCCCCGTGCACGGCCATGCGCCGGCGCGCGTACAGACCGAAGTACGCAGGATTGGTCGCGCCGAGCACCCGGAACCGCAGCCAGTCCGGGTCGTCGTGCCGGTCCCCGCCCGCGGGCCGGAAGAACCCCTTGGGCGCGGCGTCGGCACCCACCACGAGCACGACGTCGGCGAGCCCCGCGAGGATCTGCGTACGCGCCGCGTTGACCGCCTGGGCGCCCGAGGCGCACGCCGCGTACACGCTCGCGACCCGCGCGCCCTGCCAGCCGAGCGCCTTCGCGAACGTCGCGCCCGCCACGTAGCCCGGGTACCCGCCCCGTACCGTGTCCGCGCCCACGACGGAGTCCACGTCGCGCCAGTCGACCCCCGCGTCGGCGAGCGCCGCCCGCGCCGCCACCGTCCCGTACTCGACGAAGCCGCGCCCCCACTTGCCCCAGGGGTGCATGCCCGCGCCGAGCACCGCCACGTCGTCCGTCATGCCGCCACCCCCGTCGGCCGCCAGTGCCACGTCGTCCAGGTCGTGTCCCCGTCCTCGTCGAGCACGCCGGGCACGACCTCCACCTCCATGCCCACCTCCAGGTCGGCCACGGAGACCCCGGGAACCGCCTGCCCGAGCACCACCAGGCGCTCCGCCTCCAGCTCCACAGCGATCAACGTGTAGGGCTGCCAAGGAAGTTCCGGATCGGACACGTACGGTGCCGGAGGCCGGTACCGGCTGTCCGTGTACGACCAGACCCGGCCGCGCCGGGAGAGCGGCACGGAGAGCAGCTCCCCTCCGGCGCAGCCGGGGTTGCGGCAGAAGGTGTCCTCGCGGGGGAAGAAGACCGAGGCGCAGGCCGAGCATCGCGTGCCGAGCAGCCGGAAGTCCTCTCCCTCCCCGGTGAACCAATCGGCCACGACAGGTGTGCGCGTACGCGACAAGGCCCCTCCCGCGCTGGATCCGACGACGCCACCAGAACACCAGCAGATCTGATGGACCGTCAGAAGTGTGCCATGGGCTGGCCACTCAGGGAACGCCGCGAGATGGGGAAGTCGAAGTACGTGTCCGGGAAGAGCTCCGGCTTGTACGTGAAGTGCCACCACTCCTCCGGCAGGTTCGCGAACCCCTGCGCGGCCAGGGCGTCACGCAGGAGGTCACGGTTCGCGCGCTGCGCCCCCTTGATCCGTGGGTCGTCGGTGTGGGCGAGCGTGTCGAAGCAGTCGAAGCCCGTGCCCATGTCCACCGAGTTGTCGGGGAAACGCTCCTTCTTCGGCCCGTAACAGGGCGCCAGCCGCTCACCGGGCACGTACGCGCGCGTGGGCAGCGCCGGCAGCTTCACGACGGTCAGATCGAGCGTCGAGCCCCGGCTGTGCCCGGACTTCTCCGCGATGTAACCGTCCGCGAACAGCCGCGTCTTGTCGACCTGCGGATAGAACTCCGCCTTCATCCGCTGGTCGTCGAGGTCCTTGGCCCAGCGCACGAAGTGGTCGACCGCCCGCTGCGGCCGGTAGCAGTCGTACACCTTCAGCGAGTAACCCCGCTTCAGGAGCCCGGCCTGCGCCTTGTGGAGCGCCTTCGCGGCAGGCTGGGTGAGGATGCACATCGGCTTCTCGTAGCCGTCGACGGGCGCCCCGACGAAGTTGTGCGGAGTGATGTAGCGGATCTCCTGGATGATCGTCGGGTCGACGTCCCGCAGCGCCACGAACTGCGGGGGAGCCTTGGGCTCGGGCTTCGCCTGGGCGGCGCCGGGAGCGGTGGCCGTCCACAGGAGCGCGGCGGCGGCGGTGACGGCGAGTCTGCGTACGGCAGTTGCGGTTCGTGTCATGAACCCTGCATCTATCAGGATCAATGGTGGCCAGGGAAGAGCCGCGCTTCACGATCGGATACAGTCCGCGGCGTGTCAGCACCCCACCGCATAACCAACCCCGTTCCGGATTCCCACTGTTCGAGCTGTGGAACCGCCTACGGACCCGACGTCTCGGGATGGCCGCGCACGTGCCCGGCCTGCGCCGACGTGAGCTACCGCAACCCTCTGCCGGTCGCGGTCGCCCTCCAGGCCGTCTACGACAGCCGCGGTTCCGCTCTCGTCGTGATCACTCGAACCATCGCCCCCGCGCGCGGGGGAGTCGCCCTGCCCGGCGGGTTCGTCGACCACAGGGAGGACTGGCGCGACGCCGTCGTCCGTGAGCTCAAGGAGGAGACGGGCATCGAGGCGGCGAGCCGCGACGTACGCCTCGCCGACGCGATGAGCTCACCCGACGGACACCTGCTCCTGTTCGGCCTCCTCCCGGAACGCCCGGCCGCCGAACTGCCCGAGCCCGCCGTCACGGACGAGACGGAAGGCTGGCACCTCCTGCGCCGCCCGACCGAACTCGCCTTCCCCCTCCATACCTTGGCCGTCCGCGCCTGGTTCGAGGGCCGCTACGTGTGACACCCCGCCGCATGAACCACCCAGCCCTCTGAAACGCTCAGAGCCCGCGGATCCGCACCGGGTACGCGGGCTCGGCCGGCCCGCCCTCGTCCTGCCGCTCCACCACCAGACTGCCGCCGCTCCACCGTGAGGTGTAGCGCTGGACGTCCGGCGTCTCCCAGCCGTCACCGACGTCGGGCACGACAACCCCGCCGCCGGTGCGCCCCCGCGCCGGAGCCCACACCTCCAGGCACAGCTCCCCGTCCTCACCCCGCACCGGGATCACCGCGCCCGCGCGCGCGAAGACGGGAACACGGGACAGCGGCGCGTCCACCAGAACCTGACCGGGCCCCTCGTGCGCCTGCCCGCTCTCCGTGTCGTACCAGCGCCCGCGCGGCAGCCGCACCGCCCGCCGGTCCGCACCCGGCTCCAGGACCGGAGCCACCAACAAGGAGTCACCCAACAAGAACGCGTCCTCGCAGTCCCGCAACGCCCTGTCCTCCGGAGCACCCCACCACACAGGCCGCACATACGGAGCACCCGTACGCCGCGCGAGATGGGCCAGTGTCACGAAGTACGGCAGCAGCCGCCTGCGCTCGACGAGCGCCACGCGCGCATGCCCCAGCACCTCGTCACCGAACTCCCACGGCTCCCGGCGCCCCGCCCGCAGCGCCGCATGCGTACGGAACAGCGGCAGATACGCACCCAGCTGGAACCACCGCAGATACAGCTCCGGAGACGGCTCCCCGTCGAACCCGCCCACGTCCGGCCCCGAGTACGGCACCCCGCACAGCCCGAGCCCGAGCACCAAGGACAACGAGGCGCGCAAACCGGGCCACCCCGTGGCAACGTCCCCCGACCACGTCCCTCCGTAGCGCTGCATCCCCGCCCAGCCCGAGCGCGAGAACAGGAACGGCCGCTCCTGGGGCCGCAGTTCACGCAGCCCCTCGTGGCCGGCGCGCGCCATGCACAGCCCGTACACGTTGTGCGCCTCCCGATGGTCGCCGCCCCGCCCCTCCAGGGAGTGCCGTGCCGAGCGGGGCAGTGTCGGGTCACCGAACGCGGCGAACGACGCCGGCTCGTTCATGTCGTGCCAGAACCCCGAGAACCCCTGGGCGAGCCGCTCCTCGTACAGACCGCCCCACCACTTGCGCACCGCGCGGTCGGTGAAGTCGGGGTACACGGACTCACCCGGCCACACCACGCCCCGCACCGGCCTCCCCGCCGCGTCCTTCACGAAGGCGTCAGCGGACGTTCCTGCGTCGTACACGGCGTTCCCCGCCTCCGCCTTGACCGCGGGGTCGACGATCGACACCAGCCGCACACCGTCCCGGCGAAGGTCCTCGGCGAGCCGCGGGAGCCCCGGATACGTCTCCTGGTCGACCGTGAACACCTGAAACGCGTCGAGATGATCGATGTCCAGATGCACCGCGTCGAGCGGAAGCCCCCGCTCCTGGTAGCCCGCGACGATCCGCCGCACCTCGTTCCCCCCGCCGAAGCCCCAGCGCGCGTGCTGATACCCGAGCGCCCAGGCCGGCGGCAGCGCGGGCGCGCCGGTCAGCGACGCCCACGCGCGCAGCACGCGCGCGGGGGCACCCACCATGACCCAACAGCGCAGCGGACCGCCCTCCATCCGAACCTCGCACGTCCCCGCACGGTCGTGCCCGGAACCGGCCCCCTCCTCGCCCTCCGAAAGCGTCACCATGCCGTCCCACGAGTTGTCGTGGAACACCAGATGGGTGCCCGCGTCGGCGACCACCATCTGCACCGGCATGGTCAGATACAGCGGATCGTCCCCCGGCCCGAACGAACCGCCCGGATCCGTGTTCCACAGCCGGTACGCGCCGTCCCGCAGCCGTGGCCCCGAGGCCCGGCCGCCCAGACCGTAGAACCGCGCATCCGCGGCCACCTCGGACCGCTGCACCCACCGCGCCTCGCCGCCATCCACCGGCTCCCACCAGCGCGGCGGCAGATCCCGCCGCAGCACCACACCGCCCGGCGTACACACGGAGACAGCGCCGTGCCGCGACACGACGACGGTCACCCGCTCCGACACCACCCGCCAGCCACCGTCCTTGTCCGGCTCCAGGACGGCCCGCGGATCCGGCTGCGGACAGGAACCCGCCAGCGCGTACGACGGCTCGGGATTCGCCCCGTCCCAGCCCCAGAAGACCGCACCCGTCACCGTCACCGTGATCCGCAGCTGGGACCGTGTGAACCGGACGACACCACCACCGGGCGCCGGCTCGGCCCCGGTCACCTGCCCCGGCACCCTCGCCCGCTCCGGCCCCCGGCGCCGCAGACCCACCGCGTCGGCCCGCCTCCTGCGCCACGAGGACCGCACCGCCCGCAACCCCTGGACCGCACCCACCAAGCCAACCGCCCTCACCGCGCGTACCAGGTCACGACCGTTCATGCTGCTCACCCTGTCATTGCGCGGCGCGCAAAGGTGAGTCGTTCAACTGCCGTTCATCCGTGGTGGCAGCACACCTTCACAACACGGACTATGTGGGGCACAACCTGGTGCGGAAGTCGATCACGTGGCATCGTCCCTGTCAGCCGCGTCACGCGCACACACCGGCCCGTGCGCGGGACCGACGCACACCACGCGTACATCCGGGAGCCGCCCCATGCCGTCCGCAGCGAATCCGACGCCGCTCTGGAAGCCCGACGAGGAATTCATCGCCGAGGCGCAGATCACGCGCTTCCAGGCCTGGGCGTCCGAACACTACGGAGCCCCCGCCGACGGCGGTTACGAAGCACTGCACCGCTGGTCGGTGACCGAACTCGACACGTTCTGGAAGGCCGTCGCCGACTGGTTCGACATCCGGTTCACCACCCCCTACACGCGCGTGCTCGGCGACCGCTCCATGCCCGGAGCCGAATGGTTCCCCGGCGCCTCCCTGAACTACGCCGAACACGCCCTGCGCACGGCCACCGACCCCGCGCGCGCGGACACCCCGGCCATCCTCCATGTGGACGAGACACACGAGCCCCGCCCCGTGACCTGGGCCGAACTGCGCCGCCAGGTTGGCTCGCTCGCCGCCGAACTGCGCGCCATCGGCGTACGCCCGGGAGACCGCGTCAGCGGCTACCTGCCGAACATCCCCGAGGCCGTCGTCGCCCTCCTCGCGACCGCGGCCGTCGGCGGAGTCTGGACGTCCTGCGCACCGGACTTCGGCGCCCGCAGCGTCCTCGACCGCTTCCAGCAGGTCGAGCCCGTCGTCCTGTTCACCGTCGACGGCTACCGCTACGGAGGCAAGGAGCACGACCGCCGCGACACGGTCAGCGAACTCCGCGCCGAACTGCCCACCCTCCGCGCGGTCGTCCACATCCCGCTGCTCGGCACGGACGCCCCCGAAGGGGCCCTCGAGTGGTCGGAGCTCACCTCCGCCGACACCGAGCCCGTCTTCGAAGCCGTCCCCTTCGACCACCCGCTGTGGGTCCTGTACTCCTCAGGCACGACCGGACTCCCCAAGGCGATCGTCCAGTCCCAGGGCGGCATCCTGATCGAGCACCTCAAACAGCTCGGCCTGCACTGCGACCTCGGCCCCGGCGACCGCTTCTTCTGGTACACGTCCACCGGCTGGATGATGTGGAACTTCCTTGCCTCCGGCCTCCTCACGGGCACCACGATCGTCGTCTACGACGGCAGCCCCGGCTACCCCGACACCGGCGCCCAATGGGCCGTCGCCGAACGCACCGGAGCCACCCTCTTCGGCACCTCGGCCGCCTACGTCATGGCCTGCCGCAAGGCCGGCGTCCACCCCTCGCGCGACCACGACCTCTCCCGCGTCAAGTGCGTCGCCACGACCGGCTCGCCGCTCCCGCCCGACGGCTTCCGCTGGCTGCACGACGAGGTGCGAGAAGACCTCTGGATCGCCTCCGTCAGCGGCGGCACGGACGTCTGCTCCTGCTTCGCCGGAGCCGTCCCGACCCTGCCCGTCCACATCGGCGAACTCCAGGCCCCCTGCCTCGGCACGGACCTCCAGTCCTGGGACCCGCAAGGCAAGCCGCTCATCGACGAGGTCGGTGAACTCGTCGTCACCAACCCCATGCCCTCGATGCCGATCCGCTTCTGGAACGACCCCGACGGCAGCCGCTACCACGACAGTTACTTCGACACCTACCCCGGCGTCTGGCGGCACGGCGACTGGATCACCCTCACCTCCCGCGGCTCGGTCGTGATCCACGGCCGCTCGGACTCCACCCTGAACCGCCAGGGCGTCCGCATGGGTTCGGCCGACATCTACGAGGCCGTCGAACGCCTCCCCGAAATCCGCGAGTCCCTCGTCATCGGACTCGAACAGCCCGACGGCGGCTACTGGATGCCTCTGTTCGTCCACCTCGCACCGGGCGCCGTACTCGACGACGACCTCCGCGCCCGCATCAAGCAGACCATCCGCGAGAACCTCTCCCCGCGCCACATCCCCGACGACATCATCGAAGCCCCCGGCGTCCCGCACACCCTCACCGGCAAGCGCATCGAGGTCCCCGTCAAACGCCTCCTCCAAGGCACACCCCTGGAAAAGGCCGTCAACCTCGGCTCGGTCGACAGCGTCGAACTCCTGCGTTTCTACGAGGACATCGCCCGCAACCGCACCTGACCGAACCCGGTTCCCCGCCGTTGTCAGTGCCCACGATTACTGTGAGTGAGCATTGACCTACAGCTCTCAGGGGGAACCATGGCGCACACCCAGAACACCCGGCACGCCGGCATGCGACGCGTCCTGCGCCGTGAAGTCGCGGGCATCATCGGCCTCCTCGCCGACGAACGCGACTTCACGGCGATGCGGAGTTACCGCACCTTCGCCTTCGACGACCACGACACGTACCTCCAGCAGGTCGAGAGCCTCCTCCAGGCCCTCGCCGCCCAGGGCGGACACACCACCGTCGCCCTCTTCGACCCCGAGGAGTACGCGGAGTTCTGCGCCGAGAGCGGCCTCGAACCGGACACCCCCACCAGCCGCACCCGGTTCACCGCCGAACTGGCCGTCATGGGCGCCACCGTCCCCTACGAAGGCCAGCCCCTGGCCGACCTCCTGCCCGACCTCGTCGACGAAGCCGTCCGGCAGGCCACCTGGGAGTACGCCTCGTCCGTCCTCGCCCGGATCGGAGTGTGCGGCGCCTGCGGCCGGGACATCGGGAGGGACGCCTTCGCCCGCGCCTCGCTCCTCCTGACGCGGGTCCTCGACACGGCAGGTATCGGCGCCCACCACCTCGTGTGCAGCGTCCCCACCGACGCCGAATCACTGCTGTCGGTGCTCCACGTCGACCGCTACACCGAGGACAGCACACGACTCGACGAGAAGGAGGCGCTCGAGTTCACCACGGTCCTGGCCCTCGGCCTCGCCACCGCAAGCCCGGGCGGCCTCGTCATGCGCACCACCACCCCGGACAGGGACGACCGCGTCCAGGGCTGGCGCCTGCGCGACGAACGCCTGCTACCCCTCACCGCGGCGGAAGTATTCGACGCCTACTGCACCGACGCCCAGTCCGGCGACCTCGTCGCACCCGAGTCCGGCGTCGACTACTGCGCGGCACCCGACCTCGGAGACACCGGTCCCCAGGGCGGGCACACCCACTGAAACGACCGTGGGGCGCTTCACCACGAAGGTGAAGCGCCCCACGACAACGAACCGGCCTCCGGCTACTCGCCGGACAGCACCGCCTGAGCGGCCTTGCGGGCCTCCTCGGCGGAGTCCGCGGCACGCGCGGCCGAGGCCGCACGCTCGCACTGCGCCAGCGTGTACTTGCCGAGCGCCGTCCGCACGTAAGGAATCGACGCCGCACCCATGGAAAGGGAGGTGACGCCCAGACCGGTCAGGACGCACGCGAGCAGCGGGTCGGACGCGGCCTCACCGCAGACACCGCAGCTCTTGCCCTCGGCCCTCGCCGCGTCCGCGGACAGCGCGACCAGGTCGAGCAGCGCGGGCTGCCACGGGTCCTGAAGCCGGGACACCGCACCGACCTGCCGGTCAGCGGCGAATGTGTACTGCGCGAGGTCATTGGTCCCCAGCGAAAGGAACTCGACCTCCTGAAGGATCGAACGCGCCCGCAGAGCGGCCGACGGAATCTCGACCATCGCACCGAACTTCGCCTCAAGACCCGCCTCACGGCACGCGTCGGCGAAGGCCTTCGCGTCGGCACGGTCGGCGACCATCGGCGCCATCACCTCGAGGTAGACCGGCAGCCCCTCAACGGCCTTGGCCAGCGCGGTCAGCTGCGTACGCAGAACCTCGGGGTGCTCGAGAAGAGAACGCAGACCACGCACACCCAGAGCCGGGTTCGGCTCGTCGGCGGGCGTCAGGAAGTCCAGCGGCTTGTCCGCACCGGCGTCGAGGACGCGCACCACGACTCGGCCCTCGGGGAACGCCTCGAGAACCTTCCGGTACGCCTCGACCTGCTTCTCCTCGGAAGGAGCCCTGCTGCTGTCGTCAAGGAACAGGAATTCGGTACGGAAGAGACCGACACCCTCGGCACCGGCCTCGACCGCAGCAGGCACGTCGGCCGGACCGCCGACGTTGGCCAGCAGCGGCACCTTGTGACCGTCGGACGTCGCACCCGGACCGGACGACGCGGCCAGCGCGGCCTTCCGCGCGGCGGAGGCGGCCTCCAGCTCGGCCCGCTTCTCCGGACTCGGATCGACGAAGATGTCGCCCGTGCTGCCGTCGACAGCGATCACCGTGCCCTCGGCGAGCTCACCCGCGCCGGGCAGCGCGACCACGGCCGGCACTCCGAGCGCACGCGCCAGGATCGCGCTGTGACTGGTCGGCCCGCCCTCCTCGGTGACGAAGCCCAGTACGAGCGTCGGGTCGAGCAGCGCCGTGTCCGCGGGAGCCAGGTCCCGCGCGATCAGCACGTAGGGCTTGTCGCTGTCCGGGACACCGGGCATGGGTACCCCGAGCAGCCGCGCCACGATCCGGTTCCGCACATCGTCCAAGTCGGCGACACGACCCGCGAGGTACTCACCGGCACCGGCCAGCAACGCCCGATAAGACGCGAAGGCGTCGTACACCGCACGCTCCGCCGTGCTGCCGACCGCGATACGGCGGTCGACATCGGCCATGAGCTCCGGGTCCTGCGCCATCATGGCCTGGGCCTCGAGCACGTGCTGTGCCTCGCCACCGGCCAGATTGCCGCGTGCAACCAGATCGGCCGCCACAGCTTCCACGGCCTGACGGGCGCGCCCCTGCTCGCGCTCCGCGTCCTCCGTCGGAATCTGCTTGGCCGGCGGCTCGAGAACCGCCGTCCCCATGTGCCGAACCTCGCCGATCGCCACACCGTGGCTCACGCCGACGCCTCGCAGCGTTGTCTCCATCTCACCGTCTCCGATAGTGCGGCGGGCCCAGCCGCCGCGGTGGTTGACCTGCATGCCGCCAGCGACGGCCCGCGTCACTTCCAGCTGAACAGCGCGTCGCCGGACTTGACGTCGCCGTCCTCGATCACATCGGAGAGGGACTCGGCGGTGGCCTCGAGGGCAACGATCGGGCAGATCGGGGACTTGCCGGCGGCTTCGACGGCGGCCGGGTCCCAGCGCACCATCTCCTGACCGCGCTGCACGGTGTCGCCCTTGTTGACGAGCAGCTCGAAGCCCTCGCCGTTGAGCTGCACGGTGTCGATGCCCAGGTGCGTCAGGACGCCGTGGCCCTGCCCGTCCACTACTACATAGGCGTGGGGGTGAAGAGAGACGACGATGCCGTCGACGGGTGCGACAGCCGCCGAGGGCTCGCGCACCGGGTCGATGGCGGTGCCGGGACCGACCATCGCACCGGAAAAGACCGGGTCAGGAACGGCGGTGAGTCCAATGGCGCGTCCGGCGAGCGGGGACGTCACACTGGTCATGGCAAGCCTCCCAGGGGTGGAGATTGATGGTCACCGTCACTGCCTGTCCTGGACGGCGTACCGTTTCAGAAGCGTAAGTCATAAAAAGTCCCGGTTCCGCATGAGAGGTACCGGTTGGCTGACGTAGAGGGTGCACGCAAACGATTTGCGCCTGCCCTTCACCCCCATGTACTGTCGTACCTCTGCTTGAGGCCGAGCGGCACCTTCGAGTGCCTGGCGGCTCAGCGGCAACTATCACGACAGATCCTAGCTTTGATCGACTTCCGCATGCCCGCAGGAGCTCACGGTCAGAGCAGCGGAAAATGACTGATAGTGTTTGGACCGCCGGAAAGGGAAACGCGAAAAGCCGAAAGGCCGGAGCGGAAACCTGAAAGGCACCGAGGAAATCGGACACGAAAGAGTCTGATAGAGTCGGAAACGCAAGATCGAAGGGAAACTGCCCGGAGGAAAGCCTGAGAGAGTCTCTCGGGTGAGTACAAAGGAAGCGTCCGTTCCTTGAGAACTCAACAGCGTGCCAAAAGTCAACGCCAGATTGACAACCCCGGCCCACCTTTGGTGGGTTGGAGGTTCCTTTGAAAAAGTCCTCACTCCCACACCGGGGTGAGGCGCACTAGCGAGGACGCAGTGAATCGTGGGGATTATTCCTCCCGACGGTTCCGCTCTCGTGGTGTTCACCGGGATTACCCGGAAACATTCACGGAGAGTTTGATCCTGGCTCAGGACGAACGCTGGCGGCGTGCTTAACACATGCAAGTCGAACGATGAAGCCCTTCGGGGTGGATTAGTGGCGAACGGGTGAGTAACACGTGGGCAATCTGCCCTGCACTCTGGGACAAGCCCTGGAAACGGGGTCTAATACCGGATAACACCCTCTCTCGCATGGGAGGGGGTTGAAAGCTCCGGCGGTGCAGGATGAGCCCGCGGCCTATCAGCTTGTTGGTGAGGTAGAAGCTCACCAAGGCGACGACGGGTAGCCGGCCTGAGAGGGCGACCGGCCACACTGGGACTGAGACACGGCCCAGACTCCTACGGGAGGCAGCAGTGGGGAATATTGCACAATGGGCGAAAGCCTGATGCAGCGACGCCGCGTGAGGGATGACGGCCTTCGGGTTGTAAACCTCTTTCAGCAGGGAAGAAGCGAAAGTGACGGTACCTGCAGAAGAAGCGCCGGCTAACTACGTGCCAGCAGCCGCGGTAATACGTAGGGCGCAAGCGTTGTCCGGAATTATTGGGCGTAAAGAGCTCGTAGGCGGCTTGTCACGTCGGTTGTGAAAGCCCGGGGCTTAACCCCGGGTCTGCAGTCGATACGGGCAGGCTAGAGTGTGGTAGGGGAGATCGGAATTCCTGGTGTAGCGGTGAAATGCGCAGATATCAGGAGGAACACCGGTGGCGAAGGCGGATCTCTGGGCCATTACTGACGCTGAGGAGCGAAAGCGTGGGGAGCGAACAGGATTAGATACCCTGGTAGTCCACGCCGTAAACGGTGGGAACTAGGTGTTGGCGACATTCCACGTCGTCGGTGCCGCAGCTAACGCATTAAGTTCCCCGCCTGGGGAGTACGGCCGCAAGGCTAAAACTCAAAGGAATTGACGGGGGCCCGCACAAGCAGCGGAGCATGTGGCTTAATTCGACGCAACGCGAAGAACCTTACCAAGGCTTGACATATACCGGAAAGCATCAGAGATGGTGCCCCCCTTGTGGTCGGTATACAGGTGGTGCATGGCTGTCGTCAGCTCGTGTCGTGAGATGTTGGGTTAAGTCCCGCAACGAGCGCAACCCTTGTTCTGTGTTGCCAGCATGCCCTTCGGGGTGATGGGGACTCACAGGAGACTGCCGGGGTCAACTCGGAGGAAGGTGGGGACGACGTCAAGTCATCATGCCCCTTATGTCTTGGGCTGCACACGTGCTACAATGGCAGGTACAATGAGCTGCGATGCCGCGAGGCGGAGCGAATCTCAAAAAGCCTGTCTCAGTTCGGATTGGGGTCTGCAACTCGACCCCATGAAGTCGGAGTTGCTAGTAATCGCAGATCAGCATTGCTGCGGTGAATACGTTCCCGGGCCTTGTACACACCGCCCGTCACGTCACGAAAGTCGGTAACACCCGAAGCCGGTGGCCCAACCCCCTTGTGGGGAGGGAGCTGTCGAAGGTGGGACTGGCGATTGGGACGAAGTCGTAACAAGGTAGCCGTACCGGAAGGTGCGGCTGGATCACCTCCTTTCTAAGGAGCACTTTGGCTGCCAGGTTTCACTTGGTGGTCCAAGAGCCATTTCGTCGGCAAATGTTCGACGGTGGTTGCTCAAGGGTGGAACGTTGACTATTCGGCACAGTGAGTTAGATGGGTTTGCCAGTACTGCTTCGGCGTGGAACGCGAATCACATCAACTGACTGGGTCGGGCACGCTGTTGGGTGTCTGAAGGTACGGGCTAGAGCCTGTCCTTCGATGCCGACCCCGGTAAAGATCTGCTTCGGTGGGTTGTGACGGGTGGTTGGTCGTTGTTTGAGAACTGCACAGTGGACGCGAGCATCTGTGGCCAAGTTTTTAAGGGCGCACGGTGGATGCCTTGGCACCAGGAACCGATGAAGGACGTGGGAGGCCACGATAGTCCCCGGGGAGCCGTCAACCAGGCTTTGATCCGGGGGTTTCCGAATGGGGAAACCCGGCAGTCGTCATGGGCTGTCACCCATACCTGAACACATAGGGTATGTGGAGGGAACGCGGGGAAGTGAAACATCTCAGTACCCGCAGGAAGAGAAAACAACCGTGATTCCGGGAGTAGTGGCGAGCGAAACTGGATGAGGCCAAACCATATGCGTGTGATACCCGGCAGGGGTTGCGCATGTGGGGTTGTGGGATCTCTCTTTCACAGTCTGCCGGCTGTGAGACGAGTCAGAAACCGTTGATGTAGGCGAAGGACATGCGAAAGGTCCGGCGTAGAGGGTAAGACCCCCGTAGTCGAAACATCAGCGGCTCGTTTGAGAGACACCCAAGTAGCACGGGGCCCGAGAAATCCCGTGTGAATCTGGCGGGACCACCCGCTAAGCCTAAATATTCCCTGGTGACCGATAGCGGATAGTACCGTGAGGGAATGGTGAAAAGTACCGCGGGAGCGGAGTGAAATAGTACCTGAAACCGTGTGCCTACAAGCCGTGGGAGCGTCGCTGTATGTGCTTGCACATACAGTCGTGACTGCGTGCCTTTTGAAGAATGAGCCTGCGAGTTTGCGGTGCGTTGCGAGGTTAACCCGTGTGGGGAAGCCGTAGCGAAAGCGAGTCCGAATAGGGCGATTCAGTAGCGCGCTCAAGACCCGAAGCGGAGTGATCTAGCCATGGGCAGGTTGAAGCGGAGGTAAGACTTCGTGGAGGACCGAACCCACCAGGGTTGAAAACCTGGGGGATGACCTGTGGTTAGGGGTGAAAGGCCAATCAAACTCCGTGATAGCTGGTTCTCCCCGAAATGCATTTAGGTGCAGCGTCGTGTGTTTCTTGCCGGAGGTAGAGCACTGGATAGGCGATGGGCCCTACCGGGTTACTGACCTTAGCCAAACTCCGAATGCCGGTAAGTGAGAGCACGGCAGTGAGACTGTGGGGGATAAGCTCCATGGTCGAGAGGGAAACAGCCCAGAGCATCGACTAAGGCCCCTAAGCGTACGCTAAGTGGGAAAGGATGTGGAGTCGCACAGACAACCAGGAGGTTGGCTTAGAAGCAGCCACCCTTGAAAGAGTGCGTAATAGCTCACTGGTCTAGTGATTCCGCGCCGACAATGTAGCGGGGCTCAAGCGTACCGCCGAAGTCGTGTCATTCATACACATATCCCCAACGGGAGTATGGATGGGTAGGGGAGCGTCGTGTGCCGGGTGAAGCAGCCGCGGAAGCGAGTTGTGGACGGTTCACGAGTGAGAATGCAGGCATGAGTAGCGATACACACGTGAGAAACGTGTGCGCCGATTGACTAAGGGTTCCTGGGTCAAGCTGATCTGCCCAGGGTAAGTCGGGACCTAAGGCGAGGCCGACAGGCGTAGTCGATGGATAACCGGTTGATATTCCGGTACCCGCTGTGAAGCGTCAAACATTGAATCAGGCGATGCTAAGTCCGTGAAGCCGTTCCGGACCCTTCGGGGAAAGGAAAGTGGTGGAGCCGACGGACCAGACTTGTAGTAGGTGAGTGATGGGGTGACGCAGGAAGGTAGTCCAGCCCGGGCGGTGGTTGTCCCGGGGTAAGGGTGTAGGCCGTGCGATAGGTAAATCCGTCGCACATTAAGGCTGAGACCTGATGCCGAGCCGATTGTGGTGAAGTGGATGATCCTATGCTGTCGAGAAAAGCCTCTAGCGAGTTTCATGGCGGCCCGTACCCTAAACCGACTCAGGTGGTCAGGTAGAGAATACCGAGGCGTTCGGGTGAACTATGGTTAAGGAACTCGGCAAAATGCCCCCGTAACTTCGGGAGAAGGGGGGCCATCACCGGTGATTGAATTTACTTCATGAGCTGGGGGTGGCCGCAGAGACCAGCGAGAAGCGACTGTTTACTAAAAACACAGGTCCGTGCGAAGCCGTAAGGCGATGTATACGGACTGACGCCTGCCCGGTGCTGGAACGTTAAGGGGACCGGTTAGTGCACTTTCGGGTGTGCGAAGCTGAGAACTTAAGCGCCAGTAAACGGCGGTGGTAACTATAACCATCCTAAGGTAGCGAAATTCCTTGTCGGGTAAGTTCCGACCTGCACGAATGGCGTAACGACTTCTCGACTGTCTCAACCATAGGCCCGGTGAAATTGCACTACGAGTAAAGATGCTCGTTTCGCGCAGCAGGACGGAAAGACCCCGGGACCTTTACTACAGTTTGATATTGGTGTTCGGTTCGGCTTGTGTAGGATAGGTGGGAGACTTTGAACTCTGGACGCCAGTTCAGGGGGAGTCGTCGTTGAAATACCACTCTGGTCGTGCTGGATGTCTAACCTGGGTCCGTGATCCGGATCAGGGACAGTGTCTGATGGGTAGTTTAACTGGGGCGGTTGCCTCCTAAAGAGTAACGGAGGCGCCCAAAGGTTCCCTCAGCCTGGTTGGTAATCAGGTGTTGAGTGTAAGTGCACAAGGGAGCTTGACTGTGAGACCGACGGGTCGAGCAGGGACGAAAGTCGGGACTAGTGATCCGGCGGTGGCTTGTGGAAGCGCCGTCGCTCAACGGATAAAAGGTACCCCGGGGATAACAGGCTGATCTTCCCCAAGAGTCCATATCGACGGGATGGTTTGGCACCTCGATGTCGGCTCGTCGCATCCTGGGGCTGGAGTCGGTCCCAAGGGTTGGGCTGTTCGCCCATTAAAGCGGTACGCGAGCTGGGTTTAGAACGTCGTGAGACAGTTCGGTCCCTATCCGCTGTGCGCGTAGGAATATTGAGAAGGGCTGTCCCTAGTACGAGAGGACCGGGACGGACGAACCTCTGGTGTGCCAGTTGTCCTGCCAAGGGCATGGCTGGTTGGCTACGTTCGGAAAGGATAACCGCTGAAAGCATCTAAGCGGGAAGCCTGCTTCGAGATGAGTATTCCCACCCCCTTTGAGGGGTTAAGGCTCCCAGTAGACGACTGGGTTGATAGGCCAGATCTGGAAGCCCGGTAACGGGTGGAGGTGACTGGTACTAATAGGCCGAGGGCTTGTCCTCAGTTGCTCGCGTCCACTGTGTTGGTTCTGAAACCACGAACAACCCCATTGTCGGGCCACGACTTTGGTGCGGTTGACAGTTTCATAGTGTTTCGGTGGTCATAGCGTGAGGGAAACGCCCGGTTACATTCCGAACCCGGAAGCTAAGCCTCACAGCGCCGATGGTACTGCAGGGGGGACCCTGTGGGAGAGTAGGACGCCGCCGAACAATTTTTGAAGAAAACCCCCGTAACGGATGAGAATCCTGTTACGGGGGTTTTCTGCGTTGTGCGTCAAGCGTTGTGCGGCAATTCTTGTGCACCCCTCTGTAGGGCCCCATGTGAGCTGAGGGTAGGGTCAGGGGGCATCGTTGGCTCGTTTCCCCACAGGAGGCCCCCGGGTGGAGGTCCAGGAGACCCGTGTCCAGACGGACCGGGTGCTCACCATCCCGAACATCCTCAGCATGGCGCGTCTCCTTGGCGTACCCCTGTTCCTGTGGCTCATCCTCAGGCCCGAGTTCGGCGGGCCCAAAAGCGATGGCTGGGCCCTCCTGGTCCTGATGCTCAGCGGTGTCAGCGACTATCTCGACGGGAAGCTCGCCCGGCGCTGGAATCAGATCAGCAACCTCGGCCGGCTGCTCGACCCTGCCGCCGACCGGCTCTACATTCTGTCCACGCTGGTAGGACTCACCTGGCGCGAGATTCTGCCGATCTGGTTGACGGCCGTACTGCTTGCCAGGGAACTGGTTCTCCTGGTGATGGTGGGTATCCTCCGCCGGCACGGCTATCCGCCGCCGCAGGTGAACTTCCTCGGCAAGGCCGCCACGTTCAACCTCATGTATGCGTTCCCCCTGTTGCTCCTCAGCGACGGAAGCGGCTGGATCAACACGCTCGCTGCTATTTTCGGATGGGCGTTCGCAGGATGGGGTACAACGCTCTACTGGTGGGCAGGGATCCTCTACGTAGTACAGGTCCGCCGACTGGTCAGGGCGGACTCCACGGCCGATTGAGCTCTCCATATGGCGGTATTCGAGGCCAGGTCGGCCCGCAGTCTGAGATCTGCGGGTCCATCCGGACGGGCGAAGTCGGCTAGACAGTCGTCTCTTCAAGGAGGACGCTTCCGACATGAAGGCCGTCGTAATGGCTGGAGGCGAAGGCACGCGCCTGCGCCCCATGACCTCGAGTATGCCCAAGCCGCTCCTGCCGGTTGTGAACCGGCCGATCATGGAGCATGTGCTGCGGTTGCTCAAGCGGCATGGGCTCACCGAGACCGTCGTCACCGTGCAGTTCCTGGCATCTCTCGTCAGGAACTATTTCGGGGACGGCGAAGAGCTCGGAATGGAGCTCACCTATGCCAATGAGGAGAAGCCACTCGGCACAGCCGGCAGCGTGAAGAACGCAGAGGAAGCACTCAAGGACGATGCTTTCGTTGTGATCTCCGGTGACGCTCTGACCGATTTCGACCTCACCGACCTCATCAATTTCCACAAGGAAAAGGGCGCGCTCGTCACGGTCTGCCTGACCCGCGTTCCCAACCCCCTTGAATTCGGCATCACCATCGTCGATGAACAGGGAAAGGTCGAGCGCTTCCTCGAGAAGCCCACCTGGGGTCAGGTTTTCTCCGACACCGTGAACACGGGCATCTACGTCATGGAGCCCGAGGTATTCGACTACGTCGAGGCCGATGTGTCGGTCGACTGGTCCGGTGATGTCTTCCCGCAGCTCATGAAGGAAGGCAAGCCGGTCTACGGCTATATCGCCGAGGGCTACTGGGAGGACGTCGGCACGCACGAGAGCTACGTCAAGGCGCAGGCCGACGTGCTCGAAGGCAAGGTCGATGTCGAAATCGACGGATTCGAGATCTCGCCCGGAGTGTGGGTCGCCGAAGGTGCCGAGGTCCATCCGGACGCCGTGCTCCGCGGTCCGCTGTACATCGGCGACTACGCCAAGGTCGAAGCCGACGTGGAGATGCGCGAGCACACCGTGATCGGCTCGAACGTCGTCGTGAAGAGCGGGGCCTTTCTGCACAAGGCCGTCGTCCACGACAACGTGTACATCGGGCCGCACAGCAATCTCCGCGGCTGCGTCATCGGCAAGAACACCGACATCATGCGGGCCGCCCGCGTCGAGGACGGCGCCGTCATCGGCGACGAGTGCCTCGTCGGCGAGGAATCGATTATCCAGGGCAACGTACGGGTCTATCCGTTCAAGACCATCGAGGCCGGTGCCTTCGTCAACACCTCGGTGATCTGGGAGTCCAGGGGGCAGGCACATCTCTTCGGCGCCCGTGGCGTCTCCGGCATCATCAACGTGGAGATCACCCCGGAGCTCGCCGTGCGGCTCGCGGGGGCGTACGCCACGACGCTCAAGAAGGGCTCGACCGTCACCACGGCCCGTGACCACTCGCGTGGTGCGCGAGCCTTGAAGCGGGCGGTCATCTCCGCGTTGCAGGCGAGCGCAATCGACGTACGCGACCTGGAGAACGTGCCACTGCCCGTCGCGCGGCAGCAGACCGCGCGGGGCAGCGCCGGCGGGATCATGATCCGTACGACGCCTGGCGTGCCGGACTCCGTCGACATCATGTTCTTCGACGAGCGGGGAGCGGACCTCTCGCAGGCCAGCCAGCGGAAGCTGGACCGGGTGTACGCGCGGCAGGAGTACCGGCGGGCGTTCCCCGGGGAGATCGGCGATCTGCACTTCCCGTCGAGCGTCTTCGACTCGTACACCGGTTCCCTGCTGCGGAATGTCGATACGACGGGGATTGCCGAGGCGGGGCTCAAGGTCGTCGTCGACGCGTCGAACGGCAGTGCCGGTCTGGTGCTGCCCAGCCTGCTCGGACGGCTCGGTGTCGACTCGCTGACGATCAACCCGGGGCTCGACGAGTCCAGGCCGACGGAGACGCGGGACGCGCGCCGGTCCGGGCTCGTGCGCCTCGGTGAGATCGTGGCGTCCGCGCGGGCCGCGTTCGGCGTCCGGTTCGACCCGGTCGGCGAGCGGCTGTCGCTGGTCGACGAGAAGGGCCGCATCGTCGAGGACGACCGTGCTCTGCTCGTCATGCTGGACCTGGTGGCCGCCGAGCGGCGCAGCGGCCGGGTCGCGCTGCCGGTGACCACGACGCGTATCGCCGAGCAGGTGGCCGCGTACCACGGGACGCAGGTGGAGTGGACGACCACGTCGCCCGACGACCTCACGCGGGTCGGACGGGACGAGGGGACCATCTTCGGCGGTGACGGTCGGGGCGGGTTCATCATTCCCGAGTTCAGCTCCGTCTTCGACGGCGCGGCCGCCTTTGTCCGGCTGATCGGGCTCGTGGCGCGGACGCAGCTGACCTTGAGCCAGATCGATGCGCGGATCCCGCGGGCGCACGTGCTCAAGCGGGACCTTGCGACTCCGTGGGCGGTGAAGGGGCTCGTGATGCGGCGGGTCGTCGAGGAGGCCGGCGACCGGTCCGTCGACACGACCGACGGTGTGCGGGTCGTCGAGGCCGACGGGCGCTGGGTGATGGTGCTGCCCGACCCGGCCGAGGCAGTCACCCATCTGTGGGCCGAGGGGCCCGACGACGCGTCGGCACAACAGCTGCTCGACGAGTGGGCGGCCGTCGTGGACAGCGCTGGTCGCTGAGCCGTCGTACGGGCCGGTCGGCGCCTGTCACGGGCGCCGACCGGTACGCCGGTGGGGCCATTCGGAGGTAGGGGCCAGCACGTGCGACGATGTGCGGCATGCCTCAGCAGCCCCCCGATCGGAGCAGTCCCTCACGCCCCGTGAGCCCCAGGCGTCTCGACGCCTCCATGTCGCTGCTGACGAACGTGATGGACCACAGCCTCGACGACGGATACGCGGAGGCGGCGGCCCGTAAGAAGGCCGAGGGCAGCGGAGGCATGCCGCGCACCCTGCGGGCCAAGCTCGGGCTCGCGGCGGGGCTCGTCCTCGCGGCGCTCGTGGTGACGGTGGGGGCGGCGCAGGCGCGGGTCGCGGCGCCGGTCGTGGCGAAGGAGCGCGAGGAGCTCATCGCCCGTATCGACCGGGAGACGGCGGCCGCGGACAAGCTCGAGCGCAGGGTGGACACGCTCCGTAACGACGTGAGCGACCGCCAGCGTGAGGCGCTGAAGAAACACGGCGGCGACAAAGGCGAGTTGGTCGGTCTGCTCTCCGGGGCCACGGCGGTGCACGGTCCGGGAGTGAAGCTGGTCGTCGACGACGCCAAGGAGGCCGACCAGGGCGGAGGGGGGCCGCGCGAGAGCGCCGGCTTCTCGGACACCGGGCGGGTGCGCGACCGGGACATGCAGCGGGTCATCAACGGGCTCTGGCAGTCCGGTGCCGAAGCGGTCGCCATCAACGGACAGCGGCTGACGGCCCTGTCCGCGATCCGCGCGGCAGGTGACGCGATACTGGTCGACAACAGACCGCTCGTGCCGCCGTACACGGTGCTCGCGGTGGGGGACGGCCAGCGGCTGAGTACCCGGTTCCAGAACAGCCCTGACGGCCTGTACCTGCACGCCCTGCAGGAGAACTTCGGGATCCGGACCAGCATTTCCGCCCAGGACGACGTCCGCCTGCCCGCAGCGCCGAGCGTGACCGTACGTACAGCACAGCCGAGAACAGAGAAGGGCACATCGTGATCGCCGTACTGGGCCTCGTCGTGGGAGTTGTGGTCGGACTGTTCGTCCGGCCCGAGGTTCCGGCGGTGGTCGAGCCCTATCTTCCGATCGCCGTGGTGGCGGCCCTCGACGCGGTGTTCGGGGGCCTGCGGGCGATGCTCGACGGGATCTTCGACGACAAGGTCTTCGTCGTGTCGTTCCTGTCGAACGTCGTCGTGGCGGCCCTGATCGTGTTCCTGGGCGACAAGCTCGGCGTGGGCGCGCAGCTGTCCACCGGCGTCGTCGTGGTGCTCGGAATCCGCATCTTCTCCAACGCGGCCGCCATCCGGCGGCACATCTTCCGGGCGTGAGGCCGATGTCCGAGGACGAGAACAAGAACAAGAACGACGAGCAGCACCGCCTGCGCAAGGAACTGCCGGACGAGGTCGCTCCCGAAGCGGCGGACGGCGCAGACGGCGCTGACGATGAGGAAACGCCGGCCGCGGAGACGAAGAACCCGTCACTGACCGGACGTCAGCGGCTGGCCAAGGGTCTGTGGCCGCCGCGGGTCTCCCGTGCGCAACTCATCGTCGCCGTCCTGCTGTTCGTGCTCGGCCTGGGCCTGGCCATCCAGGTCCGGTCCAACAGCGACAGCAGCGCGCTGCGCGGCGCACGTCAGGAAGATCTCGTACGCATCCTCGATGAACTGGATGACCGTACTCAGCGTCTGGGAGATGAGAAGCAGCGTCTCGAGGGGCAGCGCACCGAGCTGGAGAACAGCTCGGACCAGGCCGAGGAGGCCCGCAAGCAGACGGTCGAGAGGGAACGGCAACTCGGCATTCTGGCGGGCACCGTGGCGGCGCAGGGCCCCGGGATCACGCTGACGATCACCGACAAGAAGGGCGCGGTGCAGGCGGACATGCTGCTCGATGCGATCCAGGAGCTACGCGCGGCGGGTGCCGAGGCGATCCAGGTGAACGACGTCCGGGTCGTGGCCGACACGTATTTGACGGATGCGAGCGGCGGGAAGGTGAGTGTGGACGGTCACAAGATCGGCGAGCCTTTCGTCTTCAAGGTCATCGGCAAGCCGCAGGACCTGGAGCCGGCGCTCAACATCCCTGGTGGGGTGGTTCAGACTCTGGAGAAGGAGCAGGCCACCGTTACCGTGACACAGGCGCAGAAGATCGTCGTGGACGCCTTGCGACCGGCGAAGCGGCCTGACTACGCTCAGTCGTCGTCCCAGTGAGACGGGGGCGCATGGCGGCGTTCCGGCCAGGGCATGAGGTTGCGGGGGGTCGGCGCACCGTAAGCGGGGTGCGTGGTGGAAACTGTTTGGCGGATACGGACGTTGTGAGGATGTCTGTGTCGCCGATGTACGGCGGTGTGTGCAATCAGGGTTCGTCCTGCCCCACGGGCGGGTCTGTTTCGGTCAAGGGGAATCGCCCGTGAAGTTGTTTGCGAAGTTGTTCGGCAAGAGCGCACGTGAGGACAGCGGCAACGCCAATGCCACTGCCCGCCACCGTGCACCGCGCACCCAGGACGTGGAGGTGCAGGGGACGGAGCGTCCGCTGTTCCGCGATGAGGTCGGTCCTCAGGGTGGTGACATTTCGGGCGGACAGGGCGCGTCGTCTGTTGACCCTGCCGCGTCCGGCCGCATAGGTTTCGGGGAATCGTCAACCTCAAGTGCGGGTGGAGGGTTTACCCCCGATCCGTATGCGTCCCATGCCCCCGCGGGGCAGCAGCGGCAGGAGGATCCGTCCATGTCGGCACTGGTGTGTACGAGGTGCGGAAACCGCAACGCCGAGGCGAGCCGGTTCTGCTCCAACTGCGGGGCGCCTCTGCGCGCCGCAGCCGAGCGTCCGTCCGAGACGACCTCGACGATTTCCATTTCGGGCCTTGAGGCCTACGACGCCGAAGTCACCGGTCAGACGCTGTCGCCGGCGCTCTCCCCGGAGGCGCAGGCCGCTGTCGACGCCCTGCCGCTCGGCTCGGCGCTCCTGGTGGTGCGACGCGGTCCGAACTCGGGCAGCCGCTTCCTCCTCGACGGCGAACTGACCACGGCGGGACGGCACCCGCAGAGCGACATCTTCCTTGACGACGTGACCGTTTCGCGCCGCCACGTGGAGTTCCGTCGCGGTGCCGACGGCGCCTTCACCGTCAGCGACGTGGGCAGCCTCAACGGCACGTACGTCAATCGGGAGCGGATCGACTCGGTCACGCTGTCGAACGGCGACGAGGTGCAGATCGGCAAGTACCGGCTGGTCTTCTACGCGAGCCAGCGGGGCATCTGACCTGTCAGGAAGGTCCATGCTTCAAACACCGAAGGGCGGTGCCGGTCACGGCATCGCCCTCACGGACAGTCGGCTGATGAGCATCGGCACCGTGCTGAACGTGCTGCGCGACGAGTTCCCCGAAGTCACCATCTCCAAGATCAGGTTCCTGGAGTCGGAGGGGCTGATCGAGCCGCAGCGAACCCCCTCGGGGTACCGCAAGTTCGGCCCGGACGACGTCGAGCGACTCGCCCACGTACTGCGTATGCAGCGGGACCACTACCTGCCGCTGAAGGTCATCAAGGAACAGCTCGACGCCCTGGAGCGGGGAGAAGCGATCACGCTGCCCTCTCCGGGACGGCAGGGCGACGGCGAGGACGGCAGGGCCCCGGAGGGCGGCGAAGGGCCGACAGTGGCCCGTGTGGGCCGTGACGAGCTGCTTGCCGCCGCCGGCATCGAGTCTCCCGAGCTCGACGAGTGGGAGTCGTACGGCCTCATCGCGCCGCTGCCCGACGGCGGATACGACGCGGAGGCGGTCACCGTCGCCGAGCTGGTCATGGAACTGGGCCGCTTCGGGATCGAGCCGCGGCATCTGCGGGCGATGAAGGCCGCGGCTGACCGGGAGGCCGGTCTGGTCGACCAGGTCGTCGCGCCGCTGCGACGGCACCGCAATCCCCAGACCAGGGCGCATGCGCAGGCCCGCGCGAAGGAGCTGGCGGGGCTGACGGTGAAGCTTCACGGCGCGCTTGTGCAGACCGCGCTCGGCGTGCGTCTGCCTTGATCCGAGGGGTGCGCGCTCGGTGTGCGTCCGGCGATCGAAGGGTGCCCGACTACCCAAACCTGCCGGGCACGTCCTAGGGTTGCTGTGTGAACGAGCTCGACGTCGTAGGTGTCCGGGTCGAAATGCCCTCCAACCAACCGATCGTGCTCCTGCGTGAAGTGGGAGGCGACCGTTACCTCCCCATCTGGATCGGACCGGGGGAGGCGACGGCCATCGCCTTCGCACAGCAGGGCATGGCCCCCGCGCGCCCGCTGACGCACGACCTTTTCAAGGACGTGCTGGAGGCGGTCGGGCAGGAGCTCACGGAAGTACGCATCACGGACCTGCGCGAAGGCGTCTTCTACGCGGAACTGGTGTTCTCGAGCGGGGTCGAGGTCAGTGCCCGCCCGTCGGACGCCATAGCGCTCGCGCTGCGCACCGGTACGCCGATCTACGGCAGTGACGGTGTGCTCGATGATGCCGGGATCGCGATCCCGGATGAGCAGGAGGACGAGGTGGAGAAGTTCCGCGAGTTCCTCGACCAGATCTCGCCTGAGGATTTCGGGACCAACAGTCAGTGACGACGCGAGCGGCCGTCGCAAGGCGGCCGCTGCCGCGCCGGGGGCCCGGCCGGACCATTCGGCTAGCCTTTCCCCGCGGTGAGGCACGGGAAACCACTCGTAGGGTGATTATCACTCGGCGTGCCGAGTGTGGCGATCGTTGACGCACCCCTGGTGACTGCCTACCGTCGAGAAGGCAGGTCAAAGAGGAGGTCGGCGTGAGAAGCAGCGGCGACGGTACGGCTGGGGGCGGCGGACACAGTCCGGCGGAGAGCGGCCCGTACTCGCTTCACGGCCACGCGGCCGGTCACATTCCGCGTCGGCCGACGGTGTTGCCGGTGGTCGCTCAGGGGGATGACGACGCGACGCCCGAGCAGGTCGGATACCGGGGACCCACCGCGTGCGCGGCGGCCGGTATCACCTATCGGCAACTGGATTACTGGGCGAGGACCGGACTGGTCGAGCCGAGTGTGCGCCCGGCCCACGGGTCGGGGACCCAGCGGCTCTACAGCTTCCGGGACGTCGTCGTCCTGAAGATCGTGAAGCGGTTTCTGGACACCGGTGTCTCACTGCAGAACATCCGCACCGCGGTGCAGCATCTGCGCGAGCGCGGCTTCAGCGATCTGGAGCGGCTGACCCTCATGAGCGACGGCGCCACGGTCTACGAGTGCAGCTCGCCGGCGGAGGTCCACGATCTGCTCCAGGGCGGTCAGGGAATCTTCGGTATCGCTGTCGGTGTGGTGTGGCGGGACGTCGAGAGCGCCCTGTCGCAGCTGCACGGGGAGCGCATCGACACCGGCGAGACGCTCCTCGGGAACAACCCGGCGGACGAGCTGGCGAGACGGCGCCACCGCGCGGTGTGAGCGGGGCCGATGCGTCAGCCGGGGCATTGTCAGTGCCGTAGGGCAGCATCGGACATGTGAGAACCGCGCCCACGATCCTGCATCTCGACATGGATGCCTTCTACGCCTCGGCGGAGCAGGCATCGAAGCCGAGTCTGCGCGGGAAAGCCGTGGTCGTGGGCGGGATCGGGCCTCGTGGGGTGGTGGCCACCGCCTCGTACGAGGCCCGGGTGTTCGGGGTGCACTCGGCGATGCCTATAGGGCAGGCGCGCAGGCTCGCGCCCAATGCCGCGTATCTCGTGCCGCGCTTCCAGCTGTACCGGGAGGTCAGCGAGCAGGTGATGGGGCTGCTGCGGGAGTTGTCGCCGCTCGTGGAGCCGCTGAGCCTCGATGAGGCGTTCGTCGATCTGGAGGCCGGTGAGGCGGCCTGGGACGCCGCGTCGGCGCGGCTCGTCGGTGAGCGGCTGCGGGACGAGATCAAGGCCGTGACTGGTCTGACCGGGTCGGTGGGGCTCGCGGCGTCGAAGATGCTGGCGAAGATCGCCTCCGAGGAAGCGAAGCCGGACGGTCTGGTGCTGATCGTGCCCGGCACCGAGCGCGCCATGCTCGGGCCCATGTCGGTGCGCACGCTGCCCGGCGTGGGGCCGGCGACCGGGGACCATCTGAGACGTGCCGGGATCACCACGGTCGAAGAGATCGCCGAGGCAGGCGAGGACGAGCTCGTACGGCTGCTGGGGAAGTCGCACGGGGCGTCGCTGTACGCCATGGCCCTCGCGCACGACGACCGGCCCGTGGTCGCCGAGCGTGACGCCAAGTCGGTGTCGGTCGAGGACACGTACGACGTGGACATCCACGACCGGGTGCGGGTGCGGACCGAGGTGCAGCGGCTTGCGGAGCGGTGCGTGCAGCGGTTGCGGGGGGCGGAGCGGTCCGGGCGGACCGTGGTCCTCAAGGTGCGGCGCTACGACTTCTCCACGCTGACGAGATCAGAAACGCTGCGCGGGCCCACCGACGACCCCGCCGTGGTGCGGGAGGCGGCCGCCCGGCTCCTGGAGTCCGTGGACACGACGGGCGGGGTGCGGCTGCTCGGCGTGGGGGTAACAGGCCTGGCCGACTACACGCAGGAGGACCTGTTCGCGCAGGCGCGGGCGCAGGCCGAGGCCGATGCGCACGCGGCCGAGGGGGAGCGTGAGGGCGAGGCGGAAGGTGCGGGTGGTGCGGGGGACGAGGGGCAGGCGGCTGCCGAAGAGGTCGCCGAGGCCGCGGACCGGCGCTGGGTGGCCGGGCACGACGTGCGGCACGAGCAGTTCGGGCACGGGTGGGTGCAGGGCAGCGGGCTCGGGCGGGTGACCGTGCGCTTCGAGACGCCGTACTCGGAGCCGGGGCGGGTGCGTACGTTCCGGACCGACGACCCCGCGCTCGTACCGGCGGAGCCGCTGCCGCTGGTGGAGGGCGGGGCCGGGCGCTTTGCGGCGCGGGAGCCGGATGCCGGGTCAGGTGTCGTCTGACGGGCGGGCGATCTTGCCGAATTCGCGGTCCTCAGGGGGTTCGGGGTCGTCCGGGGCCGAGATGTCGAGACCGTAGTGGTGGTAGAGCTGGAGCTCCTGTTCGGGGGAGAGGTGACGGCCGACCCCGAAGTCGGGGGCGTCCTTGATCAGGGAGCGTTCGAAGGGGATGCGCAGGGTGCCCTCCACCAGCTCGCTCGGCTCCAGGGGGACGAAGGCGTCCCGGCTGAACAGGCCAGTGCGTATCGCCGCCCACTCGGGGACACCGGTCGCGTCGTCGAGATAGACCTCGTCGACGGTCCCGATCTTGGCTCCGTTGCGGTCGAACGCCTTGCGGCCGATCAGGTTGCGCGGATCGACATCGGTCTGCACGGGGCCCTCCAGCTGCTCGCAACTCATCCGTAAGCACTACCAAAGTGCACATTGGGGAAGGCGGCCACTCGAGGCTGGGGGTGTTGTTGCCGCTGGTAGGCTGGCGATGGCTGCTGACCCCGTGCGGGAGAGTCCTCCGGATGACACCGGAGGCGCCGAAGGAGCAACTCCTCCCCGGAATCTCTCAGGCCCCTGTACCGCACGGACGAGGTCACTCTGGAAAGCAGGGCGGGCGTTCAGGCCTCCGCTCTCACCGACGGTGAAAGTCGTCATGCCCTTCGTGATGTGGGGTGTGCCGGTGAAACTCTCAGGTTGAGATGACAGAGGGGGAGGCCGTCCGGGCACCCGCGCCGTGGTGCCCCTCGCAGGTCGCAATGACCAGGAGGCCTCGCCAATGACCGCCAACCGTATTCCGCTCTCCCAGCTGGAGCAGGGAATCCCCTTCGAGCAGCGCCATATCGGTCCGGATGAAGCAGCGCAGGCCAAGATGCTCGCGCAGGTCGGGTACGGCTCGCTCGACGAGCTGACGGCGGCCGCGGTCCCGGACGTGATCAAGAGCGCCGAGGCGCTCGATCTTCCCGGGGCCCGCACCGAGGCCGAGGTGCTCGCAGAGCTCCGCTCCCTCGCCGACCGCAACCAGGTCCTCGACTCGATGGTCGGACTGGGCTACTACGGCACGTTCACGCCGCCCGTCATACTGCGCAACGTCATGGAGAATCCGGCCTGGTACACGGCGTACACGCCCTACCAGCCGGAGATCTCGCAGGGCCGGCTCGAGGCGCTGCTCAACTTCCAGACGATGGTCGCCGAGCTGACCGGCCTGCCTACCTCGGGCGCCTCGCTGCTCGACGAGGGCACGGCCGCGGCCGAGGCCATGGCGCTGTCCCGGCGCATGGGCAAGATCAAGAACGGCGCCTTCGTGGTTGACGCGGACGCGCTGCCGCAGACCATCGCCGTGATCCGGACGCGTGCCGAGCCGACCGGTGTCGAGGTCGTCGTCGCGGACCTGTCCGAGGGCATCCCGGCCGAGGTCGCCGAGCGCGGCGTCGTCGGCGTCCTGATCCAGTACCCGGGCGCCTCCGGTGCCGTCCGCGACATCAAGCCCGTCATCGAGCAGGCCCACGAGCTGGGCGCCGTCGTCACCGTCGCCGCCGACCTGCTCGCCCTCACGCTGCTGACCTCGCCCGGTGAGCTCGGCGCCGACATCGCCGTCGGTACGACGCAGCGCTTCGGTGTCCCCATGGGCTTCGGAGGTCCGCACGCCGGCTACATGGCCGTACGCGAGAAGTTCGCGCGCAGCCTGCCCGGCCGCCTCGTGGGCGTCTCCGTCGACGCCGACGGCAACAAGGCGTACCGCCTCGCGCTGCAGACCCGTGAGCAGCACATCCGGCGCGAGAAGGCCACCAGCAACATCTGTACCGCTCAGGTGCTGCTCGCCGTCATGGCCGGCATGTACGCCGTCTACCACGGGCCGGACGGCCTCAAGGGCATCGCGCGGCGCACGCACCGGTTCGCGACGCTGCTCGCCGAGGGCCTCAAGGCCGGCGGTGTGGAGGTCGTGCACGGCGCGTACTTCGACACCCTGACCGTGAAGGCCGCGGGCCGGGCCGCCGACGTCGTGAGCGCCGCGCGCGAAGGTGGCGTCAACCTCCACCTCGTGGACGCCGACCATGTGTCAATCTCGTGCGACGAGACCACGACGCGTACCCAACTGGGCGCCGTCTGGACCGCGTTCGGTGTCGAGGCCGATGTCGACGCGCTCGACGCGGCGGCCGTGGACACGCTGCCCGCGGGCCTCCTGCGCGGCGACGACTACCTGACGCACCCCGTGTTCCACACGCACCGCTCCGAGACCTCGATGCTGCGCTACCTGCGCAAGCTGGCCGACCGTGACTACGCGCTCGACCGCGGCATGATCCCGCTGGGCTCCTGCACGATGAAGCTCAACGCGACGACGGAGATGGAGCCGGTCACCTGGCCCGAGTTCGGCCAGCTGCACCCCTTCGCGCCCGCCGAGCAGGCGCAGGGCTACCTCACGCTCATCCGTGAGCTGGAGGAGCGCCTCGCGGAGGTCACCGGCTACGACAACGTGTCGCTCCAGCCGAACGCCGGCTCGCAGGGCGAGCTGGCCGGTCTGCTCGCCGTCCGTGGCTACCACCGCGCCAACGGCGACGACCAGCGCACCGTCTGCCTCATCCCGTCGTCCGCGCACGGCACGAACGCCGCGAGCGCCGTGATGGCCGGCATGAAGGTCGTCGTCGTGAAGACGGCCGACGACGGCGAGATCGATGTCGCGGACCTCCGCGCCAAGATCGAGCAGTACGCCGACGAGCTCTCCGTCCTGATGATCACCTACCCGTCCACGCACGGTGTGTTCGAGGAGCACGTCGCCGACATCTGCGCGCAGGTGCACGACGCCGGCGGTCAGGTCTACGTCGACGGCGCCAACCTGAACGCCCTGGTGGGCCTCGCCAAGCCGGGCCACTTCGGCGGCGACGTCTCGCACCTCAACCTGCACAAGACGTTCTGCATCCCGCACGGCGGCGGCGGCCCCGGCGTCGGCCCGGTCGGCGTCCGCGCGCACCTCGCGCCGTACCTGCCCAACCACCCGATGCAGCCCGCCGCCGGACCCGAGACCGGCGTCGGCCCGATCTCCGCGGCGCCGTGGGGCTCCGCGGGCATCCTGCCGATCTCATGGGCGTACGTGCGTCTCATGGGCGGCGAGGGCCTCAAGCGGGCCACGCAGGTCGCGGTGCTCAGCGCCAACTACATCGCCAAGCGGCTCGAGCCGCACTTCCCGGTGCTGTACACGGGCCCCGGCGGCCTCGTCGCGCACGAGTGCATCATCGATCTGCGCCCGATCTCCAAGGCGACCGGCGTCAGCGTCGACGACATCGCCAAGCGGCTCATCGACTACGGGTTCCACGCGCCGACCATGTCGTTCCCCGTGGCCGGGACGCTCATGATCGAGCCGACCGAGAGCGAGGACCTGATCGAGCTCGACCGGTTCTGCGAGGCGATGATCGCCATTCGCGGGGAGATCGAGAAGGTCGGTTCGGGCCGGTGGCCCGCCGAGGACAACCCGCTGCGCAACGCGCCGCACACCGCGGCCGCGCTCGGCGGTGAGTGGGAGCACGCGTACAGCCGCGAGGAGGCCGTCTTCCCCGCCGGTGTCGTGGCCGCCGACAAGTACTGGCCGCCGGTCCGCCGCATCGACCAGGCGTACGGCGACCGGAATCTCGTCTGCTCGTGCCCGCCCATGGACGCGTACGAGGACTGATACTCACGCTGACATGCGTCAGGGCCGGTTCCGGGGTTTCCCGGGGCCGGCCCTTTCGTACTGGGGACGCCGTCGGCGTCCGGATGCGCTCAGGCTGCGGTCACGACGTGCACCGGGCGGTGCGGAGCGATGATCTGGCCGTTGGGCAGCAGCTCACCGGTGTCCTCGAAGAGCAGGACGCCGTTGCAGAGCAGACTCCAGCCCTGTTCGGGGTGGTGGGCCACAGGGAGCGCGGCCTCGCGGTCGGCGGAGTCTGCGGACGGGCACGGTGGCTGGTGCTGGCACATGGATGGGATCTTTCCCTGTGAAGTGATGTCGGTGATGGGTGTGATGTCGCTGTCTGTCCTGCGGCTCGAAGCGTTGTTCATGGCCGCCCCCCGTTTGTCGGTCGGTCCGGAACCCAGTGTTGCCCCACGGGCGTCAATCCGCAGGTATTTCGTCGCAGCGGTCCTCACTGGATGAGGACGCGTCACCCGTGCGGACGGTTCACCCCAACTGCACTGTCCCTTCGGGTGGTTCGGGGTGGCCTGACCGGGCTAGTCCGGACGTGCCCGCGCGGGCACGGCTGCGCCCCGCGACCGGTCGGCATCGGCAGCGGGGCGCGGGCGCGTCGGACGGCCCGGTCGCGTCAGGCGGGTGAGCCCAGAAGTGGTGCGGGGGTCAGTCGATGGGTGAGGACGGGCAGCAGTTCGGCGACCCGGTGGGGGCGGTGGGCGGCGATGCCGGGCGGCGCGGGCGCGAGCGGGACCAGGAGGTCACTGGCCGCGGGATGTCCCGTGGAGGCGTCGGCGTTGCAGTCCCCGTGCAGCCAGAGGGTGAGCATGTACAGCTCCGGGACCGAGAGCAGGCGCGGTTGGTAGGCCGCGGGCATGGACTCGGCCTGGCGCAGCGCGCGTTCGGTGGCCGCGACGTACGGGCCCTCGAAGAAGTGCGAGAACGCCCAGCCGTCGGCGGTCAGCATCGTGTCGGCGGCGGCGACCGCGCGCTCCCCGCAGCGGATCAGGAACCGCCAGCCGGCGAGTCGGGTCGGCGAGGGGCCCGCGCTGCCCGTGACCCGGTCCAGTACGTGGACGGGCAAGGGGAGTTCGGGGCTCGCCGGTCCTTGGGCGGAGCGCAGGGAAGGGGTGCGGGCCTCGCGGACTGCGGTGGGGGAACCGAGGGCCGTGAGGACGGTGCGCAGGGCGGGCGCGGGAGCCGGAGGGACATGCAGCGGCATGGTGGGTCGCCTCTCATTCGACAGGCACGGTGGATCGAGGGCGTGGCGGGACGAGCGGACGGCGCTGTCTGCTGACCGGGCCAGAGGGGGCGGGGGCAGGTACCGCGAGCGCCAACTCTCTGCCTCGTTCGCGAAGTTTATACGACACGTGTTCACGCAGTGTTTCGGCTAGCTGTCGCGAAAATGCTCGGCAAGGCGTTATCCGGTCGCCGAGATGAGGGAAATCTCCCGATTTCCAGCGGGGTTGGGTTCGTGACCTCGTAATCTTCACGGCAAGCGGACGGCCGATTCTCGTCGGTGTTTATCACCAGGCTAGGTGGAATCGACTCCTCGACATGCTGCATGCCCCGTGAATGTGCCCCGTGACAACTGCTGCGAGCCTACTCGCCCGCGGCGAAGAGCGGGGCGTTATCGATCACATTGCCTGGGCATCATCCACCGTGACACAGCGGCCGGGCGGCCGTGTCGTCCATGTGAGGAGGGACGCTTCCATGGGGGAGAAGGTCGTGGCGGGCGCGTTCGACCTGTCCGATCGGCGGCACTACCGCAGGAAGCTGCAGCAGTGTCTGGCGGGGCTGGCGAGACTCCTGGAGGAGGAGAGGTTCGATCGTCCGAGGAATCTGATGGGCCTGGAGATCGAGTTGAATCTCGCGGGGCCCGACGGCATGCCGAAAATGATGAATGCGCAAGTTCTCGAGCGCATCGCGAGCCGTGATTTCCAGACCGAACTCGGAATGTTCAATCTGGAAGTGAACATTGCCCCCCATCGATTGGAAGGCCGCGTTCTCGACCGGCTCGCCGAGGAGCTCAGGACCGGCCTCGCCTATGCCCACCGGAAAGCGAACGAGGTGGACGCCGGGATCGTGATGATCGGCATTCTCCCGACGCTCGTGCCCGATGATCTCGTCTCCGCGAACCTGTCGGACGTGGACCGCTACAGCCTCCTCAACGACCAGATGGTGGCCGCGCGCGGCGAGGACTTCGTGGTCGACATCGACGGGGTGGAGCACCTGCGCTGCAGCTCGGGGTCCATAGCGACCGAAGCGGCGTGCACCTCCGTGCAGTTGCACCTCCAGGTCACGCCCGCCCGCTTCGCCGACGTGTGGAACGCGGCGCAGGCCGTCGCGGCCGTGCAGGTCGCGGTCGGCGCCAACTCTCCGTTCCTGTTCGGACATGAGCTGTGGCGCGAATCGCGGCCGCCCCTGTTCCAGCAGTCGACCGACACCCGCCCGCCCGAGCTCCAGGCCCAAGGGGTCCGGCCGCGCACCTGGTTCGGCGAGCGCTGGATCAGCAGCGCGTACGACCTCTTCGAGGAGAACCTGCGCTACTTCCCCCCGCTGCTGCCCCTGTGTGACGACGAGGAGCCGCTCCGCGTCATCGACGACGACGGAGTGCCGGCGCTCGGCGAGCTCGTCCTGCACAACGGCACCGTCTACCGCTGGAACCGGCCCGTGTACGGCATAGCCGACGGCATGCCGCACCTGCGCGTGGAGAACCGCGTTCTGCCCGCGGGCCCCACCGTCACCGACGTCATCGCGAACGTCGCCTTCTACTACGGCGTCGTACGCGCCCTCGCCGAGGACGCCCGCCCCGTCTGGACCCGGCTGCCCTTCGACGCGGCGGCCCGCAACTTCGACGAGGCCTGCCGGTACGGGATCGAGGCGCGCCTCGACTGGCCGCGCCGGGGCCGCTTCGGCGGGGTCGAGAAGGTGCCCGCCGTCAACCTCGTACGGGACGAGCTGCTGCCGCTGGCCGCTGCCGGGCTCGACGCCTGGGGGGTCGAGGCGGCCGACCGTGACTTCTACCTCGGGGTGATCGAGGAGCGCTGCCGGCGGCGGGTCAACGGGGCCTCGTGGCAGGCGGCCACGTTCCACTGCGCGCTGGAGAGCGGCCTGGAGCGCGACGCGGCGCTCGCGGCGACCACCCGGCGCTACTGCGAGCTGATGCACGCGGGCGACCCGGTGCACACGTGGCCGGTGGGGCTCCCGGCGCCGGCGGTGCAACTGGGCTGACCGGCGCGGCGGTTCAGCCCGGGTTCAGCCCTTGGCGCCCGCCTCCACGATCGCCTTGAGGATCACCGCGTGGATCTCGGCCGGGTCGCTGACCTGGTGCCCGGAGCCGCCGGTGGCCCCGGCGATCTGCTCGACCTCGTCCTTGTCCGCGTCCGGGCCGACCGCGATGGCGATGAGCGGCACCGGGTGCTGCGGGTCGGCGAGGCTCTGGAGCCGTGAGACGAGGTTGCTGCGCGAGATGGACCCGGGGTCCTGGTTCGCGCCGTCGGTCACGACCACGAGGGCGTTGAACTTGCCGTTCCGGTAGGAGGAGGTGGCCTCCTCGTAGGCCGCGAGCGTGGTGTCGTAAAGACCCGTGGCGCCGCCCGGCACGGGCTGCAGGCCGCTGAAGGCCTCGGACAGCTTGTCGCGCTGGGTGCCGCCGCCCTTGCGGTCGCCGAGGCGCTCGGTGGGTACGAGCTTGCGGTAGTCGCGGGTCCCGTCGAGGAGCGTGGCGAACTCCCACAGGCCGATCTCGTCCTCGGGCGTGAACGTGGCGAGCGCCTGGAGCATCGAGGCCTTCGTGACCTCCATACGGGACTGGTTGCGGCCCGGCACATAGTTCGCCATGGAGGCGGAGGCGTCCACGACGACGGTGATCCGGGCGCTCTGCACCGTGATCGTCCACATGCCGAGGGTCTCCTGGAGCTCCTTGTCCGTCGGCGGCTCGGAGTCCGACGCCGCGTACGGCTGCGGGCTGCGGCCGCCTGCCCCGGCGACCAGCGCGTCCGAGGGCTCCTCGTCGTCCGTCCTGAAGCCGTGCTTGTCCAGGATCCTGATGCCGGCGTCCTCGCCGAGCAGGGTCATGAAGCGGATCGCGGCCCGTCGCTCGTCCGTCGACTTGACGCCCTCGTCGACCAGCGCGAACGGGTAGTCCAGCTGCGGCGAGCCGTCCTTCGGGTAGAAGAGTTCGAGCCCGTCCTTGTCGCCGGCGGTCGCGTTGTACCGGAACGAGGACTGCTCGGAGAGGATCAGCGCCTGATTGCGGCGCGGATTGCCCTGCTCGGTGCCGGAGGAGTCGCGCGCCAGGGTGTCGGTCAGCTGGCCGTCGCTGTCGGTGGTGCGCTGAGAGAGCGCCTTGGCCATGGCGGCCGCCTGGGTGTCGCCCTCCGACCCGGACTTCTTGGCGGAGGCGCCCAGCTGGGTCAGGGCGAGGAGACCGGTCGCGCTGCGCGCGGGGTCCGCGGTCCCGAGCCGCAGCTTGTCGCCCTCCATGGCCGCGCCGGTCAACTGCGCCCAGGTGTACTTCTTCGCGGGCCAGCCCATGCTCTTCGCGGCCGACGGCACCATGCTGATGCCGATGGGGGAGGAGGCTATGTTGCCCATCGCCGTGACCGGAGTGGCGTTCCCGCCGAGGCCGGCGCGCTGGATCCACAGACTCGAATCCGGCACCCACGCCTCGTAGTCCCCGGTGCCCTTGCGGCCCTTGCGCAGGGCATCGGCGATCTTGTACGAGTCGCCCGCCTGCACGCGGGTGTCGAGGCACTGTCCGTCGGAGGTCAGATGGTTCTTGCGGGCGAGGTCCGCGGCGTCGCGCAGTGCGGGGGCGATGTCGGGCGAGGCGGCGATGTCGAGGTGGACCGTCTTGCCGTCGCAGGCCCCGCCGAAGGAGAGCAGGCCGTTCCTGGCCGCCAGAGCCGTGCCCCCGGCGACCACGAGGACCAGGGCCGTGGCGATGGCGACGGTCCGGCCGCGCGTGCGAGGGCGGGGGGCGACCGGGTCCGTCCCATACTCGTCGGGCAAGCTGTGACGTCCCATGCGGTGGTGCCCTTCCTCGGGTCCCGGCCCGACGGAAGGGGAGAGGTACACCAAAGAACGGCCTTCGTCCCCCCGGCCTGTCGCGCGCGATCTTCGTACCTGTATTCGAGACCCTAGCGGGGCTGAGTGGGGGATGAGGCGGGATTACTCAACTGGAGGCAGGTGTGCAGGCGGAGGCGGGTGCGGTGGCCGATTCTTTTCCGAACGAGCGGCTCTCGCGACAGATTCTTCGGAACGAGACACTGCTCGTCCTGGCGCTCTCGCTCGGTGCGAGCGGAGTGTCCGCGCTGATCAGCTTTGTCGGATCGGTCACCAAACCGGGGGGTCTGAAGGACCAGGCGGCGACCCTGAACGCCTCGGCGGCTCCCGGGCGGCCGTGGCTTGATCTGGCATGGCAGTTGTTCGGGATCGCGAGCGCGCTCGTCCCGGTCGCGCTCGTCGCGCACCTGCTGCTGCGCGAGGGTGTCGGGATGCGGACGATCGGCTTCGACCGTACGAGACCACTCTTCGACGCGACCCGCGGCGCGGTGATCGCGGCGGTCATCGGCAGCACAGGCATCGCCTTCTACCTGGCGGCCCGTGGCCTCGGCTTCAACCTCACGGTGGTGCCGGAGGCGCTGCCCGACGTGTGGTGGAAGTTCCCGGTCCTGATTCTCTCGGCGATCCAGAACGCCGTCCTCGAGGAAGTGATCGTCGTCGGCTATCTGCTGCGCAGGCTGGGGCAGTTGGGCTGGACGCCCGGCACGGCGATCGTGGCCAGTTCGGTGCTGCGCGGCTCGTACCACCTCTACCAGGGCATCGGCGGCTTCTTCGGGAACCTCGCGATGGGCCTGGTCTTCGCGTATCTGTACCGGCGGTGGGGGCGGGTCGGGCCGCTGGTGGTGGCGCACTCGCTGCTCGACATCGGCGCGTTCGTCGGATATGCGCTGCTCGCGGGGAAGGTCGGGTGGCTGCCCACGGCGTGAGGCCGGGGCGGGTGCCGGAGGCAGGGGGCGTACGAGATCTTCGTACGCCCCCTGCGGCGTGAAAGGCCCTAGGCGAGCAGGTCGCCCTCGATGACCGTGACGGCGCGGCCGGTCAGCAGGGTGCGGGCGCCGCGCAGTTCGGTGCGCACGAAGCCCGTGCGGGCGGAGGCCTGGAGGCCGGTGAGTTCGGCGCGGCCGAGGCGCGCGGACCAGAACGGCGCGAGGGCCGTGTGGGCGCTGCCGGTGACCGGGTCCTCGTCGATGCCGACGCGCGGGAAGAAGCAGCGGGAGACGAAGTCGTAGGCGCCGTCGGGGTCCGCGGCGCGGGCGGTGGCGATCACGCCGCGCTCCGAATGGGCGGCGAGTGCCTTGAGGTCGGGTGCGAGGGCGTGCACGGTCTTCTCGTCCGCGAGCTCGATGAGCAGGTCGCCCACCTGACGGCCCGTGTCGTGCACCGAGAGCGGCTCGGCGCCCAGGGCTGCCGCAACCCCTTCGGGGCTGTCGATACGGGTCAGGGGCGCGGTCGGGAAGTCGAGCGTGATCGTGCCGTCCTCGCGCGGGGTCGCGACGAGCACGCCGCTGCGGGTGGCGAAGCGGACCGGGCCGTGGGTCGCGCCGGTGCTGTGCAGCACGTGCGCGGTGGCCAGGGTGGCGTGGCCGCACATGTCGACCTCGGTGGCGGGGGTGAACCAGCGCAGCGCCCAGTCCGCGTCGCCGCCCGGGGGCAGCGGGTGGGCGAAAGCCGTCTCGGCGTGGTTGACCTCGGTGGCGATCGTCTGGAGGCGGGTGTCGTCGGGGAAGGCGTCGAGGAGTAGTACCCCGGCGGGATTGCCGGCGAAGGGGCGGTCGGTGAAGGCGTCCACGATTCGAATGCGCATGGGGCCGACGCTACGGGGACGGCGAAAGCGCAGGCCAAGGCCAATTCGGAAGAGCTGGACCGGCCGAGGGTTGTCAGCCGAACAGTTCCGATATATCGTTGACGCATCGCGACCGATCAACGATGGAAGGAATGATTGCGATGCGTTCCCATGGCCACGAGCATGAGCACGGACACGGACATGGACAGTGCGGGCCCGGCCATCCCGGTCGGGGCGGCTTCGAAGGGCGGCGCGCCGCCTTCGGCCCCTTCGGGCCGGGCTTCGGTCCGGGACCCTGGGGCGGCGGCGGGCGCGACGGCCGGGGCGGACCTCGTGGAAGGGCACGACGCGGCGACGTACGCGCGTCGATCCTGGCCCTCCTGAAGGACCGTCCGATGCACGGCTACGAGATGATCCAGGAGATCGCCGAGCGCAGCGGCGGGGCGTGGAAGCCCAGCCCGGGTTCGGTGTACCCGACCCTCCAGCTGCTGGAGGACGAGGGCCTCATCGCCAGCGAGAGCGAGGGCGGCAAGAAGCTGTTCGCGCTCACCGACTCGGGCCGTTCCGCGGCCGACGAAGGACCCGACGCCCCCTGGGAAGAGGCCGGGCGCGGGGTCGACTGGGACACCCTGAACGAGATCCGGCAGGCCGGCTTCGGTCTGATGGAGGCGTTCGGGCAGGTCTGGAAGACCGGCAGCAAGGAGCAGCGCGAGAAGGCGCTGACCGTCATCAACGACGCCCGCAAGAAGCTGTACCTGATCCTCGCCGACGAGGACTGACGTCCTCGGGGTGATGCCCCGTACCGACAGATGAAGGCGCCCCGCACCGAGTGTGCGGGGCGCCTTCGCGTGTTCGCCGGCGTGTCCGGCTCAGGCGACGAGGCCGGCCAGTTTGCGCAGCGACTCGTTGAGCGCGGCGGTCGCCGAGTCCTTGAGCTTGCCCGCCATCAGGGACACCGCGGCGCCGGTGAACTCGCCGTCGATGCGGACCGTCGTGCCGTCGCCGTCCGCGGTCAGGGTGTAGCGCGTGCCGACGTTGACGCCCATCGGACCCTTGCCCCTGATGGCGAGGGTGCGGGTGGTCTCCAGGTCCTCGACGGTCCAGGTCACCTCCGCCGGGAAGCCCATGAGCTTCATGTTCTCCTCGAACGTGCCGCCCACTTCGAGCGCCGTGGGGGCGCCCTTCGGGAAGCTCGTGTGTGTGGCGTTCCACTCCCCGTACGCGGTGAAGTCGGTGAGCTGGGCCCAGACCTTCTCCGCGGGCGCCCCGATCCGTGCTTCCGCGCTGACTTCGGCCATGCGACCACCCCTTCTCGACGAGAGCTGCGGCGGGCGCAGCCGTGGTGTCGCGGAAAGTAGCCGCAGGGCCTCGAACATTCAATACTGATGAAGTGTCAGAAACAGCTGGGGGAGGAACCGCGGTCAGCCGAGCTTCTCGATGACCGCGGCGTCAAAGAGGTCCGGGGCGCGCGGGAACGGCCCCTCGTCGTGGCAGTGCCAGGCGTCCCAGAACAGGTCGGCGAGCAGCGCGTCGTCAGGTGCGTACACCCGGTACACGTACTGTCTGCCGTCGATCGCTGGCAGGGCCACGAGCCAGCACCTGCTCTTCATACTTGTGAAGGACGAGTTCCGGTACGTCTGCGGTTGCGTGAGGGGCGCAATGCAAGGCGGCGCGCGCCCCTCGGGGTAAAAAGGCGCGATCTCATCCGTAAGGAGGAGAACCCGCTCATGCGTGCCCACCTTGTGTCGGACGTGGAAATGCTTCCCGCCGGGGATGCCCGGCCGGACAGGGGCTGATGAGGTGGGAGATGTGCAAAGCCCTACCCCGTCCGAGGCCGCCGCAAGCGGCCACAGCCGTGCAGATGTTGACTCCAGGCTCAGTCCCGAGCTCGCCTCGGTGGTGGCCGGCGCGCGCCGCAGAGCCGTCCGTGACGGGGACCGCCAGATCGACACCGCGCATCTCCTGCACTCGCTCCTCGAGACCGACCCGCAGGTGCGCGAGGCCTTCGACGGCGGACCGCAGCTCGCCCGCCTCCTCGGCTACCTCGTGCAGCGGAGTATCGGCTACGGCCTCCAGTGGCAGGGCAGGGTCGAGGACTCCGGAGCCGTGCCCGTCGTGACGGGGCTCGGCTGGTCGCCCACCGCGGCCGCCGCGATGGAAGCCGCGCTCGACCGCGCCGAGCGCCGCGGCGACCCGCGTGCGCGCGGCGTCGACCTCCTCGCCTCGCTCGCGGCGGACCGGGAGTGCCGCGCCGTCGAGGTGCTCGGGCGGGCCGGGGTCGATGCGGAGAGCCTGCGGCGGCATGTCGAGGCCGGGTGCTGAGGCGAGCGCCTTCGGGCTGAGGTGAGCGCTTCGGGTTGAGGTGAGCGCTTCGGGTTGAGGCGAGCGCTTTCGGGCTGAGGCCCGGCTTTGTGTCGAGGCCCGGCTTTGTGTCGAGGCTTGGTTCTGTTTGGGGGTGCGGCTCCTGAGGTCGTGCCCCCGTTCGTCATGCCCGGCGCGTCCGGCACGTGAGACAGGGGTCATCGGGGATGACGGTCATGACGCCGGCTGTCATGATGTGCCGGTGCATGCGTCTCAGGGGATTCAGGCGAACCGCGGGCGAGGTGTCGGACTGGGGCTCGCCCTTGTCTCGGCGCTCGCCTTCGGCGGTTCCGGTGTGGCGGCGAAGCCGCTGATCGAGGCGGGTCTCGACCCGCTCCACGTGGTGTGGCTGCGCGTCGCCGGCGCCGCGCTCGTCATGCTGCCCGTCGCCTGGCGGCACCGCGCCCTGGTCGTCCAGCGGCCCGCGCTGCTCGCCGGTTTCGGCCTGCTCGCCGTCGCCGGTGTACAGGCCTGCTACTTCGCCGCGATCTCCCGTATCCCCGTCGGTGTCGCGCTCCTCATCGAGTACCTCGCCCCCGCGCTCGTCCTCGGCTGGGTGCGTTTCGTGCAGCGCAGGCCCGTGACGCGCGCCGCCGCGCTCGGCGTGGTCCTCGCCGTCGGCGGCCTCGCCTGCGTCGTCGAGGTGTGGGCGGGCCTCAGCGTCGACCTGATCGGCCTGCTGCTCGCCCTCGCCGCCGCCTGCTGCCAGGTCGGCTACTTCGTCCTGTCCGACCAGGGCAGCGACGCGGGGGACCGGGCGCCGGACCCGCTCGGCGTGATCGCGTACGGGCTGCTCGTCGGCACCCTCGTCCTGACGGTCGTGGCGCGCCCCTGGGGCATGGACTGGTCCGTGCTCGGCGGCAGCGCCTCGATGAACGGCACCTCCGTGCCCGCGTGGCTGCTGCTCTGCTGGATCGTGCTGATCGCCACGGTCATCGCCTACGTCACCGGAGTCCTCTCGGTGCGCCGGCTCTCGCCGCAGGTGGCCGGGGTCGTGGCCTGCCTGGAAGCGGTCATCGCGACCGTGCTGGCCTGGGTGCTCCTGGGCGAGCATCTGTCGGCACCGCAGATCGTCGGCGGCGCGGTCGTCCTGGTCGGTGCGTTCATCGCGCAGTCCTCGGCTCCGGCGAAGCCCGAGGTCGTCGCCGTTGCCGTTGAGGCTGCCTCGGACAGGGCTGCCTCGGACAGGGCTGCCCCGAACGAGGCGTCCCCGGAGTCGCCGGATATGACGTTGTCCGGCCGTGGCAGCGCGAACTAAGGTGTTGATCATGCATTCACGCGCACTCGTGCTTCCGCCCCCGGTCGCTTGACGCGGGCGGTGGCCGTCCGGAGCATCGCGCTCCGGCGGCCCATCTGACGAAGATCCGGCTCGGGACGACCCGAGCGGGTCACGGCTGCCCGCAGACGACAGTCCGTGTCCCTGCCCCGCCCCCATCCATGGGGCGCGGAGGCCATTCCTCGTGGAGAACCACGTGTCGCACACTGTCGCGGCTGACTCAGCCGACACCTCGTCCCGTACGTCGCCCGCCGGAGCAGCACCGCTGTTGCCCGTCGGGCGCGGGCTCCTCTACCTCGTCGTCGCCGGCGCCGCCTGGGGCACCGCGGGCGCGGCCGCCTCGCTGGTCTTCCGGGCCAGTGACCTCGGCCCCGCCGCCCTGTCGTTCTGGCGCTGCCTGGGCGGCCTCGCCCTGCTGCTCGTGGCGCGGGCCCTGCGACCGCGCAGGACCCGGCCCGCGGCGGAACCGCGCCTGCGCAAGGCGGTGCGGATCGTCGTCACCGGGATCGCCCTGAGCGTCTTCCAGACCGCGTACTTCGCGGGGGTCCAGGCGACCGGACTCGCCGTCGCCACCGTGGTCACCCTGGGCGCGGGACCCGTACTCATCGCGCTCGGCGCGCGCCTGACCATGGGCGAACGCCTCGGCGGCGGCGGGCTGCTGGCCGTCCTGGGCGCGCTCGCGGGCCTTACCGTCCTGGTGCTCGGCGGCGGGGGCGCGGCCGTGCGTCCCGCCGGGGTCGCCTGGGCCCTGGTCTCCGCGGCCGGCTACGCCGTGATGACCCTGCTGACGCGGTGGTTCGGGCGGGACGGCCGGTCGGGCGATCAACTCGACACGTCCGTCCTGACGTTCGCCGTCGCCGCGGTGAGCCTCCTGCCGCTCGGCGCGCTGGAGGGTCTGGTGCCGCACACCTCCCAGCCGCTCCAGGTGCTGGGGATGCTGGTCTACATCGCGTCAGTACCTACTGCGCTCGCCTACGCCCTGTACTTCTCGGGCGCCGCGGTCGTCAGGTCCGCGACCGTCTCGGTGATCATGCTGCTCGAACCGGTGAGCGCCGCCGTCATCGCGGTCGTGCTCCTCGGTGAGCGGCTGACCGCGCCGACGGTGGCGGGCACGGTCCTGATGCTGGCCGCGGTGACCGGGCTCGCCGTCGCCGAGGCGCGCGCGAGGTAGCCGGGGAGGGCGCCCCGGTGCGCGTACCGACGCTCACCGGGGCGGGCTCGTCCCAACAGGCGCCATAGAAGCGCCCTACAGACCCGTCAGGTAGTCCGGCACCGCGATGCCCGGCGCGAGGTCGTCGGCCGGGATCGGCGCGCCGTGGCCCTTGGTGAGCGGGACGACGCCGGTCCAGTACGGCAGGCCGAGGTCCTCTTCGTCGTCGTCCGGGCCGCCGGCGCGGACCCGCGCGGAGACTTCTGCGAGGTCGAGGCGCAGGACGGATGTCGCCGCGAGCTCCTTGTCGTTCCCGGGGCGCGAGTCCTGGGAACGGCCCGGCACCACGTGGTCGACGAGCGCGTCGAGGGCCGTGCGCTTCTCGTCGGGGTCGGTCACCTGGTGGGCGAGGCCGTGCACCACCACGGAGCGGTAGTTGAGCGAGTGGTGGAAGGCGGAGCGCGCGAGCACGAGACCGTCGACGTGGGTGACCGTCAGGCAGACCTGCAGTCCGGGGTCGGCCGCGCCCGCCATGCGCTGGACGCGCGCGCCCGTCGAACCGTGCACGTAGAGGGTCTCGCCGACGCGTCCGTACAGGGTCGGCAGCGCGACGGGGGAGCCGTCGCGGACGAACCCGAGATGGCAGATGTACGCCTCGTCGAGTATCGAGTGGACCAGCTCACGGTCGTAGTGCGTCCGCTCGCGCATGCGGGCCGGGACGGTGCGGTCGGTCGCCGGGTAGGAGGCGGAGGCGTCCCCGGAAGCGACGGTGCCGGGCTCGGATGCCACGCTCATTGCAAACTCCATTGCACTAGTGCATAATCTGCTTTGTGCTAGGAGAGTATCCGATCGAAGGACGGCGCGCAGCAGAGATTGCCGCCAGCGTGGAGCGCGCGGTGGGCGGGGGTGACCTGCAGCCGGGTCAACTTCTGCCGCCGATGAGGGAGTTGGCCCAGCATCTCGGGGTCAATCCCAATACGGTCGCGGCCGCCTATCGCACCCTCCGTGAGCGCGGAGTGATCGAGACCGCCGGGCGCCGCGGCAGCCGCGTGCGGTCCAAGCCGGCCACGACGGCGCGCGAGCTGATCCGCGTCGACGTACCGGCCGGCGTGCGCGACGTCTCGAACGGCAACCCCGATACGGCCCTGCTGCCCCCGCTCGCCGAGGCCTTCGCCTGGGCGGCCGCGCAGGCCGACAAGGCGCCCGTCCTGTACGGCGACGGGCCACTGGAGCCGGAGTTGGCACGCCACGCGCGCGTGGCCTTCGACAAGGACGGGATCCCGGAGGGCCCCGTCGCCGTCGCATCGGGCTCCCTCGACGCCATTGAGCGGGTGCTCGCCGCGCACCTCAAGCCCGGAGACGGCGTCGCCGTCGAGGACCCGGGCTGGGGCAGCATGCTCGACCTCGTTCCGGCGCTCGGGCTGCGTCTGGTGCCCGTCGGCATGGACGACGACGGGCCGCTGCCCGACGAGGTGGAGCGGGCCCTGAGCGCGGGCGCGCGAGCCTTCGTGGTCACCGACCGCGCCCAGAACCCCACCGGCGCCGCCGTCACCGCGCCACGCGCGCGTGCGCTGCGCAAAGTTCTGGCGGCCCACAAGGACGTACTGCTCATCGAGGACGACCACGGGCACGGGATCGTCGACCTGCCGCTGCATCCGCTGGCCGGTGTGACGCGGCACTGGGCGTTCGTACGCTCCGCCGCCAAGGCCTATGGGCCCGACCTGCGGCTCGCCGTGCTGACGGGCGACGCGGTCACGGTCGACCGGGTGGAGGGGCGGCAGCGCCTCGGCCCCGGCTGGGTGAGCCGCATCCTTCAGCGGGCCGTCGCCCGACTGTGGACCGAAGGCGCGGTGGACACGCGCGCCGTCGCCGCGTCGTACGGGCAGCGGCGCGACGCTCTCATCGCGGCCCTCGCCGAGCGCGGGGTCGAGGCGCACGGGCGCAGCGGCATGAACGTGTGGGTGCCCGTACCGGACGAGACGGGGGCGGTCGCGCGGCTGCTGCACGCCGGGTGGGCCGTTGCGCCCGGGGCGCGCTTCCGGATGGGGGCGGCGCCCGGGGTGCGCATCACCGTGTCGACGCTCGGCGCGGACGACATCGGCCCGGTGGCCGACGCCGTCGCGTCCGCCACCGGGCCGGCCCCCGCGCGCCGTTACGGCTGAGCGCTGCGCCGAGGGGGCCGCGCCCTGGACTGTGTGAGCGCCGCGCCCGCCAGCACGATCACCGCGCCGATCGGGGTGGACCAGGTCAGGGACTCGCCGAGCAGGGCGACCCCCGCGGCCGTCGCGATCACCGGGATGAAATAGGTGACCATCTGCGCCGTGGTCGGACCGACCTCCGCCACCAGGCCGTACTGGATGAGGAAGGCGAGGCCGGTGCCGAGTGCGCCCAGGGCGACGATCGCGAGCAGGGGCACGACTGGGAGGTGAGCCGGGAGTGTGGAGAACACCGGGGTGACGACGGCCAGTTGGACCGTGGCCATCAGGAGCTGGGCGCCGGAGAGCGACAGGTTCGAGTGGCCGGTCCCGGCCAGCGTACGGCGCAGATAGATCCAGCCGACCGGGTAGCTCAGCGAGGCGAGCAGTGCCATCGCCGTGCCGGACAGGTCCAGGCCGTGGAAGCCCTGCCACACGCCGAGGACCGTGAGCACCCCGAGGAAGCCGATGCCGAGCCCCGCGACCCGGCGGCGCGTGGGCCGGTCCTCGGAGAGCGCCACCAGCGACAGGGCCATGCCCCACAGCGGAGACGTCGCGTTGCAGATACCGGCGAGCGTCGACGGGATCGTCTGCTCGGAGAACGCGAACAGCGAGAACGGCAGGGAGTTGAGCAGCAGCGCCGCCACCGCGATGTGCCCCCACGTCCGCAGGCCCCTCGGCAGCCGCTCACGCTTCACGGCCATGGCCACGGCGAGCACCGCCGTACCGAACGCGAGCCGCCCCAGCGTCACCTGGAACGGCGCGTAGCCGTCGGTGCCGACCTTGATGAGGAGAAAGCTGAAGCCCCAGATCAGCGACAGGACGCCGAAGCGGACGCGCCAGTCGAGGGCGCGGCGGGGCCGTGCGGAGGCAGGTGTTTCCGTAGGAATGCCGGAAGGCGCGGGGGCCGGAGTCGCAGGGGGCGACGAGGAGGCGACGGTGCTCATGGGCGTAACGATGCCGCCCCACAACCTCTTAGCACAAGCGAGACTTGTTCCCTGGTATCGCTTAGCATCGCTTACATGTTGAACCTGGAGCGCCTGCGCACCCTCGACGCCCTCGCCCGCCACGGGTCCGTCAGCGGCGCCGCGGCAGGGCTGCACGTCACGACGTCCGCCGTCTCGCAGCAGATGGCCAAGCTGGAACGCGAGGTCGGCCAGCAGCTTCTCGCCAAGAACGGCAGGGGAGTGCGCCTCACCGACGCCGGGCGGCTGCTCGCCGAGCATGCGGGGCGGATCCTGTCCCAGGTCGAGCTCGCGCAGTCGGACCTGGAGGCGCACCGCGGGCAGGTCGTGGGGGAGCTGCGGATCTCCGCGTTCCCGACCGCGGCCCGCGGCCTCTTCCCGCGCGCCCTCGCGGACCTGCGCGCGGAGCACCCGGGCCTGCGGCTGCGCTCGCAGGAACTGGAGCCCGAACTGGGGGTCGCCGGGGTCGTGCGCGGCGACCTCGACCTGGCGGTCGTGCTCGACTGGTACAACAAGCCGATGCCGCTCCCCGACGGCCTCGTCAAGGCGGCGATCCTCGACGATCCCGCCGATGTCGCGATGCCGGCGGACCACCCCCTCGCCGGTCGCCGCGAGGTGGGCCTGGAGGACTTCGCCGACGACGAGTGGATCACGTGGGGCGAGGGCGAGTTCTGCCACGAGTGGCTGCTCTTCACGCTGCGCGCCAAGGGCGTCGAGCCCCGCATCGGCCATCGCGCCGCCGAGACCCACACCCAGCTCGGCCTCGTCGCCGCCGGGCTCGGTGTGTGCGTGGCACCGCTCCTCGGGCGCGATCCGGTGCCGGACGGCGTGGTGACCGTGCCGGTGCGTCAGCGCGTACGCCGGCACGTCTACGTCGTGTGGCGGGCCGACGCGGACCGGCGGCCGTCGATCAGGGCGGCGGTGAAGGCGCTCCGGAGTGTGGGCGCGAGTCTGGGCGGGGACGTCGCCCCGAGATAGGGCTCCCCAGGAGAGAGCCCGGGAGAGGGCTCCACAGGAGAGAGCTAGAGCGACGCCAGCTTCCTGAAGTCCCACGACGCGATCTTGTCCGGCGTGAGCCGGGCCCAGGCGTGCCGGCCGTCGTGCACCATCTCGTCCATCGCGAAGTTCTTGCGGGCGAACAGCCGCTCGGGGACGTCCAGTTCGGGTACGGGCTCGCCGGTGCGCGGGCTCTCCCCGACGAACTCCACCGTGCCCGACAGCTCGGCGCCGCGCAGCTCCCCGTACTCCTCGCCCGCGTCGATCACGACGGCGATGCGCGGGTCCTTGAGGAGGTCGGCCCAGCGGCGGCTGCGCGTGATCGAGTACAGCCACAGGCAGGCGCCGTCCCAGACGAACCACAGGGTGCTGACGTGCGGGGAGCCGTCGGGCGAGACCGTGGCGACGCGGCAGGTGCGCTGGGATCCCAGGAACTCGTCCAGCTCGGCCGGCGTCATCATGATCCTGCGGCCCCGACGCTGTGTGACGGCCATGCGTACTCCCCTTCGCGGGCTTCTCGCTGACGGTGTGTCAGATCAGAAGCATGCGGTGTCTTCCCCCATGGCGCAATGGTGGCTAATCTCTCGCCGCTCAGGACGCCTGCGACAGGGGGACCCCGTGCCGTCGTACGAAGAGCTCGCCGAACTGCTCGATCCGGCCACCACGGTGCTGCTGACCGTGGAGTGCCAGCAGGGGGTCGTCGGCCCCGACAGCGCCCTGCCCGAACTCGCCCAGGAGGCCAGGTCGTCCGGGGCGCTCGGCAATGTGGCGCGACTCGTCTCGGGCGCCCACGAGAGCGGCGTACAGGTGCTGCACGCCGTGGCGGAGCGGCGGCCCGACGGGCGCGGTGCCAACCACAACGGACGGCTGTTCCGTGCCGCCGCGCGCCTGCCCGTACAGCAGATCTCCGGCACCAAGGCGGTCAGGATCGCGCCGCCCGTCGAGGTGGCGGACGAGGACATCGTCGTACGCCGGCTGCACGGCCTCTCACCCATCGCGGGCACCGACGTGGACGCCCTGCTGCGCAACCTCGGCTGCCGGACGCTGATCGTCACCGGCGTCTCGGCGAACGTCGCCATACCGAACGCCGTCTTCGACGCGGTGAACCGCGGCTACACCGTCGCCGTGCCCGCCGACGCCGTCGCGGGGGTGCCGTCCGACTACACCCCCGCGATGATCCGCAACACGCTCGCCCTCGTCGCCACCGTGACGTCCACACAGGACGTGCTCACCTGCTGGAAGCGCCCGCGCCGAGGCCGCTGACCCGCGTCGCTACGCGAGCGTGATCGAGTCGCCGGAGACGGTGATCTCCTTGGCGGCCAGGGGCTGCGCGGCGGGCGGGTGCTTCACGCTGCCGTCCTCGATGGAGAACTTGCTGCCGTGGCACGGGCAGTTGATGGTGCCGCCCTCGATCGCGGTGACCGGGCACTGCTTGTGGGTGCAGATGTTCGTGAAGGCCTTGAACTCGCCCTTCTTCGGCTGCGTGACCACCACGCCCGCGTCACCGAAGATCTTTCCGCCGCCGACGGGGATGTCGGCGGTCTTGGCGAGTTCCTTGCCTGCCCCGTCCTTGGCCGCGCCGTCCTTGGCCGCGTTTCCCGCCGGCTCGGAGGACGACGAATCGTCCGAGCTCCCGCACGCGGTGAGCGCGGCGGCGATACCGGCGGCTCCCACGGCCGCGACGACGGTGCGGCGGGTCGGGGCGGATACGGACTCTCGCGAAGCGGTCATTACTGGTGTTTCCCTTCGGTTCGAGGGGGGTGGCCCACTCCCGTACGGGCCGCGGGACCGGAATGTTCAACACCGGACGGACTTTCGTACGGCGATGATGTCTCGCCTAACCTGGGGCAATGCTCACCGAAGTCACGGCGACCCGTTATGTCACCCCGATGAGGGAGGGCGGATCGCTCCCCGGGCTCGTCGAGGCCGACGATCTCGCCCCCTACGTCATGAAGTTCACCGGCGCGGGACAGGGCCGCAAGACGCTCGTCGCGGAGGTGATCTGCGGGGGGCTCGCGCGGCGGCTCGGATTCCGGGTGCCCGGGCTCGTACGGATCGGACTCGACCCCGTGATCGGCCTCGGCGAGCCCGACCAGGAGGTGCAGGGCCTCCTCAAGTCGAGCGGCGGCGTGAACCTCGGGATGGAGTACCTCTCCGGCGCCCTCGGCTTCGACCCGCTCGCCTACGCGGTGGATCCCGTGGAGGCGGGCCGCGTCGTCTGGTTCGACGCCCTGATCAACAACGTCGACCGCTCCTGGCGCAACCCCAACATGCTGGTCTGGCACGGCGACCTGTGGCTCATCGACCATGGCGCGAGCATGATCTGGCACCACAACTGGCGCGGCGCCCAGGCCGCGGCGGCCCGGCCGTTCGACGCCTTCGACCACGCCCTCGCCCCCTTCGCGCCCGACGTCGCGGCGGCCGCCGCGGAGCTGGCGCCGCGCCTCACCGAGGAGCTGCTCGCCGAGGTCACCGCCGACGTCCCGGACGCCTGGCTCGCCGACGAGCCGGGCTTCGACGACCCGGACGCGGTGCGGCGCGCGTACGCCGCCGTGCTGCTGCCCCGCGCGGCGACCGTCCACGAGCGGATCGGCCTGCCCGAGCCGGATCCCGACCGCGTCCAGCGCACCCCGGGCTGGCTGACCGGCACGGCGAGTGTGAAGGGCGGCACCCGGTGACCACGACCACCCGAGACGTCTTCGAATACGCGCTGCTGCGCGTCGTCCCGCGCGTCGAGCGCGGCGAGCAGATCAACGCCGGCGTGGTCGTCTACTGCCGCGCCAAGTCCTACGTCCGCGCGCTCACGCACCTCGACGAGACGAAACTGCGCGCCCTCGACCCGGAGGCGGACGTGACCGGCGTCCGCGCGTCGCTCGCCGCCGTCGAGAGCCACTGCCGAGGGGGCGGCGACGCGGGCCAGGCGGCGGACGACGACGCGGGCCGGCGCTTCCGGTGGCTGGTCGCGCCGCGCTCCACGGTCGTGCAGCCGGGACCCGTGCACACCGGTCTCACCGAGGACCCCGAGGCCGAGGCCGACAGGCTTCTCGACCTCCTGGTGAGGTGACCTCGCGGCGGCCCCTTCGCGGTGAGTGATCAGGCGCACCCGGTGGGTACGTTGACACCGGGTGCCAGGACTTCTAGCGTCACGTCCACAGGGTACTAAGCGGTCGCTCACCGAGTTGGGACGTGAGGGCCGCACTCTAGGGCGAGGAGACCGAAGAGCATGTCCACCACTGAGCAGCGCGTCGCGATCGTCACCGGTGCCGCACGCGGCATCGGCGCCGCTACCGCCGTACGTCTGGCCGCCGAGGGTCGCGCCGTAGCCGTGATCGACCTCGACGAGGCCGCTTGCAAGGACACCGTCGAGCAGATCACCAGCGCCGGTGGCAAGGCCCTCGCGGTCGGCTGCGACGTCGCCGACGAGGCGCAGGTCGAGGCCGCGGTCGCGCGCATCGCCGAGGAGCTCGGCGCGCCGACGATCCTCGTCAACAACGCGGGCGTGCTCCGCGACAACCTGCTGTTCAAGATGAGCGCCCTGGACTGGGACACCGTCATGAACGTGCACCTGCGCGGCGCGTTCCTGATGTCGAAGGCCGTCCAGAAGCACATGGTGGACGCCAAGTTCGGCCGCATCGTCAACCTGTCCTCGTCGTCGGCGCTCGGCAACCGCGGCCAGGTCAACTACTCGGCGGCCAAGGCCGGCCTCCAGGGCTTCACCAAGACCCTCGCCAAGGAGCTCGGCAAGTTCGGCGTCACCGCGAACGCCGTCGCCCCCGGCTTCATCGTCACCGAGATGACGGCCGCCACCGCCGCCCGCGTCGGCATGGGCTTCGAGGAGTTCCAGGCCGCCGCCGCCACGCAGATCCCGGTCCAGCGCGTGGGCAAGCCCGACGACATCGCCAACGCCATCGCCTTCTTCACCGGCGAGGCGGCCGGATTCGTCTCCGGACAGGTCATGTACGTCGCCGGCGGACCGCTCAACTAGGGCCGGGGGAAACGGACATGACTTCATCCCAGCTCCCGGAGCTCTCCGGCAAGGTCGCCCTCGTCACCGGCGGGAGTCGCGGCATCGGCTACGGCGTCGCCGAGGCGCTCGTCGCCCGCGGTGACCGCGTGTGCATCACCGGACGCGGCGAGGACGCCCTCAAGGAGGCTGTCGAGAAGCTCGGCGCCGACCGGGCCATGTACGTCGCCGGCAAGGCCCACGACGAGGCGCACCAGGCCGCCGCCGTCGAGCGCACCATGGAGGCCTTCGGCCGCGTCGACTTCCTGGTCAACAACGCCGGTACGAACCCGGTGTTCGGCCCCATCGCCGACCTCGACCTGAACGTGGCGCGCAAGGTCTTCGAGACCAACGTCGTCTCCGCGCTCGGTTTCGCCCAGCAGACGTGGAAGGCGTGGCAGGGAGAGAACGGCGGGGCGATCGTCAACATCGCCTCCGTCGCGGGCCTCGCCCCGTCCCCGTTCATCGGCGCGTACGGCATCAGCAAGGCGGCGATGATCAACCTGACCGTCCAGCTCGCGCACGAGTTCGCGCCCAAGGTGCGGGTCAACGCGATCGCCCCGGCGGTCGTCAAGACGAAGTTCGCGCAGGCCCTCTACGAGGGGCGCGAGGAGGAGGCCGCGGCCGCCTACCCGCTGGCCCGGCTCGGCGTGCCCGAGGACATCGGCGGCGCCGCCGCCTTCCTGACCTCGCAGCAGTCCGACTGGATCACCGGTCAGACCCTCGTGGTGGACGGCGGAATCTTCCTCAATGCGGGCGTCGCCTGACAAACCCCCGCAGGGGGCGTATCGGACCAAGTTCGCCTAAGTGAAGTTCCCCGCGTACGTCGCGTACGTACGCATCAAGTGCCCTGCCGGAGTGCCTCGTTGGCCCGGCGGGGCACTGCGGTATGGTCTGCCGACCTGTGGCATGGCCGATCGAGGAGCGCGCGCGTGTTCAACCGGATCCAGGGCCCCCGTCAACTGGCGGCGATAACGTGCATATCGCTCCTTGCCGGATGCGGACTGATGTCCTCCGGAGAGTCCGACGACACCGAACCCATCGTCGTGGGGACCACCAGCGCGCCGAGCACCCTCGACCCGGCCGCGTCCTGGGACGGTTCCTGGGAGCTGTTCAGGAACGTCTACCAGACCCTCGTCAGCTTCCCCTCCGGCGCCTCCGAGCCGAAGCCCGACGCCGCCGAGCGCTGCGAGTTCACCGACCCCTCCAACAGCGTCTACCACTGCAAGCTGCGCGAGGGCATGGAGTTCTCGAACGGCGACAAGCTCGACGCGGCGGCCGTCAAGTACTCCATCGACCGCATCAGCAGGATCAACGTCAAGGGCGGCCCCGAGGGGCTCCTCGGCAGCCTGAAGTCGGTCGAGGTCAAGGGCGACCGTGACGTCACCTTCAAACTGAACAAGCCCGACGCGACCTTCCCCTTCGTGCTCGCGACACCGGCGATGTCCATCGTGGACCCCGCCGAGTACCCGGCCGACGCGGTCCGCGACGACGGCCAGATCGCCGGCTCCGGGCCGTACGCGCTCGACGCGTACACCGACGGCGACAAGGCGGAGCTCGTCAAGAACGACCACTACGACGGGTTCGCCGAGCGCAAGAACAGCGCCGTCACCATCCGCTACTTCAAGGACTCCGCCTCGATGGTCGGCGCCCTGCGCGCCAAGAAGATCGACGCCACGTACCGCGGGCTCGCCGCGTCGGACGTCGTGGGGCTCCAGGGCAAGCAGGCCAAGGACGGCATCCAGCTCGTCGAGGGCGCGGGCATGGAGATCAGCTACCTGGTGTTCAACCCCAAGGACCCCTGGGCGCGCAAGTCCGCCGTCCGCAAGGCCGTCGCCCAGGTCGTCGACCGCGGCGCGATCGCCCACAAGATCTACCAGGACACCGTCGAACCGCTCTACTCGATGGTCCCGAGGGGCCTGACCGGGCACACCACCGGCTTCTTCGACGACTTCGGCGACCCGAACACGGCCAAGGCCAGGGACATCCTCACCCGGGCGGGCATCACGGACCGGGTCCCGCTCACCCTCTGGTACACCACCGACCGCTACGGGTCCGCGACCGGCGCCGAGTTCACCGAGCTCAAGCGACAGCTGGACGCGTCCGGACTGTTCGACGTCACGGTCAAGGGACGCCCCTGGAAGACGTTCGAGGCCGGATACCGCAAGGGCGAGTACCCCGTCTTCGGACGCGGCTGGTTCCCCGACTTCCCGGACGCGGACAACTTCATCGCCCCCTTCGTCGGCCAGCAGAACGCGCTCGGAACGCCCTACGCGTCCAAGGAGATCACCGACGATCTGCTGCCACAGTCGCGCCGCGAGAGCGACCGCGCCGCCGTGGTGGGCCAGTTCAAGCGCGCCCAGCAGATACTCGTCGACGACGCCCGGCTGCTGCCGCTGTGGCAGGGCAAGCAGTACATCGCGGCCAGCGAGGAGATCTCGGGCGGCGAGCGGGCCCTCGACCCGTCGACGATCATGATGATGTGGGAGTTGCAGCGCAAGACCAGCTGGTAGGCGGGCCGCCGGGGCCCGTTGTCAGTGGCCGCGGGTAGGTTCTGGGGTGTGCAGCGGCCGTGCCTCGTACGGCCGTGAAGTGACCGTACCCCGGAGGTTGTTGACGTGACCGACACCGCGATGCTGCCCGAGTCCTGGCGCGGCGTCCTCGGCGAGGAGCTGCAGAAGCCCTACTTCAAGGAGCTCACCGAGTTCGTCGAGGAGGAGCGCGCGAAGGGTCCCGTCTACCCGCCGCGCGAGGAGGTCTTCGCGGCGCTCGACGCGACTCCGTACGACCGGGTCAAGGTCCTTGTGCTCGGCCAGGACCCGTACCACGGGGAGGGGCAGGGGCACGGTCTGTGCTTCTCCGTGCGGCCCGGCGTGAAGACACCGCCCTCCCTGCGGAACATCTACAAGGAGATGAAGGAGGAGCTCGGCCACCCGGTCCCGGACAACGGGTATCTGATGCCGTGGGCCGAGCAGGGCGTCCTCCTGCTGAACGCGGTGCTCACGGTGCGGGCCGGCGAAGCCAACTCGCACAAGGGCAAGGGCTGGGAGAAGTTCACCGACGCGGTGATCCGCGCGGTGGCCGACCGTCCCGACCCGGCCGTGTTCGTCCTGTGGGGGAACTACGCGCAGAAGAAGCTCCCCCTCATCGACGAGGAGCGCCACGTCGTCGTGAAGGGCGCGCATCCCTCGCCGCTCTCCGCGAAGAAGTTCTTCGGCTCGCATCCCTTCACGCAGATCGACAAGGCGGTGGCCGCGCAGGGCCACACGCCGATCGACTGGCGGATTCCGAACCTGGGCTGACGCCCCCGGGTGCTTGTCCCTCCGGGTGCGTGCAGCTCCGCGTGCGGTGATCGCCCGGCCCCCGGAGGGACCCCCGCCCGCGCCTGACCGGGATTGTCAGCGGCTGCCTATAGCGTCGGAATCGTTATCAGCTTGGACGATCGGCATACGAGCGTGGAGGACCTGTGGCTGAGCAGCGGGAGCAGGCGGCGGACGACGTCATGATGACCCGGATCGGGCAGGTGATCATGCTCCATCACGCCGGCGACCGAGAGGAGGCCAGGGACCGGTACCTGGGCCTCTGGGCGGAGATCGGAGAGGACGGCGACCCCCTCCACCGCTGCACGCTCGCGCACTACATGGCGGACGCCCAGGACGACCCGGACGACGAGCTGGCGTGGGACCTGCGGGCCCTGTCCGCCGCCGAGGGCCTGACCGAGGCGCGGCTCGCGCGCCACGAGCAGTCGCTCGCGGTCCGCGCGCTCTACCCCTCGCTGCATCTCAACCTGGCGGCGGACTATGTGAAGCTCGGCCGCCCCGACGCGGCCCGCTGCCATCTGACGCAGGCGCGCGCCGTGGTGGGCGCGCTCGGGGACGACGGTTACGGGGACGGCGTACGGGCGGCCATCGCCCGCCTGGAAACGCGGGTCGCGGCGATGCCGCCCGGAAGGGACGAGGGCCCCGGCCGCGGTTCCGCCGGGGGCGAGCCGCTGGGGCCGCCCAGACGGAGTTCGTAGGCGGCCGCCCCCTCACCGGCCCCGCTCGATGCGCCGCCGCCTCGCCTCATCCTCCGTCGCACTTCACCTTCCGCCCGGCTCACCCTCCGTACGTCTCCCGGCAGATGCGGGCCTCGGGGCTGTCCGGGTTCCACTTGCCGTACTGGTTGCCCAGGGCGCACACATCGCCCGGGACGCCGGGTGCCGCGGGGGCGGCGGTGTGCGGGTGGTGCGGCGGAGGCGCCGCAGGGCGTGCCGCGTGGCCGGGGCCCGACCGGTGCGGGGCTTCGTGGCGTGGCGGCTGCGGCGGGCGTGGCGCACGGGTCGGCTCGGGTGAGGGCGAGTGGGCCGGTGGCGTGCGGCCCATCCTGTCCAGCGCCTCCCGCACCGGCGCCTGCACGACCTGAGGGTCCGCCCGGCCGTCGGGGCGGGGCGCCGCCGGAACGGCGGGGGCGCTGGGGGACGCGGCCGGAGGCTCCGGCTGCCGTACGCTCACGCAACCGGACACCGCGGCGGCCGTGGCCGCCACCGTGAGCAGAAGCGCTGCTGAGGTCGTCGATCGATGCACTCGCGCAACTCTGTCGGGTACGGAACCTCGTGGCGGGCCCGTCGGCCGATGATGCCCCGCACGGGTGACGCGCAGGTCAGGACGGGGACGCGTCGAGCATCCCGCGCAGCAGTTCCCCGAATCCCGCCCGCAGTTCCGCCAGGTCCGGGACCGACGCGTGGAACGCCCCGGCCACGCACGAGAACATGATCCCCTCGGACCAGGCCACCAGCGACAGCGTGTGCCGCTCCGGATCCCGGGACCCCGCGGCCCGCAGCAGCGCGGTGAGCGGTTCGTGGAACTGCCGACCCGTCTCGTCGAAGAACGCCCGCAACTCCGGCCGCCGCGTCGCCTCCAGCGCCAACTCGTAACGGCATACCAGCAGTTGAGGGTGGCTGGTCAGATAGCGGTGCAGCGCGAGCGCCATGCCGTCGACGAGCGAGTGGATCCCGCCGGCCGGATCCGGCAGTTCGTCCACGGCGAGCACCCGTGACTCGCGCACGGCGAGGCGCCGCACCGCCGCCTCCAGGAGGGCGAGCCGGGTCCGTGCGTAGTTCGACGTCGACCCCTGTGGCAGGCCCGCCGTCTCGTCGACAGCTCGGTGCGTCAGGCCCCGCATCCCGCGCTCGGCGAGCAGATCGAGTGCGGCGTCGGCGATGACTTCGGCGCGAGGTGCGCCGGTGGCGCCGGTGGCGCTGTTGCGAGGGGGCATGATCCCAACCTACCGCCGGAACTACAGATGTAGTACGTTCGGAACCGGGCACACTACAGGTGTAGTGAGCCTTGACGGGCCGAGCCGGGCGTTGTGAGACGTAAGGAGCGCGAAGCCATGACTGCCGAACCGATGGATTCAGCGGTTCCCACCGAACTGACCGACTCGACGGGGAAGACGCCGGCGAGACCGGAAGCACGCACCGCCGCCGGCCGCGGGCGGCGGCCCCGCGCGGTCGTCGTGGGCGGCGGAATCGGCGGCCTCACCGCCGCCGTGGCGCTCGACCTGCGCGGCTGGCACGTCACCGTCCTCGAACGGGCCGCCGAGCTGAAGCCCGTCGGCTCCGGGATCTCCCTCGCCCCCAACTCGCAGCGGGCCCTGGACGTCATCGGCCTCGGCGAGGAGATCCGGTCTCTCGCCGCTTGGGAGGGCGAGGGCGGCCTGCGCACCCCCAGCGGCCGCTGGCTCTCGCGCTCCGACGCGAAGGCCGCCGCCGAGCGCTTCGGCGGCTCCCTCGTGCTCCTCCATCGCGCGACCCTGATCGACAAGCTGGCGTCCCGGCTCCCCGACGGAGTCGTCCACACCGCGTCCGCCGCGGCCCTCGCCGACCCCGGCGTCGTTGGCGACCCGGCCCGCCCCGCCCGGGTGACCACTCCGGAAGGCGCATTCGAAGCCGAACTCGTCGTCGGCGCCGACGGCATCAGGTCCGCCGTGCGCACGGCGCTCTTCCCCGCCCACCCGGGCGCGGTCTACGCCGGCTTCACCACCTGGCGCCTCCTCGTCCCGTCCCTCGGCCGGCCATTCGCCCAGCACGAGACCTGGGGACGCGGCCGCATCTGGGGGACGCACCCCTTCGCGGACGGCACGGTCTACGCCTACGGCGCCGCCGTCGCACCCGCCGGCGAGCACGCCCCCGACGACGAGAAGCACGAGCTCCTGCGCCGCTTCGGCGACTGGCACGACCCGATCCCGGCGATCATCGACGCGGCCGCGCCCGACGAGATCCTGCGCCACGACGTCCACCACATCACCGAACCCCTGCCGGCCTTCCACCACGGCCGGGTCGCGCTCCTCGGCGACGCGGCCCACGCCATGCCGCCGACCCTCGGCCAGGGCGGCAACCAGGCCATCGAGGACGCCGTCGTGCTCGCCCACCACGCGGACCCCGCGCAGCCCGACGCCCCGGGCCTCGCCGCGTACACCGCCGCACGCAGGCCGCGTACGACCGCCATCGCCCGCAAGGCCGTCGCGGTCGGCCGGGTGAACATGCTCAGCAACCGGCCCGCGATGGCGCTGCGCAACACCCTCATCGCCGCTCTCGACAAGACCGGACCCGCCGTCATGCTGCGCGGATTCGACGAGATCGCGGACTGGCGGCCACCGCAGCGGCCGTATGCTGCCCAGACACAGAGGGCTTAGCCGGACGGACGGCCCGGGGCGAGGGGAAGACGGACGTGAAGGTCGGCTGCATCGGACTCGGAGACATCGCGCAGAAGGCGTATCTGCCGGTGCTCACCACCTTGCCGGGGGTCGAGCTGCACCTGCAGACCCGCACGCCCGCGACGCTCCGGCGGGTCGGGGACACGCATCACATCCCCGCCGAACACCGGCACACCGACCTGGACGCGCTGCTCGCGCAGGGGCTCGACGCGGCCTTCGTGCACGCGCCGACCGCCGTCCACCCCGAGATCGTGACGCGGCTGCTCGAAGCGGGCGTCGCCACCTATGTCGACAAGCCGCTCGCCTACGAACTCGCCGACTCGCAGCGCCTCGTGCGGCTCGCCGAGGAGCGCGGGGTCAGCCTCGCCGTCGGCTTCAACCGCCGTCACGCGCCCGGCTACACGCAGTGCGCCGACCACCCCCGCGAGCTGATCCTGATGCAGAAGAACCGGATCGGGCTGCCCGAGGAGCCGCGCACGCTCGTCCTCGACGACTTCATCCACGTCGTCGACACCCTGCGCTACCTCGTGCCCGGTCCGATCGACGACGTGTCGGTGCGCGCCCGGGTCGAGGACGGCCTGCTGCACCACGTGGTGCTCCAGCTCTGCGGGGACGGGTTCACGGCGATCGGCGTCATGAACCGGCTCAGCGGCTCGACAGAGGAGATCGTCGAGGTCTCCGGGCAGGACACCAAGCGGCAGGTCGTCAACCTCGCCGAAGTCATCGACCACAAGGGTCAGCCGACGGTGCGCCGCCGAGGCGACTGGGTGCCGGTGGCCCGCCAGCGCGGCATCGAGCAGGTGGTGCTCGGCTTCCTCGACGCCGTGCGTGCGGGCAAGGTCGTCAGCGCCAAGGACGCGCTGGAGACGCATGTGCTGTGCGAGCAGGTCGTACGTGAGGTGCAGCGGTTCGCCGCCTGAACTGGCGGACGGCCTCCGCCGCGCCCAGCAGGGCGAGCACGGTGACGGCCGCGTGCACGGGCCAGTCGCCGAACCGTACGTACAGCGTCGTGCCGTGCGCCGTCGGCACCTCGTAGACCCGGGCCGCGCTCGCCGATGTGCCGAGCCAGGGACCGACGCGTGATCCGTCCGGGCCGTACACGGCCGACACCCCGGTCAGCGTCGCGTGCACCATCGGACGGCCCGTCTCCGCGGCGCGCACGGCCGCGAGCGACGCGTGCTGCTCGGGCGCCCAGCTGTGCTGGAACGTCGACGTCGAGGACTGCGCGAGCAGCACCTGAGCCCCGTCGCGTGTGAGCCTCCGCGTCATGTCGGGGAACGCCGACTCGAAGCACACGAGCGGGCCGATCCGCAGGTCGCTGTCCCGCGCGGACCGTGCGTCCATCACGACCTGCCGAGTGCCGCTCAACCGGTCCTCGCCCGCTGCCTTGCCCACCGACGTGGCCCAGCCGAGCAGAGGGCGCGCCGGGATGTACTCACCGAAGGGGACGAGCCGCATCTTGTCGTAGCGCTGCCCCGTGAGACCGTCCGGGCCCACCAGGACCGAGCTCTTGAAGATGCCGGGGGCGCCCCCGGGTGAGACGCGTCGCGCGTCCACGTTCACCATGACGTCCGCGCCCACCTCGCGCGAGAGCGCCGCGACCCGGCGCGCGAGGTCCGGCCGCTGCGAGAAGTCGAAGCCGACACTGCTCTCGCCCCAGACCACCAGGTCGACGCCCTGCCCGGCCAGGCCGCGCGTCAGCTGCTCCTCCCGGTCGAAGCGCTTCTCGCCGCTGCCGGCGCCGCCTATGGGGCCCGGCTGGACGACGGCGACCCTGACCTGGCCATCCGGCTCAGGGCGCGGGGCCCAGGCCCAGGAGGCCGTCGTCACCGTGGCCGTCACCAGAAGCCCCGCCACCGCGGGCGTACGGGCGCTGCGCGTCACGAGGAGGACCGTGACGGCGGTGTTGACCGCCACGACGAGGAGGCTGACCAGCCACACCCCACCCACCGACGCGACGCGCAGGGCGGGCTGCACCTGCCACTGGCTCGACCCGATGAGCCCCCACGGGCCGCCCAACCCTTGCCAGGACCTCACCAGTTCGACCATCAGCCACGCCGACGGCACCGCGACCAGGGCAGCGGCCGCCTGCCCGCGCGTGGGCGTGCCGCCGAGCAGCCGCCGCACGAGCCGGCCCCAGGGCGCCCACAGCGCGCCGAGCAGCGCCGCGATCACAACCGTGAACACATGCAGACTCGGCAGCAGCCAGTTGTGCACCGCCAGCATGAACCCGAGCCCGCCGAGCCAGCCGTCGAGGGCCGCGCGGCGCGGTGTGCGGGCGGAGCGGGCAAGGAGCATCCACGGCACCAGCGCGACGTAGGCCAGCCACCACAGCGACGGCGCCGGGAACGCGAGCGCGGGCAGCGCGCCGGCGCACACGGCGGCGACGCCACGCCACCAGGGGGACGCCGCGAGGCGGGGAGCGATGCCCTGCCACGACGCGGCGGGCGCCGCCCACGCCGCCGGCAGCGCCGACGCCGGCCACGACTGCGTCGTACTCGACGAGCGCGACCGACCGTTCCCGCCCGACCCGTCCATGCGCCGCCTCCCTCGTCGTCCGACGCCCGGTACGTGCTTTCAGTGTGCGCGCCCGGGACGATCTTTGACAGTGGGCATCGGGGGGCGCTCGCGTCAGGGCGCGGTGGCCGCCGCGGCGCCCTCGGTGCGGCGCCACTTCTCGTGCACCGTCACCCCGCGCAGCCGCCAGCCGGAGTGCGTCCGCACCAGGGTGAAGGCGTAGCGGCCGCCGCACACGAAGTCGGGCGCACCGGCGGGCGCATTGGAGGGCGCGTCAGAGGCGCTGCCCGCGCCGTCGCCGGCGAACCGCATCGGGTTGATGTAGTCGGCCTGCACTTCGGCCGTGTCCCCGATGTCGTTGTCGAGGCGGCCGAAGCGCAGGCGCCGGTTGGCGATCAGGTGCTGGCGCATCGGGAACAGCTCCATCGTCCGGGTCAGCCACTCGGTGATCTCGGCCGCGCTGCCCTCGATGCCGCCGGCCCGCCGGTAGTCGGCGCGCCCGTCGGGACTGAAGAGTCCGCGGTACGCCGTCCAGTCCCCGTCGTCCACGGACACCGCGTAGTCGGTGATCAGCTCCTCGATGGCGAGTCGGTCCATCACGGTGGCGAGTTCTACGCGCTGTGTCATTGAGTCAGTCTTGGGCACCGGAACCGCAGATCCAAGGGGCGCGACGGGGAGAGGCCCGCGACAGTGATCATCGGTACCTTCTCGGCATGTCCCGAGAGAGCACCTCACAGACCGCCGCCGACGACCTCGCGCACTCCGTGCGGCTCGCGGTGGACACCTTCGGCGGGGCCCTGGGCGCCGACTGGGGCGTCAGGGCCGGTTCGCTGGAGTGGGACTGCTGGGAGACGGCCGAGCATCTGGCCGACGACCTGTTCGCGTACGCGGCCCAACTCGGCCCGTCGAAGCCGCCGTTGGACACCGAAGTGCCGTTCGACTGGACGCGCCGCAGGCCGGACGGCCCCGCGAACGTCATCTTCGCGAACCGCGACGCGGGCCCGGCGGGACTGCTCCAGGTGCTCGACGCGAGCGGCGCCCTGCTGGTCGCGATGGTGCGGACGGCCGCGCCCGAGACCCGCGCCCACCACGTGTTCGGCCTCTCGGACCCCGCGGGCTTCGGCGCGATGGGCGTCGTGGAGACCCTCGTCCACACGCAGGACATCGCCGAAGGCCTCGGCCTCGACTGGACCCCGCCCGCCGGCCTCTGCGCCCGGGCTCTCGCCCGGCTGTTCCCCGGCGCGCCGCAGGGCGACGACCCCTGGCGTACGTTGCTGTGGGCGACGGGGCGCGGCGAGCTGCCCGGCAGGGAGCGGCTCACGTCCTGGCGCTGGAACGCCGAAGTGCGCTAACAGTCCGACACGCTGACCGAGCCGGACACGACAAGAAATTGACGGAACGTCAGGCCGCGGCCTGGACGACCTCCGTACGGACCGCGATCGCCCACTCGGTGACGAGCCGCGCGTACTGGGCGCGCTGCTCGGTGGAGAGCCGGCCACCCGCGCGCAACCACAACCCGCGGATCTGCTCGTTGACTTCCTCGGCAGACCGCGCGGAACCCGAACACTCAAGCGGCATGCGGTAAGGCTAGGGTGCGTGCCGCCCACTGGGAACCCTAAGCGACGGAACATATTCGCCAAGTGATCGTAAACATCGATCAGTTGGCTGCCAGTCCCTGGCAACGGCCGTCGGGGAGGGGCGGATCATGTTTGGACCGGCCGGTGAAAAACCAGGTGGCAGCGTCGCGTCCCGTCACTACAGTTGCAGCATGCCCAGGTGCGAAGGAGCGGGTTACTTCCACTGTTAATGGGGTGGTCGCGGGTTCGAGTCCCGTCGTCGGCTTCAGGTCGGCGTAGCTCAGTCGGTTAGAGCACCTTGTACCTGCACCGAACTTGATCTCTGGGCAGCACACGTCACGCACCTCCCGGTGCGCAGGTCCGCGGCTACTTCTTGTGGTGAACGCACGCCGCGGACCGATCCGATCTCGGGAGGCACCCAGCAGCGCCGCGCCCCGGTTCGGCATGCCCGCACGCGGTGCCTCCTCTCCACAGAGAGGGGCCGCCTCATGGCACGCTTCAACACCCGCGGCACCCGCCCGGTGGGCCGGTCGCCGATCGCCACCGTGGCGGGCGAGCGGGCGCGCACGCACGAGGGCGCGACCGGATACCTGCGCGACGCGCGCAGCGAACTGTTCCTGCTCGCCGTCTCGAACCTCGTCGCCACGGACGCCTTCTACGAGTCCGCGGACGACCGCGACGACCGCTACAGCGCCCTCGTACGGCAGCTCGCCGTCGAGGACCCCGAGTGGACCGCGGGCCTGCTCGGCTGGCTGCGCGGAGAGGGGAACATGCGGACCGCCGCGCTCGTCGGCGCCGCCGAGTTCGTCATGGCCCGCATCGACGCGGGCGAGCCCGGCCACTCCCGTCAGGCCGTCGACAGCGTCCTCCAGCGCGCCGACGAGCCGGGCGAGCTGCTCGGCTACTGGACCTCGCGGCACGGCCGGCGCCTGCCGAAGCCGGTGAAGCGCGGCATCGCCGACGCCGTCCAGCGGCTCTACAACGAGCGTTCGCTCCTCAAGTACGACACCGACTCCAAGGGTTACCGGTTCGGTGACGTCCTCAACCTCGCGCACCCGGCGCCCGCCACCGACAAGCCGTGGCAGGGCGACCTGTTCCAGCACGCCCTCGACCGCCGGCACGGCAACGCCGAGGAGATCCCGGAGCGGCTGCGCACCCTGCGCGCCCGCGAGCGGCTGATGCGCGTACCGGTGGAGGAGCGTCACGCGGTGCTCACCACGGACACCGGCCGGCTCGCCGAGGCGGCCATGACGTGGGAGTCGCTTGCGGGCTGGCTTCAGCGGCCGATGGACGCGGCGGCGTGGGAGGCGATCATTCCGTCCATGGGTCTGATGGCTCTCGCGCGGAACCTGCGCAACTTCGACGAGGCCGGTGTCCCGGACGAGGTCGCGCAGCGGGTGGCGGCGCGGTTCGCCGACGCGGACGAGGTGCGTCGCTCGCGCATGTTCCCGTTCCGCTTCTGGGCCGCGTACAAGCACGCCCCGTCGCTGCGCTGGGGGCACGCTCTGGAGCGGGCGCTCGCGCACTCGCTGGCCGGTGTGCCCGCGCTGCCCGGCCGTTCGCTGATCCTCGTGGACCGGTCGCCGTCGATGTTCCCCGGCTACGGGTTCTCGACGCCGCACCGCTCGGACATCCCGCTCGCCGAGCAGGCGGCGGTGTTCGGCGCCGCGCTCGCCATGCGCGCGGAGGTGCCGACGCTCGTCGAGTTCGGGATGGAGAGCCGGCGCCTGAACTTCCGGAAGGGCGGCAGTCTTCTGCGGCTCGTCGAGCGGTTCGGGCAGATCTCCGGCACCGACATCCCGACCGCGGTGAAGAAGCACTTCACCGGGCACGACCGCGTGGTCGTCGTCACCGACGAGCAGACCCGGCCCGGCTGGTTCCCGTCGAACGCCCGCGACCACGGCGGCATGGCCGAGACCGAGATCGACGCGCTCGTGCCGAGGGATGTGCCCGTCTACATGTGGAACATGGCCGGATACAAGGTGAGCGCGACCCCTTCGGGCGGCGCGAACCGGCACGCCTTCGGCGGCCTCACCGACCAGGCGTTCCGCCTGATCCCGCTCATCGAGCGGGGCGGCGACGCGCGCTGGCCGTGGGAGAAGCAGCGGGAGAGGTGAGCGAGGGGTGGTCCCGTCCGGCTCGGGCCGGGCGGGGTCAGCCCGCCGACTCCCCGGCGTGCGGGCTCAGGACGCCCGCCGTCACCAGCGCGATCAGCACGATGCCGAGCAGGATCCGGTAGTAGACGAACGGCATGAAGCTCTTCGTCGAGATGAACTTCATGAACCAGGCGATCACCACGTACCCGACCCCGAAGGCGATGATCGTCGCGAAGGCGGTCGGGCCCCAGGAGACGGAGCCGTCCTGCCCGGCGTCCTTCAGCTCGAAGACTCCGGAGGCGAGGACCGCGGGGATCGCGAGGAGGAACGAGTAACGGGCCGCGGCCTCACGGGTGTACCCCATGAGGAGGCCGCCGCTGATGGTCGCGCCGGAGCGCGAGACTCCGGGGATCAGGGCCATGGCCTGGCAGATGCCGTAGATGAGCCCGTCCTTGACGCTCAGGTCCTTGAGCCCCTTGCGCTCCCGCACCGCGCGGTGCTTGCCGCCGACCTCGTCGCGCGCCGCGAGACGGTCGGCGACACCGAGGACGATGCCCATCACGATGAGGGTCGTCGCGGTCAGGCGCAGATCGCGGAACGGGCCCTCGATCTGGTCCTTGAACGCGACACCGAGCACGCCGATCGGAATCGAGCCCACGATCACGAGCCAGCCCATCTGCGCGTCGTGGTCGCTGCGCAGCGCCTTGTTCGTGAGGGAGCGGAACCATGCGGAGATGATCCGCGCGATGTCCTTGCGGAAGTAGATGACCACCGCCGTCTCCGTGCCGAGCTGGGTGATCGCCGTGAACGCGGCCCCCGGGTCGTGCCAGCCCGCGAAGGCCGCGGTCAGCCGCAGGTGCGCGCTCGACGAGATGGGCAGGAACTCGGTCAGCCCCTGGACGAGCCCGAGGATGAATGATTCGAACCAAGACATGAAGTTACGCGATCCAAGTGCTGACGTGAGCTGACCGCAGACGCGCAGGCCAGAGGCGGACACGGAGGAAGGACGGACGGGCGGGCGAGGCCGTACGGGTCAAGGGGTACGGAAGTGGAAGGGCGCCCGCCGTGGGGCAGCGTAGCGCCCTTGTGTGAAGAGACGATGACAGGGCCTCTTCACCCGGACGGCGCTACGCCGCGGCCGGGCCCGCCGTGGTCCAGCCCGGGGCCTGCGGATGGGCGCTGAGGTCCTCGTGGTGGACGGTGCCGCCGCACGCGGAGCAGGTCACGACGGGGGCCAGTTCGTTGCCGCAGGTGTGCTCGATCACCATCGGGCGGTCGCCGTCGTCGCGCAGATGACGGTCGCCCCACGCCATGAGGGTCATGAGGACCGGCTCCAGTTCGAGCCCCGCCGTGGTGGGCCGGTACTCGAAGCGCTGCGGGCGCTCCTGGTAGGCGACCTTCTTGAGGATGCCGGCGTCGACGAGGCGGCGCAGGCGCGTCGCCAGGATGTCGCGCGGCGCCCCGATGTTGCGCACCAGCTGGTCGAAGCGTCCGTTGCCGAGGCACACCTCGCGCAGGACCAGGAGTGAGTACTTCTCGCCGACCACGGCCAGCGTGTCGGCGATCGAGCAGGGGCGCGGGTCCTTGGCAGCTGGCATGCGCATCAGTGTAAGCGAGGGTTTGTTTTTCCAACCGACGGGGCTATGGTGAGTTCAGTTTTCCTACTCACTGGTAATCGGTGCCGGGCACCGACCCGTCGGCCAAGGAGGCCCGCACCATGCGTGACGCAGTCATCGTCGAAGCCGTACGCACCCCCGTCGGGAAGGGCAAGCCGAACGGGACGCTCGCTCACGTCCACCCCGTCGAACTCCTCGCCCACACCCTGCGCACCCTCGTCCGCCGCGCCGGGGTAGACCCCGCGCAGATCGACGACGTCATCGGCGGCACGGTCGACCAGGTCGCCGAGCAGGCCATGAACACCACCCGGTACGCCGTCCTGTCGGCGGGCTTCCCGGAGTCCGTGCCCGCCACGACCGTCGACCGCCAGTGCGGCTCGTCCCAGCAGGCCGTGCACTTCGCCGCGCAGGGCGTGATCTCCGGCGCCTACGACATGGTGATCGCCGGCGGCGTGGAGTCCATGAGCCGCGTGCCGATGTGGTCGAACGTGCCCGAGGGCGCCGACCCGTTCGGTCCCGGCGTCGCCGCGCGCTATCCGGAGGGGCTGGTCCCGCAGGGCGTCAGTGCGGAGCTGATCGCCGCCAAGTGGTCGCTGTCCCGTGACCTGATGGACGCCTACGCCGTCGAGTCGCACCGCAAGGCCGCCCAGGCCTGGGCGGACGGGCTCTTCGACGCCGAGGTCGCGCCCCTCGAAGGCGTCACCCGAGACGAGTCCGTGCGCCCCGGCACCACCGCCGAGATCCTCGCCGGGCTCAAGCCCGCCTACTACGATCCGCACTTCGCCGAGCGCTTCCCGCAGATCGACTGGTCGGTGACCGCGGGCAACGCGAGCCCCATCAACGACGGCGCCTCCGCCGTCCTCATCACCACGAGCGAGAACGCGGCCAGGCTCGGCCTGCGCCCCCTCGCCCGCCTCCACAGCTTCGCCGTCACGGGCTCGGACCCGCTGCTGATGCTCACGGGCGTCATCCCCGCCACCGAGAAGGTGCTGCGCAGGGCGGGTCTCGAGCTGGGCGACATCGACCTGTTCGAGGTCAACGAGGCGTTCGCGGCCGTCGTCCTCGCCTGGCTCCAGGAGACCGGAGCCGACCCGGCGAAGCTGAACGTGCACGGCGGCGCCATCGCGCTCGGCCACCCGCTCGGCGCGAGCGGCACCCGCCTGATGACCACCCTGGTCCACGCGATGCGCGCCCGCGGCGCACGCTACGCACTCCAGACGATGTGCGAGGCCGGCGGGCTCGCCAACGCGACCGTCCTCGAAGCGCTCTGAGTCTTCGGAAGCGCTTTGAGCTTCCGGGGGTGCGTCAGCCGCGGAGGCGGTGGCGCTTGCACCACGCGACCACCGCACCCGCGAGGCCGGTCAGCGCGATGAACCCCATCGCGATCAGGAACGCGGGCGACGTCGGAGTCGAGGCCCTGGCCCCGGCGACGACGTACGCCGCCGTATTGGGGACCGAGCCGATCGCCGTGGCGAGAAGGAACGGCGCCCAGCGCATGCGCGAGACCGCGGCGCAGTAGTTGGCCGCCCAGAACGGCACCCCCGGAAACAGCCGCGCCGCCAGCATCGACCGGAAGCCGTGCCGGCTGAGCTGCCCGTCGGCCGCCTTCAGCCAGCGGCCGCGTACGAGGGGCCGCAGCGCCTCCTGGCCGAGCACCCGGCCGAGCCCGAACGCCACCCCGGCGCCGAGCACCGTCCCACCGAGCGCCGCCAGGGTGCCGAGCTGCGAACCGAACAGCGCGCCCGCCGCGAGGTTCAGCAAAGGCCGCGGAACGAAGGCCACCGTGCACAGGCCGTACGCGACGCCGAACAGGACGACCGCGGCGGCGCCGCTCATCTGGGGTGGCCGGCCGTCCGCGAGCAGCCGCTGCGGCTGAAGGAGCAACACCGTGGCCCCGCCCGCGGCGAGCAGCGCCACCAGGAGCGACAGCCGCGACCACGGCGACAGCAGAACTCTCGTGCAACGCAGGGCAAGGCCCGCCGGCCGGGCGGCGGCGAGTCCCTCGGGACGGGTCGCGACGGTGTCGGGCATCCGGGGAGACTAACCGACCGATATGTAAGTTCGCCGTAGGGTTGTGTCGCATGACCGTCACAGTCCCGCGCAGCGCGCTGGCCGACACCCTGCTGGAGCGGCTCACCGCCGTGTACCCCACGGCGGCCGACCCCGAGCGGGCCGGGCAGATGCGCGCGTACATGAAGGACGTGGCCCCCTTCCTCGGTCTCACCACCCCCGTACGCCGCACACTCTCGCGGACGGTCCTGGCCGGTGCCCCGCGCCCCGACGAGACCGACTGCACCGCGCTCGCGCTGCGCTGCTGGGAGCTGCCCGAGCGCGAGTACGCGTACTTCGCGGTCGACTACCTGCGCCGGCATGCGGGTCGCTGCTCGTCCGGCTTCCTGCCCGTCGCCCGGCACCTCGTGTCGACGGTCCCGTGGTGGGACACCGTCGACCTGCTCGCCGCGCACGTCGTCGGCGCGCTCGTCGAGGCCGACCCGCGCCTGGCGAAGGACATGGACGCGTGGATCGAGGACGACGACCTGTGGACCGCCCGCACCGCGCTCCTGCACCAGCTCCGCCGCAGGGAGACGACCGACACGGAGCGCCTCTTCGGCTACTGCCTGCGCCAGGCGCCGCACCCCGACTTCTTCATCCGCAAGGCCGTCGGCTGGTGCCTGCGTGAGTACGCGAAGACCGACCCGGACGCCGTACGTTCCTTCGTCGCCGCCCACCGGGACCGGCTCGCGCCCTTGTCGGTGCGCGAGGCCCTGAAGAACATCGGACCCTGAACTCCCTTACGCCCCAAGGAAGTCCGGGCCACCCGCCGAGCCGCCCGTGCCGCCGGAAAACCATTCGACCTGCGCCGCTTCTTCGGCAATGATCGGCGTCATGTTCCGGTACGCCTTCCCCGCAGCCACGTCCGCAGTCGCGGACGCTGCGAAGGCTGCCGTCTTCCTGGCCGCCGCAGCAGACGGCGCCCGAAGCTGACCCTCTCCGGACATTCCGGCGGACCCCGCAGGGGGAGGGTCGGTAGGAATCCGGGGTCCCCGCCTCATCAAGGAGGCCTTCACACCCTGCTCCGCCGAGGAGCACGTTCCGGGAGGAACCACCCAGTCATGCCCAAGACGGCATACGTGCGCACCAAGCCGCACCTCAACATCGGCACCATGGGCCACGTCGACCACGGCAAGACGACCCTCACCGCCGCCATCACCAAGGTCCTCGCCGAGCGCGGCGCCGGCACGTTCGTGCCCTTCGACCGCATCGACCGCGCCCCGGAGGAGGCAGCCCGCGGCATCACCATCAACATCGCGCACGTCGAGTACGAGACCGACACCCGCCACTACGCGCACGTCGACATGCCCGGCCACGCCGACTACGTCAAGAACATGGTCACGGGGGCCGCGCAGCTCGACGGGGCGATCCTCGTGGTCTCCGCGCTGGACGGGATCATGCCGCAGACCGCCGAGCACGTCCTGCTCGCCCGCCAGGTCGGCGTCGACCACATCGTCGTCGCGCTGAACAAGGCGGACGCGGGGGACGAGGAGCTCACCGACCTCGTCGAGCTGGAGGTCCGCGAGCTGCTCTCCGCGCACGGGTACGGCGGCGACTCCGTCCCCGTGGTGAGGGTCTCCGGGCTCAAGGCCCTTGAGGGCGACCCCCGTTGGACCGGGGCGATCGACGCGCTGCTCGACGCCGTGGACACGTATGTGCCCATGCCCGAGCGGTACGTGGACGCGCCGTTCCTGTTGCCGGTGGAGAACGTGCTCACCATCACCGGACGCGGAACGGTCGTCACCGGGGCTGTCGAGCGCGGCAGGGTGCGCGTCGGCGACCGCGTCGAGATCTTCGGCGCGGACACCGACGCGGCGGCGACCGTGGTCACCGGCCTGGAGACCTTCGGCAAGCCCATGGAGGAGGCGCAGGCCGGGGACAACGTGGCGCTGCTGCTGCGCGGAGTGCCCCGCGACGCAGTCCGCCGCGGCGACGTCGTCGCGGCCCCGGCCAGCGTCAGCCCGAGCCGCCGCTTCACGGCCCAGGTGTACGTCCTCTCGGCGGCCGAGGGCGGCCGCACGACACCGGTCGCCACCGGCTACCGGCCGCAGTTCTACCTGCGGACCGCGGACGTCGTCGGCGACGTCGACCTCGGCGAGAGCGCCGTCGCCCGGCCCGGGGACACCGTCACGATGACGGTCGAGCTCGGCCGCGACATGCCCCTGGAGGCGGGCCTCGGCTTCGCCATCCGCGAGGGCGGGCGCACCGTCGGCGCGGGCACCGTCAGCTCCGTCGGCTGAACCGCACCGCCCGCCTCCCGCACCCCGCGGGAGGCGGGCGGTCGCACGTCGGCCACACTGGACGCCGGCGCCGGCAGGGAGGTCTCAAGTGGCGGGCAGGGCACTCGTACTCGGGGGCGGCGGCCTCTCCGGCATCGGCTGGATCTCCGGAATCCTCCACGGCCTCGCCGAGGCCGGCGCCGACCTGTGGGACGCCGACACCGTGATCGGCACCTCCGCGGGCTCCGTCGTCGGCGCCCAGCTCACCTCCGGCAGACTGACCCCCGCCGAGCTGTACGAGCGCCAACTCGCCGCGCCCGTAGGGGAGATCGCCGGGCACCTGGGCGCCGCCGCCACCCTCCGCCACGCCCGCGCCGCGCTCTCCTCCCGTACGCCCGAGGACTTCGGCCGCAAGGTGGGGCACATCGCGCTGGCCGCCGACACCCCGGACGAGGCGACGCGCCGCGCGGTCATCGCGGGGCGGCTCGTCTCCCACAGCTGGCCCGAGCGGCCGTTCCTGGTGACGGCGGTACGGGCGACGACCGGCGAGTTCCGTGTCCTCGACCGGGGCAGTGGCGTCGGCCTGGTCGACGCCGTCGCGGCCAGCTGCGCCGTGCCGGGCGTCTGGCCGCCGGTCACGTTCGAGGACGGCCGGTGGATCGACGGCGGCGTCCGCTCCCCGGCCAACGCGCACCTCGCCGAAGGCCACGACCGTATCGTGATCATCGCCCCGATCGCCGTGGGCGGCGGCACCCTCGAATCGGCCCGCGCCCAGGCGGAACGCCTCACCTCGGGCGGGGCGAGGGTCACGCTCATCACCCCGAACCGCACCACCAGAAAGGCGATGGGCCACAACAGCCTCGACCCGACACACCGCGCCCCCTCGGCCCGCGCGGGCCGGGAACAGGCGCCGGCGCACGCGGCGGGCGTGGCAGAGGTGTGGGGCTGAGCAACGCCCTGGCGAGCGCCGTGCGGCAGCCGGCAGCCGGCGGCCTCGCTGCCCGCGCCGTGGCGAGTGCCGTGCGGCGCCCGGCCCCACCGCCCGCACACCCGGCACGCCCGGCAAAACGCCGCCCGTCAAGCTCCCTGCGGCCCCCCGTGAACCCCGCCCGGCCCCCGCCACCCCCACCGCCCGGCACAATGGACGCGTGGACGAGCCGATACCCGTGACCAGGACCGTCGATCACGGCACCGCCAAGCTGATGCCCGACGTGGACCGGCGCAGGGCCTGGCTGCTCACGGTCGACGGGGCGCCGCAGTCGTACGTCGATCTGGACGCGCCGGAACACCTCGAATTCGAGTACGCGCGCCGGCTCGGGCATGTCCTCGACTGTGCGGACGAACCCGGAAAGCCGCTCGACGTGCTGCATCTCGGCGGTGGCGCGCTGACCCTGCCGCGCTATGCGGCGGCGACGCGGCCCGGCTCGCGTCAGGACGTGGTCGAGGCGGACCGGGGGCTGCTCGCCCTGGTCGCCGAACACCTCCCCGTCCCCGACGGCGCCGGGATCACCGTCCACGGAGCCGACGCCCGCACCTGGCTGGAGTCGGCCGACGCCGAGAGTGCCGACGTACTCGTGGCGGACGTCTTCGGCGGCTCCCGCGTCCCGGCCCACCTGACCACCGTGGCGTACGCCGAGGCCGCCGAGCGGGTCCTGCGCCCCACGGGCATCTACGCGGCGAACCTCGCGGACGGCACGCCGTTCGCCTTCCTCCGCTCCCAACTCGCCACGTTCTCAACGGTGTTCGAGCATCTCGCGCTGATCGCGGAGCCCGCCGTGCTGCGCGGCAGGCGCTTCGGGAACACGGTCCTCGTGGCCTCTCACGAGGAACTCGACATCGCGGGGCTCGCCCGGCGCGCCGCGGCCGACGCGTTCCCGGCCCGCGTCGAGCACGGCGCTCAGCTGCGCCGCTTCACCGGAAACGCGAAGCCCGTACGGGACGAGGAGGCGGTGCCGTCACCCGAGCCGCCCGGCGGCTCCTTCGGCATCGGCTGAGACGAGCTCCGGCGCGGGCTGCTCGGCGGTGTCGGGGCGGCGCGTCAGCCGGCGTACCTCCGGCACGAACAGGACCGCGCCCGTCGCGATGACGACGAGCGCCGCGCAGCCCCACAGCGACGGGGTCAGGCCGAAGGCGGCCTCCGCGGGGCCCGCGAGCGCGGTGGCGACCGGCACCATCGCGACGGAGCCGAACCAGTCGTACGCCGAGACGCGGGACAGCTTGTCCTCCGGGATCTCCTGGTGCAGTGCTGTCATCCAGGAGACGCTGAACACCTCGATCGTCACGCCGCTCACGAACATCACGCAGACCAGCACGGCAAGAGGCACCGGTACCGCGAGCGCCGCCGAGGGCAGCGCCAGCGGGAACACGCACAGGGTCCCGGCGAGCAGCAGCCGCCGCGGCTTCCACCGCATCATCAGCAACGCCCCGGCGACGGTCCCGACGCCGAACGCGCCGAGCGCGAGCCCCCAGGGCCCGGGTCCGCCGAGGGAGTCGCGCGCGACCAGCGGGCCGAAGACCGCGTCGGCGGCGCCGACCACCGCGACCACGACGGAGAACTGTGCGACGACGCCCCACAGCCACGGCCGGCCGATGAACTCCTGCCAGCCGTCCCGCATATCGGCGAGGAGGCCACCGCCGGGCTCGCGCGGCGCGATGTGGCTGACGTCGAGGAACGAGCGCAGGGCGCCCGCGACGGCGAACGCGACCGCGTCCACGGCGAGCACCCAGCCGGGCCCGACGGCCGCGACCATCGCGCCGCCGAGCGCCGCGCCGCCCACGGCCGCGCCCGACATCGCCATCCGGAAGAGGGCGAAGGCGCGACTCGCCTGCTCCCGCTCGACCGACGACATCAGCATGCCTTCGGCGGCGGGGTTGAAGAAGGCCTGCCCGGTGCCGCCCAGCGCGCTGAGCAGCATCATCTGCCACAGCTCGGGCTTCCCGGTCAGGACGAGCAGCGCGAAGGCGCCCTGGGAGAGGAAGTTGAGCGCGTTGGCCGCGACCATCACGTGGTGGCGCGGCAGCCGGTCGGCGACGGCTCCGCCGACGAGCAGGAACAGGACGAGCGTCAGGGTGCGTGACGCGGCGACGAGGCCGACGTCCCCGCCGTCGCCCCCGGTCTCGAGCACCGCGAACGCGGACGCGATCAGCGCGCCATTGCTGCCGAGGGTCGTCACGAACGCCGCCAACGCCAGCAGGCTGTAGTTGCGGCCCGCCCACGCGGGTCGGCGGGGTCTGAGCGGGGAGGCGGCGGCAGAGTTCACTGAGGGACTATCGCCGCAGTGGGTCCGACTTGCCAAACGAGATTCTTTCGGCCTGGCCGAACGTGATCGCCGAGGAGAAGTGCCGGTCCACTCCTCGTTCTCGGCGAACGCGGCCGTGAACCTGCGCTGATCGGATCACGACGCCGCTGACAGCGTCCGGCCTGCCCTGCACCGCGGGCGGTCCGGACGCTGTGCTGTGTGCGGCTCAGTCCACGCTGGGGTCGCCCTGGAGCCGTACGGTGCTGAGGATCTTCTGCACCGTGGCGTCGGGGACCTCGTCCTTCACGCCCTTGGCGCCGTAGAACGTCCAGGAGACGAAGTCGCCCTGGGAGTTCTTGAAGGCGAACACGGTGGCCTTGCCGTCCGTGTCGCACTTGCCGGTCTTCGGCACACCGGACGATGTAGTGGTCGCCACGCTGCCCTTGACGCCGGAAGCGGTCGTGAAGTCCTTCGGCTTACCGATCTTCAGGAGCTTCTTCGACGAGTCCTTCTGGTCGGTGTAGCCGCCGAACACCCACCACGCCGAGTCGTTGCGCGCGACGTCCTGGGTGTTCTTGGCGCCGTTCTGCCCCTTGGTGCCCGCCGCGGCGAGGGCGCTGTCGTCCTCGGTGCCGTCCTTGTCGTCGTCGGACGTGCACCACTTTTCCTTGAGGAACGCGGGTGCGGACATCGTGATGAGGGGCTTGGCGCCGTCGTCCTTCGCATCGTCGAAGCCGGTGATCAGGCCGTCCGACTTGACGGCCCAGTCGGCCGGTACGTCGAACGCGGTCCCGTACTTGGGGTTCACGACGACCTGCCAGCCCGCGATCGTGGCCTTCGGCGCGTTCGACGGGTCGCGCGGGTTGACGTCGTCGCTCGCGTCGGGGCTCGGGTCCTTGGAGGCGGACTTCGTGGGGGACTTGGACGGCTTGGGGTCCGCCTTGTCCTCCTTGTCGCCCCCGAGTACGAGGAACGCGGTGACGCCGGCGGCGACCACGACGGCCGCGGCCGCGACGATCGCGGTGATCTTCGTCTTGTTGCCGCCGCCGTTACCGCTCGGCGGCTGGGGAGCGCCGAGCGGGACGGTGGGGGCGCCCCACTGCCCGGGAGGCTGCTGCCCGGGCTGCTGCTGGTACGGATTGGGCTGCTGCTGGTAGCCCGGCTGCTGATAGGGGTTGGGCTGCTGCTGGTACCCCGGCTGCTGGTACGGATTCTGGTCCTGCGGGTTCTGCTCGCCCCCGGGCGGCTGCTGTCCTGGCCACATGGCGCACAACAATAGAGGTCCCGGCAGCCGCCGGCACCGTCGCCCTGTACCGGACGTGCAACGGTTCGCCGGCAGCCGCGTTGGCGCGCCGTGTCTCAGGAGTCGCTGACGTCCACGAGCCGCACGGTGCTGACGATCTTCCTGACCGTCGCGTCGGGTACCTCGCCCTTGACGCCCGTGGGCCCGAAGAACGACCAGGACGCGAAGTCGCCGTCGGCGTCCTTGAAGGCGAACACGGCGGCCTTGCCGTCGGAGGAGCACTTGCCGTGCTTCTTCTGCTTGACGCCCGTCGAAGAGGCGGTCACCAGGCTGCCGGTGAGGCCGGACGCGGTGGTGTACGACTCCGCCGGCTTCGTGGCGATGCTCTTCTTGTCGGGCTGCGAGTACGCGCCGTAGACCCACATCGTGGCGTCCTTGGTGGCGGCGTCCTCGGTGCTCTTGGAGCCGTTGTTGCCCCGCGACCCGGTCGCGCCGAGCGAGGACTCCTCCTCGTTGCCGTCCTTGTCGTCGTCGGAGACGCACCACTTCTCTTCGAGGAACGCCGGGTTGCTCATGGCGATGAGCGGCTTCTCGCGCGGGTCGCCGTCTTTGGAGACCCAGTTGACCCAGCCGTTCGACTTCACCAGCCAGGTGGAGGGAACGTCGAACGCCATGCCGTGGTCGGTGTTCACCACGGTCTTCCAGCCGTGCACGGTGGGTTCGACACCGCCGCCCGCGCGCGGGTTGCCGGTCGCGCTCGGCGCGGCCGCCGAGGACTTCGTGGGGCCGGGCCCGGCGTTGTCGTCCTTCTTGTCCTTATCGCCGCCGAGGACCAGGACCCCGGTGACCACGGACGCGACGACGACCGCGGCGGCGGCCACCACGGCGATGAGAGCCGTCCGTCCGCGCTTCGGGGGCTCGGGCGACGGCTGGGGTGAACCGGCGGGAATCGTGGGCGCGTTCCAGACCTGCTGTCCGGACGGCTGCGGATACGGGTTCGGCTGCTGGTACGGGTTCGGCTGCTGGTACGGATTCGGTTGGCGGCCCTGCGGGTTCTGCTCGCCCCCGGGACCCTGCTCTCCTGGCCACATGGCGAGCAACGATAGAGCCGCCGCCGGAGCGAGGATGGCCAAGGTCGCTACTCGCGGGTAACATCACGCACCATGAGCGCAGAACAGATGTCGATCGGCGAGATGCTCGCCGCCACCGTGCCGATGGCCCGGACCCTGAACATCGAATTCCTCGAGACCACCCCGGAGAAGGCCGTCGTGGCCCTGCCGGACCAGAGCGAGTACCACAACCACGTCGGCGGACCGCACGCCGGAGCGATGTTCACGCTCGGCGAGTCCGCGAGTGGCGCGATCGTCCTCGCCGCCTTCGGGGACCAGCTCTCGCGGGCGGTGCCGCTCGCCGTGCGCGCCGACATCGCGTACAAGAAGCTCGCCATGGGCCCCGTCACGGCGACGGCCACGCTCGGCCGACCGGCCGCCGACGTGGTCGCCGAGCTCGACGCGGGGGAGCGCCCCGAGTTCCCGGTGACCGTCGCGATCCAGCGCGCCGACGGTGCGGTGACGGGGGAAATGTCCGTCGTCTGGACGCTGCGCCCCAACAGCTGAGCCGGACATCTCCGTTTGCCTTGAACAGGTAGGCTGCCCGGCATGCGCACCCGGGGGAGCGTGCGCCGGGCACACGCCCACCGACACGGGAGGAATCGGCGTTGCACGTCCAGGAGTGGCTCGACACGGTACCGGCGGTCGCCGTCTATGCCCTGGTGGCCGGCGTCATCGGGCTCGAAAGCCTGGGCATCCCGCTGCCTGGAGAGATCGTCCTGGTCTCGGCTGCGCTGCTGTCCTCCCAGCACGGTGACGTCAACCCGATCATCCTCGGCGCCTGCGCCAGCGCGGGAGCCGTCGTCGGCGACTCGATCGGATACGCGATCGGCCGCAAGGGCGGACGCCCCCTGCTGGCCTGGCTCGGCAACAAGTTCCCACGCCACTTCGGCGAGGCCCATGTCGCGACCGCCGAGCGCTCCTTCGAGAAGTGGGGCATGTGGGCGGTCTTCTTCGGCCGCTTCGTCGCCCTGCTGCGCATCTTCGCGGGCCCGCTCGCGGGCGTGCTGCACATGCCGTACTGGAAGTTCCTCATCGCGAACTTCCTCGGCGGGGTCGTCTGGGCCGGCGGCACGACCGCCGTCATCTACTACATCGGTGTGGTCGCCGAGGACTGGCTCAAGCGGTTCTCGTACTACGGGCTCGCCGCGGCCGCGCTGATCGGCCTGGCGTCCATGCTGATCGTCAGGCGCAAGGCGAAGAAGGCGGCGGCCGAGGCAGAGCCGGTCCCGGCCGCCGACTGACCAGGCCGGTCAGCTGTCCTCGTGCGCCGCGCGGTGCGCCTTCGCCAGTTCCACGTAGAGCGTGCCGTTCAGGGTGATGCCCACGCGCTCCTCGTCGGTCAGGGGCCGCTTCACCTTGGCGGGCACCCCGGCGACGAGTGAACCCGGCGGGACCTGCATCCCCTGCGGGACGAGCGCCTGGGCGGCGACCAGGGAACCGGCGCCTATCACCGCGCCGTTGAGGACCGTGGCGCCCATACCCACGAGGCAGTCGTCCTCGACCGTGCAGCCGTGCAGGACCGCGTTGTGTCCCACGGAGACCCGTTCGCCGACCGTCACCGGGAAGCCGGGGTCGACGTGCACGGTGCAGTTGTCCTGGATGTTGCTGTCGGCGCCGAGCACGATCGGGCCGCAGTCCGCGCGCAGCACCGCGCCGTACCAGACACTCGCCCCGGCGTGCAGGGTGACCTCGCCGATCACGACCGAGGTCGGCGCGGCGAACGCCTCCTGGTCGAGGTCCGGGTCCTTGCCGCCGATCCCGGTGATGAGTGCCTGCTGGCCCATCGCTGTGTCTCCTCTTCCGTCTTCCGCACCGACTGTGTCGCGCCAGAGCGAACCGTACGGGACGGCCCCGAGCCGGTGGCGCGTGGGGCGAAGATCACAGGCCACGGCTCTGCGCGGTGGCGTACGGCTGAGTAACGTGAGGCTGTGCCGAAGAACTGGAACGCGTTCTCATCCCGCGACTTCACCGGACGCCTCGCCCATCGCGCGGTGCAGGCGGGCTGGCGCCTGGCGCAGCGTGCGGGCGCCGTGACCGCCGCGCATCCCGGCCGCTACCGCTTCGGATCCCTCGGGCGCGGCACCAAGCTGGCCTTCCCGCAGGGCACGGTCTTCGGCGAGCCCTGGATCCATCTCGGCGCGCACTGCATCATCGCCGAACAGGTCACTCTCACCGCGGGCCTGATGCCCGACCTCGACCTCGGGTCCGAGCCGATCCTGCGCATAGGTGACGGCGTCGTCCTCGGCCGCGGCAGCCATGTCATCGCCGACACGACGGTCACGATCGGCAGCGACTGCTATTTCGGGCCGTACGTCTACGTGACTTCGACCAACCACTCGTACGACGACCCGCACCAGCCCATCGGCAAGCAGTGGCCGCGCATGGAGCCGGTGGAGATCGGGCCCGGCTGCTGGATCGGGACCGGTGCGGTGATCCTGCCGGGCGCGCGGATCGGCCGGAACGTCGTGGTGGCCGCCGGTGCCGTCGTGCGCGGAGAGGTGCCGGACCACGCGGTCGTGGCCGGTGCGCCCGCCCGAGTCGTACGGAGCTGGGACGAGGAGAACGGGTGGCAGCCGCCGCTGCGCACACCCGCCCCCGCCCCGATCCCCGAAGGCGTCACCCCCGAGCAGCTCCTCGCGCTCGCCGACCTGGAGGAGCTGGAAGAGGGCGTCCAGCCGGGCGCGAGCGCCTAGGGCCTTTCGTTTGGATCAGGCTGGGCTCGCGGGGTCTGGCACGCACATCTGCCGCGTTGTCGTCAATCACCGACGCTCCGCGTCGCCTCAATCCTCCGCCTTGCAGCTGCACGCTCCCCCAAGCTCTCGGCTTCGCTCGAGCAGGGGGGACCCCCATGACCCCGCTCCCTGATCCAGCCCGATCCAAACGAAAGGCCCTAACCCGTCGCCAGCAGCACCGTGCCCACCAGTGCGAGGCCCGCCCCCGCGGCCTGCACCCCGCGAAGCCGCTCGCCCAGGAATCCGCGCGCGGCCAGCGCCGTCACGACGGGGTAGAGCGAGGCGAGCACGGCGGCCACGGTGACCGGGCCCTGCTGCGCCGCCATCGCGTACGTGCCGTTGGCCGCCACGTCGGCGAGGCCCACGAACGCGAGCGCCGGGAGCGCCGACCGGACGACCTGCATCCCGCCGTCCTCGGGAAGCGCCCGGCCGCCGCGCCGCACGGACACGTACAGGGCCGTGCCGCCCGCCGCCACATTGGTCACCCGCTGCACGAAGAGCGCCAGGAAGAGTCCCGTCACGGTGGTCGAGGCCTCCGTGATCAGGGCCATCACCGCGCCGAAGCCGAACGCGGCGAGCAGCGTGAGCAGGACGGCCTGCCGCTGCACGGGCGCGCCCCTGAACTGCGGACCGCCGGCCAGGACGACTCCCGCGACGGCCACGCCGATGCCCGCGAACTGGAGCAGTCCCGGACGCTCCCCGAGCACCAGGCCGACGGCCACGGGGACGGTGACGCCGAGCGAGCCGAGGGGCGAGACGACGCCCATCGGGCCGAGGGCGAGCGCCTTGTAGAAGGCGAGCATGGCGACCGGGCCGACGAGACCGGCCGCGACCGCGAACCACAGCTGCGGTCCCGCCTCGCTCCAGGCGCCCGTCGCCGCCACGATCGCGCCGAGCACCGCGACGGCGATGCTCTGCGAGACCACCACGACCGTGAGTGCGGGCGTTCGTCGGGTGAGGAGCCCTCCGCCGAAGTCGGCCAGGCCCCACATGAGGCTCGTGGCCAGGGCGAAGAGTGCTGTCATGGTCTGCCTCGCAGTACAGTGTGGTGAACATCGGTGAATGCTTTGTTGCACCACACGCTAGTTCAATGAATTGAACGCTGTCATCCAGAATATTGGACGGAATGTGTCGGACCTCGACCTGCTGACCCAGTCCCTCGGCCGCAACGTCAAGCGCTGGCGCACCGAGCGAGGCTTCACCCTCGACGGTCTCGCGACGCGCGCCGGAGTCAGCCGCGGCATGCTCATCCAGATCGAGCAGGCCCGCACCAACCCCAGCATCGGCACCGTGGTCAAGATCGGTGACGCGCTCGGCATCAGCATCACCACCCTGCTCGACTACGAACAGGGCCCGAAGGTCCGCATCGTCCCGCCCGAGCAGGCCGTACGCCTGTGGAGCACGGACGCCGGCAGCTACAACCGGCTGCTCGCCGGAACCGAGGCCCCCGGCCCCCTGGAGATGTGGGACTGGCACCTGGAACCCGGCGACGGCAGCGGCTCCGACCCGCACCCCGCGGGCACGGTGGAGCTGCTCCATGTGACGGCCGGGGAGCTGACCCTCGTCGTGGACGGCGCCGAGTACCGCGTGCCCGCCGGATCCAGCGTCTCGTTCGAGGCCGACGCCTCGCACACCTACCGCAACGACGGCACCGAGACGATGGAGATGACCATGGCCGTGTCGGTGCCGCCCGTACGCTGAGACGCCCGACTCGGCCGCCGCGAACGGCTGTTAGCGTGCCGACATGCGCGCACCCATCGGAAACTTCGACCACGTCCGCCCCGCTCCCGAGGCGCTCGACCTGCTGACGGACCCGGTGGCCGACGCCGTACGCAACTGGCACGGCACGGTCCCGGCGGAGCAGCTGATCCATGTCGACACCGAGCCCGAGTGGGCGGACACGGCCACGTTCGTCGAGCACTACGGCCCCGAGCTGCTCGAGGACTCCGCGAACTGTGTCGTCGTCGCGGGCAAGCGCGGCGGCGAGACGACCCTCGCCGCCTGCCTGGTCCTCTCCGGCACCCGGGTCGACGTCAATGGAGTCGTACGCCGTCAACTGGGCGCCCGTAAGGCGTCGTTCGCCCCGATGGAGACGGCCACCGGCGCCACCGGCATGGAGTACGGCGGCATCACCCCGATCGGGCTGCCCGCCGACTGGCCGCTCCTCGTGGACGCGGCCGTCGTCGACCGGCCGCATGTCCTGATCGGCAGCGGAACGCGCCGCGGCAAGCTCATCGTGCCCGGCAAGGCCTTCCTCGACCTGCCCGGCGCGGTGGTCCTCGAGGGGCTCGGCGTGAACTGACCCCGCCCGCCGGTGAACGAATCCGGAGGCCGCCGCGTCTGAGGAGCGGCTCCGCGCAGCGGCGCGGGGCAGGGGCGGAGAAACGGGTGGGGCGAGGTATGAGAATCCGGACGGTGGCCGTGCTGGCTGCGGCGTTGGGGTCGCTGGCGTCCGTGGCGGCCTGTGGCACGGAAGTCCCCGAGGATCTGGTGGTGACCGGCTCCGCGCCGGCCGCCCCCTACCGCGGTCCGCTCAAGGCGAAGGCGCCCGACATCGACGGTGACGAGGACAACGTCCAGGGCGGGGGTGCCTCCGTCCTCGCCCTCGAATGCGCGGGCAAGCCGTACCAGGGCGGCGGCGGGGACGACGGCTGGGGCGCGTCGGACGGCGCGGACGCGCCGGACCAGGCCCTGAACGCGCTCGTGGCCGACGAGTTCGCCCGGTCCCTGCCACGGCGCGGCTATCGCGTCGAGCGCGAGGCGGGCCGCCGCGTCCTGTACTCGTACGACGTCGGCGGCCGCACCCGTGTGGCCGTGATCGTCGCCAAGGACCTGCCGCGCAGGCCGGGTTGGGGTCTGGAGACGTATGCCCAGTGCGATCCGTCCGAGTTCGCCCGCCGGGACCGCGCCCACCTCGACATCCGGGTGTGGGCGGACCGGGAGGGGCGTCCGGTCCCCACGTCCGAGATCTTCAGCGCGGCCGGGCCCGAGCACTGCGACTGGCAGTCGGCGGAGTTCCTGCACCTCGGCGACCGCCAGTACCTCCGGGACCCCGAGCACGCGCTGCCCCGCGAACTCCTGCACTCCTCGTACGCGCCGAAGACGCGGCTGCCCGCGGGGGCCAGGGACACCGGGTACCGCGACGGGCGGCGCCAACTGTGGCTCTCCGCCGACGGGTCCGAGGCGTATGTGAGGACCGGGGGCGGCGTGGAGCGGTGGCCGGGGGCGATCGAGCGGATCGCGTGCAAGTGAGGACGGGGGCGCTTAGGCTCCCTCCAGGGGCAAGCGCTTTCCATGCCTTGTCCCACTCGCCTCTGTCCCGCTCGCCCCTGTCCCGCTCCGCACGGCCTGGATGAGGAGCCCCCGTATGCCCTCCGAAACCGCCCTCCCGTCGACCGACTTCTCACATCCGCTGCCCGGCGCCGTCGGCCTCTCCCATCTGAACGCCTACGAGTGGGAGGCCGCCGACGGTGTGTGCGGCGGCACCCCGCATCTGCACCTGGTGTGCACGGAGGCCTACGTCGTCACCGGCGGACGCGGCGCCGTCCAGACACTCAGCCCCGGCGGCTACCGCGAAGTCCCCCTGGAAGCAGGCTCGGTGGCGTGGTTCACGCCGGGCACCGTGCACCGGATGGTGCAGCGCGGCGACTTGCGCATCACCGTCCTGATGCAGAACAGCGGTCTGCCCGAGGCCGGGGACGCCGTCTTCACCTTCCCGCCCGATGTGCTCGCCGACCCCGAGCGCTATGCCGCTGCCGCGACACTCCCGGCGCGGACGGGACCCCTGGCGGAGGCGGCCGCACGGCGGCGGCGCGACCTCGCCGTCGAGGGTTATCTGCCGCTGCGCGAGGCGCTGTTGGCCGGGGACGACGTGCCCTACCTGGAGTTCCAGCGGGCCGCGGCGCGCCTCGTCCGGGACAAGGTGCCCGCCTGGCGCGAGCTGTGGCGGGCCGGCGCGCTGGCCGCCGCCGAGCGCACCGGCGCCCAGCTCGCGGCCCTCGAATCCGGCGACCCCTCTTACCTCACGGGATCCGCCTCGTACGACACGGGTCCCACCCGGCGGGGCGGCTACGGCATGTGCGGCCGCCGCGACGAGTACGAGCTGCCCGGGATGACGCTGCCGCAGCGTGACGGGTAACTGCCGCCTCGAGTGCGACAGGTTCCGGGGTGGAGCGACTCAGCCCAGGCGGGGGATCTCGATCGCCGGGCACTTGTCCATGACCATCGCAAGCCCCGCATCGCGCGTGCGCTCGTACGCCGTCTCGTCGATCACGCCGAGCTGGAACCAGACCGCTTCCGCGCCGATCGACCGGGCCTCGTCGGCGACCTGGCCCGCGAGATGGGAGTTGACGAACGCGTCGACCACGTCGACCTTGAACGGGATCTCTTCGAGGGACGCGTAGCCCTGCTCGCCGTGGACCGTCTCGGCCTTCGGGTGGACGGGGACGACGCGCTTGCCGAAGCGCTGGAGGACCTCGGCGACGCCGTACGCGGCGCGTGCCCTGTTCGAGGAGAGGCCCACGACCGCCCAGGTGTCACCGAGCTCCGTGAGGATCCTGCGGACCGTCTCCTGATCGCCGTACATGCGCTGCCTCCTGGGGTCGACGGGTGTCCACCGTGGTCAACAGGGCGGTGCCGTGCGGGATTCCCCCCCGGACGAGGTCAGAGGAACGTGGCCGCGTGCAGGATGCGGATCATGGTCACCGCAGAGTTCGCCGACGACATCGCCGACACCGCCGTGCCCACGGCCGCCGCCCACGCCGCGAGGCCGATCCCCGTGCCGACCGGTGGCCAGCTGTGCGCCGTAGGGGCCGGGCGCAGGAGGGCCGCGACCCGGCGCGGGACCGGGCCCGGCGCCGCGAGGCCCGCCAGCGTGGGGGCCGGCGCGGCGCGCGAGACGAGAGCGGCCTTGCCGATCGCACGGGCCACGACGCGGCGGTCGTGCACGGAGCGCGCCGCGTCCTCGTCGGCCCACCGCTCCGTCGAGTACGCCACCGCCGTGCGCAGCGGCAGCAGGAACGGATTGGCTCGCGCCGCCAACTGCGCCACCAGCAGATGACGATGGTGCCGGGCCGCCAGATGGGCCCGCTCGTGCGCGAACAGCGCCCTGCGCTCCGGCCCGGTGAGCACGCCCAGGAGCCCGGTCGTGACCACCACCCGGTCACGGTCGCCACCGGGCAGGGCATACGCGTACGGCACCGTGTCCGGCACGACCGCGACACCCCGGTCGTGCAGCCCGGCGAGCGCCCGCCGGGCCCGGCGCCGCACCAAGTGGTGCCGGACGACGACCCGCGTACAGACTACGAGCACGACGGCGAGGGCGGGGATCGCGGCCCTGCCCGCCACCTCGTCGTACGGCACGGCCGCCCGCACCTCGGGGTCCGACCAGCCGTCGGGGAGGGGGTTTCCGGGCAGTTGGGCCGTGCCGACGACCATGAGCAGCGCCAGGCACAGCGTGCTGCACAGGGCCATCACTCCCGTGACGGCCGTCAGGAGACGGGTCGCGGTGCGCGGGTGGAGATGCTGCTCGGCCAGGCGGGCCACAGGCCACGCCGTCAGCGGCAGCACCAGCGGCAGGAAGACGAAGACCCCCATCGCCCGGCTCAGCCCTCGCCGGGGCCGGGGGCTTCGTCCGGCCGTTCCGCCTGTTCGAGGAGGTCCCGCAGCAGTTGTTCGTCGCCCGGAGGAAGCGCGGTGACGAAGCGTGCGAGGACCGCCTCGCGGTTCGTCTCGCCGTCGAGCACCTTGCGCATCCGCAGCGCGGCGAGCCCCGCCCCGTCGGCAGCCGGGGTCCACAGGAAGGAGCGGCCGTCGCGGGCGCGGGTCACCGCGCTCTTCGCGAGGAGCCGCGTCAGGATCGTCACCACGGTCGTGTAGGCGAGGTCGCCGCCGACCCGCTCCTGGACCCAGGCCGCCGTCACGGGACCCGGCGCCTCGCACAGCGCCGAGAGGACCTGGGCCTCCAGCTCGCCCTGCCCCCGGCGCCGCGGCCGCCGGCCGTCGTGTCCGTCCCGCGTCATGTCCCGTCCGCCCTCCGCCCCGGCCGTCACCCACACGTGGGCGCCACATCCTATTCCGCAGGGATGCGGGCGCAGGTCAGCCCACGTGGACGCGGGGCCGCCGGGCGGTGTCGGGCTCGGCGCGGCGCAGCACCTCGCGGGTGACCGGCGCGACCTCGCCGTCGCCGAACACCAGGAAGCGCAGCAGATGGCTGACGGGATGGCCCTCGGTCCAGTTGAAGTACGCGTGCGGCACCTCGCCCGTGCGGGCCCGCAGGCTCATCAGGACGGCCGCGATGGTGTTCGGCACGCCCGCGCCCTGGACGCGCAGGCGGCGTACGCCGTGCTTCTCGTCGCCGTGGACCTCGACCGGCGCGGTGAAGTCCGACGAGTCGTGGACGAAGACCTCCAGGAACAGGACGGGCCGCCCGTCCGGGATGTGGGTCTGCTCGCGCTGGCTGTACTCCTTGGCGCGGTACTCGGCCTTGGAGTGCTCGTCGGGCTCGTTCGCGATGATCCGCAGCGGGCCGTGGCCCGCGGCCTCGTCGACGATCCGCGCCGCCGTCTCGTCGAACGTCACGTCGCCCGCCCGCAGTTCGAAGGCGCGGTGCACGCGCGACGCGAAGGAGGTGAGGAGGATCCCGACGACGAAGAGGAGGGCGATCTTGATGCCGTCGGGCCGCTCGATGACGTTCGTGACGAGCGTGTACCCGAACACGGCGGTGATCGCCCCGAAGCCGACGGTCGCGGCCTTGCGCCCGCGCGAGCGCACCGCGACCGTCGAGGCGAACGACGCCGACAGCATCAGGACCAGGACACCGGTCGCGTACGCGCCGCTCTGGTCGTCGACGTTCGCGTTGAACCAGAGCGTGATGAAGACGGCGATCGCCATGAACATGAGCACCAGCGGACGGACGGCGCGCGTCCACTCCGGGGCCATGCCGTAACGCGGCAGGTAGCGCGGCACGAGGTTGAGGAGCCCCGCGAGCGCAGAGGCTCCGGCGAACCACAGGATGGCGATGGTCGAGATGTCGTACACCGTGCCGAAGGCCTCGCCCAGGTACTGGTGCGCGAGGAACGCGAGGGCGCGGCCGTTGGCCGGGCCGCCGCTCTCGAACGCGGACTGGGGGATGAGGATCGTCGTCGCGAGGCTGGAGAGCAGCAGGAAACCGCTCATGATCAGCGCGGCCGTGGTGAGCAGCTTGCGGGTGTCCCGCACCCGTCCCTTGGGATGCGCGTACGTGTCCGTGGCGTCGCCGCGCACCTGGGGCATCACGGCGACGCCCGTCTCGAAGCCGGACATGCCGAGCGCCAGCTTCGGGAAGACGAGGAGCGCCACTCCGATCATCGCGGCGGGCGAGGAGTGCGCGGCGGTCATGGCGTCCCACCAGTTGCCGATCTTCACCGGCTCGGTCAGGACGTGCCAGGCGGCGGTCATGAGGACGACCACGTTCAGTATGAGATAGAGGGCGACGAGCACGACCGCCACCCGTATCGCCTCACGGAACCCCTTGAGGAACACCGCGCCGAGCCCCGCCACCAGGAACAGCGTGATCCAGGTGTTCGCGCCGTCGAGCGACGCGGGCGCGAAGGGGTTCTCGACGACGTGCGCCGCGGCGTCGGCCGCCGACAGCGTGATCGTGATCATGAAGTCGGTGGCGGCGAACCCGAGCAGCACGAGGACGAACAGCTTCCCCGCCCACCACGGCAGGAGCCGCTCCAGCATCGCGATGGAACCCTCGCCGTGCGGGGACTCCTTGGCGACGCGGCGGTAGACCGGCAGCGCGCCGCCGAGCGTGAGCGCGATCAGGACGAGGGTGGCCAGCGGGGACAGGAGCCCCGCGGCGAGGGCGGCGATGCCCGGCTGGTAGCCGAGGGTCGAGAAGTAGTCCACGCCCGTCAGGCACATCACCCGCCACCACGTGTGGCCCTTGTGCTCGGCCGGCGGCGTGCCGTGCGGTCCCGGATGCCGGGCCGTCGTCTCGCTCAGACCTTGGAGGAGCCAGGGCCGCCATCGTGGGGACGGTGGCCGGACGGCCGTGCCTTCGACGCGTTCGGCCTGCGTGCCGGTCATGGGCGAAACTGCTTTCTGTCGTGCCGGTACGGACCCGGGGGTGCATCCGCGCAGGAAGCCACGGGAAGGGACGTCCCGCCAGCGCTGCGACGACGAGCGAGTATTCACCACCGCGTGACCGGGGCGACGGGCGGGGGCGAGCGAACGCCGGCATGCGGCATACGCTGGCCGGATGCAGGACGAGTACCGAACCGTGGCCCGTGAGGGCGTGCACGAGACCGAGATCAACCGCTCCCGGTTCCTGTGCGCCCTCGCGCCTGCGGCCACCGAGCGCGAGGCCCAGGACTTCGTGGCGCGCATCCGCAAGGAGCACCCCACCGCGTCCCACAACTGCTACGCGTACGTCATCGGCGCCGACGCCTCCGTGCAGAAGGCGAGCGACGACGGCGAACCGGGCGGCACGGCCGGCGTCCCCATGCTCCAGATGCTCACGCGCCGCGAGATGCGGTACGTCGTCGCCGTCGTGACCCGCTACTACGGAGGCGTGAAACTCGGCGCGGGCGGTCTCATCCGCGCCTACGGAGGAGCCGTCGGCGAGGCGCTCGACGCGCTGGGCACCCTCACCCGGCGCCGCTTCCGGCTCGCCACCGTCACCGTCGACCACCAGCGCGCCGGCAAGGTGCAGAACGATCTGCGGTCCACGGGACGTGAGGTGCGTGACGTCCATTACGGGGAGGCGGTCACGATCGAGATCGGTCTGCCGGACGCCGACGTGGACGCGTTCCGCGCGTGGCTGGCCGATGTCACCGCAGGCACCGCGGAGTTCGAGCTCGGGGGAGAGGCGTACGGGGACGCGTGACCGGCACCGGCGGGCGGGGCCCGTGCGCGGCGGAGCGGGGGCCGATACGCCAGTAGCCGCCCGTGATGTCCGACCCGCCCGTTAGTCTCGGGGATCATGAGGCTGCTGCACACTTCCGACTGGCATCTCGGCCGGGCGTTCCACCGGGTGAACATGCTCGGCGCCCAGGCCGAGTTCATCGGTCACCTCGTCGCGACCGTCCGTGAGCGGGGCGTCGACGCGGTGGTCGTGTCGGGCGACGTGTACGACCGTGCGGTGCCGCCCCTCGCCGCGGTCGAGCTGTTCGACGACGCCCTGCACCGCCTCGCCGAGCAGGGCATCCCCACGGTGATGATCTCCGGGAACCACGACTCGGCGCGCCGCCTCGGCGTCGGCGCCGGGCTCATCGGCCGCGCCGGCATCCACCTGCGTACCGACCCCGGCGCGTGCGCGACCCCCGTGCTGATCCCGGACGCCACAGGTGACGTGGCCTTCTACGGGCTGCCCTATCTCGAACCGGCGCTGGTGAAGGACGAGTTCGCGGTGTCGAAGCCGGGCCACGAGGCCGTCCTGGCCGCCGCCATGGACCGGGTGCGGGCCGATCTCGCCGAGCGCCCGGCAGGGACCCGGTCCGTCGTCCTCGCCCACGCCTTCGTCACCGGCGGTGAGGCCAGCGACAGCGAGCGCGACATCACCGTCGGCGGAGTCGCCGCCGTCCCCTCCGGCGTCTTCGACGGCGTCGACTACGTGGCGCTCGGGCATCTGCACGGCAGCCAGGTCATCTCCGAGCGCGTGCGCTACTCCGGCTCGCCGCTCCCGTACTCCTTCTCCGAGGCCGACCACCGCAAGAGCATGTGGCTAGTCGACCTGGACGCGGACGGCTTCGCCGCCGCCGAGCGCGTCGACTGCCCGGTGCCCAGGCCGCTCGCCCGGATCCGCGGGGACCTCGCGGACCTGCTCGCGCGCCCGGACCTCACCGCGCACGAGGAGTCCTGGGTCGAGGCCACCCTCACCGACCCGGTCAGGCCCGACGACCCCATGGCCCGCCTCACCGAGCGGTTCCCGCACACCCTCAGCCTCGCCTTCGACCCGCAGCGCGCCCCCGAGGACCCCGACGTCTCGTACGCGCAGCGCCTCAAGGGGCGCGACGACCAGCAGATCGCGGAGGACTTCGTGACGCACGTGCGCGGCGCCGGACCCGACGAGCGCGAGCGCGCCGTCCTGCGCGAGGTACTCGACGCCGTACGCGTCGACGACACCCGGCGCGAGGTCGCCCGATGAGGCTCCACCAGCTGCGGATCACCGCCTTCGGACCCTTCGGGGCAAGCCAGGAAGTCGACTTCGACGACCTGTCCTCGGCGGGCCTCTTCCTGCTCCACGGCCCGACGGGCGCCGGCAAGACCTCCGTCCTCGACGCCGTCTGCTACGCCCTGTACGGCTCGGTACCCGGCGCCCGGCAGGGCAGCGGCCAGGGCACGTCCCTGCGCAGCGACCACGCCGCGCCCGGCACCCGCACCGAGGTCACCCTCGACCTCACCGTCGCGGGACGCCGTCTGGAGCTGACGCGGCAGCCCCCGTGGGAGCGCCCGAAGAAGCGCGGCACGGGCACCACCATGGACAAGGCCCAGAGCTGGCTGCGCGAGTACGACGCCACGGCGGGCACCTGGAAGGATCTCAGCCGCTCCCACCAGGAGATCGGCGAGGAGATCAGCCAGCTCCTCGGGATGAGCAAGGAGCAGTTCTGCCAGGTCGTCCTGCTGCCGCAGGGGGACTTCGCACGGTTCCTGCGGGCCGACGCCGAGGCCCGCGGCAAGCTCCTCGGCCGGCTCTTCGACACGCGGCGCTTCGCCGCGGCCGAGCAGCGGCTCGCCGAGCAGCGCCGCGCCGCCGAGAGCGAAGTACGCGCGGCGGACGCCGAGTTGCTCGCCGACGCGCACCGCATGCAGCAGGCCGCGGGGAACATCGTCGAACTGCCCGCCACCGACGCCGCGCCCGGTGACCCCGGGCTCGCCGACTCCGTCCTCACCTGGGCCGCCGTCGCCCGCTCCACCGCCCGCGAGCGGCTCACCGTCGCGCACCTCGCGCTGACCGCCGCCGACGCGGCCCGCACCGAGGCACAGCGCGACCTGACCGGCGTACAGGAAGTGCACCGGCTCCAGCGGCGGTTCGAGGAGGCGCGGGAGCGGGCCGCGCGGCTCGACGAGCGGGCCGACGAGCACCGGCGGGTCCAGGAACGCATGGAGCGGGGCCGCAAGGCCGAGGCCGTCGCGCCCGCCCTCGCGCTGCGCGAGGCCGCGGAGACCGAACACCGCAGGGCCACGAGCGAGGACGCACGCGCGCGTGCAGCGCTGCCCGAGTCGTTCGACGGCGCCGGCGCGTCGGGCCTCGCCGCCGCTGCGCGGAAGGCGGCCGAGGAGCTGGGCGGCCTGGAGTCCGCCCGGCGCGCCGAACTGCGCCTGACGGAACTCGCCGGGCAGCGCCGGGGACTCGACCGCGAGGAGCGCGCCGACGACGAGCTGCTCCAGGACGCGGCGAGCTGGCTCGACGGCTGGGACAGCACCCGGGCCGCGCTCCAGGAAGCCGTCGAGTCCGCACAGGAGGCCGCGACGCGCGCCGAGCACCTGGCGGGTCAACTGGAGCCCGCACAGCAGAGGTTGGAGGCCGCCCGGCGCCGCGACCGGCTCTCCGGCGAGGCCGCCGACGCCCGGACGCGCACCCTGCGGGCCCGCGAGGAGGCCGCGGCCGCCCATGAACACTGGCTCGGCCTCAAGGAACAGCGGCTGAACGGGATCGCGGCCGAACTGGCCGCGCAGCTCGTCCCCGGCGAGAGCTGCGCCGTGTGCGGATCCACCGAGCACCCCGACCCCATGCGCAAGACGGCGGAGCATGTCGGCCGCGACGCCGAGGAGTCCGCCCTCGCCGCGTACCGCCGCGCGGAGGACGCGCGCACGTCGCAGGAGAGCCGGCTCGCCGCGGTGCGCGAGTCCCTCGCCGGCGCGACGGCCGCCGCCGGAGAGACATCCGCCCGGGAACTCGCCGATGCGGCCGAGGAGTTGCGCGCCCGACACGCCGAGGCGCGCGGCCTCGCCTCCGGGCTGCACGCCGCACGTGAGGCCCTCGGCCAGGCCGAGGGCGAGCGCGACCGCAGACTCGCCGCGCAGCAGGAAGCCGCACGTCGCGCCGTCGCCCGAGCCACCCTGCGCGAGAGCGTCGATCGCGAACAGGGCGTCCTGGAGCGTGAGTTGGCCCAGGCGCGCGGGTCGGAGGCCAGTGTGGGTGCGCGCGCCGCGCAGCTGGAGCGCCTCGCCGCGCAGCTCACGGCCGCTGCGGACGCCGCCCGGGGCGCCGACGAGGCCGCCAAGCGGCTCAAGGACGCCGACGCGCGACTCGCCGACGCGGCGTTCCGCGCCGGGTTCGACACGCCGGAAGCCGCGGACGCCGCCCTCCTGGACGACGCCCAGCACAGAGACCTTCAACACCGGCTCGACGCCCGCCAGTCCGAGGAGGCCTCGGTGCGCGCCGTGCTCGCCGAGGACGACACCGCGGCGGCGGCCCGGCAGTCGCCCGCCGATGTGCCCGCGGCGCAGCACACTGCCGAGGCGGCCGACCGGAGGGTGCGCGACGCGGCCTCCGCGCGCGACGACGCGGACCGCCGCTGCACCGAGATCGACCGGCTCTCGGCCCGCTGCGCCACGGCAGTGCGCCGGCTCGCGCCGCTGCGCGCCGCGTACGACCGAGTGGCGCGCATGGCGGGTCTCGCCGCCGGCACGTCCGCGGACAACGAGCGCAAGATGCGCCTGGAGTCCTATGTGCTCGCGGCCCGGCTCGAACAGGTCGCGGCCGCGGCGACCGCGCGACTGGCCCGCATGTCGTCCGGCCGGTACACGCTGGTGCACTCCGACGGCCGTACGGGGCGCGGCCGTTCGGGCCTCGGCCTGCACGTCGTCGACGCGTGGACGGGGCGCGAGCGGGACACCGCGACACTCTCCGGCGGGGAGACGTTCTTCGCGTCGCTGGCCCTCGCCCTCGGCCTCGCGGACGTCGTCACGGACGAGGCGGGCGGTGTCCGTCTCGACACCCTCTTCATCGACGAGGGCTTCGGCAGCCTCGACGACCAGACCCTGGACGAGGTGCTCGACGTCCTGGACTCCCTGCGCGAGCGGGACCGCAGCGTCGGCATCGTCAGCCACGTCGCCGACCTGCGCCGCCGGGTGCACGCGCAGCTCGAGATCGTGAAGGGGCGGTCGGGGTCGGTCGTACGGCAGCGGACCTGAGCCCGGCCGTGGCCGCCCGGCGTCGGGTCAGTGGCCGAGCGGCCGCCGGGGGAGCGGGGACGAGTAGACCACGCTGGTCGTCACCGAGCCGAGCGCACCGATCCGGCCGGAGACCTCCTCCAGGTGCTTCATCGAGCGCGCCGCGACCTTGATGACGAAGCAGTCGTCGCCGGTGACGTGATGCGCCTCAAGGATCTCTGGCGTCACCTCGACGAGGTCGTGGAAGGGCTTGTAGTGACCGTTCGGATAGCGCAGCCGTACGAACGCCAGGATGGGCAGGCCGATCCGCTCGGGGACGACCACCGCCGCGTACCCCGCGATCACCCCGGCCTCCTCGAGGCGCTTCACCCGCTCGGTGACGGCGCTCGCGGACATGGAGACGGCCCGCGCGAGCTCGGCGTAGCTCGCCCGGCCCTCGCGCTGGAGGACGTCGAGGATGCGCCAGTCGGTGGCATCGGGGGTGTACGGGGATTCACCGGTCATGTGGCAGGAATAGCAGGGACATCCCCGGCCGATCAAGAGGGATGCCGGGGATCGTCACTTCAGGAAGATCGTCACGGACCGTAGATTTCTGGTCGAGGGCGGCACGGTCGTGCGGCCCGCAGAGATCCGCCAGGGAGGCCGACATCATGACCGCGACCACCACCGTCACCCCCAACGCCGTGCTCCGTGTGCCCCCGGCGTCCCCCGCCGCGGCCGCCGCCTACTTCGGCGCGAGCCTCGCCTTCCACGCCGACGTGTCCGACGTCGCCTCGGCGCTCGCCGCCGACGGGGACCCGGGCTTCGTCGTCATCGACACCCGCTCCACCGCCTCGTGGGACCAGGGACACGTACCCGGCGCCGTCCACCTGCCCACCGCGCTCATCGCCGAGCAGGCCGGGCAGCTCCTCGACAGGACGGTGCCCGTCGTCACGTACTGCTGGGGCCCGGGCTGCAACGGCGCCACGCGCGCGGCCCTCGCCCTCGCCGAACTCGGCTTCCAGGTCAAGGAGATGCTCGGCGGCTTCGAGTACTGGGCGCGGGAGGGCTTCGCGTACGAGACGTGGGAGGGGCCCGCGCGGCGCGACGCCGACCCGCTGACGGCGCCGGTCGACTCGGACGACTGCGGCTGCTGACACCGCGAGAGGGAACGCCGTGCGGGCGGCGGCTACAACAGCCGCCGCCCGCAACGGAGTTACAGCTGGGACAGCTCGTCCACCAGGTCGTCGAGGCCGAGCGACCCCTGCGAGAGAGCCGCCATGTGCCAGGCCTTCGCGTCGAACGCGTCCCCGTGCCTGCCCTGCGCGTTGGCCCGGCCGAGCAGCCACGCGCGCTCGCCCAGCTTGTAGCCGATCGCCTGCCCGGGGATGGACAGGTAGCGGGTCAGCTCGCTCTCCACGAAGTCCGCGGGCCGGCTGCTGTGCGCCCCGAAGAACTCCTGCGCGAGGTCGGGCGTCCACCGCTCGCCCGGGTGGAACGGAGAGTCCGCCGGGATCTCCAGCTCCAGATGCATACCGATGTCGACGATGACGCGGGCCGCGCGCATCATCTGCGCGTCCAGATACCCGAGCCGCTGCTCGGCGTCCGTGAGGAAGCCCAGCTCGTCCATCAGGCGCTCCGCGTACAGCGCCCACCCCTCTGCGTTGGCGCTCACCGTGCCGATGCCCGCCTGGTAGCGGGAGAGGCTGTCCGCGACGTGCGTCCACTGCGCGAGCTGGAGATGGTGGCCGGGCACGCCCTCGTGGTACCAGGTGGAGACCAGGTCGTAGACGGGGAACCGGGTCTGGCCCATCGTCGGCAGCCAGGTGCGCCCCGGCCGCGTGAAGTCCTCGGACGGCGCCGTGTAGTAGGGCGCCGCGGCGCTGCCCGCCGGGGCGATCCGGGACTCCACCTTCCGTACCCGCTCCGCGAGTTCGAAGTGGGTGCCGTCGAGGGCCTCGATCGCCTCGTCCATCAGCTCCTGCAGCCAGCGCTGCACCTCCTCCACGCCCTCGATGTGCGTGCCGTGCTCGTCGAGGTGCGCGAGCGCGACCCACGGCGTCGCGGCGCCCGGCAGGATCTTCTCCGCCTCGGTCCTCATCTCGCCGAGGAGGCGGTGGTACTCCGCCCAGCCGTACGCGTACGCCTCGTCCAGGTCGAGGTCCGTGCCGTTGTAGTAGCGCGACCAGCGGGCGTACCGCTCACGGCCCACCGTGTCGGGGGAGCCCTCGATCGCGGACGCGTACACGTCGCGCATCCAGTCGCGAAGCTCGACCACCGCGGCCGTCGCGGCGGCGCCCGCCGCGTCCAGCTCGGCGCGCAGCGCGTCGGGCCCGTCCGCGGTGAAGTCCTCGAACCAGCCGCGCCCTTCGCCGGCCCACTCGGTGAGCTGCTCGATGAACGTGGCGGTGGGACGCGGTCCCCCGTGGAGCTTCTTCTCCAGGCCCAGCGACAGCGTCTCGCGGTATCCCGCGAGCGCCCCCGGCACGGCGCGCAGCCGCTCGGCGACGGCCGCCCAGTCCGCGTCCGTCGCGGTCGGCGTGAGGGTGAAGACCTCCCGCACGTTGTGCACGGGCCCGCCCAGGTTGGTGACGGCCCGAAGGTTCTCCTCCGCGTCGTGCACGGCGAGTTCGGCCGTGAGCCGCTCCCGCAGGAGCCGCCCGCAGCGGCGCTCGACCGCACTGTCGGCGCCGGGCCTGCGCTCGGCCTCGTCGAGCCGCGCGAGGGTCGCCCGCGCGAGAGCGGCGAGGGCCTCCAGACCGGCGGGTGAGAGGTCGGGCAGCTTGCTGTGGCTCTCGGGTACGCCGAGGTAGGTGCCGGTGACGGGGTCGAGGGCGATGAGCTCGTCGACGTAGGCGTCGGCGACTTCGCGCGGGAGCGGTCCGGTGACAGCGGCTGCTGTGGCTGACGAATCTGACATGCCGCCATCGTCGTACGGGGTGGGGGGCCGCGTCATCAGGATTCACCGACGGCGTCGGCCGACGGGGGCAGGAGCGGGCCGCACTCCCACTGCTGGAAGATCAGCCGCGTCTCGACGCGCGCCACCTCGTGGCGCGCGGTGAACTCGTCGAGCACGAGCCGCTGGAGATCGGCGGTGTCGCGGACGGCGACATGCACCAAGTAGTCGTCGGGGCCCGTCAGATGGAAGACGGACCGCGCTTCCGGCAGCGCCCGGATCCGCTCCACGAACGGGCCGACCAGCTCGCGCCGGTGCGGCCGCACCTGCACCGAGAGCAGGGCCTGGAGCCCGCGGCCCAGCTTCGCCGGGTCGAGGCGCAGCTGATGCCCGAGGATCACGCCGGACCGGCGCAGCCGGGTCACGCGGTCGAGGCAGGTGGACGGCGCGACACCGACCTGCGCGGCGAGGTCCCGGTAGGTGATGCGGGCATCGTTCTGGAGGAGGCGCAGTATGTGCAGATCAACCGGATCGAGTACGACAGAATCGGCCATCATCCGAACATAGCACGGGGTTCCTCCAGTGAAGCCCGGCCGTTGTTCAGGCTGTCGTCCATGGACAACGACCTGTACGCAGGGACGCGCCCGGGCCCCGCCCACCGGCGGGCCCTGGCCACCGAAGCCGTGCACGCCGGCCGCGACGACCTCGCCGGACTCGGGCTGCACGCCCCGCCCATCGACCTGTCCACCACGTACCCGTCGTACGACAGCCGCGGCGAGGCCGCCCGCATCGACGCGTTCGCGGCGGACGGCGTCGTCGACGAGGGCCCGCCGGTGTACGCCCGGCTCGGCAACCCGACCGTCGGCCGCTTCGAGACCGCGCTCGCCCGGCTCGAAGGGACCGAGAGCGCGGTCGCCTTCGCGAGCGGCATGGCCGCGCTGACCGCGGTGCTGCTCGTACGGAACGGCGCAGGGTTGCGCCATGTCGTCGCCGTCCGGCCGCTGTACGGGTGCAGCGACCACCTGCTCACCGCCGGGGCGCTCGGCACCGAGGTGACCTGGGTCGATCCGGCGGGCATCGCGGACGCGATCCGGCCCGACACCGGGCTCGTGATGGTGGAGTCACCCGCCAATCCGACGCTCGCCGAACTCGATCTGCGGGCCGTGGCCCACTCCTGCGGAACGGTCCCGCTCCTCGCGGACAACACCTTCGCCACGCCGGTGCTCCAGCGGCCCGTCGAGCACGGCGCGCGGCTGGTGCTGCACAGCGCGACCAAGTTCCTCGGCGGGCACGGGGACGTCATGGGCGGGGTCGTGGCGTGCGACGAGGCGTTCGCCCGGCAGCTGCGCCAGGTGCGGTTCGCGACGGGCGGCGTGCTGCATCCGCTCGCCGGCTATCTGCTGCTGCGCGGCCTCGCGACGCTGCCGGTGCGCGTGCGGGCTGCGTCGGCGACGGCGGCCGAACTGGCGGCGCGGCTGTCCCGGGACCCGCGCGTGGCTCGCGTGCACTATCCGCGAATCGGCGGCGCGATGGTCGCCTTCGAGACCGTGGGTGACCCGCACGAAGTGATCCGAACGGTCCGGCTGGTCACACCGGCGGTCAGCCTCGGCAGCGTCGACTCGCTCATCCAGCACCCGGCGTCCATCAGCCACCGCATCGTCGATGCCGGCGACCGCAGGTCGGCCGGGGTGAGCGACCGGCTGCTGCGGCTGTCGGTGGGTCTCGAGGACGTCGAGGACCTGTGGGCGGACCTGGACCAGGCGCTGGGGGAGCCGGGCGGTGGTACGGGGCGTGCGACCGCGGCGCGCCTGGGGGTTCCCAGGTGACGTAGAGCCGCCTGCCCGGACCGGCCGGAAAGAGGAGGGGACCGGTCCGGGCCGGCTCGCGTGGAGTCGGTCCCGGCCGGCCCGGCCCTCAGTGCTGTTCGGCCTGCTCGTACGCCGAGCGGGGCCCCTCGTACGGCAGCCGCGACCTGACCGGAGTCGCCTCCAGACGAGCCGTGATCACCAGCGTGCCCTCCTCGATCTGGTAGTCGAGGGGCAGCCCGAGGCCGCGCATCGCCGCGACCATCCCGGTGTTGGACGCCTGCGTGACCGCGTACACGCTCTCGCAGCCCGCCTCGACCGCCATCGCCACCAGGCGGCCGAGCAGCTCGGTGCCGATGCCGCGGCGCTGCCAGTCGTCCTCGACGAGCAGTGCGATCTCCGTCTCGTCGCCGTCCCACAGCAGATGCCCGAGGGCGACGATCCGGCCCGACGCCGTCTGCGCGGCGAGCGTGCGGCCGAAGCGGGGGCTGAGCAGGTGGTTGAGGTAGCGGTCCGCGTCGCCGACGGGCCCGTGGTAGCGCTTGCTCAGCGTCGCGCGGGAGCAGCGCTCCTGCATCGCCTTGGCCGCCTCCACGTCGTTCGAGTCGGCCCGGCGCACGGTGATCGCCTTGCCCTCGGGGAGCGTCAGGACGTCCTGGCTGCGGGGGATGCGCGGGCCGAGCCGCGCGTCGAGCTCGACCAGGGCGCGGGCGCGCGCGAACTCGGTGGGCGTGAACGGCAGATACGGCCGCTCCACGGTGATCACGCCGCCTTCGGGGGCCCGGAGCCGTATCACGGTCCCTTCGAGCGCCCCCTCCACCGGTGCGCTCTCCGTCCTTCGGCCGCTCATCGTCGTGGCCGGCAGTGACCTGATGGTGCATCGGCCGAGCAACTGGCGCAGCGCCAGCGGGAGTTCGGCGGCGTCCAGGGCCGTGCGCGTGGCGAGACCGAGGATGCGGGTGGGCGCGTCCACGAGGTCGTGGGCGTCGGCCCGCTCGATCCAGGTGCCGGAGCCGCCGGCCTGGGACACGACCCGGCTGAGTTCGGCGGCGGGCAGTTCCTGCGGCGCGCGCAGCAGGAACTCGTCCACGGTGCCCTCGCCCAGGGGGTGCGTCTGGAGGCTCAGGATGTCGACCCGCAGCGGGGCGAGCGCCGTGCACAGCGACGCGAGCGACCCCGGCTCGTCACGGACCGTCGTCCGCATGCGCCACAGCGCGGTGGCCGTGGCCTCGTTCGTCGCCTGCGGGCCGGCGCCCGCGGGGACCTCTGTGTCGGGCTGCTCCGACTGCCCGGCGCGCTCCGTGGGGAGCCGCCGGGCGTCGGTATCGCCTGTCGGGGGTGCGTGGTTGTGGCGTCGTGCCCACCATGTGTGGAATCCGGCCGTGGCGAGCAGCACCACGGCCGAGATGGCGAGCAGCGCGGGGCCGTCGGGGCCGTGACCGACGAGGTTCGCCACGGCGTCCGCGACGGCCACGGCCGTGAACAGGGCGGCGAGCTCGACGACGTCGCGCCGCCAGTGGTGGACGGGGCGGCCGTTCCTGGTCCGCCTCACATCAGACATGTCTGGACTCATGCAGCCACTGTGAAGGAACGGTGTTGCGTGATCACGAACGCTTTGTGACCGATGAGTAAAGCCTGCTTACGTCCCGTTTGCCAGCTACTGTCCCACTCGCCCCGGCTGGAGCACCTTGGAGAACAGCACGTCGCCGCCCTGCTGCCGCAGCCGTACCGTCAGCTCGCCGCTGCCGCCGTCGATGTCGACCTCGCCGAAATACTGCGGGGTCTCCATCGGGGACGTGTTGGCCCGGTCCGGCGCCTTGATGAAGCTCTGCTCGGGGCCGAAGGTGGCGTCCAGCTTCACCGCCTGGAAACCGCCCGCCGCCAGCGGGCCGGAGACGAACTCCCAGAACGGCTCGAAGTCCTGGAACGCGGCGCGCGACGGGTCGTAGTGCTGCGCCGACGTGTAATGCACGTCCGCCGTGAGCCACAGCGTGCCCGTGATCCGGTCGTGCTTGATGTGCCGCAGCAGCTCCGCGATCTGCAGCTCGCGGCCGAGCGGCGCTCCCGGATCACCCTGCGCGACGGCCTCGAAGTTCACCTTGCCGTCGGCCACGACCAGGCCGAGCGGCATGTCGGAGGCGATCACCTTCCAGACGGCCCGCGACCGCGACAGCTCGCGCTTCAGCCAGGCCAGCTGCCGCGCGCCGAGGATCCCGGTCGCGTCGTCGGGCTGCCGGCCCGGGGAGTTGGCATTGCGGTACGAGCGCATGTCGAGCACGAACACATCGAGCAGGGGCCCGTGCCGCAGGACCCGGTACACGCGCCCCTCGTCGTCGCCCGGCGGCAGCGTGGACACGGGGAAGTACTCGCTGAAAGCCCGCAGGGAGCGCGCGGCGAGGACGTCCGTGTCCTTCTCCGTGTAGCGGGCGTCGTCCAGGATCTGGCCCGGGTACCAGTTGTTGTGCACCTCGTGGTCGTCCCACTGCGTGATCGTGGGCACCTGCGCGTTGAAGCGGCGCAGGTTCTCGTCGAGGAGGTTGTAGCGGAACGCGCCGCGGAACTCGGCCAGCGTCTCGGCGACCTTGGACTTCTCCTCGGTCGTGACGTTCCGCCACACACGGCCGTCGGGCAGCGTGACGCTGGGCAGGATCGGGCCGTCGGCGTAGATGTTGTCGCCGCTGCACAGGAAGAAGTCGGGGTTCAGGGCGCGCATGTCCTCGTACACGCTGTAGCCGCCGAGGTCCGGATTGATACCCCAGCCCTGGCCCGCGATGTCGCCCGACCACAGGAAGCGCACCCCGTCGCGGCGGCCCACGGGGGTGGTGCGGAACGTGCCGGTGACGGGTTCGCCCGTGCGGCGGGGGTCGTCGGGGTCGGCGAGCACCACGCGGTAGTGGATCTGCTCGCCAGGCGGCAGGCCGCGCAGGCGGGTGGTGCCCGTGAAGTCCGTGCCCGCGCCGATCAGCGGCCCGTGCCACTTGGTGGCCCGGCGGAACGACTCCGTCGCGGAGGTCTCCACGATCATGCGGGCGGGGCGGTCGGAGCGCGTCCAGATCAGCCCCGAGTGCGCGCCGACGTCGCCTGCCTGGACACCCCACGCCGCCTTCGGGCGACCCGACAGGGCGAAGGCCGGTGCGGCGGCCGCGCCCACGGCGGGCAGGGCCAGCGCGGCCGAGGCGGCGAGCGAACCGCGCAGCACCCCGCGGCGGCCGGGCAGAGAACTCGGCGGACGGTGTGACATGAATACGCCTCCAGAAACGGGTTCCGACGACAGTGCGGTGCCACCACTGCGGGGCGCCGCGGCGAAGCCACACCTACGGGCTCACCACGGCGCGCACGCGAACCCCAAGTGAACAACTGCCCCTGGGGATCGGGGAACCCGGCGCGCTGCATCGCCTCACACGATCACGCCGCCGTTCACGCGCGCGTGGCCCCCTCATGGGCCGCGCGCGCCAGGAGACGTACGCCTTCCGCGATCCGGGCCGGCGGCAGATGCGCGTAGCCGAGGACGAGGCGCACTCCGCCGTCTCCGCCGTCCGAGGTGCCGTAGTGGGTCAGCGCACGGACGGTGACCCCGGCCGCCGCGGCCCGTTCGAGGAGCTCCTCCTGCGGCCCGTAGCGCTCGGGGAGCCGGGCGATGACGTGCAGTCCGGCGGCGATCCCCGTCACCTGGGCGCCTGGCAGATGCGCGTGGAGCGCGGCTACGAGGGTGTCGCGGCGCTCGCGGTAGGCGCGCTGGCAGCGCCGCAGCTGACGGTCGTAGTCGCCGCGCTCGACGAAACGGGCCAGGAGAGCCTGGTCGAGGGCCGGATTGCCGAGATCCATGTAGCGCTTGCGCTCGACGACCTCGTCGGTCAGCCCCGCGGGCACGACCATCCAGCCGAGCCGCAGCCCGGGAGCGAGCGACTTGCTCACCGATCCCGTGTACGCGACATGCTCCGGGTCGAGACCCTGAAGCGCGCCCACCGGAGCGCGGTCGTAGCGGAAGTCGCCGTCGTAGTCGTCCTCGATGACGAGACCGTCCACCGACCGTGCCCAGTCGAGGAGTTGAGTGCGGCGCGCCGGCGAGTAGGCGATGCCCGAGGGGAACTGGTGGGACGGCGTCGTCACCGCGGAGCGCACACCCGAGTCCCGCAGCGGCCCGATGGCCAGCCCCTCGCCGTCCAGCGGGAGCGCGGTCGTGCCGACACCGGCCGAGGCGAACAGCGAACCCAGATCGGGGCTCCCAGGGTCCTCGACGCCCACGGACCGCTCCCCGCGCGCGTGCAGCACGAATCCGAGCAGCGTCACCGCCTGTGCCACCCCGGAGCAGACGATGATCCGCTCCGGATCGGCGACCACGCCCCGCCGCCGCGCGAGGAGTTCGGCCAGCGCGGTACGCAGCCGGGGGATGCCCCGCGGGTCCGGGTAGCCCAGCATGTGGTGCGGCAGTTCGGCCAGCACACCGCGCTGCGCCGCCGCCCACGCGGCGCGCGGGAACAGCGACAGATCGGGGCTGCCGGCCACGAAGTCGGCCCGGGTGCCCGGCGGACGGGGCGCCAGGTCCCGCACACCGGCGGCCGCCGCGGCACGCACGGCCCCGCCCACCCAGGTCCCCGCACCGCGCCCGCTGCGCAGATACCCCTCGGCGGTCAACTGCTCGTACGCCTCGGTGATCAGCCCGCGCGAGACGCCCAGATCCGCCGCGAGATCGCGGCTCGACGGCATGCGTGTCCCGGGCGCGAGCCGCCCCGACCTGACGGCGTCCCGCAGCGCCGCCTGGAGACCGCGGCCACGCGCACGTGCGGGCGCCGATGCGGCAGGCAGCAGTAACTCCCAGGCGGCGGAAGGCGGTTGGACCCCACCTTCCGCAGTTCCCGGACCGGCCGCACGCGGATTGGTCCCCGATGACGTCATGAACGTGGACCTTAATCCGGGCCGCCGCCCTCCCTAGCGTCAGGGCCATGAACGCGCACTCGATCCGAGGGGCCCTGCCGGCCGCCCTCGCCTGCGTCCTCGTCGGCGCCTCCTTCACCGCCAACAGCGTCCTCGGGGACTACCCGTACGCGGGCGGCCAGTTCCTCCGGTACGCCCTCGCCTGCCTGCTTCTGCTTCCGCTGCTCGGCCGGGGCGGCACGGCGCCGCTGCGCCACCTCACCGGGCGCCAATGGGGGCGGCTCGCCCTGCTGGCGGCCGTCGGGATGGTCGGCTTCAACCTCGCGGTGCTCGCCGCGGAGCGCAGCGCCGAACCGGCCGTCCCAGGTGTCTTCGTCGGATGCGCCCCGGTCGTCGTGGCGGTGCTCGTGCCCCTGCTCGCGGGCCGCCGCCCCCAACGGGTCGTCCTCTACGGGGCGTTGCTGGTCGCCTTCGGCGCGTTCACCGTCCAGGGCTGGGGGCGCACCGACACGGCCGGTCTCCTGTTCTCCCTAGGAGCCCTCATCGGAGAGGTCGGTTTCGCCGTCCTCGCGGTGCCGGTGCTGCGCCCCCTTGGCCCGAAGCTGCTGTCCTGCACGGTCTGCGGGGTCGCCGCCCTGGAGTCGGCCCTGGCCGGCGCGGTGCTCGACGGCACGCACATGCTCCGCGTACCCGACGCCACCGAGGCGACGGCCCTGCTGTGGCAGGCCGCCGTCGTCACGGTGATCGGCTTCGTGTGCTGGTACATCGGCATGCAGCGCATCGGTGCCGAGCGCGCCACCCTGTTTTCCGGGCTCATCCCCGTGGCGGCGGCGTGCACCGCGCCGCTCGTCGGCACCGGGACGTACGGCGCCGCGCAGGCCGTCGGCAGCGCGCTCGTCGGCGCCGGAGTGGCGCTCGGCTCCGGGGTGTTCGGGGTGCGGTCAGCGGCTGGTGTCCAGGATGACGCGGGAGACGAGCGCCGGGTCGTCGCTCATGGGGACGTGACCGCAGCCGGGCAGCCGCACGAGGCGGGCCCCGGGGACGGCGTGCTTGGCCCTGATGCCCTGGCGGCGCAGCAGCAGCCGGTCGCGGGTGCCCCAGGCGACGGTCACCGGGATGTCCGGCACGTCGTCCGTGAACTGCACGTCCAGGCCCGCGGCGAGGGTCTGCGCGAACCCGGGAGCGTGGCGCAGGGCCAGCGTCTCCGCGACGACCGCATCGGGTGAACGGCGGCCGGGACGGGCGTAGATGGTGCTCGTCAGGGCCGTCCGGCCCGCGGCCGACCGCGCGAGCCGCTCGATCGCGGGAACCGGCAGCGCCCGCGCGCCCTGCCGCATCGCGCGCAGCGTGCCGAACGCGTAAAGGCGCTCGGCCTGCGACCAGAACCCGCCGGGCGACAGCGCGGTGACCGACCGTACGAGCTTCTCGCGGCCGAGCTCCAGCGCCAGCAGACCACCCAGGGAGTTGCCCGCCACATGCGGCCGCTCGATGCCGAGAGCCGCGCAGAGCGAGCCGAGCGTGGCCGTCACCGTCGGAAGGTCGTAGGCGACGCCGTCGGGCAGCGCGGGAGAGGCGCCGAAGCCCGGCAGGTCGATCGCGATCACGTCGCGTTCGGCGGCCAGGACCGGGATCACCGGGGCCCAGGCCTGCCAGTGGTGGCCGATCCCGTGCAGCAGAAGCAAGGGCTCCCCGGTGCCCACGCGTTCGTACGCGACGGTCACCTCACGGGGGCCATCGGGGGTTTCGATGCTGAAGGACACCTCTGTGGCCATGTCGCTCCCTGTCCCCGACGCCCGGGCGACGGTTCCTTAGACGGCTTGTCAGCAACAATTACCGCTCAGTAGCCTCCAGTTCAAGAGGGAGAGGGCGAGACAAGCCCGGCGCGGAGCCGTTTGTGGTCACCGCCGCACCGAATCCACCTGGACACGTGCCGCCGCGTCCGTTGGGATGGAGGGGTGGCAACCGACACCGTGATTGAGGTCTTCGAAGAGCACCGGCCGGTCCTGATGGGGGTCGCCTACCGCATGCTGGGCCGCGTGGCCGACGCCGAGGACGTCGTCCAGGACGCCTGGCTGCGCTGGGCGCAGGCCGACCGCGACGAGGTGCGCGAACCACGCGCCTATCTCGTCCGCGTCGCCACCCGCCTGGCCATCGACCGCCTGCGGCAGGCACAGGTCCGGCGCGAGGCGTACGTGGGTCCCTGGCTGCCGGAGCCGCTGGTCACCGACTTCGGGCCGACCGCGCCCGACACCGCGGAGGCGGCCGTACTCGCCGAGTCGGTGTCGCTCGCCGTCCTCGTCGTCCTGGAGTCGCTCTCGCCGCTGGAGCGCGCCGTGTTCGTGCTCCGTGAGGCGTTCGGGTTCCCGTTCGCCGAGATCGCCACCACGCTCGAACGCAGCGAGTCCGCCGTGCGGCAGCTCGCGGGACGTGCCCGCAAGCACGTGGACGAGCGCCGGCCGCGCTTCGACGTCGACCCCGTCGAGCAGCGCGCCCTCACCGAGCGCTTCCTCGCGGCCGCGACGGGCGGGGACCTGGAGGGTCTGATGACGCTCCTCGCGCCCGACGCGCGCCTCGTCGGCGACAGCGGCGGCAAGTCCAAGGCGCCGCTGCGCGTCATCGAGTCCGCCGACAAGGTGGGCCGCTTCCTGCTCGGGGCCGCCAAGGGCGGCGGCGCCGCATTCACCTTCCGGATCGTGGAGCTCAACGCAGGGCCTGCCGTGCTCGCCCTCGTCGACGGCAAGCCGGACAGCGTCTTCCAGGTCGATGTCGCCGACGGCCACGTGCAGTGCGTATACATCGTGCGTAACCCGGACAAGCTCACGTCGCTCGCCTGACGTCCCCTCCGCGGCGTGCGCCGTCACCGAAGCCCCCGCCCCGACCGGGCGGGGGCTTTCGTCGTTTCGCGAACGCGGTGTGAACGCTCTGCGGACCGCCATGAACGCTCTGCGGCGGAGCCCCGCGGACCCCGGAGCGGACCGAGGATTGGTCTTGACCAAGTCGGAGGGCGGGCCTACCCTCGCAGAGATAGTGCAGGAACCTTTAATAAACAAGGGCGCTAAACACCGCCGGGACAAGACGATTGCGGAGGACAGGGTGGGGACCACGCAGTTGGAAACGGCGCCGGAGCCGAAGTACTGGCACCTCAAGACCGTGCTGACCGAGGCACTCGACTCCGAGTTCGCCGTGGGAGAGATCCTGCCGAACGAGCGGGACCTCGCGGCCCGCTTCGGAGTCGCCCGTGCCACGCTCCGCCAGGCGCTCGAACAGCTCGAACTCGAAGGCAGGCTCCAGCGCCGCCGTGGCGTCGGCACCACCGTCGCCCCGCCCCGCGTGGGCGTGGCGGTCGACTCGTCCGACGACCAGGAGTGGCCAGGCGCCGCCGACGGTGAAGCCTGGCAGGCCGTCGACAGCGAGCCCGCGGTGCCGCCGGCGGCCGTGGCCCGCATCCTCGGCACCGCGCCCGACGAGCGCGTCCACCGGGTGCGCCGTACGCGTGTGTCGCACGGCCAGCCCGTCGCCGCCGAGCTCCTCTACGTACCGTCGTCGTCCGTGCCCGAACTCTCCGCCATAGACGCCCCGTCCGGGCCTGCGCGTGGGCGTGTCGTGCTCCGCGAACTGGGGCGGCTCGGGCTCGAGGGCCAGGACCGCGCCGTCGAGCTGGGCTCGGCCCGTGCCGACGACGCGAAGGAGCTCGACCGGCTGCCGGGCGCGCCCGTCCTCGTCGTCACGACCCGGTTCTTCAGCGAGGGCGAGACGGCCGCGGTCTCCGTGGCCACCTACCGCGCCGACACCTGCCGCCTCACCTTCGGCGACTCGGGCGGCGTCGAGATCCACCACGGCCCGGACCGCCGCGCCTCCTGACAGACGCGCGGCCGGACCCGCGCCCGCCGCGTTCCGTAAAGGCCCACCGTGATCCTCCACGGTGGGCCTTCGGCGTTTGTGCGTTTCCGGCTAGGGCCTTTCGTCTGGATCAGGCTGGATCAGGGAGCGGGGTCATGGGGGTCCCCCCTGCTCGAGCGCAGCCGAGAGCTTGGGGGAGCGTGCAGCTGCAAGGCGGAGGAGGGAGCCGACGGGGAGCGTCGGCGAGTGACGACAACGCCGCAGATGTGCGTGCCACACCCCGCGAGCTCAGCATGATCCAGACGAAAGGCCCTAGCGGCGCGCCGTGACCGTTCCCTCGACGGCGAACAGCTGCTCCTCGACATGATCCAGCGCGAGCCGCAGCGCCCCGGTCGCCACCGCCGCTTCGCCCAGAACCGACAGGGCCACGCGCGGGGGACGCAGGCAGTAGCGGGCCAACTCCCGGCGCAGCGGCTCCAGTACGCCGTCCAGGCCCGCCGCCCAGCCGCCCACGACGACCAGTTCCGGGTCGAGGGCGAGCACCAGCGCCGCCACGTCGTGCACCAGGCGCTGGAGGAACCGGTCGACAGCCGCGCCGGCGCGCTCGTCGCCCTGGCGCGCTAGAGCGAAGACCTGCGCGACGGCCTGCTCGTCGAGCGGGTGCAGCGGCTCGTCCGTCGTCGAGAGCAGCGTCTCGGGGCGCACCTCGCGCCCCAGGAGGTGCAGCGCCCCGATCTCCCCGGCCGCGCCGCCGTACCCGCGGTGCAGCCGACCGCCGATCAGCGCGCCGGCGCCCGGGCTGAGCCCCGCCAGCACGAACACGATGTCGTCGGACTCGGTCGCCGCGCCCTTCCAGTGCTCGGCCACCGCCGCCGCGTTCGCGTCGTTCTCCACCAGGACCGGGCACTTGAAGGAGCGCCGCAGCCGCTCGCCCAGCTGAAGCCCCGTCCACTCCGGCAGGGCGGTGCCGAGGCGCACGGTGCCGTCGGCCTCCACGATGCCGGGGCTGCCGACGCCGACCGCCCGCAGCGAGTTCCGGGCGACGCCCGCGCGGCGCAGCAGGTCCGCGACCGCGGTCCGCAGCCGCTCGAGGCGCTCGTCGGCCGGAGCGGTCTCGTCGACGTCCTTCGCGGCCGTGCCGAGCACCTTGCCGTCCAGGTCCGACAGGACGGCGGCCACGCGGTGCGGGCCGATCTCCAGACCGAGCAGGTGCCCCGCCTCGGCCCGGAAGCGGAACCGTCGCGCGGGCCGCCCCTGGCGTCGCGTCCCGCTGTCGTCGACGGCCGTCTCGACGACGAGCCCCGCCGCGATGAGCCCTTCGACGACGCCCTCGACCGTGGGCCGGGAAAGCCCGGTGACCCGGGTGATCTCCGTGAGCGTCGCGAGATCCGTGGCGCGCAGGGCATGCAGCACCACCGCGGAGTTGATCCGCCGTAGCAGAGAAGGGTCCCCGCCGGTCAGCCGCCCCAACGTCCGTCCTCCCAGCTCGCGCGCGTGTTGGGCGGATCGTACTCGCCGCGCCGGACACCGGCGAGCGCGGGTGCACTTCTGTGTCCCGGGACGCTCAGCCGGGCGAGACGAAACCGGATTCGTAGGCGGCGATGACGGCCTGCGTCCGGTCCCGCGCCCCGAGCTTGGCGAGGAGCGCGCTCACATGCGACTTGACCGTCTCCGTGCCGACGACGAGCCGCTCGGCGATCTCCGCGTTGGACAGGCCCCGCGTCATCAGGCGCAGCACGTCCGCCTCCCGCTCCGTGAGCGCAGCGCGGTCCATCGCCTCGCGTGCCGACGTGTTGCCGTACTCGGCCGCGAGCCGCCGCACGGCCGCGGGGAACAGCAGGGAATCGCCCTCGGCCACGAGCCGCACCGCGTTCACGATCTCGGCGGGCCGCGATCGCTTCAGCAGGAACCCGTCGGCGCCCGCCCGCAGCGCCCCGTACACGTACTCGTCGTTCTCGAACGTCGTGATCACCAGGATCTTGGGCGGTTCGGACACACTGCGCAGCACCGCGCGCGTGGCCTCGATCCCGTCCAGGAGAGGCATGCGCACATCCATGGCGACCACGTCCGGACGCAGCTGCCGGACGAGCGGGATCACTGCGGCGCCGTCGGCGGCCTCGCCCACGACCTCGATGTCCGGCTGCGCGGAGAGCACGGCACGCAACCCCGCGCGGACCAGCGGTTCGTCATCGACAAGGAGCACGGTGAGCGGCATCCGGACAGCGTAGAGGGGCGGTCGAGGCGTACGTGGATCGGCCGGGCCCCCGCGAAGGGCAGTGGCGGGGATCAGCCGAGCGGCAGCTCGACGTGCACCCGCCACTGCCCTTCGTGGGGGCCCGTCTGCGCCTGCCCGCCCAGGAGCGCCGCCCGTTCGCGGATGCCGCGCAGACCGCTGCCGCTGCCTCCGCCCCGGCCGTTCACGGGTGTGTCAGCGGGGAGCGGATTGCGGACGTCGAGCCGCAGGTGGGCGCCGTCGACGGTGACATCGACACGGATCGGGACGGTCCCCGAGTGGCGCAGCACGTTCGTGAGCGACTCCTGGAGGATGCGGTAGCCCTCTCTGGAGACGGGCCCCGGCACCGTGTCGAGCGCGCCGGCCACCTTCGCGTCCACCTCAGCGCCCGAGGCGCGCGCCGAGTCCAGGAGACGGTCCGCCTCCGTGAGCGTGGGCCGTCGGCTCGCGGGCTGCTCCGACTCGCGCAGCACCAACAGGACCCGCTCCAAGTCCTCCAGGGCGGCCCTGCCGGTCTCCTCGATGGCGTCCAGGGCGCGGTCGGTGAAGGCGGGGTCGGCGGCCGCCCGCGCCGCGCCGGCCTGCACGACGGCGACGGTCAGCGCGTGCCCGATGGAGTCGTGGAGTTCGCGGGCGATGCGATTGCGTTCGAGGAGCTGCTCGGTGCGCTCCTCCAGGGCGGCCAGACGCTCCGCCGCGGACGGCCCGAGCAGACCCAGGGAGGCCGCGGCCATCAGCCGCCCGGCGAACGCGATCACGTAAATGAGCGCCAGGGGCGACACCGGCACGAGCAGCGCGGACGCCCATCCGTGCCCCGGCACGGGGATGAGCGACTCGCCCTCGGCCGAGCCGCCCGAGGAGGCGTCCACCAGTTCCAGGGTGAATGCCATGAGCTGCACGCTCACGAACGCCGTCGCGCAGCCCGCCCACAGCCGCAGCACCAGCCAGGCCGCGGTCCTGCCCCGGTCGCGCCACGAGGCCGACGGCGCCACGGAGACCTCTGACTCCCGCGGGCCGTCCTCCACGCGCGCGTGGGCACCCGGGAACAGCATCATGCGGGCCTGAAGTCCCTCGGCCCTGCGGACCACGGGGACCAGAGCGCTCGCCATGAGGAGCGGCACCGGGATCAGCAGCATCTGGACCCAGTCCCAGAACCCGGGTCTGACCAACCCCGGATAGATCATCGCGCACACCAGGGCAATGACACAGCCGACGAGGAGGTGCAGCCAGCGGGTGTACGTGACCGCGCGGGTCAGCGGCGCGAGGAGGCGGGACATGCCGCCATCGTGCCAGCGGTGCGGGCGCGGATGGCTCCCCCTCATGGGGGAGACGCTCTCCACGCCCGGGGGAGGACCCGGCGGGGGCGCGGCCGGAAGGCTGGAGCCATGACCAGCATCGACGTCCAAGAGCTCACCAAGGAGTACGGCACGACCCGCGCGGTGGACCGCCTGACGTTCAGCGTAGGGCCCGGCCGGGTCACCGGATTCCTCGGCCCGAACGGCGCCGGGAAGTCCACCACCATGCGCCTCGTCCTCGGCCTCGACCGGCCCACGTCGGGCACCGCCACACTCGGCGACCGCCCCTACGCGACGCTCGGCGAACCCCTGCGCGAGGTCGGTGCCCTCCTCGACGCCCAGGCCGCCCACGGCTCCCGTACCGCCCGCGACCACCTCCGCGCCCTTGCCGCCTCCAACCGCATCCCGGTACGCCGGGTCGACGAGGTCCTGGAGCTCGCCGGCATCGCGGCCGTCGCCGGACGCCGGATCAAGACGTTCTCGCTGGGCATGCGCCAGCGCCTCGGCATCGCCGCCGCACTCCTCGGCGACCCGCAGGTCGTGATGCTCGACGAGCCGTCCAACGGCCTCGACCCCGAAGGCATCATCTGGATTCGCGAACTGATGCGGAGCCTCGCCCGCGAGGGCCGCACGGTCCTCGTCTCCAGCCACCTCATGAACGAGACCGCCACCTTCGCCGACCACCTCGTCGTCCTGGGCCGGGGCAGGCTCCTCGCCGACACCCCGATGCAGGACTTCATCGACGCGCACAGCGAACGGCGCGTCCGCATCCGCACCACCGACCCCGCGAGCCTGCGCGCCGCACTTCGCCGCAAGGGACTCGAAGCCGTGGCAACCGGCGACGGCCGCTGGACCGTCGCCGGGGCGCGCGCGGAGGAGATCGGCGCGCTCGCCGCCACGGACGGCATCCCCGTCCTCGAACTCGCCGACGAATCAGCCTCCTTGGAGGAGGCCTATCTCGCCCTCACCGCGGGCGCCACCGAGTTCGCGTCCGCCGCGACCCCCCTCCAGGAGGCCTGACGATGTCGACCACCGCCGTGCTGCGTTCCGAATGGATCAAGGTGAGGTCGGTGCGCGCCAGCGCCGGCTCACTCGTCGCGGTCTTCGTCACGACCGTCGCCATCAACATCCTGGCCTCCGCCGCGGTCGGGCAGGCCGAGGCCGACAACAAAGGCGCCGACCTCCTCTTCGGAGCCTTCTACGCACTCAACTTCGGCCAGATCGCGGCCATCGCCTTCGGCACGACGGCCGTGTCCTCGGAGTACCTCAATGGCGCCCTGCGCGTCTCCCTCGCCGCGGTCCCCAACAGGAACCTGCTCTACGCCGCGAAGATGACGGTCGTCGGTGCCCTCGCCGTCGTCGCGGGCCAGCTCACCTCGTTCGTCACCTTCCTCTCCGGGCAGGCGTTCATGGGGTCCTACGCCCTCGGACTCGGCGATCCGGGCGCCCTGCGCGCCTGCGTCGGAGGCGGCCTCTACCTCGCGCTGATGGCCCTGTTCGCGGCCGGTCTCACCGTCGTCCTGCGCAGCGCGGTCGCCGTCCTGAGCCTGCTGATCCCGTTCATCCTGATCGTGTCCTTCGTCGTGGGTGACATGGCCGCCTCCGTCGCCGACTTCCTGCCGGACCACGCCGGACAACAGGTCCTGCACCAGGACCCGGTCGGCACGCTCGGGCCGTGGACGGGGCTCGCCGTCACCGCCGGGTGGGCGGCGGCCGCGCTCCTCGCCGGCTGGTGGGCGCTGCGCCGCAGGGACGCGTGACGGCAGGGGCTCGTAACCGCCGGACGCCCCGCCAAATGTCAGTGCTGGCCGCTTTACTGGACGTCATGAGCACCGCACAGCATCTCGCGACGATCGACCTGCTGCGCTCCCGTGAGTTCCCCGCGGAGCACGGCAGATCGGACGCGGGCTCCGGCGGACCGGGTTACCACATCGCGGAGTTGGCGACGTGCGACGAGCTCCGGGAGCCGGCCCCCGAGGGTGCCGCTCAGGACCAGTGGGTCGCCGACCGGGACGGGCTCTCCTCGGTGCTCACCGAGCGCTGGGGTGAGCCGCAGTGGTTCAGCCTGTGGAGCGTCAGCCTCCGCGCGGTCGAGGGCGGCGAGGACATACCGGAGCCCTGGGCCGCGCTCAGCGCCTATGTGCCGGACGTCCAGGTGTGGCAGGCCGACGGGCGATGGATCGTGCTGGGCATCCCGCTCGGCGCCGAGGACCTGCCGTACCGGCTCGTCGCCGCTGTCACGGACGTGGACCCGCCCTGATGCCGCGCCTGGACCCGGTGAGCGGGAACTGCCGTGCCACCATGGGATCTTGGCATCGGATCATGGCACGACCGAGGTGAGGGAGAGCACGTGAGCGAGCAGAGCGGGCAGGAACCGGGGGAGCGGACCGCGACCCACATCGCGCACAACGCCCGCGTGTGGAACTACTGGCTCGGCGGCAAGGACCACTACGAGGTGGACGAGCAGGTCGGCGACCAGGTCACCTCCATGTACCCCAGCATCGGCGAAGTGGCGCGCGCCGACCGGGCCTTCCTCGGCCGCGCCGTGACCCACCTCGCCGGCCAGGCAGGCATCCGCCAGTACCTCGACATCGGCACGGGCCTGCCCACCGCCGAGAACACCCACGAGGTCGCCCAGCGCATCGCCCCCGACTCCCGTGTCGTCTACGTCGACAACGACCCGATCGTGCTCACGCACGCCCGCGCGCTCCTCACCAGCACGGACGAGGGCGCCACCAGCTATGTGGACGCGGACGCGCGCGACCCCGCGGCCATCCTCCGCGCCGCGTCCGGCACCCTCGACCTCGGCCGGCCGGTCGCCGTCATGATGCTAGGCATCCTGAACTTCGTCCTCGACACCGCCGAGGCCACGTCCATCGTGCGCCACCTCCTGGACGCAGTCCCCTCCGGCAGCTACCTCGTGCTCACGCACCCCACGCTGGAACTGGGCGGCGAGGGAAACGAGGCGGCGATGCGCTTCTGGAACGAGAACGCGACACCGCCGATCACCGCACGCGGCCGGGCCGAGATCGAGGGCTTCCTCCACGGACTCGACATCCTGGAGCCCGGCCTCGTCTCCTGCGCGCGCTGGCGGACGGACAGCGCCGACGAGGGGCCGCTCGTCGCCCAGTTCGGCGTCGTGGCCCGCAAGCCGTAACGCAAGCCGTAAGGCAACCTGACACGCAAGCCGTAACGCGTCGCGTCAGCCGGGGAGCCCCGGCCCGTCGTCCTCCGAGGCGGCGGCGCGCAGCCGCCCGTACTCCTCGGCCATCGTCGCCGCCGTCCAATGCGCGTTCAGACCACTGGGGTTGGGCAGCGCCCACACCCGGGTCCCGCCGATCATCCGCTCCTGCGGGCCGATCCTCGCCTTCGGCTCCCCGAAGGCCGACCGAAGTGAGTACCGTGTCATACATGGGGAGGGAAAACTCTGCATGGCAGACCGGCACGAACCGGCTGCGCGTGGTCGGCGCCGTCCGACTGAGCAAGTACACCGACGCATCGACGTCGCCCGAAGTGCAAGAGGAGATGGTCACCCGAACGTGCCACCGCATCGGCGGTGAGTTCGTTGGCTGGGCCCGAGACACGGACGTGTCAGCCCTTAAAACGACTCCGTGGGAGCGGGACGAGCTAGCTCCGTGGCTGAACGCGCCTGAGTCATGGGACGTCATGATCTGGCAGAGGATGGACCGTGCTGTCCGCAGCATGGCTGACATGGCCGATCTCGGACGCTTCGCCAAGAAGTATAAGAAGCGCCTGATCTTCGCATCGGGTCCCGGCGGCGACATGCTGGAACTCGACTTCGCGTCACCGATGTCAGAGCTGATCATGCTCATCCTGGCCTTCGCTGCTCAGCTCGAAGGCCAGACGATCATGGAGCGGAACCAGGGGGCTGCGGCGCATCTCAAGTCCATCGGAAGATGGTCCGGCGGCACACTCCCATACGGCTTCATGCTGACTCGCAAGATGTTCAGCGACGGGAATGAAGGGTGGTGGCTTACGCCCCACGAGGAGACCGCGAAGATTCGGCGAGAGGCCATAGCGCGAGCCATTGCGGGGAAGAACTATTCGCAGGTGCGCCGATGGCTCCAGGAGTCAAATGCCGTCACTCCGAAGAATCATCAAGGCAGACTCGCGAAGCCCCCGCGGCCTGACGACCCGGAAGACACCTGGAATCTCACCACTGTCTACGACATGTTGAGATCGCCAATTGTGCGCGGGCATGTAGTAACCCGTGAGGGCAACATCATCCGCCACCCTGATGGGTCTCCAGTCGTCCACGCCGATCCGCTCGTTGACGATGAGACCTGGTACCAACTGAAGGCGGCGTTGCAGTCGTTGGCACTGCCCAATCAGGGGGTGCCGCGACGTGACGCGCACGAACTATTGGGTATCGCCCGGTGCGTCACCTGTAGGTCTAACATGCACGGCTCGCGGTACAAGACGCGTGGGGGTGTCTGGGTCGACACCTTCCGCTGCTACGGCGACAAGCACGCGCCCGGAGACCCTGCGTTCAGCATGAACCGGAGTCACGTCCTGGAGTTCGTGGAGGAACAGTTCCTGGCGCACGTCGGCCCCTTCCGGCGGACGCAACTGATCCGCGTCGCCGGCGTGGATCACACCGCAGAGATTGCCGAGCTGGCGTCCGACATCGAAGAACTGTCGGGCCGCCTCGTGCGGCTCCGCGGTGCGGCTGCGGATGCGGTGGAAGCGCAAGTACAGGGGTTGTCGGACCGTCAGGAGAAGCTCAAGGAGCGGCCGGTTATCCCGGCCCGCGAAGAGGTTGTTGACCTGGACACCACGTGGGCCGACGACTGGCGCGCGGCAACCGACTGGACCGTCAGACGGCAGATGCTCGCCTCCGCCGGCGTGATCGTCTGGATTGGGCCAGGCAACCGCTGGACGCCCCGTGAGGACCGTCTGACGTTCCAGATCGGCCAGCACGTCGACCCGGTACAGGACGCGCTGGACGACGTGACCTACCAAGAGAGTCTCTAAGGTCACGTTCAGGTAAAGGAGTTGGGAGCCCTGGCGGGCCAACGCCGGGGCTCCCGGCGCGAGTTTGGCCACCTCGTCGACGTCGCCAGCCGTCCGCGCCGTCCACAGGATGCTGTGGGTAACTCCAGGGAGTGACGAAGTTCTGTGGGTTCGCTACGTCGAGTGACGTAGGCGGTCATTCTGAGGGTCAAAGTGCCAAACCAACCCCTTATTTCAATTTCCTCTAACGCGCGTTAAGAGGTTTGTGAAAAAGGGGGTTAGTTTGCCAGGCCGTGCACGGCCCCGGGAGAGGCGGACGCGGAGCAAGATCACTACCGCGTCACACGCGACCCATAACAGAGGTAGGAGGGAAGGATCGCGACGCCGGCGAATGGCGCGGCGTCCGCTTCCCTCCCTGACGGCCGGCACCGCTCCTGCGCTCCCCGCACTCTCCTCCGGGTTGACGCGCGGTAGAGCGGCCCCGGTCGTCCCAATGCTTCCCGTCGACGTCCAGGGGACGGACGACGGGGGAGGTGGACGCGTGCCCCGAGGCTGGCCTAGAGGGTGACACTGCCAAGTTCCTTACCCGTCCGGCAGTCGGACGAAGGGTGGGACCGCGGGTTCGAATCCCGTCGCGCCCACGTCAGTTGAATCTCGTGAGCCAATTCCCGGAGAGAGCGATTTGGGCACCTCCCGCCGCTGCTGGGACGGGTTCAGTAGATAGGCCACGTGCCCACGCTCCTGAGGCGCCCCTGACGTCGAGGCGTATCCTTGACTGTAGAGGTAGAAGCATTCAGAGGAGGGTTCGAATGCGTCTCATCGGAGCAGCTGCCGCTACTGGCGTCGCGCTTTCTGCCATGATTTTGGAGGGCGCCGCAGGCGCAGTTAGCGCAGCCCCGCAAGCGCCAGCGGTGCACCGGGCGACTACGATTCAGGGCCATCAACGGGTGCCGCTTCCTTGCAAGATCGTGAAGACCAATAAGGTCGTCAAGGTCTTCAAGTTCGGGCACTGGCAGCTCGTCATCACGCAGGTCAAGAAAATCGTCTGTAGCCCCATCCATACGCCCACTCCGCCTCCTTCGCCGCCCCCCCTGCAGCACCGTGGGGCAGACTGCGCGCACATCGAGTGGGTTAACGGACAGAAGGTCTGTTTCCCCACGCTGGGCGGCGGCACATGAACGGCCCTAACGCATATGTACGTGTGCGGGTGTATGGGCAGAAGCGCAGTTGGTCGAGCGCCGGATTGACCGCCCGTAAGTCCATGGTTCGAGTCCACGGCTCGGCATGCAACGCGCCCTATCGGTCCTCCTGGAGGCACGGCGCGTTCCGCTGGAGTTATTGACATCCTGCAAGTTGCGAGACCTACTTGGGCTACTAGGCTGAAAATGAGGGGATATGGCCCATCTTGCAGAGGGGAACAGCCATGAACGCAAGACTCTGGAAGCGATCCGCAGTTGCTGGTTCGACGTTGATCCTCACCCTTGCCCCGTTTGGCGTGACGTCAATGGCGGCAGTAGCGGCCACGCCGAACCAGACTCACACAGCAGTCGGCAGTGACAACGACTTTCGACAGGGCTTCCGCGCCGGATTCCGGGGGGGTTACGCGGATGCTCGGGATGACTGCCGGGCAAGTAGTGGCAGCCAAAGCAACCAAAGCATCGGCGGCAACAACGATTACGCCCGCGGCTACGCCAGTGGGTACAGCAGCGGATTTGCCCGAGCAGAGAATAGGTATTGCTAGGTAGGTGAGGCTGAGGGCCTCACTTTCCTGCCGGACGTGGAACGTCACTTCGACGGCCTCGCAGGGCCGGTGGTCCCCGGCAGGATACGAACCTGCGATACACCCATGGGAGCGGGGAGTCGAAGGTTCGAATCCTTCCGTCCCGACAACAACGCAGCCCCGCCGCGGAGGAGAGTCCCCGCGATGGGGCTGAGCTACGTCCAGGAGCTACGCCTTCGGCAGCAACACCGCGAATGCTGCCTTCCCCGCGTCGTCGTAGTAGCTCACGGTTCCGCCCTTGCGGACGACGTCGAGCACGACGTCCCCTGTGACGGACTGGCCCGGCTGGTACGTCGCGTCGACGTCCTGGCCGTCGGTTGTCTCCAGCGTGGTGCAGTCCTGTGCGGCCGTCTGGTCGTCCTGCCACTTCATCGCGCCGTATGGGGCGAAGGCGCCCGGCTTCGATCCCACGTTCTTGATGGTGAGCGTGAGGACGACGAACTGACCCTTCTCGGGCTTGTTCGTGGTGTCGATGTCCGCGGGCTGAACGTACTTCGCCGACTTCACGGTGACACTCATCTTCGTCTTCACGGACTCGTCAGAACTGTCAACAGCGGTGAACGACCCGCGTGTTCCGACGACCAGCAACGGCGCTGGCGCGGTGTCGGCCTTCTTGCCGGCGTCCACCTTGTCGAACGAGGCCGACGCCTCCACGGCCGGCGTATTGGGCGCCGCCTTGTCGACGTCGGCATCAACGCTCGTGCAGCCGCTCAGAACGGCGACGAGGACGGCAGGTGCGGCCAGTAAAGCCGCACGACGAACGTAGGTGCTCATAGCAACCCCCATGAAACAGCGGCCTCCCCTGGCCGCATGGAGCAGTCAGCGTAAGGCACGAGCGCACGGTGAGGAGGCGCAATGGCGTGGCAAGGCAGCACGCGCAGAGCACGCCTCCCGAAGGACTGGCCTCGTATCCGACGCCGCATCATCCGCCGTGACAAGGGCGTCTGTGTAGCCACGTACAGCGATGGCACACAGTGCGGCTTGCCTGGTACTGAGGTGGACCACATCGTCCCTGGAGACGACCACACAGCCACGAACCTAAGGCTGTTGTGCAGTTGGCATCACAGGCACAAGAGCAGTAGTGAAGGCGGCTCAGCAGCGGCCCTCACACGCGTACGTACTGCCCGCCCTACCACCACACATCCCGCCCTGGAGGACTAGCCCATGAGCGGTGCCTATGTGGTGCTGGAGGAGGCCGACGACACGGGCGAGGACGGAGTCATGGTGACTCGCGTCGTGATCAACGGCGTTGACGTTGGTCGACTTGCGAACGCTCCGAAGATCAAGGTCGGAAGTGATCGCGATCGAAGCGTCACGACAGTGACGATTACGCTCGTCCCGAGCCGCTTGGAGATCAAGGGCGAGCTAGCTGACGGTGATCGTCGCGAGCCTCGCGCCGGCTTCACGGCCAAGATCGACTAGCCCTAACCCCAGGGGGGTGACCCCCTGCCGGCCACCCTGCCGACCGTAAAGGTGCTGGGCCTCGCGCTCTGTACGGGTCTGGGGGATGTGGCTGAGACGTCCGCAGACGCCGCCTGGAGGCCCGAACGCCGGCCCGTTGGACTGCCGAAGACCCCGACACGGGAGGCGGCGACACAGCGAGCCGGTATGCGTTCGACTTGAATAAATGCAGGTCAAGCGCTGTTCTACCGTTACACGCCGCGCTAAGATGGAGCCATGAACACGCGACAATGCGAGCGATGCTCGGAGCACCTGGGGGCGCGGCACTCACACCGCGCGCGCTTCTGCTCGACCCGTTGTCGTGTGGCTGCGCACCGCGCGGCGAAGAAGGACGCGACTCCCCACGAGCTGACGACCCGCGACAGGTGGGTTCGACGCGCCGCGGACAAGCGCCCGTTGACCGTCGCCGGCATGGCGGCATCGTCGACGCGCCCCCGCACCTGGAGCACGCACAAGGAAGCCGCCGCTTCGACGGCTGGCGCCGGTCTGGGCTTCGTCCTCTCGGACGTCGACGACATCGTCTGTCTCGACCTGGACCACTGCTTGAACCTGCTCACTGGGCAACTCGCCCCGTGGGCCGCTGCCATCGTCCGCGACGCAGGCGCCACCTACGTAGAGGTGTCACCGTCCGGCGATGGACTGCATATCTGGGGTCGCGCTGACGTCCGCCATGGACGGAAGATCCGGCGCCCCGACGGTACGGCCGTAGAGATCTACGGGACCGGCCGCTACATCGCAATGACGGGGCGCCGACATGGCAACGCCCCGTCAGTGCTCGCGGAGTTGACCTTCGTTATTGACGGTCTACTCCGGTCTGTGTGATCTGTGCCGCAGTTATCTGAGGCTGCGACGGCTGATCGCGAATTTCCCTTTTGAGTTCGCGGACAGACCTGACAGCGCGAGTCGCCTTGCTGCACAGGGACGGGATTTGATCAAGCGTGTAGGCGATCACCCAAGTGACGCCGCCAATCGCTGCGATTGCGGCTGCGGCCCAACCGACGGTTTCCATTCGGCCTGCGAAACCTTCCTGAACGGATGGTCAGACCGAACATAGGCGTGCTCGGCCCGACCACATGATGTGGTCGAAACCGAGAGTCGCCCCGACGTTGCCCAGGGGGCCGCGCGAATCTCGACAGGGGTAACGCTGCCAAGCGAATAACCTGTACCCCGCGCCCAGCCGTCGGACTCTGCCGCGGGTGTCAGGAGGCAATGCCTCCCCGTAGGCATGTGCCGTAAGTGGCTGCCTGACTCGAATCTAGCAGCCACATACGCAGGCACCAAAGACCGACGTCAGCACCCCAAAACGACGTGCGTGAAGGAGGATTGATGGCCGGACGAGGTCCCGCCCCGAAGGACCCAACCAAGCGACGCCGGCGCAACGCTGGCGAGCCAGAGACCGTGATCACCCCTGACGAGGAGCTCCGCGGCCCTGAACTCCCCGCCGGCGTACTGGGTGAGGAAGACGGCATGGTCGTCGAGTGGCACCCCATGACGCAGTTGTGGTGGGACTCCTGGCGCTCCAGCGCACAGGCGCAGACCTTCGTACAGACGGACTGGCTCTTCCTCATCGACACCGCCCTGATGCACCACACGATGTGGGCAAAGGGCCGATGGGAGTTCGCCTCCGAAGTGCGGCTCAGGGCAGCGAAGTTCGGTGCCACGCCGGAGGATCGCGCCCGCCTGAAGCTGAAGGTCGACGACCCCGCCACACGCCCGCAGGCGCCCGTACAGCGCGCCGACAACGTGAGCGACATCAACTCTCGGAGAGCCCGCCTGACGGGCTAGCAGACGGCATACCCTCAGATGGAACCAGGGAGGGGCGCCATGTCCGAAGACGTGAGCTGGAACGAGTACCAGGAAATGAGCGCTCAGGCACGGCGGGAAATGCAGACAGCTCCTGCCGTCCTCTACTTCGTCGATGAGCGGGAGCCGTGGGTCGGCACCGTGGAGCGACAACGAGATTCTCTCTTGTTCGAGTCGGGCGCGCACAGGGTCACGATCTTCCGGCAGTTCCTCACGGCGTTTGTCCCTGGGGACAGCCCTGGAGAGCTTCGGTTCACGGTGGAGGGCTTGCCCTTGAAGTCAATTGTTCTCAAGCCCGCCCGAGAGTTGGGCTGGATCTACTGGGCGGCTGGGAGGTAGCTCCCCTGGCATGCGCCGCCGGTGAGGTGGTTTCATGCCGCGCGCAATCGTGCGCGCCCCCGGTCATGACCGCTCCCGCTCACTTGGGTGGATGGCGGTCGCATGGATGGAGTACTTCGTCGTGCACGGCCCTGGCGACGTCCAGGGCGAGCCCGTACGCCACGGCGACGAATACACAGGCTTCGTGGTCGACTGCTACGGCGTCGACGACGACGAGGGCCGTCTCCTCTACGACTCCGCGTTCTTCAGTCGCCCGAAGGGCTGCGACAAGAGCGGGCTTGGATCCCGCATCGCCCTCTTCGAAGCCTTCGGCCCTGCGAGATTCGCCGGCTGGGCTGAGGGCGGGGAGGTCTACCGCGACCCGTGGGGGCTGGGCTTCGAGTACGTCTACGAGGCTGGCGAACCGATGGGACGCCCGGTCAAGGTTCCTTACCTCCGCATCATGGCGACGGAGGAAGGTCAGACCGGCAACGTCTTCGACACCATCCACTTCAACCTGACCGACGAGGCGTCGCCGCTGAGTCAAGTCCCCAACGTCGACGTGGGACTTACCCGAATCATCCTCCCTGACGGCGGAGAGATCATGCCGTCGACCGCCTCCAGCTCCTCCAAAGATGGCGGCAAGGAGACCTTTGTCGTCTTCGACGAGACCCACCTTTACAACACGCCTGAGCTGCGGCGCATGTACGCGACCGTCACTCGTAACCTACGCAAGCGCAAGCGCGGCAGCGAAACGTGGTACTTGGAAACAACGACCATGTTCGCCCCCGGGCAGGACTCCGTGGCGGAGCGCACTTACGAGGAAGCCGAAGCCATCCGCGACGGCCGTAAGAAGCGCGGTCGCGCCCGCCTCATGTACGACCACCGATGGGGCGAGTGCAAGAACCTGAAGGACGAGCAAGAGCTCCGAGCCGCACTCCTGGACGCCTACGGCGACGCCATGGAGTGGATGGACCTGGAGTCGCTCGTCGATGACTTCTACGACCTGCGCAACGACTCCGCGGACGGACGGCGCTACTTCCTGAACTCCAGGACCGTCGCCTCCGATGCCTGGATGGATCCTGACGCGTGGGCCCTGTGCCGACGCGCGGAGGAGATAGCCGCGGGCGACCTCGTCACGCTGGGCTTCGATGGCTCGATCCGCGACGACGCAACGGCGCTCACTGCCTGCCGCGTCTCCGACGGCCACTTGATGCTGCTCGGGTGCTGGGAGAAGCCGGAGGGTCCCGAAGGCGACGGCTGGCAGGTGGACCGTGAATCGGTTGACGCTGCCGTTGCCCGAGGGGCCACCCCTGCAACAGCGACAGCGGCGCGCTTGCTGAACTTCACGATCGATCCCTTCGCTTGGTGCAATGTCCGACCCTCCGACGATCAAGGGCGAGCTTGGTCACCAGCGAAGATGCGTTCAGTTCCTGAGCCGCGCGGGCCTGCCGAATATGGAGAAGCTGCTCGACGATCCGTCGTGGGTGCTGTGGCGGGGCGGTCGGGCGCACCACTACGAAGCGGCGCGAGTGTGAACCATCGTGTGCGCAGGGCGTGTTGGCAGTTGAGGGCCGTGTGATGTAGATACTCCGCATGGTCATTGCCGCGGGGGACCCCTGGTATCAGAGTGCGTTGTTTGTTGGCATCGTCAGCGGGCTGTTGGGGGCCGCGGGTGGTGTAGTCGCCGTGTTCTTGCAGGGGCGACGACTGCGGTTGCGGTGGGCTGAGCGCACCAACACATCGTTGTTGAGTACCTCGGATCCTGATCTTGCTGTGTTCCACGGGGGTGCATCTGTCACCAACCCGCGAGTAGTCAGGTTGGAGATCTGGAACCCGTCAAAGCGTGAAGTAACCAGCGACAAGTTCAACGGTGACGGCCTGGTCTTTGACTTCAAGACCCCGATCGTTGCAGTGCTGAGCGCTGAGTCGATACCAGCAACGCGCGTTGCGCCCAGCGCTCTGATTGCAGGGGAGCATCTGGAGATCAATCCCGCACTCCTCGCAGTCAAGCAGCGCTGCACGTACACCGTCTTGGTCGACGGCCCCGAGGAGCATGTCGACACATCATTTGATCCCTTCGTGGGGGTGACCATCAAGCGTGCGCTGAACATGGACGAGCAGCAGCGGCGGAGCACCTTGGTCGCTGCTCTGGGATCGGGCCTTTCGACAGCGGGTCTTGTCGTAGCAGTAGGGTCCCTTTGGCTGCGCTGAACCGCTATCCACAGGAACACCCGTTGCCCACCCTTCGCCGTACCGTGCACCCCTGACCACAACCACGGGGGACCGCATACGCGATGACCACCTTCCGCTCCTCAGCCTCGACGACGCCCATGCGCTCCTTGACGTCCTTGCCAGCGCCGCGAAGCGGGACGACGAGCTAGGCGATGATGCGGTGTGGCTGCCCGCCGAACTCGCGGTCGGGTGCCGTCGCGCGAGGACGACATCAACGAGAACTGAGCGTTCTCCGTGCTGCGTTGATTACGTTGTGAGCGTCAGCGCCATAGACCGCGGACTCCTGAAGAGTCTTCCAGACGCGGCCGTACAGGCGGATGTTCTCCGCGTCGTCGAGCCACACCTCCGCGTGCCAGTCCTCGGTGACGGCCAACCGCTCGTCAAAGATCCAAAACCCGTTGGCCGTCGGCAGCTTGAGCGACGCACTGAACGGGATGATCCCGAGCTCCACCGTGTTCATCCCGACAACGCTGGAGAGTCGGTCGAGCTGGGCGTCCAGGACGGACGGAGGGCACACGAGGGCGCGGAGGGCTGCCTCCCACATGATGACGCGGAGGGTGTGGCCGCTCTCGTAGATCCACTCTTGGCGCTTGACCCGGATACGGACGGCCTCGTCGGCGTCGCGGGCCGTGCCGTAGAACGAGCCGTAGCGCATGAACACGTGGCGTGCGTAGTCGGCCGTCTGCAACATGCCGGCGACGACCGACTCCTCCCACGCATGGATGACGGTGGAGCGCCCGACTTCAACGTTCCAGCCGTCTTGAACGGGGCTGTGACCTGAGGCCAGTTGGCGCCGCCACGAGCGGATCTGAGACTCGAACCCACGCAGGCGGGACAGCATCCCAGCGAACTTGTCCGGCTGACCGCAGGCATCGACCCACAGACGGAGATCCGCCTCCGTCATGGTCTGCTTGCCACCCTCGCACTTGTAGATCTTCGAGTGAGGCCACCCGAGGGCGGAGGCCAGTTGAGTACCGGTGAGCGCGGACGACATGCGGATCTCCCGCAGCGAGATCCCGAAGGCAACCCGCGCTTGTTGGTAGTCCGTGCTCACCGGTTCTCACTCACTGATCGAGCTGGGCGACGCTCTGGGCGAAGACGTCGTGAGGGATGGCGCCGTGCGTGGCGATGTCGCGGAGCTGCATGTAGCGGTTGACCTCCGCCGGCTCCGTGATGATCTCTGCACCGTGGAGGACGTCCTCGTCGTCGAAGCGGAGCACTGCGACGAGGCGGGAGTCAAAGATCCAGAAGTCCTCTCGCGGGAGGTTCCGTGCGTCGGCCTCCTGACGCCAGAGGTAGCGCATGTCCTCACCCGCGGCAGCATTGCGCGGGGCGTCGGCGAGAAGGAAGAGCTGTCCGACGGTCGGTGTCTCGTCGACGACCCGGACGCGGCCGACGGTCTTACCGGCTGACGTCTGGCGCCGCATGAGCTGTGACCAGTCGTCGTCGGTGTCCAGGTCGAAGCGGCCCGCGCGGACGAACTCCTCGTATGTCGGGTCCTCGGTGTCTGACTGGTACCGGCCCCGCGTCTCCAGCCTCCAGGCCGTGTGCTCGAACGTCTCGAAGAGGCGCCCGAACTCCTCCAGGTCGATCAGCTTCGCCACGCGTACAAGCTCCTTCGGTCCGTGGTTGACGAGAGTCTCCCGCGGAACGACGACGGCGACGTCATCGGGGCCTAGGTGACGGAGCTGGGCCACCTCGTTGGGGTCGGTGACAGGTACTCCTTGAACGATGAAGTCGTCCGTGCCAACAATCTCGTGCACGGCGGGGCAACCACCGTTCTTACTGTCGGTGCCGTTGAAGCGGATTGTGCGAGCCATGACCGGTTCCTCTCGCGGGTGTTGGTCCGTTCAGCGTCGACGTTGGGGGCCGTGTTCTCCACAGGATGCGCCTTCCGCCGTGAGAACACACGGGAACATCCGGCCATTTGACGAGAACATTCGAGAACATCGCGTCGACCGACCGCGATTACCGTCCGTAGCGTCTAACGCATGGTCAGCACGCGAGAGCCGGATAACACCGAAGCGCGGGACGCAATAGAGGTGCTGAGGGCCGCCCTTAATCAGGCGGGAATCGTCCTCCCCTCGCTGGGAGTCGACGATGCGTCATTCGGCACAGGGCTCGTGAATCTGGGGCGGGTCCGCGCGGACATTGCCTGTCGTCTGGCCGACGCAATTCGGCAAGGGGGCCAAGGGGCGTGACGGTGAAACTAGAAATCGGTTCTCTCGTCGTCGACACAGCGACGGACAAGCTAGGTCGTATCAGGGGCCACGTCGGGCCGTACGTTCAGCTCCGCGCCCCCGGTGGCGGGCGTGAGTGGGACGCCGACCCCGCTCACCTCCGGCCGGCGAACGAGGGCGAGCGCCGCCGTGCAGCCGTCGCGGAGCGGCCCGTCGTGACGAGGGCGACGTCATGACCGTGCAGGAGGACAAGCTCCCCGCAGTGGAGTCCCTGACGGGGGATCAGCGGCGGGGCTGGGCCTGCGCACTGTGCGGGGGCCGGCTCTACGAGGACCGGCCGCTACCGCCCGTCTATGAGACCCGTGCCGGACGTAGAACCCGCATCGACCTCTGGGCCTGCGCCCCGACGTGTGCAGTGGCTCAGGCGAAGGAGAGGCGGGGGCCGTTGCTATGACATCTCCGCCCCTGTGTGCCGCCGTGTCCACGATCCCGCGTCTCCTGGCGCGGAGCCTCTTGGCGGTGTGCCGACGAGACCTCTCGTCCCTCATCGTCCGGTGCACGCTCCCTGACGGCCACCACCCGAGCCACGAGGCCGCCCTTCCCGGGGGCGGCATCTTCTACTGGGACTGACGTCCCACCACAGACCCGTGGGCCGGATCTCCCAGCCGGTTCACGGAGGGGCGGCAGGGTCCCGGCGTCGCCGTTAGGGACCCTGCCCGCTCCGGCGGCGAAGGCCCCGTCCACTCCCTTGCTGCTGGGAGAGTGGGCGGGGCTTTGTCGTATCCGCAGGTCAGGCCGCGAGTGTATGACTGGGTATCTCTACGGTTTGCGAAGGCCGACCGGTACGCCGTCACGCCCACGACCGCGAGCCAGCGCGGCCGCAGCCGCTCCACCTTGGCAGTGAGCAGGCGGCCGCCGTCGCGGTACTCCTGCGCGCTCAGCTCGTCCGCCCGCGCCGTGGCCCGCGCGGCGACGTTCGTGATCCCGAGCCCGTAGGAGAGGAGTTCCTCCTGCTCGGCGGGGGCCAGCTGCCGAGGCGTGAACCCGGACAGGTGGAGCACGGGCCAGAAACGGTTGCCGGGGCGCGCGAAGTGGTGGCCGGTCGCCGCTGTCATCAGGCCCGGGTTGATCCCGCAGAAAAGCACGGAGAGGCCGCTCGCGACCACATCGGGGACGATGCGGTCACGGGCGGCCTCCACGTCCGCGGGGGTCAGCCTGGTCAGAGGATCGCTCCGGGCGCGTAGCCGGCGGCCTCCGGGTGCTGCTTGACGATCTCCTCGATGCGCGCGACGACGGTGGCGACCTGGTCGCTCGCGGCGCCCGTGAAGGACAGCTTGTCGGCCATCAGCTCGTCGAGCCCGGCGCGGTCCAGCGGGATCCGGGAGTCCGCAGCGAGCTTGTCGAGCAGCTCGTTGCGCTCGGCGCCCTGCTCGCGCATGGCGAGGGCCGACGCGACGGCGTTCTCCTTGATGGCCTCGTGAGCCTCCTCGCGGCCGACGCCCGCCCGCACCGACGCCATCAGGACCTTCGTCGTGGCGAGGAACGGCAGGTAGCGGTCCAGCTCGCGGGCGACGACGGCCGGGAACGCGCCGAACTCGTCGAGCACCGTCAGGAACGTCTCCAGGAGACCGTCGAGCGCGAAGAACGCGTCCGGCAGCGCGACGCGGCGCACCACGGAGCAGGAGACGTCGCCCTCGTTCCACTGGTCGCCCGCCAGCTCACCGGTCATCGACGCGTAGCCGCGCAGGATGACCATGAGGCCGTTGACGCGCTCGCAGGAGCGGGTGTTCATCTTGTGCGGCATCGCGGACGAGCCGACCTGGCCCGGCTTGAAGCCCTCGGTGACGAGCTCGTGCCCGGCCATCAGACGGATCGTCTTGGCGGTCGAGGACGGCGCGGCCGCGAGCTGTACGAGCGCGGTGACGACCTCGTAGTCGAGGGAGCGCGGGTAGACCTGGCCGACCGAGGTGAACGCCTGCGAGAAGCCCAGGTGGCCCGCGATGCGCTGCTCCAGCTCGTCGAGCTTCGCCGCGTCGCCGCCGAGCAGGTCCAGCATGTCCTGCGCGGTGCCGACGGGGCCCTTGATGCCGCGCAGCGGGTAGCGGGAGAGCAGCTCCTCGACCCGGGCGTACGCGACGAGCAGCTCGTCGGCGGCGGTCGCGAAGCGCTTGCCGAGGGTCGTGGCCTGCGCGGCGACGTTGTGCGAGCGGCCCGCGATGACCAGCTCGCCGTACTCACCGGCCAGCTTGCCCAGGCGCGCAAGCACGGCGACGGCGCGGTCGCGCACGAGCTCCAGGGAGAGGCGGATCTGGAGCTGCTCGACGTTCTCGGTCAGGTCGCGGGACGTCATGCCCTTGTGGACCTGCTCGTGACCGGCGAGGGCGTTGAACTCCTCGATACGGGCCTTCACGTCGTGGCGCGTGACCTTCTCGCGCTCGGCGATGGAGGCCAGGTCGACCTGGTCGAGGACGCGCTCGTAGTCGGCGAGAGCGGCGTCCGGCACCTCGATCCCGAGGTCCTTCTGCGCGCGCAGCACGGCGAGCCAGAGCTGACGCTCCAGCTTCACCTTCTGCTCGGGGGACCAGAGAGTGGCGAGCTCGGCGGAGGCGTAGCGTCCGGCGAGAACATTCGGGATACGGGGCTTTGCAGGCGCAGCAGTCACGTGTACGGAGCTTACCGGGCGTCCATACAGGCTCCTAACCGTCCACGTGATGTAGGAACGTACAGCTCAGAGGCTTCTTGGCCGTTCTCGTCACGTCACGTTGGTGAGACGGGTGTGAGACGGGCGGGCGAGGGTGGGCGCACGACGAGCCCCCCGCCGGGAATCCGGCGGGGGGCTCGTCGTGCGTCAGCTCAGGAGCAGGTGCTGTGCTCATCTCGGAGGGTGTGGCATTAATGCTGGCCGTTCCGCTCCAGGTGGCTCAGATGTGTGCGGCGCTGAGCGTGCCATTCTGTGTTGTGCTGTTCTGGCAGGACTCCCGCGACGCCGTCGTACTGCCGGCCGGAGCCGACCCGACGCCCCTTCGAGAGCTGCGGCCGGGATCAGTGGTCGGCGCCATCGCCCCACGCCGAGCTGCCCAGCTCCGCATCCGCTTCCCCCAGCTCACCGTCCGCGCGCTGCGCGGCAACCTCGACACCAGGATCAAACCGCTGGACCAGGGCGACGAAGGACTCGATGCCCTGGTCGTCTCCTGCGCCGGCCTGCAACGCCTCGGCCTCCCCGATCGGGCCGCGGAGGCCCTTCCCCGCGGCGTCCTCATGCCTGCCACCGGCGCCGGATTCGTGATCGTTGAACATCGCGCCGACGACCCGATCGCCTGCTCAAGCCAATCGACGACCCACCCGCCCAGCGCCTGCTGCGCGTCGAGAGGGGCGTCCTTGGTGAACTGCGCGGCGACTGCCACACAGCTTGCTCGGTGCATGCCGCGTACGACGAGGCCGGTTCCCAAGTGCAGGTCACAGCAGCGGTGTTCGGCCCGGCACGCGGGCCCGCTGTGAACGTGAGGGCTAGAGCGTGTTGTGAAAGTGCTGGTCCACAGCGTCTCGTTGAGGACTGTGACCGGCACGGTCGCTTCTGTGGCAGCAAGTGGCTGGTCAGTGCACCAGCAGGTCGATGACGCCCGTCAGATCCTCCTCGCCGCTGTCCTCGGCCAGGCGGCGGCGCATTAGCTCGAAGCAGGGGCTGAGCAGTTGCGGGCTGACACCCGGCACCTCGGCGGTGCTCAGGAAGGCCGGCGTGCCAGCCACCTGCATGGCGAGGCTGGAGACGACGCCCTTGGTGTAGTCGCCGCTCCGCAGATGGTCGGCGGTCTGGTGAACTGCCGGGGCCATCGCGACGAGCCAGTCGGCCAGCAGCGGGGCGAGCGACGCGGGGTCGATGTCCTCCTTGCGGATCAGGGCGAAGGCGTGCGCGGCCCCGGCGAACATCCCGTACATGGCGCTGAGCAGGGCCACGTCGTGCAGGGCCGCGAAGCCCGCGTCCTCGTTGTCGGTGCCGCGGGATCGTGCACGCCGGAACGGTACGACGCTCAGCCGTGGCGGCGAGGCAGCCTACCTGGCCGGGCCCGCGTCATCCGGCCAGCCGTAGGCGGTGCGCGGCAGATCGGGTACGGCGCCCACCGCCGCCAGGTCCCGGTCGGCGGCGTGCATCAGCTGACCGGCCAGGTCGCGCATCGCCCGGCTCGCCGCGAGCTCGTCCCCTATCGCGGGGATTTCCACGTCCTGGGGATTGCAGCGCGCCTTGCCGCGTCCGACCATCTGCGTCTTCCCGTTGGCGAGCACTGCCCGGGCTTTGGTAATGCCGTCCTCCTCGGTCAGGTAGACGCCGACCTTCCACTCTTCGGCGTGTGTCATGACGTGCCTCCTCAGGCTCCGGTCTCTCTGATTCCAGCAGTTTCCAGAATCCCTCCGTGCGGGCTCATTCGGCGAGTTCATCACGTTCTGTTATGGATATACCCATTTCTCGCGGGTAGGGGTCGGGCATGGCCATGCTCGTCGGAACCTCGGGGTGGCAGTACGAGGACTGGCGCGGCGCTCTCTACCCGCCCGGCCTGCCACAGCGGTTGTGGCTGGAGGAGTACGCCCGGCGATTCGCGACCGTCGAGAACAACAACGCCTTCTACCGGCTTCCGACGAAGGAGATCTTCGGGTCTTGGCGGGAGCGGACGCCTGAGGGGTTCGTCATGGCGGTCAAGGCCAGCCGCTATCTGACCCATATGAAGCGGCTGCGCGACCCCGAGGAGCCGGTGCACCGTCTGCTGGACCGTGCCGAGGGCCTTGGTGACCGCCTGGGGCCCGTACTGCTGCAATTGCCGCCCCACCTCCGGGAGGACGTCGGGGCGCTGGATGCGTGCCTGGGCTGCTTTCCAAGCACGGTTCGGGTAGCCGTTGAACTGCGGCACACCTCGTGGTGGGACGCGGGGCGGGAGCTTCGGGCGGTACTTGAGCGGCACGGCAGCGCGCTGTGCTGGGCGGACCGGGGATCACGGCCGGTGACGCCGCTGTGGCGTACCGCGTCCTGGGGGTACGTGCGCTTCCACGGCGGCAGCGCCCAGCCGCCGCCCCGCTATGGCCGGCAGGCGTTGGAGTCCTGGGCCGGACGCATCGCCGACGCCTGGCCGGACCGGGACGACGTGTACGTGTACTTCAACAACGACCTGGGCGGTGCGGCCGTCGTCGACGCTACGAGGTTCGCCCGGGCCGCGGCCACGCTGGGCCGGACGGTGAGCCGGACGCCGTCGTCCCTCACGGGCTTATGCCGGTTGGGCGCCGTTCTGGACGGGCGACCCGTCGACGCCGAGGGTGAGGATGCCGTCCGGGTCGTACGCGATGCGCGAGCCGAAGCCGCGGCTGATCCGGCCCAGGCGGTCCTGAAGCCACTGGCAGTCCTTCGCCGACGCCCTCCGAAGGCGCATCCGCCGGGTCTGGAAGGGCGTGATGCGCAGTTCGCGGAGTCTGCCGGTGCACGGCTCCAGCGAGGGGGAGTAGAGCAGCCGCAGGTCGTCGCGGTAGTTCTCGTAGCCGGAGATGCCCTCGTAGTCGTTGACCAGGTCGCCGCAGCCGTAGACGATGAGCTTTCCCCGATACAGCTCAAGCGGCAGGGGATGGTGCGAGGAATGCCCGTGGACGACGTCCGCGCCTCCGTCGACGAGTGCGTGTGCGAAGCGGACCTGGTCGCGGGGAACGGAGTAGCCCCAGTTGGAACCCCAATGGATCGAGGTGATGACGATGTCACCCGGTCGTTTCACCTGCCGGATCCGGGTGACCACCGCAGCCGCTGCGGCGTCCGACGCCTCGGCCACGTAGTCGATCCCACTTCGGTCCACCGCGGCGGCCCAGCTCTGCGGGATTCCGCTGGACGGCATGCCGAAGGAGTGGACCAGGATCCGTCGGCCGCCCTTGACGGGGACGATCGCCGGCCGCCGGGCCGCGTCCGCGTCGTGTCCCGCACCCGCTGAGGCGATACCGGCGCCCGCCAGCGCGTCGAGGGTCTCCGCGAGCCCGCGGCGGCCGAAGTCGAGGATGTGGTTGTTCGCCAGGACGCAGACGTCGGGGCGGGCGGCGATGAGGCAGGGCAGGTTGGCGGGATGCATGCGGTAGTGGACGGCCTTGCCGGGTGCGAAGTCGTCGCTCCGCGTGACGCTGGTCTCCAGATTGAGCACCACGGCGTCGGAAGCGGTCCCGTCGAGGAGCCGCAGCGTGTCACCCCAGGGCCAGGAGAAATCGACCGGGCGGGGAAGCGGGCCGTTCGCGACCTCCGCCAGCTCGACGTAGGAGCGGGCGTCCCGGACGTACGTCTCCGCCAGTGCCGGATCACCGGGGTGCGGAAGTATCTGGTCGACGCCCCGCCCAAGCATCACGTCGCCGGCGAGGCACAGCGTGATCGGATCACCCTGCATCCCTCCAAGTTAGAACCCTGCCACCGGGATGTCACGGGAGCTGCGACGCCGCCGTGCTCAGCCGGCCGAGGTGCGCACGACGCCCGCGTTCCTGGCCGGGGGACGGCAGACCGTCACCCTCCGCACTGTCTCCCGACCCCAAGGGCACGAAGGGCTTCCTCGTCCTTCCCCGACGCCGGCGCCTTGAGCGCACCATGGGCTGGATCATGAACGCCCGCCGAAACGCCCGCGACTACGAACGTCTCCCGCAACACGTGGAATTCTCTGAACTAGCTTCTGAGCATTCATCCGTGGTCTTCAGGCCGGTTGGTCGTGACCGTCGAGGTCAACGGAGTTGGCTGCCTCATCGGGGCTGGTCGATGGCGGTGGCTCTGTCGACGAGCAGGCCCGGCGCAGCACATGCGTCGTCACTGTCTCTCCGTTTCGCGCACTCGCCGTCGTCAGTGGGCGCCAGCTGTCGAATGGTCACGGACGGCGGTCGGGTGTGGACACACGGTGTCCATGTGGCGTGTCGGGCGCGAGAGTTGGTGAGTGCTGTCCCGGGCCCGGGGTCTGACTCATGAGAGATTTGACCGGGGTATCGCCGGCTCAACCACCGATACGAACGCCAACCCCGCAACTACCTGGCATTCCTCGGTCTCGCCGCCGCCCTCTGCTGCTACAAACGCCTCACCCGACTCACCACATAGGACACCGTCTTAGGGACGTCCATGCCGATCAGTCTGTTGATTCTCGGCGACGCCTGAATTCAGGCGTCGCCGAGACCGTCCGGACCTACCGGGACCAGCTCAGTCGGAGGCAGGCGATCCCTTTGGCGAAGGCGTCTGCGTCAGCATTTCGCACCACGTGGTCTTGCCGGTGGCCGTGCGGGTGCTGCCCCAGGCTTCGGTGAGCAGGTCGAGCAGTTCGGTACCGCGTCCTCCTTCTGCGTCGGCGTCGACGACGCGGCGGACGGGGCCGGCGGGGGCAGTGTCCTCGACCTCGCACCGGAGCCGGGAGCCGCGCACCTGCAAGTTGAGCCGCAGAGGGCCGCGCGTGTGACGCAGGGCGTTGGTGACCAGTTCGCTGACCAAGAGCTCGGCGGTGTCTGCGAGGCCCTCCAGATTCCAGTCGCCCAGTTGGGCGGTCACCAGGCGCCGGGCCTGGCGGACCGAGGTCAGTTCCCGCGGTATGGGCCATGAGGCGTCCCAGGCGGTTGCGCGGGCGCGGGGCCTGTCAAGCGGCCGCAGGGGCTCCAGGGTGCGCGACCAGAGAGCCCGGTTCCGGGCGACCCACGATGTGGCTGCGCCCTCCGGAGACGGACCCTTCCCCTGTACCGGGTCCGCGGCGCCCCTCCGCCCCGACTCCTCAGGTCGGCGGCGGTAAAACCGGGCAAAGCATCCCCGGTGAGAGGTCGTGGAGAGGTCGATGGCCCGGGAGGCCACACGAATCAGTCCCTTCTGAAGCCCTGGCGACCATGGCCGCCAGGGAGGCGGAGGGCCGTCGATGACAGGGCCGGGCATGCGCCAGGTCCTGCGTCACGTAGCACTTGCTACGCTTAAAAATATACACGTAGCGGGTGCTACAGTAAATACCTGAACGAAAGTAAATGAATCGGACATGTGGGATTGGTCCGTCTCGCGCAGCTGCAGCTGGGAGCCTTCATGCCACGCCCGCCCGACCCGGCCAAACGACGCGACCTGCTGAACCGGGTCCGTGAGTACGTGATCCGCAACGGCCTGGCCGACCTTTCCCTTCGCCCGCTGGCCCGGGCCCTGGGCACCAGCGACCGCATGCTCTTGTACTACTTCGGAACCAAGGAACGCATGGTCGCCGAGGCACTCGCCCTCGACGAGAGGCGACCGCTCCTGCGCGCCCGGAATCTGCTCGACCCCACCGCCTCCCCCAATGACCCTGCGTGGCTCCGCCGCTTCGCGGAGCAAACCTGGCAGCAACTCAGCACCCCGAACCTGCGCGCCTGGCTCCCCCTCTACCTCGAGGTCATGACCGCCAGCCTGCTCCATCCCGACCGGTACGGGCCCGTCATGCGCGACGTGCTCACCGAGTGGACGGGCCTGCTCATCTCCGTCTTCCGCGGCCTGGGCATGACCGAGGCCCGAGCCCGAACGGAGGCCGCCCTCCTGGTCGACGCGTTCTTCGGCCTGCTCATTGCACCCCTGGCCGACGGCGACTGGGACCGAGCCGACGCAGCCTTCCACACCCTTCTCGACCGCCTCGAACCCGGCTGGCACAACACCTAGAGATACTCAGGCCAGCAGCTCAGGTCTGGAGCGCTCGAACTCCTCCTGGGTGATCGTTCATCCATCGCTATCACAGCCTTGCTCGCGTCTACGTGCCATGCGATCTACCGCAAACGGGCCCGCTCTGCGAGTCGCCTTCGTCCGCGGACTTCGAAGCGAGGCTGATGGACCTCCACCCGTCACGGGCAGAGATCCGGGAGCGGGTCACTGCCCGACTGCCCACACCCGAGGAAGCGGAGATCCTTCGGATCAGCCCCAACCTGGCTGTCCTAGCCATCACCCGCGTAGCTGTCGACGGCACGGGACGTGTGGTCGAGGCGGCCCTTCTGGTGTTTCCCGGTCATCGCGCGGACGCGTACTTCATCACCCGCCCCATGACCGTAGAGAAGAGGAGGGAAGGATGACGTCTCCCATCGAGCTGCGGCTGCTTCCGTGGTCGGGCCGCGAGGGCAAGCCCTGCTAGTTGAGTTCCGACGACGCCGATAGCTATCTGTCTCGCCTGGCCGACAACACGGAAGCCATCCAGCTGGGCATGGCGGCGGAACTCCTTGAACAGGCCGCGGGGTTACTTGCCGAAGAAGAGGTGGCGCCGAACGACCTGAGACTCCTGGCAGTGGACCTCGCTCGAGCCTTGAGGGCGGCACTCAGGGTGGCAACGAGCCGAGGCCAGCGCCTGTCACAACCAGCTCCCACCTCCCGCGAACGCGGCGACGAGGGACCCAGGTTGCCGGCGGCGGCGTTCGGCCAGCCCAGCAGAGATAGGACGGCGGTCCTCGACCATGTACCCCGCCACCCTCCAGGTCAACGGCTTCGACAACGTATGGTCCGCCGGTGACAATGCCCAGGTCCCCGACCTGGCCGTCGGCGAGGGCGCCTGGTGCCAGCGCAACGCCCAGCACGCCTGCCGCCAGGCCACCGTCCTCGGCGACAACATCATCGCCCGCCTGCGCGGCCGCCGACAGAAGGAGTACAAGCACAAGAACCTACGCCGGAGATATTGGCATGGAGCCGCCCCACTCCGGCCGCATGGGCATCAGGCAGCAGGGCCCGTCCTGCGCCAGGCCCTCTTCAGACGTCGACCGTAAAATCGGTAGCGCGGCATCGACAGTTGATGTCGGTTCTGCGGTCGGAGAACCCCCGGGCTGGTGGGAGGGAGGGGAGCGTGGATTGTTCGTGCTGCTCTGCTTTCAGTCGCCTCGCCGAGGCCGTCAGGTCTGCCTCGGCAGCGGTGGCTCTGCCCAGCCGTGTCGGACGGCGTGTCCACCGAGCTGCATCCGGGTGCGAACTCCGGCTAGGTCCATGAGGCGGCGTAGGCGTCGGTGGAGCGTGCGCGGTGACAGGCCCAGCTGTGTCGCGGCTGTTGCGTCGGTTACGCCGGCCAGTAGGAGCGCGAGGATCCTTTGGTCGATGGCTGTTGGCCCTTCCGTCTCCAGTTCGACGCCGGCTTCGGCTTCTTCGTCGGAGGACAGTGCCAAGGGGTTTGCGGTGCGCCAAACGGTTTCGAACAGTGTGTCCATCGCGTCCAGCAGGCCGCTGCGGTGCAGCAACACGGCTCCCGGTTCTCCGGTCTGCGTGGTCGCGAGCGGGACGAGGCCGAGTTCGGCGTCGGCCAGCATGAGTTTCATGGGCAGTTGGTCGGCGACACGCAGCTGCACACCGTTGCGCAGGGAATCGATCGCGTCATGGATGATGCCCGGCTCTGCCAGCACGGCCCGGTCCAGCACTGCCCGGAACTGCACGCCGCGATCGAGGGCCATGGGTTCGGCGGTGTTCTCCTCGGGCGGCAGGGCGATGAACGGTGCGGTGATGAAGGCGCGGACCTGCGTGCGAGCCGCCTGCTGTACCTGGAGGTAGCGATGGCGGATGGCGTCGACGCCTGTGACGACCTCGATCAGATCGACGATGCCGCTTGCTGTCGTGGCTGCCCGGTGTTGCTCGGCGAAGGTCACCAGCGCGTGTTCGGCCGCACGTAGCCCGTCTCGGTGTTGGCTGATGAGGGCGCCGAGCGCCATAGCGGGCGGCGCGGCGGTGAACTGCTCGTCTGCCGACCTGATCACCAGTCCCCATGCGACCAGACGGGACAAGCACCTGTCGACCTGAGCCTGTGCCAGGGCGAGGAGATCCGACAGCACTGTCGCGGTGGAGTCCGGCCGTCCAAGGAGTGCCCGGTAGACGCGCTCATCATCTGGTTCGAGGCCCAGAACATCCAGCATCGGCGACCGACTCTCTTCCGCTTGTCGCAGCGGAGAGAGTATGCGCCATGGCGGCAGACCTTGAATAGTGCCTGGTGGGAGTAGGTGTGACGGGTTGTGCCCCGGGGAGTCGCCTCCCCGGGGCGCTGCAGTGCGGTTCATCGAAGGCCGTATGCCCGGACGATCTCGTTCTTGACGCCGAAGCCGCTGCTCGTCTCGGCGCTCGCGCGGACCGAGAGGAAGCCGCCGGGCTTCTTGGCCGTCCTGAATGAACCCGTCCAGTAGCCGCCTGCGCCCTTGGCCAGGGTGACCTTCTGCCAGGTGGCGCCGTCGTCGTATGAGACATCGAGCTTCACCGTGTTGATCTTGCCGGGCACGGTGCCGCCGTCCATCGACACCGGCTTGAGCGCGATCTCTTGAGCCGCGTTGGCCTTGATGTCGCCGTGCAGGTCCGTCCCCAGCTTGTAGTTCAGGTTCAGTACCGAGAAGGGTTCGAAGGAGTCCGAGTCGACGGTGTCGGACATGAACGTCCACTCCGTGTGGGTGCGTGTCGACAGCCGGAAGACGTCGCCGGGACGCTCCGCGTCGAGGACGGCGCGGTAGGGCAGATTGCCCGCCGGCACCTCCTCCCACTGCATGTCCCCGCTAACGGGGTTGTCGTAGATCCGCGTGCCGCCCTGGAAAACCTGCAGGTGGGACGGCGTCTCACCCCACGGCAGATAGCCGCCCAGCCGCATGTTGTCGCTGGCGGAAGCCCACGCCTGGACGTTCCAAGTCATGTAGTTCTGCCAACGGGAGTTGTACACACCGAAGGACTCGCTCTGCCCGGGCCGGGTCGCCGGAGCGAACCAGTTCAGACGCGTGGTGCTGCCCTTGGTGTACGTGTTGTCTCCCGACACCATCGACCACGGCAGGGGTCCGTCGACGCCCTGTGTGTGGAACTCTCTCCAGACCTGCCCCGGAGTCACCCACTCGGTGCGGGTGCCCGGGTGCCACTCGCTCTCGGGAAGGTTGAACGACGGGCTGAGGGTGAAGTCGGAACGGTAGCCCTCTGCCAACTTGCCGCCCGTCGCCGAGTAATAACGGGCATCGATCCGGGCCAGATCGCTCTTGGTCGGCTTGTAGACCAGTGCCCGGTTCGGCACCTGACCGGGGTAGTCGCGAGTGAGGTCGTAGACGAACGGCGTGTATTGGGTCTGCTTCACCGTCAACTTCAGGCTGCCGGACTTGGCCAGCGCGATCAGCGTCTTGCCGCCGTCACGGTGCACGGTAGCGACCGGGATGGTCGCCTCACCGACGTACTCCATCAGAGCGCCGGCACTGTCGTTGACCACGATCAGTGCCTTCGCACCGGCCGCGACCGCGGACTCGGCACGCTCCTGCGGCGCGACCTCGTCGCTGCGCTCGACGACAACAACCTTGCCCTTGGCCTTGACCTTCTCGTACGCGGCCGCCGCGCCGTTGCCCGCGTAGACCACGTCCCGCCTGTCTGCGGCCGTGCCCAGTGCGCTGCCCGGCTGCACCAGCGCGTCGAAGCGGAGGCGGCCGCCCCGCGCGCTCAGAGCGAGTTGCGGCTCGCCCTTGCGCCAGCGGGTGGTCAGCACGAACTCGCCGTGCTTCATCGGCTCCGTCGGCGCTACGTAGACGTCGTCGTACGTCGGCGGCAGCACGTACGCGCTGCGGTAGTCCGTGAAGGGGTCGAGGCCCTTGTAGTGGACGTTGAAGTCGACCTTGCGCTGGCGGTCCTGGGTGCGCTGCGGCGCCTCGGTCTGCAGCAGGCGTGCCTTGCGCGCGTCCAGCACCACGTCCGCGGAGCCGTCCTTGAGTACGGTCTCGGGGTCGACCAGCACGGCCAGACCCGAGCGGTCCGCCTTCTCACCGGCCACGTCGAGGTACCCCGCGACGGTGTACAGGCCGGGTGCCATGCGCATGGTGGTCGAGCCGTCGACGTAGACGTTCCACGGCCAGAAGTCGCCGGCCAGGTTGACCGTGACCCAGCCGGCGGCGGGCTTGCCGTCCCGGCCGACCAGCTTGATGTTCAGGTCGTAGCGCTCCTCCTCCTTGAGCAGCGCCACGGACGTGCGGGTCACCGGCTTCCCGGTGGCCGTGTCGGTCGCTATCACGTAGCCGACGTGCCGGCCCGCTGAGGCGGATTGAGGGTCACCGGTCACGGGAACGGCGGCGGTACCGCCCGCCGGGACGGTCACCTTGGTCGCGCCCAGGGTGAACGGGCCGTCCTCGTTGGTCAGGTCCAGGTTCAACGTGACGTCGGAGGATCCGGTGTTGGTGAAGGTCAGGTCCTTGGTGACGGCCCTGTCGTTCGGTTCGTGCGGCCACGTGTAGTTCCCGAAGAACAGGGATCCGGTAGCGCGGACCGTGGTGCGCACGGCGGCGGCAACGTCGACGCGCCCGGTGCCGACTTCGTACGGCGAGTACCCGTCGTCCAGGCCCTTTGCTGTGCTCATCAGGTGTTGCTTGAGCTGCGCGCCGGTCCAGTCCGGGTGCTGCTGGGCCAGGATCGCCGCCGCGCCGACCACATGCGGGGTGGCCATCGAGGTGCCGCTGAGCGTGCGGTACAGGCCCTCGCCACCGTCGGTCATCTCCTGCGAGCGGGCCGCGGTGATGTCCACGCCGGGCGCCGCGATGTCCGGCTTCATGGCGCCGGAGGAGGCCAGCGGGCCGGTGCTGGAGAAGGATGCGAGCTGGTCCTGCTTGTCCGTGGCGGCCACGGTCAGCGCCGAGGCGGCCGCGCCCGGGGCGGAGATGCTCTCCGGGCCCGCGTTGCCGGCAGCGATGACGAACAACGTGCCGTACTTCGCCGATAGCGCGTCGACCGTCTGCGACATCGGGTCGCTGCCGTCGGTCGGGTAGGAGTCGCCGAGGCTCATGTTGACGACGTCCGCACCGGACTCGGCGGCCCACTGCATGCCGGCCATGACCCAGGAGTCCTGGCCGTAGCCCTCCGCGCCGCTGAGCACCTTGCCGACGTACAGGTCCGCCCCGGGAGCGACGCCCTTGTAGTCGCCTCCGGAGGCGGCGCCGGAACCGACGATGGTGCTGGCCACATGCGTGCCGTGCCCGTTGAGGTCGGTGATGGCCTCACCCGGCACGAAGCTGGCCGTGCCGTCGATCTGGCCGGCGAAGTCGGGGTGGTTGACGTCGATGCCTGTGTCGAGCACCGCGACCTTGACGCCCTTGCCGGTGTAGCCGGCAGCCCAGGCTTCGGGAGCTCCGATCAGCGGCACGCTCTCCTTCAGGTTGACCTTCACGCGACCGTCGAGCCACAGCTTCTGCACCCCCGCGCCCATCACCGCGCTGCCCTGTGGCGCGACGGTGTTCCAGAAGGTGCGGGCCCGCACCTTCTGGGCGGTGAGCACTGCGCCGCGGATTCCCTTGAGCGTGCGGGTCAGCTTGCTGCCCCGGGGGGCCGTCGGCTCAACGGCTGCAAGGGACTTGGACTTGCCGTATGTCGCGATCAGCGGCACCGCGGACGTCTTCGCGTCGTCGTAACCCATCTCGATCAGATCGGTGACGTTGAACAGCCGCCGGTCCAGCTTGCCCGTGCCCAGCAGCGGCACCGCCTCGTCCGGGATGACGAACAGATCACCGTTGACCGTCTGTACTTTCACGCCACCGACGGCGCTGTCCGGTCGGTCGACATCAGCGATCTGCTTGCCGTCGGCCATCGTGGTGACCGTGACGACGTCGCCGGTGACCAGGGTGACCTTGTGGGTCGCCGAGGGTTTGGCGGGAACAGTGGGCTTGCTCGGAGCGGCTTGTGCGGGCTCTTGCAGAACTGCGAGCCCCGACGCCAGCAACGGCGCCACGGTGGCAGCCGAGATCAGCTGCCAGCGTCTGCGCCGGAAGGCGGAAGACTGGGAGGGAGAGAGCATGCCCTGGGTCTATCGGCCCCTTGATGCTGACGTGAAGCCAAGACGACGACAAGTCCTCGCCATGGCAGGGACTTGCCAGCCGCAAAGCGCCGTATCCAGGCGTGATTGCGCCCTTTTGGAGCACGGGCCGACACCGCCAACCGCATCCTCAACCTGGTCTACGCGTACGAGATCCTGCGCACCAGCTCGTCCCTGACCGCGGCGGCGTCCACGGCCATCCTGCGCACCCTGGAGAAGTCCGGCCAGTACCTGGCCATCGCCACCAGCCCGACCCCCAACTGGATGCAGGCGCAGAAACAGGCACTGGCCGAAATCGCCATCCACTTCCCCGAGTTCGCCGCGAGCCCCGGCTGGCTCACCAACGCCGGCGACTTCCTGACCAACCAGCTGAGCCAAGCCCTGTACCCGGACGGCGGATACGCGGAGGCCAGCGACGGCTACGCCACGGGCGTGGCCGGCACCTTCGTCGGCCTGGTCAACTACTTCGCGGCCAACGGCCACCAACTGGGCGGCACCAAGGACCTCGGCCGGCTCGCCCATTTCCTCGCCGACGAGAACTTCCCCGGCGGCTGGGGCCCCGGCTACGGCGACAGCGGCAGCGCCGACCGCCGACCCCTCCTCACGACCCTCGCCGACGCCCTCGACGACGAAGAACTGCGCTACGTCGCCACCGACGGGAAGAAAGGCACCGAGCCAGGCCATGACTCCGTGCTCTACCCCGACACCCGCGTGGCCGTGCTACGCAGCGGTTGGCGCCCCGACGCGTCCTACCTGCGCATCAACGCCGACCGGGGCCCGCACTCCCACCCGGACGAGCTGGCGGTCACCGTCTACGCGCACGGCCGCCAACTGCTGCCCAACATGGGTGCGTTCACCTACAGCAACGACCCCCGCAGCAACTGGCTCCGCATGACCACCGAGTCCCACACCACCGTCGAGATCGACGGCAAAGCACAGACCTCGGACTCCGCGGCCAAGTTCGACCTCTTCGCCACCAACGCGGTCTTCGACGTGGCACGCGCCTGGAGCGACGCCACGCCCGGAGTGCGGCACACCCGGTCGGTACTGTTCATGCACCCCGGGATGTGGATCGTCTCGGACCGGCTCGACCCCGCCGACACCGCCTCGCACACCTACCGACAGAACTGGCACCTACTGCCCGACGCGCACCCGGCCATCGACGCCACCACCAAGAACACCGGGACGACCTTCCCCCAGGGCGCCAACCTCCTGATCGCCCCGGCACGGCCCGAGAAGCTCACCGCACAGGTCCGCGACGGGTACTACTCGCCGGCCTTCTACAACATCACGGACACCAAGTACGTCACGTACACCCGGCAGGGCTCCGGACCAACGGTCTTCGACACGCTGCTGCTGCCCGCACCCGAAGGCACCCGGCCACAGGCCACCGTCGAGCACCTGCCCGTCGCGGGAGCCTCCGACGCCGCCGCGCTGGCCATCACCTTCGACGCGCACCGCTCGGCGACGTACTGCATCGCGCACGCTGCGCCGCGCGGTGCCCTGCAGTTCGGGCGGTACGGCTTCGACGGCACGGTCACCTACCTCGGCCAGGACCGCCACTGGCAGACCTGGCTGCTCCACGGAGGAAGGCAACTCACCTTCAGGAATGTGGTGTTGGTGTCCTCGTCCACCCCGATGACCGACGTGGCGGTCTTCCTCGACCCCAGGGCCGCCACGGTCGCCATCACCGGCTCCCAGCTCACCGCCACCACCGACCACCACGCGGCGATCCGGATCCACGCCCCCTGGGCCCGTACGGTCACGGTCAACGGCCGCAAGGCCCCCTTTGCCCGCCGTGGCGACGCCATCCTGGCCGCCGCGATCGGCTGACCCCAGGCGCAGCGCGTACCGCAGGCGCACGGAACCCACGGCACCAGTACCCGAGAGGTGATCCCATGCGATTCCGAAACACTGCATACGGAATGGCGGGCGCGATACTCAGCGCGTGCGCGCTGCTCGCCGCCGGACAGGCCCAGGCAGCCCCGGCGCCTGTCCCGGCGGAGCCGGCCTCCTCGTTCGTCGACCCCACGACACCGGCGGGGGTGCAACCTCTCACGGCCGACGGCACCCGGGCGGCTCAGACGCTCGTCTTCAGCGACGAGTTCAACGGCAGCACGGTCGACAGCAGCAAGTGGACCGCCCGCGACCAGGAGCGTTCAGGAGCGGCCCCCGGCGACACCTGGTGGTACAAGCCCGGCAACGTCCGCACGGACAACAACGGCGCGCTGGCCATCGAGGTCCACAACATCGGCACCGGCGTGTACTCCGGTGGCCGCATCGATAGCCAGGGCAAGTTCAAGTACACCTACGGCACGCTCGAGGCGGGTGTACACACACCGTACGTGACCAACGGCCACCTGGCCGCGGTCTGGCTCCAGGCCGACGGGGGGCCCACCCCGGGCGGTGTCGTCGACGGCACGGCGCGCGACGGATCCGAGATGGACCTGGTGGAGACCGCCTACCAGGCCGACAAGTTCTCCACGGCCATCCACTGGGACGGCTACGGCGCGGACCACCAGTCCCTGGGGACCACGCCCGCCGCCCCCGGCCTGCACAGCGTCTGGTACCACACCTTCGGTCTCAACTGGACGCCCGCAAAACTGGAGTTCACCTATGACGGGGCTGTAGTGCGCACCGAGACCGACCCCAAACTGATCAGCCAGGTCATGGAGTTCCCCATCCTCTCCCACGAGGTCCTCGACAACTGGGCCGACGGCTCCATCCACGACGAGACCTACGAGTGGACCTCCAACATGTACGTCGACTACGTCCGCATCTGGCAGTAAGTCCTCAACTTCCCCATAGTCGCCACCCGTTCAAAGCCGGCAACGAGCATGTCGGCACTGGGCGGGCGGTGTTTCCCCGCGCAACAAATGAATCCGGTTGCAAGTCACGGAAGTAGGAGGACAGATGACCGATCGCAAGACAACCCCCCACCGCCGGACAGGCCTCGGCCTCGGCGTTCTGGTGAGCGCTCTCGCCTCGCTGCTGTACACCACGGGCCCGGCCGCGGCCGCGGTGACGCCCGGCGGGATGGTCTCCAACAGCTGGTCCATCTCCGGCGCGCCGTCTGACGGGCTGGACAAGGTGGCGTTCGTGCTCAACGTCACGAGCGCGCCGGACGCAAGCGGCTACTTCTGGGCGCAGCAGTACTACTTCGGCTCCGGGCAGGTCGGGTACATCGGCTGGCAGCCGCGATCGGGCGGCGGCGGGCGCGCGATCTTCAGCGTCTTCGGCTCGGGCACCTCCACCTCGAACGCCAACTGCTCGACGGGCGCGGACGGGGGCGCCGGCACGAGCTGCAGCGTCTCGTACCCGATCGTCAAGGGCCGCAACTACAACGTCGAGGTCATCAACAACGGCAACAACAACTGGACCGGCTACATGCGGGACTCGAACACCGGCGTGTGGACGACCATCGGGAACCTCAACGTCCCGTCCGGCGCCGGCAAGCTCAAGCCGAGCGGCGTCGGCTTCGTCGAGTACTACTCCTCGGTCGCCGACTGCAACTCGATCCCGTACGGGCAGGCCACCTGGCGCAAGCCGTTCGTCGACCCCGAGCCGGGCACCGGCACCAACACCAGCGCCTACACCTACGGCAACTGCAAGTCCAGCGCGAGCTACTCCCTCTCCGGCGGTGAAGTCACCATGACCTCCGGCGGATAATCCGCCGCACCACGCGGGGCGCACCGCGTCGGTGCGCCCCGCCGACTTCTTGCCGCGCACGCCCTTGGTCGCCTTGTCCTGCGGACTTCTGGAGGAGGTCCCCTTCCGAGATCAGGCCGAGGGGATGCCCCGCGGAGTCGACGACCGGGACTGCCGACACCTGGTGTTCGGTGAGTGTCCGCACGGTGTCCTTGAAGGCGGCGTTCCGGGGGACGGTGATGACCTCTCGGGGCATCAGCTCGCTCACTTTTCGATGCCTCACGGTCTTCTCCTACTGCTCGGTGGCCGTCGGCGAGCCGACAGGCATGTCGTCCCGCTCGTAGCCGAGCCGATTGATCACGTCCACCACTCCGTCGACGCTGTGGCACAGCCGCACGACGACGGGGATGAGCATGCGCCGTTCCACCGTGCCGCTGAGGGTCACCACACCATCGTTGACCTCCACGGACAGCGCCGAAGGGCTCAGCTGGAGCGTGCGCGTCAGTACGTCTTCGACGATCTCTTCCCGGATCGACGCGTCACGGCGCAGGAAGAGCTGCACAAGGTCGCTGCGGCTCAGGACGCCGATGAGCCGGCCGGCGGCGTCCACCACGGGCAGACGCTTGACCGCGTGTCTGCCCATGACACGCGCCGCACGGACGACGCTCCACTCGGGTGCGGCGGTGAAGGCCGGACTGGTCATGATGTCTGCCGCGGTGGTCGTGCCGCTCCCGGCAGCACGTCTGTAGAGCAAATCAGCCTCTGAGACGACACCCACAGGCCGTTCGGGGTCCACCGGGGACTGGCCGGTCCCGAGTGGACAGAGCCACGGCGGTCACAGCGGGTGATGAAGCCGGAGAGGCGGTCCCTTTCGTCCTGCGACAGCTGCGAGCCACCGCTGCGGCTGTCGCATGTCATGCCGTGCGGACGGCTTCGCGCCATCCTTGGAACAGGTGGAGGTGGCGATAGCGGACGACTTGGCCGGTCATCGTTCTCCCAGCTTGATGTCCTTCACCAGAGCGCCTCTCGTCGCTGCACCGAGCTACTTGCGATCGACGACCGTCGACCCTTGCGAGAGAGCTGATTGTCCGGAACTGTCCTCGGTCGGACCTTGCGTCGGGCGTGGGGGTGCAGCCTGGCAAGAACCCGGGACCTTTGGCCCCCAGCAGGCCCCTGAGCGGCCCTCTTGTCGCGGAGGTCCGCAGTGCCGGCCTTGAGAGTGTCCGCAGTGCCAGCCTTGAGGGTGGGGGTCCGCTTGGCGGTTCTCTGAGGAGGAAACATGGATGGCGCCACGAGCAACCCGGAACTCGGCTCCGTCATAGTCGGGGTCGACGGCTCCAAGCCGGCCCGCCAGGCAGCGCTGTGGGCAGCGGCCGAGGCCGCGCGCCGCGAACGCCCGCTTCACATCGTGTACGGGGCTGACACGGACACCCGGGCCCTCTTCTTCTCGGTGGAGAGTCTTGAGCGCGTCCGCCGGGCGGGCCGTGAGCTGCTGGATGCCACGGCTGCCGCGGTGAAGGAGCATTTTCCCGGCTTGCGGGTCAGTACAGAGTTCAGCCGCAGCGCTCCGGTCCCGAGTCTCCACCGGTCCGCGGGACTGCACGGCACGATCGTGGTGGGCAGCCGTGGCGGGGGCGGATTCAGCACGCTCATGCTCGGCTCGGTCGGGTTGAAGGTCGCGGCGGGTGCGAAGACGCCCGTCATCGTCGTCAGAGGCATCAACAACGGTGGCGAATCGGGGGTGGTGCTCGCTGCCGTCCGCGATGAACACGACCTCGACACCACGCGCTACGCCGCCCGTGAGGCCGAGCTTCGCAAGGGCTCGCTGCGGCTGTTGTACGTGTGGAGCATCCTGCAGTCCGCCGCGAGTGTCGTCGCCTTTCTCGACGACCTGAAGGAGATCGCAGGCGAGCACATCCATCATCTGAACGCGGTGGCGGATCAGATCCGCGAGGAGTTCCCGGACCTCACCGTCCAGGTGGACGCCGAGAAGAGCACGTCCGTCGCTGCTGCCCTCGTGCAAGCCTCGCATCAGGCGGACCTGCTGGTCATGGGGGGTCGGCGGTCGCCCAGCTACCTCGGACCCACCCTCGGGCGGGCAACGCACAGCCTGCTCCACCATGCGCACTGCCCCGTGCAGCTCATTGCGCGCCACAAAGACGAGCACAGGAGTGAGCCGTGATGGGCGAGGGCGGACGCGATGAGATCGCCGTCGGCATCGACCCGGCCCGGGACCGGCGCCTGCCCCTTTGCTTGGGCGGTGGACGAGGCCCGACGGCGCCGGTACGGGGTGCGCCTCGTCTAGGCCGTACTCCCGCAGCACAGCACGCACCACGTCGACGACATCCCCCACGCCATGGCCCTGCGACAGGCCGCCTCGGATGCCCTCAACGCTGCCGCCGCTTGGAGCAGGGAGCGTCATACGGAAGTCGAACCGGCCGCTGAGCTGGTCGAGGGGTTTCCCGTGCAGGCGATGGGCCGACTGTCCAGGCAGGCCCGCTTGATCGTCCTCGGTTCGCGTCACTTGGGCCGCACAGCCGAGTTCTTCAGCGCGGGTTCTCTCGTGGTCCCCGTCACGGCGCAGGCACACTGTCCCGTCGTCGTGGGCGACGCCGAGCACGGGCCCGGGCCTTCGGTGGCTCGGTACAGGTGCGGTGTGTGGATGCGGGCTCCTGCAACGGGTGCGAGATCGAGATCGCGGCGGCTTTCAACCCCGTGTACGACGCCGAGCGGTACGGTGCCCGGCTGGCGGCCTCGCCCCGGCACGCGGATGTCGCCCTGGTGACCGGCCCGGTCACCAGGAACATGGCGGAGCCGTTGCGCCGCACGGTTGCGGCGATGCCCGAGCCCCGGATGGTGATCGCGGTCGGTGACTGCGCGGTCCAGCGCCAGGGCCCCATTCGTCGGAAGCTACGAGGGCGGGGCGCCCGGCGCGCGCCGCCCCGTCCCGGCAGGTCAGCCGCGCGGAGTCTCGTACGGCAGCAGCTCGGGGCGCTTCGCCGGGCGGCCGTCGCCGGAGGAGCGGCCCGTCAGACGACGGCCGATCCACGGGACCAGGTGCTGCTTGGCGAAGCGGACGTCGGCGAGGCGGCGGGTGCCCCACCCCGGCGGCGCGGTCTGCGGGAGCACGGCCTGCCAGTCGCCCTCGGGCTCGTGGCCGAGCGCCTGCCAGACGGCCTCGGCGACCCGGCGGTGCCCCTCCGCCGTCAGATGCAGCCGGTCCACGTCCCACATGCGGGGGTCACCCAGGACGGGCGGCCCGTACAGGTCCACGACCACCGCGCCGTGCCGCGCCGCGAGGTCGTCGATGCAGGCGAACAGCTCCTCCATGCGCGGCCGGAAGCGCTCCATCACGGGCCCGTTGCGGCCGGGGCTGCGCATCAGGACGAGCCGCTCGCAGGCGGGCGCCAGCTTCTCGACGGCCTCTTCGAGGAGTCCGCGCACCCGGCCCATGTCGACCTTGGGGCGCAGGGTGTCGTTGAGCCCGCCCACCAGCGTGATGACATCGGCGCCCATCGCGGCAGCGACGTCCACCTGCTCGTCGACGATCTGGCCGATGAGCTTGCCGCGCACGGCGAGGTTCGCGTAGCGGAACCCGGGGGTGCGGGCCGCCATCCGGCCGGCCAGTACGTCGGCCCAGCCGCGGTAGGAGCCGTCGGGCAGCAGGTCGGACATGCCCTCGGTGAACGAGTCACCGATCGTGACGAGGCTGCTGTAACTGGTGTGCTTGGCGTTTTTCTGCATGGCGGAAGCGATGGTAACCCGGGCCCTGGGACAGCCGACGGGGCGCCGTGTGCCCGACGTCGGGCACACGGCGCCGAGATCACACGGGCTGGCCGAACAGCTCCCGCAGGACGTCCTCCATCGTCACCAGACCCGCGAGCCGCCCGTCCGAGCCGAGGACCGCCGCCACATGCGTACGGCTGCTGCGCATCGCCGAGAGGACGTCGTCGAGCGGCGTCGTCTCGCGGACGCGCGCGATCGGCCGCATGTCCGGAATCCGGAACGGCAGATCGCGCGGCGACGCGTCCAGGGCGTCCTTCACATGCAGATAGCCGACGATGCGGCGGTTGTCGTCGACCACGGGGAAGCGCGAGAACCCCGACCGGGCCGACAGCTGCTCCAGCTGCTCGGGCGTGACGCCCACATGCGCGTAGACCACCCGCTCCAGCGGCAGGACGACGTCCCTGACCGGGCGGCGGCCCAGTTCGAGTGCGTCGCGCAGGCGCTCCTGGGCGCGGTCGTCGATGAGTCCCGCGTCGCCCGAGTCCTTGACGAGACGGGCCAGCTCGTCGTCCGAGAACGTCGCGGACACCTCGTCCTTGACGTCGACACGCAACAGCTTGAGCAGCCCGTTGGCGAAGGCGTTGACCGTGAAGATCACGGGACGCAGCGCCCTCGCCAAGGTCACCAGGGGCGGCCCGAGCAGCAGCGCGCTGCGCACCGGCTCGGCGAGCGCGACGTTCTTCGGGATCATCTCGCCGAGCAGCATGTGCAGATACGTGGCCACCGTCAGCGCGATCACGAACGAGATCGGGTGGACCAGACCGTGCGGCACGCCGACCGCGTCGAACACCGGCTCCAGAAGATGAGCGATGGCGGGTTCGGCGACGATGCCGAGCACCAGGGTGCACAGCGTGATGCCGAGCTGCGCCGCGGCCAGCAGGGCCGACACGTGCTGAAGGCCCCACAGGACGCTCTTCGCCCGCCGGTCGCCCTCGTCCGCGTGCGGTTCGATCTGGCTGCGGCGTACGGAGATCATGGCGAACTCGCCGCCCACGAAGAAGGCGTTGACGACCAGCGTCGCCAGGCCGATCAGGAGCTGGATCGCGGTCATCGGTCCCCCTCCGGGGCGTCGTCGGACTGCTCGGCGAGGGGCGCGTGCATCAGGACGCGGGCCGCGCGGTGACCTGCGGCGTCCACGACGTCGAGCCGCCATCCGGCCACCTCGACGCTGTCGCCGACGGCCGGAATCCGGCCGAGCTCGGTGGCGACCAGGCCGGCGAGCGTCTCGTAGGGGCCGTGGGGGACGCGCAGGCCGACCCGCTGGAGCTGGTCGGTGCGGGCGGCGCCGTCGGCGGAGTAGAGGGCGTGGCCCTCGTCGTCCACGCCGGCCGGGGCGAGGTCGGGCGTCTCGTGCGGATCGTGCTCGTCCCGCACCTCGCCGACGACCTCCTCGACGATGTCCTCCAGGGTCGCGACGCCCGCGGTGCCGCCGTACTCGTCGATGACGACGGCCATCGTGCGTTTCCCGGAGAGCCGGTCGAGGAGCCGGTCGACGGTCAGGGTCTCGGGTACGAGGAGCGGCTCGCGCATCAGATCGGACACGTAACGGCGACCCCGGAGTTCGGCGGGCACGGCGAGGACGTCCTTGATGTGCGCGACGCCGACGACCGAGTCGAGGTTGCCGCGGTAGACGGGGAACCGGGACAGGCCCGTGGCCCGGGTCGCGTTCGCCACGTCCTCGCAGGTGGCCTGCGCGTCGAGAGCCATGACCTGGACGCGCGGTGTCATCACGTTCTCCGCGGTGAGGTCCGCGAGGTTCAGGGTGCGCATGAACAGCTCGGCGGTGTCCGCCTCGAGGGCGCCCTCCTTGGCGGAGTGCCGGGCCAGGGCCACCAGTTCCTGCGGTCCGCGCGCGGAGGCCAGCTCCTCGGCGGGCTCGATGCCGAAACGGCGCACCGCCCGGTTCGCGGTGTTGTTCAGGTGCGTGATGAAGGGGCGGAACGCGGCGCTGAACAGGCGCTGCGGCGTCGCGACGCGCTTGGCGACGGCCAGCGGCGACGAGATCGCCCAGTTCTTGGGGACGAGCTCGCCGACGACCATCAGGAAGACGGTCGACAGGCCCGTGCCGATGACCAGTGCGGCCGAGGAGGCGGCGGAGCGGGAGAGCCCGAGACTCTCCAGGGGGCCCGCGATCAGTTTGGCGACGGACGGCTGGGCGAGCATGCCGACGACCAGATTGGTCACGGTGATGCCGAGCTGGGCGCCGGAGAGCTGGAAGGTCAGGTTCCGTGCGGCCTTGAGGGCGCCGGCGGCGCCCCGCTCACCGCGCTCGACGGCGCGTTCGAGGCCGGAACGCTCGACCGTGGTGAGGGAGAACTCGGCAGCGACGAACGCACCGCAGGCCAGCGAGAGCAGCACCGCCACGGCGAGCAGGAGCACTTCGGTCATCGGGTCACCTCCGTCCCATGATCGGGCAGGGCGGTGGGTATCGCGCGATGTCGCAGGCGCCGGGTACTGGGAGGTTCGCCCATGGGCGGACGCTCACACCTTTCAAGAGGAGGACGGGACAAGTGGAGCAACCATGGTAAAGGATCAGCAAAGCCCGTGCGGCCGGGACGCCGTCGCCCGGAGGCCGCGCAGGGTCAGTCCGTGAGGTGCTTGACCCAGCGCGTCCACTGCGGCTCCGGCGCATAACCCGCGGCACGCCACGCGTGCTGCGCGCGCTCGTTGCGGTTCAGGACCATCGCGTCGCCCCGCCGCCCACCGAGCCGTACGAACCGCTCCTCCGCGGCCGCGAGCAGCGCCGACCCCACGCCCTGCCGCCGCGCGTCCGGATGCACCGCGAGCCGGTACAGATGGCAGCGCCATCCGTCGAAGCCGGCGATGACGGTCCCCACCAGCTCCCCGTCGCGCTCGGCAAGCAGCAGCGACTCGGGGTCGCGGGCGACGAGCCGCTCCACGCCCGCGCGGTCGTCGCTGATGCTCGTGCCCTCGGCGGCCAGCTTCCAGAAGGCGAGGGCGGCATCGAGGTCGTCGGGCGTCGCGGCCCGTATCCGAAGATCACTCATGGGGCCGATCCCATCACCGGGCGGCCGGGCCCGCGCGCCATTTTCAGGATGCGGACAGGGCCCCGGCTCAGGCCTTCCGCAGCTCCTCGATGACCGGACCGAACGCCTCCATGTACGGCTCCAGGACCGTGAGGTACGTGAACCCGTAGCGGTCGCGCTGCGCGCGCACCTGGTCCGCGATCTCACGGACCGTGCCGACGAGCAGCAGCGGCAGGTCCAGCGCCTCGTCCTGCGTGAACTGCGGGATGTGTTCGAGAACCGGCCGGATCGCCGCCTGCCGGTCGTCGGTAACCGTGACCATCTGGATCAGCAGATTGAGCTCGGCGGGCTCCGCGCGCCCCGCCGCGAAGCGCTGGTACGCGGCGACGCGCTCGTCCAGCTCCTCAGGGGTGAGGTGCTGGAGCTTCCCGCCCGGGTGGCCGGGGACGGAGCGCGCCCCGGTGAACGCCGCGATCTGTGCGTGCTCGGCCGTCAGCTTCAGCATCCGGTCGCCGTTGCCGCCGATCAGGAGCGGCGGGCGGGGGTGCTGCACCGGCCGAGGCTGATGCTCGTCCGATCCGAGCAGCCGGTCCAGCTCCTCCACGACGCGCCGCAGATGGTCCACTCGCTCACCGGGCGCCCCCCAGGGCAGCCCGGCCGCCTCGTGCTCCGCCTGTACGTAGCCTGCGCCCAGGCCGAGTTCGAGCCTGCCGCCGGTGAGCGTGTCCGTGGTCGCCACCTCGCGGGCGAGCAGTACCGGGTTCCAGAAGCCGGCGTTGAGGACGAACGTGCCCACACGCGGGCGCTCGGTCGCCTCGGCGGCGGCGACCAGGGAGGGGAACGGCGAGGGCATGCCCAGGTGGTCGGCGACGAGGATCACGTCGTAGTCGAGCTCCTCGGCCCTGCGGCAGCGCTTGCGCCACTCGTCGCCGGACGCGGGGGTGACCATGTTGACGCCGAAGCGGAACGCGCGACTCATGAACTCTCCTCAGTCTCGGGCGAGTTGAACTCGGTGGAGCTGAACGGCCGGGAGACCGTGCGGCGAGTACATCATTCGTGTGCGATGGCCGCCAGCACGTTCATGCGCGAGGCGCGCAGCGCCGGAAGGAGCGCCGCCGCGAGCCCCACGACGACCGAGCCGACCACGACCGCGACGATCGTGCCCCACGGGATGGCGAGCGCCTCCATGCCCTGGAGCGCGAGCACCTCGTGGATCGCGAGCCCCCACACGACACCGAGGGTGAGCCCGAGCACCGCGCCGAACACGGCGATCACCACGGACTCCAGGCGGATCATCCTCCGCAGCTGGCGCCGGGAGAGCCCGATGGCGCGGAGCAGACCGATCTCCCGCGTCCGCTCGACGACCGACAGGGCAAGAGTGTTGACGACGCCCAGGACGGCGATGACGATCGCGAGCCCGACCAGCGCGTACACGAGGTACAGCAGCACCGCGATCTGGTCGTGCACGAGCTTCTTGTAGTCGGCCAGGTCGCGGACCTGTACCTGTGGGTACGGATCGAGGGCCTTCTCCAGACGGGCGCGGAGCACGTCCGCGCCCGTGCCGGGGGAGGCGTTCACGTACACCGCCGAGTCCTGGCCGTCGGGCAGGAACTTCTCCAGCGTCCCCATCCCCATGAACAGGCCGCCGGACATGCCGAATCCGTCGCCCCCGCCCTGATCGGTGAGGGCCGCGACGGTGAGCCGGTCCGTGCGTCCGCCGGGCAGGTCCACGGGCACCACCGTGCCCACGCGCGCGTGGTGCTCCTTGGCGAACTCCGCGTCCATCGCGACCTTCCCGGGCGCGAGCGCGGCCGCCGAGTCGCCCTGGGAGTACGTGATGTGCGCGACCTCGTCGAGCTGTGCCTCGTAACCCGCGGCCGTCGTCTTCACGCGCTTGCCGTCCGGCAGACGCACCGCGAGCGGCACGAACCGCTGTCGCACGACGAGCCCCGCCCCTTCGGTGGCGCGGATCTTGTCGGTCACTTCTTTAGGGAAGGGTGTGAAGTTGGCATTCTGGACGGTGAAGTCGGCGCCCAGGGTCTTGTCGATCTGCTCGTCGAACGACTTGCTCATCGACGCGCTGGCCACGGACATGCCCGCCACCAGAGCGAGCCCGACCATCAGCGCGGCCGCGGTGGCCCCGGTGCGCCGCGGGTTGCGCAGCGCGTTGCGCTGGCTCAGCCGCCCCACCGAGCCGAACACGGCGGGGAACGCGCCGCCCAGGACGCGGATCACGGGACGTACGAGCAAGGGGCCCGCGATCACCGTGGCCAGCAGCGTCAGGACGACGCCGACCATCAGGAGCAGCGAGGCGCTCGCCGTCTTCGTGGCCGCGGCACAGCCGGCGAGAGCGGCCACCCCCGCCACGCCGACCACGGCTCCCGCCACCGCGCGCACCCGCAGCGGCCGCCCCGCACCCGCGATCTCGGCGTCCGCGAGCGCCGCCATGGGGGAGACCCGGGACGCACGCCGCGACGGCAGATACGCGGCCACGAACGTGACCCCGACACCGACCGCGAACGCGGCGACGGGCGTCCCCCAGCCGATCACCATCTCGGTCGACTTCAGGTTCATCCCGAACGCGCTCATGAGTCGGATGAGGCCGAGCGCCAGCCCGATGCCCGCCGCGAGGCCGAGCACCGAGCCCACCAGGCCGAGCAGCACCGCCTCCGTCAGGACGGAGCGGCGCACCTGCCGCCGGTCGGCGCCCAGCGCGCGCAGCAGTCCCAGTTCGCGGGTGCGCTGCGCGATCAGCATCGAGAACGTGTTCACGATCAGGAAGATCCCGACCAGAACCGCGATCCCGGCGAAGCCCAGCATCACGTACTTGATCACGTCGAGGAACGAGCCGAGGTCCGCCGCGTCCGACGTGGCCTGTTCGCTTGCGGTCTTCAAGTCGTAGCCGGAGCCGAGCTGTTGGGCGATCCGCCGCTTCAGTGCGGCGTCGCTCACCCCCGGCGCCGCGTCCACGGAGATGCTCGTCGCGCGGTCCGTCCCGCCGAGCAGCTTCGCCTGCGCCGTCGCCGTGTCCAGGAAGACGAGCGCGGCGCCGGGGTTGGTGGTGCGGAAGGTCGCGATGCCGACGATCCGGACGGGGAAGGAGCCCGGTTGCGCGAGGACGGTGAGGGAGTCGCCGATGCGGATGTGCTTCTTCTCGGCGGTGTCCGCGTCGAGCAGCGCCTCGCCACTGCCGCGCGGGGCATGGCCCGAGGTCAGGCGGACCGGACTGCGGTCCGTCACATACCAGTTGGTGGCGATGGTGGGGGCGCCGCTGGTCGGGCCGACCGAGTTGTTCTTGTCGTCCACGACGGTGATGTTCTCGGCGGCGGCGTCGATCCTGGCCGCGGCGACGCCGTCGACGGACCTGATCTGCCGGGCGAGCCCGGCCGGGACGGTCTCGACCGCCCCGGTCGGCACCCTCTCGCTGAGGGAGTCCTGCTTCGGATTCACCTGTACGTCGGCGGACGTGGACGCGAAGAGCCGGTCGAAGGTGCGGGTGACCGTGTCCGAGAAGACCAGACTGCCCGCCACGAACGCCACCGAGAGGACGATGGCAAGCCCCGACAGGACCAGTCGGCCCTTGTGCGCGAGGAAACTCCTGAGCGTCGCCTTCAGCAAAGCGGCCTCTCTACGGCTGGGAGTTGTGGGGGTTGCCCCCGGTGAACAGACGCATGCGTTCCAGGACCGCCTCCGCCGTGGGCTGCGGCATCTCGTCCACGAGGCGGCCGTCACCGAGGAAGAGCACCAGGTCGGAGTGGCCCGCGGCGCCGGGGTCGTGCGTCACCATCACGACGGTCTGCCCGAGGTCGTCCACCGCCTCGCGCAGGAAGCCGAGGACCTCAAGGCCCGCGCGCGAGTCCAGGTTCCCGGTCGGCTCGTCCGCGAAGATCAGCTCCGGTCGCGAGGCGAGCGCCCTGGCGCAGGCCACCCGCTGCTGCTGGCCTCCGGAGAGCTGCGCGGGACGGTGCTTGAGCCGGTCGCCGAGGCCCAGCGTGTCGATGACCTGCTTCAGCCACTCCGCGTCCGGGGTGCGGCCCGCGATGTCCATCGGCAGCGTGATGTTCTCCGCCGCGTTCAGCGTCGGAATGAGGTTGAAGGACTGGAACATGAAGCCGATCCGGTCGCGCCGCAGCTGTGTCAGCTCCTTGTCGCGCAGGCCCGTGATCTCGGTGCCCCCGAGCCACACCTGGCCTGCGGAGACCGAGTCGAGCCCGGCCAGGCAGTGCATCAGCGTGGACTTGCCCGACCCCGAGGGGCCCATGACCGCCGTGAACCGGCCGCGCGCGATGTCCACGTCGACCGAGTCGAGCGCGAGGACGGCGGTCTCCCCTGACCCGTACGCCTTGGTCAGGCCCCGGGCGCGCGCGGCGACGTCGCCCGCCTCCGCCAGGCCGTGGGGCTGTTCTGCTGCCGCTGTGGACAAGGCCGCCTCCTGGGTCTCGCCGTCGTCCTGGCCGTACCGACTCCCGTGTCGCGTACGAGAGTAGTGCGGTGCGTCACACGCGCGGTATCCCTCCGAGGTCGGGCTCCCGATACGCGTGTAAGGGGCACATTCGCTGTCTCCTTGCCGGTGCTAGCACGTCGGCGCTAGCGTGAAGTCATGGCGAAGACTCAGCTGAACGTACGGGTGGACGAGGACACCGCCCGAGCCGCGCGTGAGCGTGCGCTGGCACGCGGCGTGAGTGTGAACCGGTACATCGAGGAGCTGGTCAGACAGGACGCGGGCGAGCTCGGCCGGACGTTCGTCGAGGCGGCGGCCGACTTCATGAAGCAGTACGAATCCGTGTTCGCCGAGGAATTCGGCGCGGAGCGCGAAGGCCGACGCTGAGCCCTTGAGCGAATCGAAGAACGTGCGGATCGACCTGGCCTGGCTTCTCATGATCGCCGAACAGAAGACCCCCGGAGACCCTCAGGTGACCGACTGGGGCGCGCTCGTCGCCGCCGTCAGCCGGCACGAGGCGGAGATATTCGGGACCGCCGTGTACGACAGCCCACAGGCGCGGGCCGCCGCACTGCTCCAGCTGCTCCTCCACGTCCCCGCCCTCGAACGCTCGAACGCGATGTTCGCGTCGGCCGTCGCGTACGCCTATCTCGTCGCGAGCGGCCTGAAGGTCGCCACGTCGCCCGACCAGGTCAGGGAACTGGCCCGCCTGGTCAAGGACGGCGGGGCGACTGTGCACGACATCGCGGAGGAACTGCGCAGATGGAGCCTGTGAGCCGCTAGGGCCTTTCCGGGGGCGCCTCGGTGCTCGCGGCGAAGGCCGCCGCGTCCCATGTCCCCGCCAGCTCCGGCGCCAGCCAACTCGGCGCGGATGCGCGGAAGTCGGGGTGCGTACCGGCCCCCTCGGGGATCGCGCCGAGGAGCTTCGTCCCCGAGACCTCGGGGAAGTCCGCGAGATTGCAGCGGGCCGCGAGGTCGGGGTGCTCCGGCCAGCTGCCGACGACCACGCCGAGCGGCGTCAGGTCCCGGGCGCGCAGGGCCTCCGTCGTCAGGGCCGTCGAGTTGAGCGTGCCGAGCCCCGCCGCCGCGACGACGAGGACCGGCGCTCCGAGCTGCCTGGCGGCGTCCGCGAGCGTGCCCCCGTCCGCGTCGAACCGCACGAGCAGGCCGCCCGCGCCCTCGACCAGGACGAGGTCGTGGTCCGTCGCCAGCTTCGCCGCCGCGTCGGCCACCTCGTGCGGGCGCACCGGGGGGAGGCCGGCGCGCAGCGCGGCCGTCGCGGGCGCCAACGGCTCGGGGTACCGCGCCAGTTCGACGGCCGTCACCCCGCCGCCCACCAGGCGCGTCACCTCGTCCGCGTCCCCGGGCTCACCGGGCCCGACCCCGGTCTGGGCCGGCTTCAGGACGGCCACCGACCGCCCCGCGGCCAGCGCGGCGGCCGCCACGGCCGCCGTCGTGACCGTCTTGCCGATCTCGGTTCCGGTCCCCGTGACCACCAGTACCGTCATGCTGTTCAGCCCTCCCGCGCGGCCGCGCACACCGCGCGGCCGATCCGTGCCAGATCCTCGTCCCCCGTGATGTACGGAGGCATCGTGTACACGAGGTCGCGGAACGGCCGCAGCCACACGCCCTCGCGCACCGCCGCCCGTGTGGCCGCCGCCATGTCGATCTCGTGGTCCAGCTGTACGACACCGATCGCGCCGAGCACGCGCACATCGCGTACCCCGGGCAGCTCCGAGGCAGCGCCGAGCGACTCCCGCAGCCCCGACTCGATCCGCTTGACCTCCGTCGCCCAGTCTTGCCCGAGCAGGAGGTCGATCGAGGCGCAGGCCACCGCGGCGGCGAGGGGGTTCCCCATGAACGTGGGCCCGTGCGCGAGCACCGGCACGTCGCCCCGCGAGATCCCGTCCGCCACACGCGCCGTGCACAGCGTCGCCGCCAGTGTCATATAGCCGCCGGTCAGCGCCTTGCCGACACACATCACATCGGGCGTCACCGACGCGTGCTCCGCGGCGAACAGCGCCCCGGTCCGGCCGAACCCCGTGGCGATCTCGTCGAACACGAGGAGCACGTCGTGCGCGTCGCAGGCCTCGCGCAGGACCCGCAGATACGCGGGGGAGTGGAACCGCATCCCGCCCGCGCCCTGCACCACGGGCTCCACGATCACGGCCGCCAGCTCATGGGCGTGCCGCCCGATCAGCTCGTGCAGATGATCCGCGTAGGTCTGCTCGTACTCGGTGGGCGGGGCGTCGGCGAACACGTGCCGCGGCAGCGCCCCCGACCACAGCTCGTGCATGCCGCCCTCGGGGTCGCAGACCGCCATCGGCTGCCAGGTGTCGCCGTGATAGCCGCCGCGCCACGTCAGCAGCCGGCGCTTCTCCGGCCGCCCGAGGGAACGCCAGTGCTGGAGGCACATCTTGATCGCGACCTCGACGGACACGGAGCCCGAGTCGGCGAGGAACACATGCTCAAGCCCCTCCGGCGACATGTCGACAAGACGCTTCGCGAGCGCGACGGCGGGCTCGTGCGTGAGCCCGCCGAACATGACGTGGCTCATCCGGCCGAGCTGGTCGCGCACCGCCTCGTTGAGCACGGGGTGGTTGTAGCCGTGGATCGCCGACCACCACGACGACATCCCGTCGACCAGCTCGGCACCCTGACCGCTCTCACCGCCCTCGCCGGCGAGTCGCAGCCGTACCCCGGCCGCCGACTCGACGACCAGCGGCTCCTGCCGCCCCGGCATCGGACCGTACGGATGCCAGACGTGCCGCCGGTCGAGGTCGAGCAGCTCCGCCACGGGCAGCCCCGTCACCGCGGGCCCGGGCCGCTCAGGCATTGGGCGCGAGATCCGTACCGGCACCCCGGCGGCGTACGGCGACCAGGTCCGTGCGCGCCTCGGGGACCTCGGCGACCGGGGGCTTTGCAGCTTCTTCATGGGAGCCGCAGCCCCCACCGGAACCGCAGGCCGAACCCGCGCCGGAACCGCATGCCGCATGCGCACCGGAACCGCAGGCCGCCTCCGCCTCGGAACCACACGGCCCGCCCCGGTGCTCGGGCAGCGTCACCTGGTCGGTGCCCTCGACCTCGAACCCGGCGTCCGTGATCATGTCCAGGTCCGCCTTGCCCGCCTGGCCCTCACTCGTCAGGTAGTCGCCGAGGAAGATGGAGTTGGCGAGGTGGAGCGCCAGCGGCTGCATCGAGCGCAGGTGCACCTCGCGCCCGCCCGCGATCCGCACCTCGACGTCGGGGCAGACGAAGCGGACCATCGCGAGGATCCGCAGGCAGCGCTGCGGCGTCAGGTTCCACTCCTTGGCGAGGGGCGTGCCCTCGAAGGGGATCAGGAAGTTGACCGGCACCGAGTCCGGGTCGAGTTCGCGCAGCGAGTAGACGACGTCGACCAGGTCCTCGTCGCTCTCGCCCATGCCCGCGATGAGCCCGGAGCAGGCGGACAGACCGGCCGCGTGGGCCTTCTGCACCGTGTCGACGCGGTCCGCGTAGGTGTGCGTCGTCGTGATGTCGCCGTACGTGCCCTCGGAGGTGTTGAGGTTGTGGTTGTACGCGTCGGCGCCCGCGCCGCGCAGCCGCTCGGCCTGGCCCTCGGAGAGCAGACCGAGGCAGGCGCACACCTCGACGCCCTCGTTCTGCTCCTTGATCGCGCCGATGGTCTCCGAGACACGGTCGACGTCGCGGTCCGTCGGGCCGCGCCCGGACGCCACCAGGCAGACCCGCTTCGCGCCGCCCGCGACACCGGCGGCCGCGGCCTTCGACGCCTCGTCGGGCTTCAGCCACGTGTACTTGAGGATCTCCGCCTTGGACCCGAGCCGCTGCGAGCAGTACGAGCAGTCCTCGGGACACAGGCCCGACTTGAGGTTGACCAGATAGTTGAGTTTCACCCGCCGGCCGAACCACTGCCGCCGCACCTTGCCGGCCGCGGCCACCACATCGAGCAGTTCGTCGTCGGAAGTCGCCAGAACGGCGAGCGCTTCTTCACGGCTCGGCAGCTCGCGCCGCAGCCCCTTGTCCACCAGCGTGTTCAGCAGGTCCATGGCCCGATCCTGACCTACGTCCCCTGCTCAGGCCAAGGAGGCTTCGGACAACTCTGCCGGTTCGACGTGTGGGTATTGCCACACCCTGGGTGGCTGGATGTCCCGCTAATGTCTGTGCACTGCCTACAAAGACGCAGCGGGCACGGGACAGCACACTCCACTCGAGAACCGGTCGCGACACGGCCGTCGGAGGGACTCACATGGCGGGATCGCCGTTCGGCTGGATCGACGAGCAGGAGCGCGTGCGCCGCGGCGCCGGACTCGTCCGCACCCTGCGCCCCCGCCCCGCCTCGAACCCCCTCCTCGATCTCGCGAGCAACGACTACCTCGGCCTCACGCGCCACCCCGAGATCACCGGGGGAGCGGCGGACGCGGCGCTGCGCTGGGGCGGCGGCGCCACCGGCTCGCGGCTCGTCACGGGCACCACGGAGCTGCACGCCGAACTCGAGCGCGAACTGGCCGAGTTCTGCGGTTTCGAGGCGGCGCTCGTCCTGTCGTCCGGCTACGCCGCCAACCTCGCGGCCGTGACCGCTCTCGCCCCGCACGGCTCCCTGATCGTCTCGGACGCGAGCAACCACGCCTCCCTCATCGACGGCTGCCGGCTCGCCCGCGGCGCGACGCAGGTCGTCCCGCACGCCGACCCCGACGCCGTCCGCAAGGCCCTCGACACGCATCAGGGGCACGCCGTCGTCGTGTCGGACTCCGTCTTCTCGGTGGACGGCGACGCGGCTCCACTGGCTGAACTCGCGGGAGCGGCAAGGGAGTTCGGGGCGGGTCTGATCGTCGACGATGCGCACGGGCTCGGCGTGCTCGGCGACGGCGGCAGGGGCGCGCCGCAGGCGGCGGGGCTCTCGGGCGCCGACGACACCGTCGTCACCGTCACCCTCTCCAAGTCGTTCGGCAGCCAGGGCGGCGCCGTCCTCGGTCCGGCCCGGGTGATCGACCACCTCGTCAACACCGCACGGACGTTCATCTTCGACACGGGCCTTGCACCCGCGGCGGCCGGCGCCGCGCTCGCGGCCCTGCGCCTGCTGCGCCGCGAACCCGAGCGCGCCGAAAGGGCCCGCGCCGTGGCGTCCTCGCTGCACGAACTGCTCACGGCCGAGGGGCTCCAGGCCGTACGGCCCGACGCCGCCGTCGTCTCCGTGCGCGCGCCGTCCCCGGAGGAGGCGGTGCGCTGGGCGGCGGACTGCCGCGAAGCCGGCCTCGCCGTCGGCTGCTTCCGTCCCCCGTCGGTGCCGGACGGCATCTCACGGCTGCGGCTGACCGCCCGAGCCGACCTGACCGACGATCAAATCGCCCAGGCAGTACGGGTGATCAGCCGAAACGCTCCCGACTCGGCGTTCACCGCAAGGAGTTGAGGAACCCCTCCCACGCGGAGGGCGAGAACAGCAGGGCGGGTCCGGCTGTGCGCTTGGAGTCGCGCACGGCGAGCAGTCCGGCCGAAGGGCCGCGGCGCAGCGGAGCCGTCTCGACGCAGTTGTTCATTCCGGTGCTTCGGCTGCTTCGCCGCCATGGCGCGTCGTGCAGGGAGGTGCTGGGAACCGCGGCGGATGGTACGTACCGAGGCAGTGCTGACATGGTGCCTCCTTACGTGCGTTCACTGTCCGGAGGGCGGTGCGCTCCGGCGATCCCGGCGATGAAATCCAACGAGTCCCCGGGCGAAAGGGCGTGGATCCGAAGGGCGTCAAAGGCGTCCGTGTACGCCTTGAGGTCTTCTTTCCGCTCGAGGTAGAGGCTACTCGTCAAATGGTCGAGAACTACTACGTCCAGATCAGAAGTGTTCGGAAATGAGAACACAACGAAAGGGCCGGTTAGTCCGACATGCTCCCCTGCAGCGAACGGCAATACCTGAAGCCGCACATGGGGAAGCTTCGCCGAGGCAGCCAGATGACGCAGCTGCTCCGCCATCACCCGGGGACCGCCCACCGGGCGCCGCAGCACCGCCTCGTCGAGCACCGCGCTGAGCCGGAGCGGGGACGCGGAACGCAGCACGTCCTGCCGGGCGATCCGCACCTCGACCAGGGCGTCGACCTGCCCGTCCGGCAGCCCGCCGAGCGCGGCCCTGGTCACCGCACGCGCGTAGTCGGGCGTCTGGAGGAGGCCCGGTACGACGGACGTCTCGACCGTCCTGACCCGGCACGCCTGCGACTCCAGGCTGATGAAGTCCCGGTAGGCGGGCGGCAGAAGGCCCCGGTAGGCGTGCCACCAGTGCTGGCCGCCGTCGTCCCCCGACCCCGCCAGCGCGACCAGCAGATCCCGTATGCCGGGGTCCGCGACCTCGAACGCGTCGAGCAGGAGACGCACGTCCGACGCTTTCACGCCGCTGCGCCCGGTCTCGATACGGCTCACTTTCGACTGGTGCCAGCCGACGAGCCGGGCCGTCTCGCCACTGGTGAGCCCCGCGCGGGCACGCAGCGCGCGCAGCTCCGCGCCGAGCCTGTGGCGGCGCACCGCCGGACCGTGTTTCATCCTGTCTCCTCGGACCTGCGGCCCGGCTCCTTCCGGCCCGGCGGATCGGTGTTCTGAGCCGACGGTAGAGGAAGCCGGCGGCGTACGCCCAAATGCGGTCCACCGACGCAGAGTTCACCGCTTCGAGCGACAGATATATGCATATCTCGGGGGATCGGCTCCACTGGCCGGGCGGGAGTGGCACTCTGGCGCGAAGCACCAGTCCGGGGGTCGCCTCGAGTCATCCGCCATGTGTCGGATTCAGGCCCCGGCGAAAAGAGGGACGACGTCGCCATGGCAGATCACCAGGAAGCATCCGTCACTCTGCCGAGCGATCCCGCCTCGGTCTCCTCGGCCCGCACATATGTCAGCGACGTACTCGCCGAATGGGGCATGCCGCGCGACGCGGAAACCGCCGACACGGTCCGGCTCATCGTCTCCGAACTCGCCACGAACGCCGTGATGCACACCCGCGGACAGTCGCCCGTCTTCAAGGTCGACGTGCAGCTGGAGCGCGACGAACACCTGCGCATCGGCGTCACGGACAGCCACCCGCGTTACCCGAAGCGGCTCCCGGCCGCCGTCCAGCAGGACAACGGGCGCGGCATGGTGATCATCCGCTGGCTGACCGCCGAGTGCGGCGGAAGCCTGTCGGTCAGGCCCACCCCCGAAGGTGGCAAGACCGTATGGATCGCCCTGCCGTGGACGGTCCCTGTCCAGTCGGTGTGAAGGCCGGCGGTGGTGGCGCGGCTACGGGGACGGGGTGTCCGTCCCCTCCTGCGCCCGCGTGAGCGAGCGCCGCACCAGTCGCGGCAGCACGCCCCACAGGCCCGCACAGACCGCGAACGTGCCCGCCCCGGCCGCGATGCCCGCCGCCCGCCCCGCGGTGACGTCCACGACGAGCAGCACGGACCCGGCCAGGGCGAGCATCAGAACGCCCAGGCCGGCCGCGGCGAGCCGCGAGGACATCTGCACGATCTGCGGCTTGGCACCTCGCCCGAACAGCGCGCGGTGCAGCGCCGCGGGCGCCGTGAACAGCGCGGCGGCGAGTACCGCGAGCAGCAGCGTCGCGATGTACGTCGCGCGCTGCACGCCGTCCAGCGCCGGGAACCTTGGAGTGAACGCCAGCGTCAGCAGGAAAGCGAAGAGGATCTGCACGCCCGTCTGGGTGACTCTCAGCTCCTGGAGCAGCTCGCCGAAGTTCCGGTCCGCGCGCTCCAGCGGCGTCTCGTGCCGGCCCTGCCCCACGCTCCTTGGACCTGAGTTGCGTGGGGCGTCCTCGTCGCCGGCCGGTCGGTCCTCGTCCATACGACCACGAGTACCCCATCGCGCGGTTCCGAGACGGCCGGGGCGGGCGCGTGCACCCGGTGACGCCTGACGGGCCCCCAGGGCCCCCGGGGACCCGTCAGGTGGCGCTACCGCACGCGCCCGTACCAGACGCTCTTCGTCCAGATCCGCTGGAGCCGCACCACGTCACCGGTCTTCGGCGAGTGCCAGATCCTTCCCTTCCCGGCGTAGATGCCGACGTGGTAGACGCCGCGGCCCGAATGGAAGAAGACCAGGTCACCGCGTTTGCGATGGGACGCGGAGACATGGCGGGTCTTGTTGTACTGCTGGGCGGCGGTACGGGGCAGCTTCTTGCCTACACGCTTGAACGAGTAGACCGTCAGGCCCGAGCAGTCGAACGTGTGCGGCCCTGAGGCGCCCCACCGGTAGGGGCTTCCCTTCTTGGAGGCCGCGATCTGGAGTGCTTTCGTCGCCGGTGGCGCGGCTTCCGCTTCGGGCGCGGCGCCGGGGACCAGCAGGCTGCCACCCGCTACGGCGAGCGTGAGGGCCGAGGCGGTTCCGGCCCGGGCGAGCAGCGACGGGACACGATTGAGCGCAGTCATGCGCAACCCTTCGTCAGCCGCCTGTGAAGGATGACCTGTCGGATTCGGGCTGGCGAAGTTGCCCGGCCGCGATGTGCGGCTTCACCCCAAGGGCCGGCCCGGAAAACAGCTCCGGCGGCCCGTCGTGCTCGGGTCCTCCACTCCTGCCGATCCACTTCTGTCGACCTGGCATCCGTACGGCGGCAGGACTCGGCGTCCGCACGGACCGCCCCGCCGCGGCGGCGGGGGCTTGTCGTCGGAAGGGATCTTCACGCATGAACGGCGCGAACGCAGAGCCGAATCGGCGTTGTGTGAGTGTCCTCACGAGTGATCCATTCGGGTGGACAGCACACTTTTCCACCCCGGCGCGGGGGTCCCAACGAGCCCCGCACCAGCAGCGGAAGGCGGAATTCCCGACTCTGGGTAGGCGTTCCGCGCAACTTTTCCGGTTCGCATGTGCGAGTACCGGCTACGCCGTAAGTGGGTACCTCGTCTGGTCCGTTTCGACCCCGGCCCGGACGGTTCGGATCGATCGCTTCGGTCTTGAACGGTCCGTCAATTGACCGACTCCGGCGGCACTGTGACCCGTTGTGTCCTCCTTTCTCCGTCCAGGACCCGCAGAGCCTGAGCCAACGTCGTCGCGTGGACCTCGCTCTCGCCCCGCTGATGCATGAGCGTCAGAGCGTCCCTGAGAGCCGTCGCCCGGCCGACGAGCGCTTGCGCGGCGCGCAGTCCGCCGTACGTGTGGTCGCTCCTCGCCGGGTTGATCCTGCCGAGCAGGTCGACCACCTCCAGATAACGGTCGAGGAGTTCGCACTCGGCGCGCGTCAGTGCGGGCAGCGGGGGCAGTTCGGGCGGCAGCATCGTCGGCTCACCTGGCGCCGGGGGCCGAACCGGACGTCTTGCGGTTGTCGATGACCCGGTCCACGAGCCCGTACTCGACGGCGTCCTGGGCCCGGAGGATCGTGTCCCGCTCGATGTCGGCGCCGATGCGCTCGCGGCTCTGCCCGGTGTGCCGCGCGAGCAGTTCCTCCAGCTGGGCGCGCATACGCACCAGTTCACGGGCCTGGATCTCCAGGTCGGTCGGCTGGCCCTGTACGGGCTCGGGCAGCCCCGGCTGATGGATCACCACGCGCGCGCCGGGCAGCATGGCCCGCTTCCCCGGCGTCCCGGCGGCCAGGAGCACGGCGGCGGCGGAGGCGGCCTGCCCGAGGCACACGGTCTCGACCTCGCAGCTGACGAACCGGATCGTGTCGTAGATCGCCGTCATCGCGCTGAACGAGCCGCCGGGGGAGTTGATGTACAGCGAGATGTCCCGGTCCGGCGCGGCGTACTCGAGGTGCATGAACTGCGCCATCACGTCGTTCGCGGAGATGTCGTCGATCGGCGTCCCCAGAAAGACGATCCGCTCCTCCAGGAGCTTGGAGTACGGATCGAGGGTGCGGTGCCCGGCCGAGGTGCGCTCGGTGAACTCGGGCAGGACGTAGCGGGCGGAAGGTCGGTTCATGGCACATGCCTCCGTGAGCGCGGAACTCTGTCGCTGCTTCTGTAAAAAATGTACAGGACGTACGGATGGCCGGGTAGGGCTCAGGCTGCGAGAAACGTGAATGGGGAGGGCGCAGGCTGCGACAGACGCGAAAAGGGGCCGGCCCGCGCCCGAGGCGCAGGCCGACCCCTTGCTCCGTTCTCCTGTGTCGTGGCTACCGGTCGCCGTCGTCAGACCTGGACAGGCGCAGCGCGAGGTGTTGCAGGAGGTCGGCGGTCTTGATGTCGGTCCGGCCCGCGTCATGCACCTCGGCGAGCTCGGAGAAGAGGAACGCGAACGCGCCCACCAGGGAGATCGTCACCGGCATCAGTGCCGCGACGGTGGCCTGCGCCGCCTCCTCCACGCTCGATTCCGCCGGGATCTCGATGGAGGGGAACACCTCTGTCACCAGGCGCCCGAGCTGGGCGTCCTCGGCCTCGATGTCGGGCTCGGCATCCTTGCTGAGCCTGCGCACCATTTCCTGGGTCTCGGTCAGGACGCCGATTGCGCGCAAGATGATCTCGCTCTGTTCCATGCGCGGAGCCTAGGCGCGCGAGGCCCCGCCGCGGGCGCTGTTCCGGGCGGGGCTCCGTCGGATCCGCGCAAGCAGCCATGCAGCACGAACAGTTGACACGTCGACGCTACGCGCAGCCACTGACATCGGCGGCGCCCCGAACCGTCCCGCCCGGGCCGCCGTCCCACCTGTGGGTCGCGGTGCGGTCACGGACCGTGTCCGTGCTGCGGGCCCGGTCTAAGCTGGAGGACATGGCCTACGAGATTCCGGTGACGCAAGCCCGCGCTGAGCTCGCCGATCTGATCAACCGCGTCGTGTACGGCGGGGAGCGCGTCGTCGTGACCCGGCACGGCAAGCCGCTCGTCGCGCTGGTCTCCGCCGCCGATCTCGAGCGCCTCGAGGCCCTGGGGGAGCCGGAGGGCGAGCAAGTGATCAGCTCCGTCTCCAGCATCGGCTCGACCTCGTCCACCGGCGGCGACCGCCACCGATTCGGCATCGCCGCGGAGCACCGTGGGCCGGAGGTCAGGTAGGTCGGACAGGTCGGACAGGTCGGACAGGTTAGGGGGTCGGGAGGTCGGACAGGTCCGGCAGATCTGGCTGACCTGGTAGGTGGGGTACGTATGCCAGGCCTCAAGCGGGGCCTGGATCAGGTGACTTGGGCTCCCTGGCCCCTTCGTCGGCGCCCGCCCCGCTTCTTGCGCAGCCCGCCGAGCAGTACGTATACGAGTCCGAGCCCCGCCCAGGCCGCCGGCGTGATCGCGGGCGTCAAGGCCCGCCCCCGTCGAAGTACAAGACCGAGCGCAGCAGCGTTTCGCCCGCGCCCGGCGGCGTGAACTGGCCGATGCGGCCCACCGGTTCGGGCGGCAGCAGCAGCATCGGCGGCGCCGACGACGCCCCCGCACCTGCGTGCCCTTCGGGGCTTCGGCGGTCACAGCGCCACGGCGGTCACGGCCGGCTGGAGCCGCGCGGCAGGCGCTGTCCGGGGAGGTCCATATCGAAACTTTGCAGAACGGCCTGCAGGCCCTGATGGGTATGGGTGATCCCAGCTGGCAGTCATGAGTGGGTCAAAGGGTGGTTAACCTCGTTGAAACTCCCCGCAATTAGCCTGCACCGCACGTCACCAGGGGCTTTTGTAGCCGGGATGCACAAGATCATGTGCATTTCTTGTATGTTACATCTATACCCGTCGCGGTGGCCGCGGCAGCCGGACCCCGCACGGTCCGGAGTGAAGGACTGTGAGGTGGGAGCCGTGCAACTGACCCCGCACGAGCAGGAGAGACTGCTCATTCATGTGGCTGCCGACGTGGCCGAGAAGCGCCGGGCCCGGGGTCTGAAGCTCAACCATCCCGAGGCGATCGCTCTTGTCACGTCGCACATTCTCGAAGGCGCACGTGACGGCCGGACCGTGGCCGAACTCATGTCGTCCGGTCGCAAGGTGCTCACGCGCGACGACGTCATGGAGGGCATCCCCGAGATGATCCACGATGTGCAGGTCGAGGCGACCTTCCCCGACGGCACCAAGCTCGTCACCGTCCATGACCCGATCGTCTGACGAGGGGAGCGCTTCCATGATCCCCGGAGAGATCCTGTTCGCGGACGAGCCCGTCGTGTTCAACGAGGGCCGCGAGGTCACTCGTCTGACCGTGCTCAACGCCGCCGACCGGCCCGTCCAGGTCGGCTCCCACTACCATTTCGCCGAGGCCAATCCCGGTCTGGAGTTCGACCGTGCCGCAGCGCACGGTCTGCGACTCAACGTCGCCGCAGGGACCGCCGTGCGCTTCGAGCCCGGAATCCCTGTCGACATCGAACTCGTGCCTCTGGCCGGCCGGCGCATCGTGCCCGGCCTGCGGGGCCGGACCGGAGGTGCCCTCGATGGCTGAACTCTCCCGCGCCGCCTACGCCGACCTGTTCGGCCCCACCACAGGCGACCGCATCCGCCTCGCGGACACCGACCTGCTGATCGAGATCGAGGAGGACCGCTCCGGCGGCCCCGGACTCTCCGGTGATGAGTCGGTGTTCGGCGGCGGCAAGGTGATCCGCGAGTCCATGGGCCAGTCACGCGCTACGCGCGCAGACGGCGCCCCCGACACCGTCATCACCGGCGCCGTGATCATCGACCACTGGGGCATCGTCAAGGCCGACATCGGTATACGGGACGGCCGGATCACCGCGATCGGCAAGTCCGGCAACCCGGACACGATGGACGGCGTCCACCCCGACCTCGTCATCGGCCCCGAGACCGAGATCCTCGCGGGCAACGGCAAGATCGTCACCGCTGGCGCCATCGACACCCACATCCACTTCATCTCGCCGACCATCGTCGACGAGGCGCTCGCCTCCGGTGTCACCACGCTCATCGGCGGCGGCACCGGCCCGGCCGAGGGCTCCAAGGCGACCACGATCACCCCTGGTTCGTGGCATCTTGCCCGCATGTTCGAGGCGATGGAGTCGAGCCCCGTCAACATCGGCTTCCTCGGCAAGGGCAACACCACGTCCGCCGAGTCGATGTACGCCCAACTGCGCGCGGGCGCCGTCAGCTTCAAGATCCACGAGGACTGGGGCGCGACCCCCGCCGTCATCGACGCCTGCCTGAACGTCTGTGAGGACACCGGCGCGCAGCTCGCCGTCCACACGGACACCCTGAACGAGGCGGGCTTCGTCGACGCCACGTTCGACGCCGTGGCCGGCCGCACCCTGCATGCCTTCCACGTCGAGGGTGCGGGCGGCGGACACGCGCCCGACATGATCACGGCCGTCTCGCTGCCCAACATGCTGCCGAGCTCGACCAACCCGACGCGGCCGCACACCGTCAACACCGTCGAGGAACACCTCGACATGCTGATGGTCTGCCACCACCTCAACCCGGCCGTCCCCGAGGACCTGGCCTTCGCCGAGTCCCGGATCCGGCCCACCACCATCGCGGCCGAGGACATCCTTCACGACATCGGCGCCATCTCGATCATGTCCTCGGACTCCCAGGCGATGGGCCGCATCGGCGAGGTCGTCCTGCGGACCTGGCAGACCGCGCACGTCATGAAGCGCCGCCGCGGCCAACTGCCCGGTGACACCCGCGCCGACAACCGGCGCGCCCGTCGCTATGTCGCCAAATACACGATCAACGCGGCCGTCGCACAGGGCATCGACCACGAGATCGGCTCCGTCGAGACCGGCAAGCTCGCCGACCTCGTGCTCTGGGACCCACAGTTCTTCGGCGTCAAGCCGCAGCTCGTCATCAAGGGCGGCCAGATCGCGTACGCTCAAATGGGTGACGCCAACGCGTCCATCCCCACGCCGCAGCCCGTCCTGCCCCGCCCCATGTTCGGCGCCCACGGCAGGGCCCCCGCCTCGAACTCGTTCTTCTACGTGACGCAGACCGCCCTCGACGACGGTCTGCCCGAACGCCTCGGTCTCGACCGGAAGTTCGTGCCGATCCGCTCGACGCGGGGACGCACGAAGGCGGACATGCGGGAGAACGACGCGCTGCCGCGGGTCGAGGTCGCCCCCGACAGCTTCGCCGTCACCATCGACGGCGAACTCGTCGAGCCCGCGCCAGCCGCCGAACTGCCGCTCGCCCAGCGGTACTTCCTGTTCTGACGGGCCGAGAAGAAGAGTCATGACACGAGCCGCACTACTCGTCCTGGCCGACGGCCGCTTCCCCGCCGGTGGGCATGCCCACTCCGGCGGGGCGGAGGCCGCCGTCAAGGCGGGACGCATCACCGGCGCGGCGAGCCTGGAGGAATTCTGCCGGGGCCGTCTGCACACCACGGGACTGGTGTCGGCGTCCCTGGCGGCCGCCGCCGCGCTCGGCCTCGACCCGGTCACCCTGGACGAGGCCGCTGACGCCCGCACGCCTTCGCCCGCCCTGCGCACCGCGGCGCGCAGGCTCGGCAGACAGCTCATGCGCGCCGCGCGCGCGGCCTGGCCGCATCCCGAACTCGACGCGCTCGCCCGGCGGTTCCCCAAGGGGGCGCACCAGCCGGTGGTCCTCGGCCTCACCGCGCGGGCCGCGGGCCTCGGACCTGTCGACGCCGCCTACTGCTCCGCGTACGAGAGCGTCAGCGGGCCCGCCACCGCGACGGTCAGGCTGCTCAGCCTCGATCCGTTCGACGCGACGGCGGGGCTCGCGCGCCTCGCGAACGACATGGACCGCGTCGCGACGGCGGCCGCCGAGGCGGCGGCACGCGCCGTCACCGAAGGGGTGGATTCACTGCCCGCGGCGTCCGCGCCGCTGCTGGAGGTGGGGGCCGAGGCCCACGCGGCCTGGGCTGTACGCCTGTTCGCTTCGTAGGAAGCGACCTGGCGGACGCGCCCCAGGGCGCCCCGACCTCCACACAGAACGATTGGAGTAACACCATGCACCTCGACCACTCGCACGACGGCCCCGCCGCGGTCAGCGCCGACGCCCGCCGTCCCGACGGCACTCGCCGCGCCCTCCGTATCGGCCTCGGCGGCCCCGTCGGCTCGGGGAAGACGGCCACCGTCGCCGCGCTCTGCCGCGCGCTGCGCGACGAGCTGTCCCTCGCCGTCGTGACGAACGACATCTACACGCGTGAGGACGCCGAGTTCCTGCTCCGCGAGGCCGTGCTGCCGCCCGAGCGCATCACCGCCGTGGAGACCGGCGCCTGCCCGCACACCGCCATCCGCGACGACATCTCCGCCAACCTGGAGGCCGTGGAGGACCTGGAGGACGAGGTCGGGCCGCTCGACCTGATCCTCGTCGAGTCCGGCGGCGACAACCTCACCGCCACGTTCTCGCGCGGCCTCGTCGACGCGCAGGTCTTCGTCATCGACGTCGCCGGCGGCGACGACATCCCGCGCAAGGGCGGCCCCGGCGTCACCACCGCCGACCTGCTCGTCATCAACAAGACGGACCTCGCCCCGCACGTCGGCTCCGACCTCGCCCGGATGTCCGCCGACGCCAAGACGCAGCGCGCCGAACTCCCCGTCGTCCTCCAGTCCCTGCGCTCCGCCGACGGTGTGCGCGAGGTCGCCGACTGGGTGCGCGGACAGCTCACCGCGTGGACCGCATGACAGCAGGCGTACGCTCCACGGCCCGCATCACGGCGAGCGACGACGGCCGGGGCGGCACCTGTCTGCCCGTCCTCGACGGAGAGGGCTCCCTGGCCCTGCGCCGCATCCGCTCGACCGGTCCCGACGCGCGCGTCATGCTCGTCGGCGCCATGAGCGGGCCGCTCGGCGGCGACCACATGAGGGTCGAGGCGCATGCGACGGCCGGTGCCCGCCTGCGTATCGGGTCCGTCGCCGCGACGATCGCCCTGCCGGGCCAGGCCAAGGGCGAGGCGCGCTACGACGTCCGTCTCACGGTCGACGACGGGGCCGAACTGCACTGGCTGCCCGAGCAGTTGATCTCCGCGTGTGAGAGCGACCTGCGGGTCAGCACGCGGGCCGAGCTCGCCCAGGGCGCCCGGTTCGTGCTGCGTGAGGAGCAGGTGCTCGGCCGCACCGCAGAGGAGCCCGGTCGGCTCACCAGCCGACTCACCGTCCACCGAGCGGGCCGGCCGCTGCTCGACCAGGAGCTGGCCTGCGGTCCGGGCGCACCCGGCGGCTGGGACGGCCCCGCCGTGCTCGGGGGACACCGGGCGCTCGGGCAACTCGTGGTCGTAAGGCCCGAGTTCGAGAAGGACAGGCCACCTCCCGCGCTGCTCGGCGAGAACGCCGCGCTGACGCCGCTCGCCGGGCCCGCGGTCCTGGTCACGGCTCTCGCGTCCGACGCGCTGCGGCTGCGCGGAACGCTCGACGACGCCCTGCGCCGCCTGGCCTGAGCGACGGCCCAGGGGGCCCGGCCGGTCCGAACCAAACGACCGTACGGGCCCATTCCGCTCACCGGGACGAGTTATACCGTTTATCGGATTGGTAAAGAACGTCAACTGTCTCTGTTGTCAGGGACGGTGCAGGCGCAAGGATCCCCGTACTGATCGAGAACCCGATCGAAGTAACGATCGAATCGATGTACGGAGGCCTCAGTTGAGACGGACTCGACTTACCAGTCGAAGCAGCCGGACGGCGGTGATCGGCTCCGCCGGAACCCTGGTGGCGGCGACCCTGATTGCCGGAGCGATGGCGGCGCCGGTGGCGAGCGCGGACTCCCGGACCGGCCAGGACCGCGAGGCCCGCGGTGCGGCCGTCGCGGCGGCCCGTGCCGCCAAGGCCGGCATCGACTGGAAGGACTGCCCCGCTGACTGGGGCATAGCCAAGCCCATCCAGTGCGGCTGGGTCACGGTGCCGCTCGACTACGCGAAGCCGTACGGCAAGCAGATCAAGCTGGCCGTCGACCGCATCGGCTCCACCGGCACCAAGGACGAGCGCCAAGGCGCCCTCGTCTACAACCCGGGCGGCCCCGGCGGCTCCGGCATGCGCTTCCCGACCCGTGTCACCAACAAGAACCCGCTGTGGGCCAAGACGTCGAAGGCGTACGACTTCGTGGGCTTCGACCCGCGCGGCGTCGGCCACTCGGCGCCGATCTCCTGCATCGACCCGCAGGAGTTCGTGAAGGCCCCCAAGGCCGACCCGGTCCCCGACTCCGAGGCCGACAAGCTCGCCCAGCGCAAGCTCGCCAAGGAGTACGCGGACGGCTGCGCCGAGCGCAGCGGCGACATGCTGCCGCAGATGACCACGCCGAACACCGCGCGCGACCTCGACGTCATCCGCGCCGCCCTCGGCGAGAAGAAGCTCAACTACCTGGGCGTCTCCTACGGCACATACCTGGGCGCCGTCTACGGCACGCTCTTCCCGGGCCACGTCCGCCGCATGGTCGTCGACAGCGTCGTCGACCCGTCGCGCGACAACATCTGGTACGAGGCCAACCTCGGCCAGGACGTCGCCTTCCAGGGCCGCTGGAACGACTGGACGTCGTGGGTGGCGAAGAACGACGCCTCCTTCCACCTCGGTGACACGCAGGCCAAGGTCGAGGCCCAGTGGCTGAAGCTGCGCGCCGCCGCCAAGAAGAACCCCATCGGCGGCGTCGTCGGCCCCGCCGAGCTGATCGCCTTCTTCCAGAGCGCCCCGTACTACGACTCGTCGTGGGTGCCGGTCGCGCAGGTGTGGAGCAAGTACGTCGCCGGGGACACCCAGGCGCTCGTCGACGCCGCGGCCCCCGACATGTCGGACACCGCGGGCAACGCCGCGTCGGAGAACGGCAACGCGGTCTACACGGCCGTCGAGTGCGCCGACGCCCAGTGGCCCACCAGTTGGAACAAGTGGGACCGCGACAACACGCGCCTGCACAAGGACTATCCGTTCATGACGTGGGCGAACGCGTGGATGAACCTGCCGTGCGCCACCTGGCCCACCAAGCAGCAGACCCCCGTGAACGTGAAGACCGGCAAGGGCCTGCCCGCCGTTCTGATCGTCCAGTCCACGCGTGACGCGGCCACCCCCTACAAGGGCGCCGTCGAGCTGCACCAGCGCTTCAAGGGCTCGCGCCTGATCACCGAGAAGGACGCGGGCTCCCACGGTGTCACCGGCCTGACCAACCCGTGCATCAACGACCGGGTCGACACCTACCTGCTCACCGGCAAGACGGACAGCAAGGACGTGACCTGCACCCCGCACGCCACGCCCAAGCCGTAACCACCGTCCCGCGGTGAACCTGTGACGGCCCGGCCTCCCTCAGAGGCCGGGCCGTCTTCATGCCGTCGCCGCCGGGCGCCCGAACTGCCCCGGGCTCAGCTCAGAGGCATCCGCGGGAACTTCCGTGCCTTCTCCTTGGCCGCTTCGGCCTCGGCCTTGACGTCGGCCGCGTACTTGTCGACGTACTCCTGGCCGGACAGGCCGAGGATCGCGTAGATGATCTCGTCCGTGACCGCGCGGAGGATCGCCTTCTCGCCGTCCATGCCCGCGTAGCGCGAGAAGTCCAGGGGCTCGCCGAAGCGGATCGTCACACGGTGGAGGTTCGGGATGACCTGGCCGGGCGGCTGGGCCTCGAAGGTGCCGATCATCGCGCAGGGGATCACCGGGACCTGCCCCGTGAGCGCCATCGCGGCCACGCCGACCTTGCCCTTGTAGAGCCGCCCGTCGTGCGAGCGCGTGCCCTCGGGGTAGATCCCGAGCAGCTCGCCCTTGCTCAGCACGCCGAGGCCCTCGCGGATCGCCGCCTGGCCCGCCTCCTTGCCGGAGCGGTCCACGGGGATCTGGCCGGCGCTGCGGAAGAACGCGGCCGTCAGCCGGCCCTTGATGCCGGGCCCCGTGAAGTACTCCGCCTTCGCCAGGAACGTGATGCGCCGCTTCAGGATGGCCGGCATCAGGAAGTGGTCCGAGAACGACAGGTGATTGCCCGCGACGATCGCCGCGCCGGACTCCGGCACGTGTTCGAGCCCCTCGATCCGGGGCCGGAAGACCAGCCGCAGCAGTGGGCCCAGAATCACGTACTTGAGCAGTCGGTAGAACATGCTGGGCCGCCTTCCCCGTGGATCCAGATGCGTGCGCACAGTAACCAATCGGCGGCCCGCGCGCGAGAGCCCGTTCGGACCTCGCCGGACCTCCGGCCGGGGGACCGTACGGCGCGTCCGCTTGGCGGCCGCCCGGTGCAGGGAGTGCCCTGGCCTCCCTTCGTCCCGCACCCTCACCGGAGGTCCCGCATGCGTCCGCTCGTTGTCGCCGCCGCAGCCCTCACCGCCCTCGCTGCAGCCCTCACTGCGGCCGGCCCCGCCCACGCCGCCGCCACCGACCCGCCCGCGCCACAGGGGGTCTTCCTCACCGTCGCCGGGGACCAGGGCTCGTGGATGCGCGGTGAGCTCCTGCGCTGCGAGCCGGAGGCGTGGGGACACCACCCGCACGCGTCCGAGGCGTGCGGCGCACTCGACAGGGCGCACGGGAACCTGGACGCGCTCGTCGCGGATCCGGAGATGTGCACCCAGGTCTACGCCCCGGTCACCGTGAGTGCGAGCGGTACGTACCGCGGCAAGCCGATCACTTGGCAGAAGACGTTCGCCAACGCGTGCACGATGCAAGCGTCGACCGGATACGTCTTCCGCTTCTGACGCCCGTGACCCGCTCTCGCGCGGCACCGCGCCAGGCGTCAGGTGCTGCGCGACGCGGCCATCCCGAGGGTGAGCAGACCGAGCACGACCCAGCCGAACCACAGCCAGCCGTTGCTCCCGAGTGCCACCGTGTAGGCCGTCACCGCGACGAGGGCGCCGACGGTGAGCACCCCCATCGTCTTCATCGATCCGGGCATGGCCCGCCTCCTCCCGGCAACCCGGACGGCGCAGCGCCCGGACCACGGCTGAACACCATGGTCACCCCTCAGGGGCGCCGGGCGCTACTGCCCGCGTGTGTTCAGTGAGGCGAGGTACGCGTTGTACGCGGCCAGCTCCTGGTCGCCGTCACGGTCAGCGGCCCGGTCCTTGCGGCGCGCCTGCCGGTCCTCGGACTTCTTCCACTGGAACAGCAGCGCGAGCAGCACGAGCACCGAGGGCACCTCGCTGAACGCCCACGCGATGCCGCCCGCCGCCGTCTGGTCCGCCAGCGCGTCGATCCCGAGCGAGGCCGGCGGGTGCTCGTACGTGCCGATCATCGGCCCGGACGCCATCATCAGCGCGATGCCGAAGAACGCGTGGAAGGGCATGCCCGCGAAGAGCTCCAGCATCCGCATCACGTAGCCGGGGCGGTGCGGGCCCGGGTCCACGCCCATGATCGGCCAGAAGAAGACCAGGCCGACGGCGAGGAAGTGCACCATCATGCCGATGTGTCCGACCTTCGAACCCATCAGGGTGTCGAAGATCGGCGTGAAGTAGAGCGCGTACAGGCTCGCGATGAACAGCGGGATCGTGAACGCGGGATGCGTGATGATCCGCATGTACCGGCTGTGCAGGAACATCAGGAGCAGCTCGCGCGGCCCCTTGGTGCCACGCCGCGCCACCGGCATCGCCCGCAGCGCGAGCGTGATCGGCGCGCCCATCAGGAGCAGGATCGGCGACAACATGCTGATCACCATGTGCTGCACCATGTGCACGGAGAACATGACCATGCCGTAGTCGTTCAGCTTGGTGCACATCACCAGCATCACGGTCAGCACACCGACGACGAACGACAGCGTGCGGCCCACCTGCCAGCTGTCACCGCGCCGCGCGAGCCGCACGACACCCCAGCCGTACAGGCCGAGCGCCACCAGGCACCCGATCAGGAAGAAGGGGTCCGCCGACCATTCGAGGCCTCGCCCCAGCGTGAACGGCGGCAGATCCATGTTCATGCCGTGCCCGCTGTGATCCATCCGCCGGCTCCTGATTGGTACTGGTTGTGGGCTGTCTGTCCGCACCAGAGTAGAACTGCCCCCGGTCGCGGCTGCGACCGGGGGCAGACTCTTCAAGCACGAACTACAGAACGCACTCCGCCTCGGCGTACCGCTCCTGCGGAACCGTCTTCAGCGTCTCCACGGCCTCGGCGAGCGACACCATCACGATGTCCGTGCCGCGCAGCGCCGTCATCATGCCGAACTCGCCGCGGTGCACGGCCTCGACGGCGTGCCAGCCGAAGCGCGTGGCGAGCACCCGGTCGTACGCGGTGGGGGTGCCGCCGCGCTGGACGTGACCGAGGATCACCGGGCGGGCCTCCTTGCCGAGGCGCTGCTCCAGCTCACCGGAGAGCCGCGTGGCGATGCCCGCGAAGCGCTCGTGGCCGTACATGTCCTTGACGCCCTCGTCGAACTCCATGGAGCCGGCGGCGGGCTTGGCGCCCTCGGCGGCCACGACGATGGCGAACTTCTTGCCCGCGGAGAACCGCTCGCCGACCTTCGCGGCCAGCTCCTCGATGTCGAAGGGGCGCTCCGGCACGACGATGGCGTGGGCGCCCGCGGCCATGCCCGAGTGCAGCGCGATCCAGCCGGTGTGACGGCCCATGACCTCGACGATCAGGACGCGCTGGTGGGACTCGGCGGTCGTCTTGAGGCGGTCGAGCGCCTCGGTCGCGACGCCGACGGCCGTGTCGAAGCCGAAGGTGACGTCCGTGACCGCGATGTCGTTGTCGATCGTCTTCGGTACGCCGACGATCGGCAGGCCGCCGTCGGACAGGAGGCGGGCCGCCTTCAGCGTGCCCTCTCCGCCGATCGGGATGATCGCGTCAAGACCCAGATCCGCGACATGGCCCCTGGCCCGCTCCACGCCGTCGCGCAGATGCGCGGGCTGGACCCGCGACGAGCCGAGGATCGTGCCGCCGCGGGCGAGGATGCCGCCCACCGCGTCCAGGTCGAGCTTGCGGTAGTCGCACTCCAGCAGGCCCTTCCAGCCGTCGTGGAAGCCGATGACCTCGTCGCCGTGGTCGACGACGGCACGGTGCACGACCGAACGAATCACGGCGTTCAGGCCGGGGCAGTCTCCGCCGGAGGTGAGGACACCAATACGCATAGCCCGAAAACCTTTGCAACGTGGGCCGATGACCGGACCACGTCGTCCGGGCTGGATCCCCGCCACCCTACCGGCGGGAGGGGGCGGGGCCGCACCGGGCGTCCGCCTGCTGGACTGTCCCGCTCACTTGTGCGGGACAGCGATCAGGCGGGCTGCTGAGCCGCCGAGATCCGCTCGTTGCGCAGCGCCTCGTACCAGCGGTCGTCGACCGGCGGCAGCGCGTTCACATCGAGGGCCAGCTTCAGGAGCAGGTCCGCGATCAGCGGGTTGCGGGCGAGGACGGGGCCGTGCATGTACGTGCCGAACACGGTGTCGTTGAACGCGCCCTCCGTGCCGTCACCCGTGCCGTTGCCCTTGCCGATCTGCACGCGGGCGAAGGGCCGCGCCGACGGGCCGAGGTGCGTGATGCCCTGGTGGTTCTCGAAGCCCGTCAGCGGGGGGAGCCCCAACTGCGGGTCGATGTCGCCCAGTACGTCGCCGACGCACCGCTCGCCCTCACCACGCGTGGACACCACGTCGAGCAGGCCGAGGCCCTGCTCGCGCTCGCCCAGGTCGTTGATGAACTCGTGGCCGAGGATCTGGTAACCGGCGCAGACCGAGAAGACGATCGCGCCGTTGGCCACGGCCCGCTGGAGACCGCCGTCACGCCGAAGCCGCTCCGCGGCGAGACGCTGCGGCCGGTCCTCACCGCCGCCGATCAGGTAGATGTCGCCGGAGGTGGGTACCGGCTGGTCGCTGCGCACGTCGAGCCGGTGCACGTCGAGGCGGCGCTGGCGGGCGCGGCGCTCCACGACGAGGGCGTTGCCCTGGTCGCCGTACGTGCTCAGGAGGTCGGGGTAGACCCAGACAAGACGAAGGCCGTTGTCGCTCATGCTCATGAATCCTCTGCGGGGTCTCAGTTGCCGACGCGGCGGCGGACGTCCTGGAACGCGGTGTAGTTGGCGATCAGCTCGATCCGCCCGGGCGGGGCGGACTGCACCGCCTCGTCGACGCTGTCGCAGACCCGGAAGTCCAGGCCGGCGACCTCGAGCCGCACGGCGAGGTCGAGCCTGCGGTCGCCGATCACGAAGATCGGGTGACCGGCCAGACGCGTGTAGTCGACGTCCCACAGCCAGGAGGTGTCGGTGCCGTCGGCGCCGCGTGCGTTGACCGAAAGGATCACGGGGGTGGGCGGCGGGTCGATCAGGGAAAACGTTTCGAGCCAGCCCGCCGGGTTCTTCGCGAGCAGCAGACGCAGGTCACGGCCGAGGAACTGCACGACGTCGTAGCGCCCCGCGACCGCCTGCACCTGGTACATGCGCTCGAGGGCCACCTGGGGCGGCACGCCGAAGCACGCGGCAACGGCGGCCGACGAGGTCGCGTTCGCCTTGTTGGCGCGGCCGGGGAGCTGGAGGTGGATCGGCCAGGCCGAGCCGTGCGGGTCGAGGACGTAGTCGCCCTGGAGCGCCCAGCTGGGCGTCGGACGGCGGAAGCCGCACTCGCCGCAGTACCAGTCGTCGCCGGGGCGCTGCATCACGCCGCCGCACGACGGGCAGGACCATGCGTCGTCCTTCCACTCCTGGCCGGCGGCGACCCACACCACGTTCGGCGAGGAGGACGCGGCCCAGACGACCAGCGGGTCGTCCGCGTTCGCGATGACGATCGCCTTCGAACCGGCCAGGCCCTCGCGCCACTTCTCGGCGAGCATGCGGGTCTCGGCGGCGCGGTCGAGCTGGTCGCGCGAGAGGTTGAGCAGCGCGATCGCCTTGGGAGCGGTGTCGCGGGCGACGCCCGCGAGGTACTTCTCGTCGACCTCGATCACGCCGAACTTCGCGTCCGAGCCGCCGGCGAGCGCCGACGTGATGCCCGCGGGCATGTTCGCGCCGAGCGCGTTCGACACGACGGGGCCGGCGGCGCGCAGGGCCTCCGCGATCAGCCGCGTGGTGGTGGTCTTGCCGTTCGTCGCCGAGACGAGCACCACGTCCAGATGCTGCGCAAGCCGCCCGAGCAGCTCGGGGTCGAGCCTGAGCGCGACCTTGCCGCCGATCACCGATCCGCTGCCGCGGCCCGCCGCGCGGGACACCGCCGCGGCCGCCTTGCCCGCCGTGACGGCCAGCTTGGCCCGCGGAGTCAGCGGCTCCGAGTTGCCTGACATCGTTCTGGATCCTCCTTGCGTACGGCGCCGCGCCTGCCCCCGGCATCGCTTGGTGGAGTCAGCCTATCGAGATCCACCTTTGAGCCCGAACCGCGGCACCACCCCGGATCCGGGGCTCGCCCTGACCGTACCCTTACGGCCATGCGACACGGCTCGATCCCGGGCGCCTCCGGGCGCGTACGACCCCTGACCCTGCTCGGTGATCCCGTGCTGCACACGCACTGCGAGGAGGTGACAGAGTTCGGCCCCTCGCTCGGCCGTCTTGTGGAGGACCTGTTCGCGACGATGTACGCCGCCCAGGGCGTGGGCCTCGCGGCGAACCAGATCGGTGAGTCCGCGCGGGTGTTCGTGTACGACTGCCCCGACGACGAGGACGTCCGCCACCTCGGGCACATCGTGAACCCGCGCCTTGTCGAGGCGGACGGCGTGATCGTGCGCGGCCCGGAGGGCTGTCTCTCGCTGCCGGGCCTGGAGGCGGGGACGCCCCGCTTCGACCATGTCCTCGTCGAGGGCGTGGACCTGCGGGGAGAGCCCTTGGTCGTGCACGGCACGGGCTGGTTCGCCCGCTGTCTCCAGCACGAGTGCGACCACCTGGAGGGGCGGGTCTACACGGACCACGTCACGGGGTGGCGCCGCCGCAGGGTTCTGCGCCAGGCGGCGCGGGCCTCCTGGGCGACCGGCACGGCGGCGTCCTAGAGCCTCCCGGCTGGTACTCCACGCTGCTGGAGTACTAGAACCCCGGCCCGCCCACCTTGTCGCCCGCCGCCGCGAGCCTGCCCCACAGCAGGTCGGCCAGGCTGCTGACCAACTCGCTCCGCGAGCAGGGCCTTTCGCCGAGCCACCAGTCGCCCGCGGCGTGCATCATGCCGACGATTCCGTGACCCCAGACCCGCGCGAGCTGCTGGCTGCCGGGGCCGAGGTCGACGCGCTCCTCGATGACCTCGGCGAGCTCCTCGCCCATGCGGCGCAGCAGGGGGGCGGAGTGCTTGCCCACGTAGAAGCCCTGCTCGCCCGGCGCTGTGCTCTCGGACACGCTCTCCGAGGGGTGCATGAGGAAGCGGTACACCTGGGGGCGTGCCTCGATCGCCGCGAGATAGGTGTCGAGCGTCGACTCGACCCGCTCCCGGCGCTCGGCCGGGGCGTCGAGCGCGGCCCGCAGCGAGGCGAGGAGCGCGTCGGTGTGGCGCTTGGCGAGCGCGGCGTAGAGGCCGCCCTTGTCGCCGAAGTGCCGGTAGAGGATCGGCTTGGTGATGCCCGCCTCGGCCGCGATGGCGTTCATGGACGCACCGGGCCCGTCGCGGAGCACCACGCGGTCCGCGGCCTCCAGCAGCTCACGCCGCCGGCGCTCGGCAGACGTCTGCTGTTCCGTCCGCTGTGTGGTCTCCATGAGGTTTCTCCCCGCCCGTGCGATGGCCTGACGCACGGGAAACGTAACACTCGACGCCCTGGGGGCATCGAACGGGCTGCCGGGAGTTGACAGGGGCTACTGGCGAGTAACAGACTGCCGTTACCGCAAGTAACGTGTGAAGTGTACGCAGTGCTGGAGGGGCCATGGCCGAGTTCACGATGGATCTGAACGACGAGCAGAAGGAAGTCAGGGACTGGCTCCACGGGTTCGCCGCCGATGTGATCCGTCCCGCGGCCGCCGAGTGGGACGAGCGCGAAGAGACGCCGTGGCCGGTCATCCAGGAAGCAGCCAAGATCGGAATCTACTCCCTGGACTTCTACGCGCAGCAGTTCTTCGACCCGACGGGTCTCGGCATCCCGATGGCCATGGAGGAGCTGTTCTGGGGTGACGCGGGCATAGCCCTGTCGATCGTCGGGACCGGGCTCGCCGCGGTCGGCGTCCTCGCCAACGGCACCGAGGAGCAGATCGGCACCTGGATCCCCCAGATGTACGGCGACGCCAACGACGTCAAGGTCGCCGCCTTCTGCTCGTCCGAGCCGGACGCCGGATCCGACGTCGCCTCCATGCGCACCCGCGCCGTTTACGACGCGGCCAAGGACGAGTGGGTGCTCAACGGCACCAAGACCTGGGCGACCAACGGCGGCATCGCCAACGTCCACGTCGTCGTCGCCGTCGTCGACCCCGAGCTCGGCTCCAAGGGCCACGCCTCCTTCATCGTCCCGCCGAACACGCCGGGTCTGTCCCAGGGGCAGAAGTTCAAGAAGCACGGCATCCGCGCCTCGCACACCGCCGAGGTCGTCCTCGAGGACGTACGCGTCCCCGGCTCCTGTCTGCTCGGCGGCAAGGACAAGCTCGACGAGCGCATGGCACGCGCCCGTGAGCGCGCCAAGGCCGGCGGCGGCGAGCGCGTGAAGAACGCCGCCATGGCCACGTTCGAGGCGTCCCGCCCGGCCGTCGGCGCGATGGCGGTGGGCACGGCCCGCGCCGCCTACGAGGAGGCCCTGGAGTACGCCAAGACGCGTACGCAGTTCGGCCGCCCGATCATCGACAACCAGGGCGTCGCCTTCCAGCTCGCCGACATGCGCACGCAGATCGACGCGGCGCGACTCCTGGTGTGGCGTGCCTCCTGGATGGCGACCACGGGCAAGAAGTTCGAGTCGGCCGAGGGCTCCATGTCGAAGCTCTTCGCGAGCGAGACCGCCAAGAAGGTCACCGGCCAGGCCATCCAGATCCTCGGCGGCAACGGCTTCACCCGCGAGTACCCCGTCGAGCGCATGCACCGCGACGCCGCGATCTACACGATCTTCGAGGGCACCAGCGAGATCCAGCGCCTGGTGATCGCCCGCACCCTCTCGGGTCTGCCGATCCGCTAGCCGAATCGGCCGGTGCCCTTCGCGCGGCGGAGGGCACCGGCTTCGGCGGCCGTGCCGCAGTGGTCAGAGCTGTGCGGCGACCTTGCGGGCGATACGGACGACATCGCCCGAAGGCCGTGCGGAGTACGCCGGGTGGTCACGGACCCAGCCGTCCTCAAGGGCGTACCAGTCGACCGGCCGCGGGGTGGTGCCGTCGGCGAGTGCGGCCGTGAGTCCGTCGAAGTAGGTTCGCCAGCGCAGTGTGTAGAGGCCGCCCACGAGCCCGGCCCACTCGCGGTTCGCGTAGTCGTGGAGCCCGCCGTCGTCGGCGCCCGAACGCGGACCCCACACGGTCACCAGAGATACGGCGTCGTACTCGAGACGGTCCCGCTCCTCGTCGTCGTCGCCCCACGCGCGCGCGTCGGCGATCCAGCGCCCGAGCAGGTGCCGCGGCTGCGTGGCGACGGTCTCCTCAAGGAGACCGAGCCACGTGAACCACTCACCCGTCAGCTCCTCGAACGCCGCGCGGTCCTTGGCGTCGTACGCGGCCTTGATCCGCGGCAGCAGGATGCGGCTGCGGTGCGAGATCGTCTGCCGGGTGACGTCCATCAGGTCGTAGGTGTACGCGGAGCTGCGGCGCAAGCCCGGTGCGACCGCGAGCAGTTCGGGCAGGGCGCGGGCGAACTCCTCGGGGTCGTAACGCAGCGCGCCCGGCGACCACGACGCCCCGCTGGAGACGTCCAGATCGGGCCGGGCGCCGAACAGGCCGTCGTGGCCCTCGCTCCAGCTGTCCGCGCGCGTGGTGCCGTACGCGGTGCGGCGCAGGACGTCCCAGGCGGCCACCGCGTGCGCGTCGTGCCCGCCGTAGCGCTGCACCGGCCACTGCTCGAACCAGCTCTTCAGCTCGACCGGGCCGTCCGTCCACGGCAGATCGCTGAAGAGGGCGAACGCGGCCGGGTTGTTGTCGGCGCCCTCGGGCATGAGCGCGATGCCGTCCAGGGCGCTGTCCTCCTTGGTGCGCCAACTCTCGTACAGCGAAGCCCAGTCGGGGGTGTTGGCGCCCATCGTCGTATGGCCGCCGAAGTTCCAGATCGAGCCGAACGCGTAGGGCGTGCCCGCCCAGTCCTTGTCGCGGTCGGTCACCGAGGGGAAGCGGTCGGAGAGACCGTCGACGATGAACATCTTGGAGCGGTCGACGGCGTCGAGGATGTCGCGGCGCGGGTTGGTCTGCCAGCCGAGGATGTTCCAGATCGCGCCGGGATGGGCGGTGCGCAGCGCCTTCTCGACCGCCTTGGCGGCTTCGCCGACCGGCACGTCACCCGGCTTGCCGCCCTCGTGCAGCAGGTCGAGCTTGTACATGGTGGTGTCGCCGAGCAGTTCGCTCTGCACGCGGTAGAACGCCTCCGCGATCCTGGCGAAGTGCGGGTCGCGCGGGTCGAGCCAGTCGGGGCGCGTGAAGCCGACCCAATCGCCCTGGGGGACTATGTGCGCGCCCGGGTTCCGGTCGGCGAAGCCGGGCGGGACGGTGCCGAAGTAGCCGGGGAGCACCGGGGTCATGCCGAGTTCGCGGATCCGGCGGACGACTCTGCGGGCGAGCGCCGCCCGCCGGTCGAGGAGCCGCCGCGACACGGGGCCGCCGAACCCGGACATGTTCTGCAGCAGCCACCACGGCTGGTGGGCCGGGCCTGCGATCCACGCGCGCATCTCGGCGTCGCCGTAACCGAATTGCTGGAACGTGCGGTGGTAGATGGTGTCGGCGCCGAGATACACGAGGACCTCGTTGAAGCCGTGCAGCGCGAGGACGTCGAGCTCGCGCTCCCAGTAGTCCCAGCCGTGATACGGGCCTGTGTAGCCGTCGTTGGTGTCGTTGAAGGCGAACCGGTGGGCGACGTTCGCGGCGCGCGTCAGGGGCGTGGCGAGGCCGGGCAGTCGCGCCGGCAGGGACTCGGTCTGCTCCCCGTTCCACGAGAAGTGCGCGTGGGCGTGGTGGCGGAGGTACTGGTGGAAGCCCGTCAACTGCACGGCGGGCGTGGTGCCTTCGACGAGTATGCGGCCGCTGGACCCCGACACCCTGAACGCGTCGCCCGTGCCACCGGCAGGGCGGGGGACGGTGCGGAAGGTGACCTGGTCGTGGTGGCGCGGCAGCAGCCGGGCCAGGGCGTCGGCGGCCGGGGTGCGGGAGGCCGCCGCACTCTCGGCGGTGGCACCGGGCGCGGACGCGGCGAGTGCGGCGGCGGAGCCGAGGGCGGTGAGCACGGTACGGCGACCGAGGTTCATGGAGCACTCCAAGCGCGTGAGTGGACTGGACCACTTGCGCCGGGGATCTTACGGAGGGCGGGGAGGGTTCGGTAGGGAGCGGGGGTAAGCGCTTGCGGGAGCCCTTCGGACGGGAGGGCCGACCGGGGTGGACACAGGCGCGTGTTCACCCCGGCCGGACGTCACTCGTCCCCGGCGGCGGCCGACAGCGCCGCAGCCGGGTCATGGGCTGCCGGGCCCGCCGGGAGCCACCGGCCGCGGTTCTCGCGGAACGGCCACCAGCGGCCGTCGCGGCCGAGGCGGATCTGTGTGCCCGTGCCGGCGGCCGTCCACCGATTGCGGGTCGCCCGCAACGGTGGGCGCTCCCCGGCGTCCCAGGCCGCTTCGACAGCGGTACGCGCGCGTGCCGCGGTCTCCGCGTCCGGCGTCCACTCGTCCTCCAGGACGGACAGGCAGGCGGTGCCTCCGTGTTCCCATGCCAGTACGGCCGCCGCGAGACCATCGCCGTCCCGCCCCGACCCCTCCGCGAGCCGGGCCCCGATCCACGCCTCGGGGGCGCCCGCGGCCAGTCGGACGGCATCCTGATGGATCATCAATTCTTCATCCGGTGTGCGGAGTTCGTGGCCAGGAGTCAGCGCATCCGTCAGCATCCGGTGCGCCTCGGCGGCCGCCCGCGCCCCGAGGAACTCCAGTGCCGCCACATTCGTCCCGGTGGGCGGCTCCGTCTCCGTGTCCAGGGACGGTACGGGCCCCGCCTCGGGCGGCACCGGGGGAGCGGCGGGCAGCGGCGGCAGTATGCTCCCCGCCGCGAAGGCCTCCGTGGCGTCGACGCCGTCCGGGTCCAACGGCTCCTCGTCGGCCTCCTCGTCGGCGGACCCGGCCGAGGCGGACGCGACGCTGCGCACCTGGAGTTCGTCGAGCAGCACCCGCTCGCCACGCCCGCGCATCAGCAGCAGTACGAACGGATCCTGGTCGAGGAGACGGGCCAGCTGATAGCAGAGCGCCGCCGTGTGGGCGCAGTGGTCCCACGCATCACACCCGCAGCGCGGCTCCAAGTCGCCTATACCGGGCAGTAGTTCCACACCGGCCGCCGCCGCGTCCTCGACCAGGTGCGGCGGCATCTCACGGTCGAGCAGCGCCGCGATGTGCCCCGCACGCTCGACCGCCATCCCGAGGAAGCGGTCCCACTCCTCCTCGCTCAGCCGTTGCAGCAGCACGTCGGCGCGGTACACGGCGCCGCCCCGGTCCTTGACGAGCGCGGTGACCCGCCCCGGCCGCACCGAGACGGCCCCCACTGACCCGCCGCGCGCCAGTGCGCGTCCCGCCTTCAGCTGCTGAAGGTCGAGTGCCGTGTCCTCCAGCGCCTTGAGCCAGGTCTGCCCCCACCACGACTGCGCGAAGCCGCGCCCCTGGACGGCCGCCAGCGCCGCGAAGACACGCTCCTCATCCGATGCGTCTGCCCCATCGCTGTCGCCTTCGGTGTCGAACAGGTCGTCCTCGTACTCGTGACGGTCCGTCATCGTGCGCCCCCTCGCAGCTCGACCAGATCGGCCAGTTCGGAATCGGTCAGTTCGGTCAGGGCGGCCTCGCCGGAGCCGAGCACCGCGTCGGCCAACTCCCGCTTGCGGACCAGCATGTCGGCGATCCGGTCCTCGATCGTCCCCTCCGCGATCAGGCGGTGGACCTGCACCGGCCTGTTCTGCCCGATCCGGTACGCGCGGTCCGTCGCCTGCGCCTCGACCGCGGGGTTCCACCAGCGGTCGTAGTGCACGACATGTTCGGCGCGGGTGAGGTTGAGGCCCGTGCCCGCGGCCTTCAGGGAGAGCAGGAAGACCGGCACCTCGCCCTCCTGGAAGCGCCCCACCATCGCCTCGCGCGAGGCGATGGGCGTGCCGCCGTGGAGGAACTGAGAGGCCACGCCGCGAGCCGCCAGATGCTGCTCGATCAGGCGCCCCATCTGCACATACTGCGTGAAGACCAGCACGCTCGCGTCCTCGGAGAGGATGGTGTCGAGCAGTTCGTCTAGCAGTTCCAGCTTGCCGGAGCGGCCGGGGATGCGCGGCTCGTCCTCCTTGAGGAACTGGGCCGGGTGGTTGCAGATCTGCTTGAGCCCCGTGAGGAGTTTGACGATCAGTCCGCGCCGGGCGATGCCGTCCGCTCCGGAGATCTCCGCGAGCGTCTCGCGCACCACGGCCTCGTAGAGCCCCGCCTGCTCGGTGGTGAGCGACACGGCGCGGTCGGTCTCGGTCTTCGGCGGGAGCTCGGGCGCGATGCCGGGGTCCGACTTGCGGCGCCTGAGCAGGAAGGGACGCACCAGTTGGGACAGGCGCTGGGCGGCGGCGGGGTCCTTGCCCTCCTCCACCGCGCGCGCGTAACGCGTGCGGAACGTGCCGAGCTTTCCGAGCAGCCCCGGGGTCGTCCAGTCCAGGATCGCCCACAGCTCGGACAGGTTGTTCTCCACGGGGGTGCCGGTGAGCGCCACGCGCGCGCGTGCACCGATGGTCCGCAGCTCCTTCGCGGTCGCCGAGTGCGGGTTCTTGACGTGCTGTGCCTCGTCGGTGACGACCATGCCCCAGTCCACGCACGCGAGTTGCGCGGCGTCGAGCCGCATCGTGCCGTACGTGGTGAGCACGAACTCGCCGGCGGCGAGGTCCTCCAGGCTGCGGCGCCCGCCGTGGAAGCGGCGTACGGGGGTGCCGGGTGCGAACTTCTCGATCTCGCGCTGCCAGTTGCCCATGAGGGACGTGGGGCAGACGACGAGGGTCGGGGCGGCGGTCTCCGGGGCGGTCTGCCGGTGCAGGTGGAGGGCGATCAGGGTGATCGTCTTGCCCAGGCCCATGTCGTCGGCGAGGCAGGCGCCGAGGCCGAGGGATGTCATCCGGGCCAGCCAGTTCAGGCCGCGCAGCTGGTAGTCGCGCAGGTCGGCGGCCAGCGCGGCGGGCTGACCGACGGGCTCCATGCCCTCCGGGTCGGCGAGCCGCTCCCGCAGCTCCGCAAGCCAGCCCGTCGGGTGGACGTCGACGCGGCGGCCGTCGACCTCCGTGGAGCCCGTCAGGACCGCGCCGAGCGCGTCGATCGGCGTGACCTTGCGGTCCTGGTGCTCGCGGGCGCGCCGGGCCTCCTCGGGGTCGATGAGGACCCACTGGTCGCGCAGCCTGACGACGGGCCGGTTGGCCTCGGCGAGCCGGTCGAGCTCCTCCCGGCTCAGCTCCTGGTCACCCAGCGCGAAGCGCCAGTTGAACGCGAGGAGCGCGTCCGCCGCGAGGAACGACGGGGTGTCCGTCCGGAGCCGGTCCGGGTCTTCCCCTCCGGGTGACCTCTCGTCCGGAGGGCCGATGACCGCGCGTGCGCTCAGCCGGCGCGCCAACTGCCGGGGCCAGTGCACGTCGACGCCCGCCGCCGCGAGGGCCCGCGCACCGGCGCCGAGCAGGTCGGTGATCTCCTCGTCCGCGAGATCGAGCGCGTCCGGGACGGCCGCCGAGAGCAGCGGCATGAGGGGCGCCCAGGCGCGGGCTGCGCGCCGCAGCGCGAGCAGGGCGTCCATGCGTGTCCGCGGCCCGAAGGCCTTGGCCGAAGCGCCCGACGCCGCCCAGACCTCGGCGGCGTCGGCGACCAGCGCGGGGTCGCTGACGCTGTGCATCTGGAGCACGGCGCGGAAGGCGACGTGTTCCTCGTCCTCGGCTCCCGCTACGCCCCGGTCGAGGCCCGGTACCTCGACGCGCAGCGAGATCCGCACGCCCGCGTCGTGTCCCGCGGCGACATCGGCGGCCCACGCGCGGTGTTCGGGCACCTGCTGCGGCTCGGGCGCGGCGAAGGGCCGTGCGCCCGCCGCGAGGCTCGCCGCGGGGGAGCGGGGCAGGGTGTCGGCGACGGCGTCGAGGAAGGCGCGCAGCAGCGCCTCGGGCGCGGGGAGGCGGAGCGGACCCGGACCGTCCAGGGGTGTCGCGTGGGCCTCGGGCGGCATCGCGGCGGCCAGTTCCCCGACCCGCTCCAGGTCCTCGGCCCGGAGCGGGCCCACGCGCCAGGCGTCGTGATCGGTCGGCGTGAGCCCGGGCAGCAGCAGGCCGCGCGCCGCGAACTGGAGGGCGAGCACGGAGGCGGCGCCCCAGAAGACGGCAGTCGGGTGCGCCCGCGCGGTGGCACGCGCGCGCGTGAGGACCGGTAGCGCGGCGCGTACGGGCAGCAGGACGGCGGGTACGGACTCGCTCTGCGCACCGGTGTCTCCGGGCACGGCGAGGCTCAGCTCCTCGGGCGTGCCGGCCTCGGTGTGCGGAGGCCGCCCGCCGTCGGGGCGCCAGAAGGCGACTCGTCCTTCGCGTGCCGGGTCACCGGGCACGAAGACAGCGCAGCAGCGGATCAGTTCGGAGATCTCGGGGAGTGTTGCCACGGGACGCCTGTGGGCAGCGATGACGTATTCCTCAAATTTGACTACCGGACGGAATCGCCGAGGGTACCCCAAGATTCCGACCGGTGTACCGCGCCGCAAGGTGATGTCGGTCACTCCTGCTCGAAGGGGTGTGGGTAGCCCCCCTTGGGGGGCGGTGCTACCCCCGCGCGCAGTCGGGTGGTGGCCTCATGGTGCCCAAGGCCGCTGATTCCTAGGTTTGTTGAGGTCGGGCCGTCTCGTGAGCAGGGCGTCCGGACAGAACGCTTTTCCCCTCCCCCTCACTACTCCCACCGCCATGCCCAGAGACCGGAGACCTCGCCATGACCCTGGCTGTCGAACCCGTAGCGGACCATTCCTCAGGAGCGGCCGGGACGCAGCCGCAAGGAAGCGAGTTCACGCCGTTGCTGCGCACCGTCAAGAGCCAGGATCTCCTGGAGCGGCGCACCGGCTGGTACGTGCGCAACATCGCGCTGAACGCCCTGTCCCTCGGCGCCGTCGGCACGGGCATGGCCCTCATCGGCGGCTCCTGGTGGGTCCTCGCGCTCGCGCCGGTCCTCGCGGTGCTCTGCGCGCGCACCGCCTTCGTGGGGCACGACGCCGGCCACGCGCAGATCACCGGAAACCGCGCCGTGAGCCGGGTCATCGGGCTCATCCACGGCAATCTCCTGCTCGGCATGAGCTACAGCTGGTGGAACGACAAGCACAACCGGCACCACGCCAACCCCAACCACATCGACAAGGACCCCGACGTGGCCGCCGACGTCCTCGTCTTCACGAGCAAGCAGGCCGCGACCCGCTCCGGCTTCCGCCGCTGGCTCACCCGCAACCAGGCCTGGCTGTTCTTCCCGCTGACGCTCCTGGAGGGCCTCGCCCTGAAGCTGTACGGCTTCCAGGACCTGCGCCGCCAGCCCCCGCGCGAGCGCGCCGTGGAGGGACTGCTCCTCGTCGCCCACGTCGTCGGCTACGTGACCCTGCTCCTGACCACCATGCCGCTCGGCCACGCCCTCGCCTTCGCGGCGATCCACCAGGCACTGTTCGGCCTGCACCTCGGCATGGCCTTCGCGCCGAACCACAAGGGCATGGAGATGCCCGACCCGGACGGCGAACGCTGGGGCCACCTGCGCCGGCAGGTCCTCACCTCCCGCAACATCAAGGGCGGCGCGCTGACCGACTGGTTCCTCGGCGGCCTCAACTACCAGATCGAGCACCACCTCTTCCCGAGCATGCCCCGCCCCCACCTGCGCCTGGCCCAGCCCCTCGTCAAGGCCCACTGCCGCGACCTGGGCATCCCCTTCACGGAGACCGGGCTCGTCGACTCCTACCGGCAGGCCCTGCGCCACATGTACGAGGTCGGGGAGCCACTGCGCATGGAGTGAGGCCCTGGCCGGGTGGGTCCGGTCGGCCCCCTGTACCGCCCTGAGCCCCGGGTTCCTCGCCCGGGGCTCAGGGCGTGCGTCCCGCCTGGGGCTGCGCGGGGCTCAGGGGTGCGTGTCTCCGGAGCTGCGCGGGGCTCAGGGGTGCGTCAGGGTGGAGGCTCAGGGGTGTCTCAGGGTCGTGAACAGGAACCGCCCGGGCCGCGAGTCCGTTTCAGAGAGTAGAGGCGGGGGCCCGCCTCTCATGGCGAGGGCGGTTTGCAGCCCCCGAAGGAGGCGACGGACATGTCGAGGAACGCGAAGATCGCCGCAGGAGGTGTGGCGGCCGGGCTCATCCTGTTGATCTGGCTGCCCTGGTGGGCGTCACTCCTGATCGTGCTCGGGGTGCCCGCGGCGGCCTACCTGGCGCTGGACCCCTCCCAGCGGCGCAGGCTCCGCCGCGCCTCACGCAGGGAGATCGGCCGCTGACGGACGGGTGCTACGGGCGGGTGGCAGCTGCCCCTGCCGTCGCCGAGCAGCCGTTGACGACGTCGCCGCTCGCCGGCCTGGCGATGGTGTGGTCGGCGGGCGGCCGCGCGCCGTCCTCCACCCACGCGGTGAGCAGGTCGAACGCGGACCGGTAGCAGGGCAGCACGGGCCGCAGCCGGTCGGGATAGGTGTCGTAGAGGCCATCGGTGTGCGTGCCGTCCTGCACGGTGTACGAGCGGTGCAGGCGGCCGCGCCCCCGGTCGTCGACCATCCGTCCGTAGACATCGGCGTCGGCCGCGATCGGCAGCAGGGTGTCCAGGTCGCCCTGGAGCGTGATCAGCGGCTTCCCGATCCGCCCGCTCAGCGCGATCCGTGCGACGGCCCGGTGGACCGAGGCGGGCCGTGCCGCGTAGTCGTAGGAGGCGTCGGACGCACACGGCGCGAGCAGCTCGTCCGTCGTCGAACCCGCTGATGGGCCCGGGCACTTGGAGTCGTACGAGGGGTCGAACTCGGCGCGGTAGATCTTCTGCGTGATCCCCCAGTAGGCCTTCTGGTGGTAGGCCCACAGGAATTCGGACCCGCGCGCGAAGCCCACGCGGTACAGATCGTCGGCGTCGGCCTTCCCGAGCCCATAGGCGACTGTGGTCGGCAGTGACGTGAGCAGGTTCGGGCCGTCCGCGGTCCAGAGGGTGCCCTCCCAGTCGACGCCCCCGTCGTACAGCTCGGGATGGTTCTCCAGCTGCCAGCGCGTCAGATAGCCGGCGTTGGAGATGCCGGTCATGTAGGTCCGCCGCGGAGCCCGCCCGTAGCGCTGGGCCACGGCCTTCTTCGCGGCTCTGGCGAGTTGAGTGGTCCGGTTGTTCCACTCGACGATCGCGTCGCCGGGACGCTTTCCGTCACGGTAGAAGTCGGGTCCGGTGTTGCCCTTGTCGGTCGCCGCGTAGGCGTATCCCTGGGCCAGGACTCGGTCGGAGATCGCCGCGTCCGTCGAGTACTGCTTACGGTTGCCGGGTGAGCCGGTCACCACGAGGCCGCCGTTCCAGTGGTCGGGCAGTCTGATCACGAACTGGGCATCGTGCTGCCAGCCGTGCGTCGCGTTCGACGTGGAGTCGTCCGGGAAGTACCCGTCGATCTGCGAACCGGGGACGCCGGACGGGTTGCGGGTCCCCTTCGCGGTGAGGCCCGCCTGGTCGGCGGTGTCGGTGTACGGGGTTCCGGCCAGAGCCGCTGTCGTCAAGTCGTCCAGGCAGGCGCTCTGTTGAAGGGCGGCACCCGGGACGTGCACCCGCTCCTGGCGCGCGCAGTGCGCCCCGCCTCCGCCGCTCTCCACGGCGGCCCCCGCGGGCACCGGCCCCGAGGCGGCCAGCGCCAGCAGGGCCGTGGCAAAGAGGGGGACTGTTCCGGGCACGCGCATGGTGAGCCTCCGCGACGACGAGGGACCGGCAAGGGTGACGAGCGGGGCCATCGTGCGGGCGGGACCAGTCACCGGGCCATGGGTCGGCGCCACATGGGGGAGGGGGAGCGGTATGTGGGGCGGGGGGTTTGGGGCGGCCTGCGCGCAGCGGGTCGGGTGGCCCGCTGCGGGAGAGGTCAGGAAGGGCGTACGGCCATCTTGTCGAGCGCTTCCAGGAGGCCGGGCAGCTCGGGGCCCCGCCCCACGGGCAGCACCTCACCGGGCTCGTCGTCCAGGAGCACGAACGCGATGTCGTCCGTCCGGGCCACCATGGACCAGCCGGGACCGTCGGCCCGGAGCGTCCGGGCATCCCCGGACGCGAACGCCGACCGGACACGGCCCAGGGGCGGAGGGCTGTCCACATAGGCGCGCACCTCGGCGAGGACCCGCCGGATGCCGGTGTGCGAGGCGCGGGTGCTGTGCGCCTCGGTGTCGCTTCCGGAGGCGGTGGCCGTGGCGGCGTCGCCGGAATCGGTGGTGGTGGGGGCGGCTGTGCTGTCGGAGTCGGGGCTGTCGGCGTTCGTGCCGTCTGTCCCCTCCGCACCAGAGGCGCCGCCCGCGTCGTCCGTCAGAAACGCGCTGTCGTCGATCTGTTCCCGCCAGGACGCCCACTGGAGGGCGATCTCGTCGGCGCCGAGGCGGCGTTGGGCTGGGCCCCACGTCTCGGTGTTCGGCGGAGTGAGGGGCGGACCGTCCATGATCTCGGGGTCGTGTTCCGGGTCGTGCGGGGCGGGGACGCCCGGCGCGGACACGGACAGGGCGAGCGGCCACCCCGGCAGGGCCGAGACCACCGTGCGCTCGTCGGGCGACAACTCGTACTCCATGCCGCAGTCCCAGGACGCGATGGCGACGGCGACCAGGGACACGTCGTCGATGACGACGGTCCAGCGCGCCCCGGCCCCGTCCTGCCCGAGTACGAGCCCGTACCCGTCGGCGAGGGGTGCGAGCCCGAGCGCGGCGCATGCCTCCGGGTAGTCGTCCCCGAGCACACTGGGGAACTTCGCAGGGGTCAGCAACACCGCCGTCAGTACGTACAGCGCGTCGTCCCCGGCGGCGACCGCGTCGTCCGTCCCGGCCATGCCAGCCTCCCCTGAGCTTCGTCCGTCGGCGCACCCTAACCAGTCGCGGTGGAGATCGTCGAGGGCGTTGAGCTGGAAATTCTCCCGGGGGACCCGGTGTGACGCCCGGTGGGTGGACCATGCCAAGATCCCGTGCGCACTTCGTGTGCCTCCCGTGGAGGGCCGACGGGAGTCGCGGGTCAGGTGGTGGCGGGCAGGCCGAGCAGCGCCCGTGCCACCACCTCGGGCGATTCGTCGCGTTCCCGTGCGAGCGCGACGACCGCACGGCACGCGAGTTCGTTGATGCCGAACGTCAGGGCCTCCGGAGACACCCAGGTCGCGGCCTCGGCGAGCCTGTCCTCGTCGTCCTCGACGGATGCCGACACATAGGTGGCCGCCGCCTCGAAGAGGTTGGGCGGCCGCTTGCGCGGCGGTGTCGCGACGCTCGCGCCGGCCGGTGTCCGCGTGGCCAAGACCTTGCGGAGTCTGTCGAACATGTACGCCACCTTCCCCCTGTGTGGTGTGCGACGGTGCGTCACATCATCAACATAGAGCGGGAGTTCGAGCGTCAGAAGGGTTTTGTCTCCGTGCGTGCTCGCAAGTCCGTGAGGGTGGAGCGCAGCCAGGCCAGTTCGGCCCGGCTGGTCGCGCGGGCGATGGTGAGGATGCCGCGGCGGAACGGGTCGTCCAACTCCTCCGCGCGCAGGGGGCGTTCCCCTTCGTAGAAGAAGCTGGCCGGTTCCTCCAGGAACGCCAGCCTGCGCGCGAGTACGGTCGCCTGCGTCGCCGGGTCGTCGAGGTGCCGCAGGAACGCGAGGACCGTGAACCAGCGGTTCTCGTCGGTGATGTCGGCCCGGCCGGGCTCCGCCAGCCTGCCACGGAGCTCCTCCCGGCCCGCCGCCGTGAGGTTGAGGACGTGGCGCTGGGCCGCGACCGACCCCGGCTGTGTCTCGCGGGTGAGCAGGCCCGCCTTCTCCAGGCGCTTGATCGCCGGATAGAGCGTGCTCTCGGCGACGGGCCGCACGTGGCCGGTCAGTGCCGTGATCCGTTTGCGCAGCTCGTATCCGTGCAGGGGTGCGTCGTAGAGGAAGCCGAGGATGGCGAGTTCCAGCATGCCCCCATTGTGCCGCACTCCCTCCGGGTTCGGTGTACATCGGTCTAGTAATACATCGGCACCGATGTATGCTCTACGGAGTGCCTCGTAAGGGCGGGGCTGTGCGGTTGCTGGGGAGAGGGAGTGGGGGCGCATGATGAAGCAGGCCCGGTTCGACTCGCAGGGGAGCTTTATCCGCTGGGTCGAGGCCGACGGGGACGGGGCTCCGCTGGTGTACGTCCATGGGCTGGGGTCCGCCTCGACCATCTACCACGCGCACATCGCCAGCAGGCCCGAACTCGCGGGCCGGCGTTCACTGTTCGTCGATCTGCCGGGGCACGGCATCAGTGACCGGCCCGCCGACTTCGGGTACTCGCTGGACGACCACGCCGATGCTCTGGCGGCCGCTCTCGACGCGGCCGGCGTGTCCGGGGCCGAGCTCGTCGCGCACAGCATGGGCGGCGCCGTGGCGATTGTTCTCGCCCACCGGCGCCGCGACCTCGTCTCGCGGCTCGTGCTCACCGAGGCGAACCTCGACCCGTACCCTCCCCGCGTGGAGGGCAGCAGCGGAATCGCCTCCTACGGAGAGGACGAGTACGTCAACGGCGTCGGCCACGCGCGCGTGCTCGCCAAGGTGGGTCCCCTGTGGGCGGCCACCATGCGTCTCGCGGACCCCCTCGCCCTGCACCGCACCGCCGTCGGGCTCGCCCACGGCACCCGCCCCACCATGCGGCGGATGCTCATGGACCTGGACATCGACCGGCTGTATCTCCAGGGCGCGCGCAGTGGTGAACTCGCGGACCGCGCGGGCCTCGAGGCCGCGGGTGTACGCGTGCGCACCGTGCCCGACGCCGGGCACAACGTCATGTTCGACAACGCGGAGGCCTTCGCCGCGGCGGTCGCGGACCATGCTCTCGCGTTGCCCGGCACGCGTTAGCCCCGGCGCTCCGCCAGCGCCAGGAAACGGGCGTCCTCATCCACGTACGACGTCATCCGCCAGCCCGAACCGGCCAGCAGTGAGCGGAGGTTCGGTTCGGCGCGCAGGTCGTCCGGGGTGAGCTTGCGGCCTTGTCGCGCGGCCAGTGCCGCCCGCCCGATGGGGTGGAACAGCGCGAGGAGTCCACCCGGGCGCACCACCCTCGCCAACTCCCGCAGATTCTCCTGGGGTTCGGGAAGGTGTGCGACAAGGCCGGAACCGAAGACGGCGTCGAGCGACTCGGGCCGTACGGGCAGGCGCGTCACGTCGGCGAGCAGCAGCGAGCCGGCGCGATCCCGTCCCGCCCGCACGGCGGCCTCCAGCATCGCGGGCGTCAGGTCGACCCCGAGTACGGCCCCCGAAGGCCCCACGGCGTCCCTGAGCGCCGGCAGGGCGCGCCCTGTGCCGCATCCCGCGTCGAGCACCCGGTCGCCCGCGCGGAGCCCCAGCTCGGCGACGGCTGCCTCGAAGCGTGGACCGTCGTCGGGGAACCGCGTGTCCCACTGGGCCGCGCGGGCCGAGAAGAACTCCTGTACGTGCGTGTGGTCGTCGCTCATGACTCCATGATCCCTCGTGTGCGGGCGCGCGTGGGCGGGTGTGAGGGATCGAAAACTCCGCATGCGACCGATGGGAACCGATGCGAACCGAAACCGCCGCATGCGCGGACGGTGCACACGTTCGAGCCTGACGCGATCGTTCCCGCGCATCTCTCTGTCATATTCCAGCAGCTTTCGAAATGCGCCCCTGTTGTGCGCCCCCGAGAGGTCTAGCGTCCCGGAGCCATGGGACACCTGGACCACGCCACCTTCGGCTGGCTTACCCCCGTGCTGTCATACGTGATGGCCTCCATCGGCGCCGCGCTCGGTCTGCGCTGCACCGTCCGCGCCCTCGGCGCCACCGGCCGTTCGCGGCGCAACTGGCTGATCACCGCGGCGTCCGCGATCGGCACGGGCATCTGGACGATGCACTTCGTGGCGATGCTCGGCTTCGGCGTCACCGGTACGGAGATCCGCTACGACGTGCCGCTCACCGTCCTCAGCCTGGTCGTCGCCGTGGCCGTCGTGGGCGTCGGCGTCTTCGCCGTCGGCTACAGCCGCGACCGCAACCGCGCTCTCGCCCTCGGCGGGCTCACCACGGGACTCGGCGTCGCGAGCATGCACTACCTGGGCATGGCGGCGCTGCGCCTGCACGGCCAGGTGCGCTACGACCCGCTGCTCGTAGGGCTCTCCGTCGCCATCGCCGTCGTCGCCGCGACGGCCGCCCTCTGGGCCGGACTCAACATCAAGTCGCCCGCCGCTGTCGCGGTCGCCTCCCTCGTCATGGGCGGCGCGGTGAGCAGCATGCACTACACCGGAATGATGGCGGTGAGCGTGAAGGTCGCGTCCTCCGCAGCGGCCCTGCCCGGGGCCACGGCGATGCAGTTCATCTTCCCCCTCGCCGTCGGCCTCGGGTCCTACCTCTTCCTGACGTCCGCGTTCGTCGCGCTGTCCCCGACCACGGGGGAGCGCGAGGCCTCCGCGTCGGCCCAGCGGCCCGTCGAGAGCGTCGCCCGCTGACGGCGGACCGGCGCCACCACCCTTCGCACCACGAGCGCACCACGAGCGAGGAGGCCATGCGTACACCCCGTAGGACCCCCATCAACGGCGCGACGCCCAAGTCCGCGCCCCCGGCGCGCGGACGGCGCGCGCACGCCGGACCGCCCGCGGAAGAGGACCACACAGCGGACGACCCGTCCGCTCCGACCGCGCCTCCCGCGCGCGCGGGAGGCCGAGGACTGCGGCCCCGCACGGTCCGCGCCAAGATCGTTTGCCTCCTGATGGTGCCCGTCGTCTCGCTGCTCGCCCTGTGGGCGTACGCGACGGTCACCACCGCCCAGGACGTCGCCCGCATGCGGCAGTTGCAGCGGGTCGACTCCACGGTCCGTGGCCCGGTCGCCGACGCGGTCACCGCGCTCCAGGCCGAACGCACCGCCGCTGTCGCCTACGCAGCCAAGCCGGCGGCCGACCGCGGTGACGACCTCAGGAAGCGCACCTCGGCGACCGACAAGGCCGTGGCGAAGCTCCGCCTCGGCGACGTCAACACCGTCGCGGACGGCGCCGATCTGCCCGCCCGGGTCGGTGAGCGCCTCTCGGCGTTCGTCACCGGCGCCGAAAAGCTGCGCTCCGTGCGCAGCGCGGTGCTCGGCCGACGCACCGGCTGGGAGGGCGCGTACGGGCAGTACACGAAGACGATCGACTCTGCGTTCGCGGTGACCGGCGCGGTGACCGGGATCCAGGACGACCGTCTCGGCTCCGACGCGCGCGTGCTGCTCGAGTTCTCACGGTCCGGCGAGATGCTCGCCCGCGAGGACTCCCTGCTCGCCGCCGCACGACTCGCGGGCCCCCTGGACGGCGCACGGCTGCGGCTGTTCACCGGAGCGGTCGACACCCGGCGGACCCTCGCCGAATCGGCAGTCGCCGACCTCCCGGCACCGCAACGGACCGCCTGGCGCCACCTCGTGGAAGGAAGTGCGTACGGCGACGTACGCGCCGTCGAGGACAAGGTGCTCGCCGCCAGGCCCGGTAGTGCGTCGCTCGCCGCGGCTCCCGCACTCACCTGGGACAGCGCGCACACGACCGTGCAGAACCGGTTCCGCTCGATCGAGACGGACGCGGCGCACACGGCCGCGGTCCGGGCGGATCCGTTCACCCGCGGACTGCTCACGCCCGCGGGCGCCGCGGTCCTCTTCGGCCTGCTGGCCGTCGCCGCCTCCCTCGTGATCTCCGTACGCATCGGCCGGGGCCTGGTCATCGAACTGATCAGCCTGCGCAACAGCGCCCTGGAGATCGCCCGTCGCAAACTCCCGCACGCCATGCGGAAACTGCGCGCCGGCGAGGAGATCGACGTCCGCGCCGAGGCACCGGAAGGACCTCCCGCCGAGGACGAGACCGGACAGGTCGCCGAGGCGCTCGGCACGGTGCACAGGGCAGCCCTGCGCGCCGCCGCCGAACGCGCGGAACTCGCCAGCGGGATCTCCGGGGTCTTCGTCAACCTCGCCCGCCGCAGCCAGGTCCTCGTACACCGTCAGCTCGGCCTCCTCGACACCATGGAGCGCAGGGCCGAGGACCCGAACGAACTCAGCGACCTCTTCCGCCTCGACCACCTCACGACCCGTATGAGGCGCCACGCGGAAAGCCTGATCATCCTCTCCGGAGCCGCCCCGGGCCGCGCCTGGCGCACCCCCGTCTCGCTGACCAACGTGGTCCGCGCGGCCGTCTCCGAAGTCGAGGACTACGCGCGCGTGGAGGTACGGCAACTGCCCGCCGCCTCCGTACAGGGCGCGGCGGTCGCCGACCTCACCCACCTCCTGGCCGAACTCGTCGAGAACGCCGCCCAGTTCTCCCCACCGCACACCAAGGTGCGGGTCAGCGGCGAACCCGTCGGAAACGGCTACGCCCTGGAGATCGAGGACCGGGGGCTCGGCATGGGCAAGGAGACCCTCGCCGAGGCCAACAACCGCATCGCCCACTCCGAAGCGCTCGACCTGTTCGACAGCGACCGGCTCGGGCTCTTCGTGGTCAGCCGGCTCGCCCACCGCCACGGCATCAAGGTGCACCTGCGCACCTCGCCCTACGGCGGCACCACCACGGTCGTCCTGCTGCCCACACCCCTGCTGCACGCCGGAACCCCGGAACGGGCGGACACCGCCCAGGAACACGCGACGGAGCACCACTACGCGCGCGTGCCCGACCCGGAAGCACCCCACATGAACGGTAACTCCGTGCCCGCCCAGGGGCCGCGCCCCGCCATCGCCGCCGCCGTACACGCCGTACCGGACGGCGACACGGGGCACGACACCCCAACGCCCCCGGGCGTCACCGCCCTGCGCCTGCACAGGCAACCCGCCAACAACGCCGACGACAACGACGCCGAGGCACCTGACGGACTGCCCAAGCGCGTGCGGCAGGCGAGCCTCGCACCCCAGCTGCGCGAGCGGCCCGAGGAGCAGAACGGCGCCGCACAGCACCAGGAACCCGACGCACGAACGCCCGAAGAGGCGCGGCAGCGCATGGCGGCCTTCCGTGACGGCTGGGTCCGGGGCGGCGGCCGCCCACCAGGAGCCGGCTCAGGACCCGTGCCCGGCAGCGACAGCACCGAAGGAGATCCCACATGATCCAGGACCCCACCACGGGCGCCGCGCCCCGGTCCGGAGAACTCGACTGGCTCCTCGACGACCTGGTGCAGCGCGTGGCCGAGCTGAGGCACGCGGTCGTCCTGTCCAACGACGGGCTCGCCGTCGGCGCGTCGAGCGGTCTCGGCCGCGAGGACGCCGAACACCTGGCCGCCGTAGCCTCCGGCTTCCACAGCCTCGCCAAGGGGGCCGGCCGGCACTTCGGAGCGGGCGGCGTCCGCCAGACCATGGTCGAGATGGACGACGGCTTCCTCTTCGTCGCGGCCGCGGGCGACGGTTCCTGCCTCGCCGTCCTCAGCACGGCCGACGCCGACATCGGCCTCGTCGCGTACGAGATGGCCCGCATGGTCAAGCGGGTCGGCGAACACCTCTACACCCCACCGCGGTTCGCCGCGCACCCGCCCGCCGCCGGATGACCGGACGGCCACGACGATGAACGATCACGGGCACAGGGACGACCAGGGTCGGGGCAGCCAGGACCGGTCGGGCAGCCAGTGGTACGACAACGAGGCCGGGCCCCTGGTCCGCCCCTACGCGATGACCGGCGGGCGCACCTCACCCGGGCCCAGAGGGGTGCGTTTCGACCTGATCGCACTCGTCAAGCTCGACGACGCCGCGCCCGGCAAGGACGACGACACGGCGCTCGGCCCCGAGCACAGGGCGCTCATCGAGCTGTGCCGCACCGAGACACAGTCGGTCGCCGAACTCGCCGCGGGCACCGACCTCCCCGTAGGGGTGGTCAGGGTGCTCCTGGGCGACCTTCTCGACATGGGTTGCGTCAAGGTCAGCCGGCCCGTGCCGCCCGCTCAGCTACCCGACGAAAAGATCTTGAGGGAAGTCATCGATGGCCTCCGAGCACTCTGAAGAAACGAACGCCGACAACGCCGACAACTCAGCCCTGGCTCTGAAGATCCTGGTCGCGGGCGGATTCGGGGTGGGCAAGACCACCCTGGTCGGCGCCGTGAGCGAGATCCGACCGCTGCGCACCGAGGAACTGCTCAGCGAGCTCGGCCAGAACGTGGACGACACCGGAGCCGTGGAGCGCAAGACCACGACGACCGTCGCCATGGACTTCGGCCGCATCACCATCCGCTCCGGCCTCTCGCTCTACCTGTTCGGCACGCCGGGCCAGGACCGTTTCTGGTTCCTCTGGGACGAACTCTCGCAGGGCGCGCTGGGCGCCGTGGTCCTCGCGGACACCCGCCGGCTCGAGGACAGCTTCCCCGCCGTGGACTACTTCGAGCACCGCCGCATCCCGTTCGTGGTGGCGGTCAACTGCTTCACGAACGCCCGTACTTACGGTGCCCTCGAGGTGTCGCGTGCCCTCGACCTCGACCGCGGGACACCCGTCGTGCTGTGCGACGCCCGCGACCGCGACTCGGGGAAGGAGGTGCTGATCCGGCTCGTCGAGTACGCCGGGCGGATGCACACCGCCCGGCTCCTCGACTCCGTGGGCTGAGGCGCGGCGTCGTCAGTCGGCGAGCCCCGCGAGGGCCACGACCTTCTCGATCCGCACACGCACCAGGAGCTCGCCGGGTACGCCGTTGCGCTCGCCGAACTCCTGGGCGCGGTCCTCGCCCATGTAGCGCGCGCCGATCCTGGTGGCCGAGTCCCGCAACTGACCCAGTTCCTCGATGAGTTCGGCGCGGCCCTCGATCACCGTGAAGGAGAAGGGCGGCCGCTCGTCGTCCACGCACAGGGCTACCCGGTTGTCCCGGGCGAGATTGCGGCCCTTCACGGTGTCCTTGCCGGTGTTGAACAGGAGGTCCTCGCCGTCGAGGACGAACCAGACGGGCGCGATGTGCGGGCTGCCGTCGGGCCGCACGGTGGACAGCTTGGCGGTACGGGTCCCCTCGGAGACGAACGCCCGCCATTCCTCATCGGTCATCTTGTGTGCCATGGGGTCATCCTGCTTGCCGAGACGCCGAGCGTGGGGAAGGCTGGCGAGACAGATCCTCCGGGTAGGGGAGCGATCGGGAATGGGGGAGACGGGATCATGGCGGACAACGAGGGGCTCGGCTGGCTGCTGGACGACCTGACAGAGCGTGTCGAACATGTGCGCCACGCTCTCGTCCTGTCCAACGACGGTCTGGTCACCGCAGCGAGCAGCGACCTCAGGCGGGAGGACGCCGAGCATCTGGCGGCCGTGTCGTCCGGTCTGCACAGCCTGGCCAAGGGATCCGGGCGGCACTTCGGTGCCGGTGGCGTCCGGCAGACGATGGTCGAGTTCGACGACGCCGTACTTTTCGTGACGGCGGCGGGCGACGGCAGCTGCCTGTGCGTCCTCAGCTCGGCCGAGGCCGACATCGGCCAGGTCGCCTACGAGATGACGCTGCTCGTCAATCGGGTCGGCGAACACCTCGGCGTGGGTGCCCGTCGAGCAGAAGGCTCCTGACCTGCGCAAACGTCGAGCCGATCAGGGTTATCCACAGGCTCAGCGGCGCGGACGGGTTTCGGGCTACGGTTTTTCCCGGGAGCGATCACGACTCACGGGGGAGATCAGACATGGGTGGCAACACCATCGCGACACCGGCCACGCGGGTACCCGCCGCCTCGCTCGCACAGAGCAGGGCGGCTCGCGAACTGGGGCTGAAACGAGGCGAGTTCGAGCTGGCGGTGCGACTCGGACGTGTCCGCACCGTGCCGGCCCACGACGGCGGGCGCCGCCGCGTGGCCCGCGAGGAGATCGAGCGGGTGCGTGACACCGCGGGTTTCCCGGATTCGCTGCGGGAGCATGTCCGGGCCGTGGGGACCACGGAAGGCGCGGGCCTCATGGACATCACCACGGCCAGGTTCACCCGGCTCGCCCGCGCGGGGATGCTGACGCCGGTCCGCTTTTACCTGAACCGGTACCGAGCCGTGGTCTGGCTCTATCTGGCCGAAGAGCTACGGGAGTTCGCGGCGGCCGAGGTCAACGCACCGCTGATGACGGGACGCGCACCCGACCGAATGCGCGCCCGCCTCGACGCGGGGATCGACCTACGGCCCCGGAACTGGCGGTCGCGGCACGCGGGCCACCTGCTCGGGCAGAGCACCGACGCATGGGAGCGCGCCGCCGCCGTCGCGTCCCTCCTGGACCCGGTGACGGTCCTGGAACTCGTCAAGTGCCCGTACGAGCGCGGCTATCTGAGCAAACTGCGGCCCGAGTCGACCGGACACGGGGCGCCCGACTCGCCATCGGCACGCATCGCCGAGCGCATCATGACAGCGGACGACCCGCACGAGATCAGCTGGCTCAGGGCGAGCCTGCTGCTCAGCCTGGCGGAGGCGCGACGCCTGCGGCCCGCGCCGCGACCGAACGCGGGCACTCCCGTCGCCCCGCACCAAGAACCACTCGCGCCGACCACGTACTCAAATGCAGTGGCCCCACCGGAGCCGGATGTCGCGCCGGCGGGAGGGGTGACCGGGACGGGCGCGCAGCGTCCGGCTGAGGCCGAGCCACCCCGTCCATCGCGCGGACTGTTCGGCTGGCTCCGCCGCAGAGGAGCCTGAACCGGGCCTGCGGAAGCGGCAGTTCGCAAGCGCGGGCCTACTCGACGGCGTTGAGACCTGTGGCGTCGAGACCTGTGGCGTCGAGGTCGGTGGCGTTGAGATCCGTGGCGTCGAGGTCCTTGGCATAGTGCTCGATGGCCGGCCGGTACGCGATGAGGTCAGGATCGCCGCTCGTCTCCGCGAGAACGGTCAGCAGCAGCCGCATCCCGTCGTGCGCGCGGCCCACGTTGTACAGGGCCATGGCCAGGAACGTCTGGAGGGCGTTGTCCTCCGGGAACTCGGTGACGGCGCCGCTCAGCGTGGCGACCGCCTCCGGGTAGCGGCCGAGAGTGCGGTACGTGCTGCCCAGACCGAGCAGAGCGCCACGCCGGTCGTCCGCGCTCAGGCCGGAGCCGGCGAGTGCCCGCACGTAGTACGGAACGGCATCCGCCTCGAGCCCGAGGACGTCGTGGACCCAGGCCGTCTGGTACGCGATCTCGGCGTCGTCGGGGAACCGGGCGGACAGCTCGACCAGCCGCTCGCGGGCCTCCTCGCGCAGGCCGTCCTCGCGCAGCCGCACGGCCCGGGCGAGCGACGCGTCCCGGTCGACGGCGCCGGTCACTCCCCCAGCTTCCGGAAGAGGCCCTCTTGCACCACGGACACGAGGAGGTGTCCGTCGGCGTCGTAGATCCGGCCGCGCGCCAGACCGCGGCCACCCGTCGCGATCGGGGACTCCTGGTCGTACAGGAACCACTCGTCCGCCCGGAAGGGACGGTGGAACCACATGGCGTGGTCGAGCGAGGCCATGTCGAAACCGCGCTGCCCCCACAGCGGTTCCACGGGGATGCGCACGGCATCGAGGAGGGTCATGTCGCTCGCGTACGTGAGAGCGCAGGTGTGCACGAGCGGGTCGTCGCCGAGGGGCCCGACCGCGCGCATCCACACCGCGCTGCGCGGCTCGGCGCTCTCGATGTCCTCGGGTGACCAGCGCAGCCGGTCCACGTACCGGATGTCGAAGGGCTGGCGCCGTGCCATGAGCTCCAACGCGGCGGGCAGCGCGCCCAGATGAGCACTCACCTCGTCGGCGATCGTCGGCAGGGACTCCGGATCGGGAACCTCGCGCGCCGGCGGCAGCTGGTGCTCGAAGCTCCCGTCCTCGGGCTTGTGGAAGGAGGCGGTCAGATTGAAGATCGTGCGGCCCTGCTGCACGGCGGTGACGCGGCGCGTCGTGAACGACCGGCCGTCGCGGACCCGTTCGACCTGGTACACGATGGGCACGCCGGGGCGCCCCGGACGCAGGAAGTACGCGTGCAGCGAGTGCACGGGCCGGTCGCCCTCGGTGGTGCGGCCCGCCGCGACGAGCGCCTGGCCGGCCACCTGGCCGCCGAAGACCCGCTGCAGAGACTCCTGCGGGCTGCGGCCCCGGAAGATGTTGACCTCGATCTGCTCCAGGTCGAGCAGGTCGACGAGCCGCTCAGCTGGGTTCGTCATGCGTTGTTCTCTCATCTCTGTGCCGCGCTCCGAGCGCTGCGTCCGGGGTGCGCGACCGGGTCAGGGCCTACAGCTGGCCGACATCCGTGACGCGGATGACCGCACGGCCCTCCGCGTCGGACGCCTCGAGATCGACCTCGGCGCTGATGCCCCAGTCGTGATCGCCGTTCGGATCGGCGAACGTCTGGCGCACCCGCCACAGGCCGTGCGCGGTGTCCTCCTCGATCTGCAGCAGCTTCGGCCCGCGGGCGTCGGGACCGGTGCCGAGATCTTCGTACTCGTCCCAGTACTTGTCCATGGCCTCGCCCCAGGCGTCCGCGTCCCAGCCCGCGTCGGCGTCCAGCTCGCCCAGTTCGTCGACGTTGTCGAGGGCGGCCAGCTCGACCCGGCGGAACATGGCGTTGCGGACGAGCACACGGAACGCGCGCGCGTTCGCCGTGACCGGCTTGACCTGGTCGGCCTTCTCCTGGGCCTCCTCGGCCGTCATGACCTCGGGGTTGGCGAGCTGCTCCCACTCGTCGAGGAGGCTGGAGTCAACCTGGCGGACCATCTCGCCCAGCCAGGCGATCAGGTCCTCGAGGTCCTCGGACTTGAGGTCGTCCGGGACCGTGTGCTCAAGCGTCTTGTACGCGCCGGCGAGGTAACGCAGCACGATGCCCTCGGTGCGGGCGAGCTCGTAGAAGGACACGAACTCCGTGAAGGTCATGGCCCGTTCGTACATGTCACGGATCACGGACTTCGGCGACAGCGGGTGGTCACCCACCCACGGGTGGCTCCTGCGGTACACGTCGTACGCGTGGTAAAGCAGCTCGTCCAAGGGCTTCGGGTACGTGACGTCCTGGAGCCGCTCCATGCGGTCCTCGTACTCGACGCCGTCGGACTTCATCGCCGCGACGGCCTCACCGCGCGCCTTGTTCTGCTGGGCGGCGAGGATCTGCCGCGGGTCGTCGAGCGTCGACTCCACGACGGACACCATGTCGAGCGCGTACGACGGCGAGTCCTTGTCGAGCAGGTCGAAGGAGGCGAGGGCGAACGTCGACAGCGGCTGGTTGAGCGCGAAGTCCTGCTGGAGATCGACCGTCAGACGCACGATCCGGCCCGTGGGGTCGGGCTCGTCGAGCCTCTCGACGATGCCGCCGTCGAGGAGCGAGCGGTAGATGGCGATCGCGCGGCGGATGTGCCGCAGCTGCTGCTTGCGCGGCTCGTGGTTGTCCTCGAGGAGGTGGCGCATGGCGTCGAAGGCGTTGCCGGGGCGGGCGATGACCGCGAGCAGCATCATGTGCGTCACCCGGAAGCGGGACGTCAGCGGCTCCGGAGCCGAGCCGATCAGCTTCTCGAAGGTGTTCTCGGTCCAGCCGACGAACCCCTCGGGCGCCTTCTTGCGGACCACCTTGCGGCGCTTCTTCGGGTCGTCCCCCGCCTTCGAGAGCGCCTTCTCGTTCTCGATGACGTGCTCGGGCGCCTGCGCCACGACGAGGCCCGCCGTGTCGAACCCGGCCCGCCCGGCCCGGCCCGCGATCTGGTGGAACTCCCGCGCGCGCAGCGTCCGCACCCGCGTCCCGTCGTACTTCGTCAGAGCGGTGAACAGGACGGTACGGATGGGCACGTTGACCCCCACGCCCAGCGTGTCCGTACCGCAGATGACCTTCAAGAGGCCGGCCTGCGCGAGCTTCTCCACCAGGCGCCGGTACTTGGGCAGCATGCCCGCGTGGTGCACGCCGATCCCGTGCCGCACGTAGCGCGACAGATTGCGGCCGAACTTGGTGGTGAAGCGGAAGTTGCCGATCAGGTCGGCGATCTTCTCCTTCTCCTCGCGCGTGCACATGTTGATGCTCATGAGTGCCTGCGCGCGCTCGACGGCCTGCGCCTGTGTGAAGTGCACGATGTAGACCGGGGCCTGCCGGGTGTCGAGCAGCTCGGTCAGCGTCTCCGTGAGTGGCGTGAGCCGGTACTCGTAGGAAAGGGGAACCGGACGCGTCGCGGAGCTGACCACGGACGTGGGACGGCCGGTGCGCCGCGTCAGGTCCTCCTCGAACATGGCGACGTCGCCGAGCGTCGCCGACATGAGGATGAACTGCGCCTGGGGCAGTTCGAGCAGGGGAATCTGCCAGGCCCAGCCGCGGTCGCCCTCCGCGTAGAAGTGGAACTCGTCCATCACGACCTGGCCGATGTCGGCCCGCGCCCCGTCGCGCAGCGCGATGGACGCGAGGATCTCGGCGGTGCAGCAGATCACGGGGGCGTCGGCGTTGACCGACGCGTCACCCGTGAGCATGCCGACGTTCTCCGTGCCGAAGAGCTTGCACAGCTCGAAGAACTTCTCGGAGACCAGCGCCTTGATCGGTGCCGTGTAGAAGGTGACCTCGTCCCGCGCGAGCGCCGCGAAGTGCGCACCGGCGGCGATCATGCTCTTGCCGGAACCGGTGGGTGTCGAGACGATCACGTTCGCCCCCGACACCACCTCGATCAGCGCCTCCTCCTGGTGGGGATAGAGGGTGATCCCGCGCTCCTCGGCCCACGACTCGAAAGCCTCGTAGAGGGCGTCGGGGTCGGCGGTCTGCGGCAGCTGATCGATAAGGGTCACGCCCCCATCTTGCCTGCCTTCCGACCCGATCCGGCAATCGGTTGCCCGTACGAAGATCACGAAAGGTACGCTGTGGCGCCGACGGAGCGTCAGGACGCGGTGGCCCGGGTGGGGACAACTGGGCACCTGCACAAGTGGAATGGGGCGGAACGCAGCCATGATGGGACCGGCACACTCGCTGTCAGGAGCAGCGGCCTGGCTGGGGGTGGGCGCGGCCGCGGCCGCCGCCGGGCACCCCATGCCCTGGCCCGTCGTGCTCGTCGGGGCACTGATCTGCGCGGGAGCAGCCCTCGCCCCCGACCTGGACCACAAGGCGGCCACCATCTCGCGGGCCTTCGGCCCCGTGTCGCGCGGCCTGTGCGAGATCGTCGACAAGCTGTCGTACGCGGTCTACAAGGCGACCCGTATGAAGGGCGACCCGCGCCGTTCCGGCGGACACCGCACCCTCACGCACACCTGGCTGTGGGCGGTCCTCATCGGAGCCGGCGCCTCGGCCGCGGCGATCTTCGGCGGGCGCTGGGCGGTCCTCGCCCTCCTCTTCGTCCACATGGTGCTCGCCATCGAGGGCCTGCTGTGGCGGGCGGCACGCGGCTCCAGCAGCGACGTCCTGGTATGGCTGCTCGCCGGGACCAGCGCCTGGATACTCGCCGGAATCCTCGACAAGCCGGGCAACGGGTCGGACTGGCTGTTCACGCAGCCCGGCCAGGAGTACCTGTGGCTGGGCCTGCCCATCGTCCTGGGCGCCCTGGTCCACGACATCGGGGACGCGCTCACGGTCTCCGGCTGCCCGGTTCTGTGGCCCATCCCCATCGGCCGCAGGCGCTGGTACCCGATCGGTCCGCCCAAGATGATGCGCTTCCGAGCGGGCAGCTGGGTCGAGCTCAAGGTGCTGATGCCGGTGTTCATGCTGCTCGGCGGAGTGGGGTGCGCGGCCGCGCTCAACGTCATCTGAGCCGCCGCACACCCCCTGCCCCGCCCGCGCGGTCACCCGTGCCAGGACCGCCACAGCGCCGCGTACGCACCGTCGGCCGCGACCAACTGGTCGTGGCTGCCGAGCTCCCTGATCCGGCCCTCCTCGACCACGGCGATCACATCCGCGTCGTGCGCGGTGTGCAGCCGGTGGGCGATCGCGACGACCGTGCGGCCGTCCAGGACCCTGCCGAGCGAACGCTCCAGGTTCCTGGCTGCCCGAGGGTCGAGCAGGGAGGTCGCCTCGTCCAGGACCAGGGTGTGCGGATCGGCGAGGACCAGGCGTGCCAGGGCGATCTGCTGCGCCTGCGCCGGGGTCAGCGCCACCGCACCCGAGCCGACCTCGGTGTCGAGGCCCCCGTCGAGCGCCCGCGCCCAGCCGTCCGCGTCGACCGCGCCGAGAGCAGCCCACAGCTCGGCGTCCTCGGCCCCGGTGCGCGCGAGCCGCAGATTGTCGCGCAGGGAGCCGACGAACACGTGGTGCTCCTGGTTGACCAGCGCGACATGCGAGCGCACGCGCTCGGCGGGCATCCGGGAGAGCTCGGCGCCCCCCAGCGTGACCTGCCCGGCGCGCGGCGCGTAGATCCCGGCGAGCAGCCGGCCGAGCGTGGATTTGCCCGCTCCGGACGGCCCGACCAGCGCGAGCCGCGTCCCGGGCCGTACGTCGAGGGTCACCTGGCGCAGCACATCGACGCCCGCCCGGTACCCGAAGTGGACGTCGTCGGCCTGCACGTGCCGGCCGTCCGGCGCCACCGAGGCGTCGCCCGCGTCCGGCTCGATGTCCCTGACCCCCACGAGCCGGGCCAGCGACACCTGGGCGACCTGGAGCTCGTCGTACCAGCGCAGGATCAGGCCCAGAGGGTCGACCAGCATCTGGGCGATGAGCGCGCCCGTGGTCAGCTGCCCGACGCCGATCCAGCCCTGGAGTGCGAAGACTCCGCCGATCAGGAGCACCGAGCACAGCACCGTCACATGGGTGGCGTTGATGACCGGGAAGAACACCGACCGCAGATAGAGCGTGTAGCGCTCCCAGGCCGTCCACTCCTTGACCCGCCGGTCGGACATGGCCACGCGGCGGTCGCCGAGCCGGTGCGCCTCGATGGTGCGCCCGGCGTCGACGGTCTCCGCGAGGGCCGCGGCCACCGCGGCGTAGCCGGCGGCCTCCGAGCGGTAGGCGGACGGGGCCCGCTTGAAGTACCAGCGGCAGCCGACGACGAGCAGCGGTACCGCGACGAGGACTGCCGGTGCCAGTGGCGGAGCGGTCACGGCGAGACCACCGAGGAGCAGCCCCACCCACACGACGCCGATGGACAGCTGGGGAACGGCCTCGCGCATCGCGTTGGCGAGCCGGTCGATGTCGGTGGTGATGCGGGAAAGGAGGTCACCGGTACCGGCCCGTTCGAGCACGCCGGGCGGCAGGCCGACCGCTCGTACGAGGAAGTCCTCGCGCAGGTCTGCCAGCATCCGCTCGCCGAGCATCGCGCCCCGCAGCCGCACCTGCCGCACGAACACGGCCTGGAGGACGAGCGCGACGACGAACACGGCGATGGTGCTGCCCAGATGCTCTACGCGCAGCCGGTCCGTGCCGTCGGAGACGTCCTGGACCAAGGCGCCGAGCAGATAGGGGCCGACCATCGACGCCACGACGGCGATCGTGTTCACGCCGATGAGCAGCAGGAACGCGCGGCGGTGCCGCTGGTACAGCTCGCGGACGTAGGACCGGACGGTCGCCGGGGCGCCTACGGGCAGGGTGTTCGCCGTGGTCGGGGCCGCCGGGTCGTAGGCCGGTGGCGCCAGGCCGATCATGCCGTCTCCTCGATCTCGGTGAGTTCTTCGATGCCGGCGTCGCCGATGCCCGGTTCGCCGCGCAGAGAGGTGCCGGCGTTCCGGGACAGGGCCGCCGACGCCGCCTCCTCGTCGGTCTCGCGGGTCACGACGGCCCGGTACCGGGGCTCGGTGAGCACCAGCTCCCGGTGCTCGCCGACCGCCGCGACCGTGCCCTCGTGGACCAGGACGACCCGGTCCGCGCGGTCGAGCAGCAGCGGTGACGAGGTGAGTACGACGGTCGTACGCCCGCTGCGCAGCGCCCGTAGGCCCTCGGCGATCCTGGCCTCGGTATGCGAGTCGACGGCGGACGTCGGCTCGTCGAGGACCAGCGCCTCCGGGTCGGTGACCAGGGACCGCGCAAGAGCGAGCCGCTGCCGCTGGCCTCCGGAGAGGGAACGGCCGCGCTCGGTGATCCGCGCGTTCATCGGGTCGTCGTCGAGCGACGCCTGCGAGAGCGCGTCCAGCACGTCGGCGCACTGTGCCGCGGCCAGCGCCTCCTCGGGACGCACGGATCCCGAGGACGGGACGTCGAGCAGTTCGGCGAGCGTGCCCGACAGCAGCACCGGGTCCTTGTCCTGGACGAGCACGGCGGTGCGGGCCGTGTCGAGGGGCAGCTCGTCGAGCGGCACCCCGCCCAGCAGCACGGAGGGCAGGGCGGTGACAGGCGTTGTCGGCTTGTCGGGGTCGCTTCCGGAGCCGGAGCCGGAGCCGGAGCGGGAATCGGAATCCGAGCCGGACCCAGACCCAGACCCAGACCCAGACCCTGTACCCGAACCCGAACCCGAACCCGAACCCGAACCCGAACCCGAGCCCGACCCGGTACCCGAGCCCGACCCAGTACCCGAGCCCGAACCCGAACCGGTCCCGGTGTCCGCCTCCGTGGGGTGTCCCCCGAGTCGGTCCGCGAGTCGGCCCGCGAGGTCGGGGTCGCCGCACACCACGGCGGTGAGCTGGCCCGCGGGGGCCAGCAGCCCCGTCACCGGGTCGTACAGGTCACCGGCCGGTGCCTCAGCGGCACGGAGTCCGCCCGGCTCTGTGACCCGTTCGAGGGAGAGGACGCGCGCCGCACGCTGGGCCGAGGGGCGCGAGAAGGAGTACGCCATGGCGATCTCCTCGAAGTGCCGCAACGGGTAGTTGAGGATCATCACGGCGCTGTACACGGTGACGAGTTCACCGACGGTGATCCGGCCCTGGCGGGCCAGTTCGATGCCGTACCAGACGACCGCGATCAGCAGCAGGCCCGGCAGCAGCACCTGGACCGCGGAGATCAGGGACCACATGCGCGCGCTGCGCACGGCGGCCGTACGGACCTCCTGCGAGGCGCGGCGGTAGCGGTCGAGGAACAGTTCCTCGCCGCCGATGCCGCGCAGGACACGCAGTCCCGCGACGGTGTCCGAGGCGAGTTCCGTGGCGCGGCCCGCCTTCTCGCGCTGCTGGTCGGCGCGGCGGGTGGCGTGGGGGAGGAGCGGCAGGACGGCGAGCGCGAGGACCGGCATGCCGACGGCGACGACGATGCCGAGCGCCGGCTGGTAGAGGACCAGCCCGACGCAGACCACGACGACGGTGAGCGCGGCGGCGGCGAAACGCGACAGCGCCTCGACGAACCAGCCGATCTTCTCGACGTCGCCCGTGGAGACCGCGACGACCTCACCGGCGGCGACCCGCCGGGTCAGCGCGGCGCCCAAGGCCGCTGTCCTGCGGGCGAGGAGCTGCTGGACCCGGGCCGCCGCGGTGATCCAGTTGGTGACCGCCGTCCGGTGCAGCATCGTGTCGCCGAGGGCCAGCGCGGCGCCGAGAAGCAGGATGAGCCCGCCCGCGAGGGCGAGCCGTGAGCCTGAGCCGTCGACGACGGCCTGCACGGCGAAGCCGACACCGTAGGGAAGGGAGGCGACGGACAGGAAGTGCAGGAGTCCCCAGCAGAGGGACTTGAGCTGGCCGCCGAGCTGGTTCCGGCCGAGCCAGAGCAGGAAGCGGGGGCCGGAGCGGGCATCTGGCAGGCCCGGGTCGGGATACGGAAGATCGTGGATCTGCATGGTGTCCCAGGGCTTGGAAGGGGAGTGCGAAGTCGGGGGTACGGACGGAACAAACCGTGCAAGGTTCGCGGGATTCAGGCACCGGAGGCAAACGGTTTTCCGCCGTGGGGCAAAGTTTCGGCCCGCGTTCGACGCCGGGGGCAGGGCCGGTCGGGGGCACCTGGTGCGTGGTGCGACCATGGACCGCATGCGTAACGCGGGTGCGGTTCGAACGGCGGTCGCTGCGGCGGCCTGCAGCGTCCTTCTCATGGCCCTGTCCGCCTGCGGCGGTTCGAGCGGGGGCGACGGGACCGAGCGCAAGGCCGAGTCGGGCTCGGCCGACGCTCGGCAGGAGGACCGCCCGTCCGTCGACCTCAAGCGCATTCCCGACGTCGGGGACCAGCTCCAGTCGAAGATCCCGCAGAACGCGGGACAGGTCGTCGCGGTCTACGGCGACGGCAGGAACTCCGGTGACTCGACCGTCGTGCTCTACACGAAGTCCGGTTCCACCTGGGACAAGACGCGCAGCTGGCCCGCCCACAACGGCAAGAAGGGCTGGACCGCCGACCACCGCGAGGGCGACAAGCGAAGCCCCATAGGAGTGTTCACGCTCACCGACGCGGGCGGTGTGCTCGGCGACCCGGGAGCGAAGCTGCCGTACACGCAGGCCGCGTCGTTCCAGGCACCGCACTACTGGGCCAAGTCGCACTGGCACGACTTCGACTACGTCATCGCCATCGACTACAACCGCGTGAAGGGCACCGCGCCGAACGACCCGACCCGGCCCGAGGGGCAGACCAAGGGCGGCAGCATCTGGCTCCACATGGACCACGGCAGCGGCACGTCGGCGTGCGTGAGCCTGTCGAAGTCCGGCATGGAGTACCTACTGCGCACGATCGACCCCAAGCAGCACCCGGTCGTGGTGATGGGCGACAAGGCGTCACTGAAGAGCTGAAGTGCAGAAGGGCTGAAGTGCTGACGCGCCGCCCGGCACCTGCACGGGCTGTTGCGCGGGCCGCGTCCGCCCCGTACAACACCCCTCATGAGAAGACGCGTCATGTCCATGCTGGCCGCGGTGACCCTCGCGGCCGCTGCCCTCGCCGGCCAGGCCACCGCCGCCTCCGCTGAAGCCCGTCCCGCCGAGGCCTCCGCCGACAGCCATCCCGCCGTACCCCAACCCGCCGACCCGCCAACGGAGTTCGGCACCGACTGGCACGACCCGATCACCGCCACGCCGCCGGTGGCCAAGCCCGCCACCAAGTCCTGCCGCGTGACGCTCGCGGAGACCGAGTTCCGTGACTTCACGCCCTACAAGGGCAGTTACACCCCGCCCAAGGGTTGCGGCGACCGGTGGAGCAAGGTCGTCCTACGCCTCGAAGGCAAGGTCAAGGGGCGGCAGTTCGACCGTCTCGGCTATCTGCACATCGGTGGCGTCGAAGTCCTGCGCACCTCCACTCCCGAGCCCTCGCCCGACGGCATCGCCTGGAATGTGGAAAAGGACGTCACCCGCTACAGCGACACCCTGCGGGCCGACCAGCCGGTCGAGATGCTCATAGGCAACGTTGTCGACGACACGTACACCGGCGTCATCGAGGTCAAGGCCACGCTCACCTTCTACGCCGCCGAGCCGCACGCGAAGGGCCGGCCCGCCACGGACACCCCCGACCGCGTACTCACCCTCGACCAGGGCAGACTCACGACCCCGCGCAACAGCGAGCGCATCGTCGCAGAGGTGTACGCCACCGGATCCGGCGGCGGCTGCGAGGAGTTCTGGTACCTGGCGGTGCCGAACGAGGTCCCGTACTCGTGCAAGGCGGACGGCGGCCCGTACCGCGAGGTGCAGATCTCCGTGGACGGCCAACTCGCGGGCATCGCCTCGCCGTTCCCGAACGTCTGGACGGGCGGCTGGTCCAACCCCTTCCTCTGGTACGTGATTCCGGCCCCCGGCGCCTTCGACGTCCGACCTCTCCAGTACGACCTGACGCCGTTCGCCGGACTCCTCAACGACGGCCGTCCGCACCAGGTCGACGTCTCCGTCGTGGGTGTCCCGAAGGGGCAGAGCGGCTGGAGCGCCCCGGTGAACGTGCTCGTCTGGCGGGACGGCGGGAGCTCGCGCGTCACCGGCGCGCTGACCGGCCACAAGGAGAGCGAGCCGGACAGCTCGACGACGTACACGCCCGGCACCGACGAGTACCGCCTCGACGCGAAGGGCGGGCACAGGCTGACGGTGTCCGGCTACGTGAACACCTCGCACGGCCGCGTCGCCACCACCGTCACCCGCGATCTCACCAGCACGTCCACGCACCGCTGGACCGACGGCGAGAACAACGATGCGCTGAAGGGGACATGGACCGACCGCCAGACCGTCGTCTCCGGCCGTCACACCCTTCGTACGAACCGGACCTACACGATGGACGGCGCCACCACGCTCGACGCGGACAACCGGCTGCGGACCGTGATCGAGCTCGGAGACCGGGCGGAGACGGGACGGGTCACGGGCGCGGGCCGCACGGCGTGGACGGTGCTCGACGACACCTACACGGGCGACGCCTCGTACACGGCGAACGTTCCGCGTGACGAACGGCACGCTGTCGGCACCAGCCGTGAGCGATACCGTCTGACCAGCCCCAACGGCTGTTACGACCGAGAGCTGAATACGGCACAGGGTGCGCTGACGGTGGACCGCAGGCGCTGCTGAGGGGCGCGGCCGCAGGCACGGGCGCTCAGGTCTTGGAGCAATGTCCAAGATTTACGCCGATGTGACATCGGGGTCTTCTACGGAAGCCGCTACTCCGACATAGTGACGCTTCGCGGAACAGATATTGGAATCCAACTTCCGCATAGCAGAATCCGCACAAGTCACTGACGTTGCTCCGGAGGAATGCCCCGTGCCGCAGTCCGTACCGTCCCTGCCGCGACGCGCCGCACGCGTACTACGTACCTCATTGTTCGCGCAGGTCGCCTGCGCACTCGTGATCGGAGTCGTCGTCGGACGGCTGTGGCCCCACGCGGGCACAGCCGTCCAACCGCTCGGCGACGGCTTCGTACGTCTCATCAAGGCGATGATCGCGCCCCTTGTCTTCTGCGTGGTCGTCGCCGGAATCACCAAGGCCGGAGACCTCAAGGCCTTCGGCCGCATCGGGCTCAAGGCGCTCCTCTGGTTCGAGGTGGCGACGACCGTCGCCCTCGTCGTCGGACTGCTCGCCGGAAACCTGGCGGGCCCCGGCGTCGGAATGAACGTCGACCCGTCCAAGCTGGACGCGTCCGCCGTGGAGGACAAGACCGGCGGCGGCTCGCTCCCGTCGACCGGCGACTTCATCCTGCACTCGCTCCCCGACAGCGCCGTCGGCGCCTTCGCCGAGAACTCGCTGCTCCAAGTGCTCGTCCTCGCCTGCCTCGTGGGCGCCGCGCTGCTGCATCTCGGCAACACCAAGGTCCCCGCGATCCTGCCCGCCATCGAACAGGGCCAGGAAGTGGTCTTCGCCGTCGTCGGATTCATCATGAAGCTGGCCCCGCTCGCCGTGTTCGGCGCGACGGCGCACCTGGTGGGGGAGTACGGCCTCGGCGCCCTGTCGACGTACGGCAAGCTCATCGGCGTCTGTTACGCCGTCGCCGCGGTCTTCCTCGTGCTCCTCGGTCTCGCCATGAAGGCGGTCACCGGACTGAGCCTGTGGAAGTTCGTCCGCTACACGCGCGAGGAACTGCTCCTCGCCCTCGGCACCGCCTCCAGTGAGACGGTCATGCCCCGCATGATGCAGAAGCTGCGCCACGCCGGCTGCCGCGACGACGCCGTGGGCCTGGTCCTGCCGACGGGGTACTCGTTCAACCTCGACGGAGCGTCGATCTACCTCTCCATCGGTACGTTGTTCATCGCGCAGGCCGTCGGCGTGGACCTCTCGCTCGGCCAGCAGATCACCGTGGTGATCGTCCTGATGCTCACCAGCAAGGGCATGGCGGGGGTGCCCGGTTCGGCCTTCCTCGCCCTGTCGGCCACGGCGTCCGCACTCGGGGTCATCCCGGCGGGTGCCGTCGCCCTGCTGCTCGGCGTCGACCGCATCATGGACGCCATGCGCGTCTCCACCAACCTGCTCGGCAACTGCGTGGCCGTCTTCGTGGTCTCCCGCTGGGAGGGCGCGCTCGACACGGCCAAGGCCAAGAAGGTGCTGGGCGGCGAGATCCCGTTCGTACGGGAGGAGGACCGCGACGAGCCGGTCAAGTCGCCGGATCTCACGAAGCCCCAGGACTCCAAGTCCGCTGCGGAGACAGTGGGTTGAGCCCGAGCGGGGGCCCGGCACACACGCGCCCGTGTGCCGGGCCCCCGCACCGTCAGGCCTCGTCGGGCTTCTCGGAATCCACCCCCGGCCGCGCCTTCTCCCACATCCCGCGCGTGAAGTCGGGGATCGCCTGAGGCGCACCCTTCGCCTTGATGGACAAGTGGCTCAGCGGCACGGGAGACGTCCACGTCGCGGCGTCGTACACGTCGAAGTCCGGTACCAGGCCCACCCGCAGACACTGCATCAGACGGAACACCATGATGTAGTCCATGCCGCCGTGGCCACCCGGCGGGTTGGCGTGCTCCTTCCACAGCCAGTGGTCGAAGTCGGTGTACTTGGAGAAGTCACCCCAGGAGTCGTTCGTGTGGTCCGGCTCTATATAGATCCGCTCCGGGTAGTCCTCGAACACACCCTTCGTGCCGCCGAGGCTGTTGATCCGCGAGTAGGGGTGGGGCGTGGACACATCGTGTTCGAGCCGGATGACGCGCCCCTTCGCCGTCTGGACCAGGCTGATGGTGCGGTCGGACTCGATGTACGTCTCCTTCCAGCTCGGGTCGCTCTTCGGCATGTGGGCCTCGCGGTACTGGGCGAGGCCCAGCGAGGGCGTGCCGAAGCTGGAGATGTGCGTGACGCGGTCACCGCGGTTGATGTCCATGTAGTTGGCGACCGGGCCGAAGCCGTGGTTGGGGTACAGATCGCCGCGCAGCCGTGTGTGCCACAGGCGCCGCCACGGGCCCTCGTAGTAGTCGGGGTCGAACATCAGGCCGCGCAGGTCGTGGTTGTAGGCGCCCGCTCCGTGCAGCAGGTCGCCGAACTTGCCGGCGTGCGCCATCCGCAGGACCCGCATCTCGTTCCTGCCGTAACAGCAGTTCTCCAGCTGCATGCAGTGCCTGCGGGTGCGCTCGGAGAGATCGACCAACTCCCAGAGCTGGTCGAGCTGGAGGGCGATCGGACACTCCACGCCGACGTGCTTGCCGTTCAGCATCGCCGTCTTCGCCATCTCGAAGTGCCAGTCCCAGGGCGTCGCCGCGTACACGAAGTCGATGTCGCCCCGCTTGCACAGGTTCTCGAAGTCGTGATCGCCCTTGGTGTACGTCGCCGGGGCGGGCTGCCCCGCGGCCGTCACCTTGGCCGCCGCTCTCGCGGTCTTGTCCTTCACCGGGTCGCAGAGCGCGACCACTTGGACCCCGGGGATCGCCAGGAACAGATCGATCATGCTGCCGCCGCGGTTGCCGAGCCCGATGATGCCGACCCGCACGGTGGAACGCCCCTCGAAGGGCACGCCGACCATGGTCTCGCCCTTCGGGGCGGGAGCCTCGGCGGCCGTCGCCCCGGCCTGCCCGGCCCCGCTCCGCCCGGCCTCGGACTGCCCGCCGGCGGCCTGCGCCGTGCCACCGGTGAACGCGCCGAGCCCGAGCCCCGCCCCCGCGATGCCGGCCGTCCGCAGGACGGACCTGCGGGACTGTCCGGCGGTGTCGTCTTCGGGCTGCTCGGGGTGCTCGTGGCTCGCGTCGGGTGCCGGTGTCGCGTTGTCGTCGTGCATCGGACCTCCATCGATGGGTGGGTGCGCTGCAAGCGCTTGCCACCCTGGAGGGGGACGACATGGGGGCGCAAGGGGCGGAAGTGGTCGGGGAGTTGGACTTTCTTTACGGACTCTTTGGGACTCATGGGTAGCGGGGGAGTCGCCCGCTCCGGCGCCTCCCGCGTGCGCAGGGTTCACCTGGTTCTGTCGAGGAGGCCCTGGCGTTCGCGCCAGGGAGGAATCGGCTCCTGTGTTCGCGACGCGGAGCGTCGCCGTATCTCGTCGGTTTCGTAAGGGCGCGGGCGCGCGATCGGTTCTGCCCGGCGGCGCCGGGAAAAGCGAACACCCGTCCAGGGCGTCACCGGATCGCGGACAAGAATACGAAAGTCGGTTGTGTGTACGGGAGTTGGTTCTAGCGTCAGGTGTCATGAAGCTGGTGGTGCAGGTCAAGCTGCTGCCGACGCCCGAGCAGGCGGCGGCTTTGGAAGCGACCCTGCGCGCCTGTAACCGGGCCGCCACCCACGTCGCATCCGTCGCGTTCGACAAGGGTGTGAAGGACCGCAACGGGCTGCAGAAACTCCTCTACGCAGACATCAAGGCGACCTTCGGACTGTCGGCGCACCCCGCGGTGCGGGTGGTGAAGAAGGTCGTCGACGCCTACGCCACGCTGGCTGCCCAGGCCAGGGCCGGGCTCCTCGGGAAGGCATCCTCGAAGCGCTACCGCAGGGCGATGAGCAGCCCGGTCAGCTTCCGGCCCGAGGCGGCGCAGCCGTTCGACGACCGCTGCCTGTCCTGGCAGAGCGGTGCGCGCACCGTCTCGATCTGGACCGTCGACGGCCGGATGAAGACCCTCCGCTATACCGGCTCCGCCGACCAGCTGAAGGTCCTGCGCGAGCACCGAAAGGGCGAGTCCGATCTTGTGCAGCGCGGCGGGAAGTGGTTCCTGATCGCCACCTGCGACCTGCCCGAACCCGGTGTGTCCGAGCCGGCTGACTGGATCGGTGTCGACCGCGGGATCGTCAACCTCGCCACCACCTCCGACGCCGTCAACTACCAGGGCCGCGGCCTGCGCCGGTACCGGAACTGGTGCGCCCGCAAACGGGCCGAGCTGCAGAAGAAGCAGACCCGCTCGGCCACCCGCCGCCTGGCCCGGCGATCGACAAGAGAGCAGCGGCATGCCACCCACCTGAACCACCGCATCAGCAAGGAGATCGTGTCGGTTGCTGGGGGTACCTCCCACGCCCTTAAGGCAGTGGGGGAGCACCGGTCGCGGCATCGCCGTCGAGGAACTCGACGGGATCCGGGACCGGGTACGGCTTCGACGCGACCAGCGCGGCACGCTCTCCTCCTGGCCCTTCCACCAGCTCGGCCGGCAGCTCGCCTACAAAGCCCGACAGGCCGGGGTGGCTTTCCTTGAGGTGGATCCGGCCTATACCTCGCAGTGCTGCCCGCGCTGCGGCCACACCGGGAAGGCCAACCGGCCCACTCGGGACCACTTCTGTTGTCGTCGGTGCGGTCTCGCTGGACCCGCCGACGTCGTCGCCGGGGTCAACGTGCGTGATCGCGCACGCTCGGCGTGGGCGTTCGTCACCATGCCCGTCCCCGCCACCCCCGCATAGCCGGAGCCGAAGGGGAGATGCGACCCGTGACAGTCCCGTCGTAGGGGACAGTCGGGAGCGCGACAAGGTGTACATGATTCGGAGCGAACAAGCTCAGTCGTTTGCGGCCGAGAAGGTGACTGCCGCCTCATGAAGCGGATCCTGACTGCTGCTTTCGCCGCCCCGCGGCTCACCCCGGCTCCCCATGGGACGCCGCCGCGCAGCTCACCGCGGCCCCCACCCATGGGCGGGACCAGGTCCACGAGCGTGGCCTGAAACCTGGTATCCAGGCCCCTCCGGGCAGACGACGGGAAGTTGGCTCGACGGGCCCTAGGGACGGGTCGCGTGCTCCAGCTCCACGATCACGGAGTAGTAGCTGCGGCCCGTCGCGTGGTCCATGCCCACCTCGCACATCCGGTTCGCCGACAGATGCGCGTCGAAGTCACGGGCGGTCACCTCGGCCGCCTCCTTGCGGGTGGCCGACTCGGTGAGTTCCTTGTGGAGCATGCCCCGGTCGCCCGCGAAGGCACAGCACCCCGCGTCGTCCGGGACGACGACCTCGTCGGCGCAGGCCTCGGCGACGGCCCGCAACTGCGCCACATCGCCGAGGTGTTCCATGGAACACGTCGGATGAAGGACCGCCGAACCGACCGTCCGGTGCACCGTCAGGTGCGGCAGCAGCTCGTCCGCCGCCCACACGATCGAGTCGACGATCTTGAGCTCCTTGTGCAACTCCCTGTTGTCGTCCGTCAGATAGGGGACGACCTCATGGGCGATGCCGAGCGTGCACGACGAGGCGTCGACGACGAGCGGCAGTCTGCCGCCGGCGGTCCAGCCCCAGGCCGCCTCGACGATCCGGTTGGCCATGACGGTGTTGCCTTCGTCGTAGCCCTTCGAGTGCCAGATCGTGGCGCAGCATGTCCCCGCGACATCGTCCGGAATCCAGACCGGCCGCCCCGCGCGCGCGGACACGGCGACCATGGCCTGCGCGAGGGACACGTCCCCCGGGGTGCCGAAGATGCGGTTGACGCAGGTCGGGTAGTAGACCGCGGCGGCCCCCACGCGCGCTGTGCGCGGCAGCTTCCGGGCGGCGGCAGCGGGAATCTCCGGCAGCCACTCCGGCACGAGGTCGGGGCGGACGGCCTTGCGGGCGGCCTGGGTCACGGAGGTCAGGAGCCGGTCGCCGATCTTGCCGGCGGCCGCCACGGCGAGCCGCGCCGACGCCTCCACAGCCTTGAAGTTCTTCGCCGTGAACGCGGCCACCTTCTCCTCGCGCGGGGTGTGGCGCGCGTGCCGGAACTCCTTCATGAAGGCGCCCGTGTCGATGCCGACCGGGCACGCCAGCTTGCAGGTCGAGTCGCCCGCGCACGTGTCCACCGCGTCGTACCCGTACGCCTCGACGAGCCCGTCCTCGACCGGCGAACCGGACGGCTGGCGCATCATCTCGCGGCGCAGGACGATCCGTTGGCGGGGCGTGGTCGTCAGGTCCTTGCTGGGACAGGTCGGTTCACAGAAGCCGCACTCGATGCACGGGTCGGCGATCAGCTCCACCTTGGGGATCGTCTTGAGGCCGCGCAGATGGGCTTTGGGGTCGCGGTCGAGGACGATACGCGGCGCGAGGACGCCGTCCGGGTCGATGACCTGCTTGGTGCGCCACATCAACTCCGTGGCCTTCGCGCCCCATTCGAGCTCCAGGAACGGCGCGATGTTGCGCCCCGTGGCGTGCTCGGCCTTGAGTGAACCGTCGAAGCGCTCGACGGTGAGCCGGCAGAACTCGTCCATGAACGCCGCGTACCGCTCGACGTCCTCGGGCCTGCCCGCGTCGAAGGCGAGCAGGAAGTGCAGATTGCCGTGCGCCGCATGACCGGCGACGGCGGCGTCGAAGCCGTGCCGCGTCTGGAGTTCGAGGAGCGCCTCGCACGCCTCGGCCAGGCGCGACGGCGGCACCGCGAAGTCCTCGGTGATCAGCGTCGTCCCGGAGGGGCGCGATCCGCCGACCGCTGTCACGAACGCCTTGCGGGCCTTCCAGTACCCGCCGATCGTCTTCGCGTCCCGCGTGAACGCGTTGGTCACCGAGGCCACGGGCGCCACCAGTTCCAGCCCGCCCAGCACCTCGGCGGCCGCCGCCTCGTAACGCTCCTGGGCGGCCTCGTCCGGCGCACGGAACTCCACCAGGAGCGCCGTCGTCGACTTGGGCAGGCGTGCCCAGTCGGCGGGCACCCCCTCCACACGCACCGAGGCCCGCAGCGTATTGCCGTCCATCACCTCGACGGCGATCGCGCCCGCCTCGTTGAACAGCGGGACCGCCGCTGCCGCCGCGGGCAGCGAGGGGAAGAACAGCAGCGCCGTGGACACCTTCCGGTCGAGGGGCAGCGTGTCGAAGACGACCTCGGAGATGAATCCGAACGTCCCCTCGGACCCCACCATGAGGCCGCGCAGGATCTCCACCGGGGTCGCGCCGTCCAGAAACGCGTCCAGGCGGTAGCCGTTGGTGTTCTTGATCTCGTACTTGGCGCGGATACGGGCGACCAGCTCCGCGTCGGCCTCGATCTCGCCCTTGATCTCCAACAGGCCCACGCACAGCGCCGGTTCCGCGTGCTCGAGCAGCGCGTCCGCGTCGGGGTCGGCCGTGTCCACCACGGTGCCCGAGGGCAGGACGAAGGTGAGCGAGGCGACCGTCCGGTACGAGTTCCTGGTGGTGCCCGCCGTCATGCCCGAGGCGTTGTTCGCGACGACCCCGCCGATGGTGCAGGCAATGGCGCTTGCCGGGTCGGGGCCGAGCACTCGCCCGTGCCGCGCGAGCGTGATGTTGGCGCGCACGACTGTCGTACCGGGGCCGATCCTGGCCCGCTCGCCGTCGCCGATGACCTCGATGCCCGCCCAGTGCTTGCGGACGTCCACGAGAATGTCCTCGCCCTGCGCCTGCCCGTTCAGCGACGTGCCCGCCGCACGGAAGACCACCTCGCGGCCCTTGCCGTGCGCGTACGACAGGACGGCCGACACGTCGTCGATGTCCTCGGCGACCACCACGACCTGCGGCACGAAACGGTAGGGACTCGCGTCAGACGCGTAGCGCACGAGGTCCGAGATGTGCGTGAGGACCTTGTCCGCCCCCAGGAGCCCGGACAGCTCGGAGCGCAGCGGCTCCGGGGTCCCGCCGGCCTGCGCGTCCGGCACCCGGTCGGGCGCCGGGCCTTCCGCATGAGGTCCCGGGCGCAGCGCTTCCGGCTTCGGCTCCAGCAGGGGCATGCCTCTCCAGCCTCTCCTCGGACGCTGCGGCCCAGGGCCTAACACCCGGGGCCTAACAGCGGTGGTCGTACGGCGTCTCGAACAGCGCGTTCATCAGGACGCCGAGCTGGGCGCGCTGGTCGGGGGTCAATGGAGCCAGGATGTCCTCTGCGGCGGTCCTGCGCGCGCTGCGCAGCTCACGCAGCGCCTTGCGGCCCTGTTCGGTGAGCTCGATGCGGATCACCCTGCGGTTGGTGGGATCGGGCACCCGGCGCACCAGGTCGGCCGTCTCCAGGCCGTCGACCAGGGTCGTCACGGCACGGGGCACGACTTCGAGGCGCTCGGCGAGGTCGGCCATGCGCGGCGGTGTGTCGTAGTGCACGAGGGTGCGCAGGAGCCGGGACTGGGCGGGCGTGATCCCGACCGGCTCCAGATAGCGCTTCTGGATCCGCTGCAGCCGCCGGGTCAGCCGGAGCAGCTGTTCCGCGAGAAGGCCGTCGGCGTCCGGGGTACTCATGTGCGGAACAATATCAGGACCTTGTGCATTGTGAGTATAGGTAACAATGAGCTATGCTCCCTGAGACCTTGAATCGCCACTCGTAGGAGGCTCATGCATCACGACGAATCCGGCTGGACGCCGTCGCCCTCCGACGCCACGTCGCCGGAGCCGCGGCAGATGCGCCGCATCCTGGCCCTCTTCCGTCCCTACCGCGCCCGCCTCGCGCTGGTCGGCCTGCTCGTCGGCGCCGCCTCGCTGGTCTCGGTCGCCACGCCCTTCCTGCTCAAGGAGATCCTCGACACCGCGATCCCGCAGGGCCGCACGGGCCTGCTGAGCCTGCTCGCCCTGGGCATGATCCTCAGCGCCGTCATGACCAGCATCTTCGGCGTCCTGCAGACCCTGATCTCCACGACGGTCGGCCAGCGCGTCATGCACGACCTGCGCACCGCCGTGTACGGCCGGCTCCAGCGCATGTCGCTCGCCTTCTTCACCAGGACCCGCACGGGCGAGGTCCAGTCCCGCATCGCCAACGACATCGGCGGCATGCAGGCGACGGTCACCTCCACCGCCACGTCCCTGGTCTCGAACCTCACCAGTGTGGTCGCCACCATCGTGGCGATGGTCGCGCTCGACTGGCGGCTCACGGCCGTCTCGCTGCTCCTGCTGCCCGTCTTCGTGTGGATCAGCCGCCGCGTCGGCCGCGAGCGTAAGAAGATCACCACGGAACGCCAGAAGCAGATGGCCGCGATGGCCGCCACGGTCACCGAGTCCCTCTCCGTGAGCGGCATCCTCCTCGGCCGCACCATGGGCCGCGCCGACTCGCTCACCCGGTCGTTCGCCGACGAGTCCGAGCAGCTCGTCGGGCTCGAGGTCCGGTCGAACATGGCGGGGCGCTGGCGCATGGCGGTCATCACGATCGTCATGGCCGCCATGCCCGCCGTCATCTACTGGGTCGCGGGCGTCGCGCTCCAGTTGGGCGGTCCCTCGGTCTCGATCGGCACCCTGGTCGCCTTCGTCTCGCTCCAGCAGGGCCTGTTCCGGCCGACCGTGAGCCTGCTCGCCACCGGCGTCCAGATTCAGACCTCGCTGGCGCTCTTCCAGCGCATCTTCGAGTACCTCGATCTGCCGATCGACATCACCGAGCCCGAGAAGCCCGTCCGCCTCGACACGATCAAGGGCGAAGTCCGCTTCGAGGACGTCGAGTTCCGTTACGACGCCGCCGACGGCAAGAGCGCGGCGATACTCGACGGGATCGACGTCACCGTCCCCGCGGGCGGCAGCCTGGCCGTCGTCGGCCCCACCGGTTCCGGTAAGTCCACGCTCAGTTACCTCGTGCCGCGTCTGTACGACGTCACGGGCGGCCGCGTCACTCTCGACGGAGTGGACGTGCGTGACCTGGACTTCGACACCCTCGCGAGGGCCGTCGGCGTCGTCTCCCAGGAGACGTACCTCTTCCACGCCTCCGTCGCGGAGAACCTCCGCTTCGCCAAGCCCGACGCCACGGAGGAGGAGCTGCACGCGGCGGCCAGGGCGGCCCAGATCCACGAGCACATCGCCTCCCTGCCCGACGGGTACGACACCGTCGTCGGCGAGCGCGGCCACCGGTTCTCCGGCGGCGAGAAGCAGCGCCTCGCCATCGCCCGCACGATCCTGCGCGACCCGCCGATCCTCATCCTCGACGAGGCGACGAGCGCACTGGACACCCGCACCGAGTTCGCCGTGCAGGAGGCCATCGACGCGCTGTCGGCCAATCGCACGACCGTGACCATCGCCCACCGGCTCTCCACGATCCGGAGCGCGGACCAGATCGTCGTTCTCGACGGCGGGCGGGTGGCCGAGCGCGGCACCCATGAGGAGCTTCTGGAGCGGGACGGCCGCTATGCCGCCCTGGTCCGCAGAGACTCCCAACTGGAGACCGCACGCTAGGCCGTGGGCGGGCATGCGGGTGACGCCCAAGTGGAGCCGCCGACGTTACGATATGTCTGGTTTGGCACCCTCTGCGGGTTACCGTTCGGCCATGCTGAACGAGATTCCGCAAAGGAGCGCGATGCGTCTGACGCGCAGAGGCCGCGCCTCCCTGATCGCGATGGGGGTCCTTGTGGCGGCGGCCGCCGCCGTGGCGGTGCCGCTCCTGCTCCCGGACGACGGGGGTGTCAAGAAGTCCCAGGCGCTGACGGTCCCCGAAGGCTGGCGGGCGGGCCAGGTCTACGAGGCCCTGGACAAGGCCTTCGGTGTCCCGGCAGGCACGACCAAGAAGGCCGTGCCCAAGGCCGGCCTCAAGCTCCCCGGGGACGCGGGGGGCAACCCCGAGGGCTACCTCTTCCCGGCGACGTATCCACTCGACGACAAGTCGACTCCGGCGGGCCTGCTGTCCAGCATGGTCAACACCGCCAACAAGAAGTTGAACGGCAGCCAGGTGACGGCGGGAGCCGACCGGGACACCGTGAACCCCTATCAGACCCTCACCATCGCGAGCATTGTCGAGGCCGAGGCGGCCACCAAGGAAGACATGGGGAAGATGGCCCGCGTCATCTACAACCGGCTCGACCGAGGCATGCCGCTCCAGATGGACTCGACCATCAAGTTCGGGCTCAACCGCGCCACGCTCACCACGACCACCACGACCACCAAGGGCACCAAGGGCACCAGTGCCGAGAACCCGTACAACACCTATGTCCGGATGGGGCTGCCGCCCACCCCGATCGCCAACCCCGGGGCCGAGGCCATGAAGGCCGCGATCAGCCCGCCGCAGGGGGACTGGCTGTACTTCGTGACGGTCAAGCCCGGGGACACCCGCTTCACGGCGGACTTCGACGAACAGCAGAAGAACGTCGCGGAGTCCAACAAGCTGCGCACGAGCGGCAAGCCGTCGTCCGCCTGAGCGGGGCGTGCCTGAGGGAGCGCGCCTGATCGGGCCGTGCAGGGGCGTCCCGTTCGGGGGGCGTCACACAGCGACCGGCGCCCCGGCCAGCAGGCGCTTGATGTCCCGTACGGCCGCGCGCCCCGCGCGGTTGGCGCCGATTGTGCTGGCCGAAGGCCCGTAGCCCACCAAGTGGATCCGCGGATCGGCGACCACCCGGGTGTCTTCGGCCTGGATGCCGCCGCCGGGCCCGCGCAGCTTCAGCGGTGCCAGATGCTCGATCGCGGGCCGGAAGCCCGTGGCCCACAGGATGACGTCCGCGTCGACCCGCCGGCCGTCGTCCCACTCCACGCCTGACGGCGTGATCCGGTCGAACATCGGCAGCCGGTCGAGCACACCGTCGGCGCGGGCCTGCCGGATCGCGTCGTTCAGCGGCAGCCCCGTCACCGACACCACGCTCTGCGGGGGCAGCCCCGCCCGGACCCGCTCGTCGACCAGGGCGACGGCCGCGCGCCCGAGGTTCTCGTCGAAGGGGCCCTCGTTGTAGACGGGCGGCCGGCGCGTCACCCAGGTCGTCGCGGCAGCGTAGGGCGCGATCTCCATCAGGTGCTGCGTCCCGGAGGCGCCGCCGCCCACCACGATCACCCGCTGTCCGCGGAACGCCTCCGGGCCCGGGTAGATCGCGGTGTGGAGCTGACGCCCGCGGAACGTCTCCTGTCCCGGGTAGCGCGGCCAGAACGGCCGGTCCCAGGTCCCCGTCGCATTGATCAGCGCCCGCGTCGACCACGTCCCGTCGGACGTCTCGACGAGCAGCCTCCTTCCCCCAAGGACTCCGACAGGCTCCGTCCAGGGGGGACCCCCACCCCCTTCACGCACGGCACGCACATCGACGGGACGCCGCACCCGCAGGTCGAACGTCTCCTCGTACGAGGCGAAGTACGCCGCGATCACCTCCGACGACGGCCGGGCCGGGTCCGCGCCGGTCAGTTCCATGCCCGGCAGCGAGTGCATGCCGTGCACCTTGCCGTACGTCAGCGAAGGCCAGCGGAACTGCCAGGCGCCGCCGGGGCGCGGGGAGTGGTCGAGCACGACGAAGTCCCGCTCCGGCTCGAAGCCGGCCCGGCGCAGGTGATAGGCGCTGGACAGTCCTGCCTGTCCAGCGCCTATGACGACCACGTCGACCTCGCGTACGTCCGCTGTGTCCCGCACCCCGATATCGTTCACGCTTCTACTAACTGCACCGGGGTCGTGGATCTTCCCGAAGTGAGCGCGCGACGGTTCAGCGGCCCCCGGCGACCAGAAGCGGCGCGCCACCGACGGCCGGCCTGGTGAGCGGCGACGCCGGTATCCGCGGCAGCAGACCGCGCGCCGCCAGATCCGGGATCACGCCCTCCCCGAACCAGTACGCCTCCTCCAGATGGGGATAGCCCGACAGGACGAAGTGCTCGACGCCCAGCGCGTGGTACTCCTCGATCCGGTCCGCGACGTCGGAGTGGCTGCCGACGAGCGCCGTGCCCGCGCCGCCCCGCACCAGACCGACGCCCGCCCACAGGTTCGGGGAGATCTCCAGGTCGTCGCGCGAGCCCCCGTGGAGCGCGAGCATCCGCTGCTGCCCGACCGACTCGCTGCGGCCGAGCGCCTCCTGAGCGGCGGCCACCGTCTCCGGCGACAGGTCGTCGAGCAGCCGGTTCGCCGTCGCCCACGCCTCCGCCGACGAGTCGCGCGAGATGGTGTGCAGCCGGATACCGAAGCGGACCGTGCGCCCCTCCTTCTCGGCGAGCCCCCGGATCCAGTCGATCTTCTGCTTCACCTGCTCGGGCGGCTCGCCCCAGGTCAGATAGACATCGGTGTGCCGCGCGGCGACCGGACCCGCCGCGGCCGAAGAACCGCCGAAGAAGATCTCCGGCAGCGGGTCCGGCGGCAGCGCGGTGAGACCGCCCTCCACCTGGTAGTGCTCACCGTCGAAGTCGAACGGCTGCCCGCTCCACACACCCCGCACGACCGACAGGAACTCGTCGGTCCGCGCATAGCGCCGGTCGTGGTCCAGATGGTCGCCGAAACGCCGCTGCTCGGTCGAGTCACCACCCGTCACCACGTTCAGGAGCAGCCGCCCGCGCGTGATCCGCTGATACGTCGCCGCCATCTGGGCGGCGAGCACCGGCGAGATCACCCCGGGCCGGAACGCCACCAGGAACTTCAGCCGTTCCGTGTGCTGGGCGAGGGCCATCGTCGTCAGCCACGCGTCCTCGCACCATGTGCCCGTCGGCGTCAGAACCGCCTCAAACCCCAACTGCTCGGCGGCCTTGGCTATTTGGGTCAGGTAGTCGATGTCGGGCGCGCGCACGCCGCTGACCGGAGCGATCCGCGAACGCCTGACGCCCCCGTCGGTGTAGGCGTGCCGGTCCACGAGCGTGCGGCCGTCGCCGCCGGTCGGCAGAAACCAGTGAAGGTGGACGCTCATCGTCAGGACTCCTTGCCGAAGGTGCGGGGTGCGGTCGTCGACGCCGGCAGACCACCGTTGAACCGGGTGTCCACGAACGACGCGAAGTCGACCTTCCGGGGGATCAGCTTCAGCTTCGCGAAGGTGTCGGCGATCTGCTGCTCCGAGGCGATGGCGGGCTTGTCGACGGCGACGGTGACCCGGGTGCCGTTGGTGCGCTTCACCGCGTCCAGAGCGACGTCGTAGGGCAGCCCGGTGTCCTTCGCCCAGACCTTCGCCCATGCCTCGGGGTGCTTGAAGACCCAGTCCTGGGCGCGCTTGAGCCGCTTGAGGTAGTCGCCGATCGCCGCGGCCTTCTTGCTGTCCTTGAGCGAGGAGGGCGCCGCGACCTGGAACGCGAGCCCATTGGTGAGCCCGTCCCCATCGGTGAGCACCCGCCCCTGCTTCCCTTGCAGGACCTGGGAGGTGTACGGGTCCCAGACCGCCCAGGCGTCCACTTTGCCGCCGGTGAACGCGGCGAGCGCGTCGGCCGGCTGGAGGTACTTGACCTGCACGTCCTTCAGGGAAAGACCGGCCTTCTTCAAGGACGCGACCAGCTGGTAGTGCGCGGACGAGCCCTGCGCCACGGCGATGGACCTGCCCTTGAGCTCCTCGGGCTTCTTCAGCTTCGAGTCGGTCGGGACGAGGATGGTGTCGCCCTTCGCGGTCCCGTGGCTGGCCGCCACCACGGTGATCTTCGAGTTGGCGCCGGCCGCGAAGACGGGCGGGGTGTTGCCGACACCGCCGATGTCGACGGCCTTGGCGTTGACGGCCTCCAAGAGCGGTGGCCCGGAAGTGAAGGTCGACCAGTGGATCTTGTAGTCGAGGTTGTCGAGCTCTCCGGCAGCCCGCAGCACGGCTTCCGAACCACCCTTCTGGTCACCGACGTTGAGCGTGAGGGCCCCCTTGCCGTCGGTCCTGCCGCCGCCCGAGCCACCGGTGGACGTGTCGGCGGCGGAGGTACCGGAGCAGGCGGCGAGCAGCAGGGCCAGGGGGAGCAGCAGAGCGGGGGCGAGGCGTCGTCGCATGGGGAGTCCGTTTCGTGGGTTCATGGCCGGCCAGTCATGGCCTGAGTCGGTCTGTCGGCGCAGGCCGGAATGGCCGTAGGGCGGTGCGCCGGTAGGGGTGGTGCGCCGGTACGGGTGGTGCGTGCAGGGGTGATTTGTGTAGGAGTGGAAAATCTGACGAAGCGTCAGGCGGGGGCAGCGGCAGGGGAGGAAGTCTCCGGCGCGTCGACCCCCAGCCGGTGGAGCAGCTCGGCGCGCAGTTCGCCGAAGCGCGGGTCGGATATCCCGCGCGGACGCTCCAGATCGATCTCGGTCTCGTACGCGATGACGCCTTCGTCCATCACGAGCACACGGTCGGCGAGCAGGACGGCCTCCTCGACGTCGTGCGTGACCAGGAGGACGGCGCAGCCGCGCCGCTGCCACAGCTCGTCGACGAGGCGCTGCGCCTTGATGCGGGTGAGCGCGTCGAGCGCGCCGAAAGGCTCGTCGAGCAGCAGCAGATCGGGCTCGCGCACCAGAGCGCGGGCCAGCGATGCGCGCTGGGCCTCGCCGCCGGACAGGGTCTTGGGCCACGCGTTCGTGCGATGGTCGAGGCCGACTTCTTCCAACGCCCGCTCGGCGAGGGCCCGTTCGGGCTTGCCCGGCAACCCGAGCAGTACATTGCGCCACACCCGCTTCCACGGCATGAGGCGCGGTGCCTGGAACGCGACGGCCTTGCGGCGCGGCACGAGCACGGTGCCCTCGATGTCGCGGTCAAGACCGGCGAGGATGCGCAGCAGGGTGGACTTGCCGCAGCCGCTGCGGCCGAGCAGCGCCACGAACTCGCCCGGCTTCACGTCGAGATCGAGGCGGTCGATGACGGCGCGCCCGTTGAAGGAGCGGGTGAGCCCCTCCACGCGTACGGCCGAACGGGTCTCTGTGGACGGGGACTTGGGGGTGGTCACCGGCCGGTGAACGTCGGTCGCCATTGCAGCAGCAGCCTTTCGAGGGTACGGACGACGAAGTCGGCGAGCAGGCCGAGGAACGCGTAGACGATCAGGCAGACGACGATGACGTCGGTCCGCAGGAAGTCGCGGGCCTGCACCATCAGGAAGCCGATGCCGGCGTCCGCGTTGATCTGCTCGGCGAAGACGAGGGCCAGCCAGGAGATGCCGAGCGAGTACCGCAGCCCGGTCATGGCGCCGGGCAGCGCGCCCGGCAGGACCACATGGCGTACGAGACCCCAGCGGGAGAGTCCGAGTGACTCCCCTGCCTCGATCAACTGCGCGTCCACGCCGCGGATTCCGGCGTACACGTTCAGATACAACGGGAACGAGACGCCCAGCGTGATGATGGCGATCTTCGGCGCCTCGCCGATCCCGAACCAGATGATGAACAGCGGGATCAGCCCTACGAACGGCACGGTCCGCAGCATCTGCACGCTTGCGTCGACGAGGTCCTCGCCGACCCGGAACAGCCCTGAGACGAGGGCGAGTCCGGTCCCGACGACGACGCCGAACAGCAGGCCGATCGCGACGCGCTGGAGCGAGACCCCCATGGCGTTGGGCAGCGACCCGTCGGAGACGAGTTCACCGGCGACCCGGGCGATGGTGCCGGGCGAGGCCAGGACATCGGGGGTCAACACGCCTGTGCTGCTGAGGAGTTGCCACAGGACGAGCAGCAGGACGGGTCCGGAGGTGCGGCGCAGCCACCGCGGGACCCGAGTGCGTCGGGTGGAGGAGGGGACGAGACGGACGAGCTCGGGACGGCCGACGGAATCGGCATCGGAATCGGCCGGGACGGCTTCCGGGGCAGGCGACTTGGCGACGACGTCCGGATCCGGCGGGGCATGGCTGATGCTCATGGGTGCTCCACGCAGAAGGCAGGGGAGGGCAGCGGTGAACGGGAAAGGGGTACGCGTATGCGTCAGCGCCCCCGCGTGAGTTCACGCGGGGTCGAGGCAGGGGCGTACGGGGCTACGCGACGTAGCCGGAGATGCGGGGAAAGGGCGTCAGCAGCCGCGGCGACACGCGGCGGAGGCCACCCGCAGCAGGTCGATGTGACCGCGCGTGGTGAGCAGAACTGAACGCAACATGCCGCAGAAAGTAGCCACCTTGTCGACGCAAGGTCAATGCTGTCTCGATGGATGGACGTGCTGTATCAGGTGGCGGGCCCGGATCGGGCGCGGATCGGGCGCGGACGGAGCCCGATGAGTGAGGATGGACGCATGTCCGACGCCTTCACCACGCGCATCCTGAACGTATCCACCGGCTCCGCGGAGCGGGTCGTCGACCTGACCCACGACTGCGAGACCTTCCTGAGCGAGGTCGCCGCGGGCCGCGACGGCCTGCTCAACATCTTCGTGCCCCACGCGACGGCCGGCGTGGCCGTCATCGAGACGGGCGCGGGCAGCGACGACGACCTCCTCACCGCCCTCCACTCCCTGCTTCCCGCGGACGACCGATGGCAGCACCGCCACGGCTCCCCGGGCCACGGCCGCGACCACGTCCTCCCGGCCCTGGTCCCACCCCACGCCACCCTCCCGGTGATCGCCGGCACCCTGGAAATGGGCACGTGGCAGTCGGTGTGCCTGGTGGACACGAACAAGGACAACGCGGACCGTCAGGTGCGGTTGAGCTTCCTCGGCTCGTGAGTCGCTTCGGTGGGACTGCAGAGGGGAAGTCCGGCCGTACCAAGTGAGAGGGCGCGCAGCCGCCACATGGTCGTGTGGAGCCTGACGGCAGGTTCTTCGTCTGCTGGGGTGCACGTGCTGTACCCGCGTGTGGTCGTAGTAGGGGTGGCGCGTGCGGCAGCCGTCGAAGGGTGCTGGTAGCCGCGCGAGGCCCGGCGTTCAGACGCGGGCGGCGCGGCCGTATCCAGCCGCGCCGCGTACGCCGTGTCGACCCGGTCGATCACGACGTGACTGCCGATCCAATACAGACGCGCACAGCTGAACCGGCAGTTTCCTTGCCCGGGCCGACCGTGGTCAGCCCTGCCTGGGAGCTGAGCGATCCTGGACGTGGAGGGTGAGTCCCGTGATCTGGCCTGACTGGATCACGGGGCCGTGTTGAACTCCTCCGTTGATGTCGTTGTGCACGACGGCGGGGTGTGGAGCGGAGGTGTCGGCGAGCTGCTGCAGGGAGGTCAGCACATCACGCAGGTTGTCGCTGGTTAAGGACCCGGTCTGCAGAAGGTGGTGCAGGTGGACCTGCCACTGGGTGGTGATTTCGCGGGCGGTTTGCGCGCCGTTGCGCTCGTCGGCGGCGAGCAGTCTGGTCCGCATGTCATCCAGGTCAGCGATTGCGGCGGGAGCGGTGCGGGAGAGGAGCCTCCCGATGAGATCACGCGCTTGTGTCCAGGAGTCGGTGACCATGAGGGAGACGAGTGTGGTCGCTCCCGACGCGGCGAGAGCAGCGAGTTCGATGTCCATTGCTTTTCCTCTCGGGGGTCAGGTCCTGGGCGGTGGGCCGGTCTCGCCGTCGGTGTGGTCCGGCGGAGCTGTGTGGTTCGGTGTGTATGTGACCGGCGGGTCGAATCGGCGCAGTACGTCGTCGGCTGTTTCGTGCTGTTCCTGGGTTCGGATGACGTCAGCCAGTTGCTTGGCGAGCATGCTTCGTCGGGGGTCTCCCTGGGGGAAGTCCATGGCGTTCAGTGCGTCGGCGAAGTGGTCTGCGGCAGTTGGTGCTTCTTCCTGCTCGTAGCGGGCGCTATCTCGTCCCGGAAAGTTGTCCTGCTCGCCGCGTGGTTGAGGGATGAGGTCGCGCAGTCGTTCGGGGACGTCGGTGTTGTTTGCTGCGGAGGTGAGCTGGGCGAGGAGGCCGAGGTCGGCCACGGTCTTTTCTACGTGGTCGTCGTTTTTGGCGAGCCACCAGACCACGGCGCTGCCGGTGTCCCGGAGGACGTCTTCGCCCAGGTATTTGCGCTTGCTCTGCTCGTACTTCCGTTGGTGCTCCCAGACCGCTTTGTCTTTGCGTACGCCGGCGAGTTTGTCCAGGCGCTCTTGGTCGTGTTGATGGAGGGTGAGTGTCACGTTCTCCGCCATCGCGTGGAGGTGGCCCATGCTGTCCGGGAGCATGCGGCTGAGCACGCCGCTCAGCTCGTGTTGGACAAGTGAGGCGCGGCTGGGCTCCCGCTGTTCGGTGATGGCGCGGGCGCGGTCAAGGACGGCTTCGACGGCAAGGCCGGCCGGGTTGAGTACGGGGTTGGGGTCAGAGGTGTCGAGGGGGTGCCAGCGGACCGTCGCGGAGATCAGGAAGTCGTAGTCGTCCCAGTGGCTGGGCAGAGCGACGTGCCTGACGTGCTGTTCCTGACGTTCGATGGGGGCTGCGGTGAGTTGTTCCTCGAAGGTGATCGGCACTTGTCCGCGGCGTCGTGCGGCTGTCCTGAAGGCTGCGGCGGGGAGGGCGATGAGGAGTGCTGCAAGGGCCGGCCATGCCCATGCGGGCCACTGTTGTGTCAGTCCGAGGATGGTCAGGAGCAGCCCGGAAAGGATGGTGAGGAAGACGGTGGTCGTCTTGCGTCCGGTCGTCACTGTTCGGTCCCCCTGGCTGGTTCTGCCTGTGGCGATGTGGTGGGTGGGCCGAGGCCCTGGGCTGCGCTGATCTTCTGGAGGAGCCGGTCGGTGGTTGCTGTGGCGCGTGCGGGTCCGGCGGGAGGGGTGCGCTCGGCATGGCGTGCGCTTGCGTACAGCGCGGCGAAGGCGGCGCCGCGTCGGTTGTCGCACTGGGCAGCCGCTGCCACGAGAAGGTCGAGCAGGATGTCGCCGCGGTGGCCGGTGACGGTCGCAGTGTGCAGCCAGTGCTCCACGTACGGTTGCCATGTCGCTCGTTGCAATTCGCTCAACACCGCACGCCAGCAGGCCGTCAAGGAGTCCTGGACGCCGGATTCCTCCACCAGCGTGCGGGCGTTGTCGTACGGGGCAGTCAGTGGGTCCGGGTCGCAGACGCGCAGGAAGATGTCGAGCTCCGCCGATGTGCGTCCGGGGCGTGCGAGTCGGGCGAGCAACCTCCTGCGCAGTCGGTGGCTCGTCCCGACCAGGTCCCACAGTGCCTCGCGGGCGCGGCTGGTGCCGCGCTCGCGGCGTGCCAGGTGGTACAACCGGAGCATGGCCTGGTCCGGGTGGCTGACTGCGATGACGTCGGCGCAGACACGGATGAGGACTTGGGCGAATTCGTCCCTGGGCTGCTTGTTGACGCACCACTGGTAGATCCGTTCGCGGAAGCTCCTTCCGTGAACGGGATCGTTCAATCCGCAGGTGAGTGCCTGGACGGCGGCTTCCAGCCTGGCGCGGCCGGTGGCTGTGGAGCTCCAGGTCTCGGCGAGCGATGCCAGCCCCGCGCCGTGGCCGGTCCGTAGATACTGGCCTGCCAGCTGTGCCACCAGCGTGTCACGGAGTTCCCTCGTGAGGTGGGGGTCGTTGAGGTCCACGCTGCGCGCGGACCAGGTGCCCAGATGCTGTCGCAGGTCTGGTAGGTGGTCCCAGATGTGGGCACGGACCGCGGTGTCGTAGTCGAGTTCGGTGAACCGCACGTGACCGTCGGGTCCGGTATCGGCGGAGATCTCCGCCAGGCGCTCGGCGAGATCCTTGTGCTGAAGGAGCGGGAGGTTGTCAGACGGGGAACCGGCGGTACGCAGCAGGAGTTGCGTGGCGCGGTGGATGATGTCGGCGTGGGCTCCGTGCAGCATGGCGACCGTGATCAGGAGTGCCCGTTGAGGGCTCTCCCGTAACCGGGCGACGAGCGCGGCGACGTTCTTGCGTCGATCTGCTTGTGCCTTCCGGGCCGTCGCACACCACTGGGTGAATCCGTCACCCGGCGGGGCAGCCTCCCGGGCTCGTCGTACGAGGTCGGCGAAGTCGGCGACCTCCCGCATCGTCCTCCGTTCGTGCAGGAAGTTTTCGACGGTGGGGTCGGACTGGATGTATGGGATGTAATGCTCGCGTGGCACACCGTGCATGCGGAGGTGTCGCCGGAGGACGTCGCGTTCTGGCGGGCGTTTGATCTCGACCCGGAAGTGCTGAAGGTCGGGGTCGAGAGCGCTGTCGTGCAACATGATGACGACGAGATGGGCGTGCTGGTCGTGTACGGCCTTGCGGAGGGTGGGGAGGTCGGCCTGCGCGGCGGCCCAGCGGGCGGTGTCGGCTGCCGAGAGGTCCAGTAGTAATCGGTCGCCGGATCCGACCAGGTCCGGGTGCTTGAGGGACAGTTCGCCTTCTTCGCCTGGCAGGAGTTCGTGGAGGACGCCGGCGTCCTGGTGGTATTCGCGCAGGAGTACTCGGGCTGCGGAGGTCCGGCCGCTCCCCGGGGTGCCGTCCAGGATGACGGTGCCGGTGTCGGCGAGTCTGGAGCGGGCTTCGCCCATGCCATCTGGGGCGACCAGGAAGCGCCTCAGCCTGGCGAGCTGGTCGTCGGCGATGCTCCGGAAGGACGGTCTGTCCGATTCCCGAAGGTCGGGGCCGGCAGTGAAGTAGATGTTGCCGCTGCCGGTATGCATCGGACCCTGTGCGCTGTCGACCCGGGTGCCGCTGTGCTCGCTCACCGGTTGTCGTCCTCGTGCCGGTCCGTTTCGCCGAACCGGTGCTGGATGTCCCCATGGTGGTCGCCCTCGAAGTACGTCATTCCGTCGCCGGAGAAGTGCCGGCCGCCCGAGACGTGGGAGGAGTTCTGGTAGATGTCGCCCTTGCCCGTGTGAACGGGGCCGCTGGTGCCCTTGATGACGGTGCTGCCGACGTCTCCCGTGAAGTCGCGGCTCTGGACGGCCGTCCCGCTGACGTCTCTGATCGAGTTGGCCACGGAGTTCGGTACGAGCGGCACGGCGGCGTCCCGGTCCAGGTCGCGTAGACCCGGGACCATGTCTGCGACCACATCACCGAGGCGCTTCAGGCCTGCTTCGGTGTCGTGTGTCCCGAACGGGATGGACTGAAGATCGGCGAGCCGGGCCAGTTCCGTTGGCAGGTCGGTCTTGTTCAGCCGGTCGGTTTTCCGGCCGTCCAGTACGGGAACGACTGGAAGTTCACAGGCGAACGCCTCCAGGATCTCTTTGCGTACCCAGTCTTCCGGATCGCGGAGCCGGGCCTGGAAGTTCGTCCAGTCCGGCCCGATGACAGCCAGGAGGACGGCGCTGCGGCGCAGACCGGTCAACAGGGCCTGAGGGTATGCCTCGCCCGGCAGGACAGATTTCGAGGCCCGGAAGATCCGATCCCGGCCGAAACGACGCGAGAGCTCCTGGTCGATCAGCGCGGCGGTCTTCTCGCCGTCCCCGGTGCGGTAGTTGATGAATACGTCCGTCATGACGGTGCCTCTCTCTTCAGGAAGCGGGTAAGCGCGACAACGTGCCGAGCCGGGGTCCCAGTTGGCGGACCGAAGGTTGATCAGGATGGCGTGCCAGGACGCGGGCGAGGCGGCGGAGATCGATCGTCACGGTCGCCGACCGCACCGCCGCCACCCCGTCGAGCAGCGGCTCCGTCAACGCACAGGCTTGGTCGATCTGGCCGTCAGCCGCATACGCGAGCGCACGTCGCACCCCGTACCGCACCCGCGTACGCAACGCGTCGTCGGACACCACAGCGAGCTGCCGGTCCAGTTCCTCAGCTGCCTCTCCCGGTCGCCCGAGATCTACGAGACACCAGCCCGTGACCATGCCCACCGAATCCGGCAAGTGCATACTGCCGATCACCAGCGCGCCAGGACTGTCCTCCTGACGGGCCAGGAACCCGCGGGCACGATCCAGCGCGCGCAGGCACGCATCGTGATCACCCGCGAGCGCATGACCCTGCGCCTCACGCTGCGCAGCCAAACCGCGAATCCTCGGCGGCAGCGCCCCGTTCTGCGCCCTCTGTGACAGGGCGACCGTCTGCTCGGCGTCATCCTGGTACAGCGTGATCAGAGCCCTGCGGACCAACGCGTAGCCGCCCAGATCCCGGTCACCGCTGGCCGCCGCGAGGGCCACAGCTCTCTGCGTCCACCACAGTGCTGCCTGGTCGTCACCCGACTCCTGCACCAGCCAGCCGACGTACTCGGCGTACCGCGAGCCGAGCGCCAGCAACTCCTGACGGGTACCGCCATCGGAATGCGCGGACAGTTCCCGCAGCGTGTGCGTCTGCGCAATCAGCCCGGGCAGCAAGAACCCCGGCTCAACGCTCTGGCCCAGCCTCCGGTAGTGCGCAAACAGAGAACGGGACGCCTCCAGCATCCCGACCCCTGCCGCCCGGCTGACCGGCCCCTGCCCGCCCATCTGCAACTTCAGGAACGAGGCCGCGCCGGCGCCTACAACCTGTCGCCGCCCCACGGGCTGAAACCAGCTCGGGCCATCCGGTGACAGTTGCATCGTCCACCCCTCCTCATCGATCCCACCCGACCTCGACTCGACCGGTACGGCGGCAACGCCTACCGCCCCCCGAGCAATCAGTGCTCCATCAGCCTGGAGCGCGGCATCACACAGCCGGACGAGATCACGACTCGGCGCCTTGATACCCCGCTCGACTTTGCTCAGCTGCGCCTTGCTGTAGTGCACGGCCGCGGACAGTGCTGTGAGACTGAGTCCTGCGTCCAGACGACGCCTCCTCAGTTCCTCACCGAACGTGGTGGACAGCAGGGGCACGAGATCCTCCCTAACCATCCATCCAGGCGAAGGCCCGCACGAAAGACTGCTGCAGCACCTGCCGGATGGACAAGGTGATCGATACTGTTTCCCGTTTCCTTCTCCCTTGGCCGGGCTCACTAGTCCCCGGAGCAGGAACAGAAGTTGCGCCGAGATCACACATCTGAGAGGGCTGGCCACAGCGCATTGCGTTGTCGGTCTGCACCTCGGATGTAGGTGGGGTGGCCGACGCGCCGGCCAGTGTTGGTCAGAGCCCAGACAGCTTGCCGGACTGCATCACGGTCCGGGCCGGCCGCGTCGGCCAGACGCTGCACGGTTCGGTAGGTCATCCGGAGTTCGCGGGCGACCGCTCGACGGCTGCTGTTCCTTCGCCAAGCATTCCGTGGACAATGGCGTGTTTCTCGCGGGTTCGGTCGGCGAACCGGTGTCCAGTCGGCCAGGGCGACGCGCCAGCCTCGGGAGCCGGCGGCGTGGTGACGCTCTCAGTGCCGGGCTCCGCGAATGGTGCTCGCAGGCAGCCCGATGGCGCGATACGCATCGCTCGGCGGCCTCGCCGAGTTGCGCCAGAGATGAGCGGCCTGCGACCTGCACCGCGGTGGGTGCCCCGATGCTGGCACCTTCGGCGAAGAAGGGGGGCATGGTCGCGGCAGACCACGCGATCCCGGGGCGTTCGGCACGCCAGGCGGCGACGGTGGCTGCCTCGCGGTCGGGCAGCCAAGGCCGCACGCAGCCGCTCGCCTTGGAACCTTCCACAGTTTCCGCGCTGGGCCGATGCGCCAGGCGGACACTTGCTGAAGGCGTCCCAGACGCTGAACTGCCCATGTCGGCCACCGTCGACGGAGCACGCCACCCCACTGTCAGAGCGAAGTCCCAGCGTGTAGTCATCCAGGGGTGCGGGCTTCTCAGAACGCCTGTAGGTAGACCCGCGCCTGGTCGGCCTTCAGCGTTTGGACGTAGATGTCGATCCACTGCACTTTCTTGCGGCGGTCGTCCTTCACGCACGGAGGGCACACCCCCGTCCAGCGCGCCCCCTCCAGCGTCTGAGGCTCGGCCAGCCCGAGGTACCCGAAGCGCTCTCCCTCCGGAGCGAAGTCCTTCGTCTTCACCTTCAAGGGCTCTTCGGAGCGCAGGTCTTCCGCAATGCTCTCGGCGTTCTTCTCGTTGGTGACGAAGGAGAGGAGGTAGATGTTCTCCTGCGGATTGATTTGGACAGCGCCCTTGGACTGCGTGGCGTCCTTGGGTACAGCCACGTTCATGAACGCGGATGCCTCGGCTGCGCCCGCCTCCTTGTCCCAGTGCCAGTCACGTCCCTCGGTCACGCGGCGATCGTCCCCGTCCGAGCTGGAGCACGAGGCAAGGAGAAGGACGGACGCCAGCGCCGCGAAGAGGTGGGCGGCATGTCGGATCTTCAACGGTTCTCCTCGTCGCCGCGGGAAACGTCCCCACGGGTACCTTCGCGTCCCTGGTCCGGCGGGTTCACCGTTGGGTTCGCGTCACTGTTCAGGTCGTATGTGTAGGTCGAGCTGCTGCCCCGCATGTCGAATTCCTGGGCGAGGCCCGTCTTGTGCAGACGACCCATCTCGGAGTCCGGGATCTCGCCGATGCCGGGGAAGGTGGTCGACTTGCCGGCGTCCCAGTTGTACCGGTCCCAGACATTGGCTTGGTAGTCGAGCGAGACCTTCGGCTTGCCGTCCTCCCCGGGGCTGACAGTGACCATCCCCGACACGTTCTGCTGGTGCGAGCCGACCGCGTGGAACCACTCGTCACTCTGGAACGTGCGGCCGACCGCCTTACTCTCCACCGGCACGACAACGGTCTTGTCGCCGCCGGCTTTCTCGAAAGCGTCGAGCCCTTGCTTGCGCCACACGTCCTGGTTCTGGTCGATGTGGACCGAGACGTCGTTGCGAAAGCCGGAGTCGTCTTGCAGGATGCGGTCGATGTCCAGATCCAGCGGCTCACCGGTCTTGCCGAGGTAGTGCTCCATGTTGCGCGACGCCGCGTTCTCCCCGGTGAAGTCGCCGCCGGCCGCGATGCCCTGGGCCCGGGCCAGGTACCACAGGTCCTTGGCCGTGGGGTCCTCGGTGTTGAAGGCTCCTGAGCCTTCGTCCGGGCTGTGCCACTTGTACAGCGGGCTCATGACGCCCGCCTTGCGCAGCTCGTCGCCCTTCTCTTGGAGCAGGATGCCGCGCGTGACCGGATTAAGATCGCGCCACCACTCGGCGACCGCCTTCTTGCCCTTGGGGATGTGCTCCGCCTTCGCCGTCTCCTCAAGAGATGGGTAGGGGTTCGATGTCGCCTCTCGGTTGAAGCCGCCGACCGTGCCGTCCAGGAGGTTCTTGTCCTGAGTCAAGGCGGCGAGGGCGAGCTTGAACCCTTCGTCGGCGTCGTTCACCGCCTTTACGGCGGTGTCGAGCTGTTCGCCCCAGCTGCCGGCCGCGGTGCGGGCACTCTCCTGGTAACCGGGATCGTGGACGTAGGCGATGTACGCGGAGTGGTCGAGCTTCGATGTATCGAAGGCGACGATGCCCCGCTCCGACACCTTCATGCCGGCCTTCACGGCGTCCTCCCGGACGTGCTCGATCTGCTTCCGTAGTCGGTCGAACTCGGCGTGTGCGTCTCGGAGTAGTTTCGCGGCGGCCTTCGCCTCGCTCTGCGCCCCTTGGTACTCCTTCAGCGTCACGTCGAAGCGCGCGGAGCCGGAGGTCGCGCTGATGCCCACCCACGTGTCGCCGAGGGAGATGCCGTGTACTTCCTTCCTGTAGATCCCAGCGAGGGTGTCGAAGTCCTTGGCCATGGCGGCCCAGTCATCGGCGGCCGTCGTGAGCTTCGACAGGTCGGTGCCCATGATGTCGTAGTACGTCGCCACTGATGAACTCCCTTTACAGAGCTCGAAGTTCGAATGGGATGAGTTTGCGACATCAGAACGAGTCGAGCGTGGAGGACTTCCGGATACCCAGGTCCACGCCAGTGTCGGTGTTCTGGAAGATCGTGTTCGTGGCGCGCAGTGCGGTCTTCTCCGAGCCGAGGCGGTTCATGAGTGTCGTGAGCTGCTCGTTCCACGTCTTACGCGCGGTCTTCAAAGCGGGCCCGGTGAGCCAGCCTTCAAACTCCCTGGCGGCTGCGCCCGTGCTCTCGCGAGTCTGGGTGCCGTCCCTGCGGGTGTCCGGTTCCAAGTGCTTCTCGATCGCCTCGGCCGCCTTCTTCTTCTGCGCAGGGCTCGACGCGAGGTCCCTGTTGCCTGAGGGCATGCCTCCGCCACCGTCAAGCGGGGCCAGATGGTTAAGGTGCATCTGCGTCGACGCCGTGCCGCCCGCAGACTCGTCGCTTCGGGTCACGATCCCTCCCCCGAGTGTGATCATTATTCGTCACTTTACGAGAGGCATGCCTCGGTCGGCAAAGGGGCGCTGTGAAGAGTCGGGGCGACAGAATGCGCGCCAACTCCTCTGTCATACCCAGCACTTGGGCTGAATCACGTGCTCCGTGTCCGACGTGTCGACCGCGGTGCAGGAGCCGTTGGGGAGTCCGGGGAGCCCAGGGGGATCGCCGGTTACGGTGAAGGTTGTCTTAACGGAGATTCGCGGATACGAACAGGGACAACCCCGACCGTCAGGTGCGGTTGAGCTTCTTGGGGTGAGCCGGGGGCCCTCGGCGGGCGGATGAAGATCGTCCTGGGGTTGGCTGTCGATTCCCTTTGCACTGCGTGCGATTGCGCGTCCCGCTCGCCCTCGCATGCCTGGGCGCCACGGCTCGGCCGAAGCTCCCGTTGCGATCGCGCGGTACCTCGATGTTGCCCGCACCGACATCGGCCGGCACGCGCTTGCGCGAGGTGCCATTGCGTGAGTTCCCCTTTGTGGCGCATCCAGGGGCCGCCTCGGCCCCGGCAGCAGGCCGTCTGAGAGGGCCTTTTTCAGCCAGCAGAGCTGACGATGCATCAAATAGGTCATCCGTCCCGGACTCTTGACTCGTTGTCAGGTCAGCGCCATCCTCGACGGGACCTACGCGCGAGTAAGTTAGCGCGTGCCCATCCCGGACAGCGAAGGTAGCCCGGATGACCCTCCTCCGCAGACGCGGCCTGTTTGCCGTCGTCGTCACCCTCCTGCTGGCTCTCGGCGTGGGCTCCCCTCCGGCCGCAGTCGCCGACACTCCCTGGTGGGAGCCCACGGCGCGGCCCGCCGCCGACTCTCAGATCAACGTCACCGGCGAACCCTTCCACGGCACGGACAGCCAGGGCCGGGTCCGCGGCTTCATCGACGCGCACAATCACCTGATGTCCAACGAGGGCTTCGGCGGCCGCATCATCTGCGGCAAGCCGTTCTCCGAGGAGGGCATCGCCGACGCCCTCAAGGACTGCCCCGAGCACTATCCCGACGGCTCGCTCGCCCTCTTCGAGAACGTCACCGGCGGTGCGGACGGCCACCACGACCCGGTGGGCTGGCCGACGTTCAAGGACTGGCCGGCCCACAACTCCCTGAGCCACCAGCAGAATTACTACGCGTGGCTGGAGCGCACCTGGCGCGGCGGCCAGCGGGTGCTGGTCAACGACCTGGTCACCAACGGCCTGTTGTGCTCGATCTACGTCAGGGATCGCGGCTGCAACGAGATGGACGCCATCCGCCTCGAGGCCCGTAAGACCTACGAGATGCAGGACTACATCGACAAGATCTACGGCGGAAAGGGCAAGGGCTTCTTCCGTATCGTCACCGACTCCACCCAGGCCCGCCAGGTCGTCGCGGAGGGCAAGCTCGCCGTGGTGCTCGGCGTCGAGACCTCGGAGCCCTTCGGCTGCAAGCAGATCCTCGACGTCCCCCAGTGCAGCCAGGCCGACATCGACAGCGGTCTGGACGAGCTGTACAAGCTGGGTGTGCGCAGCATGTTCCTGTGCCACAAGTTCGACAACGCCCTGTGCGGGGTGCGGATGGACTCCGGCACCATCGGAACGGCCGTGGACATCGGCCAGTTCCTCTCCACCGGCACCTTCTGGAATACGGAGCAGTGCAGCGGTCCGCAGCACGACAACCCCACCGGCAATGCGGCCGCCCCGGCCGAGGTGACCAAGCTGCTCCCCGCAGGCACCAAGGTGCCCACGTACGACAGCAACGCGCAGTGCAACAGGCGCGGTCTGACCCGACTCGGTGAGTACGCGGTCAAGGGGTTGATGAAGCGCAACATGATGGTCGAGGTCGACCACATGAGCGTCAAGGCGGCCGGCCGCACCCTGGACCTGCTGGAGTCGGCGGACTACCCCGGCGTGCTCTCCAGCCACAGCTGGATGGACGACGGCTGGCTGGAGCGCGTCTACCGCCTCGGCGGCTTCAAGGCCTCGTACATGTCCAGCGCCGACAGCTTCGCCAAGGAGTCCGCCGGGACCAGGGCGCTGCGCCAGAAGTACGGCGTCGGACTCGGCTACGGCACCGACATGAACGGTGTCGGCGGCTGGCCGGGACCGGTCGGACCCGACGCCCCCAACGCGGTCAAGTACCCCTTCCGCAGCGCCGACGGCGGTTCCGTCATCGACCGGCAGCAAACCGGCGAACGCACCTGGGACTTCAATACCGACGGTGCGGCCCATGTCGGCATGGTGCCCGACTGGATCGAGCAGATGCGGCTCAGTGGCGGCAAGGACACGGTGCAGGACCTGCTCGGCGGCGCGGAGTCCTACCTCCGCACCTGGAAGGCGACCGAACTCCACAAGCCGGCGCCCAACCTCGCCGCCGGCGTCCCGGCGAGCGCCGGCTCGACGGAGTGGAACCCGTTCACCAGCTACGCCGCAGGGCGGGCCGTGGACGGCGACACCGGCACGAGGTGGGCGAGCGGCTGGTCGGACGACCAGTGGCTGCGGCTCGATCTGGGCAGCTCCCGTACGGTCGGCAAGGTCTCCCTCGACTGGGAACGGGCCTCTGCGCGGGCCTACCGGGTCGAGGTCTCGGACGACGGGATCACGTGGCGGACCGTGTGGTCCACGGACAGCGGGGACGGGGGCCTGGACAACGCGGTGTTCAGCCCGGTGCAGGCGCGGTACGTCCGTATCCACGGCGTGACACGCGCCACCAAGTACGGCTACTCGATCAACGAGGCAGCGGTGTACAGCCGCTGAGCTACTCCCGTACCAACGTCAGGATCTGGTCCGCGACGACGTCCAGCACGTCGCCCGCCTTCTCCTCGTCGCCGAGCACGAGGAAGTTGAGGGTGAGCCCGTCGGTCAGTGCGGCCAGATACCTGGCGGCCGCGGGCTCGGGCACGGTCAGCTCCACGCCCATGACCGAGGGGAGTTGACGGATCACCTTGGTGTGGGCCGAGAGATAGCGCTCGTACTGCCGCCGGGCGAGATGCTCGTAGCCGGGCTCCCGCAGGGCGTACTGGGTGAGTTCGTACGTCAGCATGTGCTCGCCGGGATTGGCCAGCACGTGGTCCCAGTACGCCTGGAGCCCGGCGCGGATCGTCTCGCGCAGGGTGGGCCTGCGGGTGAGCGTGGTGAGGACGTCCGACTCGGAGTGCTCGGAGATGGTGTCCATCACCGCTTCGAGCAACTCCTGCTTGGAGTCGAAGCAGTAGTGGAAAACGCTCAGCGAGACGCCCGCCTCCGCTACCACGGACCGCGTGGTGGTCTTCGCGACGCCGTCGCGGGCCATGACCCGGATAGCAGCCTCGACCAGTTGCCTGCGCCGCTGCGCCGACGGCATCCGCCCCATGGTGCCTCCTCCCCTGACCTGCGCAAGCATACGCCGCGGGGGGTGCGGCGCAGCGGGTCGCTGTGACGGCCCCGCGTTCTCCTCGCCCCACTGATCGTGCAGGGTGGATGTCCCGTAGGGCCACACGACGCTCGCACGGCCACGGTCCTTCATGTCCCGGCGGCACCGTTCCGCGCGCCGTTTGTTTGAATGTCTGAATTGATGCGGTTTGGCGGCCGTAATAGGTGCTCCACCGAGGGCATTTCGAGCCGGGAGGCTGCTGGAGATGGGCAAACCAACGCGGCGCGATCTCCTCAAGGGGACCGGGGCGGTCGCCGGGGTGCCCTGTCCCGGTCAGGAGCGGCCGCCGGGCGGATCGGCGCCACGGCGGGCAGCCGCCGTGGCCACTCGCCTCACCAGTCGTGCACGGATCCGTCCCGCAGCGTGTTCACCGGCAGGTACTTGCGCTCGTACGGGAAGCGTTCGGCGGCCTTCTCGTCGAACTCGACGCCGATGCCGGGGCGGTCGCCGGGGTGCATCAGACCATCCTCGAACGTCCAGGACGTCTCGAACACCTCCTCGTAGCCCGGGAGATGGGCCATGTACTCCTGCATGCCGAAGTTCGGGACCGACAGGTCGACGTGGAGTGCGGCCGCGAGCGACGCGGGGGAGAGGTCGCCCGCGCCGTGCGAGCCGGAGCGGACCCCGTACAGCTCGGCGAGGGAGAAGATCTTGCGCAGGTGCGTGATGCCGCCCGCGTGCGAGACGGACGTGCGGATGTAGTCGATGAGGCGGTTCGTGATCAGGTGCTGGCAGTCCCAGATCGAGTTGAAGATCTCGCCGACCGCGAGCGGTGTCGTGGTGTGCTGCCGGATGAGGCGGAAGGCCTCCTGGTCCTCGGCCGGCGTGGGGTCCTCGATCCAGAACAGGCGGTAGGGCTCGAGGGACTTGCCCAGGCGGCCCGCCTCGATGGGGGTGAGCCGGTGGTGCACGTCGTGCAGCAGGTGGAAGTCGTAGCCGAACCGTTCGCGGACGGCGGACATGTAGGTGGGCACGAAGTCCAAGTAGGCGCCGGTGTCCCAGACTTCCTCGGTGGGCAGCGCCCCGTCGGCCGGCTCGTAGGTGTCGCCGTCGCCCTTGCGCATGCCGTACACCCGCTCCAGACCGGGCACCGCCGCCTGCGCGCGCACCGCGCGGAAGCCCTTGTCGAGGAAACGCTGTACGTCGTCGAAGAGTTCGGGGACCGTGTTGCCGCTGGCGTGGCCGTAGACGGTGACGCCGTCGCGGGCCGCGCCGCCGAGCAGCTGGTACACGGGCAGGCCCGCGACCTTGCCCTTGATGTCCCACAGGGCGACGTCGACGGCGGCGACGGCCGTCATGGTGACCGGGCCGCGCCGCCAGTAGGCACCCTTGTACAGGTACTGCCACACCTGCTCGATGCGGGCCGGGTCCTTGCCGATCAGGGTGGGGCAGACGTGGTCGCGCAGGTAGGAGGCGACGGACAGCTCGCGGCCGTTGAGGGTGGCGTCGCCGATGCCGGTGACACCGTCCGAGGTGGTGATCTTCAGGGTGACGTAGTTGCGGCCGGGGCAGGTGACGAAGACCTCGGCCGAGGTGATGGTGGCCATGGGTGCCGTTCTTCTCGATGGGGGAGCGCGGGGCAGGGGTAGGTGCCGGCCGGCGCACGGGTTCGGCGGCCGGCACCTGGATCAGGTGAGCGCGGAACGCAGCGCGGCCTCGATGCCGTGCACGGCGAGCGTGTGCGCGAACTCGCCGACCGCATCGCTGAGTTCGGGGTGCTGAGCGACGTCCGGCGGCAGGAGGTCGCCTTCGGAGAGCAGGAGGCGGGCCGCGTCGGCGGGGCCACCGGCCCGGGCCGCGAGCTCGGCCAGGCGTGACCGGGCTCCGTCGTGGACCGTGCCGAGCGCACGCTCGTCGTACGCGTCGTCGGCCGTGATGACGCGCACGTACGCGGCGAGGCCGAGAGCGAGGACGCGCGGGACGCGCCCCGCCGCCAGCGACTCGGCGAGCACCCCCGCCCAGCGGACCGGGATCTTCAGGGAACCGTCGGAGCCGACCTGCGCGGTGCGGTGGCCGAGCGCCGGATTGGCGAACCGGTCGAGGAGTTCGGTGACGTAGGCCTTGCCCGGCATTCCCCCGGGCTCCGGGACCGTGGGCAGGATCTCCTCCCGCATTGCGAACTCCACGGCACCGCCCAGGAGTTCGTCGGTCACCGCCTGGTCGATGCAGCGGTGTCCGCGCAGCAGGCCGAGGTAGGCGAGGAGCGAGTGGGCGCCGTTGAGGAGCCGCAGTTTCATCAGCTCGTACGGGGCGACATCGTCCGTGAACAGCGCGCCCGCGTGCTCCCACGCCGGGCGTCCGGCGCGGAAGTCGTCCTCCATGACCCACAGCCGGTACGGCTCGGCGGGCACCGGCACCGAGTCGCGGACGCCGAAGGCGCGGGCGACGAGGGCGCGGTGCTCGTCGGTGGTGGCGGGCGCGATCCGGTCGACCATGGTGTTCGGCGTGGCCAGCGAGGTCGCGACGTAGGCCTGCAGCTCGGGGCGTTCCGCGGCGGGCAGCGCGGCGACGAACTCGTCGATGAGGACGCGCAGTCGGTGCCCGTTGTCCATGAGGTTGTCGCAGCTGAGCACGGTGACCGGCGACCCGTCGGTGCGGGCCCGGTGCTGGAGCCCGCGCACGATCAGGCCGAGGGTGGTGCGGGGCGTGCCTCCCGAGAGGTCGGCGCGGACCAGCGGGTCGTCGAGGTCGAGGCGGCCGTCGGCGCCGAAGGTGTACCCCTTCTCGGTCACCGTGACCGAGACGATGCGCGTGGTGGGGCTGCCGATCGCGGCGACGACCTCGGCGCCCTGCCCGTCGGCGACGAGGCCCGGATGGTGTACCCCGGGCACGGTCGCGGCGACGCCCGCGTCGCGGCGCAGGGTGAGGACGGTATAGAGCTGGCCCTGCTCCGCCATTCCGGTCGGCACCGGGCGCGGACCTCGTGCCGCGCTCGTCGAGACACCCGTGATGCCCCAGGGGCCGGGGCTGTGGCGCAGGGCGTCGGCCGTGTAGACGGCCTGGTGGGCGCGGTGGAAGTTACCCAGGCCCAGATGGACGATGCCGGGTTCGGGGAGAGGCGGGGGCAGCTTCAGACCGGCTACGGGCAGGGCGGTACGGGACAGGCGGGGCAGGGCGCTACGCGACAGGCGGGGCAGGGTGCGCGAGGTCATGGTCAGGCCTCCCGCGCCGGCTCGACCAGGACCTTCATCTGCGACGGGTCGGTCAGCGCGACCTCGAGCGCCTCGGCCGCCCGCTCCAACGGGAGGGCGGAGGTGACCAGTTCAGCCAGCTGGACACGGCCCGCCAACGCGGCCGCCGCCGCGAAGTCCCCCGCCCCGTACCGGAACGACGTCACAAGGGACAGTTCCTGACGCTGCATCCACGCCAGCGGCAGTTCGGTCAGCGGCCGGCTCGGATTGCCGACGACCACAGCGGTGCCGCCGGGGCGCAGCGCGCGGATCCCCGACACCAGGGCGGGCCCCACGCCGGAGCAGTCGAACACGGCGTCGTAGCCGTCCGGCGAGGCGAGCGCGTGGGCCCGCTCCGGATCGGGCGCGAGGCCGGCCGCGTCCACGGTGTGCAGGCCGAGCCGCGCCGCGAAATCCCGCCGCTCGGCCGCCACATCGGACACCGTCACGGACCTGGCGCCGACGGCCGCAGCGACCTGCGCGACCAGCACACCGATCGGCCCCGCCCCCGTGACCAGCACCCGGTGACCGGGGGTGAGCGCGGCGCGGCGCACCGCGTGCACGGCGACGGCGAGTGGCTCGATCAGCGCGCCGAGCCGGACGTCCGTCGACGCGGGCAGCGGATGCACGAAGTCCCGCGGCACGCACACGTACTCGGCGAGCGCGCCGTCGGTCGGCGGCGAACCGAAACAGGTGCCCTTCGGGCAGAGGTTGTAGCGCCCGGCCCGGCACAGCGCGCACGTGCCGCACGGGTGCGCCGGTTCGATGGCCACGGCCGTGCCGTGCGGCAGGTCGTCGGCGCCTGCGCCGTGGCCGACGACCACGCCGGCCGGCTCGTGGCCGAGGACGGTCGGCTGCCGCAGGACGTTCGGGCCGTTCTCGCCGTGGGCGTAGTAATGCAGGTCGGACCCGCACAGTCCGACGGCACGGACGGCGACCAGGACCTGGCCCGGCCCGGGCTCGGGCACCGGGCGGTCCTCGACGCGCACGTCCTTGGGGCCGTGCAGCACGGCGGCGCGGTGTATGGACTCGACGGGCTCGACCGACTGGGCCGACTCGACCGACTGGGCCACGGGGCGTCCCTCTCTTTCGTACGGGGATGGAGCGGGCCGGGGCGGGCTAGCGCACCGGCAGCGGTTCGACGCGCTTGATGACGAACGCGTAGGTGAGGGCGCCGACGACGGACAGGGCGCCGGACACCAGGAGCGGCACGAGGTACGAGCCTCCGGAGGACGCCAGCAGGAATCCGGTGACGATCGGGCCGAGGATCCCCGCCACGTTCGAGGCGAAGTTCTGGATGCCGGCGAGCGAGGCGACATGTCCGGCGGTCGGCGCCACGTCGGCGGGCAGCGACGCCACGGACGCGGTCGAGAAGGTCAGCGAGGCATAGCTGAGGGAGAGCAGCGCGAGGGCGCCGGACGCGGTCGGCACGACGACGGTGAGCGCGATCACGGACGAGCACAGCGTGCCGGAGACCAGGCAGGTCTTGCGGACCCTGGTGGTGGACCAGCCCTTGCGGAGCAGCCGGTCGGCGGTGAAGCCGCCGAGCAGCGACCCGAAGATGGCGACCAGACCCGGGACCGTGCCGAAGAAGCCGAGCTTGAGGAGGTCGAAGCCGCGCTCGTCGACGAGGTAGCTGGGGAACCAGGTGATGAAGAAGTAGATGACGTAGTTGAGGCAGAAGAAGCCGAGCATCATGCCCCAGACCGTCCGGTAGCGGAACAGGTCCCGCCAGCGCACCTCGGGCGCGTCCGCCTCCTGCGCGGCCGTCTCGTCGGTGTGAGCGCCGCCCGCCTCGATGTAGGCGCGCTCCTCGGCGGTCAGCTTCGGGTGGTCGGCGGGCTCGTGGTAGAGCCGCCACCAGCCGATGATCCACAGAAAGCCGAGCAGGCCGCAGGCGATGAACGCCACCCGCCAGTGGAACGCGGAGACCAGCATCGTCACCAGCGGCAGGGCGATGGCGGTGCCGACGCGCGCGCCGTTGTCCCAGACGCTGTTGGCGAGGGTTCGTTCGTGACGGGGGAACCAGCGGGAGACGGCCTTCGCGGGTGCGGGATATCCGGCGGCCTCACCGGCGCCGAGCAGCATCCGGGCGCCGACGAGCGAGCCGACGCCGCGGACCAGGCCCATCCCGACGGTGGCCACCGACCACCAGATGGCACCGATCGCGAAGACCCGCTTCACGCCGTACTTGTCCAGGAGTGCCCCGGCGGGCAGTTGGCACAGCGCGTACGTGAAGAAGAAGGCACTGAGGATGAAGCCCTGCGTCTCGGGACCGATGTGCAGGTCGTCCGACATGGACGGCAACGCGACGCTGAGCGTGGAGCGGTCCAGGTAGTTGACCGCGAGGCCGCCGAAGCACAGGACGGCTATGCCCCAGCGGACGTTCTTCCCCCGGCCGCGCGGGCGGGCGGGGAGCGAGGTGCCGGGCGGGGCAGCCGGCGCCTCACTCTCGGTGACGGAGCGGCTGGTCATCGTTGACCTCCGGTCGAGGGGGACGTGCGGACGTGACGGAAGCGGTTCGCGAGACCGGGGCACAGGAGTGTCCACAGTGGGGACAGGGACACGGGCGTGGCCAGGGGGTCCGTTAACCCCCGCGTCATTTTCTACGCCCGTACGCACTTACATACAAGCCTTGTATGTAAGTAACCTTGCAGCTGAGGTGAGAAAGTGAGCGTCATGGCAGCTCAGCGGCGGGAACCGAGAAAGACGCGACGGGTCGAAGCGGAGGCGTCGCGTCCGCGCGAGTCCGTCCGGGCTCGGGTGCACGCCCTGCTGCGGGCGCGCATCACCTCCCTCGAGCTCCTGCCGGGCGCGCCCCTGTCGGAGAACGAGCTGGCCGCGGAGCTGGACGTCAGCCGCACCCCGGTGCGCGAGGCGCTGATCCTGCTGGGTGAGGAGTCGCTGGTCGACGTCTTCCCCAAGCTCGGTACGTTCGTCTCACGGATCAGCGTCGACGCCGTCCTGGAAGCCCAGTTCATGCGGGAGGCGCTCGAAGTGGCGGCGCTGCGCGAGGCGGTGACGAAGTCCGGCGCGCAGGACATCACGGCGCTGCGCGCCATCCTCGACGCACAGCGGGCCGCGCTGAAGGCGGGGGACGCGGACGTGTTCTTCGAGCAGGACGAGGCCTTCCACCGTCGCCTGATGGAGGCGAGCGGTCACCGCACGCTGTGGCGCACGGTGGCGACTGCCAAGGCGCACCTCGACCGGGCCCGCCGGCTGAGTCTGCCGCTGCCGCACCGGATCGAGACGCTGGTCGACGAGCACACCGCGGTGGTCGACGCCCTGGAACGGCGGGACGCGGCGGGCGCGGAGGACGCGCTGCGCGGACACCTTCAGGGCGTCTTCGACGACATCGGAACGATCAGGGCAAGCCATCCGGAGCTGTTCGCGGATCCGCACGAGCAGCCGGGCAGCGCCCCGGCCCGCCCGCGGGTCCATCCCGGGCTGCGCGCCTGACGTCACTCACCCCGGGGGCGGCTCGTCTGCCGGTCGAGGGCCGAGCAGCAGACTCCGACGTACCCCTCTCGTCTACGCGTCCGGTGGAGTCCTGTCGGCCGGGAGGCGGCTGTAGGCGGCTGTAGGCGGCTCAGACCGAATAGGGATAGACGTCGATGCGGGCGGTCGTGAATTCGATGTGGTCGCCGGCGGAAGGCCTGGCCGGGTCGGTGCGTTGTCCTGGGCGGTCGGTGGGGGTGAACTCCACGAGGATGATGTCGGTGTCGATTCGGACCGCCACCACGGGGTCGTCGGCGTCGACGCTGGCGACGACACCCCTCAGGCGTACCGGGTCCCCGGGTGCGTCGGCCAGCAGGGCGTCCGGGGCGTTTGCGAGTGCCCAGTTCTCGATGTCGTCCGGGACGTCGATCTCGACGTCCACGGCATCCCCCGCCCGGGGCACCTCCGACCCGAGCCAGCGGGCCCAGGCCCGGCCGGCCGGGGCCCTGAAGACGATGTCGGGTCCGTGTTCGCCCGTCGTGTCGTCGAGAACGTCCAGAATCTCAATGCGCATTACTTCAGTCCTAGTGGTACGCGAACCATGGTGTTGTCCACGATCCAGGTGTTCGTGGGGGAGACGAACGTCCAGGTTTCCATGTGGAAGTGGAACTTGGTCGGTTTGCTGTTCATCTCGTGCGACCCGAGTCGGATACTTCGCCGGCCGTCGGCGGAGACAAGCCGGTCCGCGTCCGGCAGCCCGGTGCGTGGGTGGACGTTCGTGTAGGGCCCCTCGCCCAGGAACTTCTCCCACTCGTCCATCACCTGGTGAGGTTTGAGGGGCTTGGGCGCGACCACCTCCGGGGTCTGGACGACCGTTTCCTGCGGCGGGCAGGGAGTGAGGCCGAGGGGGTCGCTCCAGGTCACAGGATTGTCGACGTACGTTGCCGGGTTGGGCGCGGGCGCGAGGCCCAGCGGGTCCGGGCTGAGATAGCGGGCCGTCTCGGGGTCGTAGTGGCGGTGGACGTTGTAGTGGAGCTCGGTCTCCGGGTCGTAGTACTGCCCCGGGAAGCGGAGCGGGGTGTAGCCGGTGCTGTCCCTGCCCCAGGTGGTGCGGCCCCAGAGCGAGCTGCGCGAGCGCCAGGCGATCTCGCCCTGTGTGTCGACGAGTTCGGTGGGGGCGCCGACCAGGTCGGTGACGATGGCGAAGAAGCGGGAGTCGATCTCGCTCTGAGGCGCGGTGGCGGCCGTGATGCGTTCGGTCTGGGCGACGGGGCGCAGACCTTGGTGGTTCCAGGTCAGCACCACCCGGTTCGGCGAATCCACGGTGTTCGTCACCTGTTCGCACAGCGTGCTGTCGTCCCAGGAGAAGTCGATGCGCTCGACGACCTCACCGCTGTCGGCCGCCATCTTCGACTTGGAGGTCCGGCGGCCAAGTGGGTCGTACGTGTAGCGCCAGACCGTGCCGTCCGGGGTGGTGACCGAGGTGAGGTGGTCCTCCGCGTCCCAGGTGTAACGCCATGTGTCGGGTTTGCGGGAGAGCCGGATCTTCTGGCGCATCACCACACGGCCGAGTTCGTCGTGCTCGTAGCGTGTGTCGCCGGCCCGTACGATGCGGGTTCCCCGGTACGAGCGTGCCCCGGCGGCCTCCTGCCCCGGATGGAAGGCCGGCCAGGAAGCCGAGGTCTGGTTGCCGGCGTTGTCGTAGGCGTACGTCTCCGTCCAGCCCTCCGCGCGGACTTCGGTGACGCGGCCCGCCGCCGTCACGTCGAAGCTGCGGCTGCCGGAGAGCTGATCGTCGACACGGGTCACATGGCCGTCCGCGCGATAGGTGTACCGGCGGTGCTGCACTCCTTTGCAGTCGGCTGTCCTGACCGTCTGCGCCGTGAGGCGGCCGACGGCGTCGAAGGTGTGGTCGAGGGAGAGAGAGCCGCCGACGACGCGGCCGATCTCACGGCCCGCAGCGTCATAGGTGAAGCCGATGGTGTGACCGGAGGTCGTCAGGCCGGCTCGGTTGCCGGCCGCGTCGTAGGTCCACGTGCTGCTGGTTCCACCAGGGGTGAGCCGGCCTGTCGTACGGCCCAACTTGTCGTATGCATAGCTGAGTTCGCGTCCGTGGACGGTCTCTGTGCGCAGGCGGCCGTATCGATCGCGCAGCCGGGTGAGTGAGCCGTCGGGGTCTTCGGCTTGGGCGAGCTGGTCCGTGAGGTCGTAGGCATAGGTGGTGACTCGACCGGCGGCGTCCTTCCGCGTGACCTGGCCCAGCGCGTTTCGGTCGAAGGTGACGGTCCGGCCGTGCGCGTCCGTCCTGGCGGCGACGCGGCCCGCGGCGTCCAGGGAGTACGCGACCTCGCGCCCGTCGAAATCCTTCTCGGCGATCAGTCGCCCGGCCGGGTCGAACGAGTACGTCCAGGTCAGGCCCTGGGGGTCGGACACCTCAGTGAGACGCAGTTCCGTGTCGTGACGGAACTCGTGCCGGACTCCGTCGGGGCCGGTGCGGGAGGTCAGCAGGTCGAAGTGGGTGTACGCGAAGCGTGTGACACCGCCCATGGGGTCCGTGTGGGCGACGCAGTTGCCTTCGCCGTCATAGGTCCAGGACTCGACCGCGCCGTTCGGCGATGTCCGGCGTGCCAGGTGTCCTTCGACCGTCCACTGCAACCGGGTCGTCGAGCCCGTCGGGTCCGTGATCTCGACCGGACGGCCGAAGGCGTCCCGTCGGCAGATGGTAACCGCCCCCAGGGGGTTTTTGGTCTCGACCGGTAGCCCGGCGGCGTCGCAACGGACTTCCGTCGTGTGGCCCAGCGGGTCCGTCACCGTCGCGAGATGCCCGGCCCCGTCATGGGTGAAGCGTGTGACAAGGCCCGCGGGAGCGATCACCGCTACCCGGTTTCCCCGTTCGTCGTACTCCTGGCGGTGCGTGTTTCCGTCCGGACCCGTCACCTTCACCGGCAGACCGAGCGAGTTGTACTCGGCCCTCGTCTCGCGGCCGTCGGGACGGGTCACCGAGATCAGGAGCCCGGCGTCGTCGTGGCGGAACACAGTCGTGTGTCCGAGCGGGTCGGTCTGTGAGAGCAGACGGTTGTGGCGGTCCCTCTCGTAACGGGTGACGGAACCGGTCGGATCGATTTCCGCGACCACCTGGCACCGTGCGTTGACGACGTAGCGGGAGGTGTGCCCGAGGGAGTCCGTGATGGCGGTCGTCCTGTGCCCGGTGGCTGCGTCGGCGGGCTCGTACGTGAACGTGGAGCGCAGATGACCGGCACTGCCCGACTGGTGCGTGCAGCGGTCGGCGTCGTTGTATGCGTAGGTGAAATGGCTGCCGTTGGTGTCGGTCCAGGACGTGATGCGGCCCGCGTCGTCGTATCCGAACCGGACGGGCAGTCCTGACGAGTTGGTGACTTCGCTCAGATGGCCGTCCTCGGAGTACCCGTAGCGGACGACGGCCTCCGCGCTCCCGTCGGGAGCGGCACCCGCGAGCCTCAGCGCGGTGATCCGTCCGTCCGCGGTGGTGAGTTGCAGGTGGTAACCGCCGCTGTGGCGAATCGAGCGCGGGGCTCCGGAAGCGGAGTCGTACTCGAAGTCGATGCGTGCACCGCTGCGGTCCTCGATCTCCGTCAGGAGTGCCGATCCTTCACTCCGGTCGACGAAGTGCAGCACGCGGCCCGTCTCCGGATCGGTGAGGGTGTAGCCGTTCTCCGTCCGGTCGAGCGGGCGGAGGGGACCGTGCAGCGGGAAGGTGGGGACGCCGGGCGCGGGGTGGGGGTAGGCGAGCAGCAGACCGTCCTCACCGACGAAGACGACGCCTTCGTCGTCGATCTCCAGGCGCTGGTCGGCGGTCGACGACCACGACGGTCCGAACCAGCCACCGCAGCGGTAGGAGGACTCGAACTCGCGCTTGAACTCCAGAGGGAGCAGTCCCGGCAGGGCGAGGTCCGTGCGTGGCAGGACCATCCGGCCGGTGGCCACGTCGACAGGGTCCTTCGCACATGTCTTGTCGCCGGGCCGTCGTGAGGTACCCAGCGGCTCCTTCTCGGCGGCGCCGCGGGCTTCGCGGCGCACCGCGCTCTCCAGCCCGTCCTTCGCTCCCGTCTTGAGCCCCAGCCGCAGTCCGCTGCGCGCGAGGCCCGCGCCCTTGGTGCCGATGAGTTCGGGGATGAGGCGCCCCACGAACTCGGAGGGGTCCTTCTTGAAGCCGTCGACGGCGGCGGTGACGATGCGTTCGGGGTGCGCGGCGGTGGAGACGAGGCCGGAGAGCGTCATGGAGACGTTCTGCATGTACGCGGCCGGGTGCGTGAGGTTGTAGGGGTCGGTGGGGTTGAGGCCGCGGGCGAAGTTGAGCAGTCCCGCGGTGCCTTTGAGGGCGCCGCCGACGACGTGGGTGAGTTCGGTGTTGTAGGCCTGGTAGCCGTCGACGATGGTGTTGCCGAGGCGGTCGAGCGGCGGCGGCTCGGCGGGAGCGTGCGCGAGGGCCGCCTTGACCTTGCCCTGGGCGTCGGAGGCCGCAGTATTGCGCTGCTTGCGCGCCTCGGTGAGCGTCTCGTGGGCCTTCTTGATGTCGGCCTTGCCGGGATCCTGGAACGGCTCGGGCTTCGCGCCGGGGTCCTCGTTCGCCTTGATCTTGGCGTTGTAGGCGTCGACCTTCTTGTTGTACGCGTCGACCGCGTCCTTCGACGCCTGCCGGCCCTTCTTGTACAGGTCTACGGCTTCCTTGGCCTTGCCCTGCGCCCACTTGACCGTATCGGCGTACGCGTCCAGGGCGCCGGCCGCCTTGTCGCAGGCGTCGGAGGCCTCGGCCCACTTGGTGGGGTGCACGCCGAACTTCTTGCGGAACGCGTCGCCGCCCTCGCCCGCCCATCCGGACGAGTCGACCTTCTTCATCCCCTGCGAGACATGGTCGAACGCGGTGTGGAAGTCCTTGAGATGCTTCGAGGACTCGCGGATCTTGTCCGGGTTGCCGTGGACGAGCTCGTTGGCCTCCTCGGTCTGGCCGAGCTGCTGCTCGCCGGGCGTGGCACCGAGATCCGAGGCGACGTCGTCGCCCCAGTCCTCCACCGCGTCGGCCGCCCCGTGCAGGCCCACGTAGTCCAGACCGTCGCCGACCTTGTTCGTCGCGTAGTCGACGCCCTCGCCGACCTTCTTCTTGCCCTCGTCGATGAGATCCTCACCGACCGAAAGCCCTTTGTTGATACCGCCCTTGACGCCGTCGACGATGTCGCCGAGACCCATCAGCCCTCGCCCCCGCCCTGCTGCTGTCCGGCGGCCTCGGCCCGCTCCTCGGGGGACGGGCCGAAGGTGTCGTCGAGCATCTGGTCGTACTCGTCGTCGGAGACCCCGAGGGCGTTGTGCAGGTTCTCCGGATTGAGGCCCGCGGGGCCCAGCGTGTGCGACGTCATGACGTCTCGGCCCGCGTCCTTCCAGCCCTGGCCGCTGTTGGCGAGCGCCTGGTCGAAGGACTCCTTGCTGTAGTCGGGGGCGGAGAGCACGCCCGACGTGGCGATGTCGCCCCAGCCCTTCTTGGTGACCTCGTCCTCGGAGGCGTACGGGTTCCCGATCGCGGCGTTCGTGACGACCTTGAACGATCCCTCGACGTACTGCTCGGTCTCGTAGTACGTACCGGCGGACAGGCCGGTCTTCACCGCGAACCCGTTGCCCTCGTTCACCAGCGAGCGCACGCCCCACTCCCAGCGCTCACAGAACGACTTGAACTCCCCGGTCAGCCCTTCGTGCCCCAACTCCAGGCCGGACAGGGCGATGTCCCCGAAGCCGCGCCCGGCCCCGGCCTCACCGACCATGCCGAGCTCCTTCAGCTCGGCCAGGGCCTCGGTCAGGCCCTTGGCGATCAGATCCAGGCCACCGGTCTTCAGGTCCTTGCCGCCGCCACCGCCCCCGTCGCCGGTCATGCGATACCCCCCTCGCCCTCGTCACGGTCGACCGCCGCCTCGTCCGGCACGATGCCCCGCACCGGCGGAAACACCATGCCGTCCGGCCCGTCCGCACAGTCAAGTGCTACCCCGCACGGCACCCCGGCCGCGGGTACCGCCACGTCCAGCAGCTTCGCGCCCAGAATCGTTCGGTAGGTCCACTCGCGCGCGAACTCGCCCCGGGCCTGCGCATACCGGGCCAGTGCCTGCTCGTCGGAGAAGGCGAGGATGAAGCGGATGCCGTTCAAGTCCGCGGTCAGCAGCCCCAGTTCACCGCCCGGGCCGCCCTCGTCGCCGAGCGGGACCAGCACCGCCGTCCGCCGGAACTCGCCCAGCAACGCGGCGAACGCCCGCCTGCGTGCGTCCACTTCGGGATCATCGGCCACCGGATCCGCGACGACCGGCTCTGCGCTCCGGACGGCCGCGGGCGGATCCGGCTGCGGGGGCGAAGGCGAGGGTGATGGCGTCACCGGCGCTTCGGCGGCAGGCACGCCGCTCATCTCCGCGTAGTCGGCGAGACGTGACCTTGGTGTCTGCGGCGGTTCGTCCACCGCGCCCCCGTAATCAGACATACCACGCATCATCACAAGCCCACGTCGCTCGCCGCAATGCGTCGGCGTCACACCCCTGTCACAGCACCCTCCGATCGGCCCGAGCGGGCACGGTCGCTGAGCGGTCCGAGCGCGTGACACCGAGTCGGCAGGGCGACGGCTTGTCCCAACGGGTTGTCCCAACAGAGTCCCGACGACACGAACAAGGACAAACCGGGGCGTTAGGCGGGTTTGTCCTTGCTCGTGGAGGGCGTCGCGGTGGGCGTCGTGGAGGACGACCGCAGGACTGGAAGCAGGCCCTAGCTCAGGGTCTTGAGCGCTGCTGCCGCGTCATACGGCTTCAGCTCGTCGAAACGGCCCTCCAGGACCTTCGCCGCCCACTCCGGGTCCTGGAGCAGGGCGCGGCCGATGGCGACCATGTCGAACTCGTCGCGCTCCAGGCGGTCGAGGAGGTCGTCGATGCCCTTGACCGCGGAGCCCTCGCCCATGAAGGCGCGGATGAAGTCGCCGTCCAGGCCGACGGAGCCGACCGTGATGGTGGGCTTGCCGGTGAGCTTCCTGGTCCAGCCCGCCAGGTTCAGGTCCGAGCCGTCGAACTCCGGGCTCCAGTAGCGGCGGGTGGAGGCGTGGAAGGCGTCGACGCCGGCCGCGGTGAGCGGGCCGAGGATCGCCTCGAGCTCGTCCGGGGTCTCGGCGAGCCGCGCGTCGTAGGCCTCCTGCTTCCACTGCGAGTAGCGGAAGATGACCGGGAATTCGGGGGAGACGTTCTCACGGATCGCGGCGACGATCTCGGCGGCGAACTGCGTGCGGGCCACGGCGTCGCCACCGTAGCCGTCGGTACGGCGGTTGGTCCCGGCCCAGAGGAACTGGTCGAGCAGGTAGCCGTGGGCGCCGTGCACCTCGACGCCGTCGAAGCCGATGCGCTCGGCGTCCTTGGCGGCCTGCGCGAACGCGCCGATGACGTCGTCCAGGTCGCCCTGGGTCATCGCCTTGCCCGTACCCTCGGTGCCGTCGAGGCGAAGGCCCGACGGGCCGACGGCCGGGGCCTCGGCGAAGGGCGGCTTGCCCTGCTGGCGCACCATGCCGATGTGCCACAGCTGCGGCACGATCGTGCCGCCCGCCGCGTGCACGTCCTCGGCGACCTTCGCCCAACCGGCCAGCTGCTCCTCGCCGTGGAAGCGCGGCACCCGGTCGCTCTCGCCGGCCGATTCGTGGCCGACGTAGGTCCCCTCGGTGACGATCAGGCCCACGCCCGCGGCGGCGCGGCGGGAGTAGTAGGACCGAACGTCCTCACCCGGGACGCCGTTCGGCGAGAACATGCGCGTCATGGGCGCCATCGCGATGCGGTTCGGGACTTTCAGACCGTTCAGGGCGACAGGGCGGGACAGGATCTCGGCAGCGCGGGAAACAGGCGACGCGGCGTCAGTCACAGAGTGCTCCTCTTAGGTACCAGTCGGTATGTGCACAAGCATGCAATCCGCGTGTGCCAACCGTTCCGGCTTCCATGACATTCCGCAGGTCAGCCTCGTCCTCATGTGATCCAGGCCACGGCCCCAGGATCTGAGGGGGGGTCGGCGGCGGTGCTGAGGCGTGTCGAGGCGAGTTGCTCCTCAGTACGCCGGCCGGCGGCGCGAGTGTCCCTCCGGGGGAGCATGCCCGGGGGTCCCGGACATCGAGACGCTGGGACATGTAGCTGAGACGGAAGGCTATTCAGCGGCTCATTCGATCTCCCTAGGGTTGAGGACATCAAGCGGGGCACCGGGCCGGCGCCCTCAACCCCACCTGGAACAGGGAGAGTTACCGTGCGCGCAGTGATCCAGAAGTCCTTCGGCGGTCCCGAGGTTCTCGAGGTCGTCGAGACCGGGCGGCCGAAGCCGCTCTCCGGTGAGGTTCTCGTCAAGGTGCACGCCAGCGCGGTCAACCCGGTGGACGTGGCCGTCAGGTCCGGCGCCTTCCCGCTGCTCGGCGAGCCCCCGTTCGGCGTCGGCTGGGATATCTCGGGAGTCGTCGAGGAGGCCGCGCCCGGCAGCCGGTTCGCCGTGGGCGACGAGGTCTACGGGATGCCGTTCTTCCCCCGCGCAGCCACCGGTTACGCCGAGTACGTCGCGGCCCCGTCCCGTCAGCTGGCCCGTAAGCCCGCGTCGGTCGACCACGTGCACGCCGCCGCCATCCCCCTCGCGGCGCTCACCGCCTGGCAGGGCCTCGTACAGGCCGCGGGCGTGAAGGAGGGGGACCGGGTCCTCATCCAGCGGGCGGCAGGCGGTGTCGGCCACTTCGCCGTGCAGATCGCCAAGGCGCGGGGCGCCCATGTGACCGCCATAGGCAGCGCGGCCCGGCAGGACTTCCTCCGCGGCCTCGGTGCCGACGAGGTCATCGACTACCGGACCACCGATTTCACCGACGTGGTCAAGGACGCCGACATCGTCCTCGACTCGCTCGCCCAGGGGGACCGGTCGCTCGGGGCGCTGCGTCCCGGCGGCGTGCTCATCAGCATCCTGGAACACGGTGACCCGGAGCTCGCCGCGCGCGTGGAGGCGGCCGGGCGGCGCTTCGCCGGCATCTCGGTCGAGCCGGACTACGCCGCGCTCGAGGCGATCGCCGAACTCGTCGACGCGGGCGCGATCCGTCCGTACGTCGAGGAGACGTTCCCGCTGGCGGAGGCGGGCAAGGCCCACGAGCTGGTCGCCTCGGGACATGTACAGGGCAAGATTGTCCTGACGGTCTGACCGGGACGGGCCGCACCAGGGAGGGCGAGGCCGGATGGACATCCTCACCGAGGCGCTGGCCTCGATGCGCACGGGACGCCCGGCGTCCGTCCGCACCAACGGCCGCGCCCCCTGGGGCCTGCGCCTGCCCCCGGTCGCCGGCGCAGGATTCCACGTGGTGCTGTACGGGACCTGCTGGCTGGTCCCGCTGGAGGACTCGGCCCCGCATCTGGAGCCGATCCCGCTGAGCCCCGGCGATGTCGTCTTCCTGCGCGACGGGCGGGGCCACATCCTCGCCGACCACCCGTCCAGCGCGGCCGAGGAGCCCACGGCCGAGCACTTCCGGGAGGGGTCGCCGATCGGCTCGGTGACGCTCGGCGGGGACGGCCCCGAGACCAGCCTGCTGTGCGGCAACTACCACCTGGACCAGGGCCGCCCGCACCCCCTGGTACGCCAACTGCCCGAGGTGGTCCACCTGCCGACGCGGCACGGGCGCCACCCGGAGCTGAGCGCCGCGGTCCAGCTCCTCGGCTCCGAGCTGGAGAATCCACGGATCGGCTCGGACGGCATCGTCCCCACGCTGATCGACTCGCTGCTCCTCTACATCCTGCGCGCCTGGCTGGACGACCAGCCCGCCTCCGCCGCGCAGGGCTGGGCCGCGGCGCTCGGCGACTCGGCCGTCGCGCCCGCGCTGGCGGCCATGCACGGCGACCCGTCGACCCAGTGGACCGTCGAGGCGCTGGCCGAGCGGGTCGGGCTGTCCCGCGCCGCGTTCGCCAGGCGGTTCACCGCGCTGGTGGGGGAGCCGCCCATGGCGTATCTGACCCGCTGGCGCATGACGACGGCGGCCCGGCTTCTACGGGAGTCCGACGCGCCCCTGACGACGGTTGCCGCCCGCACCGGCTACGGCTCGGAGTTCGCCTTCGCCAAGGCGTTCAAGCGGGAGTACGGGCTCGCCCCGGGCGGCTACCGGCGGCAGACCAGAGCGGCGTAGGCAGGGCGGCGCAGGCCGGGTGGCGCCGGCGGGGTGGCGCCGGCGGGGTGGCGCCGCGGGGGCGGCGCAGGCGGGGCCGAGTTTTCGAGTGCGAGTTCGAGTGGGGGTGCATTTTCGGGTTGACCGGACCATTCTGGAGGTATGGCCGAAGGTGCGCCCGTGACCGTGCACCCGCCCCTGCCTGACGGCGGTCGGCGGGTGACGATTCGCGGCGAGGACGTGGGGACCGCCTACAACCTGCTGGACGTCCTGGAATTCCTGCGCGCCGCGGGCCTTCCCGAGGCGGACACGGCCGTCGACGACCCGGAACTGATCGACTGGCATGATGCGGGGCCCGACTCCTGGGGCCCGGACGGGCCGGGGACGGCTTCGTGACCGGTCAGCCATAGGGGCTTGCGCGCGCTGGTGCAGGACATTTGCGTAAACCGGTCGACCAGGACGTTCGCGTGAGCCGGTCGACTAGGACGTTCGCGTGAGCCGGTCGAGCAGTTCGTGCCAGCCCGCCTCCACGCGGTCCAGCGGCATGCCCCGCTCGACGGTCAGATGGCGGACGAGCGCGGTGTCCGCGGCGGCCAGCAGCGTGTGCGCGAGGAGATCGGTGTCGCCCCGCACGCCCGCCTGGCGCAGCAGCAGCTTGACGTGTGTGTGGCGCAGGCGGTTCGCCGGGACCGAGTAGTTGCGCAGGGGGTCGGTGCGGGCGGCGAGGATCAGCTCGTGGTGGTCCCGCTCGTGGCGGATGAGGGCGGGCCCGAAGGCGTGCAGGCGCTCCAGGGCGGGCGCGTCCGGGCCCAGGGGCGGCGGGCCCGAGAGGAACGCCGCCTGGAGCTGCTGCTCCCGGTGGTCCAGGAGGGCGATGAGCAGCCCGGTCCGGTCGCCGAAGCGCCGGAAGACCGTCCCCTTGCCGACCCCGGCCGCCGTCGCCACCGCCTCCATGGTCAGGTTCGGCGCCCCGCACTCGGACATCAGGCGTGATGCGGCCTCCAGCAGGCGCGTGCGGTTGCGTGCCGCGTCCGCCCGCAGCGCGGGCCGCTCGCCCGCCGGTGTCAGGGCGAGGTCGGTCGGTCCGCCCTGGGTGCCGGACGTCGTGACGAGGGGAGGGATGGGGGCGGTCATGGCTTCAGAGTAGCGCCGGGAACCGACAAGTGGACCGCGGTCCGGATAGGTGGTACAACTTTAAACGGACTTCGGTCCGGTTGTACCGTGCATGAGATCCGTACGCCCTTATCTGGAGTTATGCCATGTCTGTTCGCATCCTCGCCCTCGTCGGCAGCCTCCGCGCCGGTTCCCACAACCGTCAGCTCGCCGAGGCCGCCGCCAAGCACGCGCCCGCCGGCGCCGACATCCAGCTCTTCGAGGGCCTCGCCGACGTGCCCTTCTACAACGAGGACATCGACGTCGAGGGCAGCGTCCCCGCCGCTGCCGAGCGGCTGCGCGAGGCCGCCGGTCAGGCCGACGCCTTCCTCCTCTTCTCGCCCGAGTACAACGGCACCATGCCGGCCGTCCTGAAGAACGCCATCGACTGGCTGTCCCGCCCGTACGGCGCCGGCGCGATCTCCGGCAAGCCGGTCGCCGTCGTCGGCACCGCGTTCGGCCAGTACGGCGGCGTGTGGGCGCAGGACGACGTGCGCAAGGCCGCGGGCATCGCCGGTGCCGCGGTGCTCGAGGACGTGAAGCTGTCCATCCCCGGCTCCGTGACGCGCTTCGCCGAGACCCACCCCGCCGACGACTCCGAGGTCGCGACCGCGCTGACCGAGGTCGTCGGCCGCCTGAGCGAGCAGGCCACCCCCGCCGCTGCCTGAGGCTCCTGACACGAGTGGGGCCGGAGGCCCGGGACGACGGCTGTCCCGGGCCTCCGGCCGCTCCCGTTCCGGGGGAGCCCTTACGGGTTCCGGACGAAGCCCGGCCGGGCCACGAACGGCTGATCCGTGGCAGCCCCGGAGCGCGCACGCCCATCCTCTCTGCCTACGATGCAGCGGTGACCACTCGCCTCGGCCCGCCCGCGCGACCGCAGTTGACGCTGCGGCTCCTCGGGCTGCTCGTCGGCACCGTGCTCCTGGGCCTGCTCGGCATGCACGGCCTGGGACCCGTACCGGCAGGCGCCCACAGCGAGATGCACCCCGCGGCCGCGTCCGCCATGGGCGCGAGTGGCGCCGCACACGCGGGTGACCATGCCGGGCCCGGACAGCAGGGCGTCAAGGCCTCTGCTTCTGACTTGTGCGACCACGGCGACGGTGGCTGCGGCGGGCATATGGCGCACGCCGACTCGATCTGCGCCTCCGCCTCCGTCGCCGGGCCCCCGGTGGTCGCGCCCGCGATGTTCCCCGACGTGATCACCTGCCCCGCCCGCCCGGAAGCCCGCACCTCGTCGGCCGGCAGTGGCCCCGACGGCGGCCGCGCCCCGCCGTCACTCTCGGAACTGCAACTCCTGCGGATCTAGAACGGCCCGCGCGGTACCGCACGCCCCAAGGGGCGGCGCCGCGCTCGCGCGAGCCCTTCACCCAAGATCAGCACCAGGAGTTCCGCATGACCGCACACCGCACGTTCGTACGCCGCGCCGCCGTCGCCGCCACCGCAGGGGCGGCCGCCCTGGTACTCGCTGCCTGTGGCAGCGACAAGCCGGCCGGGGAACACCACAAGGGGGCGAAGGAATCCGGCTCGTCTCCGGCCACCTCGACCCGGGCCGACGGTCACGACAAGGCAGAAGGCCGCAACAACGCCGACGGTCACAACAGCGCCGACGTCTCCTTCGCCAAGGAGATGATCCAGCACCACCGCCAGGCCGTCGAGATGGCCGGACTGGCCGAGGGCCGCGCCGCGTCGAAGGACGTCAAGAGCCTCGCCGCCAGGATCGAGGGAGCCCAGGACCCCGAGATCGAGAACATGTCCGGCTGGCTCACCGCATGGGGTGAGGAAGTCCCCGCCGACATGTCCGGCATGGGCCACGACATGTCCTCGTCCATGCCCGGCATGATGAGCGCAAGTGACATGGACGAGCTCAAGAAGGCCTCCGGCGGCGACTTCGACAAGAAGTTCCTCGCGATGATGGTCAAGCACCACGAGGGCGCCGTCGCGATGGGCAGGACCGAGAAGTCCGACGGCAAGTACGGCCCCGCGACGCGGCTCGCCGCCGACGTGGTGACCGCGCAGACCGCCGAGATCGAGCAGATGAACAAGATGCTCGGCAAGAGCTGACGGATCCGAAAGGGCTGACGGATCCGAAAGGGCTGACGGATCCGAAAGGGCTGACGGATCCGAAAGGGCTGACGGATCCGAAAGGGCTGACGGATCCGAAAGAGCTGACGGGTCCGAAAGGGCTGACAGGTCTGAAAGATCTGGCCAAACGCCCTGGGTGGACGCGCCGTACACCCCAGGGGTGTGGCCGACAGGGCACGCTGTCGGCCACACCCCGGCGGGGTGTACGCACGGGCTGCTCGCCGCCGGACCCGTGACGGCACGCGCGATCGGGGGCATGGTGGGAGACCCTCACCGCAACGGCCGCCCGGCACCCGCGCCGACCGTGAACCGGGACCCGCCACGGCCTGATCGTGCCGACCCGGGGCACTCGTCCGGTTCGGGAACCGGCGCCGGTGTGTGCGAGGCTCGACGCCAAGGGCCTTCGTACGTCGGCCGGATGGAGGTGCGATGTCCACGCAGAGCCACCGTTTGATGATCACCGAGCTGGCGAGCTGCGAAGGCTGCGCGGTGCTGCGGGTCAGCGGCGAACTCGACCAGAGTGGTGAGGAACTCTTCCTGGGCACGCTCGGTGCCTGCGTCGACGCGGGCCACCCGTACCTCGTCCTCGACGTCACCGCGCTCTCCTTCTGCGACTCACGCGGTCTGTACTGTCTGCTGGCCATGCGGTGGCTGCTGGACCGCCGGGGCGGCAAGCTCCTCCTGGCCGGGGCGGGGCGCCGGCTGACCGAACTCCTCGCCCAGACAGGCAGTGTCGATCTGCTCCCCGCCCAACGGTCCGTCGGCCAGGCCCTGTTGTCGCTGCCTCCCTCGCACCGGCCGGTCTGGCCGCCCGTGACGAGCCCCGGCGCACTGGACGACGGGCCGCCCGTGACGAGCCCCGGCGCACTGGACGACGGGCCGCCCAGACCCCCGCATCCCCGGCCTCCTTCACCCTGAGGGGCCCCGGCCCCGGCCCGGGGACACGCGGGACTCACCCGCCTCAGGCGGCCCCCGGCGCACCGGCGCGCAGGCCGTCCATCACGAGGTCGAACAGCCACCCGGCGCGGGACTGCCAGTCGCCGTGCGGGTCGATCTGCCAGAGCCCGGCGATGGCGAGTGCGAAGTCCTCCGGTGTCACCCCGGGGCGGATCGTGCCCGCCTCCTCGTTCGCCTTGACCAGGAGCGACATGGCGGAGGTCACCGGGCCGTGGCCGAGGGCGGCCAGGCTGCCGCGCGTGGTGGCCTGACGCAGTGCGTCCGCCAGACCGGCCTTCGCCATGGCGTACTGGGCGAGGCGGTCCATCCATGCGCGCAGGGCCTCGTCGGGAGGGCGGGCCGCGAGCAGCTGGGACGCGGCGTCGGCGACCTGCTGCATCTCGTAGCGGTAGACCTCGAGGACGAGGGACTCGCGGTTGGGGAAGTTGCGGTAGAACGTGCCCTGGCCGACGCCCGCCTTCTTCGCGATCGCGCTCAGCGGGGCGTCCGCCGACTGCGTCAGCTCGACCAGCGCCACTTCCAGGATGCGGTCGCGATTGCGTTGCGCGTCCGAGCGCAGCGGCGCGTCCTTCTTCGGCTGCACGCGTCCCCCTTCCGGGAATCACGAATCCGTACGCCGGTGCCAGGAACCGGTACGCCCTTGCTAAGCGGACAGGTGTCCGCTAGGTTCGACGTAGTGGACACTTGTCCGCTTAGGTCCACCATAGCGGCAGATCCGGCTCGAGTTAACGGCCGCCGCCCACCGCAAGCGGCCTTTCGGCCGACGAGCGCGCGGCAGGCGCGCCATCCCGAAGTTCTCCCTCTACGCACACCCCTCGCATACGTACAGCCCTCGCACCCCATGAGCGAAAGAAGGCTGATCATGGCCCCATCGACGTCCAGCGTCATCACGCTGAACATCAATGGTGAGAAGTACACGCTGCCCGTCGACCACCGCACCACCCTGCTCGACGCCCTGCGCGAGCGACTCGATCTGCCGGGCACCAAGAAGGGCTGCGACCAGGGCCAGTGCGGCGCCTGCACCGTGCTCCTCGACGGCCGCCGCGCCGTCTCCTGCCTGCAGCTCGCGGTCGCCGCCGAGGGGCGTGAGATCACCACCATCGAGGGGGTGGCCGACGCCGACGGACTGCATCCGGTGCAGCAGGCGTTCCTCGACCTCGACGGGTACCAGTGCGGTTACTGCACCCCCGGCCAGATCTGTTCGGCCCTCGCCGTCATCGAGGAGCACGCGGCGGGCTGGCCCAGCGCTGTCACCGCCGACGTACGGCCGGAGGCCGGTGTCCCACCGCTGACCGCCGACGAGATCCGGGAGCGGATGAGCGGCAACCTGTGCCGCTGCGGCGCCTACGTGTCGATCGTCAACGCCGTCGCACGCGCCGCCGGAACGGAGGCAGTCGCATGAAGGAGTTCGGCTACGAGCGCGTCTTCGACGTGCCCGCCGCGGTCGCCCTGCTCGACGCCGACCCCGACGCGCGCTGTCTGGGCGGCGGCACCAACCTCGTCGACCTGATGAAGACGGGCGTCGAGAGGCCGGCCCGGCTCGTCGACGTACGGGAACTGCCGCTCGGCGAGATCGAGTTGACGCCGGACGGCGGCCTGCGCATCGGTGCGACGGTCACCAACAGCGACCTCGCGGCCCATCCCGACGTGCGGCGCCGCTACCCGATGCTCGCGCAGGCCGTCCTCGCGGGCGCCTCGGGCCAGCTGCGCAACATGGCCACCGTCGGCGGCAATCTGCTCCAGCGCACCCGTTGCGGCTACTTCACCGACCTGGCCAAACCCTGCAACAAGCGCACGCCCGGCAGCGGTTGCCCCGCCATCGCGGGGGAGCACCACAACGCCGCGATCCTCGGCGCCTCCGCGCACTGCGTGGCCGTCCACCCCTCGGACATGGGAGTGGCGCTCGCCGCACTCGACGCCGTCGTCGCGTACGAAACGGTCGACGGTCCGGGCGAGTTGGCGCTTGCGGAGTTCTATGCGCCCGTGGGTGAGACTCCGCACGTGGAGACCACGCTGCCGCCCGGCGCGCTCATCACCGCCGTCATCCTGCCCCCGGCGCCCGTCGCCGCCCTCTCCCGCTATCGCAAGGTCCGTGAGCGTGCGTCCTACGCGTTCGCGATCGGCTCCGTCGCCGCCGCGCTCGACGTCCGGGACGGAACTGTCCACGAAGTGCGCCTCGCCTTCGGAGCGGTGGCGTCACGACCCTGGCGCGCACGCGCGGCCGAACGCGTCCTGACCGGCGGCCCCGCGACCGCCGAGGCCTTCGCCGCCGCCGCGGACGCCGAACTCGCGGCCGCTGAGACGCTGCCTCACAATGGATACAAGGTGACGCTGATGCGCAATCTCGTCGTGGCCGTGCTGACCGAGCTCGCCGAGGAGGCCGCCCGATGACCACGACGACCACGACCGTCCCGGTGGCGGGCGCCGTCGGAACCTCGTACACGCGCGTGGAGGGCCGGGACAAGGTCACCGGGGCGGCCCGGTACGCGGGGGACGTCCCCTTCGCCGAACTCGCCCACGGCTGGCTGGTGCTGTCCACCATCGCCCGCGGCCGCATCCGCTCCGTCGAGTCGGACGCCGTCCGCGAGATGCCGGGGGTTCTCAGCGTCCTGCACCACGGCAACGCGCCGCGTGTCGACGGGAACTACATCGGCATGCTGGGGCGCCCCGACCCGATCGTCGAGGTGTTCCAGCACGACCGGGTGCCGTTCGTGGGCTGGCCGGTGGCGCTGGTCGTCGCGGAGACCTCCGAGCAGGCCAGGGAGGCCGCCGAGGCACTGGTGGTGCACTACGAAGAAGAGCCGCACGACGTCGAGTTCTCCTCCGCGCACCCCGACACCTACATGCCGGACGGCGACGGCACACTGGTGGAGAAGGGCGACCTCGCGGCCGAACTCGCCGCGTCCGTCCACGTCGTGGACGAGGAGTACACCACCCCCGAAGAGCACCACAGCTCGATGGAACCGCACGCGGCGACGGCGCGCTGGGACAACGGACGCCTCGAGATCCTCGACTCCAACCAGGGCAGCACCTGGGTCGCGCAGGAACTGGCGAACCTGTTCTCCCTCGACCCGGCGTCGGTGCGGGTGCGGTCCGAGCACGTCGGCGGCGCGTTCGGCTCCAAGGGCGTGCGTGTGCACCAGATCCTCGCCGTGATGGCGGCGACCGCACTCGACCGCCCGGTCAGGGTCGTTATGACGCGGCGTCAGATGTTCTCGCTCGTCGGCTACCGCAGCCCCACCGCCCAGCGCGTCCGACTCGGCGCCGACGCCGACGGACGACTGCGCGCCCTCGACCACCAGGCGCACAGCCTCACGTCGACGGTCCACGAATTCGTCGAGGGAAGCGCCGGGTTCGCCCGGCCGATGTACGCCTCCGACGCCCACCGCAGCGTCAACCGCGTGGTGCGCCTCGACGTGCCGACCCCGACCTTCATGCGCGCGCCGGGCGAGGCTCCGGGCTCCTTCGCCGTGGAGTCCGCGCTCGACGAACTCGCCGAGCGGTCCGGCATGGACCCGATCGCGCTGCGCGCCCGCAACGAACCGGACGTGGGCCCTGTCTCCGGGCTGCCGTTCGGCTCCCGCAACCTCCTGGCCTGTTTCGAGGAAGGGGCCCGCAGGTTCGGCTGGGCGGACCGGGACCCGCGTCCCGGCCTGCGGCGCGACGGGCGCTGGCTGCTCGGCACCGGCACGGCCGCCGCCACCTTCCCGGTGATCGTCATGCCGTCCACGGCGGCCGTGACCGCGGAGGCCGACGGCACCTTCACCGTGCGGATCACCGCGTCGGACGTCGGGACAGGAGCGCGGACCGCGCTGACCCTGCTCGCGGCGGAAGCCCTCGACGTGGCCCAGGAACGCGTCCACGTACGCATCGGCGACAGCGACTTCGGCCCGGCGGCGATCTCGGGCGGCTCCATGGGCACGCGCTCCTGGGGCTGGGCCGTCACGGCCGCGGCGCGAGACCTGCGCGAGCAGTTGGCTCTCGGTGGCGACATCCCGCCGCAGGGCATCACCGTGCGGTCCGACACCAGCGCCGCCGTCGGCGCACTCGCGCAGCAGGAACGGCACTCCTTCGGCGCCCAGTTCGCCGAGGTCGCCGTCGACGTCACCACCGGCGAGGTGCGCGTACGGCGCATGCTCGGCGTTTTCGCGGCAGGCAGGATCGTCAACCCGCTGACCGCGCGCAGCCAGTTCATCGGCGGGATGACCTGGGGACTGTCCATGGCGCTGCACGAAGAGGCGATCCGGGACCAGGTCACGGGCGGCCACGTCGGAGCCGACCTCGCGGGCTACCACTTCGCCGCGAACGCCGACGTACCACTGATCGAGGCGGACTGGGTCGACGACCCGGACGCCGACGACCCCGTCGGGATCAAGGGCATCGGCGAGATCGGCATCGTGGGGGCGGCCGCGGCCGTCGCCAACGCGGTCTGGCACGCGACCGGCGCCCGCCACCGCCACCTGCCGATCCGGCCCGACCGCGTCCTGTCCGCCGGGGCCCCGGCCGAGGGTGACAGCGATGCTTGACATCGCCGACGAGCTGAACCGGTGGGCCGGACAGGGCCGGGACTTCGCCGTCGCCACGGTCGTCTCGGTGGGCGGCAGCGCACCCCGCCCGCCCGGCGCCGCGCTCGCCGTCGACAGCGAGGGCACGGTCATCGGCTCGGTCTCCGGCGGCTGCGTCGAGGCAGCGGTCTACGAACTGTGCGTGCAGGTGCTCCAGGACGGCGGGTCCGTCCTGGAGCGGTTCGGCTACAGCGACGAGGACGCCTTCGCCGTGGGGCTCACCTGCGGCGGCGTCATCGAGGTCCTGGTCACGCCGGTGCGCGCCGACGCGCCGGACAGGCCCGTGTTCGCGGCGGCGCTCGCGGCCGCCGCCCGCGGCGAGACGGCCGCGCTCGCCCGGGTGTCCCGCGGACCGGCCGAACTGCGGGGCGGGGCACTGCTGGTGAGGGCCGACGGGTCGTACGAGGGAAGGCTCGCCGGGGGCGCCGGTCTCGAGCGCACCGTGGCGGGCGAGGCGCGGGCACTCGTCGCCGCGGGCCGCACCGGCACGTTCGACCTCTCGGCCGACGGCTCCCACTGCGGCGCCGACCTGACGCTGTTCGTCGAGTCGAGCGTGCCACCGCCCCGGATGATCGTCTTCGGCGCCGTCGACTTCGCCGCGGCTCTGGTCCGTACGGGCAAGTTCCTCGGTTACCACGTGACGTTGTGCGACGCACGCCCCGTCTTCGCCACACGGGCCCGCTTCCCCGACGCCGACGACATCGTCGTCGACTGGCCGGACCGCTACCTGCGGCGCACCACGACTGACGAACGCACGGTCCTGTGTGTGCTCACCCATGACGCGAAGTTCGACATTCCGCTCCTGGAGATCGCGCTACGGCTGCCCGTCGCATTCGTCGGAGCGATGGGCTCACGCCGGACCCACGAGGACCGCGACCGCCGCCTCCGCGAAGTCGGCCTGACCAGCGAGGAGTTGGCCCACCTGCACTCACCGATCGGCCTGGACCTCGGCGCCCGCACACCCGAGGAGACGGCCCTGTCCATCGCGGCGGAAATCATCGCGTCGAGACAGGGCGGCACGGGCGCACCCCTGACCGCCTCGCGGACACCGATCCATCACGACGGCGAGGCGGGGGAGCGGCGCCAGATCATGTCGGGGCGGATCTGAGGTACGACACGACCGTAGCTGGAGAGGGTGGGCCATATTCGGCATGTCGGGCCTCAACGACCCGTGCGGGGAGGTGTGTTGAAGCCCCCAGGGTCCGGGCCTGACGCGGCAGCTCGGAAGTGGAGCCGCGCCGTATGGGCCGCCTTCTCCGGTGACAGGTTCGCACCCTCCCCGTACGCCGCCGCAAAGGCCGTGTCGCCCAGCGCAGCCGTCGCCCTCGCCGTGATGCGGTCCACGTCGCCGCGTTCTGCGGGCGGGAGCGGTGCGCCCGCGCTGCGGCGGGCCGCGTCCGCGGCGCCGAGGAGTGCGGCCGCCCGGCCCCCGTCCTCAGCCAGTGCTGCCGCGCCTGCCAGGCCCTCCAGGGAGAGGGCCACGGCGCGCGGCTCGCCGATGGCGCAGGCGACGTCCAGGCCGAGGAGATGGTGGGCGACCGCCCCGGCCGCATCCCCGCGCAGCTCGGCGACGAAGCCCAGTTCCGCCTGGAGCAGATGGTCCCCCGCCTCCGACGACACGTCACCGAACCCGTCGCGGATACGCAGCAGATGCGCCTGCGCCGCATCGAGGTCGCCGGAGCGGCGTGCGCCAAGGGCGAGGCCCATCTCCGCATGGAGTTCGCCGTACTTGTAGCCCTGTTCGGACGCTGATCGCCGAGCTTGCTCGTGCAGTTCGGCGGCCCGGTCCCAGTCGCGGTCGAGCAGCGCGAGCCGGCCCAGGCCGGAGAGCCGGGCGGAGACCTCGGCGTCCAGGCCGAGTTCCCGCGCCATACGCAGTCCCTCCTCGTGGCGCCGGGCGGACTCCGCGTACTCACCCTTGATCTCGGCGAGCGCCGCCAGTGGCTCCACCGTCTGCAACTCGCCCCACCGGTCGCCGAGTTCACGGAAGAGCGCCGCGCTGCGCAGCCCGTCGCGCCCGAGGGCGTCCAGGTCGCCACGGATCAGCGAGTGCATCGACCGCAGCCCGAGTGCCGCGGCCGTACCCCACCGGTCGTCCGCGGCGGCGAAGAGAGCGAGCGCGCGCGAGACGGCCTCCTCACTGGCGGCGAGGTCACCCGACCTGAACAGGCCGTACGCGGAGAACCACACGGCGCGCCCCCGCCGCACAGGATCGGCGATCGCCACGTCAGGGCGCGGCGCCGCCGAGGGCTGCTCACCCGTCATCAGCCCGAACGCAACGCTCAGCACCCGGAGTTCGACCGCCGACGGCACCGCGGCGAGCACGGCCGACAGGGCCCGACGGGCCTCGCTCAGGCGGCCGCGCAGCAGCCACCACCAGGACAGGGCGGTGGCCAGGCGCACCGCGTCGTCGGTAGTGCCACCCGTCGACGCGCGGCCCGTCGCCTCGTCGAGCGCCGCCCGCAGATTGGCGGTCTCGGCGTCGAGCCGGCCGAGCCACTCGCGCTGCCCGCCGCCACGGAGGCGGGGCTCGGCGCGCTCGGCCATGTCCGTGTAGTGCCGCAGATGGCGGTGGCGTACCGCGGCGAGTTCGTCCGTCTCATGCAGGCGCTCCTTCGCGTACGCGGCGACGGACTCGAGGAGCCGGTAGCGGGGGCCGGTGCCGTCGGGGCCGGTCACCACGACGACCAGCGACCGGTCGACCAGTCGCGTCACGAGGTCGAGGACCTCGTCGCGGCGCACCCCGTCGCCCGCGCACACCTCCTCCGCCGCGTCCAAAGCGCAGCCGTCGCGATGTACGGCCAGGCGGCGCAGCACGATCCGCTCGGAAACGCCGAGCAGCTCCCAGCTCCAGTCGATCACCGCCCGCAGGGTCTGCTGACGCGGCGGCGCACCCCGTCGTCCCGACGTCAGCACCCGGAAACGGTCCTGGAGCCGGGCCGCCAACTCCCCTACGCCCAGGGCCCGTACGCGCGTAGCTGCCAGTTCGAGCGCGAGCGGAATGCCGTCGAGGCGCCGGCAGATCTCCAGAACCGCCGCACGCGTCTCAGGAGTGGCTTCGTCGAGCGAGAAGCCGGGGGAGGCCGCCGCTGCGCGCGCCGTGAACAGGCGTACCGCGTCCGCGGGTTGCAGCGGCTCGACCAGATGGACCGTCTCCCCGGCGACGCACAGCGGCTCCTGGGTGGTGGCCAGGACCCGCAGGTGCGGTGCGTGGCCCAGCAGCGTCTCGGCGAGCCGCGCCACCGACTCGACGACCTGCTCGCAGTTGTCCAGGACGAGCAGCGTCCTGCGGTCCCGCAGGGCCGTGGCGAGCCGTTGCTCGGGCGCGGCCGCCGCGCCTTGGCCCGGTGGACCCGAAAGCGCGTCGTCCCGCAGGCCCAGCGCCGCGGAGACGACCTGCGCGAGATCGGCCACGCTCCCGCGCTCACCGGCGAGTTCGACGAGCCACACCCCGTCGGGGGCGTCCTGGATCCGCCGGGCCGCCTCGACCGCGAGCCGTGTCTTGCCGACCCCGCCGGGGCCGGTGAGCGTGACCAGGCGTTCCGTGGCGAGGAGCTGACCGATCTCGGCCAGGGAATCGTCACGGCCCACGAGCGCCGTGAGCGGGGCGGGAAGGTTCGACCGGGGGCGTTCGGACAGCGACGGCGCGGCGCCCGCAGGAGAGGCAGGGGGAGGGGTGAGCGACGGGTCCTGGCGCAGGATCGCCTCGTGGAGCGCGGCCAGTTCGGGGCTCGGGTCGAGGCCGAGCTCGTCCGCGAGCCGGCCCCGCAGTTCCGCGTACGAGGCGAGCGCCTCGCTCTGCCGGCCCGCCAGATACAGCGCTCGCAGCTGGACGGCTCGCAGCCGTTCCCGGAGCGGATGGCGCGCGACGAGGCCCGCCAGCTCCCCGGTGAGGAGCGTGAGGTCGCCCGACTCCAGGAGCGCCTCGGCCCGTTCCTCGAGGACGGCCAGCCGCTGCTCCGTCAGGCGCTGCGCAGCAGTACGTACGAACTCCTCGTCCGCGAAATCGGCGTAGGCCGGACCACGCCACAACTCCAGTGCCTCGGTGAGGAGTTCGGCCCGTTCGCGCGGACCCGCCGCGGATCCCGCCCGGTCCACCAGCGACAGGAAGCGGTCGGCGTCCACCTCGTCCCCGGCCTCGTCGAGACGGAGCCGGTAGCCGGGCGCTTGGCGCACCACGCGGTCGCGGCCGATCGCTTTGCGTAGCTGAGAGACCTTCGCCTGGAGGGCGTTGGCGGGATTCCCAGGAAGATCGTCGCCCCACAGGCCGTCGATGAGGCGGTCGGCGGAGACGGGCCGCCCCTCGTGGACCAGGAGGGCGGCGAGGAGGGCCCTGACCTTGACCTCGGGAACCGCGACCGGCTCCCCGTCGCCGTCCCGCACCGTCAGTGGACCAAGCACCCCGAACCGCATGTGATCACCGTACACACGCCGTAGCCGCCGACCGTCAGCGGACCGTCAGCGTTCCCGAAGGCCCGACCTGCACTGTCGTCGCATGACCGGAACAGACGTCACCAGAACAGAGCCGACCCGCACACCACCCGCCGCACCAGCCACCGCCTTCGCCCCCGAGAACCGAAAGCTGCCCCTCCCCGCCCTGCTCGCCCTCGCCACCGCCGTCTTCATCACGAGCCTGACGGAGACCCTGCCCGCGGGTCTGCTGCCCGCGATGAGCCGTGACCTGAGCGTCGGCGAATCGGCTACCGGGCAGACCGTGACGGTCTACGCGATCGGCACCGCCCTCACAGCGATCCCCCTCACCGCGGTCACCGCCGGATGGCGCCGCAAGCGGCTCCTGATGACGGCGATGGCGGGGTTCGGCGTCGCCAACACGGTGACCGCCCTCTCGGCGAACTTCCCCCTCACGATGGTGGCCCGGTTCGTGGCCGGGGTCGCGGCCGGCCTGGCCTGGGCGCTGCTCGCCGGTTACGCCCGGCGCCTCGCGCCCGCCCACCTCCAGGGCAGGGCCATCGCGATCGCGATGGCGGGCATCCCGGTCGCACTGTCCCTGGGCGTTCCCGCGGGCACGTTCCTCGGCAAGGCCGTGAACTGGCAGATCGCGTTCCTGAGCATGACCGTCCTCACCGTCGCCCTCCTCGGCTGGATCGCCGCGGCCGTCCCCGACCAGCCAGGACTGCGACAGGGGGCCCGGCCGCCGATGCTGCGGGCGCTCCGCGTCCCCGGCGTGTCCCCGGTCCTCTTCGTCACCCTCGTCTTCGTCCTCGCCCACACCGTCCTCTATACGTTCGTCGCGACGTTCCTCGACGGAGTCGGCATGGGGAACTCCACCGACCTCGTGCTGCTGGTTTTCGGCGCCGCGTCCCTGGCGAGCATCTGGATCGTGGGCGCACTGATCAACCGGCACCTGCGCGCCCTGACCGTCGCGGCCGCCCTGCTGGTCGCCGCGGCGGCGGCCGTCCTGGCCCTGCGGTCCGACAGCCCCGCCCTGGTGTACGTGGCCGTGACGCTGTGGGGCCTCGGCTGGGGCGGCGCCCCCACGCTCCTGCAGACCGCCGCGGGCGAGGCGGGAGGCGAGTCGGCGGACGCGGCGCAGGCCATGCTCGTCACCCTCTGGAACGTGGCCATGGCCGGCGGCGGAATAGCCGGCGGGATCCTCCTCGACCTGGTCGGATCCCGCTCCTTCCCCTGGACGGTCCTCCTGCTCCTGGTTCCCGTACTCGCCGTGGTCGTCGCCGCCCGCACCCACGGATTCCCCGCCCGCCGCACGGCGCGGACCTCATGAACGCCCGCACCGCACCCCGTCACACCACTCACCCCGATTCGAGGAGCACCGCCATGACGACGTCCCGCCTGTTCGACACCGCCCGCCTCGGCGCCCTGACCCTGCCCAACCGCCTCGTCATGGCGCCCATGACCCGTAACCGCGCCTCCGCGGACGGCGTCCCGCAGCCCGTCATGGCCACCTACTACGCCCAGCGCGCCACCGCGGGCCTGATCATCGCCGAGGCGTCCACGCCCAACGCCGTCGGGCAGACGTACGCCAACATCACGGCCATCCACAACGCGGCCCACGTCGAGGGCTGGCGACACGTGACCGACGAGGTCCGCGCCGCCGGCGGCCGGATGTTCCTCCAGCTCCAGCACGGCGGCCGGATCGGCCACCCCGACAACAGCGGCGGCCTGACCCCGGTCGCCCCCTCACCGGTGCCGCTCCCCGACACCATCCACACCCCGACCGGTCACCAGCCCGCCCTCGTACCGAGGGAGATGACGCCCGACGACATCCGCACTACCGTGGTCGACTTCGCCGAGGCCGCCCGCAAGGCCGTGGCGGCGGGCTTCGAAGGCGTCGAGGTGCACGGCGCGAACGGCTACCTCCTCCACCAGTTCCTCGGCCAGGGCACCAACCACCGCACCGACGCCTACGGAGGAACGGTCGAGGGCCGCGTCCGGTTCGTGGTCGAGGTCGTACGTGCCGTCGCGGACGCGATCGGCCCCGAGCGGGTGGGCCTGCGGATCTCTCCGGGACTCACCGTCAACGGCATGGACGAGGGAGACACCGACGACATCTACCCCGCACTCGTCGACGCCCTCTCGGACCTGGACCTCGCCTATCTGCACATCGTCTTCGCCGACCCGGACAATCCGCTCTTCCAGGACCTCCGCAAGCGCTGGACCGGCACGCTGATCGCCAACCCCGTGCTGCCGCGGGAGCGGATTCCCGCCGACGGCGGCAGAAGCGAGGGCGAGCGCCTCCTGGCCGCCGGCGCCGACCTGGTGGCGCTCGGCCGCCCGTTCCTGGCCAACCCGGACCTGGTCGAGCGGCTACGCATGGGCGCGCCGCTCAACCAGGTCCGGGACAGGTACCTGATGTACGTGGGAGGGGAGACGGGCTACACGGACTATCCGTTCCTGTCCGACGGCCGCCGGTGAGGTGAATATTCGGCGCCCGGGGCCCCCGGATTTGCTCAATCCGGGGTGAAGATTCACGGCGGCGCGCGAAATGTTCTGGCTCACCGTGCTCCGAAGCCAGTTCCGTGCTAGTCTTGATCTCAGTTGCAGTTGTGGTTCCCATAGATACTTCAAGTGCCTTAGGTAACTTCACGTTGCCGGGCGCTTTTCTATTTCCGGATGCATTTTTTCCGGGCGGGGCAATCATTGCGGCGACGCCGAGGTCCGCACAGTGTGGGCCACGGGCACTGCCCCGAAGGAGAATTTGCATATGGCTACTGGCACCGTGAAGTGGTTCAACTCGGAAAAGGGCTTCGGCTTCATCGAGCAGGAGGGTGGCGGCCCCGACGTCTTCGCCCACTACTCGAACATCGCCACCCAGGGCTTCCGTGAGCTTCAGGAAGGCCAGAAGGTGAACTTCGATGTCACGCAGGGCCAGAAGGGCCCGCAGGCGGAGAACATCGTTCCTGCCTGACGCTGAAGCGTTGAGCGCAGCTGGTGCCCGTACCCTGGTGGTACGGGCACCAGCTCGTTGCTGTTTGGGGGGTATCCCGCCCGGGTAGGCACGACCGCCGGGGTGGCACACCACCCCGGCGGGGCGCCAAGACCCCCGCACCCCATTGATCCGGCCCGTCCGAGAGCCGCCTGCCGCAGCGGAATCCCAGCATTCCGACGTCAGGCGTCGCCATTCTCCGTACCGGCGCGCCGGCTGATTTTCAGTCTGTTATTCGGCTCGTTCTTGCAATTCGTCCGGCACTCATGCGCCGGGAATTCCTCGATACGTGCCATATCGAGGAAGGTTCTCCATGAACCGTTCAGCTCGCACGAACGACCGTTACTCCAACCCCCGCAGGGGCTCCGCCGGCGGCGACCGGGGCGCCCGTTTTCGACCCCAGGGTCAGGGCCAGGGACGCCCCGGCGGCAAGAGCTCCGGCGGCTACGGGCGCAGGCCCGCCGCGCCGCAGGGCGAGTTCGCGCTGCCCGTCACCGTCACGCCCGCCCTCCCCGCCGTAGAGACCTTCGGTGAGCTCGACCTGCCGGCCGAGATCCTCAAGACGCTCACCGGCCTCGGTGTGACCGTGCCGTTCCCGATCCAGGCGGCCACCCTGCCGAACTCGCTCGCGGGCCGGGACGTCCTCGGCCGCGGCCGCACCGGCTCCGGCAAGACGCTCGCCTTCGGGCTCGCGCTCCTCGCGCGCCTCGCAGGTCAGCGCGCCGACGCCAAGCAGCCCTTCGGCCTGATCCTCGTCCCCACGCGCGAGCTCGCCCAGCAGGTCACCGAGGCGCTCACCCCGTACGCCCGGTCGCTGAAGCTGCGGATGGCCACCGTCGTCGGCGGTATGTCCATCGGCCGTCAGGCCAGTGCCCTGCGCGGTGGCGCCGAGGTCGTCGTCGCGACGCCCGGACGCCTCAAGGACCTCATCGAGCGCAAGGACTGCCGTCTGGACCGGGTGAAGATCACCGTCCTGGACGAGGCCGACCAGATGGCCGACATGGGCTTCATGCCGCAGGTCACCGAGCTGCTCGACCTGGTGCACCCCGAGGGTCAGCGCATGCTGTTCTCCGCCACGCTCGACCGCAACGTCGACCTCCTCGTGCGCCGCTACCTGCACGACCCGGTCGTCCACTCCGTCGACCCGTCGGCGGGCGCGGTCACCACGATGGAACACCACGAACTGCATGTGCACGGCGCCGACAAGTTCGCCGCCGCCACCGAGATCGCGGCCCGCGACGGGCGGGTCATCATGTTCCTGGACACCAAGCACGCCGTCGACCAGTTCACCAAGCACCTGCTCGGCAGCGGCGTGCGGGCCGCCGCGCTGCACGGCGGCAAGTCCCAGCCGCAGCGCACCCGCACCCTGGCCCAGTTCAAGGCCGGTACGGTCACGGCGCTCGTCGCCACCAACGTCGCCGCCCGCGGCATCCACGTCGACAACCTCGACCTCGTGGTCAACGTCGACCCGCCGAGCGACCACAAGGACTACCTGCACCGCGGCGGCCGTACGGCCCGTGCCGGTGAGTCCGGCAGCGTCGTCACCCTGGTCCTGCCCAACCAGCGCCGCGACATGAGCCGCCTGATGCGCGACGCCGGTATCCGGCCGCAGATCACCCAAGTCCGGTCGGGCGAGGCCGAGTTGAGCCGTATCACCGGTGCTCAGGCGCCCTCCGGCGTCCCGATCACCGGCACCGCGCCGGCCACGGAGCGCCCCAAGCGCGGCGGTGCCCCGTTCCGCGGCATGGGCTCGCGCCCCGGTCGCGCCGGTGGTGACTCGCGCCGCACCTCCGAGGCCCGCCAGCTCGCCGACGCCCGCAAGGCCGCGCGGGTCCGCCGCGCCGGCTGAGACATACGCACGAAGGCCGGAGGCCCTGGACCGATTTCGGTCCAGGGCCTCCGGCCGTTCTGCTGCTGTCAGCCCTTGCGGGTGTTGATTTCCTGGGTGAGCTGGGGGACGACGTCGAAGAGGTCGCCGACGACGCCGTAGTCGACGAGGTCGAAGATCGGGGCCTCGGCGTCCTTGTTGACCGCGACGATGGTCTTCGAGGTCTGCATGCCGGCCCGGTGCTGGATCGCGCCGGAGATGCCGTTGGCGATGTACAGCTGCGGGGACACGCTCTTGCCGGTCTGGCCGACCTGGTTGGAGTGCGGGTACCAGCCCGCGTCGACGGCGGCGCGGGAGGCGCCGACGGCCGCGCCGAGGGAGTCGGCGAGGGCCTCGATGACCGTAAAGTTCTCGGCGCCGTTGACGCCACGGCCGCCGGAGACCACGATCGCGGCCTCGGTCAGGTCGGGGCGGCCGGTGGACTCGCGCGGGGTGCGGGCGGTGACCTTGGTGCCGGTCGCCTTGTCGGAGAACGAGACGGCGAGCGGCTCGACGGTGCCGGCGGCCGCGGCGGGCTCGACGGGGGCGCTGTTGGGCTTGACGGTGATGACCGGGGTGCCCTTGGCCACGCGGGACTTGGTGGTGAAGGAGGCGGCGAACGCGGACTGCGTCGCGACCGGACCGGAGTCGCCGGCCTCGATGTCGGTGGCGTCGGTGATGATGCCGGAACCGATGCGCACCGCGAGACGCGCGGCGATCTCCTTGCCCTCCGCGGAGGACGGCACCAGGACAGCGGCCGGGGCGACGGTGTTGTAGGCGGCCTGCAGTGCATCCACCTTCGGCACGACCAGGTAGTCGGCGTACTCGGACGCCTCGTGCGTCAGGACACGCGTCGCGCCGTGCTCGGCGAGGGTGGCGGCGGTGTCGGCGGCGCCGGCACCGATCGCCAGGGCGACGGGCTCACCGAGGCGACGGGCCAGGGTCAGCAGCTCAAGGGTGGGCTTGCGGACGGCACCGTCCACGTGATCGACGTAGACCAGAACTTCAGCCATGGGACTTCTCCTGCATGCGAAAGAGTGAGACGGAAGGGGACGGCCGGGGCTTAGATGAACTTCTGGCCCGCGAGGAACTCGGCGAGCTGCTTGCCGCCCTCGCCCTCGTCCTTGACGATCGTGCCCGCGCTGCGCGCCGGACGCTCAGCCGCCGCGTCCACGACCGTGAACGCACCCGCCAGACCCACCTCGTCGGCCTCCACGTCCAGATCCGAGAGGTCCCAGGACTCGACCGGCTTCTTCTTCGCCGCCATGATCCCCTTGAACGAGGGGTAACGCGCCTCGCCCGACTGGTCGGTCACCGACACCACCGCCGGCAGCGAAGCCTCCACCTGCTCCGAGGCCGTGTCACCGTCACGACGGCCCCTGACCACACCGCCCTCGACCGACACCTCGGAGAGCAGCGTCACCTGCGGCACACCCAGCCGCTCCGCGAGCAGCGCCGGGACCACACCCGCCGTGCCGTCCGTCGACGCCATACCGGAGACCACCAGATCGAAACCGGCCTTCTCGATCGCCTTCGCCAACACCAGCGACGTGCCCACGATGTCCGTGCCGTGCAGATCGTCGTCCTCGACATGGACCGCCTTGTCCGCGCCCATCGACAACGCCTTGCGCAACGCGTCCTTCGCGTCCTCCGGACCCACCGTCAACACGGTGACCTCCGCATCGTCCGCCCCGTCCGCGATCTGCAACGCCTGCTCGACCGCGTACTCATCCAGCTCCGACAGCAGCCCGTCCACATCATCACGGTCCACCGTCAGGTCATCAGCGAAATGCCGGTCCCCCGTCGCGTCCGGCACATACTTCACGGTGACAACGATCCTCAAGCTCACGCCGGCTCTCCTACCCTCTGGTTCCTGAAAGCGACACTATGGCACTCAGTACCCTCTGGCAAGGTACGTGGTGCCAGATGGGCCACTTCGGTGTTACGTTCCCGGCATGACTGAGGCGACCAGACCGGCCAAGAAAGCGCCGATGCGCGAGGTGCTCGCCGAGGCGGCGTTCCAGCTCTTCCTCGACCGGGGTTTCGAGCAGACCACGGTCGACGACATCGTCGCCCGTGCGGGTGTCGGGCGCAGGTCGTTCTTCCGGTACTTCCCGTCCAAGGAGGACGCGGTATTCCCGGATCACGAGCGCTGCCTCGCCGACATGACGGCGTTCCTCGAAGAGGCCGACGGCAGTGACCCGGTCGGCACCGTCTCCGACGCGGCGCGCCTCGTGCTGCGCATGTACGCGGCCAACCCTGAGTTCTCCGTGCAGCGTTATCGCCTCACGCGCGAGGTGCCGGGGCTGCGGACGTACGAGCTGTCGGTGGTGCGGCGCTACGAGCGCACCCTGGCGGGCTATCTGCGGGAGCGTTTCGAGGGGGAGCGGGACGGCGCGCTGCGGGCCGAGGTGATCGCCGCGTCCGTCGTCGCCGCCCATAACAACGGGCTCCGCTCCTGGCTCCGTTCGGGTGGTGAGGGAGACCCGTACGCGGCCGTGGACCACGCTCTGGGGATGGTGCGCGGTGTGTGGAGTGGCGCGGATCAGGGTGCGGCCCAGCCTGCCGCCGAGGACGAAGTCGTCGTGATGGTCGCCCCGAAGGGTGCCCCGATGTGGCAGGTCGTGCAGCGGATCGAATCGGCCTTCCGGCAGGGCTGAGGGCTCGATCCGGGGGCGGATCCGACTGGGTTTGGCACTCAGTACCTTTACAGCTCGGAACTCAGTGCCATACGGTGCGGAGGCGCCGACGCGATGGTGCGGCGCATCAGAGCCGAGCGCAGGGGGCCGAGCCGTGTCCGAGACAGCAACAGCAACCCACACCGCGCCGATCGGGCACGAGGTGTCCCACACCGCGCCGACCGGGCCCGACGGGACCGGCCTGACGATCCAGCGCTGCCGATGGTGCGGCACCGCCTCGTTCCGGCGGCTGCTGTGTCCGGTGTGCGCGTCGAGCGATCTGCAGGCCGAACACAGCGACGGTCTTGGCGTCGTCGTGCAGTCCAGCGTCGTGAACCGGTACACGGGGACGGCGCGCAACGAGTCCCTCGTCCGCTTCCCCGAAGGCTTCGTGTTCCGGTGCCGTGTCGTCGGTGCCGCCCCGAACCTGGTGTGGATCGGCGCCCGGGTGCGACCCGTGGCCGGCAGCGACCCCGACGCCGGGGAAGTGGTCTTCGAGCTGTGCGACACGGGCGGACGCACCGACTGGCAGTGACGCTGCCGTATTGCGACAACTGGTGGCCCGGCAACCGCGGGCGGCCGTAAGAGAGGACGATCTTCGATGCGTGAGTTCGGAAGAGTGGGCGTGGTGGGCTGCGGCCTGATGGGATCGGGCATCGCGGAGGTCTGCGCCCGCGCCGGTCTCGACGTCCTGGTCGCCGAGCGCGGCGAAGAGGCGCTTGCGGCGGGCCGGTCCCGTATCACCGCGTCCCTCGACCGCGGCCTGCGCAGCGGCAAGTTGAGCGCGGACGAGCGCGAAGCCGCCCTCGCCAGGCTGGAGTTCACCACCGACCTCGACGAGTTCGCCGACCGTGACCTGGTCGTCGAGGCCGTCGCCGAGCAGCCCGACGTGAAGACCGCCGTGTTCAAGGAGCTCGACCGGGTGCTCGGGGGCGGGGACGCGATCATCGCCTCCAACACCTCCTCCATCCCGATCATCGACCTCGCCGCGGTCACCTCGCGCCCCCAGCAGGTCGTAGGCGTCCACTTCTTCAACCCCGTACCCGTACAGCGCCTCGTCGAGGTCATCCCGACGCAGCTCACCGCGCAGAGCGTCACCGACGCGGTGACGGACTTCGCCGAGCGGCGGCTCGGCAAGACCGTCGTCCACGCCCAGGACCGGGCGGGCTTCGTCGTCAACGCCCTGCTGATCCCGTACCTCGTCTCCGCCGTCAGGATGCTGGAGTCGGGGGCCGCGTCCGCCGAGGACATCGACAACGGCATGGTGCTCGGCTGCGCGCATCCCATGGGCCCGCTGCGCCTCCTCGACCTCATCGGCCTCGACACGGCCCAGTCCATCGCGGAGTCGATGTACGACGAGTTCAAGGAGCCGCTGTACGCGCCCCCGCCGCTGCTGCGCCGCATGGTCGCTGCGGGCGCACTCGGCCGGAAGTCGGGGCGCGGCTTCTACGCGTACGACAGTTGAGCCGGGCGCACTCGGCGCCGGTCAGAAGTCGACCGGGTCCCGGATCAGCGGGCATGTCATGCAGTGCCCGCCGCCTCTGCCGCGGCCGAGTTCCGCGCCGACGATGGTGATGACCTCGACGCCCGCCTTGCGCAGCAGCGTGTTCGTCTGGGTGTTGCGGTCGTACGTGATGACGACGCCCGGCTCGACCGCGACGGCGTTGTTGCCGCTGTCCCACTGCTGGCGCTCGGAGGCGTAGACGTCGCCGCCGGTCTCGATCACGCGCAGTGCGCCGAGGCCGAGCGCCTTCGCCACGACGTCGACGAACGGGCGCGAGCCCTCGTCGGTGATGTGGAGGCCGGACGGATCGTCGCCGGGGCGCAGCGTGAAGGTGTGGACGGCGTCCATGATGGCCGGGTAGAGCGTGACGATGTCGCGGTCGGCGAAGGTGAAGACGGTGTCCAGGTGCATGGCGGAGCGCAGCTTCGGCATGCCGGCGACGATGACCTGGTCCGCCGCGCCGTTCTCGAACAGCGCGGCCGCCACCTGAGTGATCGCCTGGCGTGAGGTCCGTTCGCTCATGCCCATCAGGACGACGCCGTTGCCCACGGGCATGATGTCGCCGCCCTCGAACGTGGCCTGGCCCCAGTCCCGTTCGGGGTCTCCCCACCACACGGTGGAGCCGGTGAAGTCGGGGTGGAACGTGTAGATCGCCTTCATCAGCAGGGTCTCGTCGTGGCGTGCGGGCCAGTAGAGCGGGTTGAGGGTGACGCCTTCGTACAGCCAGCAGGTCGTGTCGCGGGTGTAGAGGGTGTTGGGCAGGGGCGGCATGAGGTACTCGCGTACGCCCGTCGACTCGCGGACCAGGGCGACGTAGTCGGAGCGGAACTCGTCCGGCAGGTCGGTGGTGGCCAGGCCGCCGATCAGATACTCGGTGAGACGGTGCGGGCTGAGCTCGTCGAGGAAGGCCCGGGTGTCGTCCATGAGGCCGAGGCCGACCTCGTTCGCGACGATCTTGCGGTCCAGGAGCCAGGCCTTCGCCTCGGGGATCGTCATGGTCTCGGTGAGGAGTTCGTGCAGTTCGACGACGTCGACGCCGCGTCCGCGCAGCTTGTTGACGAAGTCGGCGTGGTCGCGCTGGGCGTTCTCCACCCACATCACGTCGTCGAAGAGGAGGTCGTCGGAGTTGGTCGGGGTGAGCCTGCGGTGGGCGAGGCCGGGCGCGCAGACCAGGACCTTGCGCAGCGTGCCGACCTCGGAGTAGACGCCGAGCGCCGGCCCGGCCGTGGTGTCGTTGCTGGTCACGATGTGCCTTTCCAGGGAGTCGGTGCGACGGGCGGGCCGGTCAGAGGCTGATCCAGCCGGCCGCCAGGGCGATGACACCGAGGACCGCTCCGGCCACGGACACCGCGAGGATGGCGAGTTCGGCGGGGGAGAACAGGCGTCTGCCCTGTTCGCGGCGGGCCATCACGAACAGGACCGTGGCGGGCGCGTAGATGATGAAGGACACCAGGACGAACTTCATCCCGGCCGCGTAGAGAAGGAACGCCGTGTAGACGGTCGCGATGCCCGCCACGACGAGTTCGCCGCGCGCGTCGTGGGCCCCGACCGTGAGTGCGTCCGGTCGCACCGCGATCTTCACGGCGAACGCGGCGGCCAGCAGGAACGGGATCAGCGACAGGGCGCTGGTCAGATCGAGCGCGAAGTTGAACGCGTCGTCGGAGAACGAGGTGATGACCAGGACGACCTGGGAGAGGGCGGTGGTCATCACGAGTGCGGGCACAGGAACGTCGGCGCGGCTCGTGCGGGCCAGGAACCGCGGCATGTCACTGTCCCTGGCGGCGACGAGGAGGACCTCGGCCGCCATCAGCGTCCACGCGAGATAGGCGCCGAGCACGGAGATGATCAGGCCGACGCTGACGAACACCTTGCCCCAGGTGCCGACCGCCTCCTCGAGGACGCCCGCCATGGACGGCTGGCGCAGCTCGGCGATCTCGCTCATCGGCAGGATGCCGTACGACACGATCGTGACGGAGGCGAAGACGGCGAAGACGCTCAGGAAACCCAGCACGGTCGCGCGTCCGACGTCCTCGCGGCGTTTGGCGTGGCGGGAGTAGACGCTCGCGCCCTCGACGCCGAGGAACACGAAGACCGTGGCCAGCATCGTCCCTCTGACCTGGTGGAACAGTGAGCCCGCGTAGTCGGCGCCGCCGAAGTTCTCCGCGAAGACATGCGGTTTGAGGCAGAACAGGGCCAGCAGGACGAAGACGAGGATCGGCACGACCTTCGCGACGGTGACGACGCGGTTGATCGTGGCGGCTTCCTTGACGCCCCGCCGGATCAGGAAGAAGAACGCCCACAGCCCTGCGGAGGAAAGGATGATCGCGAGGGCAGTGTCGCCGTCGCCGAGGGCGGGGGCGATCGCGCCGATGGTCGACATGATCAGTACCCAGTACGTCACATTGCCGACGCAGGCGCTGGCCCAGTAGCCGAACGCCGAGAAGAAGCCCAGATATTCGCCGAACCCGGCCTTGGCGTACGCGTACACACCGGCGTCCAGGTCGGGCCTGCGGACGGCGAGCTTCTGGAAGACGAAGGCGAGCATCAGCATGCCGGTGCCGGCGATGGCCCACGCGATCAGCGCGCCGGCCACGCCGGTCTCCTGTGCGAAGCGGCGCGGGAGGGAGAAGACGCCGGCACCGACCATGGATCCGACGACCATCGTCGTCAGTGTGAGCAGGGTCAGCTTGGCCGCGGGTGACTGCTCGGGCCGGTCGGCGGCGAGGGAGCCTTCTGCCTGCGTCATGTCTTCCTCTGGCCGTGGGGCGTTGGAACCGACAGAGGACGACCATATTCATAAAATGTCCGGTATGCCCCCTTGGGGGCGTGCGGGCGGCGAAGGGGAGTAGCGCCGCGCGCCGAACCGGAATTTCGGGCATATCGTGCATCGAGGAAGCCTTGTGAAGCCTCACGCCTCCGGAAAGGCGCTCGCATGCAGCCCGACCTGACACCCGCCGTGCTCGCGTCGCTGCGCCGGCCCCGGCACTATCCGGCGGTGTCGGTCCTCGTGCCCACGCACCGGCGCAAGCCGGACAATGCGCAGGACCCCATCCGGCTGCGCAATCTGCTGGCCGGCGCGGCCAAGGAGCTGGAGGCCGATCCCGCGGTGACCCCGGAGCGCCGCCAGGACGTCGTCGAGCAGCTGGATCTGGCGCTCGCGGAGATCGACCTCGACCACGCCGAGGACGGTCTGGCGATCTTCGCCTCGCCGGGCGAGCACCACGTGTGGTCGCTGCCGCGTACCGTCCCCGAACGGGTCGTCCTCGCCGACACGTATCTGACCCGCAATCTCGTCGCCGCGTACACCGCCGAACAGCCCTACTGGGTCCTCGCGGTCTCGGCGGACCGCGCCGCGCTGTGGAGGGGCGACGCGAGGCGCCTCGTGGAACAGCACATCGCGGGATTCCCGCTGACCCGGAGCCTCGACGACCCCGACGCGGAGCGCAAGGAGCGCATCGGGGACCTCCCGAGCACCTACGGCGACGAGCAGACCCGCCAGTTCCTCCGGCAGGTCGACACGGCGCTCGACGAGGCCCTGGCTCCGACGGCGCGGCTGTACGTCGCCGGTGAGCAGGCGGCCGTCACCCTGCTCAACGAGGTCGGGACCGCCACCGAGCACGCCGTCCCCGTGGCCCACGGCGGGCTCGCGAACGCCGGAGCGGAAGCCGTGCGCGAGGCGGTGCGGCCCGCCGTCACCGCACAGGAGCAGCAGAGCGTGGCCGCCACCCTGGCGGACATCGAGCGCGCCCGGGGCTGGAAGGAGTTCGCCGCGGGCGTGGACGAGGTGTGGGAGCACGTCGCCGCCGGGCGGGTCCGCGCACTCGTCGTCGAGGAGCACTTCCGCACCACTGTCCGGCAGGACGGCGACCACCTGGTCCCGGCCGAGCCCGGCGACCTGGACGCCCACGACGACATCGTCGACGAGATCGTCGAACGGGCCCTGGAGACGGGCGCCGAGGTGCGCTTCGTCCCCGACGGAACCCTCCCGGAGGGGACGGGAATCGTCGGAATCATGCGCTATTGACCTCTCCGGCACCCCTGTCAGAGGTGCCGGAAAGAGCCAGAGCTTCCAAAGAGCCAGAGCTTTCGGAGAGATTCAAGGAGACGTCTGAATGAGTGCCGGTTCCCCCGGGAAGAAGCCAGCGCCGCGCCGGCGGCGGTCCATGACGGCCGTCCTCGCGGTGCTCGCCGCCGCGACCAGCGCCGTGGCCCTCGTGTCGTGCAGCACGGACAGCGGCAACAACAGTTCGTCGAGCGTCAGCCCGCGCGCGACACCCCCCAATACGGCTTCCTTCTCCGGGACCCCGCCCTCCGCGATGGCGTCGGCCGCCAAGTCGGCCGTCGCCTCGGCGAAGGCGGAGGCCTCGGCGGCGGCGAGCTCCGCGTCGGCCAGGGCCTCCGAGTTCGAGGCGTCCGTGTCGGCCGAGGTGGAACGGGCCAACGCCGCGGCCGCCAGTGAACTCATGAAGGTCGAGGGTCAGGGCAACGCCACGGCCGACGTCGCCCTCACCGGCAAGCCGCGGTCCCAGACGGGCGGCGTGTTCGCCGTCGTCGTCAACATCACCAACCGCACCGACAAGAAGGCGTCCTACGCCGTGCAGGTCGACTTCAAGGACAGCGACGGCAAGGTCGTCGAGACCCGGTACGTCGGCGCCGAGAACCTCGACCCCGGCGAGCGGGCCCAGCCCCTCGCCATCAGCCGCAAGCCCCCGGAGATGAAGCTGACGGCGAAGGTCGCCAAGGCGCAGCGTTACTGAGACCGAGCAGCGTTACTGAGACCGAGCAGCGCTTCTGAGACCGAGCAGCGCTACCGAGAGCGCGGCGCTGCAGAGAAGCGCCTCAGGGCCGGAGCAACTGCGTGAAGCGTTCGACGTCGACGTTGCCGCCGCTGACGATGACACCGACGCGGCGGCCGCGCAGCTGCCCGGCCAGGGCGCGCGCGGCGGCGAAGCCGAGGCAGCCCGTCGGCTCGACGACGGTCTTCATCCGGGTGTGGAAGATCCGCATGCACTCGACGAGTTGGTCGTCCGTCGCGGTGAGGATGTCGTCGACGCCGTCCTTGATGACGGCGAAGGTGTGCTTGCCCAGGTGCCGTGTCTGCGCGCCGTCCGCGATCGTCTGCGGGGTGTCGATGTCGACGATGTGGCCCTCGCGCAGCGACTGCCTGCCGTCGTCGCCCGCCTCGGGCTCGACGCCGTAGACCGCGCAGCCCGGGGACAGGGCGCGGGCGGCGAGGATCGACCCGGAGAGCAGCCCGCCGCCGCCCAACGGCACGAACAGCGCGTCGAGTTCACCGACCTCCTCGAACAGCTCCTTGGCCGCGGTGCCCTGACCCGCCATCACATCCGGGTGGTCGTACGGCGGGATCAGCGTCAGGCCCCGCTCGGCGGCGACCCGGTGCCCGATCTCCTCGACGTTCTCCGAGTAGCGGTCGTACATCACGACCTCCGCGCCGTACCCCTTGGTGGCGGCCAGCTTGGCCGCGGGCGCGTCGTGCGGCATGACGATGGTCGCGGGCATTTCCAGGATGGCGGCGGACAGGGCCACGGCCTGCGCGTGGTTGCCGGACGAGTAGGCGACGACGCCGGCGCGGCGCTGCTCCGGAGAGAACCTGGACAGCGCGTTGAACGCGCCGCGGAACTTGAAGGCGCCCATGCGCTGGAAGTTCTCGCACTTGAAGTGGAGGGAGGCGCCGAGTTCGGCGTCGGTGAGGCGCGAGGTGAGCACGGGGGTGCGGTGGGCGTGCGGGGCGACCCGCTCGTGCGCGCGCACGACGTCCTCGTAGGTCGGCAGGTCGGTCGGCGTCAGATCGGCCATGGGGGACTTCCTCTCAATTGGCAGCTGCTCATCCGGCGTCCGGGCATGCGGCATGTGGCATCCGCTCATGTGGCATCCGCTCATTTGGCATCCGAGTACACCGTCGCCCTCGACACACCCAGGTGGTCGGCGACGATGCCCGCCGACCGGCGTACTTCCATGAAGCCCTGGGCCTTCAACTCCCTTACGAGTTCCCGGCGTTGGGTCGTCCGCAGGGCGCGGGGCGTGGTCGCGCGGTCGGCGGCGAACGCGTCGATGCGGGCGCGGATGGCGTCGCCGCCCGCCGGGTCGAGCGACTCGGCGGGGGCCGCGGAGCCGTCGGAGCGGCCGAAGTGGTCGAGTACGGTGCCGATGCCGTCGAAGACGGTCATGTCGATGTTCAGGCAGAGCGCGCCGGCGTAGTGGCCCCGCTCGTCCTTGATGCCGATCGACGTGCTCTTGACCCGGCGGCCGTCCGCGAACCGGTTCGGATAGTTCGCCACGACCTGCGGGTACGCGTCGTCGGCCAGCCGTGCGAGCCCGAGTTCGGTGGCGGGGTCGCCCACGGAACGGCCCGACAGGTTGTTCTCGATGGCGACGATCGCGTGGTCCGGGTCGTCGAGATCGTGCACGACGACCTCGCAGAACGGCGCGAACGTGGCCGCGAGCCCCTTGGCGACCTGCTGGAGCTGCTCCATGAGATGGGTGTGACCGGGTTCGGACATGCTGACAGTTTATAAAGAGCTGGACTGTTCGTCCAGAGAGATCGATTGTTGTGCGGAGAGTTCACGTGGGCACGTGGGCACGTGGTCACGTGCTCGGAGCCGCCGTCCTCGCCAGCCAGTCGTACGCGGCCTCGGCCGTGAACTCCCGCTGCCCGCCCCGGAACAGCAGCCCCGCCGTGGCGAACGCGGGATCGTCGGACTGCGCGGCCACGTACGGGATCGCGATGCAGCGCATCCCCGCGGCATACGCGGCCGCGGCTCCAGGGATCGCGTCCTCCATCACCGTGCAGTGCGCGGGCATCGCGCCGAGCCTGCACGCCGCCTCCAGGAACACGTCGGGTGCGGGCTTGCCGTGGGCGACCTCGTCCGCCGAGACGTAGATCCTGAGCTGTGCGGCCAGGCCCGTACCCGACAGGACCGCGTCGATGGCCTCGGGCGACGATCCGGACGCGACGGCCATCGGGACCCCCTCGTCGTGCAGCCGCTCCACGAACTTCCGCATCTGCGGATAGACCTGCGTGCCGGCGCGCGCGAGCGCCAGATAGCGGGTGTTCATCTCTGTGAGCAGCGCCGCCACCGGGGCCTGGATGCCGTACTTCTGGCGCAGGATCTCGATGGTCTCCTGGGTGCTGATGCCGACGTACGACTCGTGTTCCTGCCAGGTGAAGTCCGGGACGCCGTGCTCGGCGAGGGTGCGCCGGCACGCCTCGAAGTAGTTCGGCTCGCTGTCCACGAGGGTTCCGTCGAGGTCGAGGACGACCGCGGTGCTGCCCAGGGTGCTCATGCGCTCCAGGATGCCAAGGCCGCGGTCACCGGCGCTCGGCCACGGCCCGGCCGATCGCCTCGACGAGCGGCAGGACCCGGTGCGGCACCCGCTCGCGCAGCGCGACCTCGGTACGGGTGCGGACCACGCCGGGCAGCCGGTTGAGCTGCTGGATGATGTCCTCCAGATGGCCGTTGTCGCGGGCCGCCACGCGGGTCAGGAGGTCTCCGCCGCCGGTGATCGAGAAAGCCTCGATGATCTCCGGCACGCCGGCGAGCGCGTCGCCCACGTCTTCGAGATGGCCCTGCGTGACCTCGATGTGGACGAACGCGAGGACCGGGTGCCCGAGCGCCGTGGGGGAGAGGGCCGGGCCGGTGCCGGTGATCACGCCGTCGCGCTCCAGCCGGTCGAGCCGCGCCTGGAGCGTGCCGCGGGCCACGCCGAGGATGCGGGCGTACTCGCGCACACTCGTACGCGGCTGCTCCAGGAGGAGACGCAGGATGCGGGTGTCCAACTCGTCCACGGCCATGGGCTGCGGCCTCCTTCGCGGGGCGGTGATCGCCGGACGACTGTACCAATGGTCCAGTGGATCCGGGATTGTGCGGGCCGGCGGAGCACGCCGGGGGGAGCAGCCCGGGATCCGGTGCGGGATCCGGTGCGGGGTCCTGTCGAGAGGGGGTCGGTCACGAGATATCTTGATGTCGAGCAATGTTGCAGACGAGAGACGCAGACTGTGGAGCGGAGCACCCGGTGACTGACTCGACCATCATCTATACGCACACCGACGAGGCCCCGGCCCTCGCGACGTATTCGTTCCTGCCCGTGGTCGAGGCCTACGCCTCGACCGCCGGCGTCAGTGTGGAGAGCCGCGACATCTCGCTGGCCGGGCGGATCATCGCCAGCTTCCCGGAGCGCCTCGAGGAGGGGCAGCGCATCGACGACGCGCTCGCCGAGCTCGGCGAGCTGGCCAAGACGCCCGGCGCGAACATCATCAAGCTGCCGAACATCTCGGCCTCCATCCCGCAGCTGAAGGCGGCCATCGCCGAGCTGCAGGGCCAGGGCTACGCGCTGCCGGACTACCCGGACGACCCGCAGACGGACGAGGACAAGGACGTCCGCGCCCGTTACGACAAGGTCAAGGGCAGCGCCGTCAACCCGGTCCTGCGCGAGGGCAACTCCGACCGCCGCGCCCCCGCGTCGGTCAAGAACTACGCCAAGGCGCACCCCCACCGCATGGGCAAGTGGACGCCGGAGTCGAAGACCAACGTCGCCACCATGGGCGCCAACGACTTCCGTTCCACCGAGAAGTCCGCGGTCATCGCCGAGCCCGGCACCCTGCGCATCGAGCTGGCGGCCGCCGACGGCACCACCACCGTCCTGCGCGAGTCCGTACCGGTCCTCGCGGGCGAGGTCGTCGACGCCTCCGTCCTGCGCGTCGCCGCCCTGCGTGAGTTCCTCACCGCGCAGATCGCCAAGGCCAAGGCCGAGGGCGTGCTGTTCTCCGTGCACCTGAAGGCCACGATGATGAAGGTCTCCGACCCGATCATCTTCGGCCACGTCGTGCGCGCCTTCTTCCCGAAGACCTTCGCGAAGTACGGCGAGGCGCTCGTCGCCGCCGGCCTGTCCCCGAACGACGGCCTCGGCACCATCCTCAAGGGCCTGGACTCCGTGCCCCACCTGGGCGCCGAGATCAAGGCGTCCTTCGAGGCCGAGATCGCCGAGGGCCCCGCCCTCGCCATGGTCGACTCCGACAAGGGCATCACCAACCTGCACGTACCGTCCGACGTCATCGTCGACGCGTCCATGCCGGCCATGATCCGCACCTCCGGCCACATGTGGGGCCCGGACGGCGAGGAGGCCGACACCCTCGCGGTGCTGCCCGACAGCAGCTACTCCGGCGTGTACCAGGTCGTCCTCGACGACTGCCGCGCCAACGGCGCCTTCGACCCGTCGACCATGGGCTCGGTGCCGAACGTCGGCCTCATGGCGCAGAAGGCCGAGGAGTACGGCAGCCACGACAAGACCTTCGAGATCCACGCCGCGGGCACCGTCCGCCTCGTGGACGCCGCGGGCAACGTGGTCCTGGAGCAGGAGGTCGCCGAGGGCGACATCTTCCGCGCCTGCCAGACCAAGGACCTGCCGATCCAGGACTGGGTCAAGCTCGCCGTCACCCGCGCCCGCGCGACCGGCAACCCGGCCGTGTTCTGGCTCGACGAGGGCCGCGCGCACGACGCCACGCTCATCGAGAAGGTCAAGACGTACCTGGCCGACCACGACACCGAGGGCCTGGACATCAAGATCCTGTCCCCGGTCGAGGCCACCGCGTTCTCCCTGGAGCGCATCCGCCGCGGCGAGGACACCATCTCCGTCACCGGCAACGTCCTGCGCGACTACCTGACCGACCTCTTCCCGATCCTCGAGCTGGGCACGAGCGCGAAGATGCTCTCCGTCGTCCCGCTGATGAACGGCGGCGGTCTGTTCGAGACGGGCGCCGGCGGCTCCGCCCCGAAGCACGTCCAGCAGCTCGTCAAGGAGAACTACCTGCGCTGGGACAGCCTCGGTGAGTTCCTCGCCCTCGCCGTCTCCTTCGAGCACCTCGCGACCACCACGGGCAACGCCCGCGCCAAGGTCCTGGGCGACACCCTCGACCGCGCGACCGGCACCTTCCTCAACGAGGACAAGTCGCCGAGCCGCAAGCTGGGCGGCATCGACAACCGCGGCAGCCACTTCTACCTCGCCCTGTACTGGGCGCAGGAGCTGGCCAAGCAGACCGACGACGCCCAGCTCGCCGAGGCGTTCGCGCCGCTCGCCAAGACCCTCGGCGAGCAGGAGCAGACGATCGTCGACGAGCTGATCGCGGTCCAGGGCAACCCGGCCGACATCGGCGGCTACTACCAGCCCGACGCCGCCAAGGCCGCGGCGATCATGCGCCCGTCGGCCACGTTCAACCAGGCCATCGCGTCGCTCGCCTGAGCACTTCAGGCAGCACTCCCGGTGTGACACGTTCCGCCCCGGTCGGCACCAGCCGACCGGGGCGGTCCCGTATCCGAGGTACGGGTGACTACGTGGCCGCCTCCGAGGCGCGCCGGTAGCGCAGCAGCTCGACCCCGTTCCCGAACGTCCGGCTCTGCACCAGCCGGAGCGGGACCCTGCGGCCCGACGCCGGGAACAGCGGCTTCCCGCCCCCGATCAGCACCGGATTGACGAACAGGCGGTACTCGTCGACCAGGTCGTGCTCCATGAAGGCCGCCGCGAGACCGGCCCCGCCGAGCGCCATGTCCCCGCCGGGCCGCTCCTTCAGCGCCAGGATGTCCTCCACGACGAGGTCCCGCACGATCGTCGTGTTCCAGTCGGTGTTCTCCAGCGTTCTGGAGAACACGATCTTCGGCATGTTCCGCCAGATGGCGGCGAACTCGGCCGTCCACTCGCTGCAGTCCGGGTCGGCGTCGGCGGTCGGCCAGACCGACAGCATCAGCTCGTGGGTGACCCGCCCGTCCAGGAAGGCGCTCATCGCCCCGAGCTCCGCGTTCAAGTACCGGTGCATCTCCTCGTCGACCAGATGCCAGCTGATGTCCCGGTCCGGTCCCTCGATATAGCCGTCGAGGGACACCGACATGCCCAGAACGATGTCTCGCATCCCAACTCACTCATTTCTCGAGGTGGTTGTGGCCGGGCGGATCACTGCCGCCGGTCATCCTTCAACCGTATGAGGGTGCGCGGCGCATTGGGCGTGCGACAGGGGTAGACCTGGGAGGCACGGGATTTCGCGCGAGGATTTCACGCCCCTGGACTCAGAGCTCCAGTACGGCCGCCAGCCGCCGCCACTGCTCCCGGGGAAGGCCGGCCCGGTCCTCGCCCGAGGCCAGCACCTGGATGGCGACGTGGTCCGCGCCCGCGTCCAGGAAGGCGTCGATCCGCTCGCGCACCCGCTGCTCGTCACCCCAGCCGAAGAGGGCGTCGACGAGCCGGTCGCTGCCGCCGTTCGCGAAGTCGTCCTCGGTGAACCCGAGACGCAGCCAGCTGTTGGTGTAGTTGGCCAGCTGCAGATAGAGCGCGAGCATCTCGCGGGCGGTCGCCCGGGCGCGGTCCGGGTCGGCCTCCAGGACCACGGTGAACTCCGGTGCGAGCAGCGGCCCCTGGCCGAGCGCCTCACGGGCCTGCGCGGTGTGCTCCGGGGTGACCAGATACGGGTGGGCGCCGGCGGCTCGGTCCCGGGAGAGCTCCAGCATGCGCGGGCCGAGCGCGGCCAACACGCGGCGGTCGGCCGGGATCCCCGCGGCGTCCAGCGCGTCGAGGTAGTCGACCATGGCGCCGTACGGACGCTTGTACTGCGCGGTGAGCTTCGCGTGGCTCACGCCGAGGCCGAGCAGGAACCGGCCGGGGTGGGCGGCCTCCAGGGCGGCCCAGCGGTCGGTGGTCTCCCGCGCCTCGTGCTGCCAGATGCTGAGGATGCCGGTCGCGACGGTGATCTTCGAGGTGGCCTCGATCAGCGGGGCGGCGTGTTCGATGCCACTGCTGCCGCCGAGCCAGAGCGCGCCGTAGCCGAGCTGCTCCAACTCCGCTGCGGTTTCGGCGAGTTCGGCCGCCCGGGCAGGGTCCGGGTCGCGCAGCCCGGAGTTCCACAGGCCGTACCTGCCGATCGCAGATGCCTGCGTGCTGCTGCTGTCGCTGAGGCTCATGAGCTGTCTCCCGATGCCAGGTGGATCAATGTTCGACGTCTGCCGCAACCCTCGTAGGTGATCTTGTATTCCGCGTGATGTATGCGATGTGCCTGACGTGGGTGATCGAGTTCGGCACCCTCCCCGGATCAACCCGCCTTGATCATGGCGGCGCACTTCTCGCCGATCATCATCGTCGTGATGCACGGATTGACGGCAGGCAGGAACGGCATGACCGACGCGTCGGCCACCCGCAGCCCGCTGACCCCCTTGACCCGCAGCTGCGGGTCGAGCGGAGAGTCCGCGTCGGACGCCGAGCCCATCCGGACCGTTCCCGCCGGGTGATACACCGTGTTGTGGGTCTCCTTGATGTAGGAGAACAGCTCGTCGTCGGACTGAGCGGCCGGGCCCGGGGCGAGCTCGGCACCCGCCCACGCGGCCATCGGCGCCTGCGCCGTGATCTCCCGCGCGAGCCGAAGCCCGTGGATCATCACCCGGATGTCGTGCTCATCCGTGAAGTACCGCGGGTCGACCCTGGGCTTGTCACGGAAGTCGCGGGTGCGCAGCCGCACCGTGCCCATGGACCGGGCCCGGGTGACGTTCGGCGTGAGACAGAACGCGTTGTCCGTCGTCGGGTAGCCGCGCCGGTACGTGTTCATGTCGAAGGGCACCGAGCCGTAGTGGAACATCAAGTCGGGCCGGTCCAGGCCTGGTTCGGTTCCGGCGAAGATGCCGATCTCCCACCACTGGGTGGACCTCGTGACCATGGGCTGCTTCGCCTCCCACATGATCACACCCTCCGGATGGTCCTGGAGATGCGAGCCGACCCCGGGGGAGTCCACCCGCACGTCGACGCCGCAGTCGCGCAGATCCCCGGCCGGGCCGATGCCCGACAGCATCAGCAGCTTCGGCGAGTCGATGGCCCCGCAGCTCACGATGACTTCACGCCGCGCCGCGACCGAGCCGCTGTGAATGGTGTCGGGCTCCAAGTAATCGACACCGGTGCAGCGATTGCTGTCGTCGAACCGCAGCAACCTGGCCTGGAGCCCGGTACGGATCTCCAGATTCGGCCGGCTGTCGAGAATCGGATGGAGATACGACACGGACGCGGACGAACGGGTGCCGTCCTCGCGGGCGTTGATCTGGAACCAGTGCGCGCCGCGCACCACCGTGGAGCCGGTGTTGAACGGCGTGGTCGGAATGCCCGCGTCGGCGCAGGCGGCCAACAGGGCCCTGCCGCACGGGTCGTTGGGCGGGATCGTGCGGATGGTGACGGGGCCGGAGCGGCCATGGTGGTCCCCGGGCGCGTCGTTGGTCTCCAGGCGCTGGTAGAGCGGGTAGCAGTCCGCGGCGCTCCACCCCGTACAGCCCAGCGCCCCCCACTCGTCGAGATCCTCGGCCGGCGCCCAGAACGCGATGCAGGAGTTGTGCGACGAGCAGCCGCCGAGGACCTTGGCGCGGGCGTGCCGCAGGAAGCTGTTGCCGTTCTCCTGCGGCTCCACCGGGTAATCCCAGTCGTAACCGGACTCCAGCAGGGCCATCCACCGCTCGAGCCGCAGGATGCTGTCGTCGCCGACGTCGGAGGGACCGGCTTCCAGCACGCAGACAGTGACGGCCGGGTCCTCGCTCAGCCGCGCGGCCACGACCGCCCCGGCCGTACCACCGCCGACCACCACGTAATCGAACTCGTCCACCTCTGCTGCTCCTTCTCGATTCAGGCTCCGCCGTGTGCCGGTGCGGGCTCCGGCGGTTCTCCGACGGCGTGTTCGGCGATCACGCCGGTCTTCTTGCGCTGCACGAACCAGTAGTAGGCGAAGCCCGAGGCCGCGACGACGCCGACGAACAGGACGCCGCCCCATCGCAGATACCAGTGCTGGGGTCCGGTGGCGTTGTAGACCGCGGCGCGCGGCCACAGCAGGTTGACCGACATCGCGGCGCCCCAGAGCACCGCCAGGATGTTGACCGGCAGGCCGAAGCGGCCCAGTGAGAAGTAGCCGGACGCGGGCGTCCACTCGCCGCGCAGCCGCTGTACCAGCATGGGCCCCGTGACCAGCAGATACGCGATGTAGATCATGATGATGGCGATGCTGGTGACAACCGAGAAGATCTGCGGTTGTTTGATGTTGACGACGAGGATGGCGATCGCCACGATCCCGATCAGGCACGTGGCGACCACCGGTGTCTTGAACCGCGGGCTGATCCTGGCCAGTTTGGAGCCGGCCGGCAGGTTGTTGTCACGGGCCATCGCGAACGCCAATCGCAGGCCGGCGGTCTGTACGGACAAGGCGCACACGGTGATGGCGATGACGACGCACCACAGCACGGCCTGGCCGACCGTCTCGCCGAGCGTGGCCTTCACCACGTACTGCAGACCGTCCACCGACAGCTCTTCGGCCAGGCAGCGTCAGCTGGTACGCGAGGGCCACGGCGGCCAGCGACACCATGGTCGCGATCGTCATCATCCAGCCCGCCAGCCAGCCGATGTGCGGACCGCCCGTGTGCTTGGCCCAGTTGTAGACCGACCCCGCCACGGGGAAGCGCGCCGCGAGTTCACAGAAGCTCAGCGCCACCATCAGCTGCCCGATGAAGACCATCGGCCACGACCACCAGTAGGCCGGCCCGCCGAAGCCGACGCCGAAGTAGAACAGCTGGAAGGTGCCCGTCAGGATGGAGATGTAACTGATTCCGGCGGCGAAGGTGTGGAAATTGCCGAGGGTGCGCTTGAGTCCGGGCTTGTAGCCCAGCTCCGTGAGCGCGGCGTCCTGGTCGTGAGTACTCGCGGCGTGACCAGGTCCATCAGGCGGAAGGTCCGGCATCGCCGTTCTCCTCTCCCGTGCAGGTGGTGGCGTGCCCAGGACTCACTCGAACCACCGCTGCGGCCGTGGCGCGGTGTTACGCCAGATGTGCTTGGCCTCCTGATACTCCGCGAGGCCGGTCGGGCCCAGCTCCCGGCCGACGCCGGACTGCTTCATACCGCCCCACTCGGCCTGCGGTACGTACGGGTGGAAGTCGTTGATCCATACGGTCCCGGCGTTCAGCAGGGACGCGACCCGCTCGGCTCGCTCGGCGTTCTGCGTCCAGACCGCTCCGGTCAGGCCGTAGACGGTGTCATTCGCGAGGGCGACCGCCTCGGCCTCGTCGCGGAACCGCTCGACGGTCAGGACCGGGCCGAAGGATTCGTCGCGCACCACCGACATGCCCGGGGTGCACTCGGTGAGGACGGTCGGCGGATAGTAGTAACCGTCCCGCAGCGCCGGGCCCTCGGGCCGGACGCCACCGCAGCGCAGCACCGCACCCTCCGCAACACCCGCGGCCACATATGCCTCGACCTTGTCGCGGTGGGCGGCGGAGATCAGCGGACCCGTGCGGGCATCCTCGTCGAACGGGCCGCCCATCGGGATCGCCCGGGCCCGCGCCACCAGGTCCTCGACGAACCTGTCGTGCAGCTCGTCCTGGACGAGCAGCCGCGCCCCGGCCGAACAGACCTGACCGGAGTGCAGGAACACGGCCATCAGGGCGTAGTCGACAGCCGACTCGTAGTCGGCGTCGCCGAACACGATGTTGGGGTTCTTGCCGCCGAGCTCCAGAGCCACCTTCTTCACGGTGGCCGCGGCCGCGGCCATGATGCGCCGTCCCGTGACGAGACCACCGGTGAACGACACCATGTCGACCCGAGGGTCCTCGGTGAGCGGTGCTCCCGCGTCCGGACCGGTGCCCAGGACGAGATTGGCGACCCCGTCGGGCAGTCCGGCCTCGGCCAGCAGCCGCATCAGGATGATCGCGGTGTGGGGAGTGAGCTCGCTGGGCTTGAGGACGAAGGTGTTGCCCGCGCCGAGCGCGGGGGCGACCTTCCATGCGGTCTGCAGCAGCGGATAGTTCCAGGGAGTGATCAGCGCGCACACGCCGACCGGCACGTGCACCACTCGGCTGTCCACGCCGGGGTTGCCGGTGTCGACGATCCGGTCGGTGCCGCCGGAGGCCACCAGATTGCCGAAGTAGCGGAAGCAGTTGGCGATGTCGTCCATGTCGTATGCGCTCTCCACGAGCCGTTTCCCGGTGTCCAGGGATTCGGCGCGGGCGAGTGCGTCCTTGTCACGCTCGAGGAGGGCGGCCACACGCAGCAGCAGCGCGCCGCGCTCGGCGGCCGGTGTGGCGGGCCAGGGTCCGCGGTCGAAGGCTTCACGGGCCGCGGCGACCGCCGCCGCCGCGTCCTGCGGACCCGCCTCGTCGACCGTGGCGACCAGCGTGCCGTCGGCCGGGCAGCGGATCTCGCGTACCCGCCCGTCGACGGCAGCGATCCACCTGCCACCGATGAACAGCTCAGGCATGCAGACTCCTCTGGGTCGGACGTTCGATCCAGCTCCCGAGCACGATCGGTCCTCCGACCCTGCTCCCGAGCACGCGGTGTGGTTCTCCACTGACCGACAGTAAGTACGCAGCGTCGTCTGTGCAGCACCGCGGGGGCCAGCGGTGAGATGAGGGGCATCCCGTTGCCGGGCACCCACCGACGCCGGAGTGCGGCGACGTCGGAAGGGGAGATCGCGGGACGAGAACCGGGCGGAAAGGTGGCCACGGCAAGAGAGGTTCCGTCGGGTGGTGGCAGGCGCGACCACCCGACGGTGCGCGTGCCACGTCAGGGAAGTCAGCAGGTTCCAGTGGGGCCGGCTCGCGGACGTCGTCGGCGCCGACCAGCCGGGCCCCGTCATGTCGATGATGCCGATCTTCATGATCGGCGTGGTCCGTTGGTCCCCTCCCGGCTGACGCGCGGAGCCTTTGACTGGGCCATTGGCCCAAGGCTTTCGCCTGCTGTTGATCCATAGGCCCTTGAGGTGCTGTGATGTTCCCGTCGATGGCGCTGCGGGATCTCCGCGGCGCCTTTTTCATGCGGAGTTCCGCGGTGACGCGGAAAGGGTGGGTGGCTGTGCTGAAGAGGGTGTTCGTGGCTCCGGATCCGGGGCGGCTGCGGCTGCGCTTCGCGGCCCGTGGCGTCCTCGGTATCAGCCTTGCGGTGGCCCTGTGCGGGCTCGCCGGACACTCCCTCGTCGCGGCCATCACCGGTGGCCTGGCCGCGCTGCTCGCCCTGTTCACGGTGACCGACGCGACGGTGCGCGGACAGGCTGTGACGACCGCGCTGCTCCCGGCCGTCGGCCTCCCGTTGCTCGGGCTCGCGGCCGTGCTGCACGACGTGCCCGTCGCCCGTGACCTGGCGTTCCTCGCGGTTGTGGGCGCCGGCGTGTACGCGCGGCGGTGGGGGCCGCGCGGGCACTCCCTCGGCGTGTTCGCGTTCATGACCTTCTTCGCCGCGCAGTTCCTGCACACCGTGCCGGACCAGCTCCCCGAGCTGTACGCGGCCGTACTCCTCTCGCTCGCCGCCGCGTCCGTCGTGCGGTTCGGCCTGTGGTGCTACGAGCGCCGGCTGCCGGCGCCCGCGGCGGTGGCGGCGCCCACCGGCGGGAGCCGGCTCGCGCGCATCACGACGCGGCAGGCCGTGCAGGCGACCGTGGGCGCCGGCTTCGCGCTCGCCGCCGGTCAGGTGCTGTCCGACCAGCGGTGGTACTGGGCCGTGGGCGCCACGTGGTGGGTGTTCGTGAACACGACGTCCCGCGGGGAGACCGTTGTACGCGGATTCCGGCGGTTCCTCGGCACGGTGCTCGGCATCGTGCTCGGCTTCGCCGTAGCCGTGCCGCTGCACGACCAGCCGGTCGCGGCCGCGGTGATCGTCGCGCTCAGCGTGTTCGGGATCTTCTACACCGCCGCTGTCTCGTACACGTGGATGATGCTCGCCGTCACCGTCATGGCGAGCATGCTGTACGGGCTGCTCGGCGTGCTCGACCCGGCGCTGCTCGCCCTGCGGGTCGGCGAGACCGCCGTCGGGGCGCTCGGCGCCGTGCTCGCGGTGCTCCTCGTGCTGCCGGTGACCACGCACTCCGTCACCGACGCGTGGGTCGAGCGGGCCCTGCGCTGCGTCCACGCCTGCACCGCCGAGGCCGCCGCCCGGCTCGCGGGCTCACCGACGGCCGACCCGACCCGGCGCGTGGCCGAACTGGAGTCGATCCTCGGCAGGGTGCGGCTCTCGCTCGCGCCGCTGGTGCATCCGTTCAGCCCGATGCGGGCGCGGATGGGCCGGGCCCGGCACGTACTCGCGCTGCTCGACGACTGTGCGCGCGAGGTGCGCGGGCTCGCCTCCGTCGTCGCCGACCCGGAGGCCTCGCACGACGCCCGGCTCGCCGCGGCCTGCTGGCGCGTGGAGACCGCCGTCGAGGCGCTCACGGACACGTCGGCGGGCGGGGCGCGTCGCCAGACCGAATCCGCGACGCTGCCGCAGCTCGTCGAGGGCGAACCCGTGCTCGCCCATCTCCACGCCCTGGAGCAGGCACTGCTCGAACTCGCCGTCCCGCTGCGCGGATCCAACCGGGTCGCGGTCGGCGCCTGAGCCCTCGCGGCTCCGGCCCACCGGAAGGGCGCGCGCTGGATATTTCACGCCCCTGTAGTGCTCTTCGCGCTCCCCACTGGTCGGGGTCTGATCACGCGTACGGTCGCGGCCCAATGGCACTCGTCCCACCTGCGGCAACGCCCCGCGAGCCGGACGGCCCGGCGCGGCCCGGGGCGGATGCGCCTGTCACGTAGACGACGGATCGGCCCCCGGATGGGTGACGCAGCGGCATCATGTGGACGCACGGAGTGCGCGGCCCCGCGGGAGGGCCCGCGGCCGGGGACCCCCTGGGAGTGCGCCATGCCCGATACACCACAGCGAACCGACGGTCCCGCCGGCTGGCTGGACCGAGCCGAGGCAAGAGACGGAGCCGCGGCGTGGGACGGAGCCGAGGCCAGGAATCGAGCCCAGGCAAGGGATGTTGGCGCGGCGCGGGACGGAGTCGCGAGCGGAGACGGAGCCATCGCCTGGGGCGGAGGCTTCCAGGAGCGGCACGATCGCTGCCCGGAAGGCGCCGCCCGCCGTCAGCCCTCCGCCCCCGCCGGCATCGGCCACCCCCGCCGCCCCAACCCCCGTAACCCAGCCCCCTGCACCCCAGAACTCTGGCCCGCCGCATCCGACTTCATCCGCGCCCACCACGCCGAGGAGCGGCTCGGCGACCCGACCCCCCGCCTGGCGGAGGCATACGCCGAGATCGCGGAGACAGGAACGTATCGCCACACCGAGCGCGAGCTCACCTTCGGGGCCCGCGTCGCCTGGCGGAACGCCAACCGCTGCATCGGCCGCCTCTACTGGAACTCCCTGCACGTCCGTGACCGCCGCCACCTCACCGCCGCCGAGGACATCGCGGCCGCCTGCACCGACCATCTGCGCGGGGCCTCCCAGGGTGGCCGCATCCGCCCCCTGATCACCGTCTTCGCACCCGACGCGCCGGACCGCCCCGGACCGCGCATCTGGAACGAACAGCTCATCCGGTACGCGGGGTACGTGCAGCGCGACGGCCGTGTCGTCGGCGACCCGCGCAACGAGGGCCTCACCGCGCTCGCCCGGCGCCTCGGCTGGCGCGGCGGCGACGGCACCCCCTTCGACGTACTGCCCCTGATCGTCCAGGGCACCGACGACAAGCCGCGCTGCTTCGATCTGCCGCCCGACGCGGTCCTCGAAGTCCCCATCGAGCACGAGGACCACGACTGGTGGGCCGGGCTGCGCCTGCGCTGGCACGCCGTGCCCGCCCTGTCCACGATGTGCCTGGAGATCGGCGGGATCTGCTACCAGGCCGCCCCCTTCAACGGCTGGTACATGGGCACCGAGATAGGCGCCCGCAACCTCGCCGACACCGACCGCTACGACCTCCTGCCGCGTATCGCGGAACGTCTCGGCCTCGACACCACCAGCGACCGCTCCCTGTGGAAGGACCGCGCCCTCGTCGAGCTGAACCGCGCCGTCCTGTACTCGTTCGACCGCGCCGGCGTCACCGTCACGGACCATCACACCGAGTCCCGGCGCTTCCTCACCCACCTCGACCGCGAGGAGCGCAAGGGCCGCACGGTCGGCGCCGACTGGTCCTGGATCGTGCCGCCGATCTCCGGCTCGGCCACCCCCGTCTTCCACCGCACGTACGACACCACGGAGCGCACGCCGGCGTACGTACAGCATCCCGAGGCACTCGCCAGGGCGTCCGGCGACTTCCTGGTCTAGACCCGCTGCTACCGTCGGCCGCACGAACGGCGAGCACCGGGCTCACCGTGCATGCGGCGCAAGGGGATTCGCGTGGGCGACAGGCAGGGCGGACGGGCGTACATCGGATCCTTCACCGCCGCGGGAGGCTCCGGGATCCTCACCGCGTCCGTCCACATGGACAGCGGCTCACTCACCGTGCTCAGCGCCATCGACACGCTTCCCGACCCCTCGTACCTCGCGCTCTCGCCCGCGCGCGACATCCTCTACGCGGTGAGCGAGACCGCCGAGGGGGCCGTCGCCGCGTTCCGCACCGGGGACGGCAAGCCGGAACCCGCCGGGCGCGGTGTGCTCGTCCGCGGCTCGGGCCCCACCCACCTCGCCCTGTACGACGGCCATGTACTCACCGCCAACTACGGCTCCGGCAGCGTCACTTCGGTACGGCTGCGCGCCGACGGCACCCTCGACGGCGAGTCCGCCGACGTGCTGCGCCACGAGGGTTCGGGCACGCATCCCCAGCGCCAGCAGGGCCCGCACGCCCACCAGGTGACGACGGACCCCAGCGGCCGCTGGGCCGTCAGCGTGGACCTCGGCACCGACTCCGTGCGGGTCTGCTCGATGCGGGGCGGGCGCCTGGACGTGCACCGCGAGGTCGCCCTGCGGCCCGGCTCGGGACCGCGCCACCTCGCCTTCCACCCGCGCGGCGACCGCGCCTACATCCTGAACGAGCTCACGCCGACCGTCACCGTCTGCCACTGGGACGCCGACGGCGGCGCCCTGCAGCCGCTCGGCGAGACCTCCGTGCTGCCGGACGCGCCGCACGGCGACGCGTTCCCGTCCGAGGCCGTCGTATCGCCCGACGGGCGCTTCCTGTGGACCGCCACACGCGGCGCGAACGTCATCTCCGTCCTCGCCCTCGACGCCACCGGAGACCGGCCGACGCTGCGCGCCACCGTCTCCTGCGGCGGCGACTGGCCGCGCGACCTGGCCCTGCACCCCTCGGGCCGCTTCCTGTACGCGGCGAACGAGCGGTCCGGCGACGTGACGTGGTTCTCCGTGGACCGCGAGACAGGCCTCCCGCGCCGCAGCGGCTCCATCGAGGCGCCCGCCGCGTCCTGCGTGATCTTCGGCTGAGACCGTTCCCGAGCGGGTACGGCGACGGGCCCGACCCCACCGGGGTTCGGGCCCGTCGCCAGTGCCTGTGTACGGTCCGGGTCCGCTAGAGGACCGGCGCGCCCTGAGGCTGCTGCGGGGCGATGCCCAGCGCCGTCGTGTACTTCGACAGGGCCAGCTTGCCGATCGCCGGGTAGGCGCCCAGCGACTCGGCGGACGCGCAGCCCGCCTCGTTCGCCGCTCCTTCGAGGAGGCTGGCGTCTATCTCCGGGCCGATCAGGTACGGGGCGAGCGCCAGCTGCTGCGAGCCGGATCCGCGCAGCTGCTCGGCGGTCGCCGCGATGGCGCCCTCCTCGTCGAGCGCGGCCGCCATGACCGGCACCGCGAGGCGCGCGGCCAGGAGCATGCCGGTGATCCCGGCCGCCTGGACGGCCTCGTCGCCGCCGACCGAGGCGAGGATGATGCCGTCGGCGGCGGTCGCCACCGTGAACAGCCGGGCGCGGTCGGCACGGGCCAGGCCCGCCTCCGACAGACGCACGTGCAGGCCCTCCGCGAGCAGCGGGTGCGGGCCGAGGACATCCGTCAGCTCGGCGGCCGTACGGCTGTCGATCACGGCCTGCCGGATGCGGCGCGTGAGCGCGCTGTCCGGGCCCGCGAGCAGGGGCACGACCACGGCGACCGGTCCGTCGGGCTCCGCGACGTCGGCGCCCGCGGCACGGGCCTGCTCGAAACGGGCGGTGCGCTCCTTCGCGGCGCGCGAGAGCACGGCCCGCAGGGAGGGGAACTCGGCGAACGCCGAGGCCTCGGCGGCCTCCGAGTCGTCACCGTCGAGGTATCCGATGCGGGCGTCGAGGCCCGGCAGCTCGGAGCGGGCGATGCTGACGACCTCTTCGGCGAGGCTGCGCGAGGCGTTGCTGGGCGTGCCGGGCACCGCGAGGACGAGTGCGGGTGCGCCCTCGGGGGCGGCCACGGGTTCCGGGCGGCGGTGCCGACCGGGCTGACGGGGTCGCGGCATTCGTACAGGCAGGCCGGATGCAGGCCCAGTGGGGGAGCTCATGCCGCCGCATGCTACTGGCTCACGGGTCTCCGTTGTTCGGGGAGGGGGCAGCTGAGCGGTATCCGTCCGTATTTATCCTTTCGGTTACGAATGGCTCAACTGTCCAGGTCAGAAGGGGCGCAAGGACCGCCGTCAGCGGTCGGCGGCCTCCTGGGGGACGTGGAGGAGGCGGCCGTCGCACGGCAGGCGCAGGGCGTCGACGGCGAGCGCGGAGGCGATCACCAGCGCACCGTGCAGGGGGTCGCCGGTCGCCGACACCGCGCCGGCGTACGGGAGTTGCTCCGCGAGCTCGGCGCGGAGCGGGGCGAGCAGCGGCTCGCCCATCTTGAACAGGCCGCCGGTGAGCGCCACTTCACTGCCGTCACCCGCCGGGCACACCGCGGCCGCCGCCTCGGCGATGTGTCCGGCCGCCTCGCGCAGGATGCCGGCGGCGACGGAGTCGTCGAGTGCGGCGCGGGCCACGTCGGGCGCGAAGGCGGCGAGGACGGCGGGACGGTCCGTGCGCGGGTAGATCCGGGCGGGCAGTCCGGCCGCCGGGCCGAACCGCTCCTCGGCGAGGGCGAGCAGCGCGGCGGAGCCCCCGCGGCGCCCGTCGTACGCCCGCATCGCCGCGTCCAGGCCCGCACGCCCGATCCACGCACCGCCACCGCAGTCGCCGAGGAGATGTCCCCAGCCGTCGGCCCGGTGCCAGGAGGTGAGGTCCGTGCCGAGCGCGATCATGCCCGTGCCCGCGGCGACGACCGCGCCGGGCCGCTGGCCGAGCGCGCCCGCGTAGGCGGTGACACCGTCCGCGGCCAACGCGAGCCGCCGTACGCCCAGTTCGGCCGCGAGTGCGCCGGGGAGTTCGGCCCGCAGTCCGTCGCCGAGCGTGGCCATGCCGGCCGCGCCGACGGCGACCGCGCTCAGCCACGGCACGCCAGGGCCGCGGTCGCCGACGCGGGCGAGCAGCTCCCGGGCCATCGGAAGCATCTGTTCGAGCAGATGCCCGGCGTCGATGCCTGCAGCCCCGGTCCGCACGGGCTCGCGGGACACCGTCGTCTCGGGACGTGTGAGGTCCCCGGCCGACGCGAGCGCCACGCGCAGACCGGAACCGCCGGAGTCGACGCCGAGAACCCACACGGGGCCCGCAGGATCGTCCCCGCCATGGCCCGGACCGGGCTCGGCAGCGGCGGGCTCGCGCGTCACGGCAGCCGCCAGTCCACCGGCTGCCCGCCCTGCCGCTCCAACAGGTCGTTGGCCCGGCTGAACGGGCGCGAGCCGAAGAAACCGCGGTCGGCCGACATGGGGGAGGGGTGCGCGGACTCCACGGACGGCAGGTCGCCGAGGAGGGGCCGCAGATTGCGGGCGTCGCGGCCCCACAGGACGGACACGAGCGGACGGCCGCGCGCGGCCAGCGCCCTGATCGCCTGCTCGGTCACCTCTTCCCAGCCCTTGCCGCGGTGCGCGGCGGGGCGGCGCGGAGCCGTGGTGAGCGCCCTGTTCAACAGGAGAACGCCCTGCTGCGTCCACGGCGTCAGGTCACCGTTCGACGGCTGGGGCAGGCCCAGGTCCGTGTTGAGCTCGCGATAGATGTTGATGAGGCTGCCGGGCAGCGGCCGCACCTCGGGCGCGACAGAGAACGAGAGCCCGACGGCATGTCCGGGCGTGGGGTAGGGGTCCTGGCCGACGATCAGGACCCGCACCTCGTCGAACGGCTGCTGGAACGCGCGCAGCACGTTCGCCCCGGCCGGGAGGTAGGTGCGTCCCGCGGCGATCTCCGCGCGAAGGAACTCGCCCATGGCGGTGATCTGTCCCGCGACGGGTTCGAGGGCCTTGGCCCAGCCGGCTTCTACGATTTCGTGCAAGGGTCGTGGTGCCACGGGCGTCACCCTACTGCCGTAACGGACGGGCCGATCAACCGACCACGGCCGCTCGCACACACAGCACGTCCGGCAGATGGGAGGCCAACTGCCGCCAGCTGTCCCCGTCGTCGGCCGACGCGTACACCTCGCCGTTGCGATTGCCGAAGTAGACGCCTGCCGGGTCGGAGTCGTCCGTGCACATCGCGTCGCGCAGCACCGTCCCGTAGTGATCGCCCTCCGGGAGCCCCGCCGTCAGCGGCTCCCAGGACCTGCCCGCGTCCTCCGTACGGAAGACGCGGCAGTGCCGCTCCGCGGGCACGCGGTCCGAGTCGGCGTTGATCGGGAACACGTACGCCGTGTCCCCGCGGTGCGGATGCGCGGCGGCGGCGAAGCCGAACGTCGAGGGGAGGCCCGCCCCGATGTCGTTCCACCGGGTACCGCCGTCGTCGCTGCGGTACACGCCCCAGTGGTTCTGGAGGTAGAGGCGGTCCGGGTCGGCCGCGTCCTGCGTGACCTTGTGGACGCACTGGCCGAACTCGGGGTTCGGATCCGGCAGGAAGACCGCCGAGACCCCGGAGTTGGCGGGCTCCCAGCTCTGTCCGCCGTCCCGTGTGCGGAACACCCCGGCCGTGGACACCGCGACCGTCACCGCGCGCGCGTCACGCGGATCGGTGACCACCGTGTGCAGGCCCTCGCCACCGCCGCCGGGGACCCACTTCGACCGCGTCGGGTGCTCCCACAGCGGACGCACCAGGTCGAACGTCTCGCCCCGGTCCTCCGAGCGGTAGAGCGCCGCAGGCTCGGTGCCCGCGTACACCACGTCCCGCTCGGCGGCGGCCGGGTGCAGCTGCCACACGCGCTCCAGCGAGGCCCCCGTGTCCTTGGGGAACTTGACGGCGGGGCGTGACGGCTCCGTCCACGTACGCCCCAGGTCGTCGGAGTGGAAGACCGACGGGCCGAAATGCGCACTGTCACCGCCCGCAAGGAGCCGCGGGACGTCGCCCCGCGCGTCGATCGCCACTGAGTACACAGCCTGGGAGTTGAAGTACGGTCCTTCGTCGAACTCCCACGCGCCGCCGCCCCGCCTGCGGCCGATGAAAAGCCCCTTGCGCGTGCCAACCGTCAGCAGCACTTCAGTCATGCCGGACACCTCCGAGGACGCCTTTGTCTCACGTACGGCCCAGTCTGCACCCGACCACTGACAGTCACCCCCGAAGGCGGCATCGTCGCAGGTCACACCGGCTGGGCGGCCACTTCCTCCGGCACCGGCAGCGGAAAGTGACAAGCCACCTGATGGCCGGCCCCGCGCGGCGCCGCGACCGGCGGCTCGACCTCGGCGCAGACGTCCTGCGCGAGTGGGCAGCGGGTGCGGAACCGGCACCCCGACGGCGGCTTCGCCGCGGACGGCGTCTCGCCCGTCAGCGGAGACCCGGAACCGGCCGTGGCCGGCGGATCGGGCACGTTGACCGTGTCGAGCAGACCCCGCGTGTACGGATGCAGCGGCCGCGCGTACACCTCCTCCGCGGGACCGGTCTCGACGAGCTTGCCGAGGTACATCACGCCCACGGTGTCGGCGAGGTAGCGCACCACCGCGAGGTCGTGCGAGATGAACAGATACGTCAGGCCGCGCTCGCGCTGGAGCTCCCGCATCAGGTTGAGGATCTGCGCCTGCACGGACACGTCAAGGGCGGACACCGGCTCGTCCGCGACCACCAGATCGGGCGACAGCGTCAACGCCCTTGCCAGGCCGAGGCGTTGGCGCTGGCCGCCGGAGAACTCGTGCGGATAGCGGTGCACGGCTCCGCGCGGCAGCCCCACGGCGTCGAGGAGCCCGTCGATCTGCGCCTCCTGCTCGGCGCGGCTGCCGACGCCCTGGATGACGAGGGGTTCGCGCAGGATCTCGCCGACCCGCATCCGCGGGTCCATGGCCGCGGTCGAGTCCTGGAACATGAGCTGGATCCGGCGGCGGTGCGCCCGGCGCCCCGCCCGCGTGAGGCCCGCGAGGTCCTCGCCGCCGAAGCGCACCGATCCGGCCGTCGGGTCCTCCAGACCCGCGACGATCCGGCCGAGCGTCGTCTTGCCGGACCCGGACTCGCCGACCATGCCGAACGTCTCGCCCTTGCGGATGGTCAGCGACACCCCGCCCAACGCGCTGACCGTGCCGCGACTGCGCGAGAACGGGCCGCCCTTGAGCGGGAACTCCTTGACGAGACCGTCGAGTTCGAGAAGCGGCGCGCCCGGCGCCGACTGCGCGGAGATGGCAGCGGGCGCGATGACGTCGGCCGCCTCGCCCTGCGCGGACGCGTCCGGCACCGGGTGGAAATAGGCGAACCGGTGCTCCGCTCCCCGCAGTTCGTCGTCGGCGAGCAGCGGCTCCTGGGTGCGGCACTCGTCCGTGGCGAACACGCAGCGCGGAGCGAACCGGCAGCCCTCCGGCCGCACCGTCAGGTTCGGCGGCAGCCCGGGAATCGTGTGCAGTTCGGTCCCGCCGTCGCCCGCCCGTTCCGGAAGCGCCGCGAACAAGGCCTCCGTGTAGCGGTGGCGCGGGCGGGCGAACAGGTCCCGTACGTCGGCCTGTTCGGCGACTCTGCCCGCGTACATGACCGCGACGCGGTCCACGCGGTTCGCGATGACGCCGAGGTCGTGCGTGACGAGGATCAGCGCCATGCCGAGCCGCTCGCGCAGGTCGTCGATCAGCTCCAGGATCTGGTGCTGGGTCGTCACGTCGAGCGCGGTCGTCGGCTCGTCGGCGATGAGCAGCTTCGGCTCGCAGACCAGCGCCATGGCGATGGCGACGCGCTGGCGCATACCGCCCGACAGCTGGTGCGGATACGCCTTCATGCGCTCGGCGGGCTGGGGCATGCCGACGAGCCGGAGGGTCTCCTCGGCGCGTGCCCAGGCCTCCTTGCGGGAGACGCCGCGGTGCAGGAGGAGCGGCTCGGCGACCTGCCGGCCGATCGTCATGGTCGGGTTGAGCGAGGTCAGCGGGTCCTGGAAGACCATGCCGATGGTGTTGCCGCGTACGTCCTGGAGGACGGGGGCGGGCGCGGCGGCCAGGTCCACTCCGTCGAACAGGACGCGTCCGCCGGTGATCCGTCCGCCGGGCGGCAGCAGTCCAGGATCAAACCAGTTTCGTTTCCTACCCCCGGCTGACGCCGGGGGTATCCACGAAAGGACACACATGACCAGCACGGCCCCCGCACGCCGCCTGCGCATCGGCATCGGCATCGGCGGCATCGGCATCGAGTCCTCCACGTTCTGCCCGCACCGCTCCACCACGGACGACTTCCGGCAGACCCGCGGCCAGGACCTCCTCGACCGCTACACCTGGACCCGGCCCGACTCCGACCTCGCCGACGCGGTCGAGTGGGTGCCGCTGCTGCACGCGACCTCGCTGCCCGGCGGCCCGGTCGAGGCGGAGTCGTACCTGATCCTCAAGGACGAGCTCGTCACCCGCATACGCGAGGCGGGCCCCCTCGACGGCATGGTCTACGACATCCACGGCGCCATGAGCGTCATCGGCCTCACCGATGCCGAGGGCGACCTGACGGACGCGGTCCGCGCCGCCCTCGACGCGCACGGCACCCGCCCGCTGCTGTCCGCCGCGATGGACCTGCACGGCAATGTCTCGCGCCGCTTCGCCGACCCCTGCGACCTGCTCACGGCCCACCGCCTCGCCCCGCACGAGGACGCCTGGGACACCCGCGAGCGCGCCGCTCGCAACCTCGTACGCTGCCTGCGCGACGGCACGCGCCCGCACCGCGCCTGGGTCCAGGTCCCCGTCCTGCTGCCCGGCGAGAAGACCAGCACCCGCCTCGAACCCGCCAAGTCCCTGTACGCCTCGCTCGCCGAGATGGAGAAGCTTCCAGGCATCCTCGACGCGGCGATGTGGGTCGGCTACGCCTGGGCGGACGAGCCGCGCTGCAAGGCCGCCATCGTCGTCACCGGCGACGACGCCCAACTCGCCGCCGCAGAGGCCGAGAAGCTCGCCCGGCGCTACTGGGATGCCCGCAGGGACTTCGTCTTCGTCGGCCCGACCGGCAGCGCCGAGGAGTGCATCGAGAAGGCGGTCGCCTCCGACAGGCGCCCGTTCCTCATCAGTGACTCCGGCGACAACCCGACCGCGGGCGGCGCCGGTGACCTCGCGTACATGCTGGGCAAGCTCCTCGCCAACGACGCCATCCGCACGGGCCAGGTCACGGCCGTGCACCCCGGCATCACCGACCCGGTCGCCGTGGCTCGCTGCTTCGAGGCGGGAGCGGGCGCCGAGGTCACCCTCAGTGTCGGCGGCAAGGTCGACGCCGGTCACGGCGGACCGTACGAACTCACCGGCACCGTCACGGCGTTGCAGCGCGCCGCCGAGCAGAAGGACCGGGCCGAGGGCGGCGCGTACGACCGCGGCGTCGACATGGCGGCCGTGCGCGTCGGCGGACTCACCGTCGTCCTCGTGGAGCGCCGCAAGCCGTTCCACACGCTCGCCGACTTCATGGGCCCCGCAGAGGGCGGCCTCGGCGTCGACCCGCGCATGTACGACCTGGTCGCCGTCAAGATCGGCTACCTGGAGCCCGAACTCCACGACATGGCCGCCGACTGGCTGCTCGCCCTCACCCCGGGCGGCGTCGACCAGGACCTCCTGCGCCTGGGCCACAACCGGGTCGAGCGGCCGCTGTACCCGTTCGACGATGACGCGTACGCGGACGGGCCGGGCCCCGACCTCACGGCCACGCTCCTGTAGGGGCGCTTTGGCCGGCGCGCTGCTGTGAACCGGCAGCGGACGGAGTCGCGGCGCGGCCGCTTCCGGGTGAGGCTTGAGAGGCCCGTACCGGCCGTCGACGAGCCGGTGCGCTGAACCGCGCGCTGAAGGAGACACGATGCAGCAGGACAAACAGCCCGCCTACGGCCCCGTGGTGTTCCGTGACAGGTCGGCGGGCTATGCCTTTCTGACCCGCTCGACGGCCGCCAGCGAAGAGACGATCGAGTGGGACGACGGCGAGACCTACCCCGTCGTCGACGTGGAGATCTCCTCCGAGTCGCACCCCTTCTACACGGGCAAGGCGCGGGTGGTCGACGCCGAGGGGCAGGTCGCCAAGTTCGAGAAGCGGTACGGCGAGCAGGACAAAGGCTGAGCGCCCGGGCGCCTGACTGACCGCCGTACCGCTGGGGGATCGGACCGTACCGCTGGGGCTCAGACCGAGCGGTGGTACTGGTCCGGCACGTGCACGTCCCCGCCGAGCTCGCGCGCCGCCGAGCGCGCCCACGACGGGCTGCGCAGCAGCTCACGGCCGAGCAGGACGGCGTCGGCCTCGCCGTTGGCGAGGATCTTCTCGGCCTGCTCCACGTCCGTGATGAGGCCGACGGCGGCCACGGCCAGCTCCGTCTCGGCCTTCACGCGCGCGGCGAAGGGGACCTGGTAGCCGGGGCCGACCGGGATGCGGACGCCGGACGCGTTGCCGCCGGTCGAGACGTCGAGCAGATCGACGCCGTGCTCCTTGAGGAGGGTGGCGAGGCGCACGGTCTCCTCGGGCGTCCAGCCGTTCTCCTCCAGCCAGTCGGTGGCGGAGATACGGAAGAAGAGCGGCTTGTCGTCGGGCCACACCTCGCGCACCGCGTCGACGACCTCGAGGGCGAAGCGCACTCGGTTGTCGAAGGAGCCGCCGTACTCGTCCGTGCGGACGTTGGAGTGCGGCGAGAGGAACTGGCCGATCAGGTAGCCGTGCGCGCCGTGGATCTCGGCGACCTCGAAGCCCGCGTCCAGGGCGCGGCGGGCGCCGTCGGCGAACTGGGCGGCGATCTCGCGGATCCGCTCCACGGTGAGCTCGGCCGGGGCGGGGTGCTTGTCGTCGAAGGCGAGCGGGCTCGGCGCCACCGAGTCCCAGCCGTGCGCGTCGGCTCCGACGGGGCCGCCGCCCTTCCAGGGCCGGTCGGTCGACGCCTTGCGGCCGGCATGACCGAGCTGGATGCCCGGGACGGTGCCGTGCGCCTTGAGGAAGGCGGTGATCCGGCGGAACGCCTCGACCTGCGTGTCGTTCCAGATCCCGAGGTCGTACGGGCTGATGCGGCCCTCGGGGCTGACACCGGTGGCCTCGACGATGATGAGGCCCGTGCCGCCGGCGGCACGGGCCGCGTAGTGCGCGAAGTGCCAGTCGTTCGGGGCGCCGGTGTCCGGGCCCTCGGGGGCGGCGCTGTACTGGCACATCGGCGGCATCCAGACCCGGTTGGGGATGGTCAGCGACCGAAGGGTGTAGGGCTCGAACAGCGCGCTCACGGCAGACTCCTATACGTTCACGACGGGCGTGGCGGGTCCTCGTACGATAGGCATCGTAGTACGGCACCTGTCAAACTACGACGGGTCTCGTACAATGGGCCTGACGCAACCGCAACGCACCCGCCACCCCCCATCCGCACACCGGGCCGAACGAAGTGGAGCCGCCGTGACGACCGCCGCACCGAGCAGCAGGGCGCTTGCTCACCCCACGCGTGACGAGATCCGGCTGGAGTCCGTGCTGCACGCGCTCGCCGACCCGATGCGCCTGCGGGTGGTGCGGGAGCTGGCGGAGGAGGGCGAGAACAGCGAGCTCTCCTGTTCGCACTTCGTCCTCCCGGTCACGAAGTCGACCACCACGCACCACTTCCGCGTCCTGCGCGAGAGCGGCGTGATCCGGCAGATCTACCGGGGCACCGCCAAGATGAGCGTGCTGCGCCGCGTCGACCTGGACGTGCTCTTCCCCGGCCTTCTCGACAGCGTCCTCGCGGCGGCCGCCCGGCAGGACGACCGGCTAGGTGACGGGGGATCCGACGGTGCCGGCGGCCTCGGGGGCTGAACTCCCGCTTCCCCGAAGGTGGTTGAACAGCAGGTTGAGTGTGATCGCCGTGATGCAGCCCGCGCTGATCCCGCTGTCCATGACCGTCTGGAACCAGTGGGGGAACTCGGCGTAGATCCCGGGCACGCCCACCGGAAGCACCCCGATCGCCACCGACACGGCGACGACCGTCAGGTTGTGGCCGTCGGCGAAGTCGACCCGGGCCAGCGTCCGCACGCCGCTCGCCGCGACCGTGCCGAACATGACCAGGCCCGCGCCGCCGAGCACCGGCGCCGGGATCGCGGCGACGACCGCGCCCAGCTTGGGCAGCAGGCCGAGCAGCACCAGGATCCCGCCCGCCGTGGCGACCACCCAGCGGCTGCGCACCCGCGTCATGCCCACAAGCCCGACGTTCTGCGCGAACGCGGTGTACGGGAACGTGTTGAACACGCCGCCGAGGACCGTGGAGAGGCCGTCCGCGCGCAGGCCGTCCGCCAGTGAGTGCGGCTGGACGGGCCGCCCCGTCATCTCGCCCACCGCGATGAAGTCGCCCGTGGTCTCGGTCATCGTCACCAGGGCCACGATCAGCATCGCCACGATCGCCGCGCCGTGGAACGTCGGCGTACCGAAGTGGAACGGTGTGCTGATGCCCACCCAGTGCGCGTCACCGACACCGCTGAAGTCCGTGAAACCGGTGGGCACGGCGACGGCCGTGCCGACGACGATGCCGACGAGCACGGCGACGCGGCTCAGGAACGGCGGCGCGAACCGCTGCACCGCCAGGACCACCACGAGGACGAACGCAGCCAGTGCGACGTTCTTCGGGGCGCCGAAGTCCTTCGAACCCGCGCCGCCCGCAACCCAGTTGCCCGCCACCGGCAGCAGCGAGACGCCGATGATCAGGATGACCGTGCCGGTGACCAGCGGCGGGAAGAAGCGCAGCAGCCTGCCGAAGACCGGCGCGAGCAGCATCATCGCGAGCCCGGCGACGATCACCGCCCCGTAGATCGCGGGAAGCCCGCCGCCCGTCGTTCCGATGATCACCATCGGCGAGACGGCAGCGAACGTACAGCCCTGGACGATCGGCAGCCGGACGCCGAACCGCCATACCCCGACGCACTGGATCAGCGTCGCGATGCCGCACACCAGCAGATCCGCGGTGATGAGATACGCGAGGTCGGCCGGCGACAGCTTCATCGCGCCGCCCACGATCAGCGGCACGGCCACCGCGCCCGCGTACATGGCGAGCACGTGCTGAAGGCCGAACGCGGCCAGCTGCCGCACGGGCGGCACCTCGTCGACGGGGTGGACGGACGGTGGGGCGGCCGGGGCTGCCATGGGCACTCCAAGGGGATGTCGGAACGCGAACGTGGGTGCGGGGGGCGGGGTGGACAGCACGAGACCGTAGGGGGCTTAAACGATTTGTTGATTTCGCGTCTGTTGCCGGGATGTGTCGCGCCTCCCGGGCGTCCTGCGTCGGAGCTTGTCGCTGCTCAGGCGCTACGTCGTCCCGTCGCGGGCCGCCGCCAGCAGGCCCGCCCAGTCCGGGATCTTCACCGGGCCGCGCCCCAGGGACCGGCCCAGCTCCGCCTCCGCGCGCTCGATCGCGAGCCACCCGGGCCACTCGACGGCCGCGCAGCCCGCCGCGCGGAGCCCGCGGAGCGCGTCACCGGGAACGTCCCGGGCGGCCAGCGCGGCGGCGTCGTCGAGCAGTGACTGCGCGGTCTCCTTGGCGCACGGGCGGTTGGTGCCGATCACGCCCGTCGGGCCGCGCTTGATCCAGCCCGCGACGTACTCGCCGGGCGAGACCTCGCCCGCCCGCAGGATGCGCCCCTCGCGATGCGGCACGGTTCCGGTGGCCGCGTCGAACGGCAGCCCGTCCAGGGGCACTCCGCGGTATCCCACCGACCGCAGGACGAGCTGCGCGTCGATGTCGTCGAACCGGCCGGTGCCGCTCACGCCGCCCGAGCCGTCCGGTGCGGTGTGCTCGAACCGCACGCCCGACACCCGGCCCGTCGCCCCCTCCAGGAGCGCCGCCGGCCGCTGGAAGAAACGCAGATGGATGCGGCGGGGGAGACCCGGTGAGGGGCGCTCGGCCCAGCCGCGCAGCACCTCGACGTTCCGCCGGTTCGCCGCCGGCAGCCCCGCGGGGTCGAGATAAGCGGGATCGAGCGCCAACTCGGCCGGATCCACGACCACTTCGACCCCGGGAAGCGTGCCGAGCTCTCGCAGCTCCTTGGTCGTGAAGCGTGCCTGCGAAGGGCCGCGCCGCCCCACCATGTACACGTCCCGCACCCGGCTGTCGGCCAGTGCGCCGAGTGCCGCCTGCGGCATGTCGGTGGGCGCCAGCTCGGCCGCGCCGCGGGCCAGGATCCGGGTGACGTCCACGGCGACGTTCCCCACGCCGATGACGACGGCCGACTCCACGTCCCGTACGAACGCCTCGGCCACCGCGTCGGGATGCGCGCTGTACCAGGAGACGAAGTCGGTCGCCGACCAGCTGCCCGGCAGCTCCTCGCCCGGCACGCCCAGATGGCGGTCGGTGGCGGCGCCCACGCAGTACACGACCGCGTGGTACATCTCCAGGAGCCGGTCGGGCGGCAGGCCGGGGCCGATCTCGACGCCGCCGACGAAGCGGACGCGCTCGTGCTCCAGGACCGTGCGCAGATTGTTCTGCAGCGACTTGATCTTCTCGTGGTCCGGTGCCACGCCGTAGCGCACCAGGCCGTACGGGCAGGGAAGCCGGTCCAGGACGTCCACATGGACGTCCGGCACCCGCTCCTGCTGGACCAGGCTCTGCGCGGTGTACACCCCGCTCGGCCCCGACCCCACAACGGCGACGCGCAGCACGGCGGACTCCTTCCGCAGGCCGACGGACTTCCAGCATGACACCGAGGGGGCCGGGCCGGGAGGGTGTGACGCGCACGGAGCTCACCCGCCGGGCGTCACGACATCTTCCGCATGCGCCCGATCTCGGCCGTCTGCTGCGCGATCACGTCGTTCGCCATCTCCTCGATCTGGACGTTGTTCCCCTCGGACAGCACGTCCGTCGCCATGGTGACCGCCCCGGTGTGATGCGTGATCATCAGCTTCAGGAAGAGCTCGTCGAAGGCCGCGCCGTGCGCCGCGCGCAACGTCTTCAGCTGTGCCTCGGTCGCCATCCCCGGCATCGCCTCGTGCCCGTGGTGCCCGCCGCTCTCGCGTTCTCTGCCGTGGGAGTTGAGCCAGCCCTCCATGGCCCCGACCTCCGGGCCCTGCGCCGCGGCGATGCGCTCCGCGAGGCGCTTGACCTGGCCCGACTCGGCCCGCTTCGGGGCGAGTTCGGTCATCTGGAGGGCCTGCGTGTGGTGCGCGATCATCATCTGCGCGTAGCTGAAGTCGGCCGAGTTGGGGCTGTCGTCCGGCTTGCGCTTCTGCGCGTCCTCGGCCGACAGCGTCTCGGCGCCTTCGCCCGGCTTGCCCGGCGCGATCACCGAAGGCCCGGGCTGCGCACGGGAGTTGGCGTCAGCGCCCCCGCCGTCCGGCGCCGTGTCACAGCCGCCGAGTACGAGCGCGGCGACCGCGACCGTCAACGGCAGAACAACTTTCATGACGAGTACGTTGCCATCTGTTGATCTGTGCATGATGAAGACGATACTCGTGGGGGTCCGTGCTCCGCTCCCGCATGAACGGGGGAAGCGGGGAAGTCCTCGACGAGGGAGACAGCAGTGATCCTGTTGAACGAGTCCCGCACGCGCCGCAGACGCCTGGGAGTTGCCGCGACCGCGGCCGGGCTGCTGGCCGCGCTGCTCATGGCCGGTCCGGCGGCGGCGACCCCCGACCCGGGCGACGCCCCGGCCAAGGCCGAGCGGCTCTCGAAGAGCGCGGCGGCCGACACCCGGGCGGCGATCGCGAGCGGCGCGATACCCGCCCAGGACGAGGTCGTCCACTCCGACAACATCGAACATCTCGCCAACATCCCCAAGGACGTGCTGCCCGGCACCAACTCGGACCTCGCGTTCCAGGGCTCGTACGCCTTCGCGGGCAACTACGACGGCTTCCGCATCTTCGACATCAGCGACCCGAAGTCACCCAAGACGGTCGCGCAGGTCCTGTGCCCCGGATCGCAGAACGACATCTCCGTCTCCGGTGACCTGCTCTTCCTGTCGACCGACTCGTCGCGCAGCGACAACTCCTGTGCCAGCACCACGCAGCCCGCCACGGAGAAGTCCTCCTGGGAGGGCATGAAGGTCTTCGACATCAGCGACAAGAAGAACCCGAAGTACGTCGCAGCCGTCGAGACCGCCTGCGGCTCGCACACGCACACGCTGGTCCCGGAGAAGAAGAACGTCTACGTGTACGTCTCCTCGTACTCGCCGAGCGCGACGTTCCCGGACTGCCAGCCACCGCACGACGGGATCTCCGTCATCAAGGTGCCGCGCAAGGCACCCGAGAAGGCCGCGATGGTCAACTTCCCCGTCCTGTTCCCCGGTGAGGGACCCGACGGCGGCGGCAACCCTGGCGGGCCCACCAACCCGGGCGTCTCCAAGACCACCGGCTGCCACGACATCACGGTCCTGCCCTCGAAGGACCTGGCTGCCGGCGCCTGCATGGGCGACGGCATCCTGTTCTCCATCAAGGACCCCGAGAACCCCAAGGTCATCGACCAGGTCGAGGACAACACCAACTTCTCGTTCTGGCACTCGGCGACGTTCAACCAGAAGGCCGACAAGGTCGTCTTCACGGACGAGCTGGGCGGCGGCGGGGCGGCCACCTGCAACGAGGCCGTCGGGCCGAACCGCGGCGCCGACGGCATCTACGCCATCGTCGGCAAGGGCGACCACCGCAAGCTGGTCTTCAAGAACTACTTCAAGATCCCCCGCCACCAGGCGGACACCGAGAACTGCGTGGCCCACAACGGCTCGCTGATCCCCGTCAAGGGCAAGGACATCATGGTCCAGGCCTGGTACCAGGGCGGCGTCTCGGTCTGGGACTTCACCGACTCCTCGAAGCCCAAGGAGATCGGCTACTTCGAGCGCGGCCCGCTCACCACGGACGCGCTGCGGGTAGGCGGCTCCTGGTCCGCGTACTACTACAACGGCTACATCTACTCGAACGACATCGCCAAGGGCTTCGACGTCCTGAAGCTCAGCGACCGGCGCACCGACCCGGCCGAGCGGGTCCGCACGGGCGAGCTGAACGTCCAGACGCAGCCGGACTACTTCGACTGAGAGCCGTTCGACCGGGACCCGGGACCTCCGGGCTCGAAGTACTGGGAGAGGTCCGGGGCACTCCCCGGGCTTCTCCCGCCGGGCGCCGGGGCGTCCGGCGGGGTTCCGAGCTCCCACGCGAGCCCGTACCGGGCGAACAGCTCCGCCCGAAGGGTCGGCAGCGGCATCGGCGCCCCCGGGACCAGCGCCGCGAACACCGCCCCCATCAGCTGGGAGCGCAGCAGCGGATAGTCGCGTTCGACGCTGAGCGAGCCGTTCCGCTGGACGGTGTCGCGCAGCAGCTCGGCGAGCCGCTGCTGCTCGGGGCACTGCACGAAGCCCTCGGCCTGGAGGATCCCCGCCATGTGCGTCCGCATGAGGACGGGGTGGTCGACGGCCAGGCCAAGGATCGCGTCGACGGCCCGCGCCAGCCGCTCCGGCCCGTCCTCGGTGTGCGGCTCGCGCTCCAGGGCCGCCTCCAGCGTCCGGTGCATCAGCCGGTGCACCGCGGACTGGAGCAGCTGCCGCTTGCCGGGGAAGTAGTACGACACCAGGCCCCGCGCCGAACCGGCGCGGTCCGCGATGTCGCCGAGTGTCGTCGCGTCGTACCCGCGCTCCCCGACGAGCTCGACCGTCGCCTGGAGAAGCCGCTCGCGGGATCGCCGTCGCAACTCCTCGTTGACCGATGCGCTGCGCGGGGACATCCTGTAACTCCTGCGTTGACTGGCTCGTAGCCAGTATACTCAGCGCATCCCTGACAGAGGGCCCTTTGCGGAACCTCTGTCAGGCCTCCTGGGCGTATCCGGCGACGCGGGGGATCGTCGGATACGCCCGGCCCTACCGGGCGGGTGTCCGGACGGCGTCGGCGCCGTCCGGACACCCGCCCGGTAGGGGATTCCGGTCCGGCCGCCGGCGCCGGAAATTCCCGCCGCGGCGGACTCCTCCAGGGGCACACTGGCCCGATGCCGCAGCTGATCGCTCCTGACGTCCGCGTCCACGCCTCCTTCCTCGCCGCCATGGACGAGGCCCGCGCCGAGGGCCACGGCGGACCCGACGACGACTCCACCGCGGGGCTCAGCCTGCGCGCGTACGGAGACACCTGGCAGGACCCGGCGGTCTTCGCGCAATACGTCGCCCGCATGCGACTCACCCACGGACCGCGCAGCATCCTGCAGTACGACGTCGCGTGCACGACCCTCTGGTACGTCGACGGGGACGCCTACCTCGGCCGCCTCGCGATCCGCCACCGCCTCACCGAGGCCTGGCTGCGCGACGGGCACATCGGCTACGACGTACGGCCCGGCGCCCGCGGCCGCGGACACGCCACCGCGATGCTCCGCGCCGCGCTCCCGCTTGCCGCGCGACTGGGCGTCGACCCGGCGCTGATCACCTGCGACACGGACAACGCCGCCTCCCGGCGCGTCATCGAGGCCTGCGGTGGAGTAGCGGACGAAGCAGGCGAGGACGACGGGGTGCTGCGGTACTGGGCGCCCACCGGAGCCGGATCGCACACCGGGCGAACCCTCCCTACAGTGGGTTAGGGCCTTTCGTTCGGATCAGGCCAGACCCCGCGAGCCCGGCATGATCCAAACGAAAGGCCCTAGGGGTGACGGCAGGCCACCTCGGGCCTCCCGTTCGGACCCTAGGAGGCGTACCGACATGGACCAAGAGCAGATCCTGGCCCGGATCACGGCGATGGTCGACGACGAGAAGCGGCTCCGCGCGTCGCTCGCCTCCGGCGAGATCGACGGGGCGACCGAGCACGAGCGCCTTGCGGCCGTCGAACGCGAACTCGACCAGTGCTGGGACCTGCTGCGCCAGCGCCGGGCCAAGACGGAGTTCGGCGAGAACCCCGACGAGGCGAGGGCCAGGCCCGAGTCCCAGGTCGAGGGCTATGAGTCGTGACGGCTCAGTCGTGACAGCCCAGTCGTGACGGCCCAGTCGTGACGTCCAGTCGTGACGTCCAGTCGTGACGTCCAGTCGTGACGGCACACCCTGACGGTCTTGCCCTGACGGGTCACCTGCTCGCGGTGAGCCGCTCGTAGGCCGTCACGGACACAGTCACCGTCAGCGCCCCGAGCAGCCAGCCGCCGAGTACGTCCGAGGGCCAGTGCACGCCGAGCCACAGCCGCGTGAGGCCGACGCCGACGACCGACACCACCGCGAGCGTGCACGCTGTGCGCCACAGGACGCGGCCTGCGCCGTAGCGGCCCAGCAGCCAGAGGATCAGCCCCCACACCACCGTCGCCGTCATCGCGTGCCCGGAGGGGAAGGCCGCGTAGTGAGCGGAGTCCACGGGGTCCGTCCACACCGGGCGGTCACGGCCGACGGCCGCCTTGAGGCCCTGCTGGATCAGTGTGCCCACCGCACATGTGGCGGCCACCCACAGCGCGAGCCACCAGGCGTCATGTCTCCATACAAGCCAGACGACGACCACGGCGCACAGGGCGCGCATCGTCCACGGATCCCAGAACCAGTCCGTCAGAACCCGGTTCACCTGCGTCAGTCCGGGATCGTCCACGGCCCAGCGGTGGGCGGTGCGCGCCAGCTCGCCGTCCAGCGTCATCAGTGGTTCCCAGCGCGTTGCCACCGCGATCAGCAGCAGCGCGCTGAGGGCGGCGAGCACCGCCGTCGCGCGTGCGCGCCGCGGATGCCGGGGGCGGGGCGGGGAGTCGACCGGTGCCGGGTGCATGGGGAAGATCCTCACCCATGGACGGCGCCGGCGGCCATCAGGCGGAGCGGACGCGTCCGGCTCCGGCCGTCGGGTCAGCCCAGCGCGCGCAGGCCCGGCACGAAGGTCACCAGGAGCGGCACCACCGGTACGAGGGCGGCCGCCGCGGTCAGGCGCAGACGCCGGGCCGGGGTGAGGCGCCGCGGCGGGGTCAGCAACCGGTTCACGCGCTGTGGCACATGGGCCTGCGGCGTGGGGCAGGGGCCGAACACCCCGCGGTCCTCGTTGAGTTCGACCAGGGCGAGGGCGATGGTCAGGCGCCCGAAGCGGCGTGACGCCATGTCGTCGGCGGCCAGTTCGACGAGCCGGTGCATCTCGTCGCGGAACGCGGCGAAGACCGGAACCTGCGGGAAGCCCGTGGCCAGTGCCCCCGAGCAGTGCAGCAACCAGTCGTGCCGCCACTGCGCGTGACCCATCTCGTGCGCGAGGACCGCGTCCAGCTGGCGGCCCTTGAGGCGGCGCAGGGCGGCCGTCGTGATGACCAGTTGGGGCGCGGCGCCCGGCAGCCACCAGGCGTCGGGGCGTTCGCCTTCGAGGACGACGAGTCGGTCGCTGCCCGGCTCCTCGCCCGGCAACAGCGGGGAACGCACCAGGAGTTCGGCGCGCCGCTGCCTGCGCCCGGCCCCCGAGCGGAAGATCTCCCGGGCGAGCATCGCCGCGGTCCACAGCCCGCCGAGCGCGAGCGTCACGGCCAGCGTCGCCGCCCATCCGCCGGCCGCCCGCAGCGCGTACGCGTCGACGACGGCGTGCGGGGCGGACGCGAACACATGGCCGCGGACGGCCTGCCAGGCGGCGGCCGCGCTCAGCGTCATCGACAGCGCGCAGCACAGGAGGACACCGGCCACCACGCACTGCCACACCCAAAGGGCGACCACCGGCTCGCGCTCCGGCCAGTCGGCCCGCGCGAGAAGGCGCGGGGCGACGACAGCGGCGAGGGTGCCGAGCAGCAGCAGTGCTACGGGGACCGTCATGGCCTCAGCCTATGAGCCGGGGCTACCCGAGGGTACGGGCTGTCGCGTCAAGTGACGTACGCCACGGTTTTGAGCGGGCAGTTGTCCGCAATGGAGCAGTTTCCCCGGCCCCCTGTCCGTGCGGGCTCGCGTCGGCACCTCCAGGGCCCCGCCCGCGCGTCTACATGGTCAGCAGCATCGCGACCATCCCGATGCCCATCGAGAGGCGGCAGGCCCGCGCCAGCTCCGGGCGGTCGCCCCACCCGGACGCCGGCGGGCCGCCCCCGGCCGTCGCCACCGGCACCAGCCGCGCCCCCGACCACAGCACGTACCCCGCGAAATAGAGCAGGAGCAGTCCGGTCACCAGAGGTGCGCCCGCCCCTTCGTGGCCGGCGTGCCCGCTCGGCGCCGCGGCCATCCCCACCGCCATGTACGCCATGGCGAACGTGCCCACCAGGTGGTGCAGGTGGTGCGCGCTCGAACGGGACGCCCACAGCGCGCGCAGCGCCGCCGCCCCGAACACGACCGCGTACAACGCCCAGGCGGCGCGCGGCGGCGTGATCACCGCGGCGGGTATCGCCATGAGCGCCATGCCGAACCCCATGAGGGCCTCGCTGCCCGCCGTGCGGCGCTGCTCCTCGACTCCGCTGCGCATCCGCAGCAGGCAGTACGCCCCCGTCGCCGCGCACAGCGCGACGAGCAGCCAGGCGGCCGAGCCCGGTCCGTGCACGCGAACCTCCCCCAGTCGGACGCCGTACCGCGTCGGGGACGAGATGCCCGTGCGGGGCGGGGCGCAATCGAGCGCAGGGGAGCACTGGGCGCGTTCGGCAGTGCGACCGTGCGCGGGTGGTGCGCGGCCCGCGGCCCGCCGGTCGGTGAGCGGGTGCGGTGACCGGGTGCAGCTCCGGGAGGAAGTTTCCAGGTAAAACACTTGCTAAACTTCTCTGTATGAGCAGCGCGGAAACCCCAACCTCGACCCCGTCCCCGTCCCTGTCACCGTCGCAGTCCCCGTCCAGACCCAGGCTGGTCCGGCGGCTCCCGCTCGCGGGGGTGCTGCGCCTCAACAAGCCGTCCGACATCTGGTTCAAGCCCGCGACGAGCGTCGTCGCGTCCGCGGCGGTGCCGAACCTGACGCTGCTCGCCCTCGGCCGCCTCGACCTCGCGATGTACACGATGGCCGGGTCTCTGTGCGCCCTCTACGCCCACAACCTGCCGTACACGGCGCGCGCCCGTGCCCTCGCCTGGATCGTCCTCGGCATGCTCGCGAGCCTCGCCGTGGCCCTGCTCACCGCCTCGCTCACCTCGTCGGCTGCCGTGCTCGTGGCGGTCGGCGCGCTCCTCGCCGCGGCCCAGAAGACCCTGTGCGACGCGACCCGCATCGGACCGCCCGGCCACCTGATCCTCACCTTCATCAGCTCCGCCAGCCTCTTCGCCCCGCAGACCCTGGGGCAGATACCCGGCCACCTCGCCCTGACCGCCGGTGCGGGCGCCGTGGCCTGGCTCGTCGGCATGGCCCCCGCCCTCATGCGCCCGCACGGCCCGGAGCGGCGCGCCACCGCCCGCGCGCTGAACGCCGCCGCCGCGTACGTGAGTGCCGAGGACGGCGCGCGCGAGCGGGCCAGGGCCGGTGCTGCCGCCGCCGTCCACGCCGCCTGGCAGTCCCTCCTCGCCACCGGCGGCCGCGGCGCCGCCCGCCGCGCCCTGGAGCGCCTCGTCGTGCGCGCCGAGGTCGCCCTCGCCGCGCCCGCCGACACCGATCCGGCGCTCCTGCGCGACTGGGCCGCCGGCCTGAGCGGCACGGGCCCCGTCCCGCGCGTCAACCACGCCCACGCCGGTGGAGTCGACGACGAAGTCCTCGGCATCGAGGCCGAACTCGCCTTCGGCAAGCCGTCGTTGTGGCGCAGGCTCGCCCCCGGCTCGCCTCTCCTGCCGGTCGCCCTGCGCACCGCCGTCGGCTGCGCCCTCGCCGGATACGGGTCACTCGCCCTCGGCATCGGCCGCCCGTACTGGGCCCTGGTCACCGCCGCCTCGCTCTACCAGGCCAACGTCACCCTCACCTGGAACCGCACCGTGCAGCGCGTCGCCGGCAACCTCGCCGGAGTGCTCGTCTTCGCCGCCGTGGTGCCCCTCGCTCACGTCGGCCAGATCTTCGTCGTCCTGTTCTGCCTGCTGTTCAGCTTCGGCGCGGAGGCGTTCATCTCCCGCAACTACTGGCTCGGCAGCGTCTGCGTGACCCCCATGGCGCTGCTGATCACCGAGTTCGCCAGGACACAGGAGGCCGGCGAGCTCATCACGGACCGGGTCGTCGACACCCTCGTCGGGGCGCTGCTCGGCATCGTCGCCGCCGTGATCGTCACCAACCGGCGCGCCGCCGACCACATAGAGCTCGCCCTCGAAGCGACCGACCGCGCCCGCGAGGCCGCGGAGCGCACCCTCGCCGCCCCGCGTCCCGAGCCCGGCGACCTGGAGACCAGGCGCCGCAGGCTCGCCGCCGCCCTCGTCGAACTGCGCGCAGCCGACGACACCGCGGCCGGCGAATGGTGGCAGCGCGCCCTGCCCGAGGAGCGTGTGGTCGCCGCCGAGCAGGCCGGACACCGTACGCTCGCGGCGACGGTACGACGCCGGACGCGGCGGACCGTCCAGGAGACCGACGAGCACAGGGGCGGCACGGACGCCCGGGAGAACACGCGAGCATGACGACACGGAACGGCAGGGCTGCGGCGGACGACACCGTCGCCGCGGTGGTGCGGCAGTGGCAGGCGGTCCGCCCCGACATCGACACCGGGCCCATGGAGGTCATCGGGCGGATCAACCGCTGCGCCGCCCTCCTCCAGCAGGCCGAGGACGCGCCGCTGCGCCGCGCCGGGCTGACCCGCGCCGAGTTCGACCTGCTCGGCGCGCTGCGCCGTACAGGTCACGAACTCACCCCGGGTGACCTCGCGCGGGAGACGTTCTCCTCGGGCGCCGCCGTCACCAAGCGGCTCAAGCAGCTCCAGGAGCGCGGTCTGGTCGGCCGGCGCGGCGACACCCGCGACCGGCGCGTCTCCCACCTCAGCCTGACCGACGCCGGCCGCGAGCTGGTCGACGCGCTGCTGCCCGACCAGCTCGCGTACGAGAAAACGGTGCTGTCCGGCCTCGGTGACGCCGGACAGGGGCAACTCAGTGTCCTGCTGGGCGAGTTGCTCGGTCAGCTCGAAGGGCGCCCGGGTGGTCCGCGCGCCTGACCCCGGGGCTCGATGTGGCCGCCGACCGGGTTGGCCCAGCCGTCCGCCCGGCAACTGGTTCCGGACGCGGCAGCCGCTACTCCGAGGGATCCTCCACGGCCGCCGCGAGCAACCGCCGTGTCTCCGGCTCCACATGGTCGGCGTAGTACTCGTACAGCGCCTCACGGCCGAGCCGGGCGGCGCGCGGGGCGTCACCGGAGCTGATCGCGTCGAGCACCTGCCGGTGGTGGGCGATCGAGCGTTCCATCCAGGCGGCGGCGTCCGTGGCGCCCGCGATCTTCTCCTCGATGACCCCGACCACCGCCTCGTGCACGGCGCGGGCGCACAGGCCGAGCAGGGAGTTGCCGCTCGCCTCGGCGATGGCCCGGTGGAAGAGGGCGTCCGCCTCGCTGAAGGCGTGCAGGTTTCCCGTCGAGGACGCGCCGAGGCGCTCCATCCGGTCGATCTGCTCCCGCATGCGGGCCAGGTCGTCGGCGGTGTGCAGGCGTGCGGCGAGCCGGTTGCTCTCCGCGTCGAGCACCATGCGGAACTGCACCAGTTCGCCGAGGGAGGCGATACGGGAACGGGTCAGGCGGCTCAGTGCCTGGCTGAGGTTGTCGGGGGAGACGCCGAGGACCTCGGCGCCGAGCGGGTCGCCGGGGCGTGAGCGGATCAGGCCCGCAGTCTGGAGCACGCGCAGGGCCTCGCGGACCGTGGAGCGGCCCACGTCGAAGCGCACGACGAGTTCGCGCTCCGCCGGGAGCCGGGAGCCGGGCGGCAGGTCGCCGCTGAGGATGCGCTCCTCGATCTGCTGGGCCACCCGCTGGTAGGCGCGGACCGGCTTCACCGGCTGGAAGAGATCGTCGTCGGGCGCCATGTGCCTCTCCGTGTCGGCCGGTTGCGCCGGAGTGAATCCATGATCCGACCATTGACCCGGGCGTGAACGTGGGGGCAGAGTACGGGAAATCAACTGGTCTGACCAGTCGACTGGCCTCGCGGCCGACCGACTTGGAGGTTCCATGCGTTCCCGCTCAACAGCCCTGTCCGTCCCCGAGACCGACGCCGAGGCGGCGGTCGCCCTCACCCAGGAACTCGTCCGGCTGCGCACCGTCAACGCCGCGGGAGCCACCGAGGTGGAGCGCCCCGCAGCCGAACTCGTCCAGCGGCTCTTCACGGAGTTCGGCTGGAAGTACGAGGTGGTGGAGGTCGTCCCCGGGCGGCCCAACACCGTCGCGGTGGTCGAGGGCGGCGGCGGGGACGGCCCCACGCTGATGTTCGAGGGGCACATCGACGTTGTCACCGAGGGCGACACGGACGACTGGACCGTCGATCCGTACGGCGCCGAGATCCGCGACGGAAAGCTCTGGGGCCGCGGCTCGGCGGACATGAAGTCCGGTGTCGCCGCCATGATCTACGGCGTCCGTGCCCTTCAGCTGGCCGGCCCCTTCCCCGGCCGGATCGTCGTCGGCGTGCTCTGCGACGAGGAGGGGCTGATGCTCGGCGCGAAGGCCTTCGCCGCGTCACCGCTCGCCCGCGAGGTGGACGGCGTCATCGTCTGCGAACCCGAGGGCTACGAGGTGTGCACCTCGGCGCGCGGCGGGATCCGCCTCCGTCTCGACCTGCACGGAGTGATGGCCCACGGCGCCATGCCGCAGGAGGGCCGAAGCCCGATCGTCGCCGGCGCCCGCATCGTCGAGGCGCTCGCCGCGGTACAGGAGTGGGCCGAGGAGCGCTACGGCGAGCACCCGCACGCGGGCCGCGTCACCGTCACCCCGACCGTGCTCCTCGGCGGCGACCCCGACCAGCTCAACGTCATCCCCGCGCACGGCGTCGTCGGCATCGACGTACGCACGATCCCCGGCACGGACCACGCCGAACTCATCGACCGTGTAAGGGAGTTCGCGGACCGGGCGGCCGCCGGGGTCGGAGTGGCCGTCGACGTCACCGTCGTCGACGACCGGCCCGCCATCGAGATCCCCGAGGACCACCCCGTGGTCACGGCGCTGGTCGACGCACACCGCCAAGTACACGGCGAGGCACCGCCGTTCGGAGCCGTGCCCGGCACGACCGACGGCACGATCCTGACCCGCGACGCAGGCCTCGCCACCGTCGTGTACGGCCCCGGCGGCAAATGGATCGCCCACCAGGCCGACGAGTACGTCGAGGTCCGCGAGATCGCCGAGTACACCCGCGTGTACGCGGCCGCCGCACAGGCCTTCCTCAACGCCCGTACGGACGAGGGAGCGGCACGATGACGTATCCGCGAGAACTGCCCGCGGGCCTGGCGGTCGGGGACGCCTGGCTGCCCGCACCTTCGCACCAGCCTGTCGTCTTCCCCTACGACGGGAGCGAGTTCGCCTCGGCGCCCGTCGGTGACGTGGATCTCGCGCGGCGCGCCGTCGAGCACGCTGCCGGGATCCGCAAGGAGGTCGCTGCCCTGTCGGCGCGGGTGCGGCGGGACGTCCTCGCGGGTGTCGCGGCCGACCTGGAACGCGTCTCGTCGCGGATGGCGGAGCTGCTCGTCCTGGAGACCGGGAAGCCGCGCGTCGACTGCGACATCGAGATGCAGCGCGCCGCCGCGACCTGGCGCGCCGCCGCCGACGAGGTCGCCCACCTGCACGGCGAGACCGTCCCGCTGGACCTCCAGGCCTCCGGCGACGGCATGTTCGGGTTCTGGACGCGCAGGCCCGTCGGGGTCGTCGTCGGCATCGCCGGCTTCAACTACCCCGTACTCCTCGCCTCCCACAAGATCGCCCCGGCCCTTGCCGCGGGCTGCCCCGTGATCGTGAAGCCCGCACCGGCGACCCCGCTCGCCACCCTCTGGCTCACCCACCTCGTCCGCGAGCGCCTCGCCGCGGCACAGGCGCCGCCCGGGGCCGTCCAGCTCGTCACCGGGGACACCGAGGTGGGCCGCACCCTCACCACGCACCCCGACGTCGCGGCGGTGTCCTTCACCGGCTCCGCCACGGTCGGCCATCTCATCGCGCGCGACGCGGCGCCCCGCAAGGTCGTCCTCGAACTCGGCTCCAACGCGGCGCTCGTCGTCGCGGCGGACGCCGACCTCGACGCGGCCGCCGACGCCGTGGCCCGCGGCGGCTACTACGCGTCCGGGCAGGCGTGCATCTCCGTCCAGCGGGTCATCGCCGTCGAGGAGATCGCCGGCGCCCTGGAGAAGAAGATCGCAGAACGGCTGCCCGACGTCGTGGTCGGCGACCCGCGCGACACCGGAACCCGCGTCTCCGCCCTCATCGACGAAGCCGCCACCGAGCGCGTCCTCGACTGGATCGGGCGGGCCAGGGCGGCCGGTGCCCGGGTCGTCGCGGGCGGCGGCCGCACGGATACGAGGTGCCTCGCGCCGACCCTGCTCGCGGACGTCCCCGACGGCGAACCCGCCTGGGACGAGGAGGTGTTCGGGCCCGTCGTGTGCCTGCGCGCGGTCCCCGACCTCGACGCGGCGTACGACCTGGTCAACGCCGGCCGGTACGGGTTGCACGCGGCGGTCTACACCCGCGACCTCGGCGCCGCGTTCCGCGCGGTCGACGCGCTCGACGTCGGCGGCGTCGTCATCAACGAAGTCCCCGGCTACCGCAGCGACATCGCCCCCTACGGCGGCGTCAAGGACTCCGGCACCGGACGCGAAGGGCCACGGTTCGCCATCGAGGAGCTGACGGTCACGCGGATGGCCGTCATCCGCCCCTGACCGATCACCTCAACAGAGAGAAAGGCAGCACCACTTCATGGACTACGCCAACCTGTTCCGGCTCGACGGCCGCCGGATCGCTGTCGTCGGCGGCGCGGGCGGCATCGGCCGTGAGGCCGTCCGCGCACTCGTCGCCCAGGGCGCCGACGTCGTGGTCGCCGACCGGGACGAGAAGGGCGCCGAGCAGACCGTCGCCCTGGCCGGCGCGGACACGGACCGGTCCGGTACCGCCTGCGCGTACGCCCTCGATGTCCTCGACCCCGAGGCGGTCCGCGCCGCCGCCGACGCGTGGGGCCCCCTCGACGCGCTCGTCGTCACCGTCGGCGCCAACGTCCGCAAACGCATCGCCGACTACACGCTCGACGAGTTCGACCGCGTCATCGCCCTGAACCTGCGGGCCTACGTCAGCCTCGTCCAGGCGTTCGCCCCCGGCATGGCGGAGCGCGGTCGCGGCAGCATCGTCGGCTTCGCCTCCATGCGGGCCTTCCAGGTGGAGCCGGGGCAGAGCGTGTACGCCGCGTCGAAGGCCGGCCTCATCCAGTTCCTGCGCACCGCCGCCGCCGAATGGGGCCCGCGCGGCGTGCGGTTCAACGCCGTCGCCCCCGGCGTCGTCCGTACCCCGCTCACCGACCAGATCGCCGCGGACCCCGCCTGGTACGACGCCTACGCCCAGGCCTCCGCGCTCAAGCGCTGGGCCCGTGCCGACGAACTCGCCGGTGCCGTCGCCTACTTGGTCTCCGACGCTTCGACGTACGTCACCGGCAGCGTCCTGACCGTCGACGGCGGCTGGACCGCGGTCGACGGCCGCTACGACCCCGCGCTCTGAACAACCCGCCGCCCTTCCCCCCTCCCCAAGGAACTTCATGTCCCCCACAGGCGAAGCCGCCGGCCGCTCCCCGGAGCCGGACCCGAGCGAGGCCGACCCCCTCGAAGGACTCCCCACCCTCGGCGGCCAGGCCCGCCGCTCCCTCTGGATGCTGCTCGTGCCCGTCGTCCTCTACGGCTCCGCGCCCTTCGTCGCCAACCGCATCGAACCCCGCATCCTGGGCGTCCCGTTCCTGCTGGCCTGGGTCATCGCGGCCACGGTCATCAGCCCCGTCGCCATCTGGCTCGTCGCCCGCTTCGACCCGGCGTACCGCACCGGCGCCGTCGAACCCGTCCCCGCCGACGAGGGAGGCACCCGATGAGCGGCTCCGCAGCCGTCGCGACGACCGTGTTCGGCCTGGCCATGGTCGCCACCATCCTGATCGGCGTGCTCAGCGCGCGCGGCCGGTCCAAGGGCCTCGCCGAGTGGTCCGTGTCCAGCCGCGGCCTCGGCGTCATGTTCATCTGGCTCCTGATGGCCGGCGAGACGTACACCAGCTTCTCGTTCCTGGGGACCGCCGGCTGGTCGTACTCCTTCGGCGCGCCGATCCTCTACCTCGTCGCCTACCTCACCGTCGGCTTCGCCGTCGCCTACATCGTCGGCCCCGCCCTGTGGACGTACGCCTCCCGGCACAGCCTCATCTCGATCGCCGACATCGCCGAATTCCGTTTCCGTTCACGGCCGTTGGGGATCCTCGTCGCCGTCGTCGGGACCGTTTTCCTCGTGCCGTACATCCAGGTGCAGATCCAGGGCATGGGCGTCGTCGTCAACGCGATGACGTACGGGAGCGTCGACCTGCACGTCGCCGCAGTGATCTCGTTCGTCGTCGCCGAGGTGTTCATCCTCGTGTCGGGGCTGCGCGGCTCCGCCTGGGTGAGCGCGCTCAAGGACGTCCTGGTGATCCTCGCGGTCGTCTTCCTCGCGGTCTACATCCCCATGCACTACCTCGGCGGATTCTCCGACTTCATGCAGCGCATGGTCACCGAGAAGCCCGAGTGGCTCACGTTCCCCGGGCACGCGTCCGGCGGGCGCAACGCCGCGTGGTTCCTGAGCACCGTCGTCCTGAATGCCGTCACCATCACCATCTTCCCGACCACCGTGGCCGGTTACCTCAGTGCGAAGAGCCCCAACGCGCTGCGGCGCAACGCCCTGCTGCTGCCCTGGTACCAGCTGCTCCTGTTCGTGCCGATGATGGTCGGCGCCACGGCGCTGTTCGTGCTGCCGACCCTCGGCAACCCCGACCTCGCCCTGTTCAGCCTGGTCACCGACTCGCTGCCGTCGCCCGTCGTGGCGGTCATCGGCGTCGCGGGCGCCCTGTCGGCGATCGTGCCGATGAGCGTCTTCATGCTGTCCATCGGCACCCTGTGGGGCAAGACCGTCCTCGGCGGCGGCAACGGCTCTGACCCGCGCCACCCCCGGCCGGACGTCACCCACGACCACGACCTGCGCACCAAGCGCCTCTCGCAGGCGGTCTGCGTCCTCGCCGGCCTGGTCGCGCTCGGCGGCAGCCTCTTCTACCCCAACACGCTCGTCCAGCTGTCCGTCCTGTCGTACGAGGGCCTGGCCCAGCTCGTGCCCGTCGTGCTGCTCTCCCTGTTCTGGCGGCGGATGACGGCACGCGCCGGGATCTCCGGCATGCTCACCGGACTCGCCGTGATGACGGCGCTGTGGGCCACCGACAACGACCCGTGGCACGGGGTCAACGGCGGCATCATCGCGCTGGCCGCGAACCTCGTGGTGACGTTCGCGGTCACCCGGCTCTCACCCGGCACACCGGCGGCCCCGCGGATCCCCGCCCATGGGCGGACCGCCACGGCCCCGGCCGGCTCGGCGTCCCCGGCCACGAAAGGACTCCGATGATGATGGCGGTGACATACCGGTGAACACACGAACAGTCACGGACTTCGAAGTCCCCGGACTCGCCGAACCCGTCGAGATCCTCGTCGACCGGTGGGGCGTCCCCCACCTCTATGCGGAATCCCAGGACGACCTGTTCCTGGCGCAGGGCTTCAACGCGGCCCGCGACCGCCTCTTCCAGCTCGACCTGTGGCGCCGCCGCGGACTCGGCCTGCTGTCCGAGGTGTTCGGCGGGCAGTATGTCGAACACGACCGCGCCGCCCGCCTGTTCCTCTACCGCGGCGGCATGGCCGAGGAGTGGAGCGCGTACGGCGAGGACACCGAACAGATCACCACGGCGTTCGTGAACGGCATCAACGCCTACGTGTCCCTGTGCCGCCGCGACCCCGCCCAACTCCCCCCGGAATTCGCCGCATTGGGATACGAGCCGGCGTACTGGGAGACCTCGGACGTCGCCCGGATCCGCAGCCACGGGCTCCAGTACAACCTCCACGACGAGGTCGCCCGCGCCCTCACCCTGCGCGACCACGGCACCGGCGTGGAGGACCTGCGCCGCCGCCGCGAACCCGCCCCGCACCACCTCACCATCCCCGAAGGCCTCGACCTGAGCGTCATCCCGGACGACGTGCTGCGCGTGTACGACCTCGCGACCGTCCCGCCCTGGCCGGACGCCGCCGCCCTCCAGGGCATCGACGGCTCCAACAACTGGGTGCTCGCGCCGTCCCGGACCGCCACCGGCCGCCCCATCCTCGCCAACGACCCGCACCGCGCGGTCACCCTGCCCGCCCTGCGCTACATCGCGCACCTGACCGCACCCGGCATCGACGTCATCGGCGCGGGCGAGCCCGCCCTGCCCGGCCTCTCCATCGGCCACAACGGGAACATCGCGTTCGGCTTCACGATCTTCCCGATCGACCAGGAGGACCTGTACGTCTACGAGACCGAGCCCGGCAATCCCCGCGCCTACCGCTACCGAGGCCGCTGGGAACCCATGACCCGCGTCACCGAGACCATCCCGGTCAAGGACGGGGAACCGGTCGAGGCCGAGCTGTGGTTCACCCGGCACGGCCCCGTCACCCACGAACACCCCACGCGGGGCGCCGCGTTCGCCGTGCGCGCCGCGTGGCTCGGCCCCGGCATGGCGCCCTACCTCGGCAGCACCGGCTACATGCGAGCCGAAGGCCCCGACGCGTTCCTCGCCGCCCTGCGCCGCTGGGGCGCGCCCGGCGAGAACCAGGTGTACGCCGCGCCCGACGGCACCGTCGGCTGGCGCCCCGCGGGCCGCGTCCCGGTCCGCCCGAACTGGGACGGCACCCTGCCCGTGCCCGGCGACGGCCGCTTCGAATGGGACGGCTTCGTCGACGCCGACGCGCTGCCCGCCGAACGGGACCCGGACCAGGGCTGGTTCGCCACCGCCAACCAGATGAACCTGCCGTCCGGCTACCCGAACGACCGCGACACGGTCACCTACGACTGGTACGCCCCCACCCGCCACCGCCGCATCGCCGAGGAGCTCGACGCGCGCGCGGACTGGACCGTCGAGGACTGCGTACGCCTCCAGACCGACACCGTCAGCCTGCCCGCGCGCCGCATCGTGCCGCTGCTCGCCGATCTGACCAGCGACGACGCGCGGGTCGCGGAGGCCATCGGACTACTGCGCGACTGGGACGCCGACATGGCCGTGGGATCAGCAGCCGCGGCGCTCTTCGAGATGTGGTACCGCCGCCATCTGCGCCCCGCCGTCTTCGACCGGGCCCTGCACGGCCTCGCCCCCGAGGCCGAACGCGCGGCGGCCCTCGCCCGGATCCTGCCGCCCGACGACCCCACCTCTGACCCCCGCGTCGACCTGGACCTGCTCACCGGGGCGCAGACGGCCCTCGACCCCGGCACGCTGCTCGCCACCCTGGCGGCCGCGGTTTGCGAACTCTCCGCTCTCCTCGGCCCCGACCCGGCCGCATGGACCTGGGGCGCGCTCCACCACGCCCGCGTGTTCCACCCGTTGACCGCGCTCCACGACGGACCGCAGCCGCCCTGGGCATCCGTCGGTCCCGCTCCGCGCGGGGGCAGCGGCGACACGGTGGGCGTCGCCCCGTACGGACCCGACTTCCGCCAGACGACGGGCGCCACCTTCCGCCTGGTCGTCGACGTCGGCTCCTGGGACGACTCGGTTGCGATGAACTCGCCCGGCCAGTCAGGGAATCCGGACAGCGAGCACTACAGCGACCTGTTCGCCACCTGGGCCGCCGACGGCTCCTTCCCGCTCCTCTACAGCCGCGAGCAGGTGGAGAAGCACACGGCGCGGACAATCACCCTGCGACCGCCCGCGCCGGCCGCCACTCAGGACCCGACCGGGAGATAGTCCACGTCACTGGCCCTGTCACCAGCCCTCGACATGCGCCGTCACCATCGCGCGCACTTCCTCCGGCGTCAGATACGCGTCCGTCTTCTCGAAGTCCTTCATCGTCGCGGGCCGCTCCGACTGGAACCCCGTACGCACGAAGTCGTCACCGGCGACCGCGTTGAGCCCCCAGTTCGCCGCCGTACGGAACCGGGCCGTCCCGGTGCGCAGCGCACCCAAGTGGTAGGCCCGGGCGACGACCTGGGCGGGCAGCCCGGTCAGCTGCACGCCCAACGGCTTGGACACAGCCTGAATGCCGCCCAGGTCCACCACGAGCCCCAGGTCCTTGTGCCGGTACGGCGTCAGCGGCAGGCCGTGCAGCGCGGCGGCCACGTTCTTCGCGGCGGCCCAGCCCTGCCGCATGGCGTGCTGCGCGGTCGGCGGGCAGATCGCGTCGGCGCCCTTCTCGAGGTCCGGCACGGCGGCCGCGTCACCGAGCGCGAACACACCGTCGAGCCCCGGCACCGTCAGATCCGGCTCCACCACGATCCGGCCCCGGTTCGTCTCCGCATCGAGCGTCGCGATCAGCGGACTCGGCGCGACACCCGCCGTCCAGATCAGCGTGCGGCACGGCAGCACCCGGCCGTCCGTGAGCGTCACCGTGTCCTCGGTCACCTTCGCCACGGACACCCCGAGCGACACATGCAGCCCGCGCCGCTCCACGATCGACAGGGCCTTCTCGCCGAGCCGGTCGCCGAGTTCGGGCATCAACTTGGGCGCGATGTCGACGAGATGCCACTTGATCTGCGCCGGATCGAGCCCTCGAAGACGCTTGGCGGCGGCGGTGGTCAGGCGCTGCAGATAGGCGGCCGTCTCCGTGCCGGCGTACCCGCCGCCCACCACCACGAACTGCAGCCGCGACTCCCGCTCGGCGGGGTCGGTGCTGGCCGCGGCCAGGTCGAGCTGCGAGATGACGTGGTCGCGGATCCAGGCCGCCTCCGCCAGCGTCTTCACGCCGACCGCGTACTGGTCCACACCCGGGATGTCGAACTGCCGCGTGACGCTGCCCGGCGTCAGGACCAGGTAGTCGTAGCGCTCCACCACCGTCTCGCCGTTGATCTTCCGTACGACGACGGCCTTCGCCTCGGGGTCCACGCCCACCGCGCCGCCCGGCACGATGCCGGTGTGCCGCAGCATGCGGCGCAGCGGAACGGCCACCGACTGCGGAGTGAGCACGCCCGAGGCGACTTGGGGGAGCAGCGGCAGGTACAGCTGATGGTCGAACGGACTGACCAGCCTCAGCTGCGCCTCGCCCGGCTTGAGGATCTTCTCCAGCTTGTGCGCGCACTCCATGCCGGCGAATCCGCCGCCGACGATCAGGATCCGAGGAGCTGCCATGTGATGTCTCTCCAGGGTCGGGCTCATCCGGACGCGAAGGGGCCGTCTCCGGCCGTCCCGCCCATACTCTGCCGCGCGCAGGTGCCGCGCACGCCGAACGGGTTCTTCCGCTCGCGTACCCCGGAACCCGCTCCTTCAAGGCCGGTAGCGCAACGGATGGTCCTCGGGTACTTCGGTGATCACGATGTGCACGCCGTCCGGGTCCGAGATCCACATCTCGATCAGCCCCCACGGCTCCCTGACCGGCGGCCGGAGCACCTCGACGCCGCGCGCCGTCAGCTCCTCGTGCGCGGCCGCCGCGTCCGCGACCTGGAGCCACAGCTGGAGCCCGGGCGACGGCGGTGCCTCCGAGCGGCCGGACACCTCCAGGAAGCCGCCCCCGAGGAAGTAGACGGTCCCGCGCTCGGGCCCCGTCCCGAACTCCCGGTACACGGCAAGACCGAGCGCCTCACCGTAAAAGGCCCGCGACCGCTCCGGATCGGTGGGGCGAAGAAGCGTCCTGCTGCTCAGTACGTGAACCATGCCAACGCAGCGTAGAGGCTCGGCGTTAGGCTCGACGGCGCCCGCGCCGACAGCCGCGCACGAGATCGGAGACCGTCCCATGTCCATCGCTCCCCGCCCCACGACCGGCGACCTCACCTTCCGGGACGCCACCGACGCCGATGTCGACGTGCTCGTCGCGCTGATCGAGTCGGCGTACCGCGGGGACTCCAGCCGCACCGGCTGGACCACGGAGGCGGACATCCTGGAGGGGCAACGCACCGACCCGCAGGGCGTCGTCGACGTCATCAAGTCGCCGGACAGCCGACTGCTCATCGTCGAGCGTGACGGGGCGGTCGTCGCCTGCTGTCAGTTGGAGCACCGCGGGGAGCACGCCTACTTCGGCATGTTCGCCGTGAGCCCGGCCCTCCAGGGCGGGGGGCTCGGCAAGGTGATCATCGCGGAGGCGGAGCGCACCGCCCGCGAGGCGTGGGGCGTGCGCGAGATGCACATGACGGTGATCTCCGTACGCGAGGACCTCATCGCCTGGTACGAGCGCCGGGGCTACCGCCGTACGGGAGAGATGACTCCCTTCCCGTACGGCGACGAGCGTTTCGGCATCCCGCAGCGGGACGACCTCCAGTTCGAGCTGCTGGTCAAGCCCCTCGGCTGACGCAGCCCCGTCGGCTCCCTCGGCTGACGCAGACCCTTCGGCTGACGCGGGCCGCTCGGCCGGCTCGGGTCCCGGGCATGACCCGGGCCGCTCGTCCGGCTCAGGCCGTGAAGCGGCCGGTCCGTTTGATCTCCGGGTAGTCGGTCGTCGCGCCGTCCAGGCCGAGTGCCCGCACCAGGCGCAGATCGTCCTGCGTGTTGACGACCCAGCCGATGATCCGCAGGTCCGCCTTGCGGGCCCGCTCGACGATCTCCTGCGTCAGGCGCCGGATGTTGAGGACGAGGGACGTGGCGCCGACGGCGGTGGCGCGCTCCACCACGTCGGTGCCGTAGCGGCTGGCCACCAGCGCCGTACGGACGCCCGGCACCAGCCGGGAGATCTCGGCGATGGCCGCGTCGTGGAACGAGATCACCTCGACGCGGCTCACCAGATCCCGGCGCAGCATGACGTCGGCGAGGGCGCGCGCCGCGGCGACGTCCTTGATCTCGGCCTGGAGCGGCTTGGAGACGGCGTCGAGCACCTCCTCGAAGACCGGCACCCGCTCGCCGCGCCCCGCGTCCAGGGCGCGCAGCTCGGCGAGGGTCTTGTCGGCGATGGGCCCCCGGCCGTCCGTCGTGCGGTCGACGTCGGCGTCGTGCATGACGACGAGGGCGCCGTCCTTGCTCAGATGCAGATCGAGTTCGATGAGGTCGAGGCCCGCGTCCTGCGCGGCGACGAAGGAACGGAGGGTGTTCTCGGGTTCGACACCCATGACTCCGCGATGCCCGATGGTGAGGAAGTTCAAGATCGTCTCGCTTCCGTCGACGGCGGCTCGGCGTCCGCGCGAGGTCACGGACGGGCTCGCCCGCGCGGCACGGCCGAAGCCTAACGGCCCGTCTCCACGATGGGACCGGTCCGACGCGAGGGAGTGGAGTGGTCCGCTCTGGTTGCGGTGATTCCTAGGACCAGTCCAGTGATGACGGCGGCGACCAGGACGGCACGGATGCTCACGGTCGGGGCTCCAGAGGGGCTGAGGGACAGGGGAAGGACGGGGACCGGTCCGTCCTACCGCCCTCGGCAGCCTGCCGCGGGAAGCATCACCCGTGGGTGGGCGAGTTCCCCGGAGGTTGACCGGGCACCGCGTCCAGGTCGTCCAGCATGGCCTCGGCCAGTTCGACTTCGGCCGCGAGCCGCCGTTCGCTCCAGCGCAGCGCGATCTGCGGATGGGCCCACGCCTCGACCCCGTCGGTCCGCCCGAGCGCGTCCCTGACCTCCTTCAGCTCGCCCTTCGTGCGGGCCACGTGTTCCGTCACGAGGCCCCGCAAGTGCTCCGGCGCGGCGAGATGCCCGAGCCAGACGCGCAGGAGTACGGGGTGCTTGAGCACGGGCGCGCCGAGGCCCTGCCCGCCCCCGGCCCACACCGCGAGCGCCCCGCGCCCCTCCTCGGTGATCGCGTACGTCCGCTTGGCCCGTGGTTCCTCGGCCCCGGAGTGCAGCGACGTGACGTAGCCCAGTGATTCGAGGCGGCGCAGTTCGGCGTAGATCTGGCTGATGGCGGGCGACCAGTAGAAGAACCGCAGGGAGGCGTCGGCCCACTTCTTCAGCTCGTATCCGGTCCGTTCCCCGGGGAACGACAGCAGCCCGAGGACGGCCCAGGCGGTCGGTGGTAGGTCGTCAGCCATGCGCCGCATTGAAGTGACCGGGAGCCGGTCACCGCAAGACCCCGGCACGTGCCTTGTCGCCGAATCTCGTCCCCGGTCTTGCCGCCGCAGCACCTGACGGTTAGTCATATACCTAACCGGAATAGTGCGTGTGGCTCAACTCCCTGGAGGCAACGTGAAATTCTCCGTCATCTTCGAGGCGCAGCTCGCCGATCCCACCGTCGAACACGAACACCAGGTCATCCATGACTGCGTGGAACAGGCGGTCCTCGCCGAGGAGATGGGCTTCGACCGGATCTGGGCCGTCGAGCACCACTCCCTCAAGTGGTACGCGCACATGTCGGCCCCGGAGATCTTCCTGACCTGGGTCGCCGCCCGCACCAGCACCATCCGGATCGGGCACGGCGTCGTCTGCATGCCCTTCAACTTCAACCATCCGGTGCGGGTCGCCGAGCGGGCCGCCATGCTCGACCTGCTCTCCGGGGGCCGCCTCGACCTCGGGGCCGGCCGGGGCGGCACCAAGCAGGAGACCTCCCTGTGCGGTGTCGACAAGGACCGCACGACCCAGGAGGTCGAGGAGGCGCTGCGGATCATCGGGAAGGCCTGGGAGAAGGACGAGCTCGAACACCACGGGGAGCTCCTCGACATCGACCCGCACCCCGTCCTGCCCCGCCCGAAACAGACGCCCCACCCGCCCCTCTTCCTCGCGTGCAGCCGCACCGAGACGCTCACCCAGGCCGCCGAACTCGGCATCGGCGCCCTGGTGATGGGCTTCGCGGGCCCCGAGTCCATCGCCGGCATGCGCCGCGCCTACGACGACGCCATCGCCGCCCGAACTCCCGACCGCTTCGTGTCCGGCGTCGTCAACGACCACTTCTCCGTCCTGTGTCCGACCATCGTCCTGGACGACCAGGAGGCGGCGCGGAACATCGGCATCCGCGGGCAGCGGTTCTTCGCGCAGTCCATCGGGCACTGGTACGGCGGCGCGGGCGTCCCCGATGAGGCGGTGGTGGAGGGCGCCGACGAGGCGGCCGACATGCGCAGGGCCGCCGAACAGGTCGTGGCCCGCCTCCACGAACACCGGATCCCGGTACGCCCCACCGCCACGGCCACCTTCAACGCCGACCACGCCTACGGCACCGCCGACGACGCCATCGCCTATGTCGAGCGCCTGCGCGACGCGGGCGCCGACGAGATCATGTGCCTCGTCCAGATGGGGACCGTTCCCCAGGAGGCCTGTCTGGAGACGCTGCGGCAGTGGGGCGAGAAGGTCATCCCGCACTTCCGCGCCCAGGAGCAGCAGGCGGTGTCCGCATGAGCCCCGCGCCCGAGGACCGCCTCGCATCCGAGGAATGCCCCGCGCCCGAGGACCGCCTCGCACCCGACGTCCGCGCCCTGGTCGACGCGATGACCGCGTTCTTCCCCGACCTCGGCGGCGCCGTCACCGACGCCGCCGAGGCCCGCCGCATACTGGCCGCGGCGCCCGCGTCGCCGCTTCCCCCGCCGGTCGTCGGCTCGGTCGAGGACCGAGACATCCCCGGCCCGGCCGGAGCGCCCCGGATCCCCGTACGCATCTACCGCCCGGACCCCGACGACGCGCCCGGCCCGCGCCCCACAGTCGTCTTCCTCCACGGAGGAGGGTGGGCGATCTGCGGCCTGGACAGCCACGACTCCACCGCCCGCGGGCTGTGCCGCGAGGCGGGGGCCGTGGTCGTCTCCGTCGACTACCGGCTGGCCCCCGAGTCGCCGTTCCCGGCCGCCGTCGACGACGCGTACGCGGCGCTGTGCTGGGCGGCCGACCATCACGCCGCGCTGGGCGGCGACGCGGACGCCCTCGTCGTCGCGGGCGACAGTGCGGGCGGCAACCTCGCGGCCGTCATCTGCCTTCTGGCCCGGGACCGGGGCGGCCCGCGCATCGCGCTCCAGGCCCTCGTCTATCCGGCCACCGACGCCCACCAGTCGACGGAGTCGTTCGCGCGGAACGCCGACCGCTACTTCCTGACCGCCGCGCACTGCCGCTGGTTCGCCGAGCAGTACCTCGGCCCGGACGGCGACCGGTCCCACCCGCACGTCTCGCCGCTTCTCGCCGACCTCGCCTCGCTGCCGCCCGCCCACATCGTGACCGCGGGCTGCGATCCGCTGTGCGACGAGGGGCTCGCGTACGCGACGGCCCTGCGCGAGGTGGGTGTGGAGGTCACCGAGAGCCACTTCCCGGGGATGTTCCACGGCTTCTTCGGCTTCCCCGAGCTGCTCGGCGACGCCCGTACTGCCGTGGCGGATGTGGCGAAGGCCATCGTTTCAACCGTGTCGGGCAGGAAAAACGACGGTGAACAAGGGGGTCACGCAGGATAACTTCCTCCCGGCTCCCCTTGTGGTGGAGAACCTCGCCCGTTTACGGTGTCTGTACGCGAGGTTCTCCCGTGGAGGATGGGTAATGACGGAAATTCTTGTGCAGTCGGGCGTGGAGGGGAAGGTTCCTCCGGAGAAGGTCGGGGGAAGCCCCGAAAGCAGGGTGGTCGAACACCCGGCGTGGCCCGTGCTCAAGGCCGCCGTGGAGGAGATCCGGCCCTGGCAGCAGAAGGACGGCTCCATCGACTTCGCCGCCGACGGCGCCCCGTCCAAGGCCGTCGCCGAGCTGACGCTCGACCGCGCGATATCCGCCGTCGAGCAGCTCTCCCCGCTGCTCCCGCACGACGCCGCGTACCACTCGGCGCTCGTCGCCGACCTGCGCCGCTGGGCGGAGGAGGGCTTCCAGGTCCCCGACTTCCTCGACTCGCTGCTGGCCTTCCAGCCCGCCGCGCACCGCGAGGACGGACTGCAGCACCTGGTCGTCTTCCCGATGTACACGCAGAACGGCAACCCGGACCGCAATCTGGAGGCCGTAGTCCTGCGCATGGTGTGGCCCGAGTGGCTCGCCGAGCTGGAGGCGACGCGCTACGACAACCCGCTGTTCTGCGGGATCACGTTCGAGGACTTCACCGCCGGCTACGACACCAACTCGGCCGTGCTCTTCCCGGAGACCATCGCCGTGCGCGAGGCTCCCGAGCGCTTCTCCTGGGGCGGCATCTTCTGCGACCGCGAGGCGGCCCGCTTCCGCGCCGTCACCGAGGCCTCCGTCGGCATCCTCGGGCTCGAACTGCCCGAGGACATCCGCGAGATGGTCTCCGACCAGGACCGCTGCCAGCAGGCCTTCGTGCTGTGGGACATGGTGCACGACCGCACCCACAGCCACGGCGACCTGCCGTTCGACCCGTTCATGATCAAGCAGCGCCAGCCGTTCTGGATGTACGGCCTCGAAGAGCTGCGCTGCGACCTCACCGCCTTCAAGGAGGCCGTGAAGCTGGAGGCCGACGGCTTCCCGCAGGGCCGCGACGTGCAGTACGCCGTCCTCTTCGACCGCATGTTCCGCTTCCCGGTCACCGGCGAGCGCGTGCGCAACTACGACGGACTCGGCGGCCAGCTCCTCTTCGCGTACCTGCACAAGCACGACGTGGTGCGCTGGACCGACAACAAGCTCCAGATCGACTGGGAGCGCGCCCCGCAGGTCACCAACCAGCTGTGCGCCGAGATCGAGAAGCTGTACCGCGACGGTATCGACCGCCCGAAGCTGGTGCACTGGTTCGCCGCGTACGACCTGGTGTCCCAGTACCTCGCCCCGCACCCCGGCTCCCGCTGGGCCAAGGGCCCCGAAGCCCTCGACCTGAGCCTGCCGCCGCGCAAGCTCGTCGACGACGTGCTTCCGGACGAGTTTCCGCTGAGCATGTTCTATGAGGCACTGTCCAAGAAGCTGAAGAACGTGATCGCCTCCACCAAGGGGATCACCGCTGCGGGCGCCGAGCAGGCCGCCGCGTGAGCGTTCGCGACGAGGAGGCGACGGCCATGGCCGAAGGAAACGGGAACGGCACGCTGGACGGAGCGGTCATCGCGGTCGCGGGCGCGGGGGGACCCGCGGGCCGCGCGACGCTGCAGCGCCTCGCCGAGGCGGGCGCGACGGTCGTCGGGGCGGACGCGGACCCCGCACGCCTGGCGGAGGCCGTGGACGCGGCGCGCTACGCGCACGGCGGCGCCACCGTCATCGGGGACACGGTCGACCTGCTCGACCTGCACGCGACCCGCGAGTGGGCGGACCACGTGGAGAAGGACTTCGGGCGCGTCGACGGCGTGGTCCACCTCGTCGGCGGCTGGCGCGGCAGTGCCTCCTTCGCCGAGACCGACCTCGCCGACTGGGCGCTGCTCGAGAAGCTCCTGATCCGCACGGTCCAGCACACCTCCCTCGCGTTCTACGACGCCCTGCTGCGCAGCGACCGCGGACGCTTCCTGCTGATCAGCGCCGCGGGCGCCAGCAAGCCGACCGCGGGCAACGCGGCGTACGCGGCCTCGAAGGCCGCCGCCGAGGCCTGGACGCTCGCCCTCGGCGACGCCTTCCGCAAGGCGGGGGGTGACGCGGGCCCGCAGCAGGCGGCTGCGATCCTGGTGGTGAAGGCGCTGGTGCACGACGCGATGCGCGCCGAGCGACCCAACGCGAAGTTCGCGGGCTTCACGGACGTCACGGACCTGGCCGAGGCCATCGCCGGCGTCTGGGACCGGCCCGCCAAGGAATTGAACGGGACCCGTCTGTGGCTGACAGAGAAGCCGTGAATCCTCCGAAGACCGACGCCCGCAGGCATCACGACCCGGACGTCCGCGGCTTCGCGAGCGACAACTACGCGGGCGCGCACCCGGAGATCCTCGCGGCCCTCGCCCTCGCCAACGGCGGTCACCAGATCGCGTACGGCGAGGACGACTACACGGCGAACCTCCAGCAGATCATCCGCGCCCACTTCGGACCCACGGCCGAGGCGTTCCCGGTCTTCAACGGCACCGGTGCCAACGTCGTCGCGCTCCAGGCGGTCACCGACCGCTGGGGCGCGGTGATCTGCGCCGAGTCCGCGCACATCAACGTGGACGAGGGCGGGGCCCCGGAGCGCATGGGCGGCCTCAAGCTGCTCACCGTGCCGACCCCGGACGGCAAGCTCACGCCCGAGCTCATCGACCGGCAGGCCTTCGGCTGGGACGACGAGCACCGCGCGATGCCGCAGGTCGTCTCGATCACGCAGAACACCGAACTGGGCACGCTCTACACCCCCGACGAGATCCGCGCGATCTGCGACCACGCCCACGAGCGCGGCATGAAGGTGCACCTCGACGGCTCCCGCATAGCCAATGCGGCCGCCTCCCTCGACGTGCCGATGCGCACGTTCACGAACGCGGTCGGCGTCGACATCCTGTCGCTGGGCGGCACGAAGAACGGCGCCCTGTTCGGCGAGGCCGTCGTCGTCCTCAACCAGGACGCCGTCAGCCACATGAAGCATCTGCGCAAGCTGTCGATGCAGCTCGCCTCCAAGATGCGCTTCGTGTCGGTGCAGTTGGAGGCCCTGCTCGCCAAGGACCTGTGGCTGCGCAACGCGCGGCACGCCAACGAGATGGCCCAGCGCCTCGCCGAGGGGGTCCGCGCCGTGCACGGCGTCGAGATCCTCTATCCGGTGCAGGCCAACGCCGTCTTCGCGCGGCTGCCGCACGACGTCAGCGAGCGTCTCCAGAAGCGCTTCCGGTTCTACTTCTGGGACGAGGCGGCCGGCGACGTCCGCTGGATGTGCGCCTTCGACACCCGCGAGGAGGACGTCGACGGTTTCGTCGCCGCCCTCAAGGAGGAAATGGCCCGCTAGGCGGCCCCTCCAGACTCACCTGACCCTCTCGGGTCGCTGCATAGATATGCGATCGACCGTAAAGCTATTGACGCGCGGTCGGTCGCATTTCTATGCTCCCGGTCCATGCAGCTGATCCAGAAAAACCCTGACCTGTCTGCCTACTTGGCGGCCGATGAGGTCATCGACCATCACCACCCGCTGGTACGGAAGACTGCCGAGCGCCTCGCCGCCCAGGCCTCCGACTCATATTCATACGCGCAGGTCGCCTACGAGTTCGTGCGCGACACCATTCCGCACTCCGCCGACAGCGGGGACCTCCGCGTCACCTGGCGCGCCTCGGACGTCCTGGAGCAGGGCACGGGCATCTGTCACGCCAAGTCCCACGCGCTGGCCGCGCTCCTGCGTGCCGAGGACATCCCCGCCGCGCTCTGCTACCAGCGGCTGACGCACGACGCCGGGACCGGGCACGTGCTGCACGGCATGGTCGCCGTGCGCTTCCACGGGGCCTGGCACCGGCAGGACTGCCGCGGGAACAAGCCCGGGGTCGACGCCCAGTTCTCCCTCGACGGCGAGCGGCTGGCCTTCGTCGCGGACGCGGAGTCCAATGAGGTGGACTATCCGGTACTCTTTGATGTACCGGACCCGGCCGTTCTGCGCGCCCTGCGAGACGCCCCCGACCGGCCGTACCTGTGGGAACACCTCCCTGACGCACTCTGAAACAGCAAGCGCACCCCGAACAGCAAGGCGGACGATGACCCTCCACCTCACCGTGTCCGACGAGGTACGGACCCTCGCACCCGAGTTCCGGCACGTCGCCATCGAGGCGTACGGGCTGGTCAACAGCCCGAGCGGGGAAGGGACTTCGGCCCTTCTCGACGACGCCGCACGCCGCCTCGCCGCACGCCTCGACGGACGCGCCCCGCACGAGGACCCGCACATGGTGGCCTGGCGCGCCGCCTACACGGCCTTCGGCGCCAAGCCCTCCCGCACCCGCAACTCCGCGGAGGCACTGGCCAAGAGAGCCCTCGCGGACGGCGGACTGCCGCGGATCAACACCCTGGTCGACGTCTACAACGCGATCAGTGTGGCCCATCTGATCCCGGTCGGCGGGGAGGACCTGGACCACATCAAGGGAGGGATGCGCCTGGTCAGGGCCACCGGCGAAGAGGGCTTCGCCACCGTGGCCGGGGGAGCGGACGTCGTGGAACACCCCGACGCGGGCGAGGTCGTCTGGTGCGACGACGACGGCGTGACCTGCCGCCGCTGGAACTGGCGCCAGGGCACGCGCACGCGCCTCACCGGGGAATCGGTCAACGCGCTCTTCCTGCTGGAGGCGATGGGGCCGCACTGCGACGTGACGGCGGCCGGCACCGAACTCGCCGAACTCCTGGAGAAGTTCAGCCCCGGCGCGCGGATCACCGTCCACGCGCCGGAGTAGACGCACCGCGGCGGGCCCGCGGCACGTCTGCAGTACCGATTCAGCTCGCCTCGGCGGCCTTCACCTCTGCCGCGGTGGGCGCGGTGCCGCCGAGGTGCGCGGGCATCCACCAGGTGTCGTCCGGACCCTTGGGGCGTACGGGGTATGCGCGCTGCGCCGCTTCGAGGAGCTCCTGCACACGCTCGCGCAGCCGCCGCGTGATCGCACCGGCGAACTGGTCGCGCGGGGCCTCCATCGGCTCGCCGACCCGGATCGTGATCGGGATGTGCTGACGCCTGAAGTTCTTCGGGTGGCCCTTCGTCCACAGGCGCTGGGTACCCCACAGCGCCATGGGGATCAGCGGCACACCGGCCTCCTGGGCCAGGCGCGCGGCGCCCGACTTGAAGCTCTTCAGCGTGAACGACTGCGAGATCGTTGCCTCGGGGAACACCCCGATGACCTGACCGGAGCGCAGCGAGTCGAGGGCGTGCGCATACGCGTCCTCGCCCTGCTTCCGGTCCACGGGGATGTGCTTCATGCTGCGCATCAGCGGACCGGAGATCTTGTGCCGGAAGACCGACTCCTTCGCCATGAAGCGCACCAGGCGCTTCTGCGGCAGCGCAGCGAGACCGTCGAAGATGAAGTCCAGGTAGCTGATGTGGTTGCTGACCAGGACCGCGCCGCCGGAGCGCGGGATGTTCTCCGCACCCTTGACGTCGATCTTCAGATCGAGCGCCTTGAACATCGTGCGGGCCGCGCCGATGACCGGACGGTAGACGAGCTCTGCCATGGAGGGGGAGGACCCTTCATCTCTGCCTGGGGAGGGGGCTCCCGGCGGGAAGTTACGCAGCCGTAGGTTTTGTGGCTTGCGCAGATCGTGCCCCATCAACGGCTGAGTAGCCAGTCCTGGTTCCGGCAGGGCGCGAGATCCTCGTCACTCCCACGCGGTCCGCGCAACCCGTTGATCAGCCAAATCGTGCCGCGCCACGCCGCAGGAGCAGGTACATCTCGCACCCCAGGCAGTAGCCGAACACCGAGTTGAGGAACGCCGCCGCCAGTGCGCAGGCCGTCGCCCCGAGCCCCAGCCAGCCCGGCCCCCACACCAGACCCACCAGACCCGCCAACGCGAAGACGAGCCCGACGAGCTGCGCGAACCGCGGCGGCTGCGGAGCCTCGAACTCCGTGGGCGGCCCGAGCCGCGGCCGCACCGCCGTACGGAACAGCCACGCGTAGGGAGAACGCCCCACCCCGCCCGCCGCGCCGAGCGCGAAACACAGCGTCTGCCACGCCAGGAGCCAGGCGCTGCCCGTGACGAGCACCAGGGCCAGTACAACCGTCGTGACCGCGGCGCCGAACCGCGGCCCTCTCACATCGATGTCCATGAACCCAGCATTCCGCAACGGTGCGCCGAGCGGACCCGGGGAATCTTTGCGGTCTCGTGAATGCTGCACTGGAACGATGACCGGACTTGTGGTGTGTGTGGCCGTGCTCGCCGCGGCGAGTGCCTTCGGGCTGATGCAACGGCGGCGGAGCGGGAGGATGAAGGTGCGGCAGGGCGAAGCGGCTCTCGGGGCGGCGCAGTTGGGCGAGGAACTGGGGGAGCGGGCCACGCTCGTGCAGTTCTCCAGCGCCTTCTGCGCCCCGTGCCGGGCCACCCGGCGCGTGCTCGGCGAAGTGGCCGAAATGGTTCCCGGCGTGGCCCACGTGGAGATCGACGCCGAGGACCGCCTCGACCTCGTACGGGAACTCGGCGTCCTCAAGACGCCCACCGTGCTCGTCCTCGACGCGGCCGGACATATCGTGCGCCGCGCCTCCGGCCAGCCACGCAAGGCCGACGTCATCGCTGCGCTCGGGGAGGCGGTCTGACGGGTGGTGACTTCGTGGTGACGCTTCTCCCAGATGGCGGGACGCACTTGACTGCACGCACCACCTATCGTCAGCCTGACTGTATGCCCACGGAACTCCTTCTCTTCGAGCGTGTCCATGTGGACCTCGCCCGCTGCGCGAGTGCGCGCTGTCCCGGCTCCTGAGCAGCCACGGATCCCGCTCGCACCCCTCCGGCAGAAGGACAACTCCATGACGGCCACGCCCGATCTCCGCACCGCCACAACCGCATCGCCCGACCTGCTGCGCTCGGTCTTCCGGCAGCACGCGGCCGGAGTCGCGGTGATCACCGCCCGGGGCGCCGCCCCCGTGGGCTTCACCGCCACCTCCCTGACGTCGGTGTCGGCCGAACCTCCCGTCATCTCGTTCGGCATCGGCCTGGGCGCCTCCAGTTGGCCCGTCGTCTCCGAGGCCGAACACATCGGCGTGCACATACTCGGCGAGCACCAGCAGGATCTGGCCGCCACGTTCGCGAAGAGCGGCGCCGACCGCTTCGGGGAGCCCACGCGCTGGTACGAGGGCCCGGAGGGCGTGCCCGTACTCGACGGTGTCCTGGCCTGGTTGGTGTGCCGGGTGATCGCGCGCGTGCCCGCCGGAGACCACCGCATTGTGCTCGCCGAGGCCGTCGTCGGGGACCCCGCGGGGACCGGCCGGCCGCTCGTCTACCACCAGGGCCGCTTCAACGGTCTGCGCGACTAGGATCACAGTTCAAAGCGCTTGCTTAGCGGGCAAATCCTGGGTGTACTGACGAGTAATATTTCGTTCGGGGCGCGGGCCGCCCCGACCGGGAGAGTCCGCTTCGGACGCCTATGCTGCCTGCAGGGAGCAAGGCCGCCCAGTAAAGACGATTGCAGTAGGAGAGCCGGCGTGAGCTTGAGGATCGTTGTCACCGTGAAGTATGTGCCGGACGCGACGGGGGACCGGCATTTCGCTGATGACCTGACGGTGGACCGTGATGATGTGGACGGGCTGCTGTCGGAGCTGGATGAGTACGCGGTCGAGCAGGCGTTGCAGATCGCGGACGGGGCGGACGATGCGGAGGTCACCGTGTTGACGGTGGGTCCGGAGGACGCGAAGGACGCGTTGCGCAAGGCGTTGTCGATGGGCGCGGACAAGGCGGTCCATGTCGAGGACGACGATCTGCACGGCACGGACATCGTGGGCACGTCGCTGGTGTTGGCGAAGGCGATCGAGAAGGCCGGTTTCGATCTGGTGGTCTCCGGTATGGCGTCGACGGACGGCACGGCGGGTGTGGTCCCGGCGCTGCTCGCGGAGCGGCTGGGTGTGCCGCAGGTGACGCTGCTCTCCGAGGTGTCGGTCGAGGGCGGTGTGGTCAGGGGCCGTCGTGACGGTGACACGGCCTCGGAGCAGGTGGAGGCTTCGCTGCCGGCGGTGGTGTCGGTGACCGACCAGTCGGGCGAGGCGCGTTACCCCTCGTTCAAGGGGATCATGGCGGCGAAGAAGAAGCCGGTCGAGTCCTGGGACCTCTCGGATCTGGACGTGGAGGCCGACGAGGTGGGTCTGGCGGGTGCGTTCACGGTCGTGGACGCGGCGGCTGAGCGTCCGGCGCGCAGCGCGGGCACGATCGTCAAGGACGAGGGCGAGGGCGGCAAGCAGCTCGCCGAGTTCCTCGCGGGCCAGAAGTTCATCTAAACCCCGCCTGCCTGAATCACCCCTCTGCCCTCATCTTTCGCACGCAGGAGAGAAGAAGTCCCATGGCTGAAGTTCTGGTCTACGTCGATCACGTGGACGGTGCCGTCCGCAAGCCCACCCTTGAGCTGCTGACCCTGGCCCGTCGCCTCGGTGAGCCCGTCGCCCTGGCGATCGGTGCCGGCGCCGCCGACACCGCCGCCACCCTCGCCGAGCACGGCGCGACGCGTGTCCTGACGCACGAGGCGTCCGAGTACGCCGACTACCTGGTCGTGCCGAAGGTGGATGCACTGCAGGCCGCCTACAACACCGTCGCCCCGGCCGCTGTCCTGGTGCCGTCCTCCGCGGAGGGCAAGGAGATCGCCGCGCGTCTCGCGGTGCGCATCGGTTCCGGCATCATCACCGACGCCACCGACATCGAGGCCGGCGACTCCGGTCCGGTCGCGACGCAGTCCGCGTTCGCCGCCTCCTTCACCACCAAGTCCCGCGTGGCCAAGGGCACCCCGGTCATCACCGTCAAGCCCAACAGCGCCCCCGTCGAGCCCGCCGCGGCCGCCGGCACCGTCGAGCCGCTCGCCGTCTCGTTCTCCGACAAGGCGACCGGCACCAAGGTCACCGCCCGCACCCCGCGCGAGTCCACCGGCCGCCCCGACCTGACCGAGGCCGCGATCGTGGTCTCCGGCGGCCGTGGCGTCAACGGCGCCGAGAACTTTACGGTCATCGAGGCCCTCGCCGACTCCCTCGGCGCGGCCGTCGGCGCCTCCCGCGCCGCCGTCGACGCGGGCTGGTACCCGCACTCCAACCAGGTCGGCCAGACCGGCAAGAGCGTGTCCCCGCAGCTGTACATCGCCAACGGTATCTCCGGCGCGATCCAGCACCGGGCCGGCATGCAGACCTCGAAGACCATCGTCGCGGTCAACAAGGACGCCGAGGCCCCGATCTTCGACCTCGTCGACTACGGCGTCGTCGGCGACCTCTTCGACGTCGTCCCCCAGCTCACCCAGGAAATCAACACCCGCAAGGGCTGAGCTTCTCCGGGCCGGTAACGGTAACGGGGCCGCGTGGTGATCTTCACCGCGCGGCCCCGTTCGCGTTCGGGGGACCATTGACGCAGGTGGCGAGCGCAGATAACTTCGCTATACGGATTCTTGATTCCGTGAAGCGGAAACTCTGGAACGTCGAGAGTGTGGAGGGTGCAGGAATGGGTCAGCAAGAGAAGGTGGCAACGAGCCTCGCCGGAGCGGTCAGCGAGGGCATCAGCGCTTCCCTCGCCCCGGTGGACGCGGAGCTGGAGCGCCGCTACCCCGGAGACCCCGGCACCCGGCAGCCCGTCCACACCGTGTACATCCCGGGCGAGCAGTTCGACGCCGACAGCATCCGTACGTGGGGCGACAAGGCCCTGGCGATGCTGGACGAACACGCCCCGGACGCCGCCTCCTTCGCCGCCGTCCTCGGTCTGAGCGACGACCTCGCCGAGGCCGTCCACTCGCGCGTACGCGCCAAGTTGGAGCGCGAGCCGGTCGAGGACCTGCGCATCGACTTCGAGGACGGCTACAAGGGCGCCGACGAGGACCAGGACGCCGCCCGCGCCGCCCGTCTCGTCGCCGAGGCGTACAAGAACGGCACCGCCGCCCCGTACATGGGCATCCGCATGAAGTGCATGGAGGCCCCGGTACGCGACCGTGGCATCCGCACCCTCGACATCTTCCTGTCGGGCCTCATGGAGGCGGGCGGCCTTCCCGACGGGCTCGTGCTCACGCTCCCCAAGGTGACGTACCCGGAGCAGGTCACCGCCATGGTCCGGCTCCTGGAGGCGTTCGAGAAGGCCCACGGTCTTGAGGCGGGGCGCATCGGCTTCGAGATCCAGATCGAGACCAGCCAGTCCATCCTTGCCGCCGACGGCACCGCAGCCGTCGCCCGCATGATCGACGCCGCGGAGGGCCGCGCGACCGGACTGCACTACGGCACCTTCGACTACAGCGCCTGCCTCGGCGTCAGCGCCGCCTACCAGGCCAGCGACCACCCGGCCGCCGACTACGCGAAGGCCGTCATGCAGGTGGCCGCCGCCGGCACCGGCGTCCGCGTCTCGGACGGTTCCACCAACGTCCTGCCCGTCGGTACGACCGCGAAGGTCCACGACGCCTGGCGCCTGCACTACGGCCTCACCCGCCGCGCCCTGGCCCGCGCCTACTACCAGGGCTGGGACATGCACCCGGGCCACATCCCGACCCGCTACGCCGCGGTCTTCGCCTTCTACCGCGAGGGCTTCGAGTCGGCCGCCGCGCGCCTGGCCGCCTACGCCGGTCACCACGAGGGCGGCGACGTGGCGGACGAGCCCGCCACCGCCAAGGCGCTCGCCGGGTATCTGCTGCGCGGCCTGGACTGCGGCGCCCTCGACACGGGCGAGGTCACCCGGATCACCGGCCTCACCCTGGCCCGCCTCCAGGGCTTCGCGGGCCCGCGCCGCGGCGACCTGACCGCGCAGGAGCGCTGACCGTCCCGGTCCGACAACGCGCATCCGGCACTGTCACCGCTGCCCCGTAGTCTGGACGCCACTGGAACAGGCGTCACAGGGACGGGGCAGCGGTGTCTTCGGGGGATCAGGAAGAGACGGGCGGAGGCGGCCGCTTCCTCGCCGGGCGGTACCGGGTGGGGGAACAGCTCGGCCGTGGCGGCATGGGCGTCGTGTGGCGCGCGGTCGACGAGGTGCTCGGCCGCGAGGTCGCCCTCAAGGAACTGCGCACCTATTCGGACGCCGCCGGGTCCGAACTGGCCGACCTGGGCGTACGGATGCAGCGCGAGGCCCGTGCCGCCGCCCGCGTGCGCCACCCCGGAGTCATCGCCGTGCACGACGTCACCGAGGTCGACGGCCGGCCCCTCATCGTCATGGAGCTCGTCGACGGTCCGTCGCTCGACGACGTGCTGCGTGACCGGGGCCCGCTCGATCCGCGCGAGGCCGCCGCGATCGGCGCCAAGGTCATGGACGCCCTCGCGGCCGCCCACCGCGCCGGAGTCCTGCACCGGGACGTGAAGCCGGGCAACATCCTCCTCGACCGCTCGGGCCGCGTCGTCCTCACGGACTTCGGCATCGCGGCGATGGACGACCCCGGGGACGGCTCCGCGACCCTCCCCCCAGCCTTCGGCCGGGGGGACCCCCATCGCTTCGCTCACCCGCAGCGGCGAACTGGTCGGCTCCCTGGACTACTTGTCCCCCGAGCGAGCCCAGGGCCAGGACCCCGGCCCCGCGTCCGACATATGGGCCCTCGGCGCCACGCTCTACGCGGCCGTCGAAGGAGCTTCGCCCTTCCGGCGTACGTCCACGTGGTCGACGCTCAACGCGATCGTCGTCGAGCCGCTGCCCGAACCCCGGCGGGAGGGCCGCCTCACCCCCGTACTCCAGCAGCTGATGGCCAAGGACCCGCTGACGTGGCCGGATGCCGATCGGGCCCGGGAGCTTCTCGAAGCGGTCGCCGCGGCGCCGGCGGATGTTGCCACGGCCGCACTCCGGCAGCCCGATCCGCGCCCCCGGGAGACGACGGTGCGCAACGTGCCGTCCGTGCCGCCGCCCGGCTTCGGGCCGGCGCCGACCCCGGTGAACGCCCCACCGCCCACCCCTGTGAACACCCCGCCGCCTACCCCTGCGATCGCCCCGCCGCCTGACGAGCCGCGCAAGCCCGGCCGCACGCGCGTCCTGCTCGCCGTGGCGGCCGTGATCGCCGTGCTCGGGGCGGCCGGTGCGACGGTGGCCGCGCTCAACGGGTCCGGCGACAAGGGGGACCGGGCCGCCTCATCGGGTGCGGCGACCACGGGCACGCCGGAAGCCGACCGCAGCCGGGGCGCCCTGGACGGCACGGGGAAGCCCCCGGGCCAGGGCCACCAGAAGTCGCGGGAGCCGGACGACGGCAAGGCGTCGGACAGGCCGGACCCGAAGCCGTCCGCCACCCGGCCCGCGCCCTCCGCCTCCACCCCGGCCGTGCCCCGCCCCACGAAGAGCGGCACCACGGGAGGAGGCGGCGGCGCGGCGAGCCCGACACCCGCTCCGGCCTGCCACTCCGCCGGCGGAGGCAAGTACAACTGCACGGTGTGGCGCACGTCCGACTCGTACACCTCGTCCGGGGACCGCGCGGGCGTCCTGAACGCGGGCACCAACTACTTTTACTGCCAGCAGAACCTGGGCCGCCGTGAGACGTACGGGAAGTGGACGAACGTCTGGTGGGCGAAGACGGACGACGACAGCGGCAACACGAACGTCTTCGTCAGCGATGTCTACCTCAAGGGCGGCGACAACAACGCGCCGCTCCCCGGGCTCCCCGTCTGCTGACCGTCCGCCGAGCCGTTTGATGGCTCAACTGTCAGTCGGCCGGGGGGAGTTCACCCGAGCCGCGGGTGATCAGCCGGGTCGGCAGCTCGATCCGCTCCGGCACCAGCGACACCCCGTCGAGCTGCCGGAACAGCCGCTCGGCGGCCGTGCGGCCCAGTTGCGCGGCGTCCTGCGCGACGACCGTCACGCCGGGGCGCAGCAGATCGCCCAGCTCGATGTCGTCGAAGCCGACCAGCGCCACGGGGCGGTCCACCTCGGACAGGACCCGTACGACGGTCACCGTCACACGGTTGTTGCCCGCGAAGATCGCCGTGACCGGATCGGGGCCCGCGAGCATCTCCTCCGCGGCGCGCCGCACCCGCTCCGGATCGGTCACGCCGAGCGACATCCACGCGTCCTCGACGGCTATCCCGGCGTCCTCCATCGCGGTCCGGTAGCCGCGCAGACGCTCGGCGGCGGTGTGGATGCGCGGCTGGTCACCGATGAAGCCGATACGGCGGTGGCCGTGCGCGATCAGATGCGCGACGCCGTCGCGCGCGCCCCCGAAGCTGTCGGACAGGACCACGTCCGCGTCGATCTTCCCGGCGGGACGGTCGACGAACACGGTCGCGACACCGGCGGCGATCTCGGGCTCCAGGTAACGGTGGTCGTCGCCGGCCGGGATCACCACGAGCCCGTCCACCCGGCGGGCGCAGAGCGCGAGGACGAGCTCCTGCTCGCGCTCCGGGTCCTCGGCGCTCGACCCGTTGATGAGCAGCGCGCCATGTGCGCGGGCGACCTCCTCGACGGCGCGGCTCAGCGGCCCGTAGAAGGGGTCGGCCAGATCCTCGAGCACCAGGCCGATGCTCGCGGTCCTGCCCTTGCGCAGGACGCGCGCGCTGTCGTTGCGGCGGAAGCCCAGGGCCTCGATGGCCTCCTGGACGCGGCGTTCGGTGTCGGGGGTGACCCCCGGTTCGCCGTTCACGACGCGGGACACCGTCTTGAGGCCCACTCCGGCGCGCGCCGCGACGTCCTTCATGGTCGGGCGGTTGCCGTAACGGCTGTCGGGGCGGCGGGCGGTGCGGTCCACGGTGGGCTGTCCTGTCCTGTCGTCGCTGCGGTTCCAGGGGGTTCATGATGCTGTATGGGGATGTGGCGTCGAGCATAGGCCCTGGACAACGTTGTCAGATGCGGGAGAGACTATCCATCGCATTCTCCGACCTGCCATTTCACCAGGGGACCTCACACTGATGCAGACCGACCTCGTCGCCGCGCTCGACATCGGCGGCACCAAGATCGCCGGGGCCCTGGTGGACGACCGCGGCCGCATCCTGCTGCGCGCGCAGCGGCCGACTCCGGCCAAGGAGGACGGGGACACGGTGATGCGGGCCGTCGAGGACGTGCTGCGCGAGCTGACCGCCGCGCCGCTGTGGGTGCGGGCGCGGGCCGTGGGCATCGGGAGCGCGGGTCCCGTGGACGCCACCACTGGCACGGTGAGCCCGGTCAACGTGCCCGGCTGGCGCGACTTCCCGCTCGTGGACCGGGTCCGCGCGGTCACCGGGGGCCTGCCGGTCGAACTGGTCGGGGACGGCGTCGCGATGACGGCAGCCGAGCACTGGCAGGGCGCTGCGCAAGGCCATGACAACGCGCTGTGCATGGTCGTCTCCACCGGCGTCGGCGGCGGCCTGATCCTCGGCGGCAAGCTGCACCCGGGGCCCACGGGCAACGCGGGCCACATCGGCCACATCAGCGTGGATCTGGACGGGGACCCGTGCCCGTGCGGGGCGCGCGGCTGCGTCGAGCGGATCGCGAGCGGGCCGAACATCGCGCGCCGCGCGCTGGCCGGCGGCTGGCGCCCCGGCGCGGACGGCGACGTGTCGGCCGCGGCGGTGGCCGCGGCCGCGCGCGAGGGCGACGAGGTGGCCATCGCCTCCTTCGAACGTGCCGCCCAGGCGCTCGCGGCGGGCATCGCCGCGACGGCCACGCTCGTGGAGATCGACATCGCGGTGATCGGCGGGGGAGTGGCGAAGGCGGGAGAGGTCCTCTTCGCGCCCCTGCGCCGCTCGCTGCGCGATTACGCGACGCTGTCGTTCGTGCAGCGCCTCACGGTGGCCCCGGCCCGCATGGGCACGGACGCGGGCCTCGTCGGCGCGGCAGCGGCGGCGCTCACGCGCGACCGGGACGTGTCGACACTCTGACGCGTCACCTGAGTTCGAAGGGGTGGCGTCGGGGCAGGAAGCTCTGCCCCGACGCCACCCCCTGACGCGTCAGCAGGACAGCGTCGCGTCCCCCCAGTCCGCATGGTCGGAGTCCACGCCGTCGCCTGCGTCGGTCACCACGAGGCGTACCGCCTGTGCCCCGCTCACGTCGGCCGACAGCGGCTCGGCCGCGTCCGCGTTGGTGAGGGTGCCGGTGGATGCCACCTCCTTGCCGTCGGCCCAGATCTCGAACGTCACGGTGCCCTTCGTGCCCTTCTCGTCGTCGACGCCCACACTCGCGCTGACGCGTTCGCACGAGCCGCCCGTGTAGTACTCGACGGCACTGTCCGCGTGCACGCCGAGCCCCTTCTGATAGACGACGCCGCCGATGGTGATCGGATGCCCGTCGCCCGCGTCGCTCTCCCCGTTGCTGGTGTTGCGCTCGACGGGCCCCCACCCGCTCGTCGTGGACAGCCACGGCAGATCGCCGAGTGACGACGCACCGGCCGGTGGTGCGACCACCACGTGCGTGGTCAGCGGCAGCACGCTCTGGGCGCGCACACCGCCCGGCGAGCGGTATGTGGCCTTGAGGGACAGGTCGTACGCTCCCGTCGCGGTCCCCGCCGGTGCGGTCACGGTCCATGACGTGGTGAGCGCCTCGCCCGTCGGTACGGATCCGGCGCCGGTCGGCGAGGCCGGCCTGACGCTCCACCCGGAGGGCCCGTTCAGCGCGACGGACACGTGGCGTGCGGGCGTGCGGCCCAGATCGGTGACGGACGTCGTGAGCCGGGCTGCCTTGCCGGCCTCGACGAACGGCGCGCCGTCCAGGCCGAGTTCGACGGCGGGCGGGTTCGCGGCCCACTTGCCGTCGGCGGCTACCCGTACCAGTACTGTCCCGTGCGCGGGCACGGTCGCCGAGATGGCCCCGGCCGTGTTGTAGCTCTTGTGCTGCCACAGATCGCGCAGCGTGTAGCCGCTCGCGTGCGGCAGTCCGACCGCGTCGGCCGACGTGGCGATCCGCTGCGCGTTGCCCGACTCGTTGAAGAGGGCGACGGCGCGGCTGCCGTCCTTCATCTCCTTGGCGACGACCCAGCGCCCGCCCTCGGAGGAGAGCACCGTGCCCTGCTTGCCCAGCGGGTCCTGGTCGACCGCGATGACTTCGCGGTTACTGAGGATGTCGAGGGTCTCGGCGGAGGCCTTGCGCAGATCGGTCCCGATGAGCAGCGGTGAGGCCATGATCGACCACATCGAGAAGTGCGTGCGGTACTCGGTCGCGGTCATGCCGCCGTTGCCGACCTCGAGCATGTCGGGGTCGTTCCAGTGCCCGGGCCCCGCGTACTGCGCGAGCGGCAGGTTCTGCTTCATCAGGGAGAGCATCGAGCCCCAGCTGTCACTGATGTCACCGGTGGTGCGCCACAGATGGCCGACGTCGGCCGCCCACTCCCACGGCTTGTTGGAACCCCATTCGCAGAGGCTGTAGACGATGGGCCGTCCCGTGGCCTTCAGGGCGTCACGCATCGTGCGGTAGCGCTGCTTGGCGTCGACGCCCTGGTTGTTGCAGTTGTCGTACTTGAGGTAGTCGACGCCCCAGTCGGCGAACTGCTGGGCGTCGCTGTACTCGTGACCGAGGCCGCCGGGGAAGCCGATGTCGCTGCACGTCTTGGTGCCCGCGCTCGTGTAGATGCCGAGTTTGAGGCCCTTGGAGTGGACGTAGTCGGCGACGGCCTTGATGCCGTTCGGGAAGCGCGCCGGGTCCGGCACGAGCTTGCCGTTCGCGTCGCGCTGCGGCAGGGCCCAGCAGTCGTCGAGGTTGACGTACTGATAGCCCGCGGCCTTGAGGCCCTTGTCCACGAAGATGTCGGCGATGCCCTTGACCATCGCCTCGTTGAACTCGGCGCGGCAGTGCGTGGAGTTCCAGTTGTTGAAGCCCATCGGAGGGGTCAGCGCGAGCCCGTCGTCGAGCGTGGGCGAAGCTTCCTGAGCGCTTGCGCCCTGCGAGCCGGACGCGCCGGATTTCGGCGGGTCGGCGATCGCGGCCGGTGCCGTGACGCCCGCGGCACACAGCAGCCCGGTGGCCAGCGCTCCGACGACTCTTCGGCGGGTGGTGCGAGAGGTGCGGGTGGGAAGGTGACGCATCGTTACGTTCCTCCGTACTCGCGAAAGGTGGGGTGACGTCATGTTCGCGTCAGTGGCGCGCGTTTACGGTAGGCCGTGTTGGACTCTGTTGGAAGAGATGCGGTAACGGTTGCCCGATGTCCCGTCAGAACCCTTGACGATCTCAGGAGTTGGGAGTGGGATCCAACCCTCGCGTTCGGTTGTGTTGGGTTGCGGCCCCAGGAGGGGGACATGGCACAGTCATCGTTCAACGGTTCTGGCGCGCCCGGGAGCGCGACAGGACATCGGATGTCCCGTCGGGGTCTCCTGCGGGGTGCGGCGGTGGGCGCCGGTGCGCTCACGCTTCCGGCACTGCTCACGGCGTGCGGGGACGGCCCGGGCGGCGACAAGAAGACCGTCACCGTGGGGTCCAACTCCTCGGACGCGGTGCCGAAGAAGGCGTTCGCGGCGGCCTTCACGGCGTACGAGAAGAAGTCCGGCAAGAAAGTCGACGTCAACACCACGGATCACAACGAGTTCCAGACGAACATCACGCGCTATCTCCAGGGCACCCCGGACGACGTCTTCATGTGGTTCGCCGGCTACCGCATGCAGTACTTCGCCGAAAAGGGCCTCCTGACCGACGTGGACGACGTCTGGAAGGGCTTCAAGGGCTTCTCACAGGCGCTCAAGGACCAGTCCACGCACGACGGCAAGCAGTACTTCGTGCCGTACTACTACTATCCGTGGGCCGTTTTCCACCGGAAGAGCCTCTTCGAGAAGCAGGGCTACGAACAGCCCAAGAACTGGGACGACTTCATCGCCCTGGCGAAGCAGATGCACAAGGACGGCACCCCGGTCGCGTTCTGCGACAAGGACGGCTGGCCCGCGATGGGCACGTTCGACTACATCAACATGCGCCTGAACGGATACGACTTCCACAAGGGCCTCATGGCGGGTACGGAAGCCTGGACCGACACCAAGGTCAAGAAGGTGTTCGACCTCTGGCGCGAACTCATGCCGTACTACCAGAAGGGCGCCCTCGGCCGGACCTGGGAGGAAGCCGCTCAGGGCCTGCAGAAGCGTCAGACCGGCATGGCCGTCTTCGGAATGCCGCACCCGGGCCAGCAGTTCCCGGAGAACGAACGCGCGGACATCGACTTCTTCGCGTTCCCGGAGATCGACCCCCAGTACGGGCAGGACGCGGTGGAGGCTCCCATCGACGGCTTCCTGATCGCGAAGAAGGCCAAGAACGTCGAAGCGGGCAAGGCGCTCCTCACATTCCTCGGCACTCCCGGGGCCGAGGACATCTACCTCGCCGGCGACCCGAACAACGTCGCCGTGAACGACGGCGCCGACACGTCCAAGTACACCCCGCTGCAGAAGAAGTCGGCCGAACTCGTCTCCGGTGCCAAGCAGATATCGCAGTTCATGGACCGCGACACCCGGCCCGACTTCGCGCAGACCGTGATGATCAAGGCACTTCAGGACTTCATCGGAAATCCGAACGACGTCGACGGCCTCGTCAACCGGATCGAGCGGCAGAAGAAGGAAATCTTCTCGTCCGCGGTCAGCTGAGTAGTGGGGGAATGCGTTCCGTGGCGCTGAAGACCGCGCGGCGCGCAGGGCGGCGGAGGTCACGGCGTTTCACACGCCGTGACCTCGCCGTTCTCGTCGTGCTCCTGGGAATACCCGTACTGCTCGACATCGTCATCATCTGGGGCCCCACGCTCGCCTCCATCGGCCTGTCCTTCACGTCGTGGGACGGCATCGGCGACATTCACTGGGTCGGTGGAGAGAACTACCGGAACCTCGTCGACAACTATCCGCCGTTCTGGCCGGCCGTGCGCCACAACCTCCTGTGGCTCGCCTTTCTCGGCCTGATCGCCACGCCCTTCGGTCTCTTGCTCGCCGTGCTCATCGACCGGGGCGTGCGCTTCAGCCGCTTCTACCAGTCGACGCTCTATATGCCGGTCGTGCTCTCACTGGCCGTCGTCGGATTCATGGCGCAGCTGATCCTCGGCACCGACCAGGGCGTCGTCAACACCGTTCTCAACAACCACGAGAACCCGGTCGACTGGCTGGGCGACTCCGACATCAACATCTGGATGATGATGCTGGCCGCGAGCTGGCGGCACACCGGATACGTGATGATCCTCTATCTCGCCGGCCTCAAATCCGTCGACCCGACACTCAAAGAAGCCGCGGCGATCGACGGCGCGAACGCCCGCCAGACCTTTTTCCGCGTCGTCTTCCCGACGCTTCGCCCCGTCAATGTCATCGTCGGCGTCATCACCGTCATCGAGTCGCTGCGCGCCTTCGACATCGTCTACGCCGTGAACAAGGGCCGCAACGGCCTGGAGCTGCTGTCCGTCCTCATCACGGACAACGTCATCGGCGAGGCCAGCCGCATCGGCTTCGGCTCGGCCATCGCGGTCGTCCTCCTCACGGTCTCCCTGGGATTCATCGTGACGTTCCTGGTCCAAGAGCTGCGAGGTGCGCGCGACCGATGACCGCCGACATCCGTACGACGTCCCCCGCCGCCCGGGACCGCTCCCTGGCCGGCGGCGACCGGCGCGGTGAACACCCGCGCCGGCGCGGCCGGTTCGGGGTGCACATCTTCCTCATGGCCGTCTCCCTGGCCTTCCTCGCGCCACTCCTGCTCGCGGTCTACGCCTCTTTGCGGCCCTACGAGGAGACCGCGCAGCACGGCTACTTCTCGCTGCCCGAACACCTGTCGTTCGACTATTACCGCGAGGCCCTCAGCGACTCGGGGATGGGCGAGTACTTCAAGAACACTCTGATCATCGCGGTCCCGGCCGTCCTGATCACGCTCTTTCTCGCCTCGTTCGTCGCCTTCGCGGTGTCGCGCATCAAGGTGCGCGGCGGAATCGTGCTCCTGATGTTCTTCACGGCGGGAAACCTGCTGCCACCCCAGGTTCTCGTCACCCCGCTGTACGTCCTCTTCCTGAAGATTCCGCTGCCCTGGTGGATGTCGGACTCACTGACGATGTACGACTCGTACTGGGCCGTGATCATCGTCAACATCGGATTCCAGCTGGGATTCTGCGTATTCGTCCTGGCGAACTTCATGCGGACGCTTCCCCAGGAGATCCTTGAGGCGGCGATCGTCGACGGCGCGGGGCTGTGGACGCAGTTCTGGCGCATCACGCTGCCACTGTGCCGCCCGGCACTCGCCGCGCTCGGCACGCTCGAATTCACCTGGATCTACAACGACTTCCTCTGGGCCCTGATCTTCATCTCCAACCCCGACAAACTCCCGATCACCTCGTCCCTCAACAATCTCCGCGGTCAATTCTTCACGGACTACAACTTGCTGGCCGCCGGTTCGGTCTTGGTGGCGCTCCCCACGATCATGGTGTTCCTGCTCCTGCAGAGACACTTCATCGCGGGCCTCACGCTGGGGTCGAGCAAGGGGTAGCCGGGCCGGCCGCTCTAGTTCTGCCGTACCGCCGCCTCGACGGTCGGGGCCGGGGCGAAAACCGGTAGCAGGCCCGTCACCTCCAGCAGGCGCAGCGTCAGGGGCTGGTCGCAGACCAGTCTGAGGCGGCCGCCGCGGGACTCGACGCGGCGGCGGGTGCGCAGGAGGAGGGTCAGGCCCGAGCAGTCGAGGAACGTGGTGCGGGTCAGATCGATCACCACGGTGGCGGCCGGGCCCGCCGCCACCGTCTCGAGCAGGGCGACGGAGCCCTGGAGCGTCACGATGTCGACCTCACCGTGCAGTTCGACGACGACGCAGTCACCGGTCTGGTAGACCACCGGAGGCGCCGGGGGCGTGTCCGTGCCGCCGCGGCGATCTTCACCCTGTCGCATGGATCCCCTCGGCCGCGCGGGCACACCTCATGGGGGGAGCGCTCCCGTACACCGTCCGGAGTCAGCTCTGGGAGTGCGGCCGGCGGGCGGCCTGGCGCAGGGTCTTCGCCACGTCGTGCCGGTTCAGGCCCTGTTCCTGCGCGTACGCCGTGACCGCCGCCTCGACCTTGGCCGCCGCCTCGAACCAGGCCTCCCGCTGCGCCTGGCGCTCCCCGTCATCGAGGTGCTCCAGGGTGCGGCCCTTGTCGTCGGCGTCGTGCTGCATGCGAATCAACTCTTCGGGAAGGTCCACGGAGCGGATCCTAGGCGGCCCTCGCGGCTCGTTCGAGGACCTCGGTGACGTGCGCGAGGCGTACGCGAGGCGCGCCCCCATCAGGTGCTGGTTTCCGCCGCACGCTGTTGCGGGCAAGCCTCAGGGGGCCGACAGAGGAGGGGGAACCGTGATCGTCTGGATCAACGGTGCTTTCGGTGCGGGGAAGTCCACCACCGCACAGGAACTGATCGAGCTGATCCCGAACAGCACGCTCTTCGACCCCGACGTGATCGGCGGGGAACTGGCGCAGCTGCTGCCCGCCAAGCAGCTGGCCGAGGTGACCGACATCCAGGACCTGCGGATCTGGCGGCGACTCGTCGTCGACACGGCGGCCGCGCTGCTCGCCGAGATGGGCGGCGTTCTCGTCGTCCCGGCGACCCTGCTCAGGCAGGAGTACCGCGACGAGATCTTCGGCGGTCTCGCCGCCCGCAGGATCCCCGTACGCCATGTGCTCCTAGCCCCGGCCGAAACGATCCTGCGCGAGCGAATGGCCCGCCGCGAGATACCGCCCGAGACACCCGACGGCGAGATACGCGTCCGGCAGTGGTCCTACGACCACATCGAGGCCTACCGCACGGCCCTGGCCACCTGGCTCACCACCGACGCCCACCCCGTCGACACCAGCGCACTGAGTGCGTACGAAGCGGCCGTCCGCATCGCGGAGGCCGTGCGCACCGGCGCCGTCGAGCCCTGCGACATCGTGCAGACACCCGAGCCCACCGGGGAGACCGTCGCCGCGGGCGTACTGCTCTTCGACGAGGACGACCGCGTCCTGCTCGTCGACCCCACGTACAAGGCCGGCTGGGAGTTCCCCGGCGGCGTCGTGGAACCCGGAGAGGCCCCCGCCAGGGCCGGCGTACGGGAGGTCGCCGAGGAGACCGGGATCCAGCTCCCCGAGCTGCCCGGCCTGCTCGTCATCGACTGGGAGGCGCCCGCACCACCCGCGTACGGCGGCCTGCGGCTGCTCTTCGACGGCGGGCGTCTCGACGGCGCCGAGGCCCGCCGCATGATCCTTCCGGGCCCGGAGCTGCGCGGCTGGCGGTTCGTCACCGAGCAGGAGGCCGCCGGACTCCTGCCTCCCGTGCGGTACGAGCGCCTGCGCTGGGCGCTGCGGGCCCGCGAGCGCGGCGCCGCCCTCTACCTGGAGGCCGGAGTGCCGGTGGGCTGACGCCGTACGGGGTGACTACGCGGCGTCCAGGCGCGTGGCCACCGCGCGCAGGACCGCCGCCGACCCGCTCCTCACGGGGTCGCCGTGCCCGAAGCACGCCATGTCGGAGTCGAGCGAGGCCAGGGTGCGGAAGGACTCGATGGACCGGCGGCGGTCGAGGTTCAGCACGCCCAGCATGACCTGCCCGTCCAGCGGGGACGCGGCCACGGCGTCACCCGTGAACAGCACACCGTGATGGGGCAGATGGAGCGCGATGCTGCCGTCCGTGTGCCCGGGCACCGCGACGACGCGGGCGCCACCGCCGAAGTCGAGCACCTCACCGCCCGCCAACTCCCGTACCTCACGCGGCAGTACGGGATCCGCCGGCGGGGGCGGGAGCAGCTTCAGCGCCTCGGCGTGCAGCGGGCGCTCCCAGTCCTCGAACTCCGGGGCAGGACCCGGCCGTTCACCGCGTACGAACGGCGCGTCGAGCCGGTGCGCCCACACCACCGCCCCGCTGAGCGCCGCGAACTCACCCGCGCCGCCCGCGTGGTCCTCGTGGAAGTGCGTCAGGACGATCCTGCGCACCTCGCGCGGATGCCGGCCCAGCGCGCGTACGGCGTCGGCGATCGCCGCCCCGGCGCCGGCCGCCCCCGCGTCCACCAGTGTCAACTCGTCCCCGTCGTCCCACAGATAGGCCTGCCCCACCGGGAAGCGCAACAGGTGCAGGCGGGGGACGACCTCGATCACATCGGTGATGGCGTAGATACTCATACGCCGACCGTAGGGACAGACGGCTGCCCGGGGGACATGGCTACGCCCCGGGCAGAAGAGTTCCGCCCGGGGCGAAGGTGACGGCCGCGCGGCTCAGATCGCGGCGTAGTTCTGGAGGAACAGCGCCTCGGCGACCGAGAGGCGCTCCAGCTCCTGCGGCGACACGCTCTCGTTCACCGCGTGGATCTGCGCCTCGGGCTCGCTCAGGCCGATCAGCAGGATCTCCGCCTCCGGGTACAGCGACGCCAGCGTGTTGCACAGCGGGATCGAGCCGCCCTGGCCCGCGTACTGCATCTCCTGACCGTCGTACGCGACGCTCATCGCCTCCGCCATGGCCGCGTACGCCGGGCTGTCGGTGTTCGCGCGGAACGCCTGGCCCTGCCCGATCTGCTCGACCTGGACGCGGGCGCCCCACGGGGTGTGCGACTCGATGTGCGCGATGAGGAGCTTCGTCGCCTCCACGGCGTCCGTGCCCGGCGGCACCCGCAGGCTGATCAGGGCGCGCGCCCCGGCCTGCACGGACGGCGTCGCGCCGACGACCGGCGGGCAGTCGATGCCGATGACGGTGACGGCGGGGCGGGCCCAGATGCGGTCGGCGACCGTGCCCGAACCGATCAGCTCGACACCGTCGATGACCTTGGCGTCCTTGCGGAACTGGCCCTCGTCGTACTGGAGGCCGTCCCACGCGGCGTCGGTCGCGAGACCGTCGACCGTCGTCGAGCCGTCCTCCGCGCGCAGCGAGTCGAGGATCCGCACCAGCGCCGCGAGCGCGTCCGGGGCCGCGCCGCCGAACTGCCCCGAGTGCAGGTTGCCCCCGAGCGTGTCGACCCGGACCCGGATGAGTGTCATGCCGCGCAGCGTCGACGTGGCCGTCGGCAGGCCGACCCGGAAGTTGCCCGCGTCACCGATGACGATCGTGTCCGCCTTCAGCAGCTCCGGGTGCTGCTCGGCGTACCGCTCGAGACCGCCCGTGCCCTGCTCCTCGGAACCCTCGGCGATCACCTTGACGTTCACCGGGACACCGCCGTTGGCCTTGAGCGCCCGCACCGCGAGCAGGTGCATCAGGACCCCGCCCTTGCAGTCCGCGGCGCCGCGCCCGTACCAGCGGCCGTCCTCGCGCTCCGTCAGCTCGAACGGCGGTGTGACCCACGCCGACTCGTCCAGCGGCGGCTGCACGTCGTAGTGCGCGTACAGGAGAACGGTCGGCGCGCCCTCGGGGCCCGGCAGGAAGCCGTAGACCGACTGCGTCCCGTCCGGGGTGTCGAGCAGCGCGACGTCCTGGAAGCCCTCGGCGCGCAGCGCGTCCGCCACCCAGTTCGCGGCGCCCTCGCTCTCGCTCTTCGGGAACTGGTCGAAGTCCGCCACCGACTTGAACGCCACCAGTTCGGCGAGCTCGGTCCGGGCCCCGGGCATGAGCGAGGCGACGGTCTCGGCGATCGGATTCGGTGACATGGGAACGCTCCTCGTGGGTGCGACGTTGCACGTGTGTATACGTATGCGGCTTTCGCACGCGTCCGTGCGGGTCCGCCGTCGGCTGGTGTGCGTGAGCGTTTCGTGCACAGGGCATGCAGCGCCGATCCTCCCACAAGGGGTCGGCAGGACACCGCCGTAGGATGCCTGGGAAAGGTGCGGCAGGCGGCTGGATCGGGAGCAGTAGACCATCGTGAGCAGCGAGAACTCGGCGGGCGGCAACGGTACGGGCGAGCACGCGGCGGACGCCGGTGGCGGCGGGCAGGTGTGGGACGTCGTCATTGTGGGCGCCGGTCCCGCGGGCGCCTCCGCCGCCTACGCGGCAGCGGTCGCCGGACGCAGCGTCCTCCTTCTGGAGAAGGCGGAACTGCCCCGGTACAAGACATGCGGCGGCGGCATCATCGGCCCCTCCAGGGACGCGCTGCCCCCGGGGTTCGAGCTGCCGTTCCGGGACCGGATCGACGCGGTGACGTTCTCCCTCGACGGGAAGTTCACCCGCACCCGGCGCTCCCGCCACATGCTTTTCGGCCTGGTGAACCGCGCCGACTTCGACCACCGGCTCGTCGAGCACGCCCAGAAGGCGGGCGCCGAACTGCGCACGGGGACGACGGTCTCGCGGGTCGAGCAGCACGGCTCGGCCGTGCCCGACCGTCGCACGGTCGCCGTGATCCTCCAGGACGGCGAGACGATCCTGGCCCGCGCCGTCGTCGGGGCGGATGGCAGCGCCAGCCGCATAGGGGCTCATGTCGGGGTGAAGCTCGACCAGGTCGACCTCGGCCTCGAGGCGGAGATCCCCGTGCCCGAGACGGTCGCCGAGGACTGGAAGGGCCGCGTCCTCATCGACTGGGGCCCGATGCCCGGGAGTTACGGCTGGGTCTTCCCCAAGGGGGACACCCTGACCGTCGGAGTGATCTCGGCGCGGGGCGAGGGCACCGCCACGAAGCGGTACTTGGAGGACTTCATCGCCCGGCTCGGCCTTGCCGGCTTCGAACCTTCGGTCTCCTCCGGCCATCTGACGCGCTGCCGCGCCGACGACTCGCCGCTCTCGCGCGGCCGCGTACTCGTCTGTGGTGACGCGGCGGGACTTCTCGAACCGTGGACCCGCGAGGGCATCTCGTTCGCGCTGCGCTCCGGCCGTCTCGCGGGGGAGTGGGCGGTCCGCGTCTCCGAGGCGCACGACGCGGTGGACGCGCGCCGGCAGGCTCTGAACTACGCGTTCGCGGTCAAGGCGGGCCTCGGTGTCGAGATGAGCGTCGGCAAGCGGATGCTGACGGTCTTCGAGCGCAGGCCCGGGGTGCTGCATGCGGCGATCACCGGGTTCCGGCCCGCGTGGAAGGCGTTCGCCCGAATCACCCGCGGTTCGACGACGCTGGGCGAGATCGTCAGGACGTATCCGATGGCGGGTCGCGTCCTGAGCCGTCTGGACCGGCCGGCAGCGGCGGCCGCGTCCTCGGCCGCGCCATCGGTCGACGACGATCCGGAGGCTACTTCTCGACCGTGATGAGGAAGACCGGGTGGTCCGGCGCGGCCGCGGTCAGCTCTTCGTCGGTCGACTTGGCGGTGATGCCCTGGAAGTACTGGTTGACCTCCCAGCCCCACTTCTCCAGGTAGCTGCGCAGGATCGGCAGCTTCTCGCTGTCGGGCACCTCGGTCGCGGTGAACGTACGGACCTTGCGCCCGACGCGCAGCTCGCCGGCCTCGGCGACGCGCATGTTGCGCACCCACTGGGAGTGCCCGCGGGCCGAGACGATGTACTGCGCGTCCCCGTACGTGTGCGGGTTGACCGGGATGCGCTGCATCTGGCCGCTCTTGCGGCCGCGCACGGAGAGCTCGGCGGACCCCATCAGGCTGACGCCGTGCCGTGCGAGCCAGCCGATCATGCCGTTCAGCCGGACGTTGAGGCGGCTGCCCTTCAGGTAGTAGGGGCCGGGGGTGGAGGACGAGCCGGACTGGGCGTTCGCGGTCATGGGGTTCTCCTGTGTGTGGGTGTGGGTGTGGGTGTGGGTGTCGCGTGGCGCGATGCGGGCGCCGCCGGAGTCGGTCTCGATCTCGGTTTCGAGAGCACTGCTCTCGCTTGAGATCAGTGTGCACGAGATCGGTGATCCAAAGCAAGAGCACTGCTCTCTTTTCTGTTCGCCGCCGCCGGGTGCGCCGCTCGCCACTGAGTGCACTGCTCCCAAATGAGTGCACCGATCCATAACGCGTGCATCGATCCGGAACGTGTGCACTGCTCCGAAGGCGTGGGACACTGCCCGTATGAGCACCGCACGAGGAGCCAGGGCCAGGGCACGGGAAGAAGTCACCGCCGCCATCAAGGACGAGGCCCGCAGACAGCTCGCGGCCGAGGGCGCCGCCAAGCTGTCCCTGCGCGCCGTCGCCCGCGAGCTGGGCATGGTTTCCTCGGCGCTCTACCGCTACTTCCCCAGCCGCGACGACCTCCTGACGGCGCTCATCATCGACGCGTACGACTCCATCGGCGAGGCGGCCGAGCAGGCGGACGCCGCCCTGCTCAAGAAGGCGGCGAAGAGCACCGCCAGCAAGGCGGGAGCGATCGCGCCGGTGCGCCGCTGGGCCACCGTCAGCGAAGCCGTCCGCGCCTGGGCGCTGGCCCACCCGCACGAGTACGCGCTCATCTTCGGCTCGCCCGTACCCGGATACACCGCGCCGATGACGACCGTCCCGGCCGCGTCGCGCGTCGGGCTGCTGTTCTTCGGCATCGTCCGCGACGCCTATCAGGGCCGCGGGATCGCGGAGCCGCCGCTCCCCGAGGAGCTGCGGCCCGAGGCCGAGCGGCTCGGCGCCGACCTGGCCCCCGACCTGCCGCCCGCGGTGGTGGCCGCGCTCGTCGCCGCCTGGGCGCAGCTGTTCGGCCTGATCGGCTTCGAACTGTTCGGCCAGTTCAACCGGGTCGTGGAGGACCGTGCCACCTTCTTCACGCACGCCGCGACCCAGCTCGCCCACGGCGTGGGCCTGGTGCTGCCCCGGGAATGACATGCCCTCGGCCCGGGAATGGAAGTCGCTGCCCCGGGCGGGACGCGCGCCGCCCGAACTGCGTCGCGTACTCCCCGGGGAGTAGGTGTGATCACCACGCCCGGCTGACGCCCGCGAGGGCGTGCGGCGTCTAGCGTTGCGGTCATGGATGAGCAGCACGTACGCGGGGCCGGCGGCCCGCCCCGGACCTGGGCGGGTCCGCCGCACCTCAGGCGCTACGGGCCGCCCTGGACGGCGGCCGGTGCCGCCCGGCGCGGTCACTACGGGCCGCCCTGGTGGGGCGCCTCGGACCAGGGGCCGCGCCGGCCCTGGCGGTCCACCGTCCTGATCACCGCGTTCGTCCTCGTCGGCTCGACCTTCGCGGCGCACGCCCAGACCGATCGGGCCGACCTCGACGTGTTCGCCCGCGTGCTGCTGCTCGCGGGCGGCGTTCTCCTGCTGTGGCGTCAGCAGTACCCGGTCCTCGTGGCCTTCGGCACGGCGGCCTGCGCGACGCTCTACCTCGGCGCGGGCTACGCGTACGGGCCGGTTTTCATCACTGTCGCCGTGGGCTGTTACGCCGCGATCGTCGCGGGGCACCGCAGAGCCGCGTGGGCGGCGGTCGGCATGTTCTGGGTGGGGCATGTCCTCGTAGCGCACTGGCTGTACGCGTATCTGCCGCCGTCGGGGGACGAGGCCGCGTCCTGGGGTCAGGAGGGTTTCATCGCCGCGTGGGTCCTGGCGATCGTCGCCTTCTCCGAGCTGGTCAAGACGCGCCGCGAGCAGTGGGCGAAGGAGCGTGCCGAGCGGGAGAAGGCGGCCGGGCGGCGCGCGGACGAGGAGCGCCTGCGGATCGCGCGGGAGCTGCACGACGTGCTCGCGCACTCCATCTCGGTCATCAACGTCCAGGCGGGCGTGGGTCTGGCGCTGCTCGACTCCGACCCCGAGCAGGCGCGTACCGCCCTCACCACCATCAAGTCCGCGAGCAAGGAGGCGCTGGGCGAGGTCCGCCAGGTCCTCGACACGCTCCGGACCCCGGGCGACGCGCCGCGCGCCCCCGCCCCGGGCCTCGACCGGCTCCCGGAACTCGTGGAGCAGGCCGCGAGCGCGGGCCTCACCGTCGACATCGCCACGGAAGGATCCCGAGCCGCGCTGCCGCCCGGAGCCGACCTCGCGGCGTTCCGCATCGTGCAGGAGGCGCTCACCAACGTCGTACGGCATTCGGAGTCGCGCAACGCGCGCGTAGAGGTGCGGTACACGGGGACCGCGCTGTCCCTGCGCATCGACGACGACGGGCCGGCGAGCCATGAGGCGGCCGGCGGCAGCGGGAACGGCCTTGCGGGAATGCGAGAGCGGGCCGCCGCGCTGGGTGGCACGATCGAGGCGGGACCGCGGCCCGACGGCGGCTTCCGGGTGCTCGCCGAACTGCCGTTCACGCCGACGGAGGAGAACCGTTGATCCGCGTACTGCTCGCCGACGACCAGTCGCTCGTCCGCGCCGGATTCAGGGCGCTGCTCGACGCGCAGAGCGACATCGAGGTCGCGGGGGAGGCCTCCGACGGCGACGAGGCGGTGCGGCTCGTACGCGAACTGCGGCCCGACGTCGTCCTGATGGACATCCGGATGCCGGTCCTCGACGGTCTCGCCGCGACCCGCCGCATCAGCGACGACGCCGCGCTGGAAACCGTGAAGGTGGTCATGCTGACCACCTTCGAACTGGACGAGTACGTCTTCGAGGCGATCCGCGCCGGAGCCTCCGGGTTCCTCGTCAAGGACACCGAGCCCGAGGAACTGCTGCGCGCCGTAAGGGCGGTGGTGCACGGGGACGCGTTGCTCTCGCCGGGGGTGACCCGGCGTCTGATCGCCGAGTTCGCGGCGCGCTCCAAGGAGCCCGCGGCCGCCGAGTCGCTCGGGCAGCTCACCGAGCGCGAGCGTGAGGTGATGGCGCTGGTCGGCATCGGCCTGTCGAACGAGGAGATCGCCCGCCGTCTCGTCGTCAGTCCGCTCACGGCGAAGACACATGTGAGCCGCACGATGGTGAAGCTCGGCGCGCGTGACCGGGCCCAACTGGTCGTCCTCGCCTACGAGTCGGGCCTCGTGCGGCCCGGCTGGCTCGGCTGAGCGGACATGCGCCGCAGACACACGGGTGCGCCCGGCGGGCAGGGGACTGCCGGCCGGGCGCACCCATGTGTGGTCGCGTCGAGCGTGTGGGGTCGCGGCGAGGACCCGTGGGTCGGTCGAGGTGCGTGGGTCAGTCGTGGACCGTGGGTCAGTCGTGGACCGCGACGCGCTCCGTGCGCGCGGCTGCGTCCGCCTCCTCCTTCATCGACTCCCGCACCGACTCCCGCACCGACTCCTCCTCCCGCACCGACTTCGCGATCAGGACCGTGCCCTGCGGACGCCGTGTCCGCAGCCCGGTGAGGGTGATCAGCAGGCCCACCAGCGCGATCGCGGTGACGACCACGAGCCCCGGCCGGAAGCTGTCGAGGACGGCCTGCGGGGACGAGCCCCCGCCGGAGTTCGCGGTGACGACGGCCGTCACGACGGCGAGGAAGATGGCGCCGCCGACCTGCACGGAGGTGTTGAGCAGGCCCGAGACCATGCCCTGTTCGTCGTCGTGGACGCCGTTCGTGGCCTGGATGTTGAGCGAGGGGAACACCAGGGCGCAGGCCGCGCCGATCAGGAGCATCGTCGGCAGGATGACGGACGCGTAGACCGGGTCGAGGTTGATGCGCAGGAACAGCGCGTAGCCGATCACCATGAAGGTGAAGCCGACCGCGATGAGGCGCGGGGTGCCGAACCGGTCGACGATCGCGCCGACCTTCGTCGAGGAGAGCGCCACGAGGGCGCCCGCCGGCAGGAACGCCAGCGCGGTGTGCAGCGCGGACCAGCCGAGCAGGGACTGCATGTACAGGGTGACCAGGAACTGGAAGCCGACGTACGAGCCGAAGAACGCCATCGCGCCGAGCTGTGCCCTGATCTGTGAGCCGGAGCGCAGCACTCCGAGGCGGATCAGCGGGCCCGGCGAGCGGCGCTCGATGGAGACGAAGACCGCGAGCAGCACGGCTACGGCCAGGAAGGACAGCAGGGTGCGGGCCGAGGCCCAGCCCGCCTCCGGCGCCTGGACGACGGTGAACACGAGGAGCAGCATCGACGCGGTGCCGGTGATGGCGCCGGGGATGTCGTAGCCGCGGTGGTTCTTCTCGCGTTCGCTGTGCGGGATGAGCTTGATGCCGATGAGCAGCGCGATCACGGCGATCGGCGCGGGCAGCAGCATGGTCAGGCGCCAGCTGGCCTCGGTGAGCAGGCCGGACAGGACGAGGCCCATGGAGAAGCCGGTGGCGGCGCAGGTCGTGTAGATGGAGAGCGCGCGGTTGCGCAGCGGGCCCTCGGCGAACGTCGTGGTGATGATGGACAGGCCGGCCGGCGCGGTGAACGCGGCGCTGAGGCCCTTGATGAAGCGGCTTGCGATCAGGAGCGGCCCGGAGTCGACGAGTCCGCCGAGCAGGGACGCGAGGGCGAAGACGCCGAGGGCGATCAGGAACACCCGGCGCCGGCCGAGCAGGTCGGCCGCGCGACCGCCGAGCAGCAGCAGGCCGCCGTAGCCGAGGATGTAGCCGCTGACGATCCATTGCAGCGTCGACGTCGACAGGTCGAGCTCCGAGCCGATGGACGGCAGGGCGACTCCGACCATCGACACATCGAGTGCGTCGAGGAACATCGCGGCGCAGAGGACGAGCAGTGTGCCCCACAGACGGGGGGACCAACGTTCCTGGGACGCAGAAGTGTTGGCGAGCGGAGAGGTCATGCGGAGCAGACTACATGCGTATGCATTGACTGCAAGTGCATTTAATTCCGATGCAACAATGCCCGTCTTTTCTGCTACGGTGCGGTTATGGCGGCGAAAAAGGCCGAGCCCGGCCTCGTGGATCAGTGGCGGGACATCCTTGCGGTGCATGCGCGCACCATGTGCGAGCTCGATCGTGAGCTGCATCAGCACGGCCTGGGCGCCAGCGACTTCGAGGTGCTCGACGTCCTGGCCGACGGCGCGACGGAGGACGGCAGTTCCTCCTTCCGCGTGCAGGAGATCGCCGCTCAGGTCCATCTCAGCCAGAGCGCCCTGTCGCGCCTGATCGGCCGCCTGGAGAAGGACGGCCTCCTGGAGCGCGGCATGTGCCCCGAGGACCGCCGCGGCGTACGGGTCTGCCTCACGCAGAAGGGCCGCGACCTGCACACGGAGGTCCGGCCGTTGCAGCGCGCGGTACTGGGGCGGATGCTCGCGGGTCGCTCTCGGGGCTAATGCCTTCGGGCGGCCAGGCCGGTCGTCAGCTTCAGGTGACCCCCGACCGCTCTCGCCACAGCGCCGCCAGTGAGGCGTCGCCGGTGAGGCTCGGGAACGGCAGCCGGTTCCACAGCGACAGATAGAGCCGCGCCGCGGGACCCGACAGCTCGCAGTCGGCCTCACCCGCCCCGTCCCGCTCGGTGACCGGCGGCTCCTGCGAGATCCGTACGGTCCATGCCCGGCGGGTGTCGGTGGCCCGCACGCGCAGCAGGCGCGGGGTGTCCGACCGCACCTTGCTCCGGCCGCGCGGGTGGAAGCCGAGCAGCAGTTCCTCGATGCCGTCGACCGCGAACTCCGCGGGGATGACGCCGGGCGTCCCGGCGAGCGCGGACTCCGCGTCCACCCGGTGGACGGTCGTCTCGTGCGCCTGCCGCCGCGCCCAGAACGCCAGCGGCGACGGCGCGGGCAGGAACGTCCAGCACTCCACGTCGGGCCGGGCGTCGGCCAGCGTCCCGACGAGCCGGCCGTGGCCCTCACGGAACCAGGCGATGAGCTCCGCGCCGTCCAGATCCGGCAGACCGTCGTCGGGGTGGTACGACGTGCGCCCCTCGGCGACGAACGCCATGGCCCAGCGATGCACCATGCCCACGTGCCGCAGCAGGTCCCGTACGGCCCAGCCCGGGCAGGTCGGCACCTTGGCGTCGGTGCCCGCCGTCTCGGCGGCCCGGGCGAGGAGGCGGCCCTCCTCGTCGAGCGTCTCGATGTGTTCCGCAGTCTCCATGGCGGGAGTCTGCCCGATGGGACCTGGCTTGAATGCGTCCTTGCAGGATGCTCGTCGCGTGCGGGTCAGGAGACGGCCGCGCGCCGGGTCGCGAAGCCGATCAGGGCGGCGACGCCCGCGAGTGCGGCCACGCTGGTCAGCGCGGCGGGGAGCGAGAACCAGTCCGCCATGAAGCCGATCATCGGCGGCCCGAGGAGCATGCCGCCGTAGCCGAGCGTGGACGCGGCGGCGACGCCGGTCGGTCCTGCCAGGGCCCCCGCGCGTTCGACCGCCACGGGGAAGATGTTGGCGAGGCCGAGACCTGTGACGGCGAAGCCGAGGAGTGCCAGCCACACGCTGGGGGCGAGCGAGCCGAGCAGCATGCCGGCCGCGCCGGTGGCGCCGCCGAACACCAACGTGCGTGTCCTGCCCAGGCGTTCGAGCAGCGTCGTCCCGCTGATCCGGCCGATGGTCATGGCCAGGGCGAAGCAGGAATAGCCTGCCGCGGCCACTCCGGGATGGGCGTGCAGGTCCTCCTCCAGGTGCAGGGCACCCCAGTCCGCGAGCGCGCCCTCTCCGTACGCGGTGCACAGGGCGATGAGGCCGAAGACGAGGACGAGTCCGCGCACACGCCCGGCGGGACGCTCGGACGCCGGCGCGGGCTCGTTCCGTATACGACCGCGGTCGTCCGGGGCCGTGGGGGCGTCGTGGCGCAGGAGTGTGGGGCCGACGGCGGCCGTGACGAGCAGGCCGATGACGGTGAGGGCGAGGAGGTGCCGGGTGGGGGAGACGTGGCCCGCGACCAGCCCGCCGAGCCCGGCGCCGAGCATGCCGCCAAGGCTGAACGCCGCGTGGAAGCTCGGCATGACGGGGCGGCGCAGGGTGGCGACCAGGTCGACCGCGGCGCTGTTCATCGCCACGTTGATCCCGCCGTAGGCGGCGCCGAACACGAGCAGGACCAGGCCGAGGGTGAGCGCCGAGTGGGTGAGCGGAGGCAGCGCGACGCTCAGCGCCAGGAGCACGCCGCTCACTACGGTCACCGGATGACTGCCGAAGCGCCTGCACAGGCGCCCCGTGAGCATCATCGTGATCACGGCCCCCGCGGAGACGCCGAGGAGCGCGAGCCCGAGCGTGCTCGCCGAAGCGCCGGTCTGCTCCTTCACGGCGGGGATGCGCACGACCCATCCCGCGAAGATGAAGCCGTCGAGCGCGAAGAAGATCGTGAGCGCGATACGCAGGCGGGTGAGGGACGGGGTCCGCGGGCTGTCGTCCTTGACGGCCCGGAGTTTGTTTAGTGTCGGCACAAAGTCAGGGTAGGGCGCCACCCCGGCCGGGGACAAGACGGTTCGAGGCGTGACGGCCACGACATCCGCCGGACCGGCACGAAGAAATGGCTGCGGCCCCACCCGTCCGGGAGGGGCCGCAGCCATGAAAGCCGTAGGTGTGGCTCGGGGCGTCACACCGCGAGGACCTTGACCCCCGCCTCCTCGAAGCGCTCCACCGTCGCCGCGTCCACGGCGCTGTCCGTGACCAGGGTGCCGATCCGCTCCGTCGAGCAGATCCGGGCGAACGCGCGCTGGCCCAGCTTGCTGGAGTCCGCCGCGACGACGACGCGCTCCGCCCGCTCGCACAGCAGCCGGTTGATGGCCGCCTCCGCCTCGTCGTGCGCCGCCGCGCCGTGCGCGACGTCGAAGCCGACGACACCGAGCACGGCCGTGTCGATAGTGATCTGGCTCAGCACGCCGTCCGCGAGCGGGCCGATGAGCTCGTACGACTGCGGCCGGGCGACCCCGCCCGTGACCACGATCTTGAACTGGGGCCGCACGGCGAGCTCGTTGGCGATGTTCAGCGCGTTCGTGACGATCGTGAGGGCCGGGGAGCCGGAGGCGAGGTCGGGGCGGACCGCGAGTGCGCGCGCCACCTCGGTCGTCGTCGTGCCGCCGGTCAGCCCGACCGCCTCGCCCGGCGCGATCAGCTCGGCGACGGCCTTGGCGATCCGTTCCTTCTCGGAGGCGTTGCGCGCGGTCTTGTAGCGCAGGGGCAGCTCGTAGGAGACGCCGTGGACGACGGCGCCGCCCCGGGTGCGTACGAGCATCTGCTGCTCGGCGAGCTGGTCGAAGTCGCGCCGGATCGTGGCCGCGGACACCCCCAGGTCGGCCGCCGCCTCCTCGACATCCAGGCGCCCCCGCTCCACGAGCAGTTCCAGCAGGGACTTCCAGCGGGCGTCGCGGGACATCCGCGGCCTCCAATCGTCGTTCTCCGGTGACCCTAGCGCACTACCTGATGCTTGGTTATGCTCGAAAGGTATCGAATTCTTGCAGGAACGAGCATACGCTCGATAGGGCCGTTCGAGCGCGACGCATGCGACGTGTTCGACCGGTCCACGGACACGACACATCAGGGAGTGGGCACGGCATGAGCCATGTCGAGAACGAGCTGAACAGCCAGCCGGAGTGCTGGACGCGCGCGGCGGGCCTGGCCGCGGGCGAGGCCGCCAAGCTGCCCGCGCCGGGGGAGCGCGTCGCGATCGTGGGCTGCGGCACCTCGTGGTTCATGGCGCAGGCCTTCGCCGCGCTGCGCGAACAGTCCGGGCAGGGCGAGACCGACGCGTTCGCGGCCTCGGAGTTCCCGGCCGGGCGCCCGTACGACCGTCTCATCGCGCTGTCCCGGTCCGGCACGACGACCGAGGTCGTCGAGCTCCTTGCCGCGGTCAAGGGGCGCATCCGGACGACCGCCGTCATCGGCGACCCGAACACACCGATCGTCTCCGCCGCCGACGACGTGATCGTCCTGGACTTCGCCGACGAGCAGTCCGTCGTCCAGACCCGCTTCGCGACGACGGCGCTCACGCTCCTGCGCGCCCACCTCGGCCTGCACACCGAGCAGGCGGTCGCCGACGCGCGCACCGCGCTGGAGACACCGCTGCCCGAAGGCCTCGTGGAGTGCGGCCAGTTCACCTTCCTGGGACGCGGCTGGACCGTCGGCCTCGCGAACGAGGCCGCCCTGAAGATGCGCGAGGCGTCCCTGTCGTGGACCGAGGCGTACCCCGCGATGGAGTACCGCCACGGCCCCATCAGCGTCACCACCGCGGGCACCGCCACCTGGATGATCGGCACGGCGCCCGAGGGGCTCGCCGAGCAGGTGACCGGCACCGGCGCGCTCTGGGTCGAGGGCGGCCTCGACCCGCTCGCCGAACTCGTGCGCGCGCAGCGCCTCGCCGTAGCCGTCGCGGCCGCCCGCGGACTCGACCCCGACCAGCCGCGCCACCTCACCCGCTCGGTGATCCTCACCGCCGGCTGACCGTCGACCGAGCTTCCGAGCCTTCCGAAAGGAGGGGCTGTGCCCCTCGCAGCAACCGGCGCGCTCGTCGCCGAGGCCACCGCGGCGCGAACCGCGGTGGCCGCGTTCAACGTCATCACCCTGGAGCACATCGAGGCCGTCGTGGCGGGCGCCGAGGCGGCGAACGCGCCGGTGATCCTCCAGATCAGCGAGAACGCCGTGCGTTACCGCTACGGGCGCCTGCTGCCCCTCGCGAGGGCCGCGGCCGACACCGCGGAGGCGTCCTCGGTGCCCGTGGCGCTCCACCTCGACCACGTCCAGAGCGACGAGCTGCTCCGCCAGGCCGCGGACGCCGGGTTCAGCTCGGTGATGTACGACGCGGCCCGGCTCCCCTACGACGAGAACCTCGCGGCCACCCGCGCGGCCGCCGACTGGGGCCATGCCAACGGGCTGTGGGTCGAGGCCGAGCTGGGCGAGGTCGGCGGCAAGGACGGTTCGGCGCCGCTCGACGCGCACGCGCCGGGTGCCCGCACGGACCCGGGGGAGGCCCGCGCCTACGTGACGGACTCGGGCGTCGACGCCCTCGCCGTCGCGATCGGCTCCTCGCACGCCATGACCACCCGCACCGCGACGCTCGACCACGACCTCCTCAAGCAGCTCTCGGAGGGCCTCGACGTACCGCTGGTCCTGCACGGTTCCTCCGGTGTCGGTGAAGACGAACTCTCGCAGGCCGTCCGGGGCGGCATCGCCAAGGTGAACGTCGGCACCGCCCTGAACATAGCGATGACGGCGGCCATCCGGGAGTTCCTTGCCGCACATCCCGACGCCGTCGACTCCCGCAAGTACCTGAGCGTGGGCCGCGAGGCGATGGCCCGCACGGTGACGGAGCTGGTCGAGGTGATGCGCCGCTGACCCGTCCCCCGCTCCCGCCCCGGTACGCGGAAGACACCTCGTACCGGGGACAATGGGGCCATGGCCGGTCAGCACGAACCGCACGCGCCCCCGCTCTTCCCGGTGCACCGGGAGCGCCGGGAGATCACCCCCGGCGCCGTGCACGTGCCCGGCTGGCTCGACGCCGAGGCCCAGTGCGCACTCGTCGAAGCCTGCCGCGGCTGGGCCGCCGGGCCCGTGCCGATGCGCCACACACGACTGCCGGGCGGCGGCGTGATGTCCGTGCAGACCGTGTGCGTCGGATGGCACTGGCAGCCCTACCGCTACACGCGTACGGCATCCGATGTGAATGGCGCCCAGGTGGCCCAATTCCCCGACTGGCTACGGGAGTTGGGCAGACGCGCGCTCGTCGACGCGTACGAGGACGACGCGGCCGGTGACGGCTACGACCCCGACACGGCACTGATCAACTTCTACGACGGCGCCGCCACCATGGGCATGCACCAGGACAAGGACGAGCGCGCCCGGGAACCCGTCGTCTCGCTCAGCGTCGGCGACACCTGCGTCTTCCGGCTGGGCAACACCGAGAACCGCGGCAAACCGTACGAGGACATGGAGCTGGTCTCCGGGGACCTGCTGGTCTTCGGAGGGCCGTCGCGGCTCGCCTTCCACGGGGTGCCGAAGGTGTACCCCGGCACCGGCGACCCGGCCATCGGGCTCTCCCGGGGCCGCCTGAATCTCACGATGCGCGTCACCGGACTCACCGGACCGCCCTCCGCACCCTCCCCACAGGGGTGAGTTCACCCGCAGGGGCTGCGGCGTTCACCGGATACGATGCGACACGGTGATCAGGGCGAGGAGTTGCTGATGCGTGGCAAGGCGGCCTCCGGGGCCGGGGGGCAGACGGCGGGCGAGGCGGAGGGTTCCGCGCGTGCGCCCCGTCTCGAGCGGGGCCGTGGTGCCCTCGGCCCGGCGCTCGAACTCGTGCACACCGGCCGCGCGCCGACCCGCGCCGTCCTCACCGCCGAACTGGGGGTGACCCGGGCCACGGCGGGCGCGGTCGCCGCCGAGCTGGAAGCGCTCGGGCTCATCAGGATCGACGCGAAGCCGAGCGCCGCAGCCGGCTCGCAGGGGCGCCCCTCGCACCGGCTGTCCGTCGCCGAGGACGGACCCGTGGCGCTCGCCGCGCAGGTGCACGCGGACGGCTACCGCGCGGCCCTCGTAGGCCTCGGCGGCCGCATCGTCGCGACCACGCCCGGCTGCGAGATCATCGACCCGGACCCGGCGCAGGTACTCGGCTCGGTCGTGGAGGCCGGCGCCCAGCTCCTGCGCGAGACCGGCCGCCACTGCGTCGGAGCAGGCCTCGCAGTGCCGTCCGCCGTGGCCGAGCCCGACGGCACCGCCCTCAACCCGCTCCACCTCGCCTGGCCCGCGGGCTCGCCCGTCCGCGAGATCTTCGCCGAGCGCGTACGGGAGGCAGGCATCGGGCGGCCGGCGTTCGCCGCGAACGACGTCAACCTCGCCGCCCTCGCCGAACACCGCCACGGCGCGGGCCGCGGCGCGCGCGACCTGCTGTGCGTCGCCACCGGCCACCGCGGCGTCGGCGGCGCGCTCGTCCTCGACGGGCGTCTGCACACCGGCAGTTCGGGCCTCGCCCTGGAGGTCGGGCACCTCACCGTGAACCCCGAGGGCCGGCCCTGCTACTGCGGCAGCCGCGGTTGCCTCGACGTGGAGACCGACCCGCTGGCCCTGCTCGACGCGGCGGGCCGCGAACCCGGACCCGACGGCTCCCTGCTCCAGCAGGCCCGCGACCTGATCGCCGGCAGCCTCGACGACCCCAAGGTGCGGATGGCCACCGAGGCCCTGATCGACCGTCTCGGACTCGGCCTCGCGGGCCTGGTGAACATCCTCAACCCCGACCGCATCATCCTGGGCGGCCTGCACCGGGCGCTCCTCGACGCGGACCCGGACCGTCTGCGGGCCGTCGTCGCGGACCGCAGCCTGTGGGGCCGCAGCGGGGGCGTCCCCATCCTGGCGTGCACGCTCGACCACAACAGCCTGGTCGGAGCAGCCGAGTTGGCGTGGCAGCCGGTCCTCGACGACCCGCTCTCGGCGCTGGGCCTCGCCTGACGCGCGGGCAACCGTCGCACCGCGGCTGGTCCTGCAAGGGCTTGACCGTGCACAATCACCGCCATGATCGGTGAATCGGCCCGGAATTACCTGGCCTCGGTGGAGAGCCGCCTCCAGGCGGACGGCTGCGCGACGCGCTGGGAGGACTGGTTCGGTGTGCCCGCCCTCGTGGGGCGGCGGGCCGACTTCCGGATGCGCTGGATGGCCACCAACCTGCACCTGTTCACCGTCGCCGCGGCCGTGCCCGAGATCACTCCGCAGAGCGTCGACGCGTTCACCTCCCAGGTCCTGACGTACGCGAAGCAGAACAAGGGCGGCCTTCCGGTCGGCCTGCAGACCGGCGTCGCGGCCTTCCCCGTCCTCGTCAGCGAGCGCGTCGACCCGGCCGCCATGGCCTGGGCCGAACAGCAGCAGCGCAACCGCTTCGCCTGCTTCGCGCGCCCCGTCGTCGTGGACAGCGCACAGCGCTACGTCGGCTTCTACCGCGGCAAGCCGGCCATCGGCCGCGTCTACGCCTCCCACCTCATCGACAAGGGCAACCGCTACTTCAACTGAATCTTGCGAGGAATCCCGTGGCTTTAGCCATCGGGTGGAATCGCATCCTGTGGCGGCGCTCCGGAGGGGCGCGGTGGCGTGTCGGCGGAGCCGACCCGATGGTCGTCGCGGAGCGGCGCATTGCCGTCCCGGCGGAGCCGGGGTGTTGCTCAGCCGGGACGTTTCTGGTTCTCGATGTACTCCTTGACCACCTGTAGTGGGGCGCCCCCGGTGGAGGCGGCGAAGTATGACGGTGACCAGAAGTGTTCGCCCCACAGGTGGCGGTGGATGTGCTCCGGGTACTCCTTGCGCAGCAGGCGGGCGGAGACGCCCTTGAGGGAGCCGACCATCCGGGACAGAGCGATCTGCGGGGGATAGTGCACGAGCAGGTGGACATGGTCCGCCTCGCCGTTGAACTCGGTCAGCTCGGCCCGGAAGTCGCCGCACACCTCGGCCATGATCTCTTCGCAGCGGGTGAGGATCTCGTCGGTGAAGGCCGCACGCCGGTACTTGGGGACGAGGACCAAATGGGCGTGCAGGGTGTAGATGACGCTACGACCCCTGCGGATATTCGGATTTGGTTCCCATCGTGGTGACACAGGTCAAGCAGTAGCATGGTCGGCATGAAGCTGGTGGTGCGGGTGAAGCTGCTGCCAACGCCCGTACAAGCATTGGCGCTTGAGGCAACCCTGCATGTCTGTAACGAGGCGGCGACCTGGCTGTCGACTCAGGCGTTCGAGCGCAGGGTGTTCTCCCGGGCCGGACTGCAGGCGATGGCCTATTGCGAGGTGAGGGCTCGCGGGCTGTCGGCGCAGCCTGCGCTGCATGTGCTGCGCAAGGTCGCCGACGCGTACAGCACCCTGACGGCGAACCTGATGGCCGGAAACCTCGGCAAGCCCGGCTCCCAGCGGCATGCGAGGGCCACCGGTAAGCCGGTCGTCTTCCGTGAGGTCGCGGCCCAGCCCTTCGATGACCGCTGTCTGTCGTGGCAGATGGGCGAGCGGACGGTGTCGATCTGGACCGTCACGGGCCGGATGAAGCACATCGCCTTCACCGGCTCACCGGAGCAACTCGCCGTCCTTGAGGCGTACCGCAAGGGCGAGAGTGACCTGCTGTACCGAGACGGGCAGTGGTATCTGATCGCCACGTGTGAGGTTGCAGAGGCCGAACTGGACGCGCACCCGGCGTCCTTCGTCGGGGTGGACCTGGGGATCGTGAACATCGCGACCACCTCCACCGGCACCCGCCACAGCGGACGCCGTCTGAACCGGCGCCGCGAGGCGGACCGCACACTGCGGGCCAAACTACAGACGAAGGGCACGAAGTCCGCGAAGCGGCGGGCGAAGAAACACGCGGGCAAGGAAGCACGGCGGGCCCGGGACATCAACCACAAGATCAGCAAGCGCATCGTGGCAGAGGCTCAACGCACCGGCCGCGGGATCGCCCTGGAAGACCTGGGCGGTATTCGCGAGCGGGCACGGCTCAGGAAGCCCCAACGCGTCACGCTGCACTCCTGGTCCTTCCATCAGCTCGGCGCCTTCATCGCCTACAAGGCGAAAAGAGCCGGGGTCCCGCTGGTGCACGTCGATCCGGCGTACACCAGCCAGGAATGCTCCCAGTGTCATCACACCGACAGACGCAACCGGCCCTCGCAGGCCCGGTTCGCGTGCCAGGTCTGCGGCTTCGTTGAGCACGCGGATCTGAACTCGTCCCACAACATCGCCGCACGCGGCTGGTGGACGTGGGTTCGCGGGGCTGAGTCACAGGCCCCTGCGCTCACCCTCATCGCGTGAGCGCTGGATGCAGCCGGGCCTCATCATCGCCAGTGATGACCCGAGCAGCAAGCCCGGGCTTCAGCCTCGGGTAGTTGACCGGGTAGTCGTCACGGTCACCGGTCGCCGCGCACGCTCTGCTCAGGCCCACCGCGAGTACCCCGCGCGCCAAGTCGCCTCCCGAGTGGTGTCCGACGGCGAGCAGTTCGCGTAGCGCGGGTTCCAGGGCGCCGTCCCCGCTCAGTGCCCGCAGGAACGCGTGGGCCTGCGGCACGCATTCGCCGCGTGCCGCGTGCCTCAGGAGTGCCGCTGACAGCAGCGGTGTGCGCAGGGTCGCGTCCGTGACCGCCTCCGAGAGGGGCGCGAGAGGGCCTCCCCACGCTCGGCTCGCCAGCAGTGCGCCGCACAGGATGTCGTCACCGGACGGGGTGAGCCCCGGGCCGAGGCCGACCAGCGCGCGGGCGGTCCGCCGGACTTCGCCCGCGTCATCGGTGTGCAGGGCGTGGCGCAGGTCGGTCATGCGGGGTGCCAGCGGGGGCGGCAGGGGTTGCGCCAGGGCGTCGAGCAGCACCCTCACCTGCCTGATGCGCGCGGACTCCGGTGGGGAGAAGGCGTCCTGGACACGGGGCGGTGTCCAGGACGCCTCCGGCTCGAAGCGAACGGGCCCGATGACTACGCGGCCTGCCCCGAAGCCGGCCCATGGTGTGTTCAGGTCCAACGGGCGGTCCGCCGACGAGAAGGGCAGTACGAGCGCGTTCGGCAGGCGGATTGCGTCCCTGGTCACCACGGCGAGCGCGGGCAACTCCTGGTCGCCGGTGGCGAGATGGACCGCGTGGCGGGTGGTGGCGACGACGCGGGCCGGCCGGGGCGGACCGTGCAGCAGCGGGGCGACGGCCGTGCTGATGGTGCCGAGGTGCAGGTGACTGAGGGGGCCGTGGTGTGCGTGACCGACGGTGTCATGGTGTACGTACGCAGGGCAGGTCACCTCAGCCCGTACAGAACCCCCGCCGGCCGCCGTGCCCGTCACTCCCCGGGCTCCGGGGGCACGTCGAAGGCGCTCAGCGCGTCCGTGAAGCAGCGCATCGGGGCGTGGGTGAGGCCGGCGCCGATCTGGCCGATGCCCGGTTCGCGGTGGGCGATGCCCGTGGTGATGACCGGTTCGAGGCCCGTGTCGACGACCTTGCGGATGTCGAGGCCGACGGGGCTGCCGACGAAGTCGAGGCCGGGGAGGCGGTAGTCGCGATGCCGGCCGACGGTGAGCGTCGCCATCTCCTGGCTGACGCGGCGGGCCCCTTCGGGGGTGCCGCCCACGAAGCCGACGATCGCCGGGGCGGCGGCCAGCGCGAATCCGCCCAGGCCGTGCATCTCGGTGATGGCACTGTCACCGATGTCGGGATTGGCGTCGGCGGGCCCGTATCCGGCGAAGTAGAGGCCGTCCACGGGGGCGGCGGGCGCCGTGAACCAGGCGTCGCCGAGGCCGCTGACGCGGATGCCGACGTCGACACCGTTGCGCGCGAAGGCGGTGACGACCGTGGAGTGCGGCACGCCGTGCCCGGCCAGCAGCGCCAGCTTGCTCGCGGCCATGGAGAAGTTGAGGAACCAGTAGTTGTTGTCGCGCAGGAAGTCCAGCGCCTCGATCCCGCCGAGTTCCGCGTGCCGGGCGAGCGCGGCGGAGAGCTCGCGGGTGAGCAGGGCGCTCGCGGCGGTGTTGCGGCTGTGGCACTCGTCGCCCATCTGAAGGGCCTGCGCGGTGACCGACCGCAGGTTCACCGGCTCGGCCAGCGAGCCGATCGCCGCGCGCAGCGCGGGGCCGAGGCGCTCTCCCATCCAGCGCAGCCGCTTCATCACGTCGTCGCCGAGCGCGCCGTAGCGCAGGCAACGGCCCTGCCCCTCGTTGAGGTTGGAGTAGGCGCGCAGGCCCGTGGCCTCGTCCTCCACGACGAGCAGGGGCATGGACGCGGAGATGACGCCCGCCATCGGGCCGACCGTGTCGTGGTGATGGCAGGGGGCGAAGCGGATGGCTCCCGCGTCGGCGAGTGCTTCCGCTTCCGGTGCGGTCGCGGCCCAGCCCTCCAGGAGTGCGGCGCCGACGACGGCGGCCCGCATCGGGCCGCACATGCGCTCCCACTCGATCGGCGGTCCGGCGTGCAACAGGAGCCTCTCCCGCTCCAGTTCAGGGATGAGCTCCCCGGCCGGGCGGACGTCGGTCCACAGCGGCACGACGCCGAGTATCCGCTCGAGTGCTTCGGCGTTGGCCGCCTCGACGGCCGGGTGCGCGACCAGGCGGGCGAGCCCGGCGCCGAGTTCCGGATCACCGTAGGCCGGGGGGCGCCAGTCGACCGCCGTCACCGTCGCGCCCGCGGCCCGCGGCGGCCCGGCGAACGCGTCGACACCGACATTCACGACGTGCGGTACGCCGGTCAGGAGGCCCTGCGCGGGCGAGGCCTGTGCGGGCGAGGCCTGTGCGGTCATGCGGTCTCTCCGATCCGGGAGGCAGAGGCAGAGGCAGAGGTAGAGGCGGAGGCGGAGGCGGAGGTAGAGGTAGAGGTAGAGGCGGAGCCAGGGGCGGCTGCGGGGCCGGGCATCAAGTCGCCACCGGTGCACAGGAGTTCGGCGCAGACCCGCGCGGCGGTCGTGCTGCTGTCGACGACGTACGCACCCGCGTCACGCAGAATCCGCTGCTGTGCGGTGAGCCCCTGCGGGTCGTCGTCGGTGCCCACGACGAACGCGATCACCGGCGGGGCGTCGAGGGGGGCCTCGGTCAGGGCCCCGGCGAGAGCCGCTGCCGGATCCGGCGCTGCGCCGTGTCCGATGACCACGTCGAGGACGACCGCGGCGCTCCGCGGGTCCGCGAGGGCCGCCCGCAGGTACTCGGTGCGGACCGTGGGGTCGATCATCGGGTGGGGGCGCCCGGCGGTGAACTCGTCGTCGCCCAGGTCGAGTACGAGATGCCGGTCCGGCAGGCGCGGGGCGGCGCCCGGCACCGGCGGGGGAGCGGTGCGGGTGATGTCACCGAGCGCCGGGCCGAGGAGCAGGGCCGCCTCATGGGCGAACGTGCCGCCCGCGTACAGGGCCCGCAGCAGGCGGCGCGGCGGAGCGGGGGCGGGCAGCTTGGGCAGCTCTTCGTCGGGCGGCAGCGCTCCGCCGACGGCAAGGGAGGCCGCGGACTGCGCTGCCTCCAAGAGGGTGGGCGCGAGCGTCACTCCGGCCGGGGCGGGGGCAGTCCCGTCCGTGCCGAGGAAACAGGCCACCACCGGTTTCCCCAACGCGCTTGCGTGCCGGAGCAGTTGCTCGGCCACGTGTGGTGCGGGCGGTTTGGATACGAGGACGATGACCTCCGTGGCGGGGTCCGCGGCCAGGGCGTCGAGCCCGGCCCGCATCGTCAGCCCGCCCACTTCCGCGCTCACGTCGCGGCTGCCCGTGCCGATCACGTGGCTGACCCCCGAGCCCATGGAGTGCAGCAGGCTCGACACCTGTTGCAGGCCCGTACCGGAGGCCCCGACCAGGCCGACGCAGCCCGCCCGCACCTCGTTGGCGAAGCCGAGGGGGATGCCGCCGATGACGGCGGTTCCGCAGTCCGGGCCCATGACGAGCAGCCCGCGGCGGGCGGCCTCGCGCTTCAGGAGCACCTCCTGCTCGATCGGCACGTGATCGCTGAAGACGAAGGCGTGCATGCCCAGGCGCAGCGCCTTGAGGGCCTCGGCGGCCGCGTACGGGCCTGGGGTGGAGATCAGCGCGAGACTCGCGCCGGCCGGGGCGCCGACGAGCGAGCGCACCGGGGGCCCGGCGTCCGCACCGGCCTCCGGTCCTGCGCCCGGTCCCTCGCCGGGACCGGACAGGGCATCGACCACCAGGGCGAGGGCTGTGTCCACCGCGTCGGGTTCGCCGCGGACGGCGACGAGCAGGTCGTTGGGTCCGGCGTCGTGGCCAGGGGTGGTCAGCAGCCCCGACCGCGCGAGGACGTCGCGGTTGGCGGGTGTGCCCATCACGAGGCTGATGGTCTCGACGCCCGGCGGTTCGGCCAGGCGGGCGGCGACCCTCATGAGGGCGACGGAGTCGGCGTAATGATCCTTGTGCACGGCGTTTCGCAGCACCATGGGTCCGACTCTAGGCAGCGGCCCGCCCCTTGCAGCATGGCTCGAAGTGCCAGAACCGGCAGGGGATTTACCGGCAACGGGTGACAGTGACCCGCCTTTCGAGGATCAGCGTCGGCCGCAAGGAGGGCTTGCTCAGCGCCGGTCGCGCGCAGAGAGCAACCGGTGTGCGTGGACGGCCAGTTCGGTCTGGAGCCGGGCCGTCGGCCGGCGTTCGAGACCGCCGGTGAGGCGGTCGATCTGGCGCAGTCGATAGCGCAGGGTGTTGTAGTGGACGTGCAGCCGCGCGGCGGTGGCCACGCCGTTGCGGTCCTGGAGGAGATAGACGCTGAGGGTCTCGACGAGGCTGCCCTCGTGCTCGGCGTCATGGGCGAGCAGCGGGCCGAGCGCGTCGTCGACGAGAGCCGTGAGCTCCGCCGCGGGCAGTAGTCCGAGAAGCCGGTACACCCCCAGGTCCGCATGGCCGCGGACGAAGTCGGGGCCGTGCAGTTCGCGGCCGAGCGTCAGGGTCTGCGCCGCTTCCTCGTAGCTGTGGTGGTAGTCGGTGAAGTCGTCCCGGACGGTTCCGGCGGCGACCGCCACGTCCCAGTCGGGGTGTGCGGCGGTGACGGCCGCGTGCAGGGCCTGACATCGGCCGTTGAGGGACGGCCCCGGTTCCATCAGCAGGACGAGTCCGCTCTGGCTGCCCCAGATGATCGCGCCGGGCCCGGCCGCCGACCGTACGAGGGGCAACAGCCGTTCCTCCAGAGCGAGTTCGGTGTCGGCGGGGCCGCCGGTGCCGGTGGAGGCGACCTCGACGAGGACGGCCGCGCGGGGCAGACGCAGGTTCCAGCCCATGGCCGCGGCGCGGCGCGCGGTCTCGGCGCGGTCGCGCGGAGGCCGTGAGACCAGTTCCATCAGGAGCAGCGTGCGGTAGCGCTGCTGGCGGCTGGCCAGGGCGCGTTCCTGGGCGGCGATGGTCGCCGCGACGGTCGTGGCGTGCTCCAGCGCCATCCTCTGATGAGTGTCGAGCTCATGAGTGGAAGGCATGGCCGCCCCGGCCCCGTGGTCCGCGGCCTCCGCGTCGTCCCGCCACAGGGCCACGGCGCCGCTCGCGCCCGTGCCCGTCTCGATGGCGCGCTCGGCGGCGGGCGGACGGTCGGAAGGCGGGGAGCCCGCGGAGGCCAGGATCCACCCGTGCTCGTCGAGCACGGCGGCCGCGCAGCCGGACAGTTCGAGCAGTACGTTCATGAGCTCCTGGTAGGAGCCTCCGTCGAGGGCCACCGCCGTGAGCCGTTCATGGATGGCGCGCGAACGCTCCAACTCCAGGGCCTGGCGGTTCAGTACGGTGCCCAGCACCTCGGACAGGATGTCGTTGAACATGACGGCGCCCGGCAACTCGACGACAGGGAAACCGAGTTCGTCCGCCACCGCCAGCATCACCGGCGGCAGCGCGGGCAGATAGGGACCCACCTTCACGGCCAGGGCGGCGAGGCCGCGCTCGGCGAGTACGGGGATCAGGTCGCTCAGCGCCTCCGCGTCGTCACGGACGGCGTAGGCGGTGGTCAGCAGCAGCTCGCCGCCGCGCATCCAGCGCACGATGTCGGGGACTTCCATGATGTTGACGACGCGGATACGGCGGCCGCGGCCGCTCGCCCCGGCGACGAGTCGTGCGCCGCTGAGGCAGGGCAGGGTCAGCGCCTCGCTCACGGTCAGCCCGGGAGAAAGGCCGTAGGGGACGGTCGGGGCGGTACCGATACCGATGCCTGTCATGCACAGTCACTATGCGACAGCCGCGAGTAACCTGTAATACCCCGCGCGTAACTTCCATGTTTCCCACCGCGGTTGGGGACGCCCCTTGTCAGCGGGTGTCAACGGCGGACCCCTCATCCTGGCGTCCGGTGCCCATGACCGGCTCGGCCCGCCCCTCTTACGGTGACCCGCATGACTCCCCGAGCCGTGCCGAGGACAGCGGTGGTCGCCGTCGGCGGCAACGCGCTGCTGCGCGGTGGCACCCACGCCACCGTCGCCGAACAGGTCGAGGCCGCGCGCCGGCTCGCGCCCCCCGTAGTGGCGCTGGCCGACACGGGGTGGCGGGTCGTGGTCACCCACGGCAACGGCCCCCAGGTCGGATTCATCAAGCGCCGTGCGGACCTCGCGGCAGCCCTGGCCCCCGAACTGCCCGCCCTCGGCCTCGACATGTGCGTGGCCGACTCGCAGGGCGGCCTCGGATACATCCTGGCGACCGCGATCGCGGGCCGCCTCAGGTCGCTCGGGCGCGCCGACGACCGGGTCGCCGCACTGATCACCCACACCGTGGTCGACGCGCACGACGAGGCGTTCAGCCACCCGACCAAACCCATAGGAGCCTTCTATCCGGCAATCAGAGCAAGGGAGTTGGCGGACCTTCACGACTGGACCGTGGCGGAGGAGGGCGAGCGGGGCTGGCGGCGCGTGGTCCCGTCGCCCCGGCCGCGCCGGGTCCTCGAGACGGAGTCCGTACGGGCACTGTCCTCGGCGGGATTCACGGTGATCGCGGCCGGTGGCGGCGGAATCCCTCTCGTAGAAGGCGACGACGGTGGCTACCAGGGCGTCGAAGCCGTCATCGACAAGGATCTGACCTCGGCGCATCTCGCGGCGGAACTCGGCGCGGACCTGCTGGTCATCACCACCGCAGTCGAACGCGTAGCCGTCGACTACGGCCGCCCCACGCAGCGCTTCCTGGACCGGCTGACCTGCGGCGAGGCCGAACGGCTCCTCGCCCAGGGCCAGTTCCCGCCGGGCAGCATGGGCCCCAAGATCAGCGCCGCTCTCGACTTCCTGCGCGGCGCCCCCGGCCGCCAGGTGCTCATCACCTCACCGCAGCAGCTGGGCGCCGCCCTCGACGGACACGGCGGCACGTGGCTCGACAGCGACCCGGCGCGGACCACCGAAGAACCCCTCAACGGCACCGTCACGGCAGGGAGGCCGCAGTGATACTCGAAGTGGGACAGGGCCCGATCGACGGCACGCACTATCTGCGGGCCACTCCGGAGACCGTCGGCTGGGGGCGGCTGCCCTGCCGCGCCACAGCGCCGGCGCTCACGATCGACTCCGGCGACAGCGTCACCTTCGACACTGTTTCGCACGAGGGCATCCTGGAGGACCAGGGGCGCGATCCGGTGGCCTTCTTCGGGCGGTACGGCATCGCCGCGACCGAAGTGCTCTCCGACGCCCGCCTGTTGGCGAAGTCCCCGCCGCCACGGGACCCGGACGGGGACGGCCCCCATGTCGTCAGTGCGCCCGTCCACATCAGGGGCGCCGAGCCGGGTGACCTCCTCAAGGCCGAGGTGCTGTCCCTGCACCGGCGCGCCGACTACGGCGTCATCTCCAGCAGGCACGGCCGTGGCGCCCTGCCGGACGAATTCGCTCGCACAGCACCGGAGTTCACCTTCTGCGAGGTGGAGCGTGCGGACGGCCGGGACGTCGGCGTGATCCGCTACGCCGAGGGCCGGGCGGCCCGGTTCCCGCTGCGACCCTTCATGGGCATCATGGGCGTGGCCACCGACACGGACGGATCGCAGCACTCGGTGCCGCCGGGACGGCACGGTGGCAACCTGGACATCAAGGAACTCGAGACGCGCTCCGCGCTGTATCTGCCCGTACAGACGGCCGGAGCGGGCTTCTACACCGGAGATCCGCACTACGCCCAGGGCAACGGCGAAGTCGCCCTCACCGCCCTGGAGGCGCCGCTGCGCGCCACGTTCCGGCTCACCCTCCTCAAGGGCGCGCGGGCCCGCGCGGCGGCCTCGACCCTCACGCACCCCTTCGGCGAGACCGACCGGCACTGGATCCCCGTGGGGCTGCACGAGGACCTCGACGAGGCGATGCGGGAAGCGGTCCGCGCCGCCGTTCGCTTCCTCACCGACCGCTTCGGCATGGACGGGCCGACCGCGTACGCCTACCTGAGCGCGGCGGCCGACTTCGAGATCTCGCAGGTCGTCGACCAGGTCCAGGGAGTGCACTGCCTCATCCGCAAGGCGGACTTCCCTGACTGATCCAGTCCGGTCCGATTCAGTCCAATCCAGTCCGGTCCAATCCAGTCCGATCGCGGCTGATCCCGCCTGCCGCGTACGCCAGTCACCCTCCCTGCATCCGCCCCCGCCCATCCACTCACCGGGAGCCCGTATGCCTCAACTGATACTGCGTCAAGCGCGCGTCGAAGACGCCCGGTCGCCCTGCGACGTGGTGATCGACGGCGGCCGGGTGCGAGCCGTCGGGGACGCCTCGGGCCAGGGCGCCGACGAGGTGATCGACTGCGCGGGCCGGGTCGTCCTGCCCGGCTTCGTCGAACCGCATCTGCATCTCGACAAGGCCCTCCTGGACGGCGTACGAAGCAACCCCGACGGAACCCTCGCCGGAGCGATCGCGGTGACCGGCGAACTGAAGAGCGCGTTCACGCACGAGGACGTACTGGCTCGTGCGCGGCGCGTCCTCGAGGCGGCGGTCCTCAACGGCACGACGGTGATCCGCGCCCATCCGGACGTCGACCCGATCGCGGGGCTGCTCGGCGTCGAGGTCCTGCTCCAACTCCGTGAGGAATACGCGGACATGGTGGACCTCCAGATCGTGGCGTTCCCGCAGGAGGGCGTCCTGCGGTCACCCGGCACCGAGAAGCTGCTGATCGCGGCGCTGGCAGCGGGCGCCGACGTGGTGGGCGGGTGCACCTACAACGAGGCCACCCTGGACGACTGCCGCCGCCACGTCGAGCTCGTGCTCGACCTCGCCGTACAGCACGGAGTGCCGGCCGATCTGCACGCGGACTTCGCCGACGACGCGTCCGACCCCCGGTACGCGCTCGCCGAGTTCATCGCGGGCCAGACCGCGCGCCGGGGCCTGGGCGGTCGGGTGGCGCTCGGTCATATGACCTCACTCGGCGGCCGGGAGCCCGCGGACCGGGCGCGGGCGATGGCCGCACTCGCCGACGCGGGCGTCGCCGTCGTGCCGCTCCCGGCGACCGACCTGCACCTCGGCGGGCGACGGGACACCCGGGCGGTCCGGCGGGGGGTCGCCCCGGTCCGCGAACTGTGGGACCACGGCGTGCTCGCTGCCTGCTCCTCCAACAACATCCGCAACGCCTTCACCCCGTTCGGACGCGCGGACCCCCTGGACACGGCGCTCCTGCTGGCGCAGACCGGCCACCTGTCCGGGCCCACCGACCTCCACCGGGTGCTGCGCATGGTCACGCACGACGCGGCCCGGGTCGTGGGCGTCGCCGACGACTACGGCGTACGGCCGGGCGCCCGCGCCGACCTGGTGGTGCTGGACACGCAGGTTTACGACGACATCGTCCTGGACCGGCCCGAACGCGCCCATGTCATCAAGGCGGGGAAGGTGGTGGCCCGCACGGTCAGGACCAGCGAACTCCTCGTCCACTGAGCCTCCCCTCCCTTCGCACCCCCACCAGCCCCCCCACACGCCCCCGCACGGCACCGCGCTCTGCCATCCGACTCCAGCAGAGGAATCCCCATGCGCGAACGCCTCTCTCACGAAATCGTTGCCTCCGTACTCGCCGGTCTGACGGCGTTCATCGGAGGGACCGCGCTCCATCTCCCGCCCTGGGCGATCTTCATCTCGTGGGCGGCCGTCTTCGCACTCGGAGGGCCGAGCTGGGCGAACGCACGCAGGCTGTGGTGCACGATGCCCGCCGGCTCCGCCTTCGCCCTGATCATCGTGCTGATCGACCAGCACGTGGGCACGGCGTTCGGCGACAGCCAGTTCGCCCGGAACGCGGTGCTGGCCCTGGTGATCATGGTCGTCAACACCGTCCTGATGTACACGGGCCGCATCAAGGCGTTCTCGCTGATTCCCGGCATGTTCCTAGGCTTCGCCAGCTACTTCGCCACGTTCTTCGGCGGCTTCGGCTACAAGCCGGGCAACATCTGGGCGGCGTGGGTCTGCGTGGTCGCGATGAACGCGCTCGGGCCGGTCTTCGCCTATCTGTCCAACCGGCTCATGTACCCGGTCTTCTCGCCGGTGCCGACGTCGGTCGTGGCGTCCGCGGGCCCTGTGCACCACGACGGCCGCACGCCGCCGGGAACCGCGCAGGCCGAGTGAGGCCGTCCGTCACTCCCCGGGCAGGCGCTCCACCGCGAACGCCCTGCCCGGGTTGTCGACGAGGATCCGGTCCACCAGCTCCTTGCCCAGGGCCAGTTCGAGCCGTGGGCGGACGCGGCGCAGCAGATACGGCATCCCGGGCCCGCCGCTCACCGAGCGCGCTCCGGCGGTCGTCGTGTCGCCGCCGAGCAGGAGCCGGTCGCCGTAACCCGCGTCGGCGAGCGCCGCCATCGCATCCGGCATCCGCCAGTCCGTCGCGTGGTTGGCGCGCGACGGCCCGTCGAAGGCGAGGTACGCGCCGGACTCGGCGGCCTGCCGGTGCACGGCGAAGTCGGGGGAGCGGTTGAGGTGCCCGAGCACGACCCGCTCCGGCATCACCCCCAACTCCCCGCACAGCAGGTCGAGTACGTCGAGTACGCCCGTTCCCAGCTCGTGGTGGACGGCGATCGGTGCGCCCGTCGCGTGATGGGCCTCGGCGGCGGCCCGCATCGTCCACACCGCGTGGTCGTCGAGGGCGTGGAAGCCGCCCGCGACCTTGATGAGGCCGGCCCGCACACCGCTGTCGCCGATCCCCTCCGTGAGTTCCCGCACGAACACGTCGGCGAGGAGGGGACGCAGCCGGGCGAGCAACTCCGGTGCGTAGTGGGCGGCTTGGTGGAGTCCCGTCGCGGCCACGATGCGTACGCCCGTCGCGGTCGACAGTTCGGGCAGCAGCTCGGCCCGGCGTCCGAGCCCGTGCGGTGTCCACTGGACGACCGCGCCGCCGCCCGCATCCCGGTAGGCGCGCAGTTCCGCCTCGGCGGCGGCCGTGTCGTCGAGTTCCTGACCGGGGAGCAGGGGGCTGCGGAAGAAGAGGTGGTCGTGCGCGTCGCACACGCCGAGTTCCTCCGGCGCCACGTCCCCGAGCACGGTCCGAACGGTCGCGGTCACCACTGCCTCCCCAGGGGGAGCCGGTCGCGCTCGGGGGCGCTCAGGTGCAGCACCTCGTAGAGGTCGCCCGGTGTGTCCGGTGACGCGTGGTCCCAGAGGGAGAAGGTGAGCAGCTCCCAGCGGCGCGGGTCGACGGCGACGGCCGCGCACACCGCCCCGTCCTGCCCGGCGATGCGGGCCGCGTCGCGCACGGCGGCGTCCGTCAGTTCGGCGAGCGGAGCTTGCCCGGTGAGGGGTGTCCGGCGGCGTACCGCGCTCCTCGGGGTGGCCTGCGGGGCCGGGCCCTCCTCGTACGCGACTCCGGCCCAGTGCTGCACCTCGGGCCGCCCGAAGTCGTCCACGATCCCCTGGAATCCGGGCCCCCACAGGAACGAGTTCATGCTCTGAGGGGTGTTCCACAGGTAGCACGGCGCGTACTGGTTCACGGTTGACCCGGCAACACCGCGCTCCCGCATCAGATAGGCCTTGAGGCCGAGTCCGGGGAAGGCGTCGAGGAGATGCCCCCTGGTCTCCACCCGCTTGCGGATGATGCCCATGTCGTAGTCGGCGGGCAGCGTGATCTCGTACTGCATCGCGTGCACGGTCGTGTCTCTCCTCGGCTCAGGCGGCGGGTGCGAGCAGCGAAAGCAGTCCGCGCACCCCCGCGTCGAAGGCGGCGGGCGAGCCCGATGCGCGGGCCAGGACATAGCCGCCCTGGACAGTCGCGACGATCGTCGCCGCGATCTCCTCGGCGTCCAGCGAGGGCGCGAACTCGCCCTGCTCCTTGCCCTCTTCGACGATCCCGGCGAGCTGCTCCCGCAGCCAGTCGATCGTGTCGTCGACCGGTGCGCGCAGCGCATCGCTCGCGATCACGTCCGGGTCCATCGTGAGCCGGCCGATCGGGCAGCCGCGCAGCACATCGCGCTCGCGCCGCAGATACGCCTCGATGCGGGCATACGCGGAACCGCCGCCGCCGAACGACTTCGCGGCGGTGGCCCGCATCTCCAGCGCCGTGCGCTCGATCGCGGCGAGCGCGAGGTCCTGCTTCCCGCCGAAGTGGTGGTACATGCTGCCCTGCCCCGCGTCGGCGCGCTGCTGGATCGCCTTGGGGCTCGTGCCCACGTAACCCCGCTCCCACAGAAGCTCACGAGTGGACTCGATCAACCGGTCCGAAGTGCCCATGAAGCCACTGTACATACTAGTAGGTACAGAAGTCGAGGGTGGGGAGAGTAGGCGGAAGCGGGCCCCGTACTCCCGTGGGGGTACGCGCGCTGCCGCTGGCTGTACGACGACTTCGACCCCCCTGCGGAGCGAGTCTCGAGTCATCGAGAAAACGTGAGCACATGTTCCGAGGAGATGAGTCACATGCAGACCCTGGCTGACTGGGACGGCGGGCCCGGCCCGTGGATCCTGTTCTTCCCGCTGATCTGGGCGGCCGTCGTCATCGGCGTCGTCACGCTGCTGCGCCGCACGGTGTGGCGCGGACGCCGCCGTGGCGGCCCCTGGCGGCCCGCCGCCGACGAGAACTCGCCCCTCACCGTGCTCGGCCGGCGCTTCGCCGCGGGCGAGATCGACGAGGACGAGTACTGGCGCCGGAGCTCCGTCCTGAACGAGGAGTTCGGCCGTACCAAGGGCGGTGCGGCATGACCACCGCCACGCTCACCCGGACCGCGGCCCGAGTCGTCGACGCCGTGAAGGTCTACGGCAGTGGCGACACCGCGGTCCGGGCCCTGGACGGCGTGAGCGTCGGCTTCGAGGCCGGGAGGTTCACCGCGATCATGGGTCCTTCCGGCTCCGGCAAGTCCACGCTGATGCACTGCGCGGCGGGCCTCGACACCCTCAGCGCCGGCTCCGCCTTCATCGGCGACACCGACCTGAGCGACCTCGACGACCGCCGTCTGACCCTGCTGCGCCGCGACCGGATCGGCTTCGTGTTCCAGGCCTTCAACCTGGTGCCGACGCTGACGGTCGCGGAGAACATCACCCTGCCGATGGACCTCGCGGGCGCGAAGGACGACGCCGCTTCCAGGGAGTGGACCGACGCCCTGGTCGACATCGTCGGCCTGCGCGACCGGCTGCACCACCGGCCGTCCGAACTCTCCGGCGGACAGCAGCAGCGCGTCGCCGTGGCCCGGGCCTTCGCCGGCCGCCCCGACGTCGTCTTCGCCGACGAACCCACCGGCAACCTCGACTCGCGCTCCGGCGAGGAGGTGCTCGGGCTCCTCGGCCGCGCCGTACGGCAGATGGACCGCACGGTCGTCATGGTCACCCACGACCCGGTGGCCGCCGCCCACGCCGACGAGGTCGTCTTCCTCGCCGACGGCCGCCTCGTCGACCGGATGCAGGCGCCGACCCCGGACAAGGTCCTCGACCGCATGAAGGCCTTCGACGCGGCCGGTGGCGCACGGCATGCGGGGGAGGCGCCGTCATGAGCTCCCTGAGCACCTCCGCGCGCCTGAGCCTGTCGTCGCTGCGCGCCCACAAGCGGCGCTTCGCCGGCACCTTCCTGGCCGTCCTGCTCGGCGTCGCGTTCCTCGCCGGCACGCTCGTCATGGGTGACACCCTGCGCGCCAGCTTCGACACCATGTTCGGCAACGCGTCGAGCGGCACGGACGCCGTCGTCCGCAGCACGAACGTGATCACGACCCCCGGCGAGAGCCAGGGCACCCGGCAGCCCGTCGCCGCGTCGCTCGCGAAGAAGCTGGCGGACGCCCCGGGCGTCGCCGCCGCCGTGCCCGGCATCCAGGGCGCGGGCCAGCTCGTCGGCAGCAACGGCAAGGCGATCGGCGGCCAGGGCCCGCCCACCCTCGCGGGCAACTGGATCAACGACCCCGAACTCAACCCCTACCGCCTGGCCGAAGGACACACCCCTTCGAAGACCGGCGAGGTCGTCGTCAACCGGGGAGCCGCGGAGAAGGGCGACCTCAAGATCGGCGACACCACGACCCTGCGCACCCCCGACCCCGTCAAGGTGACGATCGTCGGCCTCGCGACCTTCGGCGGCGAGGACGGCATGGCGCAGGTGACGTACACCGGCATGACGCAGGCCGACGCGGAGAAGTACCTCACGCCGAGGCCCGGCGAGGCCGCGTCCATCCAGGTGCGGGCCGGCCCCGGCACCAGCCAGCGGGAACTCGTCGACGAGCTGACTCCCGTACTGCCCAAGGGAGTCGAGGCCATCACCGGCGAGGCGTCGGCGCAGGAGAACACGGACATGATCTCCGGCCAGTTCCTGACCCTCTTCACCACCTTCCTCCTCGTGTTCTCCGGCATCGCCCTGCTCGTGGCGACCTTCTCGATCCACAACACATTCGCGATCGTCGTCGCTCAGCGCACCCGTGAGAACGCGCTCCTGCGCGCCCTCGGCGCCTCCCGCCGCCAGGTCACTGCCACGACGCTCGTCGAGGCGAGCGCCGTCGCCGTTCTCGCGTCGGTCGCCGGTCTCGCCGGCGGCATCGGCATCGCGGCCGGGCTCCAGGCGCTGTTCCCCGCCATCGGCTTCCCGTTCCCCGACGGCGCTCTCGTGATCAGCGGCCTGTCCATGCTGCTCCCGCTCGCCGTAGGCATCCTCGTCTGTCTCGGCTCCGCGCTCCTGCCCGCCGTACGGGCCGGACGCACCGCACCCCTCGCGGCCCTGCGCGAGACGGCCGTCGACCAGTCCGGTGCCTCGCGCCGCCGCGCCGTCATCGGCACGGCGCTCGGCGTCGCAGCGGTCGCCGTCACCCTGGTCGGAGTCCTCGCCTCGCCGTCCATCTGGCTCGCGGGCCTCGGCAGCGTGCTCATCCTCATTGCGTTCGTGGTGCTCGGTCCGGTCGCCTCGTCGCGCGCCGTACGTGTCCTCGGCAGCCCCCTCGACAAGCTGCGCGGCGTCACCGGCGGCCTCGCCCGGCGCAACGCCCTGCGCAGCCCCAAGCGCACCGCGGCCACCGCGAGCGCCCTGATGATCGGTGTCGCCGTCGTCTCCCTGTTCACCGTCTTCGGCGCCTCGCTGAAGGCGACCATGGACCAGACGGTGTCCCGCTCCTTCGCCGGCGACATCGCCGTGTCCGCCCCGTCGTTCGGCGCGGGCGGCAGCGGCCTCAGCCCGAAGCTCGCCCCGGCCATCGCCGGACAGCCGCAGGTCGCGACCGCCGTCGGCCTGGGCAAGGGCGTCGCGGACGTCGACGGCGAGGGCCGCGCCCTCACCGTCACCGACCCGGCCGCGCTCGCCAGGTCCTTCGACCTGGGCACCGTCCGCGGCTCGCTCGACGACCTCGGCACGGACGGCATCGCCCTCACCCGCAAGGAGGCCGACAAGCAGCACCTCCAACCGGGCAGCACCGCCCGCCTGGCCTTCACCGACGGCAAGCAGCAGAACTTCACCGTCCGCGCGGTCTACGGCGGGTCGGAGCTCGCCGGGGACTACGTCATCACGCGCGAGGCCTGGGCCCCGCACCGCGCCCAGGACTCCGACACCCTGATCGCCGTCACCTTCAAGGACGGCGTGAGCACGGCCGACGGCAAGGCCGCCGTCTCCAAGGTCACGGCGGCGTACGGGAATCCGGAGGTGCAGACCCGCGACGAGTACGCGCGGTCGTCCGCCGGCGGCATCGACATGATGCTGACCCTGGTCTACGCGCTGCTGGCCCTCGCCGTGCTGATCGCCCTGCTCGGCATCGCCAACACCCTCACCCTGGCCGTCCACGAACGCACCCGCGAACTGGGGCTGTTGAGGGCCGTCGGCCAGACCCGCGCCCAACTGCGGGCCATGGTCCGGTGGGAGTCCGTCCTGGTCGCCGCGTTCGGTACCGCGGGTGGCCTGGCGCTCGGCGGATTCCTTGGCTGGGTCCTGGTCGAGGCGTCGGACGGCGCGAGCGACAGCGCGTTCGCGTTCGCCCTGCCCCCGCTCCAGCTCGTCGTCGTCGCCCTGGTGGGCCTCGCCGCCGGAGCGCTCGCGGGCCTGCGCCCGGCCCGCCGCGCCGCACGCCTCGACGTGCTGCGGGCCATCGCCACCGAATGACGTAGACCGCGCAGACCGTGCCGTAAGAGGGGGTGGTCACCGCCCGGTCAGCCGACAACGGCCGACCGGGCGGGAGCATGTCGGGCCGCGCGGCGGTCCGCCGGGGAGTCCAGCTCGGGGAAGGCGTCCGCCACCCGGTACTCGGGAAGCGGCGGCAGCGGCATCGCCGCCGACGGCGCGGGGAGCGTGAACCACACGACCTTGCCGTGCTCGCCCTGCGGCCGCGCGCCCCAGCTCTCGCTGACCGCGGCGACCAGGGCGAGGCCCCGGCCGCAGGTCGCGAGCGGGTCGGCCTCGCACGGTTGCGGCAGGTGCGGGTCGTGGTCGTGCACCGACACCGTGAGGCGGTCGAGCAGCAGCTCGATCTCGACGGTGCACATCTTGTCGGGACCCGCGTGCCGGTGGACGTTGGTCAACAACTCGGTCACGCCGAGCATCGCCTCGTCTATCAGCGGATCCAGATGCCAGTAGCGCAACTGCGCCGATACGATTCTGCGGACCTGGCGGATCCGCGACGGCAGGGCCTGGAGCTCCACCGTGCAATGCCTGCTTGGGTGGGTGATCACGGCTGCGACTCCCCGAATTGAAGGTCCGGAAGAAGGCGGAGTACCGATCCAGCAGTGGGCCGCGTTGACAGCCGAGGCCCGCCTGCTGCGTGTCCGGCGGGCTGGTTCGCAGCGTTATCGCCGGTAAACCCTGAGTAGTGATGTGTGACCAGAGTGACTCAGGGGGTGCGAGCCTGCAACTCGCGCACGCCGTCCCCCAAGTACGCGGCCCGCTACGTCAGCCGGCCGCGCGCCCTGCGCACCGCCTCGAGGAACCGACGCGTCGTGGGCGGCCCGTTCTCGCCGACGAGACGGGGCACCGCGTCGCCGGGTTCATGATCGGCACCGAGTTTCAGCAGGTAGCGCCTGCCGCCGACATCGGCGAGGGCTCGGTCGCCGGGCGCGAACCAGGCCTTGCCGGCGCGGACTTCCTGGAGCGGCGCGCTGTCGATCTCGCTGCCGTAACTGGTGAGCAGTTCGAGACGGCCGCCCTTGATGCGGACCTCGCCTGCCCGGGTGAGCGAGCGAAGGAGTCGCCCTATGCGCACACCCGTCGCCGTGAACTCCGGCTCCGCCATGTCGTCCGCCCCCTTGGTGTGAGCTCTCACCGGCCCCGCGGTGCAGTCTGCCCGCACGAAGGCGTCCGCACCAGTGCGTGAGGCAGTGCGCCCGGCAGGGGAAGGGCCGACTCACGCCTTTGTTCCTCCGCACGCCCGTTCCTGTCCTGGGACAGGCGTTCCTTTGAGTTGCTCAAAGGGGTGTTTATGCAGGTGAGAAGCGTGCGGAAGGTGTTTATGATCGGGGCGTCCGACCGGTCGTAAGACGACGGCCGGGTGTGGACGGCGTCGGACCGGCGCTCGGAACGACGCCAAGGAGCCATGCGGTGAGCACCCCTCAGCAGGACCAGTCAGCCGGGACCCCCCAAGGGCCGGACCCGGTGGCCACGCTGGACGTGGACCACACGGACGCCACGTACAGAAGCTGGCTCAAAGAAGCCGTACGAAAGGTGCAGGCCGATGCCAACCGGTCGGCCGACACTCACCTCCTGCGTTTCCCGCTCCCCGAGGAGTGGGGCATCGACCTCTATCTGAAGGACGAGTCGACGCACATCACGGGCAGCCTCAAGCACCGGCTCGCCCGCTCGCTGTTCCTCTACGGCCTGTGCAACGGATGGATCCGGCCCGGCCGCCCCGTCATCGAGGCGTCCAGCGGCTCGACCGCCGTCTCCGAGGCCTACTTCGCGAAGCTCATCGGGGTGCCCTTCATCGCCGTGATGCCGCGCACCACCAGCCCGGAGAAGATCCGCCTGATCGAATTCCACGGCGGTCGGTGCCACTTCGTCGACGACTCGCGCACGATGTACGAGGAGTCGGCGGCTCTCGCCGTCGACACGGGCGGCCACTACATGGACCAGTTCACGTACGCGGAACGGGCCACGGACTGGCGCGGCAACAACAACATCGCGGAGTCGATCTACCGGCAGCTGGAGCTGGAGCGCTACCCGGAGCCCACCTGGATCGTCGCCACCGCCGGCACCGGAGGCACCTCCGCGACCATCGCCCGGTACGTCCACTACATGCAGCACGACACCCGCATCTGCGTCGCGGACCCGGAGAACTCCTGCTTCTTCGAGGGCTGGACCACCGGGGACCCGGACGTCACCTGCGACTGCGGCTCCCGCATCGAGGGCATCGGCAGGCCCCGCATGGAGCCGAGCTTCGTGCCCGGCGCGATCGACCGCATGATGAAGGTGCCGGACGCGGCGAGCATCGCCGCCGTGCGCGCCCTGGAGGGGGCCATCGGCCGCAAGGCGGGCGGCTCGACCGGTACGGGCCTGTGGAGCGCGTTGAAGATCGTCGCCGAGATGGTCGCCGAGGGCAGGACCGGCAGCGTCGTCACGCTGCTGTGCGACCCGGGGGACCGTTACCTCGACAAGTACTACTCCGACCAGTGGCTGGCCCACCAGGGCCTGGACATCGCGCCGTACACGCGGGCCATCGAGACGCTGCTCGCGACGGGAGCCTGGCCGAGCGCCGACTGAGGACCCGGGCCGGTATCAACTCGCCCTGGAATCCCGGGAGTTCGCCGCGATCCTGCGGTCGAGCGCGGCCACCGCGTCACGGAACGCGCGGCCGAGTCCGGCCCGGCCGAGGCGCAGGCCCACCCGGAATGAGGCGACCCCGTCCGCGGCGAACGTCCACTGCACCCGCGTCCCACCGGTGCCCGACGGCGTGAGCCGCCACTCCTCGACCAGGGCGCGTATCCCCGGCGCGTTGGTCTCGTCCACCCGGTACGCGTACACCTCGTCGGGGTCGGCCGCGAGGATGGTCTCCCGCATGCGCGTACCGCCCCTGAGCCGCACCTCGCGCCCCGCGCCGTCGTCCGTCGGGCGGGCGAGTGTCACGGCGGAGAACCACTCGGGCCAGCCCGTCACGTCCTCGGCGAGCGCCCGGAACACCGCCTGCGCAGGCGCGGACACCTCGCGGGCGAAGACCAGGCGCAGCGGCGCGGACTCGGTGAACTCGAGCCCCACGGGCTTCAGTCGGCGTGCCATGGACGTTCAGCCCCCAAGCGGAATCGGGCGGTTGACCGGGCAGGGGTCACCATAGCTGGCGAACCGTCAGATGTCTGTACCTGTTCCGGGCTCGCCCGCGATGACGAGCCGCAGCTCCTCGGAGATCTCCGCGCGCGCGTCCGCGGGCAGCCCCGCGTCCGTGACGAGCGTGTCCACCTGGTCGAGCGAGGCGAACGAACTCAGGCCCACCGTCCCCCACTTGGTGTGGTCGGCGACCACGACGACCCGGCGCGCGGACTGCACGAGCCGCCGGTTCGTCTCCGCCTCCGCCAGGTTCGGCGTCGACAGGCCGGCCTCCAGCGATATGCCGTGCACACCGAGGAACAGCACGTCGAAGTGGAGCGCCGCGATGGCCTGGTCCGCGACGGGCCCCACCAGCGAGTCCGAAGGCGTCCGCACCCCGCCCGTGAGGACGACGGTCGCCGCGCCCTGCCGCTGTCCCGACGAGCGCTGCGCGCCGTGGAACACGTCCGCCACCCGTACCGAGTTGGTCACCACGGTCAGGTCCGGAACATCGAGGAGGTGGTGGGCCAGCGCGTACGTCGTGGTGCCGCCGGACAGCGCGATGGCCGTGCCCGGCACCGCCAGGGCCGCGGCGGTCCGCGCGATGTCCTCCTTGGCGCTGAGCTCCAGACCCGACTTCGCCTCGAAGCCCGGCTCGTGCGTACTCGCCTCGACCACGGGGACCGCGCCGCCGTGCACCTTCTCCAGGACACCCTGCCGGGCGAGCGCGTCGAGATCACGGCGGACCGTCATGTCGGAGACGCCCAGCTTGCGAGTGAGCTCGTTGACCCTGACGCCGCCACGGCGCCTGACCTCGTCGAGGATCAGGGCCCGGCGCTGCTCCGCGAGGAGGTTCTGATTCTCGCTCACGTCCTGTCGGATCCCTTCGCCTCGTCACAGCCGTCCATGGTCGCCACATCCTCGCACGCGCCGCCGACAGCCGTGCCACTGCCCGCTCGCGCCCGCCGTATGACGCGCGGTCGCACGGATGGAGGAGATTCGGTGAGGAGGGATGCGTAGCGCGGCCGTGAGCGGGGATTCTGATTCCGGCACCACACGCGCACGTCAATCGGGGGATGCTGAACGGTGGAGCGTGACACGGCGGACGAGACCGCCCTCGAACTTCTGGTCCACGGCGTAGGGGGCACCACCCCCGAGGCGATGCTCGGCGACCCGCGCACGGTCCGGGTCTCCGGCGACGACACGGCCGCGGTGTACCGCCGCGCCGACGACGCCGACGCGGAGGAACGCCCCGACGACTACCGGGGCAAGCCCGTCCCGGAGGCGTACGTCTGGTGCAACCTCACGTCCGGCAACGGCTCGCGCGCCTTATGGCTGCTGCTCCTGCCGTTCATGGTCGTCAACCTCGCCCACTGGATGCGCCCCAACGCCCACCGCCGCACACGGACCGTGCGCGCCTACGGCCTTCTGGTGCGCCTCGCGGGGCTCAGCCTCACCGTCCTCCTGGTCGCCGCCGCCTGCGAGGTGGCGCTCGATCTGGTGGCCTGGCAGTGCGCCGGCACGCACGCGTGCGCCGAGGGACGCTCCTGGCTGGGCTTCCTGTCGGTCGACGCGCACGGACACGGCGGATGGTGGAGCCAGCCCGGCCGCCGCCTTGCCCTCGCCGCAGCCGTCCCGGCCGCCCTCGTCGGACTTCTCTGGTACCTCTCCCACCGCACCTGGGGCGCGTACGAGTCCCAGCAGCCGCTGCCCCACCAGCCCGACCCCGAGGAGGAGGCCCCGACCAACGCGCTCGGCCGGCCGGGGTTCTGGTACGGACGCCGTCTCGTCGCCCGGCTGCGCGCCGCGCACACCGCCGCGGGCCTGCTCACGGTGGCGGCCGCCGTCGGCACCTCGGCCGCCCGCTTCGACCGCGGGAGCGGCGGCCCCGTGCTCCTCGACGTGCTCGGCCGGATCCTCGACGGCGCGCTCGTCGTGGGCACCGGCATCGTGGTCTGGGTCGTGTGCCGCAGGGGCCGCAGCGAGAACACCGTCGACCGCACCCTCGACCGGACCGTCGTCCGCCTCCTGCCCGCGGCCGCCCTGGCCCTCCTGCTGCTCACGTTCCTGTACGCGGGCTGGTCACGCCCCGAGTGGCGGTCGCACGGGCGCCTGCCCGGAGACGCGACGTTCGGCGGGATCGTCCTCGTCCAGGGCGCGGTGGTCGTGGCGCTCGCCGTGGTCGCCCACGCCATCCACCGCCGCGCCCGTGACTCCCGTGCGGCCCTGCGCGGCCTCGGCGGACCCGCGACCGCGATGCTCGCCTGCGCCCTGGGCGGTGTGATGTCCGGGGGAGTGTCCCAGCGCGTCGCCGACTGGCTGGACGGCTCCGGCACGCCGGGAGCCGGCGGCACCATCGAAGGACCGCCCGTCCTGCTGTCCTGGCAGGCCTCCGTGATCCCGCCCCTGCTGATCGTCGTCGCTGTGGTGTGCGCCGTACTCGCCCAGCGCACCATCCGGGTCAAGCGCCGTGAGACGGCCACCGTCGCGACCGACTACCCGGGGGAGCCCCAGGACGCCGCCCGCACCAGCCGCATCGCGGGCACGCGCGCGCGTGCCGCCCTCACCGACCAGGCGCCCATGATCATCGGCGCGGTCTCGACGGTGACTCTCCTCCTCGGCGCGGGAGCGCTCATCGGCGCGTGGGCGACCCACCAGGTCCCGGGCCAGGCCGCACAGGGCACGTACGACATCGTGGAAGGCGCCGCGCAGACCGCGCAGGCGATGGGCTCCTGGCTCATCGGACTCGGCTTCATACTCTTCGTCACCTGGGGAAGGCGCGCCTACCGCGACGCGTCGGCCCGCCGCACGATCGGCATCCTGTGGGACGTCGGCACGTTCTGGCCGCGCGCCGCGCACCCCTTCGCGCCGCCCTGCTACGCGGAGCGCGCCGTGCCCGACCTGACCTGGCGCATGGCCACCTGGACCCGCGCCACCGGCGGCCGCCTCGTCCTGTCGGGGCACTCCCAGGGCAGCGTCCTCGCCGCCGCGGCCGCCTGGCAGCTGCATCCCACCGTCCGCCGACGCGTCGCCCTGCTCACCTACGGCTCGCCTCTGGAGCGGCTCTACGGGCGCTGGTTCCCGGCCCACTTCGGTCCCGCCGCGCTCGGCGCCCTGCACCGCCAGGTCGACTGCTGGCGCAATCTGCACCGCACCACCGACCCGATCGGCGGACCCGTCCGGCTGCCCGGCGAGGACGGCCCCCAGGTCGACCACCCGGCACTGAAGGACCCGCTCGCCTACGGCCGCACCGAGCAACACCCGCTGCCCGCACCGATCCTGGGCCACTCCGACTACCAGGCCGACCCCGTCTTCGCCGAGGAACGGGCCCGCCTCCTCGCCAGGCTGCGCCCAGAGGTCCCGGGGCCACGCCCGGACGGCGAGCCCGCCGCGCCTCAGGGCAGCTCGGGCAAGTCGTCCTCGTAGAGCAGGGTCAGGTCGTCCGTGCTCGGCTCGGCGAGCTGGGCGACCCGGCCCGCGTGGCGCTCCACCATCGACTCGAAGGTCTGCCGCGCCGTGCGGCCGTTGCCGAAGGCGGGCCCCTTCGGGAGTGCCGTGAAGTGCTTCAGGAGGGCTTCGGACGCGCCCTCGCCGAGCCGGTACTCGTGCTCGTCGGCCTGCTGCTCCACGATCCGCAGCAACTCTTCGGGCAGGTAGTCGGAGAACGTGATGGTCCGTGAGAAACGGGACGCCACACCGGGGTTGACGGAGAGGAAGCGCTCCATCTCGGAGGTGTAGCCCGCGACGATCACCACGACGGAGTCGCGCTGATCCTCCATCAGCTTCACCAGCGTGTCGATCGCCTCGCGCCCGAAGTCGCGGCCGGAGTCCTCGGGGGACAGGGCGTACGCCTCGTCGATGAACAGCACGCCCCCGGTGGCCCGTTGAAAGGCCTCCTGCGTGCGGATGGCGGTCGAGCCGATGTGCTCGCCGACCAGGTCGACCCGGGACACCTCGACGAGATGGCCCTTCTCCAGGACGCCCAGTGAGGCGAGGATCTCCCCGTACAGGCGTGCCACGGTCGTCTTGCCGGTGCCGGGGGAGCCCGTGAACACCAAGTGCCGCCTGACGGAAGCCGCCTTGAGGCCCGCCTGCTGCCGGCGCCGGCCGACCTCGATCATGTCCGTGAGGGCACGCACCTCGCGCTTGACGCTCTCCAGGCCCACCAGGGTGTCGAGTTCACCGAGGACATCCGTCGACGTACGGGTCGTGGCCGGGGCCTGGGTGTCGGGTGTCACGGCACGCTGGTCGGGCAGCGCGCTGAGCAGCCCCACGGTCTGCGTGGCCTTCTGGACGCCCGGTGCCGGGGCGGCGGCCTGCCCGGAGGAGCGCGCCCCGCCACTCTCGTCGCTGGTGCAGTCCTCGACCACGGGGCCGTCCTCGGCGAATTCGTAACCCCCGCGCGAACACCGTTCCGTACGGCACTTCTTGAGGGTCGTACGGCAGCCGTCGATGATGTGGAAGCCGTAGCCCTCGCTGCCCGTGACGCGGCAGCCGTGAAAGCTGCCCCGGCCCCCGGCCGACACATAGAAGCCGGCCTCGGCAGGGGAGGTGACCGTGCAGCGTTCGATCGTCGGGTCGGCGCCCTTGGTGACGATCACGCCGGTCTGGACGGCGTCCACCGTGCAGTTGGCGAGGGTGCCGCCGCTCCCGTGATCACGGAACCAGGCACCCGTCGCGGCCTCCCGGATCCGGCAGTCGTCCAGCTGGGCCGTGGCGCCGTCGCTCACCGACACGGCCGTGTTGCGGACTTGGGAGAGATCGCTGTCGACGACGTCCACGCGGGAGCCCCGGTCCAGGACGAACAGCGCGTCCGGCACGTCGTGCACCCGGCACGCGTCGAGGACGACGGTCGCGCCGTCGCTCACCCACACCGCCGGGTAGTCGCCCGTACTGTCGTGGATCTCGCACTGGTTGGCGTCCACGCGCGTGCCCGGGTCCCAGACGGACAGGCCGTTGCGTCCGAACCGGCGCACCGTCGAGCGCGTCAGCGTCAGGACCGACCGGGAGCGCAGATCGATCGCGTTCTCCGGGATGTCGTGGATACGGCAGTCGGCGAGGGTGAGCACCGCATCCGTGTCGAGCGTGACGCCGTCCGCCGTGGTGCGGTGCACATCGCAGTCCGTGAGGTGCGCCGATGCGCGCCCCGTGATCTGCACGCCGGTGCCCTTGACCTCGTACACCTCGCAGCCGACGGCCTCCAGGCCGCTGTGCTCGCCGGTGACGGACAGTCCGGAACCCGACGCGTGATGCACCCTGCAGCGCTCCAGCCGAGGGTGCGCGCCGCCGCGTACGGCCACTCCGGCCTGGCCCGCCGAGACGACCTCGCACTCCTCGAAGACACCGCCCCCGCCGTCGAGCACGGCGATGCCGATCCCTCCGGGGTTGTCGACGGTGCAGCGCCGCACGGTGGGCCGTGCGCCGCCCCGCACCTCTATGCCGGCCGCGGAGCGCGTGACGATGCGCAGATCGCAGAGCTCGGGAGCGCCTTCCTCCACCAGGAGCGCGGGGGCCGCCGAGTCCTGCCCCTCGACATGCAGATCGAGGACGGTCGCGGACGAGCGCACCGTGAGCGGCACCCCGTCGACCGGCGCGATCCGCACGGACCCGGGCGAGCCCTCCGGCCCACGCAGCGTCACCGCGCGCTCCACGACGAGGTTCTCTCTGTACGTGCCCGACGCCACGGTCAGTACGTCGCCGTCACCCGCGGCCTCCAGGGCCGCGGCGAGCGATGCGTACTCCCCAGTGCGGCGCCGCCACCGCGACGTGCCGGTGTGCGTCACCTGGACCGTGCCCTGTGCCATGGCTTTGTCGTGCCCCCACCTCGTCGTACGCGGGTCCTCGCTGCGATCCCCGCGGCGAAGGTGGGTCAACCGTAGCGTGCGCGCAGCCGCTGAGTTGACCGGAGCGGAAGGCCGCTCAGCTGCCGGTCCCTGTCCTGCCCCAGTCCGGGCCCGCCTTGTCCCAGGCGCGGTCCCAACGGTCGTACCGGCGGCGGACCATGCGCCACACGATCAGGCGCCGGGCGCCCTCGACGAGCCCGGCCGCGGCCGCCGCGGTCCCGAATCCGGCCAGCGCGGCGTGAGTTGTCGCCGTCGCGTTGTCCAGCGGGCGGCCCACGACCTGACCCGTGCCGTCGACCCACAGCGTGAACCGGTCGCCCGGATGCGGGGTCTTGAGGCTCGACAGGACGCGGCCCGTGCGGTGGGCGCCGTCGGGTGCCGTCCAGTCGGCGACGACCCTGCTGTGCGCGTCTCTCGCTGTGGATGTCTCGGGGTCGGAGTCCAGGGGCGGCTGGGCCAGCTTCCGTACGACCGTGGCGGGAACTTCCCGGCGGTTCTTGTGCTGTTCCTGGACCGACTGCATCAAGGCGCCCTGTGCCAGGGATCCCGTCGCGACGCCGATGATCGGTGCGACAACGACGATGAGCAGCACCGCCACCAGCGCGACCCAGGCCTCGGCGAGGTCGGTCGCGCGGCGCAGCGGATTGTGCCGCCACCGCCAGAGTCCGGCGATTGCCCGCACAGCCAGCACCCCCTTCCGCGTCCGTCTTAACCGTGAACGGCACGGCTCACGCGCAGGTGAGGCGAAGAGAGAGCGAAATCACCCCACTCGACGAAGCTCTCCGCCTGTCCCCGCCTTTCCATTGTGCTCCAACGACCGTGATCCGGCGCGGGGTTCCCCGCGCGGCCAGGTGTCAGGCCAGGATCGTGATCGCGTCACCGATCCGGACCGTCCCGGTCGTCTCCGGGACCAGGTTCGTCCCGAAACACAGCTGGTCACCGAAGCGGCGGTGGCGGGCGAGCGTCCGCAGTGGTTCCTTGCCACGCTCCGAAGTCGACTGGTTCGTGGTGGTCACCACGCAGCGGCCGCACTTCTTGGTGATACGGAACGTGACGGCGCCGATCGCGATGCGTGACCAGTCGTCCTCCGCCCAGGGCGCGGTGCCGTCCACCACGACGTTCGGCCGGAAGCGGTTCATGGGCAGCGGGCCCTCGTCCGCGTGATCACCCTGCGCGATGAGGGAGTTGAGGGCGTCCAGGGAGGACAGGGTGGTGAGTAGTAGCGGATACCCGTCGGCGAAGCTGACCGTCTCGCCGGGCTTCGCGTACTCGGGGTCGATGGGGCGTCGCGTCGCCGGGTCGTCGAGGTGGAGGAGCCGCACGTCGGCCTCCAGATGCGCGCTCCACCAGGCGTGCGCCGCGTCGTCGGCGAGCACGGCTTCGACCTTGTCCCCGAAGATGTTCACCGTGGTCGTCCCGGTGGGCCGGGGCACCGGCACGGTCAGGGGCGCGCGGCCGGGGGCCGACATGCGCAGAACGTCGCCGTCCGGGGTCTCGGCCGAAGTGAGCGCGAGACGCGGGTGCTGTCGCTGGGTGACGACCTTGCCCGAGGCATCGATGAGTACCCACCGGCGGTCTCCTGCAAGACCCCACGGTTCCACGTCCGCCTCGCGCGGCGCGTGCCCCCGAACCGACTTCAGTGGGTGGATGTGGATCGAACGAAGCGAGGCATTCGGCATGGGGCCATCCTGCCAGCAGGCACGGACAGCCCCATGTCCGGGAGATCAATAACCGCGGTACTGCTGACGGTTGTACGGATCCTCGTAGGGCGCGGCAGGGCGGGGCGCCGCGGGGCGCATGGCCTCGTAGCCGGTGCCGGGCGCCGGACGCTGCTGCTGTTGTTGCGGCTGCTGCATGCCCGTGTAGCCGCGGGGCCCGGAGGCCTGCTGCGGGATGTACGGCGCCGGCGCGTGCTGGAGAGGCGCCTGCTGCGGGGTCGCGTAACCGTACTGGGGCATGGGTGCGGAGGGCGCGGCCGGCAGCGCGGGAAGCGCGGACGGGAGCGCGGGCAGATGACTGCCGGTGTCGTACATGGCAGGAACCCGGATCGGGGCGATCTGGGGTGTGCCCCGCTCTGCGACGAGGGAGTCGTAGATCGGAGTGTCCGGGAAGGACGGCGCGGAGTAGTAACCGCCGCCATAGGTGGAGCGGGGGGAGGTCATGGCACATAAGTTAAGCCCACGATGTGCTGGTTGGGGAGACCGATAAGAGGGTTGTTTTGCGTGTCGGCAGTGACTCGAGATCCCCAATGCGAGCGAACTTGGCAAAATCGGTCGTCGTTCAGCGTTCGGATCGTGTAAAGGCGAGTTCTTGGTGGGTTACCGGCGGTTGGCCAGTGATCATCAAACGCGTGCCCCTGTGCCGCTTTCGGTCGTGGGGAATAGGTTGACCAGGAAGCCGGAGATCTCTGTTGGGGGCGGACATGTCAATGTCTAAAGGTTCGAATGTCGTCGTGCCGGCGTCGGCCGTGCGGATCGAATTGGGGTGGCGTTCAGGCGCGGGAGTGCCTGACGCGGACGCCTCCGCGCTGTTGCTCGTCGCCGGAAAGGTCCGGTCGGACGCGGACTTCGTCTTTTACAACCAGCCGGCGCACACCTCGGGGGCCGTGCGTCACGAGGGCAAGCAGAGCGCGGACGGCCAGGTGACCGACACGATCGCGGTCGACCTCGCGCGCGTGGAGCCCGCGATCGAGAACGTGGTGCTCGCCGCGTCGGCGGACGGCGGCTCGTTCGGGCAGGTCCCCGGGCTGTACATCAGAGTCCTCGACGCGGCGGACGGCGCCGAGATCGCGCGCTACGACAGCGCCGACGCGAGCGTGGAGACCGCCTTCGTCCTCGGCGAGCTCTACCGGCGCCAGGGCGCCTGGAAGTTCCGTGCCGTCGGCCAGGGGTACGGCACCGGCCTGGCGGGCCTCGCCGGCGACTACGGGATCACGGTCGACGAACCCCAGACACCCGCGCCGACACCTGCACCCGCAACTGCACCCGCACCCGCACCCACGCCCGCGGTCACGCCTGCCCCCGCACCGCCGGTCGCGGCCCCCGTCACCGCGCCGCCGCCCCCGGCCGCACCCCCTCAGCAGCCCGTCCGCCTGACCAAGGTGACGCTCACCAAGGCGGCTCCTTCCGTCTCCCTGGCCAAGCAGGGCGGTACGTCGGGCTCGATGCGCGTGAACCTCAACTGGGAGGTGCGCAAGCAGTTCAAGGGGTGGGGCAGCAAGCTGGGCCGCGCCGTCGCGCAGCACGCGGACCTCGACCTGGACCTGTGCGCCCTCTACGAACTCACCGACGGCCGCAAGGGTGTCGTCCAGGCACTGGGCAACGCCTTCGGCGCCCTGAACCGCCCGCCGTACATCCACCTCGACGGCGACGACCGCACCGGCGCCGTCTCCAGCGGCGAGAACCTGACGATCAACCTCGACCACATGAAGGACCTGCGGCGCGTCCTCATCTTCGTCACCATCTACGAAGGCGCCCGCAGCTTCGCCGACCTGCACGCGACCGTCACGCTCCAGCCCCAGTTCGGCGCGGCCGTCGACTTCTCCCTGGACGAGTGCACGGTCCCGTCGACGGTGTGCGCGCTCGCGCTGATCACCAACACGGGCAGCGACCTGACCGTGCAGCGCGAGGCCCGCTACCTCGTGCCCGAGCGCGGCGTGAGCCCGCAGCGCACCGTCGACTACGCCTACGGGTGGGGCATGAACTGGACGCCCGGCAGAAAGTAGCCGCCCCAGTCGGCTACTGCCGCTCCGGCGCGGGGTCCGGCCTGGAATACGTACGCCCCTTCCAGGCCGCACCCCGCCCCCTGTAGTGCTGCACGGCGGAGTCGACCGTCATGAGGAGATACAGGAACGCGGTACCCGGCAACAGCGGCGCCAGCCACAGCGGTTGCGTGTAGTAACGCAGCATCGGGACGTACGTCGCCGTCATCAGCAGCCAGGCGAGCCCGCCGAGCAGCGCGGTGAGCCCATGGCCTGTGGCGAGTCCGGCGACGAGCGCGACCGGCGGCGCCAGGTAGACGAGCGCAAGTCCGGCCACGGTCCCGGCGAGGAGCGGCGGGTTGTGCCGCAGCTGGGCGTAGGCGCTGCGCGACACCATGCGCCACAGGTCGCCGAGCCGCGGGTAGGGGCGCACGCTGTCGACGCGGTCGGCGAGGCCCAGCCAGATGTGGCCCCCGGAGCCCTTCACCGCCCGGGCGAGCGCGACGTCGTCGATGACGGCGTGCCGGATCGAGTCGGGGATCGCGGCGCGGTCGGCAGCTGCGGCGCTCAGCAGCACGCAGCCGCCTGCCGCGGCCGCCGTGCGCGAGCCCTTCCGCGCGATCCAGCGGAACGGGTACAGCTGGGCGAAGAAGTACACGAAGGCCGGGACGACGAGCCGCTCCCACACGCTCTCCACGCGCAGCCGCGCCATCAGCGAGACGAGGTCGAACCCGCCTGTACGGGCCGCGGCCACCAGCTCCCTCAGGCTGTCGGGCTCATGCGCGATGTCGGCGTCCGTGAGGAGCAGGAATTCGGGGTCACGCGCGCGTGCCAGGCCGATACCGTGCCGCACCGCCCACAGCTTGCCGGTCCAGCCCGCCGGCGGCTCGCCCGGCGAGTCGACCGTGAGCGGCAGCCCGCCGTGGCGCAGGGCCAGCTCCCCGGCCAGGGTTCCGGTGCCGTCCGTGCTGCCGTCGTCGATCAGGAAGATCTCGGCGCGCCCCGGATAGTCCTGCGCGAGGAGCGAGGGCAGGCTCTCCGGAAGCACGGCCGCCTCGTCCCGCGCAGGGACGATGACACACACCGAGGGCCACTCCGAAGGGTCCGTGCGCGGGGGCAGACGCAGATCCGTGCGCCAGAAGAAGCCCTGTCCGAGCAGCAGCCACACCCACGCGGCCAGTGATGCTGCGGTGATCCACACAACGGCGTCCATCCGCCGCAGTCTGCCCCACCGCACCCTTGGTGTGAGGGCCATCGTCTATGGTTTCCGGGTGAAGATCGCGCTGATGGACTCGGGAATCGGACTCATCGCGGCCGCCGCCGCGGTACGGCGCATGCGGCCCGACGCCGATCTCGTCCTGTCCTCCGACCCCGACGGGATGCCCTGGGGGCCGCGCAGCGTGCAGGACGTCACCGAGCGGGCCCTGGCCGTCGCCGAGGCCGCCGCGGAGCACCGTCCCGAGGCGCTGATCGTGGCGTGCAACACCGCCTCGGTCCATGCCCTGCCGGCCCTGCGGGCCCGCCTCGAACCCGGCATCCCGGTCATCGGCACGGTCCCCGCGATCAAGCCGGCCGCCGCCGGCGCCGGACCCGTCGCCATCTGGGCCACTCCCGCCACCACCGGAAGCCCCTACCAGCGGGGACTGATCCGGGACTTCGCGGACGGGGTAGAGGTCACCGAGGTGCCCTGCCCGGGCCTCGCCGACGCCGTGCAGCACGCGGACGAGGAGGCCATCGACAGGACGATCGCGGCCGCCGCTGCGCTCACCCCGACCGATGTAAGGGCCGTAGTCCTGGGCTGCACCCATTACGAACTCGTGGCGGAACGCATCCGCGCCGCCGTCCAGCAGCCCGGCATGCCGCCGCTCGTCCTGCACGGCAGCGCCGGGGCCGTCGCCGCGCAGGCACTGCGCAGGATCGGCGCCGGGCCCGACGCCGAGAGCGGTGCGCAGGGCGCACTCACCGTCATCCTCAGCGGCCGCACCTCCGCGCTGCCGCCCGCCGCACTCGCGTACGCGGAGGGCCGGCTGCTCCAGGCCGCCGTCAGCCACGCACAGTGACGGCTGCGCCCGGGATTTCGGGCACGGCCCAGGCGTCCCGGGGCCGTGCGCAATCACTCTCCGCGGCACAGTGCCTTCACTGCGGAAGATGAGTAGTCTCAGTTCCATGAGGGACCACTCCGGTAGTGAGCGGCGCGCGTCCGTCGCCCCCGAGGTCTGGACAGGCCGTGCACACAATCGCGTGCAGTGGCTGGCAGCGCTGGGCGGCGCCGCGTGTGTGGCGCTCGGCATCGAGCTCGCCGTGGCTTCCCAGTGGACTTCCGGTATCGCCGCGCTGGTGATGTCGGTGGTCGGCTGCATCGCCGCGGGTCTTCTGATCCTGTTCGGGACCCTTGCCTTCGTCCATGTGGCCGTGAAGGTCGACAAGGACTACCTGGAAGTGCGGTGCGGCCACATAGGAGTGCCACGCCGCCGCATCCTGCTCGCCCATGTGGTGGGAGCCGAGTTCGAACCCCGTGTCACGCCCCGCCAGTGGGGCGGCTGGGGATACCGCTGGCGCCCCGAGCAGGGCACGGCCGTCATCGTCCGGCGCGGCGAGGGCGTCGTGCTGATCATGGGCGACGGCAGGAAATTCACGGTGACCGTGGACAACGCCGAGTCCGCGGTGCGCGCCATCCACGACCGGCTCAAGCCGACCTCTGTCGGCCCCGTCGCCTGACGGCACCCGCACACTTACACACGGCCGCCCCGGACACGTACCGGGGCGGCCGTAGTGCTGTCCGAGGGCTCGTCGCCCCAGGGTCTCGCCGTCGCCACCCCCGCGAGCAGGCCCGCGCCCGCGGTGACGGTGGTGAAGCTCAGGGCGTTGCCGAGCATCGCCAGACCGGCGAGAGCGGTCAGCGCCGCGCCCGCCGTCAGGACCACCGGCGTGGAGCGCGCCGACCGCCACAGGACGTACAGGAGCCAGCAGAACACCGCGGCCAGCAGGCAGACGCCTACGAGTCCCTGCTCGGCGGCCTGCTGGAGCGGGGCGGAGTGCGGCTTGCCGTCGGGCAGCAGCGTCTCGCCGACCGTGGGGCTGAGCTCCCCGAAGCGGCCGGGGCCCACCCCGAGGCCCGGATCGGACTCGGCCTGGCGCAGCGCCTCCTGCCACAGAAGGATCCGGTGCTGCGAGAGCTGCCCCTCCAGGGAAGCGGAGAGCCCCGAGGGCAGTACGCCCTTCAGCAGTGCCAGGGAGAGCCCGGTCACCAGCCCCGTCATGACGCCGAGACCGGCGAGGCCGAGGCCCCTGTGGTGCCGCATCCTCACCGAGGCGAGGGAGCACAGCAGCACTCCCGTGCACACGGTGACACCGGCGATCGATCCGGCGGCGGCAGCAGCCGCGACCGTGCCGCCCGCCAGCAGGAACAGGGCCGCACGCACGGGCGGGCGCCGCGCCGCCCAGGCCGCGCAGCACGCCGCCCCGGTGGACAGCGCCAGGAGTGCCGCCGTCGCGCCGGTACGGCCGAGCGGAGAGCCGGTGTCGGGCGCGGGCACCGCGTGCGGGGACGCGAGCGCGAGCCCGAGTCCCGCGAAGGCCGCCGCGCAGGGCGCCGCCATGGGCAGCAGCGCGCCGGAGATCCGGCCGCACGCATAGCCCGCCGCCACGGCGAGCACCGCCAGGAGCACGCCCTCCGGCCTGCCCGCGCGGGCGGTCGCGGTGATCAGCGACCAGACGGCGCACGCCCCGAGCGCGAAGACGCCCGCCGCGTCGGCGACATTGCGCCGCTCGTACTCCGCCGACGGACCGGCCGTCGACGACATCCCCGTGGTCCCCACCACCCCGTCGCCCCCCGACTGTGACGGGCCCCGAGCGTCATGGCCGGATACGGCCGTTGCTCGGGGACTCGGGGCACACCGTAACGGCTGATGCACCGGTTTGTGCACGGGTTGCGCAGGAACGATGCTGCACGGGGTGGTCCGCGCGGCCGGTGCGACCCCCGCAGACCGCCGTGTCGCCCGGCAGGTGACCCGCCGTACACTCCCCGAGTGACCGCCACCGCAACCTCCGTAGACGAGCCGGAACAGCTCGATCCGCAGTCGGCGCCCGCCTCGCGCTGGGCCCGCCTGCCCCGACGGATCGCTCCGGCCGCCGCCGCGGTGCTCTCCGGAGTGCTGCTGTACGTCGGCTTCCCGCCCCGTGAGCTGTGGTGGCTCGCGCCCCTGGCCCTCGCGCTCTTCGGAGCGTCCGTTTACGGGCGGCGGATGCGCGCGGGGTTCGGCCTCGGCTTCCTCATGAGCCTCGGCTTCCTCGTGCCGCTCCTGTCGTGGACGGGCGTCGACGTCGGGCCGCTGCCGTGGCTGGCCCTCGCCCTCGCGGAATCGCTCGTCATGGCCCTGGCCGGACTCGGCATCGCCTATGTCTCACGGCTGCCGCTGTGGCCGCTGTGGGCCGCGGGCGTGTGGATCGCGGACGAGGCGCTGCGGGCTCGCTTCCCCTTCGGCGGCTTCCCCTGGGGCAAGGTCGCGTTCGGTCAGCCCAGTGGCTTGTTCCTGCCGCTCGCCTCGCTGGGCGGCACCCCGCTCCTGGGCTTCGCGGTCGTCCTGTGCGGCTTCGGCCTCACTGCTCTCGCGCTGCGCCTCAAGGACGTACGCGGTGTACGTGACCGGGGCCTGGCCGTCGCCGCCGCGTTCACCGTCGCGCCCGTCATCGCGGGAGCCGTCGCGGCGCCCCTCGTCTCCACCGCGGCAGAAGAAGGCACCGCGCGCGTGGCCGTCATCCAGGGCAACGTGCCGCGTATGGGCCTCGACTTCAACTCCCAGCGCCGGGCCGTGCTCGACTACCACGTACGGGAGACGATGAAGCTCGCCACGAAGATCGAGGCGGGCCAGGTCAAGAAGCCCGACCTCGTGCTGTGGCCCGAGAACTCCTCCGACATCGACCCCTACGTCAACCCCGACGCGTACGCCGAGATCGACAAGGCGGCCAAGGCCGTCGGCGCGCCCATCTCCGTCGGCGCCGTCGTCACCCTCAAGGACGGCACGCCCCGCAACCGGCAGATCCTCTGGGACCCGAAGACGGGCCCCGGCGCCGTCTACGACAAGCGGCAGCTCCAGCCGTTCGGCGAGTACATGCCCTACCGGAGCTTCTTCCGCATCTTCAGCAAGGACGTCGACCGCGCGGGCAACTTCGTGGCCGGAAAGAAGCCGGTCGTCTTCGACATGGCGGGCACCAGGATCGGCCCGGTGACCTGCTACGAGGCCGCGTTCGACTCCGTCGTGCGCGACCAGGTGGAGGCGGGCGCGCAGATCCTCTCCGTGCCCAGCAACAACGCCACCTTCGACCGCAGCCAGATGACCTACCAGCAGCTCGCCATGGACCGGGTGCGCGCCGTGGAGCACGGCCGCGCCGTGATGGTGCCGGTGACGAGCGGCGTCAGCGCGATCATCAGGCCCGACGGATCCGTCGCCCAGCACACCGGCATGTTCGTCGCCGACACCCTGGTCGCCGACGTGCCCAAGCGGACCTCGCTGACCCTTGCCACCCGCCTGGGCGGATGGCCGGAGCTGCTGCTCGTGGCCATCGGCGTGGGCGGTCTCGGCTGGGCCGTAGTGCGCTCCCGCCGGAGCGGGTCCGCCGCCGGATAGGGTCGCAGGCATGGCTACCCCAGAGTTCATCCGCAAGATCCGGGCCAGCGTCGGCCACCAGCTTCTCCTGCTGCCCGGCGTCAGCGCCGTCGTCTTCGACGACGCCGGCAGGGTCCTTCTCGGGCGCCGCGCCGACACCGGAAAGTGGGCGGTCCTCGCCGGAATCCCGGAGCCGGGGGAGCAGCCCGCCGAAGCCGCCGTACGCGAGGTGTACGAGGAGACGGGCGTCGAGTGCGTGGCCGAGCGGGTCGTCCTGGTGAAGACCCTCAAGCCGGTGACGTACCCGAACGGCGACCGGTGCCAGTTCACGGACACGTCCTTCCGGTGCCGGGCGACCGGCGGCGAGGCCCGGGTCAACGACGACGAGTCCCTCGAGGTGGGCTGGTTCGAGCTGGACTCGCTGCCGCCGCTGGGCGACTTCTGCCTGCTCCGGATCAAGCAGGCGGCCTCCGACGGGCCGACATGGTTCGAGACCATGTCCGAGCGCTGAAGTATGGGTGCTGACCACATCGGGCGGGGCGCGAGCGCTGCCTAGGGTGCGGAGCATGACCGCGCCCAACGCACCCCTCACCGCGCCGCTCGATCTCGGCGGCCGCATCGCACTCGTCACCGGCGCCGCAGGCGGCATCGGCCGCGCCTGCGCGCTGCGGCTCGCCGCGGCCGGGGCCAAGGTGAGAGCGGTCGACCGGGACCGGGAGGGCCTTGACGCGCTGGCCGAGCAGGCCGGCGCCACCCCCGGCGGCATCGAGCCGCGCGTCCTCGACCTCACCGACCTGGACGCGGCCGAGGAGTGCGCCGCGGGCGCCGACATCCTGGTCAACAACGCGGGCATCCAACTGGTCCGCCCCATCGAGGAGTTCCCGCCCGACGTCTTCCACACCGTCCTGACGGTGATGCTGGAGGCACCCTTCCGCCTGATCCGCGGCGCCCTGCCGCACATGTACGAGCAGGGCTGGGGGCGCATCGTGAACCTCTCCTCGGTCCACGGCCTGCGCGCGTCCGCGTTCAAGTCCGCGTACGTCGCCGCCAAGCACGGCCTCGAAGGGCTCTCCAAGACCGCCGCGCTCGAAGGCGCTCCGCACGGCGTCACCTCGAACTGTGTGAACCCCGCCTACGTCCGCACGCCGCTGGTCGAGAAGCAGATCGCCGACCAGGCCGCCGCCCACGGCATCCCCGAGGAGCGGGTCCTTGCCGAGGTCATGCTCCAGGACAGCGCGCTCAAGCGGCTCATCGAACCCGACGAGGTCGCCGAGGCGGTCGCGTATCTGTGCAGCCCGCGGGCCTCCTTCATCACCGGGACGTCGCTCGTCCTGGACGGCGGCTGGACCGCACACTGATCACCCTCGCGGGTGGCGGCGATTGTCTGATCCATTGAGTTGTCCACAGGGCTGGCGGGGCCGGCCGTACGACGGGTAATCCTGTTGAGCATGTCGCACGATCCAGCACAGTCCCCGTCAGGCCCCGCAGGCTCTGAACGCCCCGCATCGAGTGCCGAGGCGCCGTTCCTCGAGCTCCTCGCCCGGGGCGCGTCCGCCGACGCCTACGAACAGCCCGTGCTGGTCGCCCGCGCCGAGGGCGAGCCACCGGCGCGGATCGACGCCCTCGAACACGCCAAGGGACTCGCCCTGCGCGTCCGAGCCGACCTCGAAGGCAGGCGCCGCCGCGAGGCGGAGCTGTCCGCGCTCTTCGAGACCGCGCACGATCTCGCGGGCCTGCGCGACCTGGGCGCCGTCCTCCAGGCCATCGTGCAGCGCGCCCGCTCCCTCCTCGGCACGGACGTCGCCTATCTGACGCTGAACGACCCGGCCAGGGGCGACACCTACATGCGAGTCACCGAGGGCTCCGTCGCCGCGCGCTTCCAGCAGCTCAGGCTCGGCATGGGCGAGGGCCTCGGCGGACTCGTCGCCCAGACCGCCCGGCCGTACGTCACCGCGGACTACGCGCAGGACGTCCGCTTCAAGCACACGCGCACCATCGACACCGGTGTCCACGACGAGGGTCTCGTCGCGATCCTGGGCGTGCCTCTGATGCTCGGCCCCCATGTCATCGGCGTGCTGTTCGCCGCGGACCGGCGCGCTCGGGTCTTCGAGCGGGAGCAGATCGCGCTGCTCGGCTCGTTCGCGGCGCTCGCCGCGGCCGCCATCGACACCGCCAACCTGCTCTCCGAGACCCGGGCAGCGCTCGGCGAGCTGGAGCGCGCCAACGAGATCATCCGGGACCGCGGCGACGTCATCGAGCGCGCGTCCGACGTCCACGACCGCCTCGCCGAACTCGTCCTGCGGGGCGGCGGCGTCCACGACGTGGCGGCCGCCGTGTCCCAAGTCCTCGACGGGACAGTGGAGTTCGCCGACGCGGTCACCGCACCCGACAAACCCCTCGACGCCTCGCGCGCCGACGGGCACGCCGTGCGGGACGGGGACGACTGGGTCGCCGCCGTCGCGGCGGGGGGCGAACTCCTCGGCGCGCTCGTGCTGCGCGGCCACCCGGGACTCGACCCCGTCGACCAGCGCACCCTGGAGCGCGCCGCCATGGTCACCTCGCTCCTGCTGCTCGCCCGGCGCTCCGCCTCCGAGGCCGAACAGCGCGTACGGGGCGAGCTGTTGGACGATCTGCTCGACGCGCGGGACCGGGACCCGCGACTGCTGCGGGAGCGCGCCGCGCGGCTGCACGCCGACCTGGACGCCACCCATGTGGTCCTGGCCGCGCGCCTGGAGACCCCGGGCGCCGACGCCGAACATGAGGCCGCCGCACGGCGCCGCCTGTGGTCCGCCGCGTCCCACCTCGCCGCCACTCGGCACGGGCTCGCCGCCGCGCGCGACGGGGGAACGGTCCTGCTGCTTCCCCTGAGAGCCGCGGACCGAGCCTCCGACCTCGCCCGCCGCACCGCCAAGCACCTCTCCTCCGCGGTCCACGAGCAGGTGACGGTCGGCGCGTCGGCCCCCGTGGAGGACTTGGCCAACCGCACCGACACTGTCGCCGCTGCTTACGCGGAGGGGCAGCGCTGCCTGGACGCCCTGCGCCTGCTCGGCAGAGCGGGGGAGGGCGCGGCCGCGGAGGACTTCGGCTTTCTCGGCCTGCTCCTCGCGGAGAGCCGGGACATCTCCGGGTTCGTGGAACGCACCATGGGCGAGGTCGTGATGTACGACCGGCGCAGGGGGACCGACCTCGTGCGCACGCTCGACGCGTACTTCGCCTCGGGCATGAGCCCGGCCCGCACCAAGGACGCGCTGCACGTGCACGTGAACACGGTGGCGCAGCGCCTGGAGCGAATAGGGCGCCTGCTCGGCCCGGACTGGCAGTCGCCCGCGCGTGCCCTGGAGATCCAACTCGCGCTGCGGCTGCACAGGTTGGCCGGGGCGATATCGGGCTGACGGACGGGTTGCGGGTCGCGGGTCGCGGGTCGCGGTGCGCAGTGCTCAGCGCTCCGTGCTTGGTGCTCGGTGTGTCGTGTGACGGCAAGGCCCCCGTACGCGGGGTGCGTACGGGGGCCGGGGGGAGCGGTTGCCGGGTCAGGCGGTGCGGGCGTCCGCCGGTCGGGCCGCGGCCGACTTCTCGCCGGCGCCGTCCTCCTCGATCTGGGCCAGGTCGCGATGCCTGGTCTCTTTCGCGACGCCCACCGCGATCAGCGTCACGACGGCGGCGGCGATCACATACAGGGCGATCGGGGTGGAGCTGTCGTAGTCCACGAGGAGCGCCGTGGCGATGAGCGGCGCCGGCGCTCCGGCGGCGACCGAGGCGAACTGCGCGCCGATGGAGGCGCCCGAGTAGCGCATCCGCGTCGCGAACATCTCGGAGAAGAAGGCCGCCTGTGGTGCGTACATCGCCCCGTGCAGGACGAGGCCCACGGTCACGGCGAGGATCAGGTTCCCGAAGCCCCCGGTGTCGATGAGCGAGAAGAACGGGAACATCCACAGGCCCACGCCCGCGGCCCCGATCAGGTACACCGGCCTGCGGCCGATCCGGTCGGAGAGCGCGCCCCACGCCGGGATGACCGCGAAGTGCACGGCGGACGCGATGAGTACGGCGTTCAGCGCGGTCTGCTTGGAGACACCGGTCGACGTGACGGCGTACACGAGGATGAAGGCGGTGATGACGTAGTAGCTGATGTTCTCGGCCATGCGGGCGCCGATGGCGACGAGGACGTCGCGCCAGTGATGGCGCAGTACGGCGACGAGCGGCGTCTTCTCGCTCGCGCCGCCCTCCGTGGCCTTGCGTGCCTCGGCCCGGGCCAGCGCCTCCTTGAAGACAGGTGACTCATCGACAGAGAGACGTATCCACAGTCCGACCATGACGAGGACGCCGGACAGCAGGAACGGGATGCGCCAGCCCCACGAGGTGAAGGCGGAGTCGGAGATGAGCGCGGTCAGCAAGGAGAGCACGCCGGTGGCGAGCAGTTGTCCCGCGGGCGCTCCGGTCTGCGGCCAGGAGGCCCAGAAGCCACGCCGCTTGGCGTCCCCGTGCTCGGAGACGAGGAGCACGGCGCCGCCCCACTCACCGCCGAGCGCGAAGCCCTGGATCAGACGCAGGAGGGTGAGCAGTACGGGAGCCGCCACGCCGACTGTGGCGTACGTCGGCAGGAGGCCGATCGCGAACGTCGCCGCGCCCATCATGAGCAGGCTCAGGACCAGCAGCTTCTTGCGGCCGAAGCGGTCGCCGTAGTGCCCGAAGACGAGCGCGCCGAGCGGCCGCGCCGCGAATCCGACAGCGTACGTCAGGAACGAGAGGAGCGTGCCGACGAGCGGGTCGGTGTTGGGGAAGAAGAGCTTGTTGAAGACCAGTGCGGCGGCGGAGCCGTAGAGGAAGAAGTCGTACCACTCGATCGTGGTGCCGATGAGGCTCGCGGCGACGATCCGCCGGAGGCTCGCGGGCGGTGGGGGAGCGGTTGCTGCGGAGGCCATGTGGACCACTTCCAGGCGTTGGGCGGGGACGGGTACGTGTCGGCACAAGGTAGAAAGACGCAGGTCAACGGCACATGTGGTGGGGCACCATAGTTTTGGGCGGTGCTATGCGGGGAGCCACCATGAGGAGACGGTGAGCAGCGTCAAGTTCAGTGCGCGTCGGCGTGTCGCGACAGCGCGACGCCCATGAGCCTCCCCCGTCACTGGGCCAGGCGGATCAGACTGATCGTCAGCGACGAGGGCGTCGGGATCGGACCCGTCGTCAGGGATGACGACCGGCGAATCGGACCGTCGTCACGGATCAGGGCGGGCGCGGGTCGGACGCCTCGTCAGCGAAGAGGAACGGCCGGATCGAACTGGGCGTCAGCGATGAGGGCGTGGGGATCGGACCCGTCGTCAGCGATCGGGGTGCGCCGGGCCGCTGGTTCGGATGGGCCAGGTGCGTGCAGTCGTGTCGGGGCCGATCGGGTTGTGCCCGCAGTGATCTGCGAGCCGGAAGTCACGGAGACCCCTGTGGCGAAATGCCTGGTCAGGATCTGTGACTTGCCCCCGGGTTGAGCCATTGGAGGCCGATTGGGTGACGGCGCGGCCATTAGCGGGGCGGGCGGGTCGAGTGGTGCGCGGGCTGGATGTGGCTGACGGTGATGAGGTCGGGGCCGAGTAATTCGAGCTGACAAATCGTCAGTGGCTCGGCCGTGGCGGAAGGACTACGACGATGCGTACTGCCCGCATGCTCCTCGCTACCGCGACGGCTACGGCCGCACTCGCCATCGCTGCTCCTGGTGCGTTCGCCGCCGCCGCAGGCGACTGGGACAACGATGACTCTTCCTACAGCGCGGAGCACGACAAAGACAGCAACCACAATGACGAGCGCGGCTCCGGCAAGGACGACCACGGCGGCGGCTATGGCAAGGAAGACCACGGCTCCGGCAAGGGCGACCACGGCGGCGGCTATGGCAAGGAAGACCACGGCTCCGGCAAGGGCGACCACGGCGGCGGCTACGGCTCGGACCACGGCAAGCCGCGTGGTGGCCTGCACACCGGTGGTGGCGCCCTCTCCGTGGTGAAGGGTGACGACTGGAGCAAGGACGAGAACAAGAAGGGCGACTCGGACGGGCACGGGGACAAGGGCGGCAAGGAGCGCGGCGACGGCTACGGCAAGGACGAGCGCGGCTCCGGCAAGGGCGACCACGGCGGCGGCTACGGCTCGGACCACGGCAAGCCGCGTGGTGGCATCCACGCCGGTGGTGGCGCCCTCTCCGTGGTGAAGGGTGACGACTGGAGCAAGGACGAGAACAAGAAGGGCGACTCGGACGGGCACGGGGACAAGGGCGGCAAGGACGAGCGCGGCGGCTACGGCAAGGAAGACCACGGCGGCGGCTACGGCAAGGAAGGCGGCAAGGAGCGCGGCGACGGCTACGGCAAGCCGCGTGGTGGCATCCACGCCGGTGGCGGCGCCCTCACCCTGGTGAACGACGACGACTGGACCAAGGACAAGGAGAAGTACGACCCGGAGAGCTACAAGAAGGACGACGAGGGCTACGGCAAGGACTCGTGGGGCTCCGGCTCCGGCTCCGGCTCCGGCTACGGCAAGCCGCGTGGCGGCATGCACACCGGTGGCGGCGGGCTCGCCACGCCGAGTGCGGGTGTCACGGCAGGCGGCATGGCGGTCCTCGCGGTCGCCGCGGCCGGCGCGTTCGCGATGCGCCGTAAGCGCGCGTCCGACGCGTCCTGACCGGTGCCCGTCATAGCGGCCGAGGCCGCCGCGTTAACACGTCGCGGCGGCCCGGCTGCCTTCTCTTTTGCGTAGTTCCCTCTTGAAGCCCCCGACCTGGCTGCGCGGTCCCGGACCGCGCTTGCGCTGTTACCGGACCCTTTTCCTGATCCCGATCTTCTTGTGCTGTTCCCGACTTCTTGTGCTGTTCCCGATCTGCTCGTTCCAGTGAGGTGATGCCAGATGGCAGCCCGGTTGCCTTCCCCCGATCAGACCGAGTCCGTGCCGCCCGGGCGCCGATCCCGCATCGGCGCGTGGATCGTGTGGTCCGTCGGAATCGTCATCCTGGCGGTGAGTCTGTTCGGCGGTAATGAGACGTCGTCAGACACCTCCGATTCCTCCGGTGCGTCGCGGCCGCCCGCGGCGGCGTACGCGCCGTCCTCGGACGCCGCGCCGCCCGCGCCGGCAGAGCCACCCGTGCCGGCAGAGCCACCGGTGCCGTCAGCGCCGCTCGCGCCGTCAGAGCCGCCCGCGCCACCCGTGTCCCCCGTCGGAAAGCATCTGCCGCGGGCCAAGCCCACGCGGCTGCTCATCCCGAAGATCGGCGTGGACGCCCCCTTCACCGAGCTCGCCATCGGCCCCACGGGCCAGCTGCAGCCTCCGCCCGCCGCCGACACGAACCTGGTCGGCTGGATGGCCGACGGCGTGTCCCCGGGTGAGACCGGTACCTCGATCATCGCCGGGCATGTCGACACGAAGACGTCCGCCGCGGTATTCGCCGGCCTCAGGAATCTGAAGACGGGAGACACCTTCACCGTCCAGAGGGACGACTCGCGCACGGCCTCCTTCGTGGTCGACAGCGTCGAGACGTTCGCGAAGGACGCCTTCCCCAACGAGCGTGTGTACGGGGACACGCCTCAGGCCCAGGTCCGGCTGATCACCTGCACCGGGGTCTACGACCGCGTCAAGAAGGACTACATCGACAACCTGGTGGTCTTCGCCCATCTTGTCTGAGGCCGACGGGAGTTGTCAGTCCCGGTCCAGGACTCCCATGAGGGCGTCCCGCAGTTCCTTCCCGGGATCCGCCGACGGTCCTTCGGACCGCCACGCGACGAACCCGTCGGGGCGGACGAGGACCGCACCCCCCGGGGCGACACCGTGGGTCTCCGCCCAGTCCACGTCGCCCACGGGGGACAGCTCCGCGTCGGGCCCACTGCCGATGCGGTACGAGTCGAGCGGCACGGCCATCCGTTGCGCGATGGCCGTGGCCGCGTTGTGCCACGCGCCGTCGCCGTCCCCCGAACTCAGGAGCACCAGCGACCGCTCGTACAGGTCGAGGGTGGAGACCCGGGTGGCGGCGCGGTTCAGCCACATGTGGGGCGCGCGGCTCCCGGGCTCGCCGGTCAGCCGCATTCCCTCGGGTACGACAGGCGTCGCCGGGTCGGCGCCGAGGACCGCGCCGCGCGGATAGCGGTAGCCCAGCGCCACGTTGAGGATTCCGCCCTTCTTGCCGCCGGGTCCGCCTGCTCCCGGTCCGCCAGGTCCGCCAGGTCCGCCGGCTTCCGGGTTGGGGGTGTATCCCGGGTGGCTGTGCTCGACCGATCGCGTCGAGGCGCGGGCGCTCGTCGCCTCCGCGACCGGCCGGCGCTCCAGGTCGTAGGACTCCAGTAGACCGGCGCCGGCCCAGCCGCCAAGGACGGCGGCCAGCTTCCAGGCGAGGTTGTGCGCGTCCTGGATACCGGTGTTGGAGCCGAACGCCCCGGTGGGGGACATCTCGTGGGCCGAGTCGCCGGCGAGGAACACCCGGCGGTCCGAGTACCGCTCGGCGACCCGCTCGGCGGCGTGCCAGGCGGCCCTGCCGGTGATCTGCACATCGAGGTCCGGGACTCCGGTGGCCCGCCGGATGTGTTCCGCGCAGCGTTCGTCCGTGAACTCCTCGAGCGTCTCACCGTTCTCGGGGTGCCAGGGAGCGTGGAACACCCAGTGCTCACGGTTGTCGACCGGCAGCAGGGCGCCGTCGGCCTCCGGGTTCGTGAGGTAGCACACGATGAAGCGCCGGTCGCCGACGGCGTCCGCGAGGCCGCGCGAGGTGAACGTGATGCTCACGTTGTGGAACAGGTCGCCCGGGCCGCTCTGCCCGATGGCGAGCCGCTCGCGGATGGGGCTGCGCGGGCCGTCCGCCGCGACGAGGTAGTCCGCCCGGACGGTGGTGTGCTCGCCCGTGTCGCGGCTCTTGAGCTGCGCGGTCACACCCTGGGCGTCCTGCTCGAACGACATCAGTTCGGTGTGGAACCGCAGGTCCCCGCCCAGCTCCCGCGCGCTCTCCAGGAGTACGGGTTCGAGGTCGTTCTGGCTGCACAGGCACCATCCGCCGGGGCTGAAGCGGGCGAGCCCGCCACCGGGGTCGATCTCCTTGAACAGCCACTCGCCGGCGTCGCCCACCAGGGTCGGCGTCTGCAGGATGCCGTGGTTGTCGGCCAGGACCGATGCGGCGTCCTCGATGCGCTGCTGGATTCCGGCCACCCGGAACAACTCCATCGTGCGCACGTTGTTGCCGCGCCCGCGGGGATGGATCGACGTGCCCGAGTGGCGCTCCACGAGCATGTGCGGGACGCCGAGACGCCCCAGGAACAGCGAGGTCGACAGGCCCACCAGGGAGCCGCCGACTATGAGTACCGGCACGTGTTGAGCGCCCTCGGGGGCCTCTTCCGATCGGTTCATTGATTGCCTCCAGCCGCAGCCGCGGGTGAGTCGGGGGTTGGAACACAGTCCATGCCTCCCCGCGTCGCTTCGCCCCCCGGAGCACCCGGACGGGTGCCTTGGTCACCCGTCCGGCGCTTGTGGATCGCGCCCCCCGGGGGCCCGATCGACGATCGGCTCATGGCGACCCCGGCATTTCGGACGCGGTGGTCGTTCCTGATCTTCTGTGAGGAAGAGGAGAGGTGCGCCGTATGACCCCCATCTCAGGACGCATATCGCAGTCGGCCTTCGACGGCTCCAGGTTGCGAGTGATCCTCCTGCTCGATCTGTACGAGGGAGCCCAGCAGCAGTTCCTGGACGCGTACGAGCACATGCGCAATCAGGTCGCGTCCGTGCCCGGTCACCTCAGCGACCAGCTCTGCCAGTCGATCGAGAACCCCTCGCAGTGGCTCATCACCAGCGAGTGGGAGAGCGCCCCGCCCTTCCTCGCCTGGGTGAACAGCGAGGAGCATGTCGAGACCGTCAGGCCGATGCACAGCTGCGTCAAGGACACCCGGTCGATGCGCTACAGCATCCTCCGGGAGACCAACCCCGCCGAGCCGGTCACGCCGGCGCCGGCGGCGGCGAACGCGGTGGCGGCCCGGGTGGGCGACGGCGCGGCCCGCCACGCCCTCACCTTCACCGTCAAGCCGGGCTCCGAGTCGAAGGTCGCGGAGATCCTGGCCGGGTATCAGTCGCCCCAGGCCCAGGTCGACGACACCACCCGCCTGCGCCGCACCTCGCTCTTCATGCACGGCAACCGCGTCGTGCGTGCCGTGGAGGTGGAGGGAGACCTCCTCGCCGCGCTGCGTCACGTCGCCCGCCAGCCCGAGGTGCAGGCGGTCGAGGAAGCGATCAACCCCTACCTCGAGCAGCACCGGGACCTGTCCGACGCCGATTCGGCGCGCGTCTTCTTCACCCGGGCCGCGCTCCCGGCCGTCCACCATGTGGTGTCCGATGTTCCGGAACCGCGCGACCTGCGGCGTCACGCCCTGTACTACCCGGCCAAGAAGGGGCGCGGGATGGACCTGGCCCGGCTGCTGGCCGAGCAGGACGCGACCGCGGCGGACGACCCGGACAACCCGGTGTACGGCAGCACCGTCTTCCAGCGCGACGACATCGTGGTGCGCCTCATCGACATCACCGGTGAGCTCGACAGCGACCCCGTCGCCTCCCTAGGTCTCAAGGGCGCGAAGAAGAGCGCGGAGCTCGAGCAGCTCCTCGACGGCGCCGCGATCGGCGTCGAGGGCTCCCTGCAGACGGAGCGCAACATCAACCGGCTCCTGTCGCACGCCGACATGATGCCCATCACCGACCGCAGCTCGGCGGGTTCCTGACGGACAACTGCGGGGTGTCCGCGGGCGCTGCCCCGGACGCCACCGCCGCACCCGGAGGTATCAACCATGACCAAGAATCCACGCATCGTGGACTTGAGCGAGACCGAACCCAACCGCCGGCGAGGAGGTGACCTGCGGGCCATGCTCACGCCCGCGACGGTCGGCTCCACGAGCGGGTTCATGGGCCTGGCCCTCGTCCAGCCCGGCGAGCGCATCGGCGAGCACTACCACCCGTACTCGGAGGAGTTCGTCTACGTCGTCAACGGCGCCCTCGAGGTGGACCTGGACGGCGAGACGCATGAACTCCGCCCGGATCAGGGCCTGTTGATCCCGATCAACATGCGCCATCGCTTCCGCAACGTCGGCGACGTGGAGGCCCGTATGGTCTTCCACCTCGGCCCGCTCGCCCCGCGCCCCAGCCTCGGCCACGTCGACACGGAGGTGACCGAGGGCGCCGAGGACGGACCCGGGTTCATCACCGGTGGTCCGGACCTGACCGCGCCAGGACACGGACAGCCGTCCGAGCGTAGTGGGGCCATAACGTGACCCGGCGGGTGGCTGTCACCGGAGTCGGTGTAGTCGCCCCGGGTGGTATCGGGGCGAGAGCCTTCTGGGACCTTCTCGCCAACGGCCGTACCGCGACCCGCGGCATCACGCTCTTCGACCCGGTGGGCCTGCGCTCACGCATCGCCGCCGAGTGCGACCTGGACCCGGTCGCGCACGGCCTCGACCCGGAACTGGTCGAACACGCCGACCGGTACATCCAGTTCGCGGTCATCGCCGCCGACGAAGCCGTCAAGGACTCCGGACTCGACACCGGGGTCGAGGACCCCTGGCGCATCGGGGTGTCCCTCGGCAGCGCCATCGGCGGCACCACCCGCCTGGAGCGTGACTACGTGCTGGTCAGCGAGGGCGGGAAGCGGTGGGACGTGGACCACCGCGCGGCCCAACCGAAACTGCACATGGCGTTCTCGCCGAGCACACTCGCCTCGGTCGTCGCCGAGCAGTTCGGTGCCCAGGGCCCGGTGCAGACGGTATCCACCGGCTGCACCTCTGGGCTCGACGCGGTCGGCTACGCCTTCCACACCATCGAGGAAGGCCGCGCCGACATCTGCATCGCCGGGGCGTCGGACTCGCCGATCTCCCCGATCACGATGGCGTGCTTCGACGCCATCAAGGCGACGTCGCCCAACAACGACGACCCTGAGCACGCCTCCCGCCCCTTCGACGCCGAGCGCAACGGCTTCGTGATGGGCGAGGGCGCCGCGGTGCTCGTCCTGGAGGACTACGAGCACGCCCGTGCGCGCGGCGCGCACATCTACTGCGAGCTCAGCGGCTACGCCACCTACGGCAACGCCTACCACATGACCGGTCTGACCAGCGAAGGCCTGGAGATGGCCCGGGCGATCGACAACGCGCTCGGCCAGGCCCGCATCGACCCCACGCTGATCGACTACGTCAACGCCCACGGTTCGGGCACCAGACAGAACGACCGCCACGAGACGGCCGCGGTCAAGGTGTCCCTGGGAGCTCACGCCTACGACACACCCATGAGCTCCATCAAATCCATGGTGGGCCACTCCCTGGGCGCGATCGGCGCGATCGAGGTGGTCGCCTGCGTCCTTGCCATGAAGCACCAGGTGGTGCCGCCCACGGCGAACTACGAGACCCCCGACCCCGAGTGCGACCTGGACTACGTACCGCGCACCGCACGCCCGCGAAAGCTGCGGAACGTGCTCTCCGTCGGCAGCGGATTCGGCGGATTCCAGTCCGCGGTGCTCCTGACCGAACCAGGTGGGAGGACACGATGAGCAGTGAACGCGCCCGCGGCGCGGCCATCACCGGGATCGGTGTGATCGCGCCCAACGGACTGCGCGCCGACGCGTACTGGAAATCCGTCCGGGAGGGCCTCGGCGCCCTGGACCGGATCACCCGCGAAGGATGCGAGGGCATGCCGCTCCGCGTCGGTGGTGAGGTCCGCGGCTTCGATCCCGCTGGCCTCATCGAGGAGCGGTTCCTCGTCCAGACGGACCGGTTCACCCACTTCGGTATGGCCGCTGCGGCGCTCGCTCTCGACGAAGCCGGGATCGGCCGCGGTGACCCCGCGGAGCCGTACTCCATCGGCGTGGTCACCGCGGCCGGTTCCGGCGGTGGTGAGTTCGGACAGCGGGAGCTCCAGAAGCTCTGGGGTCAGGGCTCCAAATTCGTGGGCCCCTACCAGTCCATTGCCTGGTTCTACGCCGCCAGCACCGGACAGATCTCCATCTGGAGCGGCTTCAAGGGGCCGTGCGGAGTGGTCGCGAGCGACGAGGCGGGCGGTCTGGACGCCATCGCGCACGCGGCCCGCACCGTACGGCGCGGAACCGGCGCCATGGTCGTCGGATCCGCGGAGGCACCCCTCGCCCCGTACTCGATGGTGTGCCAGCTCGGCTACCCCGAGCTCAGCACCGCCGAGGACCCCGACCGGGCCTACCTGCCCTTCACCAAGGGAGCCCGCGGGTTCGCGCCCGCCGAGGGCGGCGCGATGCTCGTCGTCGAGGACGAGACCCGCGCCCGCGAACGGGGGACGGACATCCGGGCCGTGGTGGCCGGCCACTCGGCCACCTTCACCGGCGCCTCCCGCTGGGAGGAGTCCCGAGAGGGGCTCGCCCGAGCGATCAAGGGTGCCCTCGACGAGGCGGGCTGCGCCCCGGAGGAGATCGACGTCGTCTTCGCCGACGCCATGGGCGTACCGGAGGCGGACCGCGCCGAGGCGCTGGCCATCGCCGACGCACTGGGTGCGCACGGCAGCCGCGTCCCCGTCACGGCACCCAAGACCGGTACGGGGCGGGCCTACTGCGCGGCGCCCGTCCTGGACGTCGTCTCCGCCGTGTTCGCCATGGAGAACGGCCTCGTACCCCCCACACCCAACGTGTTCGACATCTGCCACGACCTCGACCTGGTGATGTCTCGCGCTCGCCCCGCCGAGCTGCGCACGGCCCTGGTCCTCAGCAGGGGACTCATGGGCTCCAACGCGGCGCTGGTAGTGCGCCGCGGTGGCGACTCCGCCCGGTAGGACCGGGCGGGAAGGAGAACACCCGCATGATCACCGCAGAACTGACCTTCGACGATCTGGCCGGCCTGATGAAGAAGGCGGCCGGAGTCACCGTGGACCCCCAGCAACTCAGGCAGTCGCCGGACTACCCGTTCGACTCCGTCGGCCTCGACTCCCTCGGCCTGCTCGGCATCGTGGGCGAGCTCGAGAACCGGTACGGCCAGTCGCTTCCCCAGGACTCGGAGCGCTGCAAGACGCCCCGCGAGTTCCTCGACCTCGTCAACAGCACCCTCAAGGCTGGAGCCTGACATGTCAGGACACACAGAGAACAGCATCACCATCGACGCCCCCCTCGACCTCGTCTGGGACATGACCAACGACATCGAGAACTGGCCGCAGCTCTTCAGCGAGTACGCGTCCCTCGAAGTGCTCTCCCGCGAGGGCGACACGACGACCTTCCGCCTGACCATGCACCCGGATGACAACGGGAAGGTCTGGAGCTGGGTCTCGGAGCGGACCATGGACCGCGCCAAGCGGACCGTGCGTGCCCGCCGCGTCGAGACCGGGCCCTTCGCGCACATGGACATCCGGTGGGACTACACGGAGACCCCGGAAGGCACCCGTATGGACTGGGTGCAGGACTTCGCCATGAAGCCCGAGGCCCCGGTCGACGACGCCTGGATGACGGACAACATCAACCGCAACTCCGTCACGCAGATGGGCCTCATCCGCGACCGGATCGAGCGCGTCGCCCGTGACCGCCAGAAGGCCGCCGTGCCCCGCTGATCGCCGACCGCCCGTCCAGGAAGGAAACCCGATGCATCACGCCCTGATCGTCGCCCGCATGGCGCCCGGTTCGGCGCCGGCGATCTCCGACGTGTTCGCCGCCTCCGACCGAGGTGAGCTCCCGCGCCTGATCGGCGTCAACAGCCGCAGCCTGTTCCAGTTCGGCGACGTGTACCTGCACCTCATCGAGTCTGACGAGGACCCGGCGCCCGCCATCGCGCAGGTGGCCGGGCACCCCGAGTTCCGCAGTGTCAGCGATCAGCTGTCGGCGTACGTCAGCGCGTACGACCCGCAGACATGGCGCAGCCCCAAGGACGCCATGGCGCACCGCTTCTACCACTGGGACCGGAACAACCCCTCCTGACTGAGGGCACGACACAACCCGAGGCCGCCGGTCCCGCGTCAGACGCGGAGCCGGCGGCCTCGGGTTGTGTCCGGAGACCGTGTGCGGGTCAGGCGGGCACGGTGCACTCGAAGGCGTGCAGATACGCGTTGACGGGACGGACCTCGCCGAGGACGAGACCCGCGTCCGTCAGCCGCTCCACCATGCTCAGCCGGGTGTGCTTGGCGCCGCCGACGTTGAGGAGCAGCAGCAGGTCCATGGACGTCGTGAACTTCATCGACGGGGTGTCGTCGACGAGGTTCTCGATGACGATGACGCGGGCACCGGGCCGCGCCGCCTTGCGGACGTTGGCCAGCGCCCTGCGGGTGCTGTCGTCGTCCCACTCCAGGATGTTCTTGATGATGTAGACATCCGCCTGGACCGGGATGTCCTCGCGGCAGTCACCGGCGATGATGCGCACCCGGGAGGACAGCGAACCGCCTTCGCGCAGGCGCGGATCGGCGTTCTCGACCACCCCCGGGAGATCGAGCAGCGTGCCGTGCATGTCGGGGTGCTTCTCCAGCAGGCTGGCCACGACCTGCCCGTGACCGCCGCCGATGTCCGCGACCGAGGCCACGCCCTCCAGGTCGAGGAGGGCGGCGACGTCGCGCGCGGACTGCTCGCTGGACGTCGTCATGGCGCGGTTGAACACGTGCGCCGACTCGGGAGCCTCCTGGTTGAGATAGGTGAAGAACTCACTCTCGTACACGTCCTCGAAGACGTTGCGGCCGTGGCGCACCGCCTCGTCGAGCTTCGGCCAGACCTTCCAGGTCCACGGCTCGGTGCACCACAGCGCGATGTAGCGCAGGCTGTGCGGGTCGTCCTCGCGTAGGAGCCGGGACATGTCCGTGTGCGCGAACGTGCCGTCCGGGCGCTCCGTGAAGACGCCCTGGCTGGACAGTGCGCGCAGCAGTCGGCGCAGTGTCAACGGCTGGGTCTTCACCTCGGCCGCCAGGTCCTCCACGCTCATGGGCGTGTCGCCCAGGGCGTCGGCCACGCCCAGGCGGGCGGCCGCGCGTACGGCGGCGGCGCACGCGGCCCCGAAAACCAGCTCCCGCAGGCGCATGGGTGACTGGGGAGCCTCATCAACGGTCGTCATCTGTTGCCTCGCTTCTGCTGGCGTGATGGGTGTGCGGGCATGGCGTCGGCCCTCAGCACATTCCGGCGGGCACAGAGACCGCACACGCGTTGTCGCGGAACGTGTTGCCCTTGCCCTTGTCCTGGCTGGCCAGGTCGGCCGTGCCGTTGCCGATCACGACGTTGTCGCGGATCTCGTTGCGCTGGTTGAGGGCACCCTTGAAGTTCTTGGCGAGCACGATGCCGCCCGACATCGGGGCCTTGCCCACGTTGTCCACGACGCTGTTCTCCGCCACCAGCGAGTCCTCGACGCCGGTGAGGACGATGCCCGACCCCTGGAGGTAGGGCAGGCGCGCGGTCGCGGCGCAGTACTTGTTGTTGTCGTGGACGTAGTTGTTGCGCACCTTCAGTGCGCCGGGGCGCGGCTTGTTCTCGTCACCCACGAGCATCATCGCGGCGCAGTTGCCGGTCGCCTCGTTGTGGTCGACGGCCACGTTCCGCAGCCGCCGCACGGTGACGCCGATCCGGTTGCCGAGCAGACGGTTGTTGCTGATCACCGCCTTGGAGTTCGGGGCCCCCTCCTCGGCGTCGATCGTGTTGGCCAGGAAAAGGCCGGCGTCACCGTTGGCCTCGACGATGTCGTGGCGGAACACCCCGCGCACGGACCTCTCCTGGGCGATGCCCCACTGGCCGTTCTTCTCGGAGGTCACTCCCTCGACCCGGAGGCGATCGGTCCCGGTCGCCAACAGACCGTTCTTCTTGAAACCGCGAAGGGTCAGCGAGCGCACGGTGACGTGCTCGACGGGCTTGCTCTTGGTCCCGGTGACGCAGATGCCGTTGCCGGCCTTGGCACATGCGCTGTCGGCGGACGCCGCGTCAGGGACGATGACGGTGGACCGGGCGCTCGCGCCCCGCAGCGTCAGTCCGGACACGTTGATGCTGACGCTCTCGTGGTAGGTGCCGGGGGAGAGGACGATGACGTCTCCCGGCCTTGCCGTGTTCACGGCTTTCTGGATCGACTCGCCCGGGTTCACCCGGTGCACCGTCCGGCAGTCGGCCGACGGGGCCGCGGCCCCCACCCCCGACGCGACGACGGCCGCGGTGCATGCGAGGTACGCAATCTGTCGCTTGGTCATATGGCGAAGCTACGAGCGGGTGTTCCGGCCCGCCACCGCTGATCGCCCAGGTGGGCAGCCGCCTACGCTGTGGGTGAGCCGAACGAGCGGAAAGGGGGCGGCGCATGGCCACTTGGGGGCTGATCGTCGAGATGACCGTGGGAACGGGGGAGCGCAAGCACATGGAGGCGTCCGTGCTCGCGCATGTGGAGGGCTCGCGTGAAGAGGCCCTGGCGGAGCTGGGGGAGTGGATCGGGCGCTACACGCCGGAGCATCCCCGCAGTCCGAAGCGCAGTCGCGTCTTCCGTACTGCCGACGGGTTCCTGCTCGTCGTCGACGGTGCCTGGCAGTCCTTCAGTTCCCGCTTCACGGTCGCGGAGCTGGTGAAGGACAGCGCCGCGCCGCCGCCCGAGCCGCAGCCGACGCCCGTGCCGACACCCGAGGACGCCGCGCCCCTGCCCGCCGCGCCGCCCGAGGACGCCGCTCCGGCGCCCTCGGGTCCGACCGTGGACCGGTACGCGGACGGGGTGCCGGTGAAGCCGGCCTGGCTGGGCCGCACCGACCTGCCGTGACGGCACGGGTCGAGTGGCGCTAGGCGCCGGCGGTCACCGGTGAGTCGGTTCGCGCGGCGACCGAGTTGTCGGTCGCGGACTTGGGGATCGGGCGGTCGTCGCGCAGGGCCTGCCAGACCTGGTGGGACGCCTTGGTCAGCGGCAGGACGCGGCCGGCGTCCTGGGCGTCGTAGCGGACGGGCAGCGTGATCATGTTCATGTGGTCGGGGCTGATGCCCTTCAGGTCCTTCGCCAGGCCGAGCAGTTTGTCCGCGGACGCGAGACCGGAGTCGGCGCTCACGGTCTTGGTCGCGGTGTCGGCGAGCTCGTACGCCCTGGCGGGGTTGCTCACCACGCCGATCGATTCGGCGCGGTGGATCAGTGCCTTGATGAACGTCTGCTGGAGCTGGATCCGGCCGAGGTCGCTGCCGTCGCCGACGCCGTGCCTGGTCCGCACGAGCGCCAGAGCCTGTTCACCCTTGAGGGTGTGCTTGCCGGCGCTCAGGGACAGGTGGCTGCCGGCGTCCTTGATGGCCCGGTGGGTGGTGATGTCGACACCGCCGAGCTCGTCGACGAACTTCTGGAAGCCCTTGAAGTCGACCTCGAGGTAGTGGTCCATGCGGACGCCCGACATCTTCTCCACTGTCTTCACGGTGCAGGCGGGACCGCCCACCTGGTACGCCGCGTTGAACATCGACTGATGCTCGCCCGGCGCCGTTGCGCCCGACGGCTTCGTGCACTGCGGCCGGTCGACCATCGTGTCGCGGGGGATGCTGACGACGGAGGCCGTTTTGTGGCTCTTGTCGACGTGCAGCACCATTGCCGTGTCCGAGCGGGCGCCGGTGACGCCACGGCCGTATTTGCCGTGTGTGCCGGCGCGTGAGTCGGAGCCGAGGAGGAGGATGTTCATCGCTCCGTCGTGGCCCGCGTCCGGGCGGTTCTTGCCCAGTGCGGCGTTGATGTCCGTGCCCTTGAGATTTCCGTTCAGGTGCGACCATGCGTAGGCCACGCCACCGCCGCCGATGAGGACGGCGCCGAGTGCGGTGCACGTGGTGACGCGCAGCCGTTTCCTGCGTGACCTGCCTCGTGAGCGGTGCAGGTTCGCGGGCCCGTAGTCGGGGTGGTCAAGGGCATTGGCTGAGGGCGCGTGCCCTTCGTCTCCGCTGGTGTGCGGCATGGGGGCTGCCCTCCGTTCGAGGGTTGAGATGTGCCGTGGATCAGTTACGGCGTGTGGTGACGACGGCTCAGTACGCGGAGTTGACGTTGTCGATGGAGCCGTACCGGTTGGCGGCGTAGTTGGCGGCCGCGGTGATGTTGGCGACCGGGTCCGTCAGGCTCTTGGAGGTGCCGGCGACGTGGTAGGCGTCGAAGGTCGGCTGGATGACCTGGAGCAGGCCCTTGGACGGGGTGCCGTTGACCGCGTTGACGTCGTAGCCGTTCACGGCGTTCGGGTTGCCGGAGGACTCGCGCATGATGTTGCGGTGCAGGCCCTCGTAGGAGCCGGGGATGCCCTTGGCCTTCATGATCTTGAGGGCTTCGTTGATCCAGCCGTCGACGTTGTTTCCGTCGGTGGCCTTCTTGGTCGAGACCGAGTGAGCGGCCTTCGGCGCCGCGGTGGGCTCGGCGGCCTGCGCGGGGGACGGGGCGAAGGTCAGTGCGGCGCCCGCGAGACCGGCGGCGGCCAGGACCGTGACGGTGGCGCGCTTGAAGCGGGTGGGGCGGGCGGCAGCGGTGATCGGGGTGGAGAAGGTCAACGGGGTTACCTCTTCATGTTCGGGGACATCGTGCGGCGCCGGCCTGTGTGGTGGCGCCTGGAGCGGAGTCGGGATCCGCGTCCTGACCCGGGGGTCCGGAGCGAGCGCCTTCGCTCGTGCTCCGACCCGCTCTCCGGGACGACAGCCATAGTTAGCGATGCCCGGGAGAGGGCGCAAGGATGTGACGTACTACCCCACATCGGAGAAATGTCCGAAATGACCCGATGGAGCGCCTTCTATGCTCTTCTGGGCGGCCCCACGGGCCACTATCGCCTTTAGTATGTGATCTGGCTCCTATGGGGTGCTTCACAGGCTCGACCCCCCTCCGTGTTACCCAGGTCACGCGTTCAGCCCGGTTCGGAGGCCAGGATGATGCCCTCGCAGGGCGACTCTCTTAAGGAGGCGGAATGGGTGGAACCGCGCGGCAGGTCGACTTCGTGACCGAGGGGCCCGTGCCGCACGCGCTGGACGTGCGCTGGATCCATGGATCGGAGTCGGCGAAGCACAACACGGACCCGGACATCCAGGTGCACCCCTATGACGAGCACACGGTCGTCCTGCGCCAGAACATGGCCGTGCATTACGAGGCACCGTTCCTGTTTCTGCTGTTCGGCAACGCACGCGCCGTACTCATCGACACGGGAGCCACCGCGTCCGCCCAGTACTTTCCCCTGCGCCGGGTCGTCGACGAGCTCATCGAGGACTGGCTGGCCGGGCACCCCCGGGACACCTACGAACTCCTCGTCCTGCACACGCACGCCCACGGGGACCATGTCGCGGGAGACGTCCAGTTCGCCGACCGGCCCCACACGCGCGTGGTCGGGGCGGATCGTGACAGTGCCTGGGAGTTCTTCGGGTTCGCGGACGACCAAGGCCGAGTGGCCCGCGTCGACCTGGGCGGCCGCGTGCTGGAGTGTCTGGCCACACCCGGCCACCATGCGGCGGCCGTCACGTACTACGACCCGCACACCGGGTTCCTGCTCACCGGTGACACGGTGTATCCGGGGCGGCTGTACGTCGAGGACTGGGCGGCGTTCACCGAGTCCATCGATCGCATGGTCGAGTTTGCGGCCACTCGTACGGTCACCCATGTGCTGGGCTGCCACATCGAGATGAGCAGCAAGCCGGGCGTCGACTACCCAGTCCTGACGACCTGTCAGCCGGACGAGCCACCGCTGGAGATGACAGTCGGGCAACTGCGGGACATCCGCCGCGCGATCGAGGAGATCGGCGACCGGCCCGGCCGCCACGTCTTCCCCGACTTCATCATCTGCCGCTCGGACGACTGAGCGCCCCGGCCTACCACGCGGGCCGTCACCGGCAATCCATGAGGGGGTCTGTCTCCGCCGACGGATGATCAATAACCTGGTGGGCGTTGCCTGTTACTCACCGAGGGAGCTTCATGTCCACCGCACAGGTCCCCGACATACTGTCGCCGGAGTTCGCCGAGAATCCGTACCCGGCCTACGCGGCCATGCGTGAGCACTCTCCGCTCATCTGGCACGAGGCCACGCAGAGTTACGTCATCTCGCGGTACGCCGATGTCGAGCGCGTCTTCAAGGACAAGGAGTCGCAGTTCACGACGGACAACTACAACTGGCAGATCGAGCCGGTGCACGGCAAGACGATCCTCCAGCTCAGCGGGCGTGAGCACGCGGTCCGCCGTGCCCTCGTCGCACCGGCGTTCCGCGGGAGCGACCTCCAGGAGAAGTTCCTGCCGGTCATCGAGCGCAACTCCCGCGAACTGATCGACACGTTCCGCGCCACCGGCTCCGTCGACCTCGTGGACGCGTACGCCACCCGCTTCCCCGTCAACGTGATCGCCGACATGCTGGGCCTGGACAAGGCGGACCACGCGCGCTTCCACGGCTGGTACACCACCGTCATCGCGTTCCTCGGCAACCTGTCCGGGGACAAGGACGTCGCGGCGGCCGGTGAGCGCACCCGCGTCGAGTTCGCCGAGTACATGATCCCGATCATCCGGCAGCGCCGGGACAACCTCGGCGACGACCTGCTCTCCTCGCTCTGCGCCGCCGAGGTCGACGGCGTCCGCATGAGCGACGAGGACATCAAGGCGTTCTGCAGCCTGCTCCTCGCGGCCGGCGGCGAGACCACCGACAAGGCCATCGCCAGCATCTTCGCCAACCTGCTCACCCACCCCGAGCAGCTCGACGCCGTCCGCAAGGACCGCACGCTGATCGCCCGCGCCTTCGCCGAGACGCTGCGCTACACCCCGCCCGTCCACATGATCATGCGCCAGTCGGCGACCGACGTGGAGGTGAGCGGCGGCACGATCCCCGCGGGAGCGACCGTCACCTGCCTGATCGGCGCCGCCAACCGCGACGCGGACCGCTACACGGAGCCGGACCGCTTCGACATCTTCCGCGAGGACCTCACCGCCACGAACGCGTTCTCGGCGGCGGCCGACCATCTGTCCTTCGCGCTCGGCCGGCACTTCTGCGTCGGCGCGCTGCTCGCCAAGGCCGAGGTCGAGATCGGCGTCGGCCAGCTCCTCGACGCGATGCCGGACGTGCGGCTCGCCGACGGGTTCGACCCGGTGGAACAAGGGGTGTTCACCCGCGGCCCGCAGTCCCTGCCGGTGCAGTTCACGCCCGTCACTGCGTGAACCACGCGGCCGGGAACGGCAGTTGACCGGTCCCGGCCGCGCGGTGTCCGCAGGTCTCAGTGCGACACGGGAGTGAACTGCACCGGCAGCGCGGTCAGTCCGCGCATCCAGATCGACGGGCGCCAGGTCAGTTCCTGCGGCTCCATGGCGAGCACCAGGTCGGGCAGCCGCTCGAGCAGCGTCTCCACCGCCGTACGGGCGATGACGTCCGCGAGGAGCGGGGCCGGATACGGGCAGCGGTGCTCGCCGTTGCTGAACGACAGATGCGCCGAGTTCTCCGCGCCCACCTGGGAATCGGGCCAGATCTGCGGATCGGTGTTGGCCGCCGCGAGGCCGAGCACCAGACAGTCGCCCGCCCGGATCTGCCGCCCGCCCAGCTGCGTGTCGCGCACTGCCCACCGGCCGATGAAGTTCTGCGTGGGCGTGTCCAGCCACAGCACCTCGTTCAGCGCCTGACCGACGCTGAGCCGCCCGCCGGAGACGTTCAGCGCGAACCGCTCGTCGGTCAGCAGCAGACGCAGCGTGTTGCAGACCCAGTTGGCCGTCGGCTGCTGCGCCGCCGCGATGACGGAGATCAGGTCCTGGACGACCTCTTCGTCGGTGAGGCCCGCCGGGTGCGCCAGCATCCGTGACGTGACGTCAGGACCCGGCGACTCCCGCTTCTCCTTGACCAGTTGCTGGATGCGCGCGCCCACCCGGCCGTACGCGGCCACCGGGTCGTCGCCCTCCGCCGCGTCCAGGGAGATCCGCAGATCGTCCACCAGCTGCTCGGTGTCGGTGCTGCCCGCGGGCATCCCGCAGAACTGCACCGCCGCCCGCATCGGCAGGGCGTGCGCGAAGGCGGCCATCAGCTCGGCCCGGCCGCTGCCGGCGAACGCGTCGATGAGCTGGTCGGCGATGCGCTCGCAGTCGCGGGCGAGTTCGAACTGGTCGACCGCTTCGAGGGCCTGAGTGATGACGCCCGCGCGCCGCTGGTGCTCGGCGCCCTCCGTGAACAGGACCGACGGCTGGTAGCCGACGAACGGCATCAGCGGCCAGTCGGCCGGGATGTGCTCCCACTGGTTCCAGCGCCGAGAGTCCCGGGCGAACAGCTCGTCGTGGCTCGTGACATACGTGACCTCGGGATAGCCGAGGACCAGCCACGCCGGGATGTCCCCGTCGAGCAGGACGGGCGCGATGGCGCCGTGCTCCCTGCGCAGGGACCGGTACAGCTCCGAGGGGGTCTGCTGGTACTCCAGGCCGCTGAGGGCCACCGCGCCGGAGTGGGCGGGGCAGCCGGGCGGCGGGGTCGCGTCGGTCATGGTGTCTTCTCCCGGGCCATGGCCAGTTCGTAGAGGTGGTCGACGAGGGTGATCAGGACGTGCTTGCCCGACGACCTGACGCGCGCGTCGCAGTCGATCAGCGGCACGTGCTCGGGCAGCGTGAGCGCCTGGCGGATCTCGTCGAGGGAGAACCGCGTCCCGTCGCCGTCGAACCGGTTCACGGCCACCACGAACGGCGTCCTGTGGTGCTCCAGACGGTCGATGGCGTACCAGGAGTCGCTCATCCGCCGCGTGTCGACGAGCACGACCGCGCCGAGCGTTCCCGAGAACAACCGGTCCCACAGGAACCAGAAGCGCTCCTGCCCGGGGGCGCCGAACAGATAGAGCACCATCCGCTCGGTGAGGCTGATGCGCCCGAAGTCGAATGCCACCGTCGTCGTGGTCTTCGAGGAGACCGCGGCAGGCTCGTCGACGCCGACGCCCGCCTGCGTCATGACCTCTTCGGTGTTCAGCGGCCGGATCTCGCTGACGGACCGGACCAGGGTCGTCTTGCCGACGCCGAACCCGCCCACGATGACGATCTTGAGCCCGGTCTCGGCGACGTCGGCAAGCGGCGTACGGGAGGGCAGCTCAGAGGTTGCGGAGTCCATGCAGCACCTCCTTGAGAAGGGCGGAGTCGGGGAGCGAGGCGACGGACCGCGCCGCGCGTGGATGCCGGGCGGTGATACGGCCCGTCGCGAGGAGATCGCCGAGCAGGATGCGCACCACCGTGATCGGCAGCTTCATCTCGGCCGCGATCTCGACCACGGCCGCCGGATGCCGGCACATGTCGAGGATGCGGACCTGTTCCGACTGCATCCCCGGCGTGGGCTCACACTCGGCGACGACCAGGGTGACCAGATCGAAGGTGTCGTCGTCGGCCCGGCTGCGGCCACCCGTGACCGTGTAAAGCCGGTCCGGGTCACCGGTGTCGACGGGCCGGCGCGTCATGAGGACGCGCTCTCTCCGTCGTCCGTCCGCGGCTCGGCCCGCAGGTGCTCGCCGATCTGCTCGACGAGCTCGCTCATCCGGTGGCCGACCACGCCCGGGTCGGCGCCGCCCTCGGCGATCACCGCGAGATGCGCGCCCTCGCCCGCCTCGACGATGAACAGCAGACCGCCGTGGAACTCGGTCATCGAGTGCCGTACACCGCCCGTCCCGTCACCGAACTCCACCGAGGCGCCCTGGGCGAGTGCCTGGATGCCGGAGCAGATGGCCGCGAGCTGGTCGGCCTGGTCGAGGGTCAGGTGCTCGCTCCAGCACAGCTTCAGACCGTCCCGGGAGAGCACCAGGGCGTGGCGCGTGCCGGGCGTGCGGTCCAGCAGGCTCTCCAGGAGCCAGGTCAGGCTGTTGTCAGTGGTCCGCATGGCGTGTGGGGCGGGTTGTGCCCGGCGAACCGGTCACCAGCCCGTGCCTCCAATCAAACGTTCTCGTACGGGGGATGGGGGCGCCGGTGCCCGGGCGCGTGCGGGGAGCGGGGCGGGCTACTCGGCCGGCGACTCGTCGGCCTGGTGGGGCACCTCGGGCGACGTGCCGGGCGTTTCGTCGCGGGCGCGCCGCGAGCGGTGGAAGGCGCCGAACTGCGCACCGGCGTCGCGCGGCGCACGCACGGACTCCTCCGCGGGCGCGCCGCCTTCGGCGGGGGCACGGTCCTTGCGGTCGCGTTCGGCCGAGGCCATGGTGCGCCCCGGCGCCCGTACCGGCAGGCCGCCCGGCGTCGCGGACGGCGGGTCCGCCTGGGCGGGAATCCCGGGCGTGGTGTCGTCGGACGTCTGCGGCGCGGGGTCCGGTGCCGTCACAGGTGCGGCGGGGGCGGCGGCGCGGCGGACCGGGGGCTGCTGCGGGGCGGGGTCGCGCTGCTGGGCGAGCAGCTGCGGCGGAAGGAGGACCACGACACCCGTGCCGCCGCGGGAGGACGGCCGGAAGTTCACGCTCATCCGGTACTTGGCGGCGAGGCGGCCCACCACGGCGAGGCCGAGCCGGGTGCCCTGGAGCGAGGCCAGGTCCGTCTCGCGGCCCGACACCGCGGCCTCGGCCCGGCGCATGGCCGCGTCGGCCATCTTCAGGCCGCTGTCCTCGATCGTCACGACGATCCCGGCGCTGCGCTCCTCGACATAGACGTGGACCTCGTCGATGGGCGGCGAGAAGTTCGCGGCGTTGTCCATCAGTTCGGCGAGGAGGTGCATGACGCCCTCGGCGGCGAAGCCGGCGATCGCGGCGTTCGTGGCGCAGTGGAGCCTGACCCGCTGGTAGGCGGCGATCCGGCCGACCGCGCCGCGCAGGATGCTCTCCATGACGATCGGCTTGTTCCACGCGCGGCTGGCGCGGCCGCCCATGAGGAGGGCCAGCCGGTCGGTGAGCAGGCCGAGTTGGGACGTGTTGTGGTCGAGCCTGAGCAGATCGCCGAAGACCTCCTCGCCGTGCCGGTCCTGCATGTCGCGCAGATCGGCGAGCATGCTGACCGACTTGGCCTGCACCCGGCTGAGGGCCTTGGCGCTGGCGGCCTGGGCGGCCGCTGCCCGCCGCTCGCTGGTGGCGAGTTCCCGTACGAAGGACTCCGTCAGGGTGCGCAGGTGCGCGTCGTCGGGGTGGTCGAGGCCCGAGAGGACCGCGTCGGCGGTGGAGCCCTCGCGCAGCGCCGCGACGGCGGCCGGCAGGGTCGCGGTGGCCAGCTCGTCCAGGTCGTGGTCGGTGCGGGCGATCCGGCGGGCCGTGTCCTGAGCGGTGGCCACTGCGGACGCCTCGCGCCGTACGGCGTCGTCCAGTTCGGCGGTGAACGCCTCAAGTGCCTGGCGCAGTTGGTGGTCCGCGGGCGGCGCGGTGGCGGCGAGTGCCTCCTCGGCGCCCGCGCCGTCCCGCAGCCGCTTCGACACGGAGGGGAGCGTGACGTTCACGAGATGGGCGGCCTCGGCCCCGCGCTGCGTCAACTGCTGCTGGAGCGCGAGCGATTCGCCCTGGGCGGCGTCCATGGCACCACGGGCGCGCTGCTGGAGCAGGGCGCCCGTGATGAGGGAGGCGGCCATGCAGAGCCAGCTGACCAGGAGCGTGACGAGCACCCAGGTGCGGGCGGCCTGCGGAGCCGCGGCGGTCACCGCGCCGACGGTCGCTGCGGCCACCACGAGGACGGCGAGGGGGACGGCGAGCGTGGAGCGCAGCGACGTGGGTGTTCGGCGCGGCCTCGGGAGGGCAGGCACTGGCATTCCGCGGTCCCATCGGTGCTTGCGTGCGGGAAGGTCGTGGCCGATCGGCTCGGGTCGGCCGCACGGCCGGTCCCATCAACGGGATGGTGATCTTCCGGCACGTATGTGGCGCTCATGCTAGCCACCGCGCGCGGTGTGAGAACCGGGACAATGAACGCAGAGCGCCCGGCGGCGAAGTTCGTCGCGAAGTCGCCAGCCTGTCGGGGGCCCGTGGTAACGGCCTTCGCCGCCAGGGTGTGTCAAATGGGGACAGGTGTACGGGTGTTGGGTGCGGCCGGGCGTGAGTGGGCTCGGGCCGGGGCGCGTTCACCGGTGCGTTGGCCGGTGAACGGCTGCCCTGAGCGGCTCTCGCGTTACTGCCGGGAGGCTGTTTTCAGCCAACCCCGGCCGGATGCGCCGTGCCGCGTCATGCATGTGGAGCCTCGGGGGTGCCGTTCGGCCGGCCTCAATGGGGGCGATTGTCGGCAAAGCGCGGTTGGTCAGGGGCGGAACGGACGTACGGCGCACTTGCCTCGTGCGTGACGGTTGGCGGATGGACCGGTCAGTCCTCGTGCGGGGCGCGCGTCCTGCGCCACAGCACGTAGGCGGCCCCGCCCGTGAGTGCCGCGCCGAAGCCGATCCGGCCCAGGTCCAGGCCGCCGTCCGCGGTGCTGCCGACTCCGGCGCGTGCGCCGCGATAGCCGTCGCGTGTCACGTTCATCGGGGTGCTCCACTCCCTGCCGTCGGGGCACGCTCCCCGCACGGACATCTGCGAGCTGGTCCCGACCTCGCCGGCAAGGCGTGCCGTCCCCCGGTACTGGGTGCGCCCGTCCCGCCCGCTCCCGCCGCCGTACACGGGGAGTGTGACGGAGCCGGCGGCGAAGGCCTCGGAGCGGGCCGTGATGGAGCCCCGGCCGCCGCCGGCGCAGGAGACCGTGATGTCGACGGAGGACGCGGCCGCCACCGTGGACGGCGAGAGGAAGGCCTCCGGGAAGGAGCCGCCGTCCTGCCGGTCGCGGGTCCCGTCGTCCGAGCCCCGGTCGCGGGTTCCGTCGTCCGAGCCCCGGTCGCGGGTTCCGTCGTCCGAGCCCCGGTCGCGGGTTCCGTCGCCCGAGTCGGAGCGGATCAAGGGGTCGGTCCGGCCCACCGAGTCGGTCCGGCCCACCTCATCGGGTGCGGTCACCGAGGCGGGCGCTGTGACGGGGTGCTGTGCGGCTGCGGTCCCGGGCGCGAGCGCGGTGAGGCAGGCGGTCGTCGTGATGACGGTGGCTATCGGGCAGAACATGAGGCGTCTCCGGTCCCTGTGCCGCAGCGGCAGGGGGAGCTGCGGTCCTGGTCAGGACGCTAGTGAGCCCGGGCGGACGGCGCCTGCAGGATTAGGCCGATCGGAGGTCGACCCCGTCGGCGGCCGGCTCGCGATATCCGGCCGCGGCGGCCGCCACGAGCAGGGTGCCGACGAGGAGCGGCCAGCCGAGGCCGTGGTGCAGCACGAGCAGCGCGCCGAGCGCGGCGCCCGCGAGCATCGCCACCACGGAGACGATCCGCCGCCCCGCCCGCGGATCGGTGCCGCCCGCGAGCGAGGACTCCGAGGCGAGCCCGGTCAGCGTCATCGTGAGGACCGTCGTGGTCATGTCCGGGACCGCGAGTTTGCGCACGGTCGCGTTGCGCAGCCCCATCGCCCATGCGAGGACGGCGATGAGCGCGTACGTCGCCCCGCCCGGCCACGCGAACGCGACGACCGTCGCCACGGCGAGCAGGGCCGCCTCGGTGACGAACACCGACCGCACCCAGGTCTCCCGCGCCCGCCCGGCGAACACTCCGGTCAGCCGCCCGGCGCACACGGCCCCCGCGAGGAACGCGCCTAGGGAGGTGAGCGACCCGAGGACGGAGAACCCGGGAGCGCCCGCGGCGGCGAAGCCGATGATGACGACGTTGCCGGTCATGTTCGCCGCGAAGACGTGGCCGAGGCCCAGATAGCTGACCGCGTCGACGAAGCCGCTCACGACCGTGAGGACCGTGAGGGCCGCGGGGAGGGCGGACCTGCGTGGCACGGGCGCGGGCGCCGCTGAGGGAACGCTGGCTTCACTCACCCGCACGACCATACGGAGTCCCGGTCCCGGCGGCCCGCCGGATCAGGTCCGCACGGCCCACCGTTCCTCGACCTTTGCGAGCCGCCAGTACCCGATGGCGGCCGCCCAGACGACGATGAACAGGCCCACGATGATGAACCCGACGTTGTCCAGGTCGAGCCCCGCTATCCAGCCGGTCACCGAGTCCCGCAGGTCGAGCTTGTCGTGCAGGACGCCCACGAGCTCGATGGTGCCGATCAGGAACGCGACGGCGATCGAGAGACCGGTGATGGCGAGGTTGTAGAACACCTTGCGCACGGGGTTCGAGAACGCCCACTGGTACGCGAAGTTCATGAACGTCCCGTCCAGGGTGTCGAACAGGCTCATTCCGGCGGCGAACAGGAGCGGCAGGCACAGGATCGCGTACCAGGGCAGTCCGGCCGCCGCGCCGCTGCCCGCCATCACCATCAGCGTGACCTCGGTCGCCGTGTCGAAGCCGAGGCCGAAGAGGAAGCCGAGCGGGTACATCTGGCCCGGCCGGGTGATGGACTTGGTGAACCGGCCGAGGATCCGGTTCATGAACCCCCGTGAATCCAGGTGCTGTTCGAGCTCCGCCTCGTCGTACGAGCCCGCGCGCATCGCCCGGAACACCCGCAGGATCCCCACCAGGGCGACGAGGTTGAGCGCCGCGATGAGGTAGAGGAAGGACCCGGAGATCGTGGTGCCCATGACACCGAGCGTCTGATGGGTGGCGGAGCCCTCGTTCATGATCCGCCCGGCGAGCTGGGTGCCCCCGGCGATCAGCGCGGCGAGCACGACCACCACGCTGGAGTGCCCGAGCGCGAACCAGAAGCCCACCGACACCGGGCGCTTGCCGTCGGCCATCAGCTTGCGGGTCGTGTTGTCGATCGCGGCGATGTGGTCCGCGTCGAACGCGTGCCGCATGCCCAGGGTGTACGCGGTGACGCCGAGGCCGATGCCGAAGGCCTTCGACCCCACCTCGTAGTGCTCCGGCACGACGAGCAGGAACAGCACCCCGAACGCGACGACATGGAGTGCGGCTATCACCGCCAGGAGCCCGGCGGTGCGGACGGTGTCCTCGCGCCGCCAGTGGAACGCGTCGCGTCCGGTTTCCGGGGACTTCACGGACAGGGTCATGCGGTCACGCTCCAACACCTCGTGGAATCACTTCGTGAGATGCCGTGGCCGGTCTCCTGGCTGACGGGTGTCCGCGTCCGCCCCTGCCTTCCCAGCTGCGCGCGGCAGCCAGTGGCGTGGTGGGGCGAGGCGTCCCGAGTCGTCTCGTTGCCGAGGGACCCGGGGCCCGATCACAGTGGCGAGGGCCGCTTCGGTCTGGGTCCTTTGAGGGACCGTCACCGAATTCCCGAGCACCACGGCCCGCCCACAGTAGAGTCCGGTCGGCGACGACTGCAAGGCTGCACAGCTGCGTAGGTGTGCGCGGGTATTCAAGATCACATCGGCGGCTGCGAGGATGGGGCCATGCATCTCGTCCCTGCCGAGCGCGCCGACCGCCGCACGATCGACGGCCACCGGGTCTGCGAGGCCATCGCCGCCATCGGTGAGCCAGGACATGTCCGCGCCTGGGCCGACCGGTTCTCCCTGCTCGCCGATCCCCGGCGCCTCGCGCTGCTGCTCGCGCTGTACCGGGCGGGGCCGCTGGCCGTGTCGGATCTCGCCGTGGCCACGGGCATGAACGACCCGGCGGTCTCGCAGGCGCTGCGGCTGCTGCGCGCGGCCGGTGTGGTCGAGGGGGAGAAGGAGGGCAGGATCGTGCGCTACCGCGTCGTCGACGCGGCGACCGCGGACCTGCTCGAGCACTGCGCTACGGACGGCGCGCACTGAATCGACACGTGCGCGCCGTCGCAGGGGTCCGCGGTTTCAGTCCCCTCGGGCGGCGGCCCGGCGGCGCGCGGCGGCGATCTCCGCGTAGGTGAGGTCGCGGCCCTCCCAGTGCGAGCCCTCGACCGACTTGCCGGGCTCCAGGTCCTTGTAGACCTCGAAGAAGTGCGTGATCTCCAGACGGTCGAACTCGGGGATGTCCTCGATGTCCCGCAAAGACGCATGGCGCGGATCGTGCGCGGGCACGCACAGGACCTTCTCGTCCATGCCCTTCTCGTCCCGCATCACGAACATGCCGATCGCCCGGCATTCGACGGTGCAGCCGGGGAACGTCGGATCGCCCACCAGGACGAGCGCGTCGAGCGGATCGCCGTCGCGCCCGAGGGTGCCGACGATGTATCCGTAGTCCGCCGGGTACTGGGTGGAGGTGAACAGCATCCGGTCGAGCCTTATCCGGCCGACGGAATGGTCCATCTCGTACTTGTTGCGGGAGCCTTGGGGGATCTCCACGGTGACGTCGAACGCGTGGACCGCGTCGGTGCCGTGGGCTGCGTCGGTGTGTCGGACCTCGTTGTCCAAGCCGGCCTCCTCGTCCACCCCGAGTGTGCTCCCGGGAGTGCGGGCGCGTCAGCCGATCGGGAACTCCAATTCGGGCCTGTCCCACATCACGGCGGGCGGATCGGCGGCCGCGGTGCCGGTGCGGACGGCTCCCGTGCTGCGGTAGAAGCCCTCGGCGGGCGGGTGCGAGACCACACGGACCGAGGTGAGTCCGGCGGCGCGCGCCTCGTCCTTCATATGGGCGACGAGCAGCCGCCCGATGCCGAGCCCCTGCGCCGCGTCGGCGACGAACATCAGGTCGAGCTCCGGCGGCACGAGCGTGAGCGCGTAGAACCCGAGCACCAGGTCATCGGTGCCGGCCGCGACGAAGACGCGATGGGCCTCGATGTAGTCGGGCCCCACCCGGTAGCCGGCCACCATCGACGCGTACGGGGCCTCGTAGGCGCGGGACGTACGGACGAGCCGGGTCAGCCGCTTGGCGTCGCGCGCGGTCGCCCTGCGCACCCGGACCGTCCCGGCGTCCGCCACGCCCCCCGCGGATGTAATGCTCGAAGTCATACTGAGAGTATTACGCATCCTGTCGCGCCGATCTACCCCGGACGGTGAACGGCGGCCGTCTCACGCGGTGGGAACGGTGGACTGCACCTGCCGCAGGAACGTCGCGTTGTCCGGCGTCTGCCGGATCCGCTCGACAAGCGTCTCGAGCCCGGCGTGCCCGTCCCGCGACTGAAGCGCGCGCCGCAGACCTCGTACGACCGCCAACTCGGCCTCGGGCAGCAGGAGTTCCTCGCGGCGCGTGCCGGACTGGGTGAGGTCGACGGCGGGGTGGATCCGGCGCTCGGCGAGAGTGCGGTCGAGGCGGATCTCCATGTTGCCCGTGCTCTTGAGCTCCTCGAAGAAGTAGTCGTCGGCGCGGGAGCCGGTGTCGACGAGCGCCGTGGCGAGGATGGTCAGCGAGCCGCCCTCCTCGGCGAGCCTCGCCGCTCCGAAGAACCGCTTGGGCCCGATCAGCGCGGAGGCGTCGACACCGCCGCTGAGCGTACGGCCGCCGGACGAGGCCGTGTTGTTGTGGGCGCGGCACAGGCGCGTCAGGGAGTCGAGGAGGATGACGACGTCCCGGCCGCCCTCGACGAGCCGCTTGGCACGCTCGACGGCCAGTTCGGCCAGCGCGATATGCGCCTTCGCGGGCTGGTCGAAGGTCGAGGCGAAGACCTCGCCGCGCACCGAGCGCCGCATGTCGGTGACCTCCTCCGGCCGTTCGTCGAGGAGCACCACCATCAGATGGGCCTCGGGGTGGTTCGTGGCGACGGACGCGGCGAGCTGCTGGAGCAGCACCGTCTTGCCGGTCTTGGGCGGCGCCACGATCAGCCCGCGCTGCCCCTTGCCGATGGGGGTGAACAGATCGACGACGCGGGGCGTCACGCCGCCCCTCGCGGTTTCGAGACGCAGCTGCTGCCGCGGGTGCAGGGGAGTGAGGTCACCGAACCGGGGCCGCCCGCGCAGCTCCTGGACGGGGCGCCCGTTGACGCGCTCGACCTCGACGAGGACGCGCGGCCTGCCGCACGTCCCCTGGAGCAAGTCGCCCTTGCGCAGGCCGAGTCGGCGGATCAGGGCGGCCGGCACCTGGACGTCGTGCGATGTCGGCAGGAGGTCGGCGAGGCGCAGGAACCCGGGCCCGTTGCCCGAGATGTCGAGGACGCCCGCGGCATGGACCGCGACCTCCTTCGGCTGCGTCGTGAACGCCTTTGTGGTGGTGGGGGGTTCGAGTGTGGTGGTCATCGGAATCGGTCCTTTCGCGGACGTTCGTACGAGAGCATGAGAGAGGGGGATCCGGCGGGATCGGGGCGGTGACTGCACGCCCCGCGAGGCGGGCGGGCGGAGAGGCCCGTGAAAGCCCTGAGAAGCCTGTGGCCGGGGAGAAGCGATGCGGGGTACGGCGCGTCGGCGCCGCCTGGCGCATCGCTGACATCGATTCGACGAATCCCGCTGTCGCGGCGATTCGGAGAGGGAGACTGGCACTGGCGCCGAAGAGGCGGCTAGCACACGTGCCATTGGCACTGTAACACCATGGGGGCGCCGTCCCGCAAGGGCTCACGTCACGGGCCGCCGTTCTCAGCCGGCCCTTCACCCCTGCTCGACCCCTTGAGCAGAGCCCCCGCGACGCCGGGCGCGGCCTATGCTGAGCCCCGATGTTCGCACCCGAAGGCCCCACAATCCGGGAGCTCGCCGTCCAGGCGCTGTCCTCCGTCGAGCACGGCTACGACCTGCTCGCCCCCAAGTTCGACCGCACGCCGTTCCGCACGCCCCGGTCGGTCCTCGCACCCGCGACCCGTGCCCTGCGCGGCATGGGCCCCTTCGAGCGCGGACTCGACCTGTGCTGCGGGACCGGCGCGGGGTTCGGCGTGCTGACGCAGGTGTGCCGCGAGCGGCCCGTCGGGGTCGACATCAGCGCGGGCATGCTCACGGCGGGCCGCGCGGCCCACGGGAGCAGCGCGGACCTGGTGCGCGGCGACGCCCTCGCGCTGCCCTTCGGACCGGCCTTCGACCTGGTCGTCAGCTTCGGGGCGTTCGGCCACTTCCTGCCGCGGCAGCGGCCCGCCCTGTTCGCCCAGGTCCACTCCGTGCTGCGGCCGGGCGGACGCTTCGCGTTCCCGGTGCCGGCGCCCGCGCGGCCCGGCTCCCGCGGCTACTGGTCGATGCTGGCCTTCGACGGCGCGATGCGGGTCCGCAACGCGCTGTGGCGGCCGTCCTTCGTCATGTACTACCGCGGCTTCCGCCTCGGCGACGTGCGGAGCGAGCTGGTCAGGGCCGGTTTCGACGTGGAGCTCCGGGCGCTGCCCGAACTCGGCGAGCGCTCCGACGGCAGCCCCAGGTGCCGCCTCCTGGTGGCCACGAAGACCGGCGCGCCCCGCTAGGGCCTCTCGTTTGGATCATGCCGGGCTTGGCCCTAAACGGCGGTCTCGGGCTCCCCGCCCGCCTGCCGTACGTCCTCGTGGAGATGCACGATCAGCCAGCGGCCGACCGAGAGGTCCTTGCGCAGGACCGCCGTGTTCCGCAGCAGCTCGGGACGGAGCGGGGTGCCGTTCGGGCCGGGCGCGTACGCGACGCGCAGCCAGTAGCGCAGGACCGCCGTGTCACCGAAGACGTCGACGACCGGGTCGTACGGGCGAAGCCCGCTCCCCGCGTGCCCGTCCCCGGACTCGGGCCGCTCGTCCCGCACCCGGTCCAGGTCCGGCTTGCCGAGCAGCAGCGGCTCGGTGGCCGGGTCCCAGATCGTGGCCTCCGGGTCGAGCCGGGCGTCGATCTGGGCGCGGTCCCCGGTGGCGTACGCCTCGTACATGCCGGTCACGACGGACCAGACGGCGGCCACGTCGCCGGGCGCCGCGCCCGGCCTGGCCAGTGCGGGGCGGGCGGACACGGCGGACTCGGGCATGAGGGCTGCTCCTGGTCGGACGGGGGAGGCGCGCCGGGTCGGCGCCGATGCCAGGCCACCGTAACGGGTCGTCGGTGACGGGTGATCCGTCGGGCTGAAGCGAGGCCCGGGCAGGCGGGACACCGACGCAGGCGCGGCTACGGGTGTGGCCGGTTCGCGGCCTGTGTCGTGGGCCGGCGGTGCGGTGAGGGCGTGGTGTCCTGCGGGAACATCAGCTGGCCGCTCATCCACCGCATGGCCGGAGCGATCTCCCGCTGCCATGTCGTGAAGTGGTGGCTGCCGCGCGGCAGGATGATCTGGGCCGACGTCATGGGCGGCTTCACCGCGTGCAGGAACTTCATCGTGTCGCTGTAGTCCTTCTCACCCGACCTGCTGCTGGCGGCCAGGACGGACACGCGCGGCACGGGCAGGTGCTCCAGACGCCAGATGAGGTCGTGCTCGCGCTGCCGCCGCGCGGCGCCGGGACCCGAGCCGAAGAGGCTGCCGGTGGTCAGGTCGTCGCCGATCCTGTAGTCCGCCGACAGCGCCGCCGCCGAGGTGTACACGCCGGGGTGGCGCAGGGTGAGCTGGAGCGCGCACGTGCCGCCCGACGAATAGCCGAGAGCGCCCCACGCGCTGGGGTCGTGACCCACGCGGTACGACCGCTTGAGAGCCTCCGGCAGATCCTTCGTGAAGAACGTCTCGGCCTTTGGACCGCCGGGTACGTCCACGCACTCCGTGTCACGGGGCGGCGCGATCGTCGGGCGCACCATCACGATCACCGTCGGCTGGATCTTGTCCGCCCTCAGCAGCCGGTCGGCGGTCTGCGGGACCTGGAGGTACTGGGCGAGGTTCATGATGCCGCCCGGGTAGCCGCTGATCGCGACCATCACGGGGAAGCGCTGGCGGTGGAACTGCTTCTGGAAGTACTGCGGCGGCAGATACACGAACGCCGGGTTCACGGCCCTGCTGCGCCGTCCGACGATCTTGACCGACTCCACCCGGCCGACCTCCGCCGCGGGCCCGCGCGGAATGCCCTTCACCCGATCGAGGCCCTGCGGCCCGGCGGGCTGCACCAGACCGCCGCGCACCGCGCCGACCGTGGTGTAGATGCCGCCGTGGCCGAGCGCCGTGACCTCGGCGGGCGCCTTGTCGACATGGCCGAGCAGCTCGTCCCACGAGCCGTAGAAGTCGAAGTTGGTGTTCACGGCGACGGCGAACGCGGTGAGGATCGTGAGCTGGGTCGCGCCGATCACGCCGAGGCGGCCGAGCACGGCCACCGGCCCGCGCCGGGCGAGCCGCGGCCACACCCAGACCGCGAGCCCCACACACACCAGGGCGGCCAGCACCGTCGCGTACTCGAGTGCCCGGCTCGTCAGGCCCATGTCTTCCTCAACTTTCAGCCGTCATCTGCGCTGTTCGGCAGTTTTCACCGGGAAAGAGGCGCGATGACCGAGGAAGGTTTGCCGGCCACCGCGTTCTTACCGTGCTCCTGTGTCGCTCTTACTCCAGCGAGGTGGAGCACTCCTACGCTCGGTCACTGTGAAACAACGCCCCGCCGCCGTGGCAGGTCACACGTGCCTGATCATCGGAATTCTGGACATCGCGTCGGCGATCTCCCCGCACATGCAGGAGACCCGTATAGAGCGCATCGCGCCCTACGTGCCGGGCCTCGCCGAGGAGGTGGCCCGCGCCGCTGCGCTCGCCGCGGGACTGCTGCTCGTGATGCTCGCCAGAGGCCTGCGCCGCCGTAAACGGCGCGCTTGGGAGGCGGCCGTGGGGCTCCTCGCGGTCAGCGCGCTCGTCCAGGGCGTGCGCCATCACGCCCTGATCCCCGCGACCGTCTCGGTCGTCCTGTGCGTCGCGCTCGTCGCCTACCGCGAGGAGTTCTACGCACTCGGCGACCCGCGCGGCAGAACGCGCGCCCTGTGGAACCTCGTCGTCCTCGGCGGCAGCAGCTTCGGGCTCGGCCTGCTCGTCGTCGGTGTGCGCGCGAACCAGGAGGCGGGCCACGCCATCACGTTCGCCGACCGGGTCCAGGAGGTCGGCTACGGCCTGCTCGGTGCGTCAGGCCCCATCGCGTACAGGAGCGACCGGGCCGGCGACATCGTGTACTTCTCGCTGCTGGCGCTCGGCGTGGTCACCGCCGCCACCAGCGTCTATCTCGCCCTGCGGCCCGTGACCCTGCGCCGCGCCGACAGCGACGAACGGCTGCGCGCCCTGCTGGCCGACGAGGGGCGGCGCGACTCGCTCGGCTACTTCGCGCTGCGCGGCGACAAGAGCGTCCTCTTCTCGCCCTCCGGCAAGGCCGCCGTCGCCTACCGCGTGGTGTCCGGCGTCGCCCTGGCAGGCGGCGACCCCATCGGCGACTACGAGGCATGGCCCGGCGCCATCAAGGAGTTCCTGCGGCAGTGCGCCCTGCACGCCTGGACCCCCGCCGTCATGGGGTGCAGCGAACTCGGCGGACAGGTCTGGATCCGCGAAGGCGGCCTCAAAGCCCTGGAGCTGGGCGACGAGGCCATCGTCGACTGCCAGGCCTTCAGCCTCTCGGGGCGCACCATGCGCAACGTCCGGCAGATGGTCAACCGCATCGAACGCGCCGGCTACACCTGCCGCATGCGGCGCGTACGCGATCTGCCCGACGAGGAGAAGAAGCGGCTGCGCGAGGCCGCCGCCGCGTGGCGGGGCAGTGCCACCGAACGCGGGTTCTCCATGGCGCTCGGCCGGTTCGGCGACCCAGACGACGGGGACTGCGTCGTCGTCACCGCGCACCAGGACGACGAGGCGGGCAACGACCGCGTGCGCGCCCTGCTCCACTTCGTGCCCTGGGGCGAGGACGGTCTCTCCCTCGACCTGATGCGTCGCGACCGCACGGCCGAGCCCGGCCTGAACGAACTCCTCATCGTGGCCGCCCTGCGCGGCGCCCCCGGGCTCGGAGTGCGCCGCATGTCGCTCAACTTCGCGGTGTTCCGGGCCGCTCTCGCGCGCGGCGAGCGCCTCGGCGCGGGCCCGGTGCTGCGGGTGTGGCGGGGGCTGCTCGTGTTCCTGTCGCGCTGGTTCCAGATCGAGTCCCTGTACCGCTTCAACGCGAAGTTCCGGCCCGAGTGGGAGCCGCGCTTCGTCGTCTACCCCACAGTGCGCGACCTGCCGAGGATCAGCTGGGCCTGTCTCCAGGCCGAGGCGTTCGTCGTCCTGCCGCACCCGGCGGAGCGGCTGCGGCAGCTGCTGCGGAACCGGCCCGCCGCCCGTGAGGAGAAGCCGCAGCCGGTCGAGGTCACCACCCCGTGACCAGCAGGTGGTTGACCAGCAGGGCGAGTACCGCCTGCGCGGTCAGCCACCCGCGGCTCCACCGCGCGGGCAGCAGAGCGGTGGCCGCGATGAGCCAGACGCCGAACGGGAGCCAGATGCGTTCCGTCTCCGCCTTGCTCATGCCCGACAGATCGGCGGCCAGGAGGGCGAGCGCCGCGCCGAGGACGACCAGCGCGAGCCGCCCCTCCGGCTCCGCACGCGCGCGCAGGACACGTCCCGGAACCCGGCGCAGCCCCGCCGCCGTGGCCAGCCCGACGATCAGCACGGTGCACGCGAGGTTGGCCCACACCCAGTAGCCGTACGGCCGGATCCCGCCCGCACCCTGGTAGTAACGCTCCGTCAGCAGGTGGTACGCCTCCCACCAGTTGAACCCGACGAGGGTGAACGCGACGGGCACCACGGCCGCCCCCACGACGAACAGCGGAAGCGGCCGCGGTGTCCGCGTCGCGAGCAGCACGGCCGCCGCGACGAGGGCCATCAGCGTCAGCCCGTACGACAGATAGCAGGTGAGCCCGAACAGCAGTCCGCTGCCGAGGGCCGCCCCGCGGCTGCCGCGGGTGGCCGCCACCGCGAGCAGCGCCACCGACCAGGCGGCGACCGCCGCGAAGTAGCCGTCCGCCGACGTGCCCATCCAGACCGCGGCCGGCGCGAGCGCCAGGAAGGGCGCCGCGCTGCGCGCCGTCCGCTCGTCGGCGAGCGCGCGCACCGTGACGAGGACGGCGACCGCCGCCGTGCACCCCACCGTGATGCACCACACCCCGGCCCACGCACCCCCGCCGAGCCCGATCCGGTCCAGGCCGACGAAGGTCAGGGTCGCCGCGGGCGGATGCCCCGCGACATGGGGCGGCCAGTGGTCGGGGGAGTGCAGCAGGATGTGCCGCGTGAAGTCCCGCAGCGTCGCGCCGACGTCGTCGAACCGGTCGATGACCTGCAGATACTCGTACGACGTGGTGAGGCGCCCGGCGATGCCCCGCTGCCAGCCGTCGATGAGCGCGAGCGAGAACGTCCACGCCGCCGACGCGGCCCACACGGCGGGCAGCAGCAGCCGCCACCGCAGCCGGGCGGCCACCACAGGCCCGTACGCGACGACCAGTACGGCGACCGAGATCGCCGCCGGGGTCCCCGGGCCCACGTGTGGTTCCCAATGGGCGTACAGGGGAGCCCAGTTGACGTGCAGAGTGCCGTAGTGGTCTTCGATGTACCGGCCCACGAGGACGGCCGCCGTGACCAGGGCCACGGCGGCAGCGGCGGCAATCAGGTCGCGGCGAGTCCCGGTGGCGGGTGGCGCGGCGCGGGGGGCGTCGGGGGGAGCTTCGAGCTTCACACCCGGAACGCTAGGTGCCCGCACCGCCCATATGGTGGCACCGCGGGGTCGCGTCACCGAACCGTCAGATCTTCCTGCGCCGATCCGCGGGCTGTGCGCAATACGGTCGGAACAGGTCGGCGGGCCCCCGCCGCGCACAGCCTGAAGGAACCACATGGGCGTCCTCCCCCGCACTCTCCCCGATCCGTGGCGCAGCCCCCTGCGCGGCCCGCGCTTCACCGCGGTCCTCGGCCTCGTCCTGCTCGTCGGCATGACCCTGCTCTTCGTGACCGGCCTCCTGTCGTACGCCGCCTACAACCCGAACCTCGCGGCGGTCAACGACAAGACGCCCGGCAAGGGCCTGCTCGGCTTCTACCTGTTCTCCTGGCCGACGGACCCGCACTGGCTGTACCGCCTCACCCAGGGACTGCACGTCACCGTGGGCGTCGTGCTCGTGCCCGTGCTCCTCGCCAAGCTGTGGTCGGTCGTGCCCAAACTGTTCGCGCTGCCGCCCGCGCGCTCCATCGGCCACGCCCTGGAACGGCTGTCGCTGCTCCTGCTCGTGGGCGGCGCGCTCTTCGAGTTCGTGACCGGCATCCTCAACGTGCAGCTCGACTACCTGTTCCCCGGCTCCTTCTACCCGCTGCACTTCTACGGCGCCTGGGTGTTCATCAGCGCGTTCATCGTGCACGCGGTACTGCGCGTACCGCAGGCGCGGCGCGTGCTGCGCGAGCGGAAGGCGGGCCTGCCCGAGACGGGTGACCTGGTGCCGGCGAAACCCGCCGAGCCCACGGTCTCGCGGCGCGGGGCGCTCGCCATGGTCGGCGCGGGCTCGCTCCTGCTGCTCGTCACGACGGCCGGCCAGAGCATCGGCGGGGTATGGCGCCGCACCGCTCTGCTCGCCCCGCACGGCGGCGCCGACCCGGGCACCGGCCCCGGCCGCTTCCAGATCAACAAGACCGCTGCCGTGGCCGGCATCCGTATCGCCGACACGGGCGAGCCGTGGCGGCTCGTCGTCACGGGACCGAAAGGCACCGTCCACCGGCTCACCCGCGACGACCTTCTCCAACTCCCGCAGCACACCAGCGCGTTGCCCATCGCCTGCGTCGAAGGCTGGTCCACGGACGACCAGCACTGGAGCGGCGTACGGCTGCGCGACCTCGCCGCCCTCGCCGGGACCGACGGCGACACCGACGTGTTCGTCGAATCGCTGCAACAGCACGGCGCGTTCCGGAAGGCGGCCCTGCGGCACAACCAGGTACACGACCCGCGCTCCCTGCTCGCCCTGCGCGTCAACGGAGCCGACCTCACCCTCGACCACGGCTACCCGGCCCGTGTCATCGTCCCCGCGGCGCCGGGCGTCCTGAACACCAAGTGGGTCGCCCGCATGACGTTCGGAGCGCTGTGATGAACCGACTCCTGAGCCGTTGGCACGGCGAGAGCCCGCTCCAACTCCTGCTCCTGGCAGCCTCGTTCGCCCTCGCCGGATACGCGGGCGTGCGGCTCCTCGAAGGCGACGCGTGGGGCGTGGCGGCCTGGTTCGTCGGCGCGGCCCTCGTCCACGACCTGCTGCTCGTGCCGGTGTACTCGCTCGCGGACGTCGCGGCGCAGAAGGCGCTCGGCGACCGGAGCCGCACGGCGATGACGTACGTACGCGTCCCCGCGTTCCTGTCGGGCCTGCTGCTCCTGGTGTGGTTCCCGCTGATCACGCGGGCGCGGGAGGACCACTTCGTCCTCGTGACGGGACATTCGGGGGACGCGTTCCTGCCGCGGTGGCTGCTCCTTACGGCCGCGCTGTTCGCCGCGTCGGCCCTGTGGTTCGTGGCCGTGACGTTCCTCGCTCCCGCGTCGCCCTGGAGGCAGGCACGCAGGGCGCGCCGGGAAGAGCGGGCGCGGGAGCGTGAACGGGAGCGTCAGCGGCGCAAGGAGACGAATGAGCGCCCGCCCTCGGACCACTGAGCGACCGGCAGCCAGCCGAGCGGGCGCGCGTACCGCAGCAGCGCGCGCGTGCCCACCCGGGCCCACGGGAAGAGCGAGCCCGCGGTGCCCTGCCCGTCGTCCACCCGCACCTCCACCCGCTCATCCATGTCGAGCGGAGCCGTCTCGGCGATCAACAGCCCGCCGGGAGCGGTGAGTTCGGTGACTCGGGACAGCAGGGCCCCCGGGTCGCCGCCGATCCCGATGTTGCCGTCGAGGAGGAGTGCCGTCCCCCAACGGCCCTCGCCGGGCAGGGAGTCGAAGACGGACCGCTGCAACGCGGCGCCGCCGAGGCGGACCGTCCGCGCGACCGCGGCCTCGCTCACGTCGATGCCGAGCGCGCGGTGTCCGGCCGCGGCCAGTGCGGCGACCAGCCGGCCCGGGCCGCAGCCGATGTCGAGGACAGCGCCCTCGCAGCGGCGCAGCGCCGACAGGTCGGCGGCGTCGGCGACCGCGCACCAGCGCTCCACCTCGAGCGGCAGCAGCCATCCGTCGGCGCGCCGCAGGAAGAGGGGGCCGCGCTCGTTGCGCACGGCGTCGGCATAGGGGTCCGTACACCAGGCCGGTGCCGCCTCGCGCATCGTGGTCATGAGCGGACCACCCGCGTCAGCCGCGCGTGCTCGGCGGCGAACCGGCCGTCCGGTGCGGCGGCCGCCACCACGGCGGCGTCGTGGGCCGTGTCGACGTCCCGCAGGACCGGCAGGTCCCGTACGCGCAGCCCCGCATCCGTGAGCCGGGTCCGCTGGGCCGCACCCGTGTGCGCCGTCGACATCGGCACACCCCGCAGCAGCTCCGGGTCGGGCTCGGCGAGCCCGAGCGCCCAGAACCCGCCGTCGTCGGCGGGCCCGAGCCATGCGTCGCAGTCCCGCCAGGCGTCGGGCCCGAGCGCGGGCGCGAGCAGCGCGGGCGTCACCTGAGGCGTGTCCATCCCGATCAGGACGGCGGGCCCGTCGCACCCGGCGAACGCCGCCGCGAGCCGCTCGTCCAGGCCGCCGGCGCACTGCGCGACCACGTCGATCCCGGCCGGCAGCCATGCTCCGGGCGCCCCGTCGAGCACCAGCACCCGACGCCGCGCGGACGTGGCGAGCGCGGCGTGCAGGGTGTCGACGAGCGAGGCCTCGGCCAGGCGCGCGGCCTCCTCGGGCGTGAACGGCGGCGTGAGCCGCGTCTTGACCCGGCCGGGCACCGGGGACTTGGCGATGACGAGGAGGGTGGTGCCGTGCCACCGCGCTGCGGGCGACCCGTCGGCGCTCACCGCGATGCCGCCTCTCCGCGCGACGGGAGCGCCGGCAGCGGCTCCTCCGCGAGGACCGCGCGCATGTCCCGTACCGCCTGCCAGGTGCCCCGCCAGGTGCCCGTGACCTTCGACTTTCCCGTACGGGGCCGGTAGGGCACCGGGCGCTCCTCGATGCGCCATCCCGCGTCGGCGGCCCGGACGACCATCTGGAGGGGGTAGCCGCTGCGGCGGTCCGCGAGGTCCAGGGCGAGGAGGGAGGTGCGGCGCGCGGCACGCAGCGGGCCCAGGTCGTGCAGCCGCAGCCCGGTGCGCCGGCGCAGCATCCCCGCCAGCGCGAGATTCCCGGCGCGCGCGTGCACGGGGAAGGCGCCGCGGCCCTGCGGCCTGCGCCGCCCGAGCACGAGATCGGCCCGGCCCGCGACGACGTCCTGGACGAACGGCGTCAGCAGACCCGGGTCGAGCGACGCGTCGCAGTCGCAGAAGCAGACGACGTCCGCGTCGGACGCCAGCAGGCCCGCGTGGCAGGCGGCCCCGAAGCCGCGCCGGGGCTCCGTCACCACCGTCGCGCCCAGGGAACGGGCGACGTCGGGGGAGCCGTCGGTGGACCCGTTGTCCACGACGAGCGCCCGCCAGCCGTCCGGGATGCGGGCCAGCACCCACGGCAGCGCGGCGGCCTCGTCGAGGCAGGGCAGCACGACATCGACCGAGGGGGCCGAAGCGGGGAGGGAGGGATAGTCAGGGGGGATCACGGTGTCACCCTACGAATCCAAACCGGACATTTAGGCCCTCAGCTCCTTACGAAACGCGGACGTCGCACGCGGGCGACCCCTCCGGCGGCTCCGACCGGCACCTCGGGTGCGACGCTGGTGGAATGCAGACACCACCGCTCGGCCGTGTCCTCGTCGTCGACGACGACCCGACCGTCGCCGAGGTCGTCGCGGGCTACCTGGACCGCGCCGGCTACGACGTCGACCGCGCCGCCGACGGCCCGGCCGCCCTCGACCGCGCCGACGCGCACGGGCCCGACCTGGTCGTCCTCGACCTCATGCTGCCCGGCATGGACGGCATCGAGGTGTGCCGCAGACTCCGGGCCCGCGGCCCGGTCCCCGTGATCATGCTGACGGCGCGCGGCGACGAGGACGAGCGCATCCTCGGCCTCGAGGTCGGCGCGGACGACTACGTGACCAAGCCGTTCAGCCCGCGCGAGCTGGTCCTGCGGGTCGAGTCGGTGCTGCGCCGGGCCCGCGCCGCCACGGCACCCAGGCCGGCGGGACCGCTGCGCGCGGCCGCCCTCACCGTCGACCCCGCGGCACGCCGAGCCGCCAAGGCGGGGGTCGAACTCGCCCTGACCATAAGGGAGTTCGACCTACTCGCCTTCTTCCTGCGTCACCCGGGCCGCGCCTTCTCCCGCGAGGAGCTCATGCAGCAGGTGTGGGGCTGGGACTTCGGTGACCTGTCGACCGTCACGGTCCACGTCCGCCGACTGCGCGGCAAGATCGAGGACGACCCGGCGGCCCCGCGCCTCATCCAGACGGTCTGGGGCGTCGGCTACCGCCTGGACCCGGGCCCGCACGGCGACGCCACTCGATCGGACCGCGCACCGGAAGTCCCTGGGTCCGACCGTGCACCGGAAGTCCCTCGGCCCGATCGCGCACCGGCAGACTGGATCGAACCCCGTGCATGACATGCTCCTCATCGCCCTCTTCGCGTTCCTCGGCGCCGTCGGTGCGGGCCTGCTGGGCGCGCTCGCCCTGTTCGTCCTGCGCCGCCGCTCCCTGACGGTGTCGCTCACGGTCGTCGCCGCCGTCGCGGTGACTGCGATGCTCGCCGGAACGCTCGTCGTGGCCTGGGCGATGTTCCTGTCCCCGCACGACCTGACCGTCGTGACGACCGTCGCCGCGATGGCCGCCACCGTGTCACTGGCCACCGCGCTGCTCCTCGGCCGCTGGGTCGTGGCCCGCAGCAACGCGCTCACCCTCGCCGCCCGCTCCTTCGGTGACGGCGGCAGCTTCGCGGCGCCCCTCGTCCCCGCAACGGCGGAACTCGCCGCGCTCTCAAGGGAGTTGGAGGCCACCAGCGTCAAGCTGGCCGCCTCCAGGGACCGTGAGCGCGCCCTGGAGACCTCGCGTCGCGAGCTCGTCGCCTGGATCTCGCACGATCTGCGCACCCCGCTCGCCGGGCTCCGCGCGATGTCCGAGGCCCTGGAGGACGGCATGGCGGCCGACCCGGACCGCTATCTGCGCCAGATCCGCACCGAGGTCGAGCGCATGAACGACATGGTGGGCGACCTCTTCGAACTGTCGCGCATCCACGCGGGGACCCTCGTCCTGAGCCCGTCCAGGATCTCCCTCCATGACCTCGTGGGCGACGCGCTCACGGGCGCCGACCCGCTCGCCCGCGAACACGGCGTACGCCTCGTCGGCGACCGCATCGACAAGATTCCCGTCGAGGTCGACGGCAAGGAGATGAGCCGCGTCCTCGGCAACCTCCTCGTGAACGCGATCCGTCGCACGCCGGCCGACGGCACGGTCGCCGTGGCGGCGGCCGGCTCCACGGACGGTGTGGTCCTCACGGTCACGGACGGCTGCGGCGGCATCCCCGAGCAGGATCTGCCGCGCGTCTTCGACACGGGATGGCGCGGCAGCCACGCCCGTACACCCCCGTCGGGCGCGGGCCTCGGGCTCGCCATCGTCAGGGGAATCGTGGAGGCCCACCGGGGCAGCGCCGCCGTGCGCAATGTGGCCGGCGGCTGCTGCTTCGAGGTGACGCTCCCGGCCGCGGGGGCGTAGCGGGCGCGCGCCCCGGCGGCCGGCAGAGTCACCTCACCCGAGCTCCGCCTTGGCGAACTCCGTCATCCCCTCCTCGAACCCCACCTCGGCGCGCCACCCGAGCTCCGCCCTGAGCCGGGCCGGGTCCGCCGTGATGTGCCGTACGTCGCCGAGCCGGTACTCGCCCGTCACGACGGGCATCGGCCCGCCGTACGCGGCGGCGAGTGCGTGGGCCATCTCGCCCACCGTGTGCGGGTCCCCGCTGCCCGTGTTGTACGCGACGCACGAGTCGGAGGGCCGGTCGCCCATGGTCTCGAGGGCGAGCGCGTTCGCCGCGGCCACGTCGTGAACGTGCACGAAGTCCCGCCGCTGGCGGCCGTCCTCGAAGACGCGCGGGGCCTCGCCCCGGGCCAGCGCCGACCGGAAGAACGACGCGACGCCCGCGTACGGGGTGTCGCGCGGCATCCCCGGCCCGTACACGTTGTGGTAGCGCAGCGACACCGCGCGGCCTCCGGTGGCCCGCGCCCAGGCGGACGCCAGATGTTCCTGGGCGAGCTTCGTCGTCGCGTACACGTTGCGCGGGTCCGTGGGGGCGTCCTCGCCGACGAGGCCGGGGCTCAGCGCGTCGCCGCACTGCGGGCACGCGGGCTCGAAGCGGCCCGCCCGCAGGTCGGCCTCGGCGCGCGGTCCCGGGCGCACCACTGCGTGACGCCCGCACTCGTACCGCCCCTCCCCGTACACGACCATCGACCCGGCGAGCACCAGATCCCGTACCCCCGCCGAGGCCATCGCGGCGAGCAGCACGGCCGTGCCGAGGTCGTTGCGGGAGACGTAGTCGGGCGCGTCGGCGAAGTCCTTGCCGAGGCCGACCTTCGCCGCCTGATGACACACCGCGTCGACGCCGGCGAGGGCCGACTCCACGGCGGAGGGGTCGCGTACGTCGGCGACGACCCAGGGCCGGCGTTCGTCCGGGCCGGGCGGCCGGACGTCGAGCACGACGACCTCATGTCCTCGTGCGGAGAGAGCGTCCACGACCGCGGACCCGATGAACCCGGCACCGCCGGTGACCAGTACACGCATGCCGCCCACGCTATGCGGGACAGGGCGCCGCGAGGGCTCTCCTCGCCGACACGTCATGGCTCCGTAAGGCTTGTGCGAACGGAGTTCGGTATCGCGCGGCGGCCTGTACGCGGCTAGCGTGAATCGGGGGAACCGGGACGAATCGCACCACCGTTGCCGGGACCGTCCCACCCCCGGAACCACCACCACTCGGAAGAAGGGTTCGCGCCATGGCCGCACGACCGGAGGGCGCGCCCATCTGGGCCGACGCCATGTTCCCCGACCTGGAGGCCGCGAAGCGCTTCTACGGCGAGCTTCTCGGCTGGACGTTCGAGGAGGGCCAGGAGGAGTTCGGCAACTACACGCAGGCGAAGTCGGACGGAAAGCGGGTCGGCGCGCTCTCGCCGCAGATGCCGGGCATGGAGGGCACCCCGCCGGCCTGGAACCTGTACCTGGCCACACCCGACGTCAAGGCCACGGCGGCCCGCGTCAAGGAGGCCGGCGGCACCCTGCTGATGGAGCCCATGGAGGTCGGCGACTTCGGCTCGATGGTCACCGTCCAGGACCCGGCCGGCGTCTTCTTCAGCCTCTGGCAGCCGGGTACGCACGACGGGTTCGAGAAGGTGGGCGAGCCCGGTTCGTACGCCTGGGCCGAGGTGACCACGCGTGACACCGGGAAGACGGACGGATTCTTCGAGGCCGCCTTCCCGTACGAGGTCCGGAAGATGGCCGACGAGAACGTCGACTTCAACATCTGGCAGCTCGACGGACAGCCCCAGCTCGGCCGCTTCAAGATGACCGGGGACTTCCCGCCGCAGGTCCCGTCGTACGTCAACGTCTACTTCGCGGTCGACGACTGCGACGCGGCGGTCGCCACGGTGACCAGGCTCGGCGGAAAGCTCCACTACGGCCCGATGGACACCCCGTTCGGCCGCTTCGCGGCGGTGACGGACCCGCAGGGCGCCGCGTTCTCGGTGATCGACCTGAGCACGACCGAGGGCGAGATGCCCGACCTCACCTGACGGGAGGGCACACGGGTCCTCAGGGGCACGGGTCCTCAGGGGCACGGGTCCTCAGGGAATCGAGAAGCCGAGCGCTCCCGCGGCCAGCTCCGCGGTGGGCTGCGTCCAGCGCTCGGCCATCGCGTTCCGGGTGGACAGCGAGCGCAGCTCCGCCCGGTCGAGATAGAGCGTTCCGTGCAGATGGTCCGTCTCGTGCTGCACGATCCGGGCGGGCCACCCCGTGAACTCCTCGTCCACGGCGTGGCCCCGCTCGTCGAGACCACGCAGCCGCACCCTCTGGTGCCGGGAGACCACGGCCTGCAGGCCGGGCACGCTCAGGCAGCCCTCGAAGAACGCGGCGCGGTGCGCCCCCACGGGCACGTACGACGGGTTGATCAGGACGCGGAACGGCTGCGGCACCCGGCCGCGCGCCACCCGCACCTCCTCGGGGACCTCGGCCGCGTCCTCGACGACGGCGATCCGCAGCGGGACGCCGATCTGCGGTGCGGCGAGACCGACGCCGGGAGCGGCGTGCATCGACGCGCGCATCGCGGCGATCAGACGCTCCAGGAGCGCGGGTTCGAGCTGACCGTCGTAGGTCAGCGCGGGGGACCGGAGCACGGGGTCGCCCGCCTCCACGACCGGCAACGGGTGCTCGCCCGCGAGCAGTTCCTCGACGCGGTCACTCAGGGGTACGGAGGGCATCGCGCCAGCATGCCAAGAAGGATCACGCGTCGGCAACGTCCACCGTGCCGCGCGCATCATCGTTGCGGGCTCGTGAACATTCCCCCGGTGAGGGAATCAGACCGCGGTGACATGGGCTTTCATCGGAGGGCGGCCATGGTAGGCACGGCCGCTCCACCGCCCGCACGCCCACCGCCGCCTCCTGGGAGCCCGCCGTATGTCCGTCCCGGCCGCCGCCACCGCCCACCCGCTCGACAACCCCGCGTACGCCTCCCTCACCGGCCCGCACGCACACTTCGCCGAACGGCGGGGCCGGGTCGTGCGGTACCCCCTTGACGTGTCGCCGTGGCTTGCGCTGCCGGACGAGCCGGGACCCGGAGACTGGGCGGATCTCGCGGCGCTCGCCGGGCCGGGCGAGACCGTCCCGCTGCCAGGGATGCGCACGGCGCCGCCCGAGGGCTGGGAACTCACGATGAGCATGGACGGGGTGCAACTCGTCGACGACGGCGTGGCCGCGGCGCCGGACGCGGAGGCCGTGCTGCTCGGCGCGGCCGACGTGCCCGAGATGCTGGACCTCGTCGCGCGCACCCAGCCGGGGCCGTTCCTGCCCCGCACCGTCGAACTCGGCACCTATCTCGGGATCCGCAGGCAGGGCGCGCTCGTGGCGATGGCGGGGGAGCGGCTGCACCCGCCGGGCTGGACGGAGATCAGCGCCGTCTGCACCGACCCGGACCATCGCGGCCAGGGGCTCGCGGCCCGCCTCGTCCTGGCCGTGGCGGCGGGGATCAAGGACCGCGGTGAGACGCCGTTCCTGCACACGGCGGCGCGCAACGCGAACGCCATCAGGCTCTACGAGTCCCTGGGCTTCCGGCTGCGGCGCACCACGAAGTTCATGGCGGCCCGGGTCCCGGAGTTCGACCACGCCGCCGCCCGCTGAGCGATGACGCGCGCGGTCTTCGCGGTGGCTCAGGCTTCTTCCTGGACCTGCGCGTTGTAGCGCAGCAGATAGTCCGCGAAGCGGACGAGATCCTCCTCGGGCCAGTCCGCCACCCGCTCCTGGAACGCCTGACGGCGGCTGACGGTGACCTGGGCGAGGATGTCGGCGCCCGCCTCGGTCGGATGGAGGACCTGGACGCGGTGGTCGTCCGGGTCCACCCGGCGCATCACGAGCCCGGCCCGCTCCAGCGCGGACACCTGCCGGCTCACCGTCGACTTGTCGAGGGCGTAGTGCGTGGCGAGGTCCGTCGCCCGGCAGCCGCCCTTCTCGTCCAGGTGGCTGAGCAGGGTGTACGACACGAGCGACAGCTCGGGGTGCATCCGTCCGGCCATCGCTCTGGCACGCCGCGCGAACGACGTCATCTCGCGCTGAATGGTCTCGACGGCCGTCTCTCGGTCTGTCACGTGCTGTCCTCTCCCCGCTGCTCGTTGCATTCTACAACCGAGGGCAGGTGTGCGCCGCGGGCAGGCGCGTTCCCGTGCCCGGAGCTAGCCTCCTGAGCATGAGCGACCCCAGTGATGTGCCCGCCCGTTACACGGTCCTGGTCAAGCCCCAACTCGCCGACAAGGACGGTCACCCCGTGCACGGCAACCCCCTGCGCGTGGTGTCCGTCGAGGCCACGGGATCGTCCGGGGAGTCCGGCTATCCGCGCTTCGAGGGCGAAGGGGTGCAGGTGGAGATCGACCCGCTCACCCGCTCCGTCGAGGCCGTGACGGTCGACGGCGACGAGCTGCCGTACGGGTGGGTGGCGGAGATCGCCGCGGACTGACCGGCCGCCCGGCCGCGCCGTGACCCGTTGTGCCCCGTCGTGCCCCGTCGTGCCCCGTCGTGCCCCGTCGTGCCTCGTCGTGGCGGCGGGGCGCGGCGGCGCTGTGCGGCGTGGCGCAGCTCTCTTATGCAACTTGTTGCAAAAGCGAGGTGTCGTCGTCTACAACTGTGACGACGTTCGCCGCGCACGGAGGGCCACCATGAGCCGATACCCGCACCTGCTCACCCCGCTCGACCTCGGATTCACCACGCTGCCCAACCGGGTCCTGATGGGCTCCATGCACGTGGGACTCGAGGAGGCGGAGAACGGCTTCGCGCGCATGGCGGAGTTCTACGCCACCCGCGCCCGCGGCGGCGTCGGCCTCATGGTCACCGGAGGCATCGCCCCCAACGAGGCCGGACGCCCCTGGGCCGGCGGCGCGAAGCTGACCACCGAGGCGGAGGCCGACGAGCACCGCCAGGTCACCGACGCGGTGCACGCGGCGGGCGGGAAGATCGCGATGCAGATCCTCCACTTCGGCCGCTACGCCTACCACGAGGACCTCGTCGCCCCGAGCCCGCTCCAGGCGCCGATCAGCCCCTTCCCGCCGCACGAACTCACCGATGCCGAGGTCGAGCAGACCGTCGAGGACTTCGCGCGCGCCGCCGAACTCGCCCAGCGCGCCGGCTACGACGGCGTGGAGATCATGGGCTCCGAGGGCTACCTCATCAACGAGTTCATCGTCGCCGCCACGAACCGGCGCACCGACCGCTGGGGCGGCTCGTACGAGAACCGCATCCGCTTCCCCGTCGAGATCGTCCGCCGCGTCCGCGAGCGCGTCGGCACGGACTTCATCCTCATCTACCGGCTCTCGATGATCGACCTCGTGCCCGGCGGCTCCACCCTCGAAGAGGTCGTGCAGCTCGCCAAGGAGATCGAGGCCGCCGGCGCCACCATCATCAACACCGGCATCGGCTGGCACGAGGCCCGCATCCCGACCATCGCGACGTCGGTGCCGCGCGGCGCGTACACCTTCGTCACCAAGAAGGTCATGGGCGAGGTCTCCATCCCGCTCGTCACCACGAACCGCATCAACACCCCTGAGATCGCCGAGGAGTTGCTCGCCGACGGCTGCGCCGACATGGTGTCCCTCGCGCGGCCCCTGCTCGCCGACCCGGACTTCGTGGCCAAGGCCCAGGCCGAGCGCTCGGAGACCATCAACACCTGCATCGGCTGCAACCAGGCCTGCCTGGACCACACGTTCAGCGGCAAGATCACCTCCTGCCTCGTCAACCCGCGCGCCTGCCACGAGACCGAGCTGGTCCTCGCTCCGACCCGCCTGCGCAAGCGCGTCGCCGTCGTCGGAGCGGGCCCCGCGGGTCTCGCCTGCGCGGTCTCCGCCGCCGAGCGCGGCCACGCCGTCACCCTCTTCGACGCCGCGTCCGAGGTCGGCGGCCAGCTCAACGTCGCCCGCAAGGTCCCCGGCAAGGAGGAGTTCGACGAGACCCTCCGCTACTACCGCGCGCAGCTCGAACTGCACGGCGTGGACGTCCGGTTGAACACCCCCGTCACCGCCGCCGACCTCGCCCCGGACGCGTACGACGAGGTGGTCGTCGCCACCGGCGTCACCCCCCGCACCCCCGAGATCGCGGGGCTCGACCACCCCAGCGTCGTCGGCTACCTCGACGTCCTGCGCGACGGCGCGCCCGTCGGGGAGCGCGTCGCGATCGTCGGCGCGGGCGGCATCGGCTTCGACGTCGCCGAGTACCTCACCGACAGCGGCGACAAGGCGAGCCAGGACCCGGCCACGTACTTCCGGCAGTGGGGCGTCGACATGGACTACCAGGGCCGCGGCGGCCTCGCGAAGCCCGACCGCCCCGCCCCGCCGCGCGCCGTCCACCTCCTCCAGCGCAAGACCTCGAAGGTCGGCGCCGGACTCGGCAAGACCACCGGCTGGATCCACCGCACCGAACTGCGCCACCGCGGCGTCACCATGGTCGCGGGCGCCACCTACGACCGCATCGACGACGCGGGCCTGCACGTCACCGTCGACGGCAACTCCACCGTCATCCCCGTCGACACCGTCGTGCTGTGCACCGGCCAGGACCCGGCGCGCGGTCTGTACGACGACCTGCTCGCCGCGGGCCGCGAGGCGCACCTGATCGGCGGCGCAGACGTGGCCGCCGAGCTGGACGCCAAGCGCGCCATCCGCCAGGGCACCGAGCTGGCCGCGGCGCTGTGAGACCGGCGGTCACGTGGCCGGGCCCGCCGGCCGCGTGACCGCCTCCGCATAAGGTGCAGCCATGTCACTCCCGCACGCGATCCTCACGGCCCTCCTGGAGAAGCCGTCGTCGGGCCTCGAACTGACGCGCCGCTTCGACAAGTCGATCGGCTACTTCTGGTCGGCCACGCACCAGCAGATCTACCGCGAGCTGGGCCGCCTGGAACGCGAGGGGTACATCAGGGCCCTGCCCGCGCCGACGCCCGCGCGCGGTCAGAAGAAGGAGTACGAGGTCCTGCCCGAGGGCCGCGCCGAACTGGCCCGCTGGACCGCCGCGAGCCAGGACCCCAAACCGCTGCGCGACCCGCTGCTCCTGCGCCTGCGCGCCGCCGCCGTCGTCGGCACCGACGGCATCGAGGCCGACCTGCGCCGCCATCTCGACCTGCACCGGCGGCAGTTGGCTGAGTACGAGGAGATCGAGAAGCGGGACTTCCCGCCCGGCCTCGACTCCGTCGAGGACCGCCTGCAGCACGTCGTGCTGCGCGCGGGCATCGACCTGGAGACGTTCTGGGCGCGCTGGCTCGAACAGACCCTGGAGGAACTCGGCCTCGACCCGTCCCAGGCATTGTCGTCACCTTCCCGTCTGCCCGGTGACGACAAGGCCTAGGCGAGGGTCGCCGCCCCCGGGTCCCAGTCCGCCGGCACGGGCTGTGGTGGCGTCGGGCACGTGGCGATCCGGGTGAACTCGGCATGTTCGGCCGAGTGCGTGATCGCCGTCATCGTCTGCAGGACGTGCAGGGCCAGTGCTCCCGACGCACGTGGCGCACCGCCCCGGCGGATCGCCCGCGCCAGGTCGAGCACGCCGAGCCCGCGCCCGTCGACGCGCCCCGCGACCGGCAGTTCGCGCCAGTCGTCCGCCCCGTTGGCCCGCACCCTCAGCGGCCCGCGGAAGGTGTTGGGGTCCGGCACGGCGAGGACGCCCTCCGTGCCGGTGACCTCGAACTGGATACGCGGCAGCGCCGAGTCGAAGCTGAACACCGACGTCGCCCGCACCCCCGACGCGAACTCGACGAGCGCCGACACATGCGTCGGCACCGCCACCGGGAACACCTGCCCCGCTTTGGGCCCCGACCCGACGACGCGATCCTCGCGCGCGCGTGCCGCCGAGGCCGCCACGCGCGACACCCCGCCGAACAGTGCCACCAGCGCCGTCAGGTAATACGGCCCGAGGTCGAACAGCGGTCCCGCGCCGGGCTGGTAGAAGAACGCCGGGTCGGGGTGCCAGCGCTCCGGCCCAAGGCCCTGCACCGCCGTCGTCGCCGCCACCGGCTCGCCGATGTGCCCCGCCCCGACGGCCCGCAGCGCCGACTGGAGCCCCGCGCCGAGGAACGTGTCCGGCGCGTTCCCCACAAGGAGCCCCCGTTCCGCCGCCTGGGCGAGCACCTTCTCGGCCTCGCCGGGGGCCAGGGCGATCGGCTTCTCGCCGTACACGTGCTTCCCGGCCCGCAGCGCCTGCGTCGCGACCTGCGCGTGGGCGGTCGGCACGGTGAGGTTCACGACGAGCTCGACCTCGGGAACGGCGAGCACCGTCGCCACGTCGCCGGCGACCGGTACGCCGTGCTCGCGCGCGACGGCCGTGGCGCGGCCCGCGTCGAGGTCGGCGACACCCACCACCCGCAGATCGGGAAAGGCGGACAGCGTCCGCAGATACTCCTTGCTGATGACGCCCGCCCCGACGACGGCGACACCGACCGGCCCCGAACTCACGCTGCCCCCAAGGCGGATGCGTAGGTGATGCGGCCGCTCCCGCGCGGCTCCGGAGACGGTAGGACGCCCGGAGGGGAGCAGACAAGGGCGCGTCCCGGGCGTGACACAGCGATGCCACGGACCTGGGTCCGGTGGTGTGCTCCACGCCTGCGCCTGACGTAGAGCCAACTTGTGGGCCGGGCGGGGCGCATGCGGACGGGAGCCGGGCAGAGGACAGGTTCCATGGTCCGGCCCACCGGGCCCCGGCGGCCGTCCGGCCCGGAGAGCCCTGCTCAGGACCCGGTGGTGACGCTCCGTTCGGCGGAGTAGGCGCCCCACGTCCCGTCGGGCAGCTGGGCCCGGATCCGTACCCGGTGCCGGACGCTGGCCTCCTTGCCCACGTAGAAACTGTTCCGCGCCGTGCCCTTGGGCGGGGCGTCGCCCCAGACGAGCGTGGTGGCCTGGCGGCCGTCGAGGTAGATGCGGTACGCGGGCACGGTGCCGCCCGTGCGCGGCGGCGTCCACGACAGGTCGATGTAGTACGCGCCGCCGGCCCGGCGGGACGTGGCGCGGAAGTCGGTGGGGGCGGTGCCGGGGCCATCGTCGGAGCCCTTCGCGGTGGTGAGCCTGAGGGCCGGGCCCGCGGGGGAGGTGTTGTCGGCGGCGTCGCGCGCCTTCACGGTGAACGAGTAGGCGGTGCCCGGCCGCAGCCCGGTGATCAGCGCCCGGGTCTCGCCCCCGTCGACGCTGTGGATCTTCGATGCGCCCTGGTAGATGTCGTACGAGACGACGCCCTTGTCGTCCTTGGACGCGCCCCACGACAGCGAAGCCGCCCGGCCGCCGTCCGCCCGGCCGCGCAGCGCTCCCGGCCGGGTCGGGGCGGACCGGTCCTCGGCCATGGCGGCCGGGGTGGTGACGGCCACCTTCGGACTGAGCGGTCCGAGTGTGCCGTCGGTGTCCTCGGCCCGGACGGAGAAGGTGTAGGCGGAGCGCGGGTGCAGCCCGACGATGTCGACCATGTGCTGTTCGCCCGGCACCTCCTTCACCTTGGTGGCGCCCCGGTACACCGTGTAGCCCTTGACCTCGGCGGCTCCCTCGGGGCGGCTCCACATGACGTGGACGGAGGTGGCGCTGCCCGCCTGCGCCGTGACTCCGGCGGGGGCCGTGAGGGCGGGCCCCTGCCGGGTGCCGTCGTCGAGCAGGCCGCACGAGGTGGCGAACAGCAGCGCGGCGGCGCAGGTCGTGTACGCCAGCGGGGTGCGTCCGGGGATGCGTCGCACGGCAGGCCTTCCGCTCGGAAGCATTGGTACAGACCTGTATGTCATGAGTGACGGGGTCACATCAAGAGGCGGTGTCGCGCGCGTCGTTCCCGTCCGGACCCCGAGCGGTGGACTGCACGCTCAAGTGCGCTCAGAATGAACCGAGTTGGGGCGACGGACGCGCACGGCGCGTCGGGGCGACGGGTGAGCCGCCGCCCCGGGTCGCTCACACCTTCCGATACGTGTACGCCTCGACGGCAGCCGCCTCGACCGCGTCCAGATCCGCCCCCGCCGACGCCGTGACGACAGCGGCCACGGCCCCCTCGACGAAGGGGGCGTCCACCAGGCGCGCCCCGTCCGGGAGTTCGTCGCCCTCCGCGAGCAGCGCCTTCACCGTGAGCACCGCGCTGCCCAGATCGGCGAGCACGGCGACGCCCGCACCCCGGTCCACCGACCGCGCGGCGCCGCAGATCAGCTCGGCGCTGGTGCCGAGCCCGCCGTCCTCGGTGCCGCCCGCCGGTGCCAGGGGGACGACCGCACCGCCGCCCGCGAGCCCCGTCGCCAGCTCCGCCACCGACTCGGCGACGGCACGGCTGTGCGACACGAGGACGATCCCGACGACCTTCTCCTGACCGCCGGCACTGCTGGCTCCGATCCCGGGATCACTCATCGCGGGCCGCCTCGGCCAGCGCCCCGATCAGCAGCGCCGACGACGTGGCGCCCGGGTCCTGATGCCCGATGCTGCGCTCGCCCAGATAGCTCGCCCGCCCCTTGCGCGCCTGCATCGGCGTCGTGGCGAGCGCGCCCTGCTCGGCGGCGGTGGCGGCCGCGTCGAAGGAGGTGCCGAGCGCGTCGACCGCGGGCACCAGCGCATCGATCATGGTCTTGTCGCCCGGCGCGGCACCGCCCAGCGTCATGACCGCGTCCACCCCGGTCCGCAGCGCCGCGGCGAGTTCCGCCTCGCTTACCTCGGGGGCGTCCCCGAGCGCCTTGCCTGTACGGCGCAGAAGCGTCCCGTACAGCGGGCCCGACGCGCCGCCCACGGTCGAGATCAACTGGCGCCCGGCGAGGGTGAGGACACCGCCGGGGGTGGCCGGTGCCTCCTTCTCCAGGACGGCGCTCACGGCGAAGAAGCCGCGCTGCAGATTGCTGCCGTGGTCGGCGTCACCGATCGGCGAGTCGAGTTCGGTGAGCCGGGCCGCCTCCCGGTCGACGGCCGCGGTGGCCGCGGTGAGCCAGCGTCGGAAGAAATCGGCGTCGAGCACGTCATCTCCTTGCGTGGTGGTGATGGTTCGGACGACGGGCCGCCTCACATGCCCCAGCGCAGGCCCGCCGTGCTGACGGGCGCGTCCCACAGGCGCAGCAGCTCCTCGTCGACCTGGCACAGGGTGACGGAGGCACCGGCCATGTCGAGCGAGGTGACGTAGTTCCCGACGAGGGTGCGTGCCACCGGCACGCCGCGCTCGGTGAGCACGCGCTGGACCTCGGCGTTGAACCCGTAGAGCTCGAGCAGCGGGGTCGCGCCCATGCCGTTGACGAGGACGAGTACCGGGTCGGTCGGCTGAAGGTCCTCGAGGACGGCGTCCACGGAAAAGTCGGCGATCTCGCGGGAGGTCATCATGGCGCGCCGCTCGCGGCCCGGCTCACCGTGGATACCGACGCCCAACTCCAGCTCGCCGGGCGGCAGATCGAAGGTGGGGCTGCCCTTGGCGGGCGTGGCGCACGCGCTCAGGGCCACACCGAAGCTCCGCGCGTTCGCGTTGACCTGACGGGCGATCGCCTCCACGCGCTCCAGCGGCTGCCCCTCCTCGGCCGCCGCGCCCGCGATCTTCTCGACGAACAGGGTCGCGCCCGTGCCGCGCCGGCCCGCGGTGTACAGACTGTCGGTGACGGCCACGTCGTCGTTGACGAGGACCTTGGCGACCTGGATCCCCTCGTCCTCGGCGAGTTCCGCGGCCATGTCGAAGTTGAGCACGTCACCCGTGTAGTTCTTCACCACGAAGAGCACCCCGGCGCCGCTGTCCACGGCGGCCGCGGCCCGCACCATCTGGTCGGGCACCGGCGACGTGAACACCTCACCCGGACAGGCGGCCGACAGCATCCCGTACCCCACGAACCCCCCGTGCAGCGGCTCGTGCCCCGACCCGCCGCCGGAGACGATCGCGACCTTCCCCTCGACGGGGGCGTCCCGGCGCGCGATCACCCGGTTCTCGACATCGACGACCAGCTCCGGATGGGCCGCGGCCATTCCCCGCAACGCGTCGGCGACCACGGTCTCGGCCACGTTGATGAGCATCTTCATGGGTACCTCCAGGTGAGCGGCGTAGCATCTGGGCCTTTGACCAGTGTTCTCCCTGGTCAAAGCGGGTTTGGAAGGTTATAGATCTTGGTGGTCCGTGGCGGCTGGAAGCGGGTTCTGGCGGGGCTGTTGCTGACCTATTGCTGACTTTGCTGACGGACTATCAGGTGGCTGTGTAGTTGCGGACCGGCGCTCCCAACCGCTCACTCACGGCAGTATCGGCTCTCGCGGGGCCCTGGTCACGTGTGCGGCGTGGGTGGTTGGCAGAGGTGTCGTCGCGGAGCGTGGCGAAGAGGACGTCGGCTGGGCGCCGTGCGCGGCAGAGGATGGCCTGGGTGTGGTGCTGCAGCGGGATGTCCCGCGGGATGCGTTTGCCGAACTGTCACGGTTTCGGACGGAGTTATATGCCTGCCTGGCCCACGGACCCGATGCCTTGTTCGAGCTGGGCGACGCCCTGCTGTGTGCGGACGGCCCGGTGAAGACGTTGGTCGAATTGTCCCTGGCGCCTGAGCATCAGCGTGGGCATGGTGCACTGTATGGCGGGTTGAACCGCGGGCATCTGGACCTGTCTCGGCTGCGCATGGCGCTGGCCGAGCTGCCGCTTCCACGGAGGGCTGAAGGGCGGCTGGTGCTGGCGGTCGATGTGAGCAACTGGCTGCAGCCGGATGCGAATACCAGCCCGGACCGGCTGTTCTGTCACACGTATGGCCGGGGCAGGGGCTCGGCCCAGATGATCCCTGGGTGGCCCGATTCCTTCGTCGCCGCCCTGGAGCCAGGGCGGACGTCGTGGACTGCCATGCTGGATGTGGTCCGGCTGTGTCCGTGGGACGGGTGCCGCTTCTTGCCGGAGTTGTATTGATCAGAAACTCAAAGGGTTCTCTTTGAGGGCGTAGCGGACGTGGGGGCCGTGGAAGCGGCCGCGGACGATGTGGGGCTGGCGTTGGCGTCGGCGGAAGAACCGGCGGGTCTCTGCGGCGAGTTGGTCCTGGTTGCGGGCTCGGTGGCTTTTGGGGAGGCTGTGCTTGAGGTCCGCGTTGACGAGCTCGTCGGGGTCCAGCTCGGGCGAGTACGGCGGCAGGTAGTGCAGCTCGATCTCCTCGGCGTGGTCGGCGAGCCAGTCCTTCACCTTCTTCGAGCGGTGCGCGGAGTGCCCGTCGAACACCAGGTGGATCTCGTGGTCGAAGTGTTTGACGAGGCGGTCCAGGAAGCGGCACATCACGGCGGAGTCGAAGCTCTCGATGAAGACCATGAAGTGCATCCGGCCCTTGGTGCTGATCGCGGACATCGCGTTCACGGAGAACCGGTTGCCGGTGTGGCGGACGATGGGCGTGCGTCCCTTCTCGACCCAGGTCCGGCCGGTGACCTGGTCGGAACGGACCCCGATCTGGTCGGCGAAGAGGATCTCGCCGCCGTCGGCCTTGGCTCTGGCCCGGATCGCCGGCCAGGTCTGCTCGTGCCAGCGGGCCACCTTCTCGGGGTCCTGTTCCGCGGCCCGTTTGTCGGGCCGCTGGAAGGAAAGTCCCCACCGCTTCAGGTACTTGCCGACCCCGGGCTCACTCAGCCGCACCCGGTACAGCTTCGCGATCAGGTCACAGACCAGCGTCCACGTCCACAACTGCCCCACCAGACCCACATCGCACGGACAGTGATCGAGCACCGCCTGCCGCACCGCGGCCTGTTCCGCCTCGCCCAGCAGTTGTCCACGGCCTTCAACGACACCTTGAAGACCGCCGCGACGTCCTCCCGGTCCCGCCCCGCCACCAGCGCGGCCACCGCCCGTAGACGCAGCACCCCCTGCGCCGACGGCGACAGATGCCGCGCGTCCCCCACCAGATCACTCACACCCAGCTCAACGACCAAGAATCACAGGCGTTTCGGATCGGTAAGCAACGCACGTATCTACCGAGGCTATCCCGGCAACCGCAGCGTGTTGGAAACTTTGCCAAGAAAGAACCCTCACAGCGGCTGCGCCACCGCGTCATGAACTTGCACTATTCAGATTCTTCCAGCAGGATTGAATCCTTGATTTTGAGGTTTGGATAGATGTCGATATCAAGAACCCCAACAAAGGGGCCCATTCGACTCAGACATGAAATCCCGACCCGCCCTTCCACGTCGCGAATTCTTACCGCCTCGACACCTTCCCTGAAAGCTTCCATCAGAGGTGAACCCTTCCGCTCCCAGGAAACCCTGACCGATTCTCCACCTTCACTATAGGAGAAGACTACGGCCAATTCGTCGCCGGGGATCCGCATCTCGTAGATGTCGGCATCCAGCGCGGAGGGGGCGGGCTCGACTCCGAATGCAATTAGAAATTCATCACCATCGGGGATTTCCATGGCTCCCTACCTCCACTTTCCGTCATTCACTTCGTTCGATACCTGGTATTACCGCCTACCGGAATCATGGTCGTAAGTCTATAAGTATCCCCAGATACTTCGAACGTATTTTTCGTCATCAGGAATCCGTTTGGTCCGGCCAGCAAGGATTCCCGCACTTCTGAAGGCAAGCCGCTCTTTGAGGTGAAGGTCTCTGCGATGTTTCCGTCCCTGTTCACTGCATCATGCCAGTGCGCCTCCATGACAGCGCGACCATCCGGGGTGTCATGGATTCCGATTGACGCCAACTGACGCATATTCTGCTGCGATCTATCCGTGTTGTGCACGTTAGACCTCACCCTTCCGAAGAAGTATTCATACTTCTTCGGATCGATGTCGATCTGTCGCTCGGTGCGGCCCAGGGCCTTAGCCCCGCCGGCAACCACTCCAGTTCCCAAGACTGCGCTTCCGCCTGAGGCTCCACCTGTTGCCATCTCGGCCTCGCTCGGCGATCACCGGACGGATAAGGTCGGTGTGCGCGGCTCGCCGATAGGTAATCAAGGCCGTGACCTGCGCGGATGATTTATCGGCACCCGCAGTGTTGCCGAGCATGCCGCAGGCAAAGAAGCCGGTGATCTCGTGGATATCGGCACCCAGCGACAGGTGCACGGTTTCCCACAGCCTCATCCAGCCGGCCCGGACGAGCTCGCCCTCGCCAGTTTCGATCTCGGTCATGTCGCCGCACCACACCAGGTCGGGTTCCGCGGCGGTGAAGTCGCGGTGCACGAGGTCCGGGGTGGCCGGCCGTTTCCCCGGCCGGGTCAGCCCCGGCGTGACGCACCTTGCGGGCCACCAGGCCCAGTTCGGACATGAGCTTGGCGATGGTGTTCTCCGAGACACCCCAGCCCTGCCGCGCTAGCTGGATCCAGATCTTCGGCGAACCGCAAGTGCCGCCGGAGGCAGCGAACTCCTCGGCCACCACCTCGCTCAGACGCTGGCGGCGCACTTCCCGCCGGGTGGGCTGGAGGTGCGGTGCTTGTAGAACCACGACTCGCTCACGCCCAACGCTCGGCACGGGACGCGGTGCGAAATGCCGTGCTCGGTCCTGAAGTCGCTGATCACCCCGACCACTTGGGCCGGGTCCGTCACGGGTACTTCACCCACAGGACCATGCAGCGTTTGGGACATCACACTCCATGACCAGTTCCTTGTTATCCCTCTTGAGCTGGGCATTCTCCCGCCGCAAGTCGCTCCAGCTCATCACCCCCGCCGGCCCGCGCGGTCCCGGGACACCCAGGTGGCCAGCGTCGTCTTGTTGGTCCCCAGGTCCTTGGCGACCTCAGCGATCGACCTCCCAGTCTCCGCCACGATCCGTACCGCCCCTCACGGAACTCCGGCTCGTACTTCCGTCGCTTCTCCGCTATGACTCCAAACTCCCCTGCAGCCATGGTCTTCACGCTACGAGGGGAGGGACAGCGGCCGGTTCAGCGCAGTGAAGCGGATGGCCAGGGAGACGCCCGCCACCCTGGCCACGTTCTTGTTCCGGCCCTCTTCACGTCCTGGATGCAGACGAAACTCTTGCCAGGTCACGTGCAGGTCTACGCCGGCACGGGCTGCTCGCCCGATCCGCGGACGATCAATCGGGTGGGAACGGTGATGGTGTGAGCACGGGAGCGGTCGCCGTCCAGCCGGGCCAGGGCAGTCGTCGCTGCTGTTCTGCCGATTTCTTCGGGGTCCTGGGCGACGACGGTCAGGGCCGGTTCGAGTGCATCGGCCAGCGATACGTCGTCGAAGGCGACGACCGCCACGTGCTTTCGTCCGCTTCGGGCGAGTTCGGCGACGATTCCCAGCGCCATGATGTTGTTGCCGGCGAACAGGGCTGTGGGGGGATCGGCCAGGTCGAGCAGGTGGTTGGCCGCCGCTTCGGCCCCTTGCTGGTCGTGGGCGTTGGTGACGAGTGAGCGGTCGTAGGGGATATCGGCTCCCTGCAGGGCCGAGCGGTATCCGGCCAGACGTTCACGGCGCGTGTAGAGCTTGGCGGGAAGGTCGCCGACGAAGCCGATGCGACGGTGGCCGTGGGCGATGAGGTGGGCGACGCCGTCGTGAGCGCCCGCGCGGTTGGAGCTGACGACGCTGTCCGTGGCCAGGCCCGAGCCCGGACGGTCGATGAAGACGATCGGCAGGCCGGTGGCACGGTGGGTCTTGAGACGGGCGTGGCCGGCGCCGACGGACGGCACGACCATCAGGATGCTGACGCGGCGGGCGAGGAACTTGTCCGTCAGCGCGCGCTCGCGGTCGGGGTCGTCCGCGGAGGAACCCATGAGAAGCGTCAGACCGCGGTCCCAGACGGTGTCCTCGATGCTCCTCGCCACGGTTCCGAAAAACGGGTTGGCGAGATCGGGGATGACCAGGCCGACCGTGGTGTCGGGGCCACCGACACGGATGTTGCGGGCCATCAGGTTCGGCTGGAAGCCGAGTTTGGTGACGGCGGCGAGCACCTGCTCCCTGGTCTGCGCCGAGGCAGGGCCGTCCTCGTTGAGGACACGAGACACGGTCTTGGCACTGACGCCCACTTCCCGGGCGACGTCAGCCAGGGTCGGGCGGCGGTTCGCTGCCATGGAGGAGATGGCCCCCTTGCTCGTCGGTTCCGGCCGCGGGCCCGGCCGGAACCTGTGAGTGCTTTTAGTTGTGCGGTCAGTTGGCGCGGACCCCTGCGGCCTTCGCAGCCTTGGAATCCGCTACGACAGTATCCCCGGCGGCGTCGAGGGTGAGAGCACCGGTCATGATGGCGACGACCTCGGCCATGGTGTAGTCGGACGGCTTGATCACCGCGGCGCGCCGGCCGAGCCGGTGGACGTGGATCCGGTCGGCGATCTCGAAGACGTGCGGCATGTTGTGGCTGATCAGGACCACGGGCATGCCTTTGTCGCGGACCCGGCGGATCAGATCGAGGACCTGACCGGACTCCTTGACGCCGAGGGCGGCGGTGGGCTCGTCCATGACGACGACGGAGCGCGCCCAGGCGACGGAACGCGCGACCGCGACAGCCTGGCGCTGTCCGCCCGAGAGGGTCTCGACCGACTGTGTGAGCGAGCGCAGGCCGATCTTCAGGTCGGCCATGTGCTCGGCGGCCTCTTGGCGCATGCGCTTCTTGTCCAGCATGCGGAAGACGTTGCCGAGGACGCCGGGGCGGCGCAGTTCGCGGCCGAGGAACATGTTCGAGGCGATGTCCATGGAGGCGGCCACGGCGAGGTCCTGGTAGACCGTCTCGATGCCGTGGGCACGAGCGCTCTGCGGGCCGGCGAACTGGATCGGTTCACCGTTGAGGCGTATCTCGCCCTCGTCGGGGACCACCGCACCGGTGAGGGCCTTGATCAGGCTGGTCTTACCGGCGCCGTTGTCGCCGATGACCGCGAGGACCTCGCCGGGCAGCAGGTCGAAGTCGGCTCCGTCGATGGCGGTGACATGGCCGTAGCGCTTGACCAGACCGCGGGCCTGCAGGACGGGAGTGGGGGTGCTGGTGGCGGTCATCGGGCCCTCTTCCGGGAGATCTGGTCGACGGTCACGGCGAGAATCACCAGGACTCCGGTGATCAGCGTCTGGTAGATGGAGGCGACGCCCATCAGCTGGAGCCCGTTGCGGAAGACGCCGACGATCAGGACGCCGATGAAGGTGCCAAGCACCGATCCCCGGCCGCCGAAGAGGCTGGTGCCGCCGAGGACCACGGCGGTGATGCTGTCGAGGTTGTCCGTCTGGCCGGCCTGCGGGTCGCCGACTCCGGTGCGGGAGACGAGCAGCAGGGCGGCGATGCCGTACATGAGGCCCGCGACAGCGTAGATGCCGATGGTCAGGCGGGAGGTGCGGATGCCGTTCAGGCGTGCCGCCTCCTGGCTGTTGCCGAGCGCGTAGACATGCCGGCCCCAGCCGGTGCTGCTCAGCGTGTAGGCGAGGAGGAGGAACAGGGCGATGGTGACCAGGGAACCGTAGGTGATGTCCGTGTGGCCGAGCGGGAACGTCCGCCCGAGAGCCGTCAGCGGCCCGGGCAGGCTGGTGATCGTCTGTTCCTCGGAGTAGATGTGCGTGAGCGCGAACGCCACATTGAGCATGCCGAGGGTGACGATGAACGGCGGCAGCGGGATCTTCTGCACCAACAGCCCGTTGAGCAGCCCGAATCCCGCGCAGACGGCCAGGCCGAGCGCGATGGCGACGAGCGGGGGCAGCGCACCCTCGGCAGCCATCTTGGCGATCACGATGCTGCCGAACGCCATCACCGCACCGCACGACAGGTCGATGCCCGCCGTGAGGATGATCAGCGTCTGGCCGATGGCGAGGGTGCCCACGACCATGACCTGCTGCACGATCAGTGAGAAGTTGCCGCCCGTGAGGAACTGGTCGGTCGATACGGAGAAGAAGACGCAGGCCAGGAGGAGGGCGACCAGAGGGCCGGTGGTCGGCGCCGTGAGCAGTCTGCGGACCGTTGTCGGCGCCTTGAGCTCGGCGTACGGCGTGGTGGTGGCTGTCATGCGAAGTCCTTGTCGGAAGACAGAAGCTGTTCTGGTCCGTCCGTGCCGGCGGACGGGGAGGGGCGGCGGGCAGGTGATGCGCCCTGACCGCCGGGCAGGCTCTAGCCCCAGCAGTTCTTCAGGCCGAACCCGGTGTCCTTGGACGTGACGCCCGTCTGCGTCTTGTCGGTGATCAGGGTGACGCCGGTGTCGGTATAACCGGACGCCTTCTTGCCGTCCTTGGCGTACTTGACGACGGCGTCGACACCCTCGGCGGCCATCTTCAACGGGTACTGCTGAGAGGTGGCGGCGATCTGGCCGTCCTTGACCGCCCGGGTCCCGCTGCAGCCACCGTCGACGGAGACGATCAGGACGTCCTTCTCCCGGCCCTTGGCCTTGAGCGCGGTGTAAGCGCCCAGGGCGGCGGGCTCGTTGATGGTGTAGACGAGGTTGATACCGGGGTCCTTCTGGAGGCAGTTCTCCATCGCGGTCTGGCCCTTGGCCTGGTCGCCACCCGTGTCCTGGGAGCAGACGATCGACTTGTCCTTGGCGCCGATGCCGAAGCCCTTGAGGAAGCCGTCGTGCCGCTGGACGCCGACCGAGACACCGGGGGCCAGGTCGAGGGTGGCGATCTTCGCGGTCTTGCCCTTCATGGCGGACTTGGCGTACGCGCCGATCAGCTCCCCGGCGTGGAGGTTGTCGGTGGCGAAGAGGGCGTCGGCAGCGCTCTGCGGATCGGTCGGTGTGTCCAGGGCGATGACCAGGACGCCCTTGGCGCGGGCCTTCTCGATCGCCGGGACGATGGCCTTGGAGTCGCTCGGGGTCAGCAGAATGCCCTTCACGCCGGAGGCGACCATGTTCTCGATGGCCGTGACCTGCCCGGCGTTGTCGCCGTCGAACTTGCCCGCAGCGGTGAGGAGTTGGGCGCCGTGCTCCTTCGCGGACTTCTCCGCGCCCTCCTTCATCTTCACGAAGAACGGGTTGGTGTCGGTCTTGGTGATCAGGCCGACCTTGACCTTGCCCGAACCGCCACCGGCGGAAGCGGACCCGGAGCCGGATCCGCAGGCCGTCAGCGTGAGGGTGGCGACCGCGGTGACGGCGACGGCTCCGAGAACGGAGCGGGACATACCCGTGGTGCGAGACATATGCGTGCTGCGAGACATGGCGACTCCTGTGGGATGGCGAACGGCACGGGCCGGGTTCACGGTGCGGCTGCCCGAGGTGTCATCGTTGACTTATGTCATCGTTGACACTGCCTGGCGAGGATGATGGACTCTCGATCCCGGCAACGTCAATGCCTTCCGCCCGTCACAAATCGGCAACGCTCATCGGTCGTCGACCCCCTGCTCATGACCGTCGAGCCCGCGGAGCCGAGCGGCGGCTGCGCCGTGATGCGCCTTCCTTGCCCGTACGTTCCGAGAGAAGAGCAGCCCATGACCCCACGTCAGATAACCGTCCTGGGAGAGTGCGTCGCCGACGCCTTCACCGAGCCGGCGCAGGCCGCGCACGAACTCGCGCTGCGCGTGTTGCCGGGTGGCGGACCCGCGAACACGGCGGTGGCGCTGGCCCGGCTCGGCACCTCGGCCCGACTCCTGGCGCGCCTGTCCGGCGATGTGTTCGGCCGGCTGTTCCGGAGCCACCTGGAGGCGTCTGGCGTGGATCTGACGTACGCCGTCGAGGCCGACGAGCCCAGCACGCTGGCCATAGCGGAACTGGACGCCCAGGGGCAGGCCACGTACTCCTTCCACGCGCAGAACACGGCCGACTGGCAGTGGACGGCAAGGGAGTTGGCGCGGGTGGACCTGTCCGGGACCGCCTGCGTGCACACCGGCTCTCTGGCTCTGGTGCGGCAGCCTGGCGCGGCGGCCGTGGAGGAGTTCCTGGCGACCGCCGCCCCCGACGCGACGATCAGCATCGACCCCAACGTCCGGCCGTTGCTGGTGCGGCCCGAGGTCTACCGCGCCCGGTTGGCGCACTGGTGCGACCTTGCCGACGTGCTGCGCCTGAGCGAGGACGACTTGGAGCTCCTGCTGCCGGACGCCTCGCCCGAGAAGGCGTGCGACATCTGGCACGCGGCCGGCGCACGGCTCGTGGTGATCACGCGCGGTGCAGACGGGGTCCTGGCCTCGCTCGACGGCGAACGGTTCCGGGTGCCCGCCGCGCCAGCGGTCGTCGCCGACACGGTCGGCGCGGGCGACTCCTTCACCGCCGGGCTGCTGCACCACCTCGGCGCCGGCGGACTCCTCGGAGGCCGGTTGTCGAAGCTCCGTCTCGACGACGTGGCGGATGCCTGTCGGTTCGCCACCCGCGTCGCGGCTCTGACCTGCTCGGTTCCCGGACCCAACCCCCCGTGGCGGAGTCAGGTGGAGCAGCTCGCCACGCGGTAGCGCGCCTGACGGGCGGTTTGTCGTTCAACGGGACGTTGCGCCAGAGCCGTTGACGCGGTGACCGGATTGCGCTCATCATCAGCTCGCCACGATGTCATCGATGACACAAGTCATCGATGACATTCTCTCCTTCCCGCGCCGTGGACGACGGCCCGGGCGAGGAGCCCCTTCCGATCAGTCCGCGCCAGGCCCAGCTGACCTGTTGCGCGGACGGCCGCAGCGCAGGAGACCTCATGAGCCCTGTACGTGTATTCCGGCATGCCCACAGACGGCTGATTGCGGCGGCGACGGTGACCGTCTGCGCTCTCTCTGCCGCCCCGCTGGCTCCCCACGCCGCAGCGTCCGACGCGCCCTCGTACTCCGAGACCTACCGGCCCCAGTTCCACTTCACCCCGCAGAAGAACTGGATGAACGACCCCAACGGGCTCGTGTACTACAAGGGCGAGTACCACCTCTTCTACCAGTACAACCCCAACGGCAACTCCTGGGGCGACATGTCCTGGGGGCACGCCGTCAGCACGGACCTCGTGCACTGGAAGCAGCTTCCGCTCGCGCTGTCGCACGACGACAAGGAGATGGTGTTCTCCGGCAGCGCGGTCGTCGACCGGGACAACACCACCGGGTTCGGCACGAAGCAGAACCCGCCCATGGTGGCGATCTACACCAGCCTCGACAAGGCCACCGGCGTACAGGCGCAGGCGCTCGCCTACAGCACGGACCGGGGCCGCACCTGGACCAAGTACCGGGGTAATCCCGTCCTGGACATTGGCTCCAAGGAGTTCCGCGACCCCAAGGTCCAGTGGTACGCGCCGACGAAGAGCTGGCTGATGACGGTTTCGCTCTCCACCGAGCACAAGGTGCGGTTTTACTCGTCCAAGAACCTCAAGGACTGGAACCTGCTCAGCGAGTTCGGTCCGGCCGGTGCGACGGGAGGTGTGTGGGAGTGCCCCGACCTGTTCCCCCTCCCGGTCGACGGGGACAAGAAGAGAACCAAGTGGGTGCTGGTCGTCAACCTCAACCCCGGTGGCATCGCGGGGGGTTCAGGATCCCAGTACTTCGTGGGCGACTTCGACGGCAAGAAGTTCACGGCCGAGGACACGGGCTCGTACACCCCGCCGCCCGGCACCGTGCGGCAGGACTTCGAAGGCACCGGCTTCGGTACGTGGACGGCCGGCGGTACCGCGTTCGGCGCCGGCCCCGCGGCAGGTGCCCTGGACGGACAGAGCGCGGTCACCGGCTTCGACGGCTCGGGCCTCGCCAACAGCTTCCACGGCGGTGACCGCACCACCGGCATCCTCACCTCACCCCCATTCACCGTCGACAGCGCCTACTTGAACTTCAAGGTCGGCGGCGGACGACACCCGCACCGGGACGGAACAGTCCTGGAACAGGGAGACCCGCCCACGGGCACGGTCCTCGCCGACTTCGAGGGCGGCAGCTACGGCGACTGGACGACGACCGGCGACGCTTTCGGCCCGGCACCGGCCACCGGCACCCTCCCCAACCAACAGGAGGTCTCCGGATACCTGGGCGGCGGCCTGGTCAACACCTTCCGCGACGGCGACTCCACCACCGGCACGCTGACCTCGCCGGAGTTCACCCTCGACAAGGACTACGTCAACTTCCTTGTCGGCGGCGGCAATCACCCGGCCGGCTCCGAGAACCCCACCGCCGTAGAACTCCTCGTGGACGGCCAGGTGGTGCGCAGCGCGACCGGCAAGGACACCGAGGCGCTCAACTGGGCTTCCTGGGACGTCAAGGACCTCGACGGCAAGAAGGCGCAGATCAGAATCGTCGACGACAACACCGGCGGCTGGGGGCACCTCAACATCGACCACATCGTGCTGTCCGATACGAAGGCTCAGCCCGTCTCCCAGGAGACCTCCGTCAACCTGATCGTCGACGGCAAGGTGGTCCGCACCGCCACCGGTTCCGACACCGAGAGCCTCGACTGGGCCTCCTTCGACCTCCGTCCCTACGCGGGGAAGCAGGCGCAGATCCAGATCGTCGACATGAACACCGCGGGCATGGGTCACATCCTGGCCGACCAGTTCACTGCCGCCGCCGAGCCCGCCAAGTCCATTGTGCAGCGGGCGAATTGGGCCGACTACGGCAAGGACTACTACGCGGCCGTGTCCTGGGAGAACGTGCCGGGCGACAAGCGCTACATGATCGGCTGGATGAATGACTGGGAGTACGGCGGCGCCATCCCCACCTCTCCCTGGCGGAGCGCGCAGAGCGTTCCCCGGCAGATGGCTCTGCGCACCGTCGACGGCCGGATTCGGCTGACCAGCGAGCCGGTCGACAGCCTCAAGTCCCTGCGGCAGAAGACCGCGGTGACGGCGACCGGTGTCACGGTCAAGGACACCTCACAGCCCCTGGGCGGCTCGGCGGCCACGGGGAAGGCGCTCGACATCGAGGCGACGTTCTCCCTCAAGGACGCCGACGGCTTCGGCCTGAAGGTGCGTACCGGTGCCGGAGGCGAGGAGACCGTCATCGGATACGACACCACCACGCAGGAGCTGTACGTCGACCGCACCCGCTCCGGCGCTGTGGACTTCAGCGACGCCTTCCCCGGCGTACAGCGCGCGCCGCTGAAGGCGAAGAACGGGAAGGTGAAGCTGAGGGTCCTGGTCGACTGGTCGTCCGTCGAGGTCTTCGGCGGCAACGGCGCGGCAGCCATCACCGACCAGATCTTCCCGAACCCGGACAGCCAGGGAGTCCAGGTCTTCGCCGAGAACGGTTCGGTGACGCTGGACCAGGCCCGCGTCTGGCACCTGAACTCCTACCGCGACTGACCCGACCCCGACCACACACAGGACACGCCACCATGAACAAGACTCTGCTCGCCGAATTCACCGCACGCGAGGGCGCGGAGGCCGACGTCGCCCGCCTGATCCTGGAGTACGCCAAGGAGGTGCGTGAGGAAGACGGCAACCTCGCCTTCGATGTCTACACCAAGGCGTCCCGGCCCCGCGCCTACTGGATCTTCGAGGTGTACCGGGACGAGGCGGCGTTCCAGGCGCACCTCAAGGCCCCCTACGGCGGCCCGTTCAACGCCGCGCTCGCCCCGCTGATCGAGGAAGATGCCTCGGTGCTGACCTTCCTCGACCCGGTGACCTGACGTCGTAGGAGGCGTGGCGGGCGCGACGTCGACGGCGGTCTCAGGCCGCCATGCCTCCCATCTTCCAGACCGTCAAGGATGTGACGGTGCTGCCCTCGCCGAAGAGCTGCAGGCCGAGGGAGTCCGTGCGGGAGGGATACGCCCGGGTGGTGATCGAGCGGTGAGTGTTCGCGTACGCCTCGATGATCGAGCGGTCGACGAACACGTCCAAGGTCAGCTTGCCGTCGGCGAGGGTGAGCGGGCCCTTCTGGATGCCGAGGTCCGGCACGGCGCTGGAGACGTTGCCGGACCGGGTCCGGTCCACTCCCAGCTCCTTGGCCGCGGTGTCGTAGAAGAGGCGGGTGCGTTCCTCGTCTCCCGGGCTGCGCAGTACGTCGAGTCCGAGCGTGCCCGCGCTGCCCGCCTCCATCGTCAGCTTGATGTGGAGCAGGTCCCCCTTGACCGAGGCAAGGGCGGCGTTCGCGGCGGAGACGGAGGTCGCACTGTCAATGGTCACGAGAGCCGCGCCGTCGTGGAGGTTCGCGACCTCGGCCACGGGCTGGAAGGCGAGGTCGCCGTCCGCCCGCTGGGACAGCACGATCGGCAGGCCCGCGTTGTGCGCCCATCCGGCGTCGTAGTGACCCTGCTCGGAGCGCCGGTCCTGGGCGATGGTGAAGACCAGGGAGCGCCCCTTGTCGTCGACCGTGCCGCTGGGGCCTGTGAAGTGGTCGCCATAGTCGAGCAGTTGGGGCACGGTGGTGTCGGGCGTCCAAGTGCGGGAGGAGCCGTCCCAGACGCCGACCCAGTAGAAGACGTACTTGCTGCTGTACTCGCCGGGACCGTCGGGGAAGGCCGGGTTGATGAGGAGGGCGCGGCGCTCGCGGCCCTGGGCGTCCTTCCCGATGGGCAGGAAGGTCGGCAGCTCCCACACCTGCCCTGTTTTCGGGTACGTCGCCACGTCACCGACCATCAACGGCCCTCGGTACGTCCAGTCGGTGAGGTTCGTGGAGGTGTAGAGCAGCGCGGTGCCGCCGACGGCGCCACCGGACGAGGTCTGGACGCCCGAGCCCACCAGCTGGAACCAGGTGTCGCCCTCCCGCCAGACGAACGGGTCCCGGAAGTCCCCGAAGCGGACCTTGCGGTCGGCGCCGACGTCGAGATCGGCCTGCTGGCTGATCACGAGCGAGGGATGCATCGTCCACTGCGCGAAGTCGGGATCGCTCGGGTCGACGGGACGGGCGAGACCGACCGCCTGGTTGGGGCGCTGGGAGTCGTTGCCGGCGGTGAACAGTAGGGCCGGGACGCCGTTCGCGTCGAGGGTCGAGGCCCCGGACCAGACGCCGTCGGGAGCCACGCTGTCGGCCGTGGCCGCGAGAGCGACGGGCAGGTCCCGCCAGTGCACCAGGTCCTCGCTGACCGCGTGCCCCCAGCAGATGTTGTGCCAGTACGGGCCGTGGGAGTTGTGCTGGTAGAAGAGGTGGTACTGGCCACCGACCTGGATGGGGGCGTGCGGTTCGTTCATCCAGTGGTTGGGCGCGGTGAAGTGGAAGGCCGGACGGTAGCGGTCGCCGTCGTAGCGGGAGCGGTTCATCGCCAGGGCGGCCTTGGGGATCGTGCCGCCGTCGAAAGTCTTGAGGTCCGCCTGGTGACTGGCCGCGACTTCGGTGTCGGTCAAAGCGCCGCCGTGCAGCTTCAGCTCGTCGATCAGGCCGTTGAACATGTTCACCGCGAACGTGCCGTTGATGACGGCGGGTTGGTTGTGCCGTCCGACGAGCAGCGGAACGTCCGCCTTGCTCAGCCGGGCGGCCGCCGGGATCGCCGTCTGCGCGACCGGTTCACCGTTGAGGAACAGCCTGACCGCACCGTCGGCGGGGGAGAACACGGCGGCGACGTGCGCCCACTCGCCGGCGGCCAGCGCGGCCGACTTCGGCAAGGCGACCTCGTACCAGGCGTCTCCCGTGCCGATCCCGAACTGCCAGACGCCGTGCCGGCCGACGCCCAGGCAGAACCCGCGCCGGGCGCCCTTGTCCTGCTGGTTGATGACGACGGAGGGCTTGCCGTCGTCGCCCCACTCGAAGGCGCGCGGTGCGACCCATGCCTCGACGGTCAGCCCGTCCGTGGGGAGCGTGGTGGCCGAGGCGTCGCGGGCGATCCAGGTGGAGTAGCCGTCGAAGAGCAGAGCGCCGGAGAGAACTCCGTCCGCCTGCTGCTTCGCGGTCCACAGCGGATCGCTGTCCGGCTTGTAGACGGCGTCGTTGAAGACGTAGTTGATCGGATTCGTGGACTGTGTGACCTGTTCCCGCGTGCTCGCACCGGCGCCCTCGGGGAAGTCCCAGTAGGCGGTGAGGCCGGCGGCCAGCTGCCGGTCGGTGGCCGTCGAGGCCGTGGCGGGGCGGGAGAGCGGGACGAGGGCTCCGCCGGCGGCGACGGACAGGACGCGCAGGACTGTTCTTCTCTTCATGGCGGCTCCTGAGTGATGGGTGGTGCCAAATCGGTTTAACTCTGCGGACGGCAGGCATCGTTCGGCGGCTGGAGCTGCTAACGCAAGGGCTAACGCAGCGCTGGTTACATCAATGAGTCGCCAAAACGGGATCAACTACCCATAGATGCGGTTCTTGTTGATCGCAGATGTCCAAGACGTTGACAGGACATGGCGCGGGCAGCATCCTCAATCCGCACTTGCTAATCCGATTTAACGGAGGTCGGGAAGTCGATGCCCGGGAACCGCGTGACCATGGCCGACGTCGCCCGCCGTGCGGGGGTGTCCCCGACGACCGCGTCCTTCGCGCTGTCCGGCCGGACCGACATGCGGATCTCGGACGCGGCCCGGGACAAGGTCCTGGCAGCGGCGGCTGACCTGGGCTACCGCCCCAACGTTACGGCGCGCAGTCTGCGGACGAAGTCGAGCCAGACCATTGGCTTCGTGTCCGACACCATCACCACCACCCCCTTCGCGGGCGAGGTGATCCGCGGAGCCCTCGACGCGGCGCGCGAGAAGGAGAACCTGCTCTTCATCACGGAGACGGGCGGCGACAGGGATGTGGAATCCGGCCTGGTCAACGGCCTGTTGGACCGGCAGGTCGACGCGGTGATCTACGCCGCGATGTACACCCACTACGTCACCCCGCCCCCGGAACTGCACGGGCGGCGCGTGGTCCTGCTCAACTGCCTGGCCCCCGGCTTCGACGCGCCGTCGGTGATCCCGGACGAGATCGAGGCGGGCCGCACAGCGGGCCGCACGCTGCTGGCCGCGGGGCATGCCGACGGAATCTGGGCCATCGGCGGCCATCAGGCGATACCCGCTTCCCCGGACGGCAATTTCGCCGGGCTCGAGCGCATGCGCGGCCTGCAGGAAGTCCTGCGAAGCTCCGGTGCTCGTCTCGACGGCGTGGTCGAGTGCGAGTGGGGAGCCGAGGACGGCTACCGGGAAGTGTCCCGCCTGCTCGCGGAGGGCCACTGCCCGCGGGCGCTGGTGTGCTCCACCGACAGGGTCTCCTTCGGCGCCTACCAGGCGCTCGCTGAGGCCGGTCTGTCCGTGCCGCAGGACGTCTCGATCGTCTCCTTCGACGACCAGGACATCGCCGGCTGGCTCAAGCCGGCGCTCACCACGGTCGCCCTGCCCCACCACGAACTCGGCCGCCGGGCCATCGAGTTGATCCTCAGCGACGACCCCTTGGACGCGACGACCCACCGCGTCCCCATGCCCCTGCGTGAACGCGAGTCCGTCGGACCTCCCCGCCCGGCGGACTGACACCTGCACATCCGGTGGGGCCGGGGTGCGACCCGGCCCCACCGCAGCTCATCCGTGCCCTTCAACTCAAGAACGGACGAACCTCCATGCGCAGAACCATCGTAGTCGCGGCCTGTGCCGCCCTGGGACTGACCGTCAGCGGTTGCTCAGGATCCGGAGGCACGGCCTCCTCGCCAGGCGCGTCGTGCGACGGAAAGATCGACGGAAAGCGGACGATCAGCACCTTCTACCACGGTGGAGGTGAGGAGAAGAAGACGTTCCTCAGCGTGGTCGACAGCTTCAACAAGAGCCAGGACCAGGTCACCGTGAAGGTGCAGAGCGTCCCCGAAGGCACGTACAACGACGCCGTCCAGGCCGCCTCCGCCTCCGACAAGCTGCCCGACGTCCTCGACTTCGACGGCCCCAACCTCTACAACTACGCCTGGAACGGCGACCTGATACCCCTCAAGGACTGCCTCAAGGCGTCGACGCGCAAGCAGTTGCTGCCCTCGATCGTCCAACAGGGCACCTACAACAAGCAGTTGTACGGTGTCGGCGCGTTCGACTCCGGCATCGTCCTGTACGCCTACAAGTCCGCCCTCAAGAAGGTCGGCGCCCGCATCCCGAGCGGCGTCGACGACGCGTGGACCGCCGCAGAATTCACCGACATCCTCGGCAAGTTGAAGAAGGCCGGCTATGCCCGGCCCCTCGACATGCACATGTGGTACGGGCGCCAGGGGGAGTGGTTCTCCTACGCCTTCAGCCCCATCGTGCAGTCCGCCGGCGGCGACCTGATCGACCGGGACGGGTACAAGACGGCGGCGGGAGCGCTGGACAAGCCCGAGGTCGTCAAGGCGATGAAGACCTTCCAGTCCTGGTACACGAACAAATACGTCGACACCGAGGCCCAGGACGACACCCCGTTTCTGAAGAAGACCAGCCCGATCGCCTGGAACGGCATGTGGGCGTACAAGAACGGCTACAAGAAGGCGGCCGGCGACGACCTCGCCGTCATCCCCCTTCCCGACTTCGGCACCGGCTCGAAGACCGGCATGGGCTCCTGGCAGTTCGGCATCACGCGCAAGGCCAAGGACCCCGACGCCGCGGCGGCGTTCCTGGAGTACCTGCTCACCAAGAAGAGCCTGCTCACCATGTACGACGCCGTGGGCGCCCCGCCCTCGACCACGGCGGCGCTCAAGGCCACCGACATCTACGCCCCGAACGGCCCGATGAGCCTGGTGACCGAAAGCCTCAACCAGGCGCCCATGGTGGCGGTCCCGCGTCCCCAGACTCCGGCCTACCCCACCATCACGCAGGCGTTCTCGCAGGCCGTGGACGACATCAGCCTCGGCAAGGACGTACCCGATGCCCTGAAGAAGGCGGTCGACACGATCGACCAGGACATCAAGGACAACGACGGCTACCCCGTCAAGTGAGACGGCCCAGTGTGGCGGCGGCCTCCCCGACCCCGCCGCCACACCGGGCGCTTCACGCTCCACCACCGCACCACGTCCTGCGCCTTGAGGTGACCCACCATGTCCCACACCACCCTCACGAAACCAGCCCCAGGGGCACCACCGGCCCCGGTGCCCCGGCGCCGCACCCCTGCCAGGGCAGGCCGCCGAGGCCGCGCCTCCGCGATCCTGTTCTCCGCCCCGGCCGTGGCCCTGCTGGCCGTCTTCCTGATCTTCCCGTTCGTCTCCGCCATCGTCCTGTCGTTCACCAACCAACGACTCGCCTCGCCGCTCCCGGTCGAGTTCACCGGGCTGGAGAACTACCAGCGCATCTTCACCGACGCGCAGTTCTGGCGCTCGTTCGGCAACAACACCCTCTTCGCGGCCATCGTCGTACCCGTACAGACGGCCGCCGCCCTCGCTCTGGCCGTCCTGGTCAACCGGCGCCTGCGCCTGCGCCTCTTCTTCCGCACGGTCTACTTCCTGCCCACGGTGACGGTGATGGCCGTCGCCTCCGTCGTATGGAAGGTTCTCCTGCTCCCCGACTCCGGCCTCGTCAACGGGGTGTTGGGGACGCTCACCTTCGGGCATCTCCACCCCGGCTGGCTGTCCAGCACGAGCTGGGCGATGCCCGCGATCGTGCTGACCTCGGTCTGGCAGGGCGTCGGATTCCAGATGGTGATCTTCCTCGCCGGTCTCCAGGCCATCCCCGCCTCGCTCTACGAGGCGGCGCGGGTCGACGGGGCGAACGCCTGGCAGCAGTTTCGCCACGTCACGCTCCCGGGCCTGCGCAACACCCTGGTGTTCGTGATCAACGTGACGGCGATCTTCGCCTTCCGCCTGTTCGATCAGGTCTACATGATGCCGCAGTTCCCCGGCGGGCCCACAGACTCCACCCGCACGATGATGCTGCAGCTCCTGCAGACCGGATACACCCGGCGCATGATCGGCCAGGCGTCCGCCATCGCCGTCGTCTTCTTCCTGTTCGTTCTCGCCGTCACGCTCATCCAGCGCCGGCTCGGCCGTGAGGAGCGCGCCGTCCGATGACCCTCTTCACCGCCCCCGGACGCCGCTCGACGAAGGGCTCCCCGGAACGCTCCCGCCCCACCCACAACCTCCTTCTCCACTACGTCATCTGCGGCCTCATCGCTCTCGTGATGCTGCTCCCGCTGGCCTTCATGTTCGCCGGAGCACTCAAGCCCAACGCCGACGTCCTCGCCGACGGCGGCAGTTGGCGCGCCCTGATCCCGCTGCACCCGACGCTCGACAACTTCACCAGCGCCTGGGAGCGCTCGAACTTCGGCCGTCTGCTGCTCAACTCCCTTGTCGTGTGCGGTGCGACGGTCGGCCTCGGCCTCTTCGTCAACAGCATGTTCGGCTACGCGCTCGCCCGGCTCCGCTGGACCGGCCGCAACGTCGTGCTCGCGGCCGTGGTCGCGCTCATCATCATCCCGTTCGAGGCGCTCGCCATCCCCCTGCTGCTGATGATGACGGAGCTGGGCTGGCTGGACACGTACCAGGCGCAGATCGTGCCGTTCATCGCCAACCCGTTCTTCATCTACCTCTTCTACTCGTTCTTCCTCGCGCTGCCCCGGGAGCTGGAGGAGGCCGCGCGGGTGGACGGAGCCGGGCCCTGGCGGACCTTCCGCAGCATCATCGTGCCGCTGTCGAAGCCCGCGTACGCGTCGGTGGCGATCCTCAGCTTCCTGATGACCTGGGGCCAACTCCTGTGGCCGGTCATGGCCACACGCAGCGAGGACGTACGGCCACTGCCGGTCGGCATGTCCGTATTCCAGACACTGCCGCCCCTGCAGTGGGGAGACATCATGGCGTTCGCCGCGATGATGACCGTCCCCACGCTCGTGGTGTTCCTGATCTTCCAGCGTGCCTTCGTGCAGGGCGTGGCGGCGCAGGCGGTCAAGGAATGACCGCACACACACAGGCCCCTTCTCCCACAGAAAGGCGGCCCATGGCCGACGACCGCATCCGGGACCCGCACCTCCCCGAGGTGCACCTGAGACCGCCGGTCAACTGGATCAACGACCCCAACGGCCTGGTCCACCACGACGGTTGGTACCACGTCTTCTTCCAGCACAACCCGGAGGCGCCCACCCACGACCACGTGCACTGGGGTCACTACCGCAGCCGGGACCTGCTGCGCTGGGAACCCCAACCCCTCGCGCTCGCGCCCGACTTCGGGCGGCCCGACGAAGACGGCTGCTTCTCCGGGAACGCCGTCTCGCACGACGGCAGGATCACCGCCTTCTACTCGGCACACCGCGTCGGACACCCCTGGCAGCCCGTCGCCGCGGCCGATTCAGGCCCGGACGGGAGCACCTTCGTCAAGCGGCCCGAACTCTTGGTGGCGCAGGCCCCGTCGGGGGTCACCACGTTCCGTGATCCGTACGTATGGCGGGATGGCGACCGCTGGCGCATGCTCGTCGGAGCCGGTTACGCGGACGGTGACGGCGCCGCACTCGCGTACACCTCCCACGACCTCGCTGACTGGACGTACGACGGCCCCCTCCACCGCCGGGGGGACACGACACCGGACGGCGACCCCACGGTCCGCACGGGGGAAGCCTGGGAATGCCCCCAACTCGCCGTCTACGACGACGGACGCGCCCTGCTGCTCACGAGCGCCTGGTATCAACGCACGGGCCCGTCCCACGTCGTGGCCTGGACCGGACATCGGGAGGCGGCCGGTGACTTCCAGTTCGAGGCGGCGACCCGTTTCGATCACGGACCCGACTTCTACGCACCAGCCCTTATGCGCGCACCCGGCGGCCGATGGCTGCTGTGGGGCTGGTCCTGGGAGGCGCGGGAGGAATCCTGCGCCAAGGAGGCGGGCTGGGCGGGAGTTCTGACCGTCCCCCGGGAGCTCACCCTGCGCCCCGACGGAAGCCCTCACCAGGCGCCGGCGCGCGAGCTCGACGGTCTGCGTACGCGTACGTGGCTGAAGGCGACGCGAGCACGGCCTGGGACCACATCCGTGCTCGGTGGCATCGGTCCCGCGGCCGACATCAGTGTCCGCCTCGGCTTCGCCCGGGACGCGGCCTGGGGACTGCGGCTTGTGTGCGGGACGGACAGTGCCGGTGACGGCGACGACACCGGTCACCTGGACCTGGAGATCCGTGACGGCGCGTTGTGGGTCGACCGCGGGCACGCCTCGGCCGATGCACGCGCCCACGTGGGCGCCTACCGGATGCCGTTGTCCGAGCTCGCCCCAGAAGGGGAGATCGAGCTGCGGATCATCCTGGACCACTCCATCGCGGAGGTCTTCAGTGGCTCCGGTGAGGCGCTGACCCTTCGCTTCTATCCGGCGCAGTGCGAGACGTGGACCCTGGTGTCCCGCGGTCTCGCGAGCGACGCGGTTGAGGTGACCGTGACGGCGCACGCGCTGCGGACACCGGACGCGGCCGCTCCCGCGTAAAGGGGGCGCGTGCTCGCCGGGAGGTCAGGGGCCGGGACCGTACGTACCGCGTCACACGCGGCGTACGGTCCCTAGGGCTTTCGCCCGGCCGGTCTGCCGCAGAGATTCCGGACACCGACTCATTGACATCCCGCAGGATGCGGCAACAGAATCGAAGCAAACGTTTCGCGCAAACGTTTTACATCGCGCCGAAGACGCTTGACCTCATGTTTTGTGAAGGAGAGGTATTCAGCTCGTGGCGACCATCGTGGATGTTGCGGAGCGGGCCGGGGTGTCGATCTCGACCGTCTCCCACGTCGTAAACGGGACCCGGCGGGTGGCCGAAAAGACGCGCGCGAGCGTGCTAAAGGCCATCGAGGAGACGGGCTACCGTCAGGACGCGCTCGCCCGCTCGCTGCGCCGCTCCCTCACGGACTCCATCGGCCTGGTCGTCTCCGACACCGGGCAGCCGGCCTTCGCGGACATGGTGCGCGGAGTCGAGGCCGAGGCCACGAAGGCGGGGTACACCCTGCTCCTCGCCAACTCCGGCGAGGACCCGGAGCAGGAGGCCCGGACGCTGGAAGCACTCAGCGCGCGCCGGGTAGACGGACTGATCGTGGCCCCGTCCGCCGGCTCGTCGGGCGAGGCGATCGACGCGATCCGGAACTCGGGCACCCCCGTCGTGCTGATGGACCGCGTCGGCAGCGGCGATTCCGGTGACCAGGTCGGCGTGGAAAACCTCGCGCCGGTACGGGAGTTGGTTGCGCATCTCGTCGGCCACGGCTGCCGTGCGATCGCCCTGGCCGCGGGCAACCTCAACGTGTCCACGATCTCCGAGCGGTACCTCGGCTACGCCCAAGCCGTGAAGGAGGCCGGATTCACGGTGCACCCGGGCCATGTCATCACCGGCTCCGGGTTGTCGCAGGAGACGTGTGCCGCCGCGCTCGACATGCTCGGCGACAGGGGTCCGCTCGTGCCGCCCGACGCGGTGGTGTGCTCCAGCACCGAGACGGCGATCGGGGTCCTGGAGGCGGCGTCCCGGCTCGGCCTGCGCATCCCCGACGACCTCAAGATCGCCGTGTTCGACGGATTCCCGCACGCCGACCTGTTCGAGCCGCGCCTGACGACCGTCGAGCAGCCGGCCTTCGAGATCGGGGTCACCGCGATGCGTCTGCTGCAGAAGCGGATCACGCAGAAGCCGGGTGACGGGGAGGCGTGGGGGAGCGAGGTCATTCGTCTCAAGCCCCGCATCGTCTACCGCACGTCGTGCGGCTGCGCGTCCTGACGTACGTACAGCCAGAAGAACAAGGCGGTGGCGGGGGAGGTCCAGTCCCCCACCACCGGAATTCAGTGACAGCATCACCGAAAGGCACAGTCTATGCCGTCCCTCGACCACCTCACCCAGACCAAGAAGGCGCGCACCGTACGCGTCTCCAGCTGGGACCAGCGCGGCCGCAACCAGGACTACTGGACGACACCCGCGCACTCCACCCGACTCCTGGCCGACATCGAGGGCCCCGGCCGGATCACCCACATCTGGATGACCCAGTTCTGCCGCCAGACCTTCGGCCCCGGCCTCATCGACCCGCTGGAGGCCGACACCGTCGCGCCGGTCATGGAGATCCACAACGCGCTCGGCGTGAACTGGGAGGAACCGGACCCGGACTACTACCGCAAGGTCCTGCTCCGCATCACCTGGGACGACGAGGAGCAGCCCGCCGTTCTGGTGCCGCTCGGCGACTACTTCGGCGTCGGCCACTCCATGCCCAACAGCTATGAGTCGGCCCTGTTCACCGTCTCCGCCAAGCCCGAGGAGTCACTGATCTTCGGCGGCAGCGCGGCACTGAACTGCTGGGCGCCGATGCCGTTCAACAAGCGCGCGAAGATCGAGATCGTCAACGAGAACGACCTGCCGCTCCAGCAGTACTTCTACGTCGACTACGAGCTCTACCCCGAGCAACTCCCGGCGGACACCCTCTACTTCCACGCGAAGTGGAACCGCAGCAACCCGTGCAACGGCTGGGCACCTGACCTGCAGACCAACAGCCCCGAGGTCAACATCGTTGACGACACCGGCGAGGACAACTACGTCGTGCTCGACGTCGAGGGCACGGGTCACTACGTCGGCTGCAACCTCTCCGTCTTCCACCGGCAGGGCAGTTGGTGGGGCGAGGGCAACGACATGATCTGGATCGACGACGACTTCCGCGAAGACGGCAGCACCGTCTTCCCGCCCTCCCTGCACGGCACCGGCACCGAGGACTACTTCAACCACGCCTGGGGGATGCAGAAGAACGCATACCTCTACCACGGCGCGATCATCCACGAGGGCGACGTGCCGGGCTACGCGGTCAACTACCGCCAGCACGTGGTCGATCCGGTCCGTTTCGAGGAGCGCATCAAGGTCTCCATCGAGCACGGCCACGGCAACCACCTGTCCGACGACTGGGCCTCCACCGCGTACTGGTACCAGACACTGCCGTCCCCGCCGGCTTCCATCCTGCCGCTGGCCGACCGGCTCCCGGTGCGCCCGGCGGCTCACCCGCGCCCCGAGCCGTCGCCGCGTCACGGGACGACCGCCGAGGAGATTGTCGAGATGCGCGCAGCGTACGAGGTGCGCTGGCAGCGTTACCAGGAGCGCCTCGCCGAGCGCACCCGGCAGCGCGGCGAGCGTTCGCTGGCGGAGTCGCAGGCGAACGCCCGCCACTCCGCCGACCTACGCCGCCGCTACGACGCATACAACTCCCGTACCAGCAGCGAGAACTGACCCGCGCCGACCGCCCACGTACGAAAGGCACCGTGACGTGTCCTCACCCGCGCGGGACCCTCATTTCCCCGCATTCCATCTGCGCCCGCCGAGCAACTGGGTCAACGACCCCAACGGCCTCGTTTTCCACGACGGCCACTATCACGTGTTCTTCCAGTACAACCCGCACAGCGCCCGTCACGCAGCCATGCACTGGGGTCACTTCCGCTCCGCCGACCTCGTGCACTGGGAGCTGCTGCCGATCGCGCTTTCACCCACGCCGGGCGGCGCGGACGCGGACGGCGTCTGGTCCGGCAACGCCGTCACCGGACTGGACGGCGACCTGATCGCGTTCTACTCGGCCAAGCGCGACGATCGCTGGTACCAGCCGGTCACCGCGGCCCGCTCCGGCGACGGCGGCAGCACGTTCGCCAAGCGCGACGGCCTGCTGATCGCCGAGCCGCCCGCCGGCACGACCATGTTCCGCGACCCCTACGTGTGGCGGGACGGGGAGCGGTGGCGGATGCTCGTCGGCGCCGCCCTGGACGATGGCCGGGGCGCGGCCCTGCAGTACGAGTCGCAGGACTTGGAGCACTGGACGTACGACGGGTTCTTCCTGGCCCGGTCGCCCGAGCCGCTGCCCGGCGGCCGGGACACTGAGGAAGGCTGGGAGTGCGCGCAGTACGCGCCCTTGGGCGACGGGCGCGGCGCGGTCCTGGTCAGCGCCTGGGACCCGGACGAGGGCGCGCTGTGCACGGCGGCCTGGCCGGGCCACGAGCAGGACGGCGCGTTCGTCGCCGGTGCCCCGCAGCGTCTCGATCACGGCCCCGACTTCTACGCCCCGGCCCTGCTGCCCGCTCCCGACGGTCGCATGCTGATGTGGGCCTGGATCTGGGAGGCGCGCGACGAGGAACGGGTCGGCGCGCCCAGCGACTGGACCGACGAGGCCGGCTGGGCCGGCATGCTTAGCGTGCCGCGCGAGCTGAGCCTCAACGAGGCCGGAACGGTCCGTCAGCGTCCGGCCGCCGAGATCGAGGGCATGCGTGCCGCGCACCGGGTGCACGCGGAGGGCGCCGGCGCGGCCCCGCTCGGCGAGATCGGCCGCAGCGCCGACCTGGCGGCGCGCCTTGGCGCGGACTGCGGGCTGCGGCTGCTCACCTCCGCCGACGGCGACGAGTTCCTGGACGTACGACGGGATCCGGCGACCGGCGACGTGGTCGTCGACCGCTCGCGTGCCTCGATCGACTCCCGTGCAAAGAGGGGAAGTTGGCGCCTTCCGGCCGCTCGCGGGACCGTGGAGCTGCGCATCCTGATCGACCGCTCGGTGGCCGAGGTCTTCACCTCGGACGGGCAGGCGCTGACCGTCCGGTTCTACCCGGTGGGCGGCGACGGACCGTGGCGGCTCGCCACGACCGGTACCGAGTCCTACGCGGTCGACGCCTGGGACATCGACGCACCCGCCGTCGAGGACAAGCGGCCGAACCCGGAGATAGAGACGGACCTGGGCAGTGACCTGGAGATCGCGACGGAGGTGAGGCCATGACCGCACTCGTCATCGGCGAGGTGCTCGTCGACCTGGTGTGGCGCGCGGGCGCGGAGGCCATCGTGCCGCTGGCCGGCGGCAGCCCCGCCAACGTCGCCGTCGGACTGCACCGCCTCGAACGCCCCGTACGGCTCGCGACCACCTGGGGCGACGACGTGCCCGGCGAACTCGTCGAGGCCCACCTCGCCGCCACCGGCCTCCCCATCGACCGGGCCGCCACCGCCTCGGGCCGCACCACCCTGGCACTCGCCTACGTGGACAAGGAATCGGGCGCGGCGACGTACGACTTCCTGGCGGCCTGGGACCCGATCCGCTTCGACATACCGCCGGAGGTGACACTCCTGCACACCGGGTCCCTCGCCATCGTCGTAGAACCCGGCGCCTTTCAGGTCCGGGAAGCCGCACGCACCGTCCGCAGCCGCCCCGGCGGCGCCGTGGCCGTGGACCTCAACGTCCGCCCTTCGGCCCAGCCCGACCGAGACACCTACCTCTGCGCCGTACACGCCATGGTGGGCGACGCCGACGTGCTCAAGGCCAGCGACGAGGACCTCACCTGGCTCTACCCCGAGTCGACTCCCGAAGAGGCCGCGCGGGCACTGCTGAAGCGCGGACCCCGCCTGGTCGTGGTCACCTCCGGCAGCGCCGGAGCCTACGGCGTCATCGACGGCGCCGAGGCCAGATGCCCCGCGCCCGCCGTGGACGTCGTCGACACCATCGGAGCCGGCGACTCCTTCCAAGCAGCCCTGCTCGCGGCGCTGTTGCAGCCGCAGCCGAACGGAACGTACACCGTGGTCCTGCCCACGGACGAGAACGGTCTGGCGAGCGTGCTCCGCCAGGCCGTCACCGCCGGAGCACTCGCCTGTCAGCAGGCGGGCGCCCAGCCACCCACCCGTGCGCGGCTGGAAGCCGCCCTCACCGCCCAGTCCTGACCTGCTCCGGACGGCGTTCCTACCGCGGCCGGCTGCCTGGGACGGGCAGTCGCCGCGCGGAGGGAGACCCCATGCATCACCCCCATCGACCTCACGTCTCACCGGGCCGCACCCTGCCGACCAGCCGACGGTCGGTCCTGCGCACCGGCGCCGCACTCACCGGCGCGGGCGCCCTGGCACCGGCCCTCGCCGCCTGCTCCGACCCGGCCTCCGCGACCACCGGCCCCCTCGACTTCTGGCAGTGGTACGCACCCCAGTCGGGCGGCGGCTACGCCGTCGGCAAGCAGAACCAGTGGTTCGCGAAGCTGCTCAAGGACTGGCAGCGGCAGAGCGGCACCGACCTCGACCTCACCTACATTCCGGTGTCGCAGTACACCGAGGGCACCCAGTTGCAGGCGGCGTTCTCCGCGGACCAGGCGCCAGACCTCTTCATCATCAGCCCCGGCGATTTCCTGCGGTACTACGACGGTGGGGTCCTGTACGACCTCACTGACGAACTCGGTGATCAGGCCAACGACTTCTACGCCTCGGCCCTGTCCACCCGTACGGTGGACGGCCGCGTGTACGCGCTGCCGATGGAGAACGAACCGCTCGCCATGTTCTACGGCGTGGATGCCTTCGAGAAGGCGGGCCTGTCGGAGGGTGACCTGCCCACGACCTGGGACCAACTCCTGTCAGTGGCCGACAAGTTGCGCACCCGGCGCCAGTACGGGCTGATGCTGGAGACCAACCCGAACGTCTACCAGGTCTTCTGCTGGTACCCGTTCCTGTGGCAGGCCGGCGGCGAGGTCACCGAGGGCACCCGCTCCGCGTTCGACTCGACGGCCGCGGTCAAGGCCCTGCGGCTGTGGCACGACGCCGTACGCGAGGGTGTGGCACCCCGCACCACACAGGGCGGCGGGGGCGGCGACCTGGTCGCCAACCTGGCCTCCGGCTACACGGCGATGCAGCAGATGACGATCCCCGGCAGCGCCTTCCTCGACGAGGGCGCCAAGGGCTTCCGGTACGGCATGTTCCCACTCCCGGTACCGGAGCCTGGTGCCAAGCCCCTTACCTGCATGGGTGGTTGGGCGATCTGCGTCAACAAGAAGAGCCCGCGGGCCAAGCTCGCCGCACAGTTCGCGGTCTGGGCGGTCGCCGGATCGGACAGCCGTTCCCGGATGGTCGACTGGGCCTTCGACGCCAAGAAGACACTGCCTGCCCGCCGTTCGGTGATGGAACAGGCGATCTCCGACGGCCGGCTCGCCGACGACAAGGTGATGAAGTTCGCGGCGTACGACGTCGTGGGCCTGCCCAAGAGCGACCCCGGCAGCGCCACCACCCCGCTGGGCCGGGGCGAGCCGCGCTTCCCGCCCGAGGTCGCCAAGGCGGTGATGGACGCCCTGCAGGCCGTGATGCTCTCCGGCACCGACCCGCGCACCGCCGCGGGCCGGGCCAGCGACCAGATCGACTCGGCCCTGACCGGTTACCGCGGCGCACCGATGGGATCCTGACATGGCCGACATCACCGACATCCCCCGCCTGAGCGGCACAGCCACCCGCCGGACCGCTCCGCCGGCCGCCGAGAACCGAAACCGTCCCGGCCTTCGGGCCCGCCGGGAGGAGATCGCCGGGTGGCTCTTCGTCACCCCGGCCACCCTCGGCATCGCCCTGTTTGTCCTCGTCCCGATGGCGCTCGCCCTGGTCTTCGGCTTCACCGACGCCGACGGCTTCGGCAACCTGCGCTTCATCGGCCTGGAGAACTACCAACGGGCCCTCTCGGACCCGCTGTTCTGGAGCAGCCTGCGCACCACCGTCCTGTACGTGGTGGTGTTCGTGCCCGGCGTCTACATCGTCGCCCTGGTGATGGCGCTGCTCGTCAACGGAAAACTGCCGGCCCGGGCCTTCTTCCGCACCGCGTTCTTCGCGCCGTACGCCGTGAGCCTCGTCGTGGTCGGCCTGGTCTGGAAGTACATCCTGGCCGACTCCACCGGCATCCTCACCCAAGCCCTGACCTGGCTCGGGGTCGACGACCCTCCGTCCTTCCTGGGCGATCCCGACTGGGCCCTGTGGTGTATGGCCGTGATCAGCATCTGGTTCTTCGTCGGCTTCTACATGATCATCCTGCTCGGCGGTCTCCAGGAGATCCCCAGCGAGATCCTCGAAGCCGCCCGCATGGACGGGGCGGGGCCCTGGCGCACCCTGTGGAGCGTCATCCTGCCGATGCTGCGCCCCACCACCTTTTTCGTCCTCGTGCTCGCCTCGATCGCGGGCCTCGCGGGACTGCAGGCGTTCGACCTGATCTATGTCATGACGCAGGGAGGCCCCGCCAACTCCACCAGCATGGGCGTCTTCTACATCTACCAACAGGCGTTCAAGTTCAACAACGTCGGCTACGCATCGGCCATGGCCACCGTCTACGCACTCGCGCTCCTCGCCATGACGGCCGTCGCCTTCCGCGTCACCCGAGGAGGCCGCTTTGAGCACGACAGCTGAACTCCCGTGCAGCGGCGGGCGATTGGACGTTGGCAAGGCCGTCCGGCTCGCGCTGGCGACCGTCCTCGCCCTCGTCCAGCTCTTCCCGCTGTTGTGGATGGTCTCCGGAGCGTTCAAGAGCACCGAGGACGCGCGCGGCGCCTCACTCATCCCCCAACACCCGACGTTCCACAACATCACCGAGGTCTTCACCCGCATCCCGTACGCGAAGTACCTCTTCAACTCCCTGCTCACGTCCGTGATCGTGACGCTGCTGCTGGTCTTCTTCGGCTCCATGGCTGCGTACGCGCTGGCCCGGCTGAAGTTCCGCGGCCGCGAGCCGCTGTTCGCGGTGATCTTCTCCACACTGATGGTGGCGATGCCGGTCATCCTGGTGCCGCTGTTCATGGTCGTGGCCAAGGTGGGCCTGGTGAACAGCTACGCGGGCCTGATCCTGCCGGTCGCCTTCACCGCGTTTCCGATCTTCCTGATGAGGCAGTTCTACCTTCAGTTCCCCCGCGAGCTGGAGGAGGCCGCAGACCTCGACGGCTGCGGCTACCTGCGGCGCTTCGTCACCATCGTGCTGCCCCTGAGCCGCTCCATGCTGGCCGCGCTCGCCGTGACGACCTTCCTGTCCACCTGGAACAGCTTCCTGTGGCCGCTGACCGTGGCCAAGGACTCCGACCTGTGGGTGGTCCAGGTCGGCATGTCCCAGTTCCAGAACCAGTACGGCGGCGACTGGAGCCTGATCATGGCCGGTTCACTCGTCGCGGCCGTCCCTACCCTGCTTCTCTTCCTCGTCCTCCAACGCCAGATCGTCGAGTCCGTCAAGGCTTCCGGTCTCAAGGGCTGACCCCAACTCCCGGTACCCGCACGCTGCTTACGCACCTGAAAGGCCCTGCACCATGCCCACCCCCTCCTTCTCTCTCGGTGACGATCTGCTCGGCCGCGCGGCCCAGCGCCGCCGCGCCCGCTCCGCCCGCGTGGCCAGCTGGGATCACTCCGGCCTCAACGAGGACGCGTTCACGGTGATGCCCGGCGAGACAGCCGTCCTCGCCGACCTCGAAGGCCCCGGCGCCATCACCCACCTGTGGTTCGTGCAGGGCTGCCGCGTCGTGCTCGGCCCCGGCCTCTTCGACGCCCGTGAAGCCGGCACCGCCATGGTCGAGTTCAACAACGCGCTGGGCTACAACTGGGAAGTCAACGACCCGGACTTCTACCGCAACGTCCTGATCAAGATGTACTGGGACGACCAGGAGCAGCCCAGCGTCGTCGCCCCGCTCGGCGACTTCTTCGGCGTCGGCAACTCCATGCCGGCTGCCTTCCAGTCCATGCCGTTCACGGTCTCGGTCAAGGACGACTCGGAGAAGAAGTACGGCGGCCCCGCCGCCTTCAACTGCTTCCTGCCCATGCCGTTCAACCGGCGCGCCCGCATCGAGGTCGAGAACCAGGGCGACCACCCGTACATGCAGTACTTCTACATCGACTACGAACTGTTCGCCGAGGACCTGCCCGAGGACACGCTCTACTTCCACGCCCAGTGGCGCCGCAACAACCCCTGCGACGGCTGGGGCCCCGACCTCCAGGTCAACAGCCTCGAAACCCAGGTCCCCAACCTCGACGGCCACGACAACTACGTCATCCTGGAGACCGAGGGCGCCGGCAACTTCATCGGCTGCGTCCAGACCGTCAACCACTTCACCGAGACCTGGTGGGGCGAGGGCGACGACATGATCTGGATCGACGAGGACTTCAACGCCGACGGCACCACCAGCTGGCCGCCGTCCATGCACGGCACCGGCGGAGAGGACTACTTCAGCCACGGCTGGGGGATGCAGAAGATCAACTACCCCTTCCAGGGCACCATCATCCACGAAGAGGACGTGCCCGGCCTCCAGGTCCACTACCGCTTCCACCTCGCCGACCCGGTCCGCTTCAACGAGCGCATCAAGGTCACCATGGAACACGGCCACGCCAACCACCTCGCCGACGACTGGTCCACGACCGCCTACTGGTACCAGACCCTGCCCTCGCCCCGCTTCGACATCCTCCCCGCCGAAGAGCGCCTGCCCCGCCGCGCGGAAGGACCCTCGATGAAGGACCTCCCCGTCGTGGACCGCTCCCGCCTCGACTCACGCCGCCAGGTGATGTACGAGCAGAGGGACGCGCGTATGACCGAGTTCACCGCGCAGCGACGGGAATGGTTCGAGCGCCGAGCGGTCGAATCGCGTGAACGGGCTCTCAAGAACAACGAGTTGGCGGCCCGAGTGCGTGATCGCTTTCTCGGAGCTGCCAAAGAGCGGTGACCATAGGGCCCTTGGGGCGTCTCACCTGCACCGCCTTGCAGGTTCCCGGCGGGTGACCGGCCGACCGCGTTGGTCCGACACACGTTCCTGACTCGGGCGGTCACGGTGTGGCCCAACTGCCGGCTGCTCGCCGGCTTGGCCGCCAACGTATGGATGATGCCGCCGGCTGTCGGCCGCCGGGCTGCTCTCCCCTGGGCGGCCGTGCGAGTCCGCTATCGTCGTCCCGCCGGTCACGGCGGGCGTCGGCGGCGATGTCTCACGATTCATCCGCAACTCGCCGCGGGAGCCCCCGCGCGCGTATGCCGCGGAGGTGGCGCACGTCGAGAAGGCACACGCGCAGTAGGGCGAGCGGGAAGCCGATGGGTCGCGGCCGTTGTGCAGCGGCGGGGACTGGAAACGGGGGTTCAGCCACCGTGCCAGTCCCCGACCCTGCGGGCGAATTGCTGCTCGTCATCCGGCCCGGTCCAGCAGCCGGTTCAGTAGGAGCACTGGGAATCAAGGTCGCCTCCGCCACTGGCTGCGACCGCCTAGTTGGGCAGGCAAGGTCCTACTCGCCTTCTGGAGAACAGCAGGCTCCGGTCCGCGTGCGATGCGGGCCGGCATGGGCTGTGCGGACCGGGATGCGGATCCAGTCCGGCGTCGGCCAGCAGGGCGTCGAAGGCGGCCGTGAACTTCGAGTCGCGGTCGCGGATCAGGAATCGGGCCCGGCTGCTCGCGTCCTCCAGATCCATGAGGAGATTGCGTCCGAGCTGCACCCCCCAGTCCGCGGTGGGGTGCGCGGAGGCGCCCAGGATCCGGATGCGCCTGGTGGCGTGCTCGATGACGGCGAAGACGTACAGGCGTGCCCCGGTCAGGGTGCGGGTCTCGAAGAAGTCGCACGCCACCAGCGCGTCCGCCTGGTTGCGCAGGAAGGCGGCCCAGGTGGTGCTCTGGCGTTCGGGGGCGGGCGGAATACCGTGCTCCTTGAGGATTTCCCAGACGGTGGAGGCGGCGACCTTGATGCCCAGCGCCGCCAGCTCACCGTGGATGCGCCGATACCCCCAGGAACTGTTCTCGCGGGCGAGGCGCAGGACCAGGGTGCGGATCGAGCGAACGGTGGGCGGGCGTCCGCGTCGCCTCGGCACGCAGGTCGCGGCATGGCGCCGTTTGAGCAGGTCGCGGTGCCACCGCAAGATCGTGTCGGGGCGTACCAGCAGCAGGAGGTGCCGCAGCTGGTCCCTTGGGAGGTGATGGAGAAGGCTCGCGAGTGTCGGTGAACGCGGGCTTGCCTACTTGGCGCTGAAGGACCAGCAGCTGGTGCCGCAGCGTGAGGATCTCGATGTCCTTGTCCCGGTCGCTCATCGGCAGCAGCCGTAGGAGCGCGAAGGTGTTGGTCACGGCGAGGTAGGCCGGGCGCAGCAGCACGACAGATCATGATGCCGCCCGCTGTCCACGTGAAACAACATGGGCGCGGCCAGCTCTGCAGCTGAGGGACTTGTCATCGACGATCAAGTCCTGACCTGGCCGGATGATTTATCGGCACACGCAGTGTCGGTGGACTCCACCGTCGTCCGGGCCCACCAGCACTCCGCCGGGGGGCTCAAAAGGGGGCAGCAGGACGAGACGAGCCGGCTGATCACGCGCTCGGACGCTCCCGCGGAGGCCTGAGCACCAAGGTCCACCTGGCAGCCGACGGCCGGGCCCGGCCTCTGGCCTTCACCGTCACCGCAGGCCAGGCCGGTGACGCGCCGGCCTTCGAGACGGTGATGGCCCGCATCCGCGTGCCCCGAGCGGGCCTGGGCAGGCCTCGGACCAGGCCCAACGCTGTTCTGGCCGACCGTGCCTACTCCTCGCGTGCTATCCGGGCGCATCTTCGGCGCCGGGGAATCCACGCGGTCATCCCGCAGCCGTCCGACCAGATCGGACGCCGACTCCGGCGAGGCCGCCAAGGCGGCCGCCCACCCGGCTTCGACCGCGAGGCCTACAAGCAGCGGAACACCGTCGAACGCTGCATCAACCGCCTCAAGCAGTGGCGCGGCCTGGCCATGCGATGCGACAAGCTCGCGATCGCCTACCAGGCCGCACTCCACCTCGCCAGCATCCTCATCTGGGCACAACGCTGACCAAGAGGCAGAACCTAGGCGCCGCCGTCCTGGGCGGACGCCTGGGCCGTGCGGCGGAAGGCGGCGCGGTACGCGCTCGGGCGGTGGCCGGTGTGGCGGGCGAAGAGGGCGGCGAAGGTACCAGGGTCCTGGTAGCCGACGGCCGCGGCGACGGCGGCGACGGTGCGGTCGGTGGTCTCCAGCAGATGGCGGGCGCGGCGGACCCGGGAAGCCTGCAGATGGGCCAGCGGGCTGCGTCCGGCCTCTTCGGAGAAGCGGCGCAGCAGCGTGCGGGTGCTGACCCGGAAGGCGTCCGCGAGCGTGGCGAGGTCGTACCGCTCGGCGAGGTTCTGGTCGAGCCGCCGCATGACGCGCTGGGAGAACTCCCCGCCGGGCTGCGGGAGGAGTCGGGGGTCGACGTACGGGGTCTGGGAAGTCCGCGCGTCGTCGACCAGCGCCAACCGTGCGGTGTTGCGGGCCACCCGGGCGCCGTTGTGTCGGCGGATCAGGTCCAGCGCGAAGTCGTACATGGCGCTGAAGGCGGCCGTGGTCGTCACCCCCGTGTCTGTGACGACCAGGTGCTCGGGCCGCACGTCGGCGTCCGGGCAGCGCCTGGCCAGTTCGCCGGCGTGCAGCCAGGAGGTGGTGGCCCGGCGCCGGTCGAGGAGCCCAGCCTCGGCGAGCAGGAACGCGCCGACGCAGAGGGAGACGACGGCGGTGCCGGCGGCGGCCTGCGCGCGGATCGCCGCGATCTCGGGGGCGAGCCGGGCGAGCCGCGCGTCGAGGTCCGTGTCCGGGCGCAGTTCGAAGCCGGGGACCACGAGGACGTCGACCTCGCGCACGGGACGCACGTCCAGCCTCGCGCCGCCCGAGGCGGTGACCCGGCGGCGGGGCGAGATGACCGACACCCGGTAGCCGGGCGCGTCCGGTCCGGCGACGTGCCCGGCCATCGTCATCAGGTCGGGGACGCCGAACACTTCGGACGCGAAGCAGTCCGGGTACGCCAGGACCCCGACCCGCAGCGCATCCGGCCCGGCGCCCGGACCCGCACGCTCCTTTGCCTGCCGCGTCGCCTCGGCCATCGCTCCTCCCGTACCCCCTGGTTTCCCTGGCCCCGTGTCGCCGACCGCGTACCGCTCGCCTTCCTCGCGTGTGGCGAGATTACCCCTGTCCTTGGCGATCCCGCTCCTCACCCGGCGGCCGGCTCCGGGGCCAGGCTGGCCCCATGAGCTTCGACGATCCGATCACCGACTTCACCCGCCGCAGCGTGGCCGTGGAGGGGGTGGAGAAGACGGTGTACGTAGCCGGGGTCGGGCCTGCGGTCGTGGTGCTGCCGGAGATGCCGGGCATCAGTCCCGACGTCTTGCGGCTCGCGCGCTGGGTGCGGGACGCGGGCTTCACCGTCCATGTGCCCTCCCTGTTCGGGACGGATGGCGCCTTCCCCACGGTCGAGGGCGGCCGGGAGGTCGTCCGCCGCGCTTGTGTCAGCGCCGAATTCCGCGCCTTCGCCGGGGGCGGCACCAGCCCGGTGACGGTCTGGCTACGCGGCCTGGCGCGCCAGGCCCACACCGCGTGCGGTGGGCCAGGGGTGGGTGCGATCGGCCTGTGCTTCACCGGCAATTTCGCCCTCACCATGGCCCTGGAGCCGGCGGTGATCGCCCCGGTGGTCAACCACCCGTCGCTGCCGCTCGACGACCCCGGCGGACTCGAACTCGACGCGGCGGACGCGCGCGCGGTGCGCGACCGGCTCGACCGCGACGGACTCACCGTCCTCGCCTACCGCTTCGAGGGCGATCGCTGGTGCACGGGGCAGCGCTTCGCCGCCTACCGATCGCTACTGGGCGACGCCTTCGACGGGCGTGTCCTCCCGGACAGCGCCGCCAACCCGGCTCCGCCGCCCTTCTTCGCCGATCATGTCGGCACCCCGCACAGCGTCGTCACCGCCCATCTCGTCGACGAGGCCGGCCACCCCACCGTCCGGGCCCGCGACGAGATACTTGCCTTCCTCACCGACCGCCTGCACCCGCATGGGAACCGACCGCTGCCCGCCACCTGACCGGGCCCTGGTCCGCCGGGCACCGCGACCTCACCGCCATCGCCCTCGCCGACACCCTCATCTGGCTCGACCAATGATCGGTCTTCTGTGTGATGGGGACTCAGTTTCGGGTAGTGAGTGTCCGCGTTGGTGGCTGGTGCAGGCTTGGTGTTGTCGTCGCTGTCGCCAGTGTGACCAGTGCAGGACGTGGTCGATGGGTGCCGGCTTTTGGGGGACAAGCCTTAGGTGTTCTGTTCGGGCACGTTGGTGACGGCAGGGTGGTCTTGCGTGGGTGAGGGCCTTCTGGTTTCGGTGGTGATTGCGACATCTACCGCCGAGTGCAGGAGGCCCTCATGTGCCACCGTAACGCTCCTCTGACTCCCACCGGCAGGCTGCGCCTGGCCTGGTGCATCGTTGAGGACGGCTGGCCGCTGCGGCGGGCCGCGGAGCGGTTCCAGGTCAGTCACACCACCGCCAAACGCTGGGCCGACCGCTACCGGCAACGGGGCTGGGCGGGCATGAACGACCGCTCCAGCCGCCCGCACCACTGCCCGCACAAGACCCCCGCCGACGTCGAGGAACTGGTCGTGCGGCTACGCCAGGAACACCGGATCGGCCCCCAGCGGATCGCGGTCCGCAGTGGCGTCGCCGCCTCGACCGTTCACCGCATCCTGCGTGACCACCGCCTGCCCCCGCTGGCCACGCTGGACCGGGCCACCGGCCGGCCCATCCGCCGCTACGAACGCAGCCGGCCCGGCGAACTGCTCCATATCGACGTCAAAAAACTCGGCCGCATCCCCAACGGCGGTGGCCACAAGATGCTGGGCCGGGCCGCAGGCCGCAAGAACCGCGACCGCGCCGGACTGGCCTATCTGCACACGGCGTTGGACGACCACTCCCGCCTCGCCTACACCGAAGACCTGCCCGACGAGACCGCCATGACCTGCGCCGGCTTCCTCCAGCGGGCCACCGCCTGGTTCGCCGACCACGGCATCACCATCGAACGCGTGCTGACCGACAACGCCTGGGCCTACAGCAAGACCACCTGGCGCGAGACCTGCCGGCAGCTGGGCATCCAGCCGCGCTGGACCCGGCCCTGGCGGCCGCAGACCAACGGCAAGGTCGAGCGCTTCCACCGCACCCTGCTCGAAGAATGGGCCTACCAGCGGCCCTACACCACCGATGCTGAACGCCAGGCAGCGTTTGGCGACTGGCTCGACTGGTACAACTACCACCGACCCCACACCGGAATCAGCGGCCACACCCCAGCCAGCCGCGTCACCAACGTGTCAGAACAACACACTTAGGGCCCGGTGTGGCCGATGCCCGTTGTAGTACGACTCGAACTCGCGGAGCACGTGCAGGAGATGGCTGTGGTTCCAAACCAGCGTGTGGTCCAGCAATTCCCGACGACAGGTCTGTATCCAGCGCTCCGTGATCGAGTTCATCCGCGGCATCTGGATACCGCTGGTGACGACCTGCAGCCCCGCATCGGCCAGCACGGCGTCGAACGTGTCGGTGAACTTGGAGTCCCGGTCTCGTATGAGGAACCTGGCCTTGCTGCCCACGTCCTCCAAGCCCATGATGAGGTTGCGCGCGAGCTGCACCACCCAGTCCGCGGTGGGGTGTGCGGTGGCACCGAGGATCCGGATGCGCCCGGTGGCGTGCTCGATGACGGCGAAGACATGCAGACGCGCCCGGGTGAGGGTGCGGGTCTCGAAGAAGTCGCACGCGAGCAGCGCGTCTCGTCGGGTCGTTTGACGATGGTCAGGGCCAGGGCGAGGTTTTCGCGGGCGAAGCCGACGAGTCGGCCGGAATCGCCGCCGTTGGCCCACGAGAGTGTGATCTTGTGGTGGAGTTGGCGGAGTTGTTCCAGCAGCGGCATGCTGGCGTCGCGGTCCTGGATGCTCGCGCTCGTGACCGGTAGGTCGTCCGCGGAAGGCGTCTGGGCGGCTGCGGTCGGAGGTATCTAGGCTGAGACTGCTAGGGAAGGGGCGGTGCCATGGATGCCGAGTCCCAGATCAGGGCCGCGATCGAGGAGCATTGGCGGGCTTCGGAACGAGGAGACATCGAGGCCGAGCATGCGATCTACGCTGCGGACGCGATGCTGGACTATCCGCAGTCGGGCGAGCGTTTCCGGGGCCGCGAGACGATCGCGGCGCAACGCGGCGGGCACCCGGCAGACCGGCACTTCACCATCCTTCGCATCACCGGCCACGCGAATGTATGGGTGAGCGAATGCGTCATCGCCTACGACGGTTCGCCTTCGTACTCGGTGAGCGTCATGGAATTCGCCGACCGGCAGGTCGTACACGAGACGCAGTACTTCGCCGGTCCTTTCGGCATGCCCGCGTGGCGGGCCGCGCTCGCAGAGCCGATGCCGGGGCGGACTGTCGAGGAGGCCTGATTGGCCTCATCCGGCACGGCCGGCCTGTCGGATTACGGCGATTGCCTGTGCTCGCCGGATACCTCCAGGGTGTCAGGCCCGCTTGCCGTCACCTGCGGTGGCGTGGTACGGAAGCGTGCCCGGTAGGCCCCCGGCGTGATGCCGAGGTTGCGCGTGAAGGCCCGGCGCAGCGACTCCGCCGACCCGAAGCCGGTGCGCCGGGCCACCGTGGCCATGGGGTCGTCGCTGTCTTCCAGAATCGCCTGGGCGGCTTCCATGCGAACCTGCTCGACGTAGCGGGCCGGGGTCGTGGTCATCTCGTCGTGGAACAGGCGTGTCATGTGGCGGGCACTCACACCCGCCCGGCGCGCCATGGTGGCAAGGGTGTGTGGGGCGGACGGGTCCTCGGCGATCGCGTCCAGGACCCGGCGCAGCATCTCCTGTCTCGCGCGCGGGGTGTGGGTGCGGACGCTGAACTGCGACTGGCCTCCCGGACGCTGCATGAACACGACCATGTCCTTGGCCACGGCACGGGCGACATCGGCGCCGAGGTGCTCCTCGACCAGGGCGAGCGAGAGATCGATGCCCGAGCTGACGCCCGCGGAGGTCATGATGTGGCCGTCACGCACGAACAGGGCGTCCGCCTCTACGGTCACCTGCGGGTAGCGCAAAGCTAGCTGGTCGGCGAAGCGCCAGTGAGTGGTCGCTCTGCGTCCGTCGAGTAGCCCGGCCGCGGCGAGGAGGAAGGCTCCGGTGCAGATGGACGCGGTGCGGCAGCCGCGTGCGTCGAGCGCCCTTATGGCGTCCAGCAGGGCGTCGTCCTTGATGAGGGAGGGCCACTCCGGGCCGCCGGGGATGACGACCACATCGCTGGCCTCCTGCACCTGCGCGGCAGCCAGGTCGACGCGCAGTCCGGTGCCGGCTGCGGTAACCACGTCGGCACCGTCCGGGGAGACCGTGCGCACGCGGTAACGGCCGCCGAATTCGTTGGCCGTCGCGAACACCTCGATCGGGCCGGTGACGTCGAGCAGCCGTACGCCAGGGAAGACCAGCACGGTCACCAGCAGCGGCTTTCTGCCTGACGGCCTGTCCTTCATCGTGCGCCTCCCGGATGGGCTGGGGCCCACAGACGGACTGGGGCCCACAGACGGACTGGGGCCCACAGCGGAAGACACCATCATCCGCCTGACGACGCCCCGCCCGCGCCCGTACTGAGTGTCGTCCGCGTCCCTGCGGCACGATGCTGCGTTCCATTGCATGGATCGAGGCGTCGGGATTCGGCGCCCTCACTCGCTTTCAGCGGTCGCCTGCCGTCTCGTCATGGCCGCATATGCGGCCACAACATGCTCGGACAGGGACATCGGGGCACCCGGCCGGCACGCGGCAACGGGTCTGCCGGCGCTCGATGTCCTGGTGTGAGGGCGTCATGGCGCGTGCTGTTCTGTGGCGGGAGCTGTGCTCCGCCATAGCGTCGAGGGCGCCAACGGGCCGACGGCCTCGGCCGCGTCCCGTGAGCTGCTGGGTGCGGTCCGGCCGGTCACCGCCGCTGAACGTAGGCGGTGACGAATCCGACACGAGAAGAGAAGGCACTCCGCGCCGTGACACCCCACCCCAGTACCAGCCCAGCGGTCCCGTCCCAGGTCGGCCCGGCCTCGAGATCGTCCGTGCATGCCCGTGACCAGCCGGACGAGGCGAACGGCAGGGAGCGGGGTCGGCTCGGTCCCGGCTGGTTCGCGGCCGTCATGGGCAGCGGAATCGTCGCCGTCGCAGCCGCCACCCTGCCGCGCAGTTTCCCCGGGCTCGGCGAGGCCGCCACGGTGGTCTGGGCGGGGACCGCGCTGCTGCTGATCGTGCTCGCCGGCAGCTATACCAGGCAGCGGACGCTGCGGGCGCATGCCGGTGATCCGGTACTGGCCCAGTTCTTCGGGGCGCTGCCGATGGCGCTGCTCACCGTAGGGGCCGGGACGCTGCTGCTCGGCCGGCGGCTGATCGGGGAGCGTGCGGCGGTGGATGTGGACTGGGTGCTGTGGTCGGCAGGTACGGTGCTGGGTCTTGCCACCGCCTGCGCGGTTCCGTATCTGATGATCACGCGGCACCGTTTCACGCCGGACGCGGCGTTCGGAGGCTGGCTGCTGCCGGTGGTTCCCCCGATGGTCTCCGCCGCGACGGGCGCGCTGCTCGTCCCGCGGGCGCCGGCCGGGCAGGTGCGGCTGGCACTGGTGTTGGGCTGCTACTCGATGCTCGGGCTCGGGCTGGTCGCGGTCCTGCTGGTGCTGGCCATGGTCTACAGCCGCCTGGTGCATCATGACGCGCCCGGCGGTGCGGTGGTGCCCACGGTGTGGATCGGTGTGGGGGCGCTGGATCAGGCGGTGACGGCGCTGGGAACGCTGGCCACGGCGGCGCCGAGCGCGCTACCCGCCCCGTACGCGCGCGGGAGTGCGGTCCTAGCGCTCCTGGGCGGGCTCGGGATCTGGGGCTTCTCCCTGCTGTGGCTGGCGCTGGCTACGGCGCTGACCGTACGGGAAATCCGCAGAGGGCTGCCCTTCGCACCCACCTGGTGGTCCTTCATTTTCCCTCTCGGTGCCTGCGTCACCGGCACCAGCGCGCTCGCCGCCCGTACCGGCTCGCAGCTGTTCGTCTGGATCGCTGTCGTCCTGTATGCCCTGCTCGTCGCCGCCTGGGCGGTGGTCGCCTGGCACTCCTTGCGCCATGCTGCCCGGCAGCGTGAGCGCGCCCGCGGATGACAGGGGCCGTGTACCGCTCCGCATGACACGGACGCAGCGCTAACCCGGCTGCTTGCTGGCGGGCAGCTGGGTTAGCGCCGCAGGGGCACCCGTTCCTATGGCAGCGCCCCGGGCGGCGTCGAGGCGGTGCTCTGCGGGCGGCCCGTCTGCCCCGCATCGGCGGATACGTGCGCGGTCGTGGGGCGGGCCCGGAGCTTGGCGGCCACCAGCTGCTTGATGGTGCGTGCGGTGGACGGCCTACCCGGGGTGATGGTGCGGAGGGAACGTCCACTTCTGCGCAATGAGTTGGCGGTGCCAGGTCAGCAGCGTGGTCGGCGTGACTGCGAATGCTTGGTGCCAGCGTTCCCGTGGGACCAGTCGGGAAAGGACGGAGAGCCAGATCCGATCGGCAGGCAGGTAGCGGATTCGGGCGATCTGGCGGCGCAGCACCGCGTTCTCGTGCCGCAACGCCAAGACTTCTGCGTCCTTGGCCACGTGGCTGCGCAGCACGGCAGCGGGCACCTTGATCAGGTTTCGGGCCAACGCGGTGACGATCGACAGTGGCATCGGCAGATCGTCCCAGGCGCTGTGCACGTCGGCGCCCTGCGCGGAGAAGCTGCAGACCAGAACCAGAATCGTATTTCCGAGCGGGACAGGAGCCACCTGCGCGCCTCCGCCGCCGCCATCACCAAACGCGTCACCAGTGCGTGACGTACGACAGCGCGGTCACTGTGCACTGAAACTCGCCGCCAGTTCGCTGCGCGAGCGGACGCCGAGCTTCGCGTAGATGTGCGTGAGGTGGTACTGCACCGTCGTGCCCGGATCTTCGATCGGAGTGGGCTGCGGACGGATGGGGCGGGCGTTCTGCGTCAATCGGTCGGATGCCGGTCTTCTACGTCCGTCAAGTCGGGTGTGGCGAGCGCTCCTGGCGCATCGCCTCGGCAGCGGTCAAGAAGGCCGTGGCGGCGGGGGAGAGCGGCCCGGGGCGGAACACGAGGCCGACCGTCCGTCGGATCTGCGGCACCATCGACCGCACCACCACGTTGCGGAGCTCGCTCTCCGCGATCTGCCGGGGCAGGAAGGTCGCGCCGCCTCCGTGCATGACCAGCTCCCAGATCGCCTGCCTGTGCGCGCATTCGACGGCCACGTAGCCGATGGCTCGGTCCACGGCCTCGTCGATCGAGGCTCGGCTCCCCGATCCCGAGGACTCCAGTACCAAGGGGATCTCTTTGAGCGCTTCGAGCGGAACGGGATCGGGAAGGCCCTCGGCCAGGTCCGGCGGCAGGACGAGGGCGATCTCCTGGTCCCAGAGTTCGCGGGTCTGCAACGTGTCGCTCTTCACCGGCAGGTCCGTAAGGCCCAACTCGGCCTCCCCCTTGCGGACTCGGCTCGCGACACCGGATGAGCTGCCGGGATCGAGAACGGAGAGCAGGATGCCCGGGTGCGACTGGTGCAGCCTGCTGGTCAGTTCGGGGAGCGGATCGGCGGACAGCGTCGACAGCACAGCGATGTTGAGGCGTCCGGTGTCCAAGTCCCTGACCTCGTGCACCTTGCTCCTGGCGCGCTCGACGTCGGCCAGGATCTGCCGCGCAGGACCGGAGAACGACTGGCCGTCGGCCGTCAGGGTCAGCCGCCGGCCGGACCGGTCGAACAACTCGACGCCGAGCTGGCGCTCCAGGCTGCGGATCGCCTGGGACAGGGACGGTTGCGCGATGAAGAGCGCCTGCGCGGCTTTGGTGACGCCGCCGTGGTCGATCACCGCAACGAAGTAGGAGACGAGCCGCAGGTCCATGGTCGGACGATACGCCACCTCCAGTAGATCTCTCCCGGACAGGACGGCCCGGAGCTGCGCTCATAGGTTTTGGCGATAGATCCGTACACACACTGGTCTTTGTGTGCCCGGGCCCGTGAGTGGTGCAGTCAGGTGTACCGGGACGCGACCGACAGGGGATTGCGTCGCGGTCGCCGCCCCGTCCCTCGGCCCCTCAGGAGCTGGGAAGTTGACCACTGAGACCCGTAAGACCACCGTCGTCGCCTCCGACGACATCGAAGAGCCGCTGATGGAAGGAACCTGCTGTGAACGCGTACTGGCCGCAGGGTATGCCGACCTCGCTCGAGTACCCCGAGTCGACCCTCGGAGAGGTGTTCACATCCGCGGCGAAGCTGTACGGCGACCGGGCCGCTGTCGTCGATGGCGATGAGCAGCTCACCTTCGCCCAACTGCACGAGCGTGCCGCCGCGTTTGCCCAGGGTGTCCGGGACGCCGGTGTCCGCGAGGGCGACGTCGTCCTCCTGCACCTGTCCAACAGTGCGTGGTTCCTAGTCGGTTACTACGGCGCGTTGCTTGCTGGAGCCACAGTATCGCCGGCCAATCCGTTGCAGCCGGCGCAGGGGCTGCGTGCCCAACTCCTCGACACCGGTGCGGCTCTAGCTGTCAGCCACCCCGCCCACGTCGCGACGCTGCTCGAGGCCGGTGCGGGGTCGGCGCTGCGGACGGTCGTGGTCGTTCCGCCGAGTGCCTGTGCGCCGTCCGCCGAGCCCGTTCCGGTCGATGCCGGTGTGGTGGCCCTCGCGGACTTCACCGCGGGCCGAGCCGCCGCCCCTCCGAAGACCACCGCCACCACGGACGGTGTGGCCCACATCGCCTACACGGGCGGAACCACCGGCGTCTCGAAGGGGGTTCGGGTCCTGCATCGAAACGTGGTCGCGAACGTCACTCAGATGACGGCTTGGCGCGCCGCCCACCGGGTCACCACCGACGAGGACGGCGATCTGCAGCTTCGCCCGATCGCCGGTCTGCCCGACGCGGCCCTGCGACCCGGAAACGCGGTCACGGTGGTGGTGTCACCGCTGTTCCACGCACATGCGCTCATCAACATGAACTTCCTTCTGCTGTGCGGCACCACCGTCGTGCTCACCGGTCGCTTCTCTCCCGAGCGCCTACTCGAAGCGGTCGAGCGCCACCGCGCCACGTACATCACAGGCAGCCCGACCATGTGGCATGCGCTCCTGGACAGTCCTGAGGCGGGGGACCGGGACCTTTCCTCGGTCCGGGGGATCTCCTCGGGGGCGGCCCCGATCGACCCCGCCACGCTCCAAGCCCTCGAAACCGCCTTTCCCGCAGCGTTGGTCAGTGAGGGATACGGACTCACGGAGGGCACGTGCCTGGTGACCGCCGGCCCGTTGCTGCGCGGTGCAAAGCACCGGCTCGGCAGTGTCGGCCTGCCGGTCGTCGACACCACGGTGGAGGCCCGGTCGGTCATCGGCGGCGGGGCCGCGCTCGGACCGGACGAGGTCGGTGAGCTCTGGGTGCGGGGCCCGCAGGTCACGGCGGGGTACCTGGACCAACCGGATGCCACCGCCGAGCAGTTCGTCGACGGCTGGCTGCGCACGGGGGACCTCGGGTACGTCGACGAGGACGGCTTCGTCTTCATCTCCGGCCGAGCCAAGGAGATGCTGATCTACAAGGGCTACAACGTCTATCCGCGCGAACTCGAGGACGTCCTGCACAGCCACCCGGACGTGGGGACGGCGGCAGTCGTCGGCCGGTCCGTCGCCCGGGTCGGACAGGAGCCGGTCGCCTTCGTAGTGCCGCGGTCCGGCGCGGCCGTCGATCCGGACGACGTCATGGCGTACGTCGCCGAACGGGTCCTCCCGTACAAGAAGATCCGGGCCGTCCACATCGTCGACGCGCTGCCCACCACTGCCGCCGGAAAGGTCCTCAAGTCCGAGCTGCGCGCGCGGACCGAGCCGACCGACGCCCCATGAACGTAAGAGACGCCCCATGAACGTAAGAACGGAGAGGACGGAGAGAACCATGGAAGCCGCGGATTTCGAAGCCGTGCTGGATGCGATCAGGACCTTCGTGCGCAAGGAGGTCGTGCCGGCCGAGGAGGTGATCGAGAAGACAGATGAGATCCCCGAGGCCATCCGCGCGAAGGCGGCGGAGATGGGGCTCTTCGGCTACGCGCTGCCCGAGGAGTACGGCGGACTCGGCTTCTCGATGGCCGAGGACGTCCGGCTGGCGATGGAGGTCGGCCACACCGCACCGGCCTTCCGCTCGATGTTCGGGACCAACAACGGCATCGCCGGACAGGTGCTGGTGAACTTCGGCACCGATGAGCAGAAGCAGCGGTACCTGCCGGGTCTGGCTGCAGGCGACACGATCGCCTCGTTCGCCCTGACCGAGCCCGAAGCGGGCTCGGACCCGAGCGGTCTGCGGACCCGGGCGGTGCGGGTCGAAGGCGGCTATCTGCTCAAGGGCCAGAAGCGGTTCATCACCAATGCGACCCGCGCCGACCTGTTCATGGTCTTCGCCAGGACGGCCACCGACAACGGGGACACCGAAGGCACCAAGGGCATCTCCGTCTTCGCCGTCGAGTCCGGCAGCGAGGGCCTCACCATCGGCCCCAAGGACGAGAAGATGGGACAGCGTGGTGCGCACACCGCGGAGGTGTTCCTCGACGACGTCTTCGTACCCGAGTCCGCGCTGATCGGCGGGGTCGAAGGCGAGGGCTTCTCGGCCGCCATGCGCTCACTGGCACGGGGGCGGCTGCACATCGCGGCCATCTGCGTCGGGCTCGCTCAGCGGCTCGTCGAGGAGAGCGTCAACCACGCCGCGACGAGCCGCCAAGGTGGCCGTCCCATCGCGGAGTTCCAGCAGGTGCAGGCGATGCTCGCCGACTCGCAGAGCGAGGTCCTCGCCGGCCGGGCGATGGTGCTGGAGGCGGCGAAGGCGTACGACGACGGCAGTGACCGCCGCATGGCTCCGTCGTGCGCGAAGCTCTTCTGCTCCGAGATGGTCGACCGGGTGGCCGACCGCGCCGTCCAGATCCACGGCGGCCTCGGATACATGCGGTCGGTCGCGGTCGAGCGGTTCTACCGCGACGCCCGTCTGTTCCGCCTGTACGAGGGGACCAGTGAGGTCCAGAAGGTCATCATCGCCAAGCAGATGCTCAAGGGGGCGGGCCGATGACGGACCCCGCCGTACTCGTAGCGCAGGACGGCCCCGTCCGGACGCTCACCCTGAACCGGCCGAGCCGTCGCAACGCCTTGGACCTCGACGACCGACGGGAACTGCTGACCGCGCTGCGGGCCGCCGAGGGGGACCGCAGCTGCCGGGCAGTGGTGCTCACCGGGGCCCGGGGAGTGTTCTGTGCGGGCGGTGACATCAGGTCGATGTCGCAGGACCCCGAGGTGGCGCGGGCCCGCCTTGCGGTCGTCAACGACATCGCGCGCGCTCTGGTCCGCTCGCCGAAGCCGGTGATCTCCGCAGTCGAAAGTGGGGCGTTCGGCCTCGGACTGTCCCTCGTCGCCGCGAGCGACTACGTCGTGGCGGCACAGGACGCGAGATTCGTGGCCTCGTTCGCCAAGCTCGGACTGACCGCCGACACCGGCCTGTTCTGGAGCCTGTCCCAGCGGGTCGGCCCCGGTCGCGCCAAGGAGATCATCCTGCTCGCGGGCGAACTCACCGCTGAACAGGCGCACGGGATGGGCCTGTTGAGCGAGGTCGTGCCGGCGGCGGAGGTCATGGACCGGGCCATGGAGCGGGCCGGACAGCTCGCCGCGGCGTCGCCGGCCATGGTGGCGGGAACCAAGAGGATCTTCGCTCAGGATCGACAGGACCTCGAGTCGGTCCTCGCCGCCGAGGCCGAGGTGCAGGTCGAGTTGCTGGCCGGCGACGACTTCGCGGAAGGACGCGCCGCGTTCCTGGAGCGTCGTACGCCGGCCTTCACCGGCTGAGCCACGTAGACCACATCGACCCCCTCCATACGGAGAAGAACTCATGTTGCAGCAGGGAACGTTCGACGGCCGCGTGGCCGTCGTCACGGGCGGCGGATCGGGCATCGGGGAAGCGATCAGCCGGGAACTCGCCCGTCTCGGCGCGAAGATCGCCGTTCTGGGCCGCACCCGGGACAAGCTCGATGCCGTCTGCTCGGACATCAACGCCGCGGGCGGCACGGCCAAGGGCTATCAGGTGGACATCCGCGACCGCGCCCGGGTCGAGGCGGTGATCGATTCCGTGGTCGCCGACTTCGGCCGCGTCGACCATCTCGTCAACAACGCCGCGGGCAACTTCAGGGTGGCGCCGGAGCAGATGTCGCCGAACGCCTGGAACGCGGTCGTCGACATCGTCCTCGACGGCACCTGGCACTGCACGCAGACCGTGGGCAGGCACATGATCGAACGCGGCGGCGGGTCCATCCTCAACATCGGCTCGACGATGTCGCAGCAGGGCGGCCCGGACACGGTCCACTCCGCGAGCGCCAAGGCCGGTGTGCGGGCGATGACCAAGTCGCTCGGGGTGGCCTGGGGTCCGTACGGCATCCGCGTCAACGTCCTCATTCCGGGGATGACCGAAGGGACCACCGGCGTCGAGGTTCTCCACCAGACGCAGGAGGACTTCGACCGGGCGGTCGGGACCGTCCCCCTCGGCCGCCTTGCCACCCGTGAGGAGATCGCCCAGGTGGCGAGCTTCCTCCTGAGCGACCACGCGGGCTACATGACGGGGGCCGAGCTCGTGCTCGACGGCGGCCGCTCCCTCGGAAGGCTGTAACCGCCGTGCGCGGTCCCGGGGAGAAGGACTCCCTGCGGTCCCAGCCACTGCGCGGCATGCGGATCGTCGAGATCTCCAGCTATGTGGCAGCCCCGTTGGGCGGGATGACGCTGGCTCAGCTGGGCGCCGACGTGATCCGGGTCGAGCCGCTCGACGGTGCCGTCGACCGTACCCGCCGGCCGCTGGCCGAGAGCGGGACGAGCCTGTACTGGTCGGGGCTCAACAAGGGCAAGCGCGCCATCGAGGTGGACCTGTCCTGCGAGCGGGGACGCCGGCTCGTCGGTGATCTGATCGTCGCCGGAGGCCGCCGCGGCGGCATCGTGATCAGCAACTCCGAGCGTCATCAGGACCTGACCTTCGACACCTTGCGCGCACGCCGCCCCGATCTGATCCACGTGCTGCTGAGCGGCCGCCGGGACGGCGGAACCGCAGTCGACTACACCGTCCAGGCGGCCACCGGATTCGCCCTGCTGACCGGCCCCGAGAACTCGACACAGCCCGTGAACCACCTGCTGCCCGCGTGGGACGTCGCGGCCGGGCTCTACCTGTCGGTCGGACTGCTGGCAGCGGAACGGCACCGCCTGCTGACGGGCGAGGGGCAGCAGGTGCGGGTCGCGTTGGAGGACGTTGCCCTGGCGACCGCCGGAAACCTCGGCTACCTGGCCGAGGCGCAACTGAGCGGCACGCCGCGGGAACGCAGCGGCAACTACGTCTACGGCAGCTTCGGCCGTGACTTCGCCACCGCTGACGGCGGGCGGTTGATGATCGTGGCGCTGACCGCCCGGCACTGGCGGGACCTCCTCGCCGCGACCGGACTCACCGATGCGGTGTCCGCGTTGGCTTCCGCGCTCGGGGTGGACTTCGCCGAGGAGTCGACGCGCTATCGGCACCGCAAGGTGCTCGGCGAGCTGCTGGCGGGCTGGTTCGAGGGCCGTCCCCTGGCCGAGGCGGAGGCGGCGCTGCGGGCGACGCTCGTGCTGTGGTCGACGTACCGGAGCTTCACCGAACTCGCCGCTGACGACGCGCATGTGCTGCGGCAGAACCCGCTGATGGCGGAGGTCCGGCAGCCCGGAGTCGGCCGGCACTGGGCGCCCGGATCGCCCGTGGTGATGGACGGGGAGCAGTCGCCGCCCGCGGTGTCGCCGCTCGTGGGCCAGCACACCGGCGAGGTGCTGCGGGCCGAACTCGGACTCACCGCGACCGACGTCGCCGAGTTGTCCGGCTCAGGCGTCATCGGGACCCGTGCCGATGGCGACGCGGAACATGAAAAGCCTTACGACCGAGGGAAGTTGTTGACCCATGGCGCTACTCGCTGACAAGACCGCGATCATCACCGGCGGCGCACAGGGCATCGGACGCGCGATTGCCGAGCTGTTCGTCAAGCAGGGGGCGAGGGTCGTCCTCGGGGACCTGAACCTGGAAACCGCCGAGGCGGCGGCCAAGGAACTCGGCGGCCCCGCGGTGGCCCGGGCGGTGCGGTGCGACATCACGAGCTCCTCCGAGGTGGACGCACTGATCCAGGTGGCGTTGGAGGCCTTCGGTTCACTGGACATCATGGTCAACAACGCCGGGATCACCCGCGACGCGACGATGCGGACGATGGCCGAGGAGCAGTTCGACCAGGTCATCGACGTACACCTCAAGGGCACGTGGAACGGTACGCGCAAGGCGGCCGCGATCATGCGCGAGCAGAAGAGCGGCGCGATCGTGAACCTCTCGTCGCTGTCGGGCAAGGTCGGAATGGTCGGCCAGACCAACTACTCCGCCGCCAAGGCCGGCATCGTCGGCCTCTCAAAGGCCGCCGCCAAGGAGCTGGCGCACCACGGCGTGCGGGTCAACGCCATCCAACCCGGCCTGATCCGCAGCGCGATGACCGAGGCGATGCCGCAGAAGGCGTGGGACCAGAAGATGGCCGAGATCCCCATGCAGCGCGCCGGCGAGGTGCGGGAAGTAGCCAACGTCGCGCTGTTCCTGGCCTCCGACCTGTCCTCGTACATGACCGGCACGGTGCTTGAAGTGACCGGCGGACGGTTCATGTAGCCCGGTGAGCCGGCAACTGCGCAGCACCAACTCGAACTCGATCCCCGCCAGGAAGGCATCGGCCATGCGTGAAGCGGTCATCTGTGAACCCGTCCGTACCCCGGTGGGCCGCTACGGAGGGATGTTCAAGAGCCTGACGGCGGCCGACCTCGGCTCGGCCGCGCTCAAGGGACTGCTCGAACGTACCGGCATAGCACCGGAGTTGATCGAGGACGTCGTCCTCGGCCACTGCAACGCCAACAGTGAGGCGCCGGCGATCGGCCGCGTCGTCGCGCTCGACGCCGGTCTTCCCGTCACCGTCCCCGGGCTGCACATCGACCGCCGGTGCGGCTCCGGTCTCCAGGCTGTCATTCAAGCCGCCATGCAGGTGCAGACCGGTGTCCACGAGGTCGTCGTCGCAGGCGGTACCGAAAGCATGAGTAACGCCGCGTTCTACTCGGTCGACATGAGGCGGGGCGCGAAGAACGGCGTCGCCCTGCACGACGGTCTCGTACGCGCCAGGGAGACGGCCGGCGGGAAGAACCATCCCGTCCCCGGCGGCATGCTCGAGACAGCCGAGAACCTCCGCCGTGCGTACTCGATCCCACGCGAGGAACAGGACGAACTGGCTCTCGCGTCCCACCGGCGGGCGATCGCGGCGCAGGCCGACGGGATCCTGGCCGAAGAGATCATCCCGACCACGGTGCGGACCCGGAGCGGCGACATCGTGATCGACACCGACGAGCATCCGCGCGCCGACGCCTCGCTGGAGTCGTTGAGCAGGCTCAAGCCGCTCCTGCGCGCCTCCGATCCGGACGCGACGGTCACGGCGGGCAATGCCAGCGGCCAGAACGACGCGGCCGCCATGTGCCTCGTCACGACGCCCGAGCGCGCCGAACAGCTCGGGCTGCGACCGCTGGTCCGCCTCGTCTCGTGGGGGGTGGCGGGAGTCGCGCCGAAGACGATGGGGATCGGCCCGGTCCCCGCCACCGAGGCCGCCCTGCACCGCGCCGGTCTCCACCTCAGCGACATGGATCTCATCGAGCTGAACGAGGCGTTCGCGGCTCAGGCGCTCGCGGTCATGCGGGAGTGGAAGTTCGGTGCCGAGGACCTGGAGCGCACGAACGTCCACGGCTCCGGGATCTCACTGGGGCATCCGGTCGGGGCGACCGGCGTACGGATGCTCGCGACGCTGTCCCGGGAGCTGCATCGCCGGGACGCCCGGTACGGCCTGGAGACCATGTGCATCGGCGGCGGCCAGGGGCTCGCTGCGGTCTTCGAGCGGGTGACTGCGTGATGGTGTTGTCGAACAGCGAGACGAACCGGTGGCCGAACCTTGCCGGCGCGCGTGCCGTCGTCGAGGTGCTGCAGGCTGCTGTCGGCAAGGCGGCCGCGCACCTCGCGTCATCGCCGACGGAGGCGAGCCAGACGGTGTCATACGACCTGGCGTCGATCTCGTCGGCTGTCGCGGCGGCGGCGGAACTTCTCGACCACGGAGCTGCAGGCCAGGCCGAAGCGGATCTGGCGCTGCTCTACGCCGCCGACGTCGCCGCGGACCTGGCGGGGCGCATGGCCGGGCGGGAATCCCTGTGGGGCGTGGACAGTTCGGCCCTGGACAGCGTCGCCGGACATGTCGCGGCGGGACGTGACCCGGCCTTCCTGGACCGCGTGGCCGAGCGGGTACTGGCCACCCGCGAGGCGGGGCCGCGCCACCTCTCCGATGAGCTGCAGATGGTCCGCTCCACCTTCCGCGGGTTCGCGGAGAAGCGGGTCCTCCCGGTGGCGGACCGGATCCATCGCGACGACGAGGACATCCCCGCCGACATCATCGACGGACTCGCGGACATGGGGTGCTTCGGGCTGTCGATCCCGGCCGAGTACGGCGGCTGTGCGGAAGGCGGAGCCGACGAGCTGCTGAGCATGGTGGTCGTGACCGAGGAGCTCTCCCGGGCCTCGCTCGGCGCCGCCGGCTCGCTCATCACGCGTCCTGAGATCATCGGCACCGCGATCGCCCGCGGTGGCACCGAGGCGCAGAAGCAGCGATGGCTGCCGGAGATCGCCGCGGGGGAGAAGCTGTGCGGGGTTGCGGTGACCGAGCCGGACCACGGGTCGGACGTGGCAGGGATCGCCACGAGTGCGATCCGCGACGGCGACGACTGGGTGCTGAACGGCGTGAAGACCTGGTGCACCTTCGCCGGTCGTGCGGATCTCCTCCTCGTCCTCGCCCGTACGGACCCCGACCGCACCGCCGGACATCGAGGACTGTCGCTGTTCGTCGTCGAGAAGCCGTCCTTCGCCGGTCATGAATGGCGCGTGACCCAGGAGGGCGGCGGATTCATCGAAGGACGGGCGATCCGCACCCTCGGCTACCGGGGCATGCACTCCTTCGAGGTCCGCTTCGACGGCTGGCGCGTCCCCGCCGAAGACCTGATCGGGACGGACAGCGGTCTCGGACGCGGGTTCTACCTGCAGATGCAGGCATTCGCCAACGCGCGGCTGCAGACCGCCGCCCGTGCCGTCGGCGTCATGCAGTCGGCGCTCGAGCTCGCCGTGGACTACACGCAGCAGCGGTCCGTCTTCGGCCGGGCGCTCGCGGACCACCAGCTGACCCGCGCCAAGATCGCCAGGATGGCCGCGTTGATCGCCGCGTGCCGGACCTTCACGTTCGCGGCGGGACGGGCGGTGACGGCCGGCGACGGCCAACTCGAAGCAGCGCAGGTGAAGCAGCTTTCCTGCCGGGCGGCCGAATGGGTCACCCGAGAAGCACAGCAGTTGCACGGTGGCTACGGCTACGCGGAGGAGTACAGCATTTCGCGGTTGTTCGTCGATGCCCGGGTGCTGTCCATCTTCGAAGGGGCCGATGAGGTGCTGGCCCTGCGGGTCATCGCCCGCCAACTGGTGAAGCCCTGACACGGCACAGGAGATGCCGATCTCCGTGTTCGACGATCCGTTTTGATGTCGAAAGGACAATGACGTGACTTCGACAGGCCTGAAAGCCTCCCGCAGACCTTCATTGGGAGAACAGAACGAGTCCCGGGCCCAGGCATGGAGCCTGACCGCCGTTGTGGTCGTCCTGTACATCGTCAACTGGAGCGACAAAGCCATCCTGGGGCTGGTGGCCCAGCCGCTGGCCGAGGAGTTCGGTCTGACGGCGTCACAAGTCGGCCTGGTGGGCAGTGGATTCTTCCTGGCGTATACCGTCGGCGGCTTCTTCGCCGGTCCGCTCAGCAAGCTGATGTCCGTGCGCTGGGTCCTGGTCCTGCTCTCCCTTGCGTGGGCGGCGACCATGGTGCCGATCGTCGTGGCGGCCGGCTTCGCGACCCTGCTGGTGAGCAGGCTCGTGCTGGGCCTCGCCGAAGGGCCGACGTCGGCGTTGGCGTACACCGCCGTGTACTCGTGGCACCCGCCGGAGAAGCGTGGCCTTCCCGGAGCCTGGATCACCGCCGGTTCGTCCATCGCCAAGATCGCTGTCGCTCCGGTTCTCGCGCTCGTCATCGCCTCCTGGGGCTGGCGACCAGCCTTCATCATCCTGGCCGCGACCGGCGTGGTCTGGTGCGGGCTGTGGCTGGCGATGTGGAAGGACGGCCCCTACGCGAAGGGACCGCAGTCGAGCGCTTCGGCAACGGACGCGGGGCAGCCGAAGGTGCCCTGGGGTCAGATCTTCCGGACCCCGACGTTCCTGGGCGGCGCGGCGGCGATGTTCGCCATGTACGCACTGGTGACCGTCGTCCTGACCTGGCTGCCGTCCTATTTCGAGGTCGGGCTCGGCTACAGCAGGGTGGAGGCGGGCACCATGTTCGCCCTGCCCAGCATCGTCTCCCTGGCCTCGCTGGTGGTGGCGTCCTACGTCAGCGACAAGCTGCTCGGCCGGGGAACCAGCTCCCGGGCGGCGCGGGGTGTCCTGCCCGGTGCCGGCCTGCTGATCTGCGGTCTTGCCCTGGCGGTCCTGCCGATGATCGGCGTTCCGCTGCTCGTGGTCGTCGTGGTGTCCCTGGGCTACGGGATCGGCAGCATGATCTTCCCGCTGCTGAACGCGGCCATCTCGGAGATCTGCCCGCCCGCCCAACTGGCGGGCACGCTCGGCGTGTTCCTCGCACTGATGTCGCTGGGCGGCCTGGTCGCGCCGTACCTGACCGGGGTGATCGTGGACGCGTCGAGTTCACCGGCCGAGGGCTACGCGACCGCCTTCCAGGTCTTCGGAGCCGTCGCGGCCGTCGCGGGCGTGATCGCGCTGCTCACGGTGAATCCCGAACGCGACGCACGCCGGTTGCTCGGCCCGGCGACCAAGGCATAGGCAACGCCGAACAGTCCCATAAACGCCCCGTCTTGGCCCGGCCGCACCCGGCCGTGATTCATTCAAGACGGCAGCATTTCCTGAGTCAGGAGACCGAATATGAATGATGCTGTCATCGTCGACGCGGTGCGCACTCCGGTGGGCAAGCGCAAGGGCGCACTTGCCGGAATTCATCCCGCCGACCTGTCGGCGCACGTCCTCATATCGCTGGCGCAACGCACCGGGATCCGGCCTGAGGAGGTCGACGACGTGGTGTGGGGCTGTGTGAGCCAGGTCGGGGACCAGGCAGTCAACATCGGGCGGACGGCCGTGCTGGCGGCGGGCTGGCCGGAGAGCGTGCCCGCGACCACGGTGAACCGTGCGTGCGGGTCCAGCCAGCAGTCGGTGCACTTCGCCGCCGCCGGCGTGATCGCGGGACAGTACGACTTCGCGGTCGCAGGCGGTGTCGAGTCCATGAGCAGGGTGCCGATGGGCAGCGCGGGGCAAGGGGGCCGTCCCAACCCGCCCAGCGTGCTGGAGCGTTACGGCGTCGAGGGGTTCAGTCAGGGCACCGGCGCCGAGGCGATCGCCGAGAAATGGCATCTCTCTCGTACCCAGCTCGACGAATTTGCCTTGCGTTCCCACGAATTGGCGGCCACCGCGATCGACGCCGGTGCTCTGGACGCCCAAGTCGCCCCGGTCGGCGGGCTGCGTGCCGACGAGGGCGTACGACGCGGAGGGTCCCTGGAGAGCCTGGCCGCACTCAGGACGGTGTTCCGCGAGGACGGTGTCATCCACGCGGGCAACTCGTCCCAGATCTCCGACGGCGCCGGCGCGCTGTTGATCACTTCGAGCGAGCAGGCGAAGAGGCGCGGACTCGTCCCCATCGCGCGGGTGCACACCGCGGTGCTCGCGGGCGACGACCCCGTCGTCATGCTCACCGCGCCGATCAACGCCACCGCCAAGGCCCTGCGTAAATCCGGCCTCGGTATCGACGACATCGGCGCGTTCGAGGTGAACGAGGCGTTCGCGCCGGTGCCCCTGGCGTGGCTCGCCGAGACGGGCGCGAAGCCGGAACGGCTCAACCCACTCGGGGGCGCCATCGCGGTCGGGCACCCGCTGGGCGGCTCGGGCGCGATCCTCATGACGCGGCTCGTCCATCACATGCGGGACAACGGAATCCGCTACGGGCTGCAGACGATGTGCGAGGCGGGCGGGCTGGCGAACGCCACCATTCTCGAACTTCTCTGATCGCTCGAACGGAAGGCGAGGTACGAGGTGTACGGCACCAACTACACCGAGGAACATGAGAGTTTTCGGGAAGTGGCGCGCGAGTTCCTGACCAAGAAGGTCGTTCCGCACTTCCCGGAATGGGAAGAGGCCGGGCTCGTTCCGCGCGAATTCTTCCTCGAACTGGGCGAGTTGGGTGTGCCCGGCCTTCAGATTCCGGAGGAGTACGGAGGGGGAGGCGCGCAGAGTTTTCTGTTCAACGCGGTCTGGCTGGAGGAGACCGCCCGCGCCCATGTGCACTTCGGCGGGCTCAGCGTGCACACCAATGTGGTGCTTCCCTATTTCCTGTCATGCGCGAACGCCGAGCAGAAGCGGCGCTGGCTGCCGGGCATGGCGAGCGGAGCGCTGATGAGTGCCATCGCCATGACCGAACCGGGGACCGGATCCGACCTGGCCGGGATGGCCACCACCGCGCGGCGCCACGGAGACCACTACGTCCTCAGCGGCGCCAAGACCTTCATCACCGGTGGCGTCAACGCCGATCTGGTGATCGTGGTCGCCCGCACCGCGCACGCCGACGACCGCAGGGACGGGTTGTCTCTGCTGGTCGTCGAGCGCGGCATGCAGGGGTTCACGCGCGGCCGGCAGCTGGACAAGATCGGCCTGAAGGTCCAGGACACCGCGGAGTTGTTCTTCGACGACGTCCATGTGCCGGTGGCGAACCTGCTCGGTGAGGAAGGCAAGGCGTTCCGCCACCTGACCGGGAATCTGCCGCAAGAGCGGCTGCACATCGCGGTCACCGCGGTCGCCGCCGCCGAGACGGCCATCGCGACCACAGTGGACTACGTCAAGGAGCGGCAGGTGTTCGGCAAGCCGGTGGCGGCCTTCCAGAACACCAAGTTCGAGCTCGCTGCCTGCGCGGCGGAGACAGAGGCGGGCCGGGCCATGCTGGACCGCGCCCTGCTCGCCCACGACGCCGGGGAACTGTCCGGAGCAGACGCGGCCAAACTCAAGATCTTCTGCACCGAACTGCAGGGGCGGGTGGTCGACCGCTGCCTGCAACTGTTCGGCGGCTACGGCTACATGAGCGAGTACCCCATCGCCCGGTTGTACGCGGACGCGCGCGTCACCCGGATCTACGGCGGCACCACCGAGGTGCTCAAGACCGTCATCGCCAAGTCTCTCGGCCTGTGATCAGGCGGGAAAAGGATCGGAGGAGCGGATATGCGTGTGGAAGGACTCTCGACCGCCATCACCGGCGGCGGGTCGGGCCTCGGCCTGGCCACCGCGCGGCGCCTGGTCAAGGCCGGCGGGAAGGTCACGTTGATCGACCTGCCCGGCTCCGCGGGCGCGGAGGCGGCCCGCGAACTGGGTGAGGCCGCGCACTTCGTCCCGGCCGACGTCACCGACGCCGAGCAGTTCGGCGCGGCCCTTGACGCCGCCGACGAACGGGGCGGGCTGCGCGCACTCGTGCACTGCGCGGGCGCGGGACGCAGGATGCGGGTGCTCGACAAGGAGGGAAACCCCGGCTCGCTGGAGGACTTCGAGTTCGTCATCCGGCTCAACCTCATCGGCTCGTTCAACGCGTTGCGCCTCGGTGCCGCCAGGATCGCCCGGCAGGACGAGACGGACGGGGAGCGCGGTGCGATCGTGCTGACCGCCTCGGTCGCCGCGTACGAAGGCCAGATCGGCCAGATCAACTACACCGCGGCCAAGGCCGGCATCGTCGGAATGACCCTGACCGCCGCCCGCGACCTGGCGAGCCGTGCGATCCGCGTCTGCACGATCGCGCCCGGGATCATGGATACCCCGCTGCTCGGCAGGTTGCGCGAGGACGTCCGGGCATCCCTTGCGGAGTCGGTGCCCCACCCGCACCGCCTCGGCATCCCGGACGAGTTCGGCCTTCTGGCCTGCCAGGTCCTGGAGAACCCCTACCTCAACGGGGAGACGATCCGCCTGGACGGGGCCATCCGCATGGCCCCGAGGTGACCCAGGGGGAGAACGTAGGGTCTGCTCCCATGCAACTGCACCAGGTCGAATACTTCCTCGCCGTGGTCGACCACGGCGGAATCAACGCCGCCGCGACCAGCCTGGACCTGGCCCAGCCGACCGTGTCGCAGGCGATCCGGGAGCTCGAGCGCCATCTCGGCGTTGAGCTGTTCCACCGGATCGGGCGAGGGATGGTGCTCACCTCCGCGGGGCACGCCTTCACGGGTCCGGCCCGCCGGCTCATGCGGGGCGTTGTCGCCGCGGAGGGCACGTTGCCCGACGCCGTGGGGCACCTGCGCGGCCGCCTCGACATCTGCGCCCAGCCCTCGCTGGCGGCCGATCCCGTGGCGCGTCTGGTCGGAGCGTTTCGCCGGCAACATCGCAAGGTGTTCATCCGGATCAGTGACCTGCGGGACGAGGAGACCGCCACGACGCTGCTCCGGGACGGGCACTGCGAACTCCTCTTCTGCCACCTGCCGATCCCGGGCCTGGACGGGCTCGACGTGATCGAGCTCGGTGTGCAGGAGTACGCGATGGTGTTCCCGCCCGGCACCGCGTTGCCCCCTGAAGACCCCCTGCCCCTCTCGGAGTTGCCGGACATACCCCAGGTGGTGGTTCCGCGCGGCGGGTCCTACCTGGGCCAGTTCGAACGGGCCCTCGCGGAGTCGGGACAGGTGCGGCGTCCCGCCGTAGTGGTGCAGCACCGCGAGGCCAGGCTGCCGTACGTGCTCGCCGGCGTGGGGTGCACCTTCATGGAGCGTTCGGCGGCGGAGGAGGCGGCCGCGGCCCGTGGCGTCGTGGTCCGGATGACCGACGCGACGATCAGTCCGCCGTACGGCTTGGTGTACGACACGTCGGCGTTGTCGCCCGCGGGGCGGGCGTTCGTCGAGCTGGCTCAGCGCTGATGTCGGTGACGTAGACCGGGATCTGCTGAAGTCCCCTCCGAAGCCCCCACCTGATCATCCGTCCCTAGGTTGTGGTCGGCGAACATAGGCTGTGACCAGCAGGTATAGGTTACGCCTAACTGTCCTTGTGGAGCCCGGTCTTTGTGCTCGTACGAAGCTCGGTGGTGCACTCGATCTCGGCGCTCGGCTCGGCGTTCGACTCGGCGCTCGATGAGGAGGTAGGCAGTGGTGGAGGTGACAGGAGTCCGGCAGCAACGGGCCTGGCAGCAGGGCGTTCTGCCGCCCGTCGAGGAGGTGCGGCCCGGCCTCTGGTCGATCCCGGTGCCTTTTCCCCGCAACCCGCTCCGATACGTACTGGTGTACGCGTTCGCGCTCGAGGACGGGGTCGCGATCGTCGACGCGGGATGGAACTGCGACGAGGCGTGGGAGGGTCTGGTGGCCGGGCTCGCGACGGCCGGCTACCGGATCTCCGACGTACGGATGGTGTTGGTCACTCATCTGCACCCGGACCACTTCGGGCTCGTCCACAGGGTCCGGGCTCGTTCCGGGGCGCGCGTCGCCATGCACCCCGCCGATGCGCATCTGCTCGGGCACCGCGACCGGCTCGACGAGGAGGACTTCGCACACGCCTCCCGAGATCAGCTGCACCGGGCCGGCTGCCCTCGGGACCTCTACGCCGGGCAGCACGCCATGCCCTTGGTCCGCTTCGACGCGGGCGACGGAGCCGACGACGTGCTGCACGACGGCGACCGCGTCGATCTGCCGGGATGGAACCTGCAGGCGGTGTGGACGCCGGGACACACCCTCGGTCATCTCTGCTTTGTGGAGCGTGAGTTGGGCGTGTTGCTCAGCGGCGACCATGTGCTGCCGCGCGTCACCCCCACGATCCTGCTCTCGCCCGGCCACGATCCGGACCCCTTGGGGAGCTACGTCGCATCCCTGCGCAAGATCGCCGATCTCGACGTCGACGAGGTGCTGCCGGCCCACGAGTGGCGGTTCCGCGGGCTGCGCGACCGGGTGCACACCATGCTGCGGCACCACGACGACCGACTGGCCGAGATCGAGCGCGCGGTCGGGGCCGCCCCCGGGATCACTGCGTGGCAGGTGACTGAGCGGCTGACATGGTCCCGGCCCCTGGAACAGATGCCGCAGCCGTCGCAGCGGCTGGCGCTGCGCGAGATCCTCGCCCATCTGGTCGTCCTCGCCGAGCTGGGGCGCGTGCGGGAAACCGTCGATCCGGTGGCCCATTGGTACCCCTGCCCGGTGGACGACGGTCCCCTTCTGGTTTCGCAGACGACAGTCAAGGAGTTCCCTAGGTGAGTACAGTCCTGACCGAATTCGCGGACGGCATCGCGGTCATGACCATCAACCGGCCGACCGCGCGCAACGCGGTCGATCTCCAGGTGGCGAAGGAACTCGCCGCCGCGATGGATGAGTTCGACTCCCGTCCCGACCTCGCCGTGGGGATCATCACCGGCGCGGGCGGCACGTTCTGCGCGGGCATGGACCTCAAGGCCTTCTCGCGCGGCGAGCGCCCGTCCCTGCCGGGCCGCGGCTTCGCCGGCGTGACCGAGCGACCGCCGAGCAAACCGCTGATCGCAGCGGTCGAGGGCTGGGCACTTGCCGGCGGCTGCGAACTCGCCCTGGCGGCCGACCTGATCGTCGCCGCCACGGACGCGAAGTTCGGTCTCCCGGAGGTCCAGCGGGGCCTGGTCGCAGCGGGCGGTGGCCTACTGCGGCTGCCCAAGGTGCTGCCGCACCAGCTGGCCATGCAGGTCGTGCTCACCGGCGACCCCCTGACCGCGGAGGCCGCCCACGCTCACGGCCTGGTCAACGTACTCACCGAGCCTGGCGATGCACTGGCGGGAGCCAGGAAACTGGCCGCCCGGATCGCGGCGAACGGCCCGCTCGCGGTCCGCGTCTCGAAGCAGATAGTCACCGCGGCGGTGAACTACGGCGACGCCGACGCGTTCGCGTCGCAAAGGGAAGCCGTGGAAATGGTCATGGCCTCCGCCGACGCGAAGGAAGGGGCTCGTGCCTTCGCGGACAAGCGGGCGCCGGTCTGGAAGGGACAGTGATGACGACGTATCCCCACACCTTCGCCGGAATGACGATCAGCGACCAGCTGGCCCGGCACGCCCGCATGACGCCGGGCACGGTGGCGCTCACCTTCGACGGGACCCGTCGCTCCTATGGGGAGCTCGACGACCGCGTCAGCAGGCTCGCGCAGGCGATGGCCGAGCGGGGCGTCGGGGAGGGTGACCGGGTCGCGGTGCTCGCCTACAACGGCCTGGAGATCGTGGAGACGTACCTGGCGTGCGCCAGGGCAGGTGCCATCTGTGTCCCGCTCAACTTCCGGCTGGTGGCCGACGAGATCGCCTACCAACTTGCCGACAGTGAAGCGGTGTTCGCGGTTGTGGACGCCCCGCTGGCCCGCACCTTCGCCGACGCCCGGTCACGGGCGGGGACATCGCCCACGTGTCTCGTTGTCGGCCGAACAGACGACACCGACGGGGACACTGAGCCCTACGAGAACACCGAGCCCTACGAGGACGCGTTGCGCGCGGCGTCGCCCGACCACGTCCCGTCGGCGGTGGATCTGTCCGCGCCCGCGTTCATCATGTACACCTCCGGGACTACGGGCAGGCCCAAGGGAGCGGTGCTCACGCACTACAACGTGCTGATCCAGACGGTCAGCAAGGCCCTCCACGTCGGGATGCGCACGGATTGCCGGACCTGGCTGATCCCCACTCCGATGTTCCACATAGCGGGCCTGGCGTCCATGGCCACCAGCATGTTCGTCGGCGGGCACACGGTGCTCGCCCGGTCCGCCGCCTTCGACGCGTCGGCGACGGTGGATCTGCTCCAGCGGGAGCGGGTCAACTGCTGCTTCTTCGTGCCTGCCCAGTGGCAGGCGATCTGCGACCTGCCGGACATCGGCGAGCGGGACCTGTCGGCGCTGCGGCTGGTCTCCTGGGGTGCCGCTCCCGCGTCCACGAACTTGCTCCGACGGATGGTGGAGCTGTTCGGCCACGCCGACATCACCACGACGTTCGGCCAGACCGAGACCTGCGCGGTGACGACGATCCTGCAGAGCGAGGACGCACTCCGCAAGATCGGATCGGTGGGAACTCCCCTGCTCAACACGGAGGTCCGTGTCGTCGACGCGAAGGGGGCGGACGTTTCGCCGGGCGAGGTGGGCGAGATCGTCTACCGCGGCCCCTCGGTGATGACGGAGTACTGGAACAAGCCCGCCGAGACCGCGGCGGCCTTCGCCGGCGGCTGGTTCCACTCCGGGGACCTCGTGAGGCAGGACGAGGACGGCTATCTCTACGTCGTCGACCGGCTCAAGGACATGATCATTTCCGGCGGGGAGAACATCTACTGCGTCGAGGTGGAGGACGTGCTCGCGGCCCATCCCCAGGTGGCTGAAGTCGCCGTCGTGGGTGTGCCGGACGAGAAATGGGGCGAGACGCCGATGGCGGTCGTGGTGCCCGCCGACCCCGCCGAGCCGCCCACCGATGAGGACATCACGCGCTGGTGCCGGGAACGGCTCGCCCCGTACAAATGCCCGCGCCGGGTCTCCATCGTGGACGCGTTGCCGCGCAACCCGAGCGGGAAGGTGCGCAAGAACGAACTCCGTGACGGGGCACGGTCGTTGAACAGGGGAGGCCACCTTGTCTGACCGGGTATCCCAGAACGGGCCGCTGCGGGGGCTACGGGTGATCGAGCTCGCCGGCATCGGCCCTGGCCCGCACGCCGCGATGCAACTCGCCGACCTCGGCGCCGAGGTGGTCCGCGTCGAGCGACCGGGCTCGCCCGCAGAAGGTGACGCGACCTTGCGGGGCCGTCGGCGCGTCCGGATCGACCTGCGCGCACCGGGCGGTGCGGACTCCGTGCTGGACCTCATCGAGCACGCCGACATCCTCATCGAGGGTTTCCGGCCCGGCGTCACCGAGCGGCTCGGCCTCGGCCCCGATGAATGCCTGCGGCGTAATCCGCGGCTGGTCTACGCGCGCGTCACCGGCTGGGGGCAGGCCGGTCCGTTGGCGCCTCGCGCGGGACACGACATCAACTACATCGCGCTGACCGGCGCGTTGCACGCCATTGGCAGGGCGGGAGAGCGCCCGGCCCCGCCCTTGAACCTGGTCGGTGATTTCGGTGGCGGCTCGATGCTGCTGGTGGTCGGTGTGCTCGCCGCGCTGTGCGAACGGTCCCACTCGGGTGCGGGACAGGTCGTCGACGCCGCGATGGTGGACGGGACGGGCCTGCTGAGCCAGATGATCTGGTCGATGCGCGGTCAGGGCAGCTGGTCGGACGAGCGCGGTACGAACGTGCTCGACGGCGGGGCACCGTTCTACGACACCTACGCCTGCGCCGACGGGCGCTACGTGGCGGTCGGCGCGATCGAGCCCCAGTTCTACGCCCAGTTGCTGACCGGCCTCGGCCTGTCCGCCGCGAACCTGCCCGCCCAACGTGATCGCAGCGGCTGGCTGCGGCTGCACGAGACGTTCGCCGCCGCCTTCGCGACCCGGACCCGGGACGAGTGGGCCGCGGTGTTCTCCGGCACCGACGCGTGCGTGAGCCCGGTACTGACCTTCGCCGAGGCCACGGCTCACCCGCACGCCGCGCGACGAGAGGCGTTCGTCGAGATCGACGGGGTCGTCCAGCCCGCCCCGGCGCCCCGGTTCTCCCGCAGCCGGCCCGGCACGCCGACCCCACCGGTCGACGAACCCGATCCGCGGACCATCGTCGCCGAGTGGTCGGCGACCCGCGTCGGAGTTTGACGGCAGCGCTCTGGGCGGTTCCCCAGTGGGCCGGGGTGCTGACCGCTGCCATCCGGTGAAGTGGAGTGACGCTCCTACGTTCCTCGACACCAGTCTCGCAGTGATCCCCGGTGACGCCATCGGCCAGGAACTCGTGGGCAGCGCTCGGCGTCGACCCCGCGCTGCGACTGCGGAGCGGTGCGCTCGCCGGGGACCGACCGCGTCATCAGAATCAGCAAACGTGCAGGCCAAAGCAGCGAATCGTATTTTTGAGCCGGACACGTTCGAGCCAACGGTAGTAGGGCTGTCGGGCGAGCTGGAGGAACCGGAACGTGCCGCTGGGCGGCCACGTGTCGCACTGCTGCACGGGCCGCCTGGGATCGGTACCACCGCGGTGGCCCTGCGCTTGGGCGCCGAGCTCTGCGCCCGGTTTCCGGACGGACAGTTCTACGTCGACCTGCGTGACGCTTCGGGTGGACTCGGTCCGGAGCCCGCCACTGTTCTGCTGCACCTACTGCGGCAGATGGGCATCGCGTCGGAACGGATGCCGCCCACTGCCTCAGGCCGCGAGCAGATCTACCGGCAGATGACTGCGGGCCGCAGGGATCTGGTAGTTGTGGACCACGCGTATGACGAACGCCTTCGTCCGGGCCGTCTTCATCACCTGGTCCAAGTCCGGGGCGAGGGAAGCCAGGACGCCGACCGCCTCGCGTATGTAGCGGTAGACGGTCGCTATACCGATGCCGAACTCGGTAGCCAGCTGGGCACAGGTTTCACCGCACCGCAGGTGGGCCAGAACCAGGAGGGCCTGACGCCCGGCCGCAAGGCGCCGCCACCGTGTGCCGATCTCCCGCCGTCGAGCGGCAGTTGCCCGGCCAGGTACTGCAAGGTGCGGCTGGACAGGTCGATCGAGGACGGGTAGACAAGCACGCGAGGCTCCTGGCAGCACGGTGGATCTTGGACGTGACACCGTCTACCAGGAGCTTTGTCGTTCCGCCGATCCGTCCAACTCATGGGCCACCTCCCCAGTTGGAAACAACTCAGCGCTCGACGCCCAGGACGATCTCGCAACCGCAACCGCAACCGCAACCGCAACCGCAACCGCAACCGCAACCGCAACCGCAACCGCAACCGCAACCGCAACCGCAACCGCAACCGCAACCGCAATCGCCCCGCTTGCGCGAACTCACGCGCAGCGCCGACTGCAGCTACTACGTCGACCTTGCCCAGTTCATGGGAGATCTGCCGACACACGAACACTTCATGCATCCACGGTGGTTGGCGAGGCCAGCAAGTGACCCGTCAACGCTGGCGGAACATGGCACCCCGTCGCTCCCAGCCATGACCCGGACATGGTGCGACGGTGGAACCCGCAACCGGCCTGCATGCCTCTCGTCGTTGGGAGTGTCGACCGGCTGCGGAGTTCGCGACCTGAGCACTGCGTAGCCATAGCCGCCGCTGGAAGAGGGACTAATCGGCGGTCTCGGGGGTGATGTTCTTGTTGAAGCGCAGCAGGTTGGTGGGGTCCCAGATGGCCTTGACGGCGCGCAGCCGTCGTTGCTTGGCCTCGCTGCCGTGCACGGTGCGGCGCCACTCCGCGCCCTGGTCGTCGGTGAGGTTGGTGTAGCCGTTCGTCAGTGAATGGGGTCGCATCGCCGCGGTGATCGCCTTCGCCCACTGCTCGTACTGTGCGTCGTGCTCGGGTGTGTCCCACATGCTGACCGCTTCCCACAGCCAGGCGGCTCCTTCACGGGAGAAAGCCGTGGCGTCCTCCGCCGTGTCCTCGGAGATGGCGCCGCCCATGCACCAGAGGTTGATGGTCGTGGCAGCTCCAGAGGGCGAGGGTGAGGCAGCGGCGTTCGTCAGCAGGGTGGTGACGGCATCGGTGGAGAGAGCAGGCAGGTAGCCACCGCGCAGGTTCATGCGCATGCCATGGGGCGCGATGGCGTCGAGCATGCTGTTCGCCTTCAACCAGGGCATCGGCGCGACAAGGTCCGCCAACGGCCGGCCGAGCGCGGCGAGCGGGTCGATGCCCCGGTGGGCGGTGGCGACGTCTCCGCTGTGGACCGGGACAAGGACCAGGACCGGCTTGCCGTGCGCCTGTTCAGGCAGCGTCGGCAGGGCGGGGGCAGGGGCGACGGCGGCCAGCAGACCCAGCTCGCGCGGGGCAGCGGCCATCACCGCGGGGAGCCCGCCGAGTACGTCAGCGGCTTGCTCGATGGGGAAGATCAGCTGCCCGGCCACGACGTCGGGGCCGACCGGGTGCGCCCGGTACTCGAAGGCGGTGACGACGCCGAAGTTGCCGCCACCACCGCGCAGCGCCCAGAACAGCTCGGCGTTCTCCGCCTCGTCGGCGCGGACCTTGCGGCCGTCGACGGTGACCATCTCGCAGGCCAGCAGGTTGTCGACGGTGGCGCCGTAACGGCGCATCAGGTGGCCGATTCCGCCGCCGAGGGTCAGTCCGGCCACGCCGGTCGTGCTGACGGTTCCGGCGGGTACGACGAGGCCGTGCCGCTGGGCAGCCGCGTCCAACTCGCCGAGCAGTACGCCCGGTTGGGCCCGCACCACCCGTGCCTTCGGATCGACGGTGACGGCCTTCATCGGCGAGAGGTCGACGACCAGCGCACCATCGGGCATCGCGTAGCCGTCGGAGCCGTGCCCACCCGCCGCGCACAGCTACCGGAATGCCGCGGGTGGAGGCGTAGCCCAGAGCGGTCGCCACGTCGTCCTCATCGAGGCACTGTGCGATCAGCGCGGGGCCCTCGTCGGCGGCGCGGCCCTGATACAGCGCGCGGGCCGTGTTGTAGCGGGCGCTGTCCGGCCGTAGCAACGCGCCGCGGAAGCCGGCCGGGAAGTCGGAGAAGTCGGGGTGGGTGCCGGGAGCTGCTGACGTGGTGGTCATGGGGGGCCTCCTGGGCAGGGACGCGAGAGCTAACCGGAAATTCAATTTCCGCTTACAGTCAGGGAGGCTAGCATCGGACACACATGAACTCTTCGACGCCTCCATCGCCCCCTACTGACGGCAACCCACTCCCTGCCGACGGCCGCGCCCTGCGCGCCGACGCCCGCCAGAACGCGGAGCAGATCCTCCAGGTCGCCCAGGAGGTCTTCGCCGATCTCGGCTACAAGGCGTCGATCGCCGAGGTTGCCCGCCGCTCCGGCCTGGGTATGGGCACCATCTACCGGCACTTCCCGAACAAGGCTGTCCTGGTGGAGCGCATCGCGATCAAGGTGATGCGGGAGAGCCTGATCGAGGTGCGCCGTGCCCTGGCCGATGGGTCGGACTCCTGGAATGGCTTCACCCGAGTGGTGCGCCACATGATGGGATTGCGCAGCAGCCAGCTCTTCCCCGTCTCCCGGGGGCGCGCCACGGAGCCGGGGCCTGAACTGGCCGGAATCCGCACCGAACTCCTCGCCGCACTACAGGAGTTGGTGGAGGTAACTCAGCGCGCGGGGGTCCTGCGTGACGACGTGAACGCCTTCGACGTCGTGCTGATGCTCAACTCGATTCCGTCGCGCCTGCCCACCGAGCCGGACGACGTCGTCACGGCGGACTTGGCGGACCGCTTCCTCGGCGTACTTCTCGACGGACTTCGGGCTCCGGGCTCGGAGGAGCTGGCCCTGCCCCCGCCCGGTCGCCGCGAGATCGATCTGTTCTTCCGGGCAACGCACGGCCTGTGACGAACGGCTGCGGCGGGGAGGCAGCTCGTACCGTCAGGCGGCCGACTCGCCGCCCCGTGCCTGATAGCACGGCATCAGGATCGTGCCGCCATCCAGATGGTCTTCCAGGACCCGTCCCCCTCCCTCGGCCCCCGCCAGACGGTCGGGGCGGGCCTCACCGAACTCCTGCGTCTGCACGAGCTCGACCGTGATCGCGACCGATGTCGCGAGCGCGCTGCCGAACTGCTCGACCAAGTCGGCCTCAGCGACCGCATCGCGGGCTCCCGGCCCGGACAGCTCTCCGGCGGGCAGCGCCAGCGCGTCGCCATTGCCCGGATGCTCGTGCCGCAACCCGCCGTCCTAGTCCTCGACGAAGCGGTGTCCGCCCTCGACGTCTCGGTCCAGGCGCAGGTCCTCGGCCTGCTCGCGGATCTGCGCGAACAGCTCGCCGTTTCCTATGTGTTCGTCACCCACGACCTGGCCGTCGCGCAGCAGATCACCGACGCGGTTCTGGTCATGCACCGCGGCCGCGTCGTCGAGCAGGGGCCCACGGACCGAATCCTGTCGACCCCCGAACACCCCTACACGCGCGGGTTGTTGGATGCAGTGCCGCGTGCGGGGTGGCGGCCGGGAGGCGCCGCTGCCAGTCCACTCTGAGGCCGCCTCCCTTGCCTGGACTCTTTGGGGGTGTCGGCCGGAAAGGACGTACAGGCATTGAGGCCGTCGCCGTGTTGGCGGCGCTCGAAGGGTGGTTCTGGATCACCTCGGTGCCCGGGCCACGCAGGGTCACCGAAGCCGCGATTGTGAACGGTTGTGGGTGATGTGCTCCTCCAGGACTGCTTCGCACTGCTTGGGCCGAACATTGCGCCGGGGGCGCAGCAGGTCCCGGCCTTGCGCCGGTGTTCGCCGAGTTCCGTTGTGGTGGCCAAGCTCCGTCCACGGTTGAGAGAGCCTCAGCCGGCCTGGCCCCGTACGCCCGAGGCATGCTGGGCATCAAGATCAATCGTGTGGTTGGGGCGGTGTGCTGCGCGCTGGTCTGGCCGTGGAGACGTCTCCACCGGTGGTGATCTCCTGCGCCACCTCGCGCAGAAGCGTCAGGAAGACCCCGGCGAGCGGCGTGAGTGAGGTGTCGGCCATGGTGACCGCATGCAGTTCGCGGTGGGGTTGCGGTGGCGCGAGATCTCGGTGAACGATCCCGGGAGTCCGGGTCACGGCCAGACGGGACACGAGTGCGACGCCGATGCCGGTTCCGACGAGAGCCTGGGCCACTGCGTAGGAGGCGGTCTGGAAGCGGATCCGCGGGGTGAAGGCCGCCCTCTGCGTGGCCTGGTCGAATTGGTCCCGGGCGGCGGTTCCGGCGACGATCACCACCCACGCCTCGTGCTGCAATTCGGCCAGTTGGAGCGGGGTTTCACGCAGCTTCCGGGTGGCCAGCGGATGGTCGTCGGGCAGAGCGACCACCATCGGGTCACGGAGCAGGTGATGGACGGCGACGTGCGGGGGCGGATCGGGCAGTTCGCTCCATGAGGCGATCACCGCAAGGTCCAGGCGTCCCTCGGCGACCTCGTCGGGGCCGCGCTCGGACAGCAGGTCCTCCACAGACACGTCCGCCTGCGGATGGCGGTGGCGCAGAGCGGTCAGGGCGGGCGGGAGCAGATGGAGCGCGGCGGCCTGGAAGGCGCCGACCCGCAGCCGCAGCGACAGCCGTCCCAGCAACGCGTCCAGCCCTTCAGCTGCGGCTTCCGTGTGCTCGTCCACCGCCCGCCCGTGTCGGGCCAGGAGCGCACCCGCCGGTGTGAGCGAGGCGCCGCGCGGGCCGCGCAGCACCAGGGGGGCCTCCCAGTCCCGTTCGGCGCGCGCCACTTGCTGAGTCACCGCAGCGGGGCTGAGCCGGAGGGCGTGCGCGGCGCCGGTGAGTGAACCGTGCTGTTCGATCATGGCGAGCAGTCGCAGCTGTCCCGGGTCGTGCATTCACTTATCTTAACGCTGGCAGCTTCTTCCTTTACTTCTGTGAAATCAGCTCGCGCGCCAGCCTGGAGAGGCGGATCCCCGCCTGCCCAGGAAAGGTTTCCTCACCGTGCCCACTCACCTGCCCGCCTTCGTGGCGACTGTCTGGCTGTTGACCATGCTTCCCGGTGCAGGCCAAGCGGTCATGGTCCGGCAGACCCTGGCGGGCGGCCACCGCCGGGCGCGCGCCACCATCGCGGGAAATGCCACCGGACTGCTGGTCTGGTCCACGGCTGCCGCGACGGGTCTGTCTGCCGTCCTCATGACCAACCCAGACATATACGAAGTGCTTCGAACGGTGGGCGGTTGCGTCCTGGTGGTTCTCGGCGTCACCACCCTCCGTGCGGCCCGCAAGGCCGCGTGCACCGACACGCCCTCTGCGGAGGCAGAAAGGCCCAGGCGGTGGCGTGCCGCCTTTCTTTCCGGGCTCGGCACCGCCCTTGGCAACCCCAAGGCAGGAGTGTTCGCCATCTCCGTACTGCCTCAGTTCGTCACCCCCGATGGCCCGGTGCTGCTGTCCAGCCTCGCCCTCGGCGCGCTCTGGACCGCGATCAACGTCAGCTGGTACCTGCTCTTCACCTGGGTCGTCGGCCGGGGCGGCACCTTCTTCTCCCGGCCCGCTGTGCGCCGAGGGCTGAGCATCGGCACGGGCGTGGTCCTGGTCCTGCTCGGTGTGGGCGTCGCCGCAGGGGTGTGAGCCGCCGGCGCCGGTCGAACCGGGCAGGGGACGCGGGATTGGGCGCTGCCGCCCCCGAACATCCCTACACACAAGGGTTGTTGGACGCCGTGCCTAGCGCAGGGTGGCAGCCGGGAGGCGTCACGGTCAGCGCGCCCTGAGGACGCGACACGGCCCTGAAGTCCGGGACGTGCTTGCGGCATCTCACCCACAGGGCACAGCGAACTCGCATGAACCTGGGCCCGCGCAGACATTTCTGTGGCGATTGGCGCCGTTTGCTATTGCCGGATCTGAGCGTTCAGGTTCCACAGGCCACGGAAGGCGGATGCGACCGCGGTGTCGTGGGCCTGTCCCGCTCGGAAATACGATGCGGCGCGGTGAGCTGCGGTGATGTCGTTCGGTCAGGCGACGAGGTGATACTCGTTGATGTGGCTGCTGAGGATGGGTTGTCGTCGGATCCGGCGGGCTTGGAGATCGGTGACGATGGCCGGGGCGGGCAATTCGGCGCTGTCCGAGGGCAGTTGCCGCCGGGGGTGGGGACAGTGGCCGTTGTAGTGCTGGATGTACTCGGCTAGTGACTTCACAGCATGGGACTCGTTGCAGATCAGGATCCGGTCGAGGATCTCGCGGCGCAGGGTGCCCACGGCTCGTTGCAGACCGCGTTCGCCTTCGATGGGGCCTGAACCGCTCCGGGGCCCAGGCAGTGTCCGGCGGATCTTGAGCATGCAGCGCACAGACGGCAGCGCAGCCGCACGGAGATTGCCTGGCACCGGCATGGTCAGGCACCACCGGGTCCAGCGACAATGTGGGCATCTTCGGGCCGGGCGTTACTCGCGTTCCGGGCCTCTTGCGGTCGGAGCGGAGTGACACCATGGCATGGGTAGTAGGAACGGGCGCGTTCCTGGGGCTGCTGGCGATCGCATTGGGAATCGTCACGCTCCGGACAGGGTGGATGCTGCCCACGGCGCGCTGCCACGTCACCAGGCCCCAACTCCACGGTCTCGGTGCCCTGCTCACGGGCGCTTCCGTCGTTCTGCAGGGCCTCTTCTACTTTCGAGTCCTGCCGAGCGTTTCCTGGGAGGCCCGCTTCTTCACTGGGAACGCCCTGCTGTTGGCTGGGCTACTCCTGATTGCCCTCAGCCAGCTGCTGCCGCTCCGCCAAAACCTGAATCACGCCGATCCCTCAGGTGTCTGAAGGGTGCCAGCGGATCACGGCCGGAGCCTAGGCGGATCGCAGCCACGGTGATGGTGCCGTGGAAGACGTGGCCTGGCTTGTCGAAGCGGGTGGCGACGGCCCGGGAATGAGGACGGCAGATCGCCGTCCTCATATCTGACGTGGAGCCCCCTCCACAGCCGCCACCAGATCTTCCAGAACCAGCGTGGCCTCCTGCTTGCGGCCGCGCTCAGGGCCCGTAACGACGTCGTCGTGTGCGTCGTGCCGTACCGGCTGATCCCGTGAAGCGGTCTCCACCGCGAGGCAGCTTCGGCGGAGTCCGTAACCACGTTCAGGGCGGCGGTACTTGGGCTACAGGCCGACGTCCCTGCGGCTCATGTCGTCCAGCGATTCACGGCGTACGAGGACGCGCGCGATGCTGTCGGACACGGCGACGACGGGCGGGCGGCCGACGAGGTTGTAACCGGAGGTCCTCGAGTTGGGCAGCGAAGTCCTGGTCGGCCGGGCGCCCGCGGCGGATGGCGGCGGCCGGGTCCACGGGTCGGTGCCCGGTGCGAGGCCGAGGCCGAGGTCGAAGCGGCCGGGGTGCAGGGCGTCCGGGGTGCCGATCTGTTCGGCGACCACGAGAGGCGCGTAGTTGGACAGGTTCAGGCTGCCGGTACCGACGCGGATGGTCTCGGTTCCGGCGGCGACGGCTCCGGCCAGGATGATGTTGGCGGAGCTCGCCATTGCCGCCATGTTGTGGTGTTCGGCGAGCCAGTAGCGGTGGAAGCCCAGGTTTTCGGCGTGGGCGGCGAGTTCGACCGTGCGGTGCAGGGCGTCGCCGATGGAGTGGCCCCGGCGGATGGGGGCGAGGTCCAGGAGGGACAGCGCCGGGCCGGGGGCGGGGTTGGTCATGAGTTGTGTCGATTCTTTGCGGATGAGGGTGCCGACGGCGAAGGAAGCCAGGTGCCTAGGTGGGCTACTCCTCCGTCGTGGAGATCCAGCCGGGGATGTAGTCGAAGCGGGAGATGCGCCAAGTGCCGTTCTCGCGGCGGAGATCCAGCTGGTAGTGCGCGCCGTAGAGGTCCCTGCCGGTGGGCGTGGTCGGCTGCTGGGGGATGATGCGGCCCACGACGAGGTGCCCGGTGGTGCCGGCCTCGTCGACGGTGATCTTCAGTGGGCGGCCGAAGTGCTGCATCCAGGGCCACAGGCGCCGGAAGGGCTTCATCTGCCCGATGACGTCGTGCCGCCCCTGGCGGTCGCCCATCGGTGGGAACGACCCGAAGGCGTCGTCGGTGAAGCAGTCACTCAGCAGCGCGATGTCGCCCTGGTCGATGGCCCAGGAGTAGCGCGAGTAGAAGTCCTCGGCCTGGCGTATGGCGTCGTCGGGGTCGAGGTCCGGGATGCCGCGGGCCCAGGGCGAGTCGAGTTCGCTCACGATGGTGGGCGTCGGGTCGCCGAGCTTCCAGCCCTCGACGGACGGGAGGGTCCACTTGTGGAACCGGGCCGGGTCGCCGTCGGTCCACGGGATGGACAGCCGCAGGGTCTCGATGCGCCAGCCGACGTCAGTGCGGACGAGGTCGGCCAGAAGCGTCGCGCCAAAGACTGAGGCGGCCGGGCCGCGCTGCGGGCTGACGCCGTACAGGTAGGAGGTCAGGACCGCCCGCTCGTCGTTGCCGCCGACGTAGTGGTTGGTGGTGGTGATGGCAAAGGGCTGGGCCGAGTCCGGGGCGAAGTCCGCGCTGAGCACGGCGGCGATGTCCGAGGCGCCGCGAGCCTCGCCGTGCGCACTGGAGCACAGCTCACTCGACTCGGTGAAGACGCCGGCCAGCGCGGATGTATCGCCGTTCGCCCAGCCGTTGGCGAGGGTCTCCAGTACGGCGAGCACGTCTTTGGCCGTCCGGTGTGCGCGGGAGCCATGGTTGTGGGAGGTCATGCTGGCGACGCTAAACATTGACATCAATGTCAGTGTCAAACGCGGGCGGCGTGCGACGTGCCACTCAGGTCCGGGCGGCGCCTCCGCGCAGGCCCTACGCCGCCTGGCTCGCGACTGTCAGGTAGGCGCGGATGGCGTCGCGATTACGTGTCAGTGTGTCGATGCGCCGCTCGATCTCCCCGAGCTCGCGGGCGAGGTTCGCGGCCAGCGCCGGGTCGACCATCGGGCGCAGGGAGGTGCCCGCGCCGAGGAAACAGGGCACGATCTCGCGGATGACCTCGGTGCTCAGCCCCGCCTGGAGCAGGTCGCGGATCTGCCGCACGCGCTGGATCGAGCTCTCGGGGTAGTCCCGGTAGCCATTGGGCAGGCGGTCGGGGTGCAGCAGGTCCTGCTGCTCGTAGTAGCGCAGGAGCCTGGTGGAGACCGCCGTACGGCGGGAGAGCTCGCCGATCTTCATGGTGTGGTACGTCACTCCGTTCCGGCTTGACCTTGACATTGATGTGCAAGTTTAGCTTCGGTGCCGTGAACGACGTAGAACACTCCTCTCTGCCCCGTCGAGGCGGTCTCGGCCTCCTCGTTCTGTTCGTGGCCGCCTTCCTGACCATCACCACCGAGACCCTGCCGATGGGGCTCCTTCCACAGATGAGCAAGGGCCTGGGGGCCTCCGAGTCGCAGGTCGGCCTGCTGGTCGCGGTGTACGCCTTCGTGATCATGGTGGTGACGCTGCCGCTCGCCTCGTGGACCGCCCGCTGGCCGCGGCGTCGGCTCTTCCTCGGGATCATGGCGGCCTTCGCCGTGAGCAACCTGCTGATGGCCCTCGCCCCGAGCTTCCCCGTCGCGATAGTCGGCCGCCTCGTGGCCGCACTGGTGCACGGGGTGCTCTGGTCGATGATGGCCGCCTACGCCACCCGCATGGTCACCCCCGAACGGGCCGGGCGCGCGGTCGCCACGGTCTACGCGGGCAACAGCGCGGCGCTGTCCCTCGGCGTCCCCTTGGGGACAGCCATGGGCAATGCGCTGGGCTGGCGATCGGCCTTCGTCGCGCTGGCCGTGGCGGCCGCGGTGATCACGGCGCTGGCCCCGGCCCTGCTGCCGCAGGCCCCCGGCGCCCGCTCCAGCGACTCCTCGGTCACCAAGGCCTTCCGGATCCCCGGAGTCCTGGCCATTGCGCTGGCAACCACCTTGATCATGCTGGGCCACTTCACCCTCTACACCTACGTCGCGCCGTACCTGGCGCATGCCGGTGTCACCGAGCAAGCGGTCAGCCCTGTGCTGTTCGCCTTCGGCGTCGCCGGGATCGCGGGGGTGTGGTGCGCGGGCCTGTTGGTGGACCGGCGTCCGCGCGGTGCCCTGCTGGGCGCGGTGGGCATCATGGTCCTCGCCCTCGCGGCGCTGGCTGCTTTCGGCAGTTTCACGCCGGCGACGATCGCTCTGACCGTGGTGTGGGGGCTGGCCTACGCGGCCCTGCCGACCTTCCTGCAGTCGGCCGCGCTGAAGGCCGCGGGGGCCGCGCAGGCCGCCGCCTCCGCCCTCTTCATCATCGGCTTCAACCTCGGCATCGGCGGGGGATCGCTGGTCGGCGGGCAGATCCTGGACCACCTGGGCGCACCCGCGCTCCCCGCCGTGGCAGCCGTACTCGCCGTACTCGCCTGGCTCCTGGTCCTCGGAGCGCGCACCTCGGCCTTCCCCCGGAGCCCGCATTCCCGCTCGGTCGTCGGGGCCGGGTCCACCCCCGAGCCCGCACCGGCCCGCGGCACCACCGAGCCTCGTCCCGAGGCATCCGTCCAGTCCTGAGCGCGGCGTCCACGCCGCCCGGCTTCCCTTCACTCCCGTTTCGGAAAGGCGATCCCGCACACCGTGAAGCACCTGCGCGACATTCCGCTGTCTCTGCTCAACCTCGCCCCCATCCGCAAGGGCGGCGCCGCCACCGAGGCGCTGCACGAGACCATCGAACTCGCCTGCAAGGCCGAGGAGTTCGGCTACCACCGCTACTGGATCGCCGAGCACCACAACACGTCCGCCGTCGCTTCCTCGGCGACCTCCGTCCTGATCGGCCAGGTGGCCGCGGCCACCGAGCGGATCAAGGTCGGGTCAGGCGGCATCATGCTGCCCAACCACGCCCCGTACGTCGTCGCCGAGCAGTTCGGCACCCTCGCCTCGTTCTACCCCGGACGCATCGACCTGGGCCTGGGCCGCGCCCCCGGCACCGACCCCTGGACCGCGCAGGCCCTGCGCCGAGGCGAAGCCACCGCCAAGGACTTCCCCGCCCAGGTCACCGAGGTGCGCCGCTACCTCGGTCCCGGCGCGCCCACCCGCCGGGTGCGCGCCATCCCGGGCGAGGGCACCAACGTGCCCCTGTACATCCTCGGCTCCTCCACCTTCGGCGCCGCCCTGGCCGCGCAGGAGGGCCTGCCCTTCGTCTTCGCCTCGCACTTCGCGCCCGACCAGCTGCACGCCGCGCTGGACGTATACCGGAGCAACTTCCGCCCCTCGGAGAGCCTCGCGGCGCCGCACGCCATCGTCGGTGTGAACGTCGTCGCCGCGGACACCGACCGCGACGCCCAGCGGATCTTCACCACCCTGCAGCGCAAGTTCCTCACCCTGATCCGCGGCGAACTGCAGAACCTGCCGCCCGTCGACGACATCGACCAACTGTGGTCCGAGCACGAGGCCGCCGCCGTTGGCTCCATGGTCAGGGTCTCCGCCGTCGGCTCGCCGGCCACTGTCCGCCAGGGCCTGGACGACTTGGTCAAGAGCGCGCAGCCCGACGAACTGATCGTCCTGACCGAGACCTGGGACTTCAAGGACCGCATCCGCAGCTACGAACTCCTGGCGGAGCTGAAGAACGCATGACACCCAGCCACCGCCTCTTGAGGAAGGAACCGACGCCGTGAACAAGACGAGCAAGACCCTGTTCGACAATGCGACAGCGGGCGCTCTCACGGTGCCGAACCGCTTTGCGATGGCACCGATGAGCCGGGCCCGCGCCGCAGCGGACGGCACCCCCACCGCATTGATGAGCGACTAACACGGAGTTCATGGGGGTGCTCCACGTGGGTGAGGGGCGGGCGGTCGTCCAGTTCAGCTCCGCGCCGATGCCGTGTCCGTGGTCGTGCGTGCTGCGGGGGCGGTCCTGTCGGGAGTGCCGTGGGCGACGGTGCGCGTCGTGGCGCGCCGGGTTGTGACGGCCAGGGCGATCAGCGGCAGCAGGGTCAGGCCCGCGAAGACGGCACCGATCAGGGCGGGTCCGGTCACGCCGAGGGAGGAGGCGAGGGCCTGCCCGGCGAGCGCGGAGCCGGCATTGCGGCGCTCGTGGCCGTCCTCAGCGTGGTGTTCTGCCGGGTGTTGGGTGGCGGGTAGTGGAGTCGCGCCAGTGGGTCTCGGCTGGTACGACGGTTCGTTGGCGTGGGGCCTGTCCTTGGTGTTCGATCATGTGGATCAGGAGTCGGGCGCACTCCCGCCCCAGGGCGCGCGGGTGTATGTCGATTGCCGTTATGGGGGGCGAGGTTATCGCCAGGGTAGGGCTGTCGCCACAGCAGGCCAGCAGGATGTCCCTGCCAGGGGTGCGTCCTAGGTGCCGCAGGGCGGCGAGCGCGCCCCGGACTATGGGTTCGGACGACGCGATGAGGAGGTCGGTGGCGGGCTCGTCTGCCAGCAGTTGCCGGACCTGGCCCTCGTGCTCGTCGGTGTCGGTGTTGCCGAATCGGCTTTGCCGGGTGGTGCCGCGCAGGCCTCGCTCCTGGCACCAGGCGAGGAAGGCCGTGCGGAGCAGCACGCCCCAGCCGCTGTTGACGTCTGGGCCGATGAAGGCAGGGTGCGTGATTCCCTGGTCCAGTGCGTGATCGAGGATCTCGCGGAGCGCCCGTTCGTGGTCGGCCACCACGATCGGCGAGCCGGGCACGCCTGGGGGGTAGTGCTCGCCGGCGACGATGGGCAGGCCGGCCTCCAGCAGCTGCCGAGCACGTAGGTCGTCGGCTATGGGGTCGGCGATGATCACGCCGTCCACGCGGGGTATGAGGTTGCGTGGCACCTGCGGGTTGCTGGAGAGCAGTGTGAGGTCGTAGTCGTGGGCCTGGGTGCCCTCTAGGGCGCCGGTGACGAACTCGCGGAAATAGTCGGACGCGAAGCGGTCGCCCGCGTGCAGGTGGTGCAGGCCTATGGAGCGGACGGCCCCGGTGCGCAGCCCGCGGGCGACCGGGTTGGGGCGGTAGCTCAGCCTGCGTGCCGCGTCGAGGACGGCCTGGCGTGTCGCGTCGGTCATTCGGCCCGTGCCGGAGAGTGCGTCGGACGCGGTGCTCCGGGAGACGTTCGCGGCTCGGGCGACGTCCTTGAGGGTGACAGCCTGGCGCTTCATGCGGCACATCCTATGAATCCCGCCGCAGAGCCTCAGGATTCCGTGAACCCCTTTTCACCCCAAGGACCTTGGGCCACCGAGCGCCTGTTACGTGCAGGCTTCGGCGGCGAGTCCGGCGGAGTCGTGGAACTGCGCTTGGTGGTCGGCTCTGTAAACACCGGGCTCGGCAGGGGGCTACGCCGTTGACGGATCGATCCGGCAGTTCATAACTTCCAGCTACGCCCGGGCCGTTCGTCGATGCCAACTGAATCCGTGATGAGAGAGTTCATGCCTGATAACGGCTCCACACCCGAGCACGACCACACCCATAACGGCCACCACCATCACCACGACTTCCCTGAGGGCTTCTGGGGGCAGCCACCGCGGCTCGGTCAGGGGCTCGAGGGCCACGGCGCCGTCGACGACTTCAATGTCGGCCGCAAGCCTGGCCCGATCTTCGTCAACCGCAAGAACGAGGGCGGATTCTCGGGCATCCAGACCTTCGCCAAGCTCCCCGTCTGTCTCACCCCTGAAGACCTCAAAGCCGGCAAGATCGATGTGGCGGTCTGCGGTGTTCCGTGGGACGCCACCGCCGGAGGCCGCAGCGGCACCAACCACGGCCCACTGGCCATCCGGGCTTGCGACTACAAGGGCGGGTACGGTCGGCCGCACTACTCCCTCGACGTACATGTCGACGCGTTCGAGACCCTCAACTGCTGTGACTACGGCGACGCCCCGGTCAAGACAGGCAACACCTGGACAACCTTTGAGGGCATCCGGAAGTTTGTCGGCACCATCGTGGACTCCGGTGCGATTCCGATCATCCTGGGCGGTGACCACGCGACTACGTGGCCCTCCGCCACCGCCGTCGCAGACCACTACGGCTACGGCAAGGTCGGCATCGTCCACTTCGACGCGCACGCCGACACCGGCACCGACGTGCCAGGCACCCTCGCCAGCCACGGCACTCCGATGCGGAAACTCATCGAGAGCGGCGCCATTCCAGGCAAGAACTTCGTCCAGGTCGGTCTGCGCGGCTACTGGCCCGACCAGGAGGTGCTGGACTGGATGGACGATCAGCGGATGCGTACGCATTTCATGGCCGAGATCAACCGCGACGGATTCGACACGGTGCTGGAGCGCGCGGTGGACGAGGCCCTGGATCAAGCTGATCACCTTTACATTTCGCTCGACATCGACGTCGCCGACCCGGCGTTCGCGCCCGGCACTGGCACCCCTGAGCCTGGCGGACTGACCAGCACCAACGTGCTCACCGCGGTGCGCCGGCTGTGCGCGGAGGTGGGCATCGTCGGGATGGACGTGGTCGAGGTGAGCCCGCCTTACGACGACCGAGGCGAGATCACGGCGCTGCTCGCCAACCGGGCCGTCCGCGAGGCTTTGACCGGCATCGCCATGCGCCGTAAGGGCCTCACGGAGCGGGGTTATCTGCACCCCCACGCTCTGGGCCGGGCCAGTACCAGGCACGGCGCCACGGGCTGACCCTCCGGCGCCCGCGGACCGATTCTCCCTACTCGCTCTGGAGCGACCGCCCATGACCAGATCACTTCCGCGACGAGCCACCCGCCCCGCGCGAGCGGCCTCCATGGCCGCCGTCCTCGCTCTCGCCGTCAGCGCCTGCGGCGGATCGGGCGACGGCGCCGGTCCCTCCGCGGCGCCGAAGAACGGCGTCCTGCGCGTGGGCCTGCTCAGCGACATCGGCCAGCCCCCGGATCCCGACGTCTACTACGCGGGCAACGGCCTCGCGCTCACCACCAACATGTACGAGGGCCTGGTGAAGTACGAGCCGGGAACCGCGGAGTCGAAGATCGTGCCCAGCCTGGCGACCTCCTGGAAGGTCTCGGACGACAACCGCGTCTACACCTTCACGCTCCGCAAGGGCGTCACCTTCCACGACGGCACCAGGTTCACGGCGGCCGCAGTGAAGACGTCCTTCGACCGCCGCACCGCCGTCGGCGCCGGCCCCGCCTACACCGTCGCCGACGTGAAGTCCGTCAAGACCCCCGACGACTACACCGCCGTGGTGACCCTCAAGAAGCCGAACTCCGCCTTCCTGGACAGCCTGGCCTCGCCCTATGGACCCCGGATGCTCAGCCCGACCGCTCTGAAGGAGCACGTCGGCAAGGACCATGGCCAGACCTACCTGCGCACCCATTCCGCCGGCACCGGGCCCTACCGCCTCACCCAGGCCCGCGTCGGCGACCAGTACCAGATGAAGGCGTACGAGGGGTACTGGGGCGGCAAGGCCACCTTCACCACCATCGACATGCCGGTGTACTCCGACACCTCCGCCATGCAGCTGGCCCTCAATAACGGCCGGCTCAGCGCCATCATCGGCGCCGTCCCCTCCGCCTCCCAGGCCCGCTATGTCAAGGACCGCAATTTCAACTCGTACAGCCTGCCGTCCTTCCAGGTTGGTGTGCTGTACATGAACCCCAACCGGCCATTCATGGCCACCGCCAAGGCGCGCCATGCCATGTTCGACGCCGTGGACTGGCGCAGCGTCATCAAGCAGGTGGTGACGTACAAGGCCGAGCTTGCCACCGGTGCTTACTCGCGCGGAGCGGTCACCGGTGGCATTGATAGCAAGGCCATGAAACACGACCCCTCGGCGCTCACGAAGTACGCCGCGAGCCTGCCGGCCGCCGCCAAGAAGGTCGTCATCGGCCACAGCTCCAACAGCGCCGACGACGCGCAGATAGCCAACCTCATCGCCGCGCAGCTGCAGAGCATGGGTATCGACGCCACCATCACCGCCTACCAGACCTCCCAGGTCTTCGGAAAGTTCGCCAAGGACCCCAAGAACGCTCCGGACCTCTACATCGCCTCCAGCACGTGGCCGGACGCCAATAACCCATACATGTACGGACATGTGTTCTGGGACAAGGACGGCGGCCTCAACCACCTCCAGTGCTCGGACACGAAGACCACGGCGCTGCTTGCCAAGGCGCTTCGGACCGGCGACATGAAGACCTATGCCGCCGCAGGAAGGGCCATCACAGCGGCTGCCTGCACCCCTACCTGGGCCTACGCCAACGACTTCGTGGTGACGCAGCCCTGGCTGGGTAACGTCAAGCAGTCCCACAGCATCGCCGAGCCGTACACGCTGGACTTCAACACCCTGAAGATCCAGCGCGGCCAGGCTCGTGAGAAGCAGTAGCCGGCCGGTGCTGCGCCGTCAGCCGACAGTCCGTCGGACCCGTGCCCGCGACCTGCCCGCCGCCTTCTGGTGGCTGTGGTTCGCGGTGCTGGTCACTTGGACGGGACGGTTCGTCATCCCGTTCATGACGATGTTTCTCACCCGGGACGCCGGGTTGTCCGCTTCCGAGGCCGGGCTGGTGGTCTCCGGCTACGGCGGCGGTGTGGTGGTCTCGACGCTCGTCGGCGGTGTGCTCACGGACGCCGTGGGTCGCAAGCGGACCCTGGTCGCCAGCCTGGTGCTGTCGGCGGCCGCCATGGCGGTGATCCCGTCGTTCCAGGCCCCGGCCGTGATTGCGTTCCTGCTGTTCGCGTTCGGCCTGGTCAACGGCGCCACGCAGCCGGCCGTGACGGCGCTGGTGACGGATCTGGCCGGGCCGGAGCACCAGCGGGCCGCCTTCGCCTACAAGTACTGGGCGGTCAACCTCGGTTACGCCGTCGGCCCGGTGATCGCCGGGCTGATCGCCGACCGAGCCTTCGAGTTCCTTTTCTACGGTCAGGCCTGCGTGGGGTTGATGGCGGCGGCGATCGTGGTGGCCCGCGTGCCCGAGACATACCCCGCCCGTGAGCGGCGGGCCGCCCGCCTGGCCGCCGCCGCTCACGGCTCAGCTGTCGGCCCGCCGGCTCCTGTCGCCCGCCTCGCAGACGTGCTCCGCGACCGGGTCTTCCTCACCTTCACGGCCGCCATGTTCGTCTACTCCACGGTGTATGTGCAGTCCACCGTCTCGCTCCCGGTGACCCTGGTGGACGACGGCTTCAGCACCCAGGAGTACGGCTTCCTGCTCACTCTGAACGGCGTGCTGCTGTGCGCGCTGCAGATCCCGTCTGCGCGCATGCTGAACCGTTGGCGCCGTGAGAGGGTGCTCGGCGCAGCGCTGTGCGTCACCGCGCTCGGCGTCGGCCTCCAGGCCATCGCGGACTCCTGGATGTTCTACGCCGCCGCCGTCGCCATCTGGACCCTCGGCGAGATGGGCGCCCACCCCTCCGCGCAGTCTATCGCGGCCGACATGTCGGCCCGGCACACCCGCGGCCGCTACCTGGGGACCTACGCGCTCGCCTTTTCCGCAGCCACCATGGCTGGGCCTCAAGTCGGCGGCACCGTCCTGCAGTACTTCGGTAGCACCGTCCTGTGGTGTGGGTGCGCCGCAGCCTGCCTGCTGGTGGCCGCGTTTCTGGCACTTACCGCCCGCTCCCGGGAGGCCCGCGTCGCCCGTACCGTCCCGGATCCGGAGGCCGAAAGTGGTCATCCCGCGGTCCAGCGGCCGCGACGTCCGCCGACGCCCGATCCCCCTCACCCGCCGCACTTCGATAGCGAGGTCGGACAGATGTTTCCCACCATCGATCAGCACATCCCACTGGACCGTGTGGCGGCGCCCGTGGCGTCTATTCGCAGTCTCCAGGTCAGCCTGGCGCGCCACGGCGCCCGCAGCGACGTCATACGCGGCGTCGACCTCGACATCCGGCCCGGCGAGATCCTCGGCCTTGTCGGCGAGTCCGGTTCCGGCAAGAGCATGCTGAGCCTGTCACTGCTCGGCCTGCTGCCGCACGCCTCCGCGCCACGCGTCACGGGCACCGTCACCGTCGGCGGCACCGACATGGTCTCAGGATCCGAGGCGGACCGGCGCCGGGCCCGCCGCGACGACCTGGGCGTGGTTTTCCAGGACCCTATGACGTCCCTCAATCCCACCATGCGGATCGGAGACCAGGTCACGGAGGCCGCCGGGTCTGCCGAGGAGGCTGTCCGGTTGCTGCGCGCGGTCGGTATCCCGGAGCCGGAGCGCCGGATGCGGGCCTATCCGCACGAGCTGTCCGGTGGGCTACGCCAACGCGTCATGATCGCCATGGCCGTGTCCGGCGGGCCCAAACTGATCATCGCCGACGAGCCGACCACAGCGCTGGACGTCACCGTTCAGTCCCAAGTCCTCCGGCTGCTGCGGGAGATGGCCGACGAGATCGGCTGCAGCATCCTGATGATCACTCACGACCTGGGTGTGGCTGGGCAGATAGCCGACCGCATTGCGGTGATGTACGCCGGGCGGGTCGCCGAAGTCGGCCCGGCCGAACGGGTGCTGCGCGAGCCCCGCCATCCCTACACCATGGGCCTGCTCGGCTCCCGCATCGACTTCGGCACCGACCGGCACGCCCCCTTGCAGACCCTCGTTCTCGAGCCGGCCGGGCGGTCTGCAGTCGACGGCGGCTGCGCCTACCGGCCGCGCTGCCCGCTGGCGGTGGAGCGGTGTGAACGGGAGATCCCGCAGCTCGATGCCCCAGGGGCCGACCTCCACGCCTCCGCATGCTTCCGAGCCGCCGAGGCGAGCGAGCGGATGGACGAAACCCGCCCGCCAGAGGGTGCACAGCAGACCACCGACGTCCCAGAGGTCGGGACCGGCGGCTCGGGCGAGGTGGCGCTCAACGCCACCGAGGTGCGCTGCGAATTCCCCGTCCGAGACCGGCGCGGCCGCAAGGCCCTGCTCCGTGCGCTGCGCGGGGCGACCCTCGATCTCGAGGCGGGCGAGTCCATCGCGCTCGTCGGGGAGAGCGGCTCTGGCAAGTCCACCCTGCTGCGAATCATCGCCGAGCTGCAAAAGGCCACCGGCGGCAGTCTGGAGGGCCCCGACCGGGGCGAAGTGCAGATGGTGTTCCAGGACGCCGGAGCTTCCCTCACCCCCTGGCTGTCCGTCCGGGAACTGCTGGCCGAACGGTTCGCCGGGCAACGTTGGAACCAGGCCGAGAAGGACAAGCGCGTAGCCGAGGCGCTGCAGGCCGTCGGCCTGCCCGCCGAGACCATGCACTCCCGTCCCACCCAGCTCTCCGGCGGGCAGCGGCAGCGGGTGGCGCTGGCACGCGCCACCATCGTCCCGCCGAAGGTGCTGCTGTGCGACGAGCCGACCAGCGCCCTGGACGTCTCGCTCGCCGCGAGCGTGCTGAACCTGATCGGCAAGCTGCGCCGCGAACTGGGCATGGCCGTCGTCTTCGTCACCCACGACCTGTCCGTCGCCCGAATCATCGGGGACCGCATCGCGGTGATGTACCTGGGGCAGATCGTCGAAGCCGGATCGGCAGAGGAGGTCATCACCGACCCCAAGCACCCCTACACCCGCGCCCTGATCCAGGCCGTGCCGGGGCTGGGCATGACACTGCCGGAGATTGCAGGCGAGCCGGCCAGCCCGTTCGACCCACCCAGCGGATGCGCCTACCACCCGCGCTGCCCAGTCGCCCGCAGGGAGTGCTCCGACACCGCGACCGGCATCCAACTCATGCCTATCGGGATGCGCCCGCCGGGCACCGCCCGGTCGCAGCGGCCGTCTCAGCGGCGCAGCGTCGCCTGCGTCCACCGAGGGGAGATCTGATGTCTGCAACCGACGCGGCAGGCACGGCGGGCACGCTGACGGCCGCACCCGCGATCCGTGGGCGGCTGCGCCGCCCCCAACTGGCCGCCAGCTACCGCTACCTGGACTGGGCCATGCTGGGCCTCCTGGGCGTGGTCACGATGGTGGCGCTGCTGGCGCCGATGCTGGCCCCGTTCGACCCGGTGGCTCCCACAGGGCAGATGTATGCGCAGATCGGCTCGGCCGGGCACCTGCTGGGCACCGACGCGATCGGACGGGACTTGCTGTCGCGCACCCTGTTGGGGCTGCGCACCAGTTGGCTGATGGCGATCGTGGTGGTCGCGGTGGGCCTGCTGGTCGGTGCGGTGACCGGCTTGGTGGCCGGTGCCTTCGGCGGCTGGGTGGACACCGTGCTGATGCGTGTGACGGACTTCTTCCTGGCCCTGCCGGCCCCGCTGGTAGCGATTGCGGTCGCGGCGGCGCTGGGCTCGGGTTTGTGGAACACCTTCGTGGCGATCTCGATCGTGTGGTGGCCTTTCTACGCCCGCATCATCCGCGGCGAGGTGAGAGCGCTTGCCGCGCGGCCGCACGTGGAAGCAGCGCGGATGGCGGGGGTGGGCCGGAGGCGCATCATCCTGCGACACCTGCTGCCTGGCGTGGTACCCGCCGCGGTGATCACGGCGAGCCTGGATATCGGGAATGTGGTGCTGGTTCTGGCCAGCCTGTCGTTCCTGGGGCTCGGGCAGTCCGCGCCGGCGCCGGAGCTGGGCGCCGACACCGCGCGCAGCATGTCCGAACTGCTGGCGCACTGGTGGATCCCGGTGATCCCGGGCCTGGCCGTGATGCTCCTGAGCCTGGTGGCGAACCTCGGGGGCGACGCGGTGCGCAACGTGCTGGCCCGTCGCGGCCGCTGACGAAGGGATTTCCGACCATGAACATGCGTTTCCTCGCCTCACGCGCAGCCTCACTGCTCGCCCTGCTGCTCGCGCTCTCGATCGTATTGTTCGTCCTTCAGGAGGTCTCGCACGCCGACGCAGTGGCTGCGACGCTCGGACCGACGGCGTCGCCGCAGGCGGTGGCCGCCGAGCGGGCCCGGCTGGGCCTTGACCGACCACCCATCGAGCGCTACGCCGACTATCTGGGCGGGCTGTTCACCGGCGACCTGGGTACCTCATTCCGCACCAAGAACCCGGTGACCGCAGACATCGGCACCTACCTGCCGGCCACCGTGGAGCTGGTGTCTTTCGCGTTGCTGGCGGCAGTGCTGCTGGCGCTGCTGTTCGCCGTCTCCAGCGTGCTGCGCTGGAAAGGAGCGAGCGTGTTCCGCGGAGTGCTGTTCCTAGGCTCCACCGCGCCGACGTTCCTGCTCGGCATCGTCGGCCTGATCGTGTTCTACCAGCAGCTGCACTGGTTCCCGGCGAGTGGGCGGACCAGCGGGGACACACCACCAGACGGGCCGACAGGACTGCTGGTACTGGACGGAATTCTCACCGGTGACCTCGGCCTGAGCGGCGACGCTCTGCGACACCTGGTGCTGCCGGCACTCGTGCTCGCAGCCGGCCCGGCACTGGCCATCGGCCGGGTGTTCCGCTCGAGCCTGCTGGAGACCCTAGAAGCCGACTTCGTCCGCACCGCCCGCTCCAAGGGCCTGCACGAACGGTCGATCGTCTTCCGGCACGTCGTGCGGAACTCGGTGAACGCCGCGCTGTCCATGAGCGGTCTGCAGATCGGCTTCATGTTCGCCGGCGTGCTGGTGGTGGAGAACGTCTTCAGCTGGCCCGGCCTCGGTAGCTACCTGGGAGCGTCCATCCCGGTCTCCGACTTCCCCGCCGTGGCCGGCGTGACGTTCATCCTCGCCTCCGTCTACATCATCGCCAACACGCTCGCCGACATCCTCCAGGCGACCGCCGACCCACGCATCGCAATCTGAGCGGAGGCGACAACACCCCCAGGGCCGCAACACCTGCCCGTGCGGTTCGGTAACCACACCGGTGGCGTAACAGTGGAGAGCCCCCACGCTCGGCGCAGGTACACGGCGCTGACACCTTGTCGCGCGCTCTTCGAGCTCATGACCTGCGCCGCTGCGGGTGCCGAAAAAACATCCGCCCAGGTCACGGTCTGGATCGCCAATCTCCGTGCCGTGCCCGCCCCTTTGACAGCGAAGTTAGTCGCTTCCGTCCGCGCTGACCTGCGCCGATTGTATTGATTGGCAAACGATCACGTGAGACGTGGGCGGGCTTCGGCAGCGAGAGGCGGAACTCCGAGCCGTCAACCCACTGAGCTGAACCAAAAGTGGGTGTCGATCCCGAAGGCGGGGCGGAGTTGAGCCATGTCGTGCCGATCGCGTTCCGGTGACTCCTCCCCGCCCTCAAGGGGGGACTCGCTACGCCGTGTTGGCGTTGCGACGGACCAGCCCGGCCCGTAGAACATTGAGTGTTCACACTGTGTCGGCGTGCGCCGTGTGGCCGCACGACTGGCAGTGGAACTTGATCGTGCCCCTTGTCGTGATGTAGCCGATCAAGGTGTGGGAGTGCGCGGGCGTTCGCCGGGGGCGCACACCTGATGCGGGTGGCCGCTCCCTGACCAAGGGGCGGGCCATCGTGCAACTCTCCCTGTTAGAAGGCCAGTTCATGCGGTGGGAGTGCACGATGGCCCTGTCTCAGTCTGACCTGGTACGCCTGCTGGAGTCACTACGCTCGTCCGACGGAATCGAACTCGTCCGCAACGTGGCCGAGCGGATGCTGCAAGAGCTGATCGAGGCCGAGGCCACCGCGCACATCGGCGCCGAGTGGAACGAGCACACCGCCTCACGGACGGCCTCTGGCGCTTGCGGCGCTGCCCGCACACACCAAGGCGAACCAGGACGGCGTCGACGACTACGCATTCGTCTCGGCGCTCATCGACCAGCTCGTCGAGGACGACAACGTGGACGCGTCCCGTGTCCACGCCAACGGCGGCGTCTTCACTCAGGCCCTCGGCTGCAAGCTGTCCGACAAGATCGCCGGAATCGCCCCCGTCATCGGCTCCCTGCCCAAGGCCGAGCAGAGCACCTGCGATCCGTCCGAGCCGATGCCGGTTCTGGAGACCGCGGGTACCGCCGACCCGATCATGCCGTTCGACGGCGGTTCGGTGAAGGCCACAGCGAACGGGCACGACCGGACGTGTCGGGGCGGGCACCGACCCCGTTCTCTCGGTCGCCGACACCCGGAAGCTGTGGCGCGAGAAGAACGGCTGCACCGGCACTCCGGCCACGAAGGCGCTGCCCCGGAAGAAGGACGGCGGCACCTCGGTGACGGTGGCGACGAGTTCGTGCGCCGCCGGCAGCCAAGGCGCCGATGTGGTGGCTCATAAAGGAGGCACGCGGCGAGAAGACGGTGAGGTCATTGTCGCGCTCGTCCATGAGCCGGAGCCGGTTGGTCTCGAACGCCGTGCGCAGGCTCGTCGTCGCTGATGTGCGGCCCGGACGGGCCGGGGGCTGCGAGGGACGGGTCTGCGAGGACGGCTGTCTGGCGCTCGCGCCAGGTGCCTACTCATTCGTCCCATTGGCCAAGGAGGATGTCGGCCAGGTCGGTGCCGGGTTCTGCGGCTCCGTCGTGCAGGGCTTGTTCTGCCCAGATGATCTTGCCGTGGGCGGTGTACCGGGTGCCCCAGCGCCCAGCGAACTGGGCGATCAGGAACAGTCCCCGGCCGCCCTCGTCGGTGGCCGCCGCTCGGCGCAGATGCGGCGAGGTGCTGGAGTCGTCGGCGACCTCGCAGATCAGATTGCTGCTGTCGTACAGCAGGCGCAGCCGTATGGGCTGGGCGCCGTACCGGATGGCGTTGGTGACCAGCTCGCTGACGATCAGTTCGGCGGTGAAGGCCAGCTGGCCCAGGCCCCAGGTCTCCAGCTGACGGGTGACACCGGCGCGGACGCGGGAGACGGCCTCTGGATCGGAGGGTATGTCCCAGTCGGCGACTTGGTAGGGGTTCAGCAGCCGGGTGCGGGCGATGAGCAGGACGACGTCGTCGCGGGGGCGTTCGGGCAGCAGTGCGTCGATGACTGCCTGGCAGGTCTGTTCCGGGGTGCGGTCGTGATGGGACAGGGCGCCCCGCAGGAGGTCCAGGCTGGTGTCGAGATCACGGTCGCGGTCCTGGAGCAGCCCGTCGGTGAACAGGGCCAGTCGGCTGCCCTCGGGCAGCCGCAGTGCGGCGGTTTCGAACGGGAGAGCGCCACCGAGGCCGAGGGGTGGTGAGGCGGGGGTGTCGGGGAAGGTGACAGTGCCGTCGGGCTGGACCAGGGCGGGACCGAAGTGGCCGGCGCGCGCGATGGTGCACATACCCGAGACCGGGTCGTAGATCGCGTACAGGCAGGTGGCGCCGGTGATCTGCTGCCCCTCCTCCTCGGCGGCCTCGTCGGCGTCGATTCGGGCGACCAGCTCATCCAGGTGGGCCAGCAGTTCGTCAGGGGCCATGTCCAGGGCGGAGAAGTTGTGCACGGCGGTGCGCAGGCGGCCCATGGTGGCCACCGCGTGCACTCCGTGACCGACGACGTCGCCGACGACGAGGGCCACCCGGGCGCCGGGCAGCGGGATGACGTCGAACCAATCCCCGCCCACTCCCGCTTGCGCGGGCAGATAGCGGTGGGAGACCTCCATGGCGCTGACTTCCGGCAGTCCCCGCGGCAGCAGGCTGCGCTGCAGGGCGACGGCCATGGTGCGCTCGCGGGTGTAGCGACGGGCGTTGTCGATGGCCACCGCCGCCCGGGCGGCCAGCTCCTCGGCAAAGGACCGATCCTCCTCCCCGAAGGCCTCGAGGGTCGCGGCGCGCCAGAAATCGGCCAGCCCCAGCACCACACCGCGGGCCTGTAGCGGCACGCTGATCAGCGAGTGGACGCCGTAGTCCAGGATCTGCCGGGCCCGCTCGGGATGCTGGGCCTGCCAGCTGTCCGCCGTGGGCAAGTCGACCTCGAGGACCGCCTGGCCGCTCGCCACGTCCGACGCCATCGGAGCGCTGAGCGTGAGTGTGACGAGTTCACCCACCGGTGGGAAGGGCGAGTCCTGCCGGACGCCGCTGACGGCCGCGCGCCGCATTGCGGTGCTCCCCTCGGGGGGCTCATCGCCCCGCAGTACCGGCTCCAGCAGCTCGACGGTGACGACGTCAGCGAAGCGCGGGACCGCCACGTCGGCGAGCTCCTGCGCGGTGCGCGCCACATCCAGTGTGGTGCCTATCCGCACCCCCGCCTCGTAGAGCAGTTTCAAACGCTTCCGGGCCGCCTCCGCCCTGCCCGCAAGCGCCCGCAACTCGGTGGTGTCCCGCAGCGTTACCGCACTCCCGGCAATCCCTCCGTAGGGGCCGGTCGGCCGCACATTCACCGCCAGCAGACGGTCGCCCGCCAGATGCACTTCATCGGTCGCTCCTCGCCCGGAGATCAACAATCCGGCCAGGGGTGGCTCCAGGCCGAGAGCCGAGACATGGCGGCGCTCCGCGTCCGCGGGCAGGTCGAGCAGTCGCCGTGCCTCGTCGTTGGCCAGCAGCAGCTGCCCGTCGCCACCGATGATCAGCACGCCCTCGCGCACCGAGTGCAGTACCGCGTCGTTGTGCTCGTACATGCGCGTGATCTCGGCTGGGCCGAGGCCGCGGGTCTGACGCAGCAGCCGTCGACTGAGAACCGCCGCTCCGCCCGTGGTGACGGCCACCGCGCCGGCCGCAGTGCCCAGGACGGCTGGCAACTGCGCTGTGACCACGGCGCTGACGTGTTCAACCGTAATCCCGGCTCCGACCGCGCCGACTACTGCCCCAGTCGGTTCCTTGATGGGGACAAAGGCCCGAATCTGAGGGCCGAGAGAGCCAACACCTTCCTCTCGTACGCTTTGGCCGGCCAACAAAGGAGCCATGTTGGTAGCGGTGTGGCTGCCGGGGCGACCCGTACGGGAGGAAAGGGCGTAGTAGATTCCGTCCCGGTTCAGAACGCCCAGGAAGTCCACGCCGGAGCCCTTCCGGGCCTCGTCGACCCGCGGCTGCAGCACTGCGGTGGGGTGGGGTGACCTCAGGGCACCCAGGAGCCCCGGAGAGCTGGCAAAGCCCTGCGCGACAGCGAGTGATTGATCGCTGGCCGCGCGGCTGCTATCGCGCTGGGACGTCAGCGCGAGCATCACGACGGCTCCGACGGCAAGTAGTAGAACGACCGCCACTTGCAGCACGAACATCTGGCCGACGACGCTACGGACACCCAGCACCGAAGGCGGCCCCTTCCGCCGGCTGCTGGTGCCACTGCCCATGAATCGAGCGTCCGGGGAAGAACTGGGGCGGATGCGAAATCCGCACATACGTCAATTGTGCGCTTGCCCTTCAATTTCTGGAGTGATCACATGCGTACGGTCACAGACCGATGCCAGGAAGTGAGATAAGGCAGCGGGGCAGTGGAAGGCAGGCAAGGCACGCACTGCTGCACCACCCGACATTCGTCCTCGGTTGTCCTCGAAGTGACTCACCCATGGCGGGATCTCCACGCACTCGACGGAGGTCCATGACTCGAGCGTGTCCCAGCAGACGGTGTCCACGATGACCGCCTCGGTGATCGACGGCTAAGGGTTGTCCCGTAAATGATCACCGGGTCGATGAGGGCATGGCGGCTCGGTCGTCGGCGGCCTTGCCTATCCGGTGAGGTTGAGGTTGTGCAGGCGTGCGATGCCGAGCATGGCGTGGTGGACGCCGTCGCCCTTGAGCCGGCAGTCGCGGAGGATCTTCCAGCACTTCATGCGCGCGAAGACGTGCTCGACGCGGGCCCGTACCTGCTTGTGTGACTTGTTGTGCCTTTCCTTCCACTCGGGCAGTTCCTCGCCCTTGCGGCGCCGGTGGGGCATCACGAGTCCGGTGCCCGGGTAGCCGCCGTCGGCGATCGTCATGGTCTTGCCGACGGCGGCTTTGGCTCCGGATTCCTCCCACGCCCTGCAGTCGTTGCGGTTGCCGGGAAGGGACTCGCCGACCACGACGACCAGGCGGGTGTCGGCGTCGATGACGACCTGGTGATTGGTGGAGTAGCGGTAGTTCTTGGACTGTTCGGCGATGCTGTGGTCTCGGGTGGGGACCAGGGTGCCGTCCACGATGAGCACGGTGTCTTTCGCGAAACGCTTCCTGGGCTGCAGGGCGAGGAGCGGGCCGAGCTGGTCGATGATGCGGTCGGCCGCCGACTTGGAGACGCCGAACAGCGGGGCTATCTGGCGCATCGTCAAGTTCGTGCGCCAGTACGCCGCGACCAGCAACACGCGGTCTTCCAGCGGCAGACCCCACGGCCGGCCCCGCCGCACCGCGTCCGCGCCCTCGCGGCGCAGCGCAGCCACCAACTTCCCGAAGCAGCGCGGGCTCAGCCCGGTGAACGGGCCTATCCAGGACGGCTCCGACGCCGTGATCACACCAGCCACACCAAGATCATCTCACCTGTGACCAGCAGTTACGGGACAACCCTTAGGCAGTTTCGTTGGATCAGCCGGTCGTTGGTCCGGGTGTGCCGTTGACTGACGCGTAGTGGGCGCGGATTGAGCTGTTACTCCCGGACCGGACGCCGAAACGGGGTGGCCGGTGGAGGGATCACCGCGAGGTGATCGACGCCATCGCCTTCAAGCTCCAGACCGGAACGCAGTGGGTCCACCTGCCGGAGAAGTATGGCAATTGGCGAGGCGTCTACAACCGGCTGCGGATGTGGGCGATAGACGGCACCTGGGAGCGGGTGTTCGCGACGCTGATGGCCCAGGCCGACGCCGAAGACGACCTGAACTGGGCCGTCTCGGTGGACTCCACCATCGTGCGGGCCCCACCAGCACGCCGTTGGGGCCCGCAAAAAAAGGGGCCCCAGCCGGCGAGCCCGACGACCACGCCATCGGACGGTCCCGCGGCGGACCGACCACGAAGATCCACCTCGTCGCCGACACCCGCTGCCGCCCCCTGGCCTTCGTCCTCACTGCCGGACAGGCCGGCGACGCACCCGCCTTCATCGACGTCATGGTCCGCCCGCGCGTTCCCAGGCGCCGCGGACGCCCCCGGACCGGACGCGGTCCTGGCCGACAAGACACCCCATGCAGCTATCGGGTCAAGCAGCTGCTGCGAGCGGGGGCAGAGTCGGCGGGGCGAAGCCGATGCCTCGTCGAACTTCTGGCGGGTCGTCAAGCAGTGGTGGAGCTGGCCGAGCATGCGGTTGAAACAGGCGGCGGAGGGCGGCGTAGTAGCGATCCCCTGTGTCTCGTCTGTGCTTGTAGTGAGCGTGGGCTCCGGGTGAAGCGGTAAGCGCGGTGAACGCCCAGTGTCGGCCGGTCTCGGCCAGGCGGCTGTTTTTGATCCGGCGATGGCTGACTCGTCGACTCTTGCCGGATTCACGGGTCACCGGGGCGCTTCCGGCGTAGGCCTTCAGATCCCGGGCCGTTCCGAACCTGGAGCGATCGTCTCCGATTTCGGCGAGGATCCGAGCCTCGGTGAGTATGGCCAGACCGGGAAAGCTCGTGATGATCTCTGCATCGGGATGCTGGAGAAAGAGTTCCGCAGTGTCACGCGCCAGGTCTTCGCAGGCTCGGCAGGCCGCGTCGAGCTGAGCGAGCCAGCGGATCACTGGTATGTCAAGGTCTTCAGCTGAAGGACTGGGTGATCGGGATCGAGCCGTCCCCCTGGGATGATCTTGATGCGGCTGGTGTGATCACGGCGTCGGGGCCGACTTGGACAGCCCCTTTCAGCGGGCTGAGCCCGTGGATCTTCGGGAAGTCGGTGAAGCAGCTGCGCCGAGAGGAAGCCGACGCCCCGGCCCGGGGGCGGCCATGGAAGCTGCCGCTGGAGCATCGCCTGCTGCTGCTGGTGGCCGCGTACTGGCGTACCAACCTCACGCTGCGACAACTGGCCCCGCTGTTCGGGGTGTCGAAGTCCTGCGCCGACCGGGTCATCGACCACTCGAGGTACATTCCCGAGGCGTGAACACCCGGGCAGGGGCCGGGGGAGCGGTGCGCCGTCTCCCCTCTCACTGCCTCTTCCCTGCAGGTAGGAAGCCCCGTCATGGCAAGCACCACTCCGCTGAGCGTTCCTCAGCGGATGCTGAGCGCCAGGCAGAAGTCGACGCGGTCGCGCAGTGTCGCCAGGCTGTGTCCGGTGAGCTGCTCGACCCGTTGGAGGCGGTAGCGCAGGGTGTTGACGTGGACGTGGAGCTGCTCGGCGCAGCGGTGCCACGAGCCGGATGCGTCCAGGAACGCGGTCAGGGTTCCGACCAGGTCGCTGTGGTGTTCGGCGTCGTAACGCTCCAGTACGCCAATCAGCCGCTCGCGGTAGAGCCGGCGCACCTCGTCGGGGACCGAGGCGAGCAGCAGCATGGACGAGGAGAGGTCGTCCGCGGTGGCGGTCCGCACCGCCCCGGAGCCCAATCGTGCGATGTTGTGTGCGAGTCGTGCCTCGTCCAGCGACGTGCGCAGCCCCGCCGCATTGGTGGCCGGGCTTCCGATGCCGATGGCGGCACACCCGTGAGCCATCAGCGGGGCGAGCCTGCCCGCCGCTTCCTCCGCCGCGGCCCGCTCGGCATCTGCCTGCTCGGCGGGGACAAGTATCAGGTAGCCGTCCTCGTCTGATATCGGGGCGGAACAGCCGGGAATCACGTCGGCCACCTCGTCCAGGATGACGGCCGCGAGCTCGCCCGCGTAGGGGCTGCCCGTGGTGCTGACGTACAGAACAGCCAGACGCCCGTCCGGGTCGAGACCGAGGCTGCGCAACCGGCTTTCTGCCCCCTCCGTCCGCCCCTGCCGGATCAGTTCGATGGACTCGCTCAGGAAGCGCGCCTCGATCCGGCGGCGCTCCTGCGCCGCGACCCGTTCCATGGCAAGGAGCGCGCAGACCTCCGCGACGGCATCGGACACCCCAGGTGCCCAGTCGCGGAAGTCGCCCGCCGCCGCGAGATAGCCGGCGGGAGGCCGGTGGGCCACCGGCGACTGAACGGCGAAGAAGGTGAGCGTCCCGCCTCCGGGAACGGGTTGGACGCACGGGAAGGAACCGGTGACCAGCGCGTCGCGGTGCGCCAGGCCGAGATGGTGGTCCGACACGGCGGGAACACCCCCGGCGGTCTGCCGGCCCGTCGCGGAGAGGACCGCGCACCACACGCCTGTGGCACGCGCGAATACATCCACAAGCCCCTCGGCCCCGGCCCCGGAGGCCATGCTCGTGACGAGTCCGCGGTGCAGCCCGCTGCCCGGCGAACGATGGGCGGGTCCGGCCAGCAGAGCCAGCACCGCCTCGGTGAGGGCCGCGTAGGACACCTCGTCGCCGACCGTGCAGAGCGCGAGGCCGTGCCGTGTACAGGCCTGCAACAGGGCGTCGGGGAGCTCTCCGATCCCCGCGGTGCCCGCGACGAGTGCCGCGGCCCCGGCCCCGGCGAGGGCCGCGACGAAGACATCGGCGTCGCGTGGTTCGCGGTACCAGGTGGTGCTGGTGAGGACGAGTTCGTCGCCGTCGAGATAGCGGCCGGGGTCGGGCAGATCGGTGGTGTAGACGCTCCGTACCCTCTGGCCCGCCGAGGTGGCGGGCACCACCGGCACCAGGCCGAGGCGGGGGATGCCCAGCAGGTCGGTCAACAGCACCGGTCGTCCTCCTTGCCGCCTGATCATCGGCGCGTGTTACGGACATGCACCCCGGTGTGCACAGAGTTTGGAGCATAGTACGGGCCCACACGCCCTCTCGCGTCTCTCAGCTGTAGGACCGTGCAGTGCCCTTGGCGAGCCGGCACCGGTTCACTGATGCCGTTCCTGGTGCACACCCGCTCAAGCCCGCATGCCCAACGTCCCGGGCGCCCCCGCTTCCCGTGAGGAGACCTTCATGCGTGCCAGCCGTTTCCCCGCCGGACCACCACCGGCCGAGACCGCGCTCAGTATCGAAAGGCTGGGAGCCGAGCCGGTGCCGGTGGATCGCAGGCACGGTCGGCCCTGGTCCCTGTTCACGCTGTGGTTCGGCGCCAATGTGCAGTTTGCGACGCTGAGCGTGGGAGCCCTGTCCACCGCGGTCTTCGGCCTGGATCTCGTGCCAGCCGTCTGCGCCATTGCCCTGGGGACCCTGCTGAGTTCAGCCCTCGTCGGTCTCTTCTCGACCCGAGGGCCGCTGACAGGAGTGCTCCAACTGATCCAGGCGCGCGGGCCGTTCGGCCGACTCGGCAATCTGCCGTCGGCCGCCTTCACCGTGGTCAACGGCGTCGGCTGGTGCGTGGTCGACACACTGCTCGGCACCTTCATCCTGCGTGAGGTGGCCGGCGTCGGCTTCACGACGGCCCTGGTGATCATGGCTGTGGCGCAGCTGTCCCTGGCCATCGTCGGCTACCGGATGATCCACTACGTCGAGCGCGGACTCGCCGTCCTCCTCGTCATCGTCTTCGTGGTGGTGTCCGTCTACGGGTTCGGGCAGGCGCACGCCGAGGCACCGAGCGAGCCGCACGCGGGGAGTGCCGCAGCGTTCCTGCTGGTCGTCGCCGTGACAGCGGCCCGAGTGCTGGGCTGGTCGGCGTACGCCTCCGACTACAGCCGCTACCTGCCCGCCACCTCCCCGCCCCGCCGGGTGTTCCTCGCCGCAGGCGGCGGCAGCGCCCTCGCCGGCGGGTGGATCGGTGCGCTCGGCGCGGCGATCGGTACGGCAGGAGCTGTCGACAATCCGAGCTCCCTGGTCAGTGACCTGCTGCCCGAGGCGCTCGGCACGGTGGTACTGCTCTCGCTGCTGCTGTCCACGCTCGCCTCGACCGTCATCGACCTGTACTCGGGCGCAATGGCCGCGCTCGTGGCCGGATTTCCCCTGCCCCGCTGGGTATCGGTCCTTGTCGTCGGTGGCCTCGGCACGGCGCCTTCCTGGTACGCCGGACACGGCGACTTCGCCCGGCAACTGCAGGACTTCCTCCTCATGACCGGATACTGGCTCGCTCCCTGGGCTGCGGTACTGATCGTCGCGTACTGGGTGCGAGAGCGGCACTCGTGCGGTCTGACCAAGCTGTTCGACGCCCGTCACCGCTTCGGCTGGGGGCTGCCCAGCGTGCTCCTGGCCCTGGTCGTGGAGATCCCGTTCATGAACCAGTCCCTGTACACCGGGCCGATCGCCGCTGCGCACCCCGCCGCAGGTCCGCTTGGCCTCTTCGTGGGCTTCGCCGTCTCGGGGCTGTCGTACGCCGCGCTGACCGCCTGGAGAGCAACACCCGCCGCCACCGCCCCCGAGGCGACAACGCCGAACACGGCGACTGCGGCCGTCGAATGAGCCCTGACGTCGAATGACCCCTGAGAACACCGTCTGCCAAGGAGAACCCGTGTCCCATACCCCCGAAGTCGAAGACGAGAAGTTCCTGCTCGCCGCGATCGAGCGCGCAGCCCGTGCCCGCGAGGGCGGCAACCACCCCTTCGGCGCGCTCCTCGTCCTTGACGGTGAACCGGTTCTTGAAGCCGGCAACACAGTCATCACCGACCGCGACGCGACCGGGCACGCCGAGACCAACCTCGTACGGCTCGCGTCCAGGACCTACCGCCGGGAGCAACTGGCACGCGCCGCGCTCTACACCAGCACCGAGCCCTGCGCGATGTGCGCAGGGGCCGTCTACTGGAGCGGCATCGGACGGGTCGTGTACGCACTGGGCGAGGACGAACTGCTCGCGCTGACCGGCGCCAACGAAGAGAACCCGACGATGGCGCTGCCCTGCCGCGAGGTGTTCGCCGCCGGTCAGCGGCCGGTCGATGTCCGCGGACCCTTCCTGTACGAGAAGGCCGCGTCGGTGCACGACGGCTTCTGGCACTGACCCCCGTCGCACCCCACCCCCCGAACCGAGGAGCCGCACCATGCCACGAACCCGCACCCTCATCCGCAACGGCATCGTCATCCCGTGCGAGGGAGGAAAGGCCGTCCTCGACCCCGGATCCGTCCTGATCGAGGACACAAGGATCGCTGCCGTCGGTACGGTCGAGGAGCTGGACGCGGCCGCCGCGGACGCCGAGATCGTCGACGCCACCGGCCACGCCGTCATACCGGGCCTGCACAACACCCACCTGCACTCAGGTCTCCTGCGCGGCACGGCGGAGTCCAAGTCCCTCTGGGACTGGCTGCGCGACTATGTGGATCCCGCCCACAAGGCCCTCACCCCCGACATCGCCGAGGCCGCGTCCCTCCTGTGCTACACCGAGTCGCTGCGGGCCGGCACCACGTCCGTGATGGACATGTGGCGCCACATGGAAGGTTCCGCCCACGCCGCCGAGCAGGTCGGCATCCGCGCCACTCTCGTTCCGTACGTCGCGGACCTCCCCGGCTACGACTACTTCGAGACGCTCGAAACCAACCGGCGACTGCTGGAGAACTATCGCACCTACGCGGGCGGCCGCGTCCGCTCCTGGGTCGGACTCGAGCACCTCTTCTACTGCAGCGCGGAGGGTTTCAAGGCGGCCGCCGCGCTTGCCGAGGAGTTCGACACCGGACTGCACACACATTCCTCCGAGACCATCTGGGAAGTCGAGGAATCCCTCCGGCAGTTCGGACGCCGCCCGATCGAGGAGTTCTACAACCGGGGCATCCTCGGCCCGCGCACCGTGGTGGCCCACTGCGTATGGCTCGACGACCGGGAGATTGAACTCCTCGCGCGGACGGGTACCAGCGTCGCGCACTGCCCGTGCTCGAACATGAAACTGTCCTCCGGGCCCGCCCGGGTGATCGACATGCGCCGCAAGGGCATCGCAGTGGGTCTGGGCAGCGACGGCGAGAAGGAGAACAACAACCTGGATCTCCTGGAGGAGATGAAGTTCGCCTCGCTGTTGCAGAAGGTCTCCACGCTCGACCCGACGACAGGCGACCCATGGGACATCCTCACCATGGCCACGCTGGAAGGAGCCCGCGCGCTGGGCCTCGACGGGGTGACCGGATCGCTCGAGGTGGGAAAGCAGGCCGACATCGTCACCGTGAACCTGCTGGGCCTGCACACCACCCCCCTGCTGCACGGCGACGACTTCAACGCCGCCGCCCACCTGGTGTTCTCCGCCGGCGCCGCCGACGTGGAGCAGGTGTGGGTGGACGGCACCCTGCTCGTCGACGGGGGACGAGTGCTCAGCGTCGACGCCGGGCAGGTGCGCGAGCGAGCGCAGCGGGCCGCCGAGGACCTCTTCCGCCGACGGGCGGACCTCGAACGCTGAGCGATCCTGGTGCCGGTGCACGCTCGTAGCGTGCACCGGCTCTCCTGCGTCGGGGTGGTGGCTGGTTGACGGTGACGTCCTGGTGGTTGGCCCCGTGGGCATACGTCATGGTGTGCCGTCGCGGCGCATGAGACTGCCTAGCAGACAACGGCTCCGCCTGGGGCCGTTCTGGGGGGCCCTGTCGCAACCTTGCTGCGCACACCCCGGCACAGCGCGGCCTGCCACTCTCGGAGAGTTCCCAGCACAATGGGGTCACACGTGCATGGCGTTCGAACGAGACCGGGCAGGAGGAGACGCATGGCGCGAGACCGGAAGCAGCTCCTCGTGCTTGTTCTTGCCGTACTCCTGGTGGCCCTGCCGTTCATCGGTGTTCTCACGCCCGCGCCTGCGAGCGCGTCGCCGTCGGCCGCGGCGTCCTCCACCGCCTTGCTCGTCGAAGACAGCGCCGACGCGTTCGCCACCTGCGGTGACGCCGAGGAGATCGTGGACCCGGACGCCTGGCCGGCGGGCCGTGACCGCCACCGCCCCGTTGCAGAGCCCGACACGAAGGCCTCTGCGAGAGGCTTCCGGGAGAACGACGAGTACACCGCGCTGCCGCCAGGAAGCCTCCCGGCGTCGCATCTCGCGTCGAGAGCCGCGCAGTCGCCGGGGTCACTTCAGGTGTTCCGCTGCTGAGCCTGGCTGCGACGGCCGACGTGCCGTCCAGTCTCTGAAACACCGTTAGTACACCGGCAGTTGGGCCCATGTCCGGCCCTGCGCGTCTGCGCTACGCGCCTCGTCCGTACACCCCTCGCGGCACTGAGGCCCGGGGTGGGGTTGGTCGTGTTCCCCTGCCGGTCGTGTTCCCCTGCCTCGCATCGCGCCGTTGATCCGCCGCGCCCCGACGACACCCGCCCACGGCCCCCACCGAGGAGCCCACCGCAGGGCAACGACCGGCTGGCACGAACCGGCGCACCACCTGGCACACCGCACCATGAAAACCAGGAAGAACCTCGATGAGTCATACCTCGAATCCGGCCGAAGGCGAAGAATCCATGGGCCGGATAAGCCATCACCACAACTCCTCGCCGAAGTGGGATGGCGCGTGAAAACGAAACATAAGCTGATCGTCCTGATTGCCCTGGCCGTGCTGGCCATGTCGGCTCTCTTCTACATCAACCTGCAACACGTACGGGACACGGGCCCGCGCGGAGCGGTCTCGTCCGGTGACATCGGATCGACCCGAGGCGGTCCGTTCTCGACGGATCCCCACGGTGTACCGGGGCGGAGTCTCAGCGATGCTGCGTAAATTTCTGTTCTGGAGCGTCGCGGTCATCTTTCCGCTTCCGCTGGTGCTCACCTATGACTCGGTGGCCACGGAACCCGAGCAACTGCGGTTCTATATCTTCCTCGGCCTGATCGCCTACAGCTGGTGGTTGCTGGCCATCGCGCTGAGTGTGCGACCACCCTGGCTCGACCGCTTCGTCGGACTTCCGGCGATTTACGGCCTGCACGGGATGCTCGGTGTTCTGGCGATCTGCGCCGCGTATCTTCACAGCGAGAATTCGTACGCACCGAGCCAGTTGGCGCGAGACCTCGGGGACTGGAGCTTCTACGGGGCACTCACCGTGCTCAGTTACTCGGTGTTCTTCATGAGCGGGTGGCTGACCGACCGGTCAAGGCTGCTGCTCTCGGTGAAGCGAACTCTGGAGAGGATCTTCCGGCACCAGATCTCCGTGTGGATCCATCGCCTCAATGTGCTGATCGTGGCCATGATCTGTGTGCACACCCACCTCCTTCTCCGTGTGAACCAGCACCTTTCCTTCATGGTGCTCCTCGACCTGTACACGGTCGTCATCGTCGGTGCTTATGCGTGGAAGAAATGGATCGCGCCCGACACCTATCTGACGGGGACCGTCATCGGAAACGAGGCGCGTGGCGAGTCCACCCGCAAGATGTCCGTGGCGCTCGACGGCACAGCAGCGAAGCTGCAGCCGGGCGATTCCCTGTTCCTCCGCTTCGAGGGCACCCCGGCCGTCAGCAGGGAATGGCACCCCTTTTCCGTGACCGACGACAACCAGGAAACGCTCACCTTCACGATCAGCCAGCACGGCGACTTCACGCGCCGCCTCGGCCGGGTCGCCCCGGGAACCGCGGTGCGCCTTGAAGGGCCGTTCGGTCGGTTCGAATCGATACTCCAGGACCGCGGCGCGGACGCTCCGCTCGTCCTCCTCGGTATGGGCGCGGGCGTGGCGCCGCTGCTCAGCCTCACGGCAGCCCACCACACCACGCGCGACATCCACCTGCTGTGGGCGGTGCGCAAGCCGGAGGACGCCTACTACCTCGACGAGCTCGAGAAATACCAGGCAGCGTCCGAAGGACGTTTCCAGGTCACCACGAGTATCGGTCGCTTCCGCCGCGACGACCTGGCCCGCGCCCTTTCCGCCAAGGAAGTCGAGAAGGGTCAGTTCTTCATCGTGGGCCCGAACCCCGCAGTCCTCGCGAATCGGCGCCTGCTCCGGCGCATCGGAGTCGGCGTGCGACGTATCCACGATGAGCGCCTGACCATGTAGGCGGCGTGCCGCCGGCAGCCCGGGGCCCCCTTTTCCTCCTGCGTCCCGGAAGGGAACGCACTACTCACGACACGGAGCTTTCTGACATGACGCACACGACACGGACACGCCGCAATTTCCTCGCGCTCGGCGCCGCCGCCCTCGCCGGGGCCGGTGTCGCGGGCTGCTCGACACTCGGGATCGGTGATTCCTCCACCGCTTCCGGCCCCTCCAGGGCGCCCAAGCCGATCAACAAGGCGCGCACCCTCGTCGCGTACTTCTCGAGGCCGGAAACGGATGACCCGAACGGTATGACCGAGGACGAGGCGAACAGTACGCACGTCGTCAACGGCAAGGTTCTCGGAAACACTCAATACGTCGCGCAGATCATCGGGCAGCGTACTGGCGCGGAACTGTTCCGCATCGAGACGGTGGAAAATCTTCCCCGTGATCACGGTGCGCTCGAAGATCTCGCACTCTCCTGGCAGGAAGCGGACGAGCGGCCGAAGCTGAAGTCGAAGATCCGGAATTTCAAGGACTACGACACCGTCTTCATCGGCTACCCGATCTGGTGGTACGAGATGCCGATGCCCATCCACACGTTCCTCGAGGAGAACGACTTCAAGGGCAAGATCGTCATTCTGTTCACCACGCACGGCGGAAACGGCCTTTCAGGAACTGTCGAAACGGTCACCGAGAAGCTCCCCGATGCCACGGTGCTCAGCAATGGGTTCACCATCTCGCGGGACGACATGGGTGACGCCGAAGGAGAGGTGCGCGACTGGCTCAAGAGCGTCAGCTAGCGAGTCGCTGTTGCCGTCGACGGAGCGCATGCTTCGTCGACGGCTGGGCGCTGGTCAGCCGTGTCGTCAAGCCGGGCGAGCGCTGCATGGTCGGGTGTGCCCGCTTCGGCCGTGAAGATGCCGAGGCGCTGACCAGTGGATCCCTCGATCTCCATGGACTGGTAACTCAGTGTGATTGTGCCGACTTGCGGGTGGTGGAAGGTCTTCTGTCCGTCCCTGCGGCGACCCTTGACCTCGTAGCGCTCCCACAGCTCGGCGAAGTGAGGGCTCTTGGCCTTGAGTTCGTCGACCAGGGCTGTGACGTCGGGAGCATCCGGCTCGGTGGCGGTCACGGCACGGAGCCGGGCCACACCGCTGATGGCCTGGTTGTCCCAGTCGTCGAAGATCTCCCGGGACGCAGGATGCAGGAAGAGGTAGCGGGCGATGTTGCGCTGCTCGGCAGGCCAGTCCGAGATGCCCGCGCAGAGGGCCAGCGTGCTGGGATTCGCCGCCAGCAGGTCGAGGGTCCGGCTGATCACGTATGCCGGGTGCGGACGCAGGATCTCAAGGAGCAGCCGTGTCTGAGGTTGCACGGTGCGGTCGGGCGTGACAGGCGTCGCCGGACCGAAGCGGGCGGCGCGGGCGGCGAGACTGCGCAGGTGCTGGTGTTCGTCGGCGGTCAGTTTCAGCGCACGGGCGAGAGCGTCTACGACCTCAGGGCTGGGGCGGGCCTCTTTGCCGCGCTCGAGGCGCGTGTAGTAGTCGATGCTGACCCCGGAGAGGGTGGCGAGTTCCGCGCGCCGCAGACCGGGCGTGCGCCGCGACCCCGAGCCCACGGTCAACCCGACACCTTCCGGAGTGGTCTGTTCACGCCGGGCACGCAGGAAGCGCCCCAGTTCCGATCCCCCGGGCTGCTGAGATGCCATACACGCCAGTTTCACATTGGGCTGACGGGGATGGACGGCGCTTGGGGGGTTCTGTCACACCCCCTCACCGCGATGTTGGCTGTTGCCCCTGCGCATACCCAGGGGCGCTGGGCGCGGCGGGTGCGCGGAGAACACCGCCTGCGAAAACGCCGATGGACAGCAGCGTGCTCAGCGTCTCAGCGTGGAGACACGGCTGCTGTCCTCGACGGTGTCCTTGAGACGCTGGGCTTTGCCGGCCCTGGACGGGGGACGCGAACGCGATGCCCCTTCCTGCGGGATCCCAGCACCCCCTTGTCACGGCCGTGCCGCCGCGTGCGGTTCAGGTCAGGGCTGGATGAGCACCTTGAGCGCCTCGCGGTCGTTCATCGCGCGGTAGGCGTCGGGGGCGTCGTCGAGCGTGACGGTGCGGTCGAAGACCTTGCCGGGGTGGATCTCCCCGCCCAGGATGTGCGGCAGCAGCTGCTCGATGTAGGTGCGGGCCGGCGCCACGCCCCCGGTGAGCGTGATGTTCCGCATGATCATGTCCATACCGATCGGGCCCTGCGCGTACTGGGGCACGCCGACACGACCGATCGCCCCGCCGTCCCGCACAGTGGCGTACGCGGTGGTCAGGGCCTGCTCGGTCCCGACGCACTCCAGGACGCGGTGGGCACCGAGCCCGCCGGTCAGCTCGCGTACGCGGGTCTCGCCCTCCTCGCCGCGCTCGGCGACGACGTCGGTCGCCCCGAACTCGCCACCCAGGTCGGTGCGTTGGGTGTGACGGCCGAGTAGGATGATCTGCTCCGCACCGAGCAGCCGCGCGGCGATCACGCCGGAAAGGCCGACCGCGCCGTCGCCGATCACGGCGACGGACTCGCCCTTCCGGACTCCCGCGGTGTGGGCAGCGTGGTAGCCGGTGCACAGAACGTCGGACAGGGTGAGCAGGTCGGGGATGAGCGCCGAGTCCGGGGCGGTGGTGTCGGGTAGCTTGACGAGGTTGGCGGCGGCGAAGGGCACGCGTACCGCCTCGCCCTGTCCGCCGTCGACGCCGTTGAGGCCCCACTGCCCGCCGTGCAGGCACGACGTGGGCAGACCGGACCGGCAGTACTCGCAGGTGCCGTCGGCCCAGACGAAGGGCGCAATGACCAGGTCTCCGACGGCGAGGCCGGTCACCTCGGAGCCCAACTCCTCGACCGTGCCGAGGAATTCGTGCCCCATGTGCCGGGGGTGGTCGGTGGCCGGCGCGCTCTTGTACGGCCAGAGGTCGCTGCCGCACACGCAGGAGGCGACGACGCGTACGACGGCGTCGGTGGGCTGCTGGATCCTGGCGTCGGGGACGTCCCCGACGCGAACGTCTCCGGCGGCGTAGAGCAGGGTGGCCTTCATGGTGTTCCGTTTCGTTCCGTGATCGGTTTCGGGATTTCGGGTTCGGGTTGGTTCCGGGCAGGTGCCGCGGAGTCAGTGGGGGAGGAGCTTGAGGGTGGATTCGCGGGCCTGCTCGGTCAGGACGCGGTCGACGATTCCCCGGTAGGCGTCGTACTTCGCGTGGTAGGCCGCGTCGACGGACGGCCAGTCGGCGGGGTCGGCGTCGGTGAATGTGACGTCCTTGCGGACGCCGCCGGAGCTGATGCGTCCCTGGCGCTGCGCCTGGGCGCCGCGGAACCACGGGCCGCTACGGCCCTTGACGGAGCGGACGTAGACGCCGTCGCCCGCGCGCACGACCCACATGGTGACGGGCTCGCGGAGGCTGCCGTCGGATCGCTCCGACTCCAGATCGAGTTCCGTGGCCTCGGCGATGCGCTTGAGCTCGTCCATGGTCCACGTCGGCATGGTGGAACTTCCTTCCGTGGGTTTCGCTGTGCGGGTGGAGGTCACGCGGAGGCCGCCGCCTCGTCCTTGATCTGGTCGATGGCTGCGTTGAAGCCGTCAGGCGTTCCGCTGGAGCCGGCCACGCGGTCCAGCTGCACGTCGTCGATGGCCTTGCCTTCGACGAGGTCCGGGACCGCGTCTGCGAAGCGCTCCTGGTACCCGCGGGACGTCGTGTTGGTGGCGTGCGGCGTCACCTCGACGTCGGTGATCACGCCGTTGTCGAGAGTGACGGACACGCCGATGCTGGAGTTCTGGGAGCCGTATCCGCCATCGGCCGAGTAGGTGCCGTCCCGGTAGGTGCGGCTCGCGGAGGGCGACGGGGCGGACGGGCTCGCCGAGGCCGAACTCGGGGCGCTCGCACTGTCGTTGTCGGCACTGGAGCAGGCCGCAAGACCCGCCGAGAGGAGGGCGGCCGCGCCCGCGGCCAGTGCCTTCTTCCGGACGCTGATGTTCATGGTGTCTTCTTTCGGGCCAGGGACGGGAGGCATTTCCCGTTGCCCGGCCGTCCATTCGGGGTGCAACACACCCCCTCTGTCGAGGTGCGCCGCGGGGGATCGCGTGTTACGAGTTCATGACCGCGACGCGGGCTTGAGCAGGAAGCTCGCGACGGTAGTGATCAGTACCGCCGCGGCGGCGATCAGCAGGCTCGCGTCCATACCGGGCAGGAAGCCGGAGCGGCCGGCGACCATCGCGCCGAACACGGCCACCGCGAGGGCACCGCCGACCTGCCGGGAGGTGTTGAGGACACCGCTGGCGGTCCCGGCCCGCTGGGCGGGGACGTGGTCGAGCAGCAGCGAGGTCAGCGCCGGCACGGCCAGTCCACCGCCCGCGCCGACCGGGACCATCAGGGCCACGAACAGCCAGGTCGGCGCCGATGCCGGAACGAACGCCAGGAGTACCAGACCGAGGACCATCGCCACCTGCCCGGTGACAACCGGCATGCGGGCGCCGAATCGGGCGGTGAACCAGGCGGCGCTCGGGCTCACGAACGCGGTCAGCGCGGCCATCGGCAGGAATGCGAGGCCCGTGGCCAGCGCCGACAGCCCTCGGGTCTGCTGCAGGTAGAGGCTGAGCAAGAAGATCATGCCGTAGAAGCCGACGTTCAGTGCGAAGCCGATCCCGGCCGTCAGCGCCATGGTCCGCGAGCGCAGCAGCGTCAGCGGCACCATCGGGTGCTCGCGCCGTGCCTGGACGGTCACGAACACCACTGCTGCGATCACCGCGACCGTGAACGACGCCAGAACGCGTCCGGCCGTAAATCCGACCGCGCCCGTCTCGATCGCTCCGTATGTCAGGGCGCCCAGGGCGACCACAGCCGCGATCTGTCCTGCCCAGTCGTAGGATCCTTGCGAGTGGCGCGGGGACCGCGCGGTGCGGGCCAGCAAGAAGAGGGCCGCGAGACCGACGGGCAGGTTGACGAAGAAGATCATGCGCCAGGTGAGCAGGCTCAGCAGACCGCCCGCCACCGGTCCCGCGGCCGCGCCGACGGACCCGCCCAACGCCCAGATGGAGATCGCCTTGACGCGACGGCGCGCATCCGGGAACGCCTCACGGATGAGCGTCAGCGACGACGGCACGATCACCGCGGCGCCCGCACCCTGCACCAGACGGGAGACCACCAGCATGCCGAGGTTGGGGGCGAGCCCACAGGCCGCGGAAGCGGCCACGAACAGGGCCATCCCGATGCCGAACGTACGACGCGCTCCCAACCGGTCGGTCAGTGAGCCGGCCGACAACAGGAAGGCCGCGAACATCAGCGTGTAGCCGTCGACCACCCACTGCAGTGCGGTCATGCCGCCGTCGAAGCCGTCCCGGATCGCGGGCAGGGCCACGTTCACGATCTGTGCGTCCAGGGTGATGACGAAGAAGCCGAGCAGCGCGGCTCCGAGGGCCCAGCCAGCGCTCGCAGGGCGCTGCGGGGTCACCGGGCCGATGGTGACGGCAGGGGAGGTGAGGGAGGTGGACACGAAGAGTGCTCCTACTTGAAATGAACGTGCCGCAGGGGGGTGAGCGGCGACGTTCTTCACCCTCTCGCTGTGCGCTGTCTCCAACCAGGCCGAGATATGCCAGGCAGTGGCCAGCCAGGCTGTGACAGGTCCCCCCTCAGGTGTCCCGCGCAGGTCAGACGCCGGGAAGGCTCCCGGTGAGCACCTCGGTGTCGGGGAAGGCGGAACGCCGCCTCATGATCGCGTTACGCGCTCCGAGGCTTCGGCCTTGATCTTTTCGAGGGCGTCGTTGAACCCGTCGGGCGTGTGGCTGTTGCCGGCCACTCGGTCAAGGTCCACGTCGTCGATGTCCTTGCCGACCACCAGGGCCGGGACCGCCTCGGCGAAGCGCCTCTGCAATCCGAGCGAGGTCTCGTCCGTCGCGTGGGGTGTGACGTCGACGGCGGAGACTTCGCCGCTCTGGAGCGTGAGGGTCACCCCGATGCTTGATCCCCGGGTGCCGTACTCGCCGTCCACGCTGTACTCGCCGTCCGCGTACGGGCCACGGTCGGCGGACGAGCGGGAAGGCGAGGGACTTGCGGTAGAGGCGGACGGTGAGCTCGCGCCGTTCGTGCCGGTGCCGGTGGCAGTGCAGCCCACGATCACGGTTGTCACGGAGATGCCCACCAGCGCCGTGGTGAACTTCTTGCTGAGGGGTGGCATGACTTCCTTGGGTCTTGTTCTTGTTGCGCTTCTTGTCTTTGTCGCGGCTTCTACGTGAGACCTGGACGGCATGTCCTCAGGTGAAGAGTTCGCCGACGAAATCCGGTGAGTGCTCGGCGCGGCCGTCGGCGTACATGCGTACGTAGGCGAACTGGAAGGTCTCCGCGAGCCGCTGCGCCTCGGTGAAGAAGAGTGCCGTCGCCAGGCCGTCGGCCAGTGCTGTCTCGTCGGCCACGACCCACGTGGCGACCACTCCGTCGACGGGGACACCGGTCCTTGCGTCGAGCACGTGGTGCAGGCCGTCGCCCCAGGCCCGCCGAGCGACTCCGGATGCGCACAGCGCCTGGCCTTGCAGGTGGGCGACGCCGATCACCCGCTGCGGGTCGAAGGGGTGCTCCAGGCCGACCCGGATGGTCCGCTCGCCGGCATGGAGCAGGTCGCCGCTCCCGTCGACGACGAACCGAGTGTGACCGGCCCCTCGGAGCATCGCCGACAGGACGTCGACCAGGTAGCCCTTCCCGGCCGCCCCGACGTCGATCACCAGCGGCCGCCGCGTGACAAGCGTCGTGCCGTCCCGGACCACGTCCGCAGCCCAGGTCGGACGTCCCCGGGCACGCTCGGCCGCCCGCACCTCGTCGGGTGCGGGCCTGAGGGAGTACGCCGGGTCGTAGCCGAGAAGTTCCAGGTCTCGACCGACCAGCGGGTCCACGGCGCCTTCGGTGGCGGCGTACAGGCGGTCGTAGAGACCGAAGAGGGCGAGCGAGTCCTCGGGGAACTCGAACCGGCCCCCATCGGCAGCGGCGGCGATCCGGGAGACCAGTGAGTCCGGACGGAAGCGGGAGTACATGGCGTCGAACTGTCGGGTCCGGTCGAGGATGCGGGCGCGCAGGTCCGGGCTCAGCGGCTGGTCCGTGTCGATCTGCCAGCGGGTACCGATGGCATCGAAGGAGAACTGACCGCCCGGCGCCTTCGGGCTATCCAGAACGGCCGGCTCTGAGGTGTGTTCCGTATCCCGCCTCGCGTCGTTCACAGCTGCTGCTTCCTGTGGGATCGTCCTGTCACGTCTTGATCAGCGGCCGCTGAGGCCGCGCGGCCGACGCCTTGTCGACATCGCCCCCGGTGAACGTGCATCGGCTCATCAGCTTTGCACTCCCTTGACCTTGGTAGCCAGACGCCAAGGGGGCCCTGTCGTGCCCCCGCTCCCCGTTCCCCGGCTCCCTATTCCCTGGCACACCACGGTCTGCCACGCGCCGAATGCGCCCCTCACTCTGGACCGGTAGTCAAGATCCACAGGAGCGGGACGCCTGGGCCGAGCCCGTACAGCGTGTTGAGCAAGACCCGGAACGTGCTGCGTTACCTCTTCCTCCATCCCGACGCCCCCAAGCTCTTCGACGACTGGGAAGAGCAGGCCCGCGCCTGCATCGAACGCCTTCGCGTCCTGGCAGGCACCGACCCGGACCTCCCCGAACTCGTGGAACTCGTGGCCGAGCTCCTGCACAAGAGCCGGGCGTTCGCCCGCCTCTGGGAGCAGTACGACGTGCGGCTGCACACCCACGGAGACAAGACCTTCCACCACCCGCAGGTCGGTGACATCGTCCTGGGCTACCAGCCCATCTCTTATCTTGCGTGGGTATCCCCGGCTTCAGCCGGGGCGGGAAACGCATCTGCGGGCTGCTGTGACGGGTCATGTGTGCATGGGTGTTCCGTCTGCGGAGGGGTTGTCAGTGGCCTCGGTTATGTTGCTGACAAGAGCCGAAGGGGGTGGGCCGGGTGATTCGTGCGTACAAGTTCGTCATGCGGCCCACGGTGCGGCAGACTCAGGCGCTCGGCGAGATGCTGCGTGATCACTGCTCCCTCTACAACGGAGCTTTGCAGGAACGCCGTGACGCCTACCGGCACGCCTCGAAGACCAGCATCAAGTACGGGCAGCAGTCCGTGCAGCTGAAGGACATCCGGTCCTTCGATCCGGAGCGTCAGGGCCGTTGGTCGTTCTCCAGTCAGCAGGCCACGCTCCGGCGGTTGGACAAGGCGTTTTCCGCGTTCTTTCGCCGGGTCAAGTCCGGTGAGAAGCCGGGCTATCCGCGTTTTCGCGGGGTGAACTGGTTCGACACGGTGGAGTTTCCGAAGGACGGGGACGGCTGCCGGTGGGACTCCACGCCGCACGATCCGGTGACTCGTGTCCGCCTTCAAGGTGTCGGGCATGTCAGGGTGCACCAGCACCGGGCGGTGGCCGGCAGGGTCAAGACGGTCAGTGTTAAGCGTGAGGGTCGTCAGTGGTTCGTCGTGCTGACCGCCGAGCAGGTCCAGCCCGAACCGCTGCCCGCGACGGGTTCCGTCGTTGGGATCGACCTGGGCGTAGCCAGTTTCCTCGCCGATTCCGGCGGCGGATTCGTTCCTAGCCCGCGCCACGGGGCGAAGGGCGCCGCGAAGCTCGAAGCCGCACAGCAGGCCCTGTCGAGGTTTCCGTGTGTGCGCCGTGACCAGCGGACGGCCAACCACCGGCGTGCGGTCGAGAAGGTCGCGAGGCTGCACCGCAAGGTCCGCCGGCAGCGCCTCGACCACGCGCACAAAACCGCCCTTGACCTCGTGCGCGAACACGATGTCATCGCGCACGAAGACCTCAAGATCCGCAACATGGTCCGGCGTGCCGCGCCGAAGCCCGACCCTGACACGTCGGGCGCCTTCCTGCCCAACGGGGCCAGGGCGAAGGCCGGACTCAACCGCTCGATCGCCGATGCCGGATGGGGGGTGTTCCTGACGATCCTGGCCGCCAAGGCTGAAAGCGCCGGACGGGAAGTGATCGCCGTGGCCCCCCGCAACACCTCCCGCCAATGCCCCGAATGCGGGCATACCGGCGCGGAGAACCGGCCCACACAGGAAAAGTTCCACTGCGTTTCATGCGGCCACTCGGCGCACGCTGACACCGTGGGAGCCACCAACGTTCTACGGGCCGGGCTGGTCCGTCGCGACGCCGCACCGGCGTAGCGAGAAACCCCCTCATTCGTGACTCCGTTGGGAAATCCCAACGGAGTCGGAATGAGGGGGAGGAGTCACGCAACTGGAGGGCACGCCCGCCCGGACATCGCCTCAGCGCGTACTACGCGGAGCCCGGAACCCCGGACTACGACAAGATGCTGCTCCTCGACGCGGCGGCGCCGGACCGTGATCAGCTCAATGCCGGATGAGACCTGACGGTCAGGCGTCGTCGTGCGCGGTGGAGAGGGACACGTCCCGCCAGGCGGCCTGGTCGCGCCGGACGCGGGTGATCTTGTCAGCCACCGACGTGAAGCTGTCCTCGCCCAGCTGGATCCGCTCGGGCAGGTCGGCGCGCCCGGCGAGGTCGACGATGACGCGGGCCGCCTTGGCGGGATCCCCCTGCTGGGCGTGGTTGGTGGCCTCGGCCCACTGCCGCGTGGAGCCCGCCGTCCCGGCGTAGTCGTCGATGACGTTCTTCGCCGTGCTCAGGCTGCTGCCGTCCAGGAAATCCGTCCGGAACCCGCCCGGCTCGACGGTCGTGACGGCCACTCCCAGCGGTGCGACTTCCTGACGCAGGGCCTCGCCCAGCGCCTCGACGGCGAACTTGGTCGCGCAGTACACGCCCCATCCGGCGTGGGACACGAAGCCGCCGGAGGACGAGATGTTGATTACCGTTCCCGAGCCTTGCCGACGCAGCACCGGCAGGACCGCGCGGGTGACCGAGAGGAGACCGAAGACGTTGACGTCGAACACAGACCGCACCTCGGCGTCGCTGACCTCCTCGACGGCCCCGAGCGTGCCGTGACCGGCGTTGTTGACGAGGACGTCGATACGGCCGAAGCGGTTGATGGCCTGGGCGACGGCGTCGTGCACCTGGTCGGCGTCGGTGACGTCCAAGGGCGCCGCAAGGAGCGAGTCGCCGGCGTCGGGGAACACGTCTCGGAGGGTTTCGGGACGCCGGGCTGTGGCCACGACCTGGTGGCCGCGGCGGAGTACCTCCTCGACGATCTCGCGGCCGAACCCGCGAGAGGCTCCGGTGACGAACCAAGCAGACATGGGGAACCTTCTACGTTGCAATGAAGAGCATGGATGGGTCAGGTGCGGAGGAGAACCGTCAGGGTCAGGCCAGGCCCTTCGTGGCGAGGAAGTCCGAGATCCGGTCGGCGATCTGGACGTTGTTGAGGTCCGAGAAGAGGAAGTGGGTGTTGCCCTTGATGCCGATCTCCGGCAGGTGAACCAGGGAGGCGTCGCCGCCATGCCGATTGATGGCGTCGACGAAGAGCCGGGCCATCGCGAGGCGCACACGCCAGTTGTCCCGTCCGGCGATGTCGGTCGGCTCGGTGGGGATGTTGTCGCCGTAGTAGACGACGATGGGGATCTTCGTAAGGCGCCGGAATTCCTTCAGCGGCACGGCCTCGCCCGCGAGTGTGCCCGCGGAGCTCGGCATTGGCTCCGGCACCTCGCCGTCCGGGAAGACGAAGCCGCTGCCCGGCTCGAGCGCGACCACGGCTTTGATGTTCGGGTTCTTCATCGTCGCGTCCCAGCCGAACCCGCCGGCATGGGAGTGGGTGACGAGGATGCCCTGGTTGATCTCGTCGAAGAGCGCCGAAACGCTGTCGGCGAGGACGTCGCCGTCGATGGGCCCGGTGTCGGGGAGCATCGACCGGAAGAACTGCTCGCGCGCCTCCTCGCCCTTCGGGAACTGCCCGCCGGGGTACAGGTCCGGCCACAGCCCGAATCGGAACTGGTTGTAGAACCACTGATCGGAGGTGGCCGTATCGGTGGTGGTACCCACCGTCGTCTGACCGGCGCTGCCCCGGCGAGGTTGGTCGAGGGTGTACACGGTGAAGCGGCGACGCAGGAAGATGGTCTGGAAGCCCTCTCGACCGTCCGGGGTGGTTCCCCAGCCGACGCCCGACTGCTTGTAGCCGTGCCACAGAACCAGTGGCAACTTCCTTGGACGCACCGGAACTTGGTAGAAGACGCGGGCGTGATCGCCGTGCAGTGTCTGGCCCGCCGGGTTCGTCGGATTGCGCGGGTCGAAAGTCCCGGGCGTGGTGGTGACCGTGCCCCCGACCGCGAAACCACCCTGCTCCCGGATAGTCAGAGGAGCGAAACCTCCCCGTCCGCCTTCCGCGGGCATGCCGAACTGCCCGTAGGAGCCGGCATCGGAGGCGTCCGCGCCGGAGGCGAAACCGACTGCCGATGTGGCAGCAGCGGAAGTGAGTCCCAGGATGACGTTTCTACGCTTCACTCAAGGTTCCTTCGCAGTCGCTGTTGGAGACGTGCTCGCCCCACTCGACGTCGGGCACCGCCGGATCGCCGGAGCTCTCCGACAGGGCGAGGTGGGTCATGAAGTGGGCGGGTGCGGCACCGTGCCAGTGCCATTCGCCCGGTGGTGTGTAGACGGTGTCACCGGGACGCATCACCTGGATCCGGCCGCCCCGGGTCTGCACCAGGCCCACGCCCTCAGTGACGTGCAGGGTCTGTCCGAGCGCGTGCCGGTGCCAGGCCGTCCGGGCACAGGGCGCGAAGCGCACCACGCCCACGCGGAGCCGGGAGGGAGCTTCACCCTCCACGGTCATGTCCACCCAGACATCACCGGTGAATCGCTCGGCAGCACCCTTCGCCGTGGGCTTCTTCTCCAGGAACTCCATGCCGCTCCCCTTACTCGGCGGCTTCGGCGACGATGGCCTTGAGCTGGACGAGCGCGCCCATGCCGCTGGGCCAGCCGGCGTAGAACGCGACGTGGGTGAGGGCCTCGACGAGTTCGTCCTTGGTCACCCCGTTCTGCATCGCCAGACGTAGATGGCTGTTGAGCTGGTCGGGGCGGTACGTGGCGGCCAGGACGGAGACGGTGATCAGGCTGCGGTCCCGCGGGGAGAGTCCCTCGCGCTTCCACACGTCGCCGAACAACACGTCGTCGGTCAACTGGACCATCTTCGGGGCGAGTTCACCGAGCAGCTGCTGGGCTCGGGTGGGTTCCTGCGTCATTCGTGTACGTGCCTTCCTCGGTTTGCGGCGCGCCGCTCATCGGGCGAGCGGTACGGCCGTCGTCTTGCGGTCTGTGGCCCTTCGGCTCCCGTCCAGCCTGCTCGGCCGACGAGCCGTGTACCAGGCCGTGTTGTGCCGGGGGACGGCCAGCCAGGGCGTGAGAGGGCCCCCTTCACACCGGTGCCGCGAGGGTCGGAGCTGACAGGGCGGGCTGCTGGAGCGCTGGTTCAGCCCCGGAGAACGCCGATGCGCCGCAGCCAGGACTGGACCTCGGGGCCGGCGTCCTGGACTTCCTCGCCACGCACCGCGAGACCTTCCCCCATCGCTGCGCCCGGGCAGGACGTGGCGTAGTCGCGCCCGGTGGTGCCCAGCCCGCTCATGGCATGGGTCGTGAAGGGGAACACCGTCTTGCCGCGGAAGTCGAACTTCTCGGCGAAGGTCGACATGATCATGGGCGCTCGGACATTCCAGATGGGGCTGCCCAGCAACACCGTGTCGTAACGGTCCAGCGTCGTCGGGAGGTTGGCGATGGCCGGCCGTGCATCGGCTTGCTGTTCGCGGACATTGCGCGCGACCGTCTCGTCGTAGTCGTCGGAGTAGGGGTCGACGGCCTCGATGCGGTGCACGTCGCACTCGATGCGTTCGCTGATCATCCGCGCGAGGACCTCGGTGTTCCCCGTCTTGAGGGTCGTACGTCGGCCGTAGTAGTAGTTCTCGCCCGGCCTGGAGAAGTAGGCCAAGAGGACCCTCCTCCCGGGCGAGGCGGTCGGGTCGGGCCTGTGGGGGGACTTCCTCTTCTCTGTGCTGGATGTGCCCACGGTCAGCCGTTCCTCCCGCTCAGGGAACGGATGGCCTCGAGCTCGGTGCGCAGTGTGGGCGGTTCGGTTTCGACGGGGAGGTCGGCCGGGTCCAGCACGCCGTCCACGGAGCCGGGTTCATCGGACTTTAGGGCACCGAAAAGCTTCGCCCAGTCCGACTGCTGTGCGCCCTCGGTGGCGATGAGCTCGAACGTCTTGCCCAGAGCGGTGTCAGTAAGCAGGCTCTGCACGAGTGTCTCGGCGATCTGGTCGCGGGCGATTCCTCCGTCGCCCGTACCGCCCTGCTCCAGGACGAGGCGCCGCTGGCCGGCGCCGGCGTGGTCGAACCAGCCGGGCCGGACGATGGTGTAGGGCAGGCCGCTGGCACGCAGGAGGCGCTCGGAACGGCGCTTCCACGGGGTGGCACCGGGGACGTCACGGCGTGTGGCGTAGATGGAGGTCATGAGCGCGACGCGTGGTCTGGCGCCGTCCAGGGCCCGCAGGATGTTGAGTACCCCGCCGTAGTCGATGTGGGCACGGGCGTCCGGGCGGGGGTCGCCACCGGAACCATGGGTGAGGACGAGGGCGTCGGCTCCATCGACCGCGCGCAGCAGGGAGGCGGTGTCCTCGAGGTCTGCCTGTACCAGTTCGACACCGGGGAGCAGGTGTTCTGCTCGCTGCAGGTCGCGTACCAGTGCCCGTGGGCGTAGACCGTGGCGCAGTGCGGACCGGACGGCGAGCTGTCCGATGCTGCCGGTCGCGCCGACCACGAGCACGTCGGTGATGTTCTGCTGAGACATGGTGAAGCCCTGGTCCATGAGGTGGGGCCGTCGGCGGGACGGCCATGACGGATTCCTCGCGCGGGTGCCTCGGCCTGCGGGGACCAAGGCAGCCGCGCGAGAGATGTGTGGTGTGGCGCCGGTGCGCCCGACCGGGTCAGCCGTCGAGGCGTCGCTTGCTCAGCCAGGCGACGATCTCGGGGTCGTGGTGGTCGAAGAACAGCGACGTGCCGGTGTCCAGGGTGGCGATGGCCGCCATCTGGTCGTCGGTGAGCTCGAAGTCGAAGATGTCGAAGTTCTCCGCCATGCGCTCCGCGCGGACCGACTTCGGGATCGCGGCGACGCCACGCTGGGTCAGCCAGCGCAGGACGACCTGGGCGACGGACTTGCCGTACTTCTTGCCGATGTCGGCCAGGAGGGGGTTGGTGAAGAGGTCGTTCTTGCCCTCGGCGAACCCGCCCCACGACTGGATCTGGACGTTGTTCTCCCGCATGAGCTCCTGGTAGTCGGCGCGCTGGAAGAACGGGTGGGTCTCGATCTGGTTGACCTGGGGTGTGATCTCGTTGTTGATGATCAGGTCGAGGAGCCGGTCCGGGTAGAAGTTCGCCACGCCGATCGCCTTGGCGCGGCCCTCGCGGTTCAGTTCCTCCATGGCGCGCCACTGTCCGTATACGTCGCCGTAGGGCTGGTGCATCAGGTACAGGTCGAGGTAGTCGAGCCCGAGCTTGTTCAACGACGCTTCGAAGGCCCGCTCAGTGTTTTCCTGCGCCGGCGCGTCCTGGATCCACAGCTTGGTGGTGACGAAGAGTTCCTCGCGCGCGATGCCGCTGTTCTTGATGGCGCGCCCGACGGCCTCCTCGTTGCCGTAGGCGGCTGCCGTGTCGAGCAGGCGGTAGCCGGCCGCGAGGGCCTCGGAGACGGCCTGCTCGGTCTGGTCGGCGGGGATCTGGTAGACGCCGAAGCCGAGGATCGGCATCTCGATGCCGTTGTTCAGGGTGACGTTCTGCATGCGAATTCTTTCCATGTGCGAGCGTGGCCGGCCGGTCAGGGGCCGGTCTGTGCGGGTGGGTCGTGGGGCGGGTCAGCGTTCGAGCATCTGGCGGCCTGCCTCCGTGTGGGTTTCCCCGGAGGCAGGGGGGAGGCTGCTGAGCTTGTCGAGCTGCTCGGTGGTCAGCTCGATGGCGTCGGCGGCGGTGTTCTCCTCGACGCGGTGGACCCGCTTGGTGCCGGGGATGGGCGCGATGTCGTCGCCCTGCGCGAGCAGCCAGGCCAGCGCGACCTGCGCGGGTGTGGCGCCGGCTGCGGCGGCGACGGCCTGGACCTCGTCGGCGAGGCGCAGGTTGCGCTGGAAGTTCTCGCCGGTGAAGCGCGGGTTGCCGTGCCGGAAGTCGCCTTCCTTGAAGTCGTCGGTGGAGCGGATCGTGCCGGTGAGGAAGCCGTGCCCGAGCGGGGAGAAGGGCACAAGGCCGATGTTCAGCTCGCGCAGTACCGGCAGCACGCGCTCCTCCAGACCTCGCGTCCACAGCGAGTACTCCGACTGGACGGCGCTGACGGGGTGGACGGCGTGGGCGCGGCGGATGGTGTCGGGTCCGGCCTCGGACAGGCCGAATGCACGGACCTTGCCCTCGGCGACCAGCTCGGCCACGGCCCCCGCGGTCTCCTCGATGGGGGTGTTCGGGTCGACCCGGTGCTGGTAGTAGAGGTCGATGTGGTCGGTGCCGAGACGCTTCAGGGAGCCTTCGACAGAGGTGCGGATGTTGGCCGGACTGCTGTCGAGATTCCACGCTCCGGCGCCCGCGTGTGAGACGAGGCCGAACTTCGTCGCCAGTACCACCTGGTCACGGCGGCCCTTCAGCGCCCGGCCGAGGAGTTCCTCGTTGGTGTACGGGCCGTAGATCTCGGCCGTGTCGATCAGCGTGACGCCCAGTTCCAGCGCCCGGTGCAGCGTGCGGATCGACTCCGCCTCGTCGGTCCCGGAGTCGGTGTAGCCGTGCGACATCCCCATCGCACCCAGCCCGATCCGGGAAACCTCCAGGTCACGCAGCTTGATGTATTTCATTGTCGTGGCTCCCTTCCTTCGACTATTTGCCGTTCCGGTCCGTACTGCTGCAATCGGAGTGCCGCACGGGCACGAAGTGCTTGAAAGGGGTGATCCGGCGACGTCATCCACCCTGCCTCTTCGCGCGCGACAGAGGCAGGCCGGATCGTTCAGGGGGGTGGCTAACGGGGGTCATGACAGGGCCCCCCTCGCGGATTCCACCCCAGTGGCAGCCGGGGTGACACTGGCGGTATGACACCCGACCAGCACACCGGCGGAGACGAGCTGGGACGCTTCCTGCGCGCCCGCCGCACCCAGACCAGTCCCCAGAGCGCGGGCCTCACCCCCGGCCCCGGCGTACGCCGCACGCCCGGCCTGCGCCGGGAAGAGCTCGCCACTCTGGCCGGGGTCAGCATCGACTACTACACGCGCCTCGAGCGCGGCAAGGAAACCCGGCCCAGCCCCGGCGTCGTCGACGCCCTCGCACGTGCTTTGCACCTGGACGACGACGAGCACCACCACTTGCGCGAGCTCGCCGTCCGGGCCGCCCGCTACGCGCCCGAGCCGCCCCCGCCGCCCAGCCGCACGGTGCGTCCGCACCTGAAGCTTCTCCTTGAGACGATGCGGCCGAACCCGGCCTATATCGTCAGCCGCAGCATGGACCTGCTCGCCTGGAACCCCGGCGGTCTGGCTCTGTACGCGGGTCTCGTCGACTGGCCGGCCAAACAGCGCAACCTCGCCCGCTACCTCTTCCTCCACCCCACGGCCCGCGAGCTGTTCCCCGACTGGGAAACCCAGGTCCGCGCCTGCGTCGCCCGGCTGCGGGCGCAGGCCGGCACCAACCCCGACGCACCCGACCTCACCCACCTCGTCGGCGAACTCCTGCTCAAGAGCCCCGACTTCGCGAAGCTCTGGGAACGCTACGATGTCGTCGGCCGCAAGAAGATCCAGAAGACCTTCCACCACCCGCAGATCGGCATCCTCAGCCTCAGCGCGCAGAGCATGCACTTGGAAGGCACTGCGGGCCAACGACTCGGGGTGTACACCGCCGAACCCGGGACGCCTGACTACGACGCCATGCTCCTGCTCGACATGATGGCAGAGCAGCCGGCAGGGGTTCAGAGCGCGACGGCCACTGAGCAGCAACGGCACGCATCGTCCTGACCTGTGTCAGCGTTGGAGCCGCCGAGCCTGCTATCGGCACGGCGGCCGGGCACTCCTTTCCGCCCGAGCGTGATAGCCGTTGCTGACGCACTCACGGGTTCATCGCCTCAAGGAGCAGTTCGGTCACCGCTTCGGGCGCCGTGACCATGGCGTCGTGCGTCGCGTGCAGCAGGCGATACGGGAACGCGGGGTCCTCGGCGTGTCGTTTACGCGCCCTCTCGAGGATGTGCGGCTGCAGGGACGACGGCACGCATTCGATGAACATGCCGAGGTGGGTCCAGGCGCGGTCGGTATTGCCCACGGGGTCCTGGTACGTCTTCAACGGCTGTGCTGTGGTACGGCTGTTGACCCATGCGGCGTCATCCGGGTCGGTGACGCCGTACCAGGAGGCGTCGGAGGGCGGGATGTACCAGCCTTCGCCGCCGCGTTCCGCCATCGCGATGTGCTCCGCGGCGCGGGCGGGGCCGACCATGTCGCAGTGCGACTCCCCGGTCCGCGGGAGGTGCGCGTCGAGAAAGACGATCCTCCTGACGCGGTCGGCGATCCGTTCCATCGCGCCGGACGCGACGATGCCGCCGTAGCTGTGGGCCACGAGAACGGCGTCCTGGATGTCCTCGAACTCGAAGGTGGCGACGAGGTCCTGGACATGAACGTCCAGGCCTATGCCGGGATTCAGCAGATGTGATCGCTCGCCGAGGCCGGTCAGGGTGGGCGCGTGCACGACCAGCCCCTTCTGCCGTAGCGCGGCGGCCACGTGTTTCCAGCACCAGCCACCGTGACGGCCGCCGTGGAGAAGCACGAAGGGGGGACTCGCCGAGGACGAGTGCGCAGACATGGCAGATCACCTTCTGTTTTCGGGGGATGGGGGACGGAGGCAGGGGCTGCGAGAAATGCGGGGTGGGCTACGAGACAAGCCCACCCCGCTGATTCGCCGGCGTTCAGCCTGAAACGTGGTCAGGGCGCGGTGTCATCGATGTCGTGTGGTCTAGGTCGAGTTGCTTGGTCTCACCGACCAAGAGGATGCAGATCAGACTGACCGCACAGGTGCCGGCCAGGATGATGCCGAACACGAAGCTGCCGAGCGAGCCGATGATCGAGGTAGCGACGAGAGGCGGCACACCCCCGCCGATCATTCCGGCCAGGGCGTAGCTGAGACCGACCGCGGTGTAGCGGTAGCGGGTGTGGAAGAGCTCGGACAGGAACGCTCCCTGGGGGCCTCTGCCGAGCCCGGAGAGGAACATGGTGACGGGCAACCCGATCGCGAAGACCGTGCGCGATCCCAGGTCGAGGATGGGGAAGAGCGCCAGTGCCCACACGACTGCCGCCCACGTGCTCCAGACCATGACCACGCGCCGCCCGAACCTGTCGGACAGTACGGCGCCGAGTACGACGCCGGCGGAGATTGCCAGTCCCCCGATCATCGCGATTCCAAGGACGTAGGTGCCGTGCAGGTCCAGCACCGATGTGCCGTAGCTGATGAGGTAGGTCCCGCCGATATAGGTGAGGGCGAAGCATGCGGTCGCCGTACCCGTCGCCAACAGCACCTGGACCGGTTGGTGCTTGAACGCTTCGACGAACGGCATCTTGGACGTGCCGGAGTGTGCCTTCTGGTTCTTGAACACCGGAGTCTCGTCGATGCGCAGTCGTACCCAGAGCCCGAAGATGACGAGCAGGAAGCTGGCGAGGAACGGGACCCGCCAGCCCCAACTGACGAAGGTTTCCTCGCTCATGAGGACGGAGGTGAGGAAGAACGTGGCGTTGGCGAGCACGATTGCGCCGCCTCCGCCCAGTGACGGGAACATCGCCCAGAAGCCGCGTTTGTCCTTGGGTGCGTGTTCCGAGGAGAAGAGCACGGCGCCGGCGAACTCGCCGCCGGCCGCCAGCCCCTGCATGACGCGGAGGACGATGATCAGGGCGGGTGCCACCACTCCGATCTGGTTGGCGGTGGGCATGAGTCCCACCAGCACGGTGGACAGCCCCATGAGGAGCATGGTGGCGATCAGGGTCTTCTTGCGGCCGAGCCGGTCGCCGTAGTGACCGAACAGGATGCTGCCGAACGGTCGGGCCAGGAACGCGACGCCGAGCGCAGCGAACGAGGCGATGGTGCCTGCGGCTTCGCCCAGTGCGGGGAAGAACACCTGGGGGAAGACCAAGGCGGCCGCTGTGCCGTAGATGCCGAAGTCGTAGAACTCGATCACGGTGCCGATGAAGCTGGCGGTCGCGACCTGTCGCATCCCGGGCGGCTCTGCTTCCGCGGGGGCGGATCCGGATCCGGCGATCGGTGGATCGGACTGTTCGCGTGAGTGCGTCATTGCATCTCCCTGTCGTCGACGCGGCTTCGTCGCGGCGTCTGGAGGCCGAGTGGCGCTGAGGCCGTGGCATCGGCCGAAGGCGGGGTTGCGTCGTGCGTGCCGCAGTGGATGGCGGATGCAGGAGGACGTCCCATGAGCTCGTCGTGCCGAGCTCAATGCCCATGGTTCGTATATAAGAACGTTGGGCCGTATCTGCGATCGAAGGTAGAGAGGCGGGGCAGACCGTGTCAACGCCCGTGCATGAGCTTTCCCGGAGCGAAGGTGCAGCGGGGGCGGCGCCGGCCCGGGCGCGCGGACGAGCGAGGTGGCCGCTTACCACGCAGCGACCTCGGAGGGGTGTGAAACGAAGCTGCCTCAGGCCCGCGAAGAATCCCTCTCGAGCCTGAGGCGACGTCAACAGCCCAGGTGATCAGGGTTGTTGGGCGAAGAGGCTCGACATGTCCTCCACGTGTTTCACGTCCTCCAGCTCGCGGGCGCGAGCGACCCAGGAGTCCACGTCCTGATCGGGGGAGGCGTCATGCCATTTGATGGAGAGGTCGTCCCAGCTGACCCCGCCTCGGGCACTGTGCCCCCGCGGATGGTCGACCCGTTCGCTCACGCTCCTGCCGTCGTGGGTCCTGATGGTGACGACTGCCCCCCGGCCGTTGGGCGCCTGAGCCTCCAGCAGAGGGTTCACGACCAGAGTGATGCGGGCGCGCATCGCAGGGAAGGCAGAATCGTCGAGCACGGCGGGGAAGGGGTCCTCCTTCAGCGCGAGCCCACCGCGCAGCAGGGCCACGGCGAGCATGTCCTGTGCACAGATGTTGTGCATCTGCCGGTTGTCGACGACCCGTAGCGCACGTGCCGGCATTCCCACCTCCACCGCGGAGATGGTGTCGACGGTGAGTTGATGGCGCGCCATCAACGACAGGGCTGCTTCGACCGGCGCGTGGATCGGGTACCCGGCACGTACGAACTTGAAGTTGGCACCCATCACGGCGAAGTCGCTGCCGAGGCCTCGTGTCACGGTGGCCGAGGCATCGTCCGCGCCCCATGCGTCGAACACGCCGTGCCGCTCACCCAGGACGTCGTCGCACCCCTCGAACCCGGTGGCGGCCTGCAGTGCGGCGCTGACCCCCGCCATCGCGTACTGGCCGTTGCAGAACGCCTTGCTGAGGTGCTGCCGTTCGCGGAAGAGGGCGCACAGCCCGTTCGCCTGGAACGTCGCCAGTGCCATCGCGTGGCGGTACTGCTCCGGCGTCAGCCCCATGAGCCGGCTGCATGCCACGGCGGCGGCCAGGGCGTGGAGGAAGTCGGAGTTCAGGTGGTGGCGTTCCTTGACGCTGAACAGACCGCCGCACGCGGCGATGAGCCGGACGCCCACGTCGTAGCCCAGGACGACGGCATTGAGCAGGCCGCCGCCTGTCGAGCCCTGCCGTTCCGCCACGGCGACCGCGGCGTGGACGAGCGTCGCGCCCGGGTGACCGCCGACGACGTGCGCGCCGTCGATCTCGTCCGCGTGCCCCGCGGTTCCGTTGGCCAGAGCGGCCAAGGGCGCGGAAGTCCGCAGGGCGGTGCCCAGGACCCGTGACTCCGACGGGCCGGCCAGAGTCGCGACGTACTGGGCCGCCAGGGCGCCGGCCGGCTGCTGCCGGCCGAAGTGGGCGCTGGCCATCTCGTCGAGTATCACCTGCTTCGCCTGTTCCCTCACGTCGCGGGGGAGTGCGTCGAGAGAGGTGGAGGCCGCGTATTCCGCGAGTGCGTGCGTCGGCGAGGTGGTCACGAGCCCACCGCCGCGCGCAGCAGGTCGGTCACCGCGTCGGGTGCGGTGACCATGGCGTCGTGTGTCGCGTGCAGGACGTGGTACGAGAAGGCGGGATCGGTGGTGTGCCGCTCGCGTGCGCGGTTCAAGATGTGCGGCTCCAGCGAGGACGGGACGCATTCGATGAACATGCCCGGGTGGCTCCAGGCCCGGCCGGTGTCGCCGACCGGGTCCTGGTAGGTCTTCAACGGCTGTGCTGTGATGCGGGAGTTGACCCACGCGGCATCGTCCGGATCGGTGACGCCGTACCAGGAGGCGTCGGCCGGTGGGATGAACCAGCCCTCACCATTGTTCTTGGCGTTCGCCAGATGGTTCGCGGCGCGGTCGGCGCCGATCAAGTCGAAGACGGACTCTCCGGAGCGTGGGAGGTGTGCGTCGAGGTAGACGACTCGGCGCACCCGGTCCGCGATGTGCTCCAGGGCGCCGGACACGACCATTCCGCCGTAGCTGTGTGCCACCAGCACGGCGTCCTGGATGTCCTCGAACTCGAAGGTGGCGACGAGGTCCTGGACATGGTGGTTCAGGCCGATCGTCGGATTGAGCAGGTGTGCTCGCTCCCCGAGTCCTGTCAGGGTCGGGGTGTACACCATGTGGCCGGTCTGCCGCAGAGCGGTGGCCACGTGCTTCCAGCACCAGCCGCCGTGTCGGCCGCCGTGCACAAGGACAAAGGGTGGACGTGCGGAGGCCGGATCTGCCGACATCGCGCGTCACCTCCTCGGGTCTAGGGGGATGTAAGAGAGGAGCCGCCCGGAGAAAGAGGGCGCAGGGCGTGGTCGAGGCGGTAGTGCAACGGAACGCCGGTCGGGATGTCGATCCCGCTGATGGCGTCGTCGGCGAGGCCGTCGATGAGCTTGATCAGGGCTCGCAGGGTGTTGCCGTGCGCGACGACCAGCACGGTTCTGTTCGCCCGCAGGTCGGGGACGATGGCCGCTTCCCAGTACGGCAACAGGCGGGTGTGTACGTCCTTGAGGGACTCGGCCGCCGGAATCGGAACGCCCAGTCCGCGGTAGCGGACCTCGGTCTCCGGGCACGACATGCTGCCGTCCCCGGCGGGAGGAGACACGTCCCAGGACCGCCGCCAGCGCCGGAACTGCTCGTCGCCGAACTCGTCGCGAACCTGCTTTCTGCATCTGCCCTGCAGAGCTCCGTAGTGGCGCTCATTGAGGCGCCAGCTGCGGCGGACATCGACCCAATGCCGGTCGGCGGCATCGAGCGCCAAGTCCGCGGTCGAGATGGCACGGCGCAACAGCGAGGTGTGCACGACGTCGGGCCGGAGGGCCGCTGTCGCCAACTGTTCGCCGCACAAGCGCGCTTGAGTCCTCCCCCGAGCCGACAGGGCAACGTCGGTCCAGCCGGCGAAGAGGTCCTGCGCGTTCCAGACACTCTCACCGTGGCGCAGAAGCACCAGGCTGTGCGGCGGGCCTGCCATGTGATCACGCAATGGGGTCGACCGTGACCCGATCGAGGTCGAGTTGGCGCGTCTCGCCGACGGCCAGCACACAGATCAGGCTGATGAGACAGACACCGGCCAGAATGCAGCCGAAGGAGAAGCTGCCGAGGGAGTCGATGACGGACGGCGCGATCAGCGGCGGAATACCGCCGCCGAGCATGCCGGCCAGGCTGTAGCTGAGGCCGGCCGCGGTGTAGCGGTAGCGGGTGTGGAAGAGCTCGGAGAGGAACGCCCCCTGCGGCCCGGTGGCGATCCCTGACAGGAACAGCGTCACCGGAACTCCGATGGCGAAGACCCCGCGAGAGCCGAGGTCGAGGAGCGGGAACAGAGCCAGCGCCCACACGACAGCGACGCCCGCCGCGCCGACGATCACCCAGCGACGGCCGATGCGGTCGGAAAGGACCGCACCGAGCACGACTCCGGCGGAGATCGTGATCCCGCCCACCATCGCCATGCTCAGGACGAAGGCGCGGGGCAGCTCGAGAACGGTCGTGCCGTAGCTGACCAGGTAGGTGCCGCCGATGTACGTGAGCGCGAAGCCGATCATCACGGTGCCGGTGGCGAGCAGGACCTGGCGCGGCTGGTGCTTGAGGGCTTCCAGGAAGGGCAGTCGGGAGGGGACCGATCGTGCGACCTGGTTCTTGAACACAGGGGTCTCGTCGATCCGCAGCCGGATCCACAGCCCGACGATGACGAGCAGGAAGCTGGCCAGGAAGGGGACGCGCCACCCCCAGCTGATGAAGGTGTCATCGCTCATGAAGAGCGTGGTGAGCAAGAACGTGAGGTTGGCGAGCGTGATGGCCCCTCCTCCACCGAAGTTGGGGAACATCGCCCAGAAACCACGCTTGCCCTTGGGGGCGTGTTCGGAGGAGAAGAGGACCGCCCCGGCGAACTCACCCCCCGCGGCCAGGCCCTGCAGGACGCGCAGCACCACGATCAGGACGGGCGCTGCCATGCCGATCTGATCGGCGGTGGGCATACAGCCGACGAGGATGGTGGACAGCCCCATGAGCAGCATCGTCGCGATGAGGGTCTTCTTGCGTCCCAGGCGATCGCCGAAGTGTCCGAACAGGAGGCTGCCGAAGGGCCGTGCCACGAAGGCGACTCCGAGGGCGGCGAAGGAGGCGGTGATTCCCGCGGCCGGGCCCAGGGCGGGGAAGAAGACCTCGGGGAAGACCAGCGCGGCGGCCGTCCCGTAGATACCGAAGTCGTAGAACTCGATGACGGTGCCGATGAAACTGGCGGTGGCGACTCGTCCCATGCCCGGCGGGGACACGGTTTCGTCGACGGGGTTCGGTACTCCCACCGGCCCGAGTGTCTGTTCCTGCGAGTGCGTCATTGCATCTCCCTGTTGGTGACGCGGCGTCGTCGCCGTGTCAGGGGACCGACGGATGGCGAGGCCGGCCGTCGGCAGGGTGCGGCCGGATACCGCGCACGCTCTGCTGAGCGTCAGTGGGGAATCCCGTGGGTCCTGAGACCTTCATCGATACGGGAAATTCTGAGTTCTTATATACGAACCAATAGACGTATGTGCGATCGACCGTAAGGTTCGGCCCGGGGTGTGTCAATGCTCGTGCGCGGGGCTTTTCGGGGGTGCGGCGATAGGTGCACCCATTGACAGTGCGGGGTCGCGTTCATAGCCTCGTGGCTGTAAATACGTACCAGGGATCGTATATATGAACTTCAGGGTGTCGGTAGCCCCTTGAGCGACCGCACGGAACAAGGAGCTGAACCGTCATGACCATTGACGCACGCATCGCGGTCCTCCCGCCCGGGCAGCAGCGTCTGGAAATACGTGACGTCACGTTGGACGCCCTCGGGCCGCACGAAGTCGCCGTCGAGCAGCAGGCTTTCGGGGTCTGCCACAGCCAACTGGACAGGATCTACGACCACTCGAGGACCGAACCGATGCTCCTCGGGCACGAGTCGATCGGCACGGTGGCCGCTGTGGGTGACCAGGTGGACTACGTGGCGCCCGGGGACCGGGTGCTGACCACCTGGATCCCCCGGGCGCCACTGGACGGTCGCCCGCCCGTGCCCTCTCACGTCGCCTTCGCCAATGGGGACGTGGCCAGGACGCACAACACGTTCACCTGGGGCACGCACGCCGTCGTCGACGAGCAATATGTGGTCAAGCCCCGGACGGCACCCCCCAGGACCTGGGCTCGATCATCGGCTGCGCACTGATGACCGGGGCGGGCGCCGTGATGAACAGCGCCGCGGTCCGCCCTGGGCAGAGCGTCGCCGTCTGGGGAGCCGGAGGTGTAGGTCTGTGCGCGATCGCCGGCGCCGCCATCCTCAAGGCCACGCCGGTCATAGCCGTCGACGTCGACGACGACAAGCTGAAGCTCGCGCGGCAGTTCGGGGCGACCGAGGTGATCAACGTCAAGAAGACCGACCCCGTTGCGGCCATCCGCGCCCTGACCCCGCACGACGACGGGACACAAGGGGTCGACTACGCCTTCGACTGCACCGGCATCGGCACGAACATCCCGGTGAGCCTCGCCTCCGTACGTCCCGGCATCCGCGGCGCAGGCATCCGCGGAGGGGCAGACGTACTCGTGGGCATCCCGCGGACGCCGTTCCCGCTGGACAGCATGGACCTGCTGAACGGGGAGAAGGGCCTGCTCGGTTGCGTCGGCGGCAGCTGCGCCCCGGCGCGCGACTTCGAGACCTTCGTCGACTGGACCCGTGACGGCCGGTTCGACCCGAGCGCCTTGGTGACCGACCGGTTCACGCTGGACGAGCTGAACACCGCCGTCGAGGCACTCCATGACGGGCGCGTACGGGGCCGTGCCGTCGTCGAACTCGGGGGATGAGCCGATGAGCCTGGAACGGTAGTCGTGCCTCTGCCATAACCCATCGTCCAGCACTGAACCAAGGGGCAGGCAGCGCCTACGGCGTCTGCAGCCCATGGAGGAACACATGAACTCAACGACATCTGTATGGGGCGAAGAGATCGGTGTCGAGACCGTCCGCGGCACCGCCTTTCGCACCTACCGGGACCGCCCACGCAGCATCGCCGGACTGCTGACCTTCGCCGATCGCTGGGGCGAGCGGGCTCACATCGCTCAGGGCGAGCAGGTCGTCACCTTCACGGGGCTGCGCGACGCGGTCGCCGCCAAGGCGGTCGAACTCGAGGGATCCGGGGTCGGACGCGGAGACCAGGTCCTGCTGCTCGGGTGGAACAGCGCGGAATGGATCACCAACTTCTGGGCCTGCGTGAGCGTCGGCGCGGTACCGGTCCTTGCCAACGCCTGGTGGGGCAAGGCGGAACTCGCCGACAGTCTGGCGCTGTTGAGCCCCAAGTTGATCCTCGCCGACGCGCGGGGCGCGGCCAATCTCCCGGCCGGCGCGCCGGTGGGGCGCTGGGCCTGCGATGACTCTGCCGGTACCCATCGACACTCGCTCTCCGACGAGAGCGGACAGGACGACGAGGACGCGCCGGCGGCCATCGTCTTCACCTCCGGAACGTCCGGTCGTCCGAAGGCGGTCGTGCTCTCGCACCGCTCGCTCCTGGCCGGACTGCACATGCTGCTGCACATCACACGACGGCTGCCTCACCAGGTGGACGAGTCCACGGGGGACGCCGGCCTGCACACCGGGCCGATGTTCCACATCGGCGGTGTCCAGACGCTCATCCGCGCCATCACGGTCGGCGACACCCTGGTCATGCCGTCCGGCAGGTTCGACGCGGGGGAGGCCCTGCGGCTTGTCGAGGAGTGGGGTATCACCCGCTGGAGCGCCGTACCGACGATGGTCGCCCGCGTGCTGGAGCACCCCGAGGTCCATCGCCGCGACCTGACGTCCCTGCGCTCGATCACGGTCGGCGGAGCACCGGTGCACGCCGAGTTCCTCGCGCAGCTGCGGGCGGGACTGCCCGGCGTCGAGCCGAGGGTGCCGACCGGCTACGGCCTGACCGAGAACGGAGGCCAGGCCACGGCGGCGTCCGGCCGGGACACCACACAGCTGCCCGGGACCAGCGGACGGCCCCTGCCGTGTGTCGAGTTGAAGGTTCTCGAATCCGCCGACCTCGGGGACGGCGAGATCCTGGTGCGCAGCCCCACCCAGATGGTCGGGTACTTCGGCCTGGACGAGTCACCGATCGACAGCGACGGATGGCTGCACACCGGCGACCTCGGGCACATCGACGACGCCGGCTACCTGTGGATCACCGGGCGGGCGAAGGACATGATCATCCGCGGCGGTGAGAACATCGCGCCGGCCGCGGTGGAGGAGGCGCTCGCGGGCGTTCCCGGGGTGGTCGAATCCGCGGTGTTCGGCGTCCCGCACCCGGACCTGGGGGAGGAGGTGATGGCGGTGGTCGCCGTGGAGAGCGGCCTGACCGAACAGCGGCTGCGCGAGGAGCTCCGTGCCAAGCTGGCGTCCTTCGCCGTCCCCAGCCGGTGGCAGTTGCAGCACGAGCCGCTGCCCACCAACCACTCCGGAAAGATCGACAAGAAGTCGCTGGCGGCACAGGCGCGGGCGGCTCTCACCGTCAAGGCAGGTGAAGGAGCATGAGCGACATCGTGCGCGAGCAAGTGGCCGACCGCGTAGCCCTGCTGGAGCTGTGCCGACCGCCCCACAACTTCGTCGACGAGAAGGCGCTGACCGAACTGGCCGACGCGCTCCTTGCCTACGACGATGACGACGAGGTCTCGTGCGTCGTGCTCGCCGCGCAGGGCAAGCACTTCTGCGCGGGCGTCGACCTGCGGGGCATCGGAGCGGCGGGGATCCGCCGGTTCTACCGGCAGGCCCTTCGGATCTTCTCCGGGCGCAAGCCGGTCGTGGCCGCCCTGCACGGTGCCGCGGTCGGTGGCGGTCTCGGTCTCGCCATGGCCGCGGACTTCCGCGTCGCGGCCGCGGATGCCCGCCTGACCGCCAACTTCGCCCGCCTCGGCTTTCACCACGGCTTCGGCCTGAGCGTGACCTTGCCGAGGGCGCTCGGCCAGCAGCGCGCCCTGGAGCTGCTCTACACCGGGCGGTCCGTCAGCGGCGAGGAAGCCGTCGGCCTGGGGCTGTGCGACCGGGTCGCCGACGATCCCCGCGCCGCGGCCATCGACTTCGCCACACAGATCGCCGCCTCCGCCCCGCTCTCGCTGCCGGCGATCAGGGCCACGATGCGACGCGACATGGTGGCCGAGGTCTCGGCGGCTCTCGACATCGAGGCGAACGCCCAGGCCGCGCTGCTGGGGACGGCGGATTTCGCCGAGGGGATCGCGGCCTCCGTCGAGAAGCGGCAGCCTCGATTTACGAGTTCGTAATTATGAATCCCTGGTCGGATTCCATTACATTGGGCCGTGTGACAGACACGTCTTCAGCTTCCGATGACAGCGGTCCGAAGAACCACCGGACCATCGACCGGGTGACCCAGATCCTGGAAGAGGTCGTCTATCACCCGGGCATCGGCTTCGCCGAGATCGCCCGGGCGCTGGGCGCCCCGAAGAGCTCGGTACACGGCTTCATCCGGGGCCTGCAGGCCAAGGGCTGGCTGTACGAGGACAACCGCCGCTTCTATCTCGGCCCGGCCGTGTACGGTCTCACGCTGGCCAGCGGCCACATCCGTGCCGGACAGGTGACGCAGGCCGATCTTGACGCACTGCACAAGGCGACCGGCCTGACCGTCTTTCTGGGCGTCGAGGCCGGCGATGACCTGATCTATATCGGTGAGTCGGGCACGGACGCCCTCACAGGGTTCGCGGCCCGCAGCAACATTCGGCGGCTTCTGCTCAACACCGCGGGTGGCAAAGCCCTCTTGGTAGCGCGCCAGGACGCGGACCGGGAGGCTTACCTTCGTCGACAGCAGGCGGAGAACCCGGAGCTCGTCTCGGAGTTCCTCGCCGAGCTCGCGGACATCAGCAAGAGCCGTGTCGCCACCAACCTTCGTCACCACGGTGCTCAGCTCGCGCTCGCGGCCGTCGTGCGCAATCAGGCCGGCGACAGCGTCGGCGTGGCGATCCTCATCGGTCAGGCCGCCGAGATGAGGCCCCGTGAGGCGAAGCTGCGCAAGACGCTCCTCAAGCACGTCGACTCCTGGTCGGCGCAGAAGATCTCAGCGAGGGAGCCGATCTGAGCAGGGGACGTCTTCCTGCCCAGGATGCACCGGGAGTTCGGCCGGGCCGCGCCGCGGCCCGGCCGTCTGCTTGTGCGCCTCGCGTCCCCGTGCCGCGACACCGTCCCCAGGGTCGGCCACTGCGCCCCGGCGCGGTGGGAGCACGACCGCCGCTACGACACCGAGGAAGGATGCCGCGGCGGTCACCAGGAACGCCGTGGTGTAGGCGGTGCCGTCAGGAATGTCGCCCGCAGGCGGGGTGTAGGACAGCATGATCGCTGAAATCGCCGCGCTGCCCACGGAGCCGCCCACCGTACGCAGTACCTGGTTGAAACTCGTCGCGCTGCCGGTCTCGGCCGGAGGGACGTGCCGCACGATGAGGATGGGCATCACGGCATAGGCGGCCCCCACGCCCGTGCCGAGCAGGAAGGTGCCGAGCACGAGGACGGCGACGTGCTCGCGCCACAGGGCGAGCAGAACCAGGTCGACGCAGACCACCAGCGCACCCAGGGGAAGCACGCGGTAGAGCCCGATGCGGGAGACCAGCGCTGAAGCGGCCCGGTTCGCGGTGAGACTCCCCAGGGACATGGGCATCAGGACGAGCCCCGTGGCGGAGAGCGAGAGGTGGAACCCGTATCCGGCCGCCGCGGGAACCTGTGTGTAGAGATTGACCAGGGACAGTACGGCGTACATGCCGATGCCCACGAGCAGCGCCGTCGCGTTGGCCGCCAGGACCGCGCGGTTGCGTATCAGCCGGATGTCGACCAGCGGGTGCCGCGCGCGGAGAGCCTGCGCGATCCACACGGCCAGGAGCAGTACACCGGCGCCGAGACAGCTCAGAGTGGTGCCGGACGCCGGACCCCAGGCCTCGCCCTGGCTCAGGGCCAGGAGGATCGCGGCCAGGCCCGAGCAGAGCAGCACGGCCCCGGTGATATCGAGGGGGTGCTGTGCGGCGGAGGAGCTCGCAGGTATGACGTGGGTGACCACGATCAGCGCGGCAGCGCTCAGCAGGGCCGCGAACCAGAAGCCCGCACGGTAGTCGAGGTGCTGAGCGATGAGGCCCGTCAGGGGGTAACCGAGTCCGGCGCCGACGGACGTCGTGATCGAGAGCGCCGCGATCCCCGAGCGCATCCGCGGCGCGGGGAGATGGTCGCGGGCCACGGCGATGGTCAGCGGCATCAGCCCCATGCCCAGTCCCTGCAGCGCGCGTCCCGCCAGCAGCAGGCCGAAGGCGGGGGCGAGCGCCGCCAGAACACTCCCGGCGAACACGCCGACAAGCGTTCCTTGAACGGCTCCCTTCCGGCGCGGACCGTCCCCGAGTCGGCCGAGTACGGGCCCGGCGATCGCCCCGGCCAGCAGAGTCGCGGTCAGGACCCACTGAGCGGCACTCAGCGACACGTGCCGCTCACGGGCGATGGTCGGCACCATCGGGGCGCCGAGGGTGCTGATCGCTGAGACGGAGAGTGCCGTGAACATCAACGCCGGCAGGAGAAGCCGGTGTTGGGAGTCCTTGCCCTGGTGTGTGCTCTCGTGGGTCCCGGTCATGCTGCGAGGGGTCCTTCCGTCGCCAGACGTCGTCACTGGGTCGCATGCTTCGGAGAGCGCTGCGGCTTGGCTCGCGTTGACCCGCGGCTCGGATGCAGCCTATCGTGTGCGCCCGTAATTACGATCCAGTGTTCGCCATAACGAACTTGATCGAGGTGTGATGCAAACGTCGCCGCAGGAAGACATCGCCGAGGCCTACCGTCGCCCCGAGGAGCGCCCCACTCGACGGATCGAGGGATTCGCGGTGGCCGGCGGGGCCTGGGCAACTGCGGTCCCGTTCCCCAGTCCGCTGGCGTACTCGTACTCCTACGCGCTGCGCTATCCGGACGGGATCGTCGTCGTCGACCTCGGCTGGGACTCCGATGAGGCGTGGCACGCCTTCCTCGCCGGGCTCGCACGGGCGGGCGCCGGTCTCGACGAGGTGATGGGCGTCGTGGTCACCCATGCCCATCCGGACCACTACGGGTTTGCTCGCCGTATCCGGGAGCACACATCGGTGTGGATCGGGACTCACCCGGGTGAGCGCGCGCAGATCCGGGTCGGCGCGGCGGAGCGCCGTGCGCGGCGCGCGGAGATCGCGGACTGGCTGCGGGAGTGTGGCGTACCGGGGCCCCTGCTCGGCGAGCTGGACGGTGAACTGCGCGCACTCGACGCGGTGTTGCCGGCGGTCGAGCCGGACGTGGAGCTCCGGGACGGGGTGCCGGTCCCCGGTACGGGGGGAGCGCTGATTCCCGTGCACACCCCTGGCCATACCGCGGGGCACCTGTGCTTCCACGAACGCGAGCGGAACCTGCTGCTGACCGGCGATCACGTCCTGCCGAGGGTGACGCCGAACGTCGCGCGCCGGCCCGGATCCGGCCCGGACCCGTTGCGGGAATTCCTGGCTTCCCTGACGCGTCTGGACCGCATCCCGGACTCCGCGACGGTGCTCCCCGGGCACGAGTGGCCCTTCGACCGGCTGTCCCGTCGTCTCGACGTCCTGCGTCAGCACCACGACGAGCGGCTCGCGGAGATCGAGCGTGCCGTCGTACACGGGTGCGACACGGTATGGAAGGTGGCCGAGGCGGTGTCCTGGGCACGGGAGTTCGCCACCTTCACCCCGCGCTCGCTGCGGTCGGCGCTCGCCGAGACCTCGGCGCACTTGATGCGGCTGGGTGCGAGCGGGCGGATCGGGCGCAGTGGGGGCAGGCCGGAGCGTTGGCGTGCGGTCGCCCCCTGAGGGGCGGGTGCGTTGACCTGCCCATTGACCGCGCCCAGTAGCCGCCTGTAGCGTCAGAATCGCAATAAGGGACACTGGTTCGTATATGCGATCACTGGCGATGCGCGTTCCAACGGCCTCGGTGGTGCTTGCACGAGGGAGAGAGTCGTGATCGAGCGGGACGCGATCTTCATTGACGGCAAGTGGGTCGAATCGGCGGGTACCGGGGTGCTCACCGTCGTCAACCCGGCGACCGAAGAGCCGATCGCGACAGTGCCACGGGGCCACACCACTGATGTCGACCGTGCCGCCCAGGCTGCGGCCCGGGCATTCGAGACCTGGTCACGTACCTCACTCGAGGCACGGACTGCGGTCATCACCCGCATCGCCGACATCCTCGAAGCGAAGGCCGAGGAACTGACGCGGTCCACCGTCCGCGAGATCGGCACACCGATCGCGCTGGCCCGCAGTTCTCATGTCGCCACCCCCATCAACGACCTGCGCATCGCCGCGGCGAGCATCAAGAACATCGTGTGGGAGGAGCGGTTCGACGACACGATCGTGCGGCGCATCCCCGCGGGTGTGGCCGCGGCGATCACCCCGTGGAACGGCCCCATGCGGATGATCACGCTCAAGGCGGGTGCCGCGCTCGCGGCGGGATGCACCATGGTGCTGAAGGGCACCGAGGTCGCGCCGCTGAGTTCGTTCGCCTTCGCTGAGGCCGCCGCCGAAGCGGGGCTGCCGGACGGGGTATTCAACGTGGTCAGCGGCCCGGGCCCGGAGATCGGTGAGGCGCTCGCGACCCACCCGTTGGTCGACATCGTGTCGCTGACCGGCTCGGTGCGCGCCGGCAGCAGGGTGATGGAACTCGCTTCCAAGTCGGTCAAGCGCGTGGCACTGGAACTCGGCGGCAAGTCCGCCAACATCATCCTCGAGGACGCCGACCTGGAGAAGGCCATCACGGACGGGCTCACCGACGCCTTCCGTAACGCGGGTCAGGTCTGCGGCGGACTCTCGCGGACGCTCGTGCCGCGGTCGCGGCTTGCCGAGGCCGAGGAGATCGCCGCGGCCAAGGCGGCGACGTTCGTCATCGGCGACCCCTTCGACGAGGCGACGACCCTCGGCCCGGTGGTCTCGGAGGTTCAGCGCGAGCGCGTGCGCCGCTACATCCGGACGGGGATCGACGAGGGGATGCGGCTGGTCACGGGCGGTCCGGAGGCGCCGGAACACCTCGACCGGGGCTACTACGTGCGGCCGACCGTGTTCAGCGGCACCAACAACGACACGCTGGCGCGGCAGGAGGTCTTCGGGCCGGTCAACGTCATCATTCCGTACGAGGACGCGGACGACGCCGTCGCGATCGCCAACGACTCCGACTACGGGCTCGCCGGTGGTGTCTGGTCCGCCGATCCGGAGCGGGCCCGCGACATCGGTCGGCGCATCCGCACCGGGCGTGTGCGCATCAACGGCGCCCCCATCGACATGCGTGCTCCTCATGGTGGTCTGAAGCTGTCGGGCATCGGCCGCGAGATGGGCCGGTACGGAATCGAGGAGTACCTCGAGTACCAGTCCCTCATCAGCTGAGCGTCGGAAGCGCAGACCAACCCCCTTGGAAGGAGCGAGCGTTGATCACCGCACAGGCCCGGGCCATGACCGGGCCGACCGCCCCGTTCAGCACTGTCACCATCGAACGCCGCGACGTCGGCCCGACGGACGTGCTGCTGGACATCGCCTACGCCGGCGTCTGTCACACCGACGTCCACCACGCCCGGGCCGAGTTCGGGCACACCCGGTATCCGATCGTCCCGGGTCACGAGATCGCCGGGGTCGTCCGTGAAGTCGGCGCCGAGGTCACCGGGCTGATGGTGGGTGACCACGTCGGCATCGGATGCCTGGTCGACTCCTGCCGGGAGTGCGCGGTGTGCCGGGCGGGGCAGGAGTCCTACTGTCGCCGCGGCAAGGTGCTGACGTACAACGGGGTCGGCCGTGACGGGCAGGTCACACTGGGCGGATACAGCGAACGCACCGTCGCCGACCAGCGCTTCGTGGCCCGCATCCCCGACAGGTTGCCGCTGGAGTCCGCCGCGCCTCTGATGTGCGCCGGCATCACGATGTACCAGCCGCTGCGCTACTGGGGCGCAGGCCCCGGCAAGCGGGTCGGCATCCTCGGATTCGGCGGACTGGGCCACATCGGCGTGCAGATCTCGCACGCCCTCGGCGCGCACACGACGGTCCTCGAACTTACCGAGGACCGGCGCGCCGACGCCGAGCGACTCGGCGCGGACGACTTCCGCACGACCGGTGACCTGGCGGCGATGCGGGACTCCTTCGACCTCATCGTGTCGACGGTCCCCTCGAACTTCGATCTCTCGGCCCATCTCGAACTGCTCGACTTCGACGGCACGTTCGTCAGCCTCGGTGTTCCCGACGAACCGTTGAGGATCGATCCGTACACCCTGCTCACCAATCGGCGGAAGCTGGCCGGCTCGATGAGCGGTGGCATGCCCGAGACGCAGGAGATGCTGGACTTCTGTGCCGAGCACGGGATCAAGGCCGAGGTCGAGGTGATCGCGGCGAAGGAGCTGGACACGGCGTACGACCGTCTGACGGCGGGTGACGTGCGGTACCGGTTCGTGCTCGACACAGAGACCATCTCCGCTGCCTGAGGACGTACGCACACGGCCAAGGCCCCAGTACCCGCTCTTGGGTACTGGGGCCTTGGCCGTTGCCGCATCGGAGCGCGGTCTCACCGGGCCGAACTGTCTCTACGAGGAGGGACCCGGATGCCTCAGCGGAACTCGCGACGCTCGACCACGAGCGGGTCATGGCTCGGGACGACCTCGCACCCGAGCTTCTCGATCAGGTCCAGGCTGTTCTTGTACGCCACGATGTCCGTGAAGGAGCCGGACGGGATGTGCTCGTCCTCGGCGTCGCCTTCCCAGTTCTCGTAGAGATCGATGCAGTCGCCGGCCAGTAGGTAGCGCGTCGTCTCTGCCTCGACGACGACCCCTTGTGATCCGGGCGTGTGACCGGGAAGCGCGACCACTGAAATGCCGGGCGCCACCTCGGCGTTGCCGTCGATCGCGTCGATCCTGTCCTCGGCGCGGCGCCACGCGGCCGTCAGGTCCGGCAGGTGCTCGAACTGACGGCGGTGCCACGGCACCGGATCGCTCGCGTAGTCGATCTCGCGCTGCTGGACGACGATGCGGGCGTTCGGGAACAGGTGGTTGTTCGAGCTGTGGTCCCAGTGCAGGTGGGTGTTGATGACGACACCGACGTCCGCAGGATCCACCCCCAGTTCCCTGAGCGCGGCTTCGGGGCGCTCCTCTGGCGTCTGCTCCATCTTGATCCCGTGGTGTTTCACGGCACGGTCGAAGCCGGCGCCGGTGTCGACGATCACGGGGGCGCCGGCCCCCTGGATCACGAACATGATGAGCGGGATGTCCAGGGTCTCGCCCCATCCCCGTACGTAGGTGAGCGACGGCTTGTGGAGTCCGAAGACGCGGCCGACGGAGAGGGCGGTGATGGTGAGTGTCATGCGGCCTCTCCTACGGGCAGCGCCGGCTCGGTGAGTTCCCGGTGGCGGGTCTCGCGCAGGGCGAGCGTGCAGATCAGGCCGACGAGGCAGTAGGCGGCGAGGAGGACGCCGAAGACGAAGCCGCCGTAGCTGCTGATCAAGGTCGCCGCCACCAGCGGCGGGACTGCTCCGCCGAGCACGCCGGCCAGGCTGTAGGAGAGTCCGGCGGCGGTATAGCGGTAGCGGGTGTGGAAGAGCTCGGACAGGAACGATCCGGCGACACCGAATCCGACACCGGCGATCAGGAAGGTCACCGACATGCCGAGCCAGAAGGCGCCGAGCGTCCCGGTGTCCAGGAGCGGGAACAGGGCCAAGGCCCACGGGATGCCCACGATGTTGGCGATGAGCAGGACCCGTCGACGCCCGAACCGGTCGGTCAGGATGCCGCCCGCGATGATGGCCAGGCAGTTCAGCAGGTTGCCGAACATGCCGGCGCCCAGCACCTGGGGCCGTGGCAGGTCCAGTGTGGCGGTGCCGTAGTTGGTGAGGAACGCGATGCCGATGTATCCGAGTGAGAAGGCCATGACCAACGAGCCCGCGCCGAGCAGGATTTCCTTCCACTGGTGGGTGAAGGCGTCCTTGAACGGCAGGCCGTCGCCTGCCCGGCGGCGCTTGGCCTGCGCTGCGAAGGCAGGGGTCTCCTCGATCCGCAGCCGGATGAAGAGCCCGACGACGACGAGCAGGATGCTGAGAACGAACGGCAGCCGCCAGCCCCAGGCCGCGAAGGTCTCGTCGCTCATGTAGAGGCCGGTGATCAGGAACGTCCCCAGCGCGAGGATGTTGGCGAACGCGCCGCCTAGGTTGGTGAACATCGCCCAGAAGCCCCGGCGGGCCTGCGGCGAGTGCTCGGAGGTGAACAGAGCGGCGCCCGCCCACTCTCCACCGGCTGCGAGTCCTTGGGCGATCCGCAGCACGACGAGCGCGATGGGCGCGACGACACCGATGGCTGCCGCGGTCGGCAGCAGGCCGATCAGTACGGTGGCCGCGCCCATGATCGACATCGTGGCGATGAGCGTGCGCTTGCGCCCGAGGCGGTCGCCGAAGTGTCCGAACAGGATGGAGCCCAGCGGGCGGGCGATGAAGGCGACACCGAGGGTCGCGTAAGAGACGACGGTGCCGGCGTGCTCGCCCAGCGCCGGGAAGAACGTGTCGGCGAAGACCAGCGCGGCAGCGGTGGCGTAGATGCCGAAGTCGTAGAACTCGATGACAGTGCCCATGAAGCTGGCTGCGGCCACCTTGCGCATCTTCACCGGCCTCGCATCCGTGGATGTGGATGAGGACGGCTCAAGGGACTCTGCGGGGCCGGCGGGTTGGGGTGCCAGATCCTCGGGGGGACGTCGTGTGGGCATCGGACCGACTCCTCGAATGACTCGTCATTGAGAGCGAGGTGGATGAACGGGCGGCTCGTCCGGTGTGCGCTTCGGATGCTTTCGCCGCCGGAGCACAACGTGAAGCGGTTCGTATATAAGAACTCGAATCTGGAATTAGGAACCGCTTGCGGGGAACGTAACCGCGTCGGTCCGCTTGGGTCAATACTCCGGGCAGCCGCTGGGGGAGTGGCGGTACGTCCGTAGTCGGCGTTGACATCCCGCCTCGGAAGCGATTCATAATGGCGATCGATGGTTCTGAATTAGGAACGAATGTGATCCGGTCCGGTGACGCCGTCCGCGTTCCTCCGTATCGGGACGATCACCGACGCGGCCACAAGCAGGCCGCGGTGACATCTGGAAGGTTTGGCGACAGCGATGTCCGCAACCACGAGTGCCTGGCCCCGACAGCTGCACCAGGACGACGAACCCGTCCCCATGCTCATCGACGGGGAGTGGACGTGTCCGACGGCGTCCACCACCCCGGTGTTCGACCCCAGCACGGGAGAAGCCATCGCGGCCGTGCCCGACGGCGGTGCGGAGGCCGTCGAGACGGCGGTGGCGGCGGCGCGACGCGCCTTCGAAGAGGGGCGGTGGCGCGGCATGTCCGGGCCCGACCGCGGCGCCGTGCTCTGGCGCGTCGGCGACCTCATGCGGGAGCGGGCCGACGACCTTGCGCGACTGGAGAGCCTGAACCTCGGCCTGCCGGTCGGACAGGCCAGGAGCATGGTCCTCGAGGCTGCCGCCCAGTTCCGGTACTACGCGGGGTGGGCGGACAAGATCCACGGCCGCACGATCGACCTCGGACCCGCGGAGCGCCGCGTCCAGGGCTACACGCTGCGCGAGCCGATGGGTGTCGCCGGGCTCATCACGCCGTGGAACGCGCCATTGAGTATGGCGGCCAAGAAGCTCGCCCCGGCCCTGGCGGCCGGATGCTCCTGTGTGCTGAAGCCCGCCGAGGAGACACCGCTGACCTCGCTCTGGCTCGGGCAACTTCTGCTTGAGGCGGGCGTTCCGGCAGGCGTGGTCAACGTCGTCACCGGAGTCGGTGAAACGGCCGGCGCCGCCCTGACGGAGCACCCGGACGTCGACACGGTGTCGTTCACGGGGTCGACCGAGGTCGGCCGCCTCATCGTGAACGCAGCCACAGGCAACATGAAGAAGCTGTCGCTCGAACTCGGCGGCAAGTCCCCGGTCATCGTGTTCGGCGACGCCGACCTCAAGGCCGCCATCCCCGGTGCGGCATCGGCGGTCTTCTGGAACTCCGGTCAGGTCTGCGCCGCGGGAACACGGCTGTTCGTACACGAGTCCGTGTTCGACGAGGTCGTGCGCGGCGTGGCGGAGATCGGCGCCGCTATGCGCCTGGGTGCGGGCTCGGATCCCACGGCCGAACTCGGCCCGCTCATCTCCCAGAAGCAGCTCGACCGGGTGTCAGGATACGTCGGCCGCGGCATCGAGGACGGCGCCCGAATCGTCAGCGGTGGCAAGCGAGTTGGGAATCAGGGCTTCTTCTTCGAGCCCACCGTCCTGGTGGATGTCGACCAGTCGATGACGGTCATGCGGGAGGAGATCTTCGGCCCGGTGCTGGGCATCATGCCCTTCTCCGACACCGATGAGGCAGTGGCGCTGGCGAACGACAGTTCCTACGGTCTCGCCTCCAGCGTCTGGACCCGCGATGGTGCGCTGGCTCACTCGGTGGCGCGCCGACTGCGTGCGGGCCGCGTCGGGATCAATGTGCACCGTGCGGGCGGGGCCTACATGCCTGCCGGTGGCTACCGTCAGTCGGGCTGGGGGCGGGAGAGCGGCCCGGAAGCCCTGGAGAACTACCTCGAGACCAAGTCGGTGGTGTCGCAGCTCGCCTGAGCACGGCACGTGAGACGGCGGCGGGCGCATGGGGCGCCCGCCGCCGCTGTCGTCGTGGTGGCGCCGGCCCGTGGGCCAAGGTGGGCTCAGCTTTAGGCAACGGACCTCGTGCACCACGTCAGCAGGGTGGCCGCGCATGTGCGGCCACCCTGCTGACGTGGAGTCGGGAGGAGCGGTCAGTCGAGGTGGCCCTCGGCCCGCAGAACACCTTCGGCCACCTTGAAGGCCTCACCGGCCGCGGGGAGACCGCAGTACACCGCGGTCTGGAGGAGGACCTCCTTGATCTCGGCGACCGTCGCGCCGTTGTTGATCGCTCCCTCGACGTGATGAGCGAGCTGCGCGGGTCGGCCCAGCGCGGTCAGCACCGAGAGGTTGATGATGCTGCGGGTCTTGCGGTCGATGCCGTCGCGGGCCCAGACACGGCCGAAACAGACTTCCTCGGAGTAGTCCTGGATGACGTCGTTGAAGCTGTTGCGGTTCTGGTCCTTCTTCTCCACGTAGCCGTCGCCCATGAGCTCGTTCATGATCCGTCGGCCGGTGGTCTTGATGCCGTTGGCGTCCGTGGTGTCAGCGGTGTCCATCTGTCGTCTCCTCGTAGCCGGTTCCGCGTAGTCAGGGAAGTGAGAGTGGATCAGCCGCGGTCGAGAACGGCCTGGACCTCTTCGGCGCTGAGCTTGATCGTCACGCCCGCTCGCTCGTTCTGCAGGAGCAGCGGCGTCTGCGAGTCCCGGTTGCCCCAACCGCGGTCGAGGGCCTCCTTGAAGTCCTCCTGGACCAGCCGGGCGGCGCGCATCGGGACGTCGAACTGGTCGGCCAGCTCCAGGGCAAGGCGAAGGTCCTTGTTCGCCAGCGCCAGCGCGAACGACGGCGGATCGAAGGCCTCCTGCAGGTACCGGTCGCCGACCCGGTCGAAGGTCCGGGCCCTGCCGATGGCGCCCTGACGCAGGGCGTGCCAGAGGGCGTCGGGTTCGACGCCCGCCTTGACCCCCATGGTGAAGACCTCGGCGATCCCCGAACGAATGATCATGCTGGCGCAGTTGTGCACCAGCTTGGCCGTGTTGCCGGCGCCGATCTCTCCCACGTACAGGATCTGGTCACCGATGGCTTCGAGGACCGAACCCACGCGGTCGAACGCGCCGCGGTCCCCGCCTACGTAGATGGCGAGTTTGCCGGAGCGGGCCCCCTTCGGGCCGCCGCTGACCGGGGCGTCGAAGAGCTCCACGTCGTGCTCGCGGCAGGCCTCATGGACCTCGCGCACGACCGTGGGGGAGTTGGTAGTCAGGTCGAACCACGTGCTGCCCGGCTTGAGCGCACTCAACAGCCCTTCGTCGCCCACGCCGATCTGCCGCATCTCCACAGGGCCGGGCAGAGACGTGAACACCACGTCGACCGAACCTGCGAGCTCGGCGACGGAGTCCGCCCAGGTCGCCCCCGCCTCTTCGAGCGCTGCGCCGCTCGACCGGTTGAGATCGTGCACGACGAGCTCGTGTCCCGCTCGCCGCAAGTTGAGAGCCATGCCCTGGCCCATGGAACCCAGCCCGATGAAGCCGACCTTCATGGTTGTCCTTTCGTCGGTGAACGGACAGTGGCGGCGTCGTCGAGAACCGCGGCCACCTAGCCACCTGGATCGTAATTGCGAACGGCTGACCGTATAGGCGAATGAACGGTAGGACTCGCATGTCCGGGTGTCAACGTCGCCGAGGGCTGCGCATCCGTTGACATCGGCAGGGCGCAACCCTAGCCTCGTGGTTGTAAATACGGACCAGGGTTCATAATGACGAACCATTCAAGTGGGGCATTCCGGTGTGGAGTCATCCTGGGCCTCGCCTGCGGCGCCCGCGCCCAGGGTCTGCCGCTGCAGAGCGGCGTGAGGTTCCTTCTTCCGCGACGTGAGTGACGCCCGATGTGACGGAGGCTGTGCATGACCGCCCTTGAAGGCGTGAAGGTGATCTGTGTCGGACAGTTCTACTTCGCCCCGTACTGCACCATGCTGATGGCCCGCCTCGGCGCCGACGTCATCAAGGTCGAAGCGCCCCAGGGCGACCCCTACCGGCGCCTGCCGACCGTCGACGACGACGGCTACCCCATCCAGTTCCGCTTCCTCAACTCCGGCAAGCGCAACATCCGCCTCGACCTCACCCAGCCCGCCGGCCAGGACATCCTGCGCGACCTCGTCAATGGCGCCGACGTCCTCGTGCAGAATCTCTCCCCCGGCGCCATGGACCGCTTCGGCCTCGGCTACGACGAGCTCAGCGCCATCAACCCCCGCCTGATCATGGCCTCCGGTACCGGCTTCGGATCCTTCGGCCCCTACGCCGGCGAATCCGCCATGGACCTCACCATCCAGGCCCGCTCCGCCATCATGAGCACCACCGGTTTCGCCGACGGCGCCCCCGTCCGCACCGGACCCTCGATGGTGGACTTCATGGCCGGGACGCACATCCTGGCCGGCGTGCTCGCCGCGCTGTATCAGCGGACGCACACCGGGCGCGGCCAGCACGTCGAGGTCGCTCTCCAAGACGCGGTTGTCCCGTCCCTGACGTCCAACATCGCCGGACTGCTCAGCAAGAACACCGCCGACTTCGAACGCACCGGCAACCGCCACGGCGGCATGTCGGTCACGCCCTACAACGCGTACCCGGCCGCGGACGGCTGGGTGACGGTGCTCTGCCCGACCGACAAGCACTGGGACCGGCTGCGCGCGCAGATGAACGACCCGGCCGCCGACGACCCGCGGTTCGCCACCATGCCCGGCCGCTGCGAGCACATGGACGAGGTGGACGCCGTCGTCGGCGCCTGGACCCGGACGCGGAGCAAGGACGAGATCGTCGCCGCGCTGAAGGACCTCAAGATTCCGTGCGCGCCGGTGGTGACCCTGCCGGAACTCCTGGAGGACCCGCACATACGCGAACGCGGCGTGCTGCGCACTGTCGAGGACGAGCAGGGCTCGTTCATGACCCTGGGCAGCCCGCTCTTCCTCTCCGACTCACCCATGGTCGAACCCACCCGCTCCGGCGGACTCGGCGAACACACCGACCAGGTCCTCACCGAAGAACTCGGCCTCACCGCCGAAGACATTGCAAAGCTCCGCGACGCCGGAGCCATCTGACCGTCGCTCACACGCCGGTGAACGAACCAGCCCAACTACCCATGTGGGAGTACCGCGTACGAGCTGCCCGCCCGTGACGCGACACGACAGAAGGAGCGACAGCACGTGAGCGCTGAACCTGATCTGAGGATCCGGCATGTTGCCCCGGCCTTCCGCACGTTCTGCGGTGAGGGAGCACTGGATGCCCTGCCGCGAGAACTGGCGCGGGTCGGCGCACGCCGCGCGGTGATCATCTGCATTCCCGCGGTGGCGGCGCACACCGAGGCGATGGGCCGTGTTCATGAGGTGCTCGGCGAGCGCCTCGTCGGGCAGTTCGACGGGGTCGAGGAACACAGCCCTCTGCCCTCGGTCGAGCGTGCCAGGGACTTCCTGGCCGAGCACGAGGCGGACGCGTTGATCGCCATCGGTGGTGGCTCGTCGGTCGTCACCGCCCGCGCGGCCACCATCCTGCTGGGCGAGGGCAAGGACGTACGGCAGCTGTGCACCCGGCGGGAGGACGGCCGGCTCGTGAGCCCGAAGCTCGCCGCGCCGAAGCTCCCGCAGTGGGTGGTGCCGAGCTCGCCGACCACGGCCTACGCCAAGGCGGGCGCCGCCGTACGCGACCCGGAGACGGGAGAGCGGCTCGCGCTCTACGACCCGAAGGCCCGCGCCCAAGGCGTCGTCCTCGACCCGGTGATGGCGCTCACCGCGCCCCCACGGCTGAGCTGGTCGGCCGCTCTCAACATCTTCTCGATGGCGGTGGAGGGCCTGCAGTCTCGCCGGGTGGATCCGCTCGCCGACGCGCAACTGGCGCACGCGCTGCGCACGGTCGTGACCTGGCTGCCGCGGGTCGCGAAGGACCCGGAACTGGCAGCACCACGCCTGCAGTTGATGCTTGCGGCGATCACGAGCGGCCAGGGGAGCGACCACACCGGCGGAGGACTCGCGCAGGCCCTGTCGCACGCCATCGGGCCGAGGTCCTCTGCGCCCAACGGCGTCGTCGAAGCCCTGCTGCTGCCGCACGCCATGCGATTCAACGCGAGCGTCGTCCCCGGCCGACTCGCGGCCATCGGGGAGTACTTGGGCCTTGCCGACAGCAGCGCGGAAGCGGCCGTCACGGAGGTCGAGCGCCTTCTGGACGTCTTCGAGGCGCCTCGCCGCCTCCAGGACATCGGTGTCGAGCAGGAGTCGCTCGCCGAGGCGGCCTCCCACGCCATGGACGACTGGGCCATCACCGCCGGGCCGCGCCTTCCCGAGGAGCAGGACGTCCGCGAGTTGATCAACGGTGCTTGGTAGCAGCCGAATCCCCATTGCGAACCGATACGACGATTGACGATCACAGAGGAAGTGCGATGACGACGACGGAAGCCCCGCAGGGCGAGAGGTTCGGCAAGGAACTCGCCGCCGGCAAGTTCACCGAAGAGATGCTGACGAGCATGCGGAACCTGATCGGTACCGAGCTCCGCACGGACGCGTGCGTGAACAACGAATACGCCACCCGACTGGCCATCCTGCGGTTCGCCGAAGGCATCGGTGACGACAACCCGCTGTGGACGGACGAGAAGTACGCCGCAGCCGGGCCGTTCGGCGAGATCGTCGCCCCGCCGAGCTTCATCTTCGCCTGCCTGGGCTCGGTCCAGGTCGGGTGGCGCGGTCTCGGCGGATTCCACGCCGAGACCGACGTGACCTTCCACGCCCCCATCCGCGTCGGCGACAAGATCACGGCACGCGTCTGGTTCGACGGTTTCGACGACCCGATCGACAGCGCCTTCGGCGGCCGCCGGATCAAGGACTACCTGCGTCAGGAGTACTGGAACCAGGACGGTCGGCTCGTCGCGAGGTTCATCTGCTCGCGGATGCGCTTCGAACGCGGCGAGATGCAGAAGCGCCGCAGCTCGCGCGCGATCGAGCTCCCGCACCCGTGGACGGACGAGGAACTCGCGAAGGTCGAGGACGACATTCTCGCCGAGACCCCGCGCGGTGCCGAGCCGCGGTACTGGGAGGACGTGCAGATCGGCGACGAGCTCGACACCTTGACCAAGGGCCCGATCGGGCTCACCGACGAGATCGCCTACGTGGCTTCCGGCGCAGCCCCGATCCCGCGCCTGTCCGCGCACGGCGTCGCGCTGCGCCGCTACCGCAAGCACCCGAAGTGGGCCTTCCGTGACCCCAGCACGCACGCCCTCGAGCCGGTGTACTCGGTGCACTACAACGACTACGCCGCTCGGTTGCAGGGCGCGCAGATCGCCTATGACGTGGGCATCCAGCGCACGTGCTGGCAGCTCCACACCCTCACTCACTGGATCGGGGACACCGGTGCGGTGAAGGCGATCCACGGTCAGTACAGGGCGCATGTCTACCTGTCGGACGTGGTCCGCCTTGGCGGCAAGGTCGTGGGCAAGGAGGTCGACGCCGATGGCGACGCCGTGGTGCACCTGGAGACCTGGGCGTACAACCAGCGCGAGCAGAACTGCATGCCGGGCACGGCGACCGTCATCCTCCCGCGGCGCCAGGAAGGCACTGCCTGATCACTGAGTGACGGTGAGGCAGGGCGGCAGCAGACGGATGCGGCAGGCGCCCCGGATCAGGTCGATGAGGTTGCCGAGGTCGGCGTCGCGGCGGATCTGGCCGTGCTCCTGCGCGGCCTCGCGCGAGGCCCGTCCCGCCGCAAGCTCGTACGAGGAACTCGGGGCCGTGGCGCCGGCCGTGCTGCGTCAGCACCGCGACCAGGCCTGCGTGGCGGTCAACCATTCGCCCGTCTGTCCCCCTCAACCATCGCAACCTCAACGTCCTGGGCCGTACAGCTACGCCGCCTCCGGGCCCGTCGCCGTCATTGCGCGACCCGGACGCGCGGTGGTTGGACGGGGACGACGGCGGTGGGCAGGGTTCAGAGATGTCTGAGGCCGGTTTCGAGGAAGGCCCGCCGCCTCCGCCGGCGCCGGAGTCGCTCACGGCAGGCATGTGCCGTGGGCGATGCGGGCTCTGGTGTCAGGTGTCGGCCCGGCTGTCGTAGTGAATGCGGGCAGCTCGGATGGTGTCGGCATGGTTGTCGGCCCATGCGGCGAGGGTGTACACGACCCGCTCCAGGTCCTGGCCGACATCGGTGAGCGCGTACTCCACGGCAGGGGGAGTCGAGGGGAAGACCGTGCGTGACACGATGCCGTCGCGTTCCAGCGCCCTGAGGGTGGAAGTCAGCTGCCGCTGCGTGATGCCGGCGACGTCGCGTCGCAACTCGTTGAATCGGCGAGGCCGCTGCCCGAGCGAGCAGATGGTGGTCACGCTCCATTTGTCGCCGATCCGGGCCAGGATGCCGCGCACGAGCGCCACCCGCCGCTCGTCGTTCCAGTGCGCCGGCACCGGCGGCTTCGAGGAACTCTCCGGTAGGGCGGCGGGCGTGTCCTTCTGGCTGCCCTCTTCCTGGCACACATCCGATTCGTTAGTCACAGAGGTAGTATCACTCGTATACCTACATGCTGGCTAGGTACCAGGGCGTGGTGTTCGCGGCCCCGTATGTGCACAGCCGGATTGGCCTGATGGGAGCGATATGAAGGCGGTCGTGGTCACGGAGTTCGGTGGTCCGGAGGTTCTGCGGTGGCTGGATGTCCCCGACCAGCACGCGGGTCCCGGACAGATCCGCGTGCGCGTGCACGCCGCAACGGTGAACCCGTCGGACGCAGTAGTCCGCAGGGGGGAGGCGGCGGCACTGTTCGAGGGCCGCCTCGTCCCACCGTTCAGCCCAGGTAACGAGGCTGCGGGCGTGGTCGACGAGATCGGGCCTGACGCCGAGACTGACCTGAAGCTCGGGGACCGGGTGATGGCGTTTGTCGTGCCCTACATGTCGTCCGGGGGCGCCTACGCACAGCATCTCGTTCTGGATCCACGGCAGGTGGCTCTCGCGCCGGCCGGCAGCAGCCACGCCCAAGCAGCCACTATCCCGTCGAACGGGCTGACCGTGCAGCAGGCCATGGATCTCCTCTCGCCGACTGCTGGAGACTGGATGGCCGTCACCGGTGCCGCCGGTGCGGTGGGCGGCTACACCATCCAGTTGGCCAAGGCCGCTGGGCTGCACGTGGTGGCTGATGCCGCCCACGCCGACGAGGAACTGGTGCGATCACTGGGTGCCGATCGCATCGTTGCCCGAGGCCCGGGCGTGGCCGACCGCATCCTCGACGCCGTCCCCGGCGGCGTTTCCAGCCTCATGGACGGGGCGCTCCTGGGGCGAGAAGTCCTTCCGGCTGTCCGCCCGGGCGGACAGCTCGTCATGGGCCGCAGGTCCGACATGCCCGGCGTCGCCCCCCTGGGTGAGCACCCGAATGTCACCATCCACGAGGTCTTCGTTCCGGAGTACGTCTACGAGCAGGGCAAGCTCGACGCCCTTCGTGTGCACGCCGAGCGAGGAGAACTCACGATGCGGGTCGCCGCGGAATATCCCGCTGCCCAGGCCTCTGAAGCGCACCGTCGCCTGGAAGCCGGCGGTGTCCGCGGCCGTCTCGTGCTCATCCTCTGACCAGAACGGGGGCGTGTCGAAGCATCCCCTGACCTTGGGTTTTGACGAGAGCTGACGCCGCCGGTGCGGCACAACCGTCATCAGTACATGCACCATCCCCTTCGTCTTCGAAGTGTTCGGCCTGCTTCCCTCTTCTGCCGTCCGGTTCCTCCTGCCGTCCGGTTCAACGGTGCAGGGCCTGATCGCCATCATCGTGGCGCTGGTCGGCGTTCGCCGACCTGCTCAACATCGCTGTCGTCGCTGGCCGCGACAACCGCGAGGCACGTCTCGAGCCGGGTTCGTGAGAGCTGTCGGAAGACGGCTAGGCCAGGGCGTTGACACTTTCGGGCGGGTGTCCGTAGCGTTACAGCCGCAATAACGATCGATGGTTCTTATATACGAACAACATGGCTGCTGCGACGATGCTCGAGGAGTGTGTTCGGTGATCGAACGCGACCAGATCTTCATCAACGGCAAGTGGGTGCCCTCGACGGGCACCGATGTCATCGAGGTGATCAACCCCGTCACCGAGGAGGCCGTCGTCACCGTTCCGGCCGGAACGGCCGCGGACGTCGACGCCGCCGCTGTGGCGGCAGCCGCAGCCTTCCCGGCCTGGTCGAAGACCACGGTCGAGGAGCGTGCGGGATTCCTGCGCAAGCTCGCCGAGCTGACGGAGAAGCGCTCCGACGAGATCACCAGGGCCGTCGTCAGCGAGATCGGCCAGCCCTACGCGATCGCTGCCGAGGCCCAGGGGTCCTCCGCCGTGGTGGACCTGGTGAGCATCGCCGACAGCCTGCCGGGGATCACCTGGCAGGAGCAGGTCGACCACACCGTCGTCGCCCGGGAGCCGGCCGGCGTCGTCGGCGCGATCACGCCGTGGAACGGGCCCATGCGGATGGTTTGCATGAAGGCCGGCGCGGCGATCGCAGCCGGGTGCACTGTCGTGCTCAAGGGCACCGAGGTCGCACCCCTCAGCTCATTCATCTTCGCCGAGATGGTCGCCGATGCGGGCCTGCCCGACGGGGTGTTCAACCTCGTCTCGGGCACGGGCCCCGAGGTCGGCGAGGCCATCGTCACCCACCCGCTGGTCGACATGGTCTCCCTCACCGGATCCGTCCGTGCGGGCCGTCGGGTGATGGAGCTGGCCGCCCAGGGCGTCAAGAAGGTCGCCCTCGAACTCGGCGGCAAGTCGGCGAACGTCATCATGGAGGACGCCGACCTGGCGCGCGCCATCGAAGTCGGCATGGAGGACGCCTTCCGGAACTCCGGGCAGGTGTGCGGAGGACTGTCCCGAGTCCTCGTACCCCGCTCCCGGCTGGCCGAGGCCGAGGAGATCGCTGTCCGCAAGGCCGAGAGCTACGTCCTGGGCGACCCCTACGACGCCGCCACCACGCTCGGCCCGGTCGCGAACGTTCACCAGCGTCAGCGGATCCGCGACTACATCCAGTCCGGACTCGACGAGGGCGTACGAATGCTGACCGGTGGCCCGGAGGCTCCCGAGGGACTCGACCGCGGCTTCTTCGTACGGCCCACCGTGTTCTCCGGCGACAACACTGCGCGCGTCGCACGCGAGGAGATCTTCGGCCCGGTCGTGGTGATCATCCCGTTCGACGACGAGGACGACGCCTTCCGGATCGCCAACGACACCGAGTACGGACTCGCCGGGGCGATCTGGGCCGGGACCGACGAGCGTGCCCGCGGCCTCGCCGGCAGGCTGCGCGCCGGACGCATCCGCATCAACGGCTCCCCGGTCAACCAGCGAGCTCCCCACGGCGGCTTCAAACTCTCCGGCATCGGCCGCGAGTTCGGCCGCTACGGCATCGAGGAGTTCCTCGAGTACAAGTCCATCGGCTGACCGGGAGAGCGACATGATCACGGTCAATTCCCGCTCGATCGCGGGCCCTGAAGAGTCGTTCAAGCCGATGACGCTGGTACGTCGGGACGTCGGTCCGGGCGACGTCCTGATCGACATCGCCTACTGCGGTATCTGCCACACGGACGTAAGCCGCGCACGCGGCGAGTTCGGCCAGACGCACTACCCGCTCGTCCCCGGCCATGAGATCGCGGGAATCGTCTCCGCCGTCGGATCCCAGGTCCGCAAGTTCGCGGTCGGCGACCGGGTGGGCGTGGGGTGTCTGGTCGACTCCTGCCGGGAGTGCGACTACTGCCGCGCCGGCATGGAGCCCTACTGCCGCAACGGCCACATCCGGACCTACAACTGCCTTGACCGCACCGGGGAGTACACCCAGGGCGGCTACAGCGAGAAGATCGTCGTCGACGAGGGCTACGTCGTCCGGATCCCGGACGGAATCCCGCTGGAGGCGGCCGCCCCGCTGTTGTGCGCAGGGATCACGCTGTACTCCCCGTTGCGGCACTGGAAAGCAGGGCCGGGCGTCAAGGTCGCCATCATCGGATTCGGCGGACTCGGGCACGTAGGAGTACCGATCTCGGCGGCACTCGGGGCGCACACCACCGTCTTCGACCTCACGATGGACAAGGAGGCCGACGCCTACCGCCGCGGGGCCGACGCCTACCGGCTGTCCACCGACCCGGCGATCTTCACCGACTTCGCCGGCACGTTCGACCTCATCCTCTCCACGGTGCCCGCGAACCTCGACTACGACGCCTTCCTGGAACTGCTCGCGCTGGACGGGACGTTCGTGAACCTTGGCGTTCCGAAGAAGCGCATCTCACTCGATGTGTTCTCGCTGCTGAACAACCGGCGATCGCTCGCGGGCACCCTGGTCGGCAGCATCGATGAGACGCAGGAGATGCTCGACTTCTGTGCGCAGAACGGCATCACCCCCGAGGCCGAGGTCGTCGCTGCCGACGAGATCGACACGGCGTACGACAGGATCGCAGCCGGCGACGTCCGGTACCGGTTCGTCATCGACATCGCGACCATGGCGGCCGGCTGAGCCAGCAGGCCGGTGACACGGGTATCGCGACAACACCACAACGAAGTGGAAAGGCCGTCCGTAGATGACGACTAACTGGGTCATTGACGCCGTGAAACTCGGTGAGCTCCGTGACGTCCCGGCCAAGGAGGTCTACCTCGACGACGACAGCCCTCGGGTCGTCAGCATGCCCCTGGTGATGTTCGTCCTGAGGTCGGGCAACCGGACCGTGGTCGTGGACACGGGCGGCCCGGCCGACGAGGAACAGATCCGCCGCAGGATTCCGTACGGGTACGTGGTGGGCGAGGGGGAGCGCGTGGGGACCGCGCTCGCCCGGTTGGGGGTGCGCGCCGACGACGTAGATCTGGTGGTCAACACCCATCTGCACTGGGACCACTGCTCGAACAACGACGCGTTCCCCAATGCCGAGATCCTCGTCCAACGCGCGGAACTGGGCCATGCCACCGGGCCGTCCCCGGAGCCCCCGGGGGCCTACGGGATTCACGGTGACTCGGTTCCGCCCTTCGCCCGGTGCCTGGAGCGGGTCCGCCCCCTCGACGGCGCGAGCGAGATCGCGGCCGGGCTCGGCGTCCTGCCGCTGCCGGGACATTCACCGGGGTCGCAGGGCGTCCGCGTCGACACGGGCGCGGGCACCTTCGTCATCACCGGTGACTGCGTGGACACCTTCGACAACTGGGACAACGCAGGCGCCGAACTGCCGCTTCCGTCCGGCCGCTTCACCGATCTCGATGCCTACCGCGCCAGCCTCGCCCGCTTGAAGGGCACCGGCTGGACCCCCCTGCCCAGCCACGATCTCGCGGTGGTCGAGAAGGCGACCTTCGGCTACTGACACCTTGGGGCGCCCCAGGAGGATCGATGACATTGCCCGACCAGCAGGATCAGCAGCAGACCGTACGGACGGCGTCCGTGCCCGCTCGCGACGACAAGCAGATGCGCCGCATTGCACTGGCAGGTTTCACCGGCACTGTGATCGAGTTCTACGACCTGACGCTGTATGCCGTGGCCGCCTCCCTGGTGTTCGCCGACCTGTTCTTCCCCGCCCTCGGTCCGGCAGCCGGCACGATCGCGTCGTTCGGCACGCTCGGGGTGGCGTTCGTCGCCCGCCCCATCGGCGCGATGATCTTCGGACACTTCGGCGACCGGCTCGGGCGCAAACGCATGCTGGTCACGACGTTGCTCCTGATGGGAGGAGCGACGGTCGTGGTGGGCGCGATGCCGACAGCGGACCAGATAGGTGTTGCGGCTCCCATCCTGATCGTCTTTATGCGCATCGTCCAAGGCGTTGCTGCAGGAGGCGAGTTGGCGGGAGCCGCGCTCTTCAGCACCGAGAGCGCGCCGACAGCGCGACGTGGATTCTGGACGATGTTCACCTCGCTCGGGGGAGGGTTCTCGATCGTTCTCGCCAACGCGACGCTGCTCGCGGTGGGCGCCGGTCTGTCCGACGAGCAGTTCGCCTCGTTCGGATGGAGGATCCCGTTCCTGGCGAGCGCCCTGCTCGTCGTGGTGGGCCTGTACATCCGCCTCAAGATCGACGAGAGTCCGGTGTTCGAAGCCGAGGCCACGGCCGAGCCGGACCGCCGGGAGAGGCGGTCGAAGATCCCGTTCGTCGAGGCGTGGCGGCACCAGCCGCGACAGATGCTCCTTGTCGCAGGGATCTCGATCATGCAGGCCGCGTTCACCTACCTGGGCGCGACGTATTTCGCGAACCTCGGCACCGGGCAACTGGGCCTGACCCGGAACACGGTGCTCGGCGCCGGGATCGCGGGAGGGCTGTGCTGGGCACTCGGCGTCGTGGCTGGCGCGACCGCGTCCGACCGGTTCGGAAGACGCCCGGTCCTGCTGATGGCGACGGCCGGCGCGGTGGTCTGGGCGCTTTTGGTCTTCACCCTCCTGGAGTCGGCATCGGCTGGGGAGTATCTGTTGCTCCTGTGCGTGACGATGTTCTTCGCAGGGCTGGAGATCGGCCCCATCAACGTCATGCTCTCCGAACTCTTCGACACCCGGTACCGATACACGGCTTCCGCGTTCGCCTACAACATCGGGCTGGTCGTCGGCGGGGCCGTGCCTCCCCTGATCGGCGCCTCGATGACCGCCTCGTACGGCGCCTTCTCATTCGGCCTCTTCCTGGCCTTCCTTTGTCTGATCAGTCTGCTCAGCGCGATCGGCCTGCCGGAGACACGCGGCCGGGACCTCTCCGATGTTCGCGCGTCGCCACGCTGACTCGGGCCCCTGCGACGGCTTCCGGCGGATGGTGCGCAGTGAGACGGCCAGCGCCTCCCAGGACAGCAGGACCGGCAGGAACAGCAGCAGGACCACTTCGGGCGGCACCTCGACCTCGCGCAGCGACCGACCACGTCTCACGTCCTCCTGCCACGCCCGGGCAGAAGCCGAGACACCGTGCGTTCCGGGCGGATGTGACCGGCGAGCCCGCCCCCATGAACGGCCCGCAGAACCGCGACTCGGCGAAGAAGCGGATGTCAGGGGGTGGCTTACGGGCCCCTTCGACGGGGTGCAGCGATGGCGGGGCGGCGCGGGGTTACGCAGAATCGTTGCTGTGTGAGTGGTGGCGCGGTTGATGCTCGTGCCGGTCAGCCAGTCGGTCCGATCCGGGCCGACTGCGGCCAGGCCGCTCGACCTCAGGCCGGGCGCGTCCGCGCCGGCAGCACCGAGAGGAATCGAACCCATGGTGGACGAAGAGACGAGACCTCTGTGCGAGCTGTACGAAGCGGCTCGCGCAGAGGGCGGCAGGCTCACCGTGTACGCCGGCGGGGACATCCCCACTCAGCAGGACGGTGTGCTGGACGCCTTCGCCGCTGCCTTCGCCGACGTCCACCTCGACATGATCGTCGACTACAGCAAATACCACGACGTTCGGATCGACCGGCAGATCGCCACCGGATCGCTCGTCGCCGACGTCACCCAGCTCCAGACGAGCTTCGACTTCACCCGCTGGAAGCGGCAGGGCCTTCTCACGGACTACAAGCCCGCCGGGTTCGACCAGGTTCACGATCTGTTCAAGGACCCGGACGGTTCGTGGGTGGCCGTGGCCGTCTACGCGTTCAGCTACCTGACCGGCGTCGAGGGCGGCCCCGCCTCGCCCGAGGAACTGGCCGACCCGCGGTGGAAGGGCAAGATCGCCTCCTCCCATCCCGGGGACGACGACGCGACGCTGTTCCTGTTCAAGAAGTACGCCGATGTGTACGGCTGGGACTGGCTCACCGCGCTGGCGGACCAGGGTCTCGCCTTCCACCGGGGCACGAACTCCCCGGGCGAGGCCGTCGCGGCCAAGACCCATCCGGTCGGCCTCGCCGGGGCCGCCGCAGGACTCCCCGGCGTGGACTGGCGCCTGCCCACCGCCCCACACCCGTTCCTGGCCTGGGGCCAGCGCGCCGCCATGCTGCGGGGTGCTCCCCACCCGGCGGCGGCCCGGCTCTACCTGAACTGGATGCTCTCCGCCGACGTGCAGCGCACGGGCTTCCTCGGCTGGGGGGTGCGCACCGACGTGCTCCCCGACAGCGGCCCCGCGGTGTGGGATCTCCCTGAAGCGCACGTGGCGGAGTTCTACGCCTTCATGGAGGACCGGGCGCTGGTCGAGTGGTGGCGCCAGAGCATGGTGCTGCTCTTCGGCGAGGTCCGGGGTGAACCGACTCCTGGCTGGCTGGGCCCGCGCCCCACGCGGCACGCCTGATGGTGCGCATAGGTGTGTCATCGGCTGGTCCGTTGGCGGGCAAGAACCTTCTCCACCAGACCATTCACAAGGTGGTCGCCGAGGGCGACTTCGTGCTCGGCGAACTGCCGCACTCCAACGGCCTGTTCTGACCTCCCCGCTCCTCCGCTCCCTCCCACCCCCAAGGAATTCGTGTCCTCTGGAACAACGCCCTTTGGAGTCGCCATGTCCCGCATAGTGATCTTCGGAGCCGCCGGCCGGCTCGGCTCCCGCATCGTCGCCGAGGCCGCCTTCCGCGGCCACCACGTCACCGCCGTCGCCCGCACCACCGACCACCTCACCACCCTCCACGACGGCGCCACCGCCCAGGTCGGAGACCCCACCGACCCCGACTCCGTACGCACCCTCGCCACCGGCACCGACGTCCTGGTCAGCGCGGTCGGCGGCCCCGACAAGGCCGTCTACCTCACTACCGCCCGCACCCTGGTCACCACGCTCAAGAGGATCGGAGACACGGCCCCCCGCATCATCCACTGCGGAGGCGGCGGCAGCCTCCTGAACGACGAAGGCGTACGGATGGTCGACGTCCCCGGCTTCCCGGCCGAGCTGCGCGACGAGGTCCTCGGCCAAGCTGCCGCCCTCGACTACTACCGCGCCAGCACGGGTGTCACCTGGACGTACGTGTCCCCGCCGCCCGGCAACTTCGCCCCGGGCAGACGCACCGGTCAGTACCGCACCGGCACCGACCACCCTGTCACCCGCCCCGACGGCACCTTCGGCATCTCCTACGAGGACTACGCACTCGCCCTTGTCGACGAGATCGAAACCGCCTCCCACCTCGACACCCGCTTCACCGTCGGCTACTGAAGAACCGGAGCGCGAGCACGCGCAACGAGAAGGAGTGCGACTACCGCATCCGCCACGGTCTGGTCGGTGACCGCTGGGTCATCCGGCAGGCGATGAACCTCGCGCGGCTGGGCGACGGGCGGGACAAGGCCGACTGGCACGAGCCGACCGGCACTTGCGTCAGCCTCTTCTCCAACGTGCCGGGCAGGGACGAGCATCTGCGCCAGCACCGGGAACGCACCACCGGATACGACCAGGAACTTCTCGACGCGGTACGCGCCCTGGCCCACGGCGAACCGGAGGCGGCACAGCCTGTAGCGGACAGGCGGGGCCGGGCGGCATCGTGCTGCGCGACGGGCGTCCCGCCCGGTCGGCACGTTGGGTCAGCGCGGTACCGGCCCGTGGGGGAAAGCGGCGGCGAGGTCGGCGGACAGGGCCGCGGCGCAGTGGCGCAGGGCGGGGAGGATCGCCGCCAAGGACTGTTCGGGGGTTTCCGGTCCGGAGTGCAGGGCCACGTTGACGGCGGCGACGGTGTGGTGTGCGTGGTCGTGGACGGGGACGGCGATGGAGCGCAGCCCGTCCTCCAGTTCCTGGTCGACGAGCGCGTGTCCGGTCTCGCGCGTCGCGTCCAGCTGTGCGAGGAGTGCCGCGGGTGAGGTGGGCCGCGGCCCTGCGGCGTCGATGCGGGTGCGGGCCTCGTCGTGGGGAAGGGCGGCCAGCAGGCCGCGGCCCATGGCGGTGGCGTAGGCCGGCAGGTGTGTGCCGGTGGCGATCGCGGCGCTGGTGATCCGGCTGGTCGCGCTGCGGGCGACATAGCGGACGTCGGAGCCGTCGAGGACGGTCAGGGAGCTCGACTGGCCCAGTTCGGCGGTGAGTTGTACCAGATGTGGCTGGGCGATGTCGGGGAGGGTGAGGGTCGACAGTGGGGCGTGTCCGAGTTCGAGGACGCGTGGGGTGGGCAGGTGGCGGCGGCCCTGGTTTCGGACGTATCCGAGGTCGGTGAGGGCCAGCAGGTGCCGACGGGCGGCGGCGTAGGACAGTCCGGTCGCCTCGGCCGTCTCGGCCAGGGTGCTGCCGCCCGGGCGGTTCAGCGCGCGCAGCACGGTCAGGCCGCGGGCCAGCGCCTGGAGGAATGACGAGCAACGAGCGGGCCGCGCAGCGCGTGACCGCGCTGATCGCCGACGCGGTGGCCAAGGGGGCCCGCCTGGTCGCCGGCAACGGGAAGGCGGAAGAGCCCGGCACCTTGATCGCACCGACCGTACTGGCCGACGTGACCCCCGACATGGCCGTCCACCACGGCGAACTGTTCGGCCCGGCCACCTCCATCTACGTCGCCGACAGCGACGACGAGGCCGTACGCCTTGCCAATGACACCCCGCACGGCCTGACCGCAGGCGTCATCAGCGAGAACCTGGCGGCCGGTCTGCCGGTGGCGCGTCGGCTGCGTACCGGCATCGTGCACGTCAACGACCAGACCATCGGCGACGAACCCCAGGCGCCGTTCGGCGGCGTAGGTCACTCCGGGTACGGGCGGTTCGGCGGCCAGGCCGGGGCTGAGTCCTTCACCGACACCCGCTGGATCACCGTCCAGTCGGAGGGCCACGCCCACTTCCCGATCTGACGCCCTGGTCGCTGATCCAGCCACGCCTTCGCGGACGCGGATGCGGAGGGGAGGGCGAACTCGCTCATCGCCAGGGCGCTCCGGTTCAGCTGTCCAGGCGCCGGGCGCTGAGCCAGTTGACGATCTCCGGGTCGTGGTGGTCGAAGAAGAGCGTGGATCCGGTGTCCAGGGTGGCGATGGACGCCATCTCGTCGTCGGTGAGCGCGAAGTCGAAGACGTCGAGGTTCTCCGCCATGCGCTCGGGGCGCACCGACTTCGGGATCGAGGCGACACCACGCTGGACGGCCCAGCGCAGCACCACCTGGCCGACTGACTTCCCGTACTTCTCGCCGATCCCACTCAGCACCGGGTTGGTGAACAGGCCGTTCTTGCCCTGCGCGAACCCGCCCCACGCCTGGAGCTGGACGCCGTGTTCGCGCATGAGGTCCTGGTAGTCGGTGCGCTGGAAGAAGGGGTGGGTCTCGATCTGGTTGACCGCGGGTGTGATCTCGTTGTTGAGGATGAGGTCGAGGAGCCGGTCGGGGTAGAAGTTGGCGACGCCGATGGCCTTGGCACGGCCCTCGCGGTTGAGGGCTTCCATGGCGCGCCACTGGCCGTACACGTCGCCGTAGGGCTGATGCATCAGGTACAGGTCGAGGTAGTCGAGGCCGAGCTTGTTCAGCGACGTCTCGAAGGCACGCTTGGTGTTGTCCTCGGCAGGCGCGTCCTGGACGTACAGCTTGGTGGTGACGAAGAGTTCCTCGCGCGGGATGCCGCTGTTCTTGATGGCGCGGCCGACGGCCTCCTCATTGCCGTACGAGGCCGCCGTGTCGAGGAGGCGGTAGCCGGCCGCGAGGGCGTCGGTGACGGCCTGTTCGGTTTCTTCGGCCGGGATCTGGTAGACGCCGAAGCCGATGACCGGCATCTCGACGCCGTTGTTCAGGGTGACGTGCTGCATGTGTTTTCCTTCGGGTGCGGGCGGGTCAGCGCTCGAGCATCTTCAGCTGGGCTTCGTTGTGTGTGGCGCCGGCCGCGGGCGGGAGGCTCGTCAGTCGGTCGAGCTGGGTGGGGGTGAGCCGGAGGGTGTCGGCTGCGGCGTTCTCCTCGAGACGGGTCACGCGCTTGGTGCCGGGGATGGGAGCGATGTCGTCGCCCTGGGCCAGCAGCCAGGCGATGGCGACCTGGGCCGGGGTGGCGCCGGCCTCGGTGGCGACCTCCCTGACCTCGTCTGCCAGACGCAGGTTGTGCTGGAAGTTCTCGCCGGTGAAGCGCGGGTTGTCCCGCCGGAAGTCGTCCTTGTCGAAGCCCTCGGTGGAGCGGATCGTTCCCGTGAGGAAGCCGCGTCCCAGGGGCGAGAACGGGACGAAGCCGATGCCGAGTTCGCGCAGCGTCGGCAGGACGCGGGCTTCGGGGTCGCGGGTGAAGAGGGAGTACTCGGACTGGACGGCGCTGACCGGTGTAACCGCGTTCGCTCGGCGGATGGTGTCGGGCCCGGCCTCGGACAGGCCGAATGCGCGGACCTTGCCCTCGGCGATCAGCTCGCCCACGGTGCCCGCCGTCTCCTCGATGGGGACGTTCGGGTCGACCCGGTGCTGGTAGTAAAGGTCGATGTGGTCCGTGCCGAGGCGGGCGAGCGATCCTTCCACGGCGGTGCGGATGTTGGCCGGGCTGGAGTCCTGGTTGCCCGGCCCGTCGCCGCCGTGCGACACCAGGCCGAACTTCGTCGCCAGCACCACCTGGTCGCGGCGCCCCTTCAGGGCACGTCCGAGCAGTTCCTCGTTGGTGTACGGACCGTAGATCTCGGCGGTGTCGATGAAGGTGACGCCGAGCTCCAGGGCCCGGTGGACGGTACGGATGGACTCCGCCTCGTCGGTCCCCGCGCCGGTGTACGCCTGGGACATGCCCATCGCCCCGAGACCGATCCGGGAAACGTCCAGGTCACGCAGGTGGATGTGGTGCATCAGTGCTCTCCGCTCCGTCGTCTTCGGGCTGGTTCCGCTCCGGCCCGGTCTGCCGGTGGCCGCTGCTCGCGGGCGGGGGCGCCGAGGCCGGACGCAGCACGGCGGCGTGCGCGGCCCGTCACCGGTGTCCCAGGGTCGGGCCCTGCGGCCGTACGTCTCGCCGGAAGCGTACGGCCAGGTTGCCTCTGTATTCGTGTCTGCGCGCCCTTGCTGAGGGGCCGAGTTGTTCAGGGGGATGACAGGGCCCCCCACGACTGGCCGAGCGGCCCGCAGTCCGTGCCGCCGCCCCCCTCGGGCCGCTGTTCTTCCGCGGTCGCAGCTGATGGCCAATGGCAGCAAGCCCGCGCTCAAGACCTTCCGATGCCCCCTCGTCGGTGCGATCCGTCCTACCGCCCGTACGACGCACTGGGACGGCGCCCCTGGCCAAGGCCTCGGCGTCTGCACGGCCGCTCCGGAACCCCCGATCACGACGCCCTGTCGCCACTACCGCTTCCGAATCCGACGGGCGTCCGGCTTCGGCACTCAGTCCTGCACCGCGTACAGGCGAGCCCGACCCGGCCACGAGGCCGATGACCAGGACGCTCTACCTGAAAAACGGGCAAAATGGCCTCATGGCGCGTGGAGCGGAGAAGACGAAGGGCCACGCGGCGGACGCCTCCAGCGGACTGGGCACCTACCTGCGGGCACGCCGCGCGCAGGTCACCCCGGAGCAGGCAGGGCTGGGCACCACGCCTGGAACGCGCCGGACGCCGGGACTCCGACGGGAAGAACTCGCCACCCTGGCAGGGATCAGCATCGACTACTACGTGCGCCTGGAACGCGGCAAGGAGACCCGCCCCAGTCCCTCCGTCATCGACTCCCTGGCTCGTGCCCTGTGCCTCGACGCGTACGAGCACAACCATCTGCGCGAGCTGGCAGCCCGCGCCGTCCATGTCGCCGAACCGCCGCCCGCGCCCGGCGGCACCGTGCGACCGCAGTTGGCCGTGCTACTGGAGTCCGTGCGCCCGAATGCCGCCTACGTCGTCAGCCGCACCCTCGACCTGCTGGCCTGGAACCCCGGAGCGCTCCGGCTCTTCGCCGGCATGGACGACTGGCCGCCGCAGAAGCGGAACTTCGCACGGTATGCATTCCTCCACCCACTCGCGCGCGAGGTGCTCGACGACTGGGACGAGCAGGCCCGCGCCTGTGTCGCCAGATTGCGCGCGTTGGCCGGCACCGAGCCGGACGCACCGGACCTGGCTGAGCTGGTCGACGAACTCCTGGCGAAGAGCCGGGATTTCGTCGACCTGTGGAACCGCTTCGATGTGAAGCCGCATGCGCCGGATCCCAAGACCTTCCACCACCCCGACGTCGGAGACGTACGCCTCGGTTACGAGTCGATCGCACTGGAGCACACCCCGAAGCAGCGCTTCGTCCTCTTCTTCGCCGAGCCGGGCGGTCCGGACCACGACAAGCTGGTCCTGCTCGACTCGGAACGCGGCGGGTGGCGCTCGCGCGGGTCAGCGACGGGGCAGTCCCAGCGTGGTTGAAGAAGCGGAGCCTGTGGGGGCTCGGAAAGTCATTGCTGCAGATCAAGTGGCGTATTGGTACTCGTTGATGAATCCGCCGAGGACGCGTGTGTGCGCAGGGCCGTCTGGGCTCGAGCTGGTGCAGGAGTGCTGGCTGTTCCTGGGCCTCGGGCGGTCGTTGGTCCCGGATCGGTGCAGCCGGTGCCGGTTGTAGTGATTCCGGTACTCGGCGAGGACCTGTCGGGCGTGGGCCTCGTTCATGGTCAGAACGTGGTCCAGGGCTTCTCGGCGGATCGTGCCGGTCACCCGCTCGCAGTGGGCGTTCATCCGAGGAGTTCGGGGCGCGCTGAGCGGCACCTCCCTCTCCCCGAAGCCCGTACGTACGCGGACTTGGCCGCCCGCATCGCCCAAGCCTTCCGCAACGCGTAGGTCACACCCGACGGCCGCATGATGTCCGACGCACCCACCGCCTACGCGCTGGCCATCGCCTTCGAGATCGTGGTCGGCGAGCAGCGGCAGGCCATGGGCGACCGGCTGCGTGACTTGGTTCGGGCCGCCGGATACCGCATCGCCACCGGCTTCGTCGGCACCCCGATCATCGGCGACGCGCTCACCGCCACCGGCCACGCGACGGCGGCATCACGCCTGCTGACCCAGACCGAGTGCCCGTCCTGGCTGTACCCGGTCACCATGGGTGCGACGACCGTGTGGGAACGCTGGGACTCCATGCTGGAGGACGGGTCGATCAACCCGGGCCAGATGACCTCGTTCAACCACTACGCGCTGGGAGCCGTGGCCGACTGGCTGCACCGCAGCGTCGCAGGCCTCGCCCCGCTGGAGCCGGGGTATCGCGTGATCCGTGTCGCGCCCACCCTCCTCGACGACCTCGACGACGCTTCGGCCTGCCACGAGACTCCGTACGGGCGTGCCCGTGCCGGATGGCGACGGCAAGGTGACCAGGTGTACTTCCACGCCGAGATCCCGCCGAATGCGCGGGCCGTCGTCGAGCTTCCCTCCGGAACGCGGTATGAGGTGGGCAGCGGGACGCACACCTGGACGGAAGCCCATCCGCGGCCGCTCCAGGAGCGCGGCCGGCTGACCCTGCGCAGCATTCTCGCGGAGATCATCGATGACCGGCAGGCGTACGAAGCCGTACTGGATGCCATCCACAACATCGACGAGGCCCGCTCGGAGACCTTCCGGCGCACGACCCGCTGGCGGCGCGGCAGGGAACTACGGGAGCCCCTGGACAAGGCGCCCGTCACCGTTCTGGCAGCTGTGGAGGCGGCTCTTGCCGCGCTGCCGAGCGAGCACACGGCGGGCTGAGTCGACCGGACTGCGTGTGGGTACCGATGCCGGACGGTCCGGCCGCCGTCGATGGACAGGGTGTGGCCGATGGCAAAGGAGGTGCCGTCGGCAGGAGGGAAAAGCGACGCGCGCTGTTCACCCTTCGGTTGGGGGCGCCGTGGAGTTCCGTGGCATCAGGGTGGGGGAGAGCGTCACCTGGGCCGTCGGCTTGGCGCGGTCCGTGATGCGCTCCAGCAGCAGGCGTGCCGCGTTGCCGCCTATGGCGCGGCCGCCCTGGTCGACGCTGGTGAGGGAGATCTGGCGCAGTGCGGCGAGTGTGGTGTTGTCGTATCCGGCTACTGCGATGTCATCGGGCACCGAAAGCCCGGCCTCGGACAGGGCGTCGAGGACCCCCATGGCGACGACGTCGGCACCCGCGAACATCGCTGTGGGGCGTCGGGTGCGGGCGAGCAGCTCCCGCGCACCGAGGTATCCGCCCTCCTGCGTGTAGCTGGTGGACACGATGTCGATCTCGTCCGCCAGACCATGAGCCCGCATGGCGCGGCGGTAGCCCTCCGCCCGCCGCGCGTTGGGCATCTCCTCGCTGCGTGTGGGGTCGGTCTCCAGGTGCTCTATGTGTGCGATGTGCCGGTGGCCTTGGGAGACGAGGTGGTCGACGACCAGCGCGGCGCCCGCGAGATCGTCGTCGACCACGGTGTCGTAGCGCGTGGACTGGCCGTGACGGCCGATGACCACCATCGGTACTGCACCGGCGAGGTGCTCGAGCCGGGCCCGCGACGACACGGGGGCGACGAGAAGCAGGCCGTCCATGCCGCGGTCGATCATCGCGTCCGTGACCCGGGCCTCGGCCTCCTCGCCGTTGCACCCAGGCCCCAGCAGAACCTGGTAGTCGGTGTTCTCGAACCACTCCGTGACACCGTCGAGGATCTCGGGGAAGAACGGGTTGCGGATGTCCGGAAGCATCACGCCGATGGTGTACGTCTGCCCACGCAGGCCCCGCGCCGCCGCGTACGGGCGGTACCCGAGTTCGGCGATCGCCTGCTGCACCTTCTCCCGCATCCTCGGGCTCGCGCCGTAGGCGCCCCGCAGCACCTTGGACACGGCGGTCGTGGAGACCTGGGCATGGCGCGCGACGTCGACGATCGTCACACGCCGCGGCTGGGCTGGCGGTGCCATCCGGGGGCCTCCGGGAGTGGGAAACGTTGCCGCAGAGTGTAGAGCCGAAGGCGCGAAAAGCCACGCCGCCGAGGCGCTACCCGTGCTGCGGGGCCGGGTGACATGGAGCTTCTCCCGTTATGAAGTCGCAGCATGCGGGACATCTTGACGTCTTGCGAGGCCGACCCTAAGGTCAGCGCAACTTCTGGAAAACGTTGCCCATTCTCATGAACCAGCCCCTGGCCGGTTGGGTGCGCGACAGTCCACCTGGGGCCTGGAGTCTGGGACCTGGGGCGCACCGGAACGAGGGCGGTGGGGGCTCCTCCGCGCGCAGCTGTGCCAGTGCTCGATCCAGGTGCTTTATTGAATCGTTTCAAACAGACGGGTCCACCGGTGATGACCGCTCCAACCGATCGGCCTCCACAGGAGGCTCGCTCAGTACCCGCTCGTCGCACACCCCTGGCGTCGACGTGGTGGTTAGCGCTTCCGGCGCTGGTTCTCTTCGCCTTCGTCGTCCTGGTGCCGAGCGCCCGTGGGATCTACTACGCCTTCACCGACTGGGACGGTCTCGACCCCGACCTGTCCTTCGTCGGCCTGGACAACTTCACCGACATGACGGGCGACCCCGACGCGGTTCGGGCGATCTGGCACACGCTGCTGATCGCGGTGTCGATCACCGTCGTCCAGAACCTCATCGGGCTGCTGCTCGCGCTGGGAGTGAACAGCACCATCAAGACGCGCAACGTCCTGCGCGTGTTCCTGTTCGCCCCGGCCGTGATCACACCGATCGTGACCGCCTACCTGTGGCGCAACCTGCTCGGCCCGGACGGCGCAGTCAACAGCGCGCTCGGTGCAGTCGGCTTGGACTCCTGGCAGCAGAACTGGCTGGGCGATCCGGACCTCGCGCTCTGGGCGGTCGTGGGAGTGATCGTGTGGCAGTTCGCGGGCTACTCGATGGTGATCTTCCTGGCCGGGCTGCAGTCGGTCCCGAAGGAGATCCACGAGGCCGCGGCCATCGACGGGGCCGGCCCGGTCCGCCGCTTCTGGTCCGTCACCCGGCCCCTGCTCGCTCCGGCGATCACCATCAACCTGATGCTGTCGATCATCGGCGGAATCAAGCTGTTCGACCAGGTGTACGCGCTGACCGGCGGCGGCCCCGGCCATGCCACCGACACGATCTCCACGCTGATCTACAAGAACGCGTTCACGCTGGGCGAGTTCGGCTACAGCATCGCCCTCGCGGTCGTCCTCACCGTCATCGTGGCCGTCGCCTCCACCGGCCAGTACGTCGTGCTGTCCCGCAACGAAAGGGCCGCGTCGTGAACCGCTACCGCCGCCGTACCTTCGCCCTGGAACTGTCCATGATTGCCGCGGCCCTGGTGGTGGGCTTCCCGGTGTACGTGCTGGTCAACCTCGCCCTCCGCGCCCCCTCGGACACCTCGTCGCCGATCCGGCCCACCGCGTCACCCACGCTGGAGAACTTCCAACAGGCCTGGCAGCAGGGCGCGCTGGGCGGCGCGCTGGCCAACAGTGTCCTGGTCACGGCCGTCAGCGTCGTCATCGTGCTGGCAGTGTCCTCGCTGGCGGCCTACCCCCTGGCGCGGGTCGCGGCGCGCTGGTCCCGGGGGACATACCTGTTGATCATGCTGGGACTGGTGCTGCCCTTCCAGCTGGCGTCGCTGCCGCTGTACCAGACGATGCGCGACCTCGGCCTGCTGGGCACTCCGTGGGCGCTGATCCTCTTCTACGCCGGTCTGCAGGTGCCGTTCACCGTCTTCCTCTACGTGGGGTTCCTGCGCGCACTGCCGCGTGACTTCGAGGACGCCGCCCTGATCGACGGCTGCACACCTCTGCAAGGATTCCGCCACGTCGTCCTGCCCATGCTCAAGCCGGTCACGGTGACCGCGCTCGTCCTCAACACCGTGGCGGTCTGGAACGACTTCTTCACCCCGCTGCTGTATCTCAGCGGCAGCGCCCAGCAGACCATGCCCGTCGCCATCGCCGGCTTCGTCGGGCAGTACGCGACCGACTGGAACCTCATCTTCGCCGCACTGGTGATCAGCGTCGTGCCGGTCCTGGCCGTCTACTTCGCCCTCCAGCGCAGCATCATCAACGGCTTCGCCGGCGGTCTGCGTGGCTGACCGGCACTGGTGCACCCTCCCGGTGCGCGACACGCAGCACTGCCCCCTCGTCCCCTTCTGTCCCATGCCCCTGCACCGCAGTCCATCCTCGCGGGAGACACCATGAAGACACCCCGACTGACGGCCCTGACAGCCGCGACCATCGCTGTCGCCGTGCTGGCCGCGTGCAGCGGCGGCACCACCGCGGGCGACAAGGGCGATACCCGGACGCTCACTCTCGCCTCGGTCGACCAAGGCTCCGTCGAAGACGTCGTCAAGGCGTTCGAGAAGGCCAACCCGGGCGTCAAGGTCCGCTACACGACCAGCGGCGCGGACCAGTACCAGCAGCAGATCCGCACCCAGCTGTCCTCGGGCACCGCCCCGGACGTGATGTCCGTCTGGCCGGGCAACGGCAACCCGGCCGCCACGCACGTCCTGGCCGAGCCCGGCTATCTGCGCGACCTCTCCGACCGGCCCTGGGCGGCGAAGCTACCCGACGCCGTCAAGAGCGTCGCCCAGTACGACGACAAGACGTACACCGCGCTTTTCGGGCAGAACGGCATCGGCGCCGTCTACAACGAGCAGGCCCTGCAGAAGTCAGGCCTCACCGCGCCGACCACATGGACGCAGCTGCTGAAATTCTGCAAGGACGCCGCAGCCAAGGGCACCCCCGCCTTCGCGCTGGGCAACCAGGACAACTGGGTGACACAGATCGTCCTGTACGCGCTGGTTGCCACGACCGTCTACGGGCCCGACCGGGACTTCGACACGAAGATGCAGGCGGGCAAGGCCACGTTCGCCGAGTCGCAGTGGACCACCGCCCTGGACAAGTACCTGACGATGGAGAAGACGGGCTGCTTCCAGAAGAACCCGCTCGGGACCACCTACGAAGCCAGCCAGCAACTGGCCGCCACCGGCAAGACCCTCGGCATCGTCCAGGGCAACTGGGTGATCGCCCTGCTCAAGCCGAAGAACCCGAAAGCCACCTACACCCTCAAGCCGCTGCCGGCCGTCGACGACCCCACCAGGACGATCGTCCCGGCCGCGGCGGGCGCCGGTTACGGCATCAACGCCAAGGCCAAGAACGAGGAACTCGCCCTGAAGTTCGTCGACTTCGTGATGTCACCGAAAGGCATGAACCTGTACGCCAAGAAGCAGGGAGGCCTGCCCACCCTCCCCGACACCGGCTACACCGCCGACCCGTCGCTGACCGAGCTGTCGACGTTCATCAAGGACGGCAGGACCGTTCCGTTCATGGACCAGTTGTGGCCCAACACCAAGGTGCAGCAGACCATGCTCAGCGGTCTGCAGGAGATCTTCAGCGACCAGTCCACGCCCGAGAAGGTACTCAAGGCGATGGACGCCGACTACCAGGCCGGGGACTGATCCTCCGGCGAGCGCGGCCGCTACGCACGGGCATCACCTGGCGCGGCCGCGCCCCGGATCAGCACCGCCACCGAACCCCACCCCAACCGGCCGGAGACATCCGTTTCCGGTCCGCACCTCGAGGGCGGCAGCACGCCCTCGGGGAAGACACCCCTGCCCAACAGGCAAGCACATTCAAGGAGTTCAGCATGCCCGCAGAGCCGCGTGACGCGCTCAGCCGCAGACACGTCGTGGGAATCCTCGCCGCCGGGACGGCCGGAATGGCCCTGCCCCTCGTGGCCGGCGGCTCAGCCGTTGCCACTCCTGCCCGCCACACCACCGCCACCGCGGCGGCCGCCGGTGCGGCCGTCGGTCTGCTCGGCATCAACGGCCGCCTCGACGAACCGCTCGGTGTCGACGACACGACCCCCCGGCTCAGCTGGCGCGTGACCACCCACCGGGACGGCTGGGTGCAGTCCGCCTACCAGATACGCGCCGCACGCACCGCCCACGAACTCGACCACGGCCCCTACCTCTGGGACTCGGGCAAGGTGCACTCCGACGCCCAGACCGACATCCCTTGGCGCGGCCGTGGCCTCCCGGCCCGTGAGCCGGTCGTGTGGCAGGTCAGGGCCTGGGACCAGGACGGCAAGGCCACACCGTGGAGCCGCCCCGCCACCTGGGAGACGGGCCTGCTCAAGCGCGACGACTGGGGCGACGCAGAGTGGATCGAACACCCCGGCCGCAGCGTCGGCGACCCGCTGCCGCTCTTCGCGCGGACGTTCACCACCGGCAGGCGCGCGGGCGCGAAGGTCACCAAGGCGCGGCTGTACCTGTCGGGAGTCGGCCTGCACCTCGCGTACGTCAACGGCGAGCGGGTCAGTGACGAGGTGCTGGCCCCCGGCAGTTCCAACTACCAGCTCTCCGCCGAGTACCGCGCCTACGACGTGACCGACCTGATCCGCACGGGCGCCAACACCGTGGGCGTCGAACTGGGCCATGGACCCGCTCTGGTCACCCGCTCGGTCACCAACCCGGCGACCGGCCGGTCAGCCCCGTACAGCTGGTGGCAGAGCCAGTTCAAGGGCAGTGGCACCCTCGCGGCCCCCGCCGCCCCAGGTGACACCACCGTCAAGGTGAGCGCGACGAGCAACTACCACGTCGGCGGCACCGTCAACATCGACACCGGGGACGGCGGGGAGCGCCTCGAGTCGCGCACCATCACCGCGATCGGCACAGCGGGAGCCGACGGCACCGGCATCACCTTCCAGCCCGCCCTCAAGAAGCCGCACGCCGCCGGCGCCACGGTCACCGGCTCAGGCAACTCCCTGGCGAGCATCGACCCCAGCGCCGGTGCCGCCGTCACACCCCGCATGATCGCCCGCCTTGAGATCACCCGGGCCGACGGCTCGGTCGAGACCGTCGTCAGCGACGGCACGTGGAAGACCTCGCTCGGCCCGACCACGACGAACAACTGGTACTCCGGCACCGACTACGACGCCCGTCGCGAACAGGCCGCGTGGACCGACCCCGGCGCCGACCTGGGGGAGGGCGCCCGCCGCCGCGACGGCTCACCGGTCGGCTGGGTGACCGCGGGTATCGCGCCGCCGCCCAACCTGACGACCGACCTCGTCTGGCGCGCGGGCGAGCCGGTGAAGATCGCCGACCGTCTCCGTCCCGTCTCGGTCACCGAGCCCCAGCCGGGCGTGTGGGTCTTCGACTTCGGCCAGAACTTCGCCGGCTGGCCCCAACTGACCCTGGAGGGGAAGATCCCTGCCGGGGTGACGGTCAAGATGCTTCCCGCGGAGTCCCTGAACGCGGACGGCACCGTCGACCAGGCATCCATCATGGGCGGAGGCGGCAGCCGCGGCACGGACATCTTCGCCGCCTACACCACCCGCGGCAGCACCAAGGGCGAGAGCTGGCACCCCGAGTTCAACTACTTCGGCATGCAGTGGGTGCAGGTGACCGGGCTGCCGGAGGGATACCGGCCCACCGCCGACACGATCACGGGACTCCAGCTCCACGCGGACGTCCCCGTCGCCGGGCACCTCACCACCTCCAACGACCGCATCAACCGCATCCACCGGATGGCGCGGTACTCGGTCATGAGCAACACGATGTCCACGTTCACGGACTGCCCCGGCCGCGAGAAGCTCGCCTACCCCGCCGACTACCTGCAGCCCTTCGCGTCCCTGCACCGCCACTTCGGGTACGCCGCCTTCCTGCGGACCATGGAACGCCATCTCGCGGAAGGCCAGTCCAAGGCGGGCGACAACATCGGCAACGTCGCCCTGAAGGCACCCGTCTACGACTGGGGCTACACCGGCCGGTTCGGCGACGAGATCAACTGGGGCAACGGCATCATCCTCACCCCCTGGTTCCTCTACGAGATCTACGGCGACACCCAGACCATGGCCCGCTACTACCCCCAGATGCAGGCCTTCCTCACCTACATCCGGACGCAGAAGGCCGGCACCGGCGCGAACTCCCACATCGTCGACGCGGCGCTCGGCGACTGGATCGGCGCCGAAGCCACGTCCGGCCGCATCACCGGCACCTGGGGCTATCACCAGATCGCCGACCGGATGGCGCAGATGGCCGCGCTGCTGGGCCGTAAGTCCGACGCCGCCGAGTACCGCAGCCTGGCCGCCGCCATCAAGAGCGCGTTCAACGACGCGTTCTACAACCCGGCCCTGGGCCGCTACACCAGCGAGGGCCCGCTCGGCTCCACCGGCGCGACCCAGGCCGCCCAGGCCCTCGCGCTCGACGAGGGGCTGGTCCCGAGCGGCGAACGCGAACGCGTCCTCGACGCGCTCGTCGAACTGGTCAACGGATTCCAGCCGTTCGGCGGCGGTCCGCACTTCAGCGGCGGCACCATCGGCCTGGCACCGATCGTGCGCGCGCTGACGGCCGGTGGCCGCGACGACGTCCTATGGAAGGTGCTGCAGGAGGACACCCGCCCGAGCTACGGCTTCTTCCTGGCCCCCACGGCCGCGAACCCCAAGGGCCTGACCACCCTCCCGGAGCAGTGGGACATGGGGAACTCCAAGAACCACATGATCCTCCTCCAGGTCGAGGAGTGGTTCCACGCGGGCCTGGCCGGTATCCGGCAGGCGCCCGGCTCCTCCGGCTACCGCGAGCTGGTGATCGACCCGAGGATCGTCGGAGACCTCACCCACGTCGAGGGCAGCTACCAGACCCCGTACGGCGAGGTCGCATCGGAGTGGACCCTTAAGGACGACACCTTCCGGCTGACGATCCAGGTGCCGCCGAACACCACAGCGGAGGTACGCGTCCCCAAGGGCGGCACGGGCTCCCCGGACGCACCCCGCGGCGCCGACTTCCAGCGCGTCGAGGGGGAGCGCGTCGTCTACAAGGTCGGGTCGGGAACGTACGACTTCACCGTGCGAGGCGTGCACCCCGCGACGTAGCACCTGAGCGGCCCAACGGGTCCGGGCGGGGGCAGGCCCATGGCCTGCCCCCGCCCGGTGAACCGCGGTTCTCGGCCGCGATGCCGATTCTGTTCACTTGCTGCCGCGAGGCGGTCCGGATTCAGCTTGCTCTTGCGAGGAACCCCGGCCATGGGGACCATCGGTACAGCCGTTGGCGCTAAGCCCTTGAACATGGTCGCTAGCTGCGGGTCTCCGCGTTCGGGTGGGGCTGGGCCTGGAGGCGCTGGCGGAGGTCGATCTCCTCGGGGGCGAGCGGGTCCTCGGGCCGACGGATGCGGACGGACTTGGGCCGGAGCGTCAGGCCGTCGTCCGCTGCGGCAAGCGCCCGGTACAGCGAGGCAACCGAGGGGGACTTGCCCGCGTTCTTCCCGACCTTGATGGTGAGCTTCTTCGCGATCTCGGGCACGGGGACGCCCTTGTCCTTGAGTGCGACGGCGAAGGTGAGCATGTCGTCGTCGATGACCTTGGGCCGTCCGCCGTGGTTGCCCTTGGACGCGGCGATGACCTGGCCTTCGAGGGTCTTCTCCCGGATGTAGTTGCGCTCGATCTGCCCGGCGACGGCGAGCACGGCGAAGAACATGGCGCCCATGCCGTTGGGGTCGTAGACCCCGGTGAGCGGGCCGGTGAGGAGTTCGAGCTGGATGCCGCCGGCCTGGAGCTCGGCGGACAGCGTCATCAGCTCGGCCGCGTTCCTGGCCAGACGCTTGAGCTCATGCACCGTGAGGATGACGGACGTCTCCGGGGCGGCTTCCTTGAACTGGTGGGCCAGCGCGAGTGCCTTCTCCAGCTCGGGCCGCACCTTCACCCGGGTGCTGATCTGCTCCTTGAAGACCTTGTGGCACTCCGCACGGTGGAGGGCTTCGAGCTGGCTCGCCAGCTCCTGGCGGGCGGTCGACGTCCTCGCGTACCCAATGCGGACCGGACGCTCAGTGCGGGGCGCGGGGACGAGGACGAAGCGGGGGGTGTGGTACTTCGCGGCGGTCTTCCCGCCCCGGGTGCGGCAGGCACTGCCGGCGGGCGCGTCACAGTTCGGGCAGTTGTGACGTTCTACTGCCAATGCGGCCTGATCGGGTGTGAGGCCCATGGCAGAAGCCTCTCAGAAATGCCTCGCACAACATGCAGGTTTCGAGAGGACTTTTGCGAACGGCGACCTGCGGAATCTGATCGCTTCGGGGCCTGTCGCAGAACTCTCACAGATGAACATTTATGAGAGTGACCGCCGTGTGTGACGTCTGCTGCCGGAGGTCGCCCAGCTGTGACTTAGCACGCAAGGTGGCGCCTTCGCGCTTGAACTGGCACCAGTTGGCACTTGGGTTGTTGATTGCGCTGTCGGTAGTCAGGGGCCGCCGCCGGCGCGCGCCGGCGGGCCCGGTGGCTCCCTGATGCCACAGGACCCGGCAACATGCAGAAACCTGGGCTCTCGCGCCCAGGTTTCTGCTGGCTGCTTCCGATCAGACGGGTGCAGGGGTCGAAGGTAACCGCGCCCCCTTCCGACACTCAGGTGCTCCCAGCGTGCGGGAGGCACCGCTGGCCGGCGTCCAGGAGAGGAGGACGCAGAGGGTTCTCAGCCGAGGCGGTACCCGCCGACGGCGCTGACCGTCTGCGGGTCGCGGTGATCGAAGACGATGCTTGCGCCGGTGTCCATCGCGGCGATGCGGTCCATCTCGTCGCCCGTCAGCTCGAAGTCGAAGACCGCGATGTTCTCGGCCATGCGCTCCGGTCGCGAGGACTTGGGGATCACCACGACACCGCGCTGGGTCAGCCAGCGCAGTACTACCTGGGCCACGGACTTGCCGTGCGCCTCACCGATGGCGCTCAGCGTCGGGTCGCTGAAGATGTTGTTGCGGCCTTCGGCCAGCGGACCCCACGACTCGATCTGCACGCCGCGCTCGGCCATGAGCGCCTGGTCGTCGGCGCGCTGGAAGTACGGGTGGGTCTCGATCTGGTTGACCGCCGGGACGATCTCGTTGTGGTCGATCAGGTCGACCAGGCGGTCGGCGTAGAAGTTCGACACGCCGATCGCCTTGATCAGACCCTGACGGTGCAGGTCCTGCATGGCGCGCCAGGAGCTGTAGTAGTCACCGAAGGGCTGGTGGATCAGGTACAGGTCCAGGTAGTCCAGTCCGAGCAGGCGCAGGGACGTGTCGAAGGCTGCCTTGGCGCCCTCTTCGCCCTTTTCGTTGACCCACATCTTGGTGGTGATGAACAGCTCGTCACGGGCAATTCCGCTGGCCTTGACGGCCTTGCCTACGGCCTCCTCGTTGCCGTAGGCGGCGGCGGTGTCGAGGTGGCGGTAGCCGGCGGCGAGGGCGTCGGTGACGACCCTCTCGGTCTCCTCGGCAGGGACCTGGAAGACGCCGAAGCCGAGGATCGGCATCTGGACACCGTTGTTCAGCGTGACATGGGGGATCTTGGACATGGTGAACCTTTCGGGGTGGTGCTGAGGGGTGCGAGGGTGCGCACCGGCACGTGTGGGAACGGCGGTTCGTTGCCCGTGCTCAGCCGGTGGCCAGCGGCGGGCTGGATGGTTTTGGGGAATGTGGGCCAGGTGCTACTGGCCGCGGTCGCTCGGCTCTTCCTGAGCGCGCTCGACGGAATCCGGCGCGGCAGCCCAGCTGGCGAGCAGATCGAGAGCCTGGCGGCTGGGTGATCCGCGTTCCGCGGTGCAGACGATCAGCACGAGACCCGCGTCGGCAGGCAGATCCAGGGCTTCGTAGGAGAGCTCAAGATCACCGACGACCGGGTGGTGCAACCGCTTGACTCCCGTGCGGTGCATACGGACGTCCTGTGAGGCCCACCGGGTGCGGAACTCCTCGCTGCGGGTGCACAGCTCCCCGATCAGATCGGTGAGTGCTTTGTCGTAGGGGTTCTTGCCGGCCATGAGGCGCAGCGCGGCGACGCTGTCGCGGCCGGTGGCGTCCCAGTCGAGGTAGTAGCCGGCCGCGCGGGGGTTCAGGAAGCGGAACCGTGCGGCGTTGACCGGGCGGGCGGGATCCTCGTACAGCGGGGACAGGAGGGCTTTGCCCAGCGTATTGGTGGCCATGACGTCCCCGAGGCCGTTGGTGACATAGGCCGGGGACAGCTGACTGTCCAGGATCGCCTGGATGGCCGGACGTACCCGTTGCACCGCCGGGCGCCGGCGTACCGCCGGGCCGCTGTTGGCCGCACGCGCCAGGTCGAACAGGTGTGCCCGCTCGGCCTCGTCCAGCAGCAGCGCCCGGGCCACGGCGTCCAGGACGCTCTCGGAGGCGCCGCGCACGTTGCCGCGTTCGAGCTGGGTGTAGTACTCCACCGACACCCCTGCCAGGTCGGCCACCTCGCTGCGTCGCAGACCGGGCACACGGCGGGTGCCGCCGTGATCGACGAGGCCCACCTGCTCGGGCGTGACCTTCCCGCGGCGTGAGATCAGAAAGTCCCGTACCTCGCTGCGGTTGTTCATGTCTTTCACGCTACGAGCTCTGCTTCGGACGTGGGAGATGCTGCCAGCACCCCCCTCAGCGGCATCCCGCACGGCGGAGTCCGCTGCGCCACCGCACGATCATTCCGGGATGCGGGTCGTCGCGCGCACCTGACCGCGGATCCGGCCGAGCTGGCCTGGGGGTGATCCGCGCCCGTCGGGCGGCCAGGAAGCGTCGCACCCAGGCGGCCCATACCGCGACGGCAGGCATGTCGCCTGCTCGGTAGGGGGTGCTGGCAGCATCTCCCACCGCCACCGTCGGTTACCTAGCCTCGATGACGAGGCAGCCGGTGTCGGCCGGCTGCACCGACGATGAGGAACACGTCATGCAGTACACCCGTCTGGGCACCTCGGGACTGAAGATCAGCCGCATCGCACTCGGATGCATGAGCTTCGGCGACACCTCGCAGATGCCGTGGGCTCTGGACGACGACGGCGCCGAACCGATCTTCCGCCAGGCCGTCGAGTCCGGGATCACCTTCTGGGACACCGCCAACATCTACGCCTTTGGCACCTCCGAGGAGATCGTGGGCCGCGCGATCAAGAAGTACACGAAGCGCGACGACGTCGTCCTGGCCACCAAGCTGTTCAACCCCATGCACGACGGACCCGGTGGGTCGGGCCTGTCGCGCAAGGCCGTGATGGAGCAGATCGACGCCTCCCTGACCCGGCTGGGCACCGACTACGTCGACCTCTACCAGATCCACCGCTTCGACCCGCAGACCCCGGTCGAGGAGACCATGGAAGCTCTGCACGACGTCGTCAAGGCCGGCAAGGTCCGCTACCTCGGCGCCTCCTCGATGTGGGCCTGGCAGTTCGCCACCATGCAGCACGCGGCCCAGAGCCACGGCTGGACTCCCTTCGTGTCCATGCAGGACCAGTACAACCTGCTGGCACGGGAGGAGGAGCGCGAGATGTTCGGCCTGCTCGCCCACTCCGGCGTCGGCTCCATCCCCTGGAGCCCCCTGGCCGGCGGCCGTGTCGCCCGCCCCTGGGGCCAGGACAGCACCGCACGGGCCAAGACCACCCCCGATACCGACTTCGCCGGCCGCCCCCTGTTCGTCGACACCGACGAAGCCATCGTCGACGCGGTCCAGAAGATCGCCGACGCGCACGGTGTCCCGATGGCTCAGGTCGCGCTGGCGTGGGTACTGAAGAACCCCGTCGTGTCCGCGCCCATCGTCGGCGCCACCAAGACCCGCCACCTCACCGACGCCGTCGCCGCGCTCGACCTCACGCTGACCGAAGACGAGATCGCCACGCTGGAAGACCCCTACACCCCGCGCCTGCCCACGTTCTTCTGATCCGGCCAACCACTGCCGGGCCCGCAGCTCGGGGCCGCCGTCGAGCGCCCAGCGTCGTCGCCGACCCCAGACCTGGCACGAGGGCGTGCAGGTCCGCAGCCAGTAGGCGGAGGCGAAGCGCAAGGTGGCCAACGATGAGTACTACGGGCGGATTCGCGAGGAGATCGCGAAGTGGAAGGCCGCGTCGCAGAAGGACCGGATCGCGGCCGCGCAGCTGAAGTACCTCACCCGTCTCGTGGAGCGGCTGGGCAAGGAGCGATTCGACGCCAAGGTGAGCCGGCCTGGTCCTCCATCCCGTCCCGGTACGCCTGGTGGATCGTGCCCTTCTTGCCGTGGCAGATGTCGCGGGCGAGCTTGTGGCGCGACTCCTGGGCGGTGAGCTGCTTGTGCATCTGGCGCCGGTAGGCGTCGTCGACCGGGTCGACGACGGCGAGCAGGTCCAGGGTCTTGGCGATCCGCCCGTACTCGGCGAACGCCTACCCCAGTGGCGTGGGGTGGCCCTCGCGGCCGAACATCCGCAGCAGGTCGTAGGCCCTGCCCTGGTTGGTGACCAGGGAGCCGGCCACCCGCATCATGCCCGGCCAGGACGTGAGCACCTTCTTCACGTTGACCTTGTTGCGGGCCAGTGCCTCCAGCGGCCCGTACCCGCGCGCCGTCTCGGCGCCGGGCATCTGGGCCTTCCAGAACCGCTGGTCTTCGAGGTCCCTGAAGCGTGGGGAGAAGCGGTCGCCGAGCATCTTGAAGATGCCGAAGACCATGTCGGAGTACGAGGCGTTGTCGGTGGCGACCATCTCCGGCTTCACCCCGCCGTCCAGGTTCAGCAGGGCGTCCAGGATGAATAGGGAGTTGCGCGGGGTGCCGGGCGCCACCATCTGCCACATGCCGATGACCTGGTCATTGATGGCGTTCAGCCAGGTGATGCCCTTCTTCTCCGCGAAGTACTTGGGGCTCGGGGCGGCGTTGATGGAGCGGACGGGGACGACGAAGCGCACGCCGTCGACGGAGGCGAGCAGTCCCTTGCCCCAGTACTGCACGATCGGCACCCGGGCCTGGGCTTCGATAAGGGCGGCGTTCGCCGCGGCGATGGTGTCGGCGCGCAGGTAATACTCGTCGACGTGGACGAGCCGGGCCCGGGTGAGCGCCTCGAAGTTCGGGTTGACGACCGGGGTCATGCCGATGTTGCACGCCTCGCTCACGAGCAGCGCTACGACCGAGGTGGCCAGGTCCTTCATACGGGTCCGGCCGTCGCCCAGGTGCACGAAGGAGTCCAGGAATCCGGTCCAGGCGTGCACCTCGAACAGCAGGTCCGGCATCGATCTTCGGGAGCATCTTCTCTACCCGGCCGCGCAGCCAGGCCAGGGACTTCGGCTCGCCGAGCGCGTGGAGCTTCTCCACGTTCAGCTTCGCCCGCCCGTTGGGCTGGACCTCGATGCTGATCTACGCGTCGGTGCCGGCCTCCTCCAGGCGCTCGGCCATCTGCTACCACGTCGCATCCAGGACCTCCGTCAGCTCCCGCAGGTGTTCCTCGGCGTCCTCCTCCAGGCTCAGCCCGGCGGCCAGGACGTCCTCGCGCACCGACTCCCAGCCCTTGCCGTCCAGCAGGCGGGCGCGCGGGTCGGACCAGCGGTGTGAGGGGGAGGCGAAGATGTCACGCTCCAGCTGCGTGGCCAGATGCTCTACCACCGGCCACGGCACGGCCAGAGGATCCTCCAGGAACAGCCCGATGTAGCGGACCGTGCACATCTGGAGAGCGAAGCCGAGCCGGTTGTGGTCACCACGCCGCTTCGCGATCAGCTTCCGGTCCTCGTCGTCGAGGAAGAAGAACCGCTCCAGCTCAGGCTTCGTCGGCTCCCCGGCGAACTTCCCGTACGCCTCGGCCTGCTCATCAGTCAAAAATTCCACTGGCATGCGGCGGACGGTAGCCAGCCCCCGCCAGTGGTCGAGAATCTTCCACAGAACCCCCGTAGCAGGCAGATCACCTGTGCTAGGTACCCAAGATCAGGTACTTAGCGCCAACGGCTGTACCGCTGGTCCCCAACGCTGAACCCCGCGCGCTTTCCCGGACCGACAACCCCGACCACCGAGCCGTCCTGCGCCGGCTCAAGACCCACCTCGACAAGGCGGCAGTCCCCGTCACGAGTCCACGGGAACGGCCTTCCGGCCGCTCAAGACGCCGGTCCTCATCCGGTGAGCAGTACTACGTGCAGGGTGCGCGGGCCGTGCACGCCCTCGACGCGGTCGAGTTCGATGTCGCTGGTGGCGGAGGGTCCCGAGATCCAGGTGAGCGGGCGGGTGGGGTCGAGGCGGGGGAGGGCCTGCGGGACCGATGCGACGACCTGGTCGGCGGCGCGTACGACGCAGATGTGCAGGTCGGGGACGAGGGTGAGCGCGCGGCGGCCCTGGCCGGGGCCGCCGTCCAGGACGATCGTGCCGGTCTCCGCGATGGCGAGGGCACAAGTGGTGACCACGGCGTCCGTGGCATCGAGGTCGTACGACGTGAGGGGTGTTCCCCCTGCCGCACCTTCGTCCGGGCGCTGCTCCACCGCCGCGTCGGACAGCCAGGTGTCCGGCAGGCCAGGTGCGACGGCGACCGTGCGGGCTCCGTGCTCCTTGAGCAACTTCGCTATGAGCGAGGGGAGTTCACTGTTCTGGGCCCGGTGCACGATCGCCCGGTAGTCGGCCAGGTTCTCGTGCAGCAGGTCGAGGATCGTGGCCGGGTCGTCGGCGGTATGGGTCTGGAAGTAGGTACGCGTGGGGTGGTCTGCCGCGGGTGCGTCGACAAGGGCCTTGCGCACGCGGGACAGGATTCGCTCGCGGGACGAGGGTGTCGTGGGGGAGGTCATGTGCGGTTCTTCTTCCACCAGTCGCGGAACGGTTCGGCGGGCATCTCCGGCAGGTCTCGGCTGTTCGTCCACTGCCCGGCTCCCGGTCCGGGGAGCTTCTTCGGGTGCAGCTTGCGGGTCTTCGCCGCGACGCGTTCGCCCGCTGCCAAAGCACCTGGGTGGTCCAGGACCCAGCCGGCCGCCTTGATCGCGGCCTTCTCCAGGCGGTGCCCCTTGCCGCCCTGGTCGGCGACCTTCTCGCGCAGATGCACGAGGACTTCGGGGATGTCGATGGCGACCGGGCACACCTCGTAACAGGCGCCGCACAGGGTGGAGGCGTAGGGGAGCGAGGCGTCGATCTCGCTTGCCGTGCCCCTCAGTTGAGGGCTGAGGATCGCGCCGATCGGGCCGGGGTAGACGGAGCCGTACGCGTGGCCGCCGGCCCTCTCGTACACGGGGCACACATTGAGACAGGCTGAGCAGCGGATGCAGCGCAGGGCCTGGCGGCCGACCTCGTCGGCGAGGGTGTCGGTGCGGCCGTTGTCGATCAGGACCAGGTGGAAGGCTTGCGGGCCGTCGGTGTCGGTGGTGCCGGTCCACATCGACGTGTACGGGTTCATGCGCTCGGCCGTCGAGGAGCGGGGGAGCGTCTGGAGGAAGACCTCGAGGTCGCGCCAGGTGGGGACGATCTTCTCGATGCCGACGACCGAGATCAGCGTTTCGGGGAGGGTGAGGCACATGCGGCCGTTGCCCTCGGACTCGACGACGACGAGGGTGCCGGTCTCGGCGACCATGAAGTTCGCCCCGGAGATGCCGACCTTGGCGCGCAGGAACTTCTCGCGCAGGTGGAGGCGCGCGGCCTCGGCCAGCTCGGCGGGGGTGTCGGTCAGACCCTCGGGGGCCGGGCGGCCCCACTCGCCCATCTCCTTGGCGAAGATGTCGCGGATCTCGCCGCGGTTGCGGTGGATGGCCGGGACGAGGATGTGGGAGGGGCGGTCGTGGCCGAGCTGCACGATCAGTTCGGCGAGGTCGGTCTCGGAGGCGGCGATCCCGGCTTCTTCGAGCGCTTCGTTGAGGCCGATCTCCTGGGTGGCCATCGACTTGACCTTGACCACTTCGGACTCGCCGGTCTCCTTCACCAGGTGCGTCACGATCCGGTTGGCCTCGTCGGCGTCGGTGGCCCAGTGGACGACGCCGCCCGCCGCGGTGACGGCCTCCTCCAACTGCACGAGGTAGGTGTCGAGATGGCGGAGGGTGTGGTCCTTGATCTGCTTGCTGGCTTCGCGCAGGAGCGCCCAGTCGTCGAGTTCCGCGACGGCCTTGGCCCGCTTGTCGCGGATGGTGTGCGTGGCGTGCCGGAGGTTCGCGCGGAGGGTGGTGTTGCCGACGGCCTCGTGGGCCGCCTTCGGGAAGGACGGCATGCCCAGATAGGTTCCGCTCATGACCAGGGCTCCTCTTCGGTACTGGCGAGGATCTCCGCGAGGTGCAGGGCTCGCTGTGGGGCGTCCTGACGGCGCAGGATGCCACCGATGTGCATCAGGCAGGAATTGTCCGCGCCGCACAGGACGCCCGCGCCGGTGGAGAGGGAGTTGTTGACCTTGTCGGCTCCCATTGCCGTCGACACGTCGGAGTTCTTCACCGCGAAGGTGCCGCCGAAGCCGCAGCACTCCTCGGCGCCCGGCAGCTCGATCAGTTCAAGCCCCTTGACCGCATTGAGGAGTTGCGTCGGCCGGTGGCCCAGGCCGAGCATGCGCAGGCCGTGGCACGAGGGGTGGTACGTGACCTTGTGCGGAAAGTAGGCGCCGACATCGGTCACACCGAGCACGTCCACCAGAAACTCGGTCAGCTCGTAAATACGAGGGACGAGGGAGTCCGACACTCGCGTCAGCCGTGGGTCGGTGCCCTTCGCGGCGATGCGCGGATAGTTGTCGCGGACCATCGCCACGCAGGAGCCGGACGGGGTGACCACGTAGTCGTAGCCCTCGAAGGCGCGGCCCATGCGGTGCACCAGGGGTTCGGTCTCGCGGCGGTAGCCGGTGTTGAACTGGGGCTGTCCGCAACAGGTTTGAGCGGCCGGGAAGTCCACCTTCACGCCGAGGCGTTCGAGGAGCCTGACCGTGGCGACGGCGGTGGAGGGATACACGGCGTCGTTGACGCACGTGGCGAAGAGGGCGACGCGCATCACGAGTCCTTGCCGGAAGTGGTGGCCGTGGGGGAGAGACGGGCCGCGGCCGCGGCCCAGGCGGCGCTGTTGCCGCGTGGTGTGTAGTGGCGTAGCTCCTGTGTGTTGGCTACGAGGCTGCGCATCGCCGACAGGTCGCCGACGAGTCCGTGGGCGCGCGCCTGCACGAGGATGTTGCCCAGGGCCGTTGCCTCGGTGGGGCCCGCGATCACCGGGAGGCCGGTGGCGTCGGCGGTGAACTGGCACAGCAGTTCGTTGCGGGAGCCGCCGCCGACCAGGTGGATGTGGCGGATGTCGCGGTCGGCGAGGGCGGATGCCTGGCGCAGGGTGCGGCGGTGGGCCAGGGCCAGACTCTCCAGGATGCAACGGACGATGGCCCCCTGGCTGCTGGGGGCCGGCTGGTTGGTGCGGCGGCAGTACGCGCGGATGCGCTCGGGCATGTCGCCGGGTGTCATGAACTCAGGGGCGTCCGGGTCGACGACGGACGCGAACGGCTCGGCTTGGGCGGCGCTGGTGAGGAGGGCGGGCAGGTCGTCCGGCAGACCCTGCGCCGCCCAGGTACGGCGGCACTCCTCGAGGAGCCACATGCCCATGATGTTGCGCAGATAGCGGACGGTGCCGTCGATGCCGCACTCGTTGGTGAAGTTCGCAGCGCGGCTCTCCTCGCTGAGGACCGGAGCGTCGAGTTCGAGTCCGGCAAGAGACCAGGTGCCGCAGGAGATGTACGCGAAGTCCGGTGTCGTGGCCGGCACGGCGACCACGGCCGACGCGGTGTCGTGCGAGGCGACCGTGGTCACGGGGGTGTCGGGGGCGAGGCCGGTGTACGCGGCGACGTGCGGGAGCAGTGTGCCCGCCGGGTCGCCGGGGGAGCGCAGCGGAGGCAGGAGCCCTGGGTCGAGGGAGAGCCGGTCGAGGATGCCGCCGGCCCAGGTGCCGGTGCGGGCGTCGAACAGGCCGGTGGTGGAGGCGTTGGTCTCCTCCGCGCCGATGGATCCGGTCAGCCAGTGGATCAGCAGGTCGGGGATCATCAACAGGGTTCGAGCGATGCCGAGCTGGGCGCTTCCGGCGGCGGAGGCGAGCTGGAAGACGGTGTTGAAGGGCAGGTGCTGCAGGCCGGTGACCTGGTACAGCTCTTGGGGCCCGATCTTGGGCCATACGTCGAGGGCGGCGACGCCTTCGGTGCGGGTGTCGCGGTAGTGGAACGGCTGGCCGAGCAGGGCGCCGTCCGCGTCGAGAAGGCCGTAGTCGACGGCCCAGGTGTCGATGCCGATGGAGGACACCTGACCTGCTGCGCGCAGGCCGTCGAGTATGCCTTGGTAGAGGGCGAGTACGTCCCAGCGGAGCCCGTCCTGGAGGCGGACCGGTGTGTTGTGGAACCGGTGCGTCTCCGTGAGGTCCAGGTGACTTGGGCCTACGCGGCCGAGGATCACACGGCCGCTGGTGGCACCCAGGTCGGCGGCGGCGAAGGTGAGGTTGTGCATGCGGGCTCCGGAGAGGGGCTAGGTGTAGCGGCCGGGTGCGGGGCGGTCCGGCTGGTCACCGGCTCCCGCACCCGACATGCTGCAGGTCATCGAAGGAAGGCTGCCGAGACCCCCGCGTCCACCGGGATGTGCAGGCCGGTCGTGTGGGTCAGGTCGCCGCCGGTCAAGGCGAAGACCGCATTGGCGACATGCTCGGGCAGCACCTCCCGCTTCAGCAGGGTGCGCTGGGCGTAGAACTCGCCGAGCTTGTTCTCCTCGATGCCGTACGTCGCCGCGCGCTGTGCACCCCAGCCGCCCGCGAAGATTCCGGAGCCGCGCACCACGCCGTCCGGATTGACGCCGTTGACGCGGATGCCCTGCTCTCCCAACTCGGCTGCCAGCAGGCGGACTTGGTGGGCCTGGTCTGCCTTGGTGGCCGAGTAGGCGATGTTGTTGGGGCCGGCGAAGACGGCGTTCTTGGAGGCGATGTAGACGATGTCGCCGCCGAGCCCCTGTTCGGCCATGGTCCGGGCGGCCTCGCGGGAGACGAGGAAGGAGCCGCGCGCCATGATGTCGTGCTGCAGGTCCCAGTCCTTCGCCGTCGTCTCGAGGAGCGGCTTGGAGATGGAGATTCCGGCGTTGTTGACGACGAGGTCGACGCCTCCGAAGGCGAGAGCAGCGGCCTTGAACGCTTCCGTGATCTGCTCCTCCGACGTGACGTCCACGGTCACGGCGACGGCCTTGTCCGGCCCTCCGAGCTGCTCGGCGACAGCAGCGGCGTTGTCCCCGTTCAGGTCGGCGACCACGACGCAGGCGCCCTCCGCCGCGAGCCGGTGGGCGATGGCCTTGCCGATACCGGAGCCGGCGCCGGTCACCAGGGCCACCCGGGTGGCGAGGGGCTTGGGCTTCGGCATGCGCCGCAGCTTGGCCTCCTCCAGCTCCCAGTACTCGATGCGGAACTTCTCCGACTCCTCAATGGGCGCGTACGCGGAAACGGCCTCGGCGCCGCGCATCACATTGATGGCGTTGACGTAGAACTCGCCTGCGACCCGCGCGGTCTGCTTGTCCTTTCCGAACGAGAACATGCCGACTCCGGGCACCAGCACGATCGCCGGGTCCGCACCGCGCATCGCGGGCGACTCGGGTGTGGCGTGCCGGGCGTAGTACGCGGTGTACTCCGCGCGGTATTCGGCGTGCAGTTCCTTCAACCGGTCGACCATGGTGCCGAGTTCGGCTGTGGGCGGCAGGTCGAGGACGAGCGGGCGCACCTTCGTGCGAAGGAAGTGGTCGGGGCAGGAGGTGCCCAGCGCGGCAAGGCGGGGGTGCTCGGCACTCGCCAGGAAGTCGAGGATGGCCTCGGAGTCGTTGAAGTGGCCGACCTGCGGGCGGTCCATCGACGCAAGCCCTCGGATGACCGGGGCGAGCTGAGCGGCGCGCTCCCGGCGCTCGGTCGCGCCGAGCGCCGCGTATCCCTCGAGGACCGGACCGAACGGCTCGTCCTTGCCCTTCTCGACGAGGAAGGTCTCCGCGGTGCGGATGATGAAGAGGGCGTTGCGCTCGCACTCCTCGGCCGTCGCGCCCCACGCGGTGATGCCGTGACCGCCCAGGATGCAGCCGACGGCCTGCGGGTTGGCGGCCTTGACGGCCGCGATGTCCAGGCCGAGCTGGAATCCGGGACGGCGCCACGGCACCCACACGACCTTGTCGCCGAAACACTCGGCGGTCAGCTTCTCCCCGTCGGCCGCGCAGGCCAGGGCGATGCCGGAGTCGGGGTGCAGGTGGTCGACGTGTGCGGCGTCGACCAGGCCGTGCATGGCCGTGTCGATGGACGGTGCGGCGCCGCCCTTGCCGTGCAGGCAGTAGTCGAACGCGGCGACCATCTCGTCCTCGCGCTCCACGCCCGGGTAGACGTCGGTGAGCGCCCGCAGCCGGTCCAGGCGCAGCACGGCGAGCCCACCCTCGGTGAGTGTGCCCAGGTCGCCGCCCGAGCCCTTCACCCACATCAGCTCGACATCGGAGCCGGTGACCGGGTCGGTCTCGGAGCCCTTGGCGGACGTGTTGCCGCCGGCGTAGTTGGTGTTGCGGGGGTCGGCGCCGAGACGGTTGGAGCGCGCCAGCAGCGCGGCGACCTCGGGGTGCGTAGACATGGCGTGGATCAGTCCTTGTAAGAGAGGTGAACGTACGGAACGGAGCGAAGACTCAGGCCCCCCACCCCGCCTGCTCCCCACCCACCCGCTCGGCCACGATCCGCTCCTGCCACCCGGAGGCGGCATACGCGGCGACAGGATCCGGATTCAGCCCCTGCTCCTCGCGCAGCTCGCACAGCAGAGGCCGGACATCGGTGTTGTAGGCGTCCATCAGCACGAGGTTCGCGCCGAGCACATCACCTTCGCGCTGCGCGGCGACGAGCGCGTCGAGGTCGACGAGGAGCGCCTTGGCGGTGGCTTCCTGCACGTTCATCACGGAGCGGATGACCGCCGGGATCTTCGCCTCGATGTTGTGGCACTGGTCGAGCATGAACGCCACGTTCGTCTCCGGCTTGAAGCCGCCGTTCTTGGCGACCTCGTGCAGGATCCGGAACAGCTGGAACGGGTCGGCGGAGCCGACCATCAGGTCGTCGTCCGCGTAGAACCGTGAGTTGAAGTCGAAGCCGCCGAGCTTCCCCTCGCGCAGGAGTGTGGCGACGATGAACTCGATGTTGGTCCCCGGGGCGTGGTGCCCCGTGTCCACGACGACCTGAGCCTTGTGGCCCAGCTTGAGGCACTGCAGGTACGAGGTTCCCCAGTCGGGCACGTCGGTCGTGTAGAAGGCCGGCTCGAAGAACTTGTACTCGAGGAGCAGACGCTGGTCGTCGCCGAGCCGCTCGTACACCGTGGCCAGCGACTCGGCGAGCCGGTCCTGGCGCGCCACGATGTCGTCCTGCCCGGGGTAGTTCGTGCCGTCGGCGAACCACAGCTTCAGGTCCTTGGACCCGGTCGCGTCCATGATGTCGACGCACTCCAGGAGGTGGTCGACGGCCTTGCTGCGCACCTTCGGGTCGGGGTGGCAGACGCTGCCGAGCTTGTAGTCGTCGTCCTGGAAGGTGTTGGAGTTGATGGCGCCGAGTTCCACACCACGTTCCTTCGCGTACGTGCGGAGGCCCTCGTAGTCGTCGACCTTGTCCCACGGGATGTGCAGGGACACCTTGGGCGCGATGCCGGTGAACTCGTGCACCTTCGCCGCGTCGTCCAGCTTCTCCCGCGGGGTACGCGGCACACCGGCCTGCGCGAACACCTTGAACCGCGTGCCGGAGTTGCCGTAGCCCCAGGAGGGTGTCTCGATCCGCTGGCCGGCGAGTGCGGCCTTCACGGCGGCGATGTCAGGCATGTTCACCTCGGGGTGACTGAAGGAATGGGGTGCCCCGGAAGCTGGGGCGACAGGTACACGAACCGACCACGTGTGTGGCCGCTTGCGGCAATCGGCGGATCAGCGCATGCGGATGACGATGTGAATCGATTCATTCCGTTCGGGAAAGTAACCCCCTCGGCTGGCGGCCGTCAAGGGGTTCCAGTCGATCGGGAGAGGCTCTCCACGACGTTACGGAATCGTGTCGTTCGCCCCTCGCGGGTCCAGGACGCCCCCGGTTTCGTGCAGTTCAAGGGGCCTTCATCGCTCGACGTGCCCACGTGGGGAGGCCGGGAGATCAAAGTGACCTCTTGACCTGCCGGTTGCGCGGGGCTAGCTTCCGGGCAACCTCACTGAAACATTTCAGGCCGGGTGACTTCTTCGGCATTCTTGGCCGCGCTCGACGACACACCACCTCGGCAGACTCCCCGGCACACCACTGGCACACCCATGGAGAGACGCAATGACGCTTTCTGAACCGGAGACCACTCCGGTGCTCGCGCTGGAGGGGGTGAGCAAGTCCTTCGGCGCTGTACGCGCCCTGCGTGGTGTCTCGCTGCGGCTGTACCCCGGAGAGGCGCACGCCCTCGCAGGAGAGAACGGCGCGGGCAAGTCGACCTTGATCAAGACGCTTGCCGGGGTGCACCGCCCCGACTCAGGCGCGGTCCTGCTCGACGGTGAGCCGGTGGCGTTCAACGGTCCGGCGGACGCCCGCGACACGGGCGTCGCCGTCATCTACCAGGAGCCGACGCTCTTCCCGGACCTCTCCGTCGCCGAGAACATCTTCATGGGCCGCCAGCCCCGGCGTTCCCTGGGCCGCGTCGATCACCGCGCGGTCAAGCAGGCAGCCGCCGATCTGTTCACCCGCCTCGGTGTCGACCTGGATCCCGATCAGCCGGCCCGCGGCCTGTCCATCGCCGACCAGCAGCTTGTCGAGATCGCCAAGGCGCTCTCCTTCGACGCCCGCGTCCTGATCATGGACGAGCCGACCGCCGCGCTCACCGGCAGCGAGGTCGCCCGCCTCTTCGGCGTCGTCAGGACCCTGCGCGCGCAGGGCGCCGCCATCCTGTTCATCTCGCATCGCCTGGAGGAGATCTTCGAGCTGTGTCAACGGGTGACCACCTTGCGTGACGGCGCCTGGATCAGCAGCGAGCCGCTGGAGGGGCTGACAGAGGACGATCTCGTACGGCGCATGGTCGGCCGCGATCTGGACGAGCTCTACCCCAAGCAGGTCACCGAGGTGGGTGACGTCGCGCTCACCGTGCGAAGGCTCACGCGTGAGGGTGTCTTCACCGACGTGTCGTTCGACGTGCGGCGCGGGGAGATCGTGGGCCTCGCGGGGCTCGTCGGTGCCGGCCGCAGTGAGGTGGCCCGGGCCGTGTTCGGCGTCGACCGCTTCGACGGCGGCGAGGTCGAGGTGCTCGGCAAGCGACTCAAGCCCGGTGCCCCGAGCCTGGCGATGGCCGCGGGCCTCGCCCTCGTGCCGGAGGACCGCCGCGCCCAGGGTCTGGTGATGGACATGTCCATCGAGCGCAACATCGGACTCACCGGTTTCGCCGACACCACCCGCGCCGGGCTCATGAACCGCACGGCCGAGCGCAGCCGAGCCGTCGACTGGGCGGTCAAGCTCCAGGTGAAGTACGCGCGTCTCGCCGATGTCGTCGGCACTCTGTCGGGCGGCAACCAGCAGAAGGTCGTCCTCGCCAAATGGCTTGCGACCGCTCCGCAGGTGCTGATCGTGGACGAGCCGACGCGCGGCATCGACGTCGGAACCAAGGCCGAGGTGCACCGCTTGCTGTCCTCGCTCGCCGCCGACGGCGTAGCGGTCCTGATGATCTCCTCCGACCTGCCGGAGATCCTCGGCATGGCCGACCGGGTCCTCGTCATGCACGAGGGCCGGCTCACCGCCGAGATCCCACGCTCCGAGGCGACCGAGGAGTCCGTGATGGCTGCGGCCACCGGCCGTACGAAGGAAGGAAGGGCGGCCGCATGACCATGACCGCGCAACCGGTGCGGAACGAGAGCGCACCGCAGGCCACCGCCTCGCGCCGGTTCATCGACAAGGTGTTCAAGGCCCGCGAACTGGCCGTCGTCGCCGTTCTGGTGGTGATGCTCGGTGCCACACAGATCTACAACGGCGAGTTCCTGTCCGAGCAGGGCATCAAGGACCTGATGCTCAACGCCACCATTCTCGTGCTCGTTGCGGTCGGCCAGGCCGTCGTGGTGATCACCAAGAACGTCGATCTGTCGGTCGGCTCGGTGCTCGGTATCTCCGCCTTCGCCGCCGGCAACTACCTTCGGGACGGCGGAAGCCCACTCGTCGCTGTGCTCCTCGCGGTCGCACTCGGCGTAGTCTTCGGCATTCTGAACGGCGCCCTCGTCAGCCTCGGCAAGGTACCCGCCCTCGTCGTCACCCTCGGCACTCTCTACATAGTCCGCGGCATCGACTCCATCTGGGTCGGCTCCAAGCAGATCACGGCCGATGCACTGCCCAGCAGCTTCGTCGACTTCGGCCACGACGGTATCTGGGTCGTGCCCTACCTGGCGCTGCTCGCCGTCGCCGTGCTGCTCTGCGTCGGCTACTACCTGCGCAGCTACCGCAGCGGCCGCGACATGTACGCCCTCGGATCGAGCCCCGAAGCGGCGAACCTGGCCGGCGTGCCCGTCCGTAAGCGCATCATGACCGCGTACGTGCTGTGCGGCGCCCTGGCCGGACTCGCCGGAGCCCTGTACCTGGCCCGCTTCGGCAACGTCGACTCCGCCACCGGCAACGGTTACGAACTCACCGTCGTCAGCGCCGTCGTGGTCGGCGGCGTCGCCTTCACCGGCGGCGCCGGCACCGTCTACGGGGCCGCGCTCGGCGCCGTCCTGCTGACCTCCATCAACAGCGTGCTCCCCGCGATCGGCGTCAGCTCGGTCTGGGTCACCGCGATCAACGGAATCCTGCTCCTGCTCGCCATCGCCGTCGACCGGATCCTGGCGCTGCGGGTCGCCGCGGTGCTGCGAAAGAAGGCCGCACAGATGAGGAGTGCCCGCCATGACTGACATCACGAGCCCCAAGCCGACGGCCCGTCGTGGCCTGGCCGGGGCGGTGCGCTGGGACACCGCGGTAGGCGTCCTGTTCGTGCTCCTGCTGCTGTTCTCGTTCTCGTTCGTCGACAACTTCGGCAACGCGCTCAACGTCTCGTTCCTCATCGGCAACACGCTGCCGATCGCTCTGATCGCGCTGCCGATGACGATGCTCGTCATCTCCGGTGAGGTCGACCTGTCCGTCGGATCCACGGTCGGTCTCTCGAGCGCGGTGATGGGCGCCCTGTGGAACGAGGGCATGGCCATCGAGACGATCATCCCGCTGTGCCTGCTGCTCGGTGTCGTCTGCGGCCTCATCAACGGCCTCCTCGTCACCCGGCTCGGGCTGCCCTCCCTCGCTGTCACCATCGGCACCATGGCCGCCTACCGCGGCATCGCCCAGATCATCCTGGGATCGGACTCGGTCACCGACTTCCCCTCGCAGTACCTGGACTTCGGCGCGGGCCGGATCGGTGACACGTTCATCCCGTACGCCGCCCTGCCGTTCCTGGTCCTGTTCGGGATCGCGGTCGTCGTCCTGCACGCCACCCCGATCGGCCGCTCGCTGTTCGCGATCGGCGCCTCGGAGGAAGCGGCACGCTTCGCGGGCATCCGGGTCAAGCGCCTGAAGCTGTCCATGTTCGTCACCACGGGCGTGCTGTCAGCGCTCACCGGCGTCTTCTGGACCCTGCACTACGCCAGTGCCCGCTACGACAACGCGACCGGCCTGGAGCTGTCCGTCATCGCGGCGGTGCTGCTCGGCGGCATCGACTTCGACGGCGGCAAGGGAACCCTCGGCGGCGCCATCGCGGGCGTGTTCCTGCTCGGCACCCTGCAGAACGTGATGAGCCTGGTCAACGTGTCGGCACAGTCCCAGATCCTCGTCACTGGCGTGCTGCTCGTGTTCTCGGTCCTCGCCCCGCGCGTCGGTCGCCAGATCTCTCAGGCCAGGGCCAGGAAGAAGACGGCGGCAGCGCCACCGTCATCACCTGCGCCCGCCACTGCATAGAACCACCAGCTCCTGTTCGGTCAACCGCTGTACACCGTCGTACTACGCAAAGGCAGAAGCCCATGTCTCTCACCACCACCGCCAGAACCCGTCGGCTCACCGCGGCCCTCGCCGTCACCACCGCCCTCGTTCTCGGTGCCACCGCCTGCGGTGGCACCACCAAGGACGACGCGAACAAGGAGGCCGGCTCCGCCGCGGCGGGCAAGGCCGACGCCAACGCCGCGACCAAGAAGGGCCTGAGCATCGCGTTCCTGCCCAAGCAGGTCAACAACCCGTACTTCACCACCTCGGACAACGGCGGCAAGAAGGCGGTCGAGGAGCTCGGCTCGACGTACAAGGAGGTCGGCACCAGCAGTGGTACGGACACCTCCGGCCAGGTCTCCTACGTCAACACGCTCACCCAGCAGCAGGTCGACGGCATCGCCGTGTCGGCGCAGGACCCGGGCGCGCTGTGCACCGCGCTGAAGCAGGCCATGAAGAACGGCGTCAGCGTCGTCACGTACGACTCCGACACCAAGCCGGACTGCCGCAACGTGTTCGTCTCGCAGGCCAGCGCCGAGGACCTCGGCCGCACCCAGGTCCAGCAGATGGCCAAGCAGATCGGCAACAAGGGCGAGATCGCGATCCTCTCGGCGGCCCAGACGGCCACCAACCAGAACACGTGGATCGACTACATGAAGGACGAGCTGAAGAAGCCCGAGTACAAGGACATCAAGCTCGTCACGACGGCCTACGGTGACGACGACGCCCAGAAGTCCTTCCAGCAGACCCAGGGCCTCCTCCAGGAGCACCCGAAGCTGAAGGGGATCATCTCCCCGACCACGGTGGGCATCAAGGCCGCCGCCCAGTACCTGTCCGGCTCCAAGTACAAGGGCAAGGTCAAGCTGACCGGCCTCGGCACCCCCAATGACATGCGCGCCTATGTCAAGAACGGCACCGTGGACGCGTTCGAGCTGTGGGACCCGGCCAAGCTGGGCGCCCTGGCCGCGCACACCGCCGTCGCCCTCGAGTCCGGCCAGATCAGCGGCAAGGAGGGGCAGACCTTCAAGGCCGGTGACCTGGGCGAGTTCACCATCGGCAAGGACGGTGTCGTCTCCCTCGGCAAGCCGACCGTCTTCGACAAGTCGAACATCGACAACTACAAGTTCTGATCCGCACATAAGGGAGAAGGGGCCGCCGTTCACTTCATGGACGGTGGCCCCGGCTCCGTCATCCAACAAGGAGATGAGCATGCAGCGGGTCTGCTTCCTGCTCAAGGTCAAGGCCGACCGGATCGACGAGTACCGCGTCCGCCACCAGGGTGTGTGGCAGGAGATGCGGGAGGCGCTGACCGTCACGGGCTGGCACAACTACTCACTCTTCCTGCGCGAGGACGGTCTGCTCGTCGGCTACCTGGAGACCGAGGACTTCGACGCGGCCCGAGCCGCGATGGACGCCACCGACGTCAACGCCCGCTGGCAGGCAGAAATGGGCGATTTCTTCGAGGAGCTGGACGGACAGGCTCCCGACGCCGCGATGCGCCCCCTCACCGAGGTCTTCCACCTTGCCTGAGCGGCGGACAGGTACCGACTTACTAGAATGAATGCTGCTCAGAGCACGTACGAGGGGAACCCATGACGGTTGGCATCAAGGACGTGGCGCAGGCGGCGGGCGTCTCCGTCGGCACGGTCTCCAACGTCCTCAATCAGCCCGACCGGGTCTCCGCTGGCACCCGCCGTCAGGTGCAGGAGGTCATCACTCGTCTCGGCTACGTCCGCAGCGAGTCCGCCCGGCAACTGCGGGCCGGCCGCAGCCGCATCATCTCGCTGCTCGTCTTCGACATGGGCAACCCGTTCTTCGTCGACATCGCACGGGGCGCCGAACGCGCCGCGCGTGACGCCGGACTTGGCGTCATGGTGTGCAACAGCGGACAGGACCCGGCCGAGGAGGCCGACTACCTCGCCCACTTCGCCGAGCAGCGGGTACGCGGGGCTCTTGTCGCCCCGGCCGACCCGAGCGGTGGGACGCTGCGTGACTTCCGGAGGCACGGCATCCCGTACGTCGTCGTGGACCGCGTCGCCGGGGACGAAGAGGGCTGCTCGGTCTCAGTCGACGACGAGGCGGGCGGCGCGCTCGCCCTGCGCCACCTCGTCGCACAGGGTCATCGCCGCATCGCGTTCGTCAGCGGTCCGCCGCATCTCAAGCAGGTCCAGGACCGGCGCACCGGAGCCCTGGCCGCGCTCGCCGAGGCCGGTCTCCCTCTCGACGCACTGCGCGAACTGCCCACCGAACGCATGGACGTGGCCGCGGGCCGCGACGCCGGCGCCCGCCTTCTCGGCCTCGCCGATCGCCCTACTGCCGTGTTCTGCGCCAACGACCTGCTCGCCCTCGGCGTTCTGCAGGCCCTGTACACCGCTGGCGTCCGGGTTCCCGAGGACATCGCGATCGTCGGATACGACGACATCGAGTTCGCAGCGGCCGCGACCGTCCCGCTCACCTCCGTACGCCAACCCGCCTACACTCTCGGGACCATCGCCGCGGAGCTGCTGCTGGAGGAAACCGGAGCGGCGGCGACGGATCATCGACACCAACACGTAGTGCTGCAACCGGAGTTGGTGGTGCGCAGGTCGAGCATGGGCGGGCACGACGGCTGAAGCGTGTTGCAGAAGGCTGCGTTCGGGCAGGTCAGTGCCGGGTGTCGGTAGGGAACCCACCCCTGACCAGCGGCGACGAGTCTTCGACGGCACAGGTGCTGGCGTCTCTATGCCGGCCCGACGGCAGTTGTGGTCGCTCGGCGGGTTCCGGCCCGGGCGACGTGATCAGCCGGATGCCCGGGTACACCTCGTGTGTGGCTTCCTCGACGAGGAAGAGCCTCCCTTGCCGTTCGAGCTTCTTGACCGCCCCGAGTTCCGCTTCGCCGAGCGCGAGCGCGAGGCACGGACGTTCGGCATAGGGACCCGTCCAGAACTCGAATTCACGGCGGGCCCATGCTGAACGTCGCATCCGGGAACAGGTCCACGTTGCCGATGTGGTCCATGTCGGTGCGGGCCGCGGCGTGGGCCGCGTGACGTGTGGCCAGTCGCATATGCATACGCGTAATCCGGTGAAGGGTTGACGCGTGGCGTGTTCGCATTCACCTCTTCTTCACGGGAGGTAATGCGGGCATTGGGCGGGGAAGGTCCCCATCTCACATCGATGGCCGGTTCAAGAGTGAGGCAATGAAACGGCGCATTAACTGATGCGTAGCTGCGGGGAATCCTCCCGTCGATCCACTCCTTGGCATCGCCGTCAGCGCATGGCCCGCATGACTCCTCCGTGTCCCTCATGCGGGCCATACGTGTTCCCCGGGCGATCCCTGAGCAAGTCCCCGTGCAGTTGTCTGGAGGATCCATGTCCTTCTTCGCCAGGGCTTCCTGGCCAGGAGATCACCGTGACGAGGTCGTCGCCGGTGCGCTCGCCGCCGCTGTGATCGTCGTCCTCGGATACGCCTCCGGAATCGGCGCCCCCGCACCTCAGAGCGTGGACACCGCCGCTCCGCCTGCCACCACAGCTCCAGCGGATCCGCCCGCGTCGAACACTCCCGGCTCCGCCGAGCCGCCCGCCACCTCCGCGGACGCGGGTGCCGGTGCGGGGGCCGGGTCGGGCGTCCTGCCCGTGGGCGACACACCCCCAGTGACTGGCGGAACGGGAGCGGGTGGGCACGGTGGGCACAACGGCAAGGGGGGTGCAGGGGATTCGACGGGACCTTCCCGAACGCCCCCGGAATCGCCGTCCCCGAGTCCGTCTCCCGCGCCGAGCGAATCGTGTGACGACGGTCAGGTGCGACTTGTGCAGCCCTTGCTCAGCGGCACGAACGACGCGGTAGCCGGCCTCCTGGACGGATTGCCGGTCACTGCTTCTCCCTCTCCCTCTGCCTCTCTTTCGCCGTCGGCGTCTACGTCATCCATGCCAGCTATGTCCGATGGGGCCCTCTGTCTTGGCGTAACGCCCTCGATTTCCCTCCTTTCGGGGCTGACGCCATGAGAACTCGCCTGTGTCTCACGGGTGTTCTGGCCCTCGTGACTCTTGTGCTCTCCGCGCCGTCCGCGTCCGCGCATACGGAACTGGACTCGTCGTCGCCGAAGGGCGGAGCCCATCTGGCGCGAACCCCGCGCACGGTGAAGCTCACCTTCAGCGAGCGGGTCGACCCCGCCGACATACATGTCACGGCGCACGGCAAGCGGCTGACCGTCGAGCCGGCGGCCACCGGCAAGCCCGACACTGTTGTCGTCCGTGTCCCGAAAGGATCCGGCGATACCCGCCTGAACCTGGCTTGGCAGGTACGCGACATGGAGGACGGGCATCCGTCCTCCGGCACGCTCGCCTTCCGCATCGGCAACGGCGGCTCCCGCGCGAGCGCACCGCACCCGGACACGGGCGACGCCGCGGTCTCCCCCTCCGCGACCGTGCGCACCGCCTGGGGTGTCTCCCGTTGGGTGGGCTACCTCGCGCTCGCCCTGTTCGTCGGCGGGCTCGGGTTCCTCGCGATGCTGTGGCCGCAAGGCACCGAAGACCGCAGGACTCGCCGCATCCTGGCTGCGTCCTGGGTGTGCGGGCTCGCCGCCACGGTGGTGGGTGCCGGACTGCAAGGCGCGTACGGCGCGATGGGCTCGCTCGGCGACGTACTCCGACTGTCGACGTACACCGACCTGTTGGGCAGCGGCGACGTCGGCATCGTGCTGGCCTGCCGGGCCCTGATGTGGCTGCTTGCCGCCGTCGTCCTGGCCGCACTGTTGCAGGGTGGCGAGCGGGCCGCGAGGTCGCCCGGCTGGCGCGTCGGCGCGGGTTTCGTGAGCGTCGGTCTGCTGCGTACGACGGGCATGACGGGCCACAACTCGGAGGGCACGCACCCTGGTTGGGGCGCGGTCGCCGATCTGGTCCATCTGCTCGGCATATCGCTGTGGCTGGGCGGACTCACACTGCTGCTGCTCGGCGTCCTGCCGCGCCGCCGCCCCGAAGAGCTGTCCGCCGCCGTCTCCGGCTACTCCACCCTCGCGGGCGTGTCCGTCGCGGCGATCGTGGCGGCCGGTGCCGTACTGGCCTGGCAGGTGGTGGGTTCCTTCGGCGCCCTCTTCGCCACCGGCTACGGACGCCTGCTGCTGATCAAACTCGCCGTCCTGGCCGTGGTGTTGCTCATCGCGCAGCACAGCCGGAGGTGGGTGCGCACGCGACTCGACATCGCCGTACTGCTGCGCGGGGACCGCGCCACCGTACGGCCCTTCGTCCACTCGGTCGCGGCCGAGACGGGGCTCGTCCTCGTCGTCCTGGCCGCGACGAGTCTGCTGGTCACGGCCGCTCCCGGCCGCTGACCGGTTGCACCACCCGGCACACCCTTCCTATAAGGAGACGCACGACTATGCGTACTGACGAATCCGCCGCCCCCGGCGCGCGGCGACAGGCACGACAGGGGTTGCCGCCGCGGCGTGGCAACCGGGCGCTGCTGGCGGCCGGCCTGGGCGCGGCCGTTGCCGCCGTGGGCTGTCTGGGGCTCCTCCAGACGGCGAGCGGCGCACCGGCCGCCACCACGGCGGCGCCGGCGGCCGAGGCCCACTCGATGGCACAGGCCGAGCCGGCGGCCGCGAAGTCCGCCGACCACACTGTGAAGATCACCGGCATGAAGTTCGCGACGCCGAAGCTCACCGTGAAGGTCGGCGAGACCGTGAAGTGGGTCAACGAGGACACCGCTCCGCACACGGTCACCACGACCAGCGGGCCCGCGAAGCTGGACTCGGGCACGCTGCAGAAGGGCGACAGCTGGTCGTACACCTTCACCAAGGCCGGAACGTACGAGTACTACTGCGCCGTGCACCCGGACATGAAGGCGTCCATCACGGTCGTCGCCGACAACTCCGGTGGCACAGGTGGCGGTTCGGGTTCCGGTGGTTCCTCCTCCGGAGGGTCCGGATCGGGCGGCTCGGACTCGGGAGGGTCCGGCTCGGGCGGCGCTTCCGGGGGGACGTCGGGTGGCAGCTCCGGCGGGAGCGGCGGTGGGTCGACCGGCGGCAGCTCGTCCGGCGGCGGCACCGGTGGTGGCCACTCAGGTGGTTCGACCGGCGGTGACGGTGGTGACAGCGGTGGCGACGAGCAGTGCCACAGCGTTCAGCAGGTCCTGATGCCGATCCTGCAGCACATCAACTCGGCCCACCTCGAGGAGTCTCCGGGGCAGCAGGTCCAGGACGCGCTGAAGCTCGACAGCTACCTGAAGATGCACACCGTGTGGGTCGAGTCGATCCTCACGCCGGCCGTGAACGGCGGCGGCGCGACCCTCGACGACACCCTCACCGTCCTCCTCCAGCACATCAACTCAGCCCACCTGGAGGAGTCCCTCGGCCAGCAGGTCACCGACATCCTCAACCCCGACCAGTACGTGAAGACGCACACCGTCTGGGCCGAGCACCTGCTCGCCCCGACCCAGAAGTACCTCACCACGTCCTGCTGACCTGCTGACCGGACCGACAACGAGACGTGGCGGGCCGGCCGAGTCGCAGTCGGCCGGCCCGCCACCGCCGACATTGTCCCTCATCCATCGAGGTGCACTCCGTGACCACCAGAACCGTTCCCACCGCCACCCTCCCGCCCGTGCCCGAGGGCCCAGCGTGGCTTCCCGGGCCCGGCACATACATGGCCACCGGCGACCGCTGTGTCGTCGAACTCACCGCCCGGCTCGGCCCGTTGGTTACTTTGCGCCGCCGCCTCACCGCGGACGAAGCCGCCCTGACCGTCGCGCCCACCGCCGTAGACTGCGTTCTGAGCCTGAAGCTGACCGGCGCCGCGCTCGGTGGCGAGGCACTCTCCTTCGTCAGCACCGCCGTAGAGCCCGAGGCGGAGGGCTCGCGGCTGCGCCTCCCCGGTGAACTCGCCACGGCCGACCCAACCGTGCCGGCCGTACCGGCGACGCTGACGCTGCGTGTCGTCGAGCGCACCGACGACAGCCTCCTCGTCCTCGGCACCACCCGTGTCCCGTACGGCCCACTGCGCCGCTCCACGGGCTTCACCTTGTCCCGCATCCGCCCCGCAGACCGCCTGCGTCTGCTCGTCGCCGCGGAGTTCACATGCCCCGTCTGACCAAGCTCGCGCGCGTCGCGCTCGCCACCCTCCTGCTCGGCGGCGCCTTCACGGTCGTAGACGCTCCCTCCGCCCACGCCAACGGCCACCAAATCGTCATGTCCGGCTACGCGTTCGGCCCCCGCACGCTCACGATCACGGCCGGGGACACCGTCACCTGGGTCAACCAGGACTCCGCCCCACACGACGTGAAGACCACCTCGGGCCCCGAGCCCGTCCACTCCCCGATGCTCGACAAGGCCGGCACCTGGAGCCACACCTTCACCGTCGCGGGCTCGTACGGCTACGTCTGCACCGTCCACCCCGGCATGACCGCACAACTCGTGGTCAAAGCCGCTGCCCCGCGCACGCCGACGCCTCAGGCGCCACCCGCCCACCGTCACGACAACCCCGCTCACAGCACCGCGAGTCCGGCGCGTGAACCGGCCCCGGCCACCTCGTCCGCGCACCCGCACCGCACCAAGTCGACGGCCGCAGCCGTTCCGGCCCCCAGCAGCGCCGCGCCCTCGACGCCCGCTGATCGCGGCGTCCCGGTACAGCCCGCTGCCGCGGCCGACACCGCCGCCGGTTCCGCCCGGCCACTCGATCCCCTGCTCATTCTGGCGGGCGTCGTGGCGGGGGTTGCCGTGTTGTGTCTGCTGCTGGTGGGATCACGATCCGCGACCGGGGCTGCCGCGGGTCAGGGGGGTGCGGCCAAGGGCTGACCTTGCTTGCTTGTTCTTCATGGTCTGACCTCGAACGATGTCCCGAACGTGATCGCTCGTACGAGGGTTGCGGCGACGGGAACACGGCCTGCGTCTCATCCTGTGCTCCGACCAAAGAGGCACTTGACCAGTACGAAGGCGGTGGGGGAATGAGTCTGCTGCAACCCGATGTCCGGACCGGCGACTTCGGCCGCTTGTGGCGATCGAGCTGGCTTCCCGCCCGGTCGACGCAGTTGTGGATCGTAGACGGCGCCCTGATCGCCCCGGACACGCTTCTGCGCTGGCACCGGGACCCGCTCAAGTGTCGCTGCGTTCCCGTGCGTTCAGAGGGTGGGATCGTCGAACTGGTCGAGGAGTGCTTCGGTGAGCGTGTCGCTCATGGGGGCAGCGGCACCGTCGTGCAGCGATTGTTCGGCCCAGATGACCTTGCCGCCCGGCGTGTACCGCGTGCCCCACCGTTGGGCGAACTGCGCCACCAGGAACAGCCCACGGCCGCCCTCATCCGTGGTCGCTGCCCTCCGCACATGTGGCGAGGTGCTGGAGCCGTCCGACACCTCGCAGATCAGGCTGCGGTAGTGCAGCAGCCGCACTCTGATGGGCGGCGAGCCGTACCGGATGGCGTTGGTGATCAGCTCGCTGAGGATGAGTTCCGTGGTGAACCCGATGTCATTCAGCCCCCATGCCTGCAGTTGTGCCCCGCACTCCGCACGGACCGGGGCCACCGCCGCCGGATCCGGCGGCACCTCCCATTGCGCCACCCTCGACGGCTCGAGCAACCGGGTGCGCGCCACCAGCAGCGCGATGTCATCGGACGGGTGCACCGGCAGCATCGCGTCGATCGCCGCCTGACACGTCTCCTCCGGAGTCCTCCCCGCCCCCTCCAGCGCCTGGTGCAGCAGGGCCAGTCCGGTGTCGATGTCCCGGTCGCGGTTCACGATCAGCCCGTCGGTGTACAGCACAAGTCGTGAGCCCTCGGGCAGGCGCAGCTCGGTGGTTTCGAAGGGGTGGCCGCCCAGGCCGAGAGGAGGCGAAGCGGGCACTTCCGGAGAGGTGACGGTCCCGTCCGGATGCACCACCGCCGGGCCCGGGTGCCCTGCTCGCGCCGTCGTGCACACTCCCGTGACCGGGTCGTAGATCGCGTACAGGCATGTCGCCCCGGTGACCGCTTCGCTTTGCCGGCCCTGCGGGCCGTCGCCGGTGCTCTCGTCGCTGTCGATGCGGGTGACCAGTTCGTCCAGGTGCCCGAGCAGTTCGTCCGGCGGCAGGTCCAGGGCGGAGAAGTTGTGTACCGCAGTGCGCAGCCGCCCCATCGTCGCGGCCGCGTGCAGCCCGTGGCCGACCACGTCACCGACCACCAGTGCCACCCGGGCGCCCGGCAGCGGGATGACGTCGAACCAGTCCCCGCCCACTCCGGCTTCGGCCGGCAGATACCGCCAGGCCACATCCAATGCGCCCTGTTCCGGTACCCCTTGCGGCAGCAGACTTCGCTGCAGGGTCACCGTCATCGTGTGCTCGCGGGTGAAGCGGCGGGCGTTGTCGATGGCCACCGCCGCCCTCGCCGCCAGCTCCTCTGCGAAGGAGAGGTCTTCTTCCTTGAACGGGGGCGAATCCCCCGTGCGCCAGAAGTTCGTCGTCCCCAGCACCACACCACGCGCCTGGAGCGGCACGGTCACCAGCGAATGCACCCCGCGCTCCAGGGCCCTACTGGCCCCGTCAGGGTCCTGTTCCCGCCACCCCCGGGCCTGTCGCAGGTCGTCCTCCAGCACCGCCCGCCCTGTCTCCAGGGCCCGCGCCTGCGGAGCCGTCGGCGAGTAGGTGATCAGCTCTCCGACCGGGTAGATCCCCTTCCGTTCCTGATACCCCTCGCTGATTGCGGTACGGCGCATACCCGCCGTCCTGGTCGGCTCCTCGCCCCGCTCCACCGACTCCAGCAGATCGACGGTGACGATGTCGGCAAACCGCGGGGTCGCCACATCCGCCAGCTCCTGCGCGGTGCGCACCACGTCCAGCGTGGTACCGATCCGTACCCCCGCGTCGTACAAGAGCGTCAGCCGCTCCCGCGCCACCTCCGCCCGTCCGGTGACCACCGCCAGCTCCGTGGTGTCCCGCAACGTCACCACCCAGCCCGCCGGACCGTCGTACGGGGCAGTGGGTCGCATGTTGACCGCCAGCAATCGGTCCCCCGCGCGATGCACCTCATCTGTGGTCGGCTCGCCCGACGTCAGCAGCCGCGCCGTATCCGCATCCAACCTCAGCTCTGCCACCTGCCGCTGTTCCGCATCCGCCGGTAGCTCCAGCAGCCGCCGCGCCTCGTCGTTGGCCAGCATCAGCCGCCCGTCGGCACCGATGATCAGTACCCCTTCCCGGACCGCGTGCAGCACCGCGTCATGGTGCTCGTACATCCGCGTCATCTCCGCCGGGCCCAGACCGTGCGTCTGCCCACGCAACCTCCTGGCCACCAATGCCGTCCCGAGAGTGGACAAGGCGAGCGCGGCCGCCCCGGCACCGAAAATGATCGGCATTTGCCGTGCCGACAGGGTCGTCACCTTGCGGACCTTGATCCCGGCGGAAACCAGGCCGACGACCGAGCCGCGGTCATCGGTCACCGGCACCACCGCCTGGATGACCGGCCCGCTGCCCTCGGCCAGGGGCAGCCCGCGGGCGCTCTCGATGGTGGTGCCGCCTTCCAGCGAGGGTTTGATGGTGCCAATGAACTTCTTCCCGATCTGTCGCGGGTCGGGGTGCGTATAGCGAATTCCGTTGGTGTCCATGACAACAATGAAGGTCACCCCAGCCCGCTTCCGGGCCGCTTCGGCACGCGGCTGCAGCACGGCCGTCGGATCCTTGCTGTTCAAGGCCTGGACCGTGCCCGGGGCGTTCGCGAACGCCTCTGCTGCGGTCAGCGACTGGCGCGCGGCCTCCCGCGTACTGTCACGCCCCGCCTGGAGCACCAGGGCCGTCACCGCGGCCGCAACCAGCAGCACCACGATCACGACCTGCATAACGAACACCTGCCCGGCGACGCTGCGCAGATTCAGCAGAGAGCGCAGCCCCGAGCCCGCGGACTCCCGTTGACCAGACGCGGGGCCGGCGAAGAGACGGTGTGACTCATGCCGTTTTAGGCTGGGAAATCCCTTCATATTCACTTTCTAGCACTGTTTTCTGCCCTGCTGTGGGGCGCCCGGGTAGGGGTGTGACCGAGATGTGCCACGCCAAAGGGACAATGAGATGATCTTGAAGCCTTGAGCGCCCCACCAATTCACTCATCGGCGTTGCCGTCGGCTTCGGCGAGTAGGCGGCAGGCGGTGGCGACCGAGGGGTGCTCGCCTTTGTACTTGCCCGAGGGATGACGAACTTGCTCGCGATCAGTGGGACAGGAACACCCTGGGCGCGGGCGTAGTCGGCCATGTCGTTGTCGACACCTTGGGTCGCCCGCCATGACGGCCGCACTCGCGGGCGGCCGCCTGGCCTGTGCGTGCCGACAATCCTCGTCACCCTTATGCGACCTGCGCGTATTTGTGGATGAGGCCGGCCGCCAAGGCGGTCGTGCCGGATGACACGCGACGGGCCATCGGCAGCGGGCGGTTCCGGCGCGCCGGCACCATCGGGACATCGCTGTCCGAGTGGCGCAACGCTGCTGACCTGCGCGAGCAGCCGGACCGTGGACACGGTCCTGGTGGCGGGCGAGGCGGTGGTGCGGGACGGGCGCAGTGCGCGCCTTTCCGAGGCGTTCCTGGTGGACCTGTTGTCGCGATAGTGGCCACCCTCTAGTGATGGCTCTTCGCGCAGGGCGGGCGGCGCCGAGCGCACAGCATCGGGGGGATGGTCCCGATTTCGGCCCGTACCGCCGCCACACCCACGTCGCCGTTCGTCGTGGACGTGCTGCCGCAGTAACAGGACTGGTTCTCGGATGAAACACGGTGACGCCAGGCTGACTTCATCGCGCATGGCCCTTGTCGACGGGGCGTATGCCAGCCCACGGCGCCGGGCCCACGGACGGGTCCGAGGCCGACCGTGCCCGCGGACCTCTGTGTGTCCGCGGTGGGGGTGCAGGGGCGGTGACTGCACCTCGTAGGACCAGGAGAACACCACTCCGACGTACTCAGGAGTACTTGCCGCGATGAATGACATCACGACGCGTGCTGTGCCGGACACAAGGCCTCGATCGACGTACGGCCTCGCCGAACTCGACAAGGAAACCCGCATGGGCGGGGCCGGAACCGAGACCACGGCTCGGGAGATCCGCCGGATCGACCTCTCCGACTTCGAGGCCCGCAAGGCCGAGATCACCGAGGAGCTGTGGGCGGCGGCCACGGACATCGGGTTCTTCCAGCTGGTCAACCACGGCATCGAACAGAGCCTGGTGGACGAGGCGTTCACGAACGCCCAGGCATTCTTCGCGCTGCCCGAGGCCCACAAGGCCCGGCATGGGCTGAAGAAGGGCCTCAACTCCGGGTGGGAGTCCATGACCCAGGTCAGGCCGTCCGTCGGGACACCGGACCAGAAGGAGTCGTACCAGGTCACCCGGCCTCACATGGAGGGGCTGTGGCCCGACGACGTCCTGCCCGAATTCCGGCTGCGCGCCCTCGACTTCGAGGCGCGCTGCCGCGAGGTGGCGATGCGGGTCCTGTCCTGCTTCGCCGACCAGCTGGGCTTCCCCGGCGACTTCTTCACCCGCGCCCACGACCCTCGGAGCAGGCACTACCAGTCCACCCTGCGAATGCTGCACTACTTCGCGATCCCCGAGGACGCCGAGCCCGACCCGAACGTGTGGCGGGCCGGTGCGCACACCGACTTCGACTGCCTGACGCTGCTCTTCCAGCGGGACGGTCAGGGCGGGCTGCAGGTGTGCCCGGGAAAGGAGGCCGAGGCGCAGGAGTGGACTCCCGTGGTGCCCTCGGCCGACGCCATCACCTGCAACATCGGCGACATGCTGATGCGGTGGAGCGACGACCGGCTTCCGTCCAACTTCCACCGGGTCAAGTCGCCGGGCCCCGGCGAGGACCGGGGTGCCCGCTACAGCATCGCCTTCTTCGCCCAGGCAGACCGTGATGTGGTGATCGAGGGGCCGGACGGCCGGTATCCGCCGATCACGGCGGAGCAGTACATCCAGCAGCGCATCGCTGCCAACTTCGCACGATAGAGGTGCTGTTGTGATGATGTCCGCGAAAAAGCGGGCGCCGTTCGGGCGGCTCGCGGTGCTGGGTCTCCAGCACGTTCTGGTGATGTACACGGGCTGTGTCACGGTGCCGCTCGTCTTCGGCGCGGCCGCCGGGCTCGATGCCTCGACCATTGCTCTGCTCATCAACGCGGACCTGCTGGTCGCGGGCGTCGTCACGATGATTCAGGGCGCGGGCGTCGGGCGGGTGCTCGGCGTCCGCATGCCCGTGATGGCCGGCGCGGCCTTCACCGCTGTGACGCCGATGATCCTGATCGCCGGTGAGTACGGGCTCCAGGCCGTATACGGTTCGATGCTCGCCGCTGGGATCTTCGGCCTGCTCGTCGCCTGGCCGTTCGCCAAGGCAGCGCGCTTCTTCCCGCCGCTGGTGAGCGGTGTGGTGATCACTGTGGTCGGCCTGGCGCTGATCGGTGTCGGCGTCAACCTCGTCGTCGGCAGCGACCCCAAAGCGGCGGACTACGCGGCGCCGTCGCGCCTTGCCCTCGCCGCCCTCGTCGTCATCGTGATCCTGCTGGTGGCGAGGTTCGGCCGGGGCTTCCTGGCCCAGACCGGCGTCCTGCTCGGGCTGCTGGCCGGTACGGCGGTGGCGGTACCGCTGGGTCTGGTGGACCTGTCCGCCGCCCGTGGCGCGGACTGGATCGGGGTGAGCACTCCGTTCCACTTCGGCGCGCCCGAGTTCCCGCCCGTCGCGGTCATCTCCATGTGTGTCGTGATGCTGGTCCTGTTCGCCGAGTCGACCGCGGACCTGATCGCGGTCGCCGAACTCACCGGCAAGGAGCTGACGACCGCTGACATGGCACGCGGGCTGGCCGCCGACGGATTGTCCGGGGTGCTCGGCGGAGTGATGAACGCCTTCATCGATACCGTCTTCGCCCAGAACGTGGGCCTGGTGTCGATGACCCGGGTGCGCAGCCGCCACGTGGCCACCGTCGCGGGCGCCATCCTGGTTGTCCTGGGCCTGGTTCCCAAGCTGGGGGCGGTGGTGGCCGGGTTGCCCGGACCGGTCGTGGGCGCGGCGGGGCTCGTCATGTTCGCCACGGTCGCTGCCGTCGGCATCAGCACACTGCGGAGGGTCGAGTTCGAGGGAACGCACAACCTGCTGATCGTCGCCGTGTCGATCGGCGTGGGCCTGGCGCCCGATGTGGCACCGGACCTCTACTCCCGTTTCCCGGACGGTGCGCGCATCGTGCTGGGCTCACCGGTGACGAGCGCGACCCTGATCGCGTTCGGGCTGAACCTGGCCTTCAACCGGACCCGCCCGGCACACACGGCGGACGACGAGGCAGAGGCAGAGAAGCAGTCTCGGCCGACGTCCACCACCCCGGCGGAATACGTCCGATAGCGCAGGTCCGTCGTCGAGCCGACTGAACGACCTCTACAACTGTCGCTCTTTGCTCGGCGTTCTATCGGGAAGACGTGCGTCCAGAGGCGGCGGGGGATCAGCGAGGACAGGGCCGCGAGCCACAGCCGGTCCGCGGGTTCGTATCGTACGGGTGCACGGAGCTGGCGTCGCAGCACCGCATTCTCGTGCCGCAGCACGAGCAGTTCTGCAGCCGTCGTCGTGTCCTGGCACAACAGCACTGCAGGAACGGAGAGTAGACATCGGGTCACCTCGTACAGGAGCGACACGATCACCCGAGCATGGTCGCAGAACTACGTGCAGAGGCATGGCCCTTTTGACCAGCAGCGATGAATAGCCGAGTCCCACAGAGTCAAGGGGGCGAGGTTCAAATCCTGCCCTCCCGACTTGTGTTGTCGCAGGTCGGAGGCCGTTCTCGCGTGATCGAGAGGGCGGCCTTTCGTGTGTTCCGGGGCGTGGTGGTCGCAGTGTGGTCGCATGCCTTGGGTGCGGCTGGTTCACGGCGGTGCTGGAGTCGGTAGCTTTGCCGTCCTCGACCTGGTCGGCCACAACCAGCAGCTCGCACAGCCCGCGCCCTTCGCCGGGTTGGCGAGCGAGTGGCTGGACCGGGTGGAAGCCGAACGGACGGGGTGAGCCCGGTGGCGGATGTCTGTCAGTCCTCCGGATGTCGCAGCGGTACGACCCCCACGCTGCGGCCGCCGCGGTCGAGGAGCCGGCCCATGTGCTTGACCGTGCGCAGCACCACGGAGCGGTCCGCGACGGTCAGGCGGGGCAGTTTGCGGGAGAGGTGGGCCTCGAAGGTGTGGACGTCGTGCAGGGTGCGCAACCACACGTCGACGACCAGGTTGTGCGGGCCCGCCGTGATCGCGCAGGAGCGCACCTCGGGGACCTGGGACAGTACCCGGCTGGTCTCCTCCAGGTACTGACCCGGCACGGACGCGAAGTACACGGCCGACAGAGGCCAGCCGGACAGCGGCCGCGCCAGGTCGCAGCGGAGCAGCAGGCGTGAGGCCAGCAGGGACCTCACCCGGCGGCGCACCGTCGTGAGGGGGGCGTCGCTCGCCGCCGACAGGTCGCGCAGCGACATCCGGCCGTCCACGCTGAGCAGTTCGAGCAGGCGCGCGTCGAGGGAGTCCCAGCGGGGTGGGACCGTGGAGCCGGTGGAGCCGGTGGAGCCGGTGGGGGCGGTGGGGGTGGGCGGCCTCGCCTCCTGCTCCAGGCGCCCGGTCTGTACCGTGTCCAGGCTGCGCAGCCGCCATCGGCTGCCCTCCGTGGGCAGCCCCGTAGACACGTGTGTACGTGTCGCCCGCACGCCCGGGATCGGCCGGAACAAGGAGCCGGACAGGCGCGACAGTTCGTCCAGGGTTCGGGTCTGCACGGAGGCCACCACGTCGCGGCCGCCCGCCGTGAGCTTGACGTTCGGCACCGCCGGATCGTCGGCGAGGGCCTGTGCCACGTCCTCGGCGGCGCCCGGTTCGGTGTCGACCTCGATGACGCCCGTGACCACGATCCGGGCGTCGCTGAGGCGCGGGTACGCGGTGACCCAGGCGAGCCCGGCCTTCTCCAGACGGCGCCACCGCCGCGCCGCTGTCACCGGATCGACCCCGAGCACCTCGCCGACCAGTGCCCACGACGCCCGCGGATGGACCTGCAGGGCGTGCACGACGCCGCGGTCGAGTTCGTCCAGTGCGTCCAGTGCGTCCAGTTCGGGCTGCTCGCCGGGTGCGCCGAGTCCGCCGAGCGTGCGGGACCCGTCGCGGTCCTGCATCGGCCCGGCGTATTCCTGCACTTCCACGCGTGGCACTTTCCTGCGTGCCCCGCGCGAATCCGGTGCGAAATCTGCGCTGTCACGCCGTGATGACGCGTGCATCCCACACTCCCCTCCAACGGGCCCCACCCACTACCGACTTCCAAGGCCCCTCCGTACCGCACAGGAGTGACAGCACGCCATGACCCTCGCCACCACGCCGCAGGCCCCCCGGACCCCCCTGCGGATCCACAACGCCCGGCTCATCGACGGCACCGGTACGCCTCCGGTGGATGACGCCGTCGTCACTGTCGACGCCACAGGGATCATTACCTATGCCGGCCCCGCGGCGGAAGCGCCCCCGAGCGCCGGGCCTGCCGCGGGCGACCGGGTCCGCAGCGTCGACGCCGGCGGCCGCACCCTGCTGCCCGGCTTCTTCGACTGCCACGTCCACATGTCGTACGCTCACGGCGCCCACCCGGGACGCCGCGCCGAGCTCGACCCGGTCCTGGTCACCCTGGACACCGCCACCCGACTGCGGCAGACCCTCGACGCGGGCATCACCACCGCCCGTGACCTGGCGGGCCTGTCGGCCGGATACCGTACGGCCGTCGAGACCGGACGGATCGTCGGCCCGCGGCTGCAGACCGCCGTCCGCGTCATCAGCCACACCGGCGGCCACGGCGACGTACGCCTGCCCGACGGCACCGACCTGAGCGATGGCATGTCCGAACTCGCTGACACCACCGACGAGGCACGGCTCGCCGTGCGCCGCGTGATCCGCGAGGGCGCCGACCTGGTGAAGGTGTGTGCGACCGGAGGCATGGGCAGCCCGTACGACGACCCGGACGACGAGGGCCTCTACGAGGAGGAGATCCGCGCGGTCGTCGACGAGGCCCGGCGGCACGGCGGCCGGCCGGTCGCCGCGCACGCCCAGGGCAACGCGGGCATCCTCAACGCGATCCGCGGCGGCGTCACCAGCATCGAGCACGGCTATGGGATCGACGACAAGGCCATCGACCTTGCGGGCGAGCGCGGCGTCTTCGTCGTGCCGACGCTGTCCACCGTGTACGCGGGCATCAACAAGGACACGATGCCGGACTACCACTACCAGAAGAAGACCCGCTGGTCCGGCCTGACCAAGGAGAACATCGCCCACGCCATCGAGCGCGGCTCGCGGATCGCCCTCGGCACGGACGCCGCCGTCGGCCCGCACGGCGTGAACCTGATGGAGCTGTCGTACCTGGTCGACCTGGGCATGGATCCGATGGCCGCGATCGTCGCGGGCACCCGCACGTCGGCCGAACTGCTCGGTGTCGACGACCGGTTGGGCAGCGTGACGGCGGGGCGCGTCGCCGACCTCGTCCTGTGCGACGGCGACCCGCTCGCCGACATCGGCGTCCTCGGCGACCCCGGCAACATCGTCTGTGTCGTCCAGGACGGCATCGTCCGCAAGGACCTCCTGGGACTCGCCGACGGCGCGGCGCGCGCGGACGGAGGGCGGCCATGACGTCGTCCGTGAAGGAACTTTCCGCCTCCGGGCAGGGCACGGGCGGGGAGGAGAAGCCGCGTGGTGTCGACCGGGTCCTTTCCTGGATCGAGCGGGCCGGCAACGCCCTGCCCAACCCGGTCGTCCTGTTCACGGCACTGTTCGCGGTGGTCGCCGTGGTCTCCACCGCCCTGGCCCTCGCCGATGTGTCCGTCACCGTGCCGGGCACGGACGACACGCAGCAGATCACCGGCCTGCTCACCGGCGAGGGAGTGCGCTGGCTGGTGGAGAACCTGGTCACCAACTTCGCCGCGTTCCCGCCGATCGCCGCCGTCCTGCTCATGATCATGGCGGTGGGCGTGGCGGAGAAGGCCGGCCTCCTTGAGACCGCGATGCGGGCCACCCTGGCCCGCGCGCCACGCGCCTTCCTGCCGTACCTGGTGGCGCTGGTCGCCTGTCAGGCGCACATGATGAGCGATGTAGCGGCCATCGTGCTGCCGCCGCTGGCCGCCGTCGTGTTCAAGAGCGCGGGCCGGCATCCGGCGGCGGGCCTGATCGGCGGCTTCGCCTGCGTCACCGCGGGCTACGCGGCCGGGTTCACGATCGGTTCTCTCGACGCCCTCTACACGGGCATCACCCAGCAGGCCGTCGAGGTCCTGCCCGCCTCGCACCACGTCGACGTCAACATCCTCGCGAACTACTTCTTCACCGCCACCAGCAGCCTGGCCCTCGGCCTGCTCGGCGGGTTCCTGATCAGCCGGGTGCTCGAACCACGCCTGCCCGCCTACGAGTCCGGCGACGATGGGCCGGCGGACGAGGACGTCCATCTGACCCCGGCCCAGCGCCGCGGTCTGCTGCTCAGCGCCCTGGCCGTCGTCGCGTACGCGGCCGTGGTGCTGTCCCTGTGGCTGCCCGACGGCGCGCCGCTGCGCGGTGACGGCGGGGCGCTGGTGTCGTCGCCGCTGCTCACCGGCATCGTCCCGGTCCTCTTCGGCGCGTTCCTGCTCGCGGGAGTGGTCTACGGATTCACGGTGAAGACGCTGAGCGGCTCCGACGGTGTCGTCACCGCGATGACCGACTCGGTGAAGAACATGGCGGGTTACGTCGTCATGATGTTCGTCGCCGCGCAGGTGATCGCCGTGTTCAACTGGTCGAACCTGGGCGTGCTGCTCGCCGTGAAGGCCGCGGCGTTCCTGCAGTCCATCGGACTGACCGGCTTCGGCGCCCTGGTCGCCTTCGTGCTCCTGGTCTCGTGCCTCAACCTGGTCGTGCTCTCCGGCTCCGCGCTGTGGTCACTGATCGGACCGGTCTTCGTCCCGGCGTTCATGCTCCTCGGCATGAACCCCGCACTCAGCCAGGCGGCGTTCCGCATCGGTGACTCGGCGACCGCCGTCATCACACCGATGAACCCCTACGTGTTCCTGCTCCTGGCGCTGCTGCAGCGCTACGAACCAGAGGCACGTCTGGGCACGCTCATCTCGCGCCTCGCGATTTTCGTCGTGCCGTTCCTGGGGGTGTGGCTCGCCATCCTCGCTGTGTTCTACGGCTTCGACCTGCCGCTGGGACCCGGGGCGGGCATCGGCCTCAAGTGACCGCAGGGCCGTAACGCCGAAGGGCCGGCGCAACGACGGTGCCCCACCGGAACTCAAGCTCTCCGGTGGGGCACCATCGTTGCGTTCAGGGGAGCGAGTAGTGGTCGTCCGGTGCGCAGACGGCGAGGGTGCGCGCGGTGAGGTCGGGCAGGCGCGCTCCATGTCGTAGGCGAGTATGGCCTCGTGGCCCTCTTCGACGCGGTCGAGGACGGTCAGCGCGTCGATGACATAGCGGGTGAGGGACGCCTCCTCGCCCGGACGGTAGAAGCCGCTGGGCTTGTTCCACAGTTCCTGCAGGTGCGAGCCGTCGGGCTTCGGGTCGACGTGGTCGATCCGGGCGTGCGTGCCCGCTGCGCCCCGCTTCTCGTCGTCGACGAACGGAGTGGCGGAGAGCAGTAGGCCCGCCACTCGGTCCTGGAGGGGTGCAGCATGACGGCCGCGTCGACGCCGTCGAGGATTCCGTCGTCGATGAGGGGGACCTTGCCGCCGCCTTCCTCGGCCGGACTGCCGACGACAAGGGATCGTGTTGTCTCCGCTCGTGTTCCGCCACCAGGTGTGCGATCCGCTGAGCGGGACGGCTGGTCCCACGGTCCGCTCAACGGACCGCGCCCCTGGTGAACTGTCATGGCGGACACCACTCTTCCCGCATCCCCGCTGGAAGCCGGAAGGAAGCCATGGTGAGCACAGAGCCCGCGCCGACCGACCACAGTCCCGTCCTGCGCGACCGGCTACCGGGCACCGTCCCGTTCCACCCACCCTGCCCCTCGTGCTGGGGCGTCCGGGCCCGCGGCCTGGTGGGGCTCTGGTTGCTGTCGATCCTGACCCCCTGCCTGGTGCAGGCGCTGCCGGGATCGCCGGTGGACGTGCTGGCCGGGGCAGTTCGCCCTGCCCCCCGCCGCGTTGGTGGTCGAGTGGCTGACCAGGTGGAATCTGAACGGACGGGGTGTGCCTGGTGGCGGGTATCGGGTTGCGCGGACCGCGGCACTGGCGTGGGGCTGAAGCGACCGCAGACGGCGTGGCCGCACGGGTGCCGGCCGACGCGTCAGCGCGCCGAGCCGAGCAGCCGCCCCACTCCATCCGGGCTGAAGGTCTGCTGGACCGCGAGGACGACCGCGCCGATCAGACCGGCCCGGGCTCCCAACTGGCTGGTGGTGATGACGAGTTTGCGGGTGGCCAGGGACAAGGCACGCCGGTAGACCACCGCGCGGATCGACGCCAGAAGTTCGTCGCAGGCATCCGCGACCGGGCCGCTGAGAATGAGGGTGCGCGGGTTGAAGGCGAGGACCAGCATGGCCACCACCTCGCCGATCTCCACGCCCGCCCGGCCCACCTCGTGCAGGGCCTGGGCGTCGCCGTTGGCCAGACGTTCGCAGAGCAGCCGCAGGCCGTGGGCGGGATCGTCCGGAGTGTGTTCCGGCATGTCCAGTGCGGCGAGGATTGCCCGGCAGGAGGCGACGGCCTCCAGACAGCCCGTCTTGCCGCAGGCGCACAGCACCTCGTCATGACCCGGCACGCGGGTGTGCCCGACGTCGCCCGCCGCGCCGTCCGCACCCCGGTGCACGGTGCCTTCCGCGGTGACCAGGCCCGCGCCGATGCCGGTGCCGACGCTCAGGCAGAGCAGCGGGACGTCGCCGCCGGTGCCCCGCTCGGCCTCGCCAAGGGCCATCAGGTTGACGTCGTTGTCGACGAGGGTGGGTGCGCCGAGGAGTTCCGTCATCCGGGCGGCGACCGGAAAGCCGTCCCAGCCCGGCATGATCGGAGGGCGGACCGGGCAGCCCCGGACGAAGTCCACCGGGGCGGGCAAGCCGACCACCACTTGGCGCACCGGACTGCCGGTGCGCCCGTGCTCGGTCAGCAGCGTGCGGACGCGTTCGGCGACGGCCGGGAGGAGCGTGTCCGGTCCCGTCTCCACCCGCAGGTCGAGGGTGTCCTGGGCGATCAGGTCGCCGTTGAGGTCGGTGACCGCGACGCCGGTCGCCTCGGGGGAGACGAACACCACAGCGAGTGTCCCGGCCTCCGGGCTGATGGTGAGCGTGCGCGGCGGCCGTCCCCGCACCGACTGGCCCACGACGGTCTCGGTGATGATGCCGCGCCGCAGCAGCTCGTCGATCTGGTGGCCGACCGTGGAACGGGCGAGCCCCGACCGCCGGGCGATTTCGGCCCGGCTCGCCGCCTCGCTCCGCGCGACCAGCGTCAGAACGGTGTGCAGCGCTACCGGAACCGGCTGGGCCGGCGTGCCCGGCGGAGCGGGGCGAGCGGACGGGACAGCCGGACGACGCTCGCGTTCTTTATGCATGACAACAAATTAAAGAAGGCATCTTGTGGCCGTCCAGAGCCTGAACAAAGCTCTCTGCACAACGGACCGGCCATGTAAACGCCGAGAGGCGACGTAACACCCCATGCAGTTGATGCACCACGGAGGCTCAGCATGACGACACCGCATCCTCGATCAGCCATCGTCGGCACAGGGATGATCGGCGCCGTTCATGCTCGGGCCGTCCGCGCGGCCGGCGGCGTGCTGCACGGCGTCCTCGGCTCCTCCGCGGCCCGCAGCACCCAGGCCGCCGCCGACCTGGACGCGCCCCACGCCTACCCGGACCTGGACGCCCTGCTCGCCGACGACGCGGTCGACATCGTGCACCTGTGCACCCCGAACACTCTCCACGCCCGGCAGGCCCTGAGCGTGCTCGCCGCCGGGAAACACCTGATCTGTGAGAAGCCCCTGGCGACCTCGGTGGCCGACGCCGAACGCGTCGTCGCGGCGGCCCGGGCGGCGGCCCGCCTTGTGGCCGTTCCCTTCGTCTACCGCTACCACCCGATGGTGCGTGAGATCCGGGCCCGCCGGCAGGTCGGCGAGTTCGGCAACTGGCAGCTGCTGCACGGTAGTTATCTGCAGGACTGGATGCTCCCGCCCGACACTGCCACCTGGCGCGCCGACCCGGCCGCGAGCGGACCCTCCCGTGCCTTCGCCGACATCGGCTCGCACTGGTGCGACCTGGTCGAGTGGACGGCGGGCGTCGAGTTCACCGAGGTCATCGCCCGCCTCGCGACCACCGTCGCGCAGCGCCCGATGGGCAGTTCGGCCAGCTTCGGCGGACCGGAACGGCAGGGGGCCGGACCGCTCGAGCGCGCCGCCGTCAGCACCGAGGACGCAGCCGTGCTGTTGCTGCGCACCGGCGACGGCGTCCTGGCGAACCTGACCGTCTCCCAGGTGTCCGCAGGGCGCAAGAACCGCCTCTGGTTCGAGCTCGACGGTGGCCGGGCCAGCGCCGTCTTCGACCAGGAGGAGCCGGAGCGCGTCTGGCTGGGCGGCCTGGACGGTGCCCGCATCCTGGTCCGCGACCCCGGGCAAGGCAGCGTCGCACAGCGCCGGCTCGCGCACCTCCCGGCCGGCCACGCCCAGGGCTACGCCGACTGCTTCACCGCCTTCACCCGGGACGTCCACCAGGTTGTCGCGGGCGAGGGCCTGCCGGATGGGCTGCCCACCGCCGCCGACGGACTGCGCTCGGCCAGGCTCGTCGAGGCGGTCCTGAACTCGGCCGGTACAGACACCTGGACGAACGTCGGCCGTGGGGCCCTCGCCGTTGCCTGAAACCTCCCCTTCCTCATGCACCACCGCAAGGAGCCCTCGTCATGAAACTCGGCATGCTCACCGCCTGCCTGCCAGACGCCTCCCTCGACGACATCGCCGCCTGGGCGGCGAAGACCGGTTACGAGGCCCTCGAAGTAGCTGTCTGGCCGCGCACCGGCGGCCGCGACTTCGAGGCGGCCCACCTGCCCGCCGCCGACTTCGGCACACGGGAACGGGACGACACCCTCGCTCTCCTCGACCGCCACGGACTGTCGATATCCGCCCTCGCCTACTACGAGAACAACCTCCACCCGGACCCCGAGCGCCGCGCCGCGATCCGCACCCACCTCAAGCGAGCGATTGACGTCGCCGCGGCCCTCGGTGTCCCGTACGTCGGCACGTTCGTCGGCCGGGACTGGACCCGTCCCGTCGCCGAGAACCTGGCCGAGGCCGAGCGGATCCTGCCCGAACTCGTCGAGTACGCGGGCGAACGCGATGTCCGCATCGTCATCGAGAACTGTGTGATGGAGGGCTGGCACCCGGACGGCTACCCCGGCAACCTGGCCTACTCGCCCGAGCTGTGGGAGTGGATGTTCGACCTCGGTCTCTACCTCAACTGGGACCCCTCGCACCTCACCTGGATCGGCATCGACCCGGTCACCACCATCGCCCCCTACGCCGACCGCATCGTGCACGCCCAGGCCAAGGACATCGAGATCCAGGCCGGCCGCATCGACCGCTACGGCTTCTTCGGGAAGGCGACCGGCCGCAAGGACCCCTGGGACACCGGCTGGTGGCGGTACCGCGTACCGGGCCGCGGCCAGGTCGACTGGAATGCGGTCGTCGACGCCCTCTACGAGCACGGCTTCACCGGCACTCTGTCCGTCGAGCACGAGGACCCGGTCTGGGGCGGCACCCCGGACCGCGTCCGCCAGGGGCTGGAGATCGCCCACCGCAGCCTGCGCCCGCTCCTCATCGGCTGAGACACGAGCCATGTTGCGGGCCGGTCCGCCCGTTCGAGTCGGGCCGGTTCAGATCACGTCACGTCACGTCATCCCAGATCAGAGAGAAGCGAGGGTGCTCCATGGTGCGGTCGCGAAAGAGGTGGGGCGGTGCCGCGGCGGCGGTGTGCGCCCTCGCCCTGGTGCTTTCCGGATGCAGGTCGGCGGTGCAGCAACAGGGGGCACAGGACGTCGTTGTCCCGGACACCCCGCAGGACGGCGGGACGCTGGTGGCCGCACAGGGGCAGGACCCCGCCCCGGGCTCGTTCCTGAAGACGTCGATCGGCAACATCCTCGCCGAGTACTCGGTCCTGGAGACGCTGACCCGCATCGACCAGAAGACCGGCAAGCCGGAGGGCGTGCTGGCCAAGTCGTGGAAGGTGGCGGCGGACGGCAAGAGCATGGACGTGGTGCTCCGCGACGACGTGACCTTCCACAGTGGGGCGGAACTCACCGCCGACGATGTCCTCTTCACGCTGAAGAAGGTGCGCGACCCGGCCACCGGAGCCGCCAACCAGCCCGTCGCCGCCGCGATCTCGGGCATGAAGGCCGTCGGCGACGACGAGCTGAAGCTGACCTTCTCCAGGCCGCTGCCGAACATCTACGACCTCTTCGAGACCATGCCGGTCCTCAACCCGGACACGTACGACATGTACGCGGCCGGTGAAGTCGTAGATGGCACCGGCCCGTTCGAGTGGACGTCCTGGACTCCGGGCGCGAAGGTCGTCCTGACCAAGTACCCGAAGTACAGGGACGCCGACGACATCCACCTGGACAAGATCCAGATCAATGTGATCACCGACCCCACGGCGATGGTCTCCGCCATCCGCAGCGGCCGCATCCAGTACGGCGTAGGAATGGGCGCCCTGGACGCCTATGCCCTCAGCCGCCAGCCCGGCTTCCAGCTGATCACAGCCGGCGGCTCGGCGATCCCGCTCACCTTCGACGTCAGGGACAAGCCCTTCGACGACAAACGGGTCCGGCAGGCTTTCCAGTACGCGATCGACCGCGAACGGGTCGACCGCCAGGTGGAAGGCGGACAGGCGACGGCGGCCTCGCTGCCCTGGCGCACCAACACCATCGGCTACGACGACCAGCAGGCCGGGCGCTACCGCTACGACCCCGACAAGGCCCGCACACTGCTGGCGCGGGCAGGGGTGAAGCACCTCTCCCTCGAGATGGTCACCCTCAACACCCCCGAAGCCACCGGCATCTTCCAGATCGTCCGCAACAACCTCGAAGCGGTGGGCGTCGACGTCAAGGCCGTGCCGCTCGCCGCCGCCGAGTTCGACGGGCGGCTCGCGTCGGGCGAGATGGGCGCACCGGTCTTCCTCCAGCAGGCCAGCAACGGGCTCTCGCCCGCCGGCGCCGTCGTCGGCCGCGCCGAACTCCTCGCGGACGGAAACCCCAGCCACTACGGCGACGACCGCTACACGGAACTCTCCCGACACCTCACCGTCGCCACCGGCGAGCACGACCAGACCGCGGCCCTGCATGCCTGGAACGACCATTTCCTCGACCAGGCGTTCGCCGTTCCGCTGATCACCCGGCCGTCGATGACGGTCGCCTCCCGGGCGGTGCAGGGCATCACCTACACCCAGATGGGATTCATGGACCTCAACCACGTCTGGCTCGCGCGGGCCCGGTAGGCGAAGGACGGAACCGATTCCCCATGTTGCGCTATCTCGCGGGCAGACTGCCCTCCCTCCTGCTGGTCCTGATATCCGGCTCGGCCGTCGCCTTCGCGCTGCCCCGGATGGCCCCCGGCGACGTCGCCGTCTCCATCGCGGGCACCGACGCCACCCAGGCGCAGATCGATGCCATCCGCCAACAGCTCGGCCTGGACCGGCCACTCGTCCTGCAGTACTGGGACTGGATGTCCGGACTCTTCCACGGTGACCTCGGCACGTCACAGGCGCTGCAGCGCAGCGTCGCCAGCCTCATCGGTGACCGGCTCGCCAGCACGCTCGAACTCGCCCTGCTCTCCCTCCTGCTGGTGATCCTGATCGGACTCACCCTCGGCATCATCGGCGGCGGACCGCGCCGCCGCTGGGTGCGCGGCGTCCTCGACACGACCAGCAGCCTGCTGATCGCCGTCCCCTCGTTCCTCTTCGCCCTCGGCCTGATCCTGCTGTTCGGCGTCTACAACCGCTGGCTCCCCGCCAGCGGTGAGGTCAGCCTCCTCGAAGACCCCTGGATCGGCCTCCAGTACCTGCTCATGCCCGCCCTCGTCCTGGCCCTCGCGCCCGGCGCCGTCGTCGGACGGATGCTGCAGACCGAGATGGCGAAGGTACGCGGCGAGGACTTCGTCGACCTGGCGAAGTCGAAGGGCGTCGCCCCGCACCGCATCACCCGCCGCCATGTGCTGCGCAACAGCGTCGGCAGCGCGGTCGTCGGGATCGGCCTGCAGGCCGGCAACTTGATCGCGGGAGCGGTGATCATCGAGGCGGTGTTCAGCCGCAACGGCATCGGACAGCTCGCCGTGTCCAGCGTGGAGACCCGCGACTTCAGCGTCCTCCAGGTGCTCATCCTCGGCGTCGTCCTGACCGCCGCGCTCTGCCAGATCCTCACCGAGATCATCCTCGCGGCCATAGACCCGCGGGTCCGACTGGGAGAATCCGCATGACGTCCATCGCCGCAGACGGAAAGGGCCACAGCCGCCCGGCCCGCCGCATCGACCCCACCCTCGCCCGCTATCTCTCCGCCCTGCGCACGCCCAAGGGCCTCACGGGCGGGGTGGTCCTCGCCGTCCTCGCCCTTGCCGCACTCCTCGCGCCTGTCCTCTTCCCCGGCGGCTACGACCAGCAGGGCGCCACTGCCCTCATCGGACCCTCCGTCGCCCACCCCTTCGGCCTCGACGAATTCGGCCGGGACATCTTCGTCCGCTCCGTCTACGGCCTGCGCATCGACCTCAGTCTGATCCTCACTGCCGTCCCCGCCGCCGCGGCCCTCGGTACCCTCCTCGGACTGACCGGCGCCCTCTCCGAACGGCTCGGAGCGGCGACCCAGCGCGTTCTCGACGTCATCATCGGCTTCCCCGGACTCATCCTCGGCGTATGCCTGGTCGCCATCCTCGGCGCGGGCTGGTTCGCCCTCTTCCTCACCATCTTCATCAGCGGTCTGCCCTCGGCGGGGCGCTACGCCCGCAGCGCCTGGCTCAGCCAGCAGGACCGTGAATACGTCCTGGCCGCACGGGTGTTGGGGGTAAAACGGCGGCAGTTGCTCACCCGACATGTGCTGCCCAACGCGCTCGATGCCTGCGTCGTCAACACCGCCGTGTGGATGGTCGTCGGCGTCTACATCGAGGCCGGCCTGTCCATCGTCGGCCTCGGCATCCAGCCGCCGACCCCCTCGCTCGGCGTGCTCCTCAACAACGGCCTGCGGTTCGTGACGCAGTCCCCGACCTACGTCGTCGGCCCGGCACTGCTGCTGCTCCTGCTGGCGGTCGCCTTCAGCCTCCTGTCCGACGCGTTCAACGAGGCGGTGAATCGGAAGTGAGTCTGACCAAGGAAACCTCCGGGACGGAGATCCCGGCGCCTGAGGCGGAGCCGCTGCTCCGAGTCGACGGGCTGCGTACCGAGTTCCGGGTGCCCGGCGGCCCGGTCACCGCCGTCAACGACGTCAGCTTCGAGGTCCGGCCCGGGCAGGTGCTCGGCATCGTCGGCGAGTCCGGCTCCGGCAAGTCCGTCACCGCCCGTTCGGTGATGCGGATGCTGCGCGCGCCCGGTGAAGTCACCGCGGGCAGCGTCAGCTACGGCGGCACCGACCTGCTCGCCCTTCCCGAGCGTGAGATGCGCACGTGGCGCGGCAGCAAGGTCGCCATGGTCTTCCAGGACCCGCAGGCCGCCCTCAACCCGACGATGCGGGTGGGCGAGCAGATCGTCGAGGCGATGACCGCGCACGGGCGCGGGCGTACGCAGGCCCGGCAGCGGGCGCGCGAACTCCTCGAGGCCGTCGGCATCCCGGATGTCGACACCAAGATCGACCACTATCCGCACCAGTTCTCCGGCGGGATGCGACAGCGCGTCGTCATCGCCATCGCGCTCGCCAACGACCCCGCCCTCCTCATCGCCGACGAACCCACCACCGCCCTCGATGTCACGATCCAGGCGCAGATCCTCGGTCTTCTCGACCGGCTCCGCCGCGAACTCGGCATCGCCGTCGCGATCATCACCCACGACATGGGTGTCGTCGCCGAACTCTGCACGGACGTGGTGGTCATGTACGCGGGCCGCACGGTCGAGAAGGGCAGCGTGGCGGAGGTCTTCGCCCGGCCGCGCCACCCCTACACGGCCGCCCTGCTGCGCGCGATGCCGCGGATCGACGACGTCCGCAGCGGACGCCCGCTCGCCGCCATCCCCGGCGCCCCACCGGACCCGGCCGGGCTGCCGGCCGGCTGCGCCTTCGCGGAGCGGTGCGCGGTCGCGGAGTCGCGCTGCCACAGCGAACAGCCAGTGCTGCTGACGTCTCCCGGCGGCGGGCCGCGGCACCTGGCGGCCTGCTTCGTCGCCGAGCGCGGAGGTGAGATCACGGCACCCGAGGAAGGCAAGGGGCATGTACGCAAGGCCGAACAGACCGCCACCAAAGCCCTGTTGGAGGTCCGGGACCTTCGGGTTGACGTCGGGTCGCGGCGGCGCGGACTTTTCGGGCGGGAACCGGCCGTGTACGCGGTCGACTCTGTCAGCCTCACCGTCGAGTCCGGGCGGACGCTCGGTCTGGTGGGGGAGAGCGGCTGTGGCAAGTCGACGCTGTCGCGCGCGCTCGTCGGGATCAACAAGATCGCGGGCGGGACGGTCGAGGTCGAGGGCCAGGACGTGACCGCCATGGAGGAGCCGGAGCGCGAACGGGTCCGCTCGCATGTGCAGTACCTCTTCCAGGACCCCTACGCCTCCCTCAACCCGCGCCGCACCATCCGCCAGTCGCTCTCCGAGGCGCTCGCGCTCAGCGGCGTGCGGGGGGCGGAACAGGAGACGCGAGCCCGCGAGCTGATGCGCCAAGTCGGCTTGCGCGACGACCACTTGGACCGCTACCCGCACGCCTTCTCCGGCGGCCAGCGGCAGCGCATCGGTATCGCGCGGGCGCTCGCCCGGCAGCCGCACGTCCTGATCCTGGACGAACCCGTCTCCGCGCTCGACGTCTCCGTCCAGGCACAGATCATCAACCTGCTCGAGGAGATCCAGGACGAACTCGGCGTCGGCTACCTCTTCATCGCCCACGACCTCTCCGTCGTCCGCCACCTCAGCGACACCGTCGCCGTGATGTACCTCGGCCGGATCGTCGAAGACGGGCCCGCCGAGGCCGTGTACGCGAACCCGCAGCATCCGTACACGGCCGCACTTCTTTCCGCCTCCCCCTCGCCCGTGCCGGGGGAGAGGGAGGGCGAGAGCGGCCGGGAGCGGATCGTGCTCGGCGGTGACCTGCCGAGCCCGGCCGCGCCACCGTCGGGCTGCCGCTTCCGCACCCGCTGCCCCATCGGCCCGCTGGTCAACAAGGAGCGGACGGTGTGCAAGGAGAAGGACCCCCAGCTCACCGCCGCCGGGGACGGACAGCGGGTGGCCTGCCACTTCCCCGGCGAACTCGCCGCAACCACAAGCCGATAGCCCCTCTCCCAGGATTCCGAGGTAACACACGTGACGTCCCGTATGACCCTGGCCCTCAACCCCATCCAGTGGTGGGCCACCGACGACGGCTGGCTCGACCCCGGCCTCGCCCCGCAGCCGGCCGAACTCCTCGCTCTGGTGAAGAAGGCGGGCTTCGACGCCGTCATGGCCGCCGTCCCGGCCGGGCACACCGTCGCCGCCTACGCGGCACTCCTTGACAACGCCGGGCTGCGGCCCGCCCCCGGCTACTTCGTCTGCCGCTCGCAGGGCGACCCGGCCGACGCCCCGGCCGTGATCGAGGCCGCCGCCGCTGCCGCCCGCGACCACGCCGAACTCGGCCTCACCGACATTGGACTCGGCCTGCCGATGATCAAAGGCGGCCCGCGCATCCTGCGGCCCGCTCAGGGCACCGAGCCGGACGCGGGCCGGGTGGCCGCCCTCACCGACCTGCTCGGCAGGCTCGCCGAGGCGATGCGGGCCGAGGGCGTCCGCCCGGCCCTGCACCCGCACGTCGGCACCTGGATCGAGACGGAGGCCGAGACCCGGGCCGTCCTCGACGCGGTCCCCGCCGAGCAGTTGGGCTTCCTCCCGGACACCGGGCACCTGTCCTGGGCAGGCGCGGACGTCGCGGGACTCGTCGCCGACTATGGCAGTCGCATCCCGTTCCTGCACATCAAGGACGCACGGATGGCAGTCGCCGAGCAGGGGCGGGCCGCCGGGCAGGACTATCAGCGGACGGTCGTCGACGGCCTGTGGACCGAACCCGGCCGCGGCGACCTCGACCTCATCGGCATCGTCGCCGCCCTGCCCGACCACTTCGCCGGCTGCCTCATGGTCGAGGTCGACCGGCCCGCCCTCACCGACCCGTACGAGAGCGCGGTCGCGTCGGCGCGGTGGATGCGGTCCGCCTTCGCGCTGGACGGCTGAGACACCGCTTTGCGCACCGCGAGACATCACACCCATCCAGAGGAGCCCCACGTGCCCGCCGACAGCCGCCCCGACCTGCTCATCGTCGGCAGCGGGATCATGGGGGCGGGCGTTGCCCGCCTCGTCCGCGACGCCCTGCCCACCGCCCGCATCCTGATGCTTGACTCGGGCCCGGTACTCGGCCCGGTCCCCGGCCAGCACCTGCACGACCTGCCGGACGGTGAGCTGCGTCTGCGCCACCAGGAGCGGATCGCCTCCGGCGTCCAGGGCATGTACGTCGGTGCCGAGAACGTCGCCGACGACGCGGGCGTCGGCGTGGCCGACCGCGAGCCCGGCATGTACCGGCTCGCCGGCGTCGGCGAGGACGCCGATGCCCTGCCCGCCGCCGCCCTCGCCTGGAACACCGGCGGCATGAGCGTCCACTGGACCGCCGCGACCCCCGCCGCCTGGGGCAGCGAGATCCCGGACTTCATCGACCCGGACGCCTGGCAGCGCGATATCAACGAGGCGTCCCGCTTCCTTCACGTCAACACCGACCCCATGGGCCCGTCCCCGCTGCGCACCGCGCTGATGGGCGCCCTCAATGAGGTGTTCGGGCCGCACGCGGAGCCCGGCCGCCAGGTACAGGCGCTGCCTATGGCCGTCAACGAGGACGGCGAGGGCGCCCTGGTGCGCACCGGCCCCAACCGGGTCTTCCCGGCCATCGCCGGCGGCGACCCGCACTTCGAGCTGCGCACCGGCGCCCAGGTCATGCGCCTCCTGCACAAGGGGGGCACGGTAGGGGGCGCCGTCGTCCGAGAGATCGCCACCGGCCGCGAGTACACCGTCACCGCTGCCGCGACCGTCGTGTGCGCCGATGTCTTTCGTACCCCGCAGTTGCTCTTCGCCTCTGGCATCCGCCCGCGGGCCCTCGGCCGCCACCTCAACGAGCACATCTTCCAGACCGGCCGCGTTCACGTGGACCCGGACGCCGTGGGCCTGGACGGCGCGAAGCTCGCCGGTGCGACGCTCAGGGATGGGAGCGAGTGGCGGCACGCCTCGTACTGGCTCCCGCACAGCGGCAAGGCCCAGCCGTTCAACGGCCAGTTCAGCGGTACGGCGCGGGTCGACGGCGACGGCCGGATCGCCGAGTTCTCCGCGGGGATCGCGCTCTACGTCCCCACCGAGATCCAGGAGACGAACCGGGTCGAGTTCTCCGACACCGAGCTCGACGCCCTCGGCATGCCCAAGATGCGCGTCGTCTTCGACTACACCGACGAGGACCGCCGCCTCCTTGACGAGGCCCGCGCCGCCCAACTCCGCGCGGGCCGCCGCCTCGGCCGATTCGACTCCGCGACCGACAGCGAGACCCTCCCGCCCGGCACCTCGCTCCACATGACCGGCACCGTCCGCATGGGCCCCGCCGACGACGGCACCAGCGTCTGCGACCCTCAGACCCGCGTCTGGGACTTCGACAACCTGTACCTGGCCGGCTGCGGCGTCGTCCCGACCGCCCTGGTCTGCAACTCCACCCTCACCGGGGCGGTGACTGCGGTGCGCGCGGCCAGGTCGGTGATCGGCAGGCTCAGCGCGGGCTGAGGATGCGGCGACGGCGCCCCACCGGAAGTCCGGTGGGGCGCCGCCGCAGGGCGGAACTCAGTCCCGGCCCACCCACTCCAGGACCACCTCGGCGAACTCGTGCGGCACCTGCTCCGGCGCCGCGACATGCCCGTCCGACAGGACCCGGGTCGCGCAGCCGAGGGCAGCGGCGAACTTCTCCAGCGACGGCAGCGAGTAGTGGTCACCGGGCGCGCAGACGGCCAGCGTGCGGGCCGTGATGTGCGCGAGGCGCTCCTCCATCGCGTAGCGGCGTACCGCCTCGTGACCCTCCTCGACACGGTCGAGCACGGCGAGGGCGTCAGCCACGTAGCGGTTCAGGTGCGCCTCCTCGCCGGCGCGGTAGAAGGCGCGCCGCCGCTCCCACAGCCCTTGCAGGTGCGAGCCGTCCGGCGCGGGGTCGACATGGTCGATGCGCTGCCGCACGGCCGCCGTCCGCCGCTTCTCGTCGTCGACGAACGGTGTCGCGGACAGCAGCAGGCTCGCCACCCGGTCCCGCAGCCGCGCCGCCAGCTCGACGGCGATCAGACCTCCGGTGTGGTGCCCGACGAGATGGACCCGCTGCAGGCCCAGCTCGTCGATCAGCGCGCCCGCCGCGTCGGCGAACCGCTCGATGGTATGCGGCAGTTCGGACTTGGCGGAGGCGCCGAAGCCGAGAGTGTCCATCGCGATCGCCCGATGCCGGGCACCGACCAGGGGCAGCACGTCGAGGTACTCGGTCCACGAGCGTGGCGTCTGATGGAGCAGCAGCACGGGCGTACCCTCGCCCACCTCCACATAGTGCAACTGGCCGAAGGGGCTGGGTACATAGCCCTTGCGCAGGGTGTTTGCCATTTGGTGCTCGCTCATCCGGTGCTCGCTCTCGTTGCGTTACGAGTTACAGGGCCGGCAGCACCGAGGCGCCGACGGTTTCGATCAGTTCGGTCGGTGGGTCGTACGAGCCGACGTGCTGCAGGAACACCCCGCTGACGCCGTCGGCGCGCAGGGCCCGCAGCCGGCCCGCGATCTGCTCGGCGGTGCCGACGAGGCAGAACTCCTCGGCGAACCGCAGCGCCGCCTCGTCACCGACCCACTCGGACGTGATCTTCACGGCGGCGTCCCAGTCCTCCGCGTGCACCAGATCCGGGTACACGCCCGCGTTGATGTCGGGGACGTCCGGTACGTCGACGTGGATGCCGGCGAGGGCGAGGAAAGGCGCTCCGCCGTTGTGCGCGATCGAGGCGCAGATGGGCTTGAGGCGGCGGGCCGCCGCCTCGATGTCGTCGGTCACCGCGCAGTACGCCGAGACGGTCAGCGGCAGTGCGGCCGCGTCCCGTCCGGCGGCCTCCGCGCCCTCCCGGACCCGGGCGGTGGCGCCCGCCAGGGTGCGCGGCGAGACACCGCTCAACAGGACGACTCCGTCGGCGACTTCACCCGCGAGCCGCAGATTCCGCGGCCCGCTCGCGGCGAGGTGCAGCGGCACGTCGGGCCCGGGGTCCCGCAGCCGGGACCGTACGGTTCCGGCCGGTCCCTCGAAGTCCCAGTCGGCTCCGTCAAGCAGGGCCCGCAGCTGGGCGAGCCCCGCACGCATCGCGGAGTTGGTGCTCTGCTTCAGCCCGACAGGACCGACCGAGCTGTTGCCCACGCCGAGCCCGAGCGTGAACCGCCCCGGCGCCAGCTCGGCCACGCTCCGGGCGGCGGAGGCGACGACGGCCGGGTGCCGGGTCACCAGGTTCGTCACGGCCGTGCCGAGGCCGATCCGTTCGGTGCCGAGGGCGGCGGCGGTGAGCGTGGTGAACACATCCCGCCACAGCAACTGCGAGTCCGGGAACCAGGCGTCACTGAACCCGAGCTCCTCGGCCCGCCGTACCGTCTCGACGATGCGGTCGGCGCGCTCGCACGGCGGGATACGGATCCCGACCCGCAGCGGTGGCTGCACCGCGCCGCTCATCGCCCGCTCACCAGCGCCGTGTCGACGCCGACCGGGCCCAGACCCGTGGCCCCGCCCGGGGCGCCGAGCGGTGTCTCGCGGCCCGGCAGCGGTTCGTCGAAGAAGCGGCGGTTGTCGGCGCGGAAGTCGGGGTCGGCCTTGCGGTCGACGGTGATCGCCTGCTCGGGGCAGGCCACTTCGCAGGCCCCGCAGTCGATGCACTCCGCCGGGTTGATGTAGAGCTTGCGCTCACCCTCGTAGATGCAGTCGACCGGGCACTCCTCCATGCAGGACCGGTCCATGATGTCGACGCAGGACGCGCCGATGACGTACGCCATGACTCTCAGTGCTCCTTCTCGGTGGAGTGCCCGGGGAACAGGGCGGCCTCCGGGTCGATGACGGTGGCCGCGTTGTTGACCGCGGTGGCGGCCTCGCCGAAGCCGACCGAGATGAGACGGACCTTGCCGGGGTAGTCCGTGATGTCGCCCGCGGCGAACACCCGGGGCAGGTTCGTCGCCATCCGCGTGTCGACGGTGATCCGCCGGGCCGCCAGATCCAGGCCCCAGTGCTGCAGTGGCCCGAGATCGGCGAGGAAGCCGAGCGCCGCGACGACCGTGTCGGCCGGGACGAGGCGGGTCTCCTTCGTCGTACGGTGACGAACTTCCGCCTCTTGCAGGCGAGTTGACCCGCGCAGGGCGCTCACCTCGCAATCCGTGATCAGCTCGACGCCGAGCGAGCGGACCTTCTCCACGCTCGCCGCGTGCGCCCGGAAGCGGGCCGTACGGTGGACCAGGGTGACGGAGCCGGCGAGCGGCGCCAGGGTCGCGGCCCAGTCGAAGGCGCTGTCGCCGCCGCCGACGACCACCACGTCCTTGCCCGTGTGCGCGGCCGGATCCGGCACGAAGTACTCCAGGCCGCGCCCGAGGAACTCCTCGCCGGCGGGCAGCGGCCGCGGGGTGAACGTGCCCACCCCGCCCGTGATCACGACGGCCCCCGCCCGAACCGTCGCCCCCTGGTCACTGCGCACGACGGGGCGGCCGTCCTCGGGGTCGTACGACAACTCGGCGGCGCGGTGGCCGAGGAGATAGCGGGGCGCGTACGGCTCGGCCTGCGCGACCAGGCCGTCCACCAGGTCGCGGCCGCGCACGGACAGGAACCCGGCGATGTCGAAGATCGGCTTCTCCGGGTACATCGCGCTGATCTGACCGCCGAGTTGGGGCAGCACGTCCATGACGGCGACGCTCAGGCCGCGGAACCCCGCGTAGTACGCGCCGTAGAGGCCGGCCGGACCGGCGCCGATGATCAGGACGTCGGAGTCGACGATTCCGTCGGGGAGTTGGCTCATGGTCGCTGAGCGTAGGAACACCGCCCGGGACCGGCCTACGGAGTTGTTCCGCTGAGCAGGACGCCGCCCAACAGCACTTTTCCGGGCAGCCGTACAGCGGAAGGGGCCCGCCAAATGGCGGGCCCCGCAGCGTCGTTCTTCGGCAGGCCTACGTGAGCGAGCGCCCGATCCCCAGCGCAGCGGTCCGCAGTGCCGCCGCGTGACCTCCCGCGTCCATCCGGTACGTCGGCGCGGTGACGGACAGCGCGCCGACGAGGCTGCCGGTGCGCTGGGCGAAGACGGGTACCGCGAGACTCGCGTAGCCGAGCCGGATCTCCTCCGTCTCCAGGGCGATGCCCTCCACCCGGATCCGGTCGAGCTGCGCGCGCAGCCGGCCGGGGGAGACGACCGTGTGCCGGGTGAGCGGCTTGAGTCCGGCGCGTACGACATCGACGAAGAGCGACGGCGGCGAGTGCGCCAGGATCGCCTTGCCCGTCCCCGTGCAGTACAGCGGGAGCCGGCCCGCCACCCGCGACTCCGCGTTGAGCCCGCGATGCGGAAAGATCTTGTCCAGGTACACGACGTCCAGGCTGTCGTGGATCGCGAAGTGGATGGTCTCCCGGGTGATCAGGAGCAGATCCTCCATGTACGGCTGCACGGCCTCGCGCAGGATCCGCTGCCGGTGCACCCGCTGTCCCAACTCGAACAGGCGCAGCCCGAGACGGTAGTCGCAGCCCTCCCGCTCCAACAGGCCCCAGGCGACCAGCTCCTGGGCCAGCCGGTGCACCGTCGCCTTGGCCACGCCCGAGCGGCGCACCAGTTCCGCGAGCGGCAGCGCGCCGTCGTCCGCGGTGAACGCCTCCAGGATCGGACGGACCTTTCCCAGAACGGAGTTCATCGCCTCGGCGGCGGTGTCGGCAGCGGGGTCGGGGCCGGCCGGCCTGGGACCGAGGGCGAGGCCCCGCGCGGCAGCCGCTGGTGCCTCCGCCGGGAGACTCATGGCCGCGGCCCGGGGTCCGGCGCCCCTGGATCCAGGACCGCGACCCCCATCCCGGTCAGCCACTCCGGCATCGGCTCATAGGCGAGCCGCCGCCCGGGCGTGTGGTCGAGCGCGGCCGCCATGAGCAGCCAAGTGCGCAGCTCCTGCGCGCCGTTGCCCGCCACCTTCTCCAACTCCTCGGTGCTGTAGGCGGTCAGACGGTGGGCTTCGCCCCGCTCGATCAGCGCCAGGACCTCCTCGTCGAACTCCGGGTTGAGGGCGGCCTCGGCGGCACGGATGATCTCGCGGCGGCGGGCGTCGTAGTCCTGCCAGTTGTCCCGGCCGTTGAGCCAGGCGCCGACCATGAACTCCTCGTCCTCGCCGTGTGGTTCACGCCAGTCCGGCCAGGGCAGCCGATGCGAGAGGCCGCCCGAGCCGACCACCGCGACCCGGCGGTCGCCCGGGAAGGCGAGTACCGCCTCACGGATCGCGCGGCCCAGCTGTTCGCAGCGCTCCAGCGTCGGCAGCGGATGCGCGAAGACGTTCACGACCAGCGGCACGAACTCCACGTCCAGGCCGTCAAGGAGGTACTGGATCGCATGCGACTGCCCGTGGTCGATCTGCAACTTCGCCGAGAACGCCACATCGAAACGCCCGCCCTCCACAAGGGAGTTGGCGAGGTGCCGGGCCAGCGGGACATCCACGGCCTGCGGCCCCTTCGGCGTACCGGACTCGCCGCTCGCCATGCACTCGCCGACGCCGAGGGTGAACGCCGGGATGAGGTCGAGCCAGAACCCGCGGAAGTGATTCGAGCCGACGAGGACGACGGTGTCCGGGCGCGTCTTCGCGATCGCCTCGCGGGCCTCGCCGAGCGCGGCACGGAACCGTTCGGCACGGTCCTTGTGGAACGTCTGGTCCCAGTGGGTGTTCATCAGGGTGCTGTGGGAGGCTCCCACGCCCAGCACGATCTCGGTCACGCCCTTGCTCCTTCCAGCTCCGGCTCCAGTTCCTCGCGGGAGCGGGTCACGGTGTCGACGGCCGTGCGGATCAGATGGCGGGTGAGCCGCTCCATCTCCCGTACGGACACGGTGTTCATGCCGCGCGCGAAGTCGATGTCGAACGGCGCCTGCTCGCCGGACACCTTCGGCATGCCGACTCGCACGGTCGGGATACCCCGTCCGCGCAGGATGTTCGCGTCGGTCGCGCCACTGTTGCCGCGGATCGGCTCGTGCGGCCTGCCCTCGAACGCCTCCCAGGCGCCCGCCGCACTGCGGTAGATCCAGCTCTCGCGGCTGGTGGCGGTGCCGGGAATCGCCAGAATCATCTCCACCGAGGCGTCGAGACCCGGCAGCTTGCGCTTCAACTCCTCGACAGCAGCGGCGAATTCGCGCTTGGCCTGCATCGGCGTCGTGTCCGGGGAGATCCGCAGATCGACCCGCAGGGTACAGGCGGCCGGGGTGACCGCGGCCATCCGCGGCCAGCCGCCCCGCACCGACGACACGATGCCCTGCGGGGCGACCGTCCCGTCCGTGTGCCGCTCGGCGTACTCCACGAACCACTCCTCCAGGTGCCGTACGACATCGCCGGCGCGGGCGATCGCGTTGTCGTACGGGAGTCGGTGGCGCGAGCCCACGTAGGTGTGGGTGCCGTGCACGGTGACCTCGAACCATGCGAGCCCGACCTCGTCCCAGGACACCGTCCAGCCGGGCTTGGCGATGACCGCGTAGTCGGTCCACACGCCTTGCTCCAGGAGGAACGAACAGCCCACGCCCTGACCGGTGTTGGCGCGTGCACTGCCGGGCCGGGCGTTCGTGGGCATGCCGCCCGCGCCGAACGCCGCCACCAGATCCCCGGTCAGCGGAATCCCGGCGAGCGCGATCGCCTCGGCCGCCATCATCACGCAGGCCGCGTGGCCCTTCGGGTTAGAGGCGCCGAGGCCGGTCACCAGATCGTCGTAGACGGTCGCCCGCGGCTGCATGTCCTCGCGCAGCTGAGGCCCGATCCACGGCACGTCCTCACTCTCCTCGCCCACCGTGAGGGTGTCGATGGGCGCGTAGAGCATCAGGTCGGGCCCGGTGCCGTCGCCTTCGAGACGGGCCCAGGCGTTGGCCTGGCGGTCGTCGATCGGCTGCGCGGTGGCGCGCAGGCCGACGCCGGCGAGCGAGGCGGCGATGTGCTCGGCCAGCGGCCGCTCGTCACCCGTCGGGCTCGCCACGCCGACCAGCCCCACGATCAGTTCGCGCAACCGCTCGGCCGTGACATGCCCCCACGCCTCCTCGGTCCAGGCCCGGCGTTGCTCGTCGAGGCCATCGAGTTCTTGGGCGCTCACTGGTTCACCCGGTGGACCTGGGTCATGGTGGTCTGCGCGATGCGCCGCTTCACACGGGGGAGTGCCACGGCGACGGCGGCCCCGACCAGCAGCTTGAACAGGGTGCGGGCCATGGTCAGGCCTCCTTCTGCTGAGTGAGGGATCCGGTGGCGGCCAGCTTCTTGCCGTACTCGTCCTCGCTGAGATTGCGCCAGGCGGTGAGCGAGACATCGGGGCGGTAGAGCTTCTCCGGCGGCGCGTCGGTCACATCGACCATCCACGCGTCCTGACCGGAGAACTGGCCGTGGAACAGCCAGCGGATCGCCCCCAGGTACTTGCCGTAGAAGCGCAGCGTCTCCCAGCCCTGGGTGAAGTTGACCATGACGCCGACATAGCGGTGGTTGTCGTCGTCGACCGGCACGTAGAACTCGTAGTGGATGAACTTCGGGTACGCGATCCGCAGCACGCCCGGCATCGACAGCGACGCGAAACCGGGGAAGTCCTGTGCCTCGATGACCGGGTCGATCGCGTCGGCAGCGCCGGTGTTGCCGATGTTGAAGGTCTCCTTCGGCGGCTGCTTCTTCCACCAGCGCTTGTTGGACCAGTGGCCCACGCCCGGGAAGTCCGCCTCCCAGTGCACCTCGTCCTGCACCCGGAAGATCCACCGGTCCTTGGGCACGATCCGGGTGGTGTTCCACGTCGGCATCGGCTTGAAGAGACGCCAAAGGGCGGTGCGGTGCAGGTACTTGGCGTGGCCTTCGTCGAATCCGTTCTCGCAGGCGAACCGCCAGTTGCCGCCGCGCGGCTCGATCCGGCCGCCCATCACGAACGCATTGTCGACCAGTTCCTCGGGCAGCTGCTCGTCGATCGGGTGCGGCTCCTCGTCGGCGACGGGGATGTACACCCACACCATGCCGAGGCGCTCCTCGACCTGATACGTACGCACCCCCAGCTTGCCGGTGAGCCGACAGCCGGGGCCGTCCGTGATGACCGCGGAAAGCTTGCCGGTGGGCAGGTCGAAGGTCCAGCCGTGGTAGGGGCAGCTGACCGTGCCGGGGAACTGCTGGTTGCCCTCGGACAACGGGACGCCGCGGTGCGGACAGCGGTTGTGCAGCGCGTACGCCGTGCCGTTGTCGCGGATCAGCGTGATTTTCTCGCCGCAGATCGTGAACGGCTCCGGGTCGTCGGTGATGTGGCTCGACCATGTCACCGGGTACCAGTAGCCGCGGAAGCCGGACGCCGCCTTGTCATAGTGCGGCCACGAGGACCAGTCCTGACGGCCCATCTTGTCGCCTGCCGCGCGCCGCGGGCGCGCCGGCGCGGCTGCTTCGGCTTTCCCGCGAGCCGGTGCTTCGTCGCTCGTCGTCATCCTGCCCTGGCCTCCTGCTCCGGTGCTCCTGTCGGTGTGCGGCACGAGCATCCGGCGCGGCACCCGATCCCGCCTATGGGCCTGTTCCGGTGAACGGACCGGTCCCCGCACGGACCGGTCAGCGAACCAGTGCTCTTGAACGCGGAATGGACGGCGGACACCATCCGCCCATGAACGGCATGACGCTTCCCGGCCTCGTCGACGCTGCAGCCGACCGTTTCGGCGACCGGACCTTCCTGCGCATGGACTCCGTCCGGCGGACGTACGAGCAGACGCGGTCGGCCGCGGCCACGATGGCGGGCGCACTCGCCGCGCGGGGCGTCCGCCCCGGCGACCGGGTGGCCGCGCTGATGTCCAACCGGGTGGAGCTGGTCGACCTCGTCCTCGGCTGTGCCTGGCTGGGCGCGGTCGTGGTGCCGCTGAACACGGCACTGCACGGGCGGCTGCTGCGGCATGCACTGAGCGTCGCTCAGCCACAATGCCTTTATGCCGAGGAGGAGTTGGCTGGTCGGGTGGCGGAGGTCGGCTACACCGGGCGGGTGTGGACGGTCGGCGCGCGGGACGCGCCGGTGCCCTTCGCGGCGGCCGAGGCCGACGCATTTCCGTCGCTGCCCGGGGACACCGCCGCGATTCTCTTCACCTCGGGCACCACCGGACCCTCGCGCGGTGTGCGCTGTCCGCAGGCCCAGTTCGTGTGGTGGGGGCGGAACGTCTCCGACGCGCTGCGGATCGGCGCCGAAGACACGCTCTACACGTGCCTGCCGCTCTTCCACACGAACGCACTGAACTGCTTGGCGCAGGCCATGACAGTGGGGGCGACGGTCGTCGTGGACGGGCGGTTCTCCGCCTCGCGGTACTGGGCACGGGTGGCGGCTGCCGATGCGACGTGCGTGTATCTGCTGGGGGCCATGGTGCCGATGCTGCTCGCGCAGGCGGCGGGCCCCGGGGACCGCGCGCATCGGGCGTGGCGGGCTCTCGCGCCGGCCACGCCGGGGGAGTTGTGGGTGCCGTTCCGGGAGCGGTTCGGGGTCGGGCTCGTGGACGGGTTCGGCTCGACCGAGACCAATCTCGTCATCGGGCACACCCCGGATGATGTTCGGCCCGGGTACATGGGGAAGGTGCGGGACGGCTTCGGGGCGCGGGTCGTCGACACGGCGTCGGCCGCCGTGCCGGACGGCGTGCCCGGCGAGCTCATGGTGCGCGCCGAGCAATCCTTCGCCTTCGCCACCGGCTACGTGGGATGCGACGAGGAACCGCCGGGCGCCTGGCGGCGGACCGGGGACCGGGTGGTCCGGGAGCCCGACGGCTGGTTCCGGTTCGTCGACCGCGTCAAGGACTGCATCCGGCGGCGCGGCGAGAACATCTCCTCGTACGAGGTCGAGGCCGCGGTCCTGGCTCATCCGGGGGTCGCGGCGGTGGCGGCGTTCCCGGTGGCCTCGGAACTCGCCGAGGACGAGGTGATGGTGGCCGTGGTGCCGGTGGACTCCGTCCTGGAGCCGGCGGACGTGGTGCGGCACTGTGTGGCCGAGCTGCCGGGGTTCGCGGTGCCGCGGTTCGTGGATGTGGTGGGGGAGCTGCCACTGACGGAGACCGGGAAGGTGCGCAAGGGGGTGTTGCGGGAGCGGGGCGTGAGCGGGGGGACGTTCGATCGGTTCGGGTGAGGGCTCGGGGGATTCGTTGCCGGGTGAGGCGGCGTCGTGGTTGTTCGCGCTCACGCGGCGGAGCCGCCCATCGACACAGCCCCGCGCCCCTGGCAGGGCGCGGGGGAACCGGCTCCGACTAGCTCGGCAGGGCCACTGCCCTGCCCCTCACACGGCCCGCCTTGAGCGCGTCCAGGGCCGAAGGGATGTCGTCCAGTGCGAACTTCTCCACCGCCAGGGTCAGTTCACCCTGCGACAGGCGGCGCACCAGGTCGGGCGACACCTCGCGGGCCCGGCGTTCCGCGCGGATCATGTTGACCGGCAGCAGCGCGACCTCGTCCAACAGCCAGCTCGGCAGGTCGAGTTCGACCCGAGGGCCCGCCACGTACCCGATGACGACCGCGCGCCCGCCCTGCCGCACCCACCGGCTGCGGCCGAGCAGGCCCTCGCCGCCGAGGGTGTCGACGAGGAGGGAGGCCGCGCGGTCCTTTCCGAGGGCCTCCGCGTCGGTGAGCTGCACCGCCTCGACTCCCTCGGGAACATCGGCCAGCTGATCGGCCCGGCCGACCACGCCGGTCACCCGCGCCCCCGCCGCGAGCGCCTGCTGCGCGACCATCGCGCCGACCGCGCCGGCCGCGCCGACGACGATGACCTCTTCGCCCTTCTCGACCCGTCCGACATCGTGCAGCGCCACGTACGCCGTCGTCGCGGGCACGAAGAAGCTCGCCGCCACGGCCGGTTCGAGGGGAGCCTCCAGCGGGGTGACCGCCTTGCGGCGCACGCTGACTCGCTCCGTCCACGTACCGTCCCGCAGCATGCCGAGACCGGTGCCGCGCAGGACGACCTGGGTACCCGGCGCCAGGCCGGAGTCGGCATCGGCCTCCAGGACCGTGCCCGCGCCCTCGACCCCGCCGATGTAGGGCGGGGTCGGCTTCATCGCGAACTCGCCGGAGGCGATGGTGGCATCGAGGTGACCGATGCCGCCCGCCTCCACCTGGACGAGCACCTCGCCCTCGCCGCGCACCGGCTCGGGTACCTCCTCGACGACCGGCGCCGTGCCCCACGCGTGGATCCGTGCCGCACGCATCACGCGGCCGCCTTGCGCAGGAAGTCGAGGCTGAGGGCGTTGAAGCGCTCGGCCTGCTCGTGCTGTGGCCAGTGACCGCAGTCGTCGAGCAGCTCCAACTGTGAGCCGGGGACGGCCTGGTGGATCGCGGTCGCCTCGGGTGTCTCACCGAACGGGTTCTGCCGGCCCCACACGATCAGCGTCGGCTGCGTGATCTGGGCCAGGTGCTCGGGCCGCAGCAGGTTGCGCTGACGGCGCTCCATGTCCTGGAGGGAGAGCAGGTTGTCGACGCCGGCCACGAACTCAGGCGTGTGGTAGATCGCGTGCCGGACCTCGACCAGCTCCTCCGTGGCGTCCTCGTCGTCCGCCATCAGCAGCCGCATGCGCTTGCGGGTCAGCTCGATGTCGTCGTTCTCGACGGCGTTCCTGGTGCTGGTACGGATGCGGTTCATGACCTCGGGATTGGCCACCGTGCCACCGGAGCACAGGAGTTGGATGCTGCGGATGCGCTCGGGGTGGTCGAGGGCGGCGCGGGCGCCGACCCAGCCGCCGAGGGACTCGCCGACGATGTGGGCGCTGTCGATGCCGACCGCGTCGAAGTAGGCGATGAGATGGGCGACATAATCGGCGATCTCGTACGGGTGGTCGGGCTTGCCGGTGTAGCCGTGGCCGAGCATGTCGATGGCGTGCAGGTCGTACGCGGCGTGCGCGGTGATGTTGCGCGCGAACGCCTCCAGGTGACCGCTCGTGCCGTGCAGGAAGACGACGGCCTGTGCGGCCGGGTCGCCCGCGCGCAGGGTGCGGGTGGGCACGCCGGCGGCATCGACGTACTCGACGCGGAACGGCGTCGGGCTGATCTCGGTCCAGATGGTCACGGGGGTTGCTCCGTTCGGGAGTTGAGCGGGAGAGAGAAGGGGGTGCGGTGCGGTGGTGTGGTGGGTCAGTGCGCGCAGAGGAAGCCGGAGACCACCGAGTGGTACGCCTCGGGACGCTCCTCCTGGAGGTGGTGCGAGGCGTGGTCCATCACATGGAGGCTTCCGCTCGGGACCATGCGCGCGAGCATCAGCGGGTAGTCCGGCGTGAGGAACGCGTCCTGCATGCCCCACATGAACAGCGTCGGCGCCTGGATCCGGCCGAGCTCGTCGGTCAGGTCCTGCCAGTCGCCGCGCGGCGAGTCCGACATCGCGGCGAGCGCGCGCTCGCCCTCGTCGAGGCTCTGCTCGTAGCGCAGGGTGAGGGTCTCCTCGGGGAGTTTCTCGCCGTCGTACCACTCGAGCTTCGTGATCAGCTGCCGCATCTTCTCCCGGGTCGGGCCCTCGCCGCCGTAGTACACGTCGCGGGCGGTGCGGCCGCGGTGGCCGTTCTCCGGGAGCGGGGCGAGCGGCCCGTAGAAGACCGGCATGGAGCCCGTGATCACGAGGGAGCGGACCCGGTCCGGGAACTTCGCGGCCAGGTTGAGCGCGATGGTGCCGCCCCAGGAGTTGCACACGAAGTCGGCGCGGTCCACACCGAGGGTGTCCAGGAGGCCGACCGTCTTGGCCGCGTGGTGATCCCACATCGGCCCCTCGATCCGGGACTTCTCCGACCGGCCGTACTGGTGGATGTCGACGAGCAGACAGCGCCGGTCGGCCGCGAACAGCGGGGCGACGGGCCCGAAGTCGCTCCACGCGGTGCACCCGGGGCCACCGCCGTGCAGGAAGACGGTGTCCGGTCCGGAGCCGAGGTCGTGGTAGTGGTAGCGGACCCCCGCGCCGTCCGCGTAGTGGCTCTCCGGTGCTGCTGACATGTGCGTCCTTCCCTACGTTGCCGGGTGCTGCGGGGTCGAGCCCATCACCGTGGCCGCCTTCGGCCCAGCGCCGCGGTCCGCTCAGCGAACCGGGGTCACTGGGCGGTGTATCCGCCGTCGACGTGGACGACGGTGCCGGTCGTGAAGGCGGAGCCGGGCGCGAGCAGCGGGAGGACGGCGTGCGCGATGTCCTCGGGCCGGCCCCAGCGGCCGAGCGGGACCTTGGCGGTGAAAGCGGCGTCGGCGGCTTCGTCGGTGTTATCCGCGTTCATGGGGGTGCGGACCGGGCCGGGGGCCACGCAGTTGACGGTCACTCCGGTGTCGGCGAGTTCGAGCGCCGCGCTACGGGTGAGGGAGGCGACCGCGCCCTTCGTGGCGGCGTATCCGGCCCGCTCGGGGGCGCCGGTCGAACCGAGGACGGAGCCGACCGTGACGATCCGGCCGAAACCGGCGTCCAGCATGCCCGGCAGGACGGCGCGGATCGCCAGCCAGGTGCCGACGACGTTCGTCTCCAGTGCCGCGCGCAGTTCGGCGGTCGGCAGGTCCAGGACGGAGCCGCGGGCGAGGCGGCCCGCGCACGTGACGAGTCCGGTGACCGGGCCCCAGCGGTCGGCGGCCCGGGCGACGACCGCCGCGAGGGCGTCCGGGTCGGTGGTGTCCGCGACGATGGCCAGGTGCGGGCCGCCGGTGGCTTTCAGGCCGATCTCGGCGGCGTGGCAGCGGTCGGCCGTCCGCCCGATGACCACGGGGGGCCGGCCGCTGCGGGCGACGGCTTCCGCGACGGCGAGGCCGATGCCGCTGGTGCCGCCGGTGACGAGGACGGGGCCGGCGGTGGTCGTGGGGGAGGTGGACGTCGTGGGTGTCATACGGTGAGGGTGCGCACTCACCGTCAACCGGCCAACGTGGTCGGTCCGTTGACCGGACCGCCCCCCGGGCGTCACCGGCCGGTGAACACCGCCTCCCGCTTGTCGAGGAACGCCTGGAGGCCCTCCGCCGCGTCGGCGGTCCGGGTCAGATCCGCCACGCCCTTCTCCTCGCGCGCCAGGGCCTGTTCGACCGGGAGCCCGTACCCCTCGTCCACGACCCGCTTCAGGAGCGCGATCGCGGCCGTCGGACGGGCGGCGAGCCGCTGGGCCTGCTCGGTGACGACGGCGTCGAAGTCGTCGGGCTCCGCCACGAGATCGACCAGGCCGAGTTCCAACGCCCGCCCCGAGGCGAGGCGTTCACCTTCGATCATCAGCCGCTTCGCCAGATGCGGCCCCACGAGCCGCGGCAGCCGCTGGCTTCCGCCGGCCCCGGGGAAAAGGCCGAGCCTGATTTCCGGGAACCCGAACGTGGCGTCCGCGGACGTGATCCGCAGGTCGCAGGCGAGCGACAGCTCGGCACCGCCGCCGAGGGCATGCCCGTTGATCGCGGCGACCACCGGCTTCGGCGCCTGCTCGATGACCCGCTGGACATCGATCCAGCGGCGCATCTTCGCCTGGTTGCCGGCCGACAGGTCACGCATCACGGCGATGTCCGCGCCGGCGATGAAGAACCGGCCGGTGCCGGTGATGACGATGCAGCGGACCTCGGGGTCGGCCGCGAGGGGAGCGAGGACCGTGAGGAATTCCTCGATCATCGCCGGGTTCACGGCGTTCGCCTTCGGCCGGTCGACGCGGATCGTGGCCACCGCGCCGTCGTGGGTGACGTGGAGGACGGAGGGTGCCGTTGCCGTCATGGGGTGTTCTCCTGGATCGTACGGTCTAGGGGACTGGTCACGGGGAACCGGCCAGAGGGAGTCGGTCACGGCTTGTCCGCGGCTCTGGGCCGCGTCATTCCGTGACCCCGTCCGCCGTCAGCGCGTCAAGGCGCTCCTCGTCGAGGCCGAGCAGCTCCGTGAGGACCTCGCGGGTGTGCTGCCCGAGGAGCGGCGCGGGAGCGGTCAGCGCCCCGGGTGTCCCGGCGAGGCGCGGGACGATGCCCTCGTGCGGTACCGGCCCGGCGACGGGGTGCTCGAGTACGGGATAGAAGCCGCGGGCGGCGAGGTGTTCGTCGGCCTCGACCAGGTCCTGCCCGGTCGCGACGACGGCCGCGGGCACGCCCGCGCCCTGCAGCAGCGCCGCGAGGCGGTGCGCGTCGTGGCCCCGCGTCCAGGCGGCGAGCGCCGCGTCGATGTCGTCCTCGTGAACGCGACGTACCGCCAAGTCGCCGTCGGTGCAAGGGAGTTCGATGAGGCCGGTCAACGCGCGCCAGTGCGCGTCGTCCGTCACGGCGACCGCCACCCACCGGTCGTCCCCAGCCGCCGGATACACCCCGTGCGGCACGGCGTGCGGCGACCGGTTGGGGTGCGCGCCGGTCCGCGGCTCCGGCAGTCCCGCCCCCAGAACCGGCTCCAGCGCGGCAGGCCCCATCGTCGCGGCCATCGCCTCCAGCTGTGACAGGTCGACGTGCCCGCCGCTGCCGCGCGCGATCAGGAACAGGGTGGCGAGGACGGCGGCGTTGGCCGCGACCATGTCGCCGAGCCCGAACGTGAGGCCCTGCGGCGGGCCGCCCGGGTCACGGGTCTCGCTGGACAGTCCGGACATGGCCGCCAAAGTGTCCGCGAACGTCACCGCCTTGCGCCACGGCCCGGTCTGCCCGACACCCGCCATCGACACCAGGATCACGTCCGGATTGAGTGCGCGCAGCGACGCGTGGTCCATGCCCCAGCGGGCCAGCACCCCCGGGCTGAAGTTCTCCACGACGACATCGCAGTGCGGCACCAATTCCCGTAGCAGACGCTGTCCTTCGCCGGTGCGCAGGTTCAGAGCGACGCTGCGCTTGTTGCGGTTGAAGTTGAGGAAGTAGCCACTGCCGTCGGGGTCGGTGCCCGGCCGCAGATGCATCGACGGGGCGAACCGCGTCGGGTCCTGCCGGTGCTTCGACTCGACCTTGACGATGTCCGCGCCGTGCTCGCCGAGCTGCTTGGTGACGTACGGGCCCGCAAGCACCCAGGTCAGGTCGAGGACCCGGATCCCCTCCAGGGCACGGGACTTGGTGCCTTCGGAGCGCAGTCCGCGCGGTGCCGCCGACCGCCAGGGCCGCTCGGGCTGCTCAGGCCGCTCGGGCTGCGGCGCCTCGTGCAGCTCGTCGAGCACGAGCGGGCGCGGCAGCGGGGTCCACGGGAAGCCGACGTTCTGCACGCCGCCCCGAGGCAGCGCGTCGCCGGTGACCGTGACGAGGGAACCTCGATCGCGCAGCTGCGGGTTGTCCGTGAGCCGGTCCGGCGTCACCACCTCGGCCCAGGGCAGGGCGCGTGCCCGGGCCTCCTCGGCCAGCTCGGCGGCGGGCCACTTCTTCGCGAACCGCTGTACCAATTCGTCGACATGGGGCCGCTGCCGCCAGCGGAACACGGCGTCGTTCCACCGCTCCTCGACCAGGTCCCCGGCCTCGCCGCGCTCCGCCATCCACGCCAGCAGATCGGTCCACATGCGGTTGCTGCCCGAGTAGCCACCGGCGACATACCCGTCGGCAGCCTCGAAGATCCGATGGGCGACATGCTCGTACACGCCGCCGTTGCGCACCGGGTGGCGGCCCGCGTGGATCCAGGCGAGGGCGCCGGTCTCCAGCGTGGCGGCGACGGCCTCCTGAACGGAGACATCGACCAGTTGAGGCGTACCGGCCACCACGCCGAGCAGCGCCCCGATCGCCGCGTGCGCCCCGGCCGTCTGCAGGGCCTGCTCGCGGGGCGGGGGCTTCGGCTGCCCGTCGGACCGGCCGCCCATCCACGTCATTCCGCCCGCCGAAGCGAGCACCAGATCGTCGCCGAGCCAGTCGCGCCGCGGCCCGGTCAGGCCGAACGGCGTCACCACCACATGCACCGCATGCGGCCACCGCGACGTACCGTCCTCGGCCCGTACCCCGCGCAGTCGCGCCGCGGGCCCGCTCTCCAGGACGACGTCGGCGCCCCGCGCCAGCTCGTCGAGTGCCGCGTCGTCTGGGACCCGCACCCAGCGCTTCCCGGCGTGCCAGTGGGCCCTGGCCGCGGCGTCCAGCTCCGCGCCGGACTCGATCCGTACGACATCGGCGCCCAGGCCCACGAGCAACCGGGCGCCCTGGTAGGCCAGTTCATCGGTCAGATCGAGTACGCGCAGCGGCGACGGGTCTGCTGCTGTTCCCACCACGGCTCCTCCCCAACGTTGTGTGAGCGGAGCCTCACGATCACCTCCCCGGGGCAGGGCGGCCACCGGCCTGTTCCGCTCAGTGAACTCCCGGCATCGCGGCGGCCTCCAGCGCCCGGGTGATACGGGACGCCGTGGTGCGCAGCGCGGGCAGCAGCCGCTCGACGGACACCTCGGAGATCGGGGCCGTCGTCGACAGGGCCGCACACGTCGTCGCGCCCGGCCCCGCCACGGGCACCGCGAGAGAGGCATAGCCGGGCCGGACCTCGCCGACCTCATGGGCGTACCCCTGCTGCCGCACGATGAGCAACTGGCGCCTCAGTACGTCGGGGGAACGCACGGACTGCTCGGTGAGAACCGCGAGGTCCGCGCCGGCGGAGTACTCTCGCGCGCCCGTCACCGTGGCGAGCAGCACCTTCCCGGTGGCCGTGCACGACGCCGGCAGTCTGCCGCCGACCTGCGAATGCGTCAGCACGTTCGCCTCGCCGGCGATCTTCTCCAGGAACAGCACATGGGCGTCGTCGAGCACCGCGAGATGGATCGTGGTGCGGGTGCGGGTGAACAGATCGGTGAGCAGCGGGTGCGCGACGGACCGCAGCACCGCGGAGGCCGGCACCCGCTGCCCGAGATGGAAGAGCCGCATACCGAGCTGGTACGTCTCCTCGTGCCGGTCGAGCAGACCCCACCGCACCAACTCCTGCGCCAGCCGGTACGCCGACGCCTTCGGCACGCCCGAGCGGCGGCTCAGCTCACTCAGGCGCAGCCGCACCGCACCCGACTCGAAGGCGGCGAGCAGCAGCTGCGCCTTCCCGAGGACGGAGTTGGGCAGCAGATCGCTCGTGGCGGTGTCCTGGTCGGCGTACGTCTCCATCGGCGTCCTCTCGTCCTTCGAATGGCGGCAAATGCCATTTGAAGTGCAACAAGGCCGTGTTGCATAGAGGGACCCCGGTGTAAAGATCAGGCAACAGGTGTGGCGACGTCGTGCGCGGGCGCGACGGGTTCCGTCTCCTGTGCCCGGCCGACCCCGGCGAAGACCAGAGCCAGAGTCGTGACCAGCGCCATCCCGACAGTGAGCAGGGCCACCGGCAGAAAGTGCCCGGTGGCGGCGAGCAGCGCCGTGGCGGCCACCGGGGACAGGCCACCGGCCACCGCGGAGGACAGCTCGTGGCCGATCGCCATCCCGGAGTAGCGGGTACGGGTGCTGAACAGCTCGGAGAAGTACGACGGCTGGACCCCGATCATCGCGGCGATAGCGATGTGCCCGACGATGAAGGCCAGGCACACCGCGGCCGTTTCCCCGGTGTCCATGAGCAGGAAAAAGGGGGCCGCCCAGACCATGATGCCGATGGCTCCGCCGAGATAGACGGGCCGCCTGCCCACCCGGTCGGAGAGCCTGCCGAAGACGACCATCATCACCGAGTCCACCAGCATCCCGGTGATTCCCGCCCACAGCAGCACGGTCGAGGAGATCCCGATGTATGCCCCGTAGACGAGCGAGAACGACATGAAGATGTAGCTGGCGCCGCTGTCCGCGAAGCGCAGGGCCATGGCGAACAGGATCTGGCGCGGGTGACGCCGCAGCACCTCGCGCAGGGGCGAACGCGCCTCGTGCACCTTCTTCTCCTCGAAGCCCGCCGTCTCACCGAGGTTGCGCCGGATGTAGAGGCCCACGACGAAGATCACGCCGCTCGCCAGGAACGGCAGCCGCCAGCCCCACGCGGTGAACGCGTCGCCGGTCGCCCGCTCGGCCAGCCATAGCGCCAGCGACGACAGGACGAAGCCGAGTCCCATGCCGCACGAGCTGAACGAGGCGAGAAAACCGCGGCGGTTCGCCGGCACGTTCTCGGTGATGATCAGTACCCCGCCGCCCCACTCACCGCCGGCCGCGGCGCCCTGCAGGATGCGAAGCAGTACCAGCAGCAGCGGCGAGAGGATGCCCGCAGTCGCGTACGACGGGAGCAGCCCCATGCAGAACGTGGCGCCGCCCATCAGGGAGATCGTCGACAGCAGCGCCGCCTTGCGCCCCCGCCGGTCGCCGATGTGCCCGAACACCAGGCCCCCGATGGGCCGCGCCGCGAACCCGACGGCATGCCCCGCCAGGGCCGCGATCGTGCCGAGCAGCGGGTTCCCGTCCGAAGGGAAGAAGACCGAGCCGAGAACCATCGCCGCGGCCGTGGTGTAGAGGAAGAAGTCGTACCACTCGAGCATGTTGCCGGCCACGGACGCGAGAACGACGCGTCGCACCGACGGCGGCTCGTCGGACGTGAACTGTTCAGTCGGCTGTTCAGTCATGCGAGGCTCCTTGCCGATCGTGCCCGGGGATCGACGGAGCGTACGAACGCCCGTCCGCCCGCTCAACCGGGTCGGTCCACCAGGCGGGACACCCGCCCCGGGGGCCGGACCTCCACCGCCGCGGTCCGGTCCGTTCAGCAGACCGCCGGCCGTGCGACGCGGCGCCCGGGGGCAGTAGCTTTCGCCGACTCGCGGGCCCGCACCCCATCCCCCTGCCTCCCTCAGCCGAAATCTGTCGCCACACGACCCGATCCGAGGTGTCCATGCAGCCGGCGTCACGTCCGAGATTCCCTCTGGCCCGTTCCGTCCCGATCGTCGCGGCCCTGTTCGCCCTGCCCGCCTGTATGGCGGGGACCGTCGATTCGGCGGGCGGCTCGGGAGGCGGCGCCCCCGGGCCTGTCGTCCGGATCGCCGTCGGTGTGGATGCCTCGTTCGCGCCCTTCTTCCTCGCCGATGCCGAGGGCCTGTGGGCAAAGCACGGGGTCAACGTCGATGTCGTCCAGTTCGCGAAGGGCGGGGAGGGCGTCGACGCGCTCACCGCCGGGCAGGTGCAACTGGCCGGCAACTCGGACACCACCACCATCGGAGTCCTCGCCCAGAACCCGGACCTCAGGGCGCTGGCCGTGTACGAGAACTCGGGTGACTACCTCAAGGCCGTCCTCGGCCCGCACGTGAAGTCCCCTGCCCGGATAAGGAAGATGGCGGTCGTTCCGGGCCTCTCCGAACTCGCCGCCACCCGCTTCCTGGAGTCGCGGGGCATCGACCCCGCCACGGTCGACCTCGTCACCGCCGACCCCGCCGAGATTCCGGCCCTCACGAAGAAGGGCGACATAGACGCGTATGTCCTGTGGGAGCCCTGGCCGGCCAAGGGAGAGGAACTGGGTGCGCGTGTCGTGGCGACGACCGGGGACTACGGACTGTCGTACCAGCAGTGGCTGCTGGCCACCTCGCCCTGGCTGAAGGCCAACAGTGACACGGCGGCCAAGGTCGCCGCGGCCCTCACGGAGGCGACGAAGCAGGCCGAGCGCGACCCGGACGCCGCCGCCCGGGCCACCAAGGAGGCCGCGAAGGTGCCCACCGAGCAGACCGTCAAGGCCATCAAGGAGATCGACTTCGGTGTCCGCGACTTCACCACCGCCGACCTGAAGGGCTATCGGAACACGGCCGAGTTCTACGCGAGCACCGGCAAGGTCAAAGCCGCACCGGACGTGAACCGGGCCGTACTCGACGGCTGGCTGCCCGAGCACAGGAAGGAAGCCCGATGACCAGGACGACCGAACCCCAACAGCCCTCGAAAGAGGCGGAGCTGATTGGCCACGGGCGTGGCGCCGCCCTGCATGCCGAAGGCGTCGGTATCCACTTCGACGCCTTCCAGGCCGTCCGTGGCATCGACCTCGACATCGCCGCCGGCGAGTTCCTCTGCCTGCTCGGTCCGAGCGGCTGCGGCAAGTCCACGCTCCTCTCGGCCATGGCGGGCTTCGTGCCGGTGAGCGAGGGCGCCCTCACGGTGGACGGTGCGCCGATCACCGGCCCCGGACCCGAACTCGGCATGGTCTTCCAGAGCAGCGAGGCCCTCTTCGACTGGGCCACCGTGCGCCAGAACGTCGCCTTCGGCCCGCGGATGCGCGGCCGCTCCCGCACCGAACAGGCCCGCCTGGCAGACGAGTTCCTCGCACTGGTAGGCCTGCGGCACTGCGCGGACCGGTTCCCCGGGCAGCTCAGCGGCGGAATGCGGCAGCGCGTCCAGATTGCGCGTGTCCTCGCGAACGAGCCACAAGTCGTCCTCATGGACGAGCCGTTCGGCGCGCTGGACGCCCAGACCCGGCAAGTGCTCCAGCAGGAGACGGACCGCATCTGGCGCTCGTCCGGCTGCACCGTCGTCTTCGTCACCCATGACATCGACGAGGCGATCCTGCTCGCCGACCGGGTCGCTGTCATGACCGCGGGACCTGCGGCCGCCATCAAGTCCGTGTACGAGGTGGACCTGCCGCGCCCCCGCGACGAGACCGACCCGGCCGCGATCGAGTTGCGCCGCAAGCTGCGCGACGACATCGGCGAAGAGGTCCGCAAGGCCCTGCGCGACCAGGGCCTCGACCCTGAGGAGGCAACCCGATGACCCTCACCGCAGCCGACCCGAAGGCGCCCCCGCGCCGCGCAACGGCCGGCACCACGGGCCGTCCCGGTGTACGCGGCCTGCGCACCCTCGCCGTCTACACCCTCTCCGTCCTCGTCGGCCTCGGCATCTGGCAGCTCCTCGCCATGAAGTACGGCTCGTCGCTGCTCGCCTCACCCGCCCAGACGCTGTCGGCCGCGAAGGAACTCGCCCGCGACGGCACATTGTTCAACTCCGTCGTCGCCTCCAGCCGCCGCATCCTGATCGGCTGGGGCCTCGGCATCCTGGTCGGTGCGCCGATCGGCCTGCTCGTCGGCCAGATCCGGATCGTCCGTCAACTCCTGGAGCCCTACATCGAGTTCTTCCGCTTCATCCCGCCGGTCGCGTTCGTGACCCTGGCCGTGGTGTGGCTGGGCATCGGGGAGTCGTCGAAGGTCGTGCTGATCTTCTACACGGCCGTCTTCATCGTCACGCTCAACACCAGCGCGGGCGTCATGGCCGTGAACGAGTCCAAGCTGCGCGCCGCCGCCAGCCTGGGCGCTAGCCGCCGGCAGATCCTGCAGCGGGTCGTGCTGCCCTCGACCGTCCCGTACATCGTCACCGGCGCCCGGCTCGCGATGGGCAACAGCTTCCTCACCATCGTCTCGGCCGAGATCGTCGCCTCCCAGGTGGGCCTCGGCTCGCTGATCTGGACCTCACGCAACTACGGACGCATCGACTGGGTCTTCGTCGGCATCATCACCCTCGGCGTCCTCGGGTTCGTGTACGACCGGGTGCTGCGGCTGGTAGCGGTACGTGTACTGCGCAGGTACGGGGCTAAGGTATGAGGCGCGGGGAGAACGGAGACAACGAGTGAGCACGATCGATTCCGCCTCGCAGGCCCTCGTTCCGGAGGAGTCGCGGGCCCTTGTCCTGGAGGAGTTCGGGACCCTGCCGCGGCTGGTCGAGCGGCCGGTCCCCGCGCCGCGGACCGGCCACACGCTGGTCCGGACACGGGCGGCGACCGTCGCGCATCTGGACCTGAACATCCTTGACGGGCAGTTCGGCATCCTGCCCGAGCGGCCGTTCGTGCCCGGCACTCAGGGCAGCGGCACCGTCCTCGCCTCTGCTGTGCACCCAGAGGGCGCGCTCGTCCGGGTCCGTGGCGAGGGGCTCGGGCTCACCCGTGACGGGGCCTGGGCGGAGCACCTGCTGGTGCCGGACAACGCCGTCGAGGTGATGCCCGAGGGCACCGACCCGGTCCTGGCCGCCATCTACTTCTCACCGGTCGGGACCGCCTTCGCCGCCGTGCACCCCATCGCCCGGGTACAGCCGGGCGAGCGGGTCCTTGTCACCGGGGCGTCCGGCGCGGTCGGCGCCCTCGTGGTGCAGCTCGCCGCGCGGGCCGGCGCCGAGGTGATCGGCGTGGTCGGCCGCCCGGCCAAGCTGGGACAGGTGCCCGCCCCCGCCAAGCCGGTCCTCGCCGCCGAGCTCTGCGCGGAAGTGATGGGCGGCCCGGCCGACGTGCTCATCGACACCGTCGGCGGTGCGGTGCTGCGCGACGCGCTCACCCTGGTCCGTCCGCGCGGCCGCGCCGCCCTCCTCGGCTACACCGCGGGCCGCGAACTCACCCTGGATCTGGCCGACTTCTTCCTCGCCGATGTCACCCTGCTCCCGGTGAACATGATCAGCCGCGGCAAGGAGGTCGCCCCCGACGTCGTACGCCTCCTGCCCGACCTGGCGTCCGGCGAGTTGTCGCTCCCGCACGAGCGGTACGGCATCGAGGAGCTGCCGGAAGCGGTGGCGCGGCTGCGCACCGGTGCGGCGGTCGGCCGCGTGGTGCTCGACCTGGGCTAGGGGCGCGACTGGTGCGCCGGCGTCTACTTCGACCCGGCCACCCGCGTCGGCGTCGTCCGCGGCTTCGCCGGACACGGCGTGACCGCCACGCAGCTCGCCGCCCGCACACTGCTCGACCGGGCCGCCGGCCTGGACACCGAGCTGACCCGGCTGCCGTGGAACGACCACGACTCTGGACGCTGAGAGCCCGACCCCCTGCGCTGGATCGGCGTCCACGGCATGTACCGGCTGTTCGGCGTCGCCGACCGCTGGGAGGAGAGCCGGCACTCACAGAACACCTCGCTCATCGCCCGTTTCGGCTCCCGACTGGCAGGACTCAGCGAATGAGAACCCCAACAACACCGACCACGACACCGGCATCGCAGCAGCCGTCCGGGACACCCGCCACGACACCACCCGCGGGAGACTTCCGGCGAGGCCTGTGGAGCATGGCCTTCACGGAACTGTGGGAGCGCTATTCGTTCTACGGACTTCAAGGCATCCTCTCGTTCTATCTGCTGTACGAGGTGGGGGAGGGCGGCCTGGCCCTCGACCCGGCCCTCGCCTCCGGCATCGTCGGCGCATACGGCGGCGCGGTCTATCTGTCGCAGATCCTCGGCGCCTGGCTCGGTGACCGGCTCGTCAGCCCCCGGAAGATGGTCCTGTACGGGGCCGTCGTCATCACCACGGGGCATGTCGTGCTCGCCTTCGCGCCCGGCCTCGCGGGCCTCGGCGCCGGCCTCGTCCTCATCGTGCTCGGCACCGGCGCACTCAAGACGAACATCACGTCGATCGTCGGTTTCGTCCTCGACCAGCACACGGACGACCGCTACCGCGACGCCGGATTCTCGTACTTCTACATGGCCATCAACATCGGCGCGGTGGTCGGCCCGCTCACCACCGGGCTCGCCCAGAACGAGCTCGGTTTCCACTTCGGATTCGGGCTCGCGGCCATCGGTATGGCCGGGGCGCTCATCCAGTACGTCGTGTCGATGAACCGGCTCCCCGAGCGCGCCAAGATAGTCAACAACCCGCTGCCGGCGGGGCGCCGACCGCTCATCGCCGTGGGGGCTCTCGCCTGCATCGCGGTCGTGGGCGGCACCGTCGCCACCGGTCTGCTCCGGGCGGGGAACCTGTCCACCGTGGTCACGATCACCGCGCTGGTGGCCGCGGCCGCGTACTTCCTCACGATGACGACGTCGTCGGAGGTCACCCGCGACGAGCGCCGGCGCATCCTCGGCTATCTGCCGCTGTTCCTCGCCTCGGGTGTCTACTTCGGCTTCCTGTTCCAGAAGTTCACGGCCATCTCGATCCTGATCACCGAGCGGATCGATCTGCACATAGGCGGCTGGACGTTCCCCGTCGCCTGGATCACCACCGTCAGCCCCCTGGCGGCGGTCCTCATCACCCCGCTCATCGCCCGGTTGTGGAAGCGCCTCGGGGAGCGGCAGCCGGGCCCGGTGACCAAGGTCGCCATCGGACTGACCCAGATCGGCTGCGCCTATCTCTTCCTGCTGATCATCTCCGAGGCCACCGGCGACGCGGTGATCCCGCTGTTCCTCATCCTGCTGTTCATGATGGCCGCCGGATCTTCGGAGGTGTTCATCGGGCCGATCGGCCTGTCACTGGCCACCCGGATCGGGCCGGAGAAGTTCCGCTCGCAGATGGTCGGCTTGAACTTCCTCACATTGGCGCTGGGTTCGTCGCTCGCGGGACTGCTCGGGCAGCTGTTCACCGTGATCGACAATGCCTCGTACTTCACCGTCACCGCCGTGTGCGGGATCGGCATCGGTCTGATCCTGTTCGCCGTACGCAAGCCGGTGGGGAGACTGCTGGAATCGGGGCTCGGGAGCTGAACCGAACCGCTCGGCTCACATCCCCCTGCGCAGCACGCGCGACAGGCCCAGTGCCGACGTCCGTACCGCGGGCGCCAGTTGGGCCGGCCGGAACCGGGTCCGCGGCACCGCCACCGAGAGGGCGGCGACCGCGGTCCCGCCCGCGAACACCGGTGCCGCGATACAGCTGACGTCCTGCGCGGCCTCCCGCTCCTCATAGGCGAGACCCGCGACCTGGACCTTCTCCAGGGACGTCCGCAGCCGCTCCGGGTCCGTGATCGAGTACGGGGTGAGGCTCGGCAGCGGCCGGGCGAGAACCTCGTCCAACAGCTCGGCGCCGGAGAAGGCCAACAGCGCCTTGCCCACGCCCGTACACGTCAGCGGCAGGCCGCCGCCGATCCTGGAGGGGAGCCACGGCGCGTCATGGCCGTGGATGCGCTCCAGGTAGACCACTTCGAGGCCCTCGCGCACCCCGAGATGCACGGTCTCGTGCGTGGCCTCGAAGAGGTCCTGGAGGAACGGCAGCGCGGTCTCCCGCAGATCGCGCCTGCGCGGCACCAGCGACCCGAACTCGAAGAGCTTCGCGCCGAGTTGGTAGTGCGCGCCCGAGCGCTCCAGCCAGCCGAGTCGCACCAGGTCCGCGGTGAGCCGGTGCGCGGTCGGCTTGGTGAGGCCGGTCCGCTCCACGAGTTCCGCAAGACGGTACGGGCCCCCGTCGGGAAGGAAGGTCTCCAGTATCTGGGCGGATTTGTCCAGCATGTTCCCGCCCTCGCTGTTCCGTGTCACGGAACAAACCTTGCTCCTGAGCGGGCCTGCTGTCTATACCGGAGGCAACACCGGGAGCCGCGAGCAGCCCCGGAACCCTTGCCGTTCCGTCCTTCTGGAGGTCGCCCATGTCGTCAGCCGTCCCGCCGGGCGAGGACGCCCCGCCGACCGTGGTCAAGGCAGCGGACGCGCTGGCCGAGGCCACTCGCACCCGGGTCGCCACCCCGCCGGTGCGCCCGCTGTTCGACGAGGGTGACCTGGAGACGGCGTATGCCGTGCAGCGGCTGAACGTTCAGCGCGGCCTGGCCGCGGGGCGCCGCCTCGTCGGCCGCAAGATCGGCCTCACCTCCCCGGCGGTCCAGGACCAACTCGGCGTGGACCAGCCGGACTTCGGCGCCCTGTTCGCCGACATGGAGGTGCCGCAGGGCGGCGAGGTGCCCGCCGGCCGACTGCTGCAGCCGAAGGTGGAGGCCGAGGTCGTCCTGGTCCTGGGCCGCGACCTGCCGCACCGGCAGTGCACCGTCGCCGACGTGCTGCGCGCGGTCGACTTCGCGCTGCCCGCCCTGGAGATCGTCGACAGCCGCATCGCCGACTGGGGCATCTCCCTCGTCGACACCGTCGCCGACAACGCCTCCTGCGGCCTGTACGTCCTGGGCGGCACACCCGTACCGCTCACGGGCATCGACCTGCGCGCCGTGGAGATGACCATGACCCGCGGCGGCGAGACCGTCTCGCGCGGCACCGGCGCCGACTGCCTCGGCAGCCCGCTCGTCGCGACGGCCTGGCTCGCCTCGACCCTCGCCGAACGCGGCGACCCACTGCGGGCGGGAGATGTCGTCCTGACCGGAGCACTCGGCCCGATGGTGCCCGCCGCCGCGGGCGACGTGTTCGACGCGACCATCACCGGCCTCGGCTCCGTCCAGGTCACCTTCGCGACAGAGGCAACAGAGGGAGCGGACAAGTGAGCAACGGTACGAAGACGAAGGTCGCCGTCATCGGCTCCGGCAACATCGGCACCGATCTCATGATCAAGATCCTGCGCCTCTCCGAGACCCTGGAGATCGCCGCGCTGGCGGGCATCGACCCGGACTCCGACGGCCTGGCACGCGCCCGCCGCCTGAAGGTGGCCACGACGCACGAGGGCGTCGAAGGCCTCGTGAAAATGCCGGAGTTCGCGGACGTGGAGATCGTCTTCGACGCGACCTCGGCCGGCGCCCACCGCCACCACGAGGAGGTGCTGCGCCCGCTGGGCCGCACCCTCGTCGACCTGACCCCGGCCGCCGTCGGCCCCTACGTCGTCCCGCCTGTCAACGGCGACGCCCACCTCGACGCGCCGAACGTCAACATGGTCACCTGTGGCGGACAGGCGACCATCCCGGTCGTCGCCGCAGTCAACGCGGTCACCCCGGTCCACTACGGAGAGATAGTCGCCTCCATCTCCTCCCGCTCCGCGGGCCCCGGCACCCGCGCGAACATCGACGAGTTCACCGAGACCACCTCCTCGGCCATAGAACAGGTCGGCGGCGCGGCCCGCGGCAAGGCGATCATCGTCCTCAACCCGGCCGAACCCCCGTTGATCATGCGCGACACGGTGCACTGTCTGGTCTCCGCCTGCTCCACCGAAGCGGTCACCGCGTCCATCGAGGAGATGGTCGCCCGCGTCCAGGCGTACGTCCCCGGCTACCGCCTCAAGCAGCAGGTCCAGTACGACGCGGTACGCCCCGGCGATGCCCTGCACGACCTCGTCCCCACCGGGACCGGCGAGGCGCTGAAGGTCTCCGTCTTCCTGGAGGTCGAGGGCGCCGCCCACTATCTGCCGGCCTACGCGGGGAACCTCGACATCATGACCTCGGCCGCGCTGCGCACCGCCGAGCGCATGGCCGCCCACCGCGCCATGGAGGTGGCCGCCCGATGAGCGCCAAGAGCCTGTACGTTCAGGACGTCACCCTGCGGGACGGCATGCACGCCATCCGCCACCGCTACACCGTCGAGCAGGCCGCCGCCATCGCCGGCGCACTCGACGCCGCCGGGGTCGCCGCCATCGAGATCTCCCACGGCGACGGATTGGCCGGCTCCAGCGTCAACTACGGCGTCGGCGCGCACACCGACTGGGAGTGGATCGAAGCGGTCGTTGGCGCGACGAAGAACGCCGTCCCGACCACCCTCCTCCTCCCCGGCATCGGCACCATCCAGGACCTCAAGCAGGCGCACGCGCTCGGCATCCGCTCGGTACGCGTCGCGACCCACTGCACCGAGGCCGATGTCGCCGCCCAACACATTGCTGCAGCACGGGAGTTGGGCATGGACGTCGCCGGGTTCCTGATGATGTCCCACATGTCCGAGCCTGCCGACCTGGCCCGCCAGGCGAAGCTGATGGAGTCCTACGGCGCGCACTGCGTGTATGTCACCGACTCCGGCGGCCGCCTGACGATGGACGGCGTACGCAGCCGCTTCCGCGCCTACCGCGACGTACTGGACCCGGCGACCGAACTGGGCATCCACGCCCACCACAACCTCGCGCTCGGCGTCGCCAACACGGTCGTCGCCGTCGAGGAGGGCGTCACCCGCGTCGACGCCTCCCTTGCAGGGCAGGGCGCGGGCGCCGGCAACTGCCCGCTCGAAGCCTTCATCGCGGTCGCGGACCTGCAGGGCTGGAAGCACGGCTGTGACCTCTTCCCGCTGATGGACGCTGCCGACGATCTCGTACGTCCCCTGCAGGACCGTGAGGTCCGGGTGGACCGGGAGACGCTGAGCCTCGGCTACGCGGGCGTGTACTCCAGCTTCCTGCGCCACGCGGAGGCGGCGGCCACGCGCTACGGCCTGGACACCCGCACGATCCTGGTCGAGGTCGGCCGGCGCGGGATGGTCGGTGGCCAGGAGGACATGATCACTGACATCGCCCTGGACCTGGTCGGCGAGCGGGAGAACGCATCGTCCTGAGCCCTGTCGCGGCCCTTGGAGGGGCCCCGCGGGCCCGGTTGGCCCCTCCAAGAGGCTGCATGTTCGTCTCCCTGCGGGGCGGCGACACCCCACATCCTCAGCCAACTCGACGAGCGCCAGCGGGACTTCGCCTGCAGCGGCCGACTCCATGTGCGACACCCCGACCGCGGCCACCTGGTTTGCAGATTCGCACCAACGCCCGGTTCGCGTACGAGGACTAGTGGGCCCGCAAGGACAACATCGACGTCGACTTCATGAAGGACGGTTCGTTGGGGCAGGCGGCGAGTGCGGATGGAGACAGGGGCGCCTTCGGCGCGAAGGGTGCGGCGGACGGCATCGCGGGAGACCGTGCCGACGGAGGCGTCGCACGGCGCTCTTAGGTCCCAGCGATCGATGGGGTCTGCCTGTGTTGTAGTGCTCGGTGTACCGGTCCAGGGCAGTTCGCAGGTGGTGTTCACCGGCGATGAGTTGAGGTCCTGTCACCCTCGATCGGCCGTCAGCTCCTGGAGCGCGCGCTCATCGACGAGATCGGCCTGCGCATCGCGCCGGTCCTGCTCGGCGACGGGGTCCGCCTGTTCGACGACCCGGCCGGCTCGCCGGTCCGACTCGGCCTTGTCAACGGCAGCGAACCGTCGCTCGTGGTGAACGTGCGCTACCGCCCGGCCTCCGCCGGTTGAACCGCCGGCATCGATACCGCCACCGCATCGTCCGGTAGGGGTCCGCCGGGACGCGGCGCCTCTATTCTGTTGCCGCTCCTGTTCCATCAGTCATACCTCGGGGGAAACACATGAACGCCTGGAATCCGGGCGGGCAGCCGCCCTACGACCCGCAGGCAGGGCACCGGCCCCAGCCCGGCCCGTACCCGCCGCCGCCCCAGGGCCCGTACCCGCCGCCGCCCCAGGGCCCGTACCCGCCACAGCCGCCCAACGGCGGCTACCCGCCGCAGATCCCGCACCCCTACGGGCCCCCTCCCAACGGGCCGCACCCATACCCGCCGCACCCCGGCCCGCCACCCGCCCCCGGCCCCTTCCAGCGGCTGCGGCAGAAGGTCGGCCCCATCCACACCGCGCGCCGGGTGTTCAAGCCGTCCCGCTCCGGCATCGTCGACGACGCCCTGGTCGCCCGTGTCCAGAAGATCCGCACCCTGGTCGGTCTGGGCGCGGTGGTGTGGGTGTCGATGTCCTACAAGCTCGCCAACTCGGTGAGCGACGTCGTCAGTGACCGGGGGGACCAGGCCTGGCTCAGCGTCCTGATGCTGTCCGTGACGTTCCCCGTCGCCGTGGGAGTACTGCTCGCCCTAGCCGCTCCCTCGGCCCGCCGCGAGCTGCTGCGCCGGGCCGCCAAGTCGTTCGGCGCGATGGTGTCCATAGTGGCGGCGGTGGGCGTGTTCCCGGCGATCATGCTCACCGGCTTCATGGAGGGCAGGTTCGCCACCAACCCGGTGATGGCCGTCGTCACGTACTCCGTCCTCGTGCTGACCTTTGTGTGGGTGGTGCCCTTCATCTTCTGGGGCATCGGCCTGGCGCTCGTACATGTCTTCCGCACCGCGGACATCCACGAGACCGTGCCGCCGCTGCTGGCCATGACGCTGGTCTGGGAGATGACGCTCGTCGACCTGTTCACCGGCGCCTACGCGGGTGTGCCGGGCCCGCTCCGGGTGCTGCTCATGCTCGGCGCCCCCGTCTCGGTGACCGCCGTCGGCCTGTGGGAACTGCACCGGCTGCGCGCCCACTACGGCATCGGGGTCCGGGACATGCTGATGCGGCAGCCGGGTTAGCCGGGCCGAGCACCCTGCGCTCAGTGACTCGCCGATCGCGAGCGTACGTTCGTACATTCCCGAGTGTACGATCGTACGCATGACGACGACGGACTACTTCGCCGACGACCCGCGGACGAACCTGGAGCGCATGCTCGCGGGTGACCTCTACATCGCCGACGATCCGGAGATCGCCCGGCGTCAGCAGCGGGCGATGCGGCTGGCCGCCCGCTATCAGGACGCCTTCATCGAGGACGCCGACAAGGCCCGGCCGATCCTGGCCGACCTGCTCGAGTCCCTGGGGGAGGGCGTCGAGGTGCGGCCGCCGCTGTACGTCGACTACGGCAGCAACATCGCCATCGGCGCCCGCACCTTCGTCAACTACCACCTCACCGCGCTCGACGTCGCAAGGATCACCATCGGCGAGGACTGCCAGCTCGGCCCCAACGTCCAACTCCTCACCCCCACCCACCCGGTGGAGCCGCAGCCCCGCCGCGACAAGCTGGAAGCCGCGCTGCCCATCACCATCGGCGACAACGTCTGGCTCGGCGGCGGGGCCATCGTGTGCCCCGGAGTGACCATCGGGGACAACTCCGTCATCGGCGCCGGAGCCGTGGTCACCAAGGACGTCCCGGCGAACGTCGTGGCCGTCGGCAACCCCGCCCGCCCCGTCCGCACCCTCTGACCGGCGCCCCCATGGCCACCGGACGCACGGACCCGCAGCGCCGCGAGCGCATCCTCGCCGCCACCCTCGACCACATCGCCGAAGAGGGCGTCGCCGGGGTCTCCCACCGCAAGATCGCCGTACGCGCCGACGTGCCGCTCGGCTCGATGACCTACCACTTCGCCGGCATCGACGACCTGTTGCGCGAGGCCTTCACCCGGTTCGCCGACGAGATCGTGGCCGTGTTCGAGCGGCACCTGGCCGACGTCGGCACCCCCGAGCAGGCCCGCGAAGCCGTCACCGACCTCATCCACGCGCTGTCCGCAGGTTCGCGTCGCGATCTCGTCCTCACCCACGAGCTCTACGCCCTCGCCGCCCGCCGCGACGAGTACCGCGAACTCACCCACGCCTGGATGGCCCGCAGCCGCGACCTCCTGGAGCGGCACTTCGACGCGGACACCGCCCGCCAACTGGACGCGCTGATCGAGGGGTTGGTCCTGCACCGCTCCCTCGACACCGCCCCGCAGCGCCGCGAGCTCACCCGGGCGGCCGTGCGGCGCCTGACCTCCGGCTGATCTCCGCCTGGTCTCCGGCCGGCCCTCGGTGCGCAGCCGGCCTCGAGCCGCCCGTGGGGTGCGGACCTGACCCCGCACCCCACGGGCCCCCAACCGCCGCCCTGCGCACTAGTGTCTGATCGCCACCGCCAGGACACGGTGGCGCTCGACGAGGAGGGTGGCCGCGATGACGCAGCAGTTCGGTGACTACCAGCACGAGATCTACTTCAACGCGCTCGGGGGTGTCGTCCCCGAGCTGCCCATGGCCTTCGCGGAGCTGGAGCAGCGGGCCAGTGAGGCACTCGCGCCGTCCGTGTGGTCGTACGTCGCGGGTGGCGCGGGCGACGAATTCACCCAGCGCGTGAACGTCACCGCGTTCGAACAGTGGGGGCTCGTGCCGCGCATGTTCGTCGGGGCGAGCAAGCGGGACCTGACCGTCGACCTCTTCGGGCTGAAGCTCGACAGCCCGCTGTTCATGTGCCCCATCGGCGTGATCGGGCTCTGCGGACAGGACGGGCACGGGGACCTCGCGACGGCACGGGCCGCCGCCCGCACGGGAGTTCCGATGGTGGCCTCCACCCTGTCCGCGGACCCCATGGAGGACGTGGCCAAGGAGTTCGGCGAGACCCCCGGCTTCTTCCAGCTCTACACGCCGACCGACCGTGACCTCGCCGAGAGCCTCGTCAGGCGGGCCGAGGCGGCCGGCTTCAAGGGGATCGTCGTCACCATGGACACCTGGGTCACCGGCTGGCGGCCCCGCGACCTGTCCACCGGCAACTTCCCCCAGCTGCGCGGCCACTGCCTCAGCAACTACACCTCGGACCCGGTCTTCCGCTCCCGGCTCCCGCAGGGCCGCGCCGATGACACGCAGGCCGTCGTCATGCAGTTCGCGAGCGTCTTCGGCAACCCCCTGACGTGGGACGACCTCCCCTGGCTGCGCTCGCTCACCAACCTTCCGTTGATCGTCAAGGGCCTGTGCCACCCCGAGGACGTACGGCGGGCCAAGGACGGCGGCGTCGACGGGATCTACTGCTCGAACCACGGCGGACGTCAGGCCAACGGAGGACTCGCCGCCATCGACGCCCTGCCGGACGTGGTGGAGGCCGCCGACGGTCTGCCCGTGCTGTTCGACTCGGGCGTGCGCTCCGGAGCCGATGTGGTCAAGGCGCTCGCCCTCGGCGCGACGGCGGTAGGCATCGGCCGTCCCTATGCCTACGGCCTCGCCCTCGGCGGCGTCGACGGCATCGTCCACGTGCTGCGGTCCCTGCTCGCGGAGACCGACCTGATCATGGCCGTCGACGGTTACCCGACGCTCGCCGACCTCACTCCGCAGGCGCTGCGTCGCCGGCACTGACCTCGGGCGCGTGGGGCGCGGCCCGGTCTCATCGCCGCCCCCGCAGCCTGCCGGGGGAGTCGTGGATCAGGGGCGTACGGGGACGTTCCGCGCGGTCCAGTCGGCGAGGACGCGTGCGCAGTCGGCGACCGTCTCGCGCCATGTCCTGGCCGCGCCGTCGCCCGCCTCGTCGCTGACGTGCTTGACGATGCGCAGCGGAACACCGGCCTGCTGGGCGGCGGACGCGAGAGCGTAGCCCTCCATGTCGACGAGCGGGGCGTGCGCGGCCAGGCGGGCGCGGGCCGCCTCGTCGGAGATGAAGGAGTCGCCGGTCGCGAGGACGGGCCCGCCGTGGTCGGGCAGGTCGATCGGCGCACCGTAGATCTCGCCCGTCAGGGAGGCGAGCACGGCGTTGTCCAGGTCGTGCTGGATCACGGAGCCGATGACGTGGGTGCCCGTCCAGCCGGGGCGCAGCGCACCCGCCGTGCCCAGGTTCACGATGCCCGAGGGGTGCGGGCCGCGGGCCAGGACGGTGGCCAGCGCGGTCGCCGCGTTGACCTTGCCCATGCCGGTGAGCAGGACGGGGAGATTCGTGTCGAGGAACTGCGCCTCTTCCTTCACGGCCAGCACGAGCAGGGGGCGGCCGGCGGTGATCTCACCTATGAGTTCCATGCCGCAACGGTAGCTGCGGGCCGGTCGCCCACGCGCAGCCGGGGCAGGGAACGTCTGGTCAGCGGCTGCGCACCGCGCCGCGCGCCACGGGGGTCAGCAGCATCCCGATGGTGAGTCCGACGGCGAGATAGACGGCGGCCGTGCCCACCTTCGTCACGATGGCCACCGACGTGGTGAAGGGCAGCAGCACCATGACGAGCGTCGCCAGCGTGACGATCCAGGCGAAGAACCGCCCGGGCTGCGGTGTGCCCAGGCACAGGAGATGCAGAAGCAGCGTCGCGACGAGGGCCGCGACGGCGGCGCCGCCCGCGAGCAGTCCGGTGGACGCGTCCCCCATCGCGCCGTCGCGCTCCGGCGCGAACACGGCGACGCCGAGGACACCGCGGACGAGGAGCACACCGGCCACGGCGGTCAGCGCGGCGACGAGCGCGGTCATCAGGCCGCCGGACCAGATCTTGCGGGCGTCGACGCGCGACTGCGGGGGCGGAGGCGGTGCGCTGTCGACGTACGGCCCGTACGCAGGGTAGGAGGGGTGCGCCGGGTCAGGCCCGTAGAGCTGGTGCGGATCCTGCCCGTAGCCGGGGTCCTGGCCATAGGGCGTATGCGGTGTCTCCATGAGGAACTTCCCCCTCCGTCCGGACGCTTGGCTCAAGCCAACACAGAGGCGGCGGTGTGGCGCGAGCGGGCATGGGCCGAATGGACGGGCCGGAGGAGTCGTGGGGTCAGTCGCGGCCGGGGGCCGTGGCGCCTGCGCGGGGCGTGAGGCCGAGCAGCCGCAGATACATCGCCGTCAGATCGGCGACCGCCCGGTCCCGGCAGGCCGGGTCGGCGGCCACGGCCCGGGCGAAGCCCGCGACCATACCGGCCGCGGCGGTGGCCACGGACTCCGGCGAACCGGCCGGCTCGGCCAGGCCCTGGCGCACCAGGCGGGCGATGTAGCGCGCGGTGCGCCCGCGGGGGCGGTCGCTGATCTCGTCGCGGAGCACGCGCATCGCCGGGTCCGTGAGCGACTGGTGTTCGAGCACGGTCATGAACGCGAGGTTGTCCACGTAGGCGTCCAGGAACGCCGCGTTGGTCCGCTCGGCGAGCAGGTAAGGGTCCTCGGCCTCGGGGTCCGCCGCTTCCTGCGCCGCGAGGAACCGGTCGCGCAGATCGGCGGCGAGCACGGCGAAGACGTCCTGCTTGGAGGCGAAGTAGACGTAGAACGTGGCGCGGCCTGCATCGGCCTCCGCCGTGATGTCGGCGATCGTCGTGCGCGCGTAGCCCCGCTGCTCGAAGACCGTGCGGGCCGCCGTGAGCAGCCGGGCGCGTGTGGCGCTGTCCTGGCGGTCCAGTTTGTCGCGCACGGTCCAGGAGTTTCTCGCGATCGGCATGGCCCCAGCTTATTGACGTTGACGATGGCGTCAACGCAGACTGGGCCCGCCGTTGACGTTGACGCCAGCGTCAACGTCAAGGGCGCGTCGGCAGGTCCGGCACGCCCGGAACCGTCATGTGCAGCCCGAAGCCGTCACGTACAGAAGGCCCGCGTCACGGGCCCGTGGAGGAGACGTCCGATGACAGGTGTGCTGATCGCCAACCGGGGCGAGATCGCGGTCCGGATCCACCGCGCGGCGTCGGCGCTCGGCCTGCGGACCGTGGCCGTGCACTCCGCGGACGACCGCTCGGCGGCCCATGTGCGGCTCGCCGACGAGGCCCACCTGCTCAAGGGCGACGGCGTGGCCGCCTATCTCGACGCGCGCCAGATCGTCGGGATCGCCGGGCGCGCGGGGTGCGATCTGGTCCATCCCGGCTACGGGTTCCTCAGCGAGAACGCCGGCTTCGCGAAGGCGTGTGCCGAGGCGGGGCTGACCTTCGTGGGGCCCACCCCGGAACTCCTCGCCCTCTTCGGCGACAAGGCGAGCTCACGGGCGCTCGCCGTACAGCACGGCGTCCCCGTCCTCGCGGCGACCGGCGCCCCCACCTCCCTCGCGCAGGCCACGGAGTTCCTCGCAGGCGTGCGCGACGGCGTCATGGTGAAGGCGGTCGCCGGGGGAGGCGGCCGCGGCATGCGCGCCGTGCACGACGCGGCGGACCTCGCCTGGGCCCACGAACGCTGCCGCTCCGAGGCCGAGCGCGCCTTCGGCAACGGCGACGTCTACGTCGAGCAACTGCTGCCCCGCGCCAAGCACATCGAGATCCAGGTCGTCGGGGACGGCACCGGCCGGGTGACCCACCTATGGGACCGGGAGTGCTCGGTCCAGCGCCGCAACCAGAAGCTGATCGAGGTCGCGCCCAGCCCGTGGCTCCCCGCGCGCACGCGTGACCTGCTGATCGAGGCCGCGGTCACGATGGCTTCGGCGACCCGGTATCTCGGCCTCGGGACCTTCGAGTTCCTCGTCGACGCGGACGACCCGGACGCCTACTACTTCATCGAGACCAACCCGCGCCTCCAGGTCGAGCACACCATCACCGAGGAACTCACCGGCGTAGACCTGGTGGCCACCCAACTGCGCCTCGCCCAGGGCAGGTCCCTCGCCGAACTCGGCCTCCTCCAGGAGGAGGTCCCGCAGCCGCGCGGCTTCGCGATCCAGACCCGCGTCAATCTCGAAGAGCTGTCCGCGGACGGCACGGCCCGCGCCTCGCAGGGCACGCTGACCGCCTTCGAGGCGCCCGGCGGCCCCGGCGTGCGCGTGGACACCCACGGCCGCGCGGGCCTGGAGATCAAGGGCTCGTACGACTCCCTCGTAGCCAAGGTGATCACCCGTACGGTCCGGGGCGACTTCGCCGACGCGGCCGGGAAGGCGGCCGGAGCGCTCGGCGAGTTCACGCTCTCCGGAGTCCCGTCGAACCTGCCGCTCCTTCGCGCCGTCCTGCGCCACGAGACCTTCCGGGACGGCACGGTGACGACCGCCTTCGTCAACGAACACCTCGACAAGCTCGTACCGGGAGCAGCCCCTTCCCAGGAGAGTCACGGCTCGGCCCTCACCGCGCTCTCCGCGGGCAGTGTCGTCGACGTCTGCGTGGAGCCGGGCGCCGAGGTGGCGGCCGGCGCGCCGCTCGTCGTACTCGAGGCGATGAAGATGGAACACGTCCTGACGGCGCCGCGCGGGGGAGTGGTGCGCGAGGTCCGCGCGAGCGTCGGGGACGTCGTCCCGGCCGGCGCCGAACTCGTTGTCTTCGCACCCTCGGAGGGCGAGGAGAGCGTCGACGAGGCGGCGGCCGAGGTCGATCTCGACGTGCTCAGGCCGGACCTCGCCGAGGTCGTCGAGCGCCATCGCGTCACCCTCGACGAGGCGAGGCCGCAGGCCGTCGAGCGCCGCAGGCGCACCGGCCACCGCACCGCACGCGAGAACCTCGCCGACCTCTGCGACCCGGGCACCTTCACCGAGTACGGCGCCCTGGCGATCGCCGCGCAGCGCCGCCGCAGGACCCTCGACGACCTGATCGCCGGCACACCGGCCGACGGCATCGTCACCGGCGTCGCCCGGATCAACGGCGCCCGGTTCGGCGACCGGCGCAGCCAGTGCGCCGTGCTCGCGTACGACTACACGGTCCTCGCCGGCACACAGGGGATGCTCAACCACAAGAAGACCGACCGCATGCTCGAACTCGCCGAGCGGCAGCAGATCCCGGTCGTGCTCTTCGCCGAAGGCGGCGGCGGACGCCCCGGCGACACCGACATGATGGCGGTCGCCGGACTCGACGTCCCCACGTTCGCCACCCTCGCCCGCCTGAGCGGGCAGGTGCCGACGGTCGGCATCGTCGCCGGGCGCTGCTTCGCGGGCAACGCGGCGCTCCTCGGCTGCTGCGACGTCGTCATCGCGACGGCCGACGCCACCGTCGGCATGAGCGGCCCCGCGATGATCGAGGCGGGCGGCCTCGGGCAGTTCCTGCCCGAGGAGGTCGGCCCGATGCCGGTCCAGGTCCCGAACGGCGTCGTCGACATCCTGGTGGACGACGAGGCCGAGGCCGTGGCGGTCGCCAAGAAGTATCTCTCGTACTTCCAGGGCGACTTGAGCGACTGGGACTGCGCGGACCAGCGCCTCCTGCGGCACGTCGTCCCCGAGAACCGGCTGCGCGCGTACGACGTCCGGGAGGCGGTCGCCCTCCTCGCGGACACCGGCTCGGTCCTGGAACTGCGCCGCGAGTTCGGCGTCGGCGTCATCACCGCACTCGTAAGGGTCGAGGGGCGGCCGATGGGCCTGGTCGCCAACAACCCCCAGCATCTCGGCGGCGCCATCGACAGCGACGCCGCCGACAAGATGGCCCGCTTCCTGCAACTGTGCGACGCCCACGGCCTGCCCGTGATCACCCTGTGCGACACCCCCGGGTTCATGGTCGGCCCGGACGCCGAGAAGACCGCAACCGTACGGCACTTCAGCCGGCTCTTCGTCGCGGGAGCCCACCTCGGCGTGCCGGTCTTCTCCGCCGTCCTGCGCAAGGGCTACGGCCTCGGCGCGATGGCGATGACCGGCGGCGGCTTCCGCGCCCCCACGGCGATGGTCTCCTGGCCCACCGGCGAGATCGGCCCGATGGGCCTCGAAGGCGCCGTCCGGCTCGGCTACCGCCGCGAACTCGAAGCCATCGCCGACCCGCAGGAGCGCCGGGCCGCGTACGAGGCGCTGCTCGCGGAGCATTACGAGCAGGGCAAGGCGCTCAACGCGGGGACGACCTTCGAGGTCGACGACGTGATCGACCCGGCCGACACCCGCCGCTGGATCAGCACGACGTTCGCCCAGCACCGCACGCATCCGCGCCCACAGCCGCCCGAGGGGCACACCCGCCGTCGCTTCGTCGACACGTGGTGACGCCCCTGCGGTGAAGGTCCACGTAGGTCAGGTCGGGACAACAACCGAGGAGCCGCATGAAGATTGAGGAGTACCTGGAGGATCTGCGCGCCCGTCAGGCCCGGGTCCGCCCGCACGGCACACCGTCCGACGTCGTGTACCCGCTCGGCGAGATCTCCGTGCCGGACCATGTCGCGCACTGGGCGCGGCTGCGCCCCGACCGGACCGCGGTCGTCTTCGAGGGCCGCACCGTCTCCTACCGCGAACTCGACGAGCTGAGCCGCCGCGTGGCGGGACGCCTCGCCTCCGAGGGCGTCGGCTCGGGCGACCGGGTCGCCGTCCACCTGCCCAACTGCCCCCAGTTCCTGATCGCCTTCCTGGCCGTGCTGCGCCTCGGCGCGGTGCACGTGCCGGTCAACCCGATGTTCCAGGGCGCCGAACTCGCCTACGAACTCGAGGACTGCGGCGCCGAGACCGTCATCACCCTCGACACCTCGCTCCCGCTGCTCGCTTCCGTACGCCAACAGACCGCGGTGCGGCGGGTGTTCGTCACCTCGCTCACCGAGATGGCCTTGGCTGCGACCGCACCGGACGCCGTGGCGATCGAAGGGCTCGCGGTCCACACCTGGGCGCAGGCCGTGGCGCACGAGCCGGTCGACGGCGCCCCTGCCGACCTCGACGCCCTGGCCGCGCTGAACTACACGGGCGGCACGTCAGGCCTCCCCAAGGGCTGCATGCACACCCAGCGGCACATGATCTACACCATCGCCACCAGCGCCGGGGCCACCCGCCAGACGGCCGACGGCGAGGTGGTGGTCCTGTGCTACATCCCGGTCTTCTGGATCGCGGGCGAGGATCTGGGCATCCTCAACCCCCTGATGCTGGGCGGCACTTCGGTCCTCATGCCCCGCTGGGACCCGGCCCGCGTCCTGCGGGCGATCGACGCGCACAAGGTCACCACGATGGTCGGCACCGTGGAGAACTACCTCGAACTTCTCGACCGGCCCGACTTCGCCTCGTACGACCTGAGTTCCCTCGTCGACCCGCTCTGCACCTCGTTCATCCGCAAACTCGACGTCGGCGTCCGGCGGCGCTGGGAGGGCGCCGCGGGCACCCACTCCGTCCTGCGCGAGGCTGCGTACGGCATGACCGAGACCCACACGATCGACGTGACGCCCTACGGGTTCCAGGACGGGGACCAGGATCTGCACGCCGAACCCGTCTTCTGCGGACTGCCCATGCCCGGCACGGACATCGCCGTGGTCTCGCCCGTCACCGGTGAACCGCTGCCGCTCGGCGAGGCGGGCGAGATCGTCGTCCGCAGCCCCTCGGTGACGACCGGCTACTGGAACAAGCCCGACGCCACGGCGCGCCAGCTGCGCGACGGCTGGCTGCACACGGGGGACAACGGCCGGATCAACGACGACGGCTGCCTGCACTACCTCGGCCGCGACAAGGACCTCATCAAGGTCAAGGGCATGAGCGTCTTCCCCGCGGAGGTCGAGATGCTGCTGTGCCGCCACCCCGAGGTGCACACGGCCGCCGTGGTCCCGGCCGCCGACCCGACGAAGGGCCAGATCCCCGTGGCCTTCGTGACACTCTGTCAAAAAGGTGCGGTGGAAGCCTCGGTGCTACGTGACTGGGCGCGCGAGAGCATGGCGACCTACAAGGTTCCCCTCGTGGAGATAGTCGACGAGATGCCGATGACGACGACCATGAAGATCCGGAAGGTGGACCTGACGGCCCGCGCGCAGCAGCTCGCCGACGACCGCTGAAGGCCGTGTCGGCGGGTGCCTCAGGTCTTCGGCATGAGTGTGTGCAGCAGATCGATGCACTGGCGGAGGTCCGGCTCGGGCGAGGCGTGGTCGCCGGCGGTGCCCAGTGACCACTGCTCCAGCGCGGTGCGGGCCACGGCGAGCGCGATGCCGGTGAGCAGGCGGGGCCGGGGGTCGGCCGGAGGGGAGGCCAGCCGCTCGGCCACCGCCTCCCTCACCTGCTCCTCGAAGGCGTCGAACCGCGCGTGGAGCGCCGCCCGCAGTTCGGGGTGCCGGTCGGCGATCCGGAAGGTGGCCTGGACGAGTTCGCGGTCGGGCGCGACATCGTCGGTGATGTGCGCGGACAGGACGTCCAGCAGTTCGGTGAGCGTCGCCCGGGGCGCCGGGTCGCCGTGCGCGAGGCGCCGGTGGAGCGCGTCCGGCAGCGGGGGCGGGCCGATGGTGAGCGCCGACTCCTTGCTCGGGAAGTAGTTGAAGAACGTGCGCTGCGAGATCCCGGCGGCGGCACTGATCATGTCGACCGTCACCCCGGCCAGGCCGTGCCCCTCGACGAGCCGTACCGCGGCGGCGTGGATCGCGTGCTCGGTCTCGCGGCGGCGCCTCGCGCGAAGGCCCTCGCCTGCTGCGGACGTACGGACCGGACTGGGCATGGCGACAGTCTCGCAGGTCGCACGACGCGCCCGCACAGGGCCCCGCAGGCCATCGAACGCCCCGGGTCAGAAGTAGCCCCTCTCGCCGTCGAGGAGCTCACGGATCGCGTCGAGGTGACCGGCGTGCCGGGCGGTCTCCTCGATCATGTGCAGGAGGATCCACCGCAGATTCGCGGACCCGGCACGGAAGTCGGGGTGCCGGCCCGCCTGGTCGAGGGAGTGAGCGGCGGTGATCTCGTTCGACCGGGCGTACTGGCGGGAGTACTCGCCGAGCAGCTGGTCGAGGGGGACGTCGTCGACGAGCATGTCGGCGTCCTCCGGCCCGTCGTCGAACTGGGGGCCCTCGGCCGCGCCGCCCATCAGCATGACCTCGAACCAGCAGTGCTCGACCCACCGCAGATGCGACACGACCCCCGCCACGGTCATGGCGGGGGACGCGGGGAGCACGGAGCGATGGGCGTCCTTCTCGGAAACGCCCTCGCACTTCCACTCGACGACGGCACGCTGCATGTCCAGCCAGGCGACCAACTGCGTTCGCTCGTCGGCGTCGTAGGGAGGGCGTATGCGAGGAGGAGTCATGGGTGGGGACGCTACTGGCCGGGTCGCCCCCGCCGCACGGGAATTTCCCGTGGGTGGCTTCGGGCCGCCTTACGCGGCAGGGCGCGGCGCGCGTTCTTTGGCGGCAGGGACCGAGGCGGGACGCGGCTCGGGGTGCGGGTCTGGGCGCGGCTCTGGGCGGGGCTCCAGGCGGGGCTCGGAGCGGGGCTCCAGGCGGGGCTCAGGGCGGGGCTCCAGGCGGGGCTCAGGGCGGGGCTCCAGGCGGGGCTCAGGGCGGGGCTCGGGGCGGAGCTGCGGCCGCGGTGGGGCCGGCGGCGCGATGGCCGGTGAAACGGTCGTGGGCGAGGAGGCCGGGGTGAACGCGGATATGGGCAGGCGCACCCGCCGCGGGGCGGATATGACGTGGCAGTGCGGGGCGCCGAGGCGCTCGCCCAGCCGGCGCACGTCCCTCGGCAGGTCGCGCCGCCAGGCCATGGCGACCACGGGCGCGAACAGCGTCAGCGCGCCTGCCAGGCGGCACTGCACCGTCAGGCGCAGGAGGGTGCCGCGTGGGCGCGGGGAGAGCGTGAACGAGTACACCGGCGTCTGGGCGCCGAGGGCGTTCCACATCCGGTCGCCGCGGAAGACGAGGTGCTCGCCCGGGACGTACGCCACGCACTGGAGCCGCTGGTCCCGGTGGCGCCCAGGAAAGCGGTACACATGGGCCACGCCGGGACCTGCGGGCTCTGAGCTCTCGGCGACGGTGTCGACTCCCGAGAACCAGAGTTCGAGATTCCGTGCGTCGGAAAGGAAGTCGTACACCTCAGTGACGGATCGGCCGATGTGAACGTCAACGGAAATCTCTGGCATCACGCACCTCCCCGGCGCCCGTCCGGTCGTCGGCGCGGTGCCGACGGGTACGCACCCCACGGGCTCTACGTTCCAAACGTGCGTGCGGATCGGCTCCACGACATCTCGGGTTAGCCCGAACGGGTGATGGGGCAGGCACGTACGGTGGTCGCCTGCCCGGAACACCGCCTGCCATGCGGTAAAGGGCGGCCGGGGGCGTGAGGGAGGTGCGGGGGAGGTGTGAGGGAGGCGGGGCCGGGCCGTCACCGATCGGGGGACCCGGCGCCGGACGTGTTGAACGTTCGTTAAAGCCGGGCCTTGTGTGCCCGCCGCAGCTCCGCCTTCAGGACCTTCCCCGCGGCCGAGGTGGGCAGCGCCTCCAGGAACCGCACCTCGCGCACCCGCTGGTACGGCGCGACGCGGGCGGACACGTGCGCCATCAGCTCCTCCGCGAGAGCCGGGCCGGGGGCCGGCGAGGCATCCGGACGCGCCACGACGTACGCCGCCGGTATCTCGCCCGCGTCGGCCGCGGGAACCCCGATCACCGAGACCTGCGCGACCGCGGGATGGCCGCTGAGGATCTCTTCCAGCTGGCCCGGATAGACGTTGTAACCCTTGTAGATGAGCATGTCCTTGGCGCGGCCCACGATGTAGACGTGGCCGCGCTCGTCGCACCGCGCCAGGTCGCCGGTGCGCAGCCAGCCGTCGACGAACTGCTCGGCCGTCAGCTCCGGGTGGCCGTGGTAGCCCGCGGTGATCTGCGGGCCGCGGGCCCACAGCTCGCCCGTCTCGCCGTCGGGCACGCAACTCCCGGTCTGCACGAGGTCGCGGATCTCGACCTCGGTGTCGAAGACGGGCAGGCCGACCGACCCGATCGGGACCGGATCGTCCGGGTCGACGATCCCCGAGGTGACGCCCATGGTGGCCTCGGTCAGTCCGTAGCCCTCCACGACGCACGCGCGGGGGAACAGCGTCCGCAGGGCCCGCAGTGTCGTCGTATCGATGGGCGCGGCGCCCGAGTTGACCACGCGGACCGCGGAGAGTGCGCGGCCCTGTGCGGCGGGGGCGGCGAGCAGGGCGTGGAAGAGCGCGGGGGACCCGGCGATCTGGGTCGCTCCGAACTTCTCGGCCAGCTCCAGGAACCGCTCGGGGTCGAAACGGCCGGCGAGGACACTCGTCAGTCCGGCGAGTGCGCCGATCGACTGGCCGACCAGGCCCATCGCGTGGAAGAACGGCGCGACGGCGATCGAGACGCCCTGTCCGGGCTGGTTCGTGTACTCGGTGGCTGCCTCGGCCACCGGGTCGAGGAAGATGCCCCCGTCGGGGTCCACCGCGGGCACGGCGGCCGCGCGCCAGCAGGTGAACTGGAGGCAGTTCGCCACGACATGACGGTGCAGCACCTGGACCGCCTTCGAGCGCCCCGTCGTGCCGCCCGTGAAGGACAGATGGGCGACCGCGTCGGGCGGGACGCGCGGGCCGGGCTCCGGGTCGCCCGCCAGCAGCTCCGCGAGCGGCACCGTGCCGTCGAGATGCGCCGGATCGCCGGGTGCGACGGCCGACGGCGGTACGACGGCGACCAGTTCGAGTCCGTCGGTGCCGGCGGCGAGGAGCGCCGGGGCCGTGGCCGGGTGCGTCACGGCCGCCCGGGCCCCCGCCTCGTCCAGCTGTGCGCGCAGGGCCGCCGGGGGAAGGGTGGGGTTGATGGGCGCCACGATGGCCCCGGCCAGCAGGATCCCGTAGTAAGTGACCGGAAACCAGAGGGAGTTGGGCTGATGCAGTGCCACCGCGTCGCCCTCGGTGATGCCGCGCTCGCGCAGCCCCCGCGCGAAGCGGAGCGCCTGCTCGTGGAGTTCCGCATAGGTCAGCGTGTCGTCGCCGTCGCGCAGGGCGACCCGGTCGGGGTATCTCCTGGCCGAGCCGGCGAGGATGTCCCCGACGGACGCCTCCGGGTAGGAGAGGCGGGCCGGCATGCCCTTCGGATGGCGACGGATCACGCGGCAACTCCCTTGTCGGCGGGTGCGACGGGCGTGAAGCCAGAACATTCGTTAAGCTACGGTCCCCGTCGGCGCGTGTCCAGACGTCTGCAGCAGGGCCCGGTTGGGCGTCATCGAAGCGGTGCCCTCCGCGCACAGCCTGCCCGCCGCGTCCTCGACGGCGGCCCGCACCAGCGTCCGGAGGCGGCCCGGCTTGAGCACCGTCCCGACCACCTTGTACGTGGCGCCCGCCCGGAGCGGGCGCAGGTACTCGATGTTCAGGCTCATCGTCAGGAACGGCGTCAGCGGTTCGCTCCCGGACATCACGGTGGCGCCGCACGCCTCGTCGAGCGTGGTCGCGATGAAGCCGCCGTGCACGACACCGCCCCGGTTGAGGAGGGACTCCCCGGGAGTCCAGGCCATCTCCACCCGCCCCTTGTCGACCTGAGTGATGCTCAGGCCGAACTGTGTGTAGGGGACGTGCGGCGAGTGTGCCAGCTCCTCGGCGAGCGTGCGGATGCGGTCCAGGCCGGTGCCGGCACCCCAGGCGAAGTCGAGCATGTGGAGTGGATTCCTTCCGGTTGTGCTGCGGGGCAGGTGGGGTCAGGCGGCTGCGGGCCGGTGGCGGATCAGCGCCTCCTGGAGCACCGAGGCGACCAACTGACCGTCCTGCGACCAGAGTTCACCGCGTGACATCGCGCGGCCGTCGGACAGGTTCGTGGTGTGCTGGGCGTACAGCAGCCAGGCGTCGGCGCGCGCGGGGCGGTGGAACCACATGGCGTGGTCCAGCGACGCCAGCATCACCCTCGACCGGCGGGCGCTCCGCGCCCCGTGCGGCTCCCAGGGCAGCGCGGCCGTGGGGGAGATCGTCAGGTCCGAGAGGTACGCGAGCGCGGCGGCGTGCAGCAGCGGCTCGTCGGGCAGCGGCCGCGCCGCCCGCAGCCAGCAGCGCCGCCGGGACATGCCGTCGGCCCGCGCCGCCAGCTCGGCGGCGTCCGCCTCCACGAGCCGCAGGTCGACTGCGCGGGGGATGACGGATTCCGCGTAGAGCTCCGAGTGCTCCCGTGCCATCACCTCGTACGGGGCCTCGCAGTCGTCCGGCGCCGGTGCGCCGGGCATCTCCGGCTGATGGTCGAGCGCGTTCTCGGGCTTCTTGAACGAAGCGGAGAGGCTGAGCACCGTCATGCCGTCCTGGCGCGCGGCCACCTGCCGAGCCGCGTAGGAAGCCCCGTCCCGCAGCCGCTCCACCTCGTACGCGACGGAGGCTTCCGGGGCGACCGAACGCAGGAAGTAGGCGTGCAGGGAATGCGGTTGCCGCCCGCCGTCGACCGTGCGCCCCGCCGCGAGCAGGGCCTGCGCGAGCGTGACCCCGCCGAAGGCCCGCGGCGGCCGGCCCATGTGGGGCATGCCGGTGAAGGCGCTGTCGCCCGACACCTCGAGACCCAGCAGCTCGCCGAGGGGAAGCAGGTCCGCGCGGTCGGACGTGGCATCCGGCTGCGCCACGGCGAGTTGGTTGTATTGAGCACCCATGGTCGGCATGCTGCCAGCCCCGGGGGCCCTGTGGCTGTGACGGTGATCACGCGGCCCGCAGCCGTGCCGCCCCGGATCGGACGTCCGAGGCGTCCGTGCTGGTCATTTGCCCTGTGACCGGCCGGTTCGCGGCGTGTGCCAGTACACTCGGCGACGTCCCGCTACGACTGTTCGACCGTTCGTTCAGTGCGCACGGCGCCGGGGCGGAAGCAGGGGATCGGAGAGCTGTGTCCACGCGACCCGCAGGCCACAAGGCCATCGTCGAGGCTGCCCGGCACGAGTTCTCCGAGCGGGGCTACGGCGCGACCTCGATCCGCGACATCGCCCAGCGCGCCGGGGTGAGCCTGTCCGCCCTGTACTACTACTACAAGGGCAAGCAGGACCTGCTGGTCGCCATCCTCGACGACGGTCTCGACGCCTACTTCGGCGCATGTGACAAGGCGTTGGAGGAGGCGGGTGACGACCCCGCCGAGCAGCTGGAGGCGCTCGTCGCGGCGACCGTCCGGTTCCGTACCGACCACCCCGTGAAGAGCAGCATCGTGCTGACCGAGGGGCGCAGCCTGGAGCCCGAGCACCTGGCGCGCTACCGGAAGAACGAGGCGCGCGGCACCCAGCAGTTCCGCGAGGTCGTCGAGCGGGGCGTGGCGCAGGGCATCTTCCTCACCCCGTATCCGGACGACGCCCGGCGCGCGGTCATCGCGATGTGCAACGCCATCGCGCAGTGGTACCAGGCGGAGGGCCCGGTGTCCGTGGACGAGCTGGTGGAGCGGTACGTGGCCCTGGCGCTGACCGTGGTCGAGTATCGCCCCCGTGCGGTGCGGCGCCCCGCGCGCGCCTGACACCGAACGGCAACGGCGTCACCCGGAGGGGGCAGCCGTCATATGCGGCGATCCGTCGTCGTCCAGGAACTCGATCACTGCAAAAGCGATGAGCGCGCACAGGGCGATCCACACGATGACGACGCCCGTCGGACGGTCCCACACCAGCATGATCACGCCTGACACCGCGACGACCGTCCAGTTCAGCCACGTCTTCGCCCGGTGCACCCACGCGCCCACCGGGCCGCCCGTGAGGCCCGCCGCGTCGCGCACCGCGCCGATGCCGCCGCGCCACATGGCCATGACCCGGGTTGCCGCCCGGCCCTCGCCGGTCAGCCACGCGGCGAGCGCCACCAGGACGCCGACGGTGATCACCATGCGTACCGTCGTCCGCAGGAACCGCACGAGCGCGTCGTAGACGGCGCCGGCGGCCGGCTGCGACACCCCGGAGGGCAGCCCGTCGAGATAGATCGCGCGGAAGGCCCAAAGGCCGATGCCGAGGATCGCGGCCCCCACGGCGATGGCGATCCCCGCCGCCACCAGGGCGCGCCGCTTGCGGACGGCCAGGAGGACGGCGACGGCCGCGAGGACCAGGGTGAGGATCGGCAGCCAGACCCCCATGAGCTGGAGCAGCCGGAAGCCCTTCTTGATCTTTCCGATGGAGTCGGACTTCATGACCGTGAAGTCGGTGTGCACCTCGGGGATCTTCGAGGCGACCCCGAGGCCGCGGTCGACGAGCCGCTGTTTCACCTCCTCGATGACGGGAGCCAGGTCGATCGTGACCGTGTCGTTCGTGAGCTTGACGGCGCCGCCGCCGCTCCCGGTCAGCGCCTTGTCGACCGCCGTGTGCACACGCCGGTTGAGGCCGGTCCACAGCTTCTCGAACGCGTCGCTCGACACGAACTTCTGCACGGTGTTGTGCACAAAGCCGCTGAGTCCGCTGGTGAGCGGGCCGCTCAGCCTCCCCAGCGCCTTTTCGAGCCTCGGCCGGTCGGCGGGCGCCACGTCGCTGAGGAGCGTCTTGAGATCGATGTTCTCCATGACGACGTTCGTGACGCGGTTCGTGACGGCCGCCTGGACGTCGGGGTCGGAAGCGAGCGGCTCCATCGTCGCCACATAGCGATCGGTGTCGCCGACGATGTCGCTGGCCCATGTCGCGACGGCGCTGAGCGGCGTCAGGATCGCCACGAGGACGATCAGGAGGCCCGCGAAGAACGAGCGCAGATGGTGCCGGGGCCGGGGCCGGGGCCGCGCCGGCCCCGCGGACTCCAACTGGGCGACCCGGGTGCGCAGCTCGGCGATCTCGTCGCTCGCGTCCGACGGGGGACGGTCCTCACGGTCCGGTGTCATGTACTCATGGGATGCCATGCGGTGGTGGAGGGCGCGCTGGGTTAGTGCGTACGGGCGGCCGTCGCACCCCGTCACCACCGTCACGGGGTGACGATCGCGAAGTCCGGATCGCTCTCGTCGAGGACCGAGAGCAGGGTGTCGAGGGCGCCCAGGTCGCCCGAGTGATAGACGCCGTTGAGCCCCTTCCCGGCCAGCAGGGCGAGGAGTTGGGGCTTCGTGAGCGTGAGGGACAGGTCCGCGCTGTCGGCGGGCCGGGTCGTGCGGGTGTGGACCAGGACACCGTTGTGCAGCGTCATGCGGTACATCTCGCCCAGGTCCGACAGATGCCAGTGCAGGGTGAGCGAGTGCTGCCACGCCCGGGGCCCGTCGACGCGGACCGCGAGTGAGTCGAAGAGCTGCTCGACGTTCAGCGCGGCGGTCATGTTGCCGCCTCCGATGCTGGTCTTCCTGATGTCGCCGCGCAGCTCCTGGGCGCCGGTGAGGTAGCAGTTGCGCCAGGTCGCGTTCTCCGAGCCGTGCGCCAGCCGCTCGAAGGCCTGCGCGAGCAGTTCCTTGGCGTCGGCGTTGTCCGGCGCGGCGAACACGGCGTGCCTCAGGAGCTGGGCGGCGAACCGCAGATCGCCCTCTTCCAGGTACGTACGCGCCTTGCCGAGCACCGCTTCGAGCCCGCCGATGCAGTCGACGTAGCGCTCGGCGGTCTCGGTGGGCGGGTGCTCCCAGAGGGAGGCGGGGTTGCCGTCGTACCAGCCCATGTAACGCTGGTAGATGGCCTTCACGTTGTGGCTGACGGAGCCGTAGTAGCCGCGTGCGTGCCAGGCCGCGGAGAGCGCGGGCGGCAGCTCGATCAGCTCGGCGATCTCCGCCCCCGTGTACCCCTGGTTGAGCAGCCGCAGCGTCTGGTCGTGCAGATACGCGTACAGGTCGCGCTGCTCCGCGAGGAACGACCTGATCCGGTCCGAGCCCCAGGTCGGCCAGTGGTGCGAGGCGAACAGGACGTCCGCGTCGTGGCCGAAGAGTTCGATGGCCTCGTTGAGGTAGCGGGCCCAGATCCGGGCGTCGCGGACCACGGCGCCGCGCAGGGTCAGGATGTTGTGCAGGTTGTGCGTGGCGTTCTCGGCCATGCACAGGGCGCGCCGGTGGGGCAGCAGGAAGTTCATCTCCGCCGGCGCCTCGGTGCCCGGCGTCATCTGGAAGCGGAACACGACGCCGTCGAGAGTGAGTTCCTGTCCCGTGTGCCGGACCTCGACGGTGGGCGCGACCAGCCCCGCGGTGCCGGTGGACGCGGTGAAGCCGAGGCCCATGCCGACGAGACCCTCGGGCCCGCGCTCCAGGTTGGCGCCCGAGTAGTAGGTGCCGCGGCGCAGCATCGCCGTACCCGCGTACACGTTCTCCGCGACGGAGTGCTCCATGAAGCCCTGCGGAGCGACCACGGGCACGTCGTCGTCGGGTCCGATGACGCCGAGCACACCGGCGAAGTGGTCGAGGTGGGAGTGGGTGAACACGACGGCGGCGACCGGCCGTTCGCCGCGCAGCGACCGGTAGAGCTCCAGAGCTGCGGCCGCCGTCTCCGCAGAGGCGAGCGGGTCGACGACCACGACACCGTGGTCGCCCTCGATCAGCGTCATGTTGGAGAGGTCGAACCCGCGCACCTGGTAGACACCTTCGGTCACCTCGAACAGACCGGCCCGCGCGCACAGTTGGGACTGCCGCCACAGGTTCGGGTGCGCGGTGTCGGGACAGTCCTCGTCGAGGAACGTCGTGTCGTCGAAGTTCCACACGACGCGCCCGTCCTCGGTCGTGATCGTCGAGGAGAGCGGCGGGGAGACGAGACCCCGGTCCGCCTCCTCGAAGTCGGACCGGTCGGCGAAGTCGGGGGCAGAGGCAGGGGTGTCGGATGTGGTCACGTGGGTCTCCCGGGGATGTGTGTCAGCGCCGCGCTTCGGTGCCGTACGCGCGCAGGAACAGCGCCTCCACCTGCGCCATGTGCTCGATCTCGGAGGGGTCCACGCTCTCGTTCGGGGCGTGGATCAGGCTCTGCGGTTCCTCCACCCCCATCAGGACGATCTCCGCGCGGGGATACGCCTGGGCGAGGATGTTGCACAGCGGGATGGAGCCGCCCCGGCCGAGGAACTCCATGGGTTTTCCGTATACGTCGGCCATGGCCCGGCCCAGCGCGGCATACGCGGGACCGTCCGTGGCGGCCCGGAACGGGGCGCCGGTGGACTCGGCCTCCACGCTGACCCGCGCACCCCACGGCGCCGCCGCCACGAGATGGGCGGTGAGTGCCTTGCGCGCGGCGTCGGCGTTCGTGCCGGGCGGTACGCGCAGGCTCACCCGCGCGCGGGCGCTCGCCGGGATCGAGGCGGACGAGCCGACCACGGGCGGGCAGTCGATGCCGAGGACCGTGACCGCCGGACGCGCCCAGAGCCGGTCCGCGACGGAGTCGGTCCCGGTCAGCCGCACCCCGTCGAGCACGCCCGCGTCCTTGCGGAACTGCTTCTCGTCGTAGCCTGCGCCCGCCCACGTCCCTTCGCCGTCGAGCCCGTCGATGCGCGTGGCGCCCGTCTTCGGGTCGCGCAGCGTCGAGAGCATCTGGACGAGCGCGGCGAGGGCGTCGGGCGCGGGGCCGCCGAACATGCCCGAGTGCACCTCGCCGGCCAGCGTGTCGACGCTCACCAACACGGTGGTGAGGCCACGCAGGGACGTCGTCGCCGTGCCCGTACCGACCGCGGCGTTCCCGGTGTCGCAGATCAACAGGGCGTGCGCCAGAAACAGTTCGGGGTGCCGGGTGACGTACGCTTCCAGGCCGCCCGTGCCCTGCTCCTGCGAGCCCTCGGCGACGAACTTGATGCCGACGGGGATGTCGTCCCCGAGGGCCCGCAGCGCCGTGAGGTGCATGACGATGTTGCCCTTGCAGTCGGCCGTGCCCCGCCCGTACCAGCGTCCTTCGCGCTCGGTGAGGGTGAACGGCGGGGTCGTCCAGGCCGCGTCGTCGAGCGGAGGCTGCACGTCGTAGTGGCAGTACAGGAGCACGGTCGGCGCGCCGGGCGGCGCGGGCCGGTGCCCTATGACGGCGTGGCTGCCGTCAGGGGTCTCGGCGAGATGGACGTCGCGCAGACCCGCCTCGCTGAACGCGTCCGCGACCCACTGCGCGGCCTTGCGGCACTCCTCGGGCGGGTACTGGCGCGGGTCGGCGACGGACGGGATGGCGACGAGCTCGCTCAGGTCGGCCATCGCCCGGGGCATCAACTCGGCGATGCGGGCGACCAGTTCAAGGTCGGGCGCGGGCATGCTTCATCGCCTCACTGTGTCGTCTGTCTTGAGGTCGTCGGCCTTGTCCCGGATCTTCTCGAGCTTGTCGGGGCAGTAGACGCCCAGGGCGTCGCCCACTTCATGGCGGGCGCCACTACCGGTGGCGCCGCCTTTACCCGCGGTACGGGTTCGTCGGACGGGTCATCCATGGTGGTCATACGGGCCCTCCCAGGGCGCGTCGGCGGGCCCCGGCGCCACCGGTGCCCGCGTCGCTCGGACGACGCCATGCGTCCAAGTGGTGCGTCGTTGCACAAAATTGGCATAGCTTGTGCCGGTTCGCACCTGCTGTCGGGTCGGGCCCGTACGCCCGCGGGGCGCGGCGGGAGGGGATCCGCACCGTCCCCGGGCCGGTCAGCCCTCGGTCAGATGCCGCACCAGAACCGGCACATGGCTGTGCTCGATGTCCTTGACCGAGGTGACCAGCGTGACCGTGCTCGTACGGGCCAGCGCGCGCAGCTTGTCCGTCAGCCCCACGCGGTCCGGCTCGGCGAGCTCGTCGCGGTAGCGGCGCTCGAACTCCGGGAAGCGGGATTCGCGGTCCTCGTGGTACCAGGAGCGCAGCGCGGAGGACGGCGTCAGGTCCTTCATCCACTCCTGGACATCGGCCCGCTCCTTGGAGACGCCGCGCGGCCACAGGCGGTCCACCAGGACCCGGATTCCGTCGTCCGACGACGGCGGATCGTAGACCCGGCGGACGCGGAACTGCGGTTTGGAGCTCTTGGAGCGTTCTGTCATGGCCCAATTGTGCGGAGTTTTCCCCGCCTCGCGTCCGCGGTCGTCCGCCGCTCCGGTGACGGCCCCCGGCTGCCGGGGGCGTACGTCGTTCGCCTCACCCGAGTGGCGGTCGCGCCGACGCCGTGTGAACAGTCGGACATGACGCACGCACCGCATGAACCCCGAATCCCGACGGCCGAAGGCGCCGCCCACGAAGAGCGCCCCACCTCGCCCCAGGGTCCGCTCGGACGCCTGGCTCAATCCGCGTGGCAAGTAGTGCTCCTGGCCGGCATAGCCGCCCTGATCCTGGGCGTACTGGTCCTGGTCTGGCCAGGGGCGTCCCTGTTCGCCGCTGGAGTGCTCTTCGGCGTGTATCTCCTGGTCACCGGCGTCTTCCAGTTGGTGGCCGCGTTCGGCACCCATGTCACGACCGGGCTGCGCGTGATGGCCTTCATCAGCGGCACGCTGTCGATCCTGCTCGGCCTGTTCTGCTTCCGTGGGGCGACACAGTCGATCCTGCTGCTCGCGCTGTGGATCGGTATCGGCTGGCTGTTCCGCGGCATCACCCAGACCGTCGCGGCCGTCTCCGACGAGGCGATGCCGGCGCGCGGCTGGCAGATCTTCCTCGGCGTCGTGAGCGCGCTGGCCGGTGTGGTCCTGATCGTCTCGCCGTTCGAGTCCGTCGCCGTACTCACGCTGGTCGGCGGCTGCTGGCTGCTCGCGGTCGGCGTCGTGGAGATCGTCACGGCGTTCCAGCTGCGGGGCAAGGCGAAGCGGATTCCGCACGGGGTGTGACGGTGCCGACGGGGGCGGGCGGGCACGCGAGCGCCGGGCGCCCCCATGGGGACGCCCGGCGCGACCGCTTCGGCCTCTCGGTGACGGTCAGACCGCGACCGTCTCCTCCATCTCTTCCTCCGCCGCCTCCGACTCCTGGGCCTCCTGGGCCTCCCCGGCCTCGCTTCGCGCAGAGCGTGCGGGGGCCTGCGCCACGCTGTGCGCGGCCTGCTGCCGGGGCTCGACGGCGGCGGCACTGCGCCGCCGCTCCGTGAGCGCGGCCAGACCCATCACGACCAGGCCGACGACGAGCCAGACGGCCAGCGTCCACACGTTCCCGGCCAGGTCGTGGCTGCCGAAGTAGAGCAGGCTGCGCGAGCCCTCGACGAAGCCGGCGCCGTTCCAGAAGGAGTGCAGGGTGCCGAAGAAGCCGTTCTGGAGCTCGGGCCGGTAGAGGCCGCCGGAGCTGGTGAAGTTCAGCATCACGAACAGCACCATGAGCGCCAGGGTCGTCCACCGCTTCAGGAACGTGTGCAGACCCACGCCGATGAAGAGGATGCCCGCCGAGTACAGCCAGGACATCGACCACATGCCCCACAGCCCGTGGTGGGCCAGGTGGAACACCGGTCCCGCGAGAGCCGCGCCGACGAGGCTGACCACGCCGGACACACCGACCACGAGCGCGGCCCGCGTCCGCATCGACAGGGCGGAACCCGCCGCGCCGACCACGGCCACCGACGCGTACGAGCCGATGCTCAGCGCCACCAGCAGGAAGAACAGGCCCTGGCCCGTCGGGTCGTCCGAGACGGTCGGGGTCACGTCCGTCACCTTGAGCGGCACGCCCTGCTGCGTGGCGACCGGCGTGAAGATCTTCTCGGCGGTGATCGTGCTCATGTCGGACCCGGCGGTCGCGACGATCAGCTCGGGGGACTTCGCGCTCAGGACGTACGCGCCGTCGATGTCACGGGACCGGAGCTGCTCGACGGCGGCCGAGCGGCTGTCGAGCGTACGGACGTCGAGCGCGTCGCCGGCCCTGTCCTTCACCGTCTGGGCGAAGACCTTCGTCTCGGGCCCGGCCCCGACGACCGCCACCGGCAGATGGTGCGGCTCGGGCGCCACGAAGGCCCCCATGTACGCCAGCCCCATGCCCACGCACATCAGCAGCGGGGTGATGAGGTGCGTCAGGACATGGCGCAGGGCCGGATTCCGCACGCCGTGCACGGCGCCCGAGGACTCGGAGCGGTGTGCCTTGTGGTCGGCGGGCATGGGCAGGACCTCCAGTGATGGACGGAGAGCAGACGCGGGCGTTGGCGTATACAACTCAATGGGTTGGTGTTTACAACCTTCGCTCACGTTGTACTGTACAACTATCTCGCGCCGATGGGGCCCGGGGGAGAGTGTGACGATGGCCACCGCGAACCCGCGGTGGCCATCGCGCGTGCCTTTCGGCCTGCTGGAGGCCGAGGTCGTCAGGCCTGCTGGAGGTCGAGCTGGTACTCGTACGTCCGATGCGTCGGCACGTAGCCCAGTCCGTCGTTCACCGCGCGCATGGGTGTGTTGCTGTCGGCGGTGTCCGTGAGCAGACCCCCGAGCTCCGGGTGGCGGTCGCGGGCGCGGAGGACGGCCTCGGCCTTCATCCAGCGCGCGAGGCCGTGACCGCGGTGCTCGGGCAGCACGCCCGTGCCGTAGTGCTGCCCGTCGCCCGTGCCGTCACCGGGGACGACGAGCTCGGTGAACCCCACGACGGTGCCGTCGGAGGCGTCGACCGCCGCGACCGTGTCGAGGTGTTCGCCGCGCTCCTCGACGGCCTTGGCCACCGCTCGGACCCGGTCCACATCCCACGGGACCGTCCCGTAGTCGGTGTCGTCCATGGGCATGTCGTCCATGGCGCGACGCGACGCGGCGAACGTCGCGGCCAGGTGGTCCGGAACCGTGCCTTCCCAGGAGACGAGCCGGTATCCGGGGTGCTCCGCGCGCGCCGTCCGCGTGAGGGCCGGGATGTCCGCGTCGGCGAGCGGGAGCCGGGCGTATGTCAGGTTCAGCACCCGGCGGAACCCTCGCGCGGCCAGGAACAGGTCGGCGGGTGAACCGTCGTCGGCCGGGGCGGTGAGCGAGCGGCGTGCGTCGGCCTGCGCGGCCGTCACCGCCGAGTCGAGGAGCCGGGTACCCGCGCCGCGACGGCGTTCCGCGGGATGGACCTGGAGGGACAGCTGGGCGAGATGCCGCTGCCCGTCCCGGTCGATGAGCCGCAGGAACGCGGAGCCGACCGGGTTTCCGTCGGCGTCGGACGCCAGCCATGCGAGGCGGCGGGCGTCCGGACCGCCGGCCGGATCGGTCAGCGGTGTGAGGTGCAGCGACAAGAGGGCTCCTTGTACGGGGAGTTGCGGACGCGGCAGAACCTAACCGGGCCGGCGCGACCCCGCAAAGCAATTGAGCACGCACGGGCCGAGTGTGCAGGGGCCGGGCGTGCACGGGCCGGGCGCGTTCAGGCCGTGTGCCGGAACCGTCCGCCCGCGCCCATTCCCTATTTCTGGAACGAGTTCTACTGTGTGCGCCGTCAGGACCGGGACCCGGTGTACCAGCGACCGCCAGGAGGGGCCGTGCACCTCGAATACACGCCCGAGCAACAGCAGTTGCGCACGGAACTGCGCGCCTACTTCGCGGAGCTGGTGCCCGACAACGCGTACGCCCGCTACGAGGACCCGGCGGCGCAGAAGCGGTTCTACCGCGAGACGGTGCGCCGGCTCGGCACCGACGGGTGGCTCGGCGTCGGGTGGCCGAAGGAGTACGGCGGGCGTGGCCTCACGCCCATGGAACAGTTCATCTTCTTCGACGAGGCCGCGCAGGCGGGCGTGCCCCTGCCGCTCATGGCGCTCAACACCGTCGGCCCCACGATCATGCAGTACGGCAGCGACGAGCAGAAGGCGTACTTCCTGCCGAGGATCCTCTCCGGGGAGCTCGACTTCGCCATCGGCTACAGCGAGCCCGACGCGGGCACCGACCTCGCCGCGCTCAAGACGCGGGCGGTGCGCGACGGGGACGAGGTCACCGGCCACTACACGGTGAACGGGCAGAAGATCTGGACGACCAACGGCGACACGGCCGACTGGGTGTGGCTCGCCGTGCGCACCGACCTGGACGCCCCGCCGCACAAGGGCATCACCATGCTCCTCGTGCCGACGTCGGACCCCGGCTACTCCTGCACGATCATCAACACCCTTGCCTCGCACGACACCACGGCCAGCTACTACGAGAACATCCGCGTCCCCGTCAGCCGTCGCGTCGGTGAGGAGAACAAGGGCTGGCGGCTCATCACGAACCAGCTCAACCACGAGCGGGTCACTCTCGCTGCCCACGGCACCATGGCGATCCGCGCGCTGCGCGACGTGCAGCGCTGGGCCATGGACACCAAACTGGCCGACGGGCGCCGCGTCATCGACCTCGGCTGGGTGAGGAAGCGTCTCGCCCAGACCCACACCCGGCTCGACGCGATGAAGCTCCTCAACTGGCAGATGGTGAACGCCGTCCAGGAAGGCAGCCTCACCCCGCAGGACGCCTCCGCCGTGAAGGTGTACGGCTCCGAGGCGCGGCGCGAGGCGTACGCCTGGCTGATGGAGGTCGTCGCCGCGGCGGGAGCGCTCAAGGAGGGCTCGGCAGGCGCCGTCCTGCACGGCGAACTCGAACGCGGCTACCGATCAGCCGTGATCTTCACGTTCGGCGGCGGCAACAACGAGATCCAGCGCGAGATCATCTCCTGGATAGGCCTGGGGATGCCCCGCGTCCGCCGCTGAGGCTTCGCGTCGGCGGCTGAGGCTTCGCGTCCGCGGCTGGGGCTTCGCGGCCACAGGTGCCGGCTGTGACATACGGGGCCGGCCCCCGGGCTCCCGGCCCGCCCGTGCCCGCCGTACCGGCCCCCCTCCCGCGGTACGCGGGCGTGACCGGTCGGCTACGGTGGGATGTGAGCGATCAACTGCACTGCGTGGCAGCCCAGTTCGTTAATTCTGTGTATCGAAGTCGCTCCCGCTCTTACGTGTCGATGGCGCGGGCGCCTCGTAACGTGCGTCACACCGTGCGCCGCTTTCGCTTCCCGACCGGCCGGGGACACGTGCCGTTCATGCCCCTCTGGTAAACATGGGAATGACGCGGACGGCATCGGGGGGTGAATCGCGATCTTGTTTAACCAAAACGGGCATAGGGCGCCAACTGCCGCACATGAATGGGGCTCAGGGATTCTTGACCTCGAACCGTGCCAGCGCCTAGGGTCTTGATCAACACGCGGGAAAATTGTCGACTGACCACGACACGGGGGCCCGAATGATTGTGTTCTTCTTTCCACCTTGGGATTTGCTGCGCCTGATGGGCCCGGCCTGAGGTGAGCATCCACGGCTGACTGACCCACGGATCCCGTGCGGAAGTTAAGCCGTCAACTTCTACTGATTACTGCGGCGTTCACGACGCTTCGCGGATTTTTGGCATGACTCATGCCCTGGTGCGGTGGCTGGGTTTCGCCATGCCGTGACGCGGTCCGAGTGTGCCCGGATGAACCATCGCCGACCTCAGAGCGAGATTTCGAGGAACTCCTGTGTCTTATCGTGTCCTAGTGGTGCAGCCTGCGTTCTCGGCGAACGCCTATATTGCGCACGCACGCTCCCTCGGCTGGGATGTCGTCGTGGCCTCCTATGAGAAGGAGGGCCGGGTAATCGCCGACGCGGTACGCTCCGTTGCCAGCGAGATAATCACGGTGGATACCAATGACAATGTGCCCCTTGAGGCCGCTGTCGTGGAATCCCACAAGCGGAACGCGATTCACGCCGTGGTGGCCGGAGGCGAATACTACGTACCCGGTGCCGCACAATTGTCGGCGCGTCTCGGACTGCCCGCCCTGACCCCCACCGCCGTCGACCAGGTCCGGCACAAGGGGAAAATGCGCCAAGCGGTGGCCGAAGCCGGCCTGGAAGTACCGAAGTTCGTGGTGGTGAGCGACCCGGCGGACCTCGAAGAGGCCTGTGCGCACGTCGGATTCCCCGCGGTCATCAAGCCCGTCGATTCCGGTGGCAGCGTGCACGTCTCGCGCGTCGACACCATCGAGGAGACGCGCGCGGCACTGGGGGCGATGCACGCCGAGGAAGGGCTCGAATTCGACCGCCCGCTCACCCACGACGCGATCCTCGAACAATACGTGCCCGGTGTGGAGTTCAGCGCCGACGGATATGTGCGCGACGGAGAAGTGGTCGTCGTCGCGGTGACCCGGAAGCTGCTCGGCCCCGAGCCCCGGTTCCTGGAACTCGGACACCTCACGCCCGCCCCGCTGGATGAGGCGACGCGCCACGAACTGGCGTCGTACGCCACAGGTGTCGTCAACGCCGTGGGCATCACGACCGGCCCGTTCCACTGCGAACTGCGCCTCAGCGAGGGCCGCCCGGTCCTCATGGAGGTGGCCGCGCGGCTGCCCGGCGACAAGATCACCGAGCTGATGGAGATGGCCACCGGCCTCATGCTCCCGGGCAAGGTCCTCGCGGACATCACCGGCGCCGACCCGGAGCGCTCGGGGGCGTACCGCGAGCCCGTCGCCAAGGCGGCCGGCATCCGCTTCCTGACGGCCGGCGGCGCGGGCTCGTACGCGCGGCTCGAAGGCTGGGACGAACTCGCCGCCGAACCCTGGGTGGTGGCGAGCCACCTCCTCGTCGAGCCCGGCGCCGGGATCAAGACGGACGAGGCCGACTACAGCTGCCGCATCGCCGCAGTCGTCTTCACCGCCGACTCCCCCGAAGAGGCCCACGAGCGCTGGGCCGAGATCGGCGACCGCGTCCGCGTGCTCGGCGCCTGAATCGTCAACGCGTGCCCGGCACCTGGGACGCGACCGCGTGCCCGGTGCCTGCAACGGAAGGAAGAAACACGATGGAACCCCTCCGTCTCCACTGGTGCTCGCCGCCCGACACGGGACAGGCGACGCCCACGGACACGTACAAGATCGGCAAGCTGGACATGGGCGAGGTCAAGGACTTCGTCCAGGAAGCCGAAGAACTCGGCGTCGACAGCCTGCTGTTCGGCATCTCCAACTACCTGCCCGACCCGCTGCCGGTGCTCGGCGCCCTCTCGCAGGTGACGGACCGCGTCAAGTTCATGCTGGCCTACCGCCCGGGCCTGATGTCGCCGACCCTCTTCGCGCAGGTCGTCAACACCCTGTCCTGGATGACCGACGGGCGCATGTCCCTCAACATCGTCTCCGGCATCTCCCCGGCGGAGCAGGCCGGTTACGGCGACTTCCTCAGCCACGACGAGCGCTATGCCCGGTGCAACGAGTTCCTCGAGGTCATCCGCGGCCTCTGGGAGGGCGAGTCGCCGATGAGCTACGACGGGCAGCACTACACCGTCAAGGACGCCGCGCTCGGCCTCGGCCACAAGGGCGGCGGACGCCCGGAGATCTACATCAGCGGCGCCTCCGCCGTCGCCCAGGAGACGGCGATCGCCTCCGGCGACTGCTGGCTGCGCTACGGCGACACCCCCGAGGGCATGGCCAGGGCGAGCAAGCCGCTCCTCGACGCCGGCCGCCGCGTGGGCACCCGTATGCACGTGCTGTCCCGCGCCACCCGCGAGGAGGCCGTGGCGGAGCTCGCCAACCTCATGCGCAACCCGGACGAGGACCACACGGCATGGATCCGCCAGTGGGTGGACACCACCGACTCCGAGGCGGTCAAGTCCTCGTACCAGCTGGCGGACAGCGCCAAGGACGAGTGGCTCTCGCCCTACATCTGGACCGGTGCCGTGGCCTACCGCGGCGGCCCGGCGCTGTGCATCGTCGGCAGCCACGAGGAAGTCGCCCGCTACATCCACAGCTACAAGGCCGCGGGCATCAGCGAGTTCATCTTCTCCGGCTGGCCGACCCGCGACGAGATGCGGAACTTCTTCACCCACGTCGCCCCGCTGATCCGTCGCCTCGAAGAGCAGGAGTCATGAGCGAGCGGGAGGAGCGCGAACTGCTGCTCGTCGGCGTCGGGGTCATGGGCCGCCCGTACGTGGCGGCCGCCCGCCGGCTCGGCCTGCGGGTGCGCGGCATCGAGTCGCAGGACTGGGCCGCCGGCATCGAGGGCCTGGTCGACGCCGTCGAGCCGAGCCAGGGCCAGTACGGCTCGCTGGACGAGCTGTGGGCGGAGACCGCCCACGACGCCGCCCTGCGCAGCCGCCCGGCCGGGATCGTCGCGTTCACCGAGTGCCACGTCCTGGGCGCCGCCCTGGCCCAGGACACCCACGGGCTGCCCGGACCGTCCCTGGGGGCGGCCGTGATCTCGCGGAACAAGGCACTGCAGCGCGGGCGGTTCCGCGCCCACGGGATCGGCCAGCCCGACCACCACCTCACCAACGACCTGGCCGGGGCGGCCGAGTGGGCCGAGTCCCGGCTCCCCGTGGTGATCAAGCCGCTGTCGTCGGCCGGCAGCGACGGCGTCGAACTCGTCGCCGACGCCGCCGCCTTCGACGCCGCGGCGGTCCGACGCGCCTCGGAGCGGCCGCTGCTGGTGGAGAGCGCGGTCGAGGGCCCCGAGTACAGCTGGGAGGCCCTGGTCCGCGACGGCGAGGTCTGGTTCGCGAACCTGACCGCCAAGACCACCACGGGCGCACCCGACTTCATCGAACTGGAGCACCGGGCCGCGGTGTCCCTGCCGCCCGCCGAGGCCGAGCAGGTCGCCGAACTGGGCCGGTCCGTCATCGCCGCCATCGGGATGCGCACCGGCATCGCGCACCTGGAATTCCGGATGACGAGCTCCGGCCCCTCGGTGATGGAGGTCGCGGTCCGCACGCCCGGCGACTACATCATGGAGCTGTGCTCCCTGGCGTACGGGACGGACTGGTTCGAGCTGGTGCTGCGGCTCGCCGTCGGTGACGAGCTGCCGCCGCCGCCCGAGGGGCCGGTGAAGTTCTCGGCCAGCCTCTTCGTGGTCTCCGATCCCGGCGAGGTGATCGCCGTCGACGGTGTCGACGAGATCCGCGCGCACCCCGCCGTCGTGGACGCCGCCGCCAAGGTGAAGGCCGGCGACCTGGTCCGGCGCACCTCCTCCTCCCCGCAGCGCACCGGGTACGCGGTACTCGCCGCGGACTCACGCGAGGAGCTGGAAGAAGCCATCGAGTTCGTCCGGCGAACCCTGTCGATCAAGACGGTTCCCGTGGCTACGGAGGAGTAAGACGTGCACATTGTCGTCGTCAACCGCTGGCCGCGGTTCACACAAGGGCCGCGCTGGGACTTCTCGATGGGCCGCTTCGAGGAGCTCATCGACCATGAGCGGCACCGCGTCAGCTACGTCGTCGACGCGGTCGGCGCCACGGGGATCCTCGCCGATCCCGAGCGGATCGCGAGCACCGTCCAGATCGAGGACGTCAACGACTTCGAGGCGCTGCGCGACGCGGTCCGCCGGGTCACGGACGAGGTCGGCCCGGTCGACCGGCTGATCGCCGTCTCCGAGTTCACCCTCGGCATCGCGGCCGAGGTCCGCGAGGCGCTCGACATCCCCGGGCCCCGCCCGGAGGACGTCGCGGTCTACCGCAACAAGCTGCGCATGAAGGAGCTCGTCGCCAAGGCGGGCGTACGCGTACCCCGCTTCGACGCCTGCGAAAGCGCCGGGTCCGCGCTGGAGTTCGCCCGTGCCACCGGGTTCCCGCTGATCCTCAAGCCGGTCTCCGGGGCCGCGAGCATGGGCGTGCACCGCGTCGAGGACGAGGCCGCGCTCACCGCGCTCCTGTCGGAGGTCGACCTCGCCGACTACGAGCTCGAGGAGTTCGTCGAAGGCGTGATCCACCACGTCGACGGGTTCGCGGACGCGGACGCCGGGATCCCGTTCATGGCGGTGTCCCGCTACATCAACGACTGCCTCGCCTTCGAGGCCGGCGGGCAGCCGCTCGGCTCGGTCGTCGTCCAGGACTCCCCGCTGCGCGCCCGTGTGCACGAGTTCGCCCGGCGCTGCGTGTCGGGTCTGGGCATGACCTCCATGCCGTTCCACCTGGAACTCTTCGTCACGCCCGACGGGGACCTGGTGTTCCTGGAGATCGCGGGCCGCATCGGCGGGGCCGAGGTGCCGTACCTCACGGACAAGCTCTTCGGGGTCAACCTCTTCGAGCTCTGGCTGGACGCCCTGTGCGAGGGCCGGGCGACGGTCCCGCCGCAGACGGGCGACCCGTCCGGCGGCTGGCTGATCATCCCGAAGCCCGCCGGACTGCCGGCCGAGGTCGTCTCGGTGACCTCCATGCGGGACCGCTTCGCCACGATCTGGCGGGAGTTGGTGCCCGCCCCGGGCGAGGTGATGGAGCCCGGCGGCAGCTATGACGCGGTGCACAGCGGGCGGTTCATCTTCACCGGCGACGAACCGGCCGTCGAGGAGGACATCCGGAAGATCATCGCCGGTTTCCACCTCGAAACCGTTCCGGTGGCGCGGTGAGGGGTCCGGGGCCGGGCCGCGCCCGGCCGAGCACAAGGGAGCGATCGATCTCATGACCACGCGATCCGTGCTGCACCGACGGCTGTTCGCCTGCGGTGTCCTCCTCGGGGTGGTCGCCGAGCAGATGGTGCTGTTCGCCGTCCCGCTGCTCATCTTCCAGGACACCAAGGAGGTGTCGGCCCTCGGCCTGGCATACGCGATCGAGTGGCTCCCGGCCCTCCTCGCGTTCCCCTTCGCCGGACTCCTCGCCGACCGTGACGGCGGCGCGCGCCTGTTCTCCGTCGTCACGGCCGGCCGGGCCGTCGTCCTCGGCGGCGCCCTCGTCGGCTGTCTGGCCGCGCCCTCACTCCTGACGCCCATCCTGATGACGGCCGCGCCGCTGCTCTCGCTGCTCATGGCACCGGTGCGCATGTCCGTCGAGAAGGTCGTGCCCCAGCTGGCCAAGGGCACCGAAATGGCCAAGATCCAGGGCCTGGTGCAGAGCATGGAGGTCTCGGCGATGGCCGTCGGCCCTGCCCTGGCGATGCTGGGCGTGGCCTTCATCGACAAGGTCTGGCTGCTCGGCGCCGCCGCGGCGGTCTTCGCCGCCGCCGCTGCCTGCTGGCTGCCGCTGCCGCGCGGGCTGCGCACCTCCAGCACCGGCGGAGTCGCGGAGATCGTCGCCGAACTCCGGCTGGGCTGGGCCCTGTTGGTCCGCAGCAGGCCGCTGGTCCTGCTGGCCTCGCTCAACTTCTCGATCAACCTGGTCTTCGCCGTGGTGCTCGCCGCCAACGCCGCACTCGTCACGGGCGTGTTCCACGCCCCCGAGTCGTCGTTCGCCCTGCTGAACATCTGTATCGGCGTGCTGGGGATCGTCAACCTCCTGGTCATCCCGTTCCTGCTCCGGTACGTCAACGTGCGGGTGCTCGGAATCTTCGGCCTCGCCCTGCTCTGCTCCTGTCTGCTGCTCATCGGCTTCGCCTCCTCCATGCAGCTGTACGCCCCGGCGTTCGTGGCGGCCATGGTCGGAGTGACGTACTTCAACGTCTTCAACCGGACGCAGCGCATCAAGGTCCTTCCCGAGGAACACCTCGGAAAGGTGATGGGGCCGTTCTATCTGCTCAATATGCTGGCCATGCCCATCGCGGGAATTCTGGTGGCCGGCTCCGGATCAAATCTGGGCCCGCAACAACTCGTCCTGGTACTGGCCGTGGCGCTCACCGCGTTCGGTGCGCTCATGCTGCCGCTGACGATCCGGGCATTCGGCGGCGCGATTGCCGCACGGGAAGCGACTCTCGTGGGCGCCACCGCGGAATAACCGCCACCGCGGAATAACCGCCGCCGCGAAGGGGCGGCGGCGGTTACGAAATCACCATCACGGGCCGTTGGTTGCTTCGCCCTGCCCGAAAACGATTCACGAGCTGCTCCGCGGAGGAACTTGATGGACGTCGGTTCAATACGTTTCAGTGAACTCTTTGGCTCGTTCCCGACCCCGATCGCCATCGTGACGGCAACGGATGGAAGCGGTGAGCCGTACGGTTTCACCAGCAACGCCGTCTGTGCGGTGTCGGCGGCTACATCGACGCTGCTGGTCTCCGTCGGCAAGGGGTCCCGCACACTGCCGGCGATCATGTCGTCGCGGGCGTTCGCGGTGAACTTCCTCTCCTCGTCCGGGCGCGACGCCTCTCAGGTTTTCGCGAGTAAGGTCACGGACAAGTTCGCCAATGTCGAATGGCGCCCCTCGGCCCTTGCCGAAGGCGCGCCTTTGCTCACCGAAATCGCACTCGGTCTTGCAGAATGCAGGGTTGAAAACGCGATCGAGGTGAGTGACCATTGGCTGGTCATAGGCCGGGTGGAAGGCTACGAAATATTCCCCCGTGAGCCACTTCTCTACCGTCGGGGCGACTACGGTGTCTGGTCGCCGCTGAACGAGTTCTCCACTCTCTAGAGCGAGGTTCGGGGTCGAATCTCTCGATTCACCCGCTCGCCACTCTCTGAAAACATCTCGGCTTTCTCTTGTCGGACATGGAAACAGAAGGGTTTTGCATGAATATCGGGGCCGTAGACCACGTCGAGTTCTACGTCGGAGATGCCCAGCAGTCCGCGTTCTACCTCTGCACCGCTTTCGGCTTCCGTATCTGCGGCCAGGCCGGTCCCGAGACCGGACAGACCGACTACCGCTCGCTGCTGCTGCGCCAGGGCGGCATCGAGGTCGTCCTGACCTCCGCCCTCAACTTCTCCCACCCGGCCGCGTCCTACGTGATGCGGCATGGTGACGGTGTCGCCAACATCGCCTTCGAGGTCAGCGACGCCGCCAAGGCCTTCGAGCTGGCCGTCGAGCGGGGCGCCACCGCCGTCGAGCAGCCCACCGTCCACAGCAAGGACGGCACCGAGGTGGTCACCGCCGCGGTCCTGGGCTTCGGTGACGTCGCCCACCGGTTCGTCCAGCGCACCGGCGACCGCGAGCAGTTCCTGCCCGGCGTGATGGACATCATCGCCGCCGACCCCGAGGCGGGCGAGGAGCTGCTCAGCACCGTGGACCACGCGGCGATCTGCCTGCCCGCGGGCCAACTGCGCCCCACGGTCGCGTTCTACGAGAAGGTCTTCGGCTTCTCCCAGATCTTCGAGGAGTTCATCGAGGTCGGCACCCAGGCCATGGACTCCAAGGTCGTCCAGAGCCCGTCCGGCAAGGTGACCTTCACCCTGATCGAGCCGGTCACCGACCGCGAGCCCGGCCAGATCGACACCTTCCTGGCCCGCCACGGCGGCGCCGGCGTGCAGCACCTGGCGCTGCTCTGCGACGACATCGTGGACACCGTGCAGACCCTGGAGAAGCGGGGCACCAACTTCCTGCAGACGCCGGGCTCGTACTACGACGAGCTCCAGGAGCGGTTCGAGCGCCCCGACATCCAGGTCGAGGAGCTGCGCCGGACCAACGTCCTGATCGACGAGGACCACTGGGGCCAGGTGTTCCAGATCTTCACCCAGTCCCAGCACGTACGGAAGACGTACTTCTGGGAGGTCATCGACCGGCACGGCGCCCGCACCTTCGGCAGCGGCAACATCAAGGCGCTCTACGCGGCGGTCGCCCGCGAGAAGGCCGTCTCCTGACCCGGCACCGTGCGCCGTCCCTCCGCCGAACCACGCACCTTTTAAGGAAGACCATGACCATCCAGGACGCCCAGAGCTTCACCCTCACCGACGAGGAGCGCGCGCTGCTCCCGACCGACGAGGACGTCGCCTTCTACGCCGAGCACGGCTGGTACCTGTCGAAGAAGCTGTTCACCGACGAGGAGGCCGAGCAGCTGGAGGCCGCCAGCGAGCGCTTCTACGCCGGCCACCGCGACCGCACCCTGCCGGTACGCCCGCCCAAGCTGGCCTACTGGGAGCCGGAGAAGGGCGACGTCCAGCGGCACAACGACTACATCCACTACGAGGACGACACCATAGGCCGCATCCTGCGCAAGCCGCTCCTTGCCGCCGTCGCCGCGCGCCTGGCCGAGGCCGAGCAGATCCGGGTGTTCCAGTCGACGCTCATCTACAAGCCCCCGGCGGCGCAGGAGCAGTCGAACATCGTGCCCTGGCACTTCGACCGCCACTACTGGTCCACCTCCACCTCCGAGCGGATGCTGACCGCGTTCATCCCCTTCCACGACTGCGGTGAGGAGATGGGCACCATCACGATGGTCGACGGCAGCCACCTGTGGAAGGAGACGGCCGAGAACGACGCCACCTCCCTGCACTTCGCCGAGCGCGACGGCTCCGAGCTGGACCAGATGCTGGAGGACAACGCGGCCTTCAACGGGGTCGAGGTCAAAAAGATCCCGGTCTTCATCCCCAAGGGCCACGTCAACTTCCACCACTGCCGCACCTACCACGGCAGCGGTGCCAACGTCAGTGACCGCCCGCGCCGCGCCATCTCCTTCCACCTGCAGGACGGCGAGAACCGCTACCGCGACTTCCTCCGCTCGGACGGCACCCAGGTCAACTACAACCACGACGTGCTCGTGCGCCGCACCGCCGCGGGCACCCCCGACTACAGCGACCCCGAGTACCTCCCGCTCCTGTGGAGCGACCACTGATGCGAAGTGCCGCAGTGGTCGGAACCGGCCTGATCGGTACCTCGATCGCCCTGGCCCTTCGGGGCCGGGGCGTGACCACCTACCTGATCGACGCGAACCCGGAAGCGGCGCGCACCGCCGCGGACCTCGGGGCCGGTATCGCAGGAACACCTCGTGGACCGGTCGACCTGGCCGTCATCGCGGTACCACCGCGGCACGTCGCGGCGGCGCTGAAGGAACACCAACTGCAGGAACTCGCCCACGACTTCACGGATGCCGCGAGCATCAAGGAACTGCCCCAGCGGGAAGCGGCCCAGGCCGGCTGCGACCTGACCCGCTTCGTGGGCGGGCACCCCATGGGCGGCCGGGAGCAGTCCGGCCCGCTCGCCGCCCGGGACGACCTGTTCCACGGGCGGCCCTGGGTGCTCACCCCCTCCGCCCACACCCGGGCGCAGACCGTCGAACGCGCCCGGCACCTGGCCGAGTTGTGCGGCGCCCGGCCGGTCGTGATGGCCCACGCCGAGCACGACCGGGCGGTCGCGCTCACCTCGCACGCCCCGCACCTGGTGTCGAGCCTGCTTGCGGGGCGGTTGCTGCACGGCGACCCGTCCCAGCTGGTGCTCGCCGGACAGGGACTGCAGGACATCACCCGCCTCGCCGCGGGCAGCGCCGACCTGTGGACCGACATCCTCGGCTCCAACGCCGTGGCCGTCGCCGACGTCCTCGCCGGTTTCGCCCAGGACCTGCACCAGGTGGTCGACGCCCTGCAGGGCCTGGGCGCCGCCCACGAGCCGGAGCGGCAGCGCGTCCACACGGACCGGCTCACCACGGCCCTGGTCCGCGGCGTCCAGGGCCGGGCCAAGATCCCCGCACGCAGCACGGCCCCCACCCTGAACACGGCCTACGCGGCCGCGCCGAGAGGAGTCTGAGCGGTGACACAAGCCGCCCCGCAGTCCCCGCACGCCCTGGCGCTCGGCGAGCTGCACGGGTCGCTCAGCGACCCGGTCCTCGACGCCATGAACTTCCTCAACGAGGTCGTCGGCCGGTTCCCGCAGGCCATCTCCTTCGCGCCCGGTCGGCCCACCGAGGGCGACTTCGAGCCCGAGGACGTCGCGCGCCACCTGCACACGTACACCAGCTATCTGGAAGAGACCCTGGGGTGGTCGCGCGACCGGGTGCGCACCCAGCTGTTCCAGTACGGCCGCACCAACGGGATCATCCACGAGCTGATCGCCCGGACGGTCGCCAACGACGAGGGGATCGAGGTACCCCCGGAAGCCGTCGTGGTGACGACCGGCTGTCAGGAGGCCATGCTCCTCACTCTGCGGGCGCTGTTCGCCGCCCCCGAGGACACGCTGCTGGTCAGCTCGCCGTGCTACGTGGGCATCACCGGCGTGGCCCGGCTCCTGGGCATCCGGGTGCGGCCCGTACCCGAGGGCCCCGCCGGACCAGACCCGGAGGCCGTGCTGACGGCCGCGCGCGCCGCCAGGGAAGCCGGCGAACGCCCCCGGGCCTTCTACGTCGTCCCGGACTTCGCCAACCCGTCCGGCACCAGCATGGGTCTCCCGGCCCGCGAGCGACTGCTGCGGGTGGCCGAGGAGGAGGACCTGCTCGTCCTGGAGGACGACCCCTACGGCTTCTTCGTACGGACCGGCTCGGCCCGCCCCACGCTCAAGGCCCTCGACACGGGCCGCCGCGTGGTGCACCTGGGCTCCTTCGCCAAGACGGCGCTGCCCGGGGCCCGGGTGGGCTACGTCATCGCCGACCAGGAGGTCATCGGCCCGGGCGGCCGGCGGTCGCTGCTCGCCGACGAGCTGTCCAAGATCAAGAGCATGACGACCGTCAACACCTCGGCCGTCAGCCAGGCCGTCATCGGCGGACTGCTCATCGAGAGCGACTGCCGGCTGCGCGAGGCGAACGCCGGGGCCATCGCGTACTACCGCACGAACATGGACACGCTCCTCGACGAGCTGGAGCGGCACTTCCCCGCGGAGCGCCGGGCCGAGCTCGGCATCTCCTGGAACCGTCCGGACGGCGGCTTCTTCGCCGTCGTCACCGTGCCCTTCGCCGCCGACCACAAGGCCCTGGAGCTGTCCGCGCGCACCTACGGGGTGCTGTGGACGCCGATGAGCGACTTCCACCTGGACGGCGGCGGCACCCACCAACTGCGCCTGTCGTGCAGCGCGCAGAGCCCGGAGGCCATCGCCGAGGGCATGGCAAGGCTGGCCGCCTTCATCACCGCGCAGAGCACCGGCGCCGCCGCCTGACGGCCGGTGCCCTGAACCCCTTGAACAGTACGGCGAACGGAGAAGATGTGGTGCTGGCGCTGCACGCCTACGAGGCAGTGGCCAAGGAGCGGCTGCCGGGACCGGTGTGGGACTTCTTCGCGGGCGGCAGCGGCACCGAGTCGATGCTGACGGCGGGGCGGGAGGCCCTGGACCGGATCCGGCTGCGGCCGCGCTGTCTCGTCGACGTCTCCCACTGCGACCCCCGCACCGAGCTGCTCGGGGCGGGCCTTGCCGCCCCCCTGGGCATCGCCCCCATGGCGTACCACCAACTCGCCCATCCGGAAGGCGAGGTGGCGGCGGCGCGGGCCGCGGGTGAGGCCGGCGCCCTGTTCACGGTCAGCATGTTCGCGAGCCGGACGCTGGAGGACATCGCCGCCGCGGCCACCGGCCCGCTGTGGCTGCAGCTGTACTGGCTCAAGCGCCGCGACCTCCTGGTGGACCTGATCCGCCGGGCCGAGGCCGCCGGTTTCCGCGCGCTGGTCCTGACCGTCGACGCGCCCAGGGTTGCATTCCGTCCCCGGGACGCCGCCAACGGGTTCGCGGTGCCCCCGGGCATCCGGGCGGTCAATGTGGCGCACGACGTGATGGCCGCCTCGCACGGCGGCCGGGACGGGGAGTCGGCCATCGCCCGGCACTCCAAGGAGCAGTTCGACGCCTCGATCACCTGGGAGGACCTCGCCTGGCTGCGCGAAGTGACCTCCCTGCCCCTCGTGCTGAAGGGGCTGCTCTCCGGCGAGGACGCCGAACTGGCCGTCAAGCACGGCGTCTCGGGGCTGGTCGTCTCCAACCACGGCGGCCGCCAGCTGGACTTCTCCCGCAGCGCCCCCGACGCCCTCGCAGAGATCGCGGACGCCGTCGACGGGCGGTGCGCGGTCGTCCTCGACGGCGGGGTCCGGCACGGCGCCGACATCGCCAAGGCCCTGTGCCTGGGCGCGGACGCGGTGATGGTCGGACGCCCGGCCCTGTGGGGGCTCGCCCACTCCGGAGCGGAGGGCGTCGTGGACGTCCTGCGGCTGCTCATGGGCGAGTTCGAGGAGGTCATGGCCCTGATGGGGGCGCCCACCGTGGCCGACTTCGAGCGGTCCGGGGTGGTCCTTCCCGGGTGCGCCCACATCCCTGCCTGACGCCGCGCGTCCACTCGGACGCCCGAAGGCGCCCTCGGCCCGCACCGCGTGATACGCGGCGGGGGCCAAGGGCGCCTATTCGTAAGTTAGTTGGGAGCGCGGCGTCAGCCGACCTGCCCGGCCGGGCGCATGGTGATGTGGTTGATGTCCACGCCCGCGGGCTGGTTGACGACGAAGACGATAGTGTCCGCGATGTGCTCGGCGGTCATCGCCGGCGCCGTCTCGGGGGTGCCGCCGCGCTTGTCCCAGAACGGGGTGTCCACCACCCCGGGGGCGACGACGGTCACGCCGACCCCGTCCTTGCCTACCAGCAGTCGGGTGTTCTCGGCCAGCGCGTGCGCGGCCCACTTGGTGACCGAGTACAGGTTGCCGGGCGTGTTGCGCACCCCGGCGACCGAACCGATGATCACGATCCGGCCCTTGGACTCCCTGAGGTGCGACAGGGTCTCCCGCACCAGCAGGGCCGGGCCCAGGACGTTGGTGAGGACCATGGCGCGCATGTCCTCGGGGGCGTGGCTCTCCAGGTTGCCTGGCAGCGAGAACCCGGCGTTGGCGATGACGTTGTCCAGCCGGCCCCACGCGTCCACCACGTGGCGCACGGCGGACGCGACGTCGTGCTCGTCGCTGGTGTCGCCGGTGATCGTCAGCAGCCGCTCGCCCGCTCCGGCCGAAGCGGCGAAGGCGGCCAGCTTCTCCGCGTCACGTCCGGTGACGCCCACGCGGTGGCCCTGCTTGAGCAGGGCGCGGGCGGTGGCGGCGCCGATTCCGGTCGAGCCACCGGTGATCAGCGTGACGGGTTCCATGGGACGGCCTCCTCGGTGATGCGGTCATCGGGGGTCCACCAGGGTCCCGGACGTCGATGAACGCGAGGTGGCGCGTGAGGTCGACCGACTCCGGGCCGCCGGTTCCCCGGAACGCCTGCACTATACCCAGAGACCTTCCCGCCGAGCCGGTGAACCGTCGCTGACCGGCCACGATGCCGTGCAAAGTGGCCGAACCGGCCCTGTCGGCCCGCGTGTTGGGCCCCGCGACGCGCAGGGCCCGGGCGCTCGCGCTCCCTTGACGAACTCCCTGAATGGGCGTCAGGGAAACCGCAAGGGCGCCTCTCCGTAACTGGGCCGAGGGGAAGGCTGCAGCCCTGCGTCACGGGCTCGCTGAGACGTCCACGCCACCCACAGCAGGATCGCCGAGCCCCCTAGGACAACGCCGGCCACATCTGTGACGGTGGGCCCCCGGCCCGACGGAAACACCATGAGAACCAGCACGACGACCGCTGCCTTGACCCTGGTGTCCGCCAGCGCGCGCCATGCGACCGTGGCCAGGGGCACCGCCCCCCACAGCAGGTACCAGCCCTGCACGGCGGGAGCGCACACCACCAGGGTCAACAGCCCCAGGGCCGCGGCGCGTTCGGCGCCGATGCGCGGAGCGCGCGCCAGGAAGTACAAGGCCCCGCAGAGCCCTGCCAAGGTCCCGAGCGTACGCATCACGGTCACCGGGTCCGGTGTGGTGACCCAGCCGGCTTCGGTCCCGATCCACCTCAGCAGCCGGCCGACGTCCGTGGTCACCGACATCGGCGTGTACGAGTGGGCCGGCGTGCGGATCGTATGGAGCCAACCCCAGCCCAGCCCGCAGAGCGCCACCGTCAGCACCAGCGTCCCGACGGCCGCGAGGACGATCCCCGCCGCGCGGCCCAGACGTCGCCACCAGCCCGTCTGTCCTGCGACCGCCACCAGGGCGGCGCACCCCAGGGCCACCGCGGCCGGGGCCTTCACCAGCGCGGCGCACGTCAGCACGACAACGCCCAGAACCCATCGTCCGGACCGGCACGCCACAAGACCGGCCATCATCAAGCCGAGCATCAGCGCCTCGTTGTGCGCCCCGCCCACCAGGTGGGCCAGCACCAGCGGATTCAGCGACGCCGCCCACCAGGCTCCTGAGCCGTCGCCGCCCGACCGCGTCGCGAGCCGCTGAACCGACCAGGCCAGCAGGGCGAGCCCGGCGAGCGCGGCCACCCGATGGAGCACGACCGCGGCGACCACATGGTGTTCGCCGGTCACGAAGACCACGGCCCGGCTCACCAGAATGGACAGGGGTCCGTACGGAGCCGGAGCGTCCTGCCACACCTCCGGGACGTTCGCGGCGAGCGGCCCGCCGAGTGCGGAGGGGCCGATCTCGTAGACGTTCCAGGAGCGCCCGGCCAGTGCGCCCTGAGCCACGTAGCTGTAGATGTCCATGCTGAACAGCGACGGCGCCGGAAGCAGAGGCAGCGCCCAGCCGCCCAGCGTGAGCCACTGACGCCGTTTGCTCATCACCGCACCGGCCCGCAGCAGCGTGCCCAACTGCCACCAGGACCACAGCAGCAGACCGAGTCCCGCATACGCCGCCGTTGCACCGATCAGCGCGAGAGCGGGGCCCGGGGCTCCCCAGATCCCGTCCGGTACGCCGCGCGGCAGAGCGCCGGCGCCCCAGGCACCTGCTGAGAGGAGCACAGAACCCCACATGCCGCGTCGTGCCCAGACCCGTGTATCGATTTCCGCCGCTCTCATTCGGTCGAAGGTAGAACGCTTTGCGGATCACCGCACCCAGCTCCGCCCCAATGGACGGCAAACGCAGGATGTCGCCTGCGTCCGCGGCCGGGTCGGGTCCACGTTCACAGCTTGGATCACGCGTCGCGGCCGAGTCCACAAGGATGACCAGGATGTGGACATGCGCACGGGCGAATTCCGGCCGGTGCATACGATCCGACGGTACGTCCCCGCACCACACCGGAAGGCGCTCGTGAGCTCCACCTCCCCCCTGTCCACCAGCACATCTCCGGTGACGCCGTCGGGCACGGTACTGATCCGCTCCACGGCCGACGTCTCCGATCTGGTCAACTCGGGTACGGCGCGCGGCCGCCACGCCAAGATGATCGTGATCATCGCGCTCGGCGGCATCTTCCTCGACGCCTACGACCTGAGTTCCCTGGCCTACGGGCTGCCCGACATCACGGAGCAGTTCGGCCTCAGCTCCACGATGGCCGGCACGGTCACCGCCTCGATCAGCGTCGGTTCGCTCCTCGGCGCTCTCGTCGGCGGCTGGCTGGTGGACCGCATCGGCCGCTACCGCGTCTTCATGGCCAACATGCTCTTCTTCGTCGCCACCGCGCTGGTGTGCGCGGTCGCGCAGGACGTGTGGACGCTGATCGCCGCACGCTTCGTGATGGGCATCGGCGTCGGCATGGACATCCCCGTCGCGATCGCGTTCCTCGCTGAGTTCTCCCGACTGCACGGCAAGGGCAGCAAGGGCTCCCGCACGGCCGCCTGGTCACCCGCCTGGTACACCGCGACCAGCGGCTGCTACCTCGTGATCATGCTGCTGTACTTCCTCCTGCCGGACGCCCAGTTGGGCTGGCTGTGGCGGTTCACCGTCGGCTTCGGCGCGGTGCCCGCGCTGCTGGTACTGCTGCTGCGCCGGCGCTACATGAACGAGTCCCCGACCTGGGCCGCCGACCAGGGCGACCTGGAAGGCGCGGCGAAGATCCTGCGCCAGTCGTACGGCGTGGACGTGCGCGTCGCCGACGACGCGCCCAGGACGACATCCCGTCCGCCCCGGACCGGCCTCGGCGCGTACGCACGGCTCTTCACCCCTCCGTACCGCACGCGCACGATCCAGTCGGTGGCGGTCGGTCTGGCGGAGACCTTCGGCTACAACGCGGTCGCGTTCGGACTGCCGATCATCATCGCCACACTGATGACCCAGGGCCCGCTCACCACGATCGCGTCCTCCTTCGCCCTGAACCTCGTCTTCGCCCTGACCGGTGGACTGCTCGGCATCCGCTGGGCGTCCACCCGCGGCGCCTGGCCGATGATGACGCTGGGCTTCGCGATCCAGCTCGTCGCCATCACGGTGCTCGGTCTCATCGGGGATCCGTCCGGGACGGCTTTCGTGACGGGGGGCATCCTGATGCTCGGCGCGTTCATGTTCGCCCAGGGCTTCGGCCCCGGCGCGCACATCATGAGCTACGCCTCGCTGGGCTTCCCGACGTCGATGCGCGGCGTCAGTATCGGCTTCAACCAGGCCGTGCTGCGCCTCGGCTCGACGCTGACCCTGTTCTTCTTCCCCATCCTCAGCACCGGCCTCGGCACCCACGTCTACTGGGTCATCCTCGCCGCCCCCGTCCTCGGAATGATCGCTCTGCTGTCGAAGCGCTGGGAGCCGATCGGCTTCGACGCGGACGCGGAGGAACGGACGCGGTCCGAGACGGCGGCAGCCAAGGCCTGAACCCCTGGGGCGACCGCGTCAACTCACCGGTAGCGTTGTGCTGAAGCGCCAAGGAGAGATCCTTGAACGCGCTGGGACCGCTGATGCGAGGGAGAGGCGGCGACGTGGTGGGCACAGGGACGGAAGAGGGGCGGGGCGATCCCGGGCTTTTCGGGCCCGGATCGGTGACCTGGCAGGTGCACGCGGATCCCATGATGTGGGTTGCCGGTGTGCGTGCGCTCTACTTTCAGGCCCTCCTTCCGCGGGCCGTGCGCGGCGTCATGCAGAACTCGGACTTCCGGAAGGACGCCTGGGGGCGGCTGATGCGGACGGCCGGTTTCGTCGGTACGACCACGTACGGGACCACTGAGGCCGCCGAGCGTGCCGGTGCTCGCGTGCGGAAGATCCACCGTCATCTCAAGGTCACCGACCCCGACACCGGTGAGCGGTACGGCGTCGATGAGCCGGAGCTGCTCCTGTGGGTGCACTGCGCCGAGATCGACTCCTACCTCCACGTCGCGCGCCGCTCCGGATTCCGGCTCACGGACGCGCAGGCCGACCAGTACATCGCCGAACACCGCACCAGCGCCCGGCTGGTCGGCCTCGACCCCGCCGACGTGCCCGGCGACCGGGCCCAACTCGCCGCGTACTTGGAGAAGACGAGGCCCCTGCTCGCCGCCGGTCCTGAGGCCCGGGACGTCGACGACTTCCTGCGCAGGCCGCCCGTCCACCCGCTGCTGATCCCGGCGCGCGCGACACTCTGGAGGCGCGTGTCGCATCTGGCGTACGCCTCTCTGCCGCCGTACGCCCACGAGTTGTACGGCAGGCCGGCCCCCACACCGGCCGCCGTGACCCGAGAGCTGCGGTTCACCGGCACCGTCCTGCGCTGCGTTCCCGCACGTGTGCGCTGGCAACTCCCGCCGAAACACATCCTGCGCGCCATGTCACGACTCGGCCCCGGCAGCCGCCCGGCACCGTACAAAATCGGGAGTCGGACGGCCATACTGGACAGGCGGGGGAGGGCACAGCGAGGCGACGGGGGCGACAGCGCGAGATGCCGGAGTCGGGGGAGACCAGGCTGATCCAGGGCCGGTACCGGCTGCTCGATCTCATCGGGCGGGGCGGTATGGGCGAAGTGTGGCGCGCCAGGGACGAGTCGCTCGGGCGCAGAGTCGCGGTCAAGTGCCTCAAGCCGATGGGGCCGCAGCACGACCAGTCCTTCACCCGTGTCCTGCGGGAGCGTTTCCGCAGGGAGGCCCGCGTGGCGGCCGCCCTTCAACACCGCGGGGTGACCGTCGTCCACGACTTCGGTGAGCACGACGGCGTGCTGTACCTCGTGATGGAGCTCCTGGAGGGCAAGAACCTCAGCCAGCTCCTGGAGGACAACAAGCAGCACCCGTTACCCGTCGCCGACATCGTCGAGATCGCCGGCCAGGTCTCGGCCGCGCTCGCCTACACACATGAACAGGGCATCGTCCATCGCGACTTGAAGCCCGCGAACATCATGCGGCTCACCGACGGCACGGTGAAGATCTGCGACTTCGGCATCGCGCGCCTCGGCCACGACATCGGCTTCACCGCACGCCTCACCGGCACCGGCATCGCGATGGGCACCCCGCACTACATGTCGCCCGAGCAGATCGGCGGCGACCACGTCGACCAGCGCAGCGACCTGTACTCGTTCGGCTGCGTGCTCTACGAGATCGCGACCGGAGCGCCACCGTTCGACCTGGAGGACGCCTGGGCCGTCCTCGTCGGGCACCGCGACACCGTGCCCGAACCACCCCGCACACACCGGGCCGAGCTTCCCGGCTTCCTGGACCGGATCATTCTCGACCTGCTCGCGAAGGAGCCGGACGAGCGGCCGCGGGACGCCCGCGAACTGGCCCGCCGGATCGGTGACGGCCGTTCCCCGTCCGGATATGTGCCGACGGTGACGACAACCCCCTTGCGCCAGGCTGCGGTTGAGCCGCAGCAGCCGCTGTCCCGTGAGCCGCGGCTGCCGTCCTGGACGCGCGGCATGACGACCGGCCATAAGGCGGCCGGCCCGCCCGTCCTGCGCGGCACGCCGCCCGACGCGGGGGCGGGGCTTGCCGGAGAGTGGATCGCACGCCCCGAGTCGCGGCGCAGTGAGCAGCCCGTGCGCACGGAACGCCCCACGCCTGCACCGGAGTTGGTCACCCACCTCACCGCTCGGCACAACGCGGGCCTGAGCCTCGGCCGACTCGGGCGCTGGGAGGAGGCCGGCGAGGTCCACCGCGCCGTCGCGGCGGAGCGCGAGCACGCGCTCGGCCCCGACCACCCCGAGACGCTCGCCAGCCGCTACGAGGTCGCCTTCACGCTCAGCCGCACCGGCCGCCCCGCCGACGCCCTGCGCGAGTACCGCCGCGTCACCGAGGGCTGTGAGCGCGTCCTCGGCCCCGAGCACCCCGAGACGCTCGGCGCCCGGCAGGAAATGGCGTACGTACTGGGCCAGTTGGGGCGGCACTTCGACGCGCACCAGGTGTACACGTCGGTGCTCGCCACGCGTGAACGGGCCATGGGGCCCGACCATCCGGACACCCTGCGCTGCCGCCACAACCTCGCGTACAACCTCAGCCGGCTCGGGCGCCTCGAGGACTCGTACCGTATGGCGTGCGAGGTCGCATCGGCGCGCGCCCGCGTACTCGGCGCCAGCCATCCGGACACGCTCGTCACACGGTGCGAAGTCGCTTACGCACTGGGCCAGTTGGGGCGCTGGAGCGAGGCCCTGCGCACCTACCACGAAGTGGCGGAGGCCCGCGAACAGGCGCTCGGCCCCGACCATCCGGACACCCTCGCCGCGCGCTACGAGGTGGGCATCAGCCTCGGCCGTCTCGGCCGCAGCGCCGAGGCCCTCGGCCTCTACCGCGACCTCATCGACGACCGTACGCGCGTCAGCGGCCCGGCCCACCCCGAGACCCTGCGCGCCCGCCATGGCCTCGGCGTCAATCTGGGGCGGATGAGCCGCTGGGAGGAAGCGCTCGCCGAGGCCCGCGACGTCTGCGCGATCCGCGCCCGGGTCCTCGGCGCCGATCATCCCGACACGCTGGTCAGCCGACGCGAGGTGGCCGTCGGTCTCGGCTGGCTCGGCCGGTGGGCCGACGCGCTCGCCGAGTACCGGCGGGTCGCCACGGCCCGCGAACAGGTACTCGGCGCCGACCACCCGGACACCCTCGCCAGCCGCAACGACGAGGCGCACTGCCTGGAACAGCTCGGCCGCGGCACGGAGGCGGTCGAGCTGTACCGGCGAGTGGCTGCGCTGCGCCAGCAGCGGGCGTCGGGGGGACACTGAGGGGCTGCGTGTGGTCGGCTGGGTGGGGGCGTCTGCCCGGGAGTGGGGCCTGCGGTGGCCTGCCTCGGGTCGTCTGCCTGCGGTCGTCTGCCTGGGTTCGGCTCCCCGTGATCATCTGCCCGTGAGGGACGCCCGAGGGTCTGGCCTGCGGTCGGCTCCCCCGCGAGTGACCTCCAGGCTCCTGTGCCTGCGGTCGACCTCTCGCGGCCGCGGGCCTGCGGCGCCTGCCCGCGATCGTCCGCCTGGGATGGGTTGCCTGCGGACGCCTGCCCACGCGCGCCCGCCCGTACTCCTCCGCTTCGCGATCCCCTGAGCCAGGGTCTGGCCCGGCATGATCGGCTCGTGTTACCAAGAGGGATGCCAGCACACGAGCGCTACGACGTCGTCATCGTCGGCGGAGGTCACAACGGCCTCGTCGCCGCCGCCTACCTCGCCCGGGCCGGACGTTCCGTCCTGGTCCTCGAGCGGCTCGGCGCCACCGGCGGTGCCGCCGTGTCGACGCGGCCCTTCGCCGGGGTCGACGCGCGCCTGTCGCGGTACTCGTACCTGGTCAGCCTGCTGCCCCACAAGATCGTCGACGATCTCGGGCTCGACTTCGCCGTGCGCGGGCGCACCGTGTCCTCGTACACGCCGACCGAGCGCGACGGGCGGGCGACCGGGCTGCTCGTCGGCGGTGGTGAGGAGCGCACCCGCGCCTCCTTCGAGCGCCTCACCGGCGGCGGGCGCGAGTACGCGGCCTGGACCGACTTCTACGAGACGACCCGCCGCGTCGCCGAGCGGGTCTTCCCCACGCTCACCGAGCCGCTGCCGGCCAGGGACGCGCTCCGGCGGCGCGTCGACGACGACGCCGCCTGGCGGATGCTCTTCGAGGAGCCGATCGGCGCCGCCGTCGAGGAGCGCTTCAGGGACGACCTGGTGCGCGGCGTGGTCCTCACCGATGCCCTCATCGGTACGTTCGCCGACGCCCACGACGCGTCCCTCCAGCAGAACCGCTGCTTCCTCTACCACGTGATCGGCAACGGCACCGGCGACTGGGACGTGCCCGTCGGTGGCATGGGCGCCCTCACCGACGCTCTCGCCAACGCCGCCCGCGCGGCCGGCGCCGAGCTCGTCACCGGGCACGAGGTGACCCGCGTCGAGACCGACGGGCGGCACGCCGAGGTGACGTACGAGTCGGAGCGCGGCGCGGGCCGCGTGGGCGCCGGGCACGTGCTCGTCAACGCGTCTCCGCAGGCCCTCGCCGCCCTCGTCGGCGACGAGCCGCCCGCCCCGGCCGAGGGCGCGCAGCTCAAGGTCAACATGCTCCTGACCCGGCTGCCGAAGCTGCGCGACACATCCGTCGACCCGCGCGAGGCGTTCGCCGGAACGTTCCATATCGCCGAGGGCTACGAGCAGTTGGCGACCGCGTACGGCCAGGCGGCGGCCGGGTCACTGCCCGCGGCGCCCCCGTCGGAGATCTACTGCCACTCGCTGACCGACCCGAGCATCCTCGCCCCGGACCTCGTCGCGCGCGGCTACCAGACCCTCACCCTGTTCGGCCTGCACACACCCGCCCGGCTCTTCGCGGGCGACAACGACGCCGCCCGCGCCGAGCTCCTGAAAGCCACCCTCGCCCAGCTCGACGCGCAGCTCGCCGAGCCGATCGAGGACTGCCTCGCCCTGGACGCCGACGGCCGGCCGTGCATCGAGGCGAAGACCCCGCTCGACCTGGAGCGGGACCTGCGCCTGCCGGGCGGCAACATCTTCCACCGCGACCTGTCCTTCCCTTACTCCCAGGAAGGGACGGGCCGTTGGGGCGTCGAGACCGCCCACGCCAACGTCCTGCTGTGCGGCGCGGGCGCCGTGCGCGGCGGCGGGGTCAGCGGGATCCCCGGGCACAACGCGGCGATGGCCGTACTCGGGAAGTGAGCCGCCGGCCCCGGCCCCCAACTCAAGCCGCCGACTCAGGCCTGACCCAGGCCCCCGAAGGGGGCCCGCGCCCCGCTCAGTCCTGCGACGGTGACCACCCCACCGCCTCGATCCGCCCCGCGTCGGACGGGCGTGCCTCGTCGAACACCGTCCGGCGGCCGTCGGTGACGCGCACCCCGTCCACGTACACCCCGCGCCCCACGTACAACTGGTCCGTCGCGTAGCGCCAGCGCAGGCGGACGTTGCCGCCCTTGAAGGCGCCGAGAGCGGCGGTCAGGCGGTGCCAGGTGCGGCCCGACCAGCCGTCGGCCGTGCCCTTGGGGTGGTCCTCGGCGTCCTCTCCCTTACGGGTGGTCGTGAACGGCAGGGGCTGCCAGGTCGCCCCGGCGTCGGCCGACACCTCCAGATACAGGAAGTCGGAGTGCGGCTCCGTGTCCCACCACAGGTCGCAGCCGAGGCTCGCCGTGTCGGAGGTGACGTCGAGAGCGGGCAGCCTGAGCGTCGCCGACGTGGCGCTCGCCATGCCGGAGAACCAGGCGGCGCGCCCGTGCGCGGGGCGTACGGCTACGGCGCGGGCGAGGTTGTTCGCCGCGGCGACCCGGGGAGCGGAGCCGGATCGCCAAGTGCGCACGGGATGCACGGAGTTGCCGAGCACGATGAGGAACGAGTCGGTCGTCGGGTCGAGGACGATGGACGTGCCGGTGAAGCCGGTGTGCCCGGCCGTGCGCGGCGTCGCCATCGCGCCCATGTACCAGTGCTGGTAGAGCTCGAAGCCGAGGCCGTGCTCGTCGCCGGGGAACGCCTGGTTGAAGTCGGTGAACAGCAGCCGCACGGACTCCTCGGACAGGATGCGCGCCTTGCCGTACGAACCCCCGTTGAGGAGGGTGCGGCCGAGTATCGCGAGGTCCCACGCGCAGGAGAAGACACCGGCGTGGCCCGCCACACCGCCGAGGCCGAACGCGTTCTCGTCGTGCACCTCGCCCCAGACGAGTCCGCGGTCGAGGCCGGACCAGGGCAGGCGCGCGTCCTCCGTCGCGGCGATCTTCGGCTTCCAGGACGCGGGCGGGTTGTAGCGGGTGCGGCGCATGCCGAGGGGCTCGGTGATCCGCTCGCGCAGGAGCACGTCCAGGGTCTGCCCGGTGAGCTGCTCCAGGACCAGTTGGAGGGAGATCAGATTGAGGTCGGAGTAGAGGTACTTGGTGCCGGGCGGGTTGAGCGGCGCCTCGTTCCAGATGAGGCGGAGCTGTCCCTCGCGCGTCGTCTGCTTGTAGAGGGGGATCCAGGCGCGGAATCCCGAGGTGTGCGTAAGGAGTTGACGGATCGTGATGTCCTGCTTGCCGGCGCCCGCGAAGTCGGGGATGTACGAGGCGACCGTGGCCTCAAGCTCCAGCTTGCCGCGCTCGATCTCCTGCACGGCGATGAGCGAGGTGAACAGCTTCGACACGGAGGCCAGGTCGTAGACCGTGTCCTCGGCCGCCGCGATCTGCTGGTCGGCGGGGAACTCCACACCCGTGTCGGTCTTGTCGTCGTAGGCCGAGTAGCGCACGGCCTTGCCGATCGGCTGGTGGAGCGCGACCGTGCCGCCGCGGCCGGCGAGCAGTACGGCGCCCGCGTACCAGGGGTGCTTGGGGGAGGGGGCGAGGAACTTCTCGGCGTCGGCGACGAGTTGGCGCAGATGCCCGGCGATCAGACCGGCCCGCTCCGGGGACCCGCGGCGCAGCGTGGTTCCGTGCCCGTCGGCGGGCCCGTCCGTGTGTGTGTCCGCCGCGGCGGCGGGCCCCGCCGGGAACGGGGCGAGGGCCAGTGCCCCGCTCAACGCCAGCACACTCGCGCCTAGTTGGCGACGGGAGAGCCCGTCGTCCGTGTCGTGCAATCTGTCCGCCGCGCCGTCGGTCATGAACGAACCCCTTCTGAAAGTATCTTTCGGGATCTAGCTCGACGGATGAAACTTTCATGTCAGGTTCCGGTCGTGTCAAGCCTCGGAATTGCCTCGCAGAAATCTGACGCAGCATCAGAAAGTGTCTTCCCTCGTTCGGAGGAGTGCGGCATTCTGCGCCCATGCAGACGGAGCTGAGTAAGAAACTGGGGATCGAGCACGCCATCTTCGGCTTCACGCCCTTCCCGGCGGTGGCCGCCGCCATCAGCAGGGCCGGGGGGTTCGGTGTGCTCGGCGCGGTCCGCTACACCGCACCCGACGACCTGGCCCGCGACCTCGACTGGATGGAGGAACACATCGACGGCGCGCCCTACGGGCTCGATGTCGTGATGCCCGCGAAGAAGGTCGAGGGCCCGAACCACCAGAAACTGACCGAGGCCGACGTCGAGGCGATGATCCCCGAAGGGCACCGCCAGTTCGTCAGAGACACCCTCGCCAAGCACGGCGTGCCCGAGCTCGCCGAGGGCGAGGCGTCCGGCTGGCGCATCACCGGCTGGATGGAGCAGGTCGCCCGCAACCAGCTGGACGTCGCCTTCGACTACCCGATCAAACTCCTTGCCAACGCGCTCGGTTCACCGCCCGCCGACGTCATCCAGCGCGCCCACGACCAGAACGTACTCGTGGCCGCTCTCGCGGGCAGCGCCCGGCACGCCCGTAAACACGCGGACGCGGGCATCGACATCGTCGTCGCGCAGGGCTACGAGGCGGGCGGACACACCGGCGAGATCGCGTCCATGGTGCTCACGCCCGAAGCGGTCGACGCCGTGTCGCCGCTGCCCGTCCTCGCGGCCGGCGGCATCGGCAGCGGGGAGCAGATCGCGGCGGCCCTCGCGCTCGGCGCCCAGGGCGTCTGGCTCGGCTCCCTCTGGCTCACCACCACCGAGGCCGACCTCCACTCCCGCGCCCTCACCGGCAAACTCCTCGCGGCCGGGTCCGGCGACACCGTCCGCTCCCGCGCCCTGACCGGCAAGCCCGCGCGCCAGCTCCGCACGGAGTGGACCGACGCGTGGGACGACCCGGCGGGCCCCGGCACGCTGCCCATGCCGCTCCAGGGGCTGCTCGTCGCCGAGGCGGTCTCCCGCATCCAGAAGTACGAGGTCGATCCGCTGCTCGGCACGCCCGTCGGGCAGATCGTCGGCCGGATGACGAGCGAACGCCCCGTCCAGGCCGTGTTCGACGACCTCACGCGCGGCTTCGAGCGCGCCGTCGACCGGATCAACCGCATCGCCGGCCGATGACGCGCCGCTGAGGGGCGCGGGGAACTGCGCGACCAGCCACGACGAAGCCCGCACCCGGCAGCGCACAGCCCTCCGGCAGACGAGAAGCCGCGACGACCCCCACCCGCAGAAGGGATGCACCCCATGCCCGATCAGACCGCCCCGAACGGCTTCTGGGCGCAAGCAAGCGCCGACCCCGACCGCACCGTCCTGTACGCCCCGGACGGGGAGGCGTGGACCGCCGGCCGGCTGCACGCCGACGTCAACAAGCTCGTGCACGGCCTGCGCGCCGCCGGGCTCGAACGAGGTGACGCGTTCGCCGTCGTCCTGCCCAACGGAGTCGAGTTCTTCACCGCGTTCCTCGCCGCCTCCCAGGCCGGCCTCTACCTCGTACCGGTCAACCACCATCTGGTCGGCCCCGAGATCGCCTGGATCGTCGCCGACTCCGGAGCGAAGGTCCTCATCGCACACGAGCGGTTCGCCGAACAGGCCGTGGCCGCCGCCGACGAGGCGGCACTCCCCGCAGGGCAGCGGTACGCGGTCGGAACCGTCGACGGCTTCCGCCCCTACGCCCAACTCCTCGACGGGCAGCCCGAGTCGGTGCCGGACGACCGCACCCTCGGCTGGGTCATGAACTACACCTCGGGCACCACGGGCCGCCCCCGCGGCATCCGCCGCCCCCTGCCCGGCAAGCTCCCCGAGGAGACCTACCTCGGCGGCTTCCTCGGCATCTTCGGCATCAAGCCGTTCGACGACAACGTGCACCTCGTCTGCTCGCCGCTCTACCACACCGCCGTGCTCCAGTTCGCGGGCGCGTCCCTGCACATCGGACACACCCTCGTCCTGATGGACAAGTGGACCCCCGAGGACATGCTGCGCCTCATCGACACCTTCAAGTGCACCCACACGCACATGGTGCCGACCCAGTTCCACCGCCTGCTCGCCCTGCCCGACAGCGTCAGGAGCGCCTACGACGTGTCGGCGATGCGGCATGCCATCCACGGCGCCGCGCCCTGCCCCGACCACGTCAAACGCGCCATGATCGACTGGTGGGGCCACAGCGTCGAGGAGTACTACGCGGCCAGTGAGGGCGGCGGCGCCTTCGCCACCGCCGAGGACTGGCTGAAGAAGCCGGGCACGGTCGGCAAGGCCTGGCCCATCAGCGAACTCGCCGTGTTCGACGACGACGGCAACCGGCTCCCGGCCGGTGAACTCGGCACCGTCTACATGAAGATGAGCACCGGCGGATTCTCGTACCACAAGGACGAGAGCAAGACGAAGAAGAACCGCATCGGCGACTTCTTCACCGTCGGCGACCTCGGCATTCTCGACGAGGACGGATATCTCTTCCTGCGCGACCGCAAGATCGACATGATCATCTCGGGTGGCGTCAACATCTACCCCGCCGAGATCGAGTCCGCACTCCTCACCCACCCGGCCGTCGCCGACGCCGCGGCCTTCGGGATCCCGCACGACGACTGGGGCGAGGAGGTCAAGGCGGTCGTCGAACCCACGGAGGGGCACGTGGCCACAGACGCGCTCGCCGCCGAGATCCTCGCCCACTGCGAGCGCCAACTCGCGGGCTACAAGCGGCCCAAGACCGTCGACTTCATCGAGACGATGCCACGCGACCCGAACGGCAAGCTCTACAAGCGCCGCCTGCGCGACCCCTATTGGGAGGGCCGCACCCGCGCGATGTGACCCACGCGGAGGTCTGACGGAGGAGCGGCCCGGGGCATTCCCCCGAGCCGCTCCTGTCGTTCAGTCGTGCACCCGCACCACCTTCAGCGCCGGTGACTTCAGGATGTCCTTCTCGCAGAAGCGCGAGGTCACCCACTGCCCGTTCGAGAACAGATGCGTCTGGTCGCTGTAGTGGGGCGAGTTCGGGTTCGAGGACTGGGAGTACGTCAGCAGGGTGCGGGCCACCGGGCAGCCGCCGCCGTTCCAGCCGACGGCCTGGATGTAGCTCGACCCGTGGACGACCTCCGTGTAGCCGCCCGCCTTCGCGTCCCACACCGTCTCGACCTTGTTCCACACACCGAGGGACTCCGTGCCGCCGTGGACGGGGATGCGCGTGCCGCCGCGTACGACGAACTGGTGCGCGCCGAGCGGGTCGTCCAGGGCGATCCCGGCCGACCGCAGCTCGCCCACCGCGTCGGCGAGTGCCGTCGCGAAGCCCGGCGCTTGCGTGTTCAGCGTGTTCGGCGTGCGCACCGGGTCGGCGGCCGAGAACGGCACCTTCCACAGCTTGTCGTTCGGCACGGCCGCCGTGAGCCCCCGCCAGAACCGGTCGAAGAGCAGCGCGCCACGGCTCGACGTGCGCATCGTGTGATCCCACTTCTTGAGCACATCGCAGGCCTGGCTCACATCAACGGCCTTGCCATCGCTGCCTGTTGCCGTGCCTCCCGGCAGCGCCGCGCACGCGCGCGCCGTGTCCGCCGCCGCCAGATCGGCCGCGGGCACCCGGTCGGCGAACTGCTGACGCTGGAGGTCGGGGACGGTCAGGCCGCCCCGACCCGCCATCGCCGAGACGTCCTCGACGCCGCCGCGCGTCCGCATCGACCGCTGCGTGCCCACCGTCCCGAAGACCCGCTCGTACCCCGTCAGCGGCCGGTCGGCGTTGGCCAGCCAGGCGCTGTCGTTCGAGTTCTCCACGTACGGCGCGTCCTTCAGGACCGGCATCCTGGACGGTCCGAAGATGCCCGGCTGCACGGCGTCCTTGTCGGAGCCGATCGCGCAGTCGCCGCGCGAGCCGTCCAGGACCGCGACGCCGGACGCCGGATACGTCACCTTGCCGAGCGGCGTCGAGCAGCGCGCGGCCAGGTCGTCGGTGATCCGGGGCAGGACCTGCGCCTGAGCGAACAGCGAGTGCCCCGACGCGTCGGCGGCGATCGTGTTGACCCAGGGCAGTCCCTGTGTGCGCTTCAGGGAACGCAGCACGTCGTCCGTGGAGCGTGCCTTGCTGAACCCGAGCCCTGTGTCGGAGGCACGCAGGTTCAGGGCGTTCGGGTCGTTGAGCGCGTACGCCGTCATGGCCGTCCAGGGCAGCGGCAGGGACGCGCTCAGCGAGTTCACGATCGGTCCGTACCGCGTCCACCACTGGGTGCGGGTGACCGGCGCGCCGTCCTTCACCGCGACGCTCACGGTCCGCTTCGTCATCCGCTCCGGCTTGCCGTCGACGAGATACGAGGTCGGGTCGGCCGGGTCCAGTGTCAACTGGTGGAGGTTGAGCGTCACGCCCGTCGCGACGGTGTGGCTCCAGGCGATACGGGAGTTGTGCCCGATCGAGATCGTCGTCGAGCCGAGGAGCGAGCCGCCCGAGACGTTCAGTTCGCCGGGAATCGTCTGCTGCGACTGCCAGAAGCGGCGGCCGCCCTGCCATGGGTAGTGCGGGTTGCCGAGGAGCAGACCGCGGCCGTTCGCCGTGGTGGCGCCGCTGAACGCGACGGCGTTGGACCCCATGTCGGCGTCCTCGCTCGAGAACAGCTCCTTGGCGGCCGCGGCCGTCGTGGCCTTGTCCGGCGTACGGGCAGGGGTGCCCGCGGAGGGTGGCTGTGCGGCCGTGATGCCGTCCACGCCGCGGCCCTGTCCGCCGAGCACGGCGAGCGCGAAGCCGTGCGCCGCGACGTCCAGGGTCGTCACCGGGCGCACCCAGTCCGCGCCCTTGCAGGCGGGGTCGGTGATCCGGTTCTGCTTCAGCCACGCGTTGTACCCGGCGGCGAAGCCCCGCATCGTCTCCTTCACCTCGAGGCTCGGGCCCGCGGGCGCCGGCTCGGCGAGGAGCTTCTCGACGGTCCCCGCCTCGCGGAGACCTCGGAAGTAGAGGTCGCTGGAGACGTTCTTCGTGGCGGACGACAGGGAGCCGTCGGGGGCCGCGTCGGGCCCGAAGTAACGGGAGCGCTCGCCGCGCACGGTGGCGAATCCGTCGGCGAGCGCGCACACCTGGTCGGCCGCCTGCGCCCACCCGGTGCCGAAGCCCAGGCCCGCGTAGTCCTTGGCGACGATATGCGGAATGCCGTACTCGGTGTAGCGGATCGTGGCGGACAGGCCGCCGCCGTGCGGGTGGCGCTCGGGCGGGCCGTGGCCGCCGGCGGCCGCCGACGGGAGCGAGGCCGTGGTGCTCAACGCGGTCAACAGGGCGAAACCGATGACCGCGAGGCGTCTTGGGCGGGTGCGCATCGTGCCTCCCAACTGGAGTGAGGGAAGGGGCAGTTGAGCGTACCAACCGGTATGCCCGGAACGGCGGCGTCCGGTGCGGCCTTCGCGCGACGCGCGTCACCGGCCTTGATTTCGCGTCGGCCGGGGCACAGGATCGCGCCATGACGGGTGTCCGGGATGCACAAGACGTACGCGCCAGCACGGTCGACGGGACGCTGCGCCGCAGCGCGCGACGCGCCCCCGAGCGCGTCGCCGTCCGCTACGGCCCGCGCGCATGGACGTACGCCGAACTCGACGCGGCCGTCTCGCGCGCGGCCGGCGTGCTGCGCGGCCTGGGACTCGGACGCGGGGACCGCGTTGGCGCGTACGGGCACAACTCGGACGCGTACCTGATCGGCTTCCTGGCCTGTTCGCGCGCCGGGCTCGTGCACGTGCCGGTCAACCAGAACCTCACCGGAGACGACCTCTCCTACATCGTCGGCCAGTCGGGCTGCGCGCTCGTACTGACCGACCCCGACCTGGCGGACCGGCTCCCCGCGGGCGTGCGCACCCTGGAACTGCGCGACGCGGACGACTCCCTGCTCGCCCGGATCCCGTCCGCCGAGCCGTACGACGGACCGCAGCCCGACGCCGACGACCTGGTGCAGCTCCTGTACACCTCCGGCACGACCGCGCTGCCCAAGGGCGCGATGATGTCGCACCGGGCGCTCGTCCACGAGTACGTCAGCGCGATCCACGCCCTCGGCCTCACGGAGACGGACCGGCCCGTCCACTCCCTGCCGCTCTACCACTCGGCGCAGATGCACGTGTTCCTGCTGCCGTACCTCGCCGTCGGCGCGCAGAACACGATCCTCGACGCGCCGGACGCCGCGAAGATTTTCGACCACGTCGAGGCCGGTGACGCCGACAGCCTCTTCGCGCCGCCCACCGTCTGGATCGGCCTCTCGCAGCACCCGGACTTCGCGACCCGGGACCTGAGCGGCCTGCGCAAGGCCTTCTACGGCGCGTCGATCATGCCGGTGCCGGTCCTGGAACGGCTCCGCGCGCACCTGCCCGGACTCGCCTTCTACAACTGCTTCGGCCAGAGCGAGATCGGACCGCTCGCCACCGTCCTCGGACCCGACGAGCACGAGGGCCGCATGGACTCCTGCGGGCGGCCCGTCCTGTTCGTCGAGGCAAGGGTCGTCGACGAGGACGGGAAGGAGGTGCCCGACGGCACCGCCGGTGAAGTGGTCTACCGCTCACCGCAGTTGTGCGACGGCTACTGGGACAAGCCGCAGGAGACCGAGGCGGCCTTCCGTGACGGCTGGTTCCGGTCGGGGGACCTCGCGGTGCGCGACGGCGAGGGCTACTTCACCGTTGTCGACCGTGTGAAGGACGTCATCAACTCCGGGGGAGTGCTCGTCGCCTCACGCCAGGTCGAGGACGCGCTCTACACCCACCCGCAGGTGGCCGAGACCGCCGTCATCGGACTGCCCGACGAGCGCTGGATCGAGGCCGTCACCGCCGTCGTGGTCCGCGGCGGCGAGGTCACCGAGACGGAGCTCATCGACCACGCACGCGAGAAGCTCGCCCACTTCAAGGCGCCCAAGCGGGTCGTCTTCGTGGACGAACTCCCGCGCAACGCCAGCGGCAAGATCCTCAAGCGGGAGCTGCGGGACCGGTTCAGTACGGCGGACTGAGCCCGCCGGAAAATGACGCGCGGACCCGGCCGGTGCCCTGTTACGGTCCGGCCATGAAGCGACGCGCAGCTGCCATGACGACGACGCCGGAGAGTGTCCCGGCGCGCTGACAGTTGTCTCAGTCCGAAGCCCCGGGGCGAGTGCCCCGGGGCTTCGCCATGGGACCACTCGCCCGACGACCGCGAGGGATCCCGAAATGAACCAGCAGAAGCAGGACCAGCACAAGCAGGACCAGCAGAACCACGAGCGGCACAACCAGGAACACCCGCAGCACGAGCGCCCGCAGCACGACCACCGCAAGCTCGGTCGTGAGCTCGGCCTCTTCGACACCGACCCGCTGATCGGCGCGGGCCTGCCCTACTGGCTGCCCGACGGCGCGGCTGTGCGGCACACCCTCGAGGAGTACATCCGCACCGCCGAGCGGCGGGCCGGCTACCGGCACGTGTACTCGCCGGTCCTCGGCAAGCGCGAGCTGTACGAGATCTCGGGGCACTGGGCGCACTACAGCGACGACATGTTTCCCCCGATGGACCTGGGCGGCGAGCAGGTCGTCCTGCGGCCCAGCCTCTGTCCCCACCACGCCGTGATCTACCGCTCCCGCTCCCACAGCTACCGCGAACTGCCCTTGCGCATGGCGGAGTTGGGCGGCATGTACCGCTCCGAGCTGTCGGGCGTGCTCGGCGGCCTGACCCGCGTACGGGCCATCCAGCTCAACGACGCGCACATCTTCTGCGCCCTCGACCAGGTGGCCGGCGAGGCGCAGGCGGCCCTGGAGATGATCCGCAGGGCCTACGAGGTGCTGGGCGTCACCCCGGCGCGCTACCGGCTCTCGCTGCCGGGGCCGGGCGGCAAGTACGTCGCCGCCCCCGAGATGTGGCAGCGCTCCACCGCGCTGCTCACCGAGGTCCTCGACCGGTCGGGCCTTCCGTACGAGGCGGCCGAGGGCGAGGCCGCGTTCTACGGGCCCAAGATCGACGTCCAGGTCGCCGACGGTGCGGGGCGCGAGTCGACCCTCTCCACCGTCCAGGTCGACTTCCACCAGCCCGAGCGTTTCGACCTGCACTACATCGGCCCGGACGGCGCGAAACACCGTCCGGTGATGGTCCACCGCAGCATCATCGGCAGCGTGGAACGGGCCGTCGCGCACCTCATCGAGCAGCACGGCGGCGCCTTCCCGGCGTGGCTCGCCCCCACCCAGGTGGCGATCCTGCCGATCTCGGACGCCGAGCTGCCGCACGCCGACGCCCTCGCGCGGCGATGCGCCGAGCGGGGGCTGCGGGCCGAGGTCGCGGGCCCCGAGCGCGGCACCCTGGGCGCCCGCGTCCGGGAGGCCCGGCTCGTGCCGTACCAGGCGGTCATCGGTGGGAGGGAGGCGGTGGACGGTCGGGTCGCGCTGCGCCTGCGTGACGGCCGCCGCCCCGCGCCGCTGCCCGCCGAGGAGGCGCTCGCCAGGATCGGGGCGGTCGTCGACGGGTACGCGCACGACCTGTGGGACGAAGCGAGCTGACGAAGGCGGCCCCGGGGGCCGGCATGCCGGCCCCCGCCCGTACCGCTTACGCTTCCCGCCCCCGCAGGTCCACAATGCGCTTGATCTTGCCCACCGACCGCTCCAGCGTCTCCGGGTCCACGACCTCCACCGTCACCGAGACACCGATGCCGTCCTTCACGCCGGTCGCGATGGCGCGGGCCGCCGCGTCGCGCTCGGAAGCGGTCGCGTCGGCACGGGCCTCCGCGCGTACCGTCAGGGCGTCCATGCGGCCCTCGCGGGTCAGCCGGAGCTGGAAGTGCGGGGCGACGCCCGGGGTGCGCAGGACGATCTCCTCGACCTGGGTCGGGAAGAGGTTCACCCCGCGCAGGATCACCATGTCGTCGCTGCGGCCCGTCACCTTCTCCATGCGGCGGAAGGAAGGGCGGGCCGTGCCGGGCAGGAGCCGGGTCAGGTCACGTGTCCGGTAGCGGATCACGGGCATGGCCTCCTTGGTGAGCGAGGTGAACACCAGCTCGCCCTGCTCACCGTCCGGCAGGACCTCGCCGGTGATCGGGTCGACGACCTCCGGATAGAACTGGTCCTCCCAGATGTGCAGCCCGTCCTTCGTCTCGACGCACTCCTGGGCGACGCCCGGTCCCATCACTTCGGACAGGCCGTAGATGTCGACGGCGTCGATGGCGAAGCGCTCCTCGATCTCGCGGCGCATCTCCTCGGTCCACGGCTCGGCGCCGAAGACCCCGACCTTGAGGGACGTGCTGCGCGGGTCGACGCCCTGTCGCTCGAACTCGTCGAGGATCGTCAGCATGTACGAGGGGGTGACCATGATGACCTCGGGGCGGAAGTCCTGGATCAGCCGCACCTGGCGGGCGGTCATGCCGCCGGACGCGGGGATGACCGTGCAGCCGAGCCGCTCGGCGCCGTAGTGCGCGCCGAGCCCACCCGTGAACAGGCCGTATCCGTACGCGACATGGACCTTGTGGCCGGGCCGGGTGCCCGCCGCGCGCAGGGAGCGCGCCACCATGTCGGCCCACATGGAGAGGTCGTTCTCCGTGTAGCCGACGACGGTGGGCAGGCCCGTGGTCCCGCTGGACGCGTGCAGCCGGCGCACGTCCGTCTCCGGCACGGCGAACATCCCGAACGGGTAGTTGTCCCGCAGGTCGGTCTTCGTGGTGAACGGGAAGCGGGCCAGGTCGGCGAGCGAGCGGCAGTCCTCGGGGTGCACGCCCGCCTTGTCGAAGGACGCGCGGTAGAACGGCACCCGCTCGTACACGCGGCGCAGTGTCGCCCGCAGCCGCTCCAGCTGCTGTGCGTGCAGCTCCTCGGGGCCGAGCTGTTCCCCCGCGTCCAGCAGTTCTGTCATCGTCGACCGCACTCCCGAGCCCTGAGGGCCGACCGTCCACCCGGATTCACATAATGGGCGAATCGGTCGACCGATCATTCGGTTGATCCGTTCAGGGTCAGTAATTCAAGGGTCGGGGGCAGGCGTCAAGAGGCGGGACGGACTCAATCGCCGCCGGGTGGTCTCAGGCGCCCCCGGCGGCCCCGTGGACGTATGGAGTCGTGGTGCTCAGAGCCGCGAAGCCGAGGCGCTCCAGGATGGGGCGGCTCATGCTGGAGGCGTCGACCTGGAGGTAGCGGTAGCCGCGCTCGGCGGCGATGCGGGTACGGAACGCGACGAGGCTGCGGTAGATGCCCCGCCCGCGCCACTCGGCGACGGTGCCGCCGCCCCACAGGCTCGCGAAGTCCGTCCCCGGGTGCGTCTCCATGCGCGCCGCGCTCACCGGCACGTCCCCGGCCAGCGCGAGCACCGCGGGCACGGCGTCCGGGTCCTCGGCGAGCTGGGCGAGGAGCTGGTGCCGGGTGAGGCCGAGACTCCTGCCGAAGGCCTTGTCGTGCACCTCCGACATGAGGTCGACGCCCGCCTCGTCGGTGACGGGGAGGAGCCGGATCCCTTCGGGGGGCAGGACGTCCGTCGGCAGGGCCGCGACCTCGGCGACCAGGAGCGTCTCCACGGGCTCGGGGACGAATCCGGCGGCCGTGAGTCGCTGCGGAAGATCGTGCGGCAGGTCGTGCCCGTACACCTTCCACTCGAATCCGCGTCCGAGCTCGGTGAAATGGCGTACCTGGGCGGCGATCGCCGCGTCCGCCGAGCTCTCGTCGAGGTCCGACCACACGACCCCGTTCCAGGAGCTGCCCTCGGCGCCGGTCTGCCGCACCACGCCGTCCACCCGCTCGACCCGCGCGCCGGGGCCGTCGGGCTTGGCGTCTTGCCTCATCTGTCGGTCGAACAGGGACAACACCGCTTGATGATCCATCCGGTCACTCCAGCACCGGCGCGTCGGGGCGGCAACCGGTTTGTGCCCCGGCACGCGGCCGTGTCCCGTAGGAGCCGGCGCCGCGTCCGTTACGACCGTCGCCGTGTCCCGTTACGAGCCGTCCGCCGCCACCGCCCGCGCCCACCGGTAGTCCGCCTTGCCGCTGGGCGAGCGCTGGATGCGGTCGGTCAGGACGAGCTGGCGGGGGATCTTGTAGCCCGCGAGGCGGGTGCGGCAGTGGGTCTGGATGTCGTCGAGCGAGGGCGGTGCCGCGCCGTCGCGCAGCTGGACGACCGCGGCGACATGGTTGCCCCACTTCGCGTCGGGCACTCCGGCGACCAGCGCGTCGTACACGTCCGGATGGGACTTGAGGGCCTGCTCGACCTCTTCCGGATAGACCTTCTCGCCGCCCGTGTTGATGCACTGCGAGCCGCGCCCGAGGACGGTGACGATGCCGTCCTCGTCGACCGTGGCCATGTCCCCGAGCAGCACCCACCGCTCGTCGCCCTTCTGGAAGAACGTCTCGGCCGTCTTCGCGGGGTCGTTGTAGTAGCCGAGAGGAACGTGCCCGCGCTGTGCGATGCGGCCCGGCTCTCCGGGGGCGATCGGCTCGTACGTCGCCGGATCGACCACCTGTGTACGGGAGTTGACCCGTAGGCGGAAGCCCTTCTCCGGGCCCGAGTCGTCCGTCGCCGTGCCGTTGAAGCCGGACTCGGAGGAGCCGAAGTTGTTCAGGAGCATCACGTTCGGGACGAGCGCCTGGAACTGCGCGCGCACCGTCTCCGACATGATCGCGCCCGACGACGAGACGCTGAACATCGACGAGCAGTCGGTGCCCTTCATGGGCCCGTTCAGCGCGTCGATCAGGGGCCGCAGCATCGCGTCCCCGACGAGCGACATGCTCGTCACCTTCTCCTTCTCGACCGTGCGAAGGACCTCTTCGGGCACGAACTTCGTGTGGATGACGATGCGTTGGCCGAAGTTGAAGCCGATGAAGGCGGTGAGGGTGGAGGTGCCGTGCATCAGGGGAGGCGTGGGGAAGAAGGTGATTCCGTCGCCGCCGGCCGCGACGCGCTCGGACAGCTCCTCCGGCCTGCTCACCGGCTCGCCCGTCGGCGCGCCGCCGCCGAGACCCGAGAAGAACAGGTCCTCCTGGCGCCACATCACGCCCTTGGGCATGCCGGTGGTGCCGCCCGTGTAGATGATGAAGAGGTCGTCGGCCGAGCGCGGCCCGAAGCCGCGCTCCGGCGAGCCCGCGGCCTCCGCCTCCGTGAAGTCCACGGCCTTGACGGGCGGCGCGCCGGTCGGCGCGGTCCCCACGCGCACGAGGTGGCGCAGCTTCTCCGTCTGCGGGAGAGCGGCCGCGACGCGTTCGGTGAACTCGGCGTCGAAGACGAGCGCCGCGAGGTCGGCGTCGCGGTAGAGGTAGACCAGCTCCTCTTCCACGTAGCGGTAGTTGACATTGACCGGGACGATCCGCGCCTTGAGGCAGGCCAGTACCGTCTGGAGGTACTCGATGCCGTTGTAGAGGTGCAGGCCCAGGTGTTCGCCGGGGCGGATCCCGCTGTCGATCAGATGGTGGGCGAGGCGGTTGGCCGCCGCGTCGAGTCCGGCGTAGGCGAGCCGGCGCTCCGCGCCCGTGCCGGGATGGTCGATGTGCACGAGCGCCTCGCGGTCCGGGACCACGTCGACGACCGACTCGAACAGGTCGGCAAGGTTGTACTCCACCGCTCCTCCTGACCCAGGCGCCATCTCGATGTGGCCGTCATCTCAGCAGAGCCGCAGGGAACAGGGAAGGGCCCCCGCACAAGAAATCTGACTGACTGTCAGAAAACTCTTGAACTGGCCACCCGCCTACTGCAACCTGTTCTCGCATCCGAGACGTACGCGGCAGCCGAGACGCATCCGAGACGGGAGTACGGCCATGGGTGGCACGGAACACGACGCGGGACACGGGGCGGGTCACGGGACGGAACACCTCACGGTGCGGCGCGAGGGCGCCACCCTCGTACTCACGCTCAACAGGCCCGAGGCCAAGAACGCGCTCTCCCTGCCGATGCTGGTCGGCCTCTACGACGGATGGGTCGCCGCGGACGAGGACGACTCGGTCCGGTCGGTCGTCCTGACCGGCGCGGGCGGCACGTTCTGCGCCGGCATGGACCTCAAGGCCCTGGCCGGCAAGGGGATGGAGGGCGAGCAGTACCGGGACCGGCTCAAGGCTGACCCCGATCTGCACTGGAAGGCGATGCTGCGCCATCACCGGCCCCGCAAACCCGTGATCGCCGCTGTCGAGGGCTACTGCGTGGCCGGCGGCACGGAGATCCTCCAGGGCACCGACATCCGCGTCGCCGCCGAGACCGCGACCTTCGGCCTCTCCGAGGTCAAGCGCGCCCTCTTCCCGATCGGCGGTTCCACGGTGCGGCTTCAGCGGCAGATCCCGCGCACCCACGCCCTGGAGATGCTGCTGACCGGCAGGCACTACAGCGCGGCCGAGGCCCTCTCCATCGGGCTCGTCGGCAGCGTCGTCCCGGCCGGCACCGCGCTCGACAAGGCCCTGGAGATCGCCGAGCAGGTCAACGCCTGCGGCCCGCTCGCGGTGGAGGCGGTGAAGGCCTCGGTGTACGAGACCGCCGAGATGACCGAGACCGACGGCCTCAAGTCCGAACTGGAGCGCGGCTGGCCGATCTTCGCCACCGAGGACGCGAAGGAAGGCCCCAGGGCCTTCGCCGAGAAGCGTCCCGCCGTCTACCGGCGCGCGTGAAGCCCTCCGACCGCCAAGGAGTCATGAAGTGCCCGAAGTCCTCAAAGCCCCGCTCGTCGTCGAGTTCCCCTTCACCCGCTCGCTCGGCCCCGTCCAGAGCGCGTTCCTCACGGGCCTGCGCGAACGCACCGTCCTCGGCGTGAAGACCACCGACGGCAAGGTCATGGTCCCGCCCGTCGAGTACGACCCCGTCACCGCCGACGAGCTCCGCGACCTCGTCGAGGTCGAGCCCACCGGCACCGTCACCACCTGGGCCTGGAACCCCGAACCCCGCCGCGGCCAGCCCCTCGACGCCCCCTTCGCCTGGGTCCTGGTCAAGCTCGACGGCGCGGACACCGGCCTCCTGCACGCCCTCGACGCACCCGGCCCCGACGCCGTGACCACCGGCATGCGCGTCCGTGTCCGCTGGGCCGCCGAACGCACCGGCGCCATCACCGACATCGCCTGCTTCGAGCCGTACGAGGGGGCGGCGACGGATACCGAACCCGCCGCGCACGACGGGCAGTTCGACGACGCGGTCAGCGGGATCGTCGCCGAGGCTCGTCTCGACTACGTGTACTCCCCGGGCCGCGCCCAGACCGCCTACATCAACGCCCTCGCCGACCGCCGCACCGTCGGCGAACGCTGCCCGTCCTGCCGCAAGGTCTACGTCCCGCCGCGCGGCGCCTGCCCCACCTGCGGCGTCGCCACGACCGACCGGGTCGAGGTTGGCCCGGCCGGCACCGTCACCACCTTCTGCATCGTCAACGTCAAGGCCAAGAACCTCGACATCGAACTGCCCTACGTCTACGCCCACATCGCGCTCGACGGCGCCGACCTCGCGCTGCACGGCCGCATCGCCGGTATCCCGTACGACCAGGTGCGGATGGGTCTCAGGGTCGAGCCGGTGTGGACCGAGGGCGGCCGCTACCCCGACCACTACCGGCCCACCGGCGAACCGGACGCCGACTACGACACGTACAAGGAGCTGGTGTAGATGCGAGAGGTAGCGATCGTCGCCTTCGCGCAGAGCGACCATCTGCGCACCACCGACGAACTCTCCGAGGTCGACATGGTGATGCCGGTGCTGCACCAAGTGCTGGCGCAGACCGGCCTCAAGACCAGCGACATCGGCTTCACCTGCTCCGGCTCCTCCGACTATCTCGCGGGCCGCGCGTTCTCCTTCACCATGACCCTCGACGGCGTGGGCGCCTGGCCGCCGATCTCCGAGTCCCACGTGGAGATGGACGGGGCCTGGGCGATGTACGAGGCCTGGGTGAAGCTCCTCACCGGCGAGGTCGACACGGCGCTCGTCTACTCGTACGGCAAGTCCTCGCCCGGCTCCGTGCGCGATGTCCTCACCCGCCAACTCGACCCGTACTACGTGGCCCCGCTGTGGCCGGACTCGGTCGCACTCGCCGCACTCCAGGCACAAGCCCTGATCGACGCGGGCGAGACCGACGAGCCCGCGCTCGCCGGGATCGCCGCCAGGAGCCGGGAGTCCGCATCCTCCAACTCCCACGCACAGGTGAAGGGTTCGGTGCCGCAGGGCGACTACGAGGTGCAGCCGCTGCGCAAGGGCGACTGCCCGCCGGTCGGCGACGGCGCCGTCGCCGTGATCCTGGCCGCCGGTGACAAGGCCCGCGAACTGTGCGAGCGGCCCGCCTGGATCCGGGGCATGGACCACCGCATCGAGGCGCACAGCCTCGGCGTACGCGATCTCACCGACTCCCCGTCCACGCGGCTGGCCGCCGAGCGGGCGGGCGCCTTCGAACGGCCCGTGGACACCGCCGAGTTGCACGCCCCCTTCACCTCGCAGGAGGTCGTCCTGCGCAAGGCGCTGAAGCTGGGCGACGGCGTGGCCGTGAATCCCTCCGGCGGCGCGCTCGCCGCCAACCCGGTCATGGCCGCGGGTCTGCTGCGGATCGGCGAGGCCGCCGCCCGGATCCACCGCGGTGAGTCCGACCGGGCCCTCGCGCACGCCACCTCCGGCCCCTGCCTCCAGCAGAACCTGGTCGCCGTCCTGGAAGGAGACGCCCGATGAGCAGTACGGGGCACGCCACGCACAAGGAACCCGTGGCCGTCGTCGGCATCGGCCAGACCAAGCACGTCGCGGCCCGCAAGGACGTCTCGATCGCCGGGCTCGTCCGCGAGGCCGCCCAACGTGCGCTGGAGGACGCCCAGTTGACGTGGGCCGACATCGACGCCGTGGTGATCGGCAAGGCGCCCGACTTCTTCGAGGGCGTCATGATGCCCGAGCTGTATCTCGCGGACGCCCTCGGCGCGGTGGGCAAACCGATGCTCCGGGTGCACACGGCGGGCTCGGTCGGCGGCTCCACCGCCCTCGTCGCCTCCAACCTCGTCGCGTCCCGCGTCCACAAGACCGTCCTCACCCTCGCCTTCGAGAAGCAGTCCGAGTCCAACGCCATGTGGGGCCTGTCCCTGCCGATCCCCTTCACACAGCCGCTGCTCGCCGGCGCCGGCGGCTTCTTCGCCCCGCACGTCCGCGCGTACATGCGGCGCACCGGAGCACCCGACCACGTCGGCTCCCTGGTCGCGTACAAGGACCGGCGCAACGCGCTGAAGAACCCCTACGCGCATCTGCACGAGCACGGCATCACCCTGGAGAAGGTCCAGTCCTCGCCGATGCTGTGGGATCCGGTCCGCTACTCCGAGACCTGCCCGTCCTCCGACGGCGCGTGCGCCATGATCCTCACCGACCGTGCGGGCGCGGCCCGTTCACCGCAGCCGCCGGCCTGGATGCACGGTGGCGCGATGCGCAGCGAGCCGACCATGTTCGCGGGCAAGGACTTCGTGTCGCCGCAGGCCGGGAAGGACTGTGCCGCCGACGTCTACCGGCAGGCGGGCATCGGCGACCCGCGCCGCGAGATCGACGCCGTCGAGATGTACGTGCCGTTCTCCTGGTATGAGCCGATGTGGCTGGAGAACCTCGGCTTCGCCGACGAGGGCGGGGGCTGGAAGCTCACGGAATCGGGCGTCACGGAACTCGACGGCGACCTCCCCGTCAACATGTCGGGCGGTGTCCTGTCCACCAATCCCATCGGCGCCTCCGGCATGATCCGCTTCGCGGAGGCTGCGCTCCAGGTCCGCGGGCAGGCCGGAGAACACCAGGTGGACGGTGCCCGCAAGGTCCTCGGGCACGCCTACGGGGGTGGCTCGCAGTTCTTCTCGATGTGGCTCGTCGGGGCGCAGCCGCCCACGTCCTGAACGGCTCGCCGCCGCGGCCTGTCCGCCGCGCGGGCCGATCGCTAGGCTGGCGGGCGGACGACGAACCGGGAGGAGCACGGACGTGGCCGAAAGCACCATCGAGCAGCACACGCTCGCGGGTTGGGACAAGCCGGACCTCGATCTGAGTGCCGCGGACTGGCATTCGAGCAGCAAGGGGCGGGGCGACGTCCAGATCGCCTTCGTCGAAGGCTTCATCGCGATGCGCAACGGCGGCAGTCCCCAGAACCCGTCCCTGATCTTCACGCCCGCGGAATGGGGGGCGTTCGTGCTCGGGGCACGCGAGGGGGAGTTCGACCTGACCTGAGCCGGTCCGGCCTGACCCGAGCCGCGGTCAGGTGACGTTTCCGGCTTTTCCGACGACATGTGGCGTTCGGCCCTGCCCCTTGGTCCCGGTGTGCGCGAGGCTGGGGGCAGGAACAGTCGCTCTTGCCGGGGCCCGTCGACACCGTGCCCCGGTGTCGGAGGTTGGACATGAGTACCCCGCGCCCCCTGCCCGTCGTGTCCGCCGTCGACGGATCCGAAGACAGTCTGCGTGCCCTGGAATGGGCGCTGACGGAAGCGGGCAGGCGCGGGGCGCCCGTGCGGATCACTCATGTGCGCCAGTACGGCCCCTGGACTCAGCGCGGGGTACTGGCGTCCGGCCAACCGGAGCCCGCGGGCGACGCGGTCCTCGACGAGGTGCGCGCCACCCTGGCCGGTCGAGGCGATCTGCCACCGGTCGAATATGTGACCTTGGAAGGCGTTCCGGCGGCCGTCCTGGCCGAACTCGGGTCCGAGGCACAGCTGTTGGTCCTCGGCTCCCGGGGGCGCGGCGGCTTCGCCAGTCTGCTGCTCGGTTCGAACGGTGTGGCCGCGGCGCGGGACGCCGCCTGCCCCGTCGTCGTGGTGCCCAGGCCCGGACGCGCCGTACACGGTGACAGCGACGTACCGCCCGGACCGCGCGTGGTCGTCGGCGTCGAGGTGGACGAGCCCGACGACAGCCTCCTCGCCTTCGCCTTCGAGGAGGCCGATCGGGGCGGGGCGCGGCTCCAGGTGATCGCGGCGTTCCCGTGGCCGGTGCTCGCCTGGACGACGTTCGGCGACTTCACGCCCACGACCGTCGACCAGGAAGCGGCCGAGAGTGAGACCCTGACCCTGGTGAACGCCGCCGTGGCGCCCTTCCGCAAGGCGCACCCCGACGTCGAGGTCGACCTGTACGTGGCGCCGGGTGACGCGGCCGGGCACCTCGTCGAGAACTCCCGCGAGGCCGACCTCGTGGTCGTGGGCCGCCACCGGCGCCGCCTCACGCGCCCCGCACCGATGCTCGGCACGGTGACGATGGCGGTACTGCTGCACGCGGCGAGCCCGGTCGCGGTGGTGCCGCCGGTCCTGGAGGGCACGCCCTAGAAGATCCTTGGCGGATCAGTACAGGACCGCGCACCCCCGCGCCGTGAGCGTCTCGAGCAGCGCGGGCGGCACGTGCACGGGGTTCCACCGGAGGTCCAGCTTCTCCAGCGCGGGCAGCGAGGCGAGCCAGTCGGGCAGCGCGCGCAGCCGGTTGGAGCGCAGGTCGAGCCGGCGCAGCAGCGGAAGGCCGCGCAGGGATCCGGGTACGTCGGTGAAGGCGTTCTCCCGCAGTTCGAGTTCCCGCAGCTCACGCAGGTGCCGTACGGAATCGGGGAGGGCGGTGAGCCGGTTGCCGCGCAGCCACAGCTCGCGCAGCGCTCCCAGGCAGCCGATCGCGTCGGGGAGCCGGGTGAGGGTGGCGTGCTGGGCGCGCAGCTCCACGAGGCCCGTCATCGAGCCGATCGATTCGGGGAGACCTGCGAGCGGATTCTCGCCGACGTTCAGATAGGCCAGCCGCGAGAGCCTGCCGAGCGAGTCCGGGAGCGCGGTGAGCGCGTTGTCGTGCAGGTAGAGGAAACGGGTCAGGCCCGTCAGGTCACCGAGCGTGTCCGGGACCGAGGTGAGGCGGTTGTGCCCGAGATCGAGGGTGTGCAGATGGGGGAGCGATCCGATGCGGTCGGGGATCCGGGTGAGCGCGTTGTCGGGCAGGAGGAGAACCTCGAGGTGGGCGTGATCCCACACCTCGTCCGGTACGTCGCTCAGACCCGCCCGCCAGTACGAGAGCACCGTCGGCCTCCCCCGGAGATCTGGACCCCTGCTCAGAGATCTAATGGATGCGCGGGACCTTATCATTAGCCCCATGCGTGACATCAGCACAGGCCCGGTCGCCACACCGCTCGCCCTGGACCTCGCCCTCACCATCCGCCACGACGGGCACGGCGGTGTCGCCGACGACCTCGACCGGCCCGAAGCGCTGACGGCCTGGGTGCGCGAGCACGCCGAGGCGCTGCCGGACACCGCCGGGTTCGAAGCGGACGCGACGGCGCTCGCCGAGGTGCGTGAGGTGCGGGCCGCCGTCCGCGCGCTGTTCGCCCACGCCGTGCGCCCCGGCGACCCGAGCCCGGCGGACGCCCACCGGCTGCTCCCCGTGAGCGAGGCGGTGCGGCGCCTCAATGCGGCGGCGGCGCTCGCCCCGACCGTCCCCGTTCTCACCTGGGACGACGGCGCCACCCCCCTCGTGCGCCAGGAGGCGCGCACCCCGGCGCCCGCTTCCGACCTGCTCACGGCGGCCCTGGCCCGCGCCGCAGCCGGCTTCCTCGCGAGCGAGGACCGCGAGCGGCTGCGCGCCTGCCACGCCCCGCGTTGTGTGCGTTACTTCCTCAAGGACCATCCCCGTCAGGAGTGGTGCAAGCCGTCCTGCGGCAACCGTGCCCGGGTCGCCCGGCATCACGAGCGGCACCGCGCGGAGGCCGTACGAGACTGAACTCGCCACGGGGGAGAGAGCGTTGAGTGAGACCGCCGGCATGCGCCCGGACCGTCGCCCCCGGCCGGTTGCACACCCATGAGCAGACCGGACCGTCCGGGCCGGAACCCCCGACGCCCCGGGAACCGCCCGCGCCGGCCCGCTCGGGACCCCGCCGGGGCCGCGGCCCCCGCGCCACGGAGCGCCCCGGTGCACGTACCATTGCGGCATGTCCTTCCTCCGCCGACGCAGCTCCGCCACACCCGCGGGTCCTGACTTCGATGTCCTCGCCATGGACCCGGGCGACTGGCCGGGCAATCTCGGCGCGGGCCTGCTGCCCGCCCCCGACGGCAGCTGCCAGGGCGTCTTCCTGCGATACGACCTGTTCGGCGGCCGCGGCCCCGCGATGATCATCGGGAACCTGCCCGAGGGCTCCTCGGCCCGCGAGACCGCCGAGGGCGAGATCCCCTTCGAGGTCGCCCAGCTCCTCCTCGCGCTGGAGAACGACGAGGAGGTCACCGTCGTCGGCACCGAGGACGTCCCGGTGATGCAGGGCGACAACCTCCTCATCGTGCGCCGCCTCAAGCTCTCCGAGGGCCGTATCTCCTGCGTGCAGTTCGACCGCAGCGACAACGTCCTCGTGACCATCGCGGCCTGGGACCGGCCCATCACGGACGACCTCTACGCGCTCCTGAAGCCGCTGCCCCCGGAGCTGTTCCAGCAGGCCTGAGCCGCAGAAACCGGCCGGGCCCGGATCCGCCCCCACGGCAGATCCGGACCCGGCCGAGTCATGTGCCCTCAGGCGCCGGACTGCAGCACCTGCACGTCGGCGGCACGCACATACGCCACCCGGTGACCGAACTGGATCTCGTAGTAGACGTCCTTGCCGCGCACCACCCGGTGCGACGTCGTGTCGAACGTCGGCGAGTAGAAGTACTCAGCGGTCGTCCTGCCACCCGCGACGTACCGCTGCCCAGCGAGCAGCTTGTACGGCAGCGGGGAGACCGCCTGCGGGGTGATGTCCGCCGGGTACGCCTCCTTCTCGGGGTAGGCCCGCCCGTACACCGGGACATCCGTGCGGCCGGCCTTCGGGGCGATGACCAGGCCCGCCGCGTTCACGGCCGTGGGCTGCTTCTTCGGGTTCTTGAACCAGGCCTTCTGGCCGAGGTACCAGACCGCCGTCCAGTCGCCCTTGCGCTCCGCGACCGCGTACTGCTGGCCGGTCGACAGGCGTGCGCCCGTGTCGTTCACGCCGGTCGTGGAGTCCTCGCCGCCGGGCCGCAGCCCGATGTCCTTGATCAGCGGCGCGTCCTCGCTGGGCGCGGTGTACACCCGTACGGCGCCCGAGCCGTGCGTGGCGCAGGTCTCGCCCGCCTTGACGCAGCCTGTGTAGACGGGCTTGTTCCTGGCGAAGTCGGGGGCGACGGTGACGAGGCCGCCCTTCGTGCCTGCGGTCGCCTTGAACGGCTTGCCCATCAGCGCGAAGTAGTGGGCCCAGTCCCAGTACGGACCGGGGTCCGTGTGCATCGTCCTGATCCCGGCGGGTGTCGTGCCGGGCACGTTGTCATGGCCGAGGATGTGCTGCCGGTCCAGCGGGATGTCGTACTTCTTCGCCAGGTACTTCACCAGGCGCGACGATGCGCGGTACATCTCCTCCGTGTACCAGGAGTCCGGCTGGGCGAGGAATCCCTCGTGCTCCAGACCCAGGGACTTGGCGTTGACGTACCAGTTGCCCGCGTGCCAGCCGACGTCCTTGGCCTTCACGTGCTGGGCGATGTGCCCGTCCGTGGAGCGCAGCGAGTAGTGCCAGGCCAGATACGTCTTGTCCTGCACCAGCTGAAGCGTCGTGTCCCACGTCGCCTCGGTGTCGTGGATGACGATGTAGTCGATGCTCTGGTCGTTCGGCCGGTCGGCGAGGTCGTGGTTGCCGTAGTCGCCGTCCCCGAACTCCTCGTAGGGCGCCGGGATCCACTCGCACGACACGGTCGGCGGGCACTCGGTGCCGCTCTCGTCGGACTTTCGCAGACCCATGTTCCGCACCTGCGCCGCGTCGGGCTTCAGGCTGCGGTCGGCCGCGAGCTCGACGCGCTGCCCGGCGTCCGTGGTGCGCCGCTCGCCGTCGTGGATCACGGCGAACACGTCGTTCGCGTATGTCGCGGCCGTGGCGGTGTCGTCGGCGCCGGAGAACTTCGCGATCGCTCCGTACCAGTCGGCCGGGTCGGAGCTGAGGGGCTTGCCGAGGGCCTTCTGCGCCGCGACGAGGAGGGCGGCGCCGCCGCGCACATTGGCCGCGGGGTCGGAGCGCAGCTGTTCCGCGGGGATGCCGCTGAGCTCAGCGGCACGCGTCAACGATTTGAGGCGGGCCGGGAGTTGGGAGTTCTGCGGCACCTTCGTCTTGGGGGCGAGCGCCGGCCGTGACGCGTCGCCGCGCGGATCGCCCTCGGCCTCGCTGTGCGCCGCCACACCGGCGAGCGCGGCGCGGGCGTCCGTGAGGTGCATGGGGCCGTAGCCGCCGGTGACGCTGGGCGCACCGCCGTGCGTGTCCCACCGGGACTGGAGGTAGGAGACGCCGAGCAGGACGCTCTGGGGCACCCGGTACTCGGCCGCCGCGGTCGCGAACGCGTGCTGGAGCCCCGCGTTCGACGCCTCCTGGGCCTCGCTCGGAGGTGCGGCGCCGAGGAGGGGGAGCAGCAGGGCCGCCGTCGCGAGCGTCCCCGCCGCCCGGGCCGCCTGGTTCGTGCGTCTGCGGGCGGCCGGGGAGCGGTCGCTGGTGGTCGAGGGCAAAGCGGCCTCCTGGGAACGGTCCTGGGACAGATGAGCTCGACGGTGTGCGGGGGCGATCGTGGGTCAGTGGTATCGGCTGGCCGACGATCCGTCAATCATGCTCAGGGCAAGGGATTTCCCATGTCAGCGCCCGTTCGGCGGGCTTTCTCCGAGGAGGCCTCACCGCCTGCGGCGCGTCAGTGGAATGGACCAATGACTGTTCGCAAAGAGTGGGGCCGCCGTCTCGGCATGCGGGAGGGCGCCGCGAACTCAACCGCGTACTCCACCTGATCGGGGGATCGACCGCGCGGGTGTTCCCCGGCGGCCGGCCCGGCCTGGTCAGCGCGGCGACGCGCCCGCGAGGACCCGGTCCACCTGCTCCGGCGAGAGGGCGTGCTCGATCGCCAGGATGGCAGCGCCGACCACGGCCGCGTCGGCTCCGGTGCGGCTCGGCTCGATGCGCAGGACATGGGTGGCCAGCGGGTGGGAGCGGCGGTACACGGCCTCCCGCACGCCCGCGAGGAGTTGGTCGTGGACGGCCGCCAGCGCGCCGCCGACCACCACCGTGTCCGGGTTGAAGAAGTTCACCAGGCCCGCGAGGACCTCGCCGACCGCACGGCCCGCCTCACGCACCATCCGTACGGCGTCACGGTTGCCGGACTTCACCAGGCGCACGACGTCGCGGCTCGACGCGGCTTCCAGACCCAGGTCCGACAGCTCGCGGGCCAGCGCCGCGCCGCCCGCGACCGCCTCCAGGCAGCCCGAGTTCCCGCACCGGCACGGCGCCGCCTCCTGCCGGCTGTCGCCGACCCGGATGTGTCCGATGTCGCCCGCGCTGCCCTGCGCGCCCCGGTGCAGCCGGCCGTCCGCGACGATGCCGCAGCCGATACCCGTACCGACCTTGATGTAGAGGAGATAGCGGGTGTCCGGAAACGCACGGCGCTGCTCGGCCAGCGCCATCACGTTCACGTCGTTGTCGACGAGGGCCCGAACACCGAACCGGTCGGCGAAGAACTCGGGGATCGGATACTGGTGCCAGCCGGGCATGATGGGCGGATCCACGGGCCGGCCGGTGGTGAACTCGACGGGGCCCGGCACGCCCACACCGATCGACTGGAGCGAGGCCGGGTCGAGGCCCGCCTCGTCCAGGAGCGCGTGGAGCGTCCGCTCGACGTGGCCGAGAATCGACGAAGGCCCGTCGGCGATCGACAACTGGTCCTCACGCAGCGCGAGTTGATCCCCTCCGATGTCGAGGAGCGCAACGCGGCAGTGCGAGGCGCCCAGGTCGACGCCCGCCACCACATGCTCGCGGGTGCGCAGATGGAGGCGGCGCGGGGGTCTGCCGCCCGTCGAGTCCCCGGCCTCCGCCCCGGCCTCGATGAGGAAGCCGTGCGCGATGAGTGCGTCGACGCGCTGCGACACGGTCGACCGCGCGAGGCCGGTGATCCGCGCGACGTCCGCGCGGGTCGTGGCCGCCCCCGTACGCAGCAGGGCGAGGACCTCGCCGGGCGACGACGGCGGCGCGGAACTGAGGTGATCCGGCGCTCCAGACATGGCAGTCACGATAGGGACGAGTTTCGCTGCTCACAAGCCCGATGCTGTTCGCCGATCGACCTAAGTGCCTGTCAATTTCCTTTGTACGGACCAGGGTTGGGCCCTTGACAGGTCAAAGAAGGGTCAGCACATTGCAATGCAGACCGCTGCGGAAGACTGCCGAAGAGGCCGGAGAGGCTGAACGATGCAGGCGACACAGACGATGTTGGCGATGCACGGCGTGTCCAAGAGCTTTCTCGGTGTACGGGTGCTGCACGGGGTCTCCCTCGACCTCGCCCCGGGCGAGGTGCACGCGCTCGTCGGGGAGAACGGCGCGGGAAAGTCCACCCTGATGAAGGTCCTCGCGGGCGAGCACGTCCCCGACGAGGGCACCATCACCCTGGACGGCGCCGAGCAGTCCTTCACTCATCCCGCGCAGGCCCAGGCCGCCGGAATCGGCATCATCCACCAGGAGTTCGCGCTCCTGCCCCACCGCACCGTCGCCGAGAACGTGTTCCTCGGCCGCGAACCGACCCGGTGCGGACTCGTCGACCGCCGCGCCATGGAGGCGCACACCGCCGAACTCCTTGCCGAACTCGGCGAGTCGGGCGTCACCCCGCGCACCTACATCCGTGATCTGCCGGTCGCGCGCCAGCAGACCGTCGAGATCGTCAAGGCGCTCGCCTCCGACGACGCGCCGGCCCGCGTCCTCGTCATGGACGAGCCGACCGCCCCGCTCGCCGACCACGAGGCGGCCCAACTCCACGCACTCGTACGCAGGCTGGCCGACCGCGGCCTCGGCATCCTCTACATCTCGCACCGCCTCCGCGAGGTCTTCGACCTCTCGCAGCGCATCACCGTCCTCAAGGACGGCCGGCACGTCACGACCGTACGCACCGAGGACACCGACACCGACCAGGTCGTCGGCGCCATGGTCGGCCGGGAGCTCAGCGCCTACTACCCGCCGCGCGCCGGCCCCGGCGAGGCCGGCGACGTCCGGCTGACCGTGCGCGGCGGAGGCAACGCACGCCTGCGCGACATCGACCTGACGCTGCGCTCGGGCGAGGTCACCGGCATCGCGGGCCTCCAGGGATCAGGACGCACGTCACTGGCCCGCGCCCTGTTCGGCGCCGCACCCTTCACCACGGGCGCCATGACCGTGGGCGGCCGCGACCTGCGCCCCACGAGCCCGCGCCGGGCCATCCGCGCGGGGATCGCCCTGGTCACCGAGGACCGCAAGGCCGAAGGGCTCGCCCTGCGCCAGTCCGTGCGAGACAACGCGCTCCTCGTCACCCGGGCCGTCCCCGCGCGAGGCCGCCCGCCCGCGGCCCGCGACCTCACCGCCCTCCTGGAGCGGGTCCGGCTGCACGCGCGCGGCGAGGACCAGCAGGCCCAGTTCCTCTCCGGCGGCAACCAGCAGAAGGTCGTCATCGCCAAGTGGCTCGCCGCCCGCCCGCAGATCCTCCTCTTCGACGAGCCGACCCGGGGCGTCGACGTCGGCGCCAAGGCCGCCATCCACACCCTCGTCCGCGACCTCGCCCGCGAGGGACTCGCCGTCCTCATCGTCTCCTCCGAACTCCCCGAACTCATCGGCATGAGCGACCGCATCCTCGTCATGGCGGAGGGCCGCCTCGCCGGCGAACTCCCCGCCGGCGCGAGCGAGGAGGACATCATGCGCCTGGCCACACGCGGCGGCCCGGCAGCTCACCCGCCCGTCCCCGCCTCACCGGAGGGAAGCGCATGACCGGGACCGCCGTCGCCCCGCCGACCGTCGCAAAGTCCGACCCGCCGCGCAGAACCCGCCTTGCCGACCCCGCCGTCGGCGTCTGGCTGGCCGCCGCGGCCGTCACCGCGGCCGGCTGGATCGTGGTGGCCGCGCGCGGCGGGGACTTCCTCACCCTCGCCAACGTCGTCGGCATCCTCCAGAACTGCGTGGCACTCGGACTCGTCGCCGTCGGGCAGACCGCCGTGATCCTCACCGGCTCCCTCGACCTCTCCGTGGCGTACCTCATCAGCCTCGGCACGCTCGTCGCCGCCACCACGATGGAGGACGGCAGCGTCGTCACGGCCGTCCTCGCCGTACTCGCGCTCTCCGCGGCCGTCGGGCTCGCCAACGGCCTCGTCGTCACCGGGCTGAAGGTCAACGCGTTCATCGCGACGCTCGGTACCGCGTTCATCCTGCGCGGCTGGATCGAGGACAACTACACGGGCCCCGCCGGCAAGGTCCCCGCGTCCTTCCAGCACCTCGGCTACGACCGCATGGGGCCTGTCCCCGTCTCCCTGTTCCTGCTCGCCGCGGTCGCCGCCGCCCTGTGGTTCGTCACCCGCCGCACGCGCTTCGGCCACCACCTGTACGCGACCGGGGGCGACGAGCACGCGGCCCGACTCTCCGGTGTCCGCACCCGGCGCACCGTCGTCGCCGCGCACGTCCTGTGCTCGCTGTGCGTGGGAGCCGCCGCGCTCTTCCTCGCCGCGCGGCTCGGCGCGGGCGCCCCCTGGGCCGGCACCGAGGCCCGCTACGACCTCGAGTCGATCGCCGCCGTCGTCCTCGGAGGCACCGCGCTCGCCGGCGGCCGCGGGGGAGTGGCGGGCACGCTCGGCGGCGTCCTGGTCCTCGCCGTGCTCGACTCCGTCTTCAACCAGCTGGGCGTCGACCCGTTCTTCAAGAACGTCGTGCGCGGCGTCGTCATCATCGCCGCCGTCGCCCTCTACGCCCGACGCGGCACAGGGAGGCCCGCATGACCACGGCGAACCCAACCGTCAGCCCCTACAGGCGAGTTGCCCGCTCTCTCGGCACCGGCACCCCCGTCTACGTACTCCTCGCCGTGCTCCTCGTGGCCCTCGCCGCCACCGACCCCGGCTTCTACGAACCCGACCGCTTCCTCGCCTTCGTCAAACGCGCGGCGCCGCTCGTCATCCTGGCGGCGGGCCAGTATCTCGTCATCGTCTGCGGGGAGTTCGACCTGTCCGTCGGGGCGATCGTCACCGCCGGTGTCGTCGTCGCGGCGGAACTCTACGGCTCGTACCCGGATGCCTCCTGGGCCGTGGTGACGGGCGGGCTGCTGCTCGCCGGAGCGCTGACCGGTCTCGTCAGCGGGCTGATCACGACGAAGCTGCGCGTGCCGTCGTTCATCACCACGCTCGGCATGATGCTGATCCTCGAAGGCGCCGTCTTCTTCTGGACCGGCGGCTCCCCGCACGGATCGCTCCCGGAGGAGTTCCGCCGGCTCGGCCGCGGCACGGCGGGCGGCTGGCTGCCCTGGGCGGTCCTCGCCTGCCTCGTCGCGGGCGCCGCCGCCGTGTTCCTCATGCGCTCGGACTTCGGCCGCACCCTGATCGCGACCGGCGACAGCGAACGCACCGCCGCCCTCGCGGGCGTCCGCGTCCATCGGGTCCGCGTCATCGCGTTCGTCCTGTCGGGCGTCGCTGCCGCGCTCGCCGCCGTCCTCGTCGGCGGATTCTCCGGAGTGTCCGCGCAGGCGGGCCGCGGCTACGAGTTCGAGGCCATCACCGCCGTCGTGCTCGGCGGCGTCGCACTCGGCGGAGGCCGCGGCAGTGTCGTCGCCGCGATGGCCGGAGCCTTCTCGCTCCAGGCCCTGTTCACGCTGCTCAACCTGCAAGGCGTCTCGGGCGCCCTCGAATCCACGGTCCAAGGCGTCATCGTCATCGCCGCCGTAGGTCTCGGAGCGGCCGACTTCTCCCGCCTGCGCCGCCGACGTACTCACCCCTCGGGAGGGACCCCCTCATGACCCGCAGACGTCCACTCGCCGTCGCCGCCGCCCTGGCGGCCGCCGCGCTGCTCACCTCGTGCTCCAGCGACATGCCGGCCGACTCCGCGGCGGGCACGGCGTCGGAGAGCGCCGCGAAGGGGGGTGCCGACAAGCCGTCGAAGTTCTTCCAACAGGCCGAATACGAACGCCAGTTGGCTCTCGCCAAGGTCACGCCCGAGGGGCCCGCCGACAAGCCCTGGGAGCAAATGCTCGAACCCGAGATGACCGACACGGCCCAGTACAAGAAGAAGGGCTCCGGCGGCACGCACCTCTGCTTCTCCAACGCCGGCGTCTTCAACCCGTGGCGCCAGGTGGGCCTCAAGGACATGAAGGCCGAGGTGAAACTCCACAAGGAGATCACCGACTTCACCGTCCTCGACGCCCAGGGCAAGGACGACAAGCAGATCTCCGACATCCAGGAACTCGCCGGGAACAAGAACTGCGACGCCCTGATCGTGTCCCCGAACACCACAGCCACCCTCACCCCGGCCGTCAAGGAGGCCTGCGGCAAGCTGCCCGTCATCGTCTTCGACCGGGGCGTGGAGACGGACTGCGCCGTCACCTTCATCAACCCCATCGGTGGCTACGGCTACGGGGCCGTCGCCGCGGACTTCCTCGTCGACAAAGTCAAGCCCAAGGGCAAGATCCTCGCCCTGCGCATCTCACCGGGTGTCGACGTCCTGGAGACCCGGTGGTCCGCCGCGAAACTCGCCTTCGACAAGAGCCGACTCGACGTGGTGGACGTCAAGTTCACCGACGGCGACCCCGCCAAGACGAAGTCGATCGTGGCGGACGCGATCTCCCGGCACGGCTCGGTCGACGGCGTCTGGATGGACTCGGGCGCCACGTCCGTGGCCGCGGTCGAGGCGTTCGAGGACGCCGGCGTGGACGTCCCGCCCATCACCGGCGAGGACCAGCAGGACTTCCTCCAGGCGTGGAAGGACAAGAAGCTCACCGCGATCGCGCCCACGTACCCCACGTTCCAGTGGCGTACGCCGGTCATCGCCGCCCTGCGCGTGCTCGACGGCAAGCAGGTCCCCAAGGAGTGGAAGCTGCCGCAGCCCACCGTCACCCAGGACAACCTCGACGAGTACCTCCAGGAGGGCATGCCGCCGCTGCACTACGCCATGTGCGGCTGCCAGGACCTGCCCGGCTACCCGAAGGACTGGGGAGGCAAGAAGTGACCCCGCCCGCCTGGGAGTTGGGCGCCAACCCCTGGATCTGGCACTCGCCGGTCACCGGCCGTGCCCTCGCCGACACGCTGCCCCGCCTCGCCGCCTGGGGGTTCGACTGCGTGGAACTCCCCATGGAGAGCGCGGGCGACTGGGACGCGGGCGATGCGGCCAAGCTCCTCGACGCGACCGGTCTCACCCCCGCCGCCGTGATCGCCGTCATGCCGCACGGCCGCGACCTGGTCGACACGGACGCCGCCACGGTGCGCACCACCCAGGACTACTTACGCCACTGCGTGGACACCGCCCACGCGATCGGGGCTCCGGTGGTCGCAGGCCCCCTGTACGCGTCCGTCGGCCGGACCTGGCGGATGGACAGTGCCGCGCGCGAGGCCGCGTACGACGAACTGCGCACCCACCTCGCCCCCCTCGTCGAGCACGCCCGCACGGCCGGGGTGCGCCTCGCGGTGGAACCCCTCAACCGCTACGAGACCAGCCTGCTCAACACCGTCGCCCAGAGTCTGGACGCCCTCGACGGGCTGCCGCACGACGGGATCGGCGTCGCGCTCGACACGTACCACCAGAACATCGAGGAACACTCGCTCCCCGCCGCGGTCCGCGCGGCCGGGGACCGCATCGCGCACGTCCAGGTCTGCGCGAACGACCGTGGCACGCCCGGGGCCGACCACCTCGACTGGACCGGATTCCTGGACGCGCTGCGCGAGACGGGCTACCGAGGTCCCCTGTGCATCGAGTCGTTCACCGCGCACAACGACGCGATCGCCGTCGCCGCCTCCGTGTGGCGCCCGCTCGCCGACAGCCAGGACGCCCTGGCCACGGACGGCCTGCGCTTCCTGCGCGCCGCGACCGGCCGAACCCGCTGAACCTCTGAGCTCCTCCGAATTCCGGCACCCCGCAAGTCCGTCCACTGTTTCCACGGAAAGGACCACCTCATGGGATGTCATGCTCGTGACATCAGAGGCATGCGAAGAGCTGCCCTCGCGTTACTGACCGCACTGCTGCTCGCCGTCGGCTTCCTCCCCACCGGCGCCACGGCCGCGGGCAAGGCCCCCGCCTTCCGCGCGCTGCTCTTCACCAAGGCCGTCGGCTACGTCCACGGCTCCATCCCGGACGGCATCAAGATGGTCGAGGAGGAGGCCGCGGCGAACAACTTCGAGGTCGTCCAGACCGACGACTCGACCGTCTTCGACGACGCGAAGCTCAAGGACTTCGACGTCATCATCATGCTGCAGAACTCCGGCATGGTCTGGGACACCGACGGCCAGCGCGAGGCCCTGCAGAAGTACGTGCGCGGCGGCAAGGGCGTCGTCGCCATCCACAACACCCTCGACATGGGCGTCGAGGAGCAGTTCCCCTGGTGGGACGAGACCATCAACGGCGGCGCCCACATGCCCGCCCACTCACCCGGCGTGCTCCAGGGCACGGCCAAGGTCGCCGACCGCGTGCACCCCTCCACCAAGGGACTTCCCGAGCGCTGGGAGCGCCCCGAGGAGTGGTACAACTTCGACAAGGACCCCCGCGGCGACGTGCACGTCCTCGTCACCGCCGACGAGACCACGTACAACCCGGGCGGCTCCGCGATGGGCGCCGACCACCCCATCTCCTGGTGCCGCAACGCCGAGGGCGGCAAGGTGTGGGCGACCGCCATGGGCCACGACACCGCCTCCTACAGCGAACCCGCCTTCCGCGCCCATGTGCTCGGCGGCATCCAGTGGGCCGCGGGCGACAAGCCCGGCGACTGCGGGGGCACCGTCTGGTCCGGCTACGAGAAGACGGCACTCGACGACAACACCGCCGACCCGATGGAGCTCGACGTCGCCAAGGACGGCAAGGTCTTCTACATCCAGCGCAGCGGCGAGGTGAAGGTCTACGACCCCGCCACCCACACCACCGCGACCGCGGGCAAGCTCGACGTCTACACCGGCGGTGAGGACGGCCTCGTCGGCATGGAGCTCGACCCCGCGTTCAAGGACAACCACTGGATCTACCTGTACTACGCGCCGAAGGACGCCAAGGACGACGTCAACCGCCTCTCCCGCTTCACGGTCAAGTCGGACAACACCCTCGACCTCGCGAGCGAGAAGAAGCTCCTCGACGTCCCCGCCTACCGCGACCGCAGCTTCCCCGAGCCCGGACACACCGGCGGCGCCGTCGAGTTCGGCCCGAACCGCACCCTCTACCTCGGCGTCGGTGACGACACCCCGCCCAACCTCGACCCCGACTGGCAGGGCTACGCGCCGATCGACTGGCGCCCCGGCAAGCAGATGCTGGACGCCGCCCGCACGGCCGGCAATACCAACGACCTGCGCGGCAAGATCCTGCGCATCAAGCCCACCGACGCGGGCGGCTACACCATCCCCAAGGGCAACCTCTTCGCGAAGGGCACCGCGAAGACCCGGCCCGAGATCTACGCGATGGGCTTCCGCAACCCGTTCCGCTTCAACGTCGACCCCAAGAACGGCGCCGTCCACGTCTCCGACTACGGCCCCGACCGCGGCGGCCCGACGACCGACCGCGGACCCGAGGGCCTCGTCGAGTACAACGTCATCAAGAAGCCCGGCAACTACGGCTGGCCCTTCTGCCACGGCAACAACCAGCCGTACGCCCCCTACAACCCGGACACCAAGGAGGTCGGCGCCAAGTTCGACTGCGACAAGCCGGTCAACCCCTCGCCGAACAACACGGGCCTCAAGGACCTGCCGCCCGTGCAGCAGCCGGTGATCTGGTACGGCTACGGCAAGTCCAAGGAGTTCCCGGAGATGGGCGAGGGCGGCTCCGCGCCCATGAGCGGGCCCGTCTACCACTACGACGCGCAGAACCCGTCGAAGACCAAGTTCCCCGCCTACTTCGAGGGCGCGAGCTTCTTCTACGAGTGGGCCCGCGACCAGGTCAAGGAGATCCGCTTCGACCAGGACGGCAAGCTCCTCAAGATCAACGACTTCCTGAAGACCGCGAAGTTCGCCAAGCCGATGGACATGACCTTCGGCCCCGACGGTTCGCTCTACGTCCTCGAATGGGGCAGCCAGTTCGGCGGCGGCAACAACGACTCCGGGCTCTACCGGATCGACTACGCGCAAGGTCAGCGCGTACCGATCGCCGAGGCGAAGGCCTCCGTCACCAACGGCCCCACCCCGCTCGAGGTCTCCTTCTCCAGCGAGGGAAGCAAGGACCCCGACGGCGACCCGCTCACCTATGCCTGGGACTTCGACGGCGACGGCACCTACGACTCCACCGAGGCGAGCCCGAGCCACACCTACACGGCGAAGGGTGACTTCAACGCCCAGCTGAAGGTCACCGACTCCACCGGCAAGTCCGGCTACGCCAACGTCCCCGTCACCGCGGGCAACACCGCGCCCAAGGTGAAGATCGAGTTCCCCGTCGACGGCAAGCTCATCGACTTCGGCGACAAGATCCCGTACAAGGTGACCGTCACCGACCCCGAGGACGGCACGGTCGACTGCTCCAAGGTCACCGTCAACCCGGCCCTCGGCCACGACGACCACGAGCACCCCACCACCGACATCCCCGGCTGCGAAGGCACCGTGGACACCGGTGACCTGGGCGGCCACCCCGAGGGCGCCGACCTCACCTACGTACTCAACGCCAAGTACACCGACAAGGGAGGCGACGGCGTCAGCGCCCTGACCGGATACGGCCGTTCCGTACTTCAGCCGAAGCACAAGCAGGCCGAGTACTACGACGGCCAGTCCGGCACGCGCGTCGTCGCTCAGGAAGGTGCCGAGAACGGCAAGCGCATCGGCGACGTCAGCGACGGCGACTGGGTCGCGTTCGACCCGATGAGCGTCGAGGGCATCGGACAGGTGAGCTACAAACTGTCGTCACCGTACGGAGTCGGCTCCATCGAGTTGCGCGCGGACGCCCCCGACGGCAAGCTCCTGGCCACCACACCCGTCCCGAACACCGGCGGCTGGGACACCTACCGGGCCACACCCGCCGTCCCGGTCGACGCGCTGACCGGCACGCACAAGCTGTACCTCGTGTTCAAGTCCCCGCAGGACAACTCGTTCGACGTGGACGCCGTGCAGTTCAGCAACCCGTAGCCCCCAGAGCAAGTGCACACGAGAATCCGCGGTGCGCCGCTGTCCTGGCGCACCGCGGATTCTCGTCCCCTCAGCGAGTTCCGACCGCCGCACGCACGGCCCGGCGGGCCAGCTGGCAGTCGTCGTGCAGCCGCCTCAGCAGCAGCCGCTGTTCCTCGCCGGACGGCGCAGCACCGTGCGGGGCCGTGCCCGATGCCGCCGGGGTCGTGTCGTGCATCGAACGCTGCACGGCCGTCTCGTACGTCCGGATCTCCCGCGTCAGTACGAGCATCAGGTTCACCAGGAACGCGTCCCGCGCCGCGGGCCCGCCGGACTGTGCGAGCTGGCTGATCTGGCGCCGCGCCACCGGTGCGTCACCGAGCACCGACCACAGGGTCGCCAGGTCGTACCCCGGCAGGTACCAGCCCGCGTGCTCCCAGTCCACGAGCACGGGGCCCGCGGGGGACAGCAGGATGTTCGACAGCAGCGCGTCCCCGTGACAGAACTGGCCCATGCCCTGGCGGCCCGACGAGTGCGCGATGCCGTGCAGCAGCTTCTGCAGATCGCCCATGTCCCGGTCGGTGAGCAGACCGAGGTCGTGGTAGCGGGAGATCCGGTCCGCGTAATCGAGCGGCGCGTTGAACGTGCCGGCCGGCGGACGCCAGAGGTTGAGCCGGCAGATCGCGCTGAGCGCGGCCCGCACGTCCGCCCGGGGCGGTGCCTCGGCCGGGTGCCGCTGCAGGGCGGCGACCCGGCCGGGCATCCGCTCGATCACCAGCGTGCAGTTGTCGGGGTCCGCGGCGATCAGCCGCGGCACCCGGACCGGTGGCCGGTGCCGGACGAACGAGCGGTATGCCGCTATCTCATGGCGGATCCGCTCGGCCCAGACGGGGGATTGGTCCACTAAACACTTGGCGACGGCGGTGCTGCGCCCTGTGGTGCCGACGAGCAGCACGGACCGTCCACTGCGGCGCAGCACCTGCACCGGATTGAACTCCGGGCAGATCCGGTGCACCGAGGCGATCGCCGTGCGCAGCTGCGCGCCCTGGGGGCCGGACAAGTCGAGTCTCCCGCTGAGCGGTTGGGTGCCGAGCCCCGGGAGGCGCCTTGTCCGACCGGAGCCGAGCGCTGCGGTCGCAGGTCGCGCGGGGTCGAGGTAGGGGCCGCCGCCCGCCGGTGGGGCCTCCCCGGCGCGGCCGTTGCCGCGAGCCGGGGGCCGGGCGTAGAGCGGCCGGGGCGGGGCGGACACGGAGGACGATGCTGCGTACATGGGCGAACAGATCCCTTCGTGTGCCTGCGAGTTGCCTGCGCCACCCGCCCCGGGCACCGTGGTGCACCCTGGGGAGTGAGCCGCGGCAACCGGGTCGGGGTGGCGCATTCCTACCTGACACCCGGTGCCCACTGGCACACCATCTGGCGCACCCTGGCGAACCCTGGCGAATAGTCGCTCAGCAACTGACAGAGGGTTACTGTCAACTCAGCCGAGAACCTGGGGGCTTGACGTGAACGGACAACCCAACACCCGCCTGAACGACCTGTTCGGCCTCGCCGGCTGGTCCAAGGGGGAGCTCGCGAGGCTGGTCAACCGGCAGGCGGCGGCCATGGGCCACCCACAGCTGGCGACCGACACCTCGCGGGTGCGGCGTTGGATCGACATGGGAGAGATCCCGCGCGATCCGGTGCCACGGGTGCTGGCGGCGCTGTTCACCGAGCGACTCGGCCGTGTCGTGACCATCGAGGACCTCGGTCTGGTCCGGCACGGGCGCACTGGGAAACGGCGTGACGACGGGGCGGTTCAACACCCCGACGGAATGCCATGGGCGCCCGAGCGGACTGCTGCGGTCCTCACCGAATTCACGGGAATGGACCTCATGCTCAACCGACGCGGCTTGGTGGGCGCGGGTGCCGCGCTCACCGCAGGATCTGTACTCAACAGCGCCATGCACGACTGGCTGCAGACCGATCCGGCCCTCGCGGCCGACGCCCCACGATTCGAAGACCCCCTGCACGCCGACCCCGCTGGGTACGACCGCTACGAGGCCGCCCCCATCGGGTCGCAGGAGATCGAGGAACTGGAGCGCTCCGTCGAGGTGTTCCGGGCCTGGGACGCTGCCCGCGGTGGCGGTCTGCAACGCAAGGCGGTGGTGGGCCAGCTCAATGAAGTGGGCGGCATGCTCAGCTACCGGCAACCCGACCATCTCCATCGGCGCCTGTGGGGCGTCGCCGCCAACCTGGCCGTCCTCGCGGGCTGGATGTCCCACGACGTCGGCCTCGAACCCACGGCCCAGAAGTACTTCGTCATCGCCGCGCACGCGGCGCGGGAGGGCGGCGACCGGCCGCGCGCCGGGGAGGCCCTGTCCAGGGCGGCCCGTCAGATGGTGCACCTCGGCCGGCCCGACGACGCCCTCGACCTCATGAAGCTCGCCAAGTCCGGATCCGGCGACGAGACCCTGCCGCGTACCCGCGCCATGCTCTACACCATCGAGGCCTGGGCACAGGCGTCGATGGGCAAGGGCCAGGCCATGCGGCGCACCCTCGGCCAGGCGGAGGACCTCTTCGTCTCCGACAAGGGCGACGTGCCGCCGCCCAGCTGGATGCAGATGTTCGACGAGGCGGATCTGCACGGGATGCAGGCCCTGGCCTACCGCACCCTCGCCGACCACGAGCCGGCCGCGGCGAACACCGCGCAGCGCCACGCCAAGGAAGCCCTCGAACTGCGGGCGAACGGGCGGCAGCGGTCGCAGATCTTCGACTACATCTCGCTCGCGTCGGCCCTGTTCATCGCCGACGACCCGGAGCAGGCCGACCGGTACGCGCGCCTGGCGCTGGTGTCGATGGGGGCCAACTCCTCCCATCGCACCTGGGACCGGCTCCGCGAGATGTACCGGCTCACCGGGCAGTACGCGGGCTACCCGAAGATCGTGGACCTACGTGAGGAGATCAAGCTCGCGCTGCCGAACGCCCCCGGAAAGTCCACGGGAGGCAAGCGCGCCCAGGCGTGAACCTCCGGGGCACGCGGTCCGACTTCAACACGTGACCGACTTCAACACATGACCGTCTGCGTCAGGAGCCGATCCTGGCGACCAGCACACAGGCCTCGTCCGCGCGCTCGTACGCGGCGAACTCCTCGAAGACCGTCCGCACACAGTCCTGTGCGGTGGCGGCCTCGGCGAGTCGTGGCGCGAGATCGAGGAGCCTGTTCGCCGCCGCGGCGCCACTGCGGTGGGGGACCAGGCCGTCGGTGTGCAGCAGCAGCAGATCGCCGGCGCGGAGCGACTCCTCGGCCTGCCCGTACGTGGCACCGGGTGTCGCTCCGAGCAGCACGCCCTCCGGCGGCGTCAGCGCACGCCCTACCCCGTCGCGGAACAGCAGCGGGGCGGGGTGTCCCGCCTGCGCCCAGGTCAGGGTGCGCGACCGGGGATCGTAACGGCAGCAGACCGCGCTGCCCAGGGACGGCTGCACCGAGGTCTCGGTCAGCTGGTTGAGCCAGCCCATCAGCTCGTCGGGGCGGGTCCCCGTGACGGCCATGCCGCGCAGGGCGCCCAGGAGCATCGCCATGCCGGAGGTCACGGTCACGCCGTGTCCGGTCAGGCCGCCCACGCTCAACAGGGTCTGCCCGTCAGGCAGTTCGAGAGCGTCGTACCAGTCGCCGCCGACGAGCTCGCCCGTGGACGACGGCAGACAGCGGGCCGCGAGGTCGAGGTCGTGCGGCGCCCCCCGGGAGAACCGCAGGGAGCCACGCCACGGCGGCAGTACGGCCTCCTGGAGCTCGACCGCGAGCCGGTGTTCCGTCTGCTCGATGTGCCGCCGGCGCTGGAGCGAGTCATGGGTCTCGCGTACGGTCCGCTGGGTGCGGCGCAGCTCGCTGACATCGCGCAGGACCGCCCACATCGACGCGGTGGAGCCATCGGCGTCGAGCACGGGCTCGCCCATCATGTGCACCGTCCGGGCGGTGCCGTCGGCGCGCAGGACACGGAACTCGCCGTCGATCGGCTTCCCCTCGATGAGGCAGTCCGTCACCATCCTGGTGAGCATGGCCTGGTCATCGGTGTGCACGACGGACGGCAGTTCGTCGAGGGTCAGCGGGGGTGCACCTGGGTTGCGGCCGAGGATCTGGAACAGCTCCCCGGACCAGCTCGCCTCGTCGGTGAGGAGATTCCATTCGGCGCTGCCCACGCGGCTGAGCAGGGAACCGCTCTGCGGCTCGGCGGGCGCGGAGCCGCGTGCCTCGGGGATCAGGGAGTCCACGGCCGGACGCGGTGGCCCGTCGCGCAACTGCGCCAAGTGCTTGTCGAGGTCGCTGAGTTGGTGCACGGCCAGCTCGTAGAGGGCGCGCTGCCAGCGTCGCTCGGGGTCACCGTCGTCCGAGACGGCCTCGCGGCGCACGGCGTCGACGTCACCGAGCAGCCGACGCGTCTGCGTGATCAGCGCGTCGACCGAACCGTGCTCCGGCGGCTGGGCGGCGGGGCGGTCCGCGAAGACATGGGGTGACATGGCGTACTCCGATACAGGCGCGGCACGACCAAGACTGACGGAAGGACCGGTAATGACTGTCGCACAGCCGGACAGGCCCCGTAAGGGGTTTGGCAACACCCGGTGCGGTGATGCTTCTGGCATATACCTAAGTCCTCCCGGGCGTGCGGTTCACACGCGCAGCCACACCGCCGTGTCCCGCGGGAGCCTCCCCTCGTCGTCCAAGGGGCCACTGGCCAGCAGGAGACGTGAATGGGGCGGGAGCGCAGCGGCCGGATCGGCGAAGTTGACGACGCAGACCAGGCCCTCGCCCCGGGCAAGGGCCAGCACGTCAGGGGGACTTGGGAGCCAGCGCATCGGCCCGTCGCCGAAGCCCGGCTCCGTGCGGCGCAGGCGCAGCGCCTCGCGGTAGAGCGAGAGCATCGAGCCAGGATCGGCGTCCTGCCGCGCGGCGGCGTACATCCCCCAGTCCGCCGGCTGCGGCAGCCAGGGCTCCCCGGCCGACCCGAAGCCGTACGAAGAACCGTCCTGCGTCCAGGGCAGGGGCACCCGGCAGCCGTCGCGGCCCGGGTCGGTGCCGCCGGAGCGGAAGTGCATCGGGTCCTCGATGCGTCCGGGCGGTACCTCCGCCTCGGGCAGGCCCAGCTCCTCCCCCTGGTAGAGGTAGACGGCCCCCGGCAGGACCAGCGACAGCAGCGCCGCCGCGCGCGCCCTGCGGGTGCCGAGCGCCAGGTCCGTGGGCGTGCCGAAGCGCTTCGACGCGAACGCGAACGTCGTGTCCGACCGGCCGTAGCGGGTCACCGTCCGCGTCACGTCGTGGTTGCACAGGACCCAGGTCGCGGGAGCCCCCACCGGCGCGTGGTGGGCCAGCGTCATGTCGATGGAGTCACACAGCTCCGCCGCGTCCCACGGGCGCGACAGGAAGTCGAAGTTGAAGGCCGTGTGCAGCTCGTCGGGGTGCAGATAGCGGGAGAAGCGCTCGGGGTCGGGGACCCACAGCTCACCGATGAGCACGCCGTCGTACTCGTCGGCGACGGCCCGCCAGGAGCGGTAGATCGTGTGCAGCTCGTCCCGGTCGACATAGCCGCTGGTGTCGTCCGCGGCGGCGTCAGCGAGCGCCGGGTCCTTGGCGAGCAGCGCCGCCGAGTCGACGCGTACGCCCGACGCGCCCCGCTGGAACCAGAACCGCAGCACCTCCTCGTGCTCGTGGCGTACGGCGGGGTGCGCCCAGTTGAGGTCGGGCTGCTCGGGCGTGAAGAGATGCAGGTACCACTCCCCGTCGGGGACACGGGTCCAGGTCTCGCCGGCGAACTGGGACGGCCAGTTGTTGGGAGGCAGTTCGCCGTGCGCGCCCCGGCCGGGCCGGAAGTGGAACAGCTCGCGCTCGGGGCTGCCGGGGCCTGCCGCGAGCGCGGCCCTGAACCAGGCGTGCCGGTCGGAGACATGGTTGGGCACGACGTCGACGATGACGCGGATGCCGAGGTCCCGGGCCTCCTCGATGAGCTTCTCCGCCTCGGTGAGCGTGCCGAACGACGGGTCGATCGCCCGGTAGTCGGCGACGTCGTAACCGCCGTCCGCCATCGGGGAGCGGTACCAGGGGGTGAACCAGATCGCGTCGATCCCCAGCCGGGCCAGGTGCGGCAGCCGGGCTCTGACCCCCGCGAGATCGCCCGTGCCGTCGCCGTCGCCGTCGGCGAAGCTGCGTACGTACACCTGTTGAAGTGCTCTCCTCCCTTCGCAAGCTCAGGAACGAGATTCCCACCTACCTTGCGGCGGCGGGCTTGGCGCCACGGGTGCGCCTGACGACTGCCTTCCCGGCAGCCGGGATCGCCACGAGGCCGATCCGGTACAGGTGCAAAACGTTCCGGGCAGCGTTGTGGTCGGCGTTGCCTTCCCAGCCGCAGTCGGGGTTCTTGCATACGAACGTGGCCTGGCCTTCCCGGCTGCCGGGCGTGAGGAAGCCGCACGCGGAGCAGCGCAGGGAAGTGTTCGGGGCGGGAACCTTGTGCAGGGTGCCGCCGTGGCGGGCGGTCTTGTACGTCAGCATTGTCACGGTGCGGCCCCATGCCTCTTGGCTGATGGAGCGGTTCAGGCCGGACTTGGCGGCGACGTTCTTGCCTGGTTCCTTGATGGTGCCCTTGGCGGACTTGACCATGTTCGTGATGGTGAGTGCTTCGACCACGACTACGCCGTAGGTGCGGGCGAGGGCGGTGGTGGTCTGGTGCTGCCAGTCAACGGCGCGGCGCGTGGCTCTTGCGCGGAGCTGCTTGATCTGGTCGTAGATGCGGTGCAGCCGATTCGAGCTGCGCTCTTTCGGCTTGCGGAAGGACTTGCGGTGCGCGGCTTGCCGCTCCAGACGGAGCAGCTTGGCCTTCTCGTCCGGATTCAGCCACTTGTCCCGGTCGGCGGTGCCGTCCGGGAGCCGGGGCGGCCGGTCGTGGTCTTGGTGGTTGCCGTCGGACAGGGCGAGGGGAAGGTTGACCCCGGCGTCGATGCCGATCTCCGGGCCGGTGTGCGGCTCAGGCTTCGGCTCCAGAGACTGAACGCGGAAGGCGATGTGCCAGCCGAGCGCGTCCTTGACCAGGCGCGCGCCGGTGATGCGGTTCTCCGTGTCGGCGTGCTTGCCGACCGGGAGATCCTTGGTCCAGCGGAAGCGGACACGTCCGACCTTGGGGATGTTGACCATGCCCCATCGGCGGTGCACCCGCTTCATCTGGAGATCGCGGCCCTGCGGGATGTCCACGGACATGACGGTGCGGAAGCGGGCCTTGAAGTTCGGCTCGTCCGCCCGCCCGTCCCAGCAGTTCTTCCACGCCTGCATGTACGTCTTGAGTGCTGCCTGCGCGGCCTGCGCGGGCAGCACCCCATACCAGTCGATCTCCTTGCGCGCCTGCCGCACGGTCTGATCCAAGCGCGACGGGGAGCGCTGACACCTCGGCGTCATCTGCCACAGGTCGTGGAGCTGATTCCACATCGCTCGTGCAGCGTGCGCCTGGCCGTCCATGAGCCGGATCTGTGCAGGCGTCACCGCCAGCCGGGCACGGTGCCCGAACTGCCGCTTCTCCCACACAAGTTCGCTCATGGCGATCAACCTACTACAGTTGGCCTATGTCGCCACGATGGATCCCCAATCCTGACGTGCGCACCGGGCACCACGTCGTCTACAACCTGCACGTCCACTTGGTTTTTGTCACCAAGTACAGGCGCAAGGCGTTCACCGATGCCATGCTGACGCGCACCGAGGAGATCATGCGCGAGGTCTGTGCGGACTTCGAGGCCGAGCTCAAGCAGTTCAACGGCGAGCAGGACCATGTGCACCTGCTCGTGCACTACCCGCCGAAAGAAGTCCAGCTCTCCAAGCTGGTCAACTCCCTCAAGGGCGTGTCCTCCCGCAGGCTCCGCCAGGAGTACAGCGCGCACGTCCGCCGTTACCTGTGGGGAGGACACTTCTGGTCCGGCTCGTACTTCGCCGGGTCCTGCGGCGGGGCACCGCTGACCGTCGTCAAGCAGTACATCGAGAATCAGCAGCGCCCCGTGGGCTGAGGACAACACTGCGGGCCCGTGCGTACGGTGCGGGTCAGAGCAGTTCTGAGATGGCCTTCACCCCCGCCGTAAACGGCGCAGCACGGCCAAAGATCAGAGGTAGAGAGCGGCGGAACGCCACCAGTCGCCGGCGGCTGTCTCCGGGTCCTGGACACGGGAGGTATCCCTTCAGGGGGTGGTGGGGCTGCTCATGGTCCCCGGCGTCAGCGCACGTCGCCCGTGGCCGGATCGACGACCTGCTCCACGAGGACCTCCAGGACGCGGCGGTCCTCGTCGGCCGTGGCGCGCACGGCCGGGTCGCCCGGGTAGGTGTCGAACAGCACGTGTGTGGCGCCGAGTTCGGCCAACGCGTGCAGGTCGGCGCGGACCTGGTCGACGCTGCCGTGGCCGAGCGGGCGGTCCTCGGTGTCGGGCCGCGCCCCGAGCGCGATCTGCAGCCGCGGCACGAGCTCCGGCACGAGCCGCCCGGCCTTCTCGGCCTCGGCGGCCACGACCGGCAGCTTCGCGCGCAGGCCCTGAAGGGTCGGCATGAAGGGGTGCCATCCCTCGCCCAGGCGCGCGGCCCTGCGCAGCGCGGCGGGCGAGTCGCCGCCGACCCAGACCGGCAGCTGCGCGGCAGCGGGGGCGGGGGCCGTACGGATGCCCTCGTACGAGACGTAGCGCCCCTCGAAGGTGCACGGGTCCTGCGCCCAGGCGGCGCGGATCGCACGGGTCCTGCGCCCAGGCGGCGCGGATCGCGGCCAGATACTCGTCGGTGATGGCGCCGCGCTCCTCGAACGGGACGCCCAGCGCGCGGTACTCGGCGGCCGACCAGCCGACGCCCGCGCCGAGGATGAACCCGGCGTCGTTCAGCTGGTCGATGTTGGCCGCAAGCCGCGCCGTCTGGAGCGGGTGCCGGTACGGGATGACGGTGATGGTCGTGCCGAGCCGAAGCCCCGGGACCCGCCCCGCGAGATGCGCGGCCAGGACGAACTGGTCGTAGAACGGGGCGGGGTACACCTCGTGCACGTCGGGGGTGACGGCTATGTGGTCGGAGATCATCGCGAATGTGAAGCCCAGCGCGCGGGCGTCCGTCGCCTGGCGCTCGAGGGTTCGCGGGGTCGTGCCAGAGCCGAAGTTCAGAAGGTTCACGCCGAATCGCATGATCCTCAGTCTTGATGATCATGGGCGAGCTTGTCGAACCGGGGTTGCCGAAGAGGGGGTGGGGTAACCCGGCCCCGCCCCCGGTGCGCCGCGGGGTCAGCGCGCCCAGAAGGGCACGGGGGCGCAGGTGTTTGCGCAGGTGTAGGAGCCCGGCATCAACAGGCCCGCGTCGTCCTCGTAGTTGCCGCCGCCCGCGAAGTAGACCTCGGGCGTCCAGCCCCAACGGCCGTTGTCCGCCCGGGTGCTGGCCCACCAGTTGTTCTCCGCGGCGCCGTCCCGGTACGTCTCGCCCTTCATCTCGGTGACGAACCAGTTGGCCGCGCCGCCCTGTTCCAGGTAGCCGACCACGGGGGAACCGGGGGAGCGGCTCGCGTGGACCGGGACGTGGCCGCGCGTGAGGTTGCAGTACATGACGTCGGTCCCGGGCCAGGTGCGACCCGACGGCGGGTCGACCAGGTCCCGCTCGACGGTGTTGTGGCACGGCACGTTGTCGGTGGCCTGCGCCGGGGTGACGGCCGGTCCGGCGAGGCCGGCCAGTGCCACGACGGCGAGCGCCGTCAGTCGGACGCCGAGGGGGTGCGCATAGAGGGGTGATCCTTCGCTCGGGGGTGGGCGAGGGGGACGTTACGGCGGGGTGTCCGGTCGGCAGCGGCGATGACACGGCACGTCGGGGTGAGGGCGGACAGCATCCACCTGCCGCGCCCAACTGCAGGGTTGTCATATCAAACTCACTCACGCTAGGTTGCCGTGCGTGATGGTTGGAAAATCAAACTCAGTCGGTGTGGCGGATGCGTCTGCCGGGAGCTCGGGCGCCGCTTCGGCCTCCGGTTCGGGGGCGGGTTCGGGTTCGGGCGGGCCGGCATCCGGCAGGACCGGTTCGGCCACCGCGTGGATCGTCACCGTGGGCGTCTTCGTCGTGAACCTCGACCTGTTCATCGTCAACGTCGCCGTGCCCGCCCTCGCCACCTCCTTCGACGACGCCTCGCTCGCCTCCCTGTCCTGGGTCCTGAACGCCTACGCGATCGTGTTCGCGGCCCTGCTCGTGGCCGCCGGACGCCTCGCCGACCGGTACGGACACCGCCGCGGTTTCCTGCTGGGCCTCGCGGTGTTCACCGTCGCCTCCGCGCTGTGCGCCGTTGCCCCCGGAGTCGGCTGGCTCGTCGCGGCGCGTGCCCTCCAGGCCGCGGGCGCCGCCGCCCTCATGCCGACGTCGCTCGCGCTGCTGCTCGTCGCGACCCCGGTGGAGCGCCGCCCGCGCGCCATTCGCAGTTGGGCCGCCATCGGGGGGATCGCCGCCGGCCTCGGCCCCGTGGCGGGCGGGCTGCTCGTGGAGGCCGACTGGCGCTGGGTCTTCCTCGTCAACGTGCCGGTCGGCACGGCCGGCCTCGTGGCCGGTATCCGGCTGCTGCCCGCCGACCGTCACGACCGCAGCGGCCCCTTGCCCGACCTGGCGGGCGCCGTCCTCCTCACCCTCGCCATCGGCTCCCTGGCGCTCGGCCTCGTCAAGGCCGAGGCATGGGGCTGGAGTTCGGGCCGTGTGCTCGGCTCGCTGGCTATCGCGGTGATCCTCGCGGCGGGGTTCTGGCTGCGGTCGGCCCGGCACCCGGTGCCCATCGTCGAACTCCCGCTCCTGCGCATCCCCGCCTTCGCGTTCGCCACGCTCGCCGCACTCCTCTTCACGGTGGCGTTCGCCGCGATGCTGCTCACCTCCGTCCTGTGGTGCCAGCAGGTGTGGGGCTACTCGGCGATCCGTACCGGACTGGCCATCGCGCCGGGTCCGCTGGTCGTCCCCGTGCTCGCCGTCGCGTCAGGACCCGTCGTGCGACGGCTCGGTGCGGGCCGCACGGCGGCGGCCGGCTGCCTCCTCTTCGCAGGCGGTCTCGTGTGGTGGGCCCTCGCCCTGGACGCGGCACCGCACTACGCCGCCGCGTTCCTGCCCGGCATACTCCTCACCGGCGTCGGCGTCGGGTTCGCCCTGCCGACCCTCGTGGGGGCGGCCGCCACGGCGCTGCCGCCCGGCCGGTTCGCCACCGGGTCCGCGGTCACGACGATGGCCCGGCAGACGGGCTCCGTCCTCGGAGTGGCCGTGATGGTCGGCCTCATCGGCGAGCCCCGCGCGGCGGAAGCGTCCCTCACGGCGTTCCGCCACGGCTGGCTGACCGCCGCGGTCGTCGGGGCGCTCGCGGTGGCGGCGGCCCTGGCGCTGCCCCGCCCGGCACCCGCCGCCGCGGCCCCGGCGAAGGCACCTGCCTGACCCGGTCCGCCGGGTCACCTAGAGTGCGGCGGGTAGTCACAGTGCCGACGGAGGGACGCGTATGTCGCGGTATCGCGAGTTCAAGTTCAGGGCCGTGACGTCGTTCCAGCGGCGTATCGGCAACCCGCTCCTCTCCCGGCTCCCCGGCCAGATCCTGCTGGAGACCACCGGCCGCACGTCCGGGCTGCCCCGGCGCACCCCGGTCGGCGGTCGCCTGGTCGGCCGTGAGTTCTGGTGGGTGTCCGAGTACGGCGACAAGTCGCAGTACGTACGCAACATCCAGGCCGACCCCAAGATCCGCGTCCGGATCAAGGGACGCTGGCACACGGGCACGGCACACCTGCTGCCGGACGACGACGCCCGCGCGCGGCTGAAGAACCTGCCGCGGTACAACAGCGCCGCCGTGCGTGCCCTCGGCACGAACCTGCTGACGCTGCGGGCCGACCTCGCCGACTGAGGCGGCCCGCCGTGCGGTTACGTGAACTGGCGTGCGCCGGCACGAAGTTGACGACCTGGGGGCTGCGGGATCAGGTGGGAACGGATTCGGTGACAATCGGTTACCGGGCGCGCTCGACTGGCTACACTTGCGCGGCGCGTCACGTCGGGCAGCACGTCCGGCCGCACCCCGGAAGGTCCCTGCATGACTGCCCGTTCCCAGCCGGTCTCCCCTCTCCCCGAGCGGGTCGGCACGCTGCGCGTCAGCGCCCGGCACCTGGCGAACGCCACCGTCGCGCCGGTGGAGAGAAGCCCCGCGGGAGCGGGCGGCGACGTGTACGGAGCCATTGAATCCCCTTATGGCACACGCCTGTTGATGGGTGACGTCATGGGCAAAGGCCGCGCGCTCGCCCGCACCGCGGACAGTGTCTTACGCGCCTGGCGCGATCTTGCCGCCTGTGAGGCGCGGCTGGAGGGCATCGCCGTACGGCTGCACTCGCTGGTCGCGCACTCGGACGAACCCGACCGCTTCGTCACGGCGACCCTGCTCAGCGTCGAATCCGACGGATCCGCCCAACTGGTCTGCTGCGGACACCCGCCGCCCGTCCTGCTGCGCGACGGCGCCGCCGTCCACGCCGCGGTCCCCGCGCCCGCACCGCCGCTCGGCCTGCTCGACCTCCACTCCGGATGGTGTGCCGCCCAGCCCGTGCCGGCCACCGCCTGGGAGTGCATGCTGCTCTACACGGACGGGGTGAGCGAGGCCAGGGACGCGCGCGGAGCGTTCTACCCGCTGGCGGAGCGGGCCGCCGCCCTGGGGAACGAGGTCCTCGAAGACTTCACCGACGCCCTCGCCGCCGACCTGCTCCGCCACGCGGAGGGCCGGCTCCAGGACGACGCCTCGCTTCTCGCGGTCCGCGCCGCGGCCTGATGCGAGGTGGGCGAGGGGTCAGAGGCGGGCGAGGGGTCAGACCTTGAGGACCCCCGCGCCGTCGGACTCGGCCAGAGCCTCGTCCGCCAGGGCCCGCGTCGGCTGCCACAGAGTTGTCACCGGCGACCAGACGCGCAGCCCGCCCGGCTCGGAAAGTGAGGCGGCGGTGAATTTCTTGCCGTTGTGTTCCGGATTCGCCGCCACCACGACGTAGCCGACCGACCGGGCGTCGCTGTCATCGCTCGCGGACAGGGACCGCACGGCGGCGTGGGCCGTCTTCCCGGCGTCGAGCTTGTACGCGGAGCTGCCGGAGAGCGGGAACGGGAGGGCGGCCCCGTCCAGATTGCCGTACGTGACCAGCGGCACGCGGTCCACGAGACAGGCGCGCGAGGAGTGGTTCTTGACGCTCAGGCGCAGGACGTGGTCCTGGCCCGCCGGGGCCGCCTTCATCGTCAGCGCGTTCTCCGCGCAGGGCTTGAGGGCGGCGGCCGGTGCGGCGGCGGGGTGCGCGGGGCGGGTGTCGGCCGACGCTGCGGTGGCGGACGCGCCGGTGGCGGACGCGCCGGTGGCGGACGCGCCGGTGGCGGACGCGAGCAGCGCGGCGGCGGAGGCGGCAAGGACGGTGCGAGTGAGCATCAGTCTGGTCTCCCGGCGAACAGTGGCTTTCACATTTCACCTGAAACAACGCTTATGGAGCGTATCTCGGATGGGCGCGTCTGCCCACGCCGGTGCCCGTGCCGCTGCCGTGACCGCAGGTGCCACGGGTTTCGCGGGTGCCTGGATCAGGGGTTTCGCGGGCGCCTAGATGCAGTGCGCGCAAAGATTGCAGTGTGTGCAAGAATCTTCCGCGTGATGACATCAGGCACCGCGGCGTCGGCGGTCCGCGAGCAGGCGCCGGCCGAAGGGCTGCGCGCCCGGCGACGGCGCCAGACCCGGGCCGAACTTCACGCCGCCACGGTCCGCCTGGCCCGTGAACACGGCCTCGAACACGTCACGGTCGAGATGATCAGCAAGGAGGCCGGCGTCTCCCCGCGGACCTTCTTCAACTACTTCCGCACCAAGGAGACCGCGCTCTTCGCCTGGCCCGGTGGCCTGACCGAGGCCGAGGCGGAGCAGTTCGTCTCAGCGCCCGGCCGCGGCCCGGACGCCGTGCTGCGGGACCTGGGTGACGTGTTCGCCACGCACGTCGACGAGATGCCGCCCGGCGCCGGAGCGTTCGAGGACGTCCTCGCCGTCGTCGAGAAGGTGCCCTCGGCCCTCGGCGCGTTCCTCGCCGAGTGCGACGCGCTCGAAAGGGACCTGGCCGGCGCCATCGCCCGCCGCACCGGAGACGCCCCCGACGGGCAGACCGTCGCGCTGCTCGCGGGGATCGCCATGACCGCCGTACGCAACGGCCTCATGCGATGGGCCCGCGACAAGCAGCACCCCGACGGCCCCGCGGCCTCGGTGCGCGACTCCTTCACCGCCCTGCGCGGCCTCCTCGCCCCGGCGCACACCTGCCACGCCACCACCGAACGGGAGGCCTGAGGCGCGGCTCCCGCAGCGCAACCCGGCTGCCGCCCCCACGGCACCGGTGCGAGCGCTCCCCGCGCAAGGCCCCCACACGACTCCCCACCCCAGCCCCGAAGACTCCCCGAACTCCCCGGGCGGCGACCGCTCGCGCGCCGCGCATCCCATCCCTTCACGTACGGAGACCTGCGCATGACCCACGCCCCCGCACCGGCGGGCACCGATCCGGCCCCTGAGGACGGACTGGCCAAGCCGCACAACTTCGGGCTGATCTTCGGCGCGCTGATGCTGACGATGCTGCTCGGCGCGCTCGACCAGACCATCGTCAGCACCGCCCTGCCGACCATCGTCGGCGAGCTCAACGGCATCGAGCACATGGCGTGGATCACCACCGCGTACATCCTCGCCGCCACCATCGGCATGCCGGTCTACGGCAAGCTCGGCGACCTCATGGGCCGCAAGAACATATTCCTCGCGGGCATCGCGCTCTTCCTGGTCGGCTCCGTGGTCTGCGGGCTCGCCCAGAACATGGGCACGCTCGTCGCGGGCCGCGCCCTCCAGGGCCTGGGCGGCGGCGGCCTCATGATCACCTCGCAGGCGATCATCGCCGACCTCGTACCGCCCCGGGAACGCGCCAAGTACATGGCCCCCATGGGCGCCGTGTTCGGTCTCTCCTCGGTCGTCGGGCCGCTGCTCGGCGGCTGGTTCACCGACGAGCACTCGTGGCGCTGGGCGTTCTGGGTCAACCTGCCGCTCGGCATCCTCGCCTTCTTCGTCGCGGCCGTCGCGATCAAGCTGCCGCGCAAGGCCGTCAAGGTCACCCTCGACTACCTCGGCACCGCACTGATGGCCGCCGCCGTCACCTGCACCGTGCTGTTCGCCAGCTGGGGCGGCACGCAGTACGACTGGTCCGACCCGCTGGTCATCGGGCTCGGCATCGGCGCGGTCGTCGCCTGGGTGCTGTTCTTCGTCGCCGAGAAGCGGGCCGCCGAGCCGGTCATCCCGCTGCACCTCTTCCGCAGCCCGATCTTCAACGTCGCCACGCTGCTCGGCATGATCGTGATCGGCCTCGGCATGTTCGCGATCGTCGGCTACATGCCCACGTATCTCCAGATGGTCTACGGCAAGACGGCCACCGAGTCGGGGCTGCTGCTCATCCCGATGGTCGTCGGCATCATGGCCACGGCGCTGCCGTCCGGCGCGATCATGAGCAAGACCGGCCGCTACAAGATCTATCCGATCGTCGGCACGGTCATCATCATGCTCGTCGCGTTCCTGATGTCCCGCCTCGACGTGAGCGACCCGGTCTGGCTGGTCTGCCTGTACGTCGGACTCGCGGGCGCCGGTGTCGGCCTGATGATGCAGACCCTCGTACTCGCCGTGCAGAACGACTTCCCGGGCGCCGAGGTCGGCACCGCCACTTCCGCGAACAACTTCTTCCGCGAGATCGGCGCGACCCTGGGCACCGCCGTCGTCGGCGCGGTCTTCGCCAGCCGCCTCACCGACCAGCTCGCCGTGCGCCTGCCCGCGGACGCCGCGTCGAAGGTCGGCGACAGCGACTCACTGACGCCCGCGCTCGTACGGGCCCTGCCGGCCGACCTGCGCGCCACGGTCGTCTCCTCGTACCAGGAGGCACTCGTGCCGATCTTCCTGTACCTGGTGCCCGTCTTCGCGGTCGGTCTCGTCCTCGCCTTCGTGCTGAAGGAGAAGCCGCTCGCCGACAACGAGGACTGGCATGCCGAGAACGAGACGGCGCGGCCGGGCGGTGAGGAGAAGGACCTGGAGCCTGCCGCCGGCTGAGTCGGGTCGGTCGGGGCAACCGGCTGAGTGTGTGGCACCGGGCGCGCCCGTCGGAGGTCTCTTCGGCGGGCGCGTTTCGCGTTGTCGGGGTGCGGCGGGTGGGCTGCGGTAGGTGGGCTGCCGTGGGTGGGCGGCCGTGGGTGGGGTTGGCTTTTGGCCGGCTCCGCAGTCTGTTCTCAACTCGGGCTTCGGTGCGGGTGGTTCAGTCCTCGATCCACTCGCCCTCGCGCATCAGGTCCCGGCCCGCCAGCTCGTTGGCCTCCCGCCAGGCCTGGACTCGCTGCGGTGTGACGCGGAAGTAGAGGTACTCCGAGGTCAGCGTGCGCGGGTCGAACCCTGTCTTCTCCGCGAACGCGTCTCCGACGTCGCCCGGGAGTTCGGCCGCCGTCAGCGTCTGCGCCGTGCCCTCGATCATGACGACGTCACGCGTCGGGCCGACACCGAGCCGGGCCCGCCCCGTGGCCCGCAGATTGCGCCCTGTGGGACTGGCCGCCGGAGTGGCGAGCAGCAGCGTCGTACCGTCCCACAGGAACGACAGCGGTACGAGATACGGCGTTGCGTTCTCCCCGTCGGCCGTGGCCACCCATACGTCCTCGTCGCGTTCGAGCCTGTCGAGGGTGTCCTGCTTGCGCTGCTTCGCGGTCCGGGCGGGTGGCATCGGCGTCTCCCTGTCGCATCGGGCGGGTTCCCTGGTCACTGTTATGACACGGGCCGGCCCTGGAATGTGACCGATGGGCGAGAACGCATTCTTCGTCTTGGTCGTCATCGTCTTCGTCCGCTTATTAATGGCGACAGTGGTTGTCCTGATTCCGGGTCATGCTCGAACCGCGGGCGGGCCACGGCGGCCCGTCCGGCAGCAGCGAGGAGGCGGCTCCATGACGCAGGAACCCGGGACCGGAAGTGCCCGGCTGAACGGCAAGGTCGCCCTCGTGGCGGGCGCGACCCGCGGCGCGGGACGGGGCATCGCCGTGGAACTCGGCGCGGCCGGCGCCACGGTCTATGTGACCGGCCGCACCACGCGGGCCCGGCGCTCCGAGTACGACCGGCCGGAGACCATCGAGGACACGGCCGACCTGGTAACCGCCGCCGGTGGGCGCGGTATCGCCGTGCCCACCGACCACCTCGACCCCGCCCAGGTCAAGGCCCTCGTCGACCGCATCTCCACCGAACAGGGGCGGCTCGATGTTCTGGTCAACGACATCTGGGGCGGCGAGAACCTCTTCGCCTGGGACACCCCCGTCTGGGAGCACGACCTCGACGACGGGCTTCGCCTGCTCCGCCTCGCCGTCGAGACGCACGCCATCACCAGCCACCACGCGCTGCCGCTCCTGCTCCGCAACCCCGGTGGTCTCGTCGTCGAAGTGACCGACGGCACGGCCGAGTACAACCGTGACCACTACCGCGTCTCGTTCTTCTACGACCTCGCCAAGAGTTCCGTCCTGCGTATGGGCTTCGCTCTCGGGCAGGAACTGGGCCCACGCGGCGCGACAGCCCTCGCCCTCACCCCGGGCTGGCTCCGCTCGGAGATCATGCTCGGGCACTACGGCGTCACCGAGGAGAACTGGCGCGACGCCCTGGAACAGACACCGCACTTCGGCATCTCCGAGACCCCGTTCTACGTCGGCCGGGCCGTCGCCGCGCTCGCCGCCGACCCCGAAGTGGCCCGCTGGAACGGGCAGTCGACGTCCAGCGGGGCACTTGCCCAGGTGTACGGGTTCACCGACGTCGACGGGAGTCGGCCCGATGCCTGGCGCTATCTCGTCGAGGTGCAGGACCCGGGCAAGCCGGCTGACGCGAGCTCTTACCGCTGACGCTGGGGTGTGGGGTGTGGGGTTGGCGGCGCCTTTTTAGATCTGTGCCGGCCACACCTTCGTACCGCCACCCCGCCACTCGACCAGCTCGGGGTCGTCCAGCCGCGCGTCCTCCAGGCCCGCTCGCCGCAGGAACTCGAGCACGTCCTCCTGCCCGGTCGCCAGCCCGGCGTCCTCGCCGCGGATGGTCACCCGGCGGCCGCCGGGCTGGGCGGCGTGCACGACCACAGGGGGAAATCCTTCAGGTTCGTCCATAGTCCTCAGCTTCCGTGACGTGAATCGGCTCCGCACCCGGACGGGGCACCGGCGCCGGACGCGTGGCGTGCATCGCGGTCGGCTGCGGGGCGGAACGGGGCGGGGTGGCTCGTTCTCGTTCCGCCCACAATGACGGAACCCTTGCGCGTGCGGCAGCCACTTCCCGATTGCGTCCAAAACGCCCTGTATTGGCCCCAGTCGAGCTCCTGCTGCCGGTCACCCGTGACGGAGAAGGACCAGTTACGGTGCTGTAGTGGTGATCACTCAGCAGGACAACGGGGAACAGACAGTGACCGGGACCGCGCTGCTCCTTGCGGCCGCCCCGGCGAACAAGAGCTGCCTCATCGACGCGACTTCCGTACTGCCCGCGCTCGCGGCGGTACCGCCCAGTGCGCTGACCGGCACCGCCGCCGCGACCGTCGTCGAACTCGCCGACCCCGTCGACCCGCAGACCGTCCTCACCCGCATCCGCGCCGCGGCCGGCGCGCCCGGCCCTCTCGTCCTGTACGTGACCGGGCAGCTCCATCTGGATCACCGCCAGCGTCTGCTTCATCTCGCCCTGGCCCGTACGACTCCGTCGACCCTGCGGTACACCGCCCTGCCCTGGCACTGGCTCACCGGCGAACTCGCGCTGCGGCGGCCCGACACCACCACGGTGGTCCTCGATCTGGTGGCCGACGGTGATGCCTGGGGGCAGGTGCGGGGCGGGGGGTTCGGCGTGGGGCCCGGGGTGCGTGTGTTCGGGCGGGTCTCGCCTCCTCCTCCGCGCCGTTCCACTGCCGTGCCTGGTTATCTCAAGACGTACGCCTCGATATGGCGCAATGGGCACCGTCCGCCGCTTGCGCATCTTCATGCTCAGGCGGCTGGGGAGGCCGGTCCCGGCGATGCAGTGTTCCTTGCGGTCGATGGTGGGCCGGGGAGTGTGACGAAGGCTCCCCGGTCGCCTGTGCCGGTCGCTCGGCAGGAGACGGTTCCAGTCGTCGAGCCTCGCCCCGATGCCGATCCGCACCCGGGGATCCTCGCCGCCGCGCAGTCCGGGCGGCACGGTGAGGCCGCGGCCATCGCCGCCATGTGGGAGAGCACCGCTCTGCGCACTCATGGCGCGGGGTCGCCGGAGGCGCTCCATTGGCTCGAGGTGCGTGCGGATCTCGCGCGGCTCGCGCAGGATCCTGGGCGCAGTTGCGAGCTGTGGATGACTGCGGCCGAGGCTCGGCTGGCGCGCGGGCAGGCGGCGGGAACGGAGGATGTCGAGGCCGCCGTGGATCGCGCCCATCATCAGTGGGAGCAGCTTGGTGATCCGGCGCAGGCCCGTGTGCTTGCCGCGTCTCTTACACGGTTGCGGCGTGCGGTTCCTGGGCGGCGGCCCGGCGCGCTCGAAGCCATCGGTCGGCGGATCTCGGCGCTGGAGAACGTGCCTGCGGCGCCGTGACGGAAGGGTGGGTGGGGGCGCCGGTGCTTGCTTCGGTGCGGGTTGTCGTTGGTCGTTGTGTTTTTGGGTGCGGGGCCGCGGGGGCATGTCAGTGCTCGCTGTTCTATGGGGCGTCGCTTCCCAGTTAATTGCCTGTACGTGGTGCTGGTGGCTCCGCGTGCACATGCCCCCACGTCCCCTCCCGTCTCGTACGCGGCTGATCGCCGGTGGGGCTGCTTCCTGTCGCCGGTCCACGTCTCGTATGCGGCTCATCGCTCGGTGGCGCTGTCTTCCCTGTCTCCTGTCCTGGCTGGTGTGGCGTGCGGGGGTGGGTAGTGACGTAGTTCATAGGGGTGGGGAATTCCCGGGGGTGGTTCGTCGTTAAACTAGGCGTGGACGCGGATGGAGCTGTGTCCCCGGGCCTCATCTCATTCGCCTGCAAGGACGATCGTTCGGCTGATGCCTTGTGGAGCCCCCGCCGAGAGGCGACCGCCATCCGTGCCCACTCAGACCGCCCCGGCCGTGATCCCCCGTCACGGTCGGGGCACCTTCATGTCCGGGATCCTTCAGCAGGACGTGCCGCCCCCTCGCCGCCCACAATGGAGGCAGAGGCCACCGCTGAAGGAGGCGACGTGGACATCGACGATCAAGGGCGGGGAGACGACGTCTACCAGCCCGACGGGTCCGAGGTCCAGGACGACGAGGGTCTCCTCGACCAGGAGGACACCTTGCTCGGCGGCGGCGTCACCGATCCGCTCGACGAGGGCTATTCGCCGCCCGAGCGGCCCTGGGGGGTCGAGCACACCGGTGTCACCTGCTCGGAGCAGCGGCACGGCGAGACGCTCGACGAGCGCCTGTCCGAGGAGGTCCCCGACCTGACTCTGCCGGACGGCGACGATATCGGCGACACCTGGGACACCGACGGCGAACCGCTCGACGACGAGGTGGGGGCCGAGCGCTCCGGCCGGCTCGTGGCGCCCGATGAAGGCGTGCGCAAGGACAAGGAGAGCGACATGTTCGCCGACGACGTCGGGATCGACGGTGCGGCCGCGTCCGCCGAGGAGGCCGCGATGCACCTCGTGGAGGACGTCCGCAGAGGGCGTGATCCGCGGCGGGTCACCGATTGACCGTGCGGGAGAGATGAGCCCGGCTTAATGTGACGGCAGTCAGCCGACTGCATTGCACCCCTGCGGGAGAGTCAGTGACGCAAACGCAGCCCGTCATGGCGCCGCACTCGACAGCGGCCCTCATTCTCGTGGTGACTACGGCACCTGGCGCCGAATCCCGCGTACGCGACCAGCTCGGTGGTGTGAACGGGCTGCTGCGGTCGGTCTCGTTCCGCTCTCCCGACTCGTTCCTGTCGTGCACCGTCGGGATTGGCTCTGTTGTCTGGGACCGGTTGTTCGGCGGGCCGCGGCCTGTCGGGCTGCATCCCTTTCGTGAGCTGAACGGCGATCGGCACCGGGCCGTCGCCACTCCGGGGGATCTGCTCTTTCATGTGCGGGCGCGGCGCATGGACCTCTGTTTCGAGCTGGCCGGCCACATCGTCGGACAGCTCGGCGACGCCGTGACCGTTGTCGACGAGGTGCACGGTTTCAACTACTTCGACGACCGTGATCTGCTCGGTTTCGTCGACGGCAGCGAGAACCCGACCGGCGACGCGGCGCGCTCTGCCGTTTTCATCGGCGACGAGGACGCCCCGTTCGCGGGCGGCAGTTACGTCATCGTGCAGAAATACCTGCATGACATGGCTGCCTGGCACGCCCTGTCGACGGAGGAGCAGGAGAAGGTCATCGGCCGTTCGAAGGCCGACAACATCGAGATGTCCGACGAGACCAAGCCCGCCGACTCCCACGTGGCCCTCAACACCATTACCGAGGACGGCGAGGAACGGAAGATCGTCCGCCAGAACATGCCGTTCGGGACGCTCGGGCGCGGCGAGTTCGGGACGTACTTCATCGGGTACGCGCGGACTCCCGCGGTCACCGAGCAGATGCTCGAGAACATGTTCATCGGCAGCCCTCCCGGCAACACCGACCGGATCCTCGACTTCTCCACCGCCGTCACGGGAAACCTGTTCTTCGTTCCCACCGCAGACTCCCTCGACAACCTGCCGGACCCGCCCGCTCTGCCGGACGCCGCACGCGAAGTTCCCGCCCCTGCCGCGTCACCGCAGCCCGTCGTCGCCCCGCCCGACGGCTCTTTGGGCATCGGCGGCCTCAAAGGAGCCCCCGCGTCATGAACAACCTGCACCGCGAACTCGCCCCCATCAGCGAAGCCGCCTGGGCGGAGATCGAGCAAGAGGCCGGCCGCGCCTTCCAGCGCCATGTCGCGGGACGCCGCGTCCTCGACGTCACCGGCCCCGACGGGCTCGAACTCGCCGCCGTCGGCACCGGGCATCTGCGGTCCGTCACACCGCCCGCCCCGGGAGTCATGGCGCGGCTGCGCGAGGCACAGCCGCTGGTTGAACTGCGCGTTCCCTTCACCGTCAGCCGCGAGGCCGTGGACGACGTCGCTCGTGGCTCCAACGACTCCGACTGGCAGCCGGTCAAGGACGCGGCCCGCACCATGGCGTTCGCCGAGGACCAGGCCATCTTCGACGGCTACGCCGCGGCGCAGATCGAAGGCGTCCGCGAGGGCACGTCCAACCCCGTTCTGAGTCTGCCTGCCGAACCCCGCGACTACCCCGACACCATCGCGAGGGCCCTGAGCGCCCTGCGCCTCGCAGGCGTCGACGGCCCGTACTCGCTGCTGCTCGGCGCCGAGGCGTACACGGCGGTCAGCGAGACCACCGACCACGGTTTCCCCGTGTCCGGCCACATCGCCCGGCTCCTGGACGGCGAACTGATCTGGGCACCCGCGATCAACGGCGCCTTCGTCCTGTCCACCCGCGGCGGCGACTACGAACTCCGCATCGGCCAGGATCTTTCGATCGGTTACACCTCGCACGACGCGACCGGCGTCGAGCTGTACTTCCAGGAGACGCTGACGTTCCTGATGTACACGGACGAGGCCGTTGTCGCTCTGCGGGCGTGATGGTCGGGATTGCGTGATGGTTGGGGTTTGCTGACGGGTACCCGCCCCCTCTCTCGGAGGCCGTGTCAGGTCCTGGTCTCTCCCAGGCCGGGTGCGCCCCAGACCGGGAACCAGCGTTCCAGGTCCGGTTCTATGCGGAGGTCGTCGCCGATCACTGCGCGTACGCGCAGTTCCAGGGCGTTGTCGCGCCTTTCTCCGGGGAGTGGGGCGAAGGGGTAGAACGTGCCGCGCTTGTAGAGGTAGACGAGCGCCAGCGAGTGGCCCTCCGCGTTGCGGAAGCCGGCCAGGGAGCAGAGGAGTTGGGGGCCGAAGCCGTTGCCTTCGAGTGTGGCGTTCACCGCGTGCAGATCGCCGACCAGCGCCGGGAGGTCCGAGGGGGCTCGTCGGGAGAGCAGCCATGTGTAGCCGTATTCGTCCCGGCTGAACTCCGTCGCGGCGCCACGCTCCGTATCGGCGTTCAGCAGGGCCCCCACGTCCTCGCGGATCGTGTCGAAGGCAGTCCCCTCCACCGTCGTGAAGCACACAGAGCCCAGGCCGGTCGGCGTGAACCCGGCGGCCGCCTCCAGGGTGATCGCGGCCGACGGCAGGCCGAAGAGCCGGTCGAGGTCGGGTGGGGCGGGCCTGGTGCGCCCGAGCAGGATGTCCAGGAAGCCCATGTGGATCCCTTCGGGGGCTCAGGCCGGGCGGCCGAGGTCGGCGGAGATCGCCGCCAGCTGGTCGAGGCGCTGTTCGAGCGAGGGGTGCGTGGAGAAGAGCCGGGGCAGCGGGGCGTTCCTCGACAGCGCGGGGATGAAGTAGAACGCGTTGAACGCGCGGGCCGTCCGCAGGTCCTTGTTCGGGATGCGGGCGATGTCCCCGTCGAGCTTGGTCAGCGCGGACGCCAGCGCCGACGGCCGGCCCGTCAGCAGCGCCGCGGCCCGGTCGGCGGCCAGCTCCCGGTACCGGGACAGTGCCCGGATGAGGACGAAGCTGATCGCGTAGACGGCGATCGAGACGCCCATGACCACCGCGAGGACCACCAGGGTGTTCTGGTCGGTCCTTCGGCGGCCGCCGAGCAGCTCGGAGTAGAACGCGAAGCGGACGACGATGCCGGCGACCACACCGAGGAACGAGGCCACCGTGATCACGGCGACGTCGCGGTGCGCCACGTGGGACAGCTCGTGCGCGAGGACGCCCTCCAGCTCGTCGGGCTCCAGACGGCGCAGCAGGCCCGTGGTCACGCACAGCACCGCGTGATCGGCGTTGCGGCCGGTGGCGAAGGCGTTCGGCAGGTCGGTGCCTGCGATGGCCACCTGCGGTTTCGGCATGTCGGCGGTCGCGCACAGCCGGTCGATGACGCCGTGCAGCTGGGGCTGCTCCTCACGGGTCACGATGCGGCCGTGCATGGCGTACAGGGCGATCCGGTCGGAGAACCAGTACTGCGACCCGAGGAGTGCCGCGGCGATCACGACGACCAGAAGGGTCGACTTGAGCAGGACCAGGAGCGCGCCGATGAACGCCACGTACAGCAGGCCCAGCAGGAACACGGTGACCAGCATGCGCACGGTCAGCTGCCGGTCGGCCTTGAACCGGCTCCCTCCGGCCTTGAGGGTGGTTGCCACAGCCGTCACCGCCTTCGCTCCGCGGTGCGCGCCGCCGTACGGGCCGCTCACGCGGAGCGGGTCGGGCGGTGCGCTCACCTTCCACGATGCCACTTATCGACTTATAGGGGCTCTTCCGACCATTGACATGCTCCTCGGGCTGAGGCCCGAGGATTCTGGCCGTCCCGCGGGTTGCTGTGCCGCTATGCGGCTCGGCTTCCTGCTGGGACTCCGTGGCTTCCTGTTTCTTCGCGCTGGGCCAGAAGGGGTTCTGGTCTTATCTTCGCTCCGCAGGCCGATGCCGCCAGTCCGGCGGCCGCTTTCACATTCTTGGCGGCGTTGACATCCCGGTCGTGGACGGTGCCGCAGGCGGGGCAGGTCCACTCCCGTACGTGCAGGGGTTTGGGGCCGTCGTGGTGTCCGCAGGTCGAGCACACCTGGCTGGTGGGCTGGAACCGGTTGATCTTGACGAAGGTCCGTCCGTACCGGGCCGCCTTGTAGGCGAGCATGGTCACGAACTGTGACCAGCCCGCGTCATGGACGGACTTGGCCAGTTTGGTGCGCGCAAGGCCCTTGACCGACAGGTCTTCCACGGCGATCGCTTGATTCTCGCGGATCAACCGAGTGGAGAGCTGGTGGTGGAACTCCTTGCGCGCATCGGCGACCTGCGCATGCGCGCGGGCGACCTTGAGCCGGGCCTTGGCCCGGTTCTTCGAGCCCTTCTGTTTGCGGGACAGCTCCCGTCCGGCCTTCTTGAGTTTCTTCTCCGCCCGGCGCAGGAACCGCGGGGAGTCGATTTTCGTGCCGTCGGACAGGACCGCGAAGTGGGTCAGGCCCAGGTCGATGCCGATGGTCTGGTCGGTGGCGGGCATCCGCGCGGCGTCGGCGGCCGGGTCGGTGTCGATGACAAAGCTCGCGAAGTACCGCCCCGCACTGTCTTTGATTACCGTGACCGAGGACGGCACCACGGGCAGGGTGCGGGACCACTTCACCCGCACATCGCCGATCTTCGGGAGATTCAGCCGGCCGGTTGGGGTGATCGACCAGCGGGCGTTGGCAGTGAACCGGATCGACTGCCTCGAATCTTTCCGCGACTTGAACCGCGGGGCACCCACCCTCGCGCCCTTACGCTCGCCCTTGAGGGAGGCGAAGAACGCCTTATATGAGGCCTCGACATCGCGCAGGGACTGCTGGAGCACCACCGAGGACACCTCGCCCAGCCAAGACCGCTCCACGGTCCGCTTGGCCTGGGTGATCAAGGTCTGGGACAGCTCGGCGGCCTTCGGATACGGCAGACCCGCCGCATGGGCGTCCTTCCGGGCACGCACCGCGTCGTTGAACACGACTCGCGCGCACCCGAACGCCCGGCCCAACGCGATGCGTTGACCCGGTTCCGGGTAAAGCCGGAACGCGTACCGGAGCTGCATGAACGTCATCCTAGGTGCGCCCTCACGGGCACCGTCCCAGAAGATCGGAACTGATCACGCTCATCCTCCCGTTTGATGCTCGCGCTCAAGTTCGACCCATCGCGCCCGCCCATGATCGTTGGACGCATGGGACGAGCCGTGATGCTCCGCACCGGCAGTCCAGAAGGACCACCCCTCCCTGCTCCGCGGGGAGGGACGCTGCGACGCTCTGCGTCGCGATCTCCAGATTCGCTTCACCACCAGGCTGAAGCCCGATGCAATGGGAATGAATCCCGGTAGCGCACGGACCCTGTCAGTTCCCTGTCAGCCTCGGCGCCCGCCCGCAGGCCTGCCGGGTCGCGTCGGCGTCCTTCTACAGTGGCGCCATGCCGCCGCGCGAGCAGTATGAAGTGACCGCCGTGACACCTGCACCACCCGTGATGAAGCAGGGCGAGGTGTGGACCGTGGGTGCCGTGATCCTCAATGCGCGGGGGCAGGCCTTCGCGCAGAGGCGAAGCCCCGACCGGCGCCTTTTTCCCGACACGTGGGACATCGTCGGCGGCCATGTCGAGCCGGGCGAGAGTCTCCTCGGCGCGCTGGCCCGCGAGATCGAGGAGGAGACGGGCTGGCGCCTGCGGCGGGTGGATGCGTTCCTCGGTGTCTCCACCTGGACCGGCGACGACGGTGGTGGCCGACGGCACGAGGCCGACTGGGTCGTCGAGGTCGACGGGGATCTGGACCACCCCGCCCTGGAGTGGTCCAAGCACTCCGCGTACGGCTGGTTCGGTGCCGCCGACCTGGACCGGCTCAAGGAGAACCGTGGGCCGGGCGAGTTCCTGGTCCACGATCTGATCGCCGGCGTCCTGCTCGGCCCGGCTCGGGGCCCCCGCTAGGGCGCCCCTCACCCCTCGTTCGTCCCCCGTACCAGTACCTGGATGGCCAGGACCGCGGCGCCGCGGGCCCACTCGTGGAAGTCGGAGACCTTCGTCTCCAGGTGGACGGGGTCCGCCATGGGGTTACGGTTGGCGAGGATCGCCTCGTGGACCACGCCGCCCGCGACATCGGCGAGGCCCACCCCCTCGCCCGCCAGCAGGATCTTCTCCGGCATCGCGAAGTTGGCGATCTGTGCGACCAGCGTGCCCAGGGCCCGCGCCGCCTCGCCGATCACGCGGGAGCAGAGCGGGTCGCCGGACGCGGCGGCGGCCAGGATCTCCTCGTACGTCACGTCCCGGCCGGTGGCCGCGCGGACCTGGTAGCTGATGCCGGGGATGGTCAGCAGGGCCATGGCGCTGCCGCGTTCGCCCTCCGGGGTGAGCGGGCCGTTGGGGTTGATGAACCAGCGCTTGCCGACCCCGTGGCCGTCCTCGCCGGTGCGGACCAGGCGTCCGCCGATCATCAGGCCGTAGCCGATGCCCGCCCCGATGGTGAGGACCGCGAACCGGTCGAGGCCGCGGCCGGCGCCGAACCAGGCCTCGGCCTCGATCAGCGCCGCCACGGCGCTGTCGACGACGACGGGCAGCCCCGTGCGCCCTTCGACCATGTCGGCGGGCGGTACTTCCTCCCAGCCGAGGAACGCGTTCACGACGACGGTCGCCCGGTGCCTGACGTTGCCGCGCACGCCGATGTCGATTCCGGCGAGGCGGGGGAAACTCTCCTGGAAACCGGTGGCCATCCGGTGCAGGAGGTCCGCGATCTCCTCCGGGTCGTGCGTGTCCAGGGGTTCGGAGCGGCGGGCGACGATCTCGCTCCTGAGGGGTGGTGACCACCCCGTAGACCGCATCACCCGTGATCTTGAACCCGGCGAAGCTCTGTGACCCGGCCACGATGTCGAGCGGCAGCCAGATCAACCTCCTGTTCTCCCAGTGAAGTTGGGGGAAGGACAGGAGCGGGCAGTGAAGTCCAGCGAAGTTCCGTGCAGTTCAGTGAAGTTCAGTCTCTGAAGGGATCCTCATGACGTTCTCCATCGGCATCGTCGGCGCCGGGCAGTTCTCCGGGCAGTTCGCCAAACTGTTCCGCGCCCACCCCGGTGTCGGCGACATCCACGTCACGGACCTGCTGCCGGAGCGCGCCGAACAGCTCGTCGCCGCCGAGCGGCTCACCGGCACCTTCCCTTCGTTCGACGCCATGCTGGAGTCCGACGCGGTCGACGCCGTGGCGGTCTTCACCCAGCGCTGGACCCACGGCCCGCTAGTCCTGCAGGCGTTGCGCGCCGGGAAGCACGTGTACTCGGCGGTGCCGATGGCAATCACCGAGGACGAGATCGCCGCCATCATCGACGCCGTGCGCGACACGGGGCTGACGTACATGATGGGCGAGACCAGCCAGTACAACCCGGCGACGGTGCACGCCCGCAACCAGATCGCCGACGGCGCCTTCGGGCGGCTCTTCTACGCCGAGGGCGACTACGTCCACGACATGGACCTCGGCTTCTACGACGCCTACCGGTACAGCGGCGGCGACAACTGGAAGGCCACCGCCAGCTATCCGCCCCTGCTCTACCCGACGCACTCCGTCGGCGGTGTGCTCGGCGCCTGGCAGACCCACGCCGTGAGCGTCTCCGCGATCGGTGTGCCCGACGAGCGCGGTGACGGGGTCTTCGACAAGGAGGTCAGCCAGTTCGGCAACGACCTGTCGAACGCGACGGCGCTCTTCGAGGTCGCGGGCGGCGGCTCCTTCCGTACGAACGAGTTCCGCAGGGTCGGCTATCCGTCACACATCCGCGAATCGCGGTTCCGGTTCTTCGGCACCGACGCCAGCATGGAGCAGCTGGCCACGGTCAGCTTCTGGCAGGACAAGAAGGGGGTGCAGGACATCTCGGAACTCCTCCAGCCCAAGCCGACGCTGCCGGCCGACGACCCCTCGCTCCAGCACATCGCGCCCGCCCTCAGGGACGCGTTCACCTCCGGCTCGGCGCCCGTGCACGACCGCGCCCGGCTGCCCCGCGAGTTCGACCACATGCCCAACGGCCACGAGGGAAGCCACCATTTCCTCGTCGACGATTTCGTCACCGCCGTCGCCACGAGGACCCTGCCGTCGGTGAACGCCTGGGTGGCCGCCCGCTACACCCTGCCCGGCATCGTCGCCCACGCGTCGGCCCTTCGCGGGGGTGCACGCCTGGACATCCCGGACTTCGGGGCCGCTCCCAACTCCCTCTGAACCAGGGGGCGCGGGTTAAAGGGGTGGCGGTCGCGAGCCCCTGGTGCGCCAGGAGTAGGGTGCGCGCACCATCAGACGGGGTGAAGACATCGCGGAGGAAAATTCTGTGGTTGAGAACAAGAAGACGTGGCGGGCGTCGGGCGCCCTCATAGCGGCCGCCACGGCAGGTGCGTTCGGCGTGGGGCTCTTCGCGAGCCCGGCGCAGGCGCACACCCCCGTGTGGGAGGTGACCTGCTCCCAGGTCAGCCTCGACCTGACCAACTACGGGTCGAGGGCTGACAACACGGTGACCGTCACGGTGGACGGAAAGGACCTGCTGCCCACCGAGACGTTCAAGGACCAGTTCCACAAGACGCTGCCGCTCCCCGAGCACAGCAAGGAACTCTCGGTCCACCTCGTCGTGAAGGCGGGCGACGGCGACCAGTACTCGCGTGACGAGACGAAGACGGCACCGGTGTGCGAGGGCAGCACGCCCAAGCCGTCGGACACGCCGAAGCCGACTCCGACGCCGTCCAAGCCGGCCGACACGGCGTCTCCCACGCCGAGCGACAAGCCCAGCACGGCGACGAGCTCCGCTGCCGCGGTGCCCTCGTCCAAGCCGAGCGCCGACTCGGGCGACCTCGCCGAGACGGGCTCGTCCAGCGCCACGCCGCTCATCGCCGGGGCGGCCGCCGTGGTGATCGTCGCGGGTGGCGGCCTCGTGTGGGCGACGCGCAAGCGCCGCAGCGCCGCTCAGGGCTGAGAACATGTGCGGGGGCGGGCCGTTCCTGGTCCGCCCCCGCAAGCATGTCCCAGCACGGAGGTGAGGTGGCCATGACGGCCGTCGGTGAGGGGCGCGCCCCGGAGGACCGGAGCGCTCTGGTCATCACCCTGCCCATGGTGAACCCGCTGCTCGAAGCCGCGGCGGAGGTCAACCCCGCGCTGGTGAGAAAGGGCCTGCCCGCCCATGTCTCGCTGCTCTACCCGTTCCTGCCCGCGGCGGAGCTGACGGCGGACGTCGACGCCGAGGTGCGTGACCTCGCGTCGTCACTGCCCGCGGTCGAGACGGATCTCAAGGACTTCGTGGTGGCACCGCGCTTCGTCGCCGTGCCCGTACCCGCGCTGCAGCCCGTGGCCGACGCGTTCTGCGCACGCTGGCCACACATCGCCCCGTACGGCGGCCGGTTCGGGGAGCGACCCGAGCCGCATCTCACGCTGGCGACGGGGGCCACGGACGAGGAGGCGGAGCTCGTGCGGGACAAGGTGCGGCCGCTGCTCCCGCTGCGTGTGGCTGCCTGGCGCGTCGATCTCGTGGTCCGCACCGACGGGGACTGGCGGCTGCGCCTCACGGCGCCGTTCGCCGCCAGCCCCTGAACGACTACTGCTGGTACGGGTTCTGGCCGAGCGGCTGGCCCGGCTGCTGCTGGCCCTGCGCCGGGTAACCGGCGGGCGCGGCGGCCTGCGCGAGCAGCGCCTCCGCCTGCTCCTTGGCGAGCTGGTGCTCGATCCCGCAGAACGTGCACTGCGAGCGGTACTTGGTGGAGATGGGGAACAGCGGCACGAAGAACAGCGTGAACTTCGTGACGTACTTGCGCAGCGCGTGCGCCGCGGGATTGCCGCAGTTGCCACAGACGAACGTGAGCATCGCGAGCTGGTACAGATATCCCCGCGTACCGAAAATGATCATTGGTGGCCCCTCCCGACCGGCGGCCCGCCGGCACATGAGCGGCGGTATACCGCCATCGTAGAGGGAGCACGCCGGGGCCGGTCGGGCGCAGTGGCCCTCAGGAGGCGTCGAGGTCCAGGGCCGCCGCCATCTCCTCCATCGCCACCACTTGGTCCTCGACGGGTACCTCCGCCAGATTGAGGTCGCCCCACTGGATCTCGTCCGCGCCCAGCTCCACGCACCGCTTCCGTTGCTCACGTGCGCCGTCGATCAGCGTGGCCACCGGGTCGGGAGTGTCCTGGGAGACCGCGAGGATCCGGATCACCACCGGACCGGCGCCGCCGGCTTCCCGGTACCAGCCGATCTGTGTACGGGCGGTGTCCCAGTCCTGCGGGAACACCACGGTGACGAACCCCGCGCCGAGCCGGGCCGCCCGCTCCACCGCGGAACGCGCGCCCGCCCCGATCACCAGGGGGAGCGGGCCGTTCACCGGCTTCGGCCCGACGGTCGACAGCGGGATCCGGTAGAACTTCCCCTCGTACTCCACCGGGTCCGGACCCCAGCAGGCCCGCATCGCGGCGATGTGTTCCTCGAAGCCCGCGCCCCGACGGCCGGCCGGCACCCCGGTGGCCGTGAACTCCTCCGGCAGCCAGCCCTGCCCGATCCCGACGTCGAGCCGTCCGCCGGAGAGCCGGTCGAGGGTGGCCAGCCGCCGGGCCAGGATCAGCGGCGGCTGGAACAGCGCGTTGACGATGCCCGTCGCCAGCCTGATGCGGTTCGTGTGCGCCGCGGCCCAGGTGAGCGTCTCCAGCGGGTCCCACACGTACGACTCGGGCAGCCGTGCCTCGTTGTGCCAGTCGGGTCCGGCGGGGAGCAGCAGTCGCTCGGACAGGGACACGCTGTCGAAGCCGAAACGCTCGGCGGCCTGCGCCACGTCGGCGATGGCCTCGGGCCCTACGTACGGTCCGAAGCTCGGCAGGCTGAAGCCGATGCGGGGGTTGTTCATCGGGAGCTCTCCTCGGTCGGGGGTGCTGCTCCGTGTATGACCGTGAGCGGCGCCGGAACTCATCGCGTGAACGCGGAAGCGGCCGGACGCGGGACGATCTCGTCCGATTGCATGTTTCGGTGCGGACGATGGATCGCTGGATGCGTTCTTGACAGGAGAGTTTGCCGCAATGAGCATCGTTGTGCTTTCACCAACCGGTGAAGGTCATCCGAACGATGGAGGGGGTTTACGAATGTCCGCGATCGTTTCCACGCTCAAGCACACCAAGTACGTCATGGGTTCGCTGGCGGCGGTGCTCTTCACCAACTGTCCCAGCTGACGCGGCGACGGGGCGGGCGGCGACGGCCGCCCGCCCCGTCTCTTTGCGGCGTTTCAGGGGTGACGGTTCACGGTGCGCGATGTGTCGGAGGCGGGGGAGGAACCATGTTCGACGCGGGAATCCGGCAGTTCCGAATGGCGCTGGCGATGGTGCTCGGCCGTCCCATCGACGTACGGTCCGCCGAGCGGCTGGTCGAGGACGCCCTGGCGACGATCGCCGAGTTCGGCTCGCCGGGAGAGGATGTCGAGCAACTCCTGCGGGGTGCGGCCGCCGACCCGCAACTGCGCGCCGACCTGACGAACAAGGCCCTGCGCCGCACTGCCGGGCGACTGGCCGACAAGTCACCTTTCTATGCCGAGCACTTCGAGGCCGCGGGCGTCGATCCCGCCACGCTGACCATCGAGACCATGGGCCGCGTCCCCGTCACCACGAAGACGGACCTCGTCAAGCGGTCTCGCGACTTTCTGTGCGGTGAGCCGTTCCTCGCCTCGCGCACCACCGGCACGACGGGCCGCCCCGCCGAGGTCTGGTACTCCCGTTACGAGGAGCGGTTGTGGCCCGCTCTGGTCGCTCTCTCGCAGGTCCTGCGCGGCAATGTACGCACCACGGACCTCGTCCAGTTCAACGTCAGCTCCCGCGCCACCGGCACCGCGTACGCGGAGATGCAGGTGGCCCGCATGGCCGGGGCCGCGATCCGCATGGTCGGCCTGGTGCCCCCCGCCGAGACCCTCGACCTGACCGTCGGCACCGACGCCCCCGCCCCGACCCTGATGGTCACCTACCCGAGCTATTTGGGCCAGTTGGTCGTCCTCGCGCGTGAACGGGGCCTCGGCCCCGCCGACTTCCGGCTGCGGCGCATCAACGTGGGAAGCGAAGTCCTGTCGCCGGCCCTGGCCTCGGCCGCCGAGGAGACCTTCGGCGCCCAGGTCCACGACGGTTACGGCATGACCGAGGTGACTCCGGTCGCGGGCGCGATCTGCGCGCAGCGGCATCTGCACATCGACGCCGGGATCGGCCTCGTCGAGGTGTGCGACCTGGAGACCGGGGAGCCGGCCGAGCCCGGTGCGCTCGGCACCATCGTCGCCACCCCGTTCTTCCCGTACCGGGAGTGCATGCCGCTCTTCCGCTACGACACCCGCGATCTCGTGCGGCGCCTGTCCGACGTGCCCCTCACCTGCGAGATGACGAACGTCCCGGCCACCTCGCACATCCTCGGCAAGGCCGACCATGTGCTGAGCACCCGCGCCGGGGCCGTGATGCCGCGCGACATCATCGAGGTCCTCGACGCGCTGCCGGGCGCCCGGTGGCCCATGCGCTACCGGACCGACGTCACCGACGGCCGGCTACGGCTCGAACTCGCCGCCGCGTGCGCCGCGGACAACAGTCCGGCCGACATCGCCGGCCGCCTGGCCGAGGCCGGCATCGACGCGACCGTCGCCCTCACCGACGCCGAGGGACACCAACTGCGGCGGTACCGCTGCGACTTGGTCGAGCACAGCTTTGCCGGGAGGGCCTCGTGAGCGCCGCACAGTCCGTGTTCTTCACCCTCGTCACGCTGGGCATCGCCCTGGGCGTCTCGCTCGCGGGCGTCGCGTACTTCCGGCTCGTCACCCTGCCGCGGCCGGCAGTCGGAGCCTTCAACGGCAACGACATGGTCATCATGATGGGCTTCGTCATCGCCCTGCCGTTCCTCTACCTGGCCCTGCCCGGCGCGCTCCTGCCGCCCGTCCTCGGCCTCACCCTGGCGGGTGGCCTCGCCGTCGCCTACGGCCCCGTGGTCCGAAGCGCCCGGCTCCGGTGGCTCCTCATCGCCGCGCTCCTCGCGGCCGACTGGTTCGCCGCGCGGACCGCCGAACACGACCCGACCCATGCGCTCCCGTACTGGCTGATCAACAGCACCGTCATCATGCTGATGGCGGTCGGCGCCGCCAACCTCAACGCCCAGGGCGGTCTCCGCCTGCGGCACGTCGCCCGGTTCGCGCTCGCCCTCGCCGCGTACGACCTGTTCTTCGCCACCGCCGTGCCCATCACGCAGCGGCTCTTCGACGCCGTGCAGGGCTACGCCTTCGCGCCCTCCGCGGGCCTGCGCATCGGCGGCCTCGGCGCGGTGCTCGGCATGGGTGACCTCCTCGTGTACGCCCTCTACAGCACCGTCGCCTACAAGGCCTACGGGCGGTCCGGTCTCGCCACCGCGCTCGGTCTCGTCGCCGTGTTCGGCGCGCTGGTCCCGACCCTCACACCGGTCACGGTCGAGGCGCTCACCGGGCATCTCCCCGAGATCGTGCCCGCGCAGATCTTCTTCGGGCCCGCCGCGTTCGTCGGTCATCTGGTGCTGCGGCGGCGCGGACCGGAGCGCCGCATGGCGGACGTCCGCCCGCCCGCTCCGGTGCCGGCCTCCGTGGCCGCGTAGAGCACCGTCAGACCTGCACGCCTGCCGATGAGACACGGAACAGAGACCTGCCCGAGCGCGAGCCAGGTATGTAACGTGCGTTACATCTAGCCATCACGAACATTGATGTGTAACTTCTGGGACGTCGGCGGAGGTGATTCCGCGCGCTTCGGACGTCCGAGAGGGAACGACGTTGATGTACATCTCTGTGCCCCGCCGCGGGGCGACTGCCGTGCTGGCCTGCACGGCTCTGGCGGTGGTCTCCGGCTGCGGCGCGAGCGGCTCCGGCGGAGCCGATCCGGCGTCCCGGGGCAAGATCGCCGGGGTCACGGTCACGCGGGACGCGGCACTGCACGAGGCCCTGCCCGAGCGGATCAAGAAGGCGGGCACCGTGCGCGTGGCCACGGACGTCCCCTACCCGCCGTTCGCGATGTTCGTCACCGAGGGGAAGAGCGAACTGACCGGCCTGGACTACGACCTCGGCCAGGCCCTGGGCGCGAAGCTCGGCGTCAGGTTCGCCTTCACCCCGACGAAGTTCGACGGCATCGTGCCCGCCCTCCAGGCCGGCAAGTTCGACGCCGCGATGTCGGCCCTGACCGACAACAAGGAGCGCCAGAAGGTCGTCGACTTCGTCGACTACTCGCGTTCCGGCTCGGGCATCCTGGTGACCGAGGGCAACCCGGCGAAGATCAGCACGCTGGACGACCTCTGCGGCAGGAAGGTCGGCGTCCAGGCGGCGACCAACCAGTACAAGCTGCTCGAGGCCCACCAGGCCGCGTGCCGGGCGGCCGGCCGGAAGACGGCCGACATCCAGACCTTCCCCAAGGACTCGGACGCCCAACTCGCCCTGCGCTCGGGCAAGGTGACGGCCGAGGTCGTCACCAAACCCGCCGCCGGCTGGTCGGCCAAGACCGCCGACGGCGGCAAGGCCTTCGACCTGGCCGAGGACCCCAAGGCGCCGGCAGGCTACCGCGCCTCACCCAACGGCATCGCGGTCTCCAGGCAACTTCCGCAACTGACCGACGCGATCCGGCGGGCGCTCCAGGCCCTGATCGACGACGGCACCCTCACCAAGATCTGCGACAAGTACGGCGTCGCCTCCATCGCCGTGAAGGAAGCCACCAAGAACGCGGCGGTGGACTAGAGATGGCCACCACCACCCCCATGGGGACGCCGCGCACGGGCGAGACCCCCGCATCCGACGCCTTCGAGATCGTCCCCGTCCGCCACTGGGGCCGCTGGATCTCCGCGGTTGCCGCGGTCGCCGCGCTGGCCGGCCTCATCGGCTCGCTCGCGAAGAACGGCAACCTGCACTGGGACGTCGTCGGCCACTACCTGTTCGCCGGGCTGATCTTCGACGGTCTGGCCACCACGTTGTGGCTGACCGTCGCCGCGATGACGCTCGGCCTCGTCCTCGGCACCCTCGTTGCCGTCATGCGGCTCTCCGACGACCCGGTCCTGTACGGCCTTTCGTCGCTGTTCGTCTGGATCTTCCGCGGCACCCCGCTGCTCGTACAGATCATCTTCTGGGGATACGCCGGAGCCCTCTACCAGCACGTGATGGTCGGCATCCCGTTCACCGGCGTCACCTTCTTCCAGGCCGACACCAACACCCTGCTCACCCCGGCCGTCGCCGCCCTGCTCGCGCTCGGCCTGAACGAGGCCGCGTACGCCTCCGAGATCGTCCGCGCAGGGATCCGGTCAGTGGACGCCGGACAGACCGAGGCGGCCCACTCGCTCGGCATGCGCCCGGCGCTCACCATGCGGCGGATCGTGCTGCCCCAGGCGATGCGGGTGATCATCCCGCCGCTGGGCAACGAGGCGATCAACATGCTCAAGATGACCGCCCTCGTGTCGGTGATCGCGGCGCACGACCTCATGTCCAACATCCAGGACGTGTACGGGCAGAACTACCAGGTCATCCCCATGCTCGTGGTGGCGTCCCTCTGGTACCTGGCTCTGGTCAGCGTCCTGAGCGTCCCGCAGGCGTGGCTCGAACGCCGTTACGGGCGCGGCACGGCCCGCGGCGCGGCGGTCTCCCCGCTGCGGCGCCTCTGTGCCGGATCCCTCACCGCCCTGCGCAGCCGCACACAGAAGGAGGAGGGCCGTTGAACGCGCCCATGGTGCACGCCGAGGGCGTGCGCAAACACTTCGGCAAGCTCCAGGTCCTCAAGGGCATCGACCTGACGGTCGAACGCGGCCAGGTGTGCTGCCTGTTGGGGCCCTCGGGGTCCGGCAAGTCCACGTTCCTGCGGTGCATCAACCATCTGGAGAAGATCGACGGGGGCCGCCTCTCCGTCGACGGCGAACCGGTCGGCCACCGGCCGCAGGGCACCCGCCTCCACGAGTTGCGTGAGCGCGAGGTCGCCGCCCGGCGGCGCGACATCGGCATGGTGTTCCAGCGGTTCAACCTCTTCCCGCACATGACGGCCCTGGAGAACGTCATGGAAGCCCCCGTCAAGGTCGCCGGCGCCGCCAGGGACCAGGTCCGCGACGAGGCGAGGGCCCTGCTGGACCAGGTGGGGCTCGCCGACCGGGAGGGCCACTACCCGGCCGAGCTCTCGGGCGGCCAGCAGCAGCGCGTCGCCATCGCCCGCGCCCTCGCCATGAAACCGAAGCTGATGCTGTTCGACGAACCGACGTCGGCGCTCGATCCCGAACTCGTCGGCGACGTCCTCGACGTCATGCGCCGGCTCGCGGACGACGGCATGACCATGGTCGTCGTCACGCACGAGATCGGCTTCGCCCGCGAAGTCGGTGACCTGGCCGTCTTCATGGACGAAGGCGTCGTCGTCGAATCCGGTGACCCCCGACGGGTCCTGAGCGCACCCGAGCAGGAGCGCACCCGCGCCTTCCTGTCGAAGGTCCTGTGAGCGCCCCGCCCCGTCAGCAGCCCCTCGACGAGGCGCTGCTGGCCCTGTCCCACGCACACCGGCCGCGCTACCTCGAAGACCTGGCCGAACTCGTCGCGATCGACTCCGGCTCGTACAGCTCCGACGGCGTCAACCGGGTCGCCGACCTGGTCCGGGCCCGCCTGTGGCGTCTGGACTTCTCCGTGGAACGCGTCCCGCTGCCGCCGACCCACGGACACCGCACCGGAGATGTGCTCATCGGGCGCAGACAAGGTCGCCTCGCCGTGGCCGACGGAGGCCGCAGACTCCTGCTCGCCGCGCACATGGACACCGTCTTCGACGACGGGGCCGCCGCCGAACGCCCCTTCTCCCTCAGCGGATCCCTCGCCCACGGCCCCGGCGTCAGCGACGACAAGGGAGGCATGGTCGCAGGCCTTGCCGCCCTCGAGATCCTCGCCCGGGCCGGCGTCGAGGACTACGCGGAACTCGTCTTCCTCGCCACGCCGGACGAGGAGATCGGCTCACCCGCCAGCAGACCGGTCACCCGGCGGGCCGCCGAGGGTGCGCACTACGCCCTCGCCCTCGAATGCGCCCGGGAGAACGGCGACCTGGTCCTCGCCCGCAAGGGCGTGGCCGACTTCAGGCTCACCGTCACCGGCCGTGCCGCACACGCGGGCATCGAACCCGAACGCGGAGCGAACGCGGCTCTGGCCGCCGCCCACCTCGTCATCGCGATCCAGGCGCTGAACGGCATGTGGGAGGGCGTCACCCTCAACGTCGGCGTCGTCCGCGCGGGCAGCCGCTTCAACATCGTCTGCCCCGACGCGGAACTCCTCGTCGAGATCCGCTCGGCCACGGACAGCGGCATGCGCGACGCCACCGCCGCCATCCAGGAGGCCGCCGCGCGGCCCGTCGTCCCCGGTACCCGCGTCACCGTCGAGGAACTCGAATCCTGCCCGCCGATGGAGGCTACTGAAGCCTCCCGCCGGATGTTCGACCGGGCCAAGGACATCGGCGTACGCCTGGGCCTGTCCTTCGGGGCCACGGCGACGGGCGGCGTGGGGGACGCCAACACCGTCGCCGGCACAGGGGTCCCGACACTGGACGGCCTGGGACCGGTCGGCGGCGCCGACCACACCCCCGAGGAGTGGCTCGACGTCAGTACGGTCCCGGTCCGGGTCGCCCTGCTCGCCTCTCTCATCGCCGACCTGGGTGACAGCCGCAGCGACTGACGCTGCCCCCCGACGCTCCCGCACCGGTTCATCGCGCCGTTGCCCGGTGCGGGAGCACCCGTCGTGGCCCCGGTGCGCGGCGACGGTCGGGACCACAGCTCCGAAGATCGGCATTAGGCTCGGCCCGCGGGCCCACCCCCGCCGACGACCGAGAAAGGAACCCGCGATGGCCTCCGGCGCACTCGCCGACGTGATCCGGCACAAGCTGGGCGACCTCAGTCCTGCCGAGCGCAAGGTCGCCCGCGTCCTCCTGGCCAATTACCCCTCCGCCGGCTTCGAGACCGTCGCCGTCCTCGCCGAGCGGGCGGGCGTCAGCGCCCCGACCGTCATCCGCTTCGTCAACCGGCTCGGCTACCGCGGCTTCCCCGACTTCCAGACCGCCCTGCGCGAGGAACTCGACGAACGCAACGCGTCGCCCCTGTCCCTGTACGAATCCGCCGACCGCGCCCGCACCGACGAGGCGGCGGGCGGCGACGCGTCCCTTCTCGGGCAGAGCAGCCGGCTGTTCAGCTCCGCCGTCGCCCAGACCCTCACCGAACTCCCGTCGCACGACCTGGAACACGCCGTCTCGCTCCTGGCCGACGGCAAGCGGCGCATCACGCTGGCCGGCGGCCGCTTCACCCATCTCCTCGCCCAGTACCTCGGGCTGCACCTCATGCAGTTGCGCGGTGACATCCGGCTCCTGCCCGCGGGCGACGTCGAGCGGACCGCGGTGCTCGGCGCGCTCACCCGCCGCGACGTCCTGATCGTCTTCGACTACCGCCGTTACGAGCAGGACAAGGTCACCATGGCCCAACTCGCCCTGGAACAGGGCGCGAAGGTCATCCTGTTCACCGACAGATGGCTGTCCCCGGTCTCCGCGCACGCCGAGGTAGTGCTGCCCAGCCTGGTCACGACGCCGTCGCCCTACGACAGCTTCGTGCCCACCCTCGCCGTGGTCGAGACTGTCGTCGCCGGAGTCGTCGCGGCCCTCGGCGACGACGCGCCGGCGCGCCTGCGGCACACCGAGGAGATCGCGCGGCGTATCGGCCTGCAGTGATGCGGGGCGTCGGCGCGCGGTGACCCGGACTGCCGGCGTCCGACACCCTGTCGGGGCACCGAATTGCCATGTACTGTTCAATCACGCGTGGCCCTCCCTCCCCACGGTCGGTGTTCTACGCGCGCAGACTCGACGCCCGCACCGCCTTCTCCCCACCCCTCACGGAGGTATGACGGATGCTCGGATCCAGACGTCCCCGCCGCCGCGTCGCCTGTGCGGCCGCCGTCCTCGGAATGCTCCTCGCCGGTGTGACGGCAGGTCAGGCAGCCACCGCCGCCGCCCCGGCCGCCGCCGCGACGCCCCACCGCGTGCTCTTCGACAACACCAAGGCCGAGACCGCCGGCAACGCCGACTGGATCATCGGCACCAGCCAGCCCGACCCGCTCGGCCAGGACGCGACCCCGTCGGCCGAGACCGACTGGACCGGCGCCCTGTCGGCCTGGGGTGTCGGGCTCCAGAGGACCGGCGACTACGCGCTCAAGACACTGCCGTCCGGCAACACCATCACGTACGGGACCTCGTCGGCCCTGGACCTCCAGAACTTCGACACGTTCGTGCTGCCCGAGCCGAACGTGCTGCTCAGTGCGGCGGAGAAGACCGCCGTCATGAAGTTCGTCCAGAACGGCGGCGGCCTCTTCCTCATCTCCGACCACACCGGCGCGGACCGCAACAACGACGGCATCGACGCGGTCGAGGTCATCAACGACCTCATGACCAACAACTCCGTCGACTCCACGGACCCGTTCGGCTTCTCCGTCGACACGCTGAGCATCAGCACCGACAACCCGAAGGCCATCACCTCCACCACCGACCCCGTCATCAACGGGTCGTTCGGCAAGGTCGGCGGCAGCATCATCCGCAGCGGCACCACGGCCACGCTCAAGCCGGCCGACAACTCATCGGTCAAGGGCCTCGTCTACCGCACCGGTTCCTCCGGCAACACGGGCGCCTTCTTCGCCACCAGCACGTTCGGCAGCGGCCGCGTCGCGTTCTGGGGCGACAGCTCCCCGATCGACGACGGCACGGGCCAGTCCGGCAACACGCTCTACGACGGCTGGAACGACCCGGCGGGCACGAACGCGCCCCTCGCCCTGAACGCCACCGAGTGGCTCTCCGGAGCCACCGGCAGCAGCGGGGGAGGCGGCGGCACCTGCACCGCCGCCCAACTCCTCGGCAACCCGGGCTTCGAGTCGGGCAGCACCACCTGGACCGCCTCCAGCGGCGTCATCACCAACGACACCGGCGAACCCGCGCGCACCGGCACCTACAAGGCCTGGATGAACGGTTACGGCTCCGCCCACACCGACACCCTGTCGCAGACGGTGAACATCCCGACCGGCTGCGCGGCCACCCTCGGCCTCTACCTCCACATCGACACGGCCGAGACCACCACCACTACGGCGTACGACACGCTCAAGGTGCAGGTCCTCAACAGCGGCGGCACGGTCCTGTCGACGCTCGGCACGTACTCCAACCTCGACGCGGCCTCGGGCTACGCGCTCAAGACGTTCAACCTGGGCGCCTACGCCGGGCAGTCGGTGACCGTGAAACTGACGGGCACGGAAGGGTCCACCCTCCAGACATCGTTCGTCGTCGACGACACATCGGTCAGTGTGAGCTGACCGACCGCAGGTCGCCCGCCAACCATCCGTACTGACAAGCGAGTTGCTGTGGCAGACTGCGTGGCCATGACGGCAGAGACACCACCCACCCCCCGAATAGACACCAGCAAGCCCCACCCGGCCCGTGTCTATGACTATCTCCTCGGCGGCAAGGACAACTATCCCGTCGACGAGGAGGTGGGGGAGCAACTGCCTCCCCAGGCGCGGGACGCGGCGCGCCAGAACCGTGAGTTCATGCACCGCGCCGTCGCGTGGCTGGCGGGCACCGGCGTCGACCAGTTCCTCGACATCGGCACCGGGATCCCGACCGCGCCGAACCTGCACCAGATCGTCCAGGGGATCCGCCCCGAGTCGCGCGTCGTCTACACGGACAACGACCCCATCGTGCTGCGGCACGCCGAGGCCCTGCTGGTCAGCAGCCCCGAGGGCATGACCGACTACGTCCAGGGGGATGTGCGCGCGCCCCGGGAGATCCTCAACCACGCCCGCAAGCTGCTCGACTTCGACCGGCCGATCGCGCTCTCGCTCATCGCGCTCATGCACTTCTTGCCCGGGGAGCAGGAGCCGTACGACATCGTCTCCACCCTGGTGGAAGCGCTGCCCTCCGGCAGTTATCTCGTGCTGTCGCACGCGTCGTCCGACATCTTCCCGGAGCTTTCCGCGCAGGTGACGGCCGAGTACGCGAAGGGTGGGATCGAGCTCGGGTTCCGTTCGCGCGACGGGGTCGGCCGCTTCTTCGAGGGGCTCGAACTCGTGGAGCCGGGCCTGGTGACGGCGACGGAGTGGTTCCGGGGCACGGTCGCCCCGCGCGCGGAGGACGGCGGAATCTACGCCGTGGTGGCGCGCAAGCCGTAGGCGAATCACGGCGGACACCGGTGCAGTGTCCGGCGGGAGTGATCTCCCGGCGGGCGCTGCATTTATTGTTCGCGCATGGCTGTGAATGTGGAGAAAAAAGGGGAGTTGCTCAACACCCTGCGCGAGCGGCTGAAGGAGCGGATCTACGCCGCGATCACGATGCTCGCGGTGGTCGTGGGCCTCGCGCAGAACCCGAACACCGGGCACTGGACCGCCGCCGCCTATGTGACGGGCACCGCGGTCGGTCTGTGGCTGGCCACGCTGGTGGCGGACGTACAGTCGCACCGCGTCGTGCACAAGCGGTTCCCGGCGCGCGCCGAGGCACGGCACATGCTGTACGTCAGCAGCCCTCTCCTGTCGTCCGCGGCCGGCCCGCTGGTGATGGACGCTCTGTCCGCGGCAGGAGCCCTCGACCTCGACACCGCTCTGTGGATCGCGGCCGGCGTGGGCGTCGCCGGCCTCGCCGCCTGGGGCTTCGAGGGTGGCCGCCGGATGGGCGGCGGGCTGCTCGCGTCGAGCCTGGCGGCCGTGGTCGACGCGGTGATCGGGGTCGGCGTGGTGGGGGTGAAGCTCCTCGCGGGACACTGACCGCCCGCGCCCTCTGAGTCCTTCCGAGTGGCGCGACGCCCAACTCCTGTGCGCCGCCGCCGCGTTCGAGCGGGTGGCGCCGTGGGCCGGCCGGTGGCCGGCCTACGGGGCTCAGTAAGTGTCGGGCGCGTCGAACAAGAGGCGCAGCGCCACCTCCCTGTAGTGGCGCACATGCCGGAGCGCGCACGCGGCCGCCGCCTCGGGGTCGGCCGCGGCGATCGTCTCGTAGAGGCGGCGGTGCTCCTCCCACACCGACGTGGGGTCGTCGATCTGATGGAACAGCCAGCGCAGCCGGCCCTCCAGGGGTTCGAGGGTCGCGGCGAGGAGTTCGTTGCCCGCCATCTCGACGATGTGGTGGTGGAACGCGGTGTTGGCGCGAGACACGCGCTCGGGGCGCCCGGCGAGCGTTGCCTTGCGGGCGCTCTCCAACAGGCGCTGCATTTGGCGGAGTTGAACCTCGTCCGCGTTCTCCGCCGCGCGGCGCGCCGCGAGGACCTCGAGCGCCTCGCGCAGGTCGAAGAGGTTCGCCACGTCCTGGCGTGACAGCTCCTTGACGACGATGCGTCGCGGAGACAGCGCCTCGAGGAACCCCTCGCTCATCAGGATGCGGATGGCTTCGCGCACCGGGATGCGCGAGACGCCGAACTCCTCGGCCACGTCCCGCTCGACGAGGCGGTCGCCCGGCTTGAGCCGGCCGCCGATGATCTGGTCGCGGATCCCCTCGCAGACCTGGTCGCGCAGCCACCCCGTCCCGGTCGGGGACGTGGTGTCCCGGGTCTGGCCCTGTGTCATGTGTCCTCCCCGAAAAGTTGCTCTTACGGTATACCAAACGCTTGACGCGGCCCTGGGGTTCCCTTCATTGTTTGGTATGCCATAGCGCGGAAGTTGCACGTCAGCACGTACCCGAAGTCTGCCGAATCGAGGGTCCGCCATGTCTCAGGTCAACCCCGTACACAGCACAGATGCAAGAACCGGGGCCGACGCGGGGCCCGCCCCCGCCGCCCGGCCCACCCGCACCCGCTGGAAAGTGTTCGTCCTTCTCCTGGCCGTCGTGGCCCTCAACTACATCGACCGCGGCTCCGTCTCCGTGGCGCTGCCCCTCATCACCGAGGACCTCCACCTCTCCAAGGAGGTCACCGGCTTCGTCCTCAGCGCGTTCTTCTGGACGTACGCCCTGATGCAGATCCCCAGCGGCTGGCTCATCGACCGCTTCGGGCCCCGCTACATGGCCGGTGGCGCCTGCGTCGGATGGGGCGTCGCGACGGGACTCACCGGCGCGGCCACCGGCGTCGGCTCCCTCCTCGGGTTCCGCCTGCTCCTCGGTGCGGTAGAGGCGCCGGTCATGCCCGCCGGCGGCAAGCTCAACGCCAACTGGCTGCCCGCGAAGGAACGCGGCCGCGGCGCCGTCCTCATGGACGGCGGCGCACCGCTCGGCTCCGCACTCGGCGGCATCGCCATCTCCGGACTCATCGCCTGGACCGGCAGCTGGCGCATCAGCTTCGTCGTCGCCGGCGTCCTCACCGCGGCCATCGGCTTCTTCGCCCTGTGGTTCCTGCGCGACACCCCGCGCGCCCACCGCGGCGTCAACGCGGCGGAGGCCGACTACATCGACCGCGCCCACGCCGCAGAGGACGCCGCCGCCGGCACCGACCGGCGCGCCCGTCTCCGCGCCTACCTCAAGTACCGCTCGTTCTGGGGCATGTGCCTGGGCTGGATGGGCTTCAACGGCGTCTTCTACGGCATCCTCACCTGGGGCCCGCTCTACCTCTCGGAGACCAAGGGCTTCGACATCAAGACCATCGGCTGGTCCACCCTCGCCATCTTCGGCGCGGGCTTCGTGGGCGAGCTGACGGGCGGCTGGATCTCCGACCGCTGGCAGGCCACCGGCGCCGGAGCCAACCGCGTGATGCGCACCCTGATGGGCATCGCCGGCACCGCCGTCGTCGCCGGGCTCCTCGGCGTCGTCCTCGTCCCCGACGCCCTGACCGCGGTCGCGCTGCTCTCCGTCGTGCTCTTCTTCCTGCGATGGGCCGGCCTCTACTGGTCCCTGCCCTCGATCCTCGGCGGCCGGGCCAACGCGGGCGTCGTCGGCGCCGCCATGAACCTCTCCGGCAACATCGCCGGAATCGTCACGCCCATCGCTGTCGGATTCATCGTCGGCGGCACCGGCTCCTACACCTGGGCGCTGCTCTACTTCGTCGGTGCCGGCGTCCTGTTCACCGTCTCGTCCCTCGTCATCGACTACTCCAGGAGGCTCGCCACCCGATGACCAGTCACACGCCACCCCGCCTCGGGATGCTGACCCCGTCGTCCAACACCGCCCTGGAGCCGGAGACCTACGCCCTCCTGCACGGCACGGACGCCGCGACCGCCCACTTCGCGCGCGTCCCGGTCACCCGGATCGCCCTGGACGGGGACAGCGACGCCCAGTTCGACCCCGGCCCGATGCTGGCCGCGGCCAGACAGCTCGCCGACGCCAAGGTCGATGTCATCGCGTGGAACGGCACCTCGGGCTCCTGGCTCGGTATCGAACGCGACCGCGCACTCGCCGCCGCGATCACCGCCGAGACCGGCATCCCCGCCACTACCTCCACGCTCGCCCTCCTCGACGCCTGCGCGGCGTACGGCGTCACCCGGCTCGGACTCGCACTGCCCTACACCCGGGACGTGTGCGAGCGGATCGTCGACACGTACGCGAAGGAGGGGATCACCTGCTCCCTCGCGGAGCCGTTCGGCGAGGACGACAACGAGGCCTTCGCCCGGATCCCCACCGTCGACGTCGCCCGCCAGATCGAGCAGGCCGCCGAGGGCGACACACATGCGGTGGCCGTCCTCTGCACGAACGTGCACGGCGCCTCCGAGGCCGAACGCCTCGAACAGGCCCTGCGCATACCGGTGTTGGACTCGGTCACCGTCACCCTCTGGAAGGCCCTCGACCTCGCGGGCGCCGCACCCCGGCTCACCGGCCACGGCGACCTGCTGCGCTCGGGCAGCCTGCGGGCCCTGATCCAGGACACCCTCACCGCCCTCCTCGCCGCGACCGGCGCCGACCGCACCACGTTCCGCGTCGACCTGCCCGAGCTCGGCCTGCACGTCGACCTCACCGCCGGAGAGGCGCTGCGCCCCGGCGTCCGCCCGATCCGCCGCGACGCCTCACTCGATCAGCGCAACCTGAACACCGTCGTGTGGCTCGAACAGCACCGGAAGCCCCTGATCCAGCCCCACTTCCACGCGGACCCCCACCCGCCGCAGGCCCTCATCGACGTGTACGGGGTGCAGGCCCAGATGCTCGCCCCCGTAGAGACCGGCGGAGCCATGACCGGCTGGATCTCCGTCCACAGCCTGGCCGAACGCGACTGGTCGCCCTCCGACACCGCCGCCCTCGACGACGCCGTCACCCGCATCCGTACCGCCCTGTGAGCTAGGAGCTGCCCCCATGAAGGACATAAAGATCGCCCTCGGAGTCGACGTCGACGCCGTCGCCGGCTGGCTCGGCAGCTACGGCGGCGAGGACTCCCCGAACGACATCCAGCGCGGCGTCTTCGCCGGCGAGGTCGGCACCCCGCGCCTGCTCAAGCTGTTCGAACGCCACGGCATCCGCACGTCGTGGTTCATCCCCGGGCACTCGATCGAGACGTTCCCCGAGCAGACCCGCATGGTCGTCGAGGCGGGCCACGAGATCGGCGCGCACGGCTACTCGCACGAGAACCCCATCGCGATGTCCCCCCAGCAGGAGGAGGACGTCCTCGCGAAGTCCGTCGAACTGATCGAGACGTTCACCGGCCGCAGGCCCAAGGGCTACGTCGCCCCCTGGTGGGAGATGTCCGAGTCCACCGCCGCACTGCTCCACAAGTACGGCTTCTCCTACGACCACTCCCAGAACTACCGCGACTTCACCCCCTTCTACGCCCGCGTCGGCGACTCCTGGACGAAGATCGACTACTCCGGTGAGGCGAAGGACTGGATGAAGCCCCTCATCCACGGACACGAGGTCGACCTCGTCGAGTTCTGCGGCAACTGGTACGTGGACGACCTCCCGCCCATGATGTTCAACAAGCACTCCCACAACAGCCACGGCTACGTGTCCCCGCGCGCGCTCGAACAGGACTGGAAGGACCAGTTCGACTGGGTCCACCGCGAGCTCGACTACGCGGTCGTCCCGGTGACCCTGCACCCGGACGTCTCGGGCCGTCCCCAGGTACTGCTGATGCTGGAGCGCTTCATCGCCTACGTCTCGGGCCACGAGGGTGTCTCCTTCTGCACCCTGGAGGACGCTGCCGACGACTTCCGCCGCCGCTTCCCGTTCGAGTCCAAGGAGCGGCCCGCCGACATGCGGTGACTTCCGCGGGGACCGACAGTCAATGAGAAGACGGTCGTGCGGACGACGACCCGCACAAGACGGACGGTCCACATCGCGGAGGTGCACCATGACCACGTACGTGTTGATCCCCGGAGCCGGCGGCTCGGCCTGGTACTGGCACGGGGTCAGTGACGAACTGAGCCGCCGGGGGCGGGACGTCGTCTCCGTGGACCTCCCCGGGGACGATGCCCGGGCAGGTCTCCCGGAGTACGTGGACACGGTCGTCGAAGCGGTCGGTGACCGGACCGACCTGGTGGTCGTGGGGCAGTCCCTCGGCGGGTTCACCGCCCCGCTGGTCTGCCCTCGCCTGCCCGTGTCGCTCCTCGTACTGGTCAACGGGATGATCCCGCGGCCGGGCGAGACACCGGGGGAGTGGTGGGCCCACACCGGTCAGGACGCGGCCCGCCGTGCGAACGACCTGCGCGAGGGCCGCGACCCCGACGCGGAGACCGACCTGGAGACGTACTTCCTGCACGACCTGTCGCAGGCACAGATCGACGCGTCGGCGGAGCACAACCAGGACGAGTCCGAGGCGGCCTTCGCCACACCGTTCACCCTCGACGTGTGGCCGGCGGTGGAGACCCGGGTGGTGACCGGCCGCGACGACCGCTTTTTCCCCGCCGACTTCCAGCGCCGGGTGGCGGAGGACCGGCTCGGCATCATTCCGGACGAGGTACCGGGCGGGCATCTGGCGGCGCTGAGCCACCCGATGGAGCTCGCCGACCAGCTGGAGGCCTACGTCAAGGAGAGCGCCTGACGCCCTCCGGCGACCCCGGTGGCGTGACTCATCCTTCAGGACGAGCGCCCGGCCCACTCATCCGTTGTGCCCAGCGCCGTTCCACCCGCTGGGCGGATCACTCCCGGTCGTGATCGTCGTAGCGTCGATGTCATGACGCAGACCCTGTACGGCCGGATCTACCTCACGGCCTACGACACCCCCGCCCACGACCTCTACGACCGTACGAGGACCGGGTTCCTGCTGCGGGCCGCCGTCCTGGCCGAGCTGGCGATCCGGGGGAACCTCGTCGACTCCGACGGCGATGTGTCCATCGCGAAGCCGGGACCGACCGGGGACCCGGTCCTCGACCTGACGCTCGACCATGTCGCGCGCGACCGGCGCGGCTGGAAGTCCTGGATCAGGCACGACCGCAAGGAGACGCTGCACGCGGTCGAGGACCGGCTCGTCGCCCAGGGGGTCCTTGCCGTCGAGGAGAAGAGGTCCTTCGGCCGGTCCCGGCGCGAGGTGACGGTGCGGGACGCGTCCGCCGTCACTTCGCTCCAGGCCACGGCGGCCGGACTCCTGCACGGCACCGGGCCCGCCGCGCGGATCGCGCCCGCCGACGCCGCGCTGGTGGCCCTGGCCGCCGCCGGCGGCATCCGGGCGGTCGTCTCCCGCGCGGACGCCCACGCCCGCAAGGAACGCATCGAGGAACTGACGGGACGCCTCGACGCCGTGGCCCCCGGCCTGGGCAAGGCGGTCGGCGGCCTCGGCATGACGATGGTGGCCGCGCAGGGTGGGCTGGGCGGCGGCTGACCCGCAACGCCGGGCGGCCCACGGATCGGAGCCCGTCGGGCGTCCTACGACTGGGGCGGCTGGTTGATCGAGAGCCGTTCCCCGGCGCGGACGATGTACTTCGCGAGATAGGCCGCCCGGCCGCCGTGCTGGGCGGTCTGGGTGAGGATCAGCAGCGGGGCGGACGGGGCCAGGGACAGCAGGCGTCCGCGAGTGGCCCCCGCGACGCCCGCCGTCATCGCGCACTCGCCCGGGCCGAAGACGGGGCCCAGCACGTCCGTCATCACGGCGAAGAGGGTGCGGCCCGGATCCTGCGGATCCCGCAGGCGCTCGGCGAGCAAGGGGCTGATGTCGCGCAGGTCGCGCCCGGCGGGGATGTGTTCCTGGACGAGCGCCACCGGCTCGCCGTCGCGCGTGAGCCGGGTCTCCCAGAACCACGTGTTCGCATCGGGGTCCAGCTTGAGGCCGCCCGCCACGAAGTCCGTCGCGTGCTGGATGGTCGCCTGAAGGTTCTCCACCCCGACCGTCTGGCCCTGGGAGGCGAGCACCTCTTCGAAGGGCCGCAGCCGTTCGAGGCCCGCGCGGGGCAACTCGGGTGCCACGAAACGGCCGACACCGCGCCGTGTGTGGATGAGCCCGTCCTCCTCCAGGAGCATCAGGGCCTCCCTGACGACCGTACGGCTGACGCCGAGGCGGGTGCCGAGGTCGCTCTCCTTCGGCAGGAGCGAGCCGAGCGGGAAGACCTGCGCCCGGATGCCGGCGGCGAGGCGTGAGTAGACCGCCACGCGTCGCGGCTGCCCGAGGGGAACCGTCAGGGGCTGATCGAAGAAGTCGCCGAAGTTGTCGACGGTCGCGACCACTGCACCTCACTAGGCCGTGCTGGCTGGATGGGGCACCAGCGTAGCCCCAGGAATATGGCTCTGGACGCATGTCGGACCGAGAGGTATAACATCACACATCAACCGCGGCGACGCTACGAAATACAGGTGTCCAACATGGTTACTCACGGTGTGCAGAACAGAGAGAGCGCCGGCCCCGCGGCCGCGTCCGACGCGCCGCCCCTGCGCGGCGCGCAGGTCGTGGGCCTGGTCGCCACACTGCTGCTCGGCGTGATCTCGTTCCAGCTCAACGCGAGCATGGTCACGCCCGCGCTGCCCGACATGGCCGAGCGGCTCGGCGGCAGCGTGGACGACATAGCCCAGGTGTCCTCGCTGTTCTTCCTGGCCGGCGCCATCGGCGGTGTCATCCTCAGCCGGATCAGCGACTTCGTGGGACGGCGCAAGGTCCTCGTCGCCGTGCTCACCGTGACGGCCGTCGGCACCCTGATCTGCTTCCTGGCGCCCAGCCTGCCGGTCCTGCTCATCGGCCGGGTCCTCCAGGGCGCGTCGAGCGCCGCCTTCCAGATCGCGTACGTGATCCTCAACGAACGCCTGAGCGCGAAGGTCTTCGGCACCGCACTCGGAGTCCTCACCGCCATCAACGGCGGCGTCGGCGGAGTCGACGGTTTCTTCGGCGGCGCACTCTCGGACCGCTACGGATTCCGCGCGATCTTCGCCGTCATCCTGGTGGTGGGTGTCCTCGCCGCCGTCTGCGTCGCGCTGTTCATCCCCAAGGACCGGCCGTCGGTCACCGCGGGCCGCATGGACTGGTGGGGCGCGGGCGCACTGTCCGTCGCGCTGTACTGCGTCACGTACTTCGTCTCGCACGGCTCGTCCGACGGATGGACGAGCCCGAGCACCCTCGGCTACCTCGCGGGAACCCTCGTCTCAGCCCTCGCGTTCGGCCTCGTCGAGCGCGGCCGGGCCACCCCGCTGGTCTCTCTGACCCACCTCAAGTCGCGCCGCATGTGGCCCCTCGTCACGACGACGGTGCTCGTCCTGTCCGGCGTCTTTGCCGTCATCAACTTCACCGTCGTCATCATCAGCCAGAACCCCGACACCGGCTTCGGCCTCTCCGCGACCGACTCCGCGCTGCTCTTCCTCACCCCTGCTGCGCTCATCGGCCTCGGGGCCGCGCCGATGGCCGGGTGGTTCGCGGGCAAGCGGGGCTGGCTCACCACGCTGCGCGCCGGCCTCGTCCTGAGCATCGTGGCCCTCTGCGTCGTCGCGGCCTTCCCGCTCGACAAGTGGCTCGTCATCGCGGCGGTCGCGTTCCTCGGCATCACGTACAACGGCCTGGTCCTCACGACGCTCAACGGGCTCGGCGTCCTCCTCTCGCCGAAGGACGCGCCCGCGGCGCTCCCGGGTCTGAACGGCGCCGCGTTCGGCATCGGCGCGGGCCTCGGCATCGGCATCGTCGCCCCGTACGCGGCCCGCGCCACGGCGGGCGGCTATGCCACCGCCCTGTGGATCTCGGTCGCCATCACCGTGCTCGCCCTCGGGACCAGCCTGTTCATCGCGGCGCCCCGCACCGACCACGCCTGACATCCTCACCCCGCCGAACTCCCCACGTACACAAGGAAGCCGAGAACCCCATGAACAACGCACCCCAGCCGCTCTACTTCGACTGCGACACCGGCATCGACGACTCGATGGCCCTGGCCTACCTCCTGGCCTCGCCCGAGATCTCCCTCGTCGGCATCGGCACGGTCAGCGGCAACGTCGACTCGACGCAGGCCGCCCGCAACACCCTTGCGCTCCTCGAACTGGCGGGACGGCCCGAGATACCCGTGGCCGTCGGCGAACACGACCCGCTCGCCGGCACCTTCCCCGGCGGCGTCCCCCACATCCACGGCGTGAACGGCATCGGCGACATCGAAGTGGCCGACGCCCAGGCCGCCCCCGAGGCCGAGAGCGGCCCCGAGATGATCGTCCGCCTCGCCCGCGCCCACGGCGGCCGCCTGCGGCTCCTGACCACCGGCCCCCTCACCAACATCGCGGCCGCCCTCAAGCTCGACCCCGAACTCCCTTCCCTGGTCCAGGACATCACCATCATGGGCGGCGCCGGACTCGTCTCCGGGAACGTCACGCCCGTCGCCGAGGCGAACATCTACAACGACCCCGAAGCGGCCAACGCCGTCCTCGACGCGCCGTGGGACATCACCCTCGTCCCCCTCGACGTGACCCTCTCGCACACCCTCGAGGAGTCGCACCGCACGCAACTCCTGGCGTCGGAACGCCCCCTGGCGCGCGCACTCGGCGAGATGCTCGACGTCTACTTCGCCTTCTACGTCCAGACGTTCGGCCGCCCGTGCTGCGCCGCGCACGACCCGCTGGCCGCCGCCGTCGCCACCGGCGGAGTCGCGGCGAGCCTCGCCCCCCGCGTGCACGTGACGGTGGACGACACCGACGGCCCCGGCCGCGGCCAGACCATCTGCGACCTGCGCGGCGCCCACCACGGCTTCCCGGACCAGCCCGGCGCCCGCTGCCGCGTCGTCCTCGCCACGGACGCCGACGTGGCAGCCCATCTGACCGAGCGCATGCTCGCCCTCTGACCACAACGGGGTACGTCATGCTGATCAACCTGCACACGCACCTGGAGGGGCGGGTCCGCCCGTCCACCGCGGCCGAGCTCGCCCGGCGCGCCGGCCTCGCGGAACCCGGACAGGGCTGGGAGACGGCCATCCGGCTCGACGGCCCCGCCGACCTCACCGTCTACCTCGCCAAGGTGGCGGCGACGTACCCCTTCTTCGACACCGGCGAGACCCTGGCCCGTATCACCCGCGAGGCCGTCGAGGACGCGGCGGCCGACGGCCAGGACTACCTGGAACTGCGCTTCGGGCCCGCCACCCACGTCCGGCCCGGCTTCGGCCTGGACGACGTGATCGCGGCCGCCTGCCAGGGGCTGCGCGAGGGCGTCGCCACCACCGGGATGCCCGCCGGGATCGTCGTCGCGGCCCTGCGCCACCACGGGGCAGAGCTCAACGAGGACGTGGCCCGCGGCGCGGCCCGCCGGGCCGGCGACGGTGTCGTCGGCTTCGACCTGGCCGGGGACGAGGCGCTCCACCCCGACGTCCGCGTCCACGCGGGAGCGTTCGCCCTGGCGGGCGCGGCCGGTCTCGGGCTGACCTGCCACGCCGCCGAGGCGGGCCCGGCCTCCGCCGCGCGGCAGGCGGTCGAGCAACTCGGCGTCACCCGCATCGGTCACGGAACCCACATCGCGGACGACGCCGAGACGATGGCGTGGGCCGCGGACACCGGCCTCACCGTCGAGGTCTGCCCCACCTCCAACTGGTATACGGGCGCGGCGAGTTCACTCCACGACCACCCCGCGCCCCACTTCCGCCGGGCCGGTATCCCCGTCGTCCTCGGCGACGACAACCCCATGCAGACCCGCTCGCTCCTGAGCGACGAGTACCGGCTCCTCGCGCGCGACCTCGGCTTCGACGCACCCGCGCTCAAGGCCCTCGACCTGGCCGCCGTCGAGGCCGGATTCATGGACGACGGGACGCGCGCCGCACTGCGCCGACGTGCGGCCCAAGTTGTGCGGCCTGAGGAGGCCTCCCCGCGTCACAGGCCGTGACGCCGGCTCCCGAGAACCCGCTCGGACACCCGGCGTTCGGCCTCCGGGGAGAAGCCGGAGACATCAGAGACATCGGAGACGTCTGAGACATCGGAGAAGTCGGCGCGCCGCGCCTCGACGGCGGCCCGGGTCTCCTCCGCCATCAGATCCGCGTTGATGGCCGCGGCCGCCCGCAGCCCCGCGGCGGCCGAGCCGATGACCTGCTCGGTGAGCTCGGTGACGTTGCCCGCCGCCCACACGCCCGGTACCGCAGTCTGACCGGTGGGGCCGGCGGGGATGCGCGTGCCGATCACCATGCCGTTCATCTCCTGCTCGGACGCTTCGAGCCCCAAGGAGCCGAGGAAGCCGGCGCGCGCGGTGAACCGGGGCGCGACCACCAGCGCCTGGACCGGCACGAGCGTCCCGCGCTCCAGGCGCGCCCTGGCCAGTCGGCCGTTCTCGCTCTCCAGCGTGCTCACCGTTCCGTCGACCACGCTGATGCCGCGGGCGGCGAGCTGCTCGTACTCCTCGTCGGTGGGCTCGGGCGCCGTGTGCAGGAAGAGGGTGACGCTCTTGGTCCACTGCCGCCACATCAGGGCCTGGTGCACCGCGGCCGGTCCCGTCCCGAGGACGCCGACCGCCTGGTCGCGGACCTCCCAGCCGTGGCAGTACGGGCAGTGCAGGACGTCCGAGCCCCACAGTCCTGCCAGGCCGGGCACCTCCGGCAGCTCGTCCACCAGGCCCGTCGTGACCAGGAGGCGGGAGGCCCGCACCTCGGCGCCGTCGTCGAGCACGACCCGGAATCCGTCGCCGTCGCGCCCGGCCGTGACGACGCGGCCCGCCACGATCTCCCCGCCGTACCGGCGCACCTCCCCGCGGCCGGTGGCCAGTAGCTCGCCGGGGGGTGTGCCCTCGCGGCCCAGGTAGTTGTGCACGCCGTCGGCCGGGGCGTTGCGCGGCTCGCCCGCGTCGATCACGAGGACCGAGCGGCGCGCCCGCCCCAGGGTCAGGGCCCCGCTCAGCCCGGCGGCTCCACCGCCGATCACCACGACGTCGTAGCGCTGCTCGTCCTGCGAAGGGTGAACGCTCATCGTCGGCTCCATCTGCTGCCTCGTCTGCCGGCTGACTTGCTCGCTCAGGTGATTACTCATGGGGATTGCCTCCATTCGTCACCGAGACTGCGCTGCTCCTGTCCCGATTGACAAAGTTCTTTGCCGTAAGAGCAAAATCGAGGCATGAGCGACGACGAGTTCACCCCGGTCCTGGCCGGCGTGGGGCCGCGGCTGCGCGCCCTGCGGCACGAGCGCGGGACGACCCTGGCCCAGCTGAGCGAGGAGACCGGGATCTCGCTGAGCACCCTCTCGCGCCTGGAGTCCGGGCAGCGCAAGCCCACGCTGGAACTGCTGCTGCCGCTGGCCAAGGCCCACCATGTGGCGCTCGACGAGCTGGTCGGCGCCCCCGACACGGGCGACCCCCGGATCCACCCGCGCCCCATCACCCGCCACGGCCACACCTTCATCCCGCTGACCCGGCACCTCGGCGGCCTGCACGCCTACAAACAGATCATGCCGGTGCGCGAACTCGGCAAGGGCGTGCGGCCCGAGCAGAAGACGCACGAGGGCTACGAGTGGCTCTACGTGCTCACCGGCCGCCTGCACCTGGCCCTCGGTGAGCACGACCTCGTCCTGACGGCCGGCGAGGCCGCCGAATTCGACACGCGCACCCCGCACGGCTTCGCCAACGCCGGTACGTACCCTGTCGAGTTCCTCTCCCTGTTCGGCCCCCAGGGCGAACGGCTCCACGTGCGGGCACGGCCGAGCGAGGGATGAGCTCCTACGCGGGCTTCGCGTCGTCGGCGCCGAACCGGGCGTAGTACACCAACACCGGGCGCAGACCGCGGCGTTCGTAGAGGCGCTGCGCCCCGGTGTTCGCGGCCAGTGTGCCGATGAGGAGGTCGGCGATGCCCATGCGGTCCAGTTCGGCGTCGACCAGGTCGAGCAGGAGTGTGCCGATGCCGTGGCCGCGCTCGGCCGGAAGGACGGACAGCGTCTGGAGCTCGGCGATGCGGGTGCCGGTCACCCAGGTGTCGTCGGGGCCTTCCTCGATCTGTACGAAGGCGTAGCCGACGGGCTGCCCGTCCCGTTCGGCGAGCAGGACGAACGAGCCCTCGTCGAGGATCCAGCGGCGGTAGGAGTCGCGGCGCAGCTCCCAGGAGTTCTCGTCGGGGAAGTAGGTGAACCCGGGCTGCACGGACTGGTGATGGGCGTGCAGCGCGAGCCACAGGGGCGCGAGGCGGTCGATGAACTCGGCCCCTCCCTTACGGACCGTGATGTCGCCGTCGGTGTGCCGGGCCTGGCTCGTGTCCACGGACTTCTCGCCTCTCGTGTGCCGGTGCGGGGCATGCGGGCCCGCCGATTCGATGTGAGCGGTTACTACCCGTCAAATCGCCGCCGCCATAGTAAAAGACAGAAACATTCCGAGCCCTCTTGCGAGTGGATAGCAAACGCTTACATGCTGTCGCGCAGCCCGCACACCACCGAGTCCGAGGAGAGACGATGAAGCCGCTACGTCTGGCCACAGCCGCCGGAGCCGCCGTACTGCTCACGTTGGGTGCGGCGGGCGAGAGCTGGGCCTCGACGCCCACCGTCCGCTGGACGACGGGCGCGCCGACGCCCGTCACCGAGCTGACCCTGCCGATGTCGTTCGAGTCGGCACCCGACGCGTCCGGCATCTACTTCGCGTACTACACCACCCTGGAGAGCGGGACCCGGCCGTACGCGGGCTTCCAGCCCAAGCCGGCCGTCGACGGAAAGCCCACTCTCCAGGCCATCTTCAGCTCCTTCAACGCCAGCGCCACTACCACGGACAGCCACTGCAAGTACGGCGCCGACGGAGGCGCGGGCGTCAGCTGCGCAGTCCAATTCCCCTACACGAAGGGCACGATGTACGCCGTCGAGCTCTCGCGGGTGAGCGACGACGGTACGACGCAGCTGATGAACGGTGAGGTCGTCAACACCGAGACCGGCGCCGATGTCGCGCACATCGGCAGCTTCAGGCTCCCGGTGGCGTCCGGCCGGTTCAAGGCCGCCGACCAGGGGTTCATCGAGCCGTATCTGACGGCGGGCTGCTCGCAGCAGGTCACCGTCACCTACGGAAAGCCCGTAGGGACGGAGGGAGGCAACACGTACACGGGAAGCCTCCCGACCGTCACCGACCCCGCGTCCGGCAGCTGCCTGAGCAGCACGTCGACCGACACACCGGACGGGCGCCAGGTCACGGTGACGGGTGACAAGTTCACGCCCGCCGGCTGAACACGTCACGCGGGCGGGGCGGACATGACCCCCTATCCTGGGGCCATGTCCGCCCCTGAACTGATCCGTATCGTCTCCCGCGACTCGCCCATGGCGCTGGCCCAGGTGGAGCGCGTACGCGCCGAACTGGCCGCCCTGCACCCGGGAATCCGCACCACGGTCGTCCCCGTCAAGACGACCGGCGACAAGTGGATGGGCGACCTGTCCCTCGTCGAAGGGAAGGGGGCGTTCACCAAGGAGGTCGACGCCGCGCTGCTCGCCGGAGAGGCCGACCTCGCGGTGCACTGCGTCAAGGACGTGCCCGCCGACCGGCCCCTGCCCGCCGGAACGGTGTTCGCCGCGTTCCTCAAGCGGGACGACATCAGGGACGCCCTCATCCACCCGGGCGGTCTGACGCTGGATCAACTCCCGTCCGGCACACGGATCGGCACCTCGTCCGTGCGCCGCATCGCCCAGCTCGCCGCCGCGTACCCGCACCTCGAGTGCGTGCCGATGCGCGGCAACGCGAACCGGCGCCTGGAGAAGCTCGCGGCGGGCGACGCCGATGCGCTCCTCCTTGCCGCTGCCGGCCTCGAACGCATCGGTCGTACGGATGTGATCACGGAGATCCTGCCGGCCGAGGTCATGTGCCCGCCGATCGGCGCCGGGATCCTGGCTCTTCAGTGCCGTGAGGGCGACAGCGACCTGATCGACACGATCTCGGGGCTCGGTGACCCCGACGCCCACCGCGAGGCGAGCGCGGAGCGCATGTTCCTCCACGTACTCCAGGGGCACTGCAACAGCCCCATCGCAGGGTTCGCCAGGGCGGAGCGCAGCGGTGATCTGTCGCTGCGGGCCTGCGTGTTCACCCCCGACGGCAAGACGGTACTCAACGCGCACGAGTGGGCCGGCCCCCTCGACCCCGCCACCCTCGGCACCTCGGTCGCCGTGGCCCTGCTGCGCCAGGGGGCGCGTGAGCTGATCGACTCGATCGCGCACTGAACACCCGGCCCGTCACTGCGAGGCGAGCCACTCGCCGTACCACGCGAGGGTGCGGTCCCGGGTCTCGCCGAGCGGTGTGGGGCGCGTGTCGAAGGTCGTCTCGAAGGCGGGCGCCTGACGGTCAGGCGGTCTCGGCGGCCGCGTACCGCCAGAAGTCGCGCATCAGCGCGGGCGGGGTCGGAGCGGTCATTTCCACCTGTGTGAGCAGGATGCCGACCGCGCCCGTGGACGGGACGAGGTGCGCCGCGGTCCCGGTGCCGCCGACCCAGCCGTAGCGGCCCATGACGTTCCACGGATCGACGGGTGCCACGTCGACCGAGCCGCCGAAGCCCCAGCCCTGGCCCTCCGTGAACAGGCCGCTGGCTTCGCGCTGGGCGGGCGTCAGATGATCCGTCGTCATCTGCCGTACCGCATCGGACGACAGGAGCCGCCTGCCGCCTGCGACCCCCTCCGCGAGCAGCATCCTGGCGAAGGCGTACCAGTCGTCGGCGGTCGAGACGAGCCCGCCCGCGCCGGACGGGAACTCGGGCAGGCTGCTCCACTGTCCGTCCGGCGCGTCCGCCAGTTCGAGGCCGCCCTCCGTGCGCGGGCGGTAGGACGTGGTGAACCGGTCGAGCTTGCCGGCCGGTACCTCGAATCCGGTGTCGGTCATCCCGAGCGGCTCGAAGACACGCTCGGCGAGGAAGTCCGGCAGCGCGCTCCCCGACACCCGGGAGATCAGCACCCCCTGGATGTCGGAACACGTGTTGTACAGCCATGCCTCACCCGGCTGGTTGAGCAGCGGGATACGGGCGAGACGCGCCATCCACTCGTCGGGCGGCGGGACGAGCTGGGGGGAGAGGCCGTGCTTCTGGAGGCCGAAGAGCGACTGGACCGCCGGCAGCGAGAAGTCGGACGGGAAGCCCCACCCCGCGCGGAACGTCAGGAGATCGGCCACCGTGATCGGCCGGGCCGCGGGGACCACGTCGTCGACGGGAGCGTCCGGCGTGCGGACCACGACCGGTTTCGCGATCTCGGGAAGCCACCGGTCGACCGCGTCGTCCAGCGCGATCCGTCCCTCGTCGACCAGCATCATCACCGCGGCGGCCGTGATGGGCTTGGTGATCGAGGCGATCCGGAAGATCGAGTCCCGGGCCATCGGCGAGCCGCCGCCGAGAGCGGCCGAGCCGGCGGTCTCCACCTCTACTACCCGGTCCCCACGGGCCACCAGCGCCACCGCCCCCGGCAGCGAGCCGTCACGGACGTGCGGCGCGAAAATGTCCTGCAAGCTGGTCATCGATCCACCTTCCCGAGTGTGCGGTCGAAGGGGAGACTCCCCACGCGGCGCCGAATCATCGGGCGGGGCGCCGCCGACGCACCCGAAAGACGGCGGGGAGGAGGCCGGATGAGCCAAGACGCGACAGCGATGAGGCCCTGGCGGTTCGTGGTCTGGTTCGGCACGGTCAGCCTCCTCGCCGACTTCGTCTACGAGGGCGCCCGCTCGGTGACCGGCCCGCTCCTCGCCTCGCTCGGCGCATCCGCGGCCGTCGTCGGCGCGGTGACGGGAGCGGGCGAGGCGGCGGCGCTCCTGCTGCGCCTCGGCTCGGGACCGCTGGCCGACCGCAGCGGCCGGTTCTGGGGGTGGGCGATCGCCGGTTACACGCTGACCGTCGCCAGCGTCCCCCCGCTCGGCTCGACCGGAGTGCTGTGGGCGGCCTGCGCGCTCGTCATCGCCGAACGGGTCGGCAAGGCGGTGCGCTCACCCGCCAAGGACACGCTGCTCTCGTACGCGGCGGCGGCCACCGGGCTCGGCAAGGGGTTCGCGGTGCACGAGGCGCTGGACCAGGTGGGCGCGTTGCTCGGCCCGCTGACGGTGGCGGGGATGCTGGCTCTGACGGGCGACGACTACGGGCCCGCGCTCGCGGTCCTCGCGGTGCCCGGCGTCGCCGTACTCGCCCTGCTCGTACGGCTGCGGCGCCAGGTCCCCGACCCGGCGGCCTACGAACGCGCGGTCACACCCAAGAGCGAGCAGCCGCAACCCGGCGCCCGACTGCCGCGCGACTTCTGGGTGTACGCGTCCTTCACCGCCGCGACGATGACGGGCTTCGCGACGTTCGGTGTGCTCTCCTTCCACCTCGTCGCGCGCGGGCTCGTCCCGACCGCCGCCGTCCCCCTGCTCTACGCGGCCGCCATGGGCGTCGACGCGCTGGCCGCGCTGGCGACCGGGTGGGTGTACGACCGGGTCGGGCCACGTGTGCTGATCGTCCTGCCGGTCCTGTCGGCGGCCGTGCCCGCGCTCGCGTTCACGGACTCGCTCGCGCCGGTCGTGCTCGGCGCCCTGGTATGGGGTGCGGCGACCGGTGTGCAGGAGTCCACCCTGCGCGCGGTCGTGGCCGATCTCGTCGCGCCTGGCCGCAGGGCGACGGCCTACGGCGTCTTCGCCGCGGTCGTGGGTTTGGCCGCGTTCGCCGGAGGAGCACTGACCGGGGTGCTCTACGACACCTCGATCCCTGTGCTGATCGCCGTGGTGGCCGCGATCCAGGCCACGGCCGTACTCCTGCTGGCCGTCACCGGCTTCAGGGTCCGCCACAAGTGACAGCCCGGCCAACGCACCCGTGATCTCCGTCAGTTGAGCCTGAACGCCGGTCGTGGACCCCCGATCCGCGACGCGCGAGGTCCGGATTCGGCCGCACGTCTCGGCGGGCGGAGGGAGTTGCGCATAGGCTTCGCGCCATGCTGCGCCTCGTCGATGCCTGTTCGGGCCTTCCTGTCGCTCCGGTGATGCACCGGAGCGTGGTGCGCATCGGCGTACCCGTGGCCCTTCCCGAGGGCGGCGAGGCGCTCTCCGACGTACGGGCGATGCTCGTCGCCGACGTCCTGACCCGCGTACTGGAACTGTCGGGAACCATCGCGTACACGGGGCTGATCTGCCCGGACGGGGCCGACACGCGACGCGCGGCGCTCCAGGTGCGGGCCGCCGAACTCGGCATGCACCCGGCCGCCGCCCACGGCGACGAGCGGGGCGTGGAGGGTGAGCTGGGCGGGCCGTTCGCCGTCCGTTTGAGCCGGAGCGAGGAAGCACCGGACGAGGCGGACGGGGACGTCATCCGGCTTGCTGTCGCCGACGCCCACGCCGCTGACGGTGTCGCGGACAGGGCCGACGACCCGCTGGCCCTGCGCCTCGCCCTGCTGACCGAGCCGCGCACCGAGCCGCTGCGCCTCGCTCCCGCGACGGTGTCCGCCGCCCATCACACGCTCCTGCGCTGGCGGCACGCGGTGGCCACCTGGGCGGACAGCCCTTCGCGGCCCATGCCGGGACCTGCCCGCGACAGCATCCGCGACTGCCTGGAGGACGACCTCGACCTGCCCGGGGTGCTGCGCACGCTGCACCTCCTGGAGCACTCCGGGGACGCCCCGGCCGGAGCGCTCTTCGAGACCTTCGCGTACGTGGACCGGGTGCTCGGCCTGGACCTCGTACGCGACGTCGGCAGGGGACCCGCGCCGCCGCGGCCGCTGACGTAGCCGGCCGCCGGCGTTGCGGCTCCTCACATGTTCTTGGCGCCCGCCCTGATGGCCTCGCGGATGCGGGTGTACGTGCCGCAGCGGCAGATGTTGCGGATCTCGTCGAGGTCCGCGTCGGTGATGTCGCGGCCGTCCTCCGCCGCGCGGCGGACCTTGGCGACCGCCGTCATGATCTGGCCCGGCTGGCAGTACCCGCACTGCGCGACGTCGAGGTCGAGCCAGGCCTCCTGCATCGGGTGGAGGTCCTTGCCCACGGTGGCGGGCAGACCCTCGATGGTGGTGACCTCGTCGTCGGGGCCGATCTTCGACACCGGCACCGAGCACGGGTTGAACGCCTTGCCGTTGATGTGCGACGTACAGGCCTGGCAGACGCCGAGGCCGCAGCCGTACTTGGGTCCGGTGACGCCGAGCAGGTCGCGCAGGACCCACAGCAGCCGTACGTCGTCCTCGGCCTCGACCGTGATCTGCTCGCCGTTGAGCTTGAAGGTGTGACTGGGCATGGCGGGGCTCCTCAGAACGCGCGGTCGAGACCGTCGGTGGGGGACTGGGGTGTGGACGGTTCGAGCGGCAGTGGGTCGAAGGAGAGGGTGCCGTGGTTGATCGGGAAGCTCGTCGGCAGCGTGCCCGTGGCACGGGCGTAGGCGCAGGCGATGGCGGCGAACGCGGGCGCGACACCGAGCTCGCCGGCCCCTGAAGGCTTGTCACCGGTGGACGGCATGACGATGACCCGCAGGTCGGGCGGGGTGTTCCACTGCCGCGTGTAGAAGTAGTGATCCCAGCTGCCCTCCAGCGGGATGCCGTCCTTGATGTGCAGGCTGGACGTGAGGGCCATCGCGAGCGCGTCGTTCATCCCGCCCATCATCTGGGCTTCCAGACCACGGGGGTTGATGGCGAATCCGGCGTCGACGACCATCAGGGCGCGGGTCACGCGCGGGCCGGTCACCCCGTCCCTGACCTTGCGGTTCACCGTCTCGGGCCGGCAGTCGATCTCGACGAGCGAGGCGACCGCGCCGCGGTACTCCGTGTGCAGGGCGATCCCCTGCGCGACACCGGCGGGCAGCGCCCTGCCCCACTCCCCGGCCTCGGCCGCCTTGTCCAGGACGGCGCGCAGGCGCTCCTCCTTGAGGAACTCGCGGCGGAACGCGACGGGGTCCTTGCCCATCTTCGCGGCCAGTTGGTCGACGACGAGTTCGCGCGCACACGCCACATTGGGCGAGTAGATGTTGCGCATGCTGCCGGTGTTGAACTTCAGCGGCACCTCGTTGAGGAGCTGCGTGGTGACACCGAAGTTGTACGGCGTGGACTGGGTCAGCTGGAAGATGGTCTCGGCGAACGTGAGGTTGCCGGCCACGGGCAGCTTCGCCGCCGTCGACGTGATCATCTCGCCGAGCCCGTGCCCGAAGTCGGTCTGCGAACTGGTGTGGCGCTGCTCGTAGCTGACGACGTTGCCGAGCGCGTAGGTGGCGCGCACCCGCGAGATGCACATCGGATGGGTCCTGCCCTGCCGGAAGTTGTCGGTCCGCGACCACGACAGCTTGACCGGCTTGCCCATCTTCTGCGAGATCTCCGCGGCCTCGGCAGCCACGTCGTGGAACAGATGCCGCCCGAACGAACCGCCGCCCTCCACCACATGCACCGTGACGGCCGTCTGCGGCAGCCCGAGCCGGTCGGCGATGTCGCGCTGCGCCACGATCGGAACCTTGAGGCTCGCCCAGATCTCGGCGCGGTCGGAGCGCACGTCGGCTATCGCGTTGTCCGGCTCCAGCGGGCTGTTGCTGGCGAACGCGAAGGTGAACTCGGCGTCGATCTTCTTCGTGAGGAGCGGCGGAACGACCATGGGCAGCGCCGCGGCCCTGAGCCTGGCGAGGACGGTGTCGTCCGACTCCTTGTCCACGGTGCCGGGGCCCCAGGTCACTTCGAGCGCGCGCAGTGCGTCGATGCACTGGCCGAACGTCTCGCCGCGTACCGCGACACCGTGCTTGACGGTGGCGACATCGGTGATGCCCGGCATGTTCCTGACGGCGTCGGCGTTCGCGACGGAGACCACGGTGCCGTTGACCGTGGGCGGCCTGCGCACCATCGTCGGCTTCGCGTCGGGCACGTGAAGGTCCATGCCGAACTTCTTGGCGCCGGTCACGATGTCGCGTGCGTCGACACGGTTCTGCGGCGTGCCCAGGATCGTGAAGTCCGACGTGGACTTGAGGTGCGCGGAGGCGGTGACGGTCCGCGCGCTGGCGGCGGCCTCGGCGAGCGAGCCGTACGTCGCGCTCTTCGCGGCGCCGTCCGTGATCACGCCTTCCCGCGTGGTCAGTTCGGACTCCGGCACACCCCACTGCTGCGCGGCCGTGGCGACGAGCCGCTGTCTGGCCACGGCCGCGGCGGAGCGGACCGGGAGGTAGATGCTGCGCATCGAGTTGGAGCCGCCGGTCAGCTGGTTCATCAGGAGTTCCGGGCGGGCGTCGGCCAGGGACACCCGTACCTTCGCCAGGGGCAGGTCCATCTCCTCGGCGATCATCATGGCGACCGCCGTGGTCATGCCCTGTCCCACCTCGGCGCGCGGGACCGCGAACGACGCCGTCCCGTCCGAGTGCACCTGGACGGAGATGAGACCGGACGTGGGCGCCGCCGCCAGGGTCTGCATGTCACCGAGGTCGAAGAGCTCCTCCGGCTGCGGCAGCGAAGGCACCGCGGCCTCGGCGGACTCGCCGCCCACGGCGTCCAGGCCGAGGCGCGCGCCGACGGCGAGCGTCGGAGCGGCGAGCAGATACGCGAGGACCCTGCGCCGTCCGGGACCGCCGGGACCATCGGGACGTTCAGATTGTGCGGGTTGTGCGGCTTGTGCGGCTTCTTCCACGGGGTCGCGTGGCGAACGGCCCTGTTCTGCCATGGGGTGCCTCCCGGCGCACGGATTGAGTTGATCAACCGGGGAGCCTAGGGCGCGGGAGGCGGGCGGGGCACACGGTGCGGGCAAGCTCCACATGACTGCCACACACTCGCGTATGCGAGGCAGTTGAGACCCACGGCTCGCGGCTGCGGGAGGGGCGGGCCGCCGGGACCCGCCCCACCCTGCCGGACTCAGCCCAGCGGTACGTCGAGCCGGGCCTTGCGGTGGCTGAACGTCGCGATGGAGTGCGGGCCGTGGTAGCTGCCGAGACCGCTCTCGCCGACTCCGCCGAACGGCAGCTCGGGGACGCGGAGATGGGCCATCGGCAGCCCGAATCCAATGCCGCCGGAGGACGTCTCGTCGGCGAGGCGGCGCCGGGTGTCCTCGCTCTCGGTGAAGCCGTAGAGGGCGAGCGGCTTGTCGCGGTCGTTGATGAACTCGATGGCCTCGTCGAGCCCGGCGACCTCGACGATGGGCAGGACGGGGCCGAAGATCTCCTCGCGCATGACCGGCTCGTCGGGCTTCACGCCGGTGAGGACGGTCGGCGCGATGTAGGTGTCGTCGCGGTCGGTCTGCCCGCCGAAGGCCGTCGTCCCGGAGTCGAGCAGCGCGGACACCCGGTCGAAGTGCCGCTCGTTGACGATGCGGCCGTACGCGTCCGAGGCCTGCGGGTCGGTGCCGAACATCACCTCGACCGCCTTGGCGAGCGCGGCGGCGAGCGCGGGGGCGGTCTCGGGGTCGGTGAGCACATAGTCGGGGGCGACACACGTCTGCCCGGCGTTGCGGAACTTGGCGCCCGCGAGACGCTCGGCGACGCGGTTCAGATTGACGTCGCGGTCCACGAACACCGGGGACTTTCCGCCCAGTTCGAGGGTGACCGGGGTGAGGTGCTCGGCGGCTGCCCGCATGACGATGCGGCCGACCATGCCGTTGCCGGTGTAGAAGATGTGGTCCCAGCGCTGGGCGAGCAGCTCGGTCGTCTCCGGGATGCCGCCCTCGACGACGGCGACGGCCTCCTTGTCGAGGTACTCGGGCACCAGACGGGCGATCAGCGCGGACGTCGCCGGGGTGACCTCGCTCGGCTTGAGGACGACGGTGTTGCCGGCCGCGAGCGCGCCCACGAGCGGCACGAGCAGCAGCTGCACCGGGTAGTTCCAGGGCGCGATGATCAGGACGGTGCCGAGCGGGTCGTACTGCGTTCCGGCCGCCGAACCGTCGGGCAGGCCCGCGAGGGCGCCGGACGCCACGGGCCGGGGGCGAAGCCACTCGTCGAGATGGTTCAGGGTGTGGTCGATCTCCCGTACGGGGAAGTCGATTTCGGTGGCGAAGGCGTCGGCGCGCGGCTTGTGCAGATCGGCGTACAGGGCGTCCGCGATGTCACCGCGGTGCTCGGTGAACAGGGCGCGCAGCCGGGTGAGCTGCTCCTTGCGCCGGGCGAGCGGCTTGGTGCGGCCACCGGCGAAGGTGGTGCGGAGGCGGGCGACAAGGTCTTCGATGTCGGTCACGAGGGGTCTCCTGCGAGGGGGTGCCCGGCGGGTGTCGAGCGGGAGGTCAGGGGTGGGGAGAGCGCGGCGGTGGCCTGCGGTCGGCACAGTGTGGCCGGTCAGGTGGGGGGCGTCGCGGATCCGGGCGGCGCCCCGCCGGGCGTTGTCACCCGCGAGGTGCACTCGGATATGGGGCTGGTGAGGAGCCCTGCGAGCAGCGCGTCCGTGGCCGGGGTGAACAACTGCCGCGCGTCGGACACCGACTCCAGGCCGACCACCAGGGCGATGCAGATGTCCGCGGCCTCGGCGGGTGCCACGGCGGCGGGGGTGCCCGCCTCCGTGAACAGGCCGGTCAGCAGCCGGCGCAGATCGGCGGTGAACGTGTGGCAGATGTCGCCGAACAGCCGGGCCTTGGCGTCGAGCAGCTGGGCGGAGTGCGGCGAGTCCCCGGCGAGGCGAAGCACCAGCTCGAGCTTGGCGGCCAGGACACCCCGGACGCGCTCGGCTACGGGGGTGTCCTCGACGGCCGCCGCCCGCCGCGCCCGCTCCAGCGCCTGCGTGTGCAGACGCTCCGCGAGCCGGCGGAAGGCGTCGTCCTTGTTGCGTACGTACTGGTAGACCGCGGACCGGGACACGCCCATCGTGGAAGCGATGTCGTCCATCGTGGTGCGCCGAACGCCGTACCTGGTCAGGCAGTCGTAGGCGGCGTCGAGGACCTCGTCGAGCCGGTCGGCGCCCATCGTCAGGCCAGCTTCTTGAGCAGCTCGGCCGCGAGCGGGGCGGCGGAGGACGGGTTCTGGCCGGTGACCAGGTTGCGGTCGACGACGGTCTTCGGGGCCCACGGCTCGCCCTCCTGGAAGTCCACGCCCGCGTTGAGGAGGCGGTCCTGGAGCAGCCACTTCGCCTTGTCGGCGAAGCCGGCCTGGGTCTCCTCGGTGTTGGTGAAGCCGGTCACCCTGTACCCGGCGAAGGCGTTGGTGCCGTCACTCTTGATCGCGGCGAGCATGGCGGCCGGGGCGTGGCAGACGATGCCGAGCGGCTTGCCCGTCTCCAGGGCGAGGGTGAGGAGCCTGCCCGAGTCGGCGTCGGCGGAGAGGTCCTCCATGGGGCCGTGGCCGCCGGGGTAGAACACCGCCGCGTAGTCGTCGAGGTTCACCTCTTCCAGCTTGACCGGGTGCTGTAGTTCGCCGAAGGAGGCGAGGGCCGCCGCCACCTGGTCCGCGCCCGCCTGCCCGCCGTTGAACTCGGGTGCGAGGGAGCCCTTGTCCACGGTCGGGACGACGCCGCCGGGCGTGGCCACGACGATGTCGTGGCCCGCGGCCTTGAAGGCTTCGTACGGGGCGACGGCCTCCTCGGCCCAGAAGCCGGTGGGGTGCAGGGTGCCGTCGGCCAGCGTCCAGTGGGTGGCGCCGGTGACTACGAAAAGGATCTTCGACATGGTGAGTGCTCCGAGGGTGCGGGCCCGCGGGCCCGGAGGACGGGTTCGGATCGCGGAACCTCTGACGCTTTGTGCTCAGATCGTCAGTGTGTGGCGATGGCACCGACCGTAGGGCGGGTCTCCCATAGGAATCCAATAGGGTGGCCAATATGAGAAATAGGGATTCGAATGGGTCTCCGGGAATAGGCCGGACGGCGCACACGGGCCCGCTGGACCTGAATCTGCTGCGTACCTTCCTCGCGGTGTACCGGTCGGGTTCCTTCACCGCGGCCGCGCGACTGCTCGGCCTGTCGCAGCCGACCGTCACCACGCAGATCCGCGCGCTGGAGCGGCAGCTGGACCGTGAACTGTTCGAGCGGCTGCCGCGCGGTGTCGCTCCCGCCCCCTTTGCGGACGAGCTCGCGTCCCGCGTGGTCGACCCGCTCGACGCCCTCTCGGCCGTCGCCGGACAGGGCGGTCCCGGCACGGACGCCGCGGCCGAGCCCGTCCATCTGGCGGGACCGGCCGAGATGCTGTGCCACTGCGTCCTGCCGGCGCTGGCGCCCCTGGTCGAGAAGGGGGTGCGGCTGCGCGTCGCCACCGGGCTGACCGACCCGCTCCTGGAGGAGCTGCGCACCGGCCGGCACGACCTCGTCATCGCCACCGCCCGGCCCCGCGGCCGCAACCTGACGTCGGTGCCTCTCGCAGACGAGGAGTTCGTCCTGGTCGCCGCCCCGGCCTGGGCGGACCGTATCGGCGGCCCGCACCGGATCGCCGCCGACGGGCCCGGGATGCTGCACACCGTCCCGCTCATCACGTACGCGGAGGAACTCCCGATCGTCCGCCGGTACTGGCAGCACGTCTTCGGCAGGCGCCTGACCTGCAAGGCCGCCGTCACCGTGCCCGATCTGCGCGGTGTCGTGTCCGCAGTGGCGGCCGGGGCCGGATTCAGCGTGCTGCCCCGCTATCTGTGCCGCGAGCTGCTCGCCGCGGGGGCGCTCGTTCTCCTCCACGACCCGGAGGACCCGCCGTTCAACACCGGTTACGTCGTCCAGCGCCCCGGCACGCCGGACAACCCGCACATCGCCCTCGTCCGTGACCAGCTCCTGGAGGCCGGCCGGGGCTGGTGACCCCGGCCGGCCTCCATGCCGTGGCGGCGGCTACGCGCCCGCGGCCTCCTGCCGGATCCGCTCGAACTGCGCCCCCATGGCCTCGGAGAGCGCCTCGGCGCCGGACAGGGGGCGCACCATGACGGTGAGGTCGTCGATGAGCCCGTCCTCGTCGAGGTGGATGAAGTCACAGCCGTTGACCTCGCGGTCGCCGACGCGGGCCACGAAGACCAGGGCGTGGTCGCGGCCGTCGGCGCTGTTGATCTCCCGTACGTAGCGGAAGTCCTCGAAGACCCGTGTGACGCCCCGCAGGATCGCGGCGGTGATCGCCTTGCCCGGGTACGGGTGGAAGGCGACCGGGCTGGTGAACACGACGTTCTCGGCGAGGAGCGCCTCGACGGCGTCGGGGTCGTTCGCTTCCACGGCCTTGCGGAATGCCTGCATGCGCGCGCTCCATAGTCAATTTGTTGAATAGGTGCGGCCGAGATTAATCGTGCCGGTGTTAGCGTGTCCAGATGTCTCTGAAGCACGCGGTCCTCGCGGCTCTCCTGGAGGGCGAGGCGTCGGGGTACGACCTGGCCAAGGTGTTCGACGTGGCGGTGGCCAACTTCTGGTCCGCGACCCCCCAGCAGCTCTACCGCGAACTGGAGCGCCTCGCCGGGGACGGCCTGGTCGAGGCTCGGGTCGTGCCGCAGGAACGCAGGCCGAACAAGCGGATGTTCACGCTCACCGACGCGGGACGCGCCGCCCTGGACGACTTCGCCGTCGCCCCGCCGAGGCCCACCGCCATCCGCGACGAACTCATGGTCAAGATCCAGGCCTCGGACAGCGCGGACCCGGACGCCGTGCGCGCGCTCGTCGAGGAGCGCATGGGGTGGGCGCGCGGCAAACTGGCCCGCTACGAACGCCTTCGGGAGCGGCTCCTCGACGGGCGCGACGAGGACACGTACCTGCGCGACGCCGAACGCATCGGCCCGTACCTGACGTTGATGCGCGGCCGCTCCTTCGAGGAGGAGAACCTCCGGTGGGGCGAGCGCGTCCTGGACATCCTGGCGCGACGCACCTCACGTGCCGGCCGGTCCTGAACTCCCTTACGGACGTAGCTGTCTACCGCAGGCGCATGTAGGTGTGCGCCGGATCGGCGGGCACGGTGTGCGGGTTGCCGTCGACCACCACGTCGGCCCGCTCGCGTGTCCCGTCCTGGGCGAAGTGCTCGTCCTCCGCGGCCATCCACGTACGCCACAGCGGCAGCGCGTCCTCGCCGTCGCGGACCAGGCCTCTGCGCAGACGCACCGCGCGTCCCGTCTCGACCCACACGGCGCAGGTGAGACGGTCGGCGACGGCCCGGCGTGCCGTCGACACACCTTCGAGGACGAGGGTGTGGCCGACGGGAACGTCGTGCCACTCGGCGAGTTCGCGCCGTACCCAGTCGTAGCGCTGGAACCGGCCGGCCACCCCGCTCCCCAGCGGCCGGAGCACCTGCTCCTCGAGGCGGGGCCACCAGCCCAACGGGTCGTCCCATGAGGCGAAGTCGTCCGTGTGCACGATCCGCGCGCTGCCGAGTGCCCCGGCCAGGCGCTCGGCGAACGTGCTCTTGCCCGCCCCCGACGGGCCGTCCACGGCGACGAGCCTGACCGGTCCGCACCGCGGCGCCGCCGCCCGGATGCGGGACGCCAGTGCGGTGTACGTCTCAGGGGCGGGTTCCATGAGGGCGCACGATAGCGGTGGTTGTGCGGTGCCGGGACCGAATATCTCAGGCGTTCGCCGGAGCGTCCTTCTTGTCGGCGTCCTCAGTGGTGGCCGCCGCGGCCGGAAGGGCGGTGTAGAACACGGACTTGTTCTGCTTGGTGCGCTCGGCCTGACCGCGGGCGACGAGGGACTCGAGGGTGTTGCGTACGACCGTGCCGCCGGCCTTGCGCTCCGGGTGGGACTCGGCGAGCGTCGTCGTGACCTCGGCTGCCGAACGCGGCTCGGTGCTCGTGGTGATGAGGTTCAGGACCAGTTCCCGCAGGGTGGGAGAGCCGGGGGTGCGGGGCTGCGCGGCGGTGGGTGCCTTCTTCGCGGCGGGCTTCTTGCCGGCCTCCTTCTTCGCGCGCTGCTTGGGTGCCGCGCTCTCGCCCTTCGGCTTGCGTGCCTTGGGGAGTTCGACGGGAGACTCCGCCTTCGGTGCTACCGGCGCCTCCTCGGCCACCGCCGCCGTGCCTTGACCGGAGAGTGCCTCGCGCATTCCCGCCAGCAGGGTGCGGTCGTGGTCCAGCGTCTGGAGCTGCTCCTGAAGTGCGGCCAACTCGGCGGCGACGCGTTCCTGTTCCTTCGCGTTGCGCTCGAGGTCGGCCTCCACTTGGGCGGAGTACTGGGACTTGAGCGTGTTGCTGTCCGACATGACTGCCCGCTTCCTGTTGCTGTGGGGCTGTGTGTGTTGGTGCCGAAGGGTACTCACACCACACACACTTGTGCACGGTTCTTCGCTGCATTGCTCCTGCCCGGTGTTGGTGGGGTGACACCATGTACGGCCGTGCGGGCCGCTTCGGACGGTGTCGAACCCGGATGGGAACACCTCTGCGTGGGATGGCAGTTGGTCGCATCGGGTGGACGTGGCGCCTGTTCGGTGGCCGTCGGCAGTGACATTTGTACCGGCCGGGCGACGACATCTCGCTCTGCCGCATGCCATCCGCCACCCGACATGCTGAGGTCAGCCGCCGCGCCGGCGGCGTCGAGACCGACGGAGGTCATGGTGGCATCGCGAGTGGGAGAACATCCTGTGCCGGAGAGCGGCACGTACGAGATCGATCCGGCGGCGTCGAGCGTGAACTTCCGTATGCGCACGGTCTTCGGGCTGTTCCCGGTGCGGGGGAGCTTCCGGATCACGCGGGGACGGATCGACGTGGCCGGACCTGTCGAGAAGTCCACGGTGGACGTGAGGATCGGAGCGGACACGTTCGAGTCGGGTGTGGCGCGCCGCGACGAACACGTACGGTCGGCCGACTACCTCGATGTGGCGACCCATCCCGAGTTCGCGTTCCGTGGTGACGGCATCGAGGCCGGGTCCGACGGGACAGTCCTGACGGGGGAGTTGACCGTCCTCGGTGTCAGCCGGCCGATCGATGTCACCGTCGAGAGCGTGACTGTCGAGGGTCGCCGTCTGACGGTCGTGGCGTCGGCTGTCGTGGACCGTTACGCGTTCGGTGTGACCGCCGCGAAGGGCATGACCGGCCGCCGGCTGACCGTGCGCCTGGATGTCAGGGCGACGCGTTGACCTGCCTCGACAGCTGGTGGGGGGTCACGGAGCGTCGGTGGTGGACGGCCTGGGCGTGTGCGGCATCCCGTTGATCAGTACCCGCAGGCCCCAGCCGAGGCGGGCCTCGCCCGGCCCGGACAGCAGCTCGTCACCGAGCGCCGCGAGGCGCGGGTGGGTCGTCGCGGACACGTCGCGCAGCGCGGTGGTCAGCGCGTCCCAGTCGCCCTGGGCGTCCTCGTCCCGGTCGCGGGTGGACTGCTCGGCCGCGGTCGAAGTGGCGTACTGCAGAAGGGCGTCCACGCCCCATGCGGCCTGCGCGTCCGGGATGCCGCCCTCGGCGAGCAGCGCGAGGAGGGCTTCGAGCAGGTCGAGGTAGTGCTCGCCGGAGGGCATCGCCACCAGCGCCGACCGGGCGAGGCTCGGATGCTCGAACAACACCGCGGTGTACGAGGACAGGATCCGCACCAGGCGGTCCTGCCAGTCACCCGGAGCGGTGGCGGGGGAGAGGTCGACCGCGCCGAGCAGCTCGTCCAGGATGGCCGCGTGCAGCTCGGCGGTGTTGCGCACGTACACGTAGAGCGAGGCCGGACCCGTGTCGAGCTCTTGCGCCAGGCGGCGCATGGTGACGCGCTTGAGGCCTTCGTCGCGCATGATCGCGACCGCGGTCGCGACGATGCCGTCCCGGGTCAGGGCGGGCTTGGCCGGACGCTCTCGGCGGCTGCGGGGTGCTGCGGGCTGGGGGGACACGTGCTCACCGTAACGAGCCGGGTTCGTGACGAACAAGTTCGTCACGAACCCGTTCCCGGGGCTTCCGCCTCCTCGCGGAAGGACGCGAACATGTCGAGCAGGCCCTGCGGGGCGTCGGGGTGGAAGATGACGTCGAGGTTGTCGGCGGACCCCGCCGCGGCGTGCTCGCCGCGGGGGAAGAGTGCCTCCTCGTAGACGGTGAGGGCCTTCTCGGTCTCACCGGGGTGCGCCAGGACCGCGGCGGCCAGCTCGGCGCCGTCGAGCATCGCCAGGTTGGCGCCCTCCCCGGCGAACGGCGACATCAGGTGCGCGGCGTCGCCGAGCAGCGTCACACCCGGGACCCGGTCCCACCGGTGTCCGACGGGCAGGGCGTGGATGGGCCGCGGGATGAGCGCGCCGTCGGCGTCGCCGATGAGTCCGCGCAATGCCTCGTCCCAGCCGTCGAAGGACGTGAGGATACGGGCCTTGGCCGCCTCGGTGTCGGTGAAGTCGATGCCGCTGGTGGTGAACCAGTCGGCGGGCACCCTCAGCGCGCAGTAGACGTGCAGCCGGCCGTCGCTCTCGCGGTGGGCGAGGAAGCCCTTCTCGTCCCCGAGCGCGAACAGCGATCCGCCGCCGACGACTTCGGCACTCTCCGGGTGAAGGGTGTCCGCGTCGTCGAGGTGCGCCTCGACGAACGAGATGCCGGAGTAGGCGGGGCGGGCGCCGGAGAGCAGCGGGCGGACCTTGGACCAGGCGCCGTCGGCGCCGACGAGCAGGTCGGTCGTGAAGGTATCGCCGGACGCGAGGGTCACCTCGTGGCGGCCCCCGGTCAGCGGGCGGGCGCCGGTGACCTTGGCGCCCCAGCGGATGGTGTCCTCCGGCAGCGAGGCGAGCAGCATGTCGCGCAGATCGTGCCGGCTGACCTCCGGCCGGCCGTCGGTGCCGCCGCCGTCGCTCTCCTCCATGCGTACGGTGCCGTGCTGGTCCAGGATCCGCATGGCCTCGCCGCCCGGGTGGATGGCGGCGAGGAACTCCTCGTGGAGACCCGCGGCGCGCAGTGCGGCCTGGCCGGACTCGACGTGCATGTCGAGCATGCCGCCCTGGGGGCGGGCGGCGGCGGAGGCCTCCAGGTCGTAGACGGCCGCTTCGACGCCGCCGAGGTGCAGGACGCGCGCGAGGACGAGGCCGCCGAGGCCTGCGCCGACGATCGCGATGGGGTGGTGGGTCGTGGTGGTCATGGGGTGCTCCTTCGGATGGGGGTGGCGCCCGCCGTTCCGGGAGCCTCCTCACGAAGGTAACGAACATGTTCGTTACGAACAAGTTTGTAACGAACATGTTCGTTCTGCGCCATGGTGGACCCGGCCCGGGGGATTGCGAAACGTCCCGGCCGCGCCTCGCATAAGCTGCCTCGATGAGCATTCTTGATGACGCCCGCCCGGGTATGAACCCCGAGATCCGGCCGCAGGACGACCTGTTCGGCCACGTCAACGGCCACTGGCTGGACACCGAGCCGATCCCCGAGGACCGCTCGAGCTGGGGCCCCTTCGTGCAGCTCGCCGACACCGCCGAGGAGCAGGTCAAGGCGATCATCGAGGAACTCGCGGCGGGGGCCGAGTCGACCTCGGCCGACACCGGCGAGGCACGCAAGATCGCCGCGCTCTACGCCTCCTTCATGGACGAGCAGGCCATCGAGGCGCTCGGTCTCGCGCCGGCGCGCCCGCTGATCGACGAGGTCGCGGCCATCGCCGACCTCCGCGGCCTCGCGACGTTCCTCGGCCGCTTCGAGCGCGTCGGCGGCTCCGGCCTCTTCGGGTCGTACGTCGACACCGACGACCGCAACTCCGACCGCTATCTCGTCAACGTCGTGCAGGGCGGCCTCGGCCTGCCCGACGAGTCGTACTACCGGGACGACAAGTTCGCCGAGATCCGCGACAAGTACGTCACCTACCTCACCGATCTTCTGACGCTCGCCGAGCACGCCGATCCCGCGGCCGCCGCGCGGACGGTCCTCGCCATCGAGACCAAGCTGGCCGCGGGCCACTGGGAGCGGGCCGAGACCCGTGACGTGCAGAAGACGTACAACCTCACCGCCCTGGACGAACTCAAGGCCCTGGCACCGGAGTTCGACTGGCACGGCTACGCCGCCGGGCTCGGTGGCACCGACGCAACCATCGCCGAGACCTGCGTCCGGCAGCCCTCGTACTTCGCCCACCTCTCCCAGGTCCTGACCGAGTTCCCGATCGAGCAGTGGCGCGACTGGGTGCTGGTGCGCGTGCTGCGCGCCTCGGCGCCGTACCTCTCGGACGCCTTCGTCCAGAACAACTTCGACTTCTACGGGCGCACGCTCAACGGCACCCCGGAGCTGCGTGCCCGCTGGAAGCGCGCCGTCGCGCTCGTCGAGGGCGCGATGGGCGAGGCCGTCGGCAAGGAGTACGTGGCCCGGCACTTCCCGCCGGCGTCCAAGGCGATGATGGACGAGCTCGTCGCCAACCTCCTGGAGGCCTACCGCCAGTCGATCGCCCAGCTCGACTGGATGACCGACGAGACGAAGGAGCGGGCATACGAGAAGCTCGCCACGTTCCGCCCCAAGATCGGCTACCCGGACAAGTTCCGCGACTACTCCAAGCTCCAGGTCACCGTGGACGACCTGGTCGCCAACGCGCAGGCGGCCGCGGCGTTCGAGACGGACCGCGAGCTCGCCAAGATCGGCTCGCCGGTCGACCGCGACGAGTGGTTCATGCTGCCGCAGACGGTGAACGCGTACTACAACCCGGGCACCAACGAGATCTGCTTCCCCGCGGGCATCCTGCAGAAGCCGTTCTTCGCGCCCGACGCCGACCCGGCCGAGAACTACGGCGGCATCGGCTCCGTGATCGGCCACGAGATCGGCCACGGCTTCGACGACCAGGGCGCCCAGTACGACGGCGCGGGCAACCTCAACGACTGGTGGACCGCCTCCGACAAAACGTCCTTCGAGGCCAAGTCGAAGGCCCTCATCGAGCAGTACGACGGCTTCTCGCCGCGCAACCTGCCCGGCGAGTCCGTCAACGGCGCGCTCACCGTCGGCGAGAACATCGGCGACCTCGGCGGCCTGACCATCGGCCACAAGGCGTACGTCATCTCGCTCGGCGACACCCCGTCGCCGGAGCACGGGGCCACCAGCGGTTCCCAGCGCCTGTTCCTCAACTGGGCCTACTGCTGGCGCACCAAGCGGCGCAAGGAGCAGGAGCAGCAGTACCTGACGATCGACCCGCACTCGCCGCCGGAGTTCCGCGCGAACATCGTGCGCAACCTCGACGAGTTCCACGACGCGTTCGGCACGTCGGACAGCGACGGCCTGTGGCTCGACCCGGCGGACCGCGTGCGTATCTGGTAGCGCGCCCGTGACGCGTGGCCCGTACTTTCCAGGAAGGTCCCTTCCTGGAAAGTACGGGCCACGGCTGGTTCAGGGCGCGGTGACGTCGAAGCCGGCGTGCAGCCTGCGGGTGTGGTCCACGGCCCGCACGGGACCGGTGAGCGTCACCTTCGCGGTCAGCCGGAGGTCGGTGCTGGACGCGCCGAGTCGCAGCTCCAGTTCGCCCGGTTCGACGATCCGCCGACCGTCCCGCCCGGTGAACGACGCGAGGTCCGCGGGCACCGTCACCCCGACCCGCGCGGCCTGCCCCGGCGCGAGTGTCAGGCGCACGAATCCGACCAGCCGCTGGACGGGCTGCACGACCGAGGCGACCGGGTCGTGCAGATAGAGCTGCACGACCTCGGTGCCGTCCCGGTCGCCCGAGTTCCGTACGGTGAAGGCGAGTTCGGCCTCGCCGTCCGTCCCGACCGTTGCGCGCTCCACGGTGAGACCGGACCAGTCGAACGACGTGTACGTCAGTCCGTGCCCGAAGCCGAACGCCGGTGTCGGGTCGATGTTCGACACCCCGCTGACCTGCCCGAGCCGCGCCGCCAGATACGTGGACGGCTGGGCGCCCGGGCCGTTCGGGATGCTGACGGGCAGCCGTCCCGACGGGGCGACCCGCCCGCTGAGCACACCGGCGATCGCGGGCGTGCCCTCCTCGCCGGGGAAGAACGACTGGACGACGGCGGCCGACTCCCGTACCGCACGGCCGAGCGCGTACGGGCGACCCGCCAGGAGCGTCACCACGACCGGTGTGCCGGCGTCCAGGAGCGAGTCGAGGAGTTGCTCCTGCACGCCCGGCAGCGCGAGCGAGTCCGCGTCGCAGCCCTCGCCGCTGGTGCCCCGGCCGAACAGCCCGGCGCGGTCGCCGAGCGCGAGGACGACGACGTCGGCGCCACGGGCCAGCTCCACGGCCTCGGCGAAACCGTCGGTGCCGGTGTCGTCGATGCCGCACCCGGGCGCGGTGACGACCTCACTGTCCGAGAACTCGGCCCTCAACGACTCGACCAGGGTGGGCAGTTCGATCCCGGCCGGTACCTCGGGGTGCCGGGCGCCCACGTGCACCGGGAACGCGTAGCAGCCGAGGACGGCCGTCGCGGTGTCGGCAGTCGGGCCGACCACCGCGATTCGGGCGGGCCGGGCCAGGGGGAGTGTGCCGTCGTTGCGGAGCAGTACGACGGCCTGTTCGGCGACCTCCCGGGCGAGGGCGCGGCGGTCCGCGGTGTCGAGGGCCACGGTTCCGCGCAGTGACTGCGGGTCCCCGAGGTCGGCACCGGCCAGCGCCGGCGGCACCGCGTCCCATCCCGTGTCGAGGAGGCCCAGCTGCGCCTTCTGCACGAGCACGCGGCGCAGCGCGCGGTCCACGACGGCCTCGGACACCCGACCGTCCGCGACCGCGTCGAGGAGCGGCTGCCCGAACGCCTTGACGGTGGGCAGTTCCACGTCCACCCCAGCGGCCAGTGCGGCGCCGGCCGCCTCGCCCCACGTGGCGGCGACACCGTGCAGGGTCTTGAGGAACCCGACGCCGAAGTAGTCCGCCACCACCGTCCCCGTGAAGCCCCAGGTGTCCCGCAACAGCCCGGTGAGCAGCTGTTCGTCGGCTGCTGACGGGACGCCGTCCGTGTCGGTGTAGGCATGCATCACCGAGCGGGCGCCGCCCTCCCGCAGTGCCATCTCGAACGGCAGCAACATCACATCGGCGCGCTCCCTGGGGCCCATGCCGACGGGCGCGAGGTTCCGTCCCGCGCGGGAGGCGGAGTAGCCCACGAAGTGCTTCAAGGTGGCGACGATCCCCGCGGACTCCAGGCCCTGTACGTAGGCGGTGCCGAGCGTCCCGACGAGGTACGGATCCTCGCCGATGGTTTCCTCGACGCGGCCCCACCGGGCGTCGCGCACGACGTCGAGCACGGGGGCGAGGCCCTGGTGCACACCCACCGAACGCATGTCCTGCCCGATGGCCCCGGCCATGCGCCGTACCAGCGCCGGATCGAATGTCGCGCCCCACGAGAGCGGGACGGGGTAGGCGGTCGCGCCCCAGGCGGCGAAGCCCGCGAGGCACTCCTCGTGGGCCACGGCCGGGATGCCGAAGCGGTTGCCCGCGGCGATGCGGCGCTGGGTGCGCAGCAGCGACAACGCGCCGAGGGCGGGGTCGACGGGGGCGGTGCCGAAGGGCCTGGTGAGCTGCCCGAGCCCGTGCGCCAGCAGCGCCTCGAGGTCGACCACCTCCTCCATCTCGTGCTGGTACGGGGCGACTTCACCGCCCTCGTCGGACGCCCCGACCCACACGCCGAACAGCTGGGCGACCTTCTCATGGAGGGTCATCTCGGCGACGAGGGCGTCGGCGCGCGTCTCGTGGTCGAGGCTCGTGTCGCGCCACAGGGGCGTGGTGGAGTCTGTCGTTACGGCCACGTTGTGGGTCACTTTCCTCCCACGCCCATGAGCCCCTGGACCAGGGTGCGCCGGGCGAACAGGTAGACGAGCAGGACGGGCACCATGGACAGGACCACGGCGGCCAGCAGCCCCGGGATGTTGATGCCGTACTGGGTGCGGAAGTTGTAGAGCCCCAAGGTGATCACCTTGGTGGAATCGGACTGGGTGAGCACCAGGGGGAACAGGAAGCCGTTCCACGCCTGAAGGGCGGAGAAGACCGCGATCGTCGAGAGCCCGCCCCGCGACAGGGGGAGCACGAGCTGACGGAACACCCGCCAGGACGAGGCGCCGTCGATGGCCATCGCCTCGTACAGATCCGGGGTGATGTCGCGCATCACCCCGGTCAGGACCAGGGCGCACATGGGGAGCGAGAAGGCGGCGGTCGGCAGAATGACGCCGATGAGGTTGTCGTAGAGTCCCGCCTTGCTGATGACGTAGAACATCGGCACGATCACCGCCTGCGCGGGGATGGCGAGACCGAGCAGGAAGAGGCGGAAGACGGCGGTCGTGACGCGGCCGCGGCTGCGGACGATGGTGTACGACAGCGGCGGCACCACCACGAGGACGATGGCGACCACGCACACGGTCACGATCACCGTGTTGAGGAAGTACCGGCCGAAGCCGGTGGAGAAGTCGTCGACGTAGTTCCGCAGCGTGAGGTGCCGCGGAAGGCCCAGCGGACCGCTCTCGCCGTAGCCCGCGCGCGATTGCACGGACGCCGAGACCAGGACGTAGAGCGGTGCGCCGACGACGAGCAGCCAGACCACGGAGCCCAGGCCGGCCAGGTAGTTGGGGCGTTGCTTGCTCACAGGCCCTCCACCGAGCTGCGCATCTTGTCATAGCCCGAGACCCGTACGACGACGAGTGAGATGACCGTCGCGACCACCACCAGGAGCAGCGCGATGGCCGATCCCGCGCCGAAGTCGAAGCTCTTGAAGGCCTTTTGGTACATGTAGTAGGCGCTGATGGTGGTGTCCGTGCCGGGGCCGCCCTGGGTCAGGATCAGGACGGTGTCGAACGTGGTGAGGCCGCCAACGACCATCAGGATCATCGACGTGATCATGGTGTTGCGCAGTTGCGGCAGCGTGATGTGGAAGAACTGGCGCACCGTGCCCGCCCCGTCGATCTGCGCCGCCTGGTAGAGGACCTGGGGGATGGCCCGTGCCGCGCCCTGGTAGATCAGGGTGTGGAACGGGGTGAACTGCCAGGCGCCCACGAAGACGAGCACCCCGATGGCCCCGCTCTGCATACCGAGCAGATTGCCGTCGCCGAACAGCCACTTGGCCTGCGACGGCACACCGAAGTTGGGGTCGAGCAGGGTGCGCCACAGGACGGAGACCGCGGTGGCGGACAGCAGCAGCGGGACGAAGTAGATCGCGGACAGGATCGCGCGGTTGCGCTGGCGGCCCGCCGCCCAGACGCCGAGCAGGATGCTCAGCGGCGTCTGGACGAGCACACCCAGGACGGTGATCAGCACGCTCAGCCAGAGGCTGTTGAGCATCACCGGGTCGTCGAAGAGCTTGGTCCAGTTGTCGAGCCCGGCGAACCGGGGCGAGCCCAGACCGTTCCAGCTCGTGAACGACAGCACGGCGACGAGGACGAGCGGGACGACGGCGAAGAGGACGAAGAACGCGGTGGCGGGCAGCGCCCAGGCGAAGCCCGGGCGCCCCACGCCGCCCGTGCGCCGCTTGACGGGCCGCCGCTCGGCGACGACCGCGGCTTTGGTGACGGTGGTGGTCATCTCGGTACCAAGTCTCACGCGGTGGGCAAGGCCTGCATGGCCTTGATGAAGCCGTCGGTGTCGAGCCCGCCGTTGAAGAACTGCTGGACCGCCTGGTGCATGGGCGTCGAGGCGGACTGGGGGTAGGCCTGGTCCCACGAGAGCTGGAACGACGGGGCCTTCTTCACGAGGTCGAACTGGTACTTCGAGTACGCCGGGCTCGCGGAGGCGCCGAGGAACTTCTCCGTGTTGGTCGTGGTCGGCAGGTTGCCGATGCCCAGCTGCGCCTTCACGAACTCGTCGGAGTACTGGAGCTTCAGGAACGCGGCGACGGCCTCGGGATGCTTCGTCTTCTTCATCACGGAGTAGAAGTTGTTGGTGTTGCCGACGAGGTTGCCGACGTCGCCCGTGCCGCCCGCGACCGTCGGGAACGAGGAGTAGCCGAGGTCCTTCTTGGCGAACGCGGGGTGGGAGTCCTGCTGGGTCGAGTACTCCCACGAACCCATGAGCTCGAAGCCGGCCTTGCCGGTGGCGAGCAGCGTGGGCGAGCCCTGGTCGGTGAACTTGACCGAGTCGTAGTTGGTGCCGAAGGCGCCCGCGTCGACGAGCTGCCTGATCATGCCGAGGGCCTTCTTGCTGCCCGCGCTCTCCCAGGCGCTCTTGTCGCCGCCGAGCGCCTTCTGGAAGACCTCAGGGCCGGCGACACGGTCGTAGAGGTACTCGAACCACATCAGCGTCGGCCACTGGTCGCCGCCGCCGAGCGCGATCGGGGTGACGCCCTTGGCCTTGAGCGCCTTCACCGCGCCGAGCAGGTCCTCCCAGGTCTTGGGCGGCGTGACACCGGCGTCGGCCAGGACCTTCTTGTTGTTGAAGAGCAGCACCGGCTGCGTGCCGCGCATCGGGACGCCGTACGGCTTCCCGTTCACCGACGCGCTGTCGAAGACCGACGGCAGGAAGCTGGACTTGAGGGCCGGGTCCTTCTTGATGAAGTCGTCGAGCGGCAGCAGCAGGTCGGCGTCGACGAAGGGCTTGATGCTGCCGCCGCCCCAGTTGAAGAAGATGTCGGGGGCCTGCGGGGTGCTGATGATGGTCTGCAGCTTCTGCTGGTAGTCGGCGCCCGGGATGGTGTCGAGGACCGCCTTGACCTTCGACGTCTTGTTGAAGGTGGCTACGAGCTGCTTCTCGACCTTGTTGGCCGCGTCCCCGTACACCAGCACGTGGATCTTGTCGGAGCCCCCGCCGCCTGCCGAGTCGGAGGAGCCGCCGCCACAGGCCGACAGGGTCAGACCGAGGGCGAGCGCCACACCTGCGGCGACGGCGCGGGAGATCCGTGCGGGTGTCTTCATCTTTGAAGCCTCTCGAAAGTGTCGGTCGAAGGAGCGAAATATGCTGGGCGGTGTGACGCTAAGGCGCGCCGAGGGGGCGGTCAACCCTCGGAGTGCGGGTTTCCGAAGCGTTATCGGTGGAGCGTCTGGCGCAGGTCATGTCCTTGTGGCGAAAGGGCATGACGACGGGGCGGCCCGGTTCTGGCCGCCGAAGGGGGCGCAGACGATGCGCGCCGACAGTTTCGAAGATCGCCGCCGGACGTGAGGGGTGATGAGCGTCGTGGCGAGGGGGCGAGGGTTAGCGCTCGGCGGGCGCCGCCGTGCTGCTCCGCACGACGAGACGGGTCGCCAGGTCCATGCGCAGCGTCGGGGGCTTCTTGCCCCGTGCCAGGTCGAGGGTCAGCCGCGCGGCGGCCTCGGCCATCTCGACCAGGGGCTGGCGGACGGTGGTCAGCGGCGGACCCACCCAGCGGGCGAGGGGCAGATCGTCGAAGCCCACGACGCTGAGGTCGTCCGGGATCCGCAGGCCCAGCTCGCGGGCCGCCTCGTAGAGACCGAGCGCCTGGAGGTCGTTGCCGGCGAACACGGCGGTCGGCCGGTCCGGCAGGCCGAGCAGTTCGAGACCGGCCGCGTGGCCGGACTCGTGATGGAAGGTTCCCTCGCGGATCAGCGCGGGATCGAACGCCACCCCGGCCGTCTCCAGGGCCGCCCGGTAGCCGTCGATCCGGGCGCGGCTGCACATCATCCCCGCCGGGCCGGCGATCACACCGATACGGCGATGGCCCAGTTCCAGCAGGTGCCGGGTGGCGGCCAGGCCGCCCTGCCAGTTCGTGGCACCGATCGCGGGCACGTCTTCCCCGGGGTCGCCCGCCGGGTCCATCACCACGAACGGGATGTCGCGGCTGGTGAGCTGCGCCCGCTGGGCGGCGTCGAGCCCGGACAGGACGAGGATCACGCCGGTGGGACGGCGGGCGAGGACGCCGTCGACCCAGGACTGGCCGATGCTGAGCTGCCCGGCGTGTTCGGACAGGACCAGGCTGAGCCCCTCCTCGCGGGCGACGTTCTCGACGCCGCGGATCACCTCCATCGACCAGGAGCTGTCCAGCTCATGGAAGACCAGTTCGAGGAGGGGGATGGCCGTGGTGTTGGCCCTGCGGCGCTGGTAGCCGTGGCGGCGGAGCAGTCCCTCGACCCGCTCGCGGGTGGCCGGAGCGACATCGGCCCGGCCGTTGAGGACCTTCGAAACAGTCGGAGCGGAGACTCCCGCTTCGCGGGCGATCTCGGCAAGCGTCGCCGTGCCGGCCTCGGGGGCCTCCTGGGACGCCGGCCTCTGCTTCTTCTGCACCGCTGAGGAGTTCACGGTACGGATCGTAACTTCTAGGGGGTGAGACGGGGCAAGGGGATCAGCGGACCTCCGCGCCTTGACGCACCGGCAAGATCCTTCTAGTTTTCGCAACATGCGTCATCGATGTCGAAATAGTTGAACGCGAACTCCTTGAGACGCGAACTCCTTGAGACTGGGGACCTGAACCCCTCGGGACCTGAGACGCGAACCTCTCGGGACCTGAGACGCGAACCTCTTGAGAACGGACATGCGTATGCCGGCGACCGGTACACCGCTGCGGAACTGGGCGGGAAACGTCACCTTCGGCCCGGCGCGGGTCCACCGTCCGGCGTCGGAGGACGACCTGCGCCGGACCGTCGCCTCCGCCGAGAAGGTACGGGTCCTCGGCAGCGGACACTCGTTCAACCGCATCGCGGACACGGACGGCGACCTGGTCCTCCTGGACGGGCTCGCGCGCCGGGTGCGGGTGTCCGAGGACCGCGCCACCGTGAGCGTCTCGGCGGGCATGCGGTACGCGGAGGTGGCCTCGGCGCTCCAGGCACAGGGTCTCGCTCTCGCCAACCTGGCCTCGCTGCCGCACATCTCGGTCGCGGGATCGTGCGCCACCGGCACGCACGGTTCAGGAGACGCACTGCGCGGTCTGGCCTCCGCCGTGACCGGGATCGAGCTGATCGGCCCCGACGGCACGCGGACGACGCTGAACCGCGCCTCCGACCCGGACCGCTTCCCCGGCGCCGTCGTCAACCTCGGCGCACTCGGTGTCGTCGTCGCCATGACCCTCGCCGTCGAGCCCGCGTTCGACGTCGCCCAGTGGGTGTACGACGACGTGCCGCTCGACCGGATCGCCGAGGACTTCGACGCCGTGTTCGGCGCCGCGTACAGCGTCAGCGCGTTCACCGACTGGCGCGCGGACACCGCCACGGTGTGGCTGAAACGCCGCACCGACCGGCTGCCGACCGGCACGCCGGGAGACCGCTGGATGGGCGGGGTCCTCGCGGACGGCCCGCGCCACCCCGTCCCCGGCATGCCTCCGGCCTTCTGCACTGAGCAGCTGGGCGTCCCCGGACCGTGGCACGAGCGGCTTCCCCACTTCCGGCCCGACTTCACCCCGAGCAACGGCGAGGAGCTCCAGTCCGAGCTGCTCCTGCCGCGCGAGGCAGCGGCCGACGCGATGGCGGCCCTGCGCGCCCTCGGAGACCGGATCGCCCCGGTGCTCCTTGTCTCCGAGATCCGGACGGTCGCCGCGGACGACCTGTGGCTCAGCCCGAGCCACGGCCGCGCATCCCTCGCCCTTCACTTCACGTGGGTGCGCCGCCCCGACGACGTACTCCCGGTCATCGGCGCCATCGAGGAGCGGCTGCTGCCGCTCGGGGCGCGCCCCCACTGGGGGAAGCTGACGGCGGCGGCTCCCAGTACCGTCGCCGCGCTCTACGAACGAGCCCCCGACTTCCGGCGGCTACGGCAAGAGCTGGACCCGGCAGGGAAGTTCGGCAACGCCTTCGTGACGGAACTCTTCGCCGGTCACTGAATGTGAACCCAGGCCGAGCGCCGCGGGGCTGGTCCGTTCGGCGGCGCCCGGGTCGCTGCGGTCCAGCGCCGAACCTAGCGTTCCGACAGTCAGGGGGTTTTTCTGTCTGGAGGGTCCACTGTGCGTTCCATAGGTTTCGCTTCCGCAGCACTGTTCGGCGCCGCCGCGCTTCTGGCCGTGACCGCACCGGCGTCCGTGGCGGACGACGGTGGCGACAACACCACTGCTAACGAATCCGACAGTGGCGGCGGCTCCGACGGCGGTACTGACTCTGGTGTTACCGACTCTGGTGTTACCAACTCCAGCGGTACCGACTCTGGTGGTACTGACTCTGGTGTTACCGACTCCGGTGTTACCAACTCCAGCGGTACTGACTCTGGTGGTACCGACTCTGGTGGTACTGACTCTGGTGTTACCGACTCCGGTGTTACCAACTCCAGCGGTACCGACTCTGGTGGTACCGACTCCAGCGGTACCGAATCTGGTGGTACCAACTCCAGCGGAACCGACTCCGGTAGTACCGACCCCGGTGGTGACGGCCGCACGGACAGCGGCGGCCACAATGTCACCCCGTTCGGATTCACGGTGTCCCCGACGACCGTGTCCCCCGGCGGGACGGTCACCCTCAAGGCCACCGGGTGCGAGACGCCGACCGTGCGCGTCACGGGGCCGGTCTTCGACGCCGTCACGCTCAATGCGGGCCGTTCGGGGAAGGCCAAGGTCTTCCCCGACGCGAAGCCGGGTGCCCAGTACGACGTGACGTTCGACTGCAAGGGGCAGCGGGGCACCGCCAAACTGAAGATCTCCGCAGGTGGCGCCCGTCCCACCACGCCGACCGTGCCGACCGTGCCGACCGTGCCGAACGTGCCGAACGTGCCGACCGTGCCGACCGTGCCGAGGGGCGTGGAGGCCGGAGACGGCGGCAGCCTCTCCAAGCTCGACGTCACGCAGCTCCTGGCGGGCACCGCACTGGTGGCGGGCGCCGTGGGCGCGGGTGGTGTGTACGCCGCGAGGCGCCGCTCCGGCTCGCAGGACTGAGGCAGGCCAGTTACGACCAGGCGGGCCGCTTACGGCCACTGCTGCGCCGCTTACGACCTCTGCCGAGCCGGAGTCGCACGTTCGCGTGCCGTCCTGGCGGCCTCGCCCACCGAACCGTGGTGCAACGGGCCGTGCCCGGGCAGCAGCATGTCGCCCGAGAGCTTCTCGAACACGTCCAGGGAGTCGCGGGTGCGGTCGCGGTCCCTGTCGAACATGGTGGGCAGGAGCTGCGGCCCGCGCGTGCGCGAGACCGGGTGTCCGGTGACCAGGCCGTCACCGGAGATGACGATGCCCGCGCCGGGGAGGTGGTAGGCGCAGTGGCCCGCGGTGTGTCCGGGGGTGTGGACCGGGACCGGGCGGCCCGGCAGGTCGAGGGCACCCTCAGCGGGAAACGGCTGGGGCCGGTCGACGCGGGCGTCCGTCGTCCCGCCGGAGCGCAGGGCGTGCACGGCCCAGGGCAGGACGCCCGGGCGCCAGCTGTTGCGCAGGACCCGGCCGAGTGAGACCTGGTGCAGGAACTCGCGCCGGGCGTGGGGGACTTCGGCCTCGTGTGCGTACACCGGGGCGTCGAAGGTGCGGCTGAGGTACTCGGCCGACCCGAGGTGGTCGTTGTGTGCGTGGGTGAGCAGGATCGCCGTAACCGCTTCGGGGGAGTGGCCCGCCGCGGCCAGTGAGTCCAGGACCTGCTGCCGGTCGCCGGGGTAGCCGCAGTCGATGAGCGTGACGGCGTCGCCCTCGCTCAGGATGACCCAGTTCGTGTTGCTGCCGTGGACCAGATGAACGCCGGTGGCGGCGTGAACGAGGGTGCCTTCGCGCATGACGGACCGCATCTCTTGAGGTATGCCACGTGGGGCCGGGAAGCATGGGGGAGCCGGGGGTACCGCGGTGACCGGTCTGCTGCTGCGGTCGCAGGCAGGGTAGTTGATCACCTCTCCCGCCCGGATGCCTTCGGCGGGGCATCGGGCAGCCGATGCGTGCAGCATCCCTTGACAGTCATCCGATGAATTTATAGCTTCCGTGACCAGACGCTCCTCAATTGAGCCAACTGTCCATCAAACGTTGGATGTTCGGTCCGTAGATCGATGGTCAATCCCGACCTGCCCGGCCTCAGGAGTCCCCGTGAGTACCGTCCCAGGTTTCCGCAAGAGCCGAAGATCCCCGCTCCCCGGTCTGCTCGCCGCGGCGGTGGGTGTCACGCTGGGCTTGGGTGCCACCACCGCGCCCACCGCGTCGGCGGCCGCGGGTGGCGGCAAGACCGTCACCCTCCACGTGGCGCCCACCGGCAACGATCACGCCAACGGAACGGCGGCCAGGCCCTTCCGCACAGTGGAGCGCGCCCAGGAAGCCGCCCGCAAGGAGGTGCGCGAGCACCGGGCGCGACCCGTCGACGTCGTGGTGCACGCGGGCACCTACCGCCTGGACCACACCCTGACGTTCGGCCCGAAGGACTCCGGCACGGACCGCGCCCCGGTCCGCTACTTCGCGGCACCCGGTGAACGCGTCGTCATCAGCGGCGGCCGATCGCTGCGGCCCGGGTGGAACTCGTACAACGACACCGTCAAGGTCGCCGACATAGGCGCGGGCCTCGACTTCGACGGTCTCTTCCTGGACGGGGAACGCCAGGTCCTCGCCCGCTACCCCAACTACGACCCCAAGACCGCGATCCTGGGCGGCTACGCGGCCGACGCCATCTCGGCGCAGCGAGCCGCCCGCTGGAAGAACCCCACCACCGCGCTCGTACGAGGCCTGCACCAGGGGGAGTGGGGCGGCAACTCCTACCGGGTCACCGGGCTGAAGGCCGACGGCACCCCGCAACTCGACTGGGTGGGCGACAACAACCGCGGCAGCGGCCTGCACACCACGTACCGCATGGTGGAGAACGTCTTCGAGGAACTCGACGCCCCCGGCGAGTGGTTCTACGACAAAGCGGCCGGCAAGCTCTACTTCTTCCCTCCGAAGGGCGCCGATCTCGCCTCGGCGCACATCGAGACCGCCGAACTCGAGGAACTCATCAGGGTGCAGGGTGGCGGACCGGACGACGCCGTGCACGATCTGAGCTTCTCCGGCTTCACGTTCGCCCGCACCCACCGCACCCTCTTCGACCAGCCGTACGAGAAGCTCCAGCTCGGCGACTGGGCGATCGCGCGCGCCGCGGCGGTCCACCTCAAGAACACCGAGAACGTCGCCGTGCGCGACTCGCTCTTCGACCAGGTCGGCGGCAACGCCCTCTTCGTCGACGGCTACAACCGCGAAGACACCGTCTCCGGCAACGAGTTCAGCCACTCGGGCGCCTCCGACGTGGCCGTGGTGGGCAACCGCGACGCCGTGCGCGAGCCGTCCACGTGGGACAGCATGCGCAAGACCATCACGGACACCACACCCGGCCCGAAGTCGGAGAACTACCCGCGCGACATCCACGTCAACGACAACTACATGCACGACAACGGGCAGTTCGAGAAGCAGACCTCCGGCGTGCAGATCTCGATGAGCCGGCGCGTCACCGTCGACGGCAACACGATCCACGACGGACCCCGCGCCTGCGTCGACATCAACGACGGCACCTGGGGCGGACACGTCATCGAGAACAACGACATCTTCAACTGCGTCAAGGAGACCTCCGACCACGGTCCGATCAACTCCTGGGGCCGCGACAGGTTCTGGCCGCTGACCGCCGACGACGCGACGAAGAAGTCGTACGCGAAGCTCGACGCGATGGACACCACCGTCATCCGGCACAACCGGATCCGCCACTCCTCGCACTGGGACATCGACCTCGACGACGGCAGCTCGAACTACCTCATCGAGGACAACCTCCTCCTCAACGGCGGGGTGAAGCTCCGCGAGGGCTTCCACCGGACCGTGCGCAACAACATCTTCGTCAACGGCGGCGCCCACTTCCACGTCTGGTACGCGGACAGCGGCGACACGGTGGAGAAGAACATCTTCGTCACCGGCACCCCGTACAGCCTGATCCAGGCCGACATGGCGAAGAGCAAGCCGACCGTCGACAGCAACCTGTTCTGGAACAACGGCAGGCCGGTCACCGGCGTCACCGACGCGTGGCGCACCCTCGGCCTCGACACGCACTCGGTGACGGCCGACCCCAAGTTCACCGGAGCCTCGCCCTTCACCGACCCGAAGAAACTCGACTACACGCTCCAGGCGGACTCCCCGGCCCGCGCCCTCGGGTTCCGCCCCTTCGCGATGGACGGCTTCGGGAAGGCCGGCAGCCCCACGCCGCCCCCGCTCGAATGGGTCGACGACACCCCCACCGACACGCTCGACGCGTTCCAGGAGCCGCTGCTCGGGGCGTCGGCGACACGTATCTACTCCGACGCGGTCAAGTCGGCGACGGGTCTGACCGACTACGACGGTCTGCATCTGCCCACCGTCCCCACCACGTCGGAGGCGTACCGGCAGGGCCTGCGCACGAACGACGTCATCCGGGACATCGACGGCAAGAAGGTCACCGGCCGCGACAGCTTCTGGAGCGTCTACAACCGCTCGGCCCCGGGCGCCGACGTCCCGCTGACGATCTGGCGCAACCAGGCCTCCACTCAACTCACTGTCCATAAGCCCGAGTCGGGCGAACAGATCAACAACACGTCCGGGGTCGTGTACGCCGGCTCGGGCTGGGACTGGAAGAACGCCTCGCGCGGCGGTGCGGGCGGCTGGGCCGACGACGTGCACGCCACACAGAACAAGGGCGACTCCTTCGAGCTCACCTTCAACGGCACGGCGATCGACGTCATCACCCAGATCAACAGCGACGAGGGGCAGGTCGACCTCTACGTGGACGGGCAGCCAGCGGGCACGATCGACAACTCGAGCCCCACTCGGCAGCATCAGCGGACCGTGTTCACCAAGTCGGGCCTGTCGCCGGGCGAGCACACGATCAAGGGCGTGATGAAGACGGGCAGCTATCTGATCGTGGACAGCTTCAAGGTCCGCTAGACGCCGTCGGGGGTTCGGTCTGCCGCTGGGAGGGAGCCGCGTCCTCGTCGAGCAGAGGGAACAGCCGCGCGACGGCCGCGACCGCCACGGTGTCCGCCGGGCGCGTCGCGGCCGCGTCGTGACGCGCCTGGAAATCTGTCATCAACTGGCGGATGGACGAGGCCAGTTGGGTCACCTCGTCGGGGCTGAGGCGCAGCACGGCGCTGAACGACTCGTCGTGACGCCACGCTGCCGGTGCCTGTTCCAGGTGGGCGAGGCGGTGCCGGTGGCTCTCGTCCTCGAGGCCGTGGGTCAGCGCGGTGAACTCCACTGCGCCGGCCGGGTCGGTCAGGTGGTCGGACTCCCAGCGCAACTGCCACGGACGGGCCCGTCCGTCCGTGGGCGGCGCCTCCTCGATGAGGCCGTAGCGCGCGAGCTGGCGCAGATGGAACGAGCACAGGCCGGAGCTGTGGCCGAGGCGAGCGGCGGCCTCGGTGGACGTGACGGTGCCGACCTCGGCGAGCAGGTCGAGGAGCGCGATACGGACCGGATGGTCGGGCAGAGGCCGGCGCGCTCCGTGCGGCGGGATCCACGGGCCGGAGCCGGAGCCGGAGCCGGAGCCGGAGACGGCGGGCGCTGTGGGTCGTTCCTCGTCGCTCATTTTGCAAAGAGTGCTACTTTGCAAAGCGGTCGGTCAAGTCGGTCAAGCGTGCCGAGTCGGGCCGGGGGATGCGCTCCCGGTCCTCCTTCGTCCTGCTCAGGAGGCGTCAACACCCATGACTTTTCGGCTGAATGACGGCACATCACAAGATCTCATGGTGCGGGTGCAAGGTGTTCCGGTGGACTCCTACCCGGCACTTCCGCCGGAGGTCGCGCGCGGAACGGTGCGTCGCATCACCGTCGTGGGGGAGGAGATCCTGCACCGCCGCTGCCGCGAGGTGACGCAGTTCGGAACCCTCGAACTGGCGCGCCTGATCGACGACATGTTCGCCACGAACGCTGTCGCGGACGGCGCGGCCATCGCCGCCAACCAGGTCGACGTGGACCTCCAGCTGTTCGTGTGGGACATCACGGACGACTGGGGCGTGCGTCATGTCGGGCACATCGCCAACCCCGTCCTCGACGAACTGCCCGCCGCGCAGCGCGTCCTGGCCGAGGAGTCGGAGGGCTGCCTGTCGGTCCCCGGCCCCTACAAGCTCGTACCCCGGCCGGACCGCGCAGTCGTCCGGGGTCGCGACAAGGACGGCAATCCGCTGGTGATCGAGGGCCGGGGCTACTTCGCGCGCTGCCTGCAGCACGAGACGGACCACCTCTACGGCCGCACGTATCTGGACCGGCTCGCCCGACGCGAACGCAAGGCGGCGCTGGGCGAGATGGAGGATACGAAGGACAGCGTGTTCGCCCGCCGAGCGGCCCGCGCCGCCGAACTGGGCAAGTGACACCGGTCGGCCTGCGGACGGCGGCGCCTAGGATCGCGGCCATGGCAATGTTCGTACACCTGACGCCCCAGGCCAACGCGGCGCGCATCAGGCGGGCAGGTATCCGGGCCGCCAGTCGGCACCCCGACGGCGGGCGCGGGGTGTTCTGCTTCCCCGTGCTCGCGTCGTACACGCTCACGCACCAGTGGCTGCGGGAGCTGGCACGGCACGGCGGGCCGCGCGGGCTTGTCGCCGTCCAGGTGCGGCTGCCCGACGACGAGCCGGTCACGGTGGGCCGGTACCACCGCGACCCGCTGGCGACGACGGCCGGTGACGCGGTGCGCCGCGTGGCCGCGATGGACGACCCGCGCGGGTGGGAGGTGTTCGTCCCCCGGGCGGTCGCCAAACGCGAGGTGCAGCGCGTCCGCGCCGTCCGGCAGGTGACCGGCTGGCGCTACTTCCCCAACGCGCACGGCGTCGTGCCGTGCACGTGCGCGGGCTGCCGGGTGCGAGGCGAATACGGGTCCCGGCGGCTGCGTGAACGCAGGCCGCACCCGCACGACGGCCCGCCGCCCCCGGCGCCGGTCCTGCTGCGACGCGTAGAGGCGGCCGGAGATCCGGGCGACGCCACGGCGCTGTGCGAGGCGCTGCGCTGGTTCGGCCTGCGTCGGCGAGGCCCGGTGGAACGCCTCTCCAGGCTCGCCGACCACCCGGAGCCGGCGGTGCGCGAGGCTCTCGCCGACGCGGTCGCCGGCTGGTCGACGCCCGGGGTCGACGCGCTCCTCGACCGCCTCGTGTCCGACCCGGACCCCGACGTACGGGAGCTGGCGGCGGCCGTCGTCGAACGGCGGGAGGAGAGACGTGCGGATCGATGAGTGGTGGTGGGAACACCGGGCGTGGCACGCTCTCCCCTCCGCGGCGCCGCGCCGTCCAGGATGGGCGTCATGAACCCACGCATCACCTTGATCACCGGAGCGACCCAGGGCCTGGGCCGTGGCATCGCACTCGACCTCGCCACGCGCGGCGACACCCTCCTCCTGCACGGCCGCGACGCGGGCCGGCTCGAAGCGGCTGCCGCCGATGTGCGGGCGGCCGCACCGGACGCCACGGTCCGTACGTACCTCGCCGACCTCTCGGACCTCGACCAGGTGCGTGCCATGGCGGACCGGATCCGCGACGCCGAACCCCGTCTCGACGTGCTGGTCAACAACGCGGTCGCCGGTGGTGGCGCGGAGCCGCTGCGGCGGGAGCTGAGCGCGCAGGGCCACGAACTGCGGTTCGCCGTCAACCACTTGGCCCCGTACGCCCTGATCCGCGGCCTCCTGCCCCTGCTCAAGGCCTCCGCCCCGGCGCGCGTCGTCAACGTCGCATCCATGGGGCAGGAGCGCATCGACTTCGACGACGTCATGCTGGAGCGGGACTACGAAGGGCTGCGGGCGTACTGCCGCAGCAAGCTCGCCCTGATCATGGCGACGTTCGAGCTGGGCGCGGAACTCGAAGGCACGGGTGTCACGGTCAACGCCCTGCATCCGGCCCATCTCATGGACACCGAAGGGCTGCGCGCGTACGGCCTCACCCCGGTAACGGGAATCGACGAGGGGGTACGGCCGACGGTGCGGCTGATCACGGACCCGGAGCTCGGGTCCACCACAGGCCGGTACTTCGACCGCTTCACGGACGCGCGCGCCCACGAACAGGCCTACGCCAAGGAGGCGCGTCGGCGCCTGGTGGCCCTGACGGACGAGCTGACGGGGTACGGCCCCGCGGCACCGTGAACCAGACGCCGATGTCCCGGGGCGGCGGGTCTGTAGGACGCCGGCCGCCCCGGGGCATCACCCCCCCTGCTTACTGGGTGGTGACGTGGACGTAGTCGACGACGAGCTGCTGGGGGAAGCTCGTGCTGCCGTCGGGGTCACCCGGCCAGTAGCCGCCGACCGCGAGGTTGAGGATCAGGAAGAACGGCTTGTTGAACGCCCATTGGTTGCCGCCGACGTCGGCGGGCGTGCGGGTCTGGTAGACGTTCCCGTCGACCGACCACTTGACGGAGTTCGGGGCCCAGTCCACGGCGAACGTGTGGAATCCGTCCGCGAAGGCCTGTCCGCCGGGCAGCGTGTAGGCCGCGCCGATCCCGCCCGAGCCCGAGTATCCGGGGCCGTGGAGCGTGCCGTGGACCGTGCCGGGTTCGAAGCCGACGTTCTCCATGACGTCGATTTCGCCGCTCGCCGGCCAGCCGACACTGCCGATGTCGTTCCCGAGCATCCAGAACGCGGGCCACATGCCCTGCCCGCGCGGCACCTTCATCCGGGCCTCGACATGACCGTAGGCCTGGGTGAACTTGCCCGAGGTGTTGAGCCGGGCCGAGGTGTACTCGCAACGCCCGTACCAGCACTGGTAGTTGTTCGGGTTCTCCTTGCGGGCCGTGATGACCAGGTTGCCCTGGCCGTCGAGCGCGGCGTTGCTGTTGCCCGCGGTGTAGTACTGCCGTTCATGGTTGTTGACGTTGTCGCCGGTCTCGATCTGCCACTTGCCGCCGTCGACGGCCGAGCCCGCGGCGCCGTTGAAATCGTCGGTGAACGTGGCCGCGGCGGCGGCTTTCGCGGGACTGCCGATGGGCGCCGGGGCGGCGGACGCGCCGGTGGGGACCGCAGCCAAGCTCGCGGCACAGCAGGCCAGGGAGGCGGCGTACAGGGAGGCGCGGCGGCGCCAGGATGAGCGCACGGTCATCACATCGCTTCACGTGGGGGGTCGTGTGGGGGGTCGCGTGCATGACAAGACAGCGAACGAAGCATCCGGAAGTGAACGCCGGCGGCGGCCACTTGAGGCACTTCCTTCACTTCTTGATTTAAAGGAGTGGCCACCGTGGCGTCAAGGAGTTGGCATGTACCAAGTGACGGGAGCGGCTCGGCGGCGCGTTCGAGCGTCGATGCCGGCCGCGGGAAGCGGGCAGGCCCTCACGCGTGCGGCAGCCCGCTGATGTCGAGCGGTACCGCCCCCGCGTGGTAACCACGCTCGTCGAGCAGATGGCCGTTCAGCTTCATCGGCCACAGGGCCACCGCCCGGTCGGCGACGATCAGACCCGGCACGCGCTCGGCGAGCCGCACCTCGAACCGCTGGGCGTCGTCGAGCGAGCGGACCCAGGCGACGAGTTTGAGATTGTGACGGGCGATCACCGCGGCGCACAGACGCACCTCACGCATGCCGGAGACCTGTGCGGAGACGGCCCGGAGGTCCGCGGGCGCGACCTGGCCCCAAAGAACCACCGACACCGGCCACTCCGACAGCGGGCGCGCCACCTCGCAGCGCGTCTGCACCATGCCCGCCGCGAAGAGACGGCCCATCCGGCGGCGGACGGTGTCGGCACTGACCTCGCAGGCATCAGCGATCGAGCGATACGTGGCGCGGCCGTCGACCGACAGCGCGGCGATGAGGCGGTGGTCGAGGGCGGTGAGCGGGAACGTGGGCGCGTCGGGACCCGGCGCCCCCTCCGCCGCGAGACGGGAGATCTGGTCCCCGCCGAGCGCACGCAGCCGCCACCGGCTCCCCTCCGCGTAGACGGTGCTCGCCAGCTGGGTGCGGGTGGTGACGATGCCGTCCATCGTGCCGAGGCGGTGGGTCACCCAGCGTGTGAGCGCGACCGGGTCCGGCGCCATGACGGTCAGGAGCAGATCGCGATCGCCGCTGACATGTGAGACGGCGGACACATGCCGCTCCTCAGCCAACTCGCGGGCTACCGACAGCAGACTGCCGTTGGCGCAGTCGACCTCGACGAAGGCCAGGCAGCCCTGGCCCGACGCCGCCAAGGCCGGTGCGGGGTGGCAGCTGATCCAGGCCGCACCCGAGTCGGTGAGCCGGTTCCAGCGCCGGGCGACCGTCACCGCGTCCATGCCGAGGGCGGCGCCGATGCGGGCCCAGCCGGCCCGCGGCGCGATCTGGAGCGCGTGCACCAGGGCCTGATCCACGTGGTCCAGCGCATGCACGTAATCCTGCGTCATCACGCTGCCTCTGCGTCTTTCCTGGGAGTTCCGGCCCCGAAATGCCTCATGGCATCAGTCTGGCCTCGTTATCGCCGGCACCGTACCAGGAGGTTCATCCAGCATGACGACCACGGAACGCGCCAAGGAACTCCAGCCTGAACTGGCCGGGCTGCGGCGTTCCCTGCACCGTGAACCCGAGCTCGGACTCCAGCTGCCCCGCACCCAGGAGAAGGTGCTCGCGGCCCTCGACGGCCTCCCGCTGGACATCACCCTCGGCAAGAACCTCAGCTCCGTGACGGCGGTCCTGCGCGGCGGTCAGCCCGGCGGCGCCGTGCTGCTCCGCGGCGACATGGACGCCCTCCCCGTCACCGAGAAGACGGGGGTGGACTACGCGTCGCGGACCCCGGGCGCCATGCACGCCTGCGGTCACGACCTGCACACGGCCGGGCTCGTCGGCGCGGCCACGCTTCTCGCCGAACGCCGTGAACACCTGCGCGGCGACGTGGTGTTCATGTTCCAGCCCGGCGAAGAGGGCCACAACGGCGCCGGCGCGATGATCGAGGAGGGCGTACTCGACGCGGCGGGCAAGCCCCTCGACGCGGCCTACGCGCTGCACGTCGCCGCCAACCGGGTCCCCGGCGGCATGATCGCCACCCGCCCCGGCACCATCACCTCCGCCTCCGACGTGCTCCGGGTGACGGTGCGCGGCAAGGGCGGGCACGGCGCGACCCCGCACAGCGCCAAGGACCCCGTACCCGTGGCCTGCGAGATCGTCACCGCCCTGCAGAACTGGGTGACCCGCCGCTTCGACATCTTCGACCCGGTCGTCGTCACCGTGGGCAGCTTCCACGCCGGTACGAAGCAGAACGTCATCCCGGAGACGGCCGAGTTCGAGGCCACGGTGCGCAGTTACTCGGAGGGCAACCACGAGCGCCTCATCGAGGGCCTGCCCCGGCTGGTCCGCGGCATCGCGGACGCGCACGGCATCGAGGCCGAGGTCCACTACGACGTGGCCTATCCGGTCACCGTCAACGAAGCCGGCGAGACCGCCTTCGCCCTCGACACGGCCCGCGACCTGTTCGGCGCCGACCAGGCATGGCAGGCCCCGCACCCCGCGAACGGCTCGGAGGACTTCGCGTTCGTCCTCCGGCGCACCCCCGGCGCGATGCTCCTCGTCGGCGCGGCCCCCGAGGGCGTGGACCTGGAGGAGGCTCCGATGAACCACTCACCGCACGCCGTCTTCGACGACCGGGTCCTGTACCGCCAGGCCGCACTTCTCACCGAGCTGGCCGAGCGGCGTCTCGCCGCGGGCACGGCGACATGACGGCGCCGGGGAAGCCCGACGGCTGCTCCACGGCGCGAACGACCTCACCTCCTCTTCCGGCCAAGGTCACCGCCGTGGTAGGTCTGCTCGTCGCCTTCGAGCTGGTCAGCGGACTGCTGCAGGGCGCCGCGCCGCCGCTGATCCCGGAGGTCGAGAAGTGGCAGCACCTCAGCACTGCCCAGGCCCAGTGGTTCACGACGGTCCAGTTCCTCGCGGCTGCCGTCAGCGTCCCCGCCTTCGGCCGCCTCGGTGACCTCTACGGCCACCGGCGCCTTGTCCGCGTGGCGCTCGGCTGTGTCGCCGTGGGTACCGTCCTGGTCGCCCTCGCGCCGAACCTGCCGGTCCTGCTGCTCGGCCGGGCACTCATGGGCCCGTTGGCCGCGCTGCTGCCGCTGGAGATCGGTCTGGTGCGCGACCGTCTCGACGTGGAAGGCGGCCGCCGCGCCGTCGGGCTCCTGGTCGGCTCGCTCACCCTCGGGTCACTCCTCGGCCATGTGCTGGTGGGGCCGCTCCTCTCGGCCGTCGGCGGACTGCGTCCCACGCTCGGCGTCCTCGCGGCCCTGGCCGTCGGGTGCCTTGTCGTGTCCTTCATCGCCATCCCCGAGTCGGCCACCCGGGCGACCGGCCGCATGGACTGGGCGGGTGCCGTACTCCTCGCGATCGCCCTGGTGACGCTGCTCGGCACGATCTCGCGCGGCACGGCCTGGGGGTGGCTCTCCCCGCGCACCCTTGCCGCCGTGGCGCTGTCCTGCGCTCTGCTGTGGTGGTGGGCCCGCGTCCAACTGTCCCGCCCGCACGCCTTGGTGGACCTCCGGGCGGTGGCCCGTCGCCGGGCGGCTCCCTACTACGCCTCCGGGTTCGTACTCGGCGCAGTGATGATGGGAGGACAGGGGGTGGCCGTCAGCTTCCTCGCGGCGTCGCCGGGCGACGCGGGCTACGGATTCGGCCTTGCCACCTGGCAGATCAGCGTCTGGGGCGCGATCCCGCACGTCATGGCCTTCTTGGGGTCGGTGCTGTGCGCGGGGATCGCTGCCCGAATCGGGTACGCGCGCACGCTCCTCGGTGCGTTCGCCCTGATCGCGGTCGGCAACGCCGGGCTGATGGCCGCCCACTCCGCGCTGCCGCTGTTCGCGGTGGCGTACGGGGCGGTGGGCGTCGGCATGGGGCTAGCCCTCGGCGGTCTGCCGTCGGTCGTGGTGGAGGGCAGCGCCTCCGACCGCACGGCGAGCGCCGCCGCTGTCTACAACAACCTCAAGACACTCGGCGGCAGCGTCGCCGGGGCGGTGTTCGCGGCGGTCCTCGGCACGCTGGTCGTCGGGACGACGGACACCCCGGCGCTCACCGCGTATCTGACCATCTGGGGCCTGGGGCTCGGAGTTAGCGTCCTGGCGGCGGGCGCACAGCTACTGGTGCGCCGCGGCGCCGGGCGACGGGCGGGCACTCTGGCGGAGGCCGGCAGCGCGACCCGCTGACGGTCCCCGCTCGGCCCGTGCCCCGACCTTCTCGGTCCCTGCCACGACGGCGGGGACCGAGGCATTTCCGGGTACCGGTACCCGCATCCCTCCGCGCGGACCGTGCCAGGCGCACGCGAACGACCCCACGGCCGTGAGGGCCTGTGGGGTCGTCCGGTCCTGCGGGCGCCCGGTCAGGTGAGGAACGCCAGGCCCTTGGCGATGCCGTTCTTCTGGATCTCGGAGGTGCCGGTCAGGACCCGGAACATACGGACCTTGCGGAAGAGGTACTCCACCTCGTTGCCCTGCGTGAGGCCCTCCTTGCCGTGGATCTGCACGGCCTGGTCGAGGATCCGGAAGGCGGACTCCGCGACGAAGAGCTTGCACATGAACGCCTCGGTCCGCACATCGGCCCCGGTGTCCAGGGCAGCCAGGGCGGCGTACGTCATGGAGCGTGCGGCGTAGAACTCCGTCGCCATGTCGGCGACTTTGTGCTGGATGGACTGGAGTGCCAGCAGCGGCTGTCCGCCCGCGACCTTGCGGTGCCGGGTGCGGTCGAGGGTGAGGTCGAGTGCGCGTCGGGTGGCGCCGAGCACGCTCGGGCAGTGCAGGAGCCGGTTGGTGGTGACACGGCCCAGTGCGATGCGCATGCCCTCGCCCTCCTCGCCCAGGAGGTTGGCGGCGGGCACGTGGCAGTCCTCCAGGAGGATGTCGCTCTCGATGTGCTCGCCGGACATCGGAGTGGCACCGTCCAGGACTCGGCATCCCGGGCTGTCCAGGTCGACGAGGAACGCGGAGAACGACGGCTTCGGGTCCGCGTCCCCGCCGGTGTCCGCCATGCGGGCCACCACGATCGCGAAATCGGCGAAGGGGCCGGCCGAGCTGAACACCTTGTGCCCGGTGAGCCGGTAGCCGTCGCCATCCCGTACGGCAGTGGTGCGCATGGAGCGTACGTCGGAACCCGCGTCGGCCTCGGTGAGCGAGAAGCAGCAGGCGCGCTCGCCCCGGACCAACGGCAGCAGATACTTGTGGAGTTGGTGGTCCGTGGCGTGCCGCAGGATGTCACCGGCACGCAGCGGACCGCCCATGTCACCGAGCACGCAGTGGCCGAGAGCGCGGCCACTGGCGCCTATCTCCTCCTTGAGCGCGGCGAGTTGGGTGTATGAGAGGGCCTGACCGCCGAACTCCTCGGGCAGGTGGATCCCGTAGAAGCCAAGTTCGCGGCTGCGCCTCCAGACGGGTTCCAGGTCGGTTCGGGTCAGCCGAGTTGTGTGGGTGATGCCGCGGTCGCGTTCGTAGTCGGCGAGTTCGCCGTCCAGGTAGTCGCGGAGCGCGTCGACGAGGGCCGCGAGGCGCGGTTCGTCGTAGGTGGGGCGCAGGGAGAACGTCATGTGCGGGGGTCCTCGTTCCGAGTTCCGACTTCTGGTTCTGGTTCTGGGGTCTGGCGTTCTGGGTCAGTTCACGCGGCGGGCTGTGCCGGCCCAGAACGGCTCGCGCACTGCCTTGCGGTCGAGCTTGCCGTTGCGGTTGTGGGGGAGTTCGGCGACAAAGTCCACGGAGCGTGGCTTCTTGAGGCGGTCCAGGCGCTGTGCGCAGAACGCGGTGACCTCCTCCGCGCTGAGGGAATGACCGGGGCGCGTGACGACGACGGCCTTGACCCCCTCGCCCCACTTCTCGTCCGGCACGCCCACGACACAGGCCTCCTGAATGGCGGGATGCTCGTAGAGCGCGGCTTCGACTTCGCTGCAGTAGATGTTGAACCCGCCTGAAATGATCATGTCTTTCTTGCGGTCGACGAGGAACAGATAGCCGTCCTCGCGCATCCACGCCAGGTCGCCGGTGTGCACCCAGCCGTCGCGGAAGGTCTCGGCGGACAGCTCGGGCTCGTTCCAGTACGCGCGGACGCAGTCGGGTCCGCGCACGATGACCTCGCCCACCTCACGCGGCCCGAGCTCGCGGCCCGCGTCGTCCACGATCCGGATCTCCGTGTCGTACATGGCCCGCCCGCACGACTGCAGGAGTTCGGGGTCGTCGGCCACGGCGCGGGCCGTCTCCGCGCTGCTCAGCCCGGCGACCACGCTCGTCGTCTCGCCGAGACCGTAGCCCTGCGCGACCACCGGGCCGAAGAGCGCGACGGCATCCCGCAGCCGCTGAGGTGACACCGGCGCGCCGCCGACTCGGACGCTGGTCAGGCAGGAGAGGTCGTGCTCGGCGGCGCCGGGGTGGGCGAGCACCATGTTCAGCATCGCGGGCACGAGGAACGTGGCGGTGATGCGCTCCTTCTCCACGCTGTCCAGGAAGGCCTCGGCGTTCCAAGCGGGAAGAATGTAAGTCGTCGAACCCCCGAACACACCCGCGAGCAGCCCCATGCCGGTGGCGTGGGTGATGGGACCGCACGCGAGGTAGCGAGTGGTGGGCCCCGGTCGTGACTCGTCGCTCATCAGCTGCTTGCGCATGTTGGCCAGGCGGTTGCCGACGCTCTGGACGGCCGCCTTGAGCGCTCCGGTCGACCCGGACGTGAAGTTGAGGACGCACGCGTCGTCCTCGGACACGTCGACGGTGACCGGTTCGGTGCTGCCCTCGGCGAGCAGGTCGCGGTACCGGACGGTCACCGAGGTGTTGGTGGCGGTATCCGTTTCGGGTGAGGTGTCGTCCAGGAGGACCGGTACGCAGCCCGTGCCCGCCGCCGCGATCGCCGCCAGCGCGTCCTCGCGGTGCGCGGCGTCGAAGACCAGGACGCGTACGGGCGCGTACCGCAGGATGTGCTCGATCTCGCCCCGGCCGAGCCGGGCGTTGATGGGCGCCCTGGTCAACCCGGCCTTGTAGAGGGCGAATTCGACCTCCACGAGCTCGCCCCTGTTCCAGGCGAGCGAGGCGACCGCGTCACCGGGGCGCAGGCCCCGCGAGATGAGGGCGGATGCCAGACGGTTGGTCTCGCTGTCGAGTCGCGAGTAGGTCCAGGTGCGTTCGCCGCAGACGAGGGCCGTGGTGTCGGGCCAGTAGCGGGCGCTGCGGGAGAGATAGGTGCCGAGGTTCATCGACGTACTCCAGAGCCGGAAGATTGACACTCTGATCGTTGTGATCAGTCTGTTCAATAGCAGACAGCCTGTTCATTAACGCATTGGCTGTCAAGGCTCTCCTAGACTGGGGCCGACGTGAAGGCGGGCCCGGAGACGGTGAGTCCGACGACGGCGGAAGACGTGGAAGGCAGCGATGGCTGAGGACAGAAGGACCAGGCGCACGCGGCGCGCCCTGGCGGACGCGTTGGTGGAACTCGTCCTGGAGCGCGGCTTCAGCGCGCTGAGCGTGGAGGACATCACGGAGCGCGCCGACGTCGCCCGCGCCACCTTCTACAGCCACTTCAAGGACAAGGACGCCCTGTTCGCGCGGGTGACCGCCGACCTCCTCGACGAACTCGGCCGGCGCCTCGCCCCGTCTGTCGCTGGGAGCGCGGTGGGCTTCACGGGGAAGCCCCTCCTGGAGATGCTCCGCCACGCGCGCGACGAGCGTGACCTGTACCGGATCGTGCTGCGAGGGGAGGGAGACGGAAAGCCGCTCCGGATGTTCACGGACGTGTGCGCCGCGAACACCGCGCAGGAGTTCCGCGCCCGCGCCGAACGCAACGACGTGAAGCCGCGCATCGATTCGGAACTGCTCGCCCGCGTCTGGGTCGGGGAGCAGGTCGCCGTGCTGCGGTGGTGGGCCGAGAGCGAGACGCCCCCCGCGCCCGCCGAGGAGGTCGTGCGGATGCTGCTCGACCTCGCACTGCGCGGCCGTTACTGGGCGAGCGGTTTCGACGTGCCCGAGTGACCCCGGCGCCGCACGGCGCACCCCCGCGCGGAGACCCTCGTCGGCCCCGCCACCTCCCGAGGTGGCGGGGCCGACTGCTGCCCCGGAGGCGGCGCTTCTCCTCTGCTCTTCCCTGCCCCTCCCTCTTGAGTGGCGACGGCACCTTGACCTACATTGCTGGTCTCATCGCAAGATACTGAACAACTTGTCCGGTATTGAAGAGCTGCCCACGGGAAGAGCCCGCATGTCCGTGCCAGAGGTGTTGTCCATCGTCCTGCTCGTCTCCGCGTTCGGCCTCGCGATGTGGCGCGACGTCAACGTGGGTCTCGTCGTGCTGCCCGCGGCGTTCGTGATGTCGGCGATCGCCGGCATCCCCAAGGAGGAAGTGCTCGCAGGGTTCCCCGCAGACCTCGTCGTCCTGATCCTCGGCGTGATGTACATGTTCGGCCACGCCCAGCGCAGCGGGGCCATCGACCGCCTCGTCCATCTCATGTTCGGTCTGTCCCGAGGACGCGACTGGTTCCTGCCCTGGAGCATGTTCCTGGTCGCGGCGGCTCTGAGCGCCATCGGGACGCTGCCCAGCGCGACGGTCGCCGTCGTGCTCCCGATGGCGATGCGCATCGCCCGTATCAGGGGGATCGACCCCGTCCTCATGGCCGTCGTGGCGTGCGGCGGAGCCGGTGTCGGAGGGTTCTCGCCGCTGTCGCCGTGGGGCGCGCTCGTCAAGGAACTCGCCGGGAAGCTCGATGCCGCCTACTCGCCCGCGATGCTGTTCGCCGGGCTCGCGGCACTCAATCTGGTCCTGGCGCTGATCGCCTTCTTCGCCCTGGGCGGCGTGCGGCTGGTGCGTGACTCCCGGGTGCGCAGGGCCGCCGCGCAAGAGGGCGAGGTGCCGGTCCTGCGAGGCGCCGCGCCGGCCACCCCGTACGAGACCGGGTCGCTGATCGGCCTGGGCGTGTTCGTGATCGCGGTACTGGGATTCGGGGTGTCCGTGAGTTTCGTGGCGTTCCTGACCGGCCTCATCCTCCAGCTGGTCTTCCGGCCCGACACGCGGCGTGTGGTCGCCGAACTCCCCTGGTCCGTCGTTCTGTTGACCAGCGGCATCATGGTGTATGTCGGCGTGCTGGAGCGGACGGGCACGCTCAAGGCACTCTCGGGACACCTCGGAGGCATCGACAGCACCCTCCTGGCAGTCCTCGCCGTCTCCTACCTTGCGGCGCTCTTCGCGACGGTCGAGTCCTCCACGGTCGCCGTGCTCGGCGTAGTCGTCCCGCTGGCCGCCGCGGTGCTGCCGCACGCGGACCGGTCGCAGTTCACCGTGCTGCTTATCGCCGTGTGCGCCACGATCGGCGCCGTGGCGATCAGCCCCCTCCACCTGGGCGGCGGCCTGATTCTGGCCAACACCGAGGAGGCGGACACGCCGCGCGTCTTCCGGCGGCTGATGGCCTGGTCCGTCGCCGCGGCGCTGGTACTGCCCCCGGCCCTTCTCGTCCTTCCGCTGGCGACGGGCCTGTGACCCGACGCCGGCGCGTCACATTCCCCAACCCTCCACCAAGGAGCTGCAAAATCATGGCAGTTGAAAAACAGGACCCGGAAACGGCCGAGCAGGCCGAGCCCGTCAGCGATGCGCACGGTGGACCGCCGGACTGGTCCTTGTTGACCGGCAAGCGCGTGCTCGACCTGTCGCGGCTGCTGCCGGGGCCGTACGCCACCTCGATGCTCGCCGACGTGGGCGCGGATGTCATCAAGATCGAGGAGCCCGACGGCGGGGATCCCGCGCGTTCGGCCCCCGCACTGTTCGAGGCTCTCAACCGCAACAAGCGCTCCGTCACCCTCGACCTCCGCGACGACACGCACCGGGCCGAGTTCCTGCGCCTCGTCGGCACCGCCGACGCGGTGGTGGAGAGCTTCCGCCCCGGCGTCCTCGACCGGCTCGGCCTCTCCTATCCCGTCCTGCGCGAGGCGAACCCGCGCATCGTCCTGTGCTCCCTCAGCGGATACGGCCAGACGGGACCGTACGCGAACAGGCCCGGCCACGAACTGAACTTCCTCGGCCTGTCCGGGTTCTTCACCGTCCCCGGGCGCATCGACGGGGAGATCACCCGGCCGGGCGTGCGGGTGGGTGACATGGCGGGCGCGATGCACGCGGCGTTCGCACTGACCGTGGCAATCGCGGGCGCGGCCGCCACGGGACAGGGGCAGCACATCGACGTCTCCCTCACCGAATCGATCGCCGGCTGGTGCGCCCTGTTCGCGCTGCCCCTGGCCGATGCCGGGGATCCGCTGAAGAGTGGGCTCGTGCAGGGCGACAACGACGTCTTCCGCACGGCCGACGGACGGCTGCTCTCGCTCGCCACGTTCGAGGACAAGTTCTGGCGGGAGCTCCGCACCGCGCTGGGTACGGAGTTCCCCGGCCTGGACACGGACGCGTACGACCGTCGGCCCGCCCGTACGGCCGCCAAGGAGAAGGTCCACGACCTGCTGACCGCGGTGTTCGCCGCCCACGACTACGCGTGGTGGGAGCGCACGCTGACCGGGATCGGCGCGCCATGGGCACCCGTGTTCACCGCGGCCCAACAGCTCCTCGACGACCCGCATCTGACGGCGAGAAACCTGTTCTCCCAGGCCTCCGGTCCGGCGCCGCAGGCGCGCTTCCCGGTCCGCTTCGGGTCCGGCCTGGACACCTTCCGCACGTCGGCACCCGAACTGGGCGCGCACACACGGGAGGTGCTGGAAGCGATGCCCGCCGCCCCGGTCACCGCAGCTTCGGGGCCGCGGCCTCCAGCGCGTCCACGGAGCCGGACATGACGGTGCGCACGTGCTCGGTGAGGTGCTCGGTGGGCCAGTCCCACCACGCGAGGGTGAGCAGGCGCTCGACGTCCTCGTCGGAGTAGCGGCGGCGGATGAGCTTGGCCGGGTTGCCGCCGACGATCCCGTAGTCGGGCACGTCGTCGACGACCACGGAACCCGAGGCGATGATCGCCCCGTGTCCGATGCGCACGCCGGGCATCACCGTGGTGCGGTAGCCGAACCACACGTCGTTCCCGACCACCGTGTCGCCCCTGCCGGGCAGCCCGCTGATGAGGTCGAAGTGGTCCGCCCACGAACCGCCCATGATGGGGAAGGGGAACGTCGACGGGCCGTCCATACGGTGGTTGGCGCCGTTCATGATGAACCGCACGCCCTCACCGAGCGCGCAGAACTTCCCGATGACCAGCTTCTCCGGCCCGTAGTGGTACAGCACGTTGCGCGTCTCGAAAGCGGTCGGGTCGTCCGGATCGTCGTAGTACGAGAACTCACCGACCTCGATCAACGGCGACGTCACCAGTGGCTTGAGCAGCACGACCCGCGACTGCCCCGGCATCGGGTGAAGCACGGTCGGATCGGCGGGCACGAATGACATGACGGGTCAACTTCCTCACGTGGTAAGGGACGACGATGGCTGGCCATGCTCTCAGCCGCGCCGGGTCTCCGACTCCAGCGCGGCCCGCGTCTCGGGACCGTACACACCGGCGTCCTCGTCGATGCCGCGGGCCACCTGATAGCGGTGGACCGCGTCCGCGACATCGGTCGAGTAACTGCCGTCGACCGGCCCCGTGTACAAGTTGAGTTGGGTCAGCCGTCGTTGGAGGTCTTTGACCTGACCGCCGTGGCTGCCCGTGGACAGGACTCGGGCGCCGGACACCGGGCGGGCGGCGGAAGACGCCGTGGGTGCGGGCGCGGAAGGCGTCGCGGCGGAGGATTTCGCCGAGGCGGACGCGGGTGCGGTCGCCGAGGCCGACGCCGTTCCGGAGGCCGCCGACGACGACGGGCTGAGGGAGCGGGTCGCGTGCGCGCCGCCGTTCTCGGGAGAAGAGGCCGCCGACCGCGACAAGACGGATCCGGACGGCGCGGGCATGGCGGAATCGTCCGCCGCCGACACCGTCTGGCTCGGGGCGCTCCCGGAGCTGAAGGCGCCACTGGCCACGGCGATGACGGCGGCCGCCCCGACACCCAACACCGCGGTCCCGACGATCACCCACTGGCGCTGGAGGCGCGCCGGTGGCCGACGACCACGACCGGCGGCGACGACATGCTCCGAAGCCCGGACCGGCACGCCCTCGACGGCCGGCCCGTCGCCGACCGGCCCCTCGAAGAGCCGCAGATCCTCCTGGGCCACCGTCCCGGCGGACTGACCGGGCGGGGCCACCTGCCCGAACACCGGGTTCGCCGACGCCGCCGGTGCGGACGTCGCGCAGCCGCACGCCGGCTGCTGATGGGCAATCGGTTCAGACCCGCACAAGGGGCAAAGCTGTGCACTCACGTGAATGGCCCCTCCTCCGGGCGGCCACAGCATATGCCGACGATCAGTTGCAGTCCGACTCACGTGCTTGCCCGACCGGCACCTGACCGGTGGAGCCCCGCTGCGGTCGGCCTTGACGAGTGGATATGCGAAATGGGTATCGCTCGATACAGTCGTCCCTTTACAACTGGTTGTGGGGACAACCGGAGCGCCTTGGGGAGGGCCTGCAACACATGAGTCGACGCTCCAGTGGCTCGGTCGGCGTCTGGGCCGAAATGCAGCGGCAACAGCAGCGCCAGATGGAGGCCGAAGCCAGACGACAGAGGCAGGAAGCGCAACAAGCACGTGCCTATCAACGGCGAGCGATCCAGAACCACCGCGAGTACCGGCAGGCGGAGGCCCTGCGCCGCACTGAGGAACTGGACGCTCAAGTCACGTCGCTGCAGGGCCTTCTCGCCTCGGGTTGTCAGGCTCCGCCTTTCAGGACTCCCTCTCTCATGCGCCCTGAGGATGTCCAGCCCTTCGCTCCAGGCCCCTTGGCGCAGCCCGTGCCCATGCCGGACTTCAATCACTACCGAACACAGAGCGGGTGGACTGCCACTCGGCGGGCCCAGGCGCAGGCCGAGGCTCGGGCGCATTTCGAGAGGGACTGGCAGTCGGCCCAGGCGGCGGAGGCTCAACGGCAGCAACAGCTGGCGTCGTACCAGCGGGAGTACCAGCAGTGGGCCGATGCCCAACTGGCCGATGTGCGCCGGCACAACGCAGGCATCGAAGAACTGACCGATGCAGTCAGGCGCCGCGAACCCGACTCCGTGGTCGAGTACTTCTCCGCCGCTCTTTACGCCTCGACCGCATGGCCGGAGGGTTTCCCGCGTCAGGTGGCAGCCGCGTACGACTCGGCGGCTCGCCAGTTGGTGCTGGACTGGGAGCTGCCCGCCTACACCGTCGTCCCCGAGGTCAAGTCCGTTCGGTACATGTCCGGGTTGGACCAGGACAAGGAGACGGCCCGCCCAGTAGGCCAACGTCGGGCTCTGTACCGGGAAGTTCTCGCGCAGTGCATGCTGCTCGTCCTGCACGAACTCTTCGCCGCGGACGAGATGGGCGCGCTCGAGGCGGTGACCTTGAACGGGTTCGTGGACGGGCACGACCCCACGACGGGCCGACCGGGCCACATCTACCTGGCAACCGTCATGACGTCGGGCGCAGCGTTCCGCGACCTGTACCTGGCCCAGGTGGACGCCGGCAGCTGCCTGTCCGACGCATTACGTGGGCAACTCTCCGCCCGCCCCGATCAGCTCACGCCGGTACGGCCCGGTCGCCGGCCGCAGGAGGTCGGAAACCGCGTCGTCATGCATGGCAGTGACGAGGAACCCGACCTGTACGACATGGATCCGATCGCCTTCGAGGATCTCGTTGCCGAGCTCTTCCGGGCCATGGGTATGCAGGCGGTCACCACTCAACGTTCGAACGACGGAGGGGTGGACGTCGACGCTCTGGATCCGACACCGATCCGGGGCGGCAAAATCGTCGTGCAGGTGAAGCGCTACCGCAACACGGTGCCGCCCACCGCCGTCCGCGACTTGTACGGAACCGTGCAGGACGCCGGCGCCAACAAGGGCGTCCTCGTGACGACATCAGGGTTCGGCCCGGGCTCGCACACCTTCGCCAACGGCAAGCCGCTGGAACTGATCTCCGGCACCGAACTCGTCGACCTGTTGCATCGGCACGGGCTACGAGGGCGCCTGGGCGATGGTGCCCGCCGCCCGGCAGCGCAGCCGACTCCGACGGTTGTGGACTTTCGACTGCCCGACGACTACAACATCCTGGGCATGTCGTGGACCGGAGGCGTCGCCCTGGATGTGTGTGCTCTCGTCTGCCGTGGCAGCAGCATCCTCAGTGACGATCACTTCGTCTTCTACAACAACCCGCACACAGCGGACGGCTCCGTACGCGTTCTGCCCCCGACCGCACCGGACAAGGCCGCCATCTGCGTCTCCTTCGACGAGTTGCCGGATGAGGCCGACCGGTTCGTGCTCGTCGCCGCGATCGACCCGGAGGTGAATCCGGACGCCGACCTCTCCGGCTTCACGGACGCCTGCATCCGCCTGCTCGACCCGAGGCTGGCCGACCTGGGACGGCTTGAGGTCTCCGACGGCCGCCCGGGCGAAACCGCCTTGGTGCTCGGTTCCTTCCGCCGCAGACCGAACGGGGACTGGGACTTCGTCCTGGGCGGCAAGGGCTACGCGGGGGGCCTGGAGCAGCTCGTTCAGGACTTCGGCATCGAGGTGGAGTAGATGAAGCGCAGCCCGTGCCGGGGCTGAGCTTCGCCCGGGGGCGTGACGGCTCGGAGACCCGGGAGGCGCTGGCGTTGCGTATCCTCGCGGACCGGGCGTGCGGACGTACCGTCGTGCACGCCAGCGCCAGACTCGAGTCTCACCGAAACGGCAGGAACGCTCCATGAGTACCACGCACTACGACGTCGTCGTCCTGGGTGCCGGGCCCGGTGGCTACACCGCGGCCGTGCGCGCCACCCAGCTGGGCCTTCGTACCGCGGTCGTCGAGGGGAAGTACTGGGGCGGTGTCTGCCTGAACGTGGGCTGTATCCCGTCCAAGGCGCTCCTGCGCAACGCCGAACTCGCGCACATCTTCACGCAGCAGGCCTCGACCTTCGGCATCCACGTCGACGGACAGGTCAGCTTCGACTACGGCGAGGCCTACCGGCGCAGCCGCAAGGTCGCCGACGGCCGGGTCGCCGGCGTGCACTACCTGATGAAGAAGAACGGCATCACCGAGTACGACGGCCGCGGCACGTTCACCGACGACCACACACTCCGGATCGACCTCACGGCCGGTGGCACTGAGACCGTCACCTTCGGGAACTGCATCATCGCGACCGGCGCCACCACCCGCCTCCTACCGGGCACCGCCCTCAGCGACCGCGTGGTCACCTACGAGGAGCAGATCCTCTCCGAGACGCTCCCCGAGTCCATCGTCATCGCCGGCGCCGGAGCGATCGGCGTCGAGTTCGCGTACGTCCTGCACAACTACGGTGTCAAGGTGACCGTCGTCGAGTTCCTGGACCGCATGGTGCCGACCGAGGACGCCGACGTGTCCAAGGAACTCTCCCGCCAGTACCGGAAGTTGGGCATCGAGGTGCACACCGGGACGCGGGTGGAATCCATCGACGACAGCGATCCCGCGGCCAAGGTGCGCGTCACCGTCTCCAAGGACGGGCAGCAGCGCGTGATCGAGGCCGACAAGGTCCTCCAGGCGATCGGCTTCGCGCCTCGCACCACCGGATACGGGCTCGAGAACACCGGCGTACGGCTCACCGAGCGCGGCGCGATCGACGTCGACGGCCGCGGCCGCACCAACGTGCCCCACCTGTACGCGATCGGCGACGTCACCGCGAAGCTGATGCTGGCGCACGCGGCGGAGGCCATGGCCGTGATCGCCGCCGAGACGATCGGCGGCGCGGAGACCATGGAGGTCGACTTCACGATGATCCCGCGCGCCACCTACTGCCAGCCGCAGATCGCCAGCTTCGGGTGGACCGAGGCGCAGGCCCGCGAGCTCGGCTTCGACGTGAAGGTGGCGAAGTTCCCGTTCTCCGCGAACGGAAAGGCCCACGGCCTCGGTGAGCCGACGGGCTTCGTCAAGGTCATCAGCGACAACCGGTACGGCGAACTGCTCGGCGCCCACCTCATCGGCCCCGAAGTCACCGAACTGCTCCCGGAGTTGACGCTGGCTCAGCAGTGGGACCTGACCGTCCACGAGGTGGCCCGCAACGTGCACGCCCACCCGACGCTCGGCGAGGCGGTGAAGGAGGCGGTGCACGGGCTGGCCGGACACATGATCAATATGTGACGGTCGTCCGGGCGGCGCCCCCTCTGCTGGCCACGCTTCCTCGGTCAGGTACCGATCGACGCCCGACCGTCACGCGGTCGCGAGCGAGACCTCGGTCGACTTGATCAGGGCCACGACGGAGGTACCGGGGGCCAGGCCCAGGTCGGTGACGGCGTCCTTGGTGATGGCGGACGTCAGTTCGCCGCCCGGGACGCTGACCTTGACGGAGGCCATGGCGCCGCCCGTGGCGATGTCGTCGACCGTTCCGGCGAGCTGGTTGCGGATGGACAGCCCCTCGACCGTGCCGGTGGTGAGGGAGACCTCCGTGGACTTGACCAGGGCGCGTACGGCGGATCCCTCGGTGAGGCCGAGGTCCTTGACGGCATCCAGGGTGATCGCCGCGGTGATGTCCTGGCCGCCGTCGAGGCGGACCTTGACCGTCGCCATGGCCTCACCCGCGGTGATGCCAGTAACGCTGCCGGGAAGCTGATTGCGGATGCTCAGGCTCATGCGGAACGCCTCACAGAAAAAGTATGGAATGTCAGGCTTTGCGCCTGCGTAGGCATCACCGTAGTCGGGTTGGGTGCGGCTGCGGGTGAGGCCCGTCGCATCTGCAAGGCGAGGGGACGTGAGTGCATGGCAGGTCCGAGGCGCCCACTTTGACAGGGGCGCTCGGGGGTGCGGCGTCAGGCGGGGTACGCGTGCGTCTGCGTCGCCTTGACCGTGGCCCAGACCGGCGCGCCCGGGTGCAGGTTCAGCTCCGCGGCGGCGACCGTCGTGAGGTCGGCGGCGAGCGCGAGTTCACCCGTGAGGTCCGCGCGGATCTGATCCCCGTGCGTCTCGAGACCGGCGACCTGACACCGCCACAGATTCCGGGCGCTGGTGCCGGTGGGCCGGTCCCGGTACAGGGTCACGGCGATCGGCGGGAACGCCACGAAGGCGGGTCCCGACAGCTCCTCGCTGGTCGCGATGTCCGGCCCGGAGCCGACCCGCACCACGTGCCCGTCGGCCTGCCCCTTGTAGAGGTTGAGGCCGACCAGCTGGGCGATGTAGTCCGTACGCGGATGACGGGCGATGTCGGCCGGGGCGCCCTCCTGGACGACGCGGCCGTGCTCGATGACGACGAGCCGGTCGGCGAGCACCATCGCGTCCAGCGGGTCGTGTGTGACCAGTACGGCGACGGCCTCGAAGTCAGCCAGGTGGCGCCGGAGTTGGGCGCGTACGTCGAGACGGGTGCGCGCGTCGAGTGCGGCGAGCGGCTCGTCGAGGAGCAGCAGCCGGGGATGCGTGGCCAGGGCGCGGGCCACGGCGACGCGCTGCGCCTGGCCGCCGGACAGCCGGCGCGGCTTGGCGCCGTGGTGGTCGGCGAGGCCCATGCGGTCCAGCCACTTCGCGGCCTGTTCACGCGCCTCGGCCTTGGACACGCCGTGGCAGCGCGGGCCGAAGGCGACGTTGTCCAGGGCGCTCAGGTGCGGGAAGAGGAGGTAGTCCTGGAAGACCACGCCGACCGGCCGGGACTCGGGCGCTATGCGGTCCAACGCAGCGCCGTCCAGGTGCAGATGACCGCCCGTCAGAGGCGTGAGCCCGGCCAGGGCGCGCAGGGCTGTGGTCTTGCCGGCGCCGTTCGGACCGAGCAGCGCGACCACGTCGCCGGGGGCGGCACGCAGCGCGACGTCGAGGCGGAAGGTGCCGCGGTCGACGACGAGGTGGGCGTCCAGGCCGTCGGCGCGGACGTCGTCGGCAGGGACGCCACCGGTGACGTGGTCGATGTGCGTCATGAGGCGGTCATCCGGTGGTCGGACGGTCCGGCGAGGACCGTGTGGGGGAGGGCGGGGCCGGTCATGACGCCGTCATCCAGCGGTCCCGCAGCCCCGCGAGGACCGCGATCGACACGGCGAGCAGCACCAGGCTGAGGGCGATCGCGGCGGCCGGGTCGTTCTGGAGCGCCAGGTACACGGCCAGCGGCATGGTCTGCGTACGGCCGGGGAAGTTGCCCGCGAACGTGATGGTCGCGCCGAACTCGCCGAGCGCGCGCGCCCAGGCAAGCACGGCACCCGCGGCGATACCCGGCATGATCAGCGGCAGTGTCACCCTGCGGAACGCCGTGAAGCGGGAGGCGCCCAGCGTCGTGGCGGCCTCCTCGAACCGCGGATCGGCGGCCCGCAGCGTGCCCTCCACGCTGATGACGAGGAACGGCATCGCCACGAACGACTCCGCGACCACGACCCCCGCCGTGGTGAACGGCAGCGTGATCCCGAACCACGAGTCCAGCAACTGCCCGACGACGCCGTTGCGTCCGAGGGCCAGCAGCAGGGCCACACCGCCCACCACCGGTGGCAGTACGAGCGGCAGCGTCACCAGTGCCCGGACGAAGCCGCGCCCGGGGAATTCCGTGCGCGCGAGCAGCCAGGCCAGCGGCACCCCCAGGACCAGGCTCACCGCCGTGGCCGCCGTCGCGCAGATCAGCGACAGCTGGAGGGCCTGCCAGACCTCCGGACTGGTCAGCTGCTCCGGCAGGCTGCGCCAAGGGGCCCGTACGAGCAGGGCGACCAGGGGCAGCAGCAGGAACGCGAGGCCGACGAGGGCGGGCACCAGAAGCGGCAGAGGCACCCCGCGGCCCCGGGCGTGCGGCCGGGCACGCCGACGCCGCGGCCCGGCCCCACGGGTGTCGCCACCCGTGAGGACCTCGGCCGCGGCGCCGGACTTGTCGAGCTCGGTCACGGCTTGAGGAACCCTGCCGCCGTCAGGACCTTCTGGCCCTCGGGGGACTGCACGAGCGCGATGAACTCCTTCGCCGCCTCTGCGTTGGGCGCGTCCTTCAGGAGAGCGATCGGGTAGTCGTTGATGGCGTTCGCGGACTCGGGGAACCCGACGCCCTCCACCTTGCTGCCCGCGGCCTCCACGTCGGTCTTGTAGACGACGGCGGCATCGGCCTCCTTCAACTCCACCTTCGTCAGGGCGCTCTTGACGTCCTGCTCGTACGAGACCGGGGTGAGCTTCAGCTTGCCGGCGTCCAGCGCCTTCTGCGCGGCGGCGCCACACGGCACCGTCTTGTCGCAGAGCACGACCTTGAGGCCGGACTCGGTGAGGTCCTTGAGGGAGGCGACCTTGTCGGGGTTGCCCGGCAGGGTCGCGATCTCCAGCTGGTTGCGCACGAACGTCGACGGGGCGGTGGCTGTGCCCTTCCCGTCCTTCTTGTCCGTCACGATCGCCATCGTCTTGGGGCTGGCGGCGGCGAACACGTCGGCCGGCGCGCCACCGGTGATGCTCGCGGCGAGGGTGTCACTGCCGCCGAAGCTGAACGTCACCTTCGTACCTGGGTGGGCCTTCTCGAAGTCCTTGCCCAGGGTCGTGAAGCTCTCCTTGAGCGAGGCCGCCGCGAAGACGGTCACCGTGCCCGTGACCTTCTTGGCGGAGTCCTTGGACGCCGAGGAGGAGCCCTTCTTGGACGACGAGTCCGAGCCGGAGGAGCAGGCGCTCAGCGCCAGCAGCGCGGCGACGCCTACGCCGGTCACCTGCACGGTCCGGCGGGTCCGGCGCGCGTAACGGGTCATCACGGGGTTACTCCCTAGGGCTCTCTTGAGAAGAATCGGGCTGATTCTCCGCGAAGCGTCCGGCGGACACTTCAAGGACGTTCGACGACCACGTTGGTCGATTTGATCACGGCGACGGCAGGCACACCGGGTTCCAGCTCCATCTCCTCGGCCGACTCCCGGCTGACCATGGACACGACCCGGAAGGGCCCGGCCTGGATCTCCACCTGCGCCGACACGTCCCCGAGGATCACCTCGGTGACGATGCCGGAAAGGCGGTTGCGCGCCGAGGATCCGTTGTTCGTCCGCTCGGTGCGGTGCAGCTGTCGGGCGAAGGACGCCAGGTCCGCCCCGGGGATGATCCGGCGGCCCAGCTCGTCACGCTCGGCATGCAGCCTCCCGCCGTCGACCCAGCGCCGAAGGGTGTCGGCGCTGACGCCCATCAAGGCGGCCGCCTCCCCGATCCGGTAGGTGCGCATGCACGGATCATACTGCCGCAGATGCTAGGGGGAAGTCTCTTGTTGCATCGCATGAGCTGGATCATGTGCGGACGGGGGTAGGCATGTGCGTTTGTATGAGAGTGCTGCGGCCGCGGGCCGGGTACGGTCATTCGGGAGGTGGTAGTCCGTGCGTCAATCCCTTACGGCCGCCGATCCGGTGGCAGAGCTCGCCCTGACCGGCGATGTCGCGCGCCCGGCCCGGCTGACGGTGCCCGATCTGCTCGACTGGCCCCAGCACACGGCCCGGGTCAGCTTCGAGTGCGCCACCAGCGGCGTCCAGGAGCACAGCTTCGCGGGCCCGCTGCTGCACGACGTCCTGCATGACGCCGGGCCCGGCTTCGACCCCGTCCGCCGCAAGGACCGGCTGCGGTTCCTGATCGCGGTGACCGGAGCGGACGGCCATCACGCCCTGCTGTCCTGGGCGGAGATCGACCCGGACTTCGGGCGGCCCCCGTCCTGCTCGCCGTCACCATCGACGACACGCCCCTCGACCGGGCCGGAGCCCAGCTCGTCCTGCCCCAGGACCGCTGCGGGGCGCGGCACATCAGCGGCATCAACGCGATCCGCGTGGACGGCGGCTACGCGTCGTGGGCGTGACACGGCGGGAGCACCAACGGCACACCGGACCCCCGACCGCCCGGCACGACCGTGAGTCCGTCCTGGCCGAGGCGCTCTTGAAGGTGGCGCGCGAGGCGGGCGTGCGGGACGCGCGACCGGGCCCTGCGCAGCGGCCGGTTGGCGGGATACGCGGGCGATGTCCGGTACCCGCAGCCCGCGCCGGCGGACCACCCCTGGCGGACGATGCCGCATCACGGCATGACCCCGCACATCTCCGGATCCTCGCTGTCCGCGAGGGCGGTGCGCCGGCCGGCGCGGGCGCGCACTCCTAGTTCACGGCGACCGGTGACTCCTGAGGCTGATGAGGCGGCCGCCGCCCGCAGACGTCAGGCGCGGTCGATGTGCACGTTCGTCGACTTCACGCGGGCGGTGGCCTCCGCGCCCACCTCAAGTCCCAGCTCCTCCACGGCCTCACGCGTGAGCAGCGACACCAGCCGGTGAGGGCCCGCCTGGATCTCCACCTGGGCCGCCACGTCACCCAGCTTCACGGCGGTGACGATGCCCGGGAAGGCGTTGCGCGCGGAGGTGTACGAGATGTCGTCCTCGCCGCCGGTCCTGGCGACCTCGACCGAGAGGGTGGCCAGGTCGCTGCCGTCGATGAGCCGCCGCCCGCCCGCGTCACGATGGGTGGCCACTCTGCCCGCATCGGCCCATCGGCGTGCGGTGTCCGGGCTCACGCCCAGGAGCCGGGCGGCCTGGCCGATTGTGTAGGACTGCATACGCGCCAAGATAGACGAATACTCAGGTGAGCCCGTCCTCGGCGAGTCGCATCGTGAACCAGAGGGCGGGGTCCTCCGGCAGCACGTATCGCTCCACTTCCACGAACCCGTGCTTCTCCGCGAACCGCACCCCGGCCACGTTGGACGCCAGGATGACCGTCTCGATCACGGCGGCGTCCAGGGTGCGCGCGTGCTCCAGGCCGTGCCGGTAGAGCACTTCGCCGAAGCCCTGCCGGCGGTGGCCGGGGAGCACGCGGGCGATCACCGTGGCCGTGGCGGTGTCGTCCGTCGGAGGGCGCACCGTCGTGCAGCCCACGAGGGTGTCGCCGAGAAAGGCGACTTCCAGATGGTTGCGCCCCACCCGCTCGCGCACGTCGTCGAGGGACAGCGGGTCGGCCGGGATGATCAGGTTGTGGACGTGACGCCAGTCCTCGATCAGGGCGTCGCCCTGCACCTTCTCAATGCGGAGATCAGTCATCGCAGCAGGAAATCGTGCGCATCGCCGAACGTCAACTGCATATCTACGCCCCGCCGTCGGCGATCGGGCGACCTCTTCGCCGACCGACGTTCCCGGCGATGCGCCGGCGCGGCGCTGCTTCAGCGCGTGGTCTCCGGGGGCGGTCCGTCGGTCCCGGCGGCCGGTTCGTCCGTATCGGAGAGCGGTTCGTCCGTCTGCTCGGTGAGGGACTGTTCGGCCCAGATGACTTTCCCGTCGAGGGTGTAGCGCGCTCCCCAGCGCTGGGAGAACTGGGAGACGAGAAACAGGCCGCGCCCGCCCTCGTCGGTGGTGCGGGGGTGACGCAGATGCGGAGCGCTGGCGCCCGCGTCGGACACCTCGCAGATCAGCGCCCGTTCGACGATCAGACGCAGCCGGATCGGCCCGGAGGCGTACCGGATCGCGTTGGTGACGAGTTCGCTGACGACGAGTTCCGTGGTGTAGGCGAGTTCGTCGAGCCCCCATTCGGACAGCTGCCGGGTGACCTTCTTGCGTGCCTCGGCGACGACCGCCGGGTCGCTCTCCAGGTCCCACGAGGCGACCTGCCCGGCGCCCAGGCGGTGGGTGCGGGCCATCAGCAGGGCCACGTCGTCGTTCGGGCGCGCGGGCACCAGCGCGTCGACGACGGCCACGCAGCGGCCGTCGAGGGAGGGGTCGCGCAGCTCCAGGGCATTGCGCAGGCGCTCCCTCCCCGCGTCGAGTTCGGGCTCGCGGCCGGGTTCCCGTGGGTCGACGGCGAGCAGTCCGTCGGTGTGCAGGGCGAGCACGGTGCCCTCGGCGAGGCAGAACTCGGCCGCCTCGAAGGGCAGACCACCCGTGCCGAGCGCCGGCCCGATCGGGAGGTCGGGGAAGGAGACCGTGCCGTCCGGGGTGACGAGCGCGGGCGGGGGATGCGCGGAGCTCGCCATGGCGCACTGGCCGCTCACCGGGTCGTACACCACGTACAGACAGCTGGAGCCGACGGCCTGGATCGCGCTGCGGGCGTCCTCCTCACGCGCGCCCCTGCTGACCAGGTCGTCGAGGTGGGCCAGCACCTCCTCCGGCGGCAGGTCCAGATCGGCGAGCGTCTGGACAGCGGTGCGCAGCCGTCCCATGGCGGCGGCGCCGTCGATGCCGTGGCCGGGGACGTCACCCACGACGAGGGCGACCCTGGCGCCGGACAGCGGGATGACATCGAACCAGTCGCCGCCGAGGCCCGTCAGCTCGTCCGCGGGCCGGTAGCAGGCGGTGACGTCCACCGCGTCCTGCTCGGGCAGGTGGCTCGGCAGCAGACTCCGCTGAAGCACCAGCGCGGCGTCGCGTTCGCGTGTGTAGCGGCGGGCGTTGTCCACGCAGATCGCGGCCCGGGCGACGAACTCCTCCGCGAGCGCCAGATCCTGCGCGTCGAACGGGTCGGGGCGGTCCCGCCGGAAGAAGCTGGTGACGCCCATCGTGATGCCGCGCGAGCGGATCGGCACGATCATCATCGAGTGCAGCCCGAGCCCCACGAGGGTTGCCGCCGGGTGGCCCGGGGCGGTGGCGACCCAGTCCTCGGCCTGGGGGTCGAGCTGCTCCTCGTGCCAGGACTCGCCGCTGGTCAGGACGCGGACGGGGGGTGACTCCGGGCGGTAGCGGGCCGTCTCCCCGATGCGGATGACGGTCTCGGGGACGCCGTCCCGCACCGACCCGTGGCCCGCGCGCCGCAGCGTGACCATCGCCGAGTCGCTCGGCGGCCCCGGCGTCGGCTCGGCCCCTGCGAGCACCGACTCCAGCAGATCCACGGCGACGAAGTCCGCGAGGCCGGGCACCGCCACGTCTGCCAGTTCCTGCGCGGTCCGTACGACGTCCAGACTCCGGCCGATGTGCTCACCGGCCCGGTCGAGGAGGGCGAGCCGCTGCCGGGCCAGATAGCGGTCGGTGATGTCCATCGCCGTGTAGTACACGCCCAGCGGGTACCCGTTCCCGTCGTTGAGCCGAGTGAACGACATGGCGTGGCAGCACTGGCGGTGCGGCGCGGACTGCACGCGGCCCACCTGCTCGTAGCCCACGACCGCTTCCCCCGTCTCGAGGACCTGCCGCATCTTCGCCTCGAGCCGCTCGGAGTCGAGCCCGGGCTGGATGTCCGCCAGCCTGCGGCCGATACGGTCCTGCGGCGGACCGCCGCCGAACTGCGCCAGCGCGTCGTTCGACCACACGTACCTCAGGTCCGTGTCCACGATGGCGATGCCCAGGGGGGAACGTGTGGCCATCTGCTCCAGGACGGAGCGGCTCATCTCCCATCCGGGCGCCCGCGCCAGGTCCGTCACGAGCGCGATCCAGCGCTCGGGATCCGGGCACAGTTGTGCCTCGACTACGCGCACCATCAGGGGGACCGGGTGGCCGTTGCGGTGTTTCGCCGTCAGGATCCCCGACCATCCGCCGCCCCGCCTGCACTGCTCGGCGAGCGCGGGAACACGGGCCGCGTCCTCGGGCATCAGGAGCTCGACCACTTTCCGGCCCACCACCTCGGCGGCCGCGTACCCCAGCAGCCGCTCGCCCCCGCCGGACCAGCCGGACACCACTCCGTGCGTGTCGAGCAGCACCGGCGCGGCGTCCGCCGCGTCGAAGCGCTGCTCGGTGGCATCGCTGTGCTCGCTCGTCCCCACGGTGCCCGGCTCCGTCCTGAGGGTGGTCTGCCCCTCTCGTCCATTCTTCACCTCGCGTGACGATGACGGCGGCTGTTCGCCACCTGTGCGCCCCCGCGCCGGGAAATTCAGGGGCGCCTGCCGAAGTTCCCTGCGAGGATGACCGCCCGTCGTGCCCGCTCCGGAGGGAATTCACGTGCCCCGCGCCGTCTCGCTGATCCGCTCGTCCTCGCTGTCCGACGTCGCCGAGTACGCCTACGCGGCGACGGCTCCCGCCGAAGCGCGGCTGATCTTCCTCGCGGGGGCCTGTCCGCTGAACGAGGACGGCTCGACGGCTGCCGTCGGCGACTACGCCGGACAGGCGGCCAAGGCCGTCGAGAACATGCGGACGGCGCTCGCCGAGTCCGGCGCCACCCTCGACGACGTGATCAGCACCCGCGTCCTCGTCGCGTCCACGCGCCAGGCGGACCTGGTGACGGCTTGGGAGGTGGTGCGTGACGCGTTCGGCGACCACGACGTCCCCAGTACGTTGATGGGGGTCACGGTGCTCGGGTACCACGACCAGCTCGTGGAGATCGAGGGCGTCGCGGCGGTACTGGACTCCTGACGGGGGCGGGCCGATCGCGGGTGGCCGCTCGGGCCCGGTTCCACGGGTGGCGGCCACGCCACTAGAGTGCGTCCATGCCCGGTGAAATGGTGCCAGACCGCCGCGAACTGCGTGCGTCGCACGAGGAGCGCGACCAGGTCGTGGAGCGGCTGACCGTGGCCGCCGGTGACGGCCGGCTGACCGCGGACGAGCTGGACGAGCGGCTCGAGGCCGCGCTGACGGCCCGTACCCACGGTGAGCTGGCGGCCCTGCTCGCCGACCTGCCGGAGGCCGGTCCCGCGTGGGCCGCCGGGGTCGCGGCCGCCGCTCCGAAAGACGTGTCGCGGATCGTCGTCGACAGCGCGAGCGCGAAGCGGGACGGCGGCTGGGTGGTCCCGAGGCGTCTGGAGATCGAGTCGAAGAGCGGTTCCGTCGTTCTCGACTTCACCCAGGCCGTCATCGCGGCGCCCACTCTGGAGATCGAGGTCGCGGTGCGCAGCGGGTCGGTGACGCTGCTCGTGCCGCCGGACGTCGTCGCCGATGTCGACGACGTCACCGTACGCAGCGGCAGCGTGCGCCAACAGGCGCGGCCCGAGCCTGCGACACCGGTCAGGCTGCGCATCCAGATGGCGGGTGAGGTGCACGGCGGCAGCATCGCGATACGGCTGCCCGGGCCGCCCCGCCGCGGCTTCTGGCAGTGGCTGCTGCGGCGCCCGCGACCGGTGGCGGCGCTCCCTCGCTGACCAGGGCCCCAGTGAGACCTGCGGCTGAGCTTGATCATGGTCCGTCCCCCGAGGGCTAAGGTCGGCCCGAGCGTTCGCTGCGCGAGGAGGACCGGCCATGGAAGCCGCCGATGTGAACACCCCTGCCGACGACGGCTCACCGGGTCGGGCGGGATACCGGCGGTCGGCCGGGTCGCCGCGCGGCGAAGCCCGGCGGCGGGAACTCCTCGCCCTCGTCACCGATGACCTCGAGGTCAACGGACTCGTGGACTTCTCGCTCCGGCGCGCGGCGCGAGCGGCCGGCACCACGCACAAGGTGCTGCTGTACCACTTCGACGGGGCCGACGACCTGCTCACGCAGGCGATCGTCCAGCTGCGCGAGCGGCGCATCGCGAAGGCGCTCGCCGCCGCCACCGAGGGCCACAACCGCAGGACGCTGGCGGACTGGGTGCGCGCGGTCTGGCCGATCCTCGTGGGTGCGGAGGCGCGCGTGCTCGACCAGGCCATCGGGCTGGCGATGTACGACCCGGACCGCCATGCGGCGCTGGGCCGCGAGGCGTCGCAGCAGTATCTGCCCACGCTGCTGTCCGTGTGTCCCGGGCACTGGTCCGACCGTCGCAAGCTCGAGGTCGCCGAGATGGTCCTCGCCACGCTCCGGGGCTTTCTGGTGGACGCGCGGACCAGCGGTGACGCCGAGGGCGTCGCCGCCGGGTTCGAGGCGCTGGCCCGCGCGCTGGAGCGGGAGGAGGCCGCGGAGGTGTGACCGCGGCGCCCGGGCGGCACCCGATCCGGCCGGACCCCGTGGGCGGAGTCCGTGGACAGTTTGTGAACCACGTGGTTCACTTTTGGTGAGGGTGCTTCTCATCCACTCGGATCCACGCGGGTCCACTCGGAGGCCGGTCATGCGGATGTCCATGGAGCGGGAGAAAGTCCGATTCCCCAGTGGCGGCACCGAATGCGCCGCGTGGCACCACCCGGGGACGAACGGTGCCTGCGTGGTCATGGCGCCCGGCGGCGGGGTGACCAAGGAGCCGGGCGCCGACCCGTTCGCGGCGCGCTTCCACGCCGCCGGGTTCAGCGTCCTGGCCTTCGACTACCGGCGCTTCGGTGAAAGCGGGGGCGCGCCGCGCCAGATCCTGGACATCAAGGAGCAACTCGCCGACTGGCGGGCCGCGATCGCCTGTGCCGCGGCCCTGCCTGAGGTCGACCCCGCACGTGTCGCGGCCTGGGGGTTCTCGGCCTCGGGCGGTCACATCTTCCAAGTCGCGGCGCGCGCACCGCAGTTGGCGGCGGCGATCGCGCAGACTCCGCTGGCCGACGGCCCCGTGGCCTCGCGCAGGGCGATGGCGTATCAGACGCCGTGGGGAATGCTCCGGCTCACCCTGAGGGGCCTCCTCGATGCCGCCGGTGGTCTCGTCGGACGTAAGCCCTTGCTGATGCCGCTCGCCGGTCCGCCCGGGACCGTGGCGATGCTCACCACGCCGGACGGGAACGAGGGGGACCGGGCGCTCAACCCGGGCATCCGCTACCCGGACTGGCAGCAGGAGGTCGCCGCCCGCTCGGCGCTGAGCCTCAGCTTCTACCGGCCGGGCCGCCAGGCGTCCAAGGCGCGGTGTCCCCTGCTGGTCGTCGTGTGCGACCAGGACCGGTCCGCCCTGCCGGGGCCGGCCGTCGACGCGGCGCGGCGAGCACCGCAGGCAGAGGTGGTCCACCTGCCGGGCGGGCACTACGCGCCCTTCATGGACGCGCACGAACCGGCCGTGGAGGCCGAACTCGCCTTTCTGCAGCGCCACTTGACCGACGAGACGCCACCCGCCGGCCATGGCGCCGCCGTCACCGCTGATCCTTCGGCCCGGAGCCGGTCATGAGGGAGATCGAACTGACCGCAGGGACCGTCGAGTACGAGGACACGGGAGGGCGGGCGGACGCGGACGCGGGCAGTGGTGGCCCCACGGCCGTCTTCCTGCACGGCCTGATGATGGACGCCTCGCTCTGGGACGGGCCGATCGCGGAACTGTCCGGCGAGCACCGGTGCGTGGCGCCGACGCTGCCCCTGGGCGCGCACCGTCGCGCGATGCGCGACGACGCCGATCTGTCGCTGCCCGGGGTCGCCCGCCTCGTGGTCGAGTTCCTCGACCGTCTCGACCTGCGCGACGTCACCCTCGTCGGCAACGACACCGGCGGGGCGCTCGTCCAACTGGTCATCTCCGAGGGCGCCGCCGGGCGCGTGGGCCGCGTGGTGCTCGTCTCGTGCGAGGCGTTCGACAACCTTCCGCCGGGGCTGACCGGCAGGACGCTCGCTCTCGCGGGGAAGCTGTCGCCACGGATGTTCGGGCTGTTCATGCAGCAGATGCGGATCGGCGCGGTGCGGCGGCTGCCGGTCGCGTTCGGGTGGCTGACCAAACGAGGCGGCGCCGCGACCGGCCGGTGGATGAGGCCGGTCGTCAGGCAGCCGGAGATCCGCCGCGATGCCGTACGGATGCTGCGCGCGGTCTTCGCCGACACCCGCGTCCTGCTCCGGGCGGCGGAGCGCCTGCCGGCGTTCGACCGGCCCGCGCTCGTGGTCTGGGCGCGCGACGACCGCGTGATGCCGCTCGCCCACGGGCGGCGCCTCGCCGAACTCCTCCCGCAGGGGAGACTGGTCGAGATCGAGGACAGCTACACCCTCGTCCCCTTGGATCAGCCGACTGAACTCGCCTCAGCTGTACGGGAGTTCACGCGCCTACCCGAACCGGATCCCCGCCGGTGACTCCCGGCCCCGCCGAGCGGTCGCCAATCCGCTTGCCATGATCGGCGCGCGGACCCGAGGATGACGTCATGCCCGCCTTCACCGCACCCGACGGCACCCGGCTCGCCTACCACGTCGTGGGGGAGGGCGAGCCCCTCATCTGCCTGCCCGGCGGGCCCATGCGCGCCTCCGCCTACCTCGGCGATCTCGGCGGGCTCTCGAAGCGGCGCCGCATTGTGCTGCTCGACCTGCGCGGCACCGGCGACTCCGACGTCCCGGCGGACCCGTCCACGTACCGCTGCGACCGGCAGGTCGGCGACGTCGAGGCGCTCCGCGTCCAACTCGGCCTGGAGAGCATCGATCTGCTCGCGCACTCGGCGGCCGGTGACCTCGCGCTGCTCTACGCGGCCAGGTACCCCCGGCGCGTCCGCACCCTCACGATGGTCACCGCCCGCGCACGCGCCCTGGGTGTCGACTTCACCACGGAGCACCGACTCGAAGCGGCCGCCCTGCGCGCGGACGAACCGTGGTTCGCCTCCGCGCGTGAGGCGTACGGACGGGTCTGGGACGGCACCGCGACCGACGCCGACTTCGACGCGGCGGTGCCGTTCTTCTACGGGCGCTGGGACGCGGCCGCCGAGGCGCACGCCGCCGGCGAGGTCGAGCAGACCAACGAGCAGGCGGCGGACCTCTACGCGTCCCCCGGAGCCTTCGACCCCGCCGTGGCCCGCGCCGCCCTGGCCGGGTGGGACGCGCGGGTCCTGGTCCTGGCGGGCGAGCGGGACGGCGGCCCGCTGCCCCGGGTCGCCGCCGCCGTCGCGGAGCTGCTCCCGCACGCCGAACCGGTCGTCCAGGAAGGCGCGGGCCACTTCCCGTGGATCGACGACCCCGATCGCTTCACGGAGACGGTGACCTCGTTCCTGGGATAGCCGCTGCCGTGAGTGCCGGGCCTGCCGTGTCAAGATCGGTTCCATGATCTATCGCTGGGCGAACGAGGCCGACGCTCCCGCCATGGCCGCGCTCTTCGCCGCCAATCACCGCGACTCCCTGACGGAACGTCAGCGGGACGAACAGGGCTTCGTGCAAGGGGGTTTCGACGCCGCCGCACTCCGTGCCATGGCCGCCGCCGGGACGTTGCTGGTCGCCGACGACGACGGGCAGGTGGCGGGTCTGCTCGCCCTCTCCGGCCCCGACGAACTGCCCGCACCGCCGCCACCGGTCGTCGGCCTGCTCGCGGCGCAGGACACGCTGCGCTGGGAGGGCCGGCCGCTGAGCGAGGTGCGCTGGCTGCTCTACGGCCCCGTGGTCGTCGACGCGGCCTACCGGGGGCGCGGGGTGGCGCGCGGCCTGTTCACCATGGCCGTCGAGGAGGCCGCGGCGCGGGCCGACGCGGTGGTCGCGTTCATCGAGTCCACGAACCGGCCCTCCTGGCGCGTCCACGTGGACGGGTTCGGTATGCGGCCCCTGGGTGAGTACGTGGTGGACGGCCGCGCCTACAGCGCCGTCGCGGCGGCGGTGCGCGCGCCGGGTGGTGCCTGAGGGAACAGGACTTGGGTCTACGGCCGCATGGTGGAAGACGTCGCCGTCGCCAGGATCAGCGGGACGCCGTCGCAGGGCAGCAGGCGCAGCCCGTCGTGGTCCGTGCCCTCCGCAGGTCCGGCCAGTACCGCGGCGAAGTCGGGGCCCTTGCTGAGGGAGCCGACGAGGTGGCGGGGGTCCGTGGAGGCGGCGACGCGGCCGCGCGCGTTCACCAGACGGGCGGGCCCCGGGAGGCGCTGGAGCAGCGGCATGACGACGGACTCGAAGCGGCGCAGGTAGACGTCGGCGGCGGCCACCCCCATGAAGCGCCCTCCGACCGTCACGGGCGCGGAGAGCGTGAGGCTGTACTCGTCGGAGCAGAGGTAGTCGACGTAGGGGCCCGCGACGGCCCGCTGCCCGGTGTCGCGGGGGAGCGTGAACCAGTCCCAGTGGGTGTAGTCCGAGTATGCGGAGCGCTGCGGATCCAGGTCGAGCAGCAGCGGCTGCACGGCCCCGTCCGCGGTCCGCTGCCACCACTCCAGCCACGCGGGTACGTCGTCGAGGAGGCCGGGCGCCGCGACGAAGCCGATCCCCGAGACCAGGCCGTAGCGGTCGAGCCGGGTGTGCAGCCCGGGGCGGAGCGCGGTCAGGTCGTCCGTGACCGGGCGGCGGCCCTTCGCGGCGACGGAGGAGAGCACGGACCCGATGTCCACGGCGGTGGCGCCGACGGCGTCGAAGACCCCTTCGAGCGCGTCACGGACGCGGGCGGCCGCCTCGGCTGCCGGCCGGTCGTCAAGCAGCGCCGATCCGGCGTTTGCGGGACGGGGGTTGCTGCCCATCGGGGGCCTCCTTCGGACCGGGACCGCTCGCGCCGCCGGCCGGGCCGAGGCGGAGTTCGATCAGGCGCGCCATGGAGGTCTGCACGCATTCCTCGGCCAGGGCCCTGGCGCGGTCGTCCGCCCCATCATGCACGGCCGAGATCACGGCACGGTGACGGTCCGCGGCGTCCGCGAGGAGTCCGTCGTCGTGCAGCACGAGCCGTAGCAGCGCCCCGACTTCGGTCTGCAGAGTGACTTCTTCCCTGGTCAGACGGGCGGACTGGGCGGCGGCGGCCAGCTCGACATGGAAGCGCCCGTAGATGCGGCTGCGGGCTCCCGAGTCCTTGGCGTCCATCAACTCTCCCAAAGACCTCTGCAGTTGCCTCAGATCGGCGGGCTCCGTGCGCCGGGCCGCGAGACGGGCGGCGGCGCCGGAGACGGCGGCCCAGTGGTCGGCGAGATCGCGCAGTTCCTCGGTGCTCCAGTCGGCGAGGCGGGCGAGGAGCCGGTCCTCGGCGGGGCCGTCGGGGACGGTCACGAAACTGCCCCCGCCGCGGCCCCTGCGGGTGGTGACCAGGCCGCGCTGCCGCAGCGCCATGAGCGCCTCGCGCAGGGTCACGGTGGAGACGCCGAGCTGGGCGGCGAGGTCGCTCTCGCCGGGCAGCTGCTCACCCTCGGCGAGCAGCCCGAGGTCGATGGCGTCACCGAGCCGCCGCACCACGGCGTCCACGCGGGCGAGCGTGTCGACGGGTGTGAAGACGGCTCTTCGTACGCCGGTTTTGTCTCGGTTCACGGTCACCACCTTGCCACTTGGCACAGCCTTTACCTTAGCGGGGCCTTGAAATTAGAACTATGGCTTCATATGTTTACCGTCAACTCCCGACAGCACCAGAAAGGTTCCCGCCCATGGAGGGAATGGCCATCCGGCTGCAGAGCCTGCGCAAGTCCTTCGGCAGGACGGAGGCCGTGGCCGGGGTCGACCTGGAGATCGCGGACGGCGAGTTCTTCTCGATGCTGGGGCCGTCCGGCTCGGGCAAGACCACGGTGCTCCGGATGATCGCGGGCTTCGAGGCCCCGACCGCCGGAACCATCGAGCTCGCGGGCGCCGACGTCACCCGCCGGGCCCCCTTCGAGCGCGACGTGCACACCGTGTTCCAGGACTACGCGCTGTTCCCGCACATGACCCTGGAGCAGAACGTCGCCTACAGCCTCAAGGTCCGCAAGGTGCCCAAGACCGAGCGCCTCGCGCGGGCCAGGGAGGCCTTGGCGAGCGTGCAGCTCGAAGGCTTCGGCGGGCGCCGGCCCTCCCAGCTCTCCGGCGGCCAGCGTCAGCGCGTGGCCCTGGCCCGCGCCCTCGTCGGCCGCCCGAAGGTGCTGCTCCTCGACGAACCGCTGGGCGCACTCGACCTCAAGCTCCGCGAGCAGATGCAGGTCGAACTCAAGGCGATCCAGCGCGAGATCGGCATCACGTTCGTCTTCGTCACGCACGACCAGGAGGAGGCGCTGACGATGAGCGACCGCATCGCCGTCTTCAACCAGGGCCGCGTCGAACAGGTCGGCACCCCGGCCCAGATATACGAGCGTCCCGCCACCCCCTTCGTCGCGGGGTTCGTCGGCACCTCGAACCTGCTGTCCGGCGACGCTGCGGAGCAGGTCGTGGGGGACCGGGCCACGTACAGCATCCGCCCGGAGAAGATCCACGTGCTCAAGGAGTCCGCCGCCGCCGAGCCGGAGCATGCGAGCGCGACCGGCACCGTCGCGGAGGTCGTCTATCTGGGGGACGCGACCCGGTTCCTCGTCGACCTCGACGCCGGTGGCCGGCTCACCGCCCTTCAGCAGAACCTGGAGACCTCGTCCGAGGACGTGGCCGCCCTGCGCGGCTCCCGGGTCAGACTCCAGTGGCACCGGCGGCACAACTTCCAGGTGCCCGAGGCGAGTTGACCCCCGGCCCGCCACGCTCCTGACGCACGCGCACACACATACGCACACGCCACGCACGCGTCGCCGCAGACCCCGTACGACCGTTACCGCCCGCCCGTCCCCTCCCCGTGGAGATCCCCGTGCGACTGACCCGAACGTCCCGAGCGGTGGCCGCGCTCGGCGCCCTGCTCCTCGCCTCCGCCTGCGGTTCCTCGGACACCGCCGGATCCTCGCCCGGCGGCAGCGACTTCACCCCGCCGAAGCTCTCCGCGCAGAAGACACTCGGCAAGTCGGAGGGCCAGGTCAACCTGATCGCCTGGGCCGGCTACGCCGAGGACGGCTCGAACGACCCGAAGGTCGACTGGGTCACCGACTTCGAGAAGCAGACCGGCTGCCAGGTCAACACCAAGACCGCGGGCACGTCCGACGAGATGGTCAACCTGATGAAGACCGGCCAGTACGACGCGGTCTCCGCCTCCGGCGACGCGTCGCTGCGGCTGATCGCCTCGGGTGACGCGGCCCCCGTGAACACCAAGCTGGTGCCCAACTACAAGGACGTCTTCGCCGGGCTGAAGAACCAGCAGTGGAACTCGGTCAAGGGCGTCGCCTACGGCATCCCGCACGGCCGCGGCGCCAACCTCCTCATGTACAACACCAAGAAGGTCTCCCCGGCGCCAGACTCCTGGTCCGCGGTCTTCGACAAGGCCTCCGCCCACAAGGGGAAGGTCACCGCGTACGACTCGCCGATCTACCTCGCGGACGCCGCCCTGTACCTGATGAAGTCCAAGCCGTCCCTCGGCATCAAGGACCCGTACGCCCTGGACCAGAAGCAGTTCGACGCGGCGGTCGCCCTGCTCAAGGCGCAGAACTCCAACGTCGGCGAGTACTGGAGCGACTACCTCAAGGAGGTCTCCGCCTTCAAGAGCGGCGACTCCGTCGTCGGCACCAGCTGGCAGGTGATCCTCAACACCGCCCAGGCGGAGAAGGTCCCCGTGAAGGGCGTCCTGCCCAAGGAAGGCGCCACCGGCTGGTCCGACACCTGGATGCTCTCCGCCAAGGCCAAGCACCCCAACTGCGCCTACAAGTGGATGAACTGGATCATCTCGCCGAAGGCCAACGCGCAGGTCGCCGAGTACTTCGGCGAGGCGCCCGCCAACGCGAAGGCCTGTGACCTGACGGCCGACAAGAACCACTGCGCCACGTACCACGCGGCCGACGAGGCGTACTGGAAGAACGTCCACTTCTGGACCACGCCCATCGCCCAGTGCATCGACGGCCGCACGGACACCAAGTGCGTCCCGTACGCCAAGTGGGTCCAGGCCTGGACCGAGATCAAGGGCTAGGACCTGCCGCCGATGACCGACACCGCGCCTGCCGCCGGACCCGTCCGGCGGCTCGCCGGGGCCCTGTACCGCCGCCCCCGGCTACAGCTGTCCCTGCTGCTCTCCGCACCACTGGCCTGGCTCGTCCTCGCCTATCTCGGCTCGCTCGCCGTCCTGTTCCTGTCCGCGTTCTGGACCACGGACTCCTTCACCTCGAACGTCGTGAAGATCTGGAACACGGACAACTTCACGGCGCTGTTCACCACCGACGTCTACCGGCAGGTGGCCCTGCGCAGCGTCGGCGTCGCCCTCGCGGTCACCGCGCTGTGCGTGCTGATCGCGTTCCCGATCGCGTTCTACACGGCCCGCATCGCGAACCCGCGGTGGCGGCCGCTCCTCGTCGTCGCCATCCTCACCCCGCTGTGGGCGAGCTACCTCGTCAAGGCGTACGCCTGGCGGCTCATCCTCGCCCAAGGCGGGCTGCTGGACTGGGTGTTGGGACCGCTCGGCCTCAAGGGGCCCGGCTACGGCCTCACCGCCACCGTCCTCGTCCTGACCTATCTGTGGCTGCCGTACATGATCCTGCCGATCCACGCCGGACTCGAACAGCTCCCGGACAGCCTCCTCGACGCCTCCGCCGACCTCGGCTCCCGCACGGGCCGCACCTTCCGCTCCGTCGTCCTGCCGATGATCCTGCCGTCCGTCGCGGCCGGCTCGGTCTTCACCTTCTCGCTCAGCCTCGGCGACTACATCGCCGTACAGATCGTCGGCGGCAAGACCCAGCTGATCGGCAACCTCATCTACTCCAACATCACCCTCGACCTGCCGCTCGCCGCCGCGCTCGGCACCGTGCCCGTGGTGATCATCGTGCTCTATCTGCTCGCGGTACGCCGCACCGGAGCCCTCAGCAGCCTGTGACGCCCGGAGCCCTCCGGTACCTCCGAAGCCCCTGACGTCCCGGGCCGCCGCCCGCCCCCGCCGACCCTCCGGATCACGCACAGCGAAGGTCCCTCCGATGAATCTCTCCCGCCCCGCGCGCATCACCCTGCGCATCGCCGCCGCGCTCGGCTTCGCGGTGATCTACGTCCCGCTGCTCCTGGTTCTCATCAACTCCCTGAACCCGGACCGCAGTTCGGGCTGGCCGCCGCCCGGGCTCACCTTCGACTGGTGGGCCGACGCCTGGCACAGCTCCGGCGCCCGCGACGCGCTGTGGACGTCGGTCAAGGCGGGGCTCGGCGCGACCGCCATCGCCCTGGTCCTCGGCACGCTCATCGCGTTCGCCTGCCAGCGCTACAGGTTCTTCGGACGCGACGCCATCTCCTTCGTCGTCGTCCTGCCGATCGCGCTGCCCGGCATCGTCACCGGCGTCGCCCTCAACACCGCCTTCCGCACGGTCCTCGAACCGCTCGGCGTGGGCCTCGGCCTGTTCACCGTCATCGTCGGCCACGCCACGTTCTGCATCGTGGTGGTCTTCAACAACGTCATCGCCCGGCTGCGGCGCATGCCGGGGTCGTACGAAGAGGCCGCGATGGACCTCGGGGCGCACAGCTTCCGCACGTATCTCGACATCACGTTCCCGCTGGTGCGCTCCGCGCTGGTCGCGGGCGGCCTGCTCGCCTTCGCCCTCTCCTTCGACGAGATCGTCGTGACGACCTTCACCGCCGGACCCGGCATCCAGACACTGCCCGTCTGGATCTTCTCGAACATGGCGCGCCCGCAGCAGGCCCCCGTCGTCAACGTCGTCGCCGCCGTCCTCGTCCTGCTGTCCGTCATCCCGATCTACCTCGCCCAGCGTCTGTCCTCGGACACCGCGTCCGGGAGCCGGATCTGACTCGGGCACCGCGGGCACCCGTTGCCCGCTTGGGAAGGCGCATCGTCCGGCCGTGGTGTTCGATTGCGGTGTGAGGCACAACAAGCCGCCGGACGATCCCCTCGCCGCGCTCCTGGACCGCGTCCGCATCCGGCTGCGCGACCTCACGGAGGGCGAGCCGGCCTCGTACATCCCGGAGCTGAGCAGGGCCGACCCGGACCTGTTCGGACTGAGCCTGTGTGCGCTCGACGGGCAGGTCTACAGCTGCGGCGACAGCGAGGTGCCGTTCACCGTCCAGTCCGTGTCCAAGCCCTTCGTCTTCGCGCTCGCGCTCGCCGACCAGGGCCTGGAGGAGGTCCTCGCGCGCGTGGGCGCCGAACCGAGCGGCGAGGGGTTCAGCTCGATCCGCCTCGAACCCGGCACCGGACGCCCGCCCAACCCGATGGTCAACGCCGGTGCCATCGTGACCAGTTCGCTGGTGGCCGGAGCGAACCCCGACGAGCGCTTCGCCCGCATCCTGGCCGGCCTGGGAGCCTTCGCGGGCCGGGACCTGACCGTCGACGACGCGGTGTTCGCCTCCGAGCGCGCCACCGGTGACCGCAACCGCGCCCTCGCCTACCTCATGCACAACGCGGGATCGCTCACCGGCGACGTGGAGGAGCAGCTCGCGGTCTACTTCCGTCAGTGCTCCGTGCTCGTGACCTGCGACGACCTCGCCGTGATGCACGCGACCCTGGCCGGCGGCGGCACCAACCCGCTCACCGGCGAACGGGTCGTGGCCTCCCGCCACGCCCAGCACGTCCTCGCCGTCATGGCCACCTGCGGGATGTACGACGCCTCCGGGCAGTGGATGCTGCGCGTGGGCCTGCCGGCGAAGAGCGGAGTCTCGGGCGGGATCGGCGTCGCGCTGCCCGGCCAGTTCGGCATCGGCGTGTTCAGCCCGCCCCTGGACGAGAAGGGCAACAGCGTCCGCGCCATCGCCGCCTGCCACCTCCTGTCGGAACAGTTCGGGCTGCACCTGATGCGCGCCACCGGCAGCAGCGGCCGTCCGCTGCCGCCGCGCTCCCTCGACCCGGGCCCACTGCGCTCGCTGCGCCACCGCCCGCGCGACCAGCGCGCCGCACTCGACGAACGGCCCGACCGCATCCGCGTCCACGTCCTCCAGGGCGACCTGGACTTCGCCACCGCCGAACAGACCCTGCGCGCGGCCCGGGACCTCCCGAAGGCCGCCCGCTGGTTCGTCCTGGACCTCGCACGGGTCGGCCGCATCGAACCCGTCGCCGCCGACCTTCTGCGTGCCCTCGGCCACGACCTGCGCGAACGCGGGATCCGCATGGTGATCGCCGACCCGTCGGAGCGCCCCGTCACGCACACCAAGGACGAGTTCGCCGACCTCGGACGCGCCATCGAGTCCTGCGAGGACGAACTCCTGACCGGCCTCGGACTCGACCCCTCCGCGCCCGTTCCCCTGACGGACAGCGACCTCTTCGGGAGGGCCGGGGAGCAGGAGCAGGCCGCGCAGGCCGTCTCCGACTGCTTCGGCACCCTGTCCCTGTCCGCCGGCCAGACCGTCGAGCCACCCCGCGCGGAGCCCGTGGTCCTCTGGTACGTGGAGTCGGGGCGCCTGGCCGTGTGCGCCCACGGCTCGCGGCCCACACCCGCGGGCCGCACCTGGTCCGCGGGGCCCGGCGCGGCCCTCACGCCCGCCGACTTCCACGCCCGTCTGGGCCAGCGCGTCATGGCCGAGGAGGACTCGGTGTGCCGCACCCTGACGGCCGCCGGACTGCTGCGCCTGCGCACGGCCGTCCCCGCGGCGGCGGCCTTCCTGGAGCGCAGCCCGCTCGACGGGGCGGAGACGGTGGACCGGCCCGAGGGGGCCTGAGCCGAACGGCGGTGCACCCGAAGCCGCCCGCCGCCCCGCCGCTCCGTCAGCTGTCGGCCGTCGTGTCGGCGGGCATCGCGCCGGACTTGTCGACGACGGTGCGGCGCAGGATCGCGTTCGTCCCCGCCAGTTTCATGCCCTTGCCGTCCTTGTCCAGGTACGAGCGTGAGCCGAGGCAGGTGAGGCTCTCGCTGTCGAAGATCCACTCACTGCGGCTCGCGGACCTGGCCCCAGATCCGGGTCCCGGCGTAGACCTCGTCGAGGAGCTGGTCCGGGTCGGTGGGCAGCGAGGCCGGCCAGGCGTACGTCGGACGCTCCAGGCCGGGGGCCAGTGCGTCCGTCGACTCGTAGGGGAGGCGCTGCCCGGACATCGGAACGCCCTTGCCGGTCTCCATACAGGTCACCCCTGGTGGCCATCCCGGAGGCGGGATCCGGGATGCCCCGGGCCGCACCCTGAGATCGTGTTCGCGGCCTGTCGCCGCCGCCCCCGCGATGCCAGTGTCGATGACTGATCCGCCCCACGTTCCACTGCCGGTGAGGGAGCCGCATGAGCGACATGACGGGCCGTCCGACGCGCCGGTCGGTGCTGACGGTGATGGGAGCGACCGCACTCGCGGCGGCCACCGCGGGGACGGCTGCGGCCGATGCGCGAACGTCTTCCGCGGCCACTGCCCCGACGCAGGGAGCTGCAGGTCGCCGGAAGGGACGCGTCCAGCTGACGCTGCCCGCACCGACCGGGCGGGCGCCCATCGGCACGACGCAGCTGCACCTTGTCGACCCCTCGCGCCAGGACCCGTGGACCTCGCCCCGGTCGCCCGGCTCGTCCCGCTCGCCTCGCTCGCCCCGCGAACTCATGGTGACCCTCTGGTATCCGGCCCGCCTCACGCACGGCTGGGCACGCGCACCCTGGCTCCCGCCCGAGGCGGCGGCGCTGTACAAACAGAAAGTGAGCCAACAGCTTCACACGTCCCTGGACACCGTGGATCTGCCGCTCACGCACGCGTACACAAACGCCGCCGTCGAGCAGTCCGGCCACGGACTGCCGGTCGTGCTCTTCTCCCCGGGCTACCGCGCGCAGCGCGCCCTCGGCACCGCGCTGGTCGAGGACCTGGCCAGTCGCGGCCATGCGGTCGTCACCATCGACCACACGCACGAGAGCGACATCGTGGAGTTCCCGGGAGGACGTCTCGAACCGGGCCGGCAGCCGGCCCGGCCGACCGACGAGGACATCGCGAAGGCGCTGCGGGTCCGCCAGGACGACACCAGGTTCGTGCTGGACGAGCTGGCCCGCCTGAACGCGGGGAGAAATCCCGATGCCGAGGGCCGCCCGCTGCCGCTCGGCCTGTGCGGTGCGCTCGACCTGTGCAGGACCGGCATGTTCGGGCACTCGCTCGGCGGGGACACGGCGGCGGAGGTCATGGCGGCGGATCACCGCATCATGGCGGGCGCCGACCTGGACGGCAGTATCAACGGGCCTGTCGCCACCACGGGCCTCGACCGGCCCTTCCTGCTGATGAGCAACGCGAGCCACGGCCGCGGGAACGACCCGTCCTGGGAGGAGTTCTGGTCGCATCTGCGTGGCTGGCGCCGGAGCCTGCGCCTGCGCGCGTCCGGACACCAGACCTACACGGATCTGTCCCCGCTGATGCAACAGCTGGACAGAGCACTCCAGCTCCCGCCCGAGGTGGTCGACGCCATGACCGATGCCATCGGCACGATCGCCGCGGACCGCGCCGTAGCCGCCGAGCGGGCTTATCTGGGCGCCTTCTTCGACCTCCACCTGCGGGGCCGGGACAGCCGCCTCCTGTCCGGGCCGTCCCCGCGCTTCCCCGAGATCGAGTTCGTGCCCTGACAGGCCGGAGGTGAAGCTGGGGAGGTCGGTCAGACGGGTCGGTCAGGTGCGGCGGTCAGGCGGGGCGGTCAGGAACGCTGGTCGCCGGACTGCTCGGCGCGCTGCGCGTTCCGCTCCTTGATACGGACGGCTTCCTTGCGGACCGCGGCCTGGGTGGCACGCTCCTGCTGGAGCCACTCGGGGCTCTCGGTCTTCAGTGCCTCGATCTGCTCCGTGGTGAGCGCCTCGGTGATCCCGCCACGGGCGAGACCCGAGATGGAGATGCCGAGCTTGGACGCGACGACGGGCCGGGGGTGCGGACCGTTGAGCCGCAGCTCCTGGAGCCACTCGGGCGGATCGGCCTGCAGCGCGTTGAGCTCGCTGCGCGAGACGACACCCTCCTGGAACTCGGCGGGGGTGGCCTCGAGGTACACACCCAGCTTCTTGGCCGCGGTCGCGGGCTTCATGGTCTGGGTGGTCTGGTGCGACGTCATGGTGTCAAGGGTATCGACTGTGTGCGATACCTCCGACCACGACCGGTAACCTGGCGGAGTGACAGGCTCGGATGTATCCCCTTCGTTCCGGCTCGCGTACGTCCCGGGAGTGACGCCCACCAAGTGGGTGCGGATCTGGAACGAGCGGCTGCCCGGCGTTCCGCTGACCCTCGTCGCTACGCCCGCCGGCGAGGCATCCGACGTATTGCGGGACCGCGGGGCGGACGCCGGCCTCGTGCGGCTGCCGGTGGACCGGACCGTGCTCAGCGCGATCCCTCTCTACGTCGAGACGACCGTCGTGGTGATCCCCAAGGACCACGTCGTGGCCGCGGTCGACGAGGTGTCCCTGGAGGATCTGGCCGACGAGACCGTGTTGCACCCCCTCGACGACACCCTCGTCTGGGAGCAGCTTCCCGGTGAGCCCGCGTTCGAGCGCCCGGAGACGACGGCGGACGCCGTCGAGCTGGTGGCCGCCGGGATCGGTGTGCTGGTGGTCCCGCAGTCGCTCGCCCGCCTGCACCACCGCAAGGACCTCACCTACCGGCCGGTGACCGACGCCCCCGAGTCCCAGGTCGCGCTGTCGTGGCCGGAGGACGAGACCACCGATCTGGTGGAGGAGTTCATCGGCATCGTCCGCGGGCGGACGGTCAACAGCTCACGCGGCCGTACGGCGACCCCGCCGCAGCCCAAGGCCGCGCGTACCGACAAGAGCGGGGCGGCGCGGCAGAAGCCGGCCGCCGGGAAGAACCCGCGGAGCGGCGGCGCCAAGGGCGGTGCAAAGGGTGGGACCAAACCCGGGCCGAAGGGCGCTGCAAAGGGCGGCCCCAAGGGCGGTTCCAAGGGCGGCGCCAAGCGGGGAAAGCCGCGCCGCAGGCCGTAGTCGCGACGGCGTCCCGCGGGCACGGACATTCCGTTGCCGTACGGCTTCCGGGCGTGATGATCCCAGAACGGCTTCGACTCCGAGTCACTCGGCACCGACCCGGAACGCGCCGCGTCCAACCACCGTGTGATCGACGAAGTCCTGGCCGGCCACGACCGATTCGGCGGAGCCGGTCGCTGACGGCCTTTACGAGGTCGTGCGGCTCAACTCCGGTCGCGGATCGGGCAGTTCACCACATGACCCGGTCCGGCGCCGCGGCCAGCGGTGGGGTGGCCTTCGGGGAGAGGTTCTGGAACTCGGACACGTCGACGGAGTCGTCCTTCGACGGAGTCGCGGTCGGTACCGGCCGGTTGTAGTCCGTGAGCGTCATCGTCGTCTTCAGGTCGCCCACCTTCTCGGTGGCACGCACGAGGCGGTGCGGATCCTTCGCGGTGATGAACAGGACGACTTCACTGCCGTCGTTCCTGCCACTCACCGGCACGACGTCCGTGCCGTCCACCTTGGTCTCCTTGCCCTTGGTCAGCTTCTCGGGGGGCGCGCCTGAGGGGCCGCCGTCCACCTGGGCCTGGAACGCATTCAAGTCGCATGTGTCGCCCAGGCTCTTGAGCATTCCGTCGTTCGCGTTGCCGTGCACATAGCGCCCGTTGAAGTACTGGGCCGCAAGCTCGCCCGCGCCGCCGGTGACCTGGGACTTCCAGAACGTGGTGTCGGGTTTCATCCACAACTCGTCGCCGCGTTTGATGAGTTCGACGGTGCCGCCCTTGGCGCCGCCCGTGCCCATCGTCAGTGATCCGGCGCAGTTGCCGTCCTGGTCCAGGGCGAGATCGAGGGCCGCGGGGGACTGGGCATCGGCGGGTCCCGTGGAGTCGTTCTTCATGAGTATGTGGAGGGACCTCGCGTCCAGCAGTTCCTTCTTCGCGTCGTCGGCGAGCTGCTGCGCGCTCAGCTTCGACGCATCGCCCCCGTCGTCCGCGAACGCGGGAACTCCCGCGAGAGCGGTCACGCAGGCGACGGCGGCGCTCACCGGGACCAGCGCGGCCTTGCGATGCCTCGACATACACGACTGCATGACGCCACCTCGCGAACAGGACCACCCATAGGTTGAACGCCACTAAATTGTACATTTCGGACTGATGGTCGTCGCGGCGGCGGTACGCTGCGCCCCATGGACGGGACGGGCGGGGTGTACGGGGCCGACGGAGTGGAGATCATCGCCTTCCCGGACGCGGAGGCGTTCGAGAGCTGGCTCGGCGAGCACCACACGCGGCAGGAAGGTGTGTGGGTCAAGGTCGCCAAGAAGAGGTCCGGCATCCCGTCCGTCACCGACGGTGAGCTGGTGGACATCGGGCTGTGCTGGGGCTGGATCTCCGGCCGGCGGCGCTCCCTCGACGAGCGGTACTACCTCCAGCGGTACGTGCCGCGCCGGGCCAGGAGCCTGTGGTCCCGGGTGAACGTCGACAAGGTCACGATGCTGACCGCCGCCGGCCGGATGCGCGAGCCCGGTCTCGCCGAGGTGCGCAGGGCGAAGGGGGACGGGCGGTGGGTGGCAGCGTACGAGTCGCAGAAGACGGCGACGGTGCCGCCCGACCTCGCCGCGGCGCTCGACGCGGAACCCGAGGCCAGGAAGGCGTTCGAGACACTCGACAGGTCCGGGCGCTACCAGACGATCCTGCCGCTGCTCCAGGCGCTCACACCACAGGCCCGGCGGGCCCGGCTCCAAAGGGCCGTCGACAAGCTGCTCAACGGCGAGCCGGCTAGTTCAACTTCGTTCCCCTACTGGTCACTTGGTACGGTCACCTGGCGCCCAAGGGCCCCGTGACGAGACCGCCGGGCGGACCCGGTCGATTCAAGGCCCGCCCGGCGGCGGCACGTCACGTCACACGTGGTGGCGTGTGTCAGCAGCTCAGGTTGTCGCCCGGTGTGGTGCCCAGGATCTGGGCGAACGCCTTGTACCGGTCGATGCGGCTCTGGACCTGGCCGGGGTTGCCGCCGTTGCACTCCAGGCTGCCGTTGATGGAGCGGATCGTCTCGCCGAAGCCGGCGCCGTTCACCATGGCGTTGTGCGGCGTCATGGTGCCGGGTCCGCTCTGCGTGTTCCAGTACCAAAGGCCCGTCTTCCAGGCCACGGCCGCGTCCTGCTCCACGAGGTACGGGTTGTGGAGCAGGTCGATGCCGAGCGCGTCGCCCGCGGCCTTGTAGTTGAAGTTCCAGCTGAGCTGGATCGGGCCGCGGCCGTAGTACGCGGCCGTGCCCGCCGGGCAGCCGTAGGACTGGCTGCTGTCGCAGTAGTGCGGGTAGTTGGCGGTGTTCTGCTCGACGATGTACACCAGTCCGCCGGTCTCGTGGCTGACGTTGGCCAGGAACGCCGCGGCCTCCTGGCGCTTCACGGTGTCGCTGCCGGTGTTGGCGAAGCCGGGGTAGGCGCTGAGTGCGGCGGTCAGTCCGCTGTAGGTGTAGAACGCATTCCGGTTCGGGAACATCTGGTTGAACTGGGCCTCGCTGACGACGAAGCCGGACGGCGCGGGGTCGCCGGGGTTCGTCTCGCCACCGCCGCAGGCGCCCTGGTCCGACCAGACGTCGGAGGTGCCGGGGGTCTCGTTCTGGGTCCACCACTTGGCGTTCCAGTTGTGCCCGTTGTACGAGGCCGAGCCGCCGCCCGTGTAGACGGACGACGAGTTCCAGGGTGCGGCGCACTCGGCCGCCGATGCCGTGGTGGCCGGGCCGATGACGACCACGGCACTGACCGCGGCCAGGGTGGCGACAAGACTCGTGACGCGTTTGATCATGCCAACGCTCCTTCGGCGCGGCGCGAGTTGGGGAGCCCGGCGCCGCCATGGGGGTGCCGGTCACTCAAGCGAACCTGGTCTGGACCTGTCAAGGTCTAGACCAAAAATGGCCGCTGTGGTGGGGAGGTTTCGGCCTAGGCTGCCGCGCGGCAGCAACCCGTACCGAAGGAGCAGGATGTTCGCGATACCGCTGGGTGACGACAGAGTCGAGCTGCGGCCACTGGAGCCGTGGAACGCCGAGGAGTTCCTCGCCCACATGGACCGCGGCCGCGAGCACATCGGCCGGTTCGTCGAACTTCCCGACCACGTAACGGACTTGGCGTCCGCCACCGAGTTCCTCCAGCGCTACGCGGACAAGACCGCCATCGACACCGGTCGCCTCTACGGCATCTGGGCCGACGGCACGCTCGTCGGCGGGGTGATGTTCCGGCTCTTCGACACCGCGGCCGGGAACTGCGAGGTCGGCTGCTGGCTGGAGGCGACGATGGTCGGACGGGGGATCGTCACGCGCGCGATACGTGTCCTCCTCGACTGGGCCTTCGACGTCCGGGGCATGCACCGGGTCGACTGGGTGGCGGGAGCCGGCAACACCGCGAGCCTCAATGTGGCCCGGCGCCTCGGCATGGCCCGCGACGCGGTGCTGCGGGAGAGCTACCTGTACCGCGGCGTCCGGCACGACGAGGAGGTCTGGTCGGTCCTGGCCCCGGACTGGCGCAAGCTCAGGAGCGCCTCGGCGAGGTAGCCCACGGTCTCCTGAGCTGCGGGAACGCGGGCAGGCCAGGGTGGTCCACGTCACCCTGGCGTGAAGAGGCGTATGGGATGCGTCAAGGCCGCGCACCCCGCCGTATGGGAGGCGTCAAGGGCGGGCGATTCCGGTCTTGAACGGGGGTTTCCTCTAAGCGTCAGTTCAATTCCGAACCTCATTCAGGAGCTCACGATGGCCGACGTGGCCTTCGTCGTCACCACGATCGCGGTCTTCGCGCTGGTGGCTCTCATCGCCAAGGGGGTCGCAAAGCTGTGACCGCCGAAAACATCGTCGGCCTGATCGTGGCCGTCGCCCTCCTTGGCTATCTGGTCCTCGCCCTCATCTACCCGGAGAGGTTCTGAGCACCGATATGAGCCCCGTACTCGCTGGTGTGCTCCAGCTCCTCGCCCTGATAGTGGCGCTAGGCCTGGCCTACCGCCCCCTGGGCGACTACATGGCCCGGGTCTACTCCTCCGACAAGCACCTGCGCGTCGAGAAGTGGATCTACAAGGGCATCGGCGCCAACCCGAACACGGAGATGCGGTGGCCCGCCTATCTGCGTGGCGTGCTGGCCTTCTCCGCGGTCAGCGTCCTCTTCCTGTACCTCTTGCAGCGTCTCCAGGGCAATCTGCCGGGTTCGCTCGGCTTCAAGTCCATCGACCCGGACCAGGCGTTCAACACGGCCGCGTCGTTCGTGTCGAACACCAACTGGCAGTCGTACTACGGCGAGCAGGCCATGGGCCACGTCGTGCAGACCGCCGGTCTCGCCGTGCAGGACTTCGTCTCCGCCGCCGTCGGTATCGCGGTGGCCGTTGCGCTGGTGCGGGGCTTCGCCCGTTCCCGTACCGGTGAGCTCGGCAACTTCTGGTCGGACCTGGTGCGCGGCACGGTTCGCATCCTGATCCCGATCGCCGTGGTCGGCGCGATCGTCCTCGTGGCGTGCGGCGCGATCCAGAACTTCGCCGGGATCCACGAGGTCGGCCAGTTCATGGGCGGCTCGCAGCAGTGGAACGGTGGCGCGGTCGCCTCGCAGGAGGCGATCAAGGAGCTGGGCACGAACGGCGGTGGCTACTTCAACGCCAACAGTGCCCACCCGTTCGAGAATCCCAACGGTTTCACGAACCTCTTCGAGATCTTCCTGATCCTCGTCATCCCGTTTGCGTTGACCCGCACGTTCGGGCGCATGGTCGGTTCCCTCAAGCAGGGCTACGCGATCCTCGCGACCATGGTCACGATCTGGATCGGGTTCACGGCCCTGATGATGTGGACGGAGTTCCACCACGGCGCCCCGGCCTTTGACATCGCGGGCGGTGCGATGGAGGGCAAGGAGAACCGGTTCGGGGTCGGCGGTTCGTCGATCTTCGCGGTGGCGACCACATTGACGTCGACGGGTGCGGTGGACTCCTTCCACTCCTCGTTCACCGGCTTCGGCGGCGGCATCACGATGCTGGGCATGCAGCTGGGTGAGATCGCGCCCGGTGGTACCGGTTCGGGGCTCTACGGCATGCTGATCATGGCGATCATCGCGGTGTTCATCGCCGGTCTGATGGTCGGCCGTACGCCGGAGTACCTGGGCAAGAAGATCGGCACCCGCGAGATCAAGTTCGCGGCCTGCTACATCCTCATCACCCCGGCGCTCGTCCTGGTGTTCACGGCGGTCTCGATGGCTCTGCCCACGCCGCCGAACTCGATGCTCAACTCCGGGGCGCACGGGTTCTCGGAGATCCTTTACGCGTTCACGTCGGGTGCGAACAACAACGGCTCGGCGTTTGCCGGTCTGAGTGCGGACACGCAGTGGTTCAACACCACGATCGGTCTTGCGATGCTGCTGGGCCGGTTCCTGCCGATGGTGTTCGTCCTGGCGCTGGCGGGCTCGCTCGCCGAACAGAGGCCCGTCCCCGCCACGGCCGGCACCCTGCGCACCGAGAAGCCGCTGTTCACCGGACTCCTCGTCGGCACGATCCTCATCATCACCGGTCTGACCTACTTCCCCGCCCTGGCCCTCGGCCCGCTCGCGGAAGGCCTGGCGTCATGACCACCGGAACCAGCAAGTTCGACTCGAAGAGGTCACAGGACGCCATGTCCACAGTCACTCCCACGCGGGCGCCGCACAGCGACGTGCCCTCCGGGCACATACAGGAAGGCCGGGTCGGCGGCGGGCTCTTCGACCCGAAGCAGCTGCTGAAGTCGCTGCCGGATGCCTGCCGCAAGCTCGACCCGCGGGTGATGGTCAAGTCGCCCGTGATGTTCGTGGTGCTCGTCGGCTCGGTCCTGACGACCGTGTTCTCCATCAAGGATCCGTCGGACTGGTTCGGCTGGACGATCAGCGCCTGGCTGTGGCTGACGGTGATCTTCGCGAACCTGGCGGAGGCCGTCGCCGAGGGCCGCGGCAAGGCGCAGGCGGACACCCTGCGCAAGGCCAAGACCGACACCATCGCCCGGCGTCTGACCGGCTCCACGGAAGAACAGGTACCGGGCACCGACCTGCGCATCGGCGACCTCGTGGTGTGCGAGGCGGGCGACATCATCCCCGGCGACGGTGACGTCGTCGAGGGTGTCGCGAGCGTCGACGAGTCGGCCATCACGGGTGAGTCGGCCCCCGTCATCCGGGAGTCGGGCGGCGACCGCAGCGCGGTCACCGGCGGCACGAAGGTCCTCTCCGACCGCATCGTCATCAAGATCACGACGAAGCCCGGCGAGACGTTCATCGACCGGATGATCGCCCTGGTCGAGGGTGCGGCCCGCCAGAAGACGCCCAACGAGATCGCGCTGAACATTCTTCTCGCGTCCCTCACCATCGTGTTCCTGCTGGCCGTGGTGACCCTGCCGCCGTTCGCGGACTACGCGGGCAAGCACCTCAGCATGGTCGTCCTGGTGGCCCTCCTCGTCTGCCTCATCCCGACGACGATCGGCGCACTGCTCTCAGCGATCGGCATCGCGGGCATGGACCGCCTGGTCCAGCGCAACGTCCTCGCCATGTCCGGCCGGGCGGTCGAGGCCGCCGGCGACGTGTCGACCCTGCTCCTCGACAAGACGGGCACCATCACGCTCGGCAACCGGCAGGCCGCCGAGTTCGCGCCCGTCAAGGGCGTCACCGCGGCCGAACTCGCCGACGCCGCGCAGCTCTCCTCACTGGCCGACGAGACCCCCGAGGGCCGCTCCATCGTGGTCCTCGCGAAGGAGAAGTACGGGCTGCGCGAACGCCACCAGGGCGAGCTGGCCGACGCCGAATGGATCGGCTTCACCGCCCAGACCCGCATGTCGGGAGTGGACGTCGAGGGCCGCAAGACCCGTAAGGGCGCGGCCGGTTCGGTCATCGCCTGGGTGAAGGAGCGCGGCGGCCAGGTTGCCCCGGACGCCGACACCCTCACCAACTCCATCTCGGAGGCGGGTGGCACGCCGCTGCTCGTGGCGGTCGAGGATGTCGACGGCGCGCGGGTGCTCGGCGTCATCCACCTCAAGGACGTCGTCAAGGACGGCATGCGGGAGCGGTTCGACGAGCTGCGCCGCATGGGCATCAAGACCGTCATGATCACGGGCGACAACCCGCTGACGGCGAAGGCGATCGCCGAGGAGGCGGGCGTCGACGACTTCCTCGCCGAGGCCACTCCCGAGGACAAGATGGCCCTCATCAAGCGGGAGCAGGCGGGCGGCAAGCTGGTCGCGATGACCGGCGACGGCACCAACGACGCCCCCGCGCTCGCGCAGGCGGATGTCGGCGTGGCGATGAACACGGGCACGTCGGCCGCCAAGGAGGCCGGCAACATGGTCGACCTCGACTCCAACCCGACCAAGCTCATCGAGATCGTCGAGATCGGCAAGCAACTCCTCATCACCCGGGGCGCGTTGACGACGTTCTCCATCGCCAACGACGTCGCGAAGTACTTCGCGATCATCCCGGCGCTGTTCGCGGCCGTCTACCCGGGCCTGGACAAGCTCAACATCATGCAGCTGTCCTCGCCCGACTCCGCGATCCTGTCCGCGGTCATCTTCAACGCGCTCGTCATCATCGCGCTGGTGCCGCTCGCCCTGCGCGGCGTGCAGTACCGACCGGTGAGCGCGGACAAGCTGCTCCGACGCAACCTCGGGATCTACGGCCTGGGCGGGCTGATCGCCCCGTTCGTCGGGATCAAGATCATCGACCTCCTCATCTCTCTCATCCCCGGGATCGGCTGATCGGCTATGAACAACTCGGTTAAGAACACTGCCCGGTTGCTCGGGGCCGGGCTGCGTGCCCTCCTCGTGCTGACCCTGGTCTGCGGCGTCATCTACCCGCTCGCCGTCACCGGGGTCGCCCAGGCCCTGTTCAACGGCAAGGCCAACGGCTCCGAGATCAAGTCCGAGGGCAAGGTGGTGGGCTCGTCCCTCATCGGGCAGCGCTACGACCTGCCGCTGAAGCAGGGCCAGGAGACCGCGGAACCGGACCTCAAGTGGTTCCAGCCGCGGCCCTCCAACGGCCTGGGCACCAACAGCGTCAACACCCAGTACAAGCTGATCCTGTCCGGCGCCACCAACCTGTCCGGCGACAACAAGGACCTCGTCGACCAGGTGCGGGCCGCGCAGAAGGCCGTCATCAAGGACAACACGACGGCCACGTACAAGGTCAAGAAGTCGGATGTGCCGGCCGACGCCGTCACCTCCTCCGGCTCCGGCCTCGACCCGGACATCTCCCCGGCGTACGCGGACCTCCAGGTCCACCGTGTCGCGGAGAGGAACGGCCTGTCCGTCAGCCAGGTGGACAAGCTCGTCAAGGACCACACCAGCAGCCGCATCCTCGGCTTCATGGGCGAGCCCCGCGTGAACGTCCTCGAACTCAACATCGCGCTCAAGGACTTGGCCGCGAAGAGCTGATCGCGAACCGGACAAGACGGAAGCCGGCGGCTCGGGAAACCTTCCCGGTGCCGCCGGCTCCCGTATGCGCTAGAGCGAGCCCTGCCCGCCGCTGTTGAGCGCGGGCGAGTGCGTCTGCTGCGTCGGCATGGCGCGCGGCAGCGGCGCCGGCATCACCCGTTCCAGATCGCGCAGGGTCTGTTCGGCTGCGGCACGGACCTGGGCGGGGATGTCGCCTCGTTCCTGGATGAGCCGACTGTAGATCGGAGCTTCGTGCTGTGCGGCCCACACGTCGAGACTTCCCTCTTTCCTTGGCTGGCGACGCCCCCGGCACCGGAGGAATCAGCCAACGAGTCTACCGGTGACGTTTCCGGCGTAGGCAAAGTGTCCATATCGGGGGACGCGCGAGGCCTGAAGAGGGTATGGATCGTCGGGACGCTTCCGGGCGCCGGCTTCGATGCGGCCCGGGCGAGGAAACACGACGTGGAGGTTGAGAGTGCGCTACCGCGAGCTGGGCCGCAGTGGAATGTCCGTCTCCGAGATCGGCTACGGCGCCTGGGGAATCGGCGCGTCCGGGTGGGTGGGCGCCACCGAGGACGAGTCCGTACGCGCCCTGCACCGTGCCGTCGACCTCGGGGTGAACTTCATCGACACCGCCCGCGGCTACGGCGAGAGCGAGCGGATCGTGGGCCGGGTCGTGCGCGAGCGGGCCGGCGACGAGGTGCTGGTGGCGACCAAGGTTCCGCCGAAGAACCGGATCTGGCCCGCGCCCGACGGCGTCGACCCCGCCGAGGCGTTCCCCGGCGCCCACATACGCGAGAGCGTGGAGACCAGTCTGCGGGTCAGCGGCCTCGGCCACTTCGACGTGGTGCAGTTCCACGTCTGGAGCGACGAGTGGGTGGGCAGGGGCGACTGGCTGCAGACGGTCGAGGAGCTGAAGAAGGAGGGGAAGATCCGCCTGTTCGGCGTTTCCGTCAACGACCACCAGCCGGACAACGCACTCGCCCTCGTGCGCAGCGGCGCCGTCGACACCGTGCAGGTCATCTACAACATCTTCGACCAGGCACCCGCCGACGCGCTGCTGCCCGCCTGCGAGGAGCACGGCGTCGGCGTCATCGTCCGCGTGGCGCTGGACGAGGGCGGACTCACAGGTCGGATCACCGCCGGGGCGACGTTCCCCGAGGGCGACTTCCGCGCCCGCTACTTCCGCGACGACCGGCCGGCGCAGGTCGAGCGGAAGGTCGCCGCCATCGTCGCGGATCTCGGCATCGCGCCCGACGAGATCGCCGAGCAGGCGCTGCGCTTCGTGCTGAGTTCGCCCGCCGTCTCCACCGTCATCCCCGGCATGCGCACCGTACGCAACGTCGAGCGCAACACGGCCCTGAGCGACGGACGGCCGCTGACCGCCGACCAGCTCGCCGTGCTGGCGGGGCACCGCTGGCAGCGCAACTTCTACGGATGATCCCTATGGAGAGGCTTCACGAGGTGCACCCCGCGACCGACGCCACCGTCGACACCATCGCCAACGGGATGGTGCGCGTCCCGGGTGGCACCGTCGACCTACGGGACGACCGGCGCGGCACGCGCTGGACGACGGACATCGCCCCCTTCCTGCTCGGCCGCCATCCCGTGACGGCCGACCTCCTCCGCTGCGTCACCGGCGCCGACCCCGCTCCCGCCCCGAGCGGTGCCCCGAGCGGTGCCTCGCCGGTGACGAACGTCAGTTGGCTCGACGCGATCGACATCTGCAACGCCGTCTCGGCGCGCTCCGGTCTGACCCCGGCCTACACCCGCGACGCGGACGGCGGCGAGGTGACATGCGACTGGGACGCCGAGGGCTACCGTCTGCCGACGGAGGCCGAGTGGCAGTACGCGTGCAAGGCGGGAACTGAGGGTTACCGGTACGGGGCGATCGACGACATCGCCTGGTACGCGGGCAACTCCGGGGGCGGAGTCCGGGACGTCGGCGGAAAGGCCCCCAACGCATGGGGGCTGCACGACATGCTGGGCAACGTCTGGGAGTGGTGCTGGGACCTGTACGACGAGGAGGTCTACGGCTCGTACCGCATCTTCCGCGGCGGTGGCTGGGCCGAGTCGGAGCGGGGCTGCGGGGCGTCCGTGCGACGCCGCAGCCACCCCACGTTCGCTATCGACGACCTCGGGTTCCGGCTGGCCAAAGCCCTGTGACGGCAGGGGAGAAGCCCCCGCGCAGCAGGCGCGGGGGCTTTTCCGAGGCTCAGGTCAGGAGCCGTGGCGCTTGAGGGAGTCCTGGACTCCGCGGGCACGGTCGTGGGCGTCACCCATGGCCTTCTTGGCTTCGCCCTTCGCCTGGTCGGCCTTACCCTCGGCCTCCTTGCGGCGATCGCCCGTGACCTTGCCGGTCATCTCCTTGGCCTTGCCCTTGATCTTGTCCGTGCCACCCTTGCCAGCCATTACGACTCCTTTGTCTTGTACGGGTCTTGCTCGACCAACGTAGAACGGCGGCACCGAAGCCGCGCGGCGGACGACTACGCTCCGTGAGACTCAGGGCAACTCGGCAGCTCAGGCGGTGTCCAGTCGGCATGGCGCAGGATCGCGCGGACGGTCACGCGTGACGGGGCCAGGCGAAGTGCGGTGTCGCGCAGGGCGATGGAGGGGATGCGTCAGCTGCTGGCCCATCGGGCCCGCCTGCCGGGCGGCGCGGGCGACGGACTGGCTGCGTGGCCGGCGCTCCGTGTTGTAGCGGGCGAGCGCGGCTTCGACGGTGGGTTCACCGGCGACGGCGGCGGCGAGCACGGCCGCGTCCTCCAGCGCCTGACTGGCACCTTGGCCGAGGTTCGGTGTCATGGCGTGGGCGGCGTCGCCGAGGAGGGCGACGCGGCCCATCGCGTACGTGGACATCGGGGTGACCAACTCGTTGATGTCGTGGTGCAGTACGGCCTCGGGCCGCGTCGCGTCGAGCAGTGCGGGAATCGGGTCGTGCCACCCGGCGAACCGGCGCCGCATCTCGGCCAGTGGATCCGGATGCCGCACGCCTGCGGGCGAGTTGAGGACGGCGTGCCACTCCACTCGGCCGTCGTCGAACGCGATGTGGCCAACTGGCCGCGCAGATCGCGGAGTTCGTCGGGCAGTGGCTCACGAGGAAGGGGCGGCGGCGGTCCCTCGCGCGCTATGCGTGCGCCGTCGAGAGTGTTCGCCATCCCGAGCTGCGGGACATCCTCGTCCCGCGCGAGGACGCGGCACGCGACGCCGTACGCGACTTCCTGGCCGCGCACGGCGTGGCGGACGCCGAGGACCGCACCCGCACCCTGCTGGCGTGCATCGACGGGCTGGTCTTCGACCGGCTGCTGTCCGGCGGCCGGGTCTCCCAGCCGGAGATCCGTGGGCTCGTCGAGACGGCTCTGCGGTAGCGCCCGTCCGCCGGGGGATCGCCGGTATGTGCCCGCGGTCAGTCAGTCGCGGGCTGTTCCGCGAGGCGGTGCGGTCCGGGTCGGACATCGAGAAGGCCTGGATCCCGGCGGTGCCGTCGCTGCGCGTAACGGCCGGTCCGCAGGATGGTGCGCCGGGAGCCTCACCTCGTCACGAGCAGGTGGCATGAGCGCCACTGACTCGCGTCCGACCCGGAGGGTATCCGCCCTCGCCTCCCGATCAGCCGCCCACGTAGGCCGCGAGGTGCTCGCCGGTCAGGGTGGAGCGGTCCGCGACGAGTTCGGCGGGTGTGCCCTCGAAGACGATCCGTCCGCCGTCGTGACCGGCGCCGGGACCGAGGTCGATGATCCAGTCGGCGTGGGCCATGACCGCCTGGTGGTGCTCGATGACGATGACGGACTTGCCGGAGTCGACGAGCCGGTCGAGCAGGCCGAGCAGCTGCTCGACGTCGGCGAGGTGGAGGCCGGTCGTCGGCTCGTCGAGGACGTAGACCCCGCCCTTCTCGGCCATGTGCGTCGCCAGCTTGAGCCGCTGCCGCTCGCCGCCGGACAGCGTGGTGAGCGGCTGTCCGAGCGTGAGGTAGCCGAGCCCGACGTCGGCCATCCGCTGAAGGATCTTCTGCGCGGCCGGCGTGCGTGCCTCCCCGGCGCCGAAGAACTGCTCGGCCTCGGCCACCGGCATCGCGAGCACCTCGCTGATGTCGCGCCCGCCGAAGTGGTAGTCGAGGACAGAGGCCTGGAACCGCTTCCCCTCGCAGTCGTCGCAGGTGGAGGCCACACCGGCCATCATCGCCAGGTCGGTGTAGATGACGCCCGCGCCGTTGCAGGTGGGGCAGGCACCCTCGGAGTTCGCGCTGAACAGCGCCGGCTTCACTCCGTTGGCCTTGGCGAACGCCTTGCGGATCGGGTCGAGCAGCCCGGTGTACGTCGCCGGGTTGCTGCGCCGCGAACCGCGGATCGCGGCCTGGTCGACCGTGACCACGCCTTCCTGCCCGGACACCGAGCCGTGGATCAGTGAGCTCTTGCCCGAACCCGCGACCCCGGTGACGACGGTCAGTACGCCGAGCGGGATGTCGACGTCGACGTCCTGGAGGTTGTTGGTGCCCGCACCGCGCACCCCCAGCTTCCCCGTCGGCGTCCGCACCGCGGGCTTCAGCGTCGCGCGGTCGTCCAGGTGCTGCCCGGTGAGCGTGTCACTGGCCCGCAGCCCCTCGACCGTGCCTTCGAACACCACCTCGCCGCCCTCGGTGCCGGCCCGCGGGCCGAGGTCGACGACGTGGTCGGCGATCGCGATCGCCTCCGGCTTGTGCTCGACGACCAGCACCGTGTTGCCCTTGTCCCGCAGCCGCAGCAGCAGGTCGTTCATCCGCTGGATGTCGTGCGGGTGCAGCCCGATCGTCGGCTCGTCGAAGACGTACGTGACATCGGTCAGGGACGACCCGAGGTGGCGGATCATCTTGACGCGCTGCGCCTCACCGCCCGAGAGCGTGCCCGCAGGGCGGTCGAGGCCGAGGTAGCCGAGCCCGATCTCCACGAACGAGTCGAGGGTGTCCCCGAGCGCCTTCAGCAGCGGCGCGACCGACGGCTCCTTCAGGTCCCGCACCCACTCGGCGAGGTCGCTGATCTGCATCGAGCAGGCGTCGGCGATGCTGATCTTCTTGATCTTCGACGACCGGGCCGCCTCGCTCAGCCGCGTGCCGCCGCAGTCGGGGCAGGACGTGAACGTCATCGCCCGCTCCACGAAGGCGCGGATGTGCGGCTGCAGCGAGTCGATGTCCTTGGACAGCATCGACTTCTGGATCTTCGGGATCAGACCCTCGTACGTCAGGTTGACGCCGTCGACCTTGATCTTGGTCGGCGCCTTGTGGAGCAGGTCGTGCAGTTCCTTCTTGGTGAACCTGCGGATCGGCTTGTCCGGGTCGAAGAAGCCGCAGCCGCGGAAGATCCGGCCGTACCAGCCGTCGACGCTGTAGCCGGGGACGGTGAGCGCGCCCTCGCTGAGCGACTTGCTGTCGTCGTACAGCGCCGTCAGGTCGAAGTCCGTGACCGAACCCCGGCCCTCGCAGCGCGGACACATGCCGCCGACGATGCTGAAGCTGCGCCGCTCCTTCACCTTCTCGCCGCCGCGCTCGACGGTGACCGCACCCGCGCCGCTGATCGAGGCGACGTTGAAGGAGAACGCCTTGGCCGAGCCGATGTGCGGCTTGCCGAGCCGGCTGAAGAGGATGCGCAGCATCGCGTTGGCGTCGGTGGCCGTGCCGACCGTGGAGCGGGCGTCGCCGCCCATCCGCTCCTGGCCGACGATGATCGCGGTCGTCAGACCGTCGAGTACGTCGACCTCGGGCCTGGCCAGCGTCGGCATGAAACCCTGGACGAACGTGCTGTACGTCTCGTTGATCATCCGCTGCGACTCCGCGGCGATCGTGCCGAAGACCAGCGAGCTCTTTCCCGAGCCGGAGACACCGGTGAACACCGTCAGCCGGCGCTTCGGGAGCTCGACGCTGACGTCCTTGAGGTTGTTCACGCGCGCACCGTGCACGCGGATCAGATCGTGGCTGTCGGCAGCGTGCAGCGCAGGTGACTGCGCCTGCGTCCCCTTGGCCATGCTCATCGTGTCTCCATCTGTTGCGCGGGGCCGCCCTCGCGGGCCCCGTCGGCGTCGCCCGGCTCGATCTAACCAGGTTCGAGCCGTCCGCCTGATGCTGTTTGTCTTCTGCCCGGGACCCGGTCGGCCCGGCCGTCCGTCAGCTGTCCTGGAGCAGCCCGAGGACGTTGCCGTCGGCGTCGGTGAAGGTGGCGACGAGGCGGCCCCCGCCGACGTCGTGCGCGGCCTCCTTCACCACGGCACCCGCGGCCGTGACCTCGGCGAGCTTCGCCTCGATGTCCGGCACGTGCCAGTAGGTCACCGGCGAGGCCATGCCCCCGCCACCGGGCACGAGCCCGATGTGCTGGCCCGCGACGTCGAAGCCGACGTAGTAGGGCGCGTCGGCCGTCGGCTCCGCGCCGAGCAGGGCGACGTACACCGCCTTGGCCTTCGCCAGGTCGGAGACGGGGTGCAGCACGGTCTTGATCCCCTGGGTGGAAGAGCTGGTCATGGTCACTCCTGAAGGTCGTGGGTGTGGTCGCCGTCGTCCGGTTCGAGGACGGCGGGAGAGCTGCCGTGAGGGGCGCTGTCCACGGGGTTCAGGCTAGGCGCGGCTCATGACCGGCGCTTCTCCAAAACTGCTCACTTCGGGTGGCCCTCCGCCCCTCCGTGGAGTCGGGCGCGCGTTCGACTGTTCCGCGCGAAGGGTGGACCGTCGCCCGGCGACGACACCCTGGGGCCGCTCAGGCGTTGGGGTTGCCGTGGCGCAAGTGCAGTGACGGTTCTGCACAGACTGGGCGCGGGCTACGGACGGCGGCGGCGGTCGACGGACGAGGGGCAGGAATGTGCGGAGCATGGCGGATGTGTGGACACGCAAGGGCGGCGACAGCGCACCGTCGGCGGAGGACAGCGGCCCGGTGCCCGGTCCGCTGGTGGGCCGGGAGCGGGAGTCGCAGGACCTGCGCACGCTCCTGGAGAAGCATCGGCTGGTGACGGTGGCCGGCGAGGTCGGCGTGGGCAAGAGCCGGCTCGCAGCGGAGGCGGTCGCGGATGTCGTGGCGCAAGGGGCGGGGGAGTGCGTGCTCGGCGTGGGCGAGGGGCGGCCGGCAGCGGAGGCGGTCGCGGGCGTCGGCGCGCAGGGGGCCGTGCCGCGCATCATGGTCGTCCGCTGGCCGGAGGGCGGGCAGGACGCCGGGTCCGGTGCCGGGCCGGGCTCGCCCGCCTCGCTGACCGCCGCCGTCATGGAGGCGGCGGCCGGGATCCACGGGCGGCGCGGGGCGGCCGGTGTCGGCGCCCTCGCCGACCGGCTGCGCGCCGCTGACGTGCTGCTCTTCCTCGACGACGTCGATCCGGTCCATGCCGAGTGCGTGGGGATGGTGCAGACACTGCTGGAGTTCGTGCCGTCGCTGCGCGTCCTGGTGACCGCGCGCCGGCCGCTCGGCCTGGGCGGCGAGGCCGTGCTGCGCCTGGCGCCGCTCAGCGCCGAGCCCGCGGACGAGCACGGGACCGCGCCTGCCGTGGAGCTGTTCCTGGACCGGTTCCTGGACCGGTCCCTGGAGCGGGCGGGCGCCTCTTTCGACGCCGACGATTCGGACCTGAGCTCGGTGGCGGACATCTGCCGGTACGTGGGCGGGCTTCCGCTCGCGGTCGAGCTGGCCGCGGACCAGGCCGCCAGGAGCAGCGTGGGGGAGGTCGCGGAACGGCTCAAGGAACACCAGTGCTGGCTGAGCGCACCGGACATGGCGGCTCCCCGGCACCGCTCGCTGCGGGACGCCGTCGCAGCGGCCTACGTGCTGTGCGACCGCGACGAGCGGATCGTGTGGGCCCGCGCCAGCATCCTGGCCGGGGACTTCGACGAGTCGACGGCGGCGTTCGTCTGCGCCGGCGGCGGCCTCGCCCCGGCCCGGGTGCCCGCATGCCTGACCCGCCTCGCCGCGGTCGGCGTCCTGACTCCGGTACGCGACCCCGGCGGCATCCGCGAACCCCGCTACCGCATGGCCCCCGCCGCCCACGACTTCGGCAGTGAACGGCTGCGTGAGGCAAGGGAGTTCGAGGTCGCCGCCGAACGCCGCGCGATCCACTTCCACCGGGTGGCCGCCCTCGCCGAGAACCTGTGGAGCCTCGGCAGCCAGCCGCAGGCCGTACGACTCGTCCTGGACGAGGCCGATGGGCTCAGGGCGATGCTGGAGTACGCGCCCCGCCGGCCCGAACTCGCGGCGGCGGCCCTGGAGTCCGTACTGAACCTGTGGTTCTGGTGGGCGGTCTACGACGCCGCCGACGAAGGGCGCCGCCATCTGCTGCGGCTGCTCCCGATGTGCCGCTCGGACACCCTCCTGATCGCGCGCGGCCTGTGCCTCGCGGCCTGCCTCACGGCGTACGGCGACCCGTACGGGGCGAGTGAGCTGCTCCGGCACGCGTGGCCGGCCGCGGTCCTGGCGGGGGACGACGCGACCATCGGGCGGATCGCGCACGTCCAGGGCATGCTGGCGCTCCACGAGGGCGACCTCGAACGGGCCACCGAGCAGTTCCAGGAAGCGGCGAGCACGATCCCGGCGAACGTGCCCGGCGGTCTGCCGCCCGCGGTGAGCCTGGCCGCTCTCGCCGTGACGCAGGCGGGGCAGTCGCCGCGGGCGGCGCGGCGGAGCGCCCGCCGCGCCCTGAGCCAGCCCGGCATGCGCGGTGACGCCTGGGCCTGTCTCGTCGCCCGGTATGCCCAGGCGTTCGTCGACCACAGCGACGGGCGCACCGGCAGGGCCCGCCTGCGTGCGCACCGTGCGCTCGCCGCCCTGGACGGCCGGCTGCCGGCACCGCACGGCTGCGCCGCGCTGCGGGATCTGATCACCGACATCGACCGGGGGAGCCGTAGCGGCCTGCCGACGGCGACCGTGCCACGGGGGCTTACGGGGGTGGCGATCCCTGCGCAGGCCGGCAGCGGCATCCTGGGCTGAGCCGGCGCGAGACCGCCTCAGGCCGTCGGCGCCCCGGGCACCCGGCGGCTGCCGCCGTTGCGCTCCTGCCACAGCCGGTACACGTCGACGGCGCTGTCCCGCGGCTCGTGGCGCATGGGCAGGCGCCGCTCGGTGTAGTCCTTCGCGAACTCGCCGTAGAAGGAGTCGAGTTCGAATCACTTGCGGCCGTCGACGCAGTGCGGCTCGTACGTGTCGCGGGTGGTGAGGAAGACGACCTCATCGGGGGAGCAGTAGTACAGCGAACCCAGGCACATCGGGCAGGGGTGGGCGAGTACGTAGATGGTGGCGCCGACCAGGTGCTCGGTGCCGAGCTTGCGGCAGCCGTCGCGGATGGCGAGGATCTCCGCGTGCGCGGTGGGGTCGGAGGTCTGGGCCACCCTGTTGGGGCTCTCGGCGAGGATCTCGCCGTCCTTGACGATGACGGTGGCGAAGGGGCGTCCGCCCTCTTCGACGTTCTGGCGGGCGAGGTCGATGGTGCGCTGGGCGAAGTCCATGGGGGTCCTCCGGGGAATTGCGTGACCGGCTGTGGTATCTGTCCTGACGACGGGTCAGAAAGGCTTCGTGGGCAGGTACTTGCCGTCGAGGGTGATCACGGCGCGCTCGCCGCCCTCGGGGTCGGCGACCTTCTTCACGTCGAGCTGGAAGTTGATCGCGCTGATGATGCCGTCGCCGAACTGCTCGTGGACGAGGGCCTTGAGGGTGGTGCCGTAGACCTGGAGCATCTCGTAGAAGCGGTAGATGGTCGGGTCGGTCGGAATGCCGCCGGGGATCGAACCACGCGTCGGGATGGTCTGCAGCAGCAGGGCGGCGTCCTCGTCGAGGCCGAGGAGTTCCGCGACGGCCTCGGCGGACGTCTGCGGAAGGGCGTGCTGGCCGAGCACGGCCGCGGTGACGAAGGCCGGCGACAGCCCGGCGACGTCGGCGATCTGCTGCCAGGTCAGGTCCTTGCGGGTCTTGGCATCGACGGCGGCGACGGCGAGGGTCTCGCGGGCGGTGGGGTCGAACTGGGCGTGCGGCATGGGGAGTTCCTCTTTCAGAAGGGTTCGGCGTTTCTTGGTTCTGGTCGGTGCGGTCAGGCCGCGATCGCGGCGGCGTCGACCGGATGGACTGCTCCGGTGGCGATGTCGAACACCCAGCCGTGCAGCGTGAGCGTCCCTTCGGCCAGAGCGCGGGCCACGGAGGGGTGGGTGGCCAGGTTCTGCAGTTGCGCGGACACGTTCGCCCGCACCAGGGCGGCGACCCTGCCGGGACCCGACGCTTCCGGGACCGCGGCGGCCCGGGCCCGAGCGGCGTCCGCGTGCCGCAGCCAGTCGGAGACGACCGGCGCGGCGCTGAGGTCGTGCCCCTCGGCCAGCGCGGTCATCGCCCCGCAGGCGGAGTGACCGCACACGACGATGTCGCTCACGTGCAGCACGGCGACGGCGTACTCGATGCTCGCCGCAACGCCGTCGGGGTCCGACGCGTAGGCCGGGACCAGGTTGCCCGCGGTGCGGACGACGAACAGCTCGCCGGGTTCGCTCTGTGTGATCAGTTCGGGGACCACGCGGGCGTCCGAGCAGCCGATGAAGAGCGTCGTCGGGCGGTGGGTCGTGGCCAGGTGGGCGAAGAGCCCCGCCTTTGCGGGAAAGACGTCGCGGCGAAAGCGCGCGAGACCGTCCGAGAGGTCATGCATGGGTCACTCCCTTCGATGACTGCCGGCCCGTCGGGCTGACGAGATCCACCATGCATGACCAGCAGCTATAGCGTCCAAGACGCAATGACCATGACTCCTATCGATGACATCTATGAGAGGGCCTATAGTCGGGTTATGGGCCCCGAACTTCGTCATCTCCGCTATCTGATCGCGGTGGCCGAGCACGGCAACTTCACCCGTGCGGCCGAGGAGCTGCGCATCTCCCAGCCGACGCTGTCGCAGCAGATCAAGCAGATGGAGCGCGTCGTCGGCGCCCAGCTGCTGGACCGCAGCGGCCGCACGGTGCGCCCCACCGACGCCGGCGAGGCCTACGTGTATTACGCGAAGCGCGTACTGAGGGACCTGGCGGCCGCCGATCGCGCCGTGCTCGACGTCGCGGACCTCTCGCGGGGCCATCTCCGGCTCGCCATGACTCCCACGTTCACCGTCTACCTCATCGGCCCGCTCGTGGACACGCTTCGCAGCCGCCACCCCGGAATCACCGTGGACGTAAGGGAGATGACGCAGGATCACATCGAGGCGAGCCTGCTCGCCGACGAACTCGACCTCGGGATCGCCTTCGAGGGGGCGCATCAGGCGGGCATCGCCGCCACAGCGCTGTTCACCGAACACCTGAGCCTCGTCGTGAGCGCCGACGGCGATGAGGTCCGGGGCGACCGGCCGCTGCCCGTACGCGAGCTTGCCGACCGTCAACTCGCCCTGCTCAGCGGAGATTTCGCGACCCGAGGTCACATCGACGACTATCTCGCGGCGCATCGCGTCGAACCGACGGTCGCCGTCGAGGCCAACAGCATCCTGGCGCTCACCGAGATCGTGCGCCGCTCGTCACTGCTGGCCACCGTGCTCCCCGACGCCATCGCCGACGATCACCCACACCTTCGGCCCGTCCCTCTCGACCCGCCCCTGCCCACCCGTACCGCCGTGCTTCTGCGTAGGGAGAGCGCCTACGAGAGCGCGGCCGCGCGTGCTTTCGCCCGCCTCGCGCGCGGTCTGGTCGAGGACCGCGGCTACCGGCAGGCGTGACGGATCCGTGTCCTCAGGCTTACTTACCGGGGGGTAGGCCAACGCACCCCCCTTGTTATACGGTCCGTCTAACAAGCGGGCGGGTGGCCTCTGCAGAGCCCCCGTCCACCTGTGCTGACCTGGTGCCTTCGCGCAGCCCGCGGAGCCGGCAGGCGGCGCCCCGCCGACGGGCCGCGACGGGGCGACGGTCCGTGGCCCCGTGCGTGTGCCCGCACGGTGGCCTCCGCGATCAGCCTCGCGTACCGCCGGGCGTACTCACGGACGGCGACGGACACGGCAGCGCAACGACAGGGAACGCACACGTCTGATCCAAGGAGCCGCAGCATGGCAAGCAGCACTGTTCGGCCGGAATCGCACGAACTCCCCGACGAGCGCGGCGTCTCGCAGCGACTGCTGGAGTCGGCCGCCGTGCTGGCGTACGACCCGGCGACCGAGGTGGACTGGGAGACGCCGCTGGACAGGGACTTCCACGGCGCGAGCCCGGAGTGGAGCACGCTCTACGGCACCGCGTACTGGGCGGAGTTGACCGAGGGGCAGCGCAAGGAGCTGACGCGGCAGGAAGCCGCGTCGGTGGCCAGCACCGGCATCTGGTTCGAGATGATCCTTCAGCAGATGGTGCTGCGGGACATGTACGCCAAGGACCCGACGAAGGCCGACTTCCAGTGGGCGCTCACCGAGGTCGCCGAGGAGTGCCGCCACTCGATCATGTTCGCCCGCGGCGCCGAGAAGCTGGGGGCGCCGGCCTACCGGCCACACCGGCTCGTCATCGAACTCGGCCGCGTCTTCAAGACACTCGCCTTCGGTGAGGCGGCGTACGCCGCGATCCTGGTGGCCGAGGAAGTCCTCGACGTCATGCAGCGCGACTGGATGCGCGACGAGCGGGTCGTGCCCTTCGTCCGCACGATCAACAACATCCATGTCGTCGAGGAGTCGCGGCACATGAAGTTCGCCCGCGACCAGACGCGCAAGCGTCTCGCGGGTGCGGGCCGGATCCGCCGGCACATCAACGCCTTCGTGGTCGCGACCGCGTCCTACTTCATCGTGACGAGCATGGTCCGCCGCCAGGTCTACGAGAGCGCCGGCCTTGACGTGCGGCGCGCCGTGGCCGAGGCCGGGGCCAACGAGCACCACAAGTCCATGATGCGCGCGAGCTGCTCGGGCCTCATGGAGTTCCTGGCCTCCGCACGGCTGCTCACCAAGCCGGCGCTGGCGTTCTACAAGCGTGCCAACCTCATCTGAGCCGACGTGAGTTGACGACATGACGTACGCCATCACCCAGACCTGCTGCAGCGACGCGACGTGTGTCGCCGTGTGCCCGGTCAACTGCATCCACCCCACCCCCGAGGAGCGGGCGTTCGGCAGCACGGAGATGCTGCACATCGACCCGGTGTCCTGCATCGACTGCGGCGCGTGCGCCGACGCCTGCCCGGTCGACGCGATCTTCCCGGTGGACAGGCTGTCCCCGGCGCAGAAGGAGTACGCCGCGATCAACGCCGCGTACTTCGAAGACAGGGACAGGCATACGGATTCGGGTACGGACGCGGTCGAGGACACCCCCAACTTCCATGCCTGGGGCAGCCCTTCGTTCCCGCGTGTGCTGCCGTCCGACCTCGCGCCGCTCAGGATCGCCGTCGTCGGCACCGGACCGGCCGGGATGTACGCGGTGCAGGACCTGTTGCTGCACACCAACGCCGAGGTGACCCTCATCGACCGGCTGCCGGTGGCCGGCGGCCTCGTGCGTTACGGCGTGGCGCCGGATCACCCGGCCACCAAGAAGGTCGGCGAGACCTTCGCCAGGTTCCACACGCATCACCGGGTACGCATGCACCTGGGCCTCGAAGTGGGCGACGACGTCACCCCGCAGGAGCTGGCCGAGCACCACGACGCGGTCGTCTACGCCGTCGGGGCCGCCGCCGACCGCCGCCTGTGCGTCCCGGGCGAGGACCTCACCGGCAGCATCTCGGCACGCACCTTCGTCGCCTGGTACAACGCCCATCCGGACGTGGCACACGACGCGATCGACCTCCGTGCCGAACGTGTCGTGGTCGTCGGCAACGGCAACGTCGCCCTCGACGTCGCCCGGATCCTGCTCGCCGACCCGGACACCCTCGCCCGCACCGACATCGCCGACCACGCCCTGAAGGCGCTGCGCGCGAGCTCCGTACGCGAAGTGGTCCTGCTCGGCCGCCGTGGCCCCGAGGACGCCGCGTACACCACGCCGGAACTGCTCGCGCTCAAGCACGTGCCGGGCCTGCAACTGCTCGTGGACGACCACGATCCCCGTATCGGCGCGGCCATCGACGCGGCCGGTACGAACGACAAGGCCGCCGTCCTGAAGGGTGTTCCCCGCGGCGCCCTCGACGCAGACGTGGTACCGCCGCCCGGGCGGCGCATCGTCCTGCGCTTCCACAGCTCGCCCGTGGAGGTGCTCGGCGCGGAACAGGTCGAAGCCGTGCGCACCGAAGGGGCGTCGGGGGAGCGGGTGATCGCGGCGGGCATGGTGCTGCGCGCGATCGGCTATCGCGGAGGACCGCTCTCCGGCCTCCCCTTCGACGAGGTCACCGGCACTGTTCCGCACGAGGGCGGGCGCGTCACTGGCATGCCCGGAACGTATGTCGTGGGCTGGATCAAGCGAGGCGCCAGCGGCGGAATCGGCGCCAACCGCACCTGCGCCGCCGAGACGGTCGCCACGCTGCTGGCCGACGCAGTCTCCGGCGCGCTGCCGAAGCCACCGCACGCGCCCAAGGCCTTCCACCGGCTGGCCAGGCGCCGCAACCGGCGCGTCCTCGACGCGAAGGGCCTGATGGCGATCGAACGGGCCGAGGCCGCGCGGGGGCGCGAGGCAGGCCGGCCACGGGTCAAGCTGGCCACGGTCGATGAACTGGTGGCGAGCGCGCGGCGTAGGCGCGTGCTCCGGTGAGGTGAACAGGTTGGCCCGGCGCGGGAGTTGGCGGCGCCGGGCCCCGGCGTACCCGGAGGCGGGGTGTCGGGTTATCCGCGCCGGGCCTCGGCGGGCCGGTTCACGCGCATCATGGCGACGTACACGGCCGCGGAGACCAGGATCCCGGCCGGCAGGGAGAGGTCCGTGCCGCCCGCAGCCCGGGCGATGGGGCCGGTGTACATCTGTGTGTTGACGCACTGGGACGCGATCGCGGTGGCGACCACCAGGGCGGTCACGCCGGCCCAGTTGACGCCGCCCTTGTACCAGAACGCGCTGCCCCGGGACTCGTCGGTCAGTTCCCTGCCGTCGTAGCGGTTGCGGCGCCACAGGATGTCGGTGGCGTAGATCGCGATGCTGGGGCCCATCAGCGCCACCATGAGTTCGAGCATGTTGCTCACGGTGTCGAGGAAGTTGGAGACGAGCAGCGCGTACAGCGTCAGTGCCACACCGAGGGCTCCGTCGAGGGCGACGCTGCGGGACCTGCGGATCCGGACCCCTATCGACTGGAGGGCGAGGCCGGAACTGTAGGCGGTCATGGCGTTGTTGCAGATCGCGCCGAGGATGACGGCCAGGAGGAAGGCCGGCTTGAACCAGCTCGGCAGGATGGTCTCGAGAGCGGTCTGCGGGTCGGACATGTCGAGTGCGGTTCCCGCGAGGGCACCGAGTGAGGTGAACAGGACGCTGGGCACGTAGGCGCCGAGGGCGGTCCACCCGGCGATCGCTCTCGGCGAGGTGGTACGGGGCAGATAGCGGGCGAAGTCGGCGCTGTTGCTGTACGAGAGCGGCGCGGAGGCGACGAGGGTGATGCCGCCTATCATCACGGCCCACAACTCCGTTCCGTGGAGCGGGTGTTCGGGCGCGTACCCCCAGTCGACGTGGCCGAGCACATAGCCGGCCAGGACGACGAAGACCGCGGTCAGCGCCAGGCTGAACGGCAGGTAGAGCCTCACGATGGTGGCGTGGCCGTAGACGCTGATGGCGAGCGTCGCCGCGGCGAGCACCACGATGACGACGACCTTGACGCCCGTCGTGAGGGCGATGCCGGCCTTGTCGACGAGGCTGAAGGCGGAGAGCGAGGCCGCGGCCCAGCTGAGGGCCAGATAGCAGACGGACACGAACCAGCCGGTCAGGGCGATGTTCGCCCGGTTGCCCCGGATGCCGAACATCGCGCGCGTGATCACCTGGCTCGGGGTGCCGGCCGCGGGACCGCTCACGGCGACGAGCCCGACGAGCGCCCAGCACAGATTGCCCGCCGCGATCACTGCCAGCGCCTGCCAGAGGCCGAGGCCCATCAGGATGAGCGCGCCGCCGACCACGAGGCTGAGGTAGCTGACGCTGGGCGCCGCCCATACGGCGAACAGCTCGCGGGCGCGGCCGTGCCGTTCGGCGTCGGGGATGAAGTCGATGCCGTGCGCCTCCACGCGCCCGGCCTGGTCGGCAGGGGGTGCGGCAGCTTGTGCCGAGGGGTCTGGGATCGTGGGAGCCATGCAGTCCTCCGAACAGGCGAGCACGGGAGCCGACTTGTCTATTGGCCACGAATCCAATAGTGAGCAGGGGGTGCCGTCAAGCACCCGGCCGAAACGGGTGCGGAAGAATCCCGAAGCCCGCCGCGCCGAGATCGTGGCCGCGGCGGCGGCGATCGCCCTCGCGGAGGGCCTCGAATGCATCACGATGCGCCGGGTCGCCGACGAGCTCGCGGTGCGCCCCGGCCTGATCAGCCACTACTTCCCGGTCGCGGAGGACCTCGTTGCCGAGGCCTTCGGTGTGGCGGCGACGGCCGAGCTGGACGAACTGATTCCCGTGGATCGGCCCGAGGGCGAGACGCTGGAGGACCTGGCCCGCTTCTTCCACCTGACCACGGGGGACCGCTTCGACGGCATGAGCCGCCTGTGGCTCAACGCCAGGCATCTGAGCCGCTACCGCGACAGGCTGCGCGACCGGGTGGGTCACCAGGAGGCCCAGTGGCGCGAACGTCTGACCCAGCTCATCCGCGACGGCGTAGCGGCCGGAGCCCTTCGCACCGAGAACCCCGAGGTGACCGCCATCCAGATCCTCGTGGTCCTGGACGGCCTCGGCGCCCACGCCAACACGGAGCGCACCAACCGCCCCCCGGCGGTGACGGCCATGGCCATCACCACCGCGGAACGCGAACTGGACGTGCCTGCCGGGACACTCGCCGAACTGATCGCGGCCCAGCATGATCCAAACGAAAGGCCCTGGTCGAACCTGGGCACCCCCGATGTCATGACCTGACCGCGCGCCGGGTGGATCAGCCGTGACGGGAAGCAACGCAGCGCGTGCGCCACTGGGGGTCCGCGGCCAGGTCGAGGCCCGTCCAGGCCATGGCCAGTGCGCCGTCCAGTACCGCCTCGTCCCCGGCCGCGCCGGAGACCTCCTCGGCGAACTGGCGGGTGTGCGGCATGCCTTGGGCGCCCAGCACCCCGATCGCCGGGTGGATGGCGGGCATCGTGTGCGTGATGTTGCCCATGTCCGTGGAGCCGCCCGTGCCCACCGGCGACGGGCCCGGCTCCGGGACGTCCCGCCCGGTCGCCCGCAGGTTGCGGGCGTACGCGTCCATCAGTGACGGGTCGTGGCACAGGTCCAGGTAGTCGGGCTGGATGCGGCGCACCTCCATCGTCGTGCCGGTGGCCAGCGCGGCTCCGCGGAAGCAGTTCAGTACGCGCTCCCGGAGCTCGGCCAGCTCCTCGCCGGTGGGTGTACGCACCTCGTACTCGAGTGCTGTCCGCTCCGGAATGATGTTGGTGCGCTCGCCGCCGTGCCGCACGATTCCGGCGACCCGGTAGCCGTCCCGCAGCTGCTGCCGGAGCTGGCCCACCGCGACCTGCGCGACGACCGCGGCGTCGGCGGCGTTGAGCCCTCCCTCGGGGGCTGCGGCGGCGTGCGACGCGCGCCCGGTGAAGGTGACCTCGAACCGGGCCACCGCGTTGCTGGAACCGCGCGGATCCACGACGTCGACGGGCGCGGGGTGCACCATCATCGCCGCGGTCACGTCGTCGAAGGCGCCGCGTTCCAGCATCAGCACCTTGCCGCCGCCCTCCTCCTCGGCCGGGGTGCCCAGCAGCTTCACCCGGAAGCCCAGCTCGTCGGCGGCCGCCGCCAGGGCTATCGCAGCGCCCGCGCCCGCCGCGCAGATGATGTTGTGCCCGCAGGCGTGGCCGATCTGTGGCAGCGCGTCGTACTCCGCGCACACCCCGACCGTCAGGTCTCCGCTGCCGTATGTCGCCGTCAGCGCGGTGGGCAGATCGCACGCCCCGCGCTCCACGGTGAACCCCGCGTCCTCCAGGAGCGCCGCGAGCCGGCCCGCGGCGCGGACCTCGTCGAAGGACGTCTCCGGGTCGGCGTGGAGTTCGTGGCTGAGCTCCAGCAAGCGGTCCTTGTACTCGTCGAGTCGGGCGGCGACTCGGTCGCGCGGGGATGAGTCGACTGTGGGCATGGAGGTCCTCCACTCGGGGCGAGCGCGTGAGCATGTGAGCGCGTGAGCATGTGAGAGAGAAAGTAAACGATCCGTTTCCTTTCGTGGGGGTCATATGTATCAGCTCACCGAGGGCATGGCCATGAGTCACCCGGAGGGACATCGAGAGGGACGTGGCGGACCGTGTTACGGACGGGTGACTTCTTTCGGGAACTTTCCGTTTCCTATTGACGTGGGGGCCCGCATGCCCCGAAATGGGACCGCATGGCGAGCACAGCGCGGCCGGCAGGCCGACCCCGCAGCGAAGAAGTCCGTGACCGCGTCATCGGCGCGGCCGAGGAACTGCTCGACGAGAGCGGCTACCTCGGGATGACCATGGACGAGATCGCCGTGCGCGCCAAAGTCTCCAAGAAGACGCTCTATCGGTGGTGGCCGCACAAAGCCGCGGTGATCGCCGATGTGCTCGTGGCCCGTGCCGACGTACGCGCGGTCCGCGACGTCGGCGACACCCGCGCCGAACTGCTCGTCGTCTGCGACTACATCGACGACTTCACCCGCGCCCGAGACGTCTTCAGCCGGCTGTGCCTGACCGAGGCAGCGGCCGAGGAGTCGGCCGTCCTCCAGTCGTTCCTCGATGTCGTGCTCCACCGCCGGGACCACGCACGGGCCGCCGTACAGCGGGGAATCGCCCGCGGTGACCTGCCGCCGGACATCGACACCGACGCGTTGCTCGACCTGTGGAACGGGTTCTTCGTCTACCGGAGGTCGTTCCGCCCCGCGCCGATCCGCGAGGAGACGGTCCACCAGCTCGTCGACCTCGCCCTGGCCGGACAGGTACCCCGCCTGCCCGGTTCGGCCTCGCTCAGGGACACCCCCGAGGGCTGAAGCCCCGCTCCCGCCCCGTTCTCTCCGCACCTCCCTCCCTCGCACCTCTGTACCTCTGCACCTCCGTCCCCGTCACGGGCGGGCCCCACCGCGGCCCCGCCCGCACCCCAGCACGCCTTGGAGACCCCGCCATGCCCCGAAGCGCATCCCCAGGCAGCACGTCACCGTCGACCGCCTCAGTCGTCGGCTTCCTCGTCTTCATCGAACTGTGCAGCGGCATCCTTCAGGGATCCGTGCCCGTCGTCCTGCCCCTCATCGGCAGCGACCTGCACGTCAGCGCCGGCGACCTGAACTGGGTGAACAGCGTCTTCCTGCTCGTCGCCGGCATCTCCGTACCCCTGCTGTCCCGCCTCGGCGACATCTACGGCCACCGGCGGCTGATCCGGATCACCATGGTCGCTGTCGCCGTGGGCTCGGTGATCGTCGCCACGGCCGACAGCTTCGCCGTCCTCCTGATCGGCCGGGCACTGCAAGGTGTCTTCGCCTGCTGGCTCCCGCTCGACTTCGCCATCGTCCGCGACCGTGTCCAGAAGGAACGCGTCGGCGCCGCCATCGGCATGCTCGTCGGCGCGCTCACCCTGGGCGCCACCCTCGGAGCGATCGGCACCGGCCTGCTCTCCCGCTCCGTGCACGACGTCCACGGTCTGCTGATGCTGCCCGCCGTCGCCATCCTGCTCTGCCTGCCCGTGGCCTTCCGGCTGATACCCGAGTCCACCACCCGCGCGCTCTGCCGCGTCGACTGGGCGGGAGCGGCCCTCCTCAGCGCCGGCCTCGCCGCCGTCCTGATAGGCATGGCGACCGCGAACAAGGCGGGCCTCGCCCCCACGGCCGGAGCCCTCGCCCTCGGCGCCGTCCTCATCGCCGTGTTCGTCCGCGTCGAACTGCGGGCCCCGCAACCCCTGGTGGACGTACGCCTCATGGCCCGTCCCAGCATGGCGCTGCTCTACGTCCTCAGCTTCCTCACGGGCTGCGTGCTGTACGGGTCCCAGACCGCCAACCCGTCCTTCTTCGCCGCCCCGCGTCCCCTCGGCTTCGGTCTGGACACCCTCGGCATCTCGCTGCTCACGGTCAGCGGCGCGGTCGCGATGGCCGCCGCCGGCACCTGCGCCGACCGCGTGGTCCGCAGGTTCGGCCCGCAGCACACCCTCGTCGGCGGCTTCACCCTGGTGGCGCTCGGCTACGCCGGGATGGTCTTCGCCCACAGCGCGCCCTGGCAGATGGCCGTCCTCGGCATGGTCGCCGGCGCGGGTGTCGGAACCGCCATCGCCACCCTGCCCACCCTGCTCATGGGGCACCTGCCCGCCGACCAGACCGGCATCGGCACCGGCATGTACAACACCCTCAAGACTCTGGCCGGTTCGGTGGCGGGCGCGGCCTTCGCCGCGGTCATGAACCGCCTCCTCGTGGATGTGCACGGCGCCCGCATCGCCTCGGAGACCGCGTACGTCACGGTCTGGGCGTCCTGCGGCGCGCTGGCGCTCCTCGGTGTGGTCATCGCCCGCCGGGTGGGCCGCGCGCAGCGCCGGGCCGAGCGGGCTCCCGTCCCGGAGGCGGCCGTCGCTACCGCGGAGTGAGTCCGGGCCGTGCGGGGGGCTCAGTCGCCGAGGGCCTTCCTGAGCTTCGCCTTGTCCATGGACGACCGCCCGTGGATATTGCGCCGCTGGGCCTCCGCGTAGAGCTGGTCGTACGTGGGGCCCTCGGCGCCGGAGTGCGAGTGTTGCCCGCCGCGCCGGCCGGACGACATGTCCTGGGTCGAGGTCTTGCCGGCCGTACGGGACTCACCTGCGCGGGCGCGTTCCTTGTTGACCGTGCGGGCGGCGATCTCCTCGGCCCGCTTCCTGCTCTCTCCCCGCTCCTCGGCGCTCTCCTTGATGTGCTCGTACTGGCGCTCGCGCTTCGCGTTCGATCCTCGGGGCATGGTCGTTCCCTCCTGAGTGACCGGGGTGCGGGTGGTCACGGGTTGTTGAGGTGGAGCTGGACCTCGACCTCCTGGTCGCCGGCGACCTTGCCGACCTTCTCGACGGCGAAGGCCGCGTCCAGGGTCCGGCAGAGGCGTTCCACCGCCACGGGGCAGCCCTGGAGATCGACCGTGACCGTTCCGGCCAGCACGGCGCCGGATACCTCGGCGGGGGAGTGCTCCACGAGGAAGTTGCCCGTCCACGCGGCGGGGCGCGGCCCCTCGTTGCCATGGGGGACGGCCTCGCCGCGGTCGGAGTCGAAGTGGTCGCCCAGGAAGTGGAAGACCGCGTCGGCGTCCGGCGCGGAGCAGTCGCCGAGCACGACCTCCACCAGGTCCCGGGACGAGGGGGCCTCCGCGGGGAAGGCTGTCGAAGCTGATGTGCCGTTCACGTCGTTCTCCGTGTCTCTCGGTCTCTATGGCGGTCTCTATGGGAACGGTCTCTACGGGAAGCGGTGCACTCGGTCGCCGACTGTCATGGCCCACTCGTCGTGGCGCCTCCTTCCCCGTCATCCGGTGCAGGCGGCGTACCCGGCAGTTCCACCGGTGCCAGTGGCCACATGGCCGGTCCCTGAAGGACCGACCCGTCCGTGGCGAAGCGCGAACCGTGACAGGGGCACTCCCACGTCGTCTCCGCGGCGTTGAACGCCACGATGCAGCCCAGATGCGTACAGCGCGCAGAGACGGCGCGGACCGTGCCGTCCTCGGCGCGGTAGACGGCGCACCGGTGCCCGTCCACACGCACCACCGCGCCCGATCCCGGCGGGATCTCGGTGACGGAGTCGACGTGGGCGGTGTGCAGCCGGTCGCGGACGAAGTGCCGTGCGACATCGGCCTGTTGGCGCAGCAGAGCGGGCGCCTCCCGCATCGTGCTCCACAGGCGGCGGGGGTCGTACAGCTCGGCCCAGGGCGCCTCGTCGCCGGTGATCAGCCCGCTCAGCAGCTGTCCGGCCAGGACGCCGCTGCTCATGCCCCACCCGCCGAAGCCCGTCGCCACATACGCGTGCCGTGCCCCGGGATGCAGGGGCCCGATCATCGGGATCCCGTCGCCGGAGTCGTTGTCCTGGGCCGCCCAGTGGTACGCGGTGTCCTCGACGGCGAAGTGCTCGCGCATCCACGAGTCGAGCCGTGCGAAGGACGCCGCCGCGTCGCCTGTACCCGGTGTGAAGCTCTCTCCGGTCACGATGAGCAGCCGCTGCCCGTCGGCGCCGTACGGAGCGGTGCGCACCGAACGCCTGCCCTCGTCCTCGGTGATGAACATGCCGAGCGGGCCCGGGTCGGAGGCGAGCGGGGCGGCCACGACGAGTTCCCGGCGCGGCTGGAGGCGGGCGAACAGGAACGCGCGGTCGAAGATCGGGTAATGGGTGGTGACGACGACGGCATGCGCGGTCACCGTGTGCTGCGCCTCGGTGGTCACCGTGCACGGGATGCCGCCGAGCATCTCGGTCACGCGGGACCGCTCGAAGATCACGCAGCCCTGGGCAACCAGATCCTCGGCAAGGGCCAGCAGGTACTTGCGGGGGTGGAACTGCGCCTGGTCGTCCACCCGCACCGCCCCCGCGACGGCGAAGGGCAGGCCCGTGTCCTCGGTGTACCGCGCCGGGAGCCCGGCCTCGCGGGCGGCCTCGGCCTCGGCGCGCAGTATGTCCGTGCCTTCTTGGCGGACCGAGTAGGTGAAGGCCGGGGCGCGCTCCAGGTCGCAGTCGATCGCCACGTCGGCACAGATCTCGGCCACGCGCTCCACCGCGGCCTGCTGGGACGTCGCGTACAGCCGGGCGGCCTCCTCGCCGTGCGTGCGGCGCAGGCGGTCGTACACGAGGGTGTGCAGCGCGGACACCTTGGCCGTGGTGTAGCCGGTGACTCCGGCGGCGATGCGGTCGGCCTCGAGTACGGCGACGGTCCGGCCGGCGCGCGTCAGTTCCCAGGCCGTGCTGAGCCCGGCGATTCCGCCACCGACCACCACGACGTCGACCTCGACGTCCTCGGTGAGAGGTGGGTAGGCGGTCGTGCCGCTGGTGTGCATCCAGTACGACTCGCCCCGTCCGGGCAGTTCCGGTCTCGGCGCCACGGTCAAGGCCTCCTTCCCCCGCGACCCCCTAAAACATGGTGACCGCGATGCCGGTGAGGCGCTCGTCGAGTGCGGGGAGGCGGGAGGCGGACGCGAGGACATCGCGGAGGGGAAACGCTGCGTCCTCGCGCCCTACGGCCGTCGCCCAAGACATCCCGGCGGCGGCCGCTCCCCGCCGGCTGCCACCCTTGCTCCCACCGGGAGCCGGGGGCAGGGAGCGGAGTCCAACCCCTGATCCCAGTGTCCTCCCCCCGGCCGGGCAAAGCGCCGGGTTTCAGGCGGCAGGCAGGCCGTCGGCCGCCCCGTACTCCCGCCCCGCCTCGGCGCGTACCCGTGCACAGCTGAGATGGATGAGGCGGGAGACGTGCATCTGCGAGATGCCGAACTTCTCGGCGATGCGGGCCTGTGTCATGCCCTCGAAGAAACGCAGGTAGAGGATGGCGCGCTCGCGCTCGGGAAGGTGGCGCAGACCCGTCTTGGCGGCTTCGCGGTCGGTGATGAGGTCGTACGCGGTGTCGGGTGCGCCGAGCGCGTCGGCGAGGCTCTGTCCGTCGTGACCGGACGGGGAGAGCTCCGCGTCGAGGGACAGCGCGCTGTAGCTCTCGATCGCCTTCAGCCCGTCTCGGACCTCCTCCTCGGTCAGCCCCGTGTACGCGGCGATGGCGCCGATGCCGGGCTCGGGGCTGCCGGGGCGCTCGGTGAGGTCGCGGCGGGCCGCGCGGACCTTGTTGCGCAGGTCCTGCACGCGGCGGGGCACGTGCACGTCCCACATCCGGTCGCGGAAGTGCCGGCGCAGTTCGCCGGTGATGGTGGGCACGGCGTAGCACTGGAAGGGGCCGCGCTCGGGCTGGTAGTGGTTGATCGCCTTGACCAGTCCCATGGCCGCGACCTGCTCCAGGTCCTCCGTGCTCTCGCCCTTGTTGCGGTAGCGGCGGGCGATGCGGTGCGCCATGGGCAGCCACGCCTCGACGAGCTCCTCGCACAGGAGATCCCGTTCGGGTCCCTCGGCGAGACCGGCCACGCGCGCGAAGGCCGCCGTCGTGTCGGGGGAGTCGTCGTGGGCGTCGCTCGAGGTCCGACGGTGGTGGGTGGCGACCGCAGTGATGTTAGTGAGCATCGGGATTCGCTCCTCAACGGTGTGCCGGCGCGGGCCGCGGGAACGGGCGCCGGCATCCATCAGGAGCGGTACGCCGCTCGCAGGTAAGTGCCTCCGGTCCGAAGCATCGACATGCGACTGCACTACGATTCTCCGGCCGCACGTGCCCGGATGCGACTCGGCGGGCGACGCGTCACGGCAGGTCATCGGAGCTCGGCGGACGGTGTTTCCTCCAGGACGTGGTGTGTCGGACGCGGTGTTACGGGTACCCGGTCGCCGCCAGAGCCCTGACCGAGCCCCCGCGGGCGAAAGGGGGCGGCCTTTCATGAGCAGCAAGCTGATCTCCAGGACCGGATCGGAAGAAGCCACGTCGCACCACGCGGTCCTCGGCTCGCCCTGCTGGGTGAGCCTCGCGGCGCGTGATCTGTCGGCCGCGCAGTCGTTCTACGGCGCTGTCCTGGGCTGGACGTTCCGTGCGGGCACGCTGGGTGAGCGGTTCGTGGTGGCGCTCGCGCAAGGGCGGGCCGTGGCGGGGATCGGAGCGGTCGCTCCGGCTCTGCAGGTTCCCGTCGCGTGGACGCCCTATTTCGCGGTGGCCGACGCGGACGAGACGGTCGGCCGCGTACAGGAGCGCGGCGGCACGGTCGGGGTCGGTCCGATCGGCTTCCCCACCGGGCGGGCGGCCATCGTGTCCGACCGCGCCGGCGCCGTCTTCGGAATCTGGGCCGGCGCACTCGTCCGCAACTTCGGCGCGTGGCGCCGGGAGGCGCCCCTGTGGCTGCACCTCGTCACGCGCGACGCGTTCGACGCCGCGATCTTCTACGGGGAAGTCCTCGGGTGGACGAGCCCGGGCTGCTGCGACGTGCGGTACGAGGACGAGGAGGTCGTCCTCGTCTGTTCGGGACAGCCGGTGGCCGCACTCGGCGGCGGGGCGCCGGGTGCGGCCCCCGACCCGCAGGTGCGGCCGCACTGGCAGGTCCGCTTCACTGTCCGGGATGCCACGGCGTGTGCCCGGGCCGCCGTGGAGCACGGCGGAGCGGTCACGCGCCGGGACGCGGACACGACGGGCGACTCCGTGACCCTGCTCGACCCCGAGGGCGCCCGGTTCACGGTCTTCGCACCCCGACCGCACCCGGACAGTGGCGCGGAGCCGACGCCGGAGGGGCCCGCGGACCGTCCGTGACCGACGGTCCGCGTCACCCCCGCAGCGCCGCCCCCAGCCGTCCGAGGCCCTCCCGGATCACCTCGGGCGTCTCGCTGACGAAGCACAGGCGCAGCGTGGCCGGGTCGGGTTCTCCCGCGTAGAAGGGGGCCCCGGGCACGTACGCCACGTCGTGGCCGATGGCCGTGCGCAGCAGAGCCGTGGCGTCCGCGCCCTGCGGCAGCCGCGCCCACAGGAACATCCCGCCCTGCGGACGGCTCCATTCGGCGCCGTCCGGCAGGGCGTCCGCAAGCGCCGCGAGCATCGCGTCACGCCGCTCCCCGTAGGCCTGCCTGACTGTGGCGATGTGCGCGTCGAGGTCACGGTCCGCCAGATAGCGGGCGGCCGCGAGCTGGGTCACCGTCGGTGTGTGCAGGTCGGCGGCCTGCTTGGCGACGGCGCAGGCGCGAAGGAGCTCCGCGGGCGCGCGCAGCCAGCCGATGCGCAGGCCGGGCGCCATCACCTTGGAGAAGCTCCCCATGAGCACGGTCCGGTCCTCGGCCCCCGGGTACGAAGCGATCCAGCCGGCCGCCTCACCCTCGTACCGCAGCTCGCCGTACGGGTCGTCCTCCACGATCCACATCCCGCGCCGGGCCGCGACCTCGGCCACCGACGCGCGCTGTGCGTCGCTCATGGTGCGACCGGTGGGGTTCTGGAAGTTCGGGACGGTGTAGAAGAACTTCGGCCGCTCGCGCCGGACGATGTCGTCCAGGTCCGCGAGGTCCGGCACGGGCACCACGCGGGCGCCCGCGAAGCCGAAGACCTGGAGCGCGGCGAGGTAGCAGGGGTTCTCCACGAGTACGACGTCGCCCGGCTCGATCAGCGCGGAGGCGAGCAGCGAGAGTCCCTGCTGGGACCCGGTGGTGATGACGAGGCCGTCGGGGGCGGTCGGCAGCCCGCGCGCGCCGAGGCGGGCCGCGACGGCCGTACGCAGACCGGGGTCGCCCTCGGTCGTGGAGTACTGGAGCGCCGCCTTCGGCTGCTCCGCAAGGACGGCACGGAACGCCTCGGACACGCCCTCGGTGTCGAACAGCTCGGGTGCGGGCAGCCCGCCGGCGAAGGAGATGACCTCGGGCCGTGCGGTGAGGGCGAGGATCTCCCGTACGGGTGAGGCCGTGACCGTGGCGGCGCGGGCGGCGAGCTGAGGCGGGTGGACCCGGGTGAGAGCAGGTGACATGTACGCACCCTAGAAAGGCCGGTGGTGTGTGCACCGGCTTTTCCAGCATGCGAGAAGGGTGCTGCCCGTCCGGGTCCCGGCTGCCCTGTCGGGTCCGGGGCCCGCCGTCACTGCGTCCGGCGTCGCAGGAAGTTCATCGCGGACAGAGTGAGCACGGTTTCGCCGCGCTGGTTGAACACCTCGATGTCGGTGTGCACGATCCCGCGGTCGGGCTTGGACTGCGAGGGACGTGCGGAGACCACCGTCGTACGGATCGACAGGCTGTCACCGGGCCGCACCGGGCGGGTCCAGCGCAACTCGTCGACGCCGGGCGAGGCGAGGCTCGCGACCTTGCTCACGTAGTGGTCGGCGTACATGCGCATCATCAGGGAGGCGGTGTGCCAGCCGCTCGCGATCAGACTCTTGAAGGGGCCCTGTTCCGCGGCCTCGGGATCCGTGTGGATGTCCTGCGGATCGAACTCGCCCGCGAACCGGAGGATCTCCTCCTCGGTCACCGTGACGCTCCCGAACACATAGCTGGACCCGGGAACGTAGTCCTCGAAGTAGCGTTCGTCGATAGGGGTGTTGAAGTCCGTGCCGATCGCTGTAGTGGTCATCGAAGGCACGGTAGCCGACCTCCCGGTCAGGCGGGTGAGCGCGGGGCGGCGATGGGGCGCAGCCCTCGGTCGAACACCGTCAGGAGCAGGAAGAGCGCGCCGGCGCCGAGCATGAACCACGCGAGCTGGTGCATCCCCCGGGTGTCGGCGTGCTGCCCGAACGCGGTCGCGGAGGCGGCGGAGGCGACCATCGAGCCGAGGTAGACGAACGTGCGGAGCAGCCCGGACGAGGTGCCGATGCGCTCCGGATCGGCCTGGTAGTACACCGAGTTCTGCAGGGCGAGGCTGTTGAGTCCCTGGGGCACGCCGAAGATCAGGGCGACGGCGAGGAGCAGCCAGATCGGGCTCGTGCCGCCGAGCCTCAACAGCAGTGTGCAGGCGGCGAGTTGGAAAACGGCTCCGATGAGCAGCTTGCCGCGGATGGCCTGGTGGCGGCCGGTGAGGGTGGAGACGGCGATACCGGTGAGGAAGATCGGCAGTTGCACGAGGCCGGCCTGGGAGGGCGAGAGCCCACGGCCCTCCTCGGCCCACTGCGTGAAGCCGTAGAGGAAGGCGTACGAGACCACGTAGGCGACCAGGGCCCGGGCGTAGGTGGCGAGCAGCGGGGTGTTGCCGGCGAGCACCCTGAGGTCGATGAACGGTACGGGGGCGCGCAGTTCACGTACCGCGAATGCCGTGGCCGCCGCGGCGGCGATGGCGAGCAGGTACCACGTGTCGGCGTGCAGGTTCATCAGGAACAGCAGGAGCGAGAACAGCAGCGCGGCGAACAGCGCCATTCCGGGGAGGTCGAGTTCGGACGCGATGCTCCTGCCGCCGGTGCGGCGCGGGCGGGCCTGCACCGGGAGCCGGCGTGCGCCGAGGATCAGGGCGGCCGCCGCGAGGGGGATGTTGAGGGCGGACGTGGCGCGCCAGCCGCCCACGTCGACGAGGAGCCCGCCGAGGGAGGGCCCGATGACGGCGATCGTCTGGCCGGACACCGCGAGGGTGGTGAGGATGGCGCCGGGACTGTCGCGACCGGTCCGTTCCGCCTCGCTGCGCAGCAGGGACATCGAGGCGGGGTAACCGGCGCAGGTGCCGAAGCCGAGCAGTACGCGTGCGGCGATCAGGGAGCCCAGATTGGGGGCCAGCGTGCCGGCGATGCCCGCGATGCCGACCAGGGACGTGCTGACCAGGAAGAGACGGCGCGGTCCGAAGAGGTCGATGAGCCGTCCGACGACGGGCTGCCCGAGAGCGGTGGCCAGATAGAGAGCCGAGACGAGCCACGCGGTCTGCGAGGGAGGCGCGCCGAACGCCACCCCGATGGGGACGAGGGCCACGGCGATGATCGTGGAGTTGATCGGGTTCAGGACCGAGCCGATGATCATCGGCGGGATCAGCCTGCGGTCGAAGTGCCGTGCAGAGTCGTCGTGCTCGCCGGGGTCGGACTCTGACGCCGGGCCACCGGCCGCCGGAGCGGGTATGTCGGGGTTGCTCATGGGCGGGTCAGCCCCTGGCGGGTGTGCGGCGGGGTCTCGGCGTGCTTGCTCATGCCTCCACCGTAGATTCGACAGTTTTGCCTGTCCAGTTTGAGCTGAGCAGTTTTGCTTCCCTTTTGTGTGGAGGGAGGCGGCACACGTCCTCTGGGTGGGTGTGGGAACGTCTGGGTGGCGCACCCGCGCCGGGGGAGTGATGTGCCCCGGTGCACGCGGTATTCGAGCAGGTCGCGGGGGGTGTGGTGGGCGCCGGTGCGCCGTCCGTGCGACAGGGCGCCGACGTCACACGGGTATAAAATTCCCCTGTGAGATACCGGCGATGGTCGATGGATCGCCTCCTGGAGCGGCCATCGGGCCGCGGTCTGGTGGCTGTTCCACTCGGTCTGATCGTGGTGATCGTCCTGGTGGACATCCACTCACCGACAGATGTCCACCTCGGCCCGCTGCTCGTCATCGCACCGGCCCTGACCGCCTCCATCGCCGGCCCCCGGCTGACCGCCCTGGTCGGGCTCCTGGCCGTGGGCGCGCAGATCCTGATAGGGGCACTGCACGGCGGTCTGACCACGACCAACCACATCTCGCAGATCATCGCCATCACCCTCCTCTCCGCGCTGATCGTTCTTTTCTCTCATGCCCGGGACCGGCGCATCCGGGAGCTGAACCGGGTGCGGTCGGTGTCCGAGGCGGCGCAGCGGGTGCTGCTGAGACCTCCGCCGCGCAGGGTCGGTCCGCTGCGCGTGGCCTGGCTGTATCTGGCCGCTGGGGACGAGGCCAAGATCGGGGGTGACCTGTTCGCGGTCGCCCGCGCCGCTCACCCCAGCACCCGCGTGGTCATCGGCGACGTACGCGGGAAGGGTCTTGCCTCCATCGGTGAGGCGTCGGTCGTGCTCGGAGCGTTCCGCGAGGGAGCTCACCGTCACGCTCTGCTGCCCGATCTGATGGCGGCCATGGACGACAGCGTCGCCCGGAACCTGGAGGAGGTCGCCGACACCGAACACGACGCCGGAGAGCACTTCGTCACCGCCCTCGTGCTCGACATCCCGGACGACGGTCCGCACGCGGAGATGGTCACCGCCGGCCATCCACCGCCACTGCTGGTGCGCGCGCGCCAGGTCACGGCGCTGGCGCCAGGTAACTCCGCGCCACCCCTGGGCATGGGCGAACTGCCCGTCCCCCCGCTTCGAAGCGACCACTTCACCTTCACGGCCGGTGACTTCCTCGTCCTGTACACCGACGGAGTCATCGAGGCCCGCTCGCCCACCGGCGCCTTCTATCCGCTCGCCGAGCGGGTCGCGTCCTTCCCGTCCCTTCCCGGCGGCGGCCCCGACTCCCTGCTGCACCACATTCACCGTGATCTGCTCGCCCACACCGGCGGGCAGCTCAACGACGACATCGCGCTCCTCGTCATCGAACGCGTACCCACCCACCACCTGCTCCGCCCGCTTCTCAACGGCCACCCCATGACGGACCGGGCCGACGCACACCCCGACGGAGCGCCGCCGTCGACGGCTCACGAACGTGGGCTCTGAACGGTCCCGGGACGGTTACGACCAGCAGGCATCGGGCTTCCGACCTGGACCTGGACCTGGACCACCGGTGATCCGGTGTGCCGTCAGGTGGCCGAGCAGGAGTCCGCTGCGGGTGCGGAGGTGTCGGGCTGGGCGTGAGGCAGTCGGCGTACGGCTCTGGAGGCCATGGGTATCAGCGTGGCCGCGGCGGAGACGGCGCCGGCGACCGCGGTCACCCGGAACGCGCCGAACGCCTCGGCCAGCGGGCCCACGCAGAGCTGCCCGACCGGAATCGCGACATACGACAGCAGGTCGTCGTAGGACGAGACGCGCGACAGCACGTGTGCGGGGACGTGCTCCTGGAGCGAGGTGTCCCACGCGAGGGCGGTGACGGAGGAACCGAGCCCCGCGACGAACGCCGCCGCGATCAGCCACGGGGCGTGCGCCTGCGCCCCCAGCGAGATCAGGGGCAGCGCGCCCAGCACCCCGGCCAGCTGCCCGAACCGCAGCAGATGCCGCACCACCAGCCGGTACATCAGCAGACTCGACGCCAGCATGCCGACGCCGCGCACGCTGAGCACGAACCCCCAGGTCGTCTCGCCGCTGAGCTGCCGGGTGAGCTGGGGGCCGAGGATCTGCCACGTACCGGTCTGGACGAGGTTCAGCAGGCAGAAGGACAGCGTGCCGACCCACACCCACCGGATCGCACGGAACGCGCTCCAGCCGTCGCGGATGTCGGCCGGCACGGTGTTTCGCGGTGACGCCTCCGAGGCGCCGGTGAGGGGGAGCCGTACGAGGAATCCGGCCGCGACGAGATACGTGAGCGCGTCGAACGCGATGGCGGGCCCGCTCCCGACCGTCACGACCAGCACGCCCGACAGGCTCGGGCCGAGGATCTTCGTGGCGTTGCCGGCCGAGCCGAGGAGCGAATTCGCCTGCTGCAGAAAGGACTTGGCGACGAGCTGAGGGACGACGCCGCGCAGCGCCGGGGTCGTGAAGGCGGCGAGCGCGCCGTTGAGGAACTCGAGGGTGGCCACCAGCGGCAGCGAGTAGTGCCCGGTCAGCAGGAGCGCGGCGACGGCGCCCTGCGTCAACGCCGCCCCCAGATGGGCGGTCACCAGGACGGTCCGGCGCGGGAACCGGTCGGCGACGGCGCCGCCCACGAGCAGGAGCGCGAGCAGCGGCAGCATGTGGGCGGCGAGGACGACGCCGAGGTCGTGACCGCTGCCCGAGGCGTCGAGGACGGCGAAGGCAAGCGCGACCGGAGCCATCGAGCTGCCGAGCAGGGACACCAGACGTCCGGCGAAGAACGAACGGAACGCGGCCTGTTGGAGGAGGGAGGAACGCACCGGCCCGAGTGTGGGGAGCCGTCGGCGCGCACGCTAACGTTTCGGCAGGAGGCGAAAGATGGTGCTGCTGCGGTTGAGCTCGATGGCCCTGTCACAGTCCCGGTTCGCGCTGTCGCCGAGCGCCGAGACGCTGGGGTCGATGAGCGTCCTGATGAAGCCCTGCTCCGACCCGTGGCTCACCCCTTGGTACACCCGCCACCACGACGCCTTCCACGCCGCGCTCGACGCGGACCCTTTCGCCAGAGGCCTCGTCGAGCTGATCTGCTCGACCAAGTACCTCCCCGGCTACGTGAGCCGCCCGCCGTCCGGCGGAATGCGCACCACGCTCGCCGACGAACTGAAGGCCGTCGCCGCGGCCCGTGACGACGACATACGCGCGGACCTCGACGCGGCGGTGGCCCGCAGCTGGAAGCGGCACGACCTGGAGTGGCTGACCGGGCACGGGTGGGGGACCCGGACCGCCGAACTCTTCCGGCAGGTGTGGACGACGCATGTGTCGCCGGACTGGCCGCGCCGCCGCGCCCTGTTGGAGCGGGACGTCACGTACCGGGCGGGCCTGCTCGCCGGGTACGGCTGGCCCAGAGCCCTCCAGCACATGAACCGGCGCAGTGCGTGGGTCGGCGCCGACGCCATCCGCTTCAGTGACCAGCCAGGTCCCGACTGCATCGTCGGCGAGGGCGGAATGCTGTTCGTCCCGGTCTGCGTGACCAGCGGCACCTGGCTGGCCGAGGCGCCTCCCGACCGGTACGCCCTGGTGTACCCGGCCCGCGGCACGGCCGAGCGGACCGGGCGGGCGCGAGCGCCGCAGGCTCTCGACCGGCTGATCGGCAGCGGCCGTGCCGCCCTCCTCCACGAACTCGAACGCCCGGCGACCAGCAGCGAACTCGCCGCGCACCTGGGCCAGTCGCTCGGAACCGTCGGCGGCCACCTGGCCGTCCTGCGCGATGCGGACATGGTCGTCGGTACGCGAGTGGGCCGACGCGTGGTCTACCGCCGCACGGAGGCGGGCGATCGCCTCGCCGGTCGTGCAGACTCTCCGGATGGCTGACCATCGGATCGACGAGCCAATCGACGAGCCAATCGACGACGCCATCGGTGAAGCGGTGGTGCGTTCGCTTCTCGCGGAGCAGTGTCCGGACCTGGGACAACCAACTGTGGTGTCTGGGCGCCGAGTTGGCGGTACGGCTGCCACGTACGCCACGCGCCCCGGACCTGCTGCGCAAGGAGCACCGCTGGCTGCCGCTCCTGACCCCGCGGCTTCCGCTCCCGGTCCCCACACCTCTCCGGCTCGCCGAACCGTCCGGCCTCTTCCCGCACCCTTGGACCGTTGCGGAATGGGCCCCCGGCGAACCGGCGGACGCACCGGCCAACCCCGGGCGCGCCCGGCGGCAAGCCCACGTGGGGGCGGGCCGGTCGGCTGACCCTCGACCGCGTACTGGCCTCGCGCTGAACGTGACACGTTCGCCGGCGCTCGGCGCGACAGCGCGGTAGCGGGTGGGCCAATGCGACCGGCGCGTCTCAGCCGCCTGCGCCACCCGCACGGCAGAGTGGACATGTGGATGCAGATGATGTTGCCGAGGATCTCTACCGCCTGCCGCCCGTACAGTTCACGGCCGCGCGCAACGCGCAGGCCGCCGAGGCGAAACGCGCCGGTGACGCGGCCACCGCGCGCCGGATTGCCGCCTTCCACAAGCCGACTCTCGCCGCCTGGGTGTCGAACCTGCTGGCGCGGGAGAAGGAGGAGGCGGGGCAGCTCCTCGAGCTTGCGGAGGCGCTGCGGGAAGCGCACCGCACGCTCGACCCGGAGCAGTTCCGGACCCTCAGCCATCAGCAGCACGTAGTGATCGCGGGCCTCGCGCGACAGGCGGGCGGCCTCGCCCGGCAGGCAGGCCAGCCGGTGAGCCCGAGCGTTCTGCACGAGGTCGAACAGATCCTCCACGCGGCGCTGGCCGACCCGGAGGTCGCCGAGCAGTGGGCCACCGGCAGGCTCACGAAGGTCCCCATCGTGTCCACGGACTTCCCCGGTACGACGCCTTTGGCGCAGGTGCTGAAGAAGGACGCAGAGCCCGAAAAGCACACCCCTGCTCCCGCAAGTCAAAAGGCCCCCGATGCCGCCGAGGAGAAGCGCCGCGCCCGCCTCAAGGAGGCGATGAAGGCGGCCACCGAGGCCGCGGCCGAAGCGAGCCGCCGCGACGACGACGTGCGCCGGGCCGAGGAGGAGCACGAGCAGGCCACCGCCCGCCGGACCGCGGCGGACGAACGCGTCGCACTCCTGACGGTTCAGCTCGGCGAGGCCGAGGAGGAGCGGCGCACCGCCGCCGAGGCGGCGGACGAGGCGTCCGTACGGGTCCGGGACGCCGCACGTGAACAGAAGGCCGCCAGGCGGAAGTCGGCGAGTACGTCCCGGGCCGTCGAGCGGCTCTCCGGAGGTGATTCCGACCGCTGAGCGCGAGGCTCATCCTCGTATCACGAACTGGTCACGCCACCCACCCGTACCCATGTTCTATTGGATGCTGGCGACCGAGATCACGTCAGGGGATACGTGTTCGCGAAACGGAGTGAGGACATGACCGATCCGGCCGCCGCACCACTGGAACTGACCCACGCTCAGATCGACGAGGCGTCGCACGGCCATGGCGTGCCGCTGGTGCGGGTGACGCTCCCGGGGACCACGACCCCCGTGTGGCTGGCCACGCGCTACGACGTGGTGAAGGCGGCGCTCGGCGATACCCGTTTCGTGCGGGACCTGGCGAGGGTTCCGGGTGCGCAGGGCGGAGGTGTGGGCGCGGAACTGCTCGACGACGCCGGGCTGCCGCCGGAGTACCGGCAGTACCTGGAGATCCTCGTGATGGTCGACGGGCCCGAGCACACCCGCCTGCGCACGCACGTGATGCGGGCCTTCGCGCCGCGCCGGATCGCCGCGCTGCGTCCGCGCATCGAGCGCATCGTCCAGGACGTGACCGGTGAACTCGCCGCGAAGGGCGACCAGTTCGACCTCCTGAGTGCCTTCGCCTACCCGGTCATGACGGACGTCATCTGCGAGATCATCGGCGTGGACGCGGCCGACCGGCCGAAGGTGAGCGGCTGGATCAGGGACTACGAGTCCGGTGAGCCGGACCGGTTCCTGCCCGGCATCGACCACCTCGCCGCGTACATCGGCGAACTGCTGGACCTCCGTGGCCCGGCGCCCAGGGAGGACCTGGTCTCCGATCTGCTGCGCTCCAGCGCGACGGCGGCCGGGGGCCAGCGCCTCACGCGCCAGGAGATGATCGCGCTCGTCTTCCTGCTGATCAACACGGGGATCGCACCGCCCGCCTTCTTCATCACCGACGCGGTCCTCACCCTCCTCGACCACCCGCAGGAGGCGGCCCGGCTGCGGGCGGAGCGCGACCTGTTGCCGCGCGCCGTCCAGGAGTTGCTCCGTCACGTGTCGGCGGTACGGGTCGGTGCCACCCTGTACGCCACCGAGGACGTGCGACTCGGCGGCGTCCTGGTACGCCAGGGGGAGGGCGTGACGAGCGGTCTGCTCGCCGCCAACCGCGACCCGGGAACCTTCGACGACGCCACGCGGCTCGATCTCACGCGCGAGGCGGCGCGCGGGACCGGGCACATCGCGTACGGGCACGGCGCGCACCGCTGCATCGGCGCCGCGCTCGCCAACCTCCAGACCGAGGTCATCCTCGACGAGCTGTTCCTGCGGCGCGACAGCCTCAAGCTGGCCGTCGATCGGGACGCCGTCGAGCGCGTCGGATTCGCGGGCGACGGCACCTACCCGATCGCGCTGCCGGTCCGCATCTGAGTCAGGCCCGGACGGGCAGGGGGCGGGGCCCGGTCACAGTACGGCGATGCCCAGCGGCCGATGACCTGCGGGCAGCCGGTGGGTGGCCCCGCTCTTCAGGTCCACGACGGTGATCCCGTCCCAGAATCCGTCCCGGGTGAAGCCCCCGGTGACGTAGGCGGTGCGGCCGTCCCGGGACGCGGCGACGTCCTCGTGCGGGCCGTCGAGGGGGACGACGCGTTCCTTCCCGTCGGCGGTGCGGATCGTCAGCGAGGCGTCGTTGTCCCCGGCGCTGATCGGTCCCGTCCCGACGGCGAGCAGGGTCCCGTCGGGGGTGAACCGGGCGCCGTGCTGGTGCGTGTCGGCGGTCATCGGTTCGACGGCGACCTTGCCGGTGCGCGGGTCGAGGACGGCCAGCTTCTCGCCCTCGAAGGGCAGCAGGAGCTTCCCGTCGTCGCGCACGGCGGCGTAGTGCGGCTTCAGCCACGAGCCGAGTCCGCCCTCCGTGCCGTACGGCGCGACCTCGAACCGGCGCGGGGTGAGCGTGTCGGCGCGTACGGCGGTCACGTCGAACGAGTCGTGGCCGGTGGCGTACACCTCACCGCCGTCCCGCGAGACGTCGACATCGAAGGGGCGACGGCCGACCGGGACGGTGTCCGTGACCTTCCGCGTCGCCGTGTCGATGACCTCCAACACCCCGTTCTTGTCAGGGACGTTGACGCCCACGTAGACATGCTTTCCGTCGGGCGCGAGGGCGATGCCCATGCCGCCGCCGCGGTACTCGCCGGTCGTGGCGGGGCCGGTTTCCGTCGTGTACGGGATGCGGCCGACATTCTCGCACGTCCCGGTGTCGACGACGGCCACCCCTTCGGCCGTCGTCACCCAGGCCCGGCCGTCCTTGCCGACGACGAGCCCGTACGGTGCCGTGCCCACCTTCACCGAGTCGAGTGTGCCGCGCTCCGGGTCCACGAACGTGACCGTGTCGCTGCCGAAGTCGGCCACCAGCAAGGTGCCTTGAGCGGTTCGCGCGGGCGCCGGCGCCGAGGGCGTGACGGTGGTGGCCGGGGGCGAGGACGCGATGGAGTCAGCGGCGCCGGGCGCGGTGCACCCCGCCGCGAGGAGGACAACGGCGATCGCCCCGAGCAGACCGCGCGCGCGGGCCGTCATGCCGCCGCCCTGAGCAGCGCCGCGAGCGCGTCGAAGCCACGGCGCTCCGCGTGTTCCAGGGCCGTGACGCCGTCCGCGTCCGCGAGTTCCGGGCGGGCGCCCGCCGCGAGCAGCAGCTCCACGATCTCCTGGTGGGCGCGGCCCCCGTCGCCGAGGATCACGGCTTCCAGGAGCGCGGTCCATCCGAGATCGTTGACGTGGTTGACGTCGATGTCCGTCTCCCGGAGCACCGCCCGCACGTACGCGACGTGGCCGCGCTCGCTGGCGGGGATCACCGAGACGCCGCCGTAGCGGTTACGCAGAGTGACATCTGGGCCTGCCGGGAGGAGGACGCGCATCATCGCGACGCTGCCGGTCACGCCGGTGACGAGCCACGGGCTGTCGTGCCGCCGGTCCTGGGCGTCCGGGTCCGCTCCGGCCGAGACCAGGACCCGCGCGGCCTGGACGTGATCGTTGAGAGCGGCAAGGAGCAGCGGGGAGCGCAGTTCCTCGTCGCAGGTCTCCACCGAGGCCCCGGCGTCGAGGGCTGCGCGCACCTCGGCGGCGTCACCGCGCCGGGCGGCCTCCAGGAGTCGGCGGTCGCGGTCGTGCATCTCGGTGCTCCAAGTCCGTAGGGAAGGAACGGGGGCGCCTCCGATTTCCGTTCCGGAGTCCATTCTCCGGCCACGTCCCGCCCTCACCGGTCGGCCTGCCGTCTGCGGCTACGGACCCCTACGGACGACACCGGGGTCAACCGATCGGCTGATGCCCAAGCGGCCGGCCCACGGGAGGAAAGAAGCCGGCCCACGGGAGGAAAGAAGCCGGCCCACGGGAGGAAAGAAGAGGAAAGGCCCCCTCCGTAGCCGGTGAGGGCGCGGAGGGGGCCGTGATGGAGTCCCGCCCTCAGGGTGTGCACCGGTTGCCGTCGCCACGACAGGAACCCGAAGACGTCCTCGGGTATCCCAACGAGCCGGCATGTGCCATGTTCTGCCATGGCCGCACAGGGCACCCGCACGTGGTTGATCGGCGTGTCACGTTGACGCGTTGTGCGGGCTCCGTGGGTTCGGCGTGATTCCTGACCGCGCGGGGCGCGTGATCGATAGGTTGTTCCCCTGCATCGGCCGTCATCGGGGACGGTGATGTCCGCAGTGGTGCAACGTGGGAGGTCAGATGCGTTCGCGAGTCTCGGCGTATGCGATCGCTGTCATGGAGGAGCAGTTGCTGCTGACCCAACTTGCGGAAAACTCACCGGTCTTCGAGCCCGGCCTGTGGCACCTGCCCGGTGGAGGGATCGATCCGGGGGAGCAGCCGCACGAGACGCTGGGGCGCGAACTGTACGAGGAGACGGGCCTGGAACTCCTGGACGCCAGGCTGATCGACGCGCGGTCGTACACCGCTCACCGGCTCGGCGTGGACCGGCATCTGGTGGGGCTCTTCTACCGCGTCGACGTCAAGCCCGGCCCGCTCGTGGTGACCAAGGCGGACGACTCCACGAGCGCCGTCACCTGGATGCCCCTGTCCGGCTTGCGGGAGTCCGAGCTGTCCCCTGCGGCGGTCGACAGCTTGGCGATGATCGGCGCCCGATAGATCCACCGGCCCCTGCATGGGCACGGCCCACCAGCAGCAGAGGAAGCGAACATGACCTTCCCCGGGAAAGGGGCATAAAATGCCGTGGGGAGTCTGGAGGCAGCATGGCCGAGAATCTGGACCGCAGTACACGCCGGGGCTCCGGCTGACAAAATACTCGTCCTCGATGGAGTCGATGACATCCCGAACCGGGCTGATCCCTTTCAGCCGTCCCTCGGACCCCGGCGATTCTGGGGAGGTGACTGGATGGATGCGATCGGTTCGTCGCGGACAGGCCTGACAAAGGCGGGCACGGTTTCCGAGCCCGGCGGCCTGCTGGACGCCCTGGCCGTGGCCGCGGTGATGATCGACGCCCAGGGCCGGATCTGCCTGTGGAGCCCGCAGGCCGAGGAGCTGTTCGGCTTCACCGCCGAGGAGGCGCTGGGGCAGCACGCCGCGCCGCTCCTGGTCGCCCCGGAAAACCAGGACCTCGTACTCAGCCTGTTCGCCGAGGTCATGGAGAGCGGCCGGAGCTGGGCCGGCGTCTTCCCCGTACGCCACAAGGACGGCAGCACCCGCCTGGTGGAGTTCCGCAACATGCGGCTCCACGACGAGCTCGGAGACGTCTACGCCCTCGGCATCGCCAGCGACCAGGCCCTCCTGCGCCGCGTCGAGAGGGACCTCGCGCTGTCCGTGCAGCTAGTGGCCCAGTCGCCCATCGGGCTCGCGGTCCTGGACACGGACCTGCGCTATGTGATGGTCAACCCCGCGCTGGAACGCATCAACGCCCTGCCCGCCGAGCAGCACATCGGCCGCGGCGTCGGCGAGGCCCTTCCGTTCCTGGACACCGAAGCCATCACGGCCACGATGCGCCAGGTCATGGCCACGGGCACGCCGGTCCTCAACGAGTTCACCATCGGCCGCCCCGGCGGCGCCGCCGACGTGGAACACGCCTGGTCGGTGTCCTACTACCGGCTGGACGACCCGGCCGGCCGGGTCCTCGGCCTGGCCATCTCCGTGGTGGACGTGAGTGAACAGCACCGGGCCTCGCAGGAAGCCGCCCGGGCCCGCCGGCGCCTGGCTTTCATCGCCGACGCGTCCAGGACCGTGGGCACCACTCTGGACGTCGAGCAGACCGCGCACGAGCTGGCGTCGGTGGTCGTCCCCGAGCTGGCCGACCTGGCGGCGGTCGACATACTCGACGCCGTGCTCCAGGGCCTGCGCCAGACCACCCCGGCCGCCGGAGGACCCGCTCTCTTCCGGGCACTGGCGGTGACGGCGGCCTACTCCACCAACGCGCTCCACGCCGCCGACACCCCCGGGCAGATCGCCAGCTATGCGGCCGACCGGTACATCACCCAGTGCGTGACCTCAGGGCGCCCGGTGCTGGTGGAGCACGTGAGCGAAGAGGACCTGGAGCGCATCGCCCCCGACCCGAAGTCCGCCCGGGTCCTGTCCCGGGCGGGGCTGCACTCCTATCTGGCGGTGCCGCTCATCGCACGCGGAGAGGTGCTCGGCGCGCTGGACCTGGGCCGCGCGAGGAACGAGCTGCCGTTCGACGAGGACGACGTCGTCCTGGCCGGCGAACTGGCCGCCCGCGCGGCGGTCTGCATCGACAACGCCCGCTCGTACCAGAGTGAACGCCGCACCGCCCTCACCCTCCAGCGCCACCTGCTCCCGCCCAGGCCGCCCCGCAGGCCCGGCCTGGAGATCGCTTACCGCTACCAGCCCGCCCAGTCGGCCAGCGAGATCGGCGGCGACTGGTTCGACACCATCCCGGTGGCCGGGGACAAGACCGCCCTCGTGATCGGTGACGTGATGGGCAGCGGCATCAACGCCGCCGCCACCATGGGCCAACTGCGCACCGCCACCCGCACGTTGGCGGACCTGGACCTCGCGCCGGCCGAGGTGCTCCGCCACCTCGACCACACCGCCGCCGAACTCGACCCCGCGTTCGCCACGTGCATATACACCGTGTACGACCCGCACCGAGGCGAGTGCCGGATCGCCGTCGCGGGCCACCTGCCGCCCATCCTGGTCAGGCCCGGCCGGCGACCCGAACTCCTCGACCTGCCCACGGGGACACCCCTCGGTGTGGGCGACGTCGCCTTCCAGGAGACGACCGTGAAGATGGAGTGCGGCGACCAACTCGTGCTCTACACCGACGGGTTGATCGAGACGCGCTCCGACGCCATAGACGCCCGCATCAACACCCTGCTCGATCTGCTCTCCGACCCGCAGGGGTCCCTGGACGAGGTCTGCGACCACCTCCTCGTGGCACTGCGGGACGAGGGGGACCGCGACGACGTGGCCCTCCTGATCGCCCGGGCCCGCCCGCTGGGGTCCACGTCGTAAAGCCTCAGCGCGATCCGGTCGCCTACAACAACTGCCGCCTGCGGCCGAGCCACGTCTGCGCGATGACCACGACCGCCAGGAACGCGCCGCTGACGACCTGCTGGTAGGAGGAGTCGAGGGAGCCGATCTGGTTGATGACGTTCTGGATGACCTTCAGGAGCAGCACCCCCACCAGGGAGCCGCTGACGTAGCCGAGGCCGCCGGTCAGCAGCGTGCCGCCGATGACGACCGCGGAAATGGCCTCCAGCTCCATGCCGTTGCCGAGAATCGTGACGCCGGAGGCCAGCCAGGCGGCGTTGAGCGCGCCGGCCAGGCCCGCGAGGATGCCGGACAGCGTATAGACAATGATCTTGGTACGGGCCACGGGAGCACCCATGAGAGCGGCCGCGTCCTCGTTGCCGCCGACCGCGTAGACATGCTGGCCGAAGCGGCTGCGGCGCAGGACCACCGCGCCCGCCACGAACAGGACCAGGGTGATCCACACGGGGTTGCCGAGGCCGAGTGTCGTGCCCTGGCCGAGCTCCGCGAGGAACGAACCCTTGGCGAGGAGATAGGTGTCGGCGCCCTCGTCGGTCAGGGACAGCATCAGGCCGCGCGCGCCCAGCATCGCGGCCAGCGTGACGATGAAGGGAGCGAGTCGCGAGCGGGCGATCAGCAGGCCGTTGACCACACCGATGAGACCGCAGATCGCCATCGGCAGCAGGAGCGCCACCAAGGTGCCGTACTGCGACCCCCACGCGGCCAGAACGCCGCCCAGGGCGAAGAGCGAACCGACGGACAGGTCGATGCCGCCGGTGATGATGACGAAGGTCATGCCGAGCGCGACGACCGCCAGGAACGCCGAACTCGTCGCCATGTTGGACAAGTTGTCCCCGGTGGCGAACGAGCCGAAGCTCAGTGACGCCACCGCCGACACGATCACGAGGACCGCCAGCGCGCCGTGCTGCTGGACCAGCGCGCTCAGCCGTTCGGAGCGGCTGCTGCCGACGGGCTCGGCGTCGAGAAGCTCCTTCTCCGTACGGGCCACGGCCTCTTCCGTTTCCGTCCTGGTCGCCGTCATCGCTTCCCCCTTCCGCGCGCCGCGTAGACCGCCAGCACGATCACGATGGCCTGGGCGATCTGCGTCCACGAAGGCGGCAGATCGTGCTTGATGAGGGTGGCGGTGAGCAGCTGGATGAGGACGGCGCCCGCCACCGTTCCGGCGATGTTGACCCTGCCGCCGCTCAGGGGGGTGCCGCCGACCACCACCGCGGTGATCGCGGACAGTTCCATCAGATTGCCCAGCGACGTGGGGTCGCTGGCCTGGAGCCGCGCGGTCGCGAGCACACCCGCGACAGCGGCGAGGAGCGCGCACGCCACGTAGACGAGCATCAGGACCCGGCGCACCGGCAGCCCCGCGAGCTTCGCCGCCGCCCGGTTGTCGCCGATGGCGAGCAACTGCCGCCCGAAGGTGGTGCGTCGGATGACGAAGGCCACCAGCAGCGCGAGCGCGGCGGCGATGACGATGAGGTACGGGATGCCGAGTACGTCACCCGAACCGAGCGACGCGAGCGCCGGGTTGTGCAGGTCCTTGAGCTGCGGCAGCAGCACCAGGGCGATGCCGCGGCCGCCGACCATGAGGGCGAGCGTGGCCACGATCGGCTGGACGCCGACCCAGGCGACCAGCGCCCCGTTGGCCAGGCCCACCACGGCGGCGAACACGGCCACCGTGAGCAGGGCAGGCACGAGTCCGTACCCCAGATAGAGGGCAGTGACCGAGGCCGCGAGCGCCATGACGGCGCCCACGGACAGGTCGATGCCCTCGGTGCCGATGGCCAGGGCCATGCCGAGCGCGACGATGATCACGGGCGCGACCTGCACGGCCTGAGTCCGGAAGTTCTCGGCGGACAGGAAGTGCGGGGTGACGGCGATATTGACGACGAGCAGCACGGCCACGCCCGCGTACACGCCGTACGTCTGCATCCACTGCAGGACGCGGGCGCGGTCGAGGGCGGCCGGCCGTATCGCGGCCTCAGCCATGGCGGGTCACCTCCCCGGCGGCGCCGGGGGCGGGGCTGCCCGCCGCGATGGTCTGCATCAGCTTGTCCTCCGTGACGTCGTCGCCGGTCAGTTCGCCGACGACCGCGCCGTCCTTCAGCACGACCACGCGGTCGGACCCTTCGATGAGTTCCTCCAGGTCGGAGGAGATGAGCAGGACACCGAGGCCGTCCTCGGCCAGTTCGTCGACCAGCTTCTGCACCTCGGCCTTGGCGCCCACGTCGATACCGCGCGTGGGCTCGTCCAGGAGCAGCACCTTCGGGTTCATGGCCAGCCAGCGGGCCAGGAGCACCTTCTGCTGATTGCCTCCGGACAGCTCGCCGACCTTCTGGTGCGGCGAGGAGGCCTTGATACGGAGCCTCTTGACGAAGGTGTCCACGATCTTGTCGACCTGGGCCTCGGAGACCAGACCGAAGCGGGAGAGCCTCGGCAGCGCGGCCAGCGCGATGTTCTCGCGGACGGAGAGCCCGGGGACGATGCCCTCGCTCTTGCGGTCCTCGGGCAGCAGGCTGATGCCGGCGCGGATGGCGGCGGGCGTGGATCCCGCGCGCAGCGGGACACCGGCCACCGTGACGCTGCCCGCCTTCGACGCCAGCGCGCCGGAGATCGCCTTCGCGGTCTCCGTGCGCCCCGACCCCAGCAGTCCGCCCAGACCGACGACCTCGCCAGGACGGATGTCCAGCGAGACCCCGTGCAACTTGTGAGGAACCGTCAGGTCCCTTGCGCTGAGGACCGGTTCGGAGTCGGCGGCATGGTGGTCGCCGGTGAACTTGGTCAGGCCCTCACTGCGGACCTCGCCCAGGTCACGTCCCAGCATGGTGGACACCAGCGTGAGCCGGTCCAGATCCGCGAGCGGTCCGGTGTGCACGCGGCAGCCGTCCCGCAGCACCGTCACGGTGTCGCACATGGCGTACAGCTCGTCGAGCCGGTGGCTGACGTAGATGACGGCGATCCCGTCGGCGCGCAGCCGGCGGATCACCTCGAACAGGGTCTCCACCTCGCGCGGTTCGAGGGAGGAGGTCGGCTCGTCCATGATGACGACGCGCGCGTCGGTGGCGACGGCCCGGGCCAGGGCCACCATCTGCTGGGCGCCGACGCCCAGCGTCCGCAGCGGCTGCCGAACGTCCACCCGCACCCCGTACGCGCGCAGCGTCTCCTCGGCCTCGCGGTGCATGCGGCCGAAGTCGAGCAGCCCGAACCGGTTGCGCGGCTCGCGCCCCAGGAAGAGGTTGCGGGCCACGCTCAACAGCGGGATGAGGTTGACCTCTTGGTAGATCGTGGAGATGCCCGCGCGCTGGGCCTCCAGCGGCGTGGCGAAGGAGACCGGGCGGCCCTGGAAGGTGATGTCTCCCGCGTCGGGCCGGTACACACCGGTGAGCACCTTGATGAGCGTCGACTTGCCGGCGCCGTTCTCGCCCATCAGGGCGTGGACCTCACCGGCGTGCAGCGCGAGGTCCACACCGTCCAGGGCCCGGACACCGGGGAACGACTTGCTGAGTCCGCGGACGGTGAGGACTTCGGCGAAGGGAGCCACCTGTGCCTCCAGAGTGGGGTGAGGGCTAGGGTCTTTCGTTTGGATCAGGCCGGATCAGGGGCGGGGTGGGCCTGCGCAGGCCCACCCACCCCGCCCGCCTGAAGCCGTGTCAGAACGCCTTTCCGATGTCCGACTTGGCGTTCTTCGCGTCGTAGGCCCCGTCCTGGATGATGACGTCCTGGGGGACTTCCTTGCCCTGGGTGAACGTGTCGAGGGTCTGGAAGGCGAGCGGGCCGAAGCGCGGGTTGGACTCGATGACACCGCTGATCCAGCCGTCGACGATGCCCTGGACGGCGTTGCGCGTTCCGTCGACCGTCACGATCTTCACGTCACCGGCCTTCTTGCCGGCGCCCTTGAGCGCGGCGACCGCGCCGAGGCCCATCTCGTCGTTCTCGGCGTAGATCCCCTTGATGCCGGGCTTCGACTGGATCAGCTGCTCGGTGACCTGCTGGCCCTTCTCGCGGGCGAAGTCGCCGGTCTGCTGGAAGACGACCTTGAGGTCCGGGGCCTTCTCCTTGATGCGGTCCTTGAAGCCCTTGGTGCGCTCGGTGGTGACGTTGTTGCCCGCGGCGCCGAGCAGGATCGCGACCTCGCCCTTGCCGCCGGTCGCCTCGATCATCCGGTCGGCGGCGCGCTTGCCCTGGTCGACGAAGTCCGACGCGATGAAGCTGACGTAGTCCTTGCACGCCGTGGCGTTGATCTTGCGGTCGATGGTGACGATGGGCACCTTCTTGGCCGCGGCGGCCTTCAACACCGGCTCCCAGCCGTCCGAGTTGAGCGGGGCGATCACCAGCAGGTCGGCGCCCTTGGCGAGGAGGTCCTGCACATCGCTGATCTGCTTGGAGAACTGCGACTGGGCGTTGGCGGTGAGCAGCTTCAGACCGCGCTTGCTCGCCTCGGCCTTGATCGAGGCCGTCTCCGCGATCCGGAAGGGGTTGGCCTCCTTCTCGGACTGCGAGAAGCCGACCGTGGCGTTCTTGAGGTCGAGCTTCTTCCCGCCGTACGCGTCGATCGTGCAGCCCTTGCTGCCGGGCTTCGGCGTGACGACCTTCTGGCCCGCGTCGGCGGCGGACGCGGAGGAGTCGGACTTGTTCGCGGCGTCGTCCTCGGACTTGGCGCAGCCGGAGGCGGTGAGGGCCATGGCGGCGGCCAGGGCCACGATCACAGGGCGGGCGGTGAGGTGACGGCGGTGGGCGAAGTGCTTCATGGTGACCCCGATCCGGGTGGCGCGGCGACGGAGGGTTGGCAGGGAGCAGCGAGGGCGGCGAGTATGCGGCTCGACGAGGCGAGAGCCTCGACTGGTCCGCCCGCAGGAGTTTTTACATCGTTGAAAGGAGGGTGTAAAGCCTTTGTGCGGGACGTGACCGCCCTGTGATTCGGGTGGGCCGCCCGACCGCGGTCAACGTGCGACCGCTGTGAGGTGCGGGAAGCCGAGCACGGTCCGGCTGCGCAGGGCCTGGTCCGGGCGCAGGACGGTGCTCGGATAGTCGGGACGGTTGGGGGAGTCGGGGAAGTGCTGCGTCTCCAGGCACAGGCCCGCGTGGGCGCCCAGCCTGCGACCCAGCAAGTCGCCGAATCCGCCGTCGAGTTGCTGCCCTGCGTAGACCTGGAGCCCCGGCTCGCTGGTGTGCACCTCGAGCACGCGCCCGCTGCCGGGGTCCTCGAGGCGGGCCGCACGGCGCAGGCCCAACTGCCCCTCGCCCGACGGACGGTCACGGTCGTCGAGCACCCAGCAGTGGTCGTAGCCGCCGGCACGCGCCAACTGCTTGTCGGGCTCGGCGATCCGCGCACCGATCCGCCGTGCCCGGGTGAAGTCGAACGGCGAACCGGCCACCGGTGCGGGTGCCCCGGGGAGCGGGAGGCCCGTCTCGTCGATGGGCAGATACGCGGCGGCGTCCACCGTCAGCAGGTGGTCGAGTACCCCTCGGTCCGGGTCGCCGGAGAGGTTGAAGTAGGCGTGGTGCGTCAGATTGACGGGCGTGGGGCGGTCGGTGACGGCGTGGTAGTCGAGCGTCAGGGATCCGTCGGACGCGAGGGTGTAGGTGACGGACACCTGGAGCGAACCGGGAAAGCCCTGGTCGCCGTGCGGACTCTCCAGGCTCAGCCGCACACTCGCGGCGCCGTCGGGCCGTTCGCACGGTTCGGCACGCCACAACCGGCGGTCGAACCCGTCGGCTCCGCCGTGCAGCGAGTTGCCCCGGTCGTTGCCGGGGATGTGGTGCCGCGTTCCGTCCAGGGTAAACGTGCCCGCGGCGATGCGGTTGGCGAACCGCCCCACCACGGCCCCGAGATACGCGCCGTGGGTGGCGTAGTGCTTCACGTCCGGGAGGCTCAGGACGACCTCGGCGGGTGGCCGGCGTTCGGGGCCGGGGACACGCAGGGAGTGCAGTACGGCGCCGTATGTCAGCACGGCGGCCTCAACTCCGCTAGCACTGCGCAGAGTCCAGCGCTCGACCGGGAGGCCCGAGGGGGTGGCGCCGAAGGGTGCCGGGAAAGGGGCGGCGAAGGACATGGGCTCCTCGCGGGGGTGAGGGCCGGGCTCTGTCCGGCGCCGGACGCGGGCGATGCCGACGGGGCGCGGACGGAGCCGGGGACCGGCAGCTGCGGACGCCTGGACATTACAACGTTGTAAGGGGTCGGTACAGGTATCTGCTCGGGTCTTTCGGATATCCGGCGGTCATCCGGCGGCTGCCGGGCCGGGGATTTCGGCGGGAAGTCCCTTTGCCGGCGGAACGGGCACGCCGTCCCGCCGCTCGGCCTACGTGCTCGGTCCGGTCTACATGCCCCGTCAGGCCTGCGTGCTCCGCCCCAGCGTGCTCTCGCGCGCGATGAGCCGGTAGTCCGCCCACACGCGGCGGGGTTCGGGCGCCTGGCCGCTGAGCCGGGCGAGGACCGACTCCACAGCCATCCGCGCGATGGCCTCCTTGTCCGGCGACACGGAGGTGAGCGTGACTGTCCCGAAGTGCCCCTCGACGACGTCGTCGAAGCCGACCACGGCGACGTCCTCGGGCACGCGCATGCCGCGCTCCGACAGCACCCGCATCGCTCCGATGGCGATGGGGTCGTTGTACGCGAACACGGCGTCGGGCCGACGTCCGGTCTCCAGGATCCGGGTCATCGCCGCAGCGCCGTCCGCGTGCCCCCACCCCTCGGTCGTCGCGATCAGCCCGTCGTCCACGGAGAGGCCCGCCGAGAGAAGCTCCTCGCGCCACCCCTGAAGACGCAGGTGGGCGGGTTGGCTGTGACCGCGGCGGGCGCCGATGAACGCCACCTCGCGGCGCCCCAGATCGATGAGATGGCGGACTGCGGTGCGGGCCGCTGCGACGTTGTCCACCGCGATGTGGTCGTAGGGCAGGTCGTAGTGGCGCTCGCCGAGCAGGACCAGAGGCACGTTCTCCGTACGCTCACGGAGGTCCTCCGCCTCCAGCTCGATGGGGCTGAGGATCAGGCCGTCGATGACGCGGGCGCGGAAACCCTGGCTGACCAGGACCTCCTGTTCGCGCCGGCCGCCCGTGTGGTCCAGGAGCACGATGTAGTCGTGCAGGGCGGCGGCGTCGATCACCGCGGCCGCGAGCTCGGCGAAGTACGGGTTGCCCAGCTCGGGAAGGGCGAGGGCGATGATGCCCGTCCGCCCCTTACGCAGGTGCCGCGCGGTGAGGTTGGGCCGGTAGCCGAGCTCGTCGATGGCCTGCTGCACCCGCTCGCGCATCGCGGGTGTGACGTGCTGGTAGTTGTTCACCACATTCGAGACGGTCTTGATCGACACGCCCGCACGCGCGGCGACGTCCTTGAGGCTGACCCGCACAACATTCCTTCCGGTGGCCTGCCGGGCGCCGGGACCGGTGCGTGCCCGCACGGCGCCGGAGCCATGGCCCCGGCGCAAAGGCTCTGGAGCCGGGCTTACAACGTTATACGTCCGCATGGCGAAAGGTGGCAAGGGGAACGGATTTACCGGCACCGGCAGCCGGACCAGCAGGGTAACGAGACCCGGGCACACCGACTCCTGACCCACCGGACCCCTGACCCACCGGACCCCCGACGCACCGGACCCCCGACACACAGGACGACCGGCACACCGGCTCCTGACACACAGGACCCCCGGCACACCGTCCCCGGCACACCGACGCCGTGGCGCGCCGGGATCCCCCCGGCGCGCCACGGTCGGTCACGACGTCAGAGGAGCCGCCACAAGTGGTCGTCCGTCCCGTTGTCGTCGAACTGGACGACCTGCGCGCTGTCCGCCGTCGACATCCCGTCCACGCCGAGGACCTTGCCGCTGTTCTTGTTGCGGATCCGGTACCACCCGTCCCCGCTGTCGACGAGCGCCCACAGGTGGTCGGCGGTGCCGTTGTCCTCGTACTGGACAACGTGTGCGCTGTTCGCCGTGGACATCCCGTCGACCCCGAGGACCTTGCCGCTCTGGCCGTTACGGATCAGATGCCAGCCGTCGCCCTGGTCGACGAGCTGCCACGCGTGGTCGCCCGTACCGGAGTTGGCGAACTGGACGACGCGGGCGCTGTTCTCCGTCGACATGCCGTCGACCGCCAGAACCTTCCCGCTGTGCTTGTTGGCGCTGCGCCGGAACGCGGGCTCCGGCGTCCATGCCCTGCCGTCGGGCGAGGCCTGGGGAAACGCCGTGATCCGCAGCCGGGCCGCGCCCATGGGGACGAGTGTCACCGTCTCGACGGGCGCGTCGCTGCGGGCCGGTCCGCTTTGCAGGGGCGCGACGACGTGCTCGTCGTCCGCGACCCACTCCTCGATGCGACGGGCGCGCGCGGTGATGTGCACCGGCGTCGTTCCGTGGGTGAACGGGTTGTCCCCGACCGGCCCGTCGTCGCGCCGGAACGAGAGCCCGGCGTCGGGCGACAGGCCGTAGTTCCAGGCGGAGGTCGCGTGCACCTCGTAGTGGGGGAACGTGTCGTCGCCCGCGTAGCGCTCGTACTGCTCGCCGATCTTCAGGGAGTAGGTGAGCGGTCCGTGGTCGACGCTGACGGCGTCATGGTTGTCGGGCCAGTGGCGTACGGAAGTGCGCTGCGGCAGGCGCAGCGTCACCACGTCACCGTCGTGCCAGGTGCGCTCCACCTCGGCCCAGACCGGTCCGTCCTCGGCCGCCAGGCGCTTGCCGTTGACGAGGAGCTCGGGCCCGCGGCACCACCCCGGGATACGCAACCGGAGCGGGAAACGCACCGGCTTCGGGGTGGAGAGCCTGAACTCGACGGTCTCGGTGAAGGGATAGCCGGTCTCCTCGACGATGGTCACCTCGGTGCCGCCGGTGACCCGCGTACGGACCGTGCAGGGGGCGTACATGGCGGCGGCGAGCCCGTCGCCGGGCGTCGCGAGCCACAGCTCCTCGTTGAAGTAGGGCCAGCCCATGCCGTAGTTGTGCGGGCAGCAGCGGTACTGGTCGACGCCGGGCTGCAAGGACTGCATGGCGAAGCCGTTCTGGAACTGCCCTTGTGTCTTCGGGGTGTTGTCCAGGTCGACGCTGTTGGCGCTGGTGACGTAGTGCAGGGACTTGCCCTGCGGGTCGAGTGCGGCGGGCAGCATGTTGAACGCGAGTTCCTCGCAGCGGTCCGCCCACACCGGGTCACCGGTGATGCGTGTGAGCAGTTCATGGCTGGCCATGAACTCGACGATGCCGCAGGTCTCGAAGCCCTGACGGGGGTCGCCGAAGCCGGGCCGGTAGTTCTCGTCGCCCGCCATGCCACCGCCGGGGAACTGGCCGTACGCACCCATCACGGCGTCGTAACCGCGGTAGGTGGCCCGGGTCAGCTCGGCCGAGCCGGTGAGCTGTGCGTACTGGGCCGGCTCACGGAACCCCTGGGCGATGTTCACGTTGTGGCGCGAGGGCGTGCCGCCTGTCCAGTCCGCGCCGAGGGTGTGCATCTTGCCCGCCAGATCGAGGAGGAACTTCTCCCCGGTGCGGCGGTACAGCCACACTGCGATGTCGAGCCCGTCGCCCCAACGGTACGAAACCCAGCTGGAGTTGAAGGCTCCGGCCCCCTGGGCGTTCATGAAACGCAGGAAGCGGGTGACGAACGGGACGACGCGCCGGTCGCGCGTGTACTCCTCGTAGGTCCGCAACGCCATCAGCAGCGGCAGGAACGGCCAGAAGTCCGGACCGCCGTTGAGCGAGGTGCGCAGCGCGCGCGGGCCGAAGAAACCGTCGCTCTCCTGCGTGGCGAGGATCGCGTCGATCCACTCGCGCGAACGGGCCAGGGCGTGCTCGTCACCGGTGGCGACGGCGAGCGGGACGTAGCCGCGCAGCCAGTACGGCAGTTCCTCCCACGCGCCGCGCTCGGGGTGCACCCAGCCGGTGTTGTCGAAGTCCAGGAAGTGGGACAGGTCCTCGTACCGGCCGCACAGCCCGTCGAGCTGGAGTTTCAGCTGCCCGGCGAGCCAGCCACGGGCGGTGACACTGCCGGAGGGCAGCTTCCGGAACGCGTCCGGGAGCAGAGTGCCGGCCGAGGGGCGTGAAGCCGCCGCCGCGGACGTGGCGAACGGGCCGCCGAGCGCCGCGGCGCCCAGGCCCAGGGCGCCGGCACCGAGAAGAGCGCGTCTGCTGACAGGCATGCGGGTGCTCCTGTTCGGAGGTACGGAGGTACGGAGGTACGGAGGTACGGAGGTACGGAGGTACGGAGGTACGGAGGTACGGAGGTACGGAGGTACGGGGGAGGGGATGCGAAGGGCCGGGCTCGCGCAACAAGGGCGAGCCGCGCCCCGGTCCCCCTTCCGCCCCGAGGGAGCGCGGAAGGGGGACCGGGCACATGTCAGACCGTGTTCAGCTGCCGGAGCAGCCGGCCACGGTCGCCTGCGAGGCGTCGCGGATCAGCGCGTCCTGCGCCGCCTTCACCCGCTTCACATCCGGCTTGACGATCTTGCGGTCGTACGTCACCAGGCCGTTGAGCTCACCCTCGACGTCCGAGATCTGCGTGTACACGGCGCCGTTGCTGCCCTGGCAGGCCAGCTTGTGCACCTCGGCGAGCCGTGCGAGGTAGTCGTCCGTGTACTTCGCCGGGTCGACGTCCACGTACGACTGCTGCACCGCCCACGCGTGACCGGGTACCGCGAGGCCGAGGCCGCCGTACTCGCCGCTGACCAGGGCGCGCTTGCCGTCGGGATGCGGCGGCAGGGCCGGGCTCGGATAGCCGTGCTCGTCCATGATGTCGCCGGTCCCGCCGTCCGCCCCGAGGTTGAGGCCCGACATGTTGTTGACCAGCCGCGTCGGGTCCCAGGCCTTGGCCTGCTCGGCGATGCGGCCCACGTCGTACTGGCCCCAGCCCTCGTTGAAGGTGACCCACATGACCACCGAGGGGTGGCTGCTGTGCTGGTCGATCATCGTCTTCATCTCGCGCTCGTACTCGGCGCGCGCGGCCGCGTCCGGCGCCGCGCTCATGGCCGGCATGTCCTGCCACACCATCAGACCGAGCTTGTCCGCCCAGTAGAACCAGCGGTCGGGCTCGACCTTGATGTGCTTGCGGACCGAGTTGAAGCCCATCTGCTTGTGCATCTTCAGGTCGTAGGCCAGCGCCTCGTCCGTCGGCGCGGTGTGCAGCCCGTCGGGCCAGAAGCCCTGGTCGAGCGTGGCCATCATGAAGACGGGCTTGCCGTTGAGGAGGGTGCGCGGCGTGCCGTTCACCTTATCCACGGAGATGGAGCGCATCCCGAAGTAGCTGCCGACGCTGTCCTTGCCGACGTTCACCTTGAGGTTGTAGAGGAACGGGTCGTCGGGCGACCACAGATGCGCCTTGTCGATCTTCAGGGTCAGCGGCGCGCCGGTGACCCCGCTCGCCGTGGCGACCCTGCGCTTGCCGTCGTACGCCGTCGCCGTGACCGGCACGCCGTCCCGTACGCCCTTGGCCTCGACGGTGGCGCTGCCTGCCTTGACGTCCGGTGTGATCTTGAGGTCGGCGGCGTGATCGGCCGCGACCGGCTCCATCCACACGGTCTGCCAGATGCCGGAGGAGGGGGTGTACCAGATGCCGCTCGGGTCGAGGCGCTGCTTGCCGACCGGCGGGTTCTCGCCGCCCTGCGCGTCCGTCGGGTCGTAGACGCCGACGATCAGCTCCTGGGTGCGCCCCGGCTTCAGCGCATCCGTGATGTCGGCGCTGAACTTGTCGTAGCCACCCTTGTGTTCGGCGACCTTGGTGCCGTTGACGTACACCTCGGACTGCCAGTCGACGGCGCCGAAGTTCAGCTGGAGGCGCTTGCCGTCACCGACCTTCCAGCCCGCGGGGACCGTGAAGGTGCGGCGGTACCACATGCGGTCCTCGTGGCGCTCGATGCCGGAGAGCTGCGACTCGACCGGGTAGGGCACGAGGATCTTCTCGCCGAGCGCCTTGCCGACCGGCGGCTTGTCACCGGACTTCGCCGCGGCGAACTGCCACTCGCCGTTGAGGTTCTGCCAGGCGTCCCGGGTGAGCTGCGGGCGCGGGTACTCGGGGTGGGCGTTCTTCGGCCCCACCTCGTCGGCCCACTTGGTACGCAGCTCGTACTCGGAGTCGTTCGGGCCGCTGCTCCAGAACTGGCCGACGGCCTTGTCGCCGGTGCTGGTCAGCCCGCCCTTGCCGTCGTACGTGACATCGGCCTGGCCGGACGCGCCGCCGCCCTTCTTGCCCACGACCGGCTCCTTGAGCCCGACGAGCAGGGTGCGGGGGTCGGCCGGGTCGGCCTTGATCGTGGAGAGCGGCCACTGGGCACCGCCGATCACGGCCTGGAGGTGATCCGCGAGGCCGGCCGGCGGGGCCGCGAGCGACTGCGCGAAGTCGAGCTTGAGGGTACGGCCGTCCTTGAGGACGGTCGTGGATATCGCCCCGTCGTAGTCCCAGCCGTCGGGGAGACGGAAGGCGGAGGAGGGGATCGCTTCCTTGCTCTCGCCCGGCTCGGTCCAGCGCAGATGGAGGTTCGAGCCGCCGAAGTGCTCGAAGTACTCGACCTTGATGTCGTACGCCTTGCCGGCCGTCAACTCGACGGGCTGGGAGGTCTGTTCCTTGTCCCAGTCGTCGACCCAGTGGTCGATGGCGAGCTTGCCGTCGACCCAGAGCCGGAAGCCGTTGTCGCCGGTGATGGAAAACGTTGTCGCGCCGGTCTTCTCCGGTACGACCTTGCCCGTCCAGCGCACACTGGCGTCGTCGGCCTGGCCGGTGGCCGTCCGCAGCCGCGGCTCGAGGGTGTCGAAGTCGAGTTTCGGGTCGAAGCCGGTGGCCTTGAGCTCGTGGAAGTCGAAGGCTCCGGCGGCGGACTGGGTGTAGTACTCGCCCTTCAGGCCGTGGGGTTCGACCGGGTCGTCGGCCGCTGTCGCCGACGGCGACACGGTGAGTGCCGCGAGGCCCAGTCCCGCGGCCAGCAGCATGGCCAGTCGGCCTCTGAGTCGTTTGGTGCGCACGAATCCTCCTTGACTGAGGAAGGGGGGCGGCTCGTCGCCTGCGTCTGTACAACGTTGGAAGGAACGGGCAGTTGGCATGACAGCACGCCCTCAGGTGCGCTGTCCAGGGTCATGACAAGACGACCCCCGGTTGCCGCCGGGGGCCGGCCGGGATCAGCGCACGCCGCGCAGCAGCTTGCCCTCGGTCGAGAGATAGCCGGTCCGGTAGTCGTAGCGCGGGGTGGCGGCGAAGATGAGGTAGAGGTACTTCATGTTCTCGGCGAACCAGTACGCGGGAGTCAGGTCTCCGAGCGCCATCGGCGAGACGGTCACGTCCGACGCGATGGTGTAACCGCCGTCGACGCGCAGGTTCTTCATCCCCTGGAAGTACGTCCACGCGGTGTCGCGCCACTCCTGCCGGCCGTTCAACTGGAAGAGGTTGAACGCGGAGTTCACGTACTCCGGCCTGAGCTGATTGCCCTTCTGTGTCGCCGAGAAGTCGGTGTAGTCGATCTCCTCGGGCAGGACGGGATAACGCTGCATCACCGCAGACCAGGACCGGTAGTACGCCTCACCCTGCGGCTGGTCGCCGCCCATCGCGAGGAGCCCGCCGTAGAACGAGGCGAGCTCCGAGGCGCGGGTCCCGGTGGTCTCTCCGGTGTCCATGTCGACCTGGCGGAACCACAGGTGACCGTCGACGGTCACCGACTGGCGCCGCAGGATCGCGCGCGTGGTCTCGCGGTACCAGTTGAGCAGGTCCCGGTCACCGAACAGCTCCCAGCCGCCCCACAGGTACTCGTAGAACGAGTCCACCGGCGGGTTCGGAGCCGTGTCGGTCCCGTCGGCCCACTTCCCGGTCTCGACGTTCAGCGACGTACCGAGCAGGCCGAGCGGAGAGATCCGTCGCATCGTCTCGCGACAGGCCTTCTTCGCTGCCAGGTAGTACTTCTGATCGCCCGTCAGCTGAGACAGCACCCCGAACTCCAGGATGTTCGTGCCCACTTCGGCCAGTGGCGGCGTGTTCCCCGAGACGGCACCGGTACGCATGTTGACCTGTGTGTACGGGATGCCGGTCGGCGACTTCGTGAACGCCGGGAGCAGCCGGTCCGCCGCCTCGCGGGTCAGCTCCAGGAGCCTCGGCCTGCGGGTCACCAGATAGCCGGACAGCAGGCCGCCGACCACGCGGATGATCGCCTCGAAGACATGGAAGTCGCCGTCGATGTCGAGGTCGAGATGCTTCTCCAGGTAGTCGCAGCTCAACTTCAGCTCGTCATCGAGCTCCATCACGTAGAGCGTGTCCAGCGCCTCGATCACCGACAGCGCGACGGGACGGCCCGGGACGAAGAACTCGCTGCTCGTGCCGGACACCGGCTTGACCTCGTCGTGCCCCCAGGCGGCCTTCTTGTAGCCGTTCCAGCCATGGAGGAACTCGGCGCGCACCTGGGCCGCCTTCGCGCGGTCCGCCGGGGGCAGATGGCGGCCGCCCGGACTTGCGGCGGGCCTCGTGGCGGCCCCGGCGAGCGGGGAGCCGAGCAGCCCGGAGGCCGCGGCGGTGGCGCCGAGCAGGGCGGAGCCGCGCAGGACACCGCGGCGGCTGGGGCTTCTCCTGCCGGGGAAGGAGGGGGAGGGGGAGGGGAAGGTCGAAGTCATGCGGGGATCTCGCCTTCTGCCCGACAGCCCGCGGCTGCAGGGCAATTGATAACGTTGTCACCCTTCACGGGGGCGCTGTTGCCGAATACGGAGGGGCCTCAGGGTGCTGACGGGTTGTCAGAGAAGGTAGCGCTCGGCGCTCTTGTTCACGGCCTCGACTCGCAGCCGCGCGGACCGCAGGTGCGGAGGCGGTGCTTCACCGCGTGTGCTTTACAACGTTATATGAGCTGGGTGGTCCGGAGGCAAGAGTGCGGTCGTGCCCAATTCCGCCTGCCCTGCGAGGCCCTGACGGATGGGTGGACACGGTGCCGCACCCGTGTTGTCATGCTCCACGGCGCCGCAGTCTTCGATCGAGTGCAACCGGCCGTGTGACAACGATGTCATCTCTACTTCTCCCAAGGAGCAGTGATCGCCGATGGTGTCCCGAAGAAGCCTTCTCCAGGCAAGCGGTGCGGCCCTCGCGGCGGGAGGACCGGGTAGAGGCCTGCCGAACCCGGCCGGTGCCGCCGAATCCGCTGCCGCCCGCCCCCTCCTGCCGTCCTTCGGCCGCCCCACCCACCTCGACGTCGCGGATGTCAGCACTCTGGACGGCCACGACCAGCTGCTCCTGACGACCCTTCAGGGCGTCGTCAACCGCCGCCGCCCGCGCCTGTACTTCAATTTCGACAGCGGCGACGTGGACCTGCGCTGGCTGCCCGGCACCGGCGCCACCGTCACCCGCCACGACCACGCGACCGACCTCGTGCGCCGCTACCGCGACGACGTGCGCGGAGCCGTCCTCTACGACCCGGGCGTCCCCGACTCGGTGAACATCGCCACGACCCTCGCCGGCCTGGAGAACGCTGTCGCCGCCACGGCGGACCGGGCCCGCGACCACGGCCTCGCCACCGTGGCCGACCTGCGCGGCCGGTTCGACGCCGACGACGTACTCGCCACGTACCGCTGGCAGTTGGACCATCTGTTCCCGCGCTGCACCCCCACACTTCTGGCCGGGCTGCCGCCGACGAGGACCGTACGGGCCGACGGCGTGCAGTGGCGCGAGCTCGCCCGCGAGGCCGAGCGCGTGCGCGACTCGTCGAACCGGCAGGTGCGCACCTTCGACCTGAGCACGGAACTCACCGGCGAGGACGGCGTCTATCTCCGCTTCCAGGACTCCTACGGAGACGACGGCTGGGGCGCGTCGGTCGGCTCGGTCGAGGTGAAGGCGGACGGGCAGGTGGTCGCCTCCTTCGCGCCCGGCACGGACGCCGAGACCCCGTACCTCTTCGACGGCGTCAACTCCTCGATGGGCGGGGACGCCAACCGGTTCTGCGACGGCGGCGGTTACTTCATCTACCGGTTCACCGCGCCGGCAGGCACCCGGGAACTCGTGGCCGAGGTCGACGTGTGGAACCAGTACCTGGTCACCGCGACGACGACCGCGCCCACGCGCGTCGAACCGTTCCCGTACTTCCGGGACTATGCGGTCGCGAGCCGCGCCATGGTCGTGTGGCTGCCGCCGACCGGCGAGACGGGCAAGCTCCTCGACGAGATCTTCAGCCGCGTCGAGCCCACCACCCCGTACGCCGGCTGGTTCTCCAACGACGTGGCGGGGGAGTGGGGTGGCGTCGACCGGGCCTCGCAGCACGGCATCGAGGTGGTGCCCGCCGACTTTTACATGAACGGCACCGTGCACGCGGGCGTCCCCGCGAAGGTCTCCTCCAAGGTCAGGCCCCGGCCGAAGTCCACCCTCCGGAACCGCGTCTACCTCACCCTCACGTTCGGGGAGGGCGACAACGTCCAGTACTGCCAGCGCCACATGCGTGACATCTGGGACGACCCGAAGCGCGGCGCCGTCCCCGTCAACTGGACGGTCAGCCCCCTGCTCGCCGACATCGGACCCGCGCTCCTGGCGTACTACCAGAAGACCGCCACCGGCAACGACCTGCTGATCGCGGGCCCCTCGGGCGCGGGCTACACCTATGCCGGTTCCTGGCCCGAGAAGGCGCTCGACGCGTACACGGCACTCACCGGACGCTTCCTGCGCCGCACCGGCCTGGATCTCGTCTACGCGTACAACCCCCGCAACGCGGCCGGCGACGGATGGGTCCCGTTCGACGAGCGCGTCGTCCGCTCCTACCGGGACCACACGCAGTTGCGCGGCATCATCCAGTCCTGGGAGACGGGGGATCTGCAGATCAGGTCCGCGGGGCTGCCGGTGATCGGCAACTTCTTCCCGCAGGGAAAGGCGGCCGAGTACCGGGACGGGCTGCTGAAGCACATCAAGGACTGGGACGGCGGCTCACCGCTGTTCATCGCGGGTGCCGTGAACGCCTGGAGCTGGACCCCGGGCGATGTCGCGGAGCTCGGCGAGCTGCTGGGGGACCCGTTCGAGATCGTCCGCGGTGACGTCTTCTTCGACTTGCTGAACCGGGCCGGAAGCCGGGAGGGCTGAGCCGGTCGGGAGCCCCTCGGCGGGTCGGCTACGCCTCCTCGTAGTGGTGGGCCCTGCCGCCGCGCCACTTCACCCACGCCGGGTCGTCGAGCAGCATCTCCGCGTCCGGCAGCCCGGCCCGGTGCAGGAACTCGACGACTTCCATGTCGGAGTGCGCGAGGCCGAGTATCTGTCCGCGCGCCGTCACCCTGCGCCCACTCGTGGGCGAGGGACGGTGCACGACTATCGGCGCGACGTCCATAAGTACAGGGTCATCCGAATGCTGGGCGCGTGCATCCGGTGGCCAGGCGTTTTTGCTGGAAGATAGAGACAGAGCCCCGCTCGGCCCACCCCCCCCGGCCGGGCGGGGCTCGCTCTGTGTGCGCGGGCTCCCGTGGAGGTTGTGCGTGCGGGCTCCCCCAGTGGGTCTTCGTCGGCGGCATTGCGCACCCCTCTTGCTATTGCAAGTAATGTGCAAGAAGCTGTTCCGGTCCTTACCGCCTGCCCAGGACGCGGAGCCACGACATGCCCGTCATCCCCCAGCTGATGCCCGAAGCGGGACCCCGACGCGTCATCGCCGCATCGAACTTCGTCAACACCGTCGGCAGCGGCCTCTACCTGACCGCCGGAGTCCTGTACTTCACCCAGGACGTCCGTCTCCCCGCGACGCAGGTGGGACTCGGACTCGGTGTCGCCGGCTTCGCCTCGCTCGCCACGGGTATAGCCGCGGGCCACCTCGCCGACAGGCGCGGAGCGCGCGGCGTCTACGCGGCGACCATCGTCGTGCAGGCGCTGGCGACGGGGGGCTTCGCCCTGGTGGGCAGCTTCTGGCCGTTCGTCCTGGCTGTCTGTGCCGCGACCGGGGCGCAAGCGGCGGGACGGGCCGCGCGCAGCCCGCTCATCAGGCACTTCGGCGGGGACCGGCCGCAGGAGTACCGCGCCTACCTCCGGGCCGTCACCAACATCGGCATCTCCCTCGGCGCGCTGCTGGCTGGCTGGGCCCTCCAGGTGGGCACCCACACCGCGTACCAGCTCCTGGTCATCGGCAACGCGATCGCCTTCGGCGCCTCCGCGGCCATCCTGCTCTTCCTGCCGCCGGTCGCTCCGGAACCCACGGCCGCCGGCCCCCGCTGGATCGCGCTGCGGGATCGGCCCTATCTCCTCCTCACGGCACTGGACGGCATTATGGCGATCCAGTTCAAGGTGCTCACCGTGGCCATTCCGCTGTGGCTGGTCGTCGCCACGAGCGCACCGCACTGGCTCATCTCGGGCACGATGCTCGTCAACACTGTCATCGTCATAGCCCTTCAGGTGCGGGCCAGCCGCACCATCGACTCCCCGGCGGCGGGTGGCGGCGCGTACCGGCGGGCAGGCGTGGTCTTCCTCGTCTCCTGTTCGCTGATCTCGTTGTCCGCGGGCGTCCCGGCATGGGCCGCTGTGACGCTCCTCGTGGCCGCGGTGGTGGTTCACACGGTCGGCGAACTGTGGCACTCCGCCGCGGGGTTCGAGGTGTCCTTCGCCCTCGCCCCCGAACGGGCCACCGGCCAGTACCTCGGTGTGTTCGGTCTGGGCGCGGGCCTGGCGGACGCGCTCGGCCCCAGCTTGCTGATCGCGCTCTGCATCACGTGGGGCCGGCCCGGCTGGTACGTCGTCGGCGCCCTGTTCACCGTCACCGGCCTCGCGGCCCCCTTCGCCGTCCGCTGGGCTCAACGGCCTGCGCCCGCACGGGAGATGCGCGAGCCATGTCTCCAGTGTGCGGAGCCCTGGCAGGTCGGGCGGCAGTTCGGGCATGTGTTCGAGTCTGCGACGGTTTCCGGCCAGGCAGTGCGCCCGTCAAATGGCCCAAGCGCAAGGCCGTGAATTGCCCCACAGGGATGGGCCGCTATGGGCGTACCGTCCATGACATGCCGAACCTGCTGCCGCCCGCCGGCCCTCAACGCACGCTCGCCCTGGCCCAGTTGAGCAACTCGCTCGGCGACGGCGCCTACTACGTCACCTCGGCGCTCTACTTCACTCACGTCGTCGGCCTCGCGCCCGCCAGGATCGGCCTCGGCCTCACCGTCGCCTGGGCGGTCGGCTCAGTCGTCGGGGTGCCGCTCGGCAGGATCGCGGACCGCCGGGGCCCGCGCGGAACGGCGGTCCTGCTCGCCCTCGCGACCGGCGCCGCGGTCGCCTCCTTCCTGGCTGTACGCGATTTCCTCCCCTTCCTCGTGGCCGCCTGCCTCTACGCGAGCGCGCAGTCGGGACTCGCGGCCGCACGTCAGGCGCTGCTCGCCGGTCTCGTGGCCAAGGAGGACCGCACAGGCGCGCTCGCCCACCTGCAGTCGACACTCAACGCGGGTCTGGCGGTGGGCGCGGCGCTCGGCGGCCTCGCACTGTCCGCCGGGACGAGGTCGGCGTATCTCGCGGTCTTCGCGATCGACGCCCTGAGCTTCGTCCTCTGCGCGCTCGTCCTGCTGCGGCTCCCGGCCGTCGCACCGGCACCGGCAGTCCGGGGAGCGAAGCTCGAAGTGCTGAGGGACCGGCCCTACGCAGCCGTGACGCTCCTCAACACCGTCCTTCTCCTGCGGATGCCGCTGCTCAGCCTCGGGCTCCCGCTGTGGATCAACGAGCGTACCGACGCCCCCACATGGCTCGTCTCCGCGCTCTTCATCCTCAACACCGGCGCCGTGATGCTCTTCCAGGTCCGCACGGCCCGCTCGGTCTCCGGCCTCCCCACCGCGGCCCGCGCCATCCGGCGGTCGGGCGTGCTCATGCTGCTGGCCTGCGGTGTCTTCGCCGCCTCGGCCGCCGGCTCGGTCTGGGCGGCGGTCGCCGCCCTGGTCGGTGGGTCGGTGCTCCTGGTCGCCGCCGAGATGCTCCAGTCGGCCGGATCCTGGCAGCTCGGCTTCGACCTCGCCCCGGCCGGACGCATCGGCGAGTACCAGGGCTTCTTCGGTACGGGCGTCACTGTCGCCCGCACACTGGGCCCGCTGCTGCTCACCGCGCTGCTGCTGGGGATGGGCACGACCGGATGGCTGCTGCTCGGCGGCCTGGTCCTGGCGGCGTCGTACGCGCTGGGGCCGGTGGTGCGGTGGGCGGCGAAAACGCGCCAAGATCCGGCGCCCGTACGGATCGCGGCCTCGACGGCGTGACCTCGATGCTGCCCACGGGTAGGCCCACGTCGTCCGACGTGGCAAGCGTGACCGGCGCTCCGTCACCGCACAGTCTCCCGAACAGTCTTCCGAAAGGAGACCGGCCCACCATGACCGAACTCGACTCGCCGATCCCGCGGTTCCACCTGGCCATGCCCGTGGACGACCTGGCCGCCGCCCGGCACTTCTACGGCGAGGTGCTCGGCCTCGAGCAGGGCCGCAGCGCCGACACATGGGTGGACTGGAATCTCCACGGCCACCAGTTCGTCACCCACCTCGCGCCCACCCGCGCCCAGCACGTCCACAACCCTGTCGACGGACACGACGTGCCCGTACCGCACTTCGGCCTGATCCTCGCGATCCCCGCGTTCCAGGAGCTCGCCGAGCGGCTCCGCGCCGCGGACACGAAGTTCGTCATCGAGCCCTACGTACGCTTCGCGGGCGAGCCCGGCGAGCAGTGGACGATGTTCCTGCTCGACCCGGCGGGCAATGCCCTGGAGTTCAAGGCGTTCGCCGACGACTCGCAGGTCTTCGCCACCTGAGAGCACTATGCGTCTGAGCCGTCACCCGCCTTCGCCTTCACGTCCGCTTCGACGTCGGTCCTGGCGAGGCCCTCGGCCTTGGCGTACTCGGTGACGGCCTCCTGGACATCGCGGGCCAGGTCGCGCCACGCACGCCAGGCCGTCTCGTACGTCTGGGTCTCGGACTCGCTCCGCGGCTCGAGCCCCGGTGGTCCGTAGCCGTCCCGCAGTCTCAGGACCTCGCGGTGTGCCGCGTTCGCGGCCTGCTGTCTCTCGACGAGTTCATCGAAGGTGTGTGCCACGCAGCGGATCCTAGGTCGCCGTCAAGGCGATCCCGGTCAGCGCTCGCGCGGGTGACACGAATGCCGGAGAGGTGTGAGCGAAACGGGTCAGGGGCGGCGCCGTCCGGCGCCGCCCCTGACACATCCGGCGAGGGCCCTCAGGACTGGGGGCGCTTGCCGTGGTTCGCGGCGTGCTTGCGGCGGGCCTTCTTCTTGCGGCGTCGCTTCGAGGACATTGCTACCTCCCAGGTGTCGCTGTTCTTCGGTCCTGCCTGGATGAGCGGGCCCACCCAGACGATCATCCGGCCGCCTACCCAAGGGCGCGACCGGTAATGACGTGGCCCATGCCACCACTCCCGCCCCCGATCGGCCGGGCGGCGCGCCGCTGCGGCGATCCGCGCTGCGGGCTGCCCTCTTCCCCGCCTGCGTTCCCTAAGGTGCGTACGGATTTGCCTAAAAGTATTAGGCAACTGCATAATCGCTTTCGTTGATTGGGGTGTAGGTAATGGTGCGAGTAGGGCTGACCAGGGAACGCCTGATCCGGGCGGGCGCCGAGCTGGCCGACGAGGTCGGGTTCGACAAGGTGACCGTCTCGGCGCTCGCGAGACAGTTCGACGTCAAGGTCGCGAGCCTGTACTCGCACCTGAAGAACTCTCAGGAACTCAAGACCGGGATCGCGCTGCTCGCCCTGGAGGAACTGGCCGACCGGGGGGCGGCGGCGCTCGCCGGGCGCGCGGGCAAAGACGCCCTCGCCGCCTTCGCGAACGTCTACCGCGACTACGCCAGGGAACACCCCGGGCGCTACGCGGCAGCCCAGCTGCGGCTCGACTCGGAGACGGCGGCCGCCAGCGCCGGCGTGCGGCACGCACAGATGATGCGGGCAATCCTGCGGGGCTACGACCTCACGGAGCCGGACCAGACCCACGCGGTCCGACTCCTGGGCAGCGTCTTCCACGGCTACGTCAGCCTGGAGATGCAGGGAGGGTTCAGCCACAGCGCACCCGACTCGCAGGAGAGCTGGTCGCGGATCCTCGACTCCCTCGACGCCACGCTGCAGAACTGGCCCACACCCTGAGCGTGGCCCCGCGCCGACCCATATCGGTGCGCCCGAACAGCCACTCAGGCATATTGATCAACAGGTTGAGGCAATGCACATGAACGGCAACTGGACCACCACTCCCGTCACCACGGACCTCGTGCGCGGCGCGTACGAGTTGGAGCGGACCGAGCACGGCGTGCTCCCGCACCGGCTGCCCGCGCGGGCCCGCGCACAGTGCTCCGACGCACAACTGGCCATGGCGGAGGCCCAGCCCTCCGGCGTACGGCTGGTGTTCCGCACCCGGGCCACCGTCATCGAGCTGGACGCGCTCCGCACCAAGATGGCCTACAAGGGCGCTCCGCCCCGTCCCGACGGCGTGTACGACCTGCTGGTCGACGGCCGCCTGGCCGCGCAGGCCGGTGTCACCGGCGGCAACGTACAGATGGTGGACATGACCACCGGCACCAGGGAGACCCGGCCCGGCCCCGTCGGCACCGTGCGGTTCACCGAGCTGCCCGACCGCATCAAGGACGTCGAGATCTGGTTGCCGTACAACGAGATCACCGAGCTGGTCGCCCTGCGTGCCGACGCCCCGGTCGAGTCCGCGCCTGACAGCGGGCGCAAGGTGTGGCTGCATCACGGCAGTTCGATCAGTCACGGCTCGGATGCCGCGAGCCCCAGCACGACCTGGCCGGCGCTGGCCGCCGCCCTCGGTGGCGTGGAGCTGATGAATCTCGGTCTGGGCGGCAGCGCCCTGCTCGACCCGTTCACCGCGCGTGCCCTGCGGGACACCCCCGCGGACTTGATCAGCGTCAAGATCGGCATCAACATCGTCAATGCCGACCTGATGCGCCTGCGCGCGTTCACTCCGGCGGTGCACGGCTTCCTCGACACGATCCGTGAGGGACACCCGACCGCACCGCTGATGGTCGTGTCGCCGATCTACTGCGCCATCCACGAGGACACTCCGGGCCCCAGCGCCCCGGACTTCAGCAACCTCAGTGCGGGCAGGCTCCAGTTCATGGCCGCCGGTGACCCGGCGGAGCGGGCGGCGGGGAAGCTGACGCTCAACGTCATCCGGGACGAGCTGGCGCGCGTCGTGAAGCAGCGGGCGGCGGAGGATCCGCACCTGTACTACCTCGACGGCCGCGACCTCTACGGCGAGGCGGACTTCGCCGAGCTGCCGCTGCCCGACCAGCTCCACCCCGACGCCGCCACCCACCGGCGCATGGGCGACCGCTTCAACGCCCTGGCCTTCGGCACGGACGGGCCGCTGGCCCTCCCGGCGGGCGACCGTCCCTGAGGCTCATCCCTGCCGACGGGGGAGTGGCGTCACCCCTGGAGTGCGGTGCCGAGCCTCTGTTCCGTCAGGCGCATCGCGACGCGTACCGCCGCGACCGCGCCGACGGACAGGGCGACGGCGAATCCCGCCATCGTCGCCTCGACGCTCGTGTGCCGGATGATCACGCTGAGCAGGATCGCGGGCAGTCCCATACCCAGATAGGCGATCGTGAAGAAGACGGCGAGAACGCCCGCCCGTGACGCGGGCACCGCGAGGGCGCCGGCCCACCCGATGCCGCTCTTGAACAGCAGCCCGGCGCCCGCTCCGGCCACCGACACGGCGATCAGGAAGAGCGGCAGCGTGGGGAAGTAGAGGGACAGCGCGACCAGGCCGAGACCGAGCGGGAACACCACCGCGCCCGTCGCCGCGAGCCGGCGCGACGGGAGAGCCCCGAGGGCGAGCTGGCCGAGGGCCGAGGCGGCGAACATCAGCGTCGGGGCGAGGCCGCCGATGATGTGCGAGTCGATGCCCAGCTTCGTGCGGATCACGATGGCGCCCAGGGCGCTGATGACGCCGAGCAGGGCGAACGCGAAGGTGCCGAGGGCCGAGGCCGCGGCGAAGGCGGCTCCCGTACCGTGACGGAGCGCGAAGCGCGGGGGCCGGTCGTCGCCGGCTCCGGCCCGGGCCCTGCGGTCCACCGTCTCCGGCGTGGCCAGCACCAGGACCAGGCTGACCGACAGCGCGACGGCGAAAGCTGCCTGAGTGGTCGTCAGCGGATGCGGCGCCCACTGCGCGATGAGCCCGGCCGTCAGCGGGCCGAGCGCGAGACCGCCGAGGTTGGCTGCCGCGGCCACCACACCGGGCACGGCGGAGCCGGGGCGGTCCGGGTGCTCCTGCTGGTACAGGTCGTGCAGATACATGGTGGCCGTGGAGGCCATGAGGCCCACGCCGACGCCGTTGAGGAAGCGGCCGACGAGCAGACCGGGCAGCTCGGGCCATATCAGGTAGACCAGCGCGGCGACGATCGAGACGGCCAGCGCCGGGACGACGATGCGGCGCCGCCCCAGCCGGTCCGAGAGGTGGCCGAGGGTGAGGAACCCGGCGGTGGCGCCGACGATCATCATCGCGAACGCCACCGTGACGGTCGTCGTGCCGAACCCGTCACGGGCCTGGTACATCGGCCACAGCGGCGTGGGTTCCGTGCCGAACGCCATGAGAACGGTGAAGGCCACAGCCGCGAGCCAGAAGCCGACACCATGGCCCACGGCCGGCCGTCGTCGGCGCCCCACGGGGGCGCCGTGCCGTGGCCGTCGAAGGGCGGCCGACGAAGGAGACGAGGCCGCAGGCGGCGTGGTGGGCGGGGCACTGGGAGCGGACATGAGCTTCCCCCTCTTCTACTGACGGTCATCGGCGCCTTGTGCTGGTGCGCCGACGACCAGGGTGCGTTCCTGGGAGCATTACGTCCAACGATCTTCCTTGCTGGTCATCATCAGAAGCAGTGATGATGGGTCCATGGAACTGCGCCACCTCGAATACTTCGTCGCGGTCGCCGAGGAACTGAGCTTCACCGGAGCGGCCCGGCGCCTGCATGTCGTCCAGTCCGGTGTCTCGGCCACCATCCGTGACCTGGAGCGCGAGGTGGGGGCCGCACTGTTCGACCGTTCCCCGCAGCGGGTCGAGCTGACGGGCGCGGGCGCGGCGCTGCTCCCCGAGGCGCTGGCCACTCTCGACGCCGCCCGGGGAGCGCTCGACGCCGTACGGGCCAGCCGGGGAGTCGTGCGCGGCACCCTGCACATCGGATACCTCACGGCGGTCCGGCTGCTGGACCTGCCCAGCCTGCTCGAGTCCTTCCACACCGAGCATCCGGACGTGGCGCTGCGCCTGCGGGTGTCGCCGAGCGGGTCGGCGGGACTCGCCCGGAGCCTGCTCGCCGGGCGTCTCGACCTCGCGATCCTCTCCCTGCCCGGCGCCCCCGGGAGGCCTCCGGCAGGGCTGACGCTGCGGCAGGTGGCCTCGGCGCCGATGGTCCTGGTCGTTCCGGCCGGCCACCGTCTCGCGGCGCGGGACGCCGTCTCCCTGGCCGATCTCGCCGACGAGCAGTTCATCGACTTCCCCGTCGGCTACGGCAACCGGGATCTCGTCGACCGGGCCTTCGCCACCACAGGCATCGAGCGCCGCGTCGCTCTCGAAGTGACAGACATCAGTGCGGCGTCCGCCTTCGTCCGGCATCGCCTGGGCATCGCTTTCCTGCCCGAGTTCGCGGCGCCGCCCGACGAGGCGGGAGTGCGCGTACTGAACCTGCTGGACGCACCCCTGCGCTTCGACCTCCATGTCGCCACGGCCACCGGCCGTCGGCCGAGCGCGGCACTGGAAGCGCTGCTTCAGCATGTGGAGCGGCTGCTGTAGGCGGCGGCGAGAGGGCCTGCGGCCTGTGATTAAGCTGGGCGCTCGCCGAGGGGGAGGGTGATGTGACAGCTGCACGAATGATCATTGTGGTGGCGGTGACCTGGGTTGTTCTGACGGTGCTGTTCGTCGCACCTTCGGCACTTCCGGCCACGTGGCAGTACTACATCTACTCGCCTGCCGGCGTCGGCCTGTGGATGCTCGCCATGCTGTTCGGACCCGTGATCACGGTCGTGCTGAAGTGGAACTGGATCAGGCACGGCTGACCGGGCCGGCGACATTTCAGCCATTGCGTCAGCGGGCGTTGGCACAGCAATTCCACAACCAATGCCCATGGTTTGACGGTCCGTATGCATAATGCTCGGCATGAAGAAGTTGATCTCCGCGGCCCGGGCCTTGTCGGCTCGGACGCGTCCGCGTCCGCATCCGGACCCATGACCACGGGCTGACCGAATCTGGCCGGACAATCGGCGAGCCACGGGGGGCTCGCGACTCTCTTAGACGTGGAGACAGTTAATCGATGCGCCCCCGGACGCTGTTGCGGGCCTTGCTGACGGAGCGGGGCTGCGGCCACTTCGCTACGTTCGAAGAAGAGTTCACCCGGTCCGCCCAGCTCGCAGCCGCGAAACTGAACCGCCCCGACCTGGCGACGGTGACCGCCTCCCAGGCCACCTGGAAGCGCTGGCTCTCCGGCGACCAGATACCCCGCAGTGACGCCGGCGCCGTCCTCGAGTTCATGCTCGGCGTCGATGTCGAGACGCTGCTGCGGCCCGCGGTGGAGCGCGGCGTCGTACTGCCGCAGATCGCACCCAGCGCAGCGCGGGACGCGGCGCGGCTCCTGAACGCCATGTTCGACACGTCCTACCTCGACCCCATGGGCCGGGCCTCGGGCATGGAGGGCGTGTGGCACCTGGACGGCCAGCGGCTCTTCGACGGAACCTCCGTCGCCGTCCAGCTCTACGAGGCCGCCGAGCAGGACGGCCGCGTGGTCATCGGAGCCCACCACCACGCGCACGTACGGGCCTTCACGCGGGCCACCCGCCGCGCGCTGCTCCTCGGCACACTCGGCGACGACGGCCTGTACGCCATCGACGCCGCCCACGCCCGCCGTCAATTAGCGGTCACCGCCGAGACGCTGCCGATCTCGACTCCGTACAAGATCGACGACCTCACGTACGGGCTGCTGTGGGCGATGCTGAACCTGGACGACAGCCTGCTGGCCAACGACCATGTGCTGCACGCCGAACAGCAGACCCTGGAACCCCTGTGGGCGCAGCGGCGTTCGGCGGTCGCGCGGTCCGCCGTGCCGGATCTCACCAATGTCGGCAGTGCCTGGCTCGGCATGTACTTCTGTGCCGAGCACATCATCCGGCGCCTCGACGAGGGCAGCTCGCCGCCGGTCTTCTGGAGCCCGGTGCGGACGGGGGAGGAAGCCGCGGTATGGCTGTTCTTCGCGTCGTGGACGCAGTTCCGTCACGCGCTCCAGGAGCGCCTCGCCGACGGTGGAGCCGCTCCCGAGCGGGTGTTCTGCATCCCGGCGACGGACGCCGGGGCGAGCCAGCGCTACGAGCGGATCCTGCTGTGGCTGGCCGTGGCCATGATGGAACGCGACGGGCAGACGATCTCGGTGTGCGCCGAGCCCGAGTACAAGCGCATCGACGGCTTCGTACTCGTGCCCGGACGCCGTGTCATCTCCGCCAACTGGCTCGGCTCCGAAGGCATCTGGCACGTCGACACCACCGACAGCCTGGCCGATGTCAGCGCCTACGCCCAGGTCGTCGACCACGCCCGCAGCCAGAGCGTCACCAAGGGCGACAGCTCGCAGGAGAGGCTGCGGTCGCTCGCCCACCATCTCGACCTCGACTGGGGCTGGCTGGTGCGGCGCTGCCGCGAGCTGGGCGCGTACGGCATCGCGGGGATGCTGCGCCCGCGCAGCCGCCTCATCTCCGTCGACGAACTCGAACGAGTACTGCGCTTCGCGGGCGAGTTCGACGACTGAAGGTGACGGTGAGGTCGGGGACCGGGCCCGTGACCGGGCCCGTGACCGGGCCCGGTCTGGCCGCCGGGGCGGGCAGGGTCGTTTGCGGGTCGTTGGGGGTCTGACCCGCCCCCGGGGGAGTGGCGCCGCACCCCGCTACCCGGCGGTAGGCAGGGGGGGCGGGAGCCGATCTCACACCTGGAAGAGGGAAACGACCCCGGAACGACCCTGGTTTCCCGTAGCTCCGCCCGGGCCGGACCGACAGAGTTGATGTTCGTCGCGGAGGCCGTTTTGCCACGCGACAGCCACCCTGGACAAGATGCACGCGAGTCACAACGAGCCTCCGCCGCAAGGAGGTTCGGACGACCGCGGGCGCGGCCGACACGTACAAGGACGTCGGCGCGCCGGCGCTGCCCCCCGCTCGTCTTGAGGACGCCTATGTCTCACTACTCGTCGGACGCCACCGCATCCGGCGCCCACCGCAGCGGCCGGAGAGCCGGCAAGGCCGCTCCGGCCGACCTGAGGACCGAGCGTGGCCTGCGCCAACGCACGACGATGCTCGGCATGGCCCCCGCCGGAACGGTGGCCGTCCTCGCGGGCGGAGCGTTCGCCGTCTCCGCGGCGGGGGCCTCCGGACCGCTGGTGTGGGGCGCGGGGGTCTCGGCCGGGGTGTGCTGTGCGGCGGTCCTCGCCGTCGCACGGCGGGCCGCGCACAGCACCGCTGACGCGCTCACCCGGCAGCGTGCCGAGAACGACGCGGCGGTCGGCGAGTGGATCAAGCATCTGACGTCGCTCGCGGCCGAAGGGCACCAGAGCGTCGCCCGGACCGCGGAGCAACTGCGCAGCGGCGACCGCCCCGACGCCCCCGCGCCCGTCCCCGAGACGGCCGCGACACACGCGTTCGGCGCGCTGGAGCAGCACCTGCGGCACTTCCAGCACACGGCGCAGACCGCCGTGATCCACGCGGGCACGCGCCAGCAGGTGGACGCCTTCGTCAACATCGCCCGGCGGCTGCAGCTCCTCGTGACGCGCGCGCTGAAGCAACTCGACGACGCCGAGCGGGTCGTCGAGGACCCCGAGCACCTCGACCGGCTCTACACCATCGACCACCTCGTCACCCGCGTGCACCGCGCGGTGGAGAGCCTCGCGGTCCTCGGCGGCGCCGTGCCCCGCCACTTCAGCTCCCCGGTCCCGCTCGCCACGGTGCTGCGCCAGGCCGTCGCGGAGATCGAGCACTACCCCCGCGTCCGCGTGCTGCCGCCGCCGTCCGGCTACGAGGTCCTCGGCCACTCCGCCGTCGAGATCATCCACCTCATCGCCGAACTCGCCGAGAACGCCACCAAGTTCTCGCCGCCCCACACGCAGGTGATGATCCGCGCCCAGATGGCCGCGTCCGGCATGGTCGTGGAGATCGAGGACCGTGGCCTCGGCATGCCCGCCGAGGTGCGGGACGAGATGAACCGCCTCCTCGCCCAGCCCGAACTCTTCGACGTCGACCAGCAGTTGCAGGACGGCCGCACCGGCCTGTTCGTGGTCGCGAAGATAGCCAGGCGGCGCGGGCTCGCCGTACAGCTCCAGGAGAACCTCTACGGAGGCGTCCAGGCGGTCCTGGTCCTGTCGCACTCGGTGCTCAGCGAGTCCCGCGCCGGGCAGAAGGCGGCGGCGCAGAAGCCCGCGGCTCCGGCGGCCCCCGCCGAGCCGGAGCCGGCCCGCGCGCCCGCCCCGGTCGCGAGCCGCCGGGCGCAGCCGTTGCCCGCAGCCGTGGACCCCGCACGGCCGCACGCACCCCGGGAGGCCACGGCCGTGACCACGCAGCCGCCCCTTCCCCAGCGGCAGGTGCCCGTCGCGCCCGCCGCCCCCGTCGCCGCGCCGACCGAGGACCCCACAGGGCGCCCGGTCCTGGCCCAGCGGCACAAGGAACGCCGCTCACACATCTCCCCCCAACTGCGCGAGCAGGGGCCGGCCGCCGACCATGGCGACGGCGAGTCGATCGACGCAGGCCTGCTCGCCCGCTTCACCGCGGGACTGCAGCGGGCCGAGCAGGACGACGGGGCCACCCCCGGATCCCCGGTGGCACCCACTCAGCGCTATGACTCCCAGGAGTACCGATGACCCAGCCATCATTCGACCAGGACCTGGACTGGCTGCTCGCCGACCTCGCCGCCAGGGTGCCCGCCGTGACGGGCGCGGTCCTGGCCTCCAGCGACGGCGTGATGCGGCACAGCCACGGTCTCGGCTACGACGACGCGGACCGGCTGAGCGCGATCACCACCGGCATGTGCTCGCTCGGCGGCGGTCTCGGCACCATCCAGCGCGCCTTCGGCGGGGTCGAGCAGGTCATCGTGCAGGGCGAGGGCGGCTATCTGTTCGTCTCCCGGGCCGGCGTCAACGGCGTACTCGGTGTGCTGACCGACAAGAGCGCGGACGTCGGAGTGGTCGGCTACGAGATCGCGATGCTCGTGAAGAGCGTCAGGGGTCACCTCGGCACGCCCGCGCGCACCGCACCGGGGCCCTCCGGCGCTCTGGTCGACTAACGGTGCCGGACTTCACCGACGAGCCCTGGCTGGCCGAGGACACCGCTCAGCTGCGGCTCTACGCGCTGACCGGTGGCCGCACTCGCCCGGCCCGTGCCCTGGGACTCGTGTCCCGGGTACGGGCTGCCCCCGGCCTCGCCCCCTCGACCGTGGACAGGCTCGGCCCCGAGAGCGCCCAGGTGCTCGAACTGTGCGGCCGGGAACCGCGGTCGGTCGCCGAGATCGCCGGCCGGCTGGGGGTCCCCGTACAGGTCACCAAGATCCTTCTGTCCGATCTGCTCGACTCCCACGTACTCGTTCCCGCGCTTCCCCCGCGAGAGGCGGACGGAAGCGACCCACTCCTCCTGGAGGCGGCACTTGAAGGCCTTCGAAGCCTCTGACGACATCCCACTGACCGCGCTGAAGATACTCATCGCCGGCGGGTTCGGCGTGGGCAAGACGACCATGGTCGCCACGGTCAGCGAGATCGAACCGCTGACCACGGAGGAGATCCTCACCACGGCCAGCGCGGCCACCGACAGCCTGGTCGGCGTGGAGAACAAGACCACCACGACCGTGAGCATGGACTTCGGCCGCATCACCCTGTGGCGCCAGCAGTTGCAGCTCCTGCTGTTCGGTACTCCCGGTCAGGACCGCTTCTGGTTCATGTGGGACGACCTCGCCCTCGGCTCCATCGGCGCGGTCGTCCTCGCCGACACCCGCCGCCTGGATGACTGCTTCAGCGCCGTCGAGTTCTTCGAGGACCGCGGCGTGCCCTTTGTCGTGGCCGTCAACGAGTTCGACACCGCCCACCGCTACACGGCGGAGGAGGTGCAGTCCGCGATCGAGCTGAACCCCGACGTCCCCGTCATCATGTTCGACGCGCGCGCCCCGTTCTCCACCCAGCAGGTCCTGATCAGGCTCGTCGAGTACGCGCTCACGCTGTCGCTGCGCTCCACGCCGGCGTCCGAGCCCGCACTCGAGCCGCCCGCCCCCACTCCTTAGCCTTCGTTGCCCTCCACCTCCTCCTCCTTCGACGGGAACCCTCACCGTGCCCTTTGACGCAGAGACGGGGCTGCACATCGCAGCCCCCGACACCGAACTCGACGCGCGCGTCGGACGCCTCGCCCAGCTCGGCCTGGGCGCCGCGGACGCCGACCTCGACGCCCTCGCCTCGGAACTCGCCGATGCGGCGGGAACCCCGTACGCGATGGTCAACCTCATCACCGACCAGCAGTTCTTCGCCGGACTGCACACGCCGCAGGGCCTGCCCAACACCCTCGGCCCGCACGACGCGATGAGCGGGCCCGAGGTCGGCCGCGTGATGACCCGCGACCACGGCTACTGCCCCGAGGTCATCAGCCGCCGCATCCCGCTCGTCCTGCCCGACGTGTACGCGGCGCCCCGGTTCGCCGGCAACCCGGTGGTCGACGAACTGGGCATCCGCGTGTACCTCGGGGCGCCGCTCATCGACGAGGAGACCGGCATCGCGCTCGGCACCGTCTGCGCGGTGGGCACCGAACCCCGCGCCCTGGCGACGGCACGCGGCTCCCTCGACCTGATCAAGAGGTTCCGCGACCAGGCCATGGCGCGCATCTACGAGCGTGCCGGGCAGCCCCGCCCCTGAGTCCTACACGGCCGCCGCTTCGGGGACGCGCGGAGCGGCGAGCCGGCTCGACCAGTCGCTGAGGGACGTGCCGAGCGCGACCTCGGCCAGCCGGTACAGCTGGATGTCGGACGTGCCGGCCGGGGCGTAGATGTGCGAGGCGTCCCGGGCGAAGCGCTCGACGGGCCGGTCGGGGAACAGGCCGCACGCGGCGTGGATCTCCATGGCGGCCCGCGCCGAGTCGATGGCGGACTCCACATTGAGGTACTTGGCGTTCATCAGCTCCGCGTCGCAGGCGATCCCCGAGTCCAGCAGATGCACGGCGTGGTAAGCAGCCAGGCGGGCGGTCATCAGGCGTGACTGCATCTGGCCCAGCTTCTGACGGATCGTGGGCAGCGCGCTGAGCGGCTTGCCGTAGCGCAGCTGCTCCGACGTGTAGCGGGTCGTCTCCTCCAGGAGCGCCTGATGGATGCCGAGCGACACGGCGGTCAGGTTCGGCCGGCCGTAGAGCACGCTGGAGGAGTACGCCACGTCGAGGCCCTGGCCCTCGTGGCCCAGGAGGTTCTCGGCGGGGACACGGCACTCGTCGTAACGGATCTCGCCGAAGCTGAATCCGTGCAGGCCCATCGCGGGCCGGTGCGGGGCCAGCGAGAATCCGGGGCGGTCGGACTCCACGAGGAACGCGGACAGGCCGGTGGATCCCTCGCCGGTGCGCACCACCACACCGTGCAGGTCGCCGACGTGGCTGTTGCCGACGAAGACCTTGCGCCCGTTGAGGACGTACTCGTCGCCCTCGCGCCGCGCCGTCGACTCCATGCCGAGTACATGTCCGCCGGACTGGGGCTCGGTCACCGCGATCGTGGGAAGGCAGTCGCCGGCCGCGACCGCGGGCAGCCATTTCAGCTTCTGCCGTTCGTCGCCGAAGTGGATGATCTTGGCGACGCCCAGCTGCGAGGCCTGCACCATGGCGCCCATCGCGCCGCTGACGCGCGAGAGTTCCTCGATGATGATCGTCTTCGCCAGATGGCCCATGCCCATACCGCCGTAGCCCTGGTCGATGGTGACACCGAGCCAGCCCTCCTTGGCGATGAGCCGGGACAGTTCGTGCTCGACGGCCCGTGATGCCTCCATGTCCGCTGTCCGGGGAGCCACCTTCGCCTCGGCGAAGGCGCGGACCTCGGCCCGCAGTATCTCGTGACGCTCCGTCATGAAGTAGCCGTCCATCTGTAACCCTTCCTTACACGCAGGCCGCTTGGATCCCGGTCCCGCCCCGATGGGCACGTGGCCGGGCCGGCCATCTGGTGGACATACGAAAACGAGGAACAGGAAGACGTGGTGTTCGCGCGCGGTCGATCGCGGTCCGGCCCGCCGCGCCGGGCGGCGAAGCCCTGCGGGGGCCCTCCGGTCAGGAGGTGAATTGCGCGTTCGCTGATGGGTGGCGGATCGCGGCCGTCCGCCGCCGACACTTCATCCGGAGGTCCTCCACGACAGGAGGGACCGGGCGGGAGCGGGCGGGGGTGTGCCTGTGCGCTCGGCGCGGACATTCGCGTCGACGGCGCGCACCTGGATCACGTATCGCCTCACTTCGCTCCCGTGGTCGGACCAGCACGTTCGACGGCCACACGGTGTGACCGCTGCCGGAACAGTCGGACGGTCCCGCTCCTGAGTGCGTCGCTGCACCTCAGAGGAGGACCTGCCTCTACGGTGACGATCTACCGGCCGGTTTTCACTACATGCCCGGGGTCGTTTGAGGGTCGTTCTTTACGAGTGGACGCGGACATGCCGCTTCCGGGTCGCGCCGACGGGAGCGGACGGGCTGCACGTACCGCTCTCCGGACGGCTGGTTCGCGGCACGGAATCTCCACCCCTGAGGGGCAGGTCCTTCGATGTTCAACCAAGACCCATATCGCTCGCGCGCTCTGGCATTTACGATGCGATCACTCGCACTCGCCTGGCGAATGTGAGAAACGGGGTGCCGCTTTCCTGCGTCCCCGGGTACACAGGGAGTCAGAGCACATGCACATCGAACATCTCCTGAGGGACGAGTCACTCGGCCTGCGCCTGCTCTGGGCCGACGAACCGCACCTGCGGCAGGAGATCAGCGGCGTGACCGTCACCGACCTCGAGGACCCGGCCCGCTTCGTGCGGCCGGCCGAGGTCGTGCTCAGCGGCCTGGTGTGGTGGACCCGGCGGAGCGGGCCGGCCAAGGCGGACCGGTTCGTCTCCGCGCTGAGCACGGCCGGCGCGGCCGTGCTCCTCGCGGGGGAGGAGACGCACGGCGCCGTCACGATCCCGGTGAACGAGTTGCGCACCGACGTGCGCGGCGCCTCTGCCACGCCCCGATCGGCTTCCGCGGCCCGGCTCTTGGCGAACCGCGCGAGACCGACACCGTCGATCACACGGTTCCCCGTCCCGTCCCGCCCCATCGTCAGCCGGCCGCTGTCGGCCCACCGACGCACGGTCTCCCCACTCACCCCGAGCAGGCGCGCGGCCTGGCCAATGCTGTACGACGACACATCGGAACCTTAGCCGTGCCGGGCGCCGGCCTCTCCTGGGGGAGGCGGCTCACCGGTGGGGCTTGGCGCGGACGTGCATCCGTTCCCCCTGCCGCCCGAAGAGGCTGAGGAGTTCGACGGGCCGGCCGTCCGCGCTGCTGAACCAGTGCGGGACCCGGGTGTCGAACTCGGCGGCCTCGCCAGGGCCGAGGACCAGATCGTGCTCGGCGAGCACGAGCCGCAGCCGGCCGTCCAGCACGTACAGCCACTCGTAGCCCTCGTGCGTACGGAGATCCGGCTCGCAGCCCCGGTCGGCGATGACCATCTTGTACGCCTGAAGAGGGCCGGGCGACCGGGTCAGGGGGACGAACGTGCCGCCGCTCGGCATCGGGCGTGGCGTCAGCCGGACCCGGGGATCCCCCACCTCGGGAGCGCCGACCAGCTCGTCCAGGGGCACACCGTAAGCACCGGCCAGCGGCAGCAGCAGCTCGAGGCTCGGGCGGCGCTGTCCGGACTCAAGGCGGGAAAGAGTGCTCTTGGAGATGCCGGTGACCTCCGAGAGCGCCGCCAGGGTGAGACCGCGCCGGTCGCGCAGCCGCCTCAGCCGCGGGGCCACCTCGTCGAGGACCGCTTGATACGGCACTGGCTTGTCCACGTCGTCCGTGCCGTCCGTGTCATCCACGTCATCCGCATTCTCCATGCGGGCATCTCACCCGGCTGTCCCGGAAATGGCAACACAGATTGCCGTTCACGCGCGACGGGTGCACGCTCCTGGCCATGAGCACACACAGCAATCCCGCGAAGAGCCACGGACACGAGAACGGGCATGGTCACGGGCACGGGCATGACCACGGTTCCGACAGCACCGAGATCGACTGGGAGGCCATGGCCGACACACTGGAGAACAACGGCGATCTGCACCTCCCTGTCCTGCGGCAGACGGCGGCCCGGCTCGCTGAACTGCTCGGCCCGGGCAAGGAGGTCCGCCGCGTCCTCGACATCGGCAGTGGCCCGGGCGTGATGACCTGTGCGCTCGCCGAGGCCTTCCCGGACGCCGAAGTCGTCGCGGTGGACGGCGCGCCCGCACTCCTCGACCGTGCTCTGGTCCGAGCCGAGCGGCTCGGACTCGGCGACAGGATGGCGATCCGGCACGCGGAGCTGCCCGGCGACCTGGAAGGCGGCGAAGGGCACGCGGGCGGCGGTCTCGGCGAGGCCGATCTGATCTGGAGCAGCAAGGCCGTGCACCACATCGGTGATCAGCAGGGGGTACTCGACGCGCTCGCCGGCGCGCTGCGGCCCGGCGGCATGCTCGCGGTGGCGGAGGGCGGACTGCCGATGCGCTACCTCCCTCGCGACATCGGTATCGGCAAGCCCGGTTTCCAGGCGCGGCTCGACGCCCTGCTGGAGTACTGGTTCGAGCAGATGCGCTCCGAGCTGCCGGGCAGCACCAGCACGGTCGAGGACTGGCCCGCGATGCTCGGCAAGGCGGGACTCACGGACGTAGGCAGCTTCACGTACCTGCTCGACGTGCCGGCGCCCCTGGGTGAGACGGCCCGCACGTTTCTGCACAACCAACTGACCCGGCTGCGCGACGTGATGAGCGAGTCCCTGGACGCCGACGACCGCAAGACGCTCGACGTCCTGCTCGACGACACGGCGCCGGAGGGCATCCTGCGGCGCCCCGACGCGTTCGTGCTCTCGGCCACCACCGTCTTCGCGGGTGTGCGCCGGGCGTCCTGACGGCCGGCGGGCGGGGTGCTCCGTCTGCGTGGAACGTGAGGGCTCGTTTGTGTGATGCGCCTGTGTGGCTGGCGTGATCCGCGTTCCCGGCTGTGCTTACCGTGGCCTCTCGTCGAGGGTTGGAGCACGCATGCCCGAGCAGGAACTTGAAGTGGAGACGCGGCGGGAACCGTCCGTGCCGTTGGGCGTCGGGGTGCGGCGGGCCACGCTGGACGACGGTCGCGTGGTGACCATCGTGTGCGAGGCGGGGCTGCCCCAGAACGAGGTGAACGCCATCGCCGCCCGCGTGGCCGAGTCGAGCCCGGGGCGTTGACACGTCGACGTCGCAACGCCCCCGCTCACCCGGCGCGGGGGCGTTGCGACGTGCCCCGCAGAGGCACTTGAGCATGCAGAGGCACGTGAGCGTGCAGAGGTACGTGAGCGTTCAGCGCCAGAGCAGGTCGCAGATCGCGAGCCCGGCCGCGTTGGTGCCCGGGCCCGCGGGCCCGGACGAGCCGGTGACAAAGCTCAGTTGCCGGCGGCGCGTCTTCTCCGAGAGGGGCCGGCCGCCCGCGTAGCCCCGGACTTGCATCGGCCGCAGCCCGATGGCCTCGCAGAACGGCCGTGCCGCGGCGTTGAACTCCCATACGCTCGCGACCAGGCGCCGGCATCCGGCTCGGCGTGCGGATGGACCAGCCGCCGTGAGGCGTTCGCGGCGGGGGCAGGGCCGGTGCCTCACGTCACCCGAGCAGGGCGGCGGGGCGGGACATGAGCCACCTCTGGACGGCGAGCGCGACGGTGCCGTCGAGGGCGCTGAGCGCGTCGATGGCCTCCATGTCGTCGGGGTGGGGCGGGATCCCGGCGGTGGTGAGCGTGGCGTTCAGGCTGAGGCGGTGCCGGTCACGGGAGGTCAGGCACGTGTGGGCCGGCGGAGCCAGGTCCAGGCGCTGAGCCGGGTCGGGCAGCGGGAGCAGGAAGTCGGCGCCCGCGTCCAGGTCGGGGGTCGGCAGGACGGTGGCAGGAGAGTTCATGGCACTTCCTCACGACGGTCGGACAGTGTCGGTCTGTGTCGGTCAGGAGGCTGCCGGGCCACCGGTTGGTTGCGTCCTGTCCCCCACAGCACCCGAACGCCGTAATCACAGCACAAAGGCGGACATCAACCGCCTATCGGAGAAGGTGCTTTCACCTGCGCTTTCACCTGCGCATTCACCTACGCCGCCACCTGCACCTCCGGCGATGCGAGGCATGGTTCGCGCACCTGTCGCATTGGCCAAAGCGTCCTGCCGCTCTTGTACGGATCCGACGTTGAGTGTGTGGTCCGGGTGCCGCAACATCCCCCGCAGCCCCTCGCGATCCACCGCGGGGCGTGGGACATCCAGGAGGACGCATGCGCGTGACGGCCCGTCAACTGTGCCGCCGTAAGCCGCTGGAGAGCATGATCGGCGAGGCGGAGGGCGAGGCCTCGGGGCCGGGCGGTCTGCGGCGCAGTATGGGGCTGACGCAGCTGACCCTGCTGGGGATCAGCTCCGTCGTGGGCACCGGCATCTTCTTCGTGCTCGGCACCGCGGTCCCCAAGGCGGGACCGGGCGTGGTGCTCTCCTTCGTCGTCGCGGCGGTGGTCGCGGGACTCGCGGCGCTCTGTTACGTCGAACTGGCCGGCGCGATCCCGGTAGCGGGCAGTACGTACTCGTACACCTACGCCTCCCTCGGTGAGGGGGCGGCGTATCTGGTCGCCTGGTGTCTGATCCTCGAGTACGGCGTCGCGGTGTCCACCGTGGCCGTGAGCTGGGGGCAGTACCTCAACGAACTCACCGATGCGCTCTTCGGGTTCACGCTGCCCGACGCGATCAGCCAGCCGCCCGGGGCCGGGGGAGTGGTGAACATCCCCGCGCTCGTCGTGGTGTTGCTCTGTTCCCTGCTGCTGGCGCGCGGCACACGCGAGTCCGCACGCCTCAACGCCGTGATGGTGTGCGTCAAGCTGAGCGTCCTCGTACTGTTCGTCGCCGTGGCGTTCACCGCGTTCCGGGCCGGTCACTTCGCCGACTTCGCGCCGCACGGAGCGTCCGGCATCGGGGTTGCCGCCTCCGCCGTCTTCTTCTCCTACGTCGGCTTCGACACCGTCGCCACGGCGAGCGAGGAGGTCCGCAATCCGCGGCGCACCATCCCGCTCGCGCTGCTCCTGACGCTCGGCGCGGTCACGGTGCTGTACATCCTGGTGTCCCTCGCGGCGGTCGGCGCGCAGCCCACCGGCCGGTTCGGTGCGCAGGCCGACGCCGGCGAGGCGGTCCTCGCCGAGATCCTGCGCGACGTCACGGGCGCGGGCTGGCCCGTCGTGCTGCTGTCGGCCGGTGCCGTGGTGTCGATCTTCAGCGTGGTGCTGGTGACCCTGTACGGGCAGACCCGCATCCTCTTCTCGATGGCCCGCGACGGGCTCGTCCCCGAGATCTTCCGCCGTGTCGACCGCAAGCGGCACACGCCGGTCGGCAACACATGGATCGTGGGCGCCGGCGTCGGAGCGCTGGCCGCGTTCGTGCCGCTCCAGTACCTGGCCGACCTGACCAGCATGGGAACCCTCGTCGCGTTCGTGGCCGTGGCGGCGGCCGTGGTCGTCCTGCGCCGCATCGCCCCCGACGCGCCGCGGCCGTACAAGGTGCCCCTGTATCCAGTCGTGCCGATCGTGTCCGCGGCGTCCTGCCTCTACCTCGCGTGGCTGCTGCCGGGCATCACGTGGGCGCTCTTCGGCGGGTGGCTGGTGCTCGCGGCGATGCTCTACCTGGTGTTCGGCCGTCGCCACTCCGCCCTGCGTGAGCGGGCAGTCGCACACGAGCGCGCGGAGGCCGACGTCTCAACTACCGCTGCGCAAGCCTGAGTTCGAGCCAAGCGGCAAGCCGAACCTCGCGGTCGTCGAGGTCAAGGCCGAACAGTTCGCGCACGCGCCGCAGCCGGTAGCGCAGGGTGTTGGGATGCACCCGCAGACCGGCTGCGGCGCTCGCGACGTCGCCGGTCGCGTCCAGCCAGGCCGTGACCGTCGCGGCGTAGTCGGTGCCCTGCTCCGCGTCGTGCGCCAGCAGCGCGGCGACCCCGGGCAGCCGCAGCCACGGCTCCCGACGCAGCTCGTCGGCAAGCCGGTTCAGCAGGACGACATGGCGTACGTCCTCCGCGGTGGCCGTGGGCGCGCCGGCCCCGCCGCCGTCGGTGGCCCGGAGGATGTCGTCCGCCTCGCGCCGCAGCGCACCGGCCCGCAGGAGATCCGGGTACGCCCGCGTCACCACGGCCCGCACCGGCGTACCGAGGGCAGCCCGTACGGTTCCCAGCGCACCGTCCGCGAACCTCCGCGCGGCGGCGGGCGAGAGCGAGGTCAGCAGCACGTACACCGCACGTGCCGACGCCGTCACCGTCGCCGACGGGAGATGCGCCGCGCAGTACCGGACCAGGGACGACTCCAGGTGGGCGATGAGGGCGCTGCCCTCGTCCGGGGCGAACGCGGCCAGGCACACCTTCTCCCCCTGGCCGAGCCCGAGCCGCGCCGCTGCCTCGTCGGCCGGCAGCCCGTACCCCTCCAGGAGCGCGCGCAGCGTGTCCCGGCGCATGCGCTGCTCGGCCTCGGTCGCGTTCAGCGCGCGCAGCAGATGCGGGGCCGCCAGCCGCGCCGCGTCCCGCAGCGCCGACTCGGCCTGCTCCGGCAGGCCGCCCTCCGGCTCGATCGCCCACAGCGTCCCCAGCGGCAGCGTCCCCGCCCGCACCGCGACCGCCGCACGCGCCAGTTCGTCGCGCGCCCGGGGGAACCGGACCACGCCGTCGGCCGCCAGCACATCGCGGTACTGCTGCCGCTGTCCCGGGTCGTCAGGAACCCGCCGCTCCAGGATGCCGCGCTCGCGCAGACTGTCGATGCGCTGACCGGGGACGTTCGAGTAGGCGACGACATGCTGGTCGAGGTCCTCCACCGCCACCGAACCGCCCACGACGGCGGCCACCGCGTCGGCCAGCGAGAACAGCTCCTCGCTTCCGGCGGGGGCCGACGGGGACAGGTCACCCACTCCGTACGCCGCGAGCGCGCAGCCGATCTCCGCATCCACGTACCGCCACGGCACAGCGTCGCCGGCGGCAAGCACCGCCAGGGAGCACCGCTCGGCCTCGGCGGTCAGCCGATCCGCCTCCTGGCCACGGCACTTGACGACCACCCCCGCGTATCCCTCCGCCGCCGCGCGGCGCAGCACGGTGCCTGTACGCGGATCGGCCACGTCCGCGCCGACGAGCAGCAGCAGTGCCGACGGGGCCGCGGGCAGCGGGTCGCCCGGGTCGTGGATGACCGTGCCGCGCACGGGGACGTCGAGGCCACTGGGTGCCGCGAGTACGCGGAGGGGGCCGGTGGGGCCGACCAGGAAGCGCAAGGAACCCGCCGCCCGTCCGTCGGGGATTGTCCGATCAGACAATGGCGGCCTCGATTCCTGGGGCGGGACGCCGGTGAAGGCGACGGGGGAAGCCGTCAGGATAGGCCCATCGACCAGGGACAGGAGCCATCGCCCATGAGCGCCACGACCGCCACCTCAGATATCGTCGGACTCTTCCCGAAGGGGACATATCTCGCCCCGGACGGCGAGATCGTCGTCGGTGGATGCCGCCTCGACGACCTCGCCGAGCGTTTCGGCACCCCGGCTGTCATCGTCGACGAGGGTGCTCTCAGAGCCCGGGCGCGCGAGTACGTAGACGCCTTGAGCCGCCATTGGCCGAACGGACAAGTCGTCTTCGCTTCGAAGTCCTTCCCGTGCACCGCCGTCGTCCGGGTGATGGTCGAGGAGGGGCTCGGCGTGGATGTCGCCGGCGGCGGGGAACTCGTGGCCGCACTCGCCGCGGGCGCCGACCCGGCCCGGCTCGTCGTCCACGGCAACGCCAAGACCGACGAGGAACTCGCCATGGCGGTCGGCGCCGGAGCCGGCACGATCGTCATCGACAACTTCGACGACATCGACCGCCTGGAGAAGATCGTCACGGACGAGCAGCGCGTCCTGATCCGTGTCATCCCGGACGTCGAGGCCGACACCCACGAGGCGATGGCCACCGGCCACGCCGGTTCCAAGTTCGGCCTCTCCGTGCCCGACGCCGTGCGCGCCGCGGCCCGGCTGCGCGCCAGTGACCGGCTCCGCCTCGACGGCGTGCACGTCCACGTCGGCTCGCAGCTCCTCGACACCGCCCCGTTCGCCCGCGCCGTCGAGGCCATCGCCTCCCTCGGCGAGCTGGGCGAGCACGCCGTGTACGACCTGGGCGGCGGCCTGGGCGTCCGCTACACGTACGCGGACCAGGCGCCGACGGTCGACGAGTACGTACGGACGCTGACCGACGCCGCCCGCGCCCACCTCCCCGCGAACGCCCGGCTGATCATCGAGCCCGGGCGGTCCCTGGTCGCCGAGTCGGCGCTCACCCTCTACCGCGCGGTCACCGTCAAGCGGGGCCGTCCCCGCGCCCTCGTCGCCGTCGACGGGGGCATGGGCGACAACCTCGAACCGATGCTGTACGGCCAGCGCTTCGAGGCGACCGTCACCTCCCGCGTCGGCGGCGGCGAGCCCTGCGACCTGGTCGGCCGCCACTGCGAGTCGGGCGACACCCTCATCCGTGACGTACCGCTGCGGGCGCCGGCCGTCGGCGACCTGATCGCGGTACCGGTCACCGGCGCGTACTGCTACTCGATCTCCAACAACTACAACGGCGCCCGCCGCCCCCCGGTCGTCTTCTGCCACGACGGCGAGGCCCGCGCGGTGGTTCGCCGCGAGACGTACGAGGACCTGCTGCGCCGCGACCAGTGACGGTGTCCTTATAACCGGTGACGGTGTCCTTATAGGGGAGTGGTGCCTGACGGCCTCCGCCGCCGGATCCCCCGGCTATACCGACCGGGCGACGGCCGCCACCACCTGGGCCGTCGCCAGGCCGAAGGCGTGAACGGAGGCACCGGCAACGCAGCGGTCCGCCGCCGGATCGTACACGCAGCCGAGCACCCCGGCGTGATCGGTGGCCTGTTCGCTGAGTGCGCTGTCCCAGCCCTGCGCGCGCAGCGCTTCGTGCAGTTCCCGCGAGGACTCGACGGGGACGGAGGCGTCATCCGTGCCGTGCACGAGGCGTACGGGCACACGTGCCGTCGCGCGGCCGAGCGCCTGAAGGGGCACGGCTCCCGTGGTGCGCGCCGGGCGCCGGTAGCCGCCCGCGATGCCGACGACCGCGGCGGGTGGCCGGCCATCGAGCAGTTCCGGGTCCAGGGCCACTCCCAGAGCGGCGCCCGCCCCCGCCGACCAGCCGGCGACGACCAGCTGCCGGGAGTCGCCGGCGAAGTCGCGGGCGAACCGCAGCGAATCGGTGAGATGCGCGCGGCCCTCGTCGGGGGTGTCCGAACGCCAGTCGGGGACGAGGACGGTGAGGCCCAGTTCGGCGATGTCCTGGGCCAGCGGGACCATCACATCGCGCTCGTCGGTCCCGATGCCGTGCCACAGAAGGACACAAGGGCCATCGGCCTGGGGGGAGTTGTGGATGTCGAGAGGCTTGTGCTCCCTGCCGGTGGGATAGGACACGGTGCGGATCGTTGCGCTCAAGGCCGTTCCTCCTGGCCGCCGGAATGCTGCATCATGACCTCATCCTTGCCGCACCACCGCCGCGAAGCCTCCCCGGGTGGCCGGGACGGACACACGCGACCTGCCACGACCGGACAAAGTAGGCTGGATACGCGCATCCGAAGGGACGTCACGTCACCATGAGACTGACCGGACCGGACGGCCGCGGAGTGCAGGAGCGGCTGGGAAAGAACCTCTTCGCCCGTGTCGCGGGCCCCGAGGGGCCGAAGAACCGCGTCCGTATCCACGAGACCCCCGGACCGCGCTGGTTCGGCCCGGACCGCCCCATCCGCACGGTGCACGGGGACGCGTCCATGTTCATCGGCGGGATCTCGGCCCTGTTGCTCCAGTCGCTCCACCCCCTCGCCATGGCCGCGGTGTCCGCCCACTCCGGCTTCCGCGGCGACCCCTGGGGCAGGCTCCAGCGCACGAGCACCTTCCTGGCGATGACGACGTACGGCCCCGCCGAAGGTGCCCAAGAGGCCTGCGACCGGGTGCGGGCTGTCCACGCGCGGGTGCGCGGGGTGACCGCTGACGGCGAGGCCTATCACGCGGGGGACCCGCATCTGCTCGGCTGGGTCCACATTGCGGAGGTCGACAGCTTCCTGCGCGCTCATCAGCGGTACGGCGCCCACGCGCTGACCGACGACGAGTACGACGGATACGTCGCCGACGCGGCGCGCGTGGCCGCCGCGCTCGGTGTCCTGGACCCGCCCGCGAACCGGGAGGAGCTCGCCGAGCGGTTCACGGCGTACCGGCGTGAGTTGCGTGCGACACCGGAGGCGCGCGGCGCGGCTCGCTTCCTTCTCCTCAACCCGCCGGTGCCGCTGGTCGCCCGGCTCCCGTACGGGGTTCTCGCCGCGAACGCCATTTCCCTGCTGCCCAGTTGGGCGGCGGCGGAACTGCGCCTGCCGCGGCTGCCGTTGGTCGACACCGTGGCCGTCCGTCCGCTCGGCCGCGGCGTCACTTCGTTGGTGCGCTGGGCCATGGCGCCCAACCGGCCCCTACCGACCCCACCGGCAGCCTGACCTCGCCTCGGTGGGGCCGGCCCTTGGCGTCCTGCGTCATTGACCCGTATACGCCTCCAGTTCGGAGAGCTGCGCGGCGGGCCACCCGGTGTTGGCGGTGAAAGTGAGCCGTAGGTAGCGGGTCGGTGTTCCGGTCAGAGTGACGTCCGCCGTGTTGTTGCTGTTCGGGTCGAAGGTGTTGCCGGCGGACGCCTTGAGTGTGGTGAACGCGGAGTTGTCGGTGCTGCCCGACACGCTCAGCATCTGTGTGCGGGTCGCCCACGCCGCCGAGGGTGGCAGCTTCAGGACGAGGCGCTTGACCGCCTTGGCGGAGCCCAGATCGACGGTGATCGTCTGCGGGAAGGCGCTGTTCGTGCTCTCCCAGTACGAGCCCGCGTCGCCGTCCACGGCGTTCGACGCCTTGTAGACGTCGGCGTGCCCGGATTCCGCGACCGGGCGGCCCTTGGCGAGGTTGCCGGGGTCGGACGGCGGGTCGGTGGGCGGGTCGGCCGGGTCGCCGCCGCCCTCCGTGGCCGTGTGGCGTGCGCGATCGTGCGTGCCGCCTACTCTGGTGATCATGAGTGGCGAGAGGGATCTGCGGGCACTGTTGAGCGGCATGCGGCCGGAGCTGAACCCCGGGTGCTACGTGTTCACCACCGTCGACGGTGCGATGCCGCCCGGCGTCACCCCCGTGGTGACCGTCGCCGAGCGGGAGGCCCTGACGCTGGTGGTCCCGCTGGAGGAGGCCGACGCGGCAGGTCTCGCCCACGACTACGTGGCGGGGTGGATCACCCTGCGCGTCCACTCGGCGCTGGACGCCGTGGGCCTGACCGCAGCCGTCGCCCAGGAGCTCGCCACCGCGGGCCTGAGCTGCAACGTCGTGGCAGGGTTCCACCATGACCACCTCTTCGTCCCGCACGAGCAGGCGGAAGAGGCGGTGGCGCTGCTGGAAGACCTCGCGCACCGGGCGGCCACCACGTGACGATACCGGGCACGGGTCACCCGAGCACGCGGCCCTCAAGTGCCGTGCGCCAGGCGGGCGGTGTCGGTTCCTGGGCCGGGGTGTCACGGCGGCCCCCGCGGGCGAAGAAGTCCTCCAGGGGAAGGGTCGCCGCCCCGACGGTGACCGCGTCGGGGCCCAGCTTGCCCAGTTCGATGGTGGCCTTTCCGGCCGGGTAGGACAGGGCGTACTTCGTGGTGTGCTTCCGGACGTCGTCGAGGAAACGGGAGCCGAACTGGAGCCCGGCCCAGCCGCCGATCAGGATGCGCTCCGGCTGGAAGAGGTTGATCAGGTCGGACAGCCCGGCGCCCAGGTATTCGGCCGTCTTGGCCATCACCTCGTAGGCCACCGGGTCGGGATCGGCCCCGTCCGTCGGGCACGCGGCGGCGAGCAGCGCCGTCAACTGGGTCTCCTCGTCGACGTGTCGGGGCGGCTGTCCACCGGCCTCGCGCCACCGCTCCAGTACGGACTCGGCCCCCGCGTACGCCTCCAGGCAGCCCGGCGCGCCGCAGCGGCACGTCCGCCCGCCGGCCTGGACCGTCAGGTGGCCCCACTCCAGCGCCCTCCCTTTGCCCTCCGCGAAGAGGCTGGCGCCGACCCCGGTGCCGAAGAGGACGATCGCGGCGCTGCGCGCTCCGCGTCCGGCACCGAACCACATCTCCGCCTGCCCGAGCGTCTTGGCGCCGTTGTCGATGAAGTACGGGACTGTGGAGGGGAGTTGGGAGGACGCTCGCAGCAGCGCCTCCAGGGGGACCGCGTCCCAGCCGATCGTCTGGCAGTGGACCACGGCCCCGGACTCGGGGACCCGCTCGACGACGCCGGGAACGCCTATCCCGATCCCGAGAAGGTCGTCCGCCGGCACGCCGGCCTCGGCGAGTACCCGCTCGATGCCGCTGCGGATGTGTTCCACGATGACGGCGACGTCGTACCCGTCGCCCGTCAACGGGATGTCGGCGCGGGCGAGTTCGGTGAGGGTCACGTCGAACACCTCCACGCGGACGCGGGTCTCGCCGACATCGATGCCGATCAGGTTGCCGCTGCGCGGGCTGACGCGGAGCAGGATGCGCGGCCGGCCGCCGTCGGAGTCCAGGCTGCCGGCCTCCTCCACAAGCCCGTCGGCGGCGAGTTCGGCCACGACGTTGCTGACGGATCCTGAACTCAGGCCCGTGAGAGGGCCGAGTGCCTGGCGGCTCGTCGGGCCGTCGAAATACAACTGTTGCAGTATCACTGCTCGGTTGGCTCTGCGCAGGTCACTCACCGTGCGTCTGCTCCGCCGATCCATCTGGGCTCCTTCCTGACCTGCGACAGACGCAAGGTACCCCTGCAGAAACCCTTGACGCGACCTTTCCGCGCGGTTTAACTCACAGCCTAAATTAAGTCGTGGGTGACTTCAGGAACTGAACGCCGAGCGCTTCGGCCTGCAGACCCGCGCCCCGGCTTGGACGCTCCTGAGGAAGGGACACCTGGAGCCATGCAAAGAATTCGAGCACTCGCCAGTAGCGCGGTCGTCGTCTCCCTGCTGGCCGCGGCGACCGCCTGCGGCGGGGGTTCATCCAGTGAGGGATCGAACGAGTCGCCCAAGACCCTGACGTACTGGGCGTCCAACCAGGGGCCGAACGTCGAGGCCGACAAGAAGATCCTCCAGCCCGAACTCGACAAGTTCGAGAAGCAGACCGGCATCAAGGTCAAGCTGGAGGTCGTCCCCTGGTCGGACCTGCTCACCCGCATCCTCACGGCGACCACCTCGGGTGAGGGCCCCGACGTCCTCAACATCGGCAACACCTGGTCGTCCTCGCTCCAGGCGACCGGCGCCCTCCTCCCGTGGGACCAGAAGAACTTCGACAAGGTCGGCGGCAAGGACCGCTTCGTGGAGTCGGCGCTCGGCTCGACCGGCGCGCAGGGCAAGGACCCGGCCGCTGTACCGCTCTACTCGATGGCCTACGCGCTCTACTACAACAAGGCGATGTTCAAGGAAGCCGGCATCACCGAGCCGCCGAAGACCTGGGACGAACTCACCGCGGACGGCGCGAAGATATCCAAGGGCGGCAAGTGGGGACTCGGCGCCGAGGGCTCCAACCTCTCCAACAACATCCACCAGGTGTTCGTCCTCGCCAAGCAGCACGGTGGCGACTTCTTCACCGCGGACGGCAAGGCCGACTTCACCAACGACGCCGCGGTCGCGGCCGTCAAGCAGTACGTCGACATGATGGCCACGAACAAGATCATCGCGCCCGGCAACGCCGAATACGCGAAGAACCAGTCCCTCAGCGACTTCTCCAAGGGCAAGACCGCCATGGTGCTGTGGCAGGCCGCGGCCACCACGTTCAAGTCGCAGGGCATGCAGGACGACGAGTGGGGCGTCGCTCCGGTGCCGGTCCAGTCGGGTGCGCCCGGCGCGGGCAAGGCCACGAACTCGATGGTGGCGGGCATCAACCTCGCCGTCTTCAAGAACACCAAGAACATCGACGGCTCCCTGAAGTTCGTGAAGTTCATGACGAGCGACGCCGAGCAGAAGCTGCTCTGCAAGACCTACGGCTCCATCCCGCCGGTCAAGGCCGCCCAGAGCGACCCGGCCTTCGACCGGCCAGAGCTCAAGGTGCTGCGCGAGACCCTCGCGACCAGCGCCACCGCGCTGCCCCAGGTGTCGGACGAGTCCCAGTTCGAGACCTCGGTCGGCACCGCCGTCAAGAACCTCTTCGCCCAGGCGGCGAACGGCAAGAAGCTCTCCACGGCTGACGTCAAGGCCGAGCTGACCAAGGCTCAGCAGCAGATGGCCAGTCAGTGAGCGATGTGCCCATGACCACCATCGTGAACTCCCCGAAGGGGGATCCGGCGGTGCGTGAGGACACCCCCGGGGCGACGCGCAAGCCGCGCCGCCCCGGGCGCATCCGCCGCCTGGGACTTCCGTACCTGCTGTTGCTCCCCGCGCTGCTGCTCGAGATCCTCGTCCACCTGCTGCCGATCGCCATCGGGTTCTTCATGGCGTTCAAGGAGCTGACCCAGTTCTATCTGCGGAACTGGGGCGCGGCTCCCTGGACCGGCCTCGGCAACTTCGACGTGGCCGTCGACTTCAACGAACCCGTCGGAAAGGCGCTGCTCCACTCGTTCTGGATCACCTGCGTCTTCACGCTCATGTCGGTCGGCCTGTGCTGGCTCCTCGGCACGGCGGCGGCCGTCTTCATGCAGGAGACGTTCACCGGCCGCGGCTTCCTGCGGACCCTGTTCCTGGTGCCGTACGCCCTGCCCGTCTACGCGGCCGTGATCACCTGGGCGTTCATGTTCCAAAGGGACAACGGCCTGGTCAACCACGTACTCCACGACCAGCTCGGACTTGCCGACGGGCATCCCTTCTGGCTCATCGGAGACAACAGCTTCTTCGCGCTGCTGACCGTCTCGGTGTGGAAGGGCTGGCCGTTCGCCTTCCTGATCGTGATGGCCGGGCTCCAGAACATCCCGAAGGAGCTCTACGAGGCCGCCGCCATGGACGGCGCGGGCATCTGGCAGCAGATCCGGCGCATCACCATTCCCTCACTGCGCCCGGTCAACCAGGTGCTCGTACTCGTCCTGTTCCTGTGGACGTTCAACGACTTCAACACACCGTTCGTGCTGTTCGGGCGGGCGGCCCCCGAGGCGGCCGATCTCATCTCCGTGCACATCTACCAGTCGTCCTTCGCCACCTGGAACTTCGGCACCGGCGCGGCCATGTCCGTACTCCTGCTGCTGTTCCTGCTCCTGGTGACGGGGATCTACCTGGTGCTCACCTCACGAGGGAGGAAGGTCCCCCGTGGCTAGCCCCACCGTCCCCCGCGGCGCTCCGCGCTCGCCGATGGCGTCCCCGCGCTCCTTCATCTGGTCCCGCCGGATCTTCCTGACCCTGCTCACGGGCTTCGTCCTGCTGCCCGTCTACGTCATGATCTCCAGCTCGCTCAAACCGCTGGAGGACGTGTCGGGCAAGTTCCGCTGGATGCCCAGCGGGCTCACCGTCCAGCCCTACTTCGACATCTGGAAGACCGTCCCGCTGGCGAAGTACTTCTGGAACTCGCTGATCGTGGCCGGCGCCGCGACGGTCTGCTCCGTCGTGATCGCCGTCTTCGCCGCCTACGCGGTCAGCCGCTACCAGTTCCGCGGCAAGCGCGTCTTCACGGTGACGGTCCTGTCGACCCAGATGTTCCCCGGCATCCTCTTCCTGCTGCCGTTGTTCCTCATCTACGTCAACATCGGCCAGTCCACCGGGATCGCCCTGTTCGGCTCACGCGGCGGACTGATCCTCACGTACCTCACGTTCTCCCTGCCCTTCTCGATCTGGATGCTCATCGGGTACTTCGAATCGGTCCCCAGAGACCTCGACGAGGCCGCGATGGTGGACGGCTGCGGACCGCTCAAGGCGCTGTTCCGCGTCGTCGTCCCGGCGGCGATCCCCGGCATCGTCGCGGTCGCCGTGTACGCCTTCATGACCGCCTGGGGAGAAGTGCTCTTCGCGTCCGTCCTGACGACCGACGCCACCCGCACCCTCGCCGTCGGCCTCCAGAACTACTCCACCCAGAACGACGTGTACTGGAACCAGATCATGGCCGCCTCACTCGTCGTGAGCATCCCCGTGGTCGCCGGATTCCTGCTGCTCCAGCGCTACCTCGTCGCCGGTCTGACCGCCGGGGCCGTGAAGTGAGCAGTACACCGGACCGTGCCGCCGACCCCTCGCCCGAAAGGACGTCAGTGTCCAAGCCCATCGACTTCGCCGCTCTCCCGAAGGACTTCGCCTGGGGCACGGCCACCTCCGCCTACCAGATCGAGGGAGCCGTCGCCGAGGACGGCCGTGCTCCCTCGATCTGGGACACGTTCTCGCACACCCCCGGCAAGGTCGACAACGACGACCACGGGGACGTTGCCTGCGACCACTACCACCGCTGGCGCGAGGACATCGCGCTGATGAAGCAGCTCGGCACCAACGCCTACCGGCTCTCGCTCGCCTGGCCGCGGATCTTGCCCGGCGGCGACGGCCCGGTCAACGTCAAGGGACTCGACTTCTACGACCAGTTGATCGACGGCCTCCTCGAAGCCGGCATCGAGCCGTCCGTCACCCTCTACCACTGGGACCTCCCGCAGACCCTCCAGGACCGCGGCGGCTGGCCCGAGCGGGACACGGCGAAGCACTTCGCCGACTACGCCACCGTCGTCGCCGAACGCCTCGGCGACCGCGTCACCCAGTGGGCCACCCTCAACGAACCTCTGTGCTCGGCCTGGATCGGCCACCTCGAAGGCCGCATGGCCCCCGGTTTCACCGACCTGACCGCCGCAGTCCGCGCCTCGTACCACCTGCTGCTCGGCCACGGCCTCGCCACCCGGGCGATCCGCGCCGCGGCGCCCGACGCGCGTATCGGCATCGTCAACAACCTCTCCACCGTCCAGGCGGCCACCGACCGGCCCGAGGACCTCGCCGCGGCCCACCGCATGGACGGCCACACCAACCGCTGGTGGCTCGACCCCGTCCACGGCCGCGGCTTCCCCGCCGACATGCGCGACGTCTACGGGGTCGAACTCCCCGAGCAGGCAGGGGACTTGGAGACGATCGCCGCCCCGCTCGACTGGCTCGGCCTGAACTACTACATGCCGGCCGTCGTCGCCGACGACCCCACGGGCCCCGCCCCGCACGCCCGCGAGGTACGCCGCCTCGGCGTCCCGCGCACCGGCATGGACTGGGAGATCGACGCGAGCGGCATCGAGACCCTGCTCCTGCGCCTCACCCACGAGTACGGCGCCCGCAAGCTCTACGTCACCGAGAACGGCTCCTCCTTCCCCGACGTCGTACGGCCCGACGGCTCCGTCGACGACCCCGGACGCATCGAGTACCTGGAAGACCACCTCGCGGCCTGCGCCTCCGCCGCCCGCAAGGGAGCACCGCTCGCCGGGTACTACGCCTGGTCCCTCCTCGACAACTTCGAGTGGGCCTACGGCTACGACAAGCGCTTCGGCCTCGTCCACGTCGACTACAAGACGCAGCGGCGCACCATCAAGGGCAGCGGCCACCGCTACGCGGACATCGTCCGCAGGCACCGGCAGGGGAGGGGGCTCAGGGGCAACGCGGCCTGACCCGCTCTCGCGGCTTTTGTGCCCGTACGCTCGCGCATGTCCGCTTGAATGCGTGCGGTATCGCCTACAGCATGGTCGGGCTGACGAAGCTCGAGGGTGCGGCGGCATGCCGCGAGGAAGGTTTCCCCATTTCTGGAGCGGGCGAGAACCGGAATTTCCGGGGGCGGCGCGGTGCGCGGCGGCGCGACTGCCTCGGCGCGCTGAGCGGACTGCTGGCCGGTTACGCGGCCCTGGCCGCCGCCGAGCTGGCGGCGGCCGTCGTCCGTCCCCAGGCGAGCCCCGTGGTGGCCGTGGGAGGCGCGGCCATCGACCGCACGCCGACCGCGCTCAAGGACTGGGCGATCCGGAACTTCGGAACGAACGACAAGCTCGTTCTGCAGCTCGGCATCGTCGCCGTGCTGGCCATTCTCGCGGTGGTCCTGGGCCTCGTCGCCGTCCGCCACCGCCGCGTCGGATCGGCCGGCGTCCTGCTGTTCGGTGTGATCGGCGCACTGGCGGCCACCACGCGCCCCGACTCGACGGGCGTCGCCGACGCCGTGCCGTCCGTGGTCGGCGCGCTGGTGGGTGCCTGGCTCCTGTACGCGCTCAGCGGACGCGCGCGCTCCACGCCGACCGAGGAGCCACCCGAGGGAAGTGCCGAACCCGGATGGGACCGGCGCGGGTTCATCACGCTCGCGACGGCCGCCGCCGTCATCTCCACCGGCGCCGGGCTGCTGGCCCGGTCGTCGCGCGGCACGCAGGACGTGAACGCCGTGTCCTCACGCAACGGCGTCAAACTGCCCGCTCCGGCGTCTCCGGGAAAACCCACTCCGGCGGGCGCCCAGTTGGCGATCCCCGGCGTCGGCGCGTTCACCACGTCGAACAAGGACTTCTACCGGGTCGACACCGCTCTGGTGGTGCCGATGGTGGACGCGACGAAATGGCGGCTGCGGATCCACGGCAAGGGCGTCACCCGCCCCGTCACCCTGACCTTCGACGACCTGCTGCGAAGGCCGCTCATCGAACGCGCCATCACCCTCACCTGCGTGTCGAACGAGGTCGGCGGCACCCTGATCGGCAACGCCCGCTGGATCGGCGTACGCCTCGCGGACGTGCTCGCCGAGAGCGGCGTCAGACCCCCGTCGAAGGGCGGCCCCGCGGACCAGCTGGTCGCGCGCTCCGTCGACGGCATGACGATCGGCAGCCCCGTCGAGGACATCATGGACGGGCGCGACTCGATGCTGGCGCTGGGGATGAACGGTCGGCCCCTGCCGTTCAGCCACGGCTTCCCCGTGCGCATGCTCGTCCCCGGTCTGTACGGCTATGTGTCGGCCTGCAAGTGGATCGAGGACATCGAGCTCACCACCTTCGCCGACTACGACGCGTACTGGGTGAAGCGGGACTGGGCCCAGCAGGCGCCAATCAAGACGGAGTCCCGCATCGACACCCCCAAGCCCTTCGTGAGCCGCAAGGCCGGCACGGTCATGGTCGCGGGCGTGGCCTGGGCGCAGCAGCGCGGGATCGAAAAGGTCGAGGTCCGCGTCGACGACGGGCCGTGGGAGCGGGCGACCCTCGCGGCGGAGGACACCCGCGACACCTGGCGCCAGTGGTCCTACCCGTGGCAGGCGACCTCCGGAGGACACCGCCTCACGGTCCGCGCGACCGATGGCACCGGCCGGACGCAGACGGCGAAGCGCGCCGACCCCGTACCGGACGGGGCGAGCGGCTACCACTCGATCCGGGTGGAGGTCGGCTGACGCAGGTGAAGGGCGACGGACCACGGCCCGTCGCCCTTCACGGGTGGGGTGGCGAACTGGGCTGCGGGTGGACTGCGCCCAGGCGGTGACCTGGCAGGACAGCACCGCGGCCCGTGATTTCGCCTCGCTGCAGCGGCTGTTCGGCATGGGGCCCCTCGTGCCGGAGGCGCAGGTCGAGCGCACGGATGCAGACCGGCTGCGGGCCTGGATGGACTGGAGTGTCTGGCCTCAGGTGCTCGAGCACCTGGACGAGGACCCAGAAGACGCGAACGACCTGTACGGCGAGGCCCTGTGCGAGTACGCCATTGGTCAGGACGCCCGTGTCCGCGCCGGCGATCACTCGATGTGGCGGAGGGGTGCATGGCATGCGCGACCTGGGGTCAGCCCTCCCGTGCCGATTCGGGCGTCAACTCCGGCCCTCCGGAAGGTCGTTGACGTGCATCTCCACACCTGGTCACCGCTGGCCTGAAGATTCGCGATGCCGAAGGGGAGCCGTGGGAAAGCGTCAACGGCGTCGTGAACGCCATCAGCAGAACACCCGCAAGCGGCAGCAGCAAGCTGCCCGCTCACGTCAGGAAGCAGGGCGCCCTCGCCACCTTGTGCCCAGCTCGGAGCAGCCGTTGCTCGAGGTTCATTTCGAGGACGGGGCGAGCGCCGAAGACGAGAGGCTGTGTCTGGCCTACTGGGCGCTCACGGAGCCAGGGGCGTGGAGTCACAAGGTTGCTGATATCGGCTCCGCATCGATGGTCACCCGCACCGTCAAGGCACTCAGCCACGCCCGTCTACTGACGCTGCTGTGCCCGCAGTGCAGTGATCCGCTGACCGTACGTACTCGATCCGAACTGGCCACCATGCGGCCGTGGAGCATGGGGGAGTTCCCGCTGGAGGCGCGGGCCGCGAACGTGCCGTGCGAGCAATGCCATGCGGCCGCCGCCCAGGCGCGTCAGCGTGCAGAGCGACTCACCGCCGAGGAACGCCGGCAGGAGGCCGAGCGAGCTGAGGCCGAGCGCCGAGCGGCGGATCAGGCGAAGGTGGACAACGCCGGCCAGTGGCTGGCCGACCACCGCTCGCGGGCCGAGCCGGCGGAGCTGCCCGAGCAGGCGGCAGACGCGCTCGCCCTCCTCACGATGATCGAAATCATGGCGCGAGCGTGGCAGCCGCTTCGCGTAGCCAGTCCGCTGCGTTGGTGCTGTGCGTGATCCAGGCGAGTTCGGCTGGGTGCAGCACCGGGAACGTGTCGGTGACAGCGGGACGTGGGGTGTGCGGATAGGCGGCTAGGGCGGCGGACGATCCGACTTACCCCACCGCCGGGTGAATGACTGCTGCTGACTGCGCGCCTGAAAGACGGCACGGCCGTAAAGGCAGATCATGATCGCCATGCCGCCCTCCGCCATCGCCTCCGCCATCGCCTCCGCCATCGGCTACGCGATCGAGCAGCCCAACGGCGTCGACGTCAGCGAGATCGTCGTTCGGCCCACCGTGCAAGCCTGACAACGCCGCGGGAGCCGCTCGCATCGACGCCCATCGGGATCCCTTTCGCCTGACCTCGCCGGGGAGCATCCTCGTCGCGGCTTGCGCAGACCTTGGACGCTCAGTCGACCGAAAGCTGCGCGTCCGAGCCGGGTGCCGATGCTCGCGCGCCGACGGGTTGCGCGACCTTTCGGGTACGCCGCGTATGGGCCAGGTACAGCACCGTCGCCACCAGCAGGCCGACGATCCAGGAGATGTCGGCGCCGCCCAGGTAGTCGACCAGCGGCCCGGTGTAGAGGCTGCTGCTGATGAAGGGGATCTGCGCCGCAATGGCGACCAGGTAGACAACGACGGCCGGCCAGTTCACCAAGCCGTACTCGCCCCGAGGCCGGAAGAGCTCGCCGACGTCGTAGTGGCCGCGCCGTACGACGTAGTAGTCGGTGAGGTTGATGGCGGTCCACGGCACCAGCAGGTACAGCAGGAACAACGTGATGTTCTCGACAGTGCTCAGGATGTGGCCGCTTGCCATCAGAGTGGCTGCGATCGTGAGCGCGGCGCTCACCACGATGAAGACGGCGCGCACCAGCGGCGTCGCCGAGCCGTGGCCCTTGGCCGAGAAGGCGCTGACCGCGGTGAGGTACATACCGTAGTAGCCGTACACGCCGGCAGGGACGATGCCGATGACGATGGCGAGCAGGATGGCCGAGCTCAGCGCCGGGATCTGCTGGCTGAGCATGCCGATGGCATCGTCGCCCACCCCTTCGGCACTGATCGTGGCGGCGAACGCGCCGAGGATCATCACCCACGAGGAGCCGAGTGCCGAGCCGGCGTAGGTCCACAGGAACGTGGTCCGCGACGGGGTGTCCTCGGGGAGGTAGCGAGAGTAGTCCGAGACGTACGGCGCCCAGGTGAGCTGCCACGAGACGAAGATCGATATGACGAGCAGGACGGTGCCGAACGACGGAGCCGGGCCGCTCGGCAGGTGCTCCGGCAAGTGACCGGCCAACGCGATCGTGAGGGCGAGGAACAGCAGCCCCGAGACCACGCTGACCACCCGGGTCGACAGATGGATGACCTTGTACCCGACGATCGCGATGACCGCCGGGACCGCGCCCTGGATGATCACCGACCAGGTGAACGAGATGTGGGCCCAGTTCGCGAAGGCCTGCCCGGTGATGACGCCACCCTCGATACCGAATCCCATGTACATGCACAGGACGATCACGACCGGCAGCAGCGTGCCGAGGAATCCGAACTGCGCACGGCTCTGGATCATCTGCGGCACGCCCAGACGGGGACCCTGGATCGAGTGGTAGGCCATGAACACGGCACCGAGGAGGTTGCCGATCAGGATGGTGGCGACGGCCCAGGGAAGGTCGAGGCCGAGGGTGACCGCCAGGACGCCGGTGACGAACGCGGTGATCTGCACGTTGCTGGAGAACCAGACCGTGAACAGGTGCCACGGCTTGCCGTGGCGCTCCTCGGGCGGGACGTAGTCGATCGAGTGCTGCTCGATCGACTCGCCGTGTGATCGGTTGCGGTCCATCTCATGCCTCCTGCCGGGTCAGGGCGGCCGCACGGGCGATGGCGCCCAGCGCGTCCAGGTGAGCGGGTGTGTCGGCGACCGGCTGGTCGGTGGCGGAGAACTTCGCGATGACGACGTCGCTCTGCGGGTCGAGCCAGAGGTACTGGCCGAAGATGCCGACACCGTAGAAGGACCCATGGTCGTCGCCCGGGATCCACCACTGGTTCTTGTAGGTGCCACCCGCCGCCGAGTCGGACTCGGCCGTGGTCGCGAAGTGCCCCCCGCGGCGGGTCCGCGCGATCCAGTCAGCCGGCACCACGGGTGTGCCCTCGCGCCACCCGTCGTCGAGAACCAGGCGCCCGAATCGCGCGAGATCGCGCAGTCGCATCCCCATCCCGGCACACGCATAGGGCGTTCCGTGGTCGTCGACCGTGACGAAGGCGTCGTCCTCGGCGCCGATCCACGACCAGAGATGTCGCCGCATCAGCTCGCCGTAGCCCGCGCCGCCGGCGCGTTCGAGCACCCACGCGAGGACGTCGGTGGTCCCCGAGCAGTACTGGAAGTCGGCGCCGTGCCGGCCGGCGCCGCGCAACTGGGCCAGGAACGGCCGGGTGCCGACCACGTCCTCGGGCCGGCGCGGCCGCCATCCGGCAGCGCGGTCGCCCGCGTGAACCTCGGCGGTGGGCTCCAGGTACGACATGTCGTAGTGCGGCGCCGCGGTCATGTCGAGCAGCTGCCCCACGGTGGCACCGGCGTAGGAACCCGCCGCCAGCTCCGGGACGTACGTCGGGACGGTCGCCTCGAGGTCGAGGAGGCCGGCGGCGGCCAGCACCCCGGCCAGCATGCCGGCGAACGACTTCGAGATGGACATCACGATGTGGTGAGACGCGGAGGTGAACTCACCGAAGTAGCGCTCTGCGAGGATCGTGTCGCCGCGCAGCACGAGGATGCCGTCGGTGTGCGTGCGAGCGAGGAACTCCTCTGCGCTGATCGGCCCCCCTTGGGGGCCCGGCACGGTCAGAAGGTCCCAGTCCAAGGGCTCACTCGCGGGCACCAGCATGCGTGCCGGCGCCTCACCGCGAGCGATGGTCGTGCAGGGGACCACGTCCTCGACCCGGTGCAGACCGAGTCGGTGGTGAGGTGGGGTGAGCCAGTTGCCGGACGAGATGTCTGAGGAGGTCATGGAGGTCATGGAGGAGATGGTGATCCCGGTCACCTACTCCTGTCCAAGACCTAACTACTACCCATCATGATGCCGTTTCGGCATGATGAGGCATGGAGCTACGACACCTGCGGTGCTTTCTGACTGTCGCGCAACTCGGTACCGTCACGGCCGCCGCCAACCAGCTGCACATCGCTCAGCCCGCGGTGTCCCGCCAGATCCAGCGCCTGGAGCGCGACCTCGGCGTCACGCTCTTCCGCCGCAACGGCCATCGGCTGTCCCTCACGGACGCGGGCCGCCACACGCTCGACGTGGCGCACGACCTGCTCACCCGGGCCGACCGGCTGACGACGGTCGCGGGACAGCTGGCCGACGGACAGCTGACCCGGATCTCCTGCGTGGCCGCCCCCACCACGCTGGACTACGTCCTCGCTCCGTTCGTCGCCACCCTCGACGACGACGACCCGTTCATCGCCGTCGTCTCGGTCCTCGGCGACGAGGTGCACGAGGCGGTCGCCGCCGGACACGACTTCGGCATCGCCGCGAACATGCCCCCCGCGGGCGGCCTTGCCTGGCAACGCCTCACCCGCGTGCCGCTCCACGCTTACGTCAACCCGGGCCACCCCTGGGCCCGCGACACCAGCGTCACGCTGGACGAGCTGATGGAGCAGCCTCTCCTCCTTCCGGGCCGAACGGACCCGACGCGCACCGTTCTCGACGCAGCTGTCATCGCGGCCCGACTCCGGTATCAACGCCACACTGAGGTCCCGTGGGAGCAGATGCGCCACGCCCTGGCGGCAGGGCGGCGTGGCGTCGCGATCGGGACCGAGTTGCCGCGGTTCGGTACTCGTCCCGTGCTCGTTCTCGACACCGATGGCGCTCCCGTCCAGCTCCCCATCCACGCGTGCTGGAGCCCCGACCACTACGCGGCCGCCGCGCTCGAGCAGTTGGCCACGCGACTCGGCACCTTTGCCGAGCAGGTCGTCCGCCCCGAGGCCGAAGCGATCTGAGGCGCAGGCGGCCGGGTGCGCGGCCAGGGCTGAGGCAAGCACGGTCTGCGCCTGGCCGGTGGCGTAGTTGGGGGCGGTTTCGATCCGCCGCTCGCCGGAGGCGGTCGCGGGAAGCACCTACAACTGGAAGGAAGCGATCAACACCCTCGCCGGCTTCAAGCTGTCGCCACTATGCCCCGGCGACCACACGCTCAGCGAGCAGGGGTGGCGGGCTCGTTGGGAGGCGGCCCGGATGTTCCTGTCCGCTGACGGCGAGTCCGGCAAGCGCCTCGGCAACGAGACCATCCGTCTCGATCTCGACGGGCAGTTGAGCCTCAAACTCCCTGCCCCGCTCGCCCACTTGGCGAACGCCCCGCACGGCCGCTACGTGCTGGCCGCCCGGGCGGTGTTCGCGCACCGGGGCCAGGCGTGGGCGGACCGTGTTTCTTCTATGACCTGTCCGGCAATGCCGCGCATCGGGATGCGCAGATCCGGCACGCCACCAGCCGCCTGCTCCACTATGCGCAACAGTGTGGCGCGAGCGCTATGGCGATCGAGGACCTCGATTTCGCGGACTCCAAAACCCGGGAGAAGTACGGCCGTAACAAGCGTTTCCGCCGTCTGATCTCCCGCTTTCCCACCGCACGGCTGGCTGCCCGGCTCATTTCGATGGCTGCCGAGCAGGGCATCAGCGTGATCGCGGTCGATGCCGCGTACAGCAGTCGGTGGGGCGCCGAGCACTGGCAGAAGCCGACCAGCATCCCCACCCATCAGACCACCCGGCATGAGGCCGCGAGCCGTGATCGGAAGCCGCGCCCAGGGATCCGGGGCGCGGCGACGGACGACACCGCCCCCACGCGACCGGAGAGATCGCGTGGGGCATCGGATCGCCCAGGCCGCACTCGGAAACCCCGGACGTGAGGGAGACCGCCCACCCCGGACCGGACCACCACCAGGAGTGGTGACGCCACCAGGGAAGCGAAAGCGGCGACCCAGCCCGCCCAACACCGTTCGGGACGGGCGTAGCGAACGAGAGTGGATCTCCGACTCACTCCCGCTCACTTTCTAGGAACGGTCAGGGATACGAGACCACGGTCGAGGGCACCGTGGACGTGCCGGACGTGGCGGCGCCGATGTCGTTGATGACGTGCTCGTACTGGCCCTGGCCACCCAGGGACACTACGAGGAGGTCGTGGAACTTCACGCCCGACGTGTTGGGCGCCGCGAAGCCGTGGTCCTGGCGGATGGTGTTGTCCGACGTGTAGTTGCAGTAGCTGCCCAGTCCCCAACCCTCGTGCGTGGTCACGGAGTCGGCGACCTTGTACGCGGCGAAGCCCTTGACGTTGCCGTCCTGGACTGCGGCCTGGTTCGGGGCGTCGTACGCCTTCTCGTTCTGGAAGAAGATCGTGCGGCCGCGCTGGCCGGCCCAGTACACGTCGTACTTGTTGAAGTGCTCGACGAACAGGCCGGTGGCCAGCACGTCGTCGCCGTTGACGCGCACGCCGTAGTCGGCGCGGTTGGTCTCCCAGCCGACGCCGTCGCCGTGGTCGGCGCGCCAGACCCACGTGTGGTCGATGATCGTGTGCCGGCTGTTGACGACGATGCTGGTGGTGGCCTTGCCGGGGCCCGCGCCGCCGATCCGCACGAAGACGTCCTGGACGGTGATGGGGTTGGCCGAGTGGTCGGCGGACGCTCCGGAAGGCCCGACTTCCAGCAGAGTCTGCGAGTTGACCGCGCCCGCGTCGATCAGGAACCCGGCCAGGCGCACACCGTCGACGTCGGCGGCCTTCACCGCCGTGACGCCGTTGTCCGGGATGAGGGTGGCGTAACCGAGGCCGAGGACCACGGCGTTGGCGCGCTTCACCTCTATTGCCGCGTCGAGGTGGTAAATCCCGGGCGTGAGAAGGAGGTTGAGGCCCTGGTCGAGCGCCGCGTTGAGGGTGGCGGCGGTGACACCGGGCTTCGCCACGTAGAACTGGTTGAGCGCGAGCGAGGTGCCCCGGGGTGTGCCGCTGCCCCAGGTGGTGCCGCGCGCGTCGGTGCGCCTCTCGGGCAGGAAGACCTTGTAGTCGGCGCCGTCGAGGTACAGGAAGGGCTTCTCGCGGGACACGGGCGTCGTGTTGAGCGTGGTGTACGGCGGGTCCGGGAAGCTCTGGGCGGGGGCGCCCTCGACGCCGGAGAACACCATGTTCCAGACGGCGTTGGTCCAGCCGCCGACGGAACTGTCGCGGGTGTACCACTGCTGCTGCGAGTACGGCCCGACGGTGCCGTCGATACGACTGTCGGCGATGTAGCCGCCGCTGGCCCAGCCGTAGCCGTCGGGGGCGAGGTTGAGGCCGCCTCTCACGTGCATACGGCGGAACGGCGCGGCCTGGGCGACGGCCCAGCGGTTGGTGCCGTTGACGGGGGTGAGGGCGAGGTTCTCGGCGGAGCGCCAGAAGTTCTGGGTGGCGTTGCCGTTGAACCAGCCGGCGTCGACCGTGACATCGCCGTTGATCGAGGTGTCGTCGGGGGACAGGCCGAGACCGGCGATCGAGGTGTAGAAGCCGAGCTGGGCGTTGAGGCCGTTGTACGTGCCGGGCTTGAACAGGAACGCGTAGCGGCCGGAGCCGAACTGTGCGGACTCCTGCTGCTTGAAGATCTCGTCCAGCTTGGCCTGGATGCCAGGGGCGGAGGGGTCGAACACGATCACGTTCGGGCCCAGGTCACCGCCGCCGGGCAGCGGGTCGGCGGCGGGCGCCGCGGAGGCGGGGGACCCGAGTGCGAGGAGGCCGGGAGCGGTGGCCGCGGTCGCCGCCATGATGCCGAGAACGGTCCGGCGCGAGGGGGTGACGGAACCGGCTGTGGGCGAACTGGACGTGGTCGAGGGGTTCGTGGGGGGCGTGAGCATAGGGCGACTCTCCTGGTTCAGTAAATGAACGAATGAGGGGGGTGGGAGCGCTCTCTTGCGGTCGAATGCTTCATCTGTGTGAACGATGCGTCAAGACTTAAATCCAGAATCATCGAAATTAGTGGCGGGCGTGGGGCTGTTGGGGCTCCCGTCGAGCCGCCCAGCTGCCCTCGTTGGTCCAACACCCCTTGAACGAACAGGTGTTGACCGTCTCTTGGCAGCCTCGAGCCTCGAGCGTGGCCGTCACCTGCAAGCCGCAACTGACCACCGTTCGCCGGCCGGTGGAGGAGATGGCCGGAGCGATGGCACGCCTCCTCCAGGGACACATCGAGGGCACGCGGACCGAGCCCACGTCCCTGATCTTCGAGCCCGAACTGGTGCTCCGGCAGTCGGCGTAGACCAGCGGGGGAGAGGGGGCAGGGCGCCCCCTCTCCCCCGTACGACCGGTCAGTCCTGTGCCGGGGTGAGGAACACCGAGCGCAGCTTGAGGTTGTCGGTGGCCGGCCTGCCGTGCGGACGCAGTGTCCAGGAGTCCCCTTCGCAGTCGGGCCCGGTGAAGACCATGGCCCACTCGTCCGTGTCGTTGTGCGGGGCGAACGCGGGCTCGGAGGAGTTCGGGTCCGCGACCTCGGGGAGGGTGACGCACTGACGGCTCGGCAGCTCGTGGAGGGTGACCGACTGCGGCTGGCCGTTGAGCCCGACGAACTTGTACGAGAAGTCCCCGGTGGCGGCGTGGGCGGAGGCCGGAAGGGCCAGCGCGAGAGCGAACGCGGCGAGGGAAGCGGCAATGGTGGAGCGACGGCGCATGGACAGCCTCATCATTCGGTGCTTGGGGAAGGTCCATGGCAGCTTCGCCCATGGGCCCTCCCGTCACGCCGGCGACAGAAGCCGAAAGGATTCACTGTCGCCCGTTCGGCGGAACGCTCCGAGGTGCACCTGTCACGTCATGTGTGTGAGAACGCTTAGGGCGTACGGCCGTTGAGGGCGAGACGGTCGGCGACGTCGGTGGGGAGCGGCGTGAACCCCAGCAGGCCGCTCACGATCCGGCCGGTCCGGCGGTGCCAGGAACCGGCCTGCCGCAGCATCGCGTGGTCGCCGCCCGGCATCAGCAGCGTGCAGGCCTCGGCACCCGCGGCAGAGGCCCGGTCGGCGTAGTCGACGGAGGCCGCGGGATCCGTCGTGCGGTCCCGGTCGCCGTGGAGCAGCACCACGCGCCGGCCGCGCAACTGCGTCACCGGCTCACCCTCCGGACACCACGGAGCGAGTCCCACCACGCCTTGGACGAGCCGATGCCCGCCGGCCCGCAGTGCCGCACGTCCGCCCATGGAATGACCGACGAGGACGGTCGGCACGTCCCCGGCGCGTACGGCCAGTTCGTCCAGTGCCCGCAGCGCGTCCCGGAGCGGATCCTCGCGGTCACCGTTCCAGCCCCGGCAGCGATAGCGGACGCTCCCCACCAGCAGCCCCTGGCCCTCGCAGGCACGCTCGACGGCCCGGGCGAACGGACGCATGCGCGCACCCGCGAGACTCAACCGCGGCACCGCTTCCGTCCCCTCCGAGCGGCCACCGTGCACGAGGAGCACCGCGGCCCGCGGCGGTTCGACGGCCACGGGTGCCACGAGTGCCGATCGCGGATCGTCGTCCCATACGAGCACGCTGTCTCCCCTTCGTCGTGCCCCGGCCACGCGGCCCGGCGCTGCGAGGCCATCATGACGAATCCGTAGCCGCGGGCCGAACGGATGGGTGCGAGGCGGCGCGCGTCAGCGACGGGCGAGCTGCCGCTCCCCTTTCGCCCCGGGCTCGTACGGCAGTCCGTAGTGCCGGAACAGGGGTTCCTCGTCCTCGGCGGGCAGCACGTCGTCCGTGCCGATCGATGGGCACTTCTTCACCAGCGCCTTCGCGTAGTCGACCTTGACGTAGGCCGGCCCGACGACCGCGCCGTCCAGCGGTACGAAGACGAGCCTGTGCCGCGTGGGGAGGCCGATCTGGACGGTGGCCATGGCCGGTTCGTCGGTCCGGGTGTTCACGTAGACCGCCTCGAGCGTGCCGATCTTGTGGCCGTCCGGGTCGACGACGTCGCAGGAGCGCCACTCACGGACATCTGCGGCCTGGATCATGGTGGAGCCCCTCTGTGTCAGGCGAACATGCCTGTTCTGAGCTTAGTGAGGGTGCGGGTCAGGAGCCGGGAGACGTGCATCTGGGACACGCCGATCTCGGCGCCGATCTCCGACTGGGTCATCTCCTGGCCGAACCGCATCTCGAGGATGCGGCGCTCACGGCCTTCGAGCTGTTCCAGGAGCGGCGCCAGCGTGTGGAGGTCCTCCACCGTCTCCATGGCCGGATCCGGCTCGCCGAGCACGTCGGCGAACGTCCTCGAAGCGTCGGTCGGGTGCTCGCTGGGATCGCTCGGCATGTCGATGGACCCCGCGGTGTAGCCGTTCGAGGCGACCATGCCCTCGATGACCTCGTCCTCGCTGAGCTCCAGGTGCTCGGCGAGCTCCTTGGGAGTCGGCTCGTGGTCCAGGACGGTGGACAGCTCGTCCTTGCCCTTGGCCAGGTCGACGCGCAACTCCTGGAGGCGGCGCGGCACATGGACGGCCCAGCTGGTGTCGCGGAAGAAGCGCTTGATCTCGCCGACGATGTACGGGACGGCGAAGGAGGTGAACTGGACCTCGCGCGACAGGTCGAACCGGTCGATCGCCTTGATCAGGCCGATGGTCCCGACCTGCACGATGTCCTCCATCTCGCCACTGCCACGGTGGCGGAAGCGGGACGCCGCGAACTGGACGAGGGACAGGTTCATCTCGATCAGCGTGTTACGGACGTACTGGTAGTCCTCGGTGCCCTCTTCGAGTACCTGGAGCTGCTCGAAGAACACCTTGGAGAGATCCCGTGCGTCCTTGGGCGCGACCTTGCCGGCGTCTTCGACCCACGGAAGCTCGCCCGGGCCGACGGTCGCGTCGGCGTCGTGCGTCGTCGTGGCCTGCGCTCGCGCATCTTCATGAGCGTGCACCGAAGTTGCCGTCATGTCCCTGCCTTTCGTGTCGGCCCCGTCCACAGCGTCTGCCCTCGTCCGCTCGGGTTATGCCTGTCGTCGCGGGAAGCGGCGTGGACCGGCCGGGACCTGACCTATCTCTGTCCCAGGTAGGCGTGGGACATCTGCTCGGTGAAGTAGTCGCCGTCCTTGGGGCGTCCAGGGGCCCTTCGGTTCGGCTGGTGCGCGGGTTCCAGGTGGGGAATGTGCTTGGAGCAGTGGACGTATGCCTCCTGGACGGTGATGCATATCCACATCTCGGCCTGCCGCCCCGGGGCCGAATCCCTGGGCAGCGTGGGGCAGATGGCCCGTAGCTCACGGTCGCCGACCAGTCGGGCAGATCCGTTCACATGCAGCCCTATGTGGTCATGGGTGAAGTCGATGAAGAGCAGGCCCATGTGGGGGTTCTCGGTGATGTTGCCCGCGCTGGCCATGACTCCGTTGCCCCGGTACTCCGGGTAGGCCAGGTGGAGGTCGTCGAGGACGGCGACGAACCCGGGCGGCCCGGCGCGGAAACTGGCGTCGCAGTGGCCATGTGTGTCCGCCGTGGACAGGAACACCATGGTCTGCCGGGCGATGAACTCACTCATCGCCGGCGTCAGACGGGGCTGGACCTGACGGTCGTAGAAGTCATCGGCGCGCTCGCTCGTCCCCATGTGGGCCTGCAGGGCGCGTTCACCCTGGGAGGGCACGGCGCGTTCACCCTGGGAGGGCACGGGGTGGGGGGTGTGGGGGCGGAGGGGCATGCCGTGATCACGTCTCAATCGCCAGGGGTGGGCAACGAGCGAGCGTGGCGCCCACTCGAACTGTGGGGCCACGCTAGGCCATTGGCGATCCGCGGACGCGACGGTTCCGCCAGGAACAGGCGCCGGCCGGTGCTACGCGGCGATCACGGCGGCGCCGACGCGGCCGCCGTCGACGTCCACGACCGTGCCGTGGACGAACGCCGACTCGTCCGAGGCCAGCCAGACCGCGGCGTGCGCGATGGCATCGGGCGTGCCGATCGTGCCGAACGGCGTGCCCTTCATCATGATTTCGCCCGGGTGCGGCTCGCCGCCCTCGGCCGCGCGGGGGACGATCACGCCGGGCGAGATCGCGTTCACCCGCACCCCCTGCGGGCCGAACTCCGCCGCCCACGCGCGCGTGAGCGTCTCCATGGCTCCCTTGGTGGAGCTGTAGAGCGACCCCACCGGGACGCCCAGGCGGGCGATCCAGGAGCCGAGATTGACGATGACTCCGCCACCGTTCCGGGCCATCTCCGGGGCGACATCTGCGGTCAGGAAGAAGGGCGCCTTCACATTCACCGCGTAGACCTGGTCGAAGGTCTTCTCGTCCGTCGTGGTGGTGGTCCCGGGCGGGTAGATGCCCGCGTTGTTCACCAGCACGTCGAGGCGCCCGCCCAGCACCTGGCGGGCCTGCTCCGCGAGGCGGCGGGAGGCGTCCGCGCTGCCGTCGAGGTCGGCCTCGACGAAGTCGGCCCGCCCTCCGGCCGCACGGATGCCCTCGACGACGTGCTCGCCGCGTGCCCGGTTGCGCCCCGATACGACGACGTGGGCCCCCTCGGCGGCGAACGCCTCGGCGATCGCCTTTCCGATGTTGCTGGTTGACCCCGTGACGAGTGCGGTCTTGTCCTGCAGTCGTCCACTCATGGCCGGCTCTCCTCAGTCTCGGTTCTCCCGCTCACCGAGCCGGTCGGGAACACCGCCCGACCTGGCCCGGCGGTCCGTTCATCCGGACCGTGAGACCGACTGTGCTCCGATGAAATTGGACCCGCAAGTCCAGTTTCTGCGGCCCGGCCTACGCCTTGGCCTCGGCCGGTGCGGCAGCCGGTGCGGTGCCCGCATCGACGGGGGTGGCGCGTACGGCCGGGATGACCGCAGCGATCAGCGCGGCGACGAGCGCGACGCCTCCGCCGACCATCAGAGCCGTACGGAAACCGGCTTCGGAGCTGAAGCTGTAGCCGCCCATGGTGGTCGTCATCTGGGAGAGGACCACGCCGATCACCGCGGCGCCGACCGAGGTGCCGAGGGAGCGCATCAGCGTGTTGAAGCCGTTGGCGGCGGCGGTCTCCGAGAGCGGCACCGAGCTCATGATGAGCGCGGGCATGGAACCGTAGGCGAGTCCGACGCCGCTGTTGATGACCATGCAGACCACCATGAGACCCAGGCCGGAGCCCATCAGTACGAGCGACAGGCCATATCCGGCGGCGATCACCAGGACTCCGCAGATGAGCGTGAACTTCGGGCCTCGGGCATCGGTGAGCTTCCCGCCGAGCGGGGAGACGATCATCATCATGATGCCGCCGGGCGCCATCCACAGGCCCGCCGCGAGCATCGACTGGCCCAGGCCGTAGCCGGTGGCCTCGGGGAACTGCAGCAGCTGCGGGATCACGAGCATGCTCGCGTACATACCGAAGCCGACGAAGATCGAGGCGACGTTCGTGAACAGCACGCGGGGCCGGGCGGTGGTGCGCAGGTCGACCAGCGGGTCCCGGGTGCGTGTCTCCCACCAGCCCCAGCCCAGCAGTACGAGGACGGCCGCGGCGAAGAGTGTGAGCGTCGTCGCCGAGCCCCAGCCCCATTCGGCGCCCTTGGAGACCGCGAGGAGGAGGCAGACCAGGCCGACACCGAGACCGAGCGCGCCGGGTGCGTCGAAGCGCTGGCCCTTGGCGCTTGCCGGGACGTCGGGAATGAGGAACCAGATCAGGGCGGCGATCAGTACGGCAAGGACGGCCGAACCCCAGAACAGCACACGCCAGTTGGCGTACTGGGCCACTGCGGCGGCGATGGGCAGGCCGAGGCCGCCGCCGATGCCCATGGACGCGCTGACCAGGGCGATCGAGGAGCTGAGCTTCTCCTTCGCCACCACATCGCGCAGGAGGGCGATGCCCAGCGGCACCATGCCCATCCCCATGCCTTGCAGGCCGCGTCCGACGATCATCGGCACGACGGATGACGACAGCGCGCACACCACGGAGCCCGCCATGAGCGGGACCGAGCACACGAGCAGCATGCGGCGCTTGCCGATCAGGTCGCCGAGACGTCCGGTGACCGGCACGCACACGGCCCCCACCAGCAGGGTCACGGTGATGACCCAGGCGGCGTTCGACGACGTGGTGTGAAGGATCTTGGGCAGCTCCGCGATGAGCGGGGTGACCAGGGTCTGCATGATCGCGGCTGTGGTGCCGGCGAAAGCCAGAGTGGCGACCACGCCGCCGGCGCGTGCCGTCGGCTGGGGGGCGTCCATCAAGGGGCTCCTTGCGTGTCTGCGGGATTGCGGGATTCGGGTGACTGCGGTGTGCGGGCGTCTGCCGGATGATGTGCATCGTACACATCGAATGCATGAGGCACATTGTGTGGTGGCTGCATTTGACTGTGCGACGATTGGCGCGGGGGTGTGCACGAACGCGCGGTGCGACGCCGCGGAACGACAGCAGGAGGCGGCAGACGCATGGCCAGGCCCACGTACGAGCTCGAGTACGAGCAGATGCTGCTCAGCCGGCACGGACTCGTGCACCACAAAGGCGGGCGCCCCGAGAACGGCACCCTTGAGCGCAGCGCCTACATCCTGCTGAGCCGCATTCGCGTGCAGGGGCCCATGTCCATCGGCGAGCTCAGCGACGCGTTCGGGCTCGACGCCTCCACCCTGAATCGGCAGACCGCCGCCGCGATGCGCGCCGGACTGGTGGAGCGCATCCCTGATCCCGAGGGCGGCATGGCCCGCAAGTTCCGCATCACGGACAAGGGTGCGCGCGTCCTCGACGAGGAACGCGATCACATCGTGGGCAGCCTGGACCGCGTCATGACCGACTGGGCGGACGAGGACATCGCGGCCTTCACCACCTACCTGAGGCGCTTCAACATGGACATCGAGCGCCTGGGCGGCCGGCCGTGGCCTCGGCCGTGAGGTGTGCGCCGGTGAGCCGGAGCGCGTGAGGCGGAGCAGGTGCGCCGGAACCGCTGAAGCCATGCCCCTGGGGAAGTTGGGGCGTCGGGGCCTTCCCGGGAGGCGTCTGCCGTTAGAATCCGCTCTCATGTCGAACCCTGACGAACTGCTCGTCGACCTCGCCGGCATGGTGGAGTCCGAGCAGAGCAATCAGATGTCCCTGACTGTGGTGACCAGCGGTGCTGTGATCACCGGACGCCTCGCCCCCGAGGCCGTGTGGAGGCAGCGCGTCTCGGAGGTCCTGACGGACTCGGACCACCTCGGCTCCTTCTCGGAGATCTTCACCGCCGACGAGAAGCCCGATGAACAGAAGCGGGGCGAGACCGATGACGGCCTCGCACCCACCCATCTGCACTTCCATGTGGCCCGGATCCTTCAGGGCGCCGTCGGCATCCCCGAGACGGGCGGCATGTACCGCGTCGCGATCCAGGACGTGAGCGCCTGGACCGTGGGCGACTTCAGCTACTCCGACCGCTGACGGCCAGAGCTCTGACGCCCGGAGTTCGGACACTCCGCGGAGTGCTCCCGCGCATCACTCGTCGGTGGGCCGCAGGACCAGGCTGACGAAGCCCCACGTGTCCCGGTAGACACGCAGCCATTCGTCGCGGCGCACCGTGGCGGTCGCGAGTGCCTCCTCGCTGTCCGGATCGGCGCGGTGGTCGAGTGCCCATGACGCCAGGGACCCCCAGCAGGCCCACTCGTAGTCGTCCAGCTCGCGCCGCGAGCTGACATGCCCGTGGACCGGAGTCCAGCCGTCGGCGGCGACACGCTCCAGCGTGGTCGCCAAGTCGGCGAAGTCGCCCAGCATTTCGACGGCTTCCTGCGACGGCTCACGCTCCCAGAAGCCGTCTCCGATCACGACGCGTCCGCCCGGAGCCAGGTGCTTGCGCGCCGCGGCGAGGGTGGGCAGCAGGCCGCCGAAGGCGTGCGAGGCCCCGACGCTGAGCACCAGGTCGAACGGGTGAGGGGAATGCAATTCCGCGGCCTCCTGGCGGTGCAGCACGAGGCGTTCTCCGACGCCACGGGCGCGTGCCGCCTCGCGTGCCTGACCGAGGGCGTCCGCGGAGATGTCGACGCCCTCGGCACGCAGGTGAGGGTGCACGCCGAGGGCCCGCAGAAGCCATTCCCCGCTGCCGCACCCCAGATCGAGTACGCGCTCGTCGCCCCGTGGCGCCCCGCGTTCCAGGAGCTGCTGGACGGAAGTGTCGTCGAGCGGGGCCTTGATGGGATGGTCGACATGGGCGAGCCGGGACATCAGTTCACGATTCACCGGCGCAGCATGACAGCGCCGAGGACGGCCCGCACGTCCATTTCCACCTACGCCAGGAAGCCCGCCGTGGCCCTCACGAACCAGGCCGCGTCGTCGAGCCACGGGTAGTGTCCGGCACTCGGCTGGACGACGAACTCGGCGTCCGGGAACAGCTGGGCGAACTCGGCCATGGTGCGCGGAGGCGCCCCGAGGTCGACCTCGCCGGCCAGCAGGAACACCGGAGCCGTGAACCGCGCCAGCGCGGTGCGCGTGGCATCGGGGTCGAAGGCACCCGTGGCGCCGTAGGCGGCCACCACCTCCATGTTCATCCGCTCTTCCCCGGCGGCCTGATGTGCCTGTGCCGTTTCGTCCCAACGGCCGTACGAGAAGGGGGCGATGGCTTTCCAGTGCTCGTCGGTCGCGTTGCCGGCGGCGACCGCCTCCAAGGCCTGGAACGCCGACGGGAACCACGGTTCGCCCCCGCGCAGCTGCGCGGTCTCGGTCCGCAGGTCGCCCGTGATCGTGAGGCCGACCGCCCGGACGCTCGGCGTGATCAGCGCGAGCCTGCCGACGCGTTCCGGATGGCGACCCGCGTACAGGACGGCCAGATTCGCGCCGCCGCAGTGCGCGAGCAGGTCCATCCGCTCCAGGCCGAGATGCTCGCGCAGGGCCTCGATGTCGTCGACGAGCCGGTCGCACCGGTACGACGTCGGATCCTCCGGGACGGCCGACAGGCCCGTGCCCCGAAGGTCGAGCCTGATCAACTGCCGGTGTGCGCCCAGGCCTCCGAGATCGCCGAGATACTCGGAGTCCGTAGGCCCACCGGGCAGGCAGATCAAGGGAGTTCCGTCGCCGAAGGCGTGGTACGCGAGCTTGGTGCCGTCGTGCGCGGAGAAGGTGGTGACGTCGTCGAGGGGGAGCTGTCGCATAGGGTCATGGCCTTTCGGGATGCCTGCGGGCACTCCCGGAGCCACCTATGTCAGGTGAACCGCACCACCGTGCGGGAGGAGAGCACCCAGCCTGATACAGCGTTGACGGGACTCACCTCCTCGGTCGAATACGTGCACGCGACGCTATCAGCCGACCGCGCTTTGCGGGAACAGAATCCGGGGCCAGGCGGCCGGGGGCGGTGGTGGCGCGGGCTCACCTGACGGAGGGGCCCTGGCCTCGGGCGGGGCACGCCCTGGCCTCGGGGGGGCACGCCTCAGCTCGTTCCCCGGCGTGCTCCTTGAGGAACGCACCCGCGTGAGCCGCGGCCTCCTCCTTCGTGGCGTACGAGGAGTCGCTGCCGGGTTCGCCGCGTGTCCCGTCAGCGCCTCGGCCGGTCCACCGCCAGCCACCCGATGACGGGTCCCGCGTCAACTCAGCGGTACCGCCGCAGAGTTCGACGACGCCGGCCTCCGCATCACCGGTTGCCGCCTTGCGGACGGCGTCGGGCCACTTCTTGCGGGCGCCCTGCCGGGTGATACCCCGAGCGGCACCCAGCTGCTCGTAAGTCGCACCGTAGGAGCCGGCGGTCTTCGCGGCGGTCGCCGTCAGACGCTTGACCGCTGAGTCCACCACCTTCCAGGTGGCGAGGGTCGACAGTGTCACCTCGAGGGGGTCCGCGTCCCACATACGCTCCTCGGGCAGTCCCGCCTCCCGGGCGCGCAGGGCCGAGGCGAGCGGGTCACGCTCGAGGTGACTCATAAGGCCCACCCGCAGGACCCCATAAGGCGACCTTATGGGGTCATAGACTCAGCCCGACTACTAACTAAGGTTTGCCTTAGTTTAGGATTCCCGTTGAGTGTCCATGCCACGAAGGGAACCTGATCATGCCTCGCCCTCTGCGGGTAGCCGTTGTGGGAGCCGGCCCTGCCGGTATCTACGCCGCTGACGCGCTGCTGAAATCCGCGGTGGCCGAAGACCCCGGTGTGTCCATCGACCTCTTCGAGCGGATGCCGGCGCCGTTCGGCCTGATCCGGTACGGCGTCGCGCCGGACCATCCGCGGATCAAGGGCATCATCACGGCCCTGCACCAGGTCCTCGACAAGCCGCAGATCCGTCTCTTCGGCAACGTCGACTACCCGGGCGACATCAGCCTGGACGACCTGCGCTCGTTCTACGACGCCGTGATCTTCTCCACGGGCGCGACGGCCGACCGCGCGCTCGATATACCGGGCATCGACCTCGACGGCTCGTACGGCGCTGCCGACTTCGTCTCCTGGTACGACGGTCACCCCGATGTGCCGCGGACCTGGCCGCTCGAAGCGGAGAAGGTCGCGGTCCTGGGTGTCGGCAATGTCGCGCTCGACGTGGCCCGCATCCTGGCCAAGACCGCGGACGAGCTGCTGCCGACCGAGATCCCGCCGAACGTCTACGACGGCCTCAAGGCGAACAAGGCCCTGGAGGTCCACGTCTTCGGGCGCCGCGGTCCGGCTCAGGCGAAGTTCAGCCCGATGGAGCTGCGGGAGCTCGACCACTCCCCGAACATCGAGGTCATCGTCGACCCCGAGGACATCGACTACGACGACGGCTCGATCGCGACCCGGCGCGGCAACAAGCAGGCCGACATGGTCGCCAAGACGCTCGAGAACTGGGCCATCCGCGACGTCGGCACCCGGCCGCACAAGCTGTTCCTGCACTTCTTCGAGTCCCCGACCGAGATCCTCGGCGAGAACGGCGAAGTGACCGGCCTGCGCACCGAGCGGACCGCCCTCGACGGCACCGGCAACGTCAAGGGAACCGGCGAGTTCAAGGACTGGGACGTCAAGGGCGTCTACCGCGCCGTGGGTTACCTGTCCGACGAACTCCCCAAGCTGCCTTGGGACTTGGCGTCGGGCACCGTTCCGGACAAGGGCGGCCGGGTGATCGAGGAGTCCGGCGAGCACCTGCAGTCGACCTACGTCACCGGCTGGATCCGGCGCGGTCCCGTGGGTCTGATCGGCCACACCAAGGGTGACGCCAACGAGACGGTCGCCAGCCTCCTGGACGACCGCGAGAACGGCCGTCTGAGCACGCCCTCCTCGCCCGACCCGGAGGCCGTGGACGCGTTCCTCGACGAGCGGAACGTGCGCTACACGACGTGGGACGGCTGGTACCGGCTGGACGCCGCGGAGAAGGCGCTGGGCGAGCCGGAGGGCCGCGAGCGCGTGAAGATCGTAGAGCGTGAGGACATGCTCAAGGCGAGCGGCGCGTAGCCCCTGGCGACAGCGGTGCCTGCCGTCCTGGCAGGAGGTGGTCAGGAGTAGCTGCTCCGATGGCGTACGGTGGTGTCTACCGACGCGGGGTGGAGCAGCTCGGTAGCTCGCTGGGCTCATAACCCAGAGGTCGCAGGTTCAAATCCTGTCCCCGCTACTGCCGACCAGGGCCCGGATCCAATGGATCCGGGCCCTGGTGCGTTGTGGCTCCGTGCGGTGCCGATGCGGCGAGCGCGTTTCAGGGGTTCGTGGGCGCTGCCGCCGGGACGCGCTCCCCGATGATGCGGCTCGCCAGTTCGGCGGCCAGTTCGGGGACGGTGAGGCGCAGTTCGGCCTCCGCCGCGGCCCGTTCGGCCTCGATCAGGGCCTGCCCGTCGGCGAGGAGCGCCTCGCGTTCGCGCAGCCCGTCCTCGCGGGCGGCGGCTATCAGCGCCGCACCTTCCTCGCGCGCCGCCTGCGTGACCCTGGCAGCGTCGCGACGGGCCTCGGCGAGCAGGGCCTGGGCGCCGGCGTGTTCGGCGGAGGCCTCAGCCCGGATCGCCTCGGCGCGCTCCAGGGCTCCTTCGGTGCGGTCGGCGCGCTCGGCCAGCACCTGGTTGATGCGGGGCAGGAAGCGCTTGAGCCAGAGGAAGACAACGGCGAAGAGGATGAGGGCCACTGTCAGGACTTCGATTTTTGCGTTGAGTGGTCCAAATTTCATCGGCAGAAGGTACATGTCCCCTGCCTAGCTGCTCACGCGTGCCGGCCCAACGCTCATTTACGTCAGATTTGGCGGGATGCCGTCTCTGGGACGCCGTGCGACACCGGATCGATGTCGTACCCGGTTCGTCAGTCGTGCCCGGTGCCGCGCGACCGGCCCGCACCGGCCGGCGGGCGCTGAGGTTCGCCCCGGCGCACGGAACCGGGCGCCCGACGGGCCGGGTGGTTGGCGTGCGCGGACGAGGTGAGCTGCCAGGGCACGCTCGTCACCATCACCCCGGGCGTGAACAGAAGACGGCTTTTGAGCCAGAGCGCCGACTGGTTGTGGAGCAGGTTCTCCCACCAGTGACCGACCACGTACTCCGGGATGAAGACGGCGACGATGTCGCGGGGGCTGTCCCGGCGGATGGCGCGCACGTACTCGACGACGGGGCGCGTCACCTCGCGGTACGGGGAGTCGATGACCTTCAGCGGCACGTCGATGCCGTATTCGTCCCAGCTCTCGCGCAGGGCGGCGACCTCGTCGCGGTCGACCGACACGGTCAGCGCCTCCAGCCGGTCGGGGTGGGAGGCTCGCGCGTAGGCCAGGGCGCGCATCGTGGGCTTGTGAAGCCTGGAGACCAGGACGATCGCCAAGACCCTTGAGGGGGAGACGAGTTCGGCGTGCGGGTCCTCGACGGCCAGCTCGGCGGACGTCGTGTCGTAGTGGCGGCGGATGCCGCGCATCATCAGCCACAGCACCGTAGCGGCGAGAACGGCCAGCCAGGCGCCCTCGGTGAACTTGGTGACGAGCACGATCAGCAGGACGAGGCCGGTGACGCACGCGCCGAGGGCGTTGATGGCCCGGGTCGAATGGTGGCGGCGGCGCACCACGGGGTCGTGCTCGGTGGCCAGCTCCTGGTTCCAGTGCCGGACCATGCCCAGCTGGGACAGGGTGAACGAGGTGAACACACCCAGGATGTAGAGGTGGATGAGGCTGGTGACATTGGCCTTGAATCCCCAGAGCAGCGCTGCGGCGACGACGGCCAGCGCGAGGATGCCGTTGGAGAACGCCAGCCGGTCGCCCCGGTTGTGCAACTGGTGCGGCAGGAAACGGTCCTTGGCGAGGATCGAGGCCAGCATCGGGAAGCCGTTGAAAGCGGTGTTCGCGGCCAGGATCAGGACGAGAGCCGTGGCGGCCTGGATGAAGAAGAACCCGACGCTGTGCTCGCCGCCGAACACGGCGGCCGCCACCTGCGCGATGACCGTGCGCTGCGTATAGCTCGCGCAGTCCCCGTCGAGCCCGGTCAGCCGGCACGCGTCGTCAGTGATGTGCACCTTGCTGATCAGCGCGAGCGTCGTCACACCGACGAACATGACGACGGCGATGACGCCCATGGCCACCAAAGTGGCTGCGGCGTTCTTGGACTTGGGCTTACGGAACGCCGGAACGCCGTTGGAGATCGCCTCCACGCCGGTCAGCGCCGTACACCCCGAGGAGAAGGCGCGCAGCACGAGCATCACCAGGGCCAGGCCCGCGAGATGTGTGTCGGACTTCTGGGGCGTGATGCCGTATGCGGCGGTCTCGGAGACCGGCGCGTCCCCCAGGGCGTACCGGATCAGGCCGGTGATCACCATGATCAGTACGCCGCCGATGAAGAGGTAGGTAGGTGCGGCGAAGGTGTTGCCCGACTCGCGTACGCCCCGCAGATTGATCGCGGTGAGGAGGGCGACGAAGCCGACGGCCAGCAGGACGCGGTAGTCGTTCAGTGCCGGGAGCGCCGAGATGATGTTGTCCACGCCGGAGGCGACGGACACCGCCACCGTCATCACGTAGTCCACCAGCAGCGAGGCGGCGACGACAAGACCGGCCGAGGACCCCAGGTTGGTGGACGCGACCTCGTAGGAGCCACCGCCGCTCGGATACGCGTACACGACCTGCCGGTACGAGAGAACGACCACCGCCATCAGCGCCACCACGGCCGCGGCGATCCATGGCGTGAAGTGCAGATAGGCGAGTCCGCCCAGGGTGAGGACGAGCAGGATCTCCTGGGTCGCGTACGCCACCGACGAGAGCGGGTCGGAGGCGAAGATCGGCAGGGCGAGGCGCTTGGGCAGAAGTGTCTCGCCCAGCTCCTCGCTGCGCATGGCGCGGCCGATCACCAGGCGTTTGACCAGAGCGGGCATGTTGAACACTGCGTGAGCGTATGGCGGACCGTGCCACCGTTCGAGCCTGCGGACGTGTCGGCGGGCCGGGGTACACAAATGGTCCTACGGTCCGGGGGAGCCCAGAACTGTCTCCTAAGGCGGGGTCAGGGGCCGGCGTGCCCCTGGAGCGCGTGTGCGAGGCCGTGCTCGGCGTCGTCCGTCAAGGCGCGGTGGTACGCCGTGCCGTACGCGTTGTCACCAGCCGCCCTCCGGGCCTGCTGCTCCCACTGGTCGCGGATCTCCGAGAGCTCCGGGGTGCCGCGGTTCGGGTGGCCGAGCATGCGCCAGTAGGCGTGACCGGTGCCGGAGGTGCGGGCGGCTTCGACGCCGTTGCCCTGGGCCGCGTTGGCACCGGTGAGCAGGTCGAGGCCGAGGGCGATCCCCAGGTTGTCGTTGAGGTTGTGCTTGCTGGTGAGCATGGCGCGGGCGGGGATCTCGGCCTCGTGCGGGCGGTCCTGGAGGAGGTTGATGAAGGCGAGTTGGTGGTCCGCGTAGGACCGCGCCCAGTGCTCGCCGTACTCGTGGCTGAGCCGGCGCAGGCTGGTGGCCTTCTCGTGCGCTTCGTCGAGGCGGCCGAGTGCGGAGAGGGCGAAGGCCCTGATCACCAGGCAGCAGAGCTGGGGGGCGCCGGTCGGCGGTGTGCCGGCGCACGTGTTCAGGGCGTGCTCACTGACGTCGTACGCGTCCTGCGGGTGCCCGGTCATGAGGTGCGTGAGGCCGAGGGTGTGGGCGGCGAAGAGTACGGATTCGGGAGCGTCGTCCTGCTGCGCGGCGAGGGCACACTCCTCGCCGACCCGCAGGGCGGTCTGGTGGTCGCCCTGGAGGGTGAGGGTGATGCCGAGGGCCCACAGGGCGCGGGTGCGGGACGGGCCCTGGGGCGTGTCGAGCCTCAGGGCGCGTTCCAGATAGTCACGGGACTCGTGCAGGTGTCCGCAGCAGGGCCAGAACAGGCCGGTGCGTCCCGCCATTTCGACGGCCGTGTCCGCGTCCTGGGTGAAGAGGTGGTCGAGCGCGGCGCGTACGTCGGCGTGACTGTCGGAGATGCGGTTGTACCAGGCGACCTGGCGGTCGCTGAGCCAGCCGGCCTCGGCCTGCTCGACGATGCCGGCGAAATGCGCGGCGTGGCGCTCGGCCAGGGCGTGCTGCTCGCCGAGCTCATCGAGCCACAGGGCGCCGTACTCGCGCACGGTGTCGAGCATCCGGAAGCGGACGTTGCCGTCCCGTTGCAGGACCGACTGGTCGGCGAGCCGTTCCAGGATCGTGGGGATCTCGTCGGCGTCGAGGGGGCCGCCGGCGCAGACGGACCGGGCGTCCGCCTCGTCGACGGGACCGTGGAAGACGGAAAGCCTCGCCCACACGAGGCGTTCGAGCGGCGCGCACAGCTCGTGGCTCCAGCCGATCGCGGTGCGCAGGGCCCGGTGGCGCTTGGGTCAGATCGTGTCGTCGACGAGTGTGTCCAGGCGTGAGGTCAGCCGCTCGGCGATCTCGTCGAGGCTGTTCTCGCGCAGCCGGGCGCAGGCCAGCTCGACGGCGAGAGGGATGCCTTCGAGGCGGCGGCAGATACGGGCGATGGTCTCGGCGGCCTCGGGGGAGTCGAGCGGAACGTCGGGCACGTCCGTGGCGCACCGCTCGCGGAACAGGCGCACCGCCTCGTCGGAACCGCCCTCGTCGTCGCCCGTCGACAGAGGGGCCACCTCGATGCAGTGCTCGCCCCGGACGGCGAGGGGCTGCCTGCTCGTGGCGAGGACGGTCAGGTTCGGGGCGGCGAGGAGCTCGGTGACCAGCTTCCAGCAGGCATCGAGGACGCGCTCGCAGCAGTCGAGGACGAGGAGGACCCGCCGGCAGGCCAGCCATTCGCTCAGCGCCTCGATGGGGGCGCGCGGATTGTGGTCCAGGAGACCGACGGCGTCGGAGACCGTGGCGGTGAACAGCCGGTCGTCGTAGAGATGGGAGAGGTCCGCCCACCAGACCCCGTCCGCGTACGCGCCCCGTACCTCCTCGGCGGCGCGCAGCGCGAGGCGGCTCTTTCCGACACCGCCGCTGCCGGTGAGTGTGACCAGCCGGTGTTCTTTCAACGCCCGCCCGACAGCGGCCAGTTCGCTGTCGCGGCCGACGAAACTGGTCGCCATGACGGGGAGGTTGCCTACCACGCGCCCATCCTGCCGTGCGGCTGCGTGCGGTCACGCCCCCTCGTGAGAAACGGTCAAAAGCGATCAGTTTCAGTCGGCGACCGGTCGGCCGGCGAAGGGGCCGGTGCCGGGTCGGCCGGGCTGGGTGCTCCCGGCCGACCGATCGCTGACCGATCGCTGGCCGACCGACCGCTGACCGACCGCTGACCGACCGACCGGATCGCTCGCCGCGGGCGCGGCCGGGGGATCAGCCGCTGACGGACGCCGCGCCGGTCTCGATGTGGCCCGTGTAGCGGCGGGACCACGTCGTGTCCGTGCTGGACGTGATCGTGAAGTCGTACCAGCCGTTCTGGTTCGCCACGGCGTTGAAGAAGTCTTCCGTCGAGCCGCCGGCGGGGACCGTGTAGTTCCACGGGCCGTCCGAACGGTAGTTGTTCGACGTGATGGTGAACTGGGCTGACGCGGAGCCCGAGTTGGTCATCCTGAACCAGATGGCCAGTTTGCCGGTGCCGGACTCCACGGCGTACCGGGCGGCGACCTCGATCGCCTTGCCCGCCTTCGTGGCGTCGCCCGTGAAGCGGCGCAGGAAGCGGTTCGGCCCTGCCATCGTGATGTCGTACGCGCCCGCCCCGGAGCCCGCGCCGATGTTGAAGAAGTCCGTGGCCGTGCCGCCCGCGTCGACCGTGTACTGCCACGGCGTCGTGTCGCGGTAGGCGTTCGGGTGCATGGAGAGGTGGGCGGCGCTGCGTGCCGGGGAGCCCTGGTTCGCCATGGAGAACCACGCGAGGATCTTGCCGGCGGCGCCGAACTCGAAGTGGTCGAGGTTGCCGTTCGGCTGGTACGGGAGGGCGCGCGCGGGACGGGTGCCGGGCTCCTGGCTGGGCAGGGCGTTCGTCTGCGGCGCGGGGTTGGGCAGCGGGCCGCAGGTGTCGTACCCGATGACCTTGGTGGCGGGCAGGCCGGACGGCATTCCGTACACGGGCCGGGTGAAGTCGAACACGCCGGTGAGGTCGCCGGTGACCTTGCGGCGCCACGCGCTGATGTTGGGGCAGGTCGCCGGGGTGCCGAGGGCGGTCGTCCAGGTCTCCATGAACCGCAGGACGGACGTGTGGTCGAAGACCTCCGAGGAGACCCAACCACCCCTGGTCCAAGGGGACATGACGACCATCGGGACACGGAAGCCGAGGCCGAACGGGGTTCCGTTGAGGAACTCGCCGGCCGTACCGGCGGGAGGTGACGGCGGGGGTACGTGGTCGAAGAAGCCGTCGTTCTCGTCGTAGTTGAGGAAGAGGACGGTCGAGTCGAACACCTCGGGGGATGCGGCCAGGGCGCGGTAGACGAGGTCCACGAAGTGGGCTCCGTCGCCGGGCGGGGCGTAGGGGTGCTCGGAGAACGCCTGGTTGGCGACGACCCAGGAGACCTGGGGGAGATTGCCGGCCAGCGCGTCCGCCTTGATCGCGGCGGCGATGTCGTCGGGCGTGGAGCCGGTCACCGCGGGGACGGAGGCCATGCCGCGGTCGTGCAGCGGGTCGCCGGGCTTGGCTCCGGCGATCTTCGAGAAGTAGGCGAGACCGTTGTCGCCGTAGTTGTCATTGGCATTCTGGTAGACCTTCCAGCTGACACCGGCCCGCTGGAGCGCCTCGGCGTACGTCTCCCAGGTCAGCCCCGACTCGTCGCCGCCGTCGTAGCTGGAGCCGTCGACCTTGCCGCTCCACAGGTAGGTGCGGTTGGGCCCGGTGGCGCTGAGGGTGGAGCTGAAGTAGGCGTCGCAGACGGTGTAGTTGTCGGCCAGCGCGTAGTGGAACGGTATGTCGCCGCGGTCCAGGTAGCCGAGGCTGCGCACGTTGCCGACACCGGCGACCCAGTGGTCGAGCCGGCCCTTGTTCCACGCGGAGTGCTGGGAGGACCAGCTGTGCGGCAGGTCGCCGTTGCACTGGGCGAGTGTCTCGCCGTCCACGCCGCCCGCGGCCGGGGTGGAGCTGAGTTTCCACGGGTACTGGCGGCCCAGGCCGTTCGGCTGGTTGAAGACGGGCTGCCCGCCGGAGAGCGTGATGCCGCTGCGGTCGCCGAACCCGCGGACGCCCTTGAGGCGGCCGAAGTAGTGGTCGAAACTGCGGTTCTCCTGCATGAGGATCACCACGTGCTTGACGTCCTTGACGGTGCCCGTGGTGGCTGCGCCCGCTCTGGTGGCGGGCAGCGCGGCGCCGGCCGCGATCCCGGCGCCCAGCGCGACAAAACCTCTGCGGCTGATCGGTGTCATCGGTTCACCCTTGTCTCACGCGTACGTCCTGACACAACGGGCGCAAGAGTGCCGACATTCAATGGTATGCGGCTAGACCTCTACGTGGTCGACTTTGTGAACACCGGGTTCCGGCCGGTGGTCGCCGGCCGGACGCGGTCAGGGAGTGGAAGGGGTGTCGGGCGTCGCTGCCGCTATGACGAGGGCGTCGACCGCGAGAGCTCCTTCCGGTGAGACGCGGACCGGGTTGAGCTCGATCTCGCCGATGTCGCCGCGATCGGCGATCAGTTCGGAGACGGCGACGACGACCGCCGCCAGCGCGTCGACGTCGACCGGCCGTCTGCCGCGCCAGCCGCTCAGCAGTGGCCAGGACCGGAGCCGGCGGATCATCTCGCGCGCGGTGTCGTGGGAGCAGGGGGCGAGTTCAAGCGCGAGGTCCTGGGTGAGCTCGGCCTGGACTCCGCCGGCGCCGACCACGACGACCGGACCGAACGACGGGTCGCGCCGCGCGGCGACGATCACTTCGACCACGTCGGTGCGCCGGTCCATCTCCTCGACCACGTACCCGTGGGACCCGAGCCGCGCCACCATGTCGTCGTACGCGGCGCCGAGCGCGGCGGTATCGCCCAGCCCGGTCGCGACGCCGCCGTGCTCCGTCTTGTGCTCCAGCCAGTCGGCTTTGAGTACGACCGGTGCCGAGAGGGACCTCATCGCGCCGCCAGGATCCGGCGCACCCGGCGCAATACCGACCGCGGGCGGGAACGGGACTCCCGCATCGGCCAGCAGTCGTCGGGCGGCCAGATACCCACTGCCTGGAGGCACTTGACGCACATGCGCGGGCGCACGGACTACGCGCGGACGAGGTGCCTGAGTGAAGCGGTGCGCCGTCGCCACCGCCCGCAGCGCCGCCTCGACGTCGGCGAAGGTCGGCACCCCTGCCGAGTGCAACTCCCTTACCGTTTCGGTGTGTTCGGCCATCGAGTGGATCACGATCGGAATCGCCCGCTCGGCGGCCAGGGAGCCGATGGCCCGCGCGACCTGCGACTCGGCCGCCTGGTGTTCGGGGATGTCGCGACCGTAGCTGCCGAAGTAGCCACTGAGCACGACGGCGTCGGTGACCGAGCTGTCGGCGAGGACCGCCGGTGTCGACGCGTACGTGGAGATGTCGTCCTCACCCGCGCCGGCGAGGTCGACAGGGTTCGCGACCGCGGCGTGCGGCGGCAGCCGGTCCGTGAGGCGCTCCTGGAGGGCCGGGGGGAACTCGGCGACGGTCAGGCCGAGCCGTGACGCGGTGTCAGCGGCGACGGCCCCCTGTCCGCCACTGTCGGCCACGATCGCGACCCGACGCCCCCGCACCGGCGCGCATCGGCTCAACAGCTGTGCCGTGTCGACGAGTTGGGCCGGTGTGTCGACGCGAACGGCGCCGACCGTGCGGCAGGCGGCGTCCACGACGTCGATGCCTGAAGTCATGGATCCGGTGTGCGAGCGGGCCGCCTGCTGTGCGGCCCTGCTGGCGCCGACGGTCAGCAGGAGCACCGGCTTGCCCGCCTCACGCAGGCGGTCCAGGGCGTCCAGCAGCCGCTCGCCGTCGCCGAAACTCTCCAGATAGACGGCGACGATGCCGGTGGCTTCGTGGTGGGCCAGGTCGGCGAGCAGTTCGGCGGCGCACACGTCGAGCTGGCTGCCGACGGACACGAACCTGGACACACCGATGCCGGCGCTCGCGGCCATCCCCGCGATCTCCAGGCCCAGCTGTCCGCTCTGCGACACGATCGCGAGGCTGCCGGGCGTGAACCGGCCCCAGGCCAGCTCCAGTTCGCTCGACGCGTCGTAGAGACCGAGGCAGTTCGGACCGAGCAGCCGAGTGCCGCTCGCCGCGATCACGTCACCGATCGCGGCCTCGTCCTCGACGCCCGCGGTGATCGCGAGCAGACCGGGCACGCCGAGCGCGACGGCCCGGGAGACACCGCCGGCCAAGGCTGGGGCAGGGACGGCGAAGGCGACCAGATCGGGAACCTCGGGCAGCGCGTCCAGGCCCGGGAGGGTGGGGCGGCCCAGGACCCGGCCGCCACGCGTGTTGACCAGGTGCACGCGGCGCCGGTGCGCGCCCGCGACGGCGCCGCGGGCGAGCCAGTGGCCCCACTTGGCCGGGTTGTCGGTGGCGCCGACGACGGCGACCGACTCCGGCGCGCGGAAGACGTCGAGAGTCGTCATGACTTCGCGAGCGCCCTGGAGATGACCAGCCGCTGGATGTCGGAGGTGCCTTCCTCGATCTCCTCCAGCTTCGCGTCACGCATCCACTTCTCGGCGAGGAACTCCTGCGAGTAGCCCCAGCCGCCCAGCGTCTGCACGGCGGCCCACGTATTGAACATGGCGTTCTCCGAGCCGGTCAGCTTCGCCATCGCCGACTCGGCGGTGACCTTCTCGCCCTGGTCGAAGAGGCGTGCCGCGCGCATCGTCACCAGATGGGCGGTGTCGGCGCGGGTCGCCATGTCGGCGAGCCGGAACGCGACCGCCTGGTGCTCGATGATGGGCACGCCGAACTGCACGCGCTCCTGGGCGTACTCCACGGCCAGGTCGAGAGCGGCCCGGCACAGGCCCGCGCAGGACGCGCCGATCAGGATCCGGGAGGCGTCGAAGGTGCGCATCAGTCCCGAGAAGCCCTGGCCCTCGGCGCCGAGCCGGTCTGCGGCGGGGACGCGCACGTTGTCGAGGAACACCTCGGCGTTGACGATGGCGCGCTGCCCCATCTTGCGCATCGGCTTGCCCACGGTCAGTCCGGGCGTGTCCCGGTCGATGACGAACGCGGTCACGCCGCGCGCGCGGAGCGACGGGTCGACCGTGGCGAACACGACGAACCGCTGTGCGTAAGGGGCGTTGGAGATCCACGCCTTCTGGCCGCTGAGCACGTAGTGATCTCCGTCGCGCACCGCGCGGGTGCGGATGCCGGCGGCGTCCGAGCCATGGTCGGGCTCGGTGACGGCGAGCGCGGTCAACGGGGGTGTGTCGGTGGTGAGCGGCCGCAGCCACCGCTCCTTCTGCGCCTGCGTGCCGAGTTCGAGGACGGGATCGGCGAAGAAGCCGCTGGAGGTCAACAGGTTCCCGATGCCGATGTCGCCGTGGCACAGCTCCTGCTGGACGAGCACCTGCGTGACCATGTCGGTCACTCCGCCGCCGCCGAACTCCGCGGGGATCATGAAAGCGGCCAGGCCTGTCCTGGCGGCCTTGTCCCACAGGTCCAGCGGCGACTCGGTCTGGGCGTCGTCGACGGCGCGGGCGCGGGGACGGATCTCGGCGGCGGCGAAGTCGCGGGCGAGCCGGATGAAGTCGTGCTGCTCGGCGGAGAGGCCGAGCGCGTCGCGTACGGGGTAGGGCATGGCGAACTCCGTGGTGGGAGGGTTACTGAGGGGCTGTGACATTCACCGGGGGATGCGCTCGTGCGGGGGCCGGTGCTCGGCGACGGCCGCGGTCTCCTGGGGCGTGCCGGTGAAGAAGCGCGGTGCGATGCGGCCGTACGCCAGCATCAGCAGGTAGCCGAGGAGGAGCGTCCCGACTCCGATGACGAAGACTCCGCCGATCCGCCAGTGGGGTGCGAAGGGGAGGGTCCAGGACGTGTAGCTGTTCACCGGGTCCCAGTCGTTCTTCAGGCTCCACAGCCCGGCCGCGACGAGGGTCAGGCCGCCGATCGCGGGCAGGGTGAGGCGCAGCCAGAAGTCGGCGGCGCTGTGTCGCCACTCGGTGCGGTGGGCCCAGGCCGAGGTGAGGCCCGTGAGACCGTAGTAGAACGCGATCATGAGCCCGCAGGAGGAGACGGCGTCGCCGATGACCTGGCCGTGGCTCAGGAAGTTCATGACGACGTAGCAGACCGCTCCCGCGACTCCGGTGGCGATGGTGCTGAACTGCGGGATCGAGTAGCGCGGGTGGACCTTCGCGAAGATGCGCGGCGCGGCTCCGCGGCCGCCCATGGCCAGGAGCGTGCGCCCCAGGGAGAGCACGGTCGTCTCGGTGGACGCGGCGGCGGAGGACAGCACCATCAGGACGAGCAGATGCCACAGGAAGGAGCCGAGGCCGCTGTCACCGAAGACGGCCTTGCCGATGGCGGAGAAGACGTCACCGAAGTTGTCGGGGTTGCCGAGCCCGGTGCCGGTCGTGCCGATGCCGGCGAAGGCCAGGGTCGCCACGGTCGCGACGAGGTAGAGCACGAGCAGCATGACCGTGGAGGAGACGGCGGCGACGCCGGGGGTCCGGTGCCGGTCGGTGGTCTCTTCGTTGACGGTGAGCGCGGTCTCCCAGCCCCAGTAGATGAACAGCATCAGGACGAGGCCGCTGACGAATGCGCTGGGTGAGGAGATCTCGAACGGGTTGAGCCATGACCAGTGCGGATGCCGTGCGCCGGCACCGGCGTGCCCGGTGTAGACGCGTACGAGGGCGACCACCGAGAAGACCGCGAGCATGGCGAACTCGAGGAAGAGCAGGGCGCGTTGAACGGCGGCGGCCACCTCGATGCCGCGGTAGCAGACGGCCGTCATGAGGGCGATCCAGCCGAGTCCCACCAGGAGGACCCAGGGGCTGGACGGGTCGGACCCGATGCCTTTCGCACCGAAGAGGATGAACGCGTACTGGCCGGCGACCTGGGCCAGACTGGCCATCACCAGGGTGAACGAGGTGATGATGGCCCAGCCGCCCATGAAGCCGACGCGCGGGCCGAGGACGCGGGTGGCCCAGGTGAAGATGGTTCCGCAGTCCGGCTCCTGGCGGTTGAGGGCGGCGTAGCCGAAGGAGACGAACAGGATCGGGACGAACGCGAGCACGACGATCGACGGCGCCTGGAATCCGACGAAGGCGACGATGAACGCGAGAGTCGCGGCGAGGCTGTAGGCGGGGGCGGCGGATGCCACCGAGAGGATCAGGCTCGTGGTCATGCCGAGGGCACCGGTGCGCAGGCCCTTTTCCTGCGAGCTGTCGGGTGCGGCTTCCGAAGTGGTGTCAGGTGACGTTGCCATGGGCGAACCCCCTGTCCGGGGTGGGCGGCGAATCGCAAGATTGATGCGTGGGTCAATGATGCTGGCGGGGGAGGGCGTGTCAAGGTTTCCGGATAGATTCATCGCAACGATTGACTGGCTGATCAGTCTTGCGACATGCTCTGCGGCCATGTGGGAACAGACCGAAATGGACCTGGTCGAATCCGAGGTGGTCGTCGTGGGTGGCGGCTACGGGGGACTGGCCGCAGCTCTTCGACTCCACGACGTGGGCGTCGACTTCACGCTCGTCGAGGCCGCCGACCGGGTGGGCGGCCGCGTGCTCACCGAGATCCGGGCCGACGGCGTGACGCTCGATCACGGCGGCCAGTGGGTCGGCCCGACCCAGACACATCTGCTCGCCCTCGCGGACCGCTTCGGCTGCGCCACCTTCCCTACCTGGGAGACGGGCAAGCACGTCGAGGTGTGGCACGACGGCGGCACCGTCCCCTACCTCGGCGCGGCACCGGCCGACGGCCCCGGCATCGCGGAGTACACCCGCGTCAGCGAAGTCCTCGACGAGCTCGCCCGGACCGTGGACACCCAACAGCCCTGGCGCACACCCCGGTTCGCGGAGTGGGACGCCCAGACGGCCGAGTCGTTCTTCCGTGCACAGACCGCCGACCCGGACGCCCTGCGCCGCCTGGCACTCGCCGTGCAGGGCCTGTGGTGCGCGGAGCCGTACGAGATCTCCCTGTTCCACGTGCTGTTCTACATCGCCGCGGCCGGCGGGTACGAGCAGCTCATGGAGACGCGGGACTGCGCCCAGGACAGCCGCTTCGTCACCGGTGCGGCGGGTCCGGCCCGCGCCGTCGCCGACCTGCTCGGCGGGCGCGTCCGACTCGGCGAGCAGGTGCAGTCGATCGAGTACGACGAGGACGGCGTGCGGGTCCGGACCGCGTCCACCGTGTTCGAGGCCCGCAGGGCGATCGTCGCGCTGCCGCCCCAGGCGGTCCGCTCCATCCGCTTCACTCCGGGGCTCCCCGTCAGCAGGGACGGCTGGCTGTCCCACAGCCCGATGGGACGCGTCGCCAAGGTCCACGCGGTGTACGACGCCCCGTTCTGGCGGGCCGCCGGACTCTCGGGCGTCGCCACGCTCTACGGCGACGGGCCGGTCGGCGTCGTGTTCGACAATTCGCCGGACGACGCCTCCCGGGGCGTGCTCGTCGGCTTCGTGTACGGCGACCGCGTCACCGACTGGAGCGACCTCGACGACACCCGCCGCCGCGAGGCCGTACTGGCGAGCTTCACCACCGTGGTCGGGGAGCAGGCGGCACGTCCGCTCGACTACACGGAGAAGATCTGGTCGCGGGACACCTTCGCGCGGGGCGGCTACGAGGCGTACGTAACTCCCGGCGGCTGGACGGGATACGGCCGGCGGGGCTGGCGGGAACCCACCGGGACCGTGCACTGGGCCGGAACCGAGACGGCTAGTGTGTGGAACGGCTACATCGACGGTGCCATTTCGTCGGGCCTGCGAGCGGCCGACGAGGTCGTGTCGGCACTCTCATCGCAAGCGGAAGGCTGAACGGACTCAGCGCAATGACGTCGATCCAAGGCGGGGCGGAGGACATCGCGGACGACACCGCGACCCTGGCGGACCGGGCGCGGCTCGTGGTGCTTTCGGCGCCCATCAGCCAGCGGGAGTTCGCCGACCGTGTGGGCATGGATCCCACCGCGCTGTCCAAGGCCCTGCGCGGCAACCGCCGTCTCCAGGACCACGAGGTCGCAGCGATCGCGCAGGTCGGCAAGGTGTCGCAGCGGTATCTGCGGACCGGCGCGGGAAGGCCACCCGTCGCGCGCGGGGGAGCGGGTGGCGGACAGCCGGCCCGCCGCCGCGCCGACGCCGTGGACGCCGACCTCCGGCGCGCCCAGATCCTGGAAGCCACCGCCCGCCTCATCGCCCGCCGCGGGTTCCACAAGGTACGGGTCGCCGACATCGCCCGCGCGTGCGGGACCAGCACCGGCACCGTCCACTACCACTTCCCGACGAAGGACGACGCGCTGAGGGCCGCCCTCGTCTTCTACGCGGACCGCTTCCACGCGCGCCTCGAAGAGGAGTTCAGGACGGCCGACACCACCGTCGAGAAGCTGCGCCGGCTGATCGAGGTGCAGCTGACGACGACCGACGAGGACGCCGACGAGTGGTCGGTGTGGGTGCAGTCGTGGAACGAGGCCATCCTCGACCCGACCCTCAGGGAAGGCCAGAAGGGCGTCCACGTCCGCTGGCGCGTGATCGTCCTCGACCTGCTGCTGACCTGTCAGCGGGAGGGGATGGCGCAGGGCGCGGACGCGGAGGCCATGGCCAGCCGCTTCACCAGCATGGTCGACGGCATGGCCATCCAGGTCCTCGCGGGGACGGGCGACATGGACGCGGCACGCATGCGCGAGTTGCTGCTGGATGCCTTCGAGCCGTACATCACGCTGCGCTAGCAGTGCTCGACGCGCGGACCTCGGGCGTTGCGTCAACTGCCGTCGGCGGCCCGCTCGATCGCGGCGATGACCGCTTCCACCGCAGTGTCGTAGAGGGCCTTCTGGCTGACGGAGCTGAGCTGGTCGATGTGGGCCCGGGTGGCCGGGTACTCATCGGCAGGCAGATGCGCGTAGACCCGCGTCCACGCGGTGGCGTCCTTCTCCCGCACCTCGGGGTCCAGTGAGCTGAGCGCCGCGGAGTGGGCGCAGAGTCCGAGGGCGGTGTCGACGAAGGTCCTGTAGTACAGGACGGCCTCGGCGGGGGCGAGCCCCGAGCGCGTGAACGTGGCGAGCTGAAGCTCGACCAGCCGGGCCTCGCACGGCCCTCCCGTGGTGCGCGCAAAGGTCAGCACGGTGATCGCCGGGAAGCGGGTCTGCACCTGCCAGGTGGCCTCGGCGATCCTGCGCAGCGTGTCCTGCCAGGGCTCGTCGCCGGGCACCTCGCCGATCTCGCCGAGGATGGTCTCGATGGTGCGCTCGCACACGGCGAGGAGCAGCTCGTCCTTGTCGCGGAACAGCCGGTAGAGCACGGCCGCGTCGACATCGAGCTCCTGGCCGAGCCTGCGCATCGTCAGGCCGGCGACACCCTCCCGCTCGGCGAGTGTGAACGCGGCGTTCACCGCCGCCTCCTGCCGCAGGGTCCTGCGCTCCCGCCGCGTGGGCTGCCGGGCGGCGTCGCCCCCGGACCGCTCGGTCGGGGCCGCGGTCGCGGTGTTCTTCGCCATGGCGGAACTTTACCAAGGTTCGTCAGCAGAACTGACAACACCGTTGACAACGACGTTGCGCATCGGGTTCGGTGTCCCCGTCACGCCGACCGGCAGGCCGTCGAGTGCTCGTGCCGGTCCGTCCACCAGAGTCAGGAACCCCATGAGCCGCCACCTACGTCTTGCCCTCGTCCAGGCACCAGCGGAATCCTTCGAGCGGTTCGCCGAGCGCCTGCGGCTGCGCATGAAGTCGCCCAACGCGGCCGACCTCGTCGTCTATCCCGAGGCGCATCTCTACTCGCTGGGCGCGGACTCGATGTCCGCCGAGGAGCTGTACGACGCCCACGCGGAGCCGCTGGACGGCCCGCGCGGGAAGGCGCTCGGAGCCCTGGCCCGCGAGCTGGGGATCTGGCTCGTCCCCGGGACGGTCCTCGAACGCGACGCGGACGGCAGCGTCTACAACACCGCCGTGGTCTACAACCCGGACGGCGAACTCGTCGCGAGCTACCGGAAGATCTTCACCTGGCGCCCCTACGAACCGGTGTGCGTCGGCCGGGACTTCGTCGTCTTCGACATACCCGGACACGGCCGCGTCGGCCTCTCGATCTGCTACGACAGCTGGTACCCCGAGCTCACCCGCCACCTCGCGTGGATGGGCGCCGAGCTGGTGATCAACGTGGTCCAGACGTCGACCGCGGGACGCGCCCAGGAAATCCCGATCAACCAGGCCAACGCGATCGTCAACCAGGTCTGGGTGGCCAGCGTGAACGGCGCGGGCCCCACGGCCCACGGCCGCAGCATCCTCGTGGACCCCGAGGGACACGTCCAGGTCGCCGCGGCCGGCATGGAGGACGTCACGCTGACCAGCGTCGTCGACTTCGACCGCGTCGCGGCCGCGCGGAAGTACGGGACCTGTGGGGACTCCTGGCCGTGGGACCACTTCACCGCCGGGGACACCCCGCTGGAACTGCCGCTCTACAACGGCCGCATCGACCCCGCCACCTGGCGGCCCGCCGTCTCCCGCGACACCCCGGACGACCTGCGCCCCACCGGACACACGGTCTTCGAGCGCCCCGCCGAGGAGTCCGGCGATGAGTGACACCTCCGTGAGCCTCACCCCGAAGCTGTCGCTGACGTCGGTGGTCACCTTCGGCCTCGCCTACATGGCGCCCAGCATGGTCATGGTGATCTTCGGCGTGATCTCCGCGGCCAGCTCGGGCGCCGCGCCGACCGCGCTCCTCGTCGCCACGGGCGCCATGTTCCTCACCGCGCTGAGCTACGCGAAGATGGCCCGCCACTACCCGACGTCCGGCTCGGCGTACGTCTACACCAGGAACCTGTTCGGCTCACCGGTCGGCTTTCTCGTCGGCTGGGCCGTGCTGCTCGACTACCTGTTCCTGCCGATGGTCGCCTGGCTCGTCCAGTCGATCTATCTGAACGCGCAGTTCCCCGGCATCCCGGTCTGGGTGTGGATGCTCCTCAACGCCGGCCTGACCACGCTCGTCAACATCATCGGGCTCACCCTGACCGACCGCGTCAACAAACTCCTGACCGGCCTGGCCGTGTTCATCGTGCTGCTCTTCGTCGCGTACTGCCTGGTCCACCTCGGACACCACACCCCGAAGTCCTACACACAGCCGCTGTGGAACAGCGGGAGCAGCCTCGGCGGCATCTCGGCGGCCGCCGCCATCGCCGCCTACTCCTACCTGGGGTTCGACGCGGTGACCACGCTCTCCGAAGAGACCCGCGACGCGCGGCGCACCATCCCCCGGGCCGTCGTCCTCGTCATCGCGATCGGCGGACTCCTCTTCGCCGCCGTGGCCTACGTCATGCAACTCGTCCACCCGGGCGGCGTGTTCGAGGACCCGGAGGTCGTCTCGTACGCGATGTCCATCGAGGTCGGCGGCCAGACGTTCGCCGACTGGACCAACATGGCCGGCATCATCGGCGGGTTCGCCTCGGGCCTCGCCGTACAGCTCAGCTCCAGCCGCCTGCTCTACACCATGGGCCGTGACGGCGTGCTGCCCAAGCGGTTCTTCGGGGCGCTGCACCCGAGGACCAAGACCCCGGTGCTCTGCCTCCTGCTCACCGGCGCCATGTGTGTGCTCGGCCTCAACATCTCCCTCGCGACCGCGACGTCGTTCATCAACTTCGGGGCGTTCCTCGCCTTCACCGCGGTCAACGCCTGTGTCGTCGTCTACTTCGTCCGCAACCGCGGCGAGGGCGGCGTGAAGGTACTGGGCTACGTCGTCGCTCCCGCACTCGGCGCCTGCGTCACCGTCTACCTGATGACCCAGCTCAGCGCGGTCGCCCTCACCATCGGACTGTGCTGGCTCGCCGCGGGAGGCGCCCACCTCCTGTGGCTCACCCGCGGATTCAGCCGCCCCACACCGGAGTTGAGCATGGGAGAAAGCTCGTAAGGTCCGTGGCTAGACCAGATAGAGGGACAGCTCGCACCACACCGTCTTGCCGTTGCCGCGGGGTTCGATGCCCCAGGCGGTGGCGAGCTCCTCGATGAGCATCATGCCGCGGCCGGAGGTGGCCCTTTCCGGGGCGGCCCGGCGCCGGGGCGACGCCGGCGACGTGTCGCTGACGGCAAGACGCAGGCCCCGGCCGCTGTGCCGTACCGGTCTGGCCGTCAGTGTGGCGCTGCCGTCGGTGTGCACCAGGGCGTTGGTGGCGAGTTCGCAGGCGAGGAGTTCCGCCGTGTCACCGAGGGCCTCCAGCGACCAGCTGTGCAGCGCCTCGCGCAACGCGATCCGCGCGTTGCGCAGGGCGTCGGGATCGCCGGGGGAGATGACCGCCTCCATACGCGGTGCCGGAGTCGCCTTCCCCCGGGACCGTTGCAGCACCAGGAGAGCCACGTCGTCCTCCTCGCCGGTGTAGGTGGCCATCGTGTCCAGCAGATGGTCGGCGAGGGCCTCGGGCGGCCCCGGCCCGGTGCCCATCGCGTCGAGGAGCCGCTCACGCCCCTGGTCGATGTCCTCGGCGCGCGACTCGATGAGCCCGTCCGTGCACAGCACCAGAGTCGAGCCGGGTTCGACGACGGTCTCGAAGACCGGGTACGCGGGCTGGCCACCCGGCGTGTTGAGCCCGAGGGGGAGGCCACCGGGGGTGTCGAGCCAGGCACAGCTTCCGTCCGGGCTGCGCAGCACGGGTTCCGGATGGCCCGCGCGCACCACCGAGGTCATTCCCGTGAGCGGATCGACGAGGGCCATGAGACAGGTGGCGAACCGGTCGGTGTCGAGTTCGGCGAGGAAGGCGGACGCGCGCGCCATGGCCGTGGACGGCGGATGCCCCTCGGCGGCGTACGCGCGCAGAGCGATGCGCAGCTGCCCCATCACGGCGGCGGCCGTCACATCGTGGCCCTGCACGTCGCCGACGACGACGGCGATCCGGCCGTCGGGCAGCGTCAGCGCGTCGTACCAGTCGCCACCGATGCCGCCCCGGGCCCGCGTGGGCCGGTAACGGGTCGCGAGGTGCACGCCGGGCACGTGCGGCAGGATCCCGGGAAGCATCGCCGTCTGCAGCCCCGCGGCGAGCTCGTGCTCCTGGTCGTAGAGCAGCGCCCGCTGGAGCGACTGCGCGATGACCTTGCCGAGCGCCGTCAGCACGGTCCGCTCCTCCGGCGGGAAGCTGGCCCGCCCCTCGTACGTGAGCCCGACGGCACCGATCGGGGTGTCCTGCGCGATCAGCGGCAGATACACCGCTGCCGCGGCGTCCGGGAACTTCGACATGTACGGCGTCAGCGCCGGAAAGCGGGCGATGAAGTCCAGCCTGTTCGTCACGAACACGGCCTCGCGGGTGCGAGCCGCCTCCGTCAGCGGCAGCGGCTCACTCAGACGTGACAGGTGAAAGTCCTGGATGAGGCCCTCGTGGACGCCGTTGGAGCCCACCAGCTCCATCCGGCCGTTGTCGATCAGGCCGAGGATGACGCTGGAGACGCCGATCCGCTCCATCAGCCGCGAGTCGGTGAGAGCCTCCGCGACATCCTCCACGGTGACGGTCGGCACGAGCGCGTCGCTGACGTGGACGACGACATCGGACGGACGGTGACGCTCCTCCCGGGCCTGCCGCAGCAGCTCGGTCTGGTCCACCGCCCGCAGCTCCTGGCTCGCGTCCCGGATGATCCCGATGACCCGCACCGGACGGCTGTGCTCGTCCCGGACGATGTGCCCTTGCGTGTGTGTCCACTGCAGTCGCCCGTCGGGGTGCCGCACCCGGAAGTAGAGGCTGAACCCGGAGCGCTCCCGCAGCGCCCTGTCCACCAGGTCCTCGATGGCCGGCACCTCGCTGGGCACTATTCGCTCACCCAGGGTGGCCAGGCGGCCGTCGAACTCGCCGGGCCGGAACCCCATGACGGCCAGGCCCCCGTCGTCATAGCTGATCAGTCCCGCGTCCACGTCCCACGAGAAGGTGCCCATGCCGTTGACCGCCAGGGCGACGTGGGCGGCGGCCTCGGGATCACTCTGCGTATCTGGCACGCCGCTCGGTTCGAAGGGGCGATCCATGAAACCTCCTGGCCCGCACGCCCTCGGTAACCGTGGGCGCGCCGGTTCACGGCTGCGCCGGGCGTGGCCCCACCTCCTTATTCTGCGCGGAATCGCGGAGGGCCGCCTGTCAGGCGCCGGGCCCCGGTGCGCGCGGACCGTCACCTGGCGGAGCGCCTGCGCCTGCGCCGGACAGCCTTGAGGACGAAGGGCACACAGGCGAGGCTGAGCAGGGCGACGGCCGCTTCCAGATGGCGGGTGAGGCCGGACGACGCGTCCCCGGACGTGGAAGCCTGCGCGGCGCCGGCACCGTGGTGGGCAGCCTCGGGGTGACGTGGCGCGGCGGGCGAGGCCGACTCTCGCAGCTGCCCTGCCGTCACGGCCTGTGGAGCGGCGTCGAAGCCCCAGTCCAGGAGTTCGCGGCTCTCTTCGTAGACGGCGTTGGCCGAGTTGTCCTGCGGATTCATGATGGTGATCAGGATCGTTCGGTTGTGCCGGGTCGCCGCGGCGACGAGCGTGTTGCCGGCCTCGGACGTGTATCCGTTCTTCACGCCGATCAGCCCCGGATAGGGCTCCACGCCGTGGGACCCGACCAGGAGGCGGTTGGTGTTCTGGATGCCGAAGGAGTCGGGGCCGCCCGCGGCCGGGAACTGGGCCGACTTCGTTCCGCAGTAGCGACGGAAGTCCGGGTTCTGCAACCCTGCCTTCGCGAACAGCGACAGGTCGTACGCGGATGAGTACTGCCCTGGAGTGTCGAACCCGTCGGCGGAGCGCACCGAGGTGTCGTGCGCGCCGAGCCGGTTCGCGGTGGCCTGCATCCGCGCGAGCGTGAGATCCATTCCGCCGTTCAGTCTGGCGAGCGTGTGCACCGCGTCGTTGCCGGAGCTGAGGAAGACACCGCGCCACAGGTCGCCGACGGTGTAGCTGGTGCCTTCGTGCACGCCGACGAGACTGCTGCCAGGAGCTACGTCGTCGATGTCGGCGGTGACGGCCGTGTGTTCTGTGGCGGCGGGCAACTGCGGCAACAGAGCCAGCGCGAACAGCGTCTTGAGGGTGCTGGCCGGCGCCAGGCGAAGGTGCGGTGCCTTGGCGGCCAGCAGATTGCCGGTGCCGACGTCGGTGACCGTCCAGGACAGGGCGGACACATCCGGTGCGTCCGGCGTCCCCGGCGCGGTCTGGATCTGATTGCTCACACCGTCGGAGCGGGGCACCGCGGCCGCGACGCCGCCGACCGGGCCGATCGCGATCGCCGCACCGGCGAAGGAGGCGACAACTGACTTGGTAATACAGGGGTAAAAGCCTACGAATCGTGCCATGGCGGAAACTTAGGGTCGTTTCCCGCCCCCCTGCCATCGCGCTTACGCCATTCGGCGGGGGCCGGATGACTCCATGTCACATGGAGTGGTCCTCGCCTCACCTGGTGGCGACGTTGGGTGCAAGGGCGGTCTGTCGCGCGCGTACGCAGTCAGGGTCTCCCGCCATCGAAGGGACCGTCTGCACTGTCGTGACAGCGCTGTCGTGAGGGCGTTGCGATGAGGGCGTTGTGATGAGGCGAGGCGCGTGGTGCAACCTGCCGCGGTGACCTGCGAGACTTTGCCGTGTGAGCCATTCCCGCCGCCCCTTGGGCACCGGACCGAGCCTCGACGAGGCCACTGAGCCCGCGCGCGCCGTACGAGGCCGCACGGCCGCGGAGCGAGCAGGTGCTGCCCCGCAGCCTTTCGACCCCGAGCCGTCCTCCGCCGACGAGGCGGAGCTGACGGACTCCGGCCGGCGCAGACTCGGCGTCGGCCCGTGGTGGCGGAACGACGATCCGGACGCATAGCCCGATCCGGCGACGGCTGCCGGCCTCGGCTTCCGGAAGCGCTTGGTCAGTAACTCTCTTTCATGGAACGGGAGTTACTCATCACGGCTTGCGGGCCAGGCCGCCGTGCTCGGCGATGAGCTGCGGGGCCGGGGAGTCGGATTCCGGGCGCCAGAACGGCACCGAGACCACGCCGGGTTCCAGGAGTTCGAGGCCGTCGAAGAACGCCGTGATCTCGTCGACCGGGCGCAGGAAATAGGGGACGGCGCCCGAGCTGTTGTAGCCGTCCTGGGCCTGCTCGAAACCGGCGTCGATGCCGCGCGACCCGTCGTTGATGGAGAGGTAGCTGCCCGACGGCAGTCCGTCCATCAGCCGCTTGACGATGGTCCGCGCCTGCTCGTAGTCGCCCATGTGGCCCAGGATGTTGCTGAGGATCAGGGCCGTGGGGCGGGTGAGGTCCAGCGTCTCGGCGGCCGCCGCGAGGATGCGGTCGGGGTCGGCCAGGTTCGCGTCGACGTAGGCGGTCGCACCCTCGGGGGTCGAAGTGAGCAGCGCGCGGGCGTGCGCGAGGACCATCGGGTCGTGGTCGACGTACACGATCTTGGTCTCGGGGGCGATCCGCTGAGCGACCTCGTGGGTGTTGTCCCCGGTCGGCAGGCCGGTGCCGATGTCGAGGAACTGTCGGATGCCCGCCTGGGTGACCAGGTACGAGATGTTGCGGCGGAGGAAGGCGCGGCTGCTGCGGGCGATGGTGGAGATGCCGGGGAACAGTGCGCTGTACGCGTCACCCGCCTCCTCGTCGACGGGGTAGTTGTCCTTGCCGCCCAGCCAGTAGTTCCAGATCCGGGCCGAGTGCGGAACCGACGTGTCGATCTTCTGGTGAGCCGTGGCTCCGGGCGTCGTCGCGTGGTCCGTCATGGTTACCGTCCGTCTTCCAAGCGAGGCGTGAACTGTTTCCACCGCATAACCTACGTCCCAACAATCGTGGTACGCACACCAGTTCACGCGATCGGACGGAACTGGTGCTCGAACCGTCGTCGCGTCGCAGCCGGGCGTGGGCACGGCGTGCCCATCGCGGAGTCGATGACTTTCACAGTCGTCGGACACGCGGCCACATTCGGGGCTTCTGGGGGACTTCTGGCGGCGGACGCGGAGCGCCTTCGCGGACGGTCGTGGCGGACGCCTTCGGTCGTCAGCGGTTGAAGTGGTGCAACGTTTCGTTGAGTTGCTCGGGCGTGAGCGCGGGGGAGGGGAGCGGGGGCGACGTCGGTGCGGCGCGGAGGCTGTCGCAGAGGAGCGCGAGGGGGCGGCGCCAGGCGTCGGGGGTGGTCGCCGTGGTGAGCGCGGGGACGGCGCGGCCGAGTGCGGCCAGGGCGAAGAGCACGTCCTCGGTGGTGAGGTCGGGGCGGATGGTGCCCTGGTGGCGACCGCGTTCGAGGAGAAGCTCCATGGTGCGGTGGTTGTGGGCGTGTACGGCCTCCAGTGACTCGACGCCCTCGAGATGGGTGGTCATGAGGTCGTTCGTCCCGCGGTCGGTGGCCAGGACGGTGAAGACGGCCTGGAGGTAGCCGGTCAGTCCGGTCCAGGCATCGTCGACGTCCCGGGCGCGGTCGCCGGCGTCCATCGTGCCGGTCAGCTGGTCGCGGAAGACCGCGTCGACGAGTGCGGCGCGGTGGGGGAAGTGCCGGTACAGGGTGGCGTTTCCCACGCCGGCGCGGCGGGCGATCACGTCCAGCGGCGCGTTGAGGCCCAGTTCGGTGAATACCTCGTGGGCGGCTTCGAGCAGCAGGTCCCTGTTGCGCCGCGCGTCTCGGCGACGGACGGGTGCGCCGGCGCCCGAACCGTCCTTGCCGCTGCCAGTCCCGCTGCCGCTGCCGGTGTCCGCGGTTCCGTCCGGGCGGTCCGTGCTGTCTGTCATCTTCATCGCCCTTCACGGTACCGGGGAGTGCTCCCCAGTACTGATGCTAACGTCGGCACGAGAAGTGGGGAGTGCTCCCCGTTTACGATTTGAGGGGGTTGCGAAATGAGCGACAGGGAGACCAGGAACACCAGGGACGACAAGGACGGCATGGCACTGGTGTTGGGCGGTGGCGGGCCCGTGGGCGGGGCCTGGATGACGGGAGTGCTGGCCGGTCTCGCCGACGCGGGGATCGATCTCCTGAGTGCAGACGTGGTCATCGGCACGTCGGCGGGCGCGATCTACGGTGCACGCATGGCCTGCGGCGAATCCGCACGCGAGTTGTACGAGCGGCAGCTGGCCCGAGCCGATCGCATCGACCTGCCGGTCACCACCGCCCAGACCCTTCGTTTTCTCCGGGCGGCACTCGGCTCCCGTGACTCGCAGCGGTCCGTACAACGGCTGGGACGAGCCGCCCTTGCCGCTCGCACAGCACCCGAGGCCGACGTCCGTCGCACCATCGCCACTCTGCTGCGGGACGCCGCCGCCTGGCCCGCGAACACCGATCTGCGCATCACGGCGATCGACGCGCACACCGGATCCCTGGAAGCGTTCGATGCCGCCGGACAGGTCACTCTCGCGGAGGCGGTCGCGGCCAGTTGTGCCGTCCCCATTGTCTGGCCTCCGGTGTCGGCGGCCGGGCGTCGCTGGATCGACGGCGGCAGCCGCGCCACCGCCAACATTCATCTCGCCCGTGGCTACCACCGCGTTCTGGCCATTGCTCCGTTGACCTCCGCGCCGGGCCCGCACCCGAGCGCCCAGCAGCAGGCGGCCGAACTCGCGGCCGCGGGGGCCGACATCCTGCTGGTGTCCCCGGACCGTGACGCCCGCCGCGCCATGGGACGGAACATGGCCGCGGATACTCCCAGGCCCGGCGCCGCACGCGCCGGCCATGCCCAGGCCACGGCGCTCGCAGACGCTGTGTCCCGTCTCTGGAAGGTGTGACGGAGATGGGAAAGCGCCCTCAGCCACCCACCCTCAACGACCTGGCCCCGGAAGGCCACGACATGGCCGCGGACCCCTACCCCGTATACGCGGCCCTACGGGACAAGGGCCCCGTGCACCGCGTCGCCGTCCCGGAGAGTGGGGAGGCGTGGCTGGTCGTCACACGTGACGCGGCACGCGCCGCGTTGACCGATCCGCGCCTGCGCAATGACATCCGGCACTCCTCCTCCTGGCGTGACGACGGCGGACACGCCATCGGACGCAACATGCTCCAGACCGACCCACCCCAGCACGGCCGCCTCCGCCGCCTGGTCGCAGGCCACTTCACCCCCGGGCGCATCACCGCCCTCCGTCCGCGGATCGAAGCCCTCGCCACCGACCTGCTCGCCGAACTCCCGCACCACGGGACAGTCGACCTGGTCAGTGCCTACGCGCTGCCCCTGCCGGTCACCGTGATCTGCGACCTCCTGGGCATCCCCGCGTCCGACCGAGCGGCTTTCCACGCTTGGTCCAACGCGCTGATCATGCCGGAGAACCCGGAGCGCGCGACCTCGGCTGCCACCGAACTGACCACCTATCTCGCCGAGTTGATCGAACACAAACGTCGCGCACCGGACTCCTCGCTGCTCAGCATCCTCGCTGCCGCCGACACCTCGGCCGATGACGCTCGCCTCACCACCGACGAACTGCTCGGCATGGCCTTCCTCCTCCTCGTCGCGGGCCACGAAACCACCGTCAACCTCATCTCCGGCACACTCCACGCCCTGCTCACCCACCCCGACCAACTCGACCTCCTCAGGGCCGAGCCTGAGCTGACGGGCGCGGCCATCGAGGAGTCGCTGCGCTACAACTCACCCGTACACGCAAGCGCGTTCCGCTTCGCCGCCGAACCGCTCGACATCGCCGGAACGCACATCCCTGCGGGCGACGCCGTACTCATCTCCCTCGCCGCCGCGTCCCGGGACCCACTGCACTTCCCCGACCCGGACCGGTTCGACATCCGCCGCGCGCCCAACAGCCACCTTGGCTTCGGTCACGGCCTCCATCACTGCCTGGGCGCGCCCCTGGCCCGCGCCGAAGCCACCATCGCCCTCCGCCTGCTCCTCCGCGACCGCCCCACCCTCGCGTTCGCCACGGACCCGGCCACTCTCACGTGGCGCACCAGCACCCTGCTCAGAGGCCTGACCGCACTCCCTCTGCGCGTCGGCTGAGCCACCGCGGACAACAATGCTGCTAGGCGCAGACGGAGCGCGGCGAACGTAAGGCCGGTTCGATGGCTCCACATGTCACAGATGGCCGCGCCGTCTCGTCTCAGGTGTGAGGGGCCGAATCGGAATCAAGAGGGTGATGGCTGTGCGGGTATTCGTGGCAGGTGGGACCGGGGTCGTGGGGCGGCGGCTGGTGCCGCAGCTCGTGGCCCGGGGGCACCAGGTGACGGCTACGACGACGAGCGCGGCCAAGCTGGGCCTGCTCGGGGACCTGGGCGCGGAGGCTGTCGTGATGGACGGGCTGGACGCGGTGTCGGTCGGCGAGGCGGTGGCGAAGGCCCGGCCGGACGTCGTCGTGCACCAGATGACCGCGATCGCCGGCAAGCCCGACATCAAGCACATGGACCGCTGGTTCGCGACCACCAACCGGCTGCGAACCGAGGGGACGGACCACCTGCTGGCCGCCGCCGAGGCGACCGACGTGGCCCACTTCGTCGCGCAGAGCTACGCCGGCTGGAACGGCGCCCACGAGGGCGGCTGGGTGAAGACCGAGGAAGACCCTCTCGATCTGATGACGGGGACGGCGGCCGGACCGGGGATGGAGGCGATCCGCCATGTCGAGGACGTGGTCGTCCAGGCCGGCGGCGCGGCCCTGCGATACGGCGGGCTGTACGGCCCCGGCGCGACCGACGACCAGGTCGAGCTCGTGCGCAAGCGTCAGTTCCCGCTCGTCGGGAGCGGCACCGGCTACAGCTCGTGGGTGCATCTCGACGACGCGGCGAGCGCCACCGTACTGGCCGTCGAGCAGAAGGCGACGGGCGTGTTCAACATCGTCGACGACGAACCCGCCCCGGCCCGCGAGTGGCTGCCGTACCTGGCCCGGTGCGCGGGCGCGAAGCCTCCCCTGCGGGTTCCCAAGTGGCCGGCCCGCCTGTTGGCCGGGGAAGTCGCGGTGCGGATGATGACCGAGGGGCGCGGCTTCTCCAATGCCAAGGCCAAGCGGGAGCTCGGCTGGGAGCCGCGCTATCCGTCGTGGCGGCAGGGCTTCCGGGAGGGCCTCGCGTGACCCGGACGGAGGAGCCGCGCCACCGGGGTGGTCAGTGCATCAGCGCATCAGTGCCCTGAGTCAGCCGACCAGCGTTTCGAAACCAGCCCGGTCGCAGTACGCGGCCACCCTGGCTCCGCTGTCGTGCATGCGGTACACAACGGCCGCCTCGGTGTCACGCAGGATGTGACTGCCGCCCGTGTCCAGGTGCTCCCGGTCCAGTACCTTCGCCGCGTCGATCACCATCTGACCTGCGACGGAGTCGGCGTCAGGCGTGTCGACGTCCTGCTGCCACTGGCCGAACTGGGCGCAGAACCGCTCCTGTTGGGCCGCAGCCCTCTTGGGGTCGGAGCTGTCGCCGAACCAGCACCCGGTGGTCAGGCCCAAGCAGAGCACCACCGCCCCGGCTACTGCCGCCGCCCGTCCGGAATGAGATCCGCCCTGCCGTCCCCGCACCGCAATCCCCCAAGCCGTCCCACCGGCGTGGTGTGCCCTGAAGGCAGGCTCCACGGACGGGGTACTGATCTTTTCGACAAGCCGGGCAGCATAATCGCACAGCGATCGCCCCGACCTGCCGCAGACTCAGACATACCTCGGGCCTACCTCAGACTCTGACTCGGACTCACAGGAGAGAACACCACGATGCCTATCTACGCCGTGACCTACACCTACACCGATGACTCCGCGGGCCGCGACGCCGTCCGACCCGCCCACCGGGAGTTCCTCGGCGTGCTCATCGAGCAGGGGATCAATCTCGTCTCGGGCCCCTTCGCCGAGGAGGACGCGCCCGGCGCGCTGCTCCTGTTCCGCGCCGCCGACAAGCAGTCGGCACTGGCTGCCACGGAGAAGGATCCGTTCCGCCTGAACGGGCTCGTCAGCGACGTCTCGGTCCGGGAGTGGATCCCCGTACTCGGACCGCTGGCCGACCAACTGTCCTGAGGACCTGTGCGGCTGCCACCGACCCGCGGTGACAGCCGCACGATTCCACTGTCTAGCCCAGCGCGATCCGGGCGGCGACAGGCAGGTGGTCGCTGCCGGATTCCGGCAGGGTGCGGATATGGGTGACGGTCGCCGAGCGGGCCATGACCTGATCGATCCGGGCCACCGGGAACGCGGCGGGGAAGCTGAACGCGAAGCCGCGTTGCGCCGTGTTCATACGTGAGGTCAGCGGGGCCAACCCTCGGTCGTCGACCGTGCTGTTGAGATCGCCCAAAAGGATCACCGGCTTCAACTTCTCGGCAGCGACAACCCGGCCCAACATGCCCGCGCTCTCGTCGCGCCACGTGGAACCGAGACCGCTCGCCCCGACGCGGACCGAGGGCAGGTGCGCGACGTACACCGCGATCTCGCCGTGCGGAGTATGGGCCACGGCTCGCAGCCCGCGTTCCCAACTCTCCGTAATCCCACGGGGTTTGATGTCCACGGTCCGGGAGCCGGTCAGCGGATGCTTCGACCAGAGTCCGACCGTGCCCCGGACCGCGTGGTACGGGTACTGCGGGGCCAGCGTCTTCTCGTAGACCGGCAGCGCCGCCGGGACCAGTTCCTCCAGCGCGATGAGATCGGGCTCGGCGTCGGCCAGGGAGCGCGCGGTACCCGCCGGGTCGGCGTTCTCGTCACTGACGTTGTGCTGCACCACGACCAGGTCGTGTGCGCCGGGTGTCGCCCCCGGCAACAGCAGCCCGCCGCAGAGGTACGTCCATGCCGCCACGGGCAGGAGCAGGGTCACCAGCGCGATCGCTGAACGGCGCATCAGCGCCAGGACCAGCAGCACCACGACCACCAGGCCGAGCCACGGCAGGAACTGCTCCAGCAAACTGCCCAGGTGCCCCACGGAGTTGGGCACGGCGCGGTGGAAGGCCACCAGCCCGGCCGTCACGACGGCGAGCCCGGCGACCACGCGCCCCCGTTCCCAGGCCGACCGATCCCACTTCACCACGGCTTCCCATCTGCTCGGCATCCCCTCTCAGGACGAACCGTCAGACGGATCAGGTTCCCCCTCCACCCGTTGTTACGATCTTGTGCATGGACAGCGCAGACACCACCGTCGACGGCGAGGACGTGCGCCGGGTCGTCACTCTGGCCGTCGACGTCCTGGAAGGTGCCGATCCACAGGCATGGGAGGCCAAGGCGGGAACGCTCGAGTGGACCTGCTGGGAGACGCTGGAGCACCTGGCCGACGACCTGTTCACCTACGCGGCGCGGTTCGGGCTCGCGAAGCCGCCGACGGACACGCTGCTGCCGTTCCGGACGAGCAGTGACCGAAGTGGCGGGCCGGCGAACGTCATCTCCGTCGACCGGGCCGCGGGCCCCGACGGCCTCCTCGTCGTCCTGGAGGCGTGCGGTGGCCTGATGGCGTCCGTCCTGCGCACGGCCCCGTCGACCACCGTTTCCTACCACGTCTTCGGGCCCTCGGACCCGGAAGGCTTTGCGGCGATGGCCGTGGTCGAGACTCTCGTGCACACCCACGACATCACTCAGGGACTGAACCGGCAGTGGTCGCCGCCGAGGGAGGTGTGCGAACGCGTCCTGCGGAAGCTCTTCCCTCACGTCACCATCTGCGGCGACGCCTGGGACAACCTGCTGTGGGCAACCGGACGCACCGCACTGCCCGATCGCCCACGGCTCACCGCGTGGCGCTGGTACGGGACGCGGAGCGAATAGTCCACGCGCCGACTCACTCGCGCCCCCGCACCGCTCACGACCGTGTCGCCGTCCCGCACTCCGTATCGTCGGCGGCCTGCATGCGCGCGTCCATCGACGTACTCCGGTCGTACGGGTCGACCTCGGGGCCGGCTCCCGGGCCGGTCACCGCGCGCTCGGAGCGGAACTCCGGGACGTAGAAACCGGTGTCGTTGTCACAGCCGCCGTTGGCGGTGTCCGACTTGTAGGAGACGAGGGAGAACGTCCCCGGCTCGGTGATCACCTTGGCCGGGTCGTCCCAGCTCATCACCACCTCGCGGCGCACGATCGTGCGCGCGACCTCGTCCCTTCCCTCCGCGGCGTGCGCGACCGGGTAGACGTACGTGACGTCGGTGGTCACCTTGACCGCACCGCGCTTGCCCTCGCGGTACGTGATCCGCCCGCGCGTCTTGACCACGTCCCCGACGAGACGCACCTTCTCCGTCGCGAAACGGCTGAACAGCAGCAGAGGATCGGCGTCCTGGCTCGGTGCGCGGAACGCAGTCGCCAGGTAGTCCTGGACGTCTTTCTGCTTCGGATTGATCAATGCGATCGCCTTCTCGGGCGGCTGTCCGAGCAGCACACCGGAATCCAGACTGGACGCGGCAAGAAAGTCCCGGGACCTGTCGAGCGCCTGCGAGACCTGCGCCTTGCTCATCCAGCCGGTCGCCCGGGCCTCGGGGACGGTGATCCCCGCCGTTCCGTCACCCCATTGCGCCGCCGGTGATCCCCTGAACGGCTGCTGAAGGGTGGGCTGTTGGGCCGCCGACTCCGTCGCGGGCGGCTGGTCGGGACGTTCCGACTCCGCGGCGAGCGGGTTGTCGCCGCCGCCTCCACCGCCGAACCAGTCGGTCACGCGCCCGGGATCCAGCGCCACGAACAGCATGCCCGCGGCGAGGATCAGACCGACCACATACCAGCCCTTGCCGCGCCTCTGCCGGGCCGGTTGGTGGGTCCGCCACCCCTCGGGCCGGCCGGTCTCCTCCCGCAGCCGTCGCGTCACCATCCGGGCCCGGGCCGACGGTTCCTCGGGCGCGCCCTGAGTTCCGGCCTCGGCCTCCCTCTGGAATCGCTCCCATTCCTCGTCCGATATGGACGCCCCACCCTTGCTCACGATCTGCTCCCCGCCCCTTCCGCGGCACTTGACGCGGTGCTCTGCCTTCACCGCGTCGAGTCGGCCGATGGCATGGTTGCCGCCTCGGCGTCGATGATCCTAAACCGTGTGCACGTGGGGCGGGGTGTCTCGACGGACCGGCGCCGAGCCGTAGCCCGGCACCGGTGCGCGGTCGCTACGTGCGTGGCTGCTGCTGCGTGACGCAATGGATGCCGCCGCCGCCCGCGCCGAGGCTGTCGATGTTGAGCTGCTCGACGGTGCGGCCGGGGAACAGCCGCTGGAGGACCGCCTTGGCCCCGGCGTCCGCGCGGGTGTCACCGAACTGGGCCGAGATCACCGCACCGTTGCACACGTAGTAATTGGCGTATGCCGTAACGAAGTTGACGTCACTCGATCGGATGCGGGAGTAGTCGGGGCCCTGGAGCTTGGTGACCGCGATCGGGGTGCCATCGGCGTCGGTGGACGTGGAGAGGATCTGGTACTGCCGGCGGGCGTCCTTCGACCATCGACACCATCGCGGGTGGCGGCGGCGGAATCCACTGCTCGACCCACGACCAGCCGGGCAAGCCGGCCGCGTAACCCCACCCCATGCACGGGGCCGCCAGGTCAGGGACGAGCCGTCGCATGCCGGGCGGCAGACGTCGGCTCGTTTCGCTGCTTGGCGGCTCTGGTGGTTCGGGCACGTCGGGTCACTGCGGCAGCTCTTGGGGGCGCCTCCGTCGTCTCGGTCCGTGAGGTGACCGTCGTCCTGGCGGGTGTCAGGGCCGAGGCGCCCGTCGGGGGTCCGGCTGCCTCCTGAACATGGCGTATCGACGGTGCGGCTGCCGTTGTACCGCGAACGTATTTCCGGTGAACCCTTGACGTCTCGCGACCCTCCGCTATTAGATCTCCTCTATTGGGCATGCGGCCAATAGAGCCGGTCGGTCATGCCGTGACGCTTCATGGGAGGACGCGATGGCGACCAGAGACCTGACAGCCACCGCCGGCAGAGACGCGGCCACGGCCGTGGAACAGGCCGGACAGCTGGAAGCGCACGGGATCGACTACATCCCGGAGGAGGAGCGGCACGGCCGACCCCGGGAGCTGTTCGCGGTGTGGGCGGCGCCCAACGTGAGCTACCTGAGCCTCGTCGTGGGTGCGGCGCTGGTCCTGATGGGCCTCACCCTCGGACAGGCGCTGGCGGTGATCGTCGCCGGCAACCTGCTGTGGGCGCTCACCGGAGTCCTGGCCGTCAGCGGGCCGGCCGCGGGCACGACGGGCTCGGTCGTCTCCCGTGCCATGTACGGAGTCCTCGGGAACAAGGCCGTCATCGCGCTCACGGGCTGGCTGATCTCCGCCGCCTATCTGGCGCTGAACTGGTCCGCGGCCTCGGTCGCCGCGTTCGGGCTCGCCCGGCGGCTCGGCGCTCCCGACAGCCCCGTGCTCGACGGCGTCATCATCTGCGGCATCGCCGCGGCCACCCTCGTGGTCAGCGTGTACGGCCACGCCACGATCGTGCGGCTGTACTCGGTGCTGAGTGTCGCCCTCACCGTCGTGTTCGTCGTCGTGAGCGGCTACGTACTGGGACACACCGACTGGTCCTACCGGCCCGCCGAGTCACTGCACGGCGCCCAGCTCTGGGTGACGCTCGTCGGCGGCTTCGCAATCATCGCGTCCACTCCGCTCTCGTACAGCAACAGTCCTGACCTGGCGCGATACCTGCCGCGCGACAGCAAGCCGATGGCGGTGGCGGGGTGGACGGCGCTCGGGGCCTTCCTGCCGAGCGTGCTCTTCACCGGCGTCGGTGCCCTGGCCGCCACCACGCTCGACATGAGCGACCCGGAGGCGGCGCTCGAGGGGATCCTCCCGAGCTGGTTCATCCCGGTGTTCGTCATCGCGGTCGTCCTCAACACCGTCGCCAACAACGGCCTGACCGCGTACAGCGCGGGTCTCACCCTCCAGTCCATCGGCGTGCGTCTCGGCCGGATCTGGGCCGTCCTGATCATCGGCATCCTGGCCACGGCGATGACGCTGTACGCCCTCCTCGTCTTCGACTTCCTGACCAGCGTGAACACCATGCTCGAACTCGTCGTGGTGGTCACTGGACCCGCCGTTGGTGTGTACGTCGCCGACATCTGGATCTGCCGCAACCGTTACGACGGTCCGCAGCTCCTCGACGAGCGGCGCGGCAGCCCGTTCTGGTACGACGCGGGCGTGCACCGGGCGGGAGTGGCGGGGTTCCTCGCCGGTGCTCTCGCCGGAGTCCTGTGCGTGAGCACGAGCTTCTGGACCGGCCCCGTCTCGTCCTCGCTCGGCGGCGCGAACCTGTCCCTCGTCGCGGGACTCGTGGTCTCCGCCGTCGTGTACGGGGGGTTGGGGCGCACCCGGCGCCGCGCGGTGACCCGTGAACCGGGCGCGTGACCGACGCGCGACAGCTACGGCCCCACGCCCCGACATCCCCACACCCTCCGAGGAGAACGCAGTCATGATCGCCCGTCCCGCCGAACGCCTCCACGTCGAGGTCGCGTCGTCCGACCCGTTCGCGCGCGGAGCCGCCCGCGGTGAGCGACTGCGCGACACCCTCCCCGGAGGGATCGCCGGGTACGACCGTTTCTTCCGGCTCGGCGGCATCAGCCCGCAGCAGGTCCGCGACGACGCCGAGCGTGCGCTCGACACCATCGACGCGTTCCGCCCCCGTGCGCGGGCGGAGATCGAGGGCATCGCCCACGGCGCCGGAGTCGACGTCTGGCGCATCGCGGCGCTCAACGCGCGCACCGAGATACTCGCCCGCAGCGCCACCGTCCCACCCGGCGAATGCTCGACGATCGTCCGTCGCACGCGTGGCGCAGCCGGCACCGTCGACACCTTCGGAATCCAGACCTGGGACTGGCACGTCGAGCTGAACCCCTACTGGCACACCCTGGAATCCCGCGGCGGCACCCACGACGTGGTCGGCCTCACCGAGCACGGCATCCTCGGCAAGATCGGCATCAACAGCGCAGGCCTCGCACTGCACTTCAACATCCTCGGCCACCGCCGAGACGGCGTCGGCGGCGTCCCCATGCACGTCCTGGCCGCCGTCGTCCTGGAGGAAGCCGGGAGCGTGGCGGAGGCCGTGGAGATCGTGCGCGGCGCTCCGATCGCCTCGTCGGGATCGTTCGCCCTCTTCGACACCTCCGAGGCCGTACTCCTCGATCTGAGTCCCGAGGGTGTGTTCGCGGTGGAATCCGACCGGGGCACGCTCGTGCGCACCAACCACTTCCTCACGCCGGCTCCTGCGGCCGGGGAGAAGACGTGGCTCTACCAGCCGGATTCCGGCGAGCGCTACGACCTCATCCGCAAGCGCCTGACGCCCACCGCTCTGCCGCAGTCGCCCGACGACCTCGTTGGTCTCCTCGTATCGGGTGAGGGCGAGGCGGCTCTCACCTGTCTGCCCGACATGAACCTTCCCGAGGGACAGCGGTGGGCAAGCCTGGCCACGGTCATCCTCGAACCGGCCACGAGCACGGCGCGCATCCTGGACGGCACACCGGCAGACGCCGGTTCACGGCCCTGGCGCCACCTCGCGGCACAGCGTGGCTCGGATACCGGATCCGGTACGCGGTGAACTCTTCACAGCACTGGACCCTGCTTCTCACGCTCTTCTGATTCCAAAACTGTTCCCGCAATGGGCGGAAGCCGTCACCGTCGAGGACTGGGTCGGTTCCCTGGCACAGGGCACCTGATGTCGCAGGTCGCATGTCGCAGGTCAACTCACTGACGGAATCTCGCAGTCGGGCCGATGAACCCCGCCGGGGATGTCAGGTGCTACCTGACGGTAAGGTGATCACGCTGGCCCGTTCGGGGTGGGCTGACGGACTCGGGGGAGTACGAAGATGGCCAAGCCGGTACGCGCGTCGCTGGGAGAGATGTGGATCACCTGCCAGGTCTGCCGCAGCGAACTCTTCCGTGAGCGAGGCGTCAAGCTCAACAGCACCGGCATGGAGTTCATGAAACTGGCGTGGGCGGACGAGACGGCAACCGGCCTGATCTGCTGGAAGTGCGGCTACGTGCACCTCTTCGTGAACCGTGAGATCCGGCTTCATCGCGCCGAGGACTGACCCGGCTCGGGGAGTCTTAGCCCTCCCCGGTACCAACACGACGGGTTCCGTACGAGATTCGGGCCAGAAGCGGGAACAGACGGCGGGGGCGGACCGTTCTTGCTGACAATGCAGTGTGTACTGGCGATGAGAGGGAGGGCGGTCATGACCCAGGTGTCCCGCCTGTGCGCCCTGGTCCTTGCCCCGTACCGCCCGGTGCACCTGTACACCCGCGCCCATATCGACCTCCAGCGCGTCGCCGGCGCGCTCTGTTGTTCCTGATCGGATTCTTCGCCGTCGCACCCTCCGCCTGAGGGTCGCTCATCTCGTACGGTCGATCAGGAAGGCACCCTTTCGTGTCCTCGTCTTCTTTGCTGCCCTCTTCAACCCCCTTGCTGCACCTCGCCGTTGCCCTCGACGGCGCCGGCTGGCACCCGGCCGCCTGGCGTGAGCAAGTGTCCCGGCCCCGGGAGCTGTTCACCGCCCGCTACTGGGCCGACCTCGTCCAGGAGGCCGAGCGCGGGCTGCTCGACTTCGTGACCATCGAGGACGGACTGGGGCCCCAGTCCTCGCACTTCACGGAGCCCGACGCCCGCACCGACCAGGTCCGCGGGCGCCTCGACGCCGTCCTCATCGCCGCCCGCGTCGCCCCGCTGACCCGGCACATAGGCCTGGTGCCGACCGTGGTGGCCACACACACGGAGCCGTTCCACATATCCAAGGCGATCGCCACGCTCGACTATGTGAGCTCCGGGCGCGCGGGACTGCGCGTACAGGTCTCGGCACGCCGGAACGAGGCCGTGCACTTCGGACGCCGTACGTTCCCTGCCCTCCGCATCGAGGACCTGGACGGCCCGGAGGTGAAGGAGCTGACGGGCGACCTCTTCGACGAGGCCGCCGACCACATCGAAGTGGTGCGGCGGCTGTGGGACAGCTGGGAGGACGACGCGGAGATCCGGGACGTCGCCACCGGCCGCTTCATCGACCGCGACAAGCTGCACTACATCGACTTCGAGGGCAGGCACTTCAGCGTCAAGGGCCCCTCGATCACCCCCAGGCCGCCCCAGGGCCAGCCGGTCGTCAGCGCTCTGGCCCACCGGAGCGTGCCGTTCCAACTCGTCGCGCGTTCCACCGACATCGGATTCGTGACCCCGCACGACGCGGACCAGGCGCGTGCCTTCGTCGACGAGATCCGTACGGCACAGGCCGCGGTCGGACGGGCGGACGAGCCCGTCCATGTCTTCGGCGACCTGGTGGTCTTCCTGGACGACGACCCGGCCGCGGCGGCGGCACGGCGCGAACGGCTCGACGGCCTGGCGGGCTACACGTACACCAGCGACGCCCGGATCTTCACGGGTACCCCCGCTCAACTGGCGGATCTGCTCCAGGAGTTGAAGCAGGCGGGTCTCACCGGATTCCGGCTGCGTCCCGGCGTCGTCGGCCACGATCTGCCCGCGATCACCCAGGGACTCGTCCCCGAGCTGCAGCGGCGCGGAGCGTTCCGGAGCGCGTACGAGGCCGACACCCTGCGCGGACTCCTCGGGCTCGCGCGCCCCGCCAACCGCTACGCCGCCACCGCCACCGTCTGAGCCGGAGGGACCACCGACACCATGCCTCGCAAGCAGATCCACCTCGCGGCCCACTTCCCGGGCGTCAACAACACCACCGTATGGAGCGACCCGAAGGCCGGCAGCCACGTCGAGTTCAGTTCCTTCGCGCACTTCGCGCAGACCGCCGAGCGGGCCAAGTTCGACTTCCTGTTCCTGGCCGAGGGCCTGCGCCTGCGCGAACAGGGCGGCGAAATCTATGACTTGGACGTCGTGGGGCGGCCCGACACCTTCACGATCCTCACCGCGCTCGCCGCGGTCACCGAGCGCCTCGGGCTGACCGGCACCATCAACTCCACCTTCAACGAGCCCTACGAGGTCGCCCGTCAGTTCGCCAGCCTCGACCACCTCTCGGACGGGCGTGCCGCGTGGAACGTCGTCACCTCCTGGGACGCGTTCACCGGCGAGAACTTCCGGCGCGGCGGGTTCCTGCCGCAGGACGAGCGGTACTCGCGCGCCAAGGAGTTCCTGACCACCGCGAGCGAGCTGTTCGACTCCTGGCACGGGGACGAGATCGTCGCCGATCGGGCGAGCGGCACCTTCCTGCGCGACGCCCAGGCCGGAGCCTTCGTCCACCAGGGACAGCACTTCGACATCAGCGGGCAGTTCAACGTCCCCCGCAGCCCGCAGGGCCGCCCGGTGATCTTCCAGGCCGGTGACTCCGACGAGGGGCGCGAGTTCGCCGCGTCGAGCGCCGACGCGATCTTCAGCCGGTACAGCACCCTCAAGGAAGGGCAGGCGTTCTACACGGACGTCAAGGGCCGCCTTGCCCGCCACGGCCGTACGCACGACCAGCTCCTGATCCTGCCCGCCGCGACGTTCGTACTCGGCGAGAGCGACGCCGAGGCGGCGGAACTGGCCCGCGAGGTGCGCCGCCAGCAGGTCAGCGGTGCCACCGCCATCAAGCACCTGGAGTTCGTCTGGAACCGTGACCTGTCCGGCTACGACCCGGACGGCCCGCTCCCCGACATCGACCCCGACCTCGGCGAGCACACCATCGCACGCGGCCGCGCCCAGGTCCGCATGTACCGCGACCCACTGGCCACGGCCCGCGAGTGGCGGGAGCGCGCGGCCGCCAACAAGTGGTCGATCCGCGATCTCGTCATCGAGACCGGCAACCGCCAGTCCTTCGTCGGCTCCCCGGCCACGGTCGCCGAGACCATCAACGACTTCGTCCAGGCGGACGCGGCCGACGGCTTCATCCTCGTCCCGCACATCACCCCCGGCGGCCTCGACGTCTTCGCCGACACGGTCGTCCCGCTGCTCCAGGAACGCGGGGTGTACCGCACGGAGTACGAGGGCAGCACCCTGCGCGACCACTTGGGCCTGACGGAGCCGAGCGCTGTGGAAGCCGGGACCCGGCGAGCGGCGTCGTAACGACCCGTCCACCACGCGATGCGCACCCGTGCCGGAGCCGGCGGTGGGCTTTCCGCCGCCGTCTCCGGCGCCGCCCGATACTCTGCACCGCGTGATCAACTCATCTGCGAGTTCTGAGGATTCCGTGGTCGCGACAGCCGCGGCGAGTGCCGGTGCCGACGTGGTGCGCAGCCTGTACGGGCGACGCCTCACCCGCATCGACAAGGGCGCGGGGGACTTCGCCACCGCCGCCGACGTGGAGGCCGAGAAGGCCATTGTCGACGTCATCCGCGCCGCCCGCCCCGACGACGCGGTGGTCGGTGAGGAAGGTGGGCAGCAGGGCACGGCCGATGCCGCGCGCCAATGGCTGGTGGACCCGTTGTGCGGGACTCTGAACTACGCCGTCGGCAGCATGCTCGTTGCCGTCAACGTGGCGCTGCGCGACGGTGCGGCGGCGGTGGCCGACCCGTTCAGTGGCGAGGTGTTCTTCACGGACGGGACGAGCGCGTGGGTGCGGCGCGACGGGGTGGACGAGCCGCTGGCCCCGACGTCCGCCACCTCGCTCGTGGACGTCAACCTGGACCCGCCGTTCATCAACCGGCCCGGCTTCCGGGCCGTTGACCTGCTGGCCCACCCCGCGTTCGTCGAGCGGTTCCGGCCGCGGGTCGTGTCGACGACGCTGGCGCTGGCCTGGGTCGCGGCCGGCAAGCGCGCCGCGTACGTCACCGACGGCGCTGACCTCACCGGCAGTGTGCACTTCGCCGCCGGCATCGCACTGTGCCGGGCCGCCGGCTGCGTCGTCACCGGGATCGACGGCGCCCCGACCGGGGCTGAGGGGCGGGGACTTGTGGTGGCCGCCGACGCCGAGACCCATGGGCAGTTGATGTCGATGATCCGCAGCTGAGACAAGCCCGCCGCCCCGGTGACCGTGATCACCGGGGCAGCGGGCTTGTGGCGGGGAGGGGTCCCGGGCGGGCCCGGACCGCGTGGGATCAGCCGCGTACGGGCTCCAGTTCCCGCTCCTCCTCCTCGTCGTTGTTCCTGTCCTCGTCCTCGTCCTCGGCTGCCGGTGACGACGACGGCGCGAGCGTCTTGTGCAGCTTCTCGCCCTCGACGTCCATGTTGGGCAGGAGCTTGTTGAGCCATCGCGGCAGCCACCAGGCCGACTTGCCGAGCAGGGCGAGGACCGCCGGGACGATGGCCATGCGGACGACGAAGGCATCGAAGAACACCGCGATGGCGAGCCCGAAGCCCATCATCTTGATCATGTCGTCGTTCTCCATGATGAAGCCGGAGAAGACACTGATCATGATCACCGCGGCAGCGCCGACGACCCGTCCGCCGTGCTTGAAGCCGGTGACGACCGCCTCGGCCGGGCGGGCCCCATGGACGTACGCTTCACGCATCCGCGTCACGAGGAACACCTCGTAGTCCATCGCCAGGCCGAACACCACGCCGATCATGAAGATCGGCATCATCGACATGATGGGGCCCGGCTGGTCGACGCCGACGATGTCCGCGAGCCAGCCCCACTGGAACACGGCGACGACGGCGCCGAGCGCCGCGGCGACCGACAGCAGGAAGCCCAGGGCCGCCTTCAGCGGGACGAGAACCGAGCGGAACACCAGCATCAGCAGCAGGAAGGCGAGCCCGACGACGAGACCCAGGTAGGGCAGGAGGGCGTCGTCGAGGGTCTGCGAGAAGTCGATGGTCATCGCCGTCTGCCCGGTGACCAGGACATCGGACTTGGTGTCCGCCTCCAGGCCGCTCGCCTGGGAGCGGATCGTCTTGACGAGTTCCTCGGTCTTGTGGTCGCTCGGGCCTGTGGTCGGGACGACCGTGATGATCGCGGTGTCACCGGCCGGGTTCACCGAGGCGGGCGTGACCGCCGCGACGCCGTCCACCTTGGCGAGGGACGTGCCCACCGTCTTGGCGGCGGCAGCGGCGTCCTTCGTTCCGCCCGTGTCGACGGTGACCATCAGCGGGCCGTTGAAACCCGCCCCGAACGACTCGGACAGCAGGTCGTACGCCTTGCGCTGCGTGGTGTCCGGCGCCGATGTCCCCTCGTCGGGCAGCCCGAGTTCCAGACTTGTCGCCGGGATGGCGACCGCGCCCAGGCCGAGTACACCGATCAGCAGCACGGTGACGGGACGGCGCAGCACGAGGCGCGCCCAGCGGGTGCCGAGGTTGGGCTTGGTGTTCTTGGCGTCCGTGGCGCTGTGCGTGGCGCCCGGCTTCGTGAGGCCCCTGTCCTTGCTGTCCGCGCGGCTTTTGAGGTTCTTGCGGTCCTTGCGGCGCAGGGCGCGCTTGCCCGCGAAGCCGAGCAGCGCGGGGATCATGGTGAGCGCGATGAGTACGGCGATGGCCACGGTGGCCGCGGCCGCGAGGCCCATCTTGGTGAGCATGGGGATGTTGACGACCGACAGACCCGCGAGAGCCACGATCACGGTCAGCCCGGCGAAGACCACGGCGGAGCCCGCGGTTCCGGTGGCCCGGCCCGCTGCTTCCTCCGGTTCTCGGCCCTCGGCGATCTCGGCGCGGTAGCGGGAGACGATGAAGAGGGCGTAGTCGATTCCGACCGCGAGCCCGATCATCATCGCCAGCGTCGAGGTCGTGCCCGAGAGGTTGAGGACGCTGCCCAGGGCGGCAATGCCGGAGACACCGATGCCGACGCCGATGATGGCGGTCAGCAGCGGAAGTCCGGCGGCGATCAGCGAGCCGAAGGTGATGACGAGGACGACCGCGGAGACAGCGATGCCGATGAGTTCGGCCGATCCGCCCATCTCCTGCTCGGCCTGGACGGCGTCACCGCCCGTCTCGACCGTGAAGCCCTCGGCGCGGGTCTTGTCGGTGGCGTCCGTCAGCGCGTCATGCGTCTTGTCCGTGAGCTCCGTCGAGATCACCTTGTAGGTGACGGACGCGTACGCGGTGGTGCCGTCCTTGCTGACGGCGTTCGCCTTGTACGGGTCGGCCACGCCGGCGACCTGCGGCCCCTTGCCGAGCGCCGCGACGAGCTGGTTGACCTCCGCCTTCGCGGCGGGGTCGGTTATCTTCTCGCCCTCCGGCGCGCGGATGACGACGCGGGCCGTTGCGCCCTCCGCGCTGGCGGCGGGGAAGCGCTCGTCGAGCAGGTCGAAGGCCTTCTGGGAGTCCGTGCCCGGCATGGAGAACGAGTCGGCGGGCGGCGCCGGCGCGGCCGAGGACGCGTATCCGATGCCGCCCAGGAGCAGCACCCACAGCAGTGCCACATAGCGGCGCCGCCTGAAGGAGAGGCGCCCTAGTTTGTAAAGGAAGGTAGCCACGGCGAAAGAGACTCCCGTCGGGTGGAGGCGGAGGCAGGCGCGACCGCCCGGCGGTGCCCGTGGCACGTCAGGGAAGTCAGCAGGATTTCTCCCTCTATCGTCGCCGCATTCCGGAGCCCGGATGTCAGACTCCGGGACGGACTCCGGCCCACGCCTGCGGTAGTCGGACGCTGCGGCCGGTCATCCCCCGGTATGACCGCCAGACCCCTTTTGTAGAGCGATGGGTGCAGGAGGGGGGTGGAGGCCGGGACCTGAGGACGAGTCCGCCTCCGGCGCCGGGCCCGTGACCGGCCTCAGTGTTTGCGCAGGTCAGATGGGCTGTGATGCCAGGCGCAGGCAAGTGAAAGGATCATGTCCAGCGACGGTGTGCCGTCCGGTCCGGTGAAGGGACCGACGAGCTGGAACCCGTTCTTCTCGTAGAAGCGCAGCGCCCGCGCGTTGTCGGCGAGTACGCCGCCCCACAGGATGACCCGCGTCCTGCCGAGCCGTCGTACGGCCTCCATGACGAGCGGCAGGACGAGCGAGCCCACCCCGCTGCCCTGGTAGGCGTCGGCCAGCGTGGGGCCGAACCGGCAGTCGGTCTGCTCGGTGAGGTGGATCCCGGCGGCCCGGTAGCGCGCGATGTCGCCCGCAGTGAGCGCGAGGCTGAGCTCGAACAGGCCGACGATGTGCGCCGAGGACTCGTCCTCCAGCACCAGCCGCAGTTTGTCGTAGCGCGCGATCGCGTCACACAGTTCGCGGGCCGCCGCGAGGTCGTATCCGTCGAAGGTGCTCAGCCGTCTCGACTCCGGGGTGAGTCCCTCGAGGAAGCCGGCCAGGCGCTCCGCGTCGGCGTGGACGAGAGGGCGCAGTACGGCCTTCGAACCGTCGCGCAGGCGCAGGCGGCTGGTCAGGACCAGCGGGTCCCCGGCGATGTCGGTGAGTGTGAGCACTGAAGCATTGTGCTGCCAAGGGGGAGAGTCTCGTCCTCGACCATGTCGGCGGACAGACCTTCGCCGACTGCCTGCCCGCCACCCGCGTCGACGGCCACATCGTCAACATCGGCCGGCTGGGCCAGGCACGGTCCACATCGACCTGGACGCCCTGTCCTACCGGCACCTGCGCCTGCGCCGGGTGTCGTTCGGCATCACACGCGCGGCCGAACTCGGCGCAGCCATGGCCGAGTTGACGCCCCAGGTGCTGCCCGCGGTGGCAGACGGACGTATCCGCCCGGTCATGGACAGCACCCCGCCCTTCGACCAGGCCAACACGGCGGCCGAGCGCCTGCGCACGCGCCAGGCCCACGGCAAGATCGTCCTGCCGATGCCCTGAGTCGGGGCGCGCAGCGGGGTCCAAGCCGGAGCGCGCGGGTCAGGTGTTCGGCTGGAGCTTGCCGAAGCGGCTGACGACCTCTGGGTCACGGTGGTCGAAGAACAGGGACTTGCCCGTGTCCATGGCGTCGATGGATGCCATCTGGTCGTCGGTGAGCTCGAAGTCGAAGACGTCGAGGTTCTCCGCCATGCGGTCGGCGCGGACCGACTTGGGAATCACGACCACGCGCCGCTGAATGAGCCAGCGCAGCACGACCTGCGCCACGGACTTGCCGTGCGCGGCGCCGATCCCGCTGAGCACCGGGTCGGAGAAGAGGTTGTTGCGGCCTTCGGCGAAGGGCCCCCAGGACTCGATCTGGACCCCGCGCTCGCGCATGACTTCCTGGTCGGCAGTGCGCCGGTTGAACGGGTGGGTCTCGATCTGGTTGACCGCCGGAGTGATCTCGTTGTGGTCGATGAGGTCCACGAGCCGGTCGGGGTAGAAGTTCGAGACGCCGATGGCCCGGACGACGCCCTCGCGGTGCAAGGCCTCCATGGCACGCCAGGAGCCGTAGACGTCGCCGAAGGGCTGGTGGATCAGGTACAGGTCGAGGTGGTCGAGGCCCAGCTTTCGGAGCGAGGTGTGGAAGGCGCGCCTGGCGTTCTCCTCGCCGGCGCTGGAGATCCACAGCTTGGTGGTGACGAAAAGTTCCTCGCACGGGATGCCGCTGGCCTTGATCGCACGGCCTACGGCCTCCTCGTTGCCGTAGGCGGCCGCGGTGTCGAGGGACCGGTAGCCGGCGGCGAGGGCGTCGCTGACGGCCTGCTCGGTCTGTTCGGGCGGGATCTGGTAGACGCCGAATCCGAGGATCGGCATCTCGACGTCGTTGTTGAGGCGGACGTTCTGCATGGGGTGTTCCTTACGTGGGTGGTGTTCCTCTCTTGGCCATTCCCCGGCGCGGTGGGTGCTCGCGCAACCGGAGGTCACGCGGGCGTCCGGGGCAATGACCCCGACAGGCTCCGATGGACCTCGGCTTCCACGAAGGCCGGGCGGCCGTCGCCGCGCACCTGCTGACTCCGGAGTCCGACGGGGGACTGCCGATGCCGCGTGCCCTGGTGGGTCAGGAGGAGCCGGTCCGTCTCGTCGACGACCGCACCTGAGGCACGCTGACCGGTACGACGGTGTGCCCGAGCCCGCCACGTACGCGGCAGGGCTCGGGCACGCACCCTTCGCCGGCGATCACACCGGCCTCTCCCAGCTCAGGAACTCGTCAGGATGACGAGCTGCTGCGTCGCCCGGGTCATCGCCACATAGCGGTCGACGGCTCCTTCGATACCGTCGCCGTACTCCTGCGGGTCGACGAGGACGACCAGGTCGAACTCGAGGCCCTTCGACAGCTCCGGGGTCAGGGACCGGACGCGTGACGTCGCCCGGAACGCGGGGTCGCCGATGACGCAGGCGATCCCGTCGTCGTGTGCGGCGAGCCATGTGTCGAGGATCGAGTCCAGGTCCGTGACCGGTCCGTGGACGACGGGGATGCCGCTGCTGCGGATGGACGTCGGCACGTTGGCGTCGGGGAGCTCGGTCCGGATGACCGGCTCGGCTTCCGTCATGACCTCTTCCGGAGTGCGGTAGTTGATGCTCAGAGAGGCCGGTTTGATCCGGTCGAGCCCGGCCCGCTCCAGGCGTTCCTCCCACGACTCCGTGAACCCGTGCCTCGCCTGGGCGCGGTCACCGACGACGGTGAAGCTCCGGGACGGGCAGCGAAGGAGCAGCATCTGCCACTCCGCGTCGGTCAGTTCCTGCGCCTCGTCCACGACGATGTGCGCGAACGGTCCCGCGAGGCGGTCCGGGTCGGCGGTGGGCAGCGCGCTCTCGTCGATCAGGCTGTCCTGGAGGTCCTTCCCGCGCAGCATCCGCACCGCGCCCTCGCTGTCGTCGCCGGCCGAGTTGAAGTCGGCGGCCGAGATGATGTCGTCGATCACGAGGGCCATGCGCTCCCGCTCGGCGGCGACCGCGGCGTCGTGCTGCCGCTTGCGCCGCGCAGCCTCCGGGTCACCGAGCCGCTGGCGAGCCGCGTCCAGGAGCGGCAGGTCGGACACCGTCCAGGCCTGGGGGGCGTCCTTGCGCTGCAACTTCGCCACGTCGTCGCGGTCGAGCCAGGGGGCACACATGCGCAGGTAGGCGGGGACCGTCCACAGGTCGGAGACCAGGTCGGCGGCCTCGAGCAGCGGCCACGCGCTGTTGAGGGCCGCGACCAGATCCCGGTCCTGCCGCAGCGAGCGCAGGAACAGATCGGGCGAGACGCCGTCCTCGTCCTCGTCCATGCCCTGCTTGTCCATGAGGATCGAGGCCAGTTCCTCCCAGACCTGCTCGCGCGCCTCGTTGTGCGGAGCGCCCGGACCCGGCGCCTTGAAGGCCTCGGCCCAGTCGTCGGCGCTCACCCAGATGTCGGACCAGGCCGTCGTGGCGGTCATGCCCTTGGTGGGCGGCTCCTCGTAGAACCTGACGGCCTTCTCGATCGCTTGCACCATGTCCGCGGAGGCCTTCAGACGGGCCACGTCCGGGTCGGTCTCCACGGTCGCTGCGGCGCCCTCGGTGACGAGGTCCTGCAGGATGCAGGTCTGTACGCCGTCCTCTCCGAGGCTGGGCAGGACATCGGCTACGTAGTCCAGGTACGGCCGGTGCGGACCGACGAACAGCACACCGCCCCGGCGGTGACTGAGGCGCGGGTCGGAGTAGAGGAGGTACGCGGAGCGGTGCAGGGCGACGACGGTCTTGCCCGTGCCGGGGCCGCCGTCGACGACGAGGGCGCCGCGCGAACCGGCGCGGATGATGGCGTCCTGGTCCGCCTGGATGGTGCCGAGGACGTCGCGCATACGGGCCGACCGATTGCTGCCCAGGCTGGCGATGAACGCGGACTGATCGTCGAGCGCGGCGCGTTGCTCCAGGCCGTCGGCGGTGAACACCTCGTCCCAGTAGTCGCTGATCCGGCCGCCGGTCCAGCGGTACCGGCGGCGGCTCGCCAGGCCCATCGGGTTGGCGTGGGTCGCCCCGAAGAACGGCTCGGCGGCGGGGGAGCGCCAGTCGACAAGCAGCCGGCGCCCCTCGCTGTCGGTGAGGCCGAGCCGCCCGATGTACAGGGGCTCGGTGTCGTCCGCGCCGACGACACGGCCCAGGCACAGATCCAGCCCGAAGCGGCGCAGGGCGCGCAGGCGGCCGGTCAGCCGGTGGATCTCCGAGTCCCGGTCCATCGCCTCGCGGCCGATGCCGCCGGGGGCCCTGCGCAGGGCGTCGAGACGGTCGGAGAGTTCGGTGATCGTCTGTTCGAGGCTGCTCGCGATGGCCGCGAAGTGCGCCTCGTCGCCGGCGATCAGGGTCGCATCAGCCTTGGAGGAGAGACGCTCGGGAAGGTCGAACGCACTGGTGGTCGTGGAGGTCAATGTCATCAGCTCCGATCCGAGGTCATGCCTGCGAAGTCCGACGGTGCGCACACGCGAACCTCGGCACCGAGCGTCCACACCGGCGACGCGAGTCCCACCACCGGCTCGACGCCACCGCACGACCCATCAACCGACAACAACACATGCACTTCGTTGATCTCCCATTTCCGCAGGTACGGGCCTCGGCCAGCGATTGTGCGGCATGGTGGGGGCCTTGCCGCAAGCCCCCCAGTGCGCTATAAGTTGAGAGTGGCAAGGAGTGGAAAGGCCTCCTTGCCCTTCTTGTTTTCTACGCCTTCCTTGCTCTCCACGGACGGGCCGGGCCCATCCCTCAAGCGGTGGCGACGCGCCATGAGCGCTCCCGCGGCATCGACCGAAGCGTGCCGTGGGTGCTCGCGTACGTCACATGGGCGTGCCTGGCTTGATGACATGCCGGAGATGTTCCCGAGGCTTCGTCAGGACGGAGATGTCCTCGAGCGGGTTGCCTTCGAGGACGAGCAGGTCAGCGTGTGCGCCGACGGCGAGTGTGCCGATCCGGCCTTCCTCGCGCAACAGGCGGGCGGCGGTCGTGGTGGCGGAGCGGATCAGGTCCTTCGATCACGACGTAAAGTCGGGGCCAGCGGATGCCAGCGGATCCAGCAGATGCAGTCCCCGTTCGTGACGGGTGGTACCTCTTCTCCAGCTCGGGGTCCGGGGCTGAGACCACACACCGTCACTGTCTTACTCCCAGGGCTTCCCACCCGACAGACCGTCATGAACCGGACACCATCCGACTACGCCGAAGCCCTGGAAGTTCATGCTGATCGGTAACGGGCCGTACCTGGTCGACCGTGTCGACGGAGGCCTGCACCAGATCGGCGTCCTCTCCGCGAAAACCGGAGCGTGGGAGGCCGACTGCCGAGCCCGGATACGGGGGCTACCGGTACGCACCGCAGTGGACGATCTGCACGACGCGATACGCGGAGTCGCCGCTACGCACGGACGCATGCACGCTGTGCGAACCCTGCGCCAGACGCTGCCGGTACTGTCGCCTGCGGAGGCCATCGAGTACGTGAGTGCCCTGCTGGATGGTGACGCCCCAACGCGTCTCGTGGTCGTGGCCACCAAGGAACTCGTAGAGCCTCTCAACCCGGTGTTCGCTGTGGAAACCATTCGCCCCGGTGCTCCCCGCCAGAGCGGCTGCCTGTGGGCCGCCAGCCCAAGCCGGGGCGCCTCACCGTCGCTTTGTTGGAGACCGGCTCGCTCGGCGTCAAGTCCGAGGCGGGCCAGTGCGGTTGTGCCTCCGGCTGTGCCTGCTGCTGACCCGAGCTGAGCGGCCGCTATGCGGCCCGATGGAGCGGAGGGATTCCGCACCTTCGGGGATCGCCTTTGAGGGGACACGGTCCGGGAACGCCGAAAGGGCGGCACCGTCCGACGAGGGGTCGGAGCGCGCCGCCCTGGTGCGGTTCCGGGTCGCTGATTGTGGGAAGCCGCCGGTGCGGCCATGCCGGCTACTTCGGGGCGCGGTTGAACTGAGCCGTCGACCGGCGGTAGCCGAGCGCGGTCAGGGCGACGCACCAGGCGATCGTGACCCACGGGCTTGGCCCGTCCAGTAGAGGCGGAAGTCTCGGTGCCGCCCCAGGCTCGAGTCCGCGGTGGAGGTCATGTGCCGGCGCCGAACGCGGCGGTTGAGGGCGCTGTGCCGGATGCGAAGGGTGTGAAGTGGGCCGGGGGGTGGTCGATGGGGAGGCCGGGGCGCCAAGAGGTGAGGATCTGGGCGCTGCACACGAAGAGGCCGTCGGGCAGCTGGTCGAGGGGATACCAGGCCCAGTCGCCGACGCTCTCGTCTGGCTGCGTGCCCGGTTGGCCCTGCCAGGAATGGACCAGAGCGCCGATGGTGACTCGCAGGACGTCACCGACGTGGTCGACGAGGGTGCCCAGGAGCGTGATGTCGTCCAGGCGGGCGCTCAGCCCGGTTTCCTCGCGGAGTTCGCGGACCACCGTCTCTTCGAAGGATTCGCCGGGCTCGACGGTGCCGCCGGGGAGTTCGAGTGTGGCGCGACGGTGGCGGCCCAGAAGGAGGCCCTGGTCGCTGAGGAGGATGGCGCCGACACCGACGGCCGCGTGCGGTGCGGGAGGTCGGCTGCTGCGTGGGCGGCTGGAGACGTGTGCGGGCCGTTCGGGAAGGCGGCGGGCGCGGATGAGTTGCTGCACGACGGCCGCTCTGTCGTCGGGATGGTGCAGCAGGTCGATCGCCTCGACTCGGAAGCCGTGCTCGGTGAGCAGGTCTTCCCACAGCTGGGGTGCCAGTACCCACATCTGGGTGGCCAGCGGCGGGTCGTCGCGCAGCAGGATCATCTGCTCCCGGGGTGCGACCGTCGTGGACGGGCCGCGATCGTGCAGATCGGTGTGCAAGAGGGAGAGGATCAGCGGGGCACCGGGGCGCAGCCCCGCGCGCAGGGCGGGCAGGATGCGGTGCGGGTCGGTGAAGGCCAGGGTGCCGATGGCGTACGCCGCGTCGAAAGGCTCGGCGGTGTGAAGGTAGTCGACGACCTCGCCCTGGACGAACTCGACTCCTTGGACGTCGGCGTGAGTGCCGACGGCACGCTGGTGCTGGGTGGGGGACTGTTCGATCGCTGTCATGCGCGCACCGTGGGCACGTGCCAGGTGCACGGCGTGATGGCCGGCCCCGGAGCCGATGTCCAGCACCCGTTTCCCGGCGATCTCACCGAGGATCTCGGCCCCAGGGCCGACTTCTTCCCACGGGGTCCAGTTCAGCTGCTCAGGCACCGGCGGCATGAACGCACGGTTTAGCTGACGCTGGCCGTAGACCGTCCAGGCATTGGCATTGATGTCCTCAACTGACACGGGAACTTCCTTGACCAATCGCAGGGTTGGTGGTTGGGAGGCAGGGATTATGGGCCGGTCACGAGGTAGTTCGGGCCCTGGCCGCGACGCGCTTGCTCGATGGCGTTCAGGCGGGCGAAGGGCACCTCGCCCATCAGGCGTCGCCACTGGTCGAGGTCGTGGGTGGCCCACATGTCGTGTTCTGCCGGATCGAGGCGGAACCGGTGCAGCTGTTCAGAGGTGAGCCAGCCGCCGTCGAAGATGAAGCCGATCTTGCCGAGGGGCCAACGCGGCCCGGGGTGGAGGTAGTGCGTCAGCAGCAGGCGCGGTGCGCCCTGGCCGAGGTCGAGCCCGGTCTCCTCGGCCGTTTCGCGGCGCGCGGTCTCCAGGGGATCCTCGCTGGCACGCCAAGTTCGCCTCACTCGCGAACAGCGGCGCGGATCAGCCCTTGGATGGTGAAGGTGGGGGGTGGATGCACAGCAAAACATCTCCAGTCCCGAGCTGGCTGCCGGGGCCTGTCCGACCCACCCCCCCCATGGCCGCGAGTCCCTTACGATCTCCGTCCGGCCCATCGACCGCACCGTATCCCGGAGCACTGACAACACTGCCGGCACGCAGGCGAGTGCTACGGAGCACCGCCATGGCAGTCGGCTCCATCAGCCGACAAGCAGTTACGCGACATCCCTCAGCCAGGAATCCTAGCCAGGAATCCCGGACCTTTAGGGCTCGGGAGGAATGGCTTCTCTGGACTGCTCTGACGCCCGCGGTACAGCGGGCGTATCTGCTGCTCGATGTACTCCTTGATCACAGAAAGCGGTGCTCCGCCGGCGGAGTCCGCGAAGTACGAGGGGGACCAGAAATGTTCGCCCCACAGGCGCGTTGATCACGCAGACCTCAATGCCTCCCGCAACATCGGTGCTCGTGCGTGGAAGTTGTGGCGAAGCGGGGCGGAGTCACACGCCCCTGCACCCGTCTAGGGTGCTGGACGGAGGAGGCCACCCAGCAGCCAGTTGGGCTCTACCTCCAAGCCTGGCCCTTCAGCCGGGTAGTTGACGTCCGTCACACGCGAGGGGTGTGCTCGTCCAGGATGGCTCGCAGCCGGTCGAGGCCCTCACCTTCATGCACGCCCCGTTTGGGAAGGACGCCGAGCCACGAGATGTTGGGGTCCCGGCTGAGCAGGACGAAGTGACCTGCCGTCTCCCGGTAGCCCTGGAAGACGGACCACTTCTGGATCAGAGTGCTGTGGTCTGTACGGCAGGTGATCCCGGCCGGAGACACGGTGGCGCGGTACTCGCCCTGCCACCCGACGATCCGCTGCACTTGTGCGGCTTGTAGCCGCGGATACCCCCACACCACCAGTACGACGAACAAGAACAGGACTGTCGAGACCACGTCGATACTCCCGCGGCCCACGGTGGAGAGCAGCCACTGCCCCACCCACAGGGCGAGGAACACACCTCGCAGGAGTAGTCCGGTCCGCTTGATCCGCTCGCGGACCCGCAGGCCGACCAGTGCGTCGGCAGACTGGGGCCGGTACACCAGCTGGACCGCGGTCTGTTCGTCCACGACATCGTCATAGGTTCCCGCGCTGTTGTTGGTGCCTTCGGCACCGCCGCTCTCGGCCATGGTCCCTCCCCGGTACGCAGAAGTGCGGATCGTACCGAACCTCAGTGCTGGGGCGGACGGCCGCCGTTGCGCACAGGTGCCTCGAGCCTCGGCGCCAGGCTCCACCGCGCGTTGCGCGCCCTGATCCTCAGGCTGCGCTGTGGGCGCCCTTGTCGCGCTATGACGTGGCTCAGTACACGCGGCAGGCGACGGCGGCCGGGCGACGGGAACCTCCTGCCGTTCGGCTGCCTTCCTTCGTCTGATGCCTGGTGTCAGCGCAGCCACTGGTCAGGTCGGCAGGGCGGTACAGGGTGAGCGCCTTGGGGATCTTGTCGAGGACGAGGCGCTGGTAGGTGGCGTCCGTGACCTCGCCGTCGTACGCGAAGTGCTGTTCGCCCCGCAGGACTTCCAGGTCTAGCCGGCACACCTGCGCGGTCGTCAGCACCCGGGAACTATGCAGGTCCCGGTCAGGACGGCGAAGAGCAGCCGTGTGCGGGCCAGCGGGGTACTGGCCTCCACGGCACGGATGTCGAGCAGCCCGTCGTCCAGCTGGGTGCGGTAGGTGGGGGCGGCCACCACGCCGGCGAAGTCATCGAGCTGGCGCCGGAACTCCACCGCGCCCTCGATCACGCCCTTTTGGGGCGATGTCCCGTACCAGCGCGCGTCGATCTCCCGGCACCGCCGCATCGACGCCAGGACGGCAACAGGATCGAAGGGACGTCATGGACCTCGCGCTGAATGACGACCAGAAGTCGTGCCGCAGCACCAGCAGGGGCCGTGGAAGATGGTGACGAAGAGGCAGTCCTCGTCGCGCGTCGGCCCCGTGGGGGCTGCGCGGCCAGGGCACCGCCGAGCTCTTCCTGAGTGACGTCCGAGTCCCCGCCTCCGCAGGGCTCGCGAGGAGGCCGAGACTGGTCGGCAAGGTGATCCTCTCGCACGGCACCGAGGAGCAGAAGCAGCAATGGTTGCCCGGGATCGCGACCGGGGAGATCCTGCCGGGCACTGGTCCTGGCCGACGGCGAGGCGTCGGTCCGCCGGGCCCTGGCCGCCGGGTCCGCGCTCCTCGTCTCCGAGCAGGTCGGCGTCGCGCGGTGGTGCCTGCAGACCACCCTTGCCCAAACAACAGGCTCAGCCCAATGGGGCGGTCGTAGATGACGGGCGGCGACTGTTCCGGGTCCATGCGGGCCAGTGCCGGAAGAATCCGGCGTCCTTGCTCACCGACCCGGTCCCGGTCACACCGACCAGACCCCTTCGGCGTCGTTCACCAGTGCGGCAGTACGCGACGAGCGGCGACATGGCCTCGCCCTCCAGCTCGCCAATTCTTCGATCCGTCAGAACAGGGTGCGCATCGGCGATCACCTGCCAGCCTCGGCGACGGCGCGCTGACCGCCGGGCGACCAGCAGAAGGCCGCGGTTGGTTTCAGGTCGCCAGTACGTCGTACGACGCCGCCCCGGGAGTGACTCGTCACCGCTTTGCGCACGTCCAGGCACCCATACCCTGCTTGGCAGCGAGCCGTCTCGCCGTGGCAATCTGCTCACTTCTTGTCGCCAGATCGGCCCGGGACGCGTACCTCAGGCCCCCGGCCGCCCCCCAGCTCGATTGAGTGAACTGCAGACCTCCGTAGTGGCCGTTCCCCGTGTTGGCGCGCCAATTCCCGGAGGACTCACACTCGGCGATGGTGTCCCAGCCGAGGCCTGCGCCGGCCCACGGCGCGGACGCCTCGGCGGATCCGGCGCCGAGCAGGAGTACCGGGACACCGGTAAGGGCCACCGCCAGCATCCTGACGGGCAATCTGTACTGACGGGTCTTCGGGTAACGGGTCATCAGCAACACTTTCGCTCGCGGTCCCGGCCGCGGTTGCGGCGGAGCACTACCGAACGTAAAGCGCCCGGGTCGTTCCGGCACACGGTGTACATCCATCAGCGTCACAGACACCTCAGCGCGCAGCCCCGGTCCCGACGCGCGGCTCCCCGGCCCGGCCCCGTTCACCAGCACCGTATGAACCTGCCGTCACGGGAGCTGATGTCGACGTCAGTGGCACGCGCCAAGGTGGCCCAAAGGTTGTCCTGCCTTCTTGACGTGGGGCTGCTCTGGTCGTTCGTAGGATCGGAGGGCCCGGGCTTCGGGTGTGGCTGTAAAGGCTGAGCCGCTGGATGGCTTACGGGACGGGTGTGAATACAGCAATGTGTCGTCGATTCGTTGGGCGAGAGAGCCGTCGTAACCGGCCAGAGGCGCGGGGCTAACCCAGTACATCGGGTTCTGCGAGTCGGTGTGACTCCTCCCCCTCATGAGGGGTCTGGCCCGGAGCGGTTCTTCCTCCAGGGCGTCGTACGTTGGCCATGCCGTTCGGCGGCGCACCAGTCTTTCCGGGGGTATTCCCGTCTGCCCCGGCGAACTGGTGGAAGTCTGGGCAGATATGCCCGGTAGGCGGGCCGCCCTCGTCGCGCCCCGCCAATAGGTCGTCACCGCTCCCGTGGTGGTGCGGTCCGGGATCTCATGGGCTGGCGGGCTCAGAGATGTTCTTCACGACATCACCCAGGACATGGAGGATTCCCTGGCCGAACTCGGTCGGCGCGATCAGCACGCCGAATACCAGCACGATGGACACGGTCAGCCATTGGTCGGATCGGCTTCGGGCCTGCACGCGGCGGCGTATGCGGAAGTAGATGATCACGGCAAGCAGGACCGCCACGTTGAGCGTCAGGATCACTGAGCCAACTCCCTCCTCTGGTCAGGACAGTGCCGTCGGGCGGCGCGGCGGTGGGATGCGATCAAGCAGATCCCACAGAGGTCGTGATCCGGCGGCCCATTCGCCCAGTACGCGACGGTCCACCAGGTGGATACGGTGCTCCCGGCCCCATGGGATGGCCTTCGAGGAGAAACGGCCATTGGTGAGGACGACCGCGATGTCCGCGCCGTGAACCTGCCGGGCAGTGCCGTTGACCTGCTGCAGCACCCCGACGCCGACGGCCGAGCCACGGTCCCCGTCGCGGCGGTGCTTGCACTGAATTGCCCAGATGCGACCGACTGGGTCAGTAGCCCGTACGTCGCAGGCGTCGTCACCGGCGCCGCCGATCTGCTCGGCCGCGCAGCCGTCGCGGCGCATCAAGTCCCGTATGACGAACTCAAATGCGCGGTGGTCCAGAGCGTCAAACTCGGCGATGCGCATCCGCAGGGCCTGGGCGCGTACGCGTTGCCACTTGGCTCGCTGTCGGGCCTGCTGGAGCCAGAAGCCGCCGGCGACCGAGGCAATCACGGCCATAAGGGCGAGGAGCCACCAGTGAGCGAGTAGCCACTGCACGGCGGCAGCCGCCAGGCCGACCGCAACGACAGCGCCGACCAGCAGAGCGATCTGCTCGTCCTGCTTTTTGGAGCGACGGGTCGGACGGCGGCGGACGGTGCGCCGTGTGGGGCAGCGGCGGCTCACCTGGTCGCCCCCCACGGGGCCGGGGCGGCAGTAGTGGCGTTTCGCGGCGAACGCTTGGCGTCACCACCGAATCTGGGTTCGGCGCGTATGTGTGCCTTCACCTGTGCCGTCATGATCGAAATCCCCCTCTGTCCAGATCCGTTGGCATGTCCTCGCGCAGGTCGTATGACAGCACGCGCTACTGACATGACGTAAGGATGCGATCGCTGAGGGTGATGGAGTTTCGGCCAGCGAGAGCCGCTCATCCATCCGTCCGAATGGAAGCGACTTGCGCGTTGGGCGGTAAAACCGATCAACTTTCGGCCGATTCAACGTCCTTGAGCAGCCCCGCGAAACCCCATGAGTGTGGCTCCCATTCCGGCCCGCGGTTGCGTCCATGGAGATGGTGTACGGGTTCGACCTGATCCGGGGGTTTGCTCCGGCATCGGGATGGTGCCCGCATAGATGAACGGCCACCGGCTGATCTTCGAAGTGTCGAAGCCTCGAAGGAGATCAGCACGATGACCGCACCAGACAGTCTGCCCCTGCACGCCCTCGCGGAAGACAACCTCGCCGCGGCGAGTCCCGATCTACTGCGCGCGATGGTCAAGACGTTCGCCGACGCGCTCATGTCCGCGGAGGCGGGCGCCCTCTGCAACGCCGAATACGGGCAGGTCAGCGACGAACGCGTCAACCACCGCAACGGCTACCGCCCGCGCGAGTGGGACACCCGCACCGGCACCGTCGAACTGGCCATTCCCAAGCTGCGGCAGGGCAGTTACTTCCCGCACTGGCTCCTGGAACGACGCCGGCGGGCCGAACAGGCCCTCATCTCGGTGGTCGCCACCGCCTACCTGCTCGGCGTCTCCATCCGCAGAGTCGAGAAGCTCGCCGAGTCCCTCGGCGTCACCCAGCTGTCGAAGTCCCAGGTTAGCGCGATGGCCAAGCACCTGGACGAGCAGGTCGCCGCGTTCCGCAACCGGCCGCTCGACGCCGGGCCCTATGCGTTTGTCTGGGTCGACGCACTGGCTCAGAAGGTCCGCGAGGGCGGCCGCATCATCAACGTCCACGCACTGATCGCGGTCGGCGTGAATGCCGACGGGCACCGCGAGATCCTCGGCATCGACGTCGCCACCTGCGAGGACGGGTCCGGCTGGCTCGCCTTCCTGCGGTCCCTGATGGCTCGAGGTCTGTCCGGCGTCCAGCTCGTCGTCTCCGACGCACACGCCGGCCTCGTCGACGCGATCGGCGCAGTTCTGCCTGGCGCATCGTGGCAAAGGTGTCGCACCCACTACGCCCGAAATTTGCTGAGCCAGGTTCCGAAATCGGCCCAGCCCTGGGTGGCGACGCTGCTGAGGACTGTCTTCGAACAGCCCGACACGGAGGCGGTCCAGGCCCAGATGCAGCACGTCCTGGATGCACTGGAGGCCAAGTTCCCCAAGGCTGCCGCCCACTTGGACGCTGCCCAGCACGACCTGCTGGCGTTCGCCGCGTTCCCACGTGAGATCTGGCGGCAGATCTGGTCGAACAATCCGCAGGAGAGGCTGAACAAGGAGATCCGCCGTCGCACCGACGTGGTCGGGATCTTTCCCGACCGCACGGCCCTGATCCGGTTGGTGGGCCCGGTGCTGGCCGAGCAGAACGACGAGTGGACCGAAGCCCGCCGCTACATGGGACTCGACCTGCTGGCCAAGGCCCGCCTCCACCCGATCGAGTCAGAAACCAGCGAGACCGACCTGCCCACCGAACTCACCGCATAGCCTCAAAACGAGATCACCGAGTGGCCGTCAATACACCACTACCACGGACGTGACCCGGCCCGCCTGCGGCTGTCCGGCGTCGAGTGCCCAGGTGGGCAGGATTCGTGAATCTGGCAGAACCGAGATTTTCACGCGGCGCAGGCAGGACCGGCTTCCGGCACGCTCGCGACCAATCCTGGCGAAGCGAGGGCGCAGCCTCCCCTGCCACCCGATATGCTCGGTTTCTTCACGCCAGGCTCACCATATGCGCACATGTGTCGACGGGGTGAGTGAGGGGGGTTCCTCGTACCTGGATGATCGGTTGGGAGGCCGCATGTACGAGATGGTCAAGGGGGCCAACGTCGGGCTGAGGGGCTTGAGCGGCGACGACGTCGATTCGGTGGTCGTCAGTCTGGGATGGGTGAGTCCCACGGGTGAGGGGGACGCTGACGTCTCCGTGCTCCTGCTGGACGAGAACGCCAAGGTCCGTAGCGACACCGACTTCTACTTCTACAACAACGCCTGTGCGCCGGACGGGAGCGTGCAGCTGCTGGGTAAAACGCCCGTGGGTGAGGGCAGCGAGGACCGGATCAGTTTTGACTTGACGGCAGTTCCCGGCGATGTCGCCACCATCCTCATCGCGGCGAGCCGGTACGAGTCGGCCCGGTTCGACGAACTCGGGGATCTGCAGCTGAGGTTGAGCGACGGGTCCGGTGAGCCGCTGCTGCGGTTCGCGATCGATGATGCAGGTGACGTGAGTGCGTTGATCTTCGGGGAGCTGTACCGGCGCGGGGAGGAATGGAAATTCCGGGCTGTAGGGCAGGGCTACGAGGCGGGCTTCGCAGCCCTGGCAGGGGACCATGGCGTAGACATCGACGACGACGCCGAGTCGGCGAACGCCACGCAGGCGGAGGAAGGCTTCCAGGAGCTCCCGGCCTCTGACGTCCTCCAGCCGAAGCCCGCGCCGGATTCGGTGCCGGACTCCATCGTCACAGTGACTGTCCCCGGCCCGCGACAGGAAGCCGAGGCAGCGGCGCCCGCCAGGAAGCCGGTGCGTCCGCGCACGTCGAAGAAGAAGGTCACTGTTTCCAGGACGCCGCAGAAGTCCCTCGCGGAGAACGAGTCCTGGAGAGGCGCGCGCCTCTTCCCCGTGTCCGCGTTGAAGAGTGACCGCGACCGGGAGGCTCGCGCCACCTCGGTCCTGCTGGCTGTGATGGCGCAGGTGCCCGAGCTCGGCCGGCGGCTTACGGCCGGGTTCGGCGCCCCCGCCGGGCGTATGGAGACCTTCACCGAGGTGTCGCTGCCCCATGGAGAATCGCCCCGGCGCCCTGACGGCGTCATCCGTGTGGAGCGAGCGGGCAAGCTGTGGACGGCACTCGTCGAGACCAAGACCAACGGCAATCCGCTCAGGGCCGAGCAGGTGCAGGACTACTCGGACATCGCCGCCAGGAGGGGATACGAGGCGGTCATCACCCTCTCCAACGACGTGGCGCTGGAAGGCAGCCCGCTGGTCGAGGTGAAGATCGACCGGCGGCGGAAGAACAAGGTGAGCCTGTGGCATCTGTCCTGGGCCGAGGTAGCCCATCAGGCGCAGATGCTGATCCGGCACGAGGGCGTCGGGAACCCCACACACGCCTGGCTCCTGGAGGAGTTGCTGCACTACCTGCTCCACGAGAACTCGGGCTGTCACGGCTTCCACAACATGGGGCCGGCATGGGTGCCTGTCCGCAACGGGATCCAGGACGAGACGCTCGGCCCGGGCGACCCACGGGCGCTCGAGGCCGTCGAGAGCTGGGAGCGTCTGGTACGTCAGGTCTCGCTGGGCCTGGGGGGTGAACTGGGACGGAAGGTCCTTCCCGTGCAGCGTGCCCGCCGCGGCACGGACGCGGTAGCCCGCCGCACCCGCATGGCCGACGAGTTGTGCCACAACGGCAAACTCCAGGCCGAGCTGCGCATCGAGCAGACACCAGGAGTACTCGCCGTCACCGCCGACCTGCGCACCGGCAAGATCCGCACGTCCATCGACATCTCGCCCCCGGAGCAGGGCTACCCACTCTCCTGGGCCAAACGCATCGTCCGCGAACTGGCTGAAGCGCCCGCGGACCTGCACATCGAGACCTTGGTCGATGGCGATGCGGGAGGACCCCGGGGAACGATGGAACGGCTGCGCCCCGAGCCGGGTGATCTCCTCCCGAAGGGCGGGGCGAAGATCACCGGATTCCGGCTGTCCCTGTACAAGGGCATGGGCACCCAACGGGGGAACACAGAATCCGGATTCATCCGCAGCGTCGACGAAGCAATCCACAAGTTCCACACCGGGGTGGTGGCCCACCTCGACCGCATGGCGACCAGGAGGAGGTCGCCGGCGAAGCCGTCTGTCGGGGCGTAGGAGAAGTGCAGCCGCGAGGGGCGCCTCCTCCGGGCAGCGACCGCTGATCGCACGACGCTCAGAAATGATGAACGGTGCGACCACGGATCTCCTATGGAAGGTGTGCCACAACGTGCTGGGGGAACTGGGGTGCACGGGTGCGTATGTCCCGCCGCGACGACGTCAACCACTGATGCACCCTGCTAGCCGAGGGCCGTGCTTGTACCGCACCGAGGGACTGGCCGTGCTCGTCGACGCCGGGGTTGCCGAGACTCGTCGGGCTGCCACCTGCGCGGTGGCCGTCGCCTCCAACGCCAGCCGGTCCAGTGCAGGGGCTTAATGCCACGTCAGGGCCCAATCGTCCGGGAGAGTCCGCACGGTTGGCTTGTGTGAGGGGCCGTGAGACGACGATGCCCCGCCGGATTGTTCCGGCGGGGCAGGCGGGCGCTGCGGGGTGCTGTGTCAGGCGTGGGCATCGTTGTACTCGCGAGGCTCGCCCCGGTGCTCGCATACCCCGTATCCGTCAACGCCGGGGCGTTCCCGCGTTCTGGGGCGCGACGTTCGGGCCGTGCGCCTGCGAGCGCGAAACGGGCCGCTCTCGTGATCTTTACCAGAAGTATCCGTCGCTGGAGGGCCTAAGGCTTGTCCCGTTACTCCTGACCGCGGGGGCTCGGGTGCTGGCATGATGACGTCCATGACTGCCTACCGAAAGGCCGATGCCGCGTAGACGGCCTGGCGCCCTGCGCGTCGAACAGCATGGTCCTCGCGCCTGGGAGGGCCCGCCGCCGGATCGGATCCACGGGCTCTCTGCCCGCACCAGCCTCGCGATACATCGAGTAGAGAGGCTGTCGGCCGACTATTACGTCTATCCCGGTGCCACGGACCGTGCGCTGCGGCGTTACCAAGCGTTTCTGGAACCGCCTGGACGTCGGCCTCTCTATCCGCAGGACGCGGAGTGCTCGTGCCGCGGCTGTTCTTTTGACGATGTGAGGCATGCCCGCGACGTGCTCGAGCTGGTCCTGGAGCAGCTGCCTGTCCGGGCTCGTGCCGAGCTGGAGCGCCAAGTGGTCTCTCTGGACACTGTGTACTTCAAGCGCACCCTTCCCGACCCGTTTGCCGACCGCCGGCAGTGGCGCTCTGACCTTTGGTGGCGTCGTCGGCTCGCGGGCGGCAGGGAGCCCGGGTGAAGACCCGAGGTCCAGCACGGAAGCAGTGAAATGATCACAGCGTGGCTGGTGTGATCACGGCGTTGGCGCCGTCCTGGATAGTGCCCTTCAGCGGGCTGAGCCCGCGCCAGTTCGGCAAGTTGGTGACCGCCGTGCGGCGTCAAGGTGCAGACGCTGTACGTCGGGGTCGGCCGTGGGGCCTGCCGCTGGAGGACCGGGTGCTGCTGGTTGCCACGTACTGGCGTACCAACTTGACTCTGCGCCAGCTCGCCCCGCTGTTTGGGGTCTCGAAGTCTTCAGCCGACCGTATCGTCGGCCACCTCGCCCTCTGCTCGCACTCCGGCCACGCAAGCGGTTCCGCAAGGACACGGTACTCATCGTGGATGGAACTCTCGTTCCAACCCGCGATCACACCGTGGCCGAACAGTCCAAGAACTATCGGTACTCCACCAATCACCAGGTCGTCATCGATGCGGACACTCGGCTGGTCGTCGTGGTCGGCCGACCCCTTCGCGGCAACCGAGCCGACTGCAAGGCATGGGAGGAGTCTGGCGCCAAGGCCGCAGTCGGCGGCACGATGACAATCGCCGACGGCGGCTATCCAGGCACCGGCCTCGTAATACCCCACCGGCGCCGCAAGGACGAAGAACTCCCCGACTGGAAGCAGGCGCACAACAAGTCCCACAAACAGGTCCGCGCCCGCGTCGAGCACGCCTTTGCCTGCATGAAGACCTGGAAGATCCTGCGCGATTGCCGACTCAAGGGCGACGGCGTACACCACGCCATGAGCGGCATCGCCCGCCTGCACAACCTCGCCCTCGCCGGATAGGCGATCGAGCCGAACGACGGTCGACCTCGCCTCATCGAAGATCAGTTACGGGACAAGCCTTAGACATCGGACCGTGAGCAAAACGGGACAAACGCGTATGGATGTCCTGAGTGTGTTGCAGGGGTGTCGGGGTCCCATGCGTGCCCGCTGCTCAGCGCGGGGTGCTGCGTTGAGTTGATCATGAGCGACCGACGTGAACACGACGAATACGTCAGCGGCGTCCGTGCTGAACTCAACGGAAGCTACTGGCTCGACGCCCCCGAGCGCGACGGGCACAACCCAGGCGACTGCCACTGGTGCAAAGCCCTGGCGAAGGCCGAAGCTGAGGCGAGGGGGCGTAGGAATTCCCAGACCGGTACCGATTGACCCCGCCCCCATTTCCGGCGGGCGCGCCCGAGTTCGCCATCTCGACACGCCTGCCGGTCCACACGCGCAGTAGCGGCGGTTTTCGGCGGGGTGGTGCACGGAGCCGCAGCTGAGGGGCCGTCTGTGTTCGCAGTTGGCTGCTTCGCGGAGGCGCGACAGCCGGGCTCCTGTCCACCACTGGCAGAGATCCGGGGGCGTCTTACAGCGCGCCTCCCGACGCCTGAGGAGGCGGATCCTTCGGATCAGCTCCACCCTCGCCGTCCTCGACATCACTCGCGTGGCTATCGACGACACCGGGAGCGTGGTCGAGGCGGCGCTCCTGGTCCTGCCAAGTCACCGCGGGGACGCGTACTTCATCACCCGTCCTGCGCTCCCAGAGATGAAGAGGGAACGATGACGTCGCCAAACGAATTGCGGCTCCTCCCGTGGTCGGATCCTGAGGGCAGGTCCTGCTACTTGAGCACCGACGATCTCAACGGCTACTTGTCCCGCCTGACCGACAACACCGAAGCAATCCAGCTTGGGATGGCTGGTGAACTTCTGGAACAGGCATCCGAGTTACTCGCTGAGGAAAAGCTGCCGCCGGGCGACCTGCATGCCATGGCGAAGGATCTCGCGGGGGCTCTGAGGACAACCCTTAGAGTTGCGACATGCCGGGGCCAGCGTCTGTCACAACCTGACTCCGTGGATCTCGAACGGGGCAAAGAGGGGACCTCGTTGCCGAAATCGTCATTCCCCTAGCCCGGCGCATGCACGACGGAGGGCTCTGGAATCGACCAGGGCTCTCCGCCGCTCCAGGACCGTGCACACGGCTCCGGAGGGCCTTTGGGCCTATGGCGTCGCTGCTGGGCACAGGGCCGCTTCTGCGTACTCGACGTTGGTCTATCCACGGTTACTCCCACGGGCACTGATGCCTACCGGCATGTGCCGGACTGGTGCTGCGGGGCGAGTCAGGGCGGGCGCTGCTGCAGGTGGAGGTACTCGCGGAGCGGAGGGTCGTAGGAGAGCGCGAACTCGGCGGGTCCGTGAGGTGCGAGTTCACCGTGGTGGACAGGTCGGCCACTCGTGCGCGCGCGTGACGCCGACACGCCAGGCATCGGTTCCCGAGGCAACGATTTTTCGCTATATAAGGCGCCCTTGATGGCGAGTCGGACATAACGGTGCATTGTGGGCGTGAAGATGCGTATGTCCGACCCAGGCAGGCGCATTAGGTACCTGCCGTGAAAGGAGCATGGAATGCAGCTTTCCCGTTTTGCCGCCGCGCTAGGCGTCGCGGGCGCCATCCTGGTGGGCGGCGCCACTGGCGCCAGCGCCGCCGCCACGCCTGCGGTGGCATCTCCTGCCACGCACGACCGTGGAAACGACCACGGAGACGACTACCGGCGCGGCGACCACGACGGCCGCTGGGGTCACCACCGTGACGGCCGTTGGGGGCACCACCACGGCGACCGTTGGGGTCACCACCGTGACGGCCGTTGGGGTCACGACCGCTACGACCACCGCTGACCGTCCTTGGGGGTGCCCTTCCGCTGTTGGGGAGGGCACCCCTTCCGCGTCCTTTGCCTGCTGTCGGCCGCATAAGCACCCGCGGCTGGCCGAGATCTACGATCCGCTCGATGTCGACCGCAGGGATCTGGGCCCGCACAACGGTGTCGTGCAGGAGTTCAATGCCCGCCGGGTGCTGGACATCGCACGCAGGGACGGGTGCGCGACACCCGCTTTAGGAGTTCGATCAACCGGGAGCTACTGCACGTCGCGGTGAAGAGTGCGGTGGCGTTGCGGACTGCTGGGGACCGTGGACGTACGCCGTCGTTGATGTCAGCTGTGGATGTCAGACAGTCCGAGGCACGATGCTCACCGCGCGGTAGTCGTACCCGTCCTGCTTGAAGCCAGGGGCTTCCCATGTGAGTTCGACCTGCTGGCCGGCCGACAGCGTGCGGAAGCCGGTCGCCTGGATGTCGGCGTAGTGGCCGAAGCAGCCGCCGGGGGTCTCGCGTGAGTCAAGAACACCCCACCCTTCCTCGTCGTCCCACTCGCGGACAGTCGCAGTCACCATGGACGGAACCCTACGGCTCCCGCTGTGCAGACGCGTCTGGCGCCTGAGTTTGGGAAGCTCGTGTGCTTGAGCCCTCGTTGCCTTGCTGACCCGAGGTGGAGCGGTCCCCCGGGCGGTCGGCCGCTGGCATCTTTTCCGTGGTTCCCCGTTGTTCCCCGCAATATCTGGCACGCCTCTGGCTGGCTCCGTGGCTGCGCTCTAGCAGTCGTAGCGGTGCGCGTAGGGGAGTTCGGGACACTGGCGGCAGAGGAAGACATAGATACCTCCGAGGTCACCCATGACCATGTCGAGATCTTCCTCTGGGGTGACGCTGAGGAGGTGCTCCATGTGGTGGCCGCGCTGGCAGGCTGGCCAGTCGGGCGACTGGTTCCAGGCTGGATACCCCCCGACCTTGTTCTGCAGCGCACACGCCAACCGCGTGTATTCCATACCGAAGCGCTCTTCGAGCTCGTCGATACGGGGTTGCAAGGTCTGTTGAAGCTTCTGCGGCAGGTCCCAGTTCGGGTACTCCCTCACCGAGGTGGGGGACACTGTGCACGGACTGGGCATGAACTCTTCTTCGTACTCACCCTCCTGCGGGGCGGGGATGTCCCGGAGCGCGCCGGTGGCGAGCACGTTCGTCTCGCTGCGCCAGTAGAGCTTCGGCAGTGCGGCGCCGGCCTGGTCTTGAGGGTGGATCAACGGGCACCAGACCAGCTGGAGTACGTCCATGCCTTCCGGGAACTGAAGCTCGGGTATGTCTCGTGCGAAGAGCTGCATCACCGGCACCATGGGGATCGTCCTGGCCGGGCTCTTCTCGTTGGGCCATGCCCAATGTCCCGGTTGTCCGCAGGAGGGCCAAGGCTCGTCAACCGGCCAGAGCATGGGGCCGCCAAGAGAACTCTCCTGGACACTGGGAGACCCGCTCTTCGGCAACAGCAGCGTCGTCCGCCGGCCGAGAGCCGCGAGCTCGGGTATCAGGTCATCCAGGTCGAACGGTGGACCTGCAAAACTCTGCGCCACGGGCGGGCCTCCTCGGATCAACAGCTCCAGCTTTTGAGCAAGCTACCTCCCGCCGCTCGAACCGATCGCTATGGGCTGCCTATCCACCGAGAGCTTCTTCTTGCCCTGGGTGTTCGATCCAGGCTTGCCGAGATTCCCTGCGCGGATGTTGGTCCTGAGCGTCGCGTAGGCATCGCGGGTCTTCTTGACCGACATAACGAGTCGAGTTGTCGATGTGTGTTAGCGCCAGTCGCCGTCAGGGGCGTGCCCGGGTTGCGGTCAGGCACCTCCGCCCTCGAGGGTCGGCAGGCTCACGGGCATTGGCAGCCAGGTCATCAGATTCAGTACGAGTTGGCTCGCCCTACCAGCACACTGGACGACATGGATGGACTGTATGTGGTCAGGCATGAGCCGACCTGGCGCGAGGAGCCGGAGTCGGACGACGAGTACGACAACGGCACGGATCACAAGACCCTGTATGCCCTCTTCGGGCTGGCCATCTACAAGGCCAACGTCCTCGAACACTCTCTCGTCAACGCACTCGCGCTTACCAAGCTCGTTACGGCGAGGGAGCTGGGAGAGCAGCTCATGCGCGACCCCTGGGCTCAAGGCTTCAAGGACATGATGGGGAAACTCATCAAGCGCGTCGAGGCGCACACCAGCGCCTACCCGGAGGTCGGCAACGACCTCACCAGGAGCCTGAAGCGGCGTAACGACCTGGTTCACAACTTTTGGCGCGAGCGCATCCAAGAGACGATCACCGAGGCGAGCCGGGCCAAGCTGTGCGCAGACCTGAAAACGGACTGCCAACTGTTCACTCAGACGGACGAACGCTTCAGCGAGAGGGTCCTAAACCCCATCATGGCGAAGATCGGGGTCACGCCCGAGGACGTCGAAGCCCAGTACTTGAAGGAGCGCCGCGAGGCGATGGCGCGCTACGACACCGAGGCGTTCACGGCCGAAGAGAACCCGACCTGACCTCGCGCTCAGCTCGCCCTACTCATCGGGCCGCCGAGTTGCTGGTGTGCAGCATCCAGTAGGTGTGCGTAGTCGGTCTCGGTGAAGCCCTTGCACCGACCCCTGGCGGGGCCGCGGTCGAGGTGGATGCGATAGATCAGCCGGGACCGGTGGCCGGACTTGGTGCAGATCAGTGCCGCCATGGAGACGCGTCTGGTGCCCGCGGCGGTGACCCGAACGACGGGTGTGTGGCCTCGTCGTCCCCAGGTGCGGCCTTTGGGCGGCCTCAGCCCCTGGCCGGCTTCGTCCTCGAAGCAGAGCCGGGCGCCCAGGTCCGCGGCCGTTTTTCTATGACGGGCCACTGCTCGTCCTTCCAGGTGGCGGTCTTCTGTGGCTCGTCGGAACTCCGACCTCCGTGTTCATGAACATTGTGCTGCTGTGCCCCACCCGGTAGGGCTCTGTCCATGCTCCGATACAACGCGTGCCAGTCCCGAGGGCTGACGGCCAAGACGGCCCTGCCGAAGGGCCGTCACCGCGCCGAGCCGAGGACCTGATGAACGCGTGAGTGCCAACAAGGCAATCACGAACGAGCGGCCGATGCGTTTCACCGCCGCCTAGCACAAGGCCCAGCTGAGCTGACTGGGCCGACCGTCGCACCCGCTCGGAGTCTGTGCCGACGAGCGGGTGCTGGTGTTATCTGGTCCTACTACCCTCCTGTGCATGGGACTTGGGGATGTGACGCGTGCAGGGGCGCTGGCTGCCGTCAAGGAGTGCCAGTACCTAAGGCTTGTCCCGCAACGCCTGGCCGCAGTTGAGATTTTCGCATTGCCCGCCTCCACGACCTGCTGCTCGAAGCTGAGATTCTGCAGGTAGTGGCGGCTGCGGTCGGACAGAGGGCGGATGCGGATCAGCTCAGGGCTCGAACGAGTCCTTCGCGCTGGGCCGCCGAGAGCGTTTGACACCGCTGCACGCCAAGAGCTCGGTCCCGGTGGCGTCGAAGTACAGATTGAAGAACCAGAGCCGGTCTGCTGCGAGGATGGTCCCGGTACGCAATTGTTCGCCGCGGTGCCGCGCGAGGATCTCAACGGTCTCGTCGAGGCCGATGGTCTTCGGCAGACCACGCCTCAACGACCGCCTCAGCCTCGTTGAAGCGATGCCGTGAACCATCCAGTGGGGCGCCGCCCTGTCCGAGACCTGTACCTCACCGCCGCTGGCGATGGCGTCGCGTGCTGCCTTGCACGCGCTCGTCTGGTCGGTGAGCATCGCGGCGATGTCGGGGTGACTGGGGTGCTCGTCCTCTGTGGCCATGCGCTGACTGTAGAGACTGAATTTGGGCGTTGCTACAGGATTCGGCGTGGCCTGCGCCGGGCGACACGTAGAGGATGGAGCACTCGCGATGTTGCGCCGGGCACCCTGGAACGATCTTGTGGTGGCTGGTGTGATCACGGCGTCGGAGTCGTCCTGGATAGCCCCGTTCAGTGGGCTGAGCCCGCGTTTATTCAAGAAGCTGGTGACTGCGCTGCGCCGCGAAGGTGCGGATCCGGTCCGCAAGGGCCGGCCGTGGTCCCTTGCGCTGGAGGACCGGGTACTGCTCGTGTTGGCCTACTGGCGCACGAATTTGACGATGCGCCAGCTCTCCCCGCTCTTCGGCATTTCAAAGTCCGCGGCCGGCCGGATCATCGACCACCTCGGTCCCGCGCTTGCCCTGCGGCCCCGCAGACGGTTCAGCAAAGACACCGTCCTCATCGTAGACGGCACCCTGGTTCCCACCCGCGACCACACCATCGCTGAGCAGTCCAAGAACTACCGGTACTCCACGAACCACCAGGTCGTCATCGACGCCGATACCCGACTCGTCGTGGTGATCGGCCGGCCCCTTCCCGGTAACCGTAACGACTGCAAGGCGTGGGAGGAGTCCGGAGCGAAGGCCGCCGTGGGCACGACCACGACGATCGCCGACGGTGGCTATCTAAGAGCTGTCCCGTAAATGATCTTCGGGCTGGTCGGGACGTGCTCGACCCCGAGCGGGAGGGCTCCCTATCCGGCGAGGGCGAGGTTGTGCAGGCGGGCGATGCCGAGCACGGCGTGGTGGACGCCGTCGCCGCGTAGGCGACAGTCGCGCAGGATCTTGTAGGTCTTCATGCGGGCGAAGCAATGCTCGACGCGGGCCCGGACTTGCTTGTGGGACTTGTTGTGGGCCTGTTTCCAGGTGGGCAGAGGCGGCGGTGCGGCATCACTAGCCCGGTGCCCGGGTAGCCGCCGTCGGCGATTGTCGTGGTGTTGCCGACGGCGGCCCTGGCGCCGGACTCCGCCCAGGCCCGGCAGTCGTCGCGGTTGCCCGGCAGCGGTCGGCCGACCACCACGACCAGCCGGGTGTCGGCGTCGATGACCACCTGGTGGTTGGTGGAGTAGCGGTAGTTCTTCGACTGCTCGGCGACCTTGTGATCGCGGGTGGGCACCAGGGTGCCGTCCACGATCAGAACCGCGCCCTTGGCGAACCGCTGGCGGGGCTGCAAGGCGAGCTTCGGCCCGAGGTCGTCGATTGCCCGGTCGGCGGCCGACTTCGACACCCCGAACAGCGGGGCTAGTTGCCGCATGGTCAGGTTCGTCCGCCAGTACGCGGCGACCAGCAGCACCCGGTCCTCCAGCGACAGCTTCCACGGTCGGCCCCGGCCGCCGACGTCAGCGCCCTCGCGACGCAGTTGGCTCACCAACTTGCCGAAGGCGCGGGGGCTCAGCCCGGTGAACGGGGCTATCCAGGACGGCTCCGACGCCGTGATCACACCAGCCACATCCAAGATCATCCCACCGGCAATCAGCCGACCAGATGCAGATCCCCACGCCAACTCCCACATTGCACGCTGCCGGTGGAGAAGCAGATCTCCAGGCCGACCCGTCCGGTACGGACGTCGAACCTCTGGTCCACTGCGAGCACGACCTCACCCGCGTAGCGGGCAAACGGCGTCCCGCGCTCACTCGCCACCACCTCGACCCGGCCGCTCTCACCAAGGTCGTATCCCTCGTGGGGTGCCGTCTCATCCACGATCAGGCACCAGTCGGAGCCAGCGGTGATGTGGATGTAGTCACCGACGTCGTCGACGAGCCAGATCTCCAGCGGGCCGGCCGCATCGTCGCAATCGTGGCGGTGCCAGGCAGCCACGACCTGCTTCACACGACGTCCCGCCAGGCGGTCGGGGTCCACCCCCGCTCCATGCAGCGGACACTCGTGCGGTTCCGTCGATGTCACCCGCAGACCGTACCCGGCGCCCGCGCGGCAGGTCACAGGGATTACGGGACACCCCTTAGATCTAAAACTGACGGTCGTTATTGACAGGTGGGTCTCTCAACGGCCTGCTGATCTCCGTGATGGAACCGGTGGACGGACGACTGCGCTGGCGGATCCGACGTAACCAGGAGTGGCATCAACTGCTCACTGAGCAGCAGGAGTTGTACGGGTCCATCGCGTCGCGCGACCCTGAAAGGGCGCGCGCGAGCGCACTCGCGCACGTCCGCACGAACCGTGCGTCAACGCTGCGACACCTCTTCGGGGATACACGGCTTCCGCCTTCGCCTACAACATCGGACTGGTCATCGGAGGGGCCGTGCCTCCGCTGATCGGCGCCACGATGACCGCCGCTCACGGCGCCTTCTCGTTTGGCCTCTTCCTGGCCCTCCTGTGCCTGGTCAGCCTGCTCAGCGCGATCGGCCTGCCGCAGACACGCGGACGGGACCTCGCCGACGTCCTGGCGCCCCCGCGCTGACCTACGGCCGCATCGTTTTCCGAACTGCCGACGTCGCCGGATCGCCTCCATGGCCCCGGATGTGTGGCAATTCGATGCGGCCGGTCCGGTCCGGTCGGTTCGGACCTGCCCGCCCGTGGCGGCCTGAGCGAGCACCGGAGGCCGCATGGGGCGAGGGCCAACGGGCTACCTCCTGCGTGAGGGGCGTCAGACGGCCTCGGCGGGGCTCCCGATGCCGTCACTGACCGATGGGAGGATCCGGAACCGGCAGCATCTCGAGATGGGCGATGTCCGCGGGTGGAGGCGTGGAGATAGACCACAGCCGGGGCGGGCATCCGTCGGCGACGGCGGCCGGGGCGTCGGTGAGGTTCATCCGCTCGCGCAAGCGGCCGTAGAAATCCATCGATGCGAGGCGTACGGCCCGCAGGCGGCGTGGGGCGGCGTACACCGCGATCCAGTCGCCTGGATCCAGCACGCCTCGGAGCTGGCCGTCGATGCTGACGGCAGCCTGCCCGGACCGTTCGAGGATGCGCAGGGCGACTGGTTCGTCGAGGGCGGCGACGATGGACCGGTTGAACGCCATGTGCGGGGCCACCGGTGTGAAGACGAGGGCGTCGGCGCGGGGTGAGACGACGGGCCCTCCGGCGGCGAAGCTGTAGGCGGTCGAGCCTGTAGGGGTGGCCACCAGTAGCGCGTCGGCGGAGTAGGACGCCAGCAGTCGGCCGCAGATGTAGACGCCGACCGACACTTGGCGGTCTCTGGTGAGCTTTTCCACGACGATGTCGTTGAGCGCGGTGACGTTCAAGGGGGTACCCCACTCGTCGTCGCCCTTGAGGTCCGGGTGTACCGGGGGCGGCCGCATCAGTCGCCCATGGCCGTACTGCACCCAGTCCTCCACGTCCTTGGGAACTTCCAGGCGGCGGGAGGCCCGCATCGCGAGCAGCATGCGACTGTCGACCTCGAACCGTCCCTCGTGTACCGCGTCGAGCGCCGAACGCACGTCCTCGGCCGATACATCCGTCAAGAATCCCACGCGCCCCAGGTCGACTCCCAGAACCAGCGCATCGTCCTCCACGGCGAGCCGTGCGCCGCGTAGGAAGGTGCCGTCCCCGCCCAGCGTGACGATGAGATCGGGATGGTCGGCGGCGTCGAGCTCGGTACGGTCGTCACGAGGCCCACCGTTGTGCCACACATCGATGTCCGTGGACCGCACGGCGTTCTCATCGCACCATGCACGGACGACCCGACCTGCTTCTACGGCCTCAGCGCGCCCGCCGTGAACGACGAGGCCGACTCGGCTCACCGACAATTTCGCCTCCGAAGGTGACCGCGTGCCTCGACCGATTCGGCCGGCCGCGTCTCGTTGTGACTGCTGCCCCGGTGAGTGCAGCGGTCACGACGGCGAGGTCGGCGCGCGCCGCGCCGACCGGACGCGCTTTTGGCTCGTACGGCTCATCGTGTTCGGTACGTCCTCGGCACATAGCCGGAGTATCCCGGAGGACCGTACGACCACTCCTTCCGAGCCATCCACACCCGCCACCATCCACACGCGGTCCTCCCGGACCGCCAACCATGGTCAGGGTGCCGATGACTCCACCCGACTCGGGACAGTCCGGAGCCTCCATCGGACCCGGAGCGGTTCAACCGCGCCAAGGACGCCGACGCGCCAAGGACGCCGAGATCCTGTCCCCGCGCCACCAGATCACCGTCATGATGCGGTCTCCGCCGTTGACCTGACATCCCGTCAGCGGTTTGGCGATCCGAACCGCCACAGGACGTGTACGACACGCAGCACCGCAAGAACGCCGCCCACGACAGTCCCCGTAGCCAGCAACAACTGTTCAATGGCGGGAGGGAGGTGCCAGACCGCGGCGGGGCCGGCGATGGTCCCGAACGCGACACCGCCGAGGAAGCACGCGCTGACCAGCGCATAGCCGATCTCGACGGTGATCGCGTCCCGCTCGGCCTGGCTGCGCCGTTTCGACCCCATGCGGGAAGCATCGCAGCCGGAGCGACGGGCGGCCACGTACATGCAGCTCTTCAGGTTGTGTCCGACAAATGATCTCTGCGACACCTCGGTGTCCGAGGTGTCGCAGAGTGTGGCCCATGGAGGGCCCTCAGTTCGTGGCCGCTGATGCCTCGACGTCCGACGCGGTGCGGCCGGTCTCGCTCTCGTTCGCGCCCTGCCGGGGATCGGTGGGGCGTGTGTCCCACGTGGCGAGGTCGACCACCTGGCCGTCCGGGAACAGGGCGCAGGTGCGGTCCTCGGCGACGAAGACGCTGGACGGTTCGGCGCCCAGTACCGACGCGGCGACGAACGCGCCGACGATGCGCGGGAAGTCGCAGACCGCGCCGATCCGGAACAGGGACTGCGAGTCCGTCGTGACCTCGTCGCTCCCGGCGCGCAGGATGATCCGCTGGTCGGGGGCGACAGCCCGGGCCGCGACCGCGACCGCCATGTTCGCCAGACTGTCAGAGCCGACCGCGGCAAGACCGCGGGCCCGCAGGACGGAGAGGCGTTCGAGCAGGAAGCGGTCGCCGCCCCGGCCGAGGACGACGGGGATGTTCAGGGAGCGGGCCAGGGGGAGGCACGCCGCCTGGGGGTTGCGTTCCACGGCGACGACCTTGATGCCGAGGTCCTTCAGCCGCGCGGACAGCCGCAGGCCCACCTGTCCGAGGCCGACGACGATGACGTGGCCGCGGCGCGGGATGGAGCGGGCACCCAGGATGCTCGTCATGCGGTGCCCGGTGAACCGGTCGACGACGCTCGCGGTGAAGATGGCCGCCAGTACCAGGACGGCGAGCATGGAGACGGCGGACAGGACCTTGTACCAGCCGGGTCCGTGCTCGGCCGCCGGCGAGGAGCCGATCGTGGTGAGGGCGCGGGCGGCGTTCCACACGGAGTCGGTCCAGTGCTCGTGCAGGACGAGGACGCCGAGCGCGATGTCCACCGAGAAGGCCACCGACAGAGCGGCCAGACTCGCGATGAGCGCCTTGGCCGAGGTCCCGAGGGAGCGCAGCCACGCACGGAAGGACGCCCGGGGGTGAACGGGTGCGTGGGCCGCGAGAGCACGTCCGTGCAGGTGCTCGACGGAAGTGGTCCCGTCCTCCCGCCGGACCGCGATGACGCCGCCGCCGTCGGGCTGGAGCATGGCGTAGTTCGGAGCGAGGCACTCGGCCAGGAGGCTCGGCACGATGGCATCGGTCATGCTCAGGACGGTGCAATTGGGGACCGTACGGGAGACCTCGTCGGCGACCGTGCGGTCGAAAAGGGTCACGACCAAGCGGATGCCCGGCTTGAGATGTTCGGCCAGCAAGGCATAGCGCAGGGCGACGATGTCGTCACGTGAGACGACAGCGACGGCGTCGACGGACTGCTCGAGGTGCTCGCGCAGCGTGTCGTCGTCGGGCCGCGGCAGGCGGTGCACCGTGCCGTACCAGCGGCCGATGTGGGCGGCGGCGGAGCGCCCCAGCGCCTCGTCGTCCTCGATGATCACAATGCGCTGACCCGGCGCGGGTATGTGGGGAGGTGCCTCGTCCTGAAATGTCTGCGGGTTCAAACCGTCGGCCTTTCTGCACGGGTGGGGGCTGCTCTGAGCCGCCTGGTGATCAGTGCGCCCGTCATGCCTGGTCGAGGCTCGGTGCGGGGGCTTCGGCGCGGGCCGGTCTGGCCGGCACATCTGTCTCGTGAGCCGTGTCCGATGAGTGAGGCACGGTCGGGAGGAGCCGAATACGTGTTCTTTGTACCAGGGGGCCAGTGGTTCGTATCTCGCTCCACAGGGGCGTCGGTTCCCCGGCCAGTCCGACATTGTGTACAAGAAGTTCAAGTCCTTTGTGCGGTACGGGAGTCACTGTTGTCCGCGACGGTGACCTCCCGGCGAAGAAGCCGGAAACGTGGAGCAGCGTTTGCGGCGCGGTCGTGCGGCCCTGCGTCCGGGTCGGAGGTGGCCGTGGCTTAACCACTCGTGAGGCGATCCTCAAGCCCGCCTTAAGGATCAGCGTTAGGGCTCTGACCTGGCTCTTTTCGCCACTCCCCACCCCTACTGTGGCTGCGTGACGACCGAGGCCGCCAGCGCATCCGAACTCTCCAGGTACCCCGCACTGAACGCGTACCTGCGCCACGTCGAGGGCCCGGGCGCGGAACTCCCGCCCATACCCCCGCGGCCCACCCGCCGGCCCCGCATCGGCCGCCCCGCCGCGCCCCTTCGCGTCTCGCCCCGTGGGCTGCGCGCCGGCATCGGCGCGGGCGGCATCGGCGTCAGCGCCCTGTGGGCCGTGCAGGCCGAACCGTCGGCGCGCCTCGACGTGCTCTTCGCGACCGGCGCGCACCTCACCGGACTGCTCGCCGGCTACGGCATCCTCGTCATGCTCTTCCTCATGGCGCGCATCCCCGCGGTCGAGCACGGAGTCGGCGCCGACCGCCTCGCCCGCCGTCACGCCACCGGGGGCCGCCACGTCCTGGAGCTGTGCGCGGCCCATCTGGTCCTCGCGGTGTGCGGATACGCCACCCACGCCGGCACGGACCTCGTCTCCACCGTCGTTGACCTCCTCGGCTACCCGGCCATCGCGGCCGCGTCCGCCGGTACGGGCCTGCTCGTCGCCGTCGGGGTGAGCAGCGCTCGTGCGGTGCGCCGGCGTGTCACCCACGAGACGTGGCGGGCCCTGCATCTGCTCACCTACCTGGGCGCGGCGCTGGGCTTCGTGCATCAACTCGCGGGTCCGGACGTGGCAAGCGGCGTCGTCACGCGGTGGCTGTGGGCCCTCCTGCACGGGACCGTCGCCGTACTGCTCGTCTGGTACCGGCTGGTCGTGCCCATCCATCAGGCGCTACGGCACAGCCTGCGCGTGGTCGCCGTCCACGGCGAAGGGCCCGGCGTCTTCTCCGTCGTCATGCAGGGCATCGGGCTCGACGGACTGCGTGCCGAGCCCGGCCAGTTCTTCCGCTGGCGTTTCCTCAGGGGCGGGCTCTGGCACACGTCGCTCCCGTTCTCCCTCTCGGCGCCGGTGCGCGGCGACGAACTGCGTATCACCGTCAAGGCACTTGGCCGGCACACGCGCCGCCTCCGCAGAATCGCGCCGGGCACGCGCGTCCTGGCCACCGGTCCCTTCGGCGCGCTCACCGCGCACCGCCGCACCCGCCGCAAGGTGCTGCTCCTCGCGGGCGGCGTCGGCATCACCCCTTTGCGGGCCCTGTTCGAGACGCTGCCGGGAGCGCCGGGCGACCTCACCCTCCTCTACCGCGCGAGCACGGCCGAACAGCTCGTCCTGAGTGAGGAGTTGGAGGCCATCGCCCGCAGCAGACAGGCGGCCCTGCACTATCTGCTCGGCCCATCGGACGCCTCGTTCGACCCGCTCGCACCGCAGGCCCTGCGCAATCTCGTACCCGAACTCGCCGAGCACGACGTGTACGTGTGCGGGCCGCCCGGCATGACGGCCGCGGCCACGACGGCGCTGGTACGGGCCGGGGTGCCCGAGGACCACATCCACGCAGAGTGCTTCACGTTCTGACCCGGCCCGGACCGAAACAGAGAGACCCACCATGGGACGCCACCGCAAGCCCGCAGGCCCCACGCCCCTGCCCACCCTCACGGCCCGCCGCCGTCTTGCGGCGGGGCTCGCGGGGGCCAGCGCGCTCGTCGCGACGTTCCTCGTCCTCACCGTCGACCCGGCGGCCCCGCCCGCCCCCGACCGGACCACGGCGACGGCGCCCTAGCCACATGACCGGGGGAAGGAGGGGATCAGCTCGCCTGCCGGTACCGGTCAGTGATCGCGTTGCGCAACGCCGGGGCCGAGGCGCCGAGCGCCGACAGCACTGAAGGCACGAGGCCGCTGGTCATGGTGATGAGGCTGAGGCTGAGGTGTTCGACGCCGATGTAACTGTCGTGCCGGGCCTGTGCCTCGCGGACGGTGTTCGCAAGGCTCTCCTTGGCGCGAGGAGAGAACCGGATGTGCCCGCCGGAGCGAGCGCCGGCGGCTTGGTACAGGCCCGTGGGGGCGGCCGCCGGTGCCGTGAGGACGGGGCGTCGGGCGGCGCGCCGTCGGCGCCAGTGGCGGGCGAGGGCGGTGGGCACTGCGCGACGCGGGCCGCGCCTCGAAGGGCGGCGCCCACGGTGGACGGCGCTGTCGGCGCGCGCGAGGGCTTCCGGTCCGAAGGACTCCTCGATCCTGGCGCGCACCGCGTCGATGTCGATCCCCACGGACGCCAGCGCGTCCCGGTTGAGGGTGCCGAACAGGCGGGACCCGGCCCCGAGTCCGACCAGACGCACGATCTCCTCCTCCACGCCCTCCGGCGTCACGCCGTGCTCACGCAGTACGGCGCTCGCGGGCTGGTCCGTGGAGACGAGGGCGAGCAGGAGATGCTCCGGGCCGATGTGGTTGTGGCCGAGCCGGCGGGCGTGTTCCTGGGTGTGGACCACCACGGTGCGGGCGTCCGGGCTGAAGCGTTCGAACATCATCGACTCCCTAGCAGGCGGCCGTACTTGCGGTGCACGGTCTGTTTGGTGACGCCGAGCCGCTCCGCGATGTCCTGCCAGGACCATCCCAGCTTGCGGGCGTTCTCCACCTGGAGGATCTCCAGTCGTTCGGTGAGTTCTCGTAGGGCGGCGACCGCGCGGAGCCCGGTGTCCGGGTCGCTGCTGGCGGCGCCCTCGGCGATTTCGAGTGTGCTCTCCATGGGCGTCAGCATATGCTGACGGTTCGGTTGGCGTCAACATATGCTGACGCGACAGCGGGGCCCGCGACTCGATCGGTCTCCGCCCTGACGATCATCCCGGTGCTCCTGGTCGTCCACGCCAAAGACTCCTTCATCGCGATGCTCGGAGTCGGTTTCCCGCTCGGCATCGGCGGCACCACGTTCGCCATCGGCATCCCGCTCGTGAACTCGTGGTTCCCGCCCGCCCACCGGGGGTTCGCGCTCGGTCTCTTCGGCATGGGTATGGGTGGTGTGGCCCTGTCCGGCTACTTCACGCCGCGCATCGCCGAGCACGGTGAGAACCTCCCGTTCATCGTGGGAGCCGTCGCGTTCGCCGTGTTTGCGCTGCTCGCTCTCGTCCTGATCACCGACTGCCCCGACCGGCCGGTCCCCACCAGCCCGCTCGCCACGAGGCTCGGGCAGGCGGGACGCCTGAGGGTGACGTGGGAGCTGTCGTTCCTCTACGTGATCGGGTTCGACGGCATCGTCGCGTTCGGCGTCTACCTGCCCACGTATCTGAAGACCTGGTACGAGCTCGACCCCACCGACGCGGGCATCAAAGCGGCCGGGTTCGCCCGGTCACGGTCGACCTCGCTCTCGCCGGCTGCGTCTACGCGTATGGCCGCATGCGCAACATCGGGGCGGAACGGCCGTAGGGGCGCGCGTCCCGCCGACACGCCACCCGTGCGCCTCCCATAGCGGGCAAAATACGTATAAACCTCCCTATCGTGGGCCGGGTGACTGAGCCACCACCCCCCGCCGCCGCCTCGGATGCGGCCCCCACCCTGGACGCGCCACCGCCCACCGGCGTGGTCGGCGGGCCCCGAGCGCGTTCGGTCGCGGGGCGGGCCACGCTCGTCGGCACCATCGTGTCCGTACTGCTCATCCTGGCCATCGTGTTCGGCAGCCGGATGCTCGAGGACTTCGACTCGGCGCTCCTGCCGTACGCCGTCGCGACCGTGTTCCTGGCCTTCGGTGTCGCCTACCGCTACACCATGTGGATCTCCGCCCCGGGCGCGCGCCGTCTGTTCAAGCAGGGCTGGCGCAGCCTGTTCTCGGCCGACAACTTCCGCAAGGCGCCCACCGCGCTGCCGGGGATGATCGCCACCTACCTCGGCTTCCAGAAGTTCCTCGGCGCCCGCTCGCACGCCCGCTGGGCCGCCCACCAGCTGATCTTCTGGGGCTGCATCCTGGCCGCCCTGATCACCTTCCCGCTGACCTGGGGGTGGTTCACGTTCACCTCCCCGTCCGGCGCGGGCCCCGGCTACGCGATGCGGATCTGGGGCATCAAGGTCATCGGCTTCGACTCGCTGAACATCCTCGGCTGGCTGATGTTCCACGGCCTGGACATCGCCGCCGTCCTGGTGATCCCCGGTGCCTCGTACTTCCTGTGGCGGCGCATGAAGGACCGCGGCGCCATGACCGGCCAGCGTTTCGCCTACGACCTGGTCCCGCTGATCGCCCTGATCGTCATCTCGGTGACGGGCCTGCTCCTCACCTTCTCGTCGATCTTCCTGCACGGCGGTGGCTACGAGTTCCTGGCGATCCTGCACATGGTGTCGGTGGTCTTCACCCTCATCTACATCCCGTTCGGGAAGTTCTTCCACATCGTGCAGCGGCCGGCCGCCGTCGGCATGCAGCTGTTCAAGTACACGGCCCGCAAGAACGAACAGGTCTTCCACTGCAAGCGCTGCGGTCAGCTGATCGACACCGCCCCGTACGTCGAGAACCTCCAGGGCACCATGCGCGACCTCAAGCTCGACTTCGACACCTGGACCGAGTACTGCCCGCGCTGCAAGCGGGTGCTGCGCGGTGCCGCATACCTCAGCGACGTGAAGAAGGGCTTCAAGTGACGAAGCAGTACATCCCGCTTGACCCCTCGATCGCACCGCCCGGCACCCGCAACTTCCGTGACGCGGGCGGTATTCCGGCTGACCAGTGGCACGCCGACCAGAACGGCGAGCCCCTTGTCCCCACGCACTGCTGCTTCTGCGGTGTGCAGTGCGGGATGTATCTGCGCGTCGACAAGGGCGGCAAGGTGTTCGGCGTCGAGCCCCGCAACCACGACATCAACCGGATGCGGCTCTGCCCCAAGGGCATCAACGCGTACCAGCAGGTCAACCACCCGGACCGGCTGACCGCCCCCCTCATGCGCCGCTCCCGCGACGAACCCTTCCGCGAGGCGAGCTGGGAGGAGGCTCTCGACTTCACGGTCTCCGAGATCCGCCGCATCCAGTCCGCCCACGGCAAGGACGCGTTCGGGCTGCTCGGCGGGGCGAGCCTGTTCTCCGAGAAGACGTACCTGGTCGGCAAGTTCGCGCGCGTCGCCCTCAAGACGAAGCACGTCGACTACAACGGCCGCCTGTGCATGGTCTCCGCCGCCGGCGCCAACAAGCTGGCCTTCGGCATCGACCGGGCCGGCAACCCCTTCTCCGACATCCTCCTCTCCGACTGCCTGCTGATCGCCGGGTCGAACGTGGGGGAGTGCTTCCCGGTGATGACCCAGTACGTGTGGGGAGCCCGCGACCGGGGTGCCGTCCTCATCGTCATCGACCCGCGCGAGACGGCCATCGCCCGCACGGCCGACATCCACGTAGCTCTCAAGCCGGGCACCGACTCCGCGTTCTTCAACGCCGTACTGAACGTCGTCATCCGCGAGAACCTCGTCGACGAGGAGTACGTGGCTGCGCACACCACCGGCTGGGACGAGGTCAAGGCCACCGTCGCGACGTACACCCCGGAACGGGCCGCCGAGATCTGCGGGATCCCCGCCGCACAGGTCGTCCGGGTCGCCAGGGCCTTCGCGGGCGCCAACAACGCCATGGCCTGGCACGCCCGGGGCATCGAGCACCACACGCAAGGCGTCGAGAACTGCCTCTCCGTCATCAACCTCTGCGTGGCCACCGGAAACATCGGCAAGCCGGGCGCCGGCTACGGCACCCTCACCGGGCAGGGCAACGGCCAGGGCGGCCGCGAGCACGGCCAGAAGTCCGATCTGCTGCCCGGCGGGCGCTCCATCCTGAATCCGGACCACCGACGGCAGATCTGCGAGATCTGGGGCATCGAGGAGTCCGAACTCCCCGCCGCCGGCACGTCGATGATGGAAATGGTCTGGCAGATGCAGCGCCAGGAGATCCGCGGCCTGATCGGCATCTGCAACAACCCGTTCATCTCCCTCCCCAACTACAAGACGGTCAAGGACGGTTACGACACCCTCGAGTTCCACGCCCAGTTCGACTTCTTCCTCTCCGAGACGGCGGACAACGCCCACGTCGTCTTCCCCGTCACCACCTGGGCCGAGGACGAAGGCGTGATGGCCAACGCCGAGGCCAGGGTGGTCAAGCACAACAAGGCGCAGGAGCCGCCGGAGGGCGTACGTACTGACACCTGGGTGATGTGCGAGCTGGCCCGACGCCTCGGCGTGGGAGACAAGTTCGACTATCCGGGCTCCCGCGAAGTCTTCGAGGAGCTGCGCATCGCGTCGGCCGGCACGGTCATCGACTACTACGGAATCACCTACGACCGCCTCGAGGAGACCGGCGGCATCGCCTGGCCGTGCCCCACCACCGACCACCCTGGCACCCCCCGCTTGTTCGAGGACGGCAAGTCGTACCACCCCGACGGCAAGATCCACCTCCAGACCGTGGAGTGGCACCCGCCGATGGACCCGTACGACGACGACCACCCCATGTCGCTCACCACCGGCCGCACCGTCGCCCACTTCCTGTCCGGCAACCAGACGCGCCGGCTCGGCGCCCTCGTCGAACAGACCCCGCGCCCATGGGCGGAAGTACACCCCTCGCACGGCTTCAAGAACGGTGAACCGGTACGCGTCGTGACGCGCCGGGGCAGCGAGGTCTTCCCCGCCCTGGTCACCGAGGCGATCCGCCCCGACACCGTCTTCGTGCCCTACCACTGGCCGTTCCCCACGGCCGCCAACGCGCTCACCATCGACGCCCTCGACCCCCGATCCAAGATCCCCGAGTACAAGGTCTGCGCCTGCCGCATCGAGCACGCCGAGCAGATCGACGAGGTGCCCGCGCCCCCGACCGCGCCCGGCCAGGTCGCGTACCCGGAAGCCCAGGTGTCCCGCACCGACCCCCTGCCGCCCACGGCCCCGCAGGGCCGTGGCACCGCCGAGAGGAGCTGAGGTCACGCCATGATGGGCAGAACGATCTTCATCGACCCGGGCCGGTGCATCGGCTGCCAGGCGTGCGTGTCCGCCTGCCGGGAGTGCGACTCGCACCGGGGCAAGTCCATGATTCACCTCGACTACCCCGACGAAGGCCACTCCGTGGCGTCCCTTCCCACGGTGTGCATGCACTGCGAGGACCCGGTCGCCCCGTGCGCCGAGGTGTGTCCCGCCGACGCGATCCTGGTGACCGCCGACGGTGTGGTGCAGCAGGCCGACACCACCCGCTGCATCGGCTGCGCCAACTGCGTCAACGCCTGCCCCTTCGGCGTACCGAAGATCGACCTCCAGGCCAAACTGCAGATGAAGTGCAACCTCTGCTACGACCGCACCGCCTACGGTCTCGCCCCCATGTGCGCCACGGTCTGCCCCACCGGCGCGCTCTTCTACGGCACGCTCGAGGATCTCCAGGCCGAGCGGCCGGGCGTCCAGGTCGCGGACTCCTTCACGTTCGGCGACGTCGTCGTCAACACCGGCGTGGCGATGGTCGTCCCCGCCGACAAGGTCCAGTGGCCGGTGCCCGGAGGCCTGCCGATCGTCCAGGTCAACGGGAAGGACGTGACCCGATGAGCGTCACCGAGCAGCCATCGGTTCCCGAGCACGGCACCGACGACAACTCGGCCCAGGCGGCGCTCCAGGACCGCATCTCCGCCGACTCCCTCACCACGCGCCGCGACTACCTCCGCATCGTCGCCACCGTCTCCGGCGGCCTGGCCGTCGGAGGCATCGCCGTCGCCGGGGGAGTGCTGCACCGGCACGGCGACACCGACAGCGCACCGGACGCCAAGCGGATCACGGACCGGCTCGCCCCCGGCGAGTCCATCGCCTTCCGCTACCCCGGCGAGGACGACCGCGCGGTCGCCGTCCGCCTCACGGACGGCAGCCTCGTCGGCTACTCCGCCGTCTGTACGCACCTGGCCTGCGGCGTGCTGTGGCGCAAGGACCGCGGCAGCGAGGGCGAGTTGTACTGCCCCTGCCACGAAGGCGTCTTCGACGCCCGTACCGGCGAGGTCACCGCGGGCCCGCCACCGCGCGGCCTGCCCAAGGTGCTGCTCGTAGAACAGGCCGACGGCAGCGTCTGGGCGGTCGCCACGGCCCGCTCCGGCGAGAGCCCCCAGGACGCGGTGTGCCGCGAGTTCGCCGGCTCGCGGCCTGAGGCGAGGGCCCAGCTGGGCTGCCCCGTCGCGAACGGGGCCAACGGGGGGAGGAACCAGCGGACATGAGCACCGAACAGCCCGAAGGCCTCCCCCCGATGCCCGACTACACCCCCGGCAGCGCCCAGCCGCGCCTCAACCGCCCCGTCCAGGAGCGCTACCCGCAGATCCGCCCGACCAGCGGCTACGGCGACCCCCGGATTCAGCACACGGGTCCGGGCCCCGGCGCAGGCACCGACCAGGAGCCGGAACGCTCCTCGAAACTCACCGCCCGCCTCGTCCTGGCGATGACCGTGGTCATCGGCCAGCTCTGGGGCCTCAGCGTGATCGTCAACGAGTGGATGATGGGCGAGACCGGCACGGCCTGGTGGGGCGCGGGCTTCCTGTGCCTGTCGTTCCTGGTGGTCCTGGGGCTGTGGCTGCTCGACCCGAAGGACCGCTGAACTCCCGGCCGGTCGAGGTCAGTTACGGTCCACAGGTCTGCCCTGAACTCCGGCCCCGAGCGTGGGCCGCCTCGACGGCCTCGGGGTACGCCTCCTTCTTCTCGTGCTCGGCGAGTGCGCGGTAGATGCTCGCGACGCTGGGGGTCTGGCCCTTGCGCTTGCCGGTGAGGATGATCAGGGCGGGCTGGATCTGTTCGACCGACTCGCCGATCGCTCGGCGCCGAAGCACGGTGTGCAGCATGTCCTCGGTGATGACGGGCGGCCGGCCGCCGTGCTTGCCCTTGCGGGCCGCCGCGTCGAGTCCTTCGAGGGTCGATTCCCGGATGTTCTCCCGCTCGGTCTCCGCCATCGCCGCGAAGAAGGCGAACAGCAGGCGGCCCGGTCCGCTGGGGTCGTACATCCCGGGCAGGGGCCCGGCGAGCATCTCCAGGATGAGGCCGTGGGCGGTGAGGTCGTCGGCGAGCGCGGTGAGTTCGGCGGCGTCGCGACCGAGGCGCGTCATCTCGCACACGGTGAAGATGACGCGGCAGTGCGGGGCGTGGCCCTTGATCTGCCGGGCAAGCGCGAGCGCGGCCCCGAACTGCGGGCGGACCCGTACACGGGTGCTGATCTTCTCGGAGAACACCTTGTCGCGCGGGATGCCGTGCTTGGCGAGCGCGTCGAGCTGGGACGGGAGTTCCTGGGTGAGCGTCGAGCACCTTGCGTACCCGATGCGGATGTCGGCGCTCGGGTTGTCCGGCGCGAGGGCGAGCGGGACGGGGGTGCCGGGGTGCCACGGCTGGCCGGGCCTGCGGTCGGCGGGGGTGGGCACGCGCAGGAGCTTGGCGAGCCGGGGCACCTTCGTGAAGCGGCCGGTGTGATGGGTGCCGGCGACCGCGCCGGAGCGCGAGCGGCACGGCGAGCCGGGTTCGGCCCGGCAGCGCGGGCAGGGTGGCGCTCGACCTCGTCCGCGTCGCCCGTGCAGCCGGCTGCCGCCCACTGGAAGAAGATCGTGCGCCTCGCCTTTCCCGGCAGGCGCTGACAGGCGAATGCCGACACGCGCTGAGGTGGCGTTAGGCGGGCTGCGGGGCGGGCGTTGCCGGAGCGGCCGCGGCCTTGCGGGTCTCGCGCAATATCAGCAGGCCGTTGACCACCATCAGTGTCGCGGTCAGGCAGTGGACGCCGAGCGCGGTGGCCACGGAGCCGTGGTGGGCCAGCACGGTGGTCATGTCGCCGTACGCGGCGAGGGCCTCCACCAGCAGCGCCCAGCCCAGCGCCCGGCGGTGGCCCGTCACCAGCAGGATGCCCAGGACCAGGGCCATGACGACGTCGCGGATTCCCTTGATGATCAGGAAGCCGCCGCCGTCGCCGGACGGCCAGCTCGGCAGGCCGAAGCCCGGTGCCGTCGTCTCCGGACTCAGGATGAACTCCGACCCGAACCAGAGGATGAAGAGGATGAAGGCGGCGGCCAGGACGGTGTTGATCTTCTTCAGCGGCATTGTTCTTCTCCTTGCGAGTCTTCGTCAGCTTGGTGAGCTTCGTGGAGCTTGCTGAGTCGTGTGGGGCCTGATCAGGCCGCGCGGACGCGGCTGATCGAGGGGCGTAGTTTGTCGGGATCGCCGTTGTGGGATCTGAGCGGCAGCTGCATTCCCGGATGTCGGGATTTCGGTGGCCCGCTGCCGCCCGGGGAGTGGGAGTTGTGCGCCACTGGCGCGGCGTCGGCCCGCGCGCTCAGGTGAGGGCGGCGGCCAGCAGGGCGAAGGCGGCGATGATGACGGCGACGCGGACGTAGTGCCAGCGGTCCCAGCGGTTCATCTGCTCCTTCCAGTCGGCGGGCCGGTTGTCAGGGGTCCACGTCTTGTTCCGGTTGTTGATCGGGACGAGCAGCAGAATCGACATGATCACGCTGAGCATCAGCAGCGCGCCGGCGGTGACGACGAGGCCGGTGCCGTGGTGGCGCCATCCGGCGATGGCCCAGACCGCGACGAGGACGAGCGAGCCGATGTACCAGACCGGCATCACGGCGCCGAGCATCCGGCCCCCGTGGGCGCGGCCGAGTTGGCCACTGTCCTCGGGGAGTGCGTTGAAGATCCGGTTCATGACGAAGGCGACGGAGAACTCCACCCCCACCATCAGGCCGACGACCACGGTGGTGAACACCTCGAGTGCGTTGAGCATGATGACCCCTCCTGGGATCTAGCGTTGCTAGCTGATGAGGCAACGCTAGTACTGCTGCCGCTCGATTGTCTAGCGATGCTAGGATCGAATCATGTCGGTACAGGAACGCAAGCAGCGCGAACGGGCGGAGCGCGAGCGCCTCATCGTGGCGACCGCCCGCGAACTCGCCGAGCAGCAGGGCTGGGACGCGGTCACCACCCGCCGGCTCGCCGAGCGCATCGAGTACAGCCAGCCCGTCCTCTACAGCCACTTCCGCGGCAAGCGCGAGATCATCGGCGCCGTCGCCCTGGAGGGCGCCGCGGAGATGGCCGTGGCGGTGCGGGCCGCGACCGCCGCCGCGGACGGCCCGCGCGCCCGGGTCGCCGCGCTCGCGCGCGCCTACCTCGAATTCGCCGCACGCAACCCGGCGGTCTACGACGCCATCTTCCAGCTCGACGGCGGTCTCGCGTACGCCCAGGAGGACACCCCGGAACCTCTCAAGGACGCCTTCGCCGCGCTGATGGAGAGCCTGGGCGAGGTCGCCGGGGACGGCGTCGCCCCGGGGCTGTTCACCGAGACGTTCTGGGCAGCCCTGCACGGGCTTGCGACCCTGACCCGGGCGGGACGGCTGCCGCCGGAGGACGCCGCGCAGAGGGTGGAGCTGCTGGTGGACCGGCTCGCCGTGGTCTGACACACCGGCCCGGCGGGCACGCAGCCGGGGCCCTCGGGCCCCCGCCGCTGCCTGCCTGCGGCAACGCTTCCGGTCACTCGCGTCCACATGGCGCAGCCGCAGATGCCGCGTCCGCCACCGTCGCGTACAGCCGCTGCTCGGCGATCTCGCGCACTTCCGCGACCTGCCCGGCCGGCACGCTCACCCCGGGCAGCAGCACCCGGTTCCGGCGCAGCCAGTGCACCGACTGGTTGAACAGCGCCACCGGTCCCTCGGCGTTCGTCCACGCCCGGCCGTGCAGGAACGTACGGAACAGCCGGCCCCACTCAGGGTCTTCGTACTGGTGGTAGCCGTAGGCGTCCCGGATCTCCCACGCGTGCTCGTACGTCGTGTTCAGCCGCTCGGTGTACTGCTTGATGCACGAGACGTCCTCGATGCCCAGCTCCTGGCGTAGGTGCTCGATGACCGGCCACGGCACCGCGAGCGGGTCCTCCAGGAACAACCCCACGTAGCGCACTGTGCACATCTGGAGCGCGAACCCGAGCCGGTTCCAACCCCCGCGCCGCTTGCCGACCAACGCCCGGTCGACGTCATCGAGGTAGAAGAACCTCTCCAGCTCGGGCCTCGTCGGCTCCTCGGCGAACTTCCCGTACGCCTCGGCCTGCTCATCAGTGAGAAATTCCACCGGCACGGCCGGACCGTAGCCCTGCGGCAACCAGCCCAACCGAGCTTTGCCGAACCTCGGCAGAGCCGTTGGACGCTGTGCTGAACGGCAAGATCAGCCCTTGGCGCCAACCGCTGTTCTGTTGTTCCCCGGGGCCGAACTCCGGCAGACCGGTGTCAATCACGGCCCATCAGTCCGGCCTGAACCCCCAACGGACCGGTGTCAATCACGGCCCAAAGGTCCGCCCTGAACCCCAACGCGCCGGCGTCGCTTACGACTCCAGGTAGCGCAGTACGGCCAGCACGCGCCGGTTCGCGTCCTCCGATGCGGGCAGGCCCAGCTTGCCGAAGATGGCCGCGACGTGTTTCTCGACCGTGCCCGCCGACACCACCAGCGCCTGCGCGATCGCGGCGTTCGTCCTGCCCTCGGCCATCAGCGCCAGCACCTCGCGCTCGCGTGCCGTCAGTGACTCCAGGTCGTCTCCACGACGGCTCGCACCGGCCAACTGCGTGACCACTTCCGGGTCGAGAGCGGTGCCACCGGCGGCGACGCGGGACAGAGCGTCGGTGAACTCGGCGACGTTCGCGACCCGGTCCTTGAGCAGGTAGCCGACCCCGGCTGAGCCCGCGGCGAGCAGCCTGGTCGCGTACTTCGTCTCGATGTACTGGGAGAACAGCAGCACACCCGTGCCCGGGCGCTCGCGCCGTATGTCGATCGCGGCTCGCAGGCCCTCGTCGGTGTGTGTCGGCGGCATCCGGATGTCGACGACGGTGACGTCGGGCCGGTGCTCGGCGACGGCGGCGAGGAGCGCGTCGCCGTCGGGCACGGCCGCGCACACCTCGTGGCCACGCTCGGTGAGCATCTGGGCAAGCAACTCCCGCAACACGGCGGCATCTTCGGCGATCACGATGCGCATGGGGGGCATGCTCTCACGGGTCCGACCGGGGGACGGCAGGCGCCGACGTGCTGCGCGCGACCCGTCCACGATGTCACTCACAGCGTCATCCATGGATTCCGTCACGGTGTCACTCATGCGTGGAGCGGCAGTTCCACCGTCACCGCGGTCGGCCCGCCGCTCGGGCTCGACACGTCAAGGCGCCCGTCCACCGTCCGCACCCGCTGCTGAAGGCCCGTCAACCCGCTTCCGGCGCTGAGCGTTGCCCCGCCGCGGCCGTCGTCCGCAACCCGCAGCCGCAGCAACCCGTCCTCCTGCGCCACCCGCAACACCGCCCGGCGCGCGCCGCTGTGCTTGATGACGTTGGTGAGCAGCTCCGCCGCACAGAAGTACGCGATCGTCTCGATCGCCGGCGTCGGCCGGCGCGTTACGTCCACCGAGAGCTCCACCGGCACGGTGCTCCGCGCGGCCAGTGTCGACAGCGCGTCGGGCAGGCCGTCGTCGAGGGCCGGGGGGTGGATACCGCGCGCCAGGTCACGCAGCTCGGCGAGGGCCTCGGTGGCGTTGCGGTGCGCGGTGTCCACGAGTTGCCGTACCCGAGCCGGGTCCGCGACCGGTTCTCCGTCCCCGCCCAGCCGCTCCTTCGCCATGTCGAGGCTCATCGCCAACGCGACCAGCCGGACCTGTGCCCCGTCGTGCAGATCGCGCTCCAGGCGGCGCAGCAGGGCTGCCGAGTCGTCGACGGCGAGGGCGCGGCTCTCCTCCAAACTCCTTACACGTTCGGCGAGTTGGCCCGGGCCGAGCAGCGCCCGGATGAGCCAGCGGTCCACGGCGACGACGCCACGCGTGAACCAGGGCGCCGCCAGCAGCGTCACCGCGCCGATCGTCGCCGCCACGAAGGTCCCGGCGAAACTCGTGCTGTGCGGGGCGCCACCGCCGAAGGGGATCGGCGTGATCGTCGGCATCCCCGCCTCGCCGGCAGCCGGGCGCTGGTGGAAGGCCGCCCAGCGCAGTGGTGCGGAAAGATTGAGCAGGGCGGTCAGCCACCAGCCGACGGCGTACAGGCCGAAGGCGGCGACGGGCAGCTTCACCAGCACGTACGCCACCGAACGCCACCCCGCCGCATCGCGCAGCCGAGCGTCCAGCCGCGCGAACGCCTTACCCGTCGGTCGCAGCCGCTGCGGCGCCTCCACCCGCTCGCCGAGCAACCCTTGGGCGAGCCGGCGATGCACGGCGGCGCAGCCGCGCGCGAGGCCGACCGCCGCGACGACGAGCGCAAGCCCGAGGACGGCGCCGACGAGGGAGGCGGTGAGACCGGTGCCGAGGGCGAGCAGGACAAGGACGAGGACGGTGCCGACGACGGCCAGGGGGAAGCCGATCAGGCAGTACGCGGCCTCGGCCCAGGCACGAGCCGTGAACGGCGCGCGCAGGACGGCGCCCGGGGAGACCCGACGTGAGGGCTCGGCCCGCGCGCCTTCCGGTGGCCGCTCCCCGGCTGACTCGTACATGACTCAAGTCTCCTGTACGTAAGTACCTATCCGTGTACGTCTTTGCCGTATGCCTCTGCTGTCCGTGTCTGCTCTACGTCACTGCCGTACGTCTTTGCTGTGCGCACCTGATGTAGGTACCGGCGTAGGTATCTGCCGCGGGGCGGTTACGCGTCCCGGCGCGTCAGCAGCCAGCCGCCCGCGCCGAGCGCTGCAAGTACGTATACGCACAGCACCCCGAAGCCCACCCATGGCGAGAGCACGTCGGCCACCGGCTTGGACACGGCGAGCGAGTTCCCGGCGATCATGGTCGGGAAGTACTTCGCCACCGTGACCCCGGTGAGCCCCGACAGCGCCGCGGGCAGCACGTACAGCAGCCCGACCAGTGCCCCGACGGCCGCGGCCGTGTGCCGGACGACGGCGCCCAGCGCGATACCGAGCAGCCCGACCATGGCGAGATAGGCGCCCGAGAGAACCACCGCGCGCAGCACACCCGGGTCGCCGAGGCCGGGCACCGGAACGCCGTCGGAGAGCGCGAGCCGCCCGGCGAAGAAGGTGGCGAACGCGACCACTTCGCCGAGGATCAACGTCACCGCGCCGAAGACGCCCGCCTTGGCGGCGAGGAGCAGGGGCCGGTCGGGGATCGCGGCGAGGGTGGAGCGGATCGCGCCGGAGGAGTACTCGCCGGTGACCACGAGCACGCCGAGTACGCCGACGATCAGCTGGCCGAGGGCGATCCCGGCCAGCACGTTGTTCACCGGGTCGAAGGTGCCGGCCTTGTCCGGGCTGGGGGCGTGGGTGTTGGCCATGGTCACGATGCCGATGGCGAGCATCCCGGCGACGGTGGCCACCAGCGCCCACAGAGTGGAGCGCAGGCTGCGCAGTTTGATCCACTCCATCCGCGCGGCGTGGGCGAACCCGTAGCGCCCCGCGGGCAGTGCCGGTGTCGTCCGCAGGGCGGTCACGACTGCCTCCTGGGCTGTGCCGGGGCGGTGCCCCGGTACTCGGCGCTGTCCCCGGTGAGGGCGAAGAACGCCTCCTCCAGAGACCGGCCGTCGGCGGTCAGCTCGGCGACGGTGGTGTCGGCGAGCAGCCGGCCCTGGCCGATCACGATCAAGTGGTCGGCTGTGAGCGCCATTTCACTGATGAGGTGGCTGGACAGCAGCACGGTGCGGCCCTCGGCGGCGAGGGACTTCATCAGGTTGCGGATCCAGCGCACGCCCTCCGGGTCGAGCCCGTTGACGGGCTCGTCGAAGAGCAGCACCCCCGGATCGCCGAGCAGGGCGGCGGCGATGCCGAGCCGCTGCGACATGCCCAGCGAGAAACCGCCCGCGCGCATGTGCCCCACGTCGGTGAGGCCGACGGTGTCCAGGACGGAGCGGACCCGGGCGCGGGCGATGCCGTTGGCGGCGGCCAGCGCGGCCAGGTGGTTCGCCGCGCTGCGGCCCGGGTGGTACGTACGGGCTTCGAGCAGCGCGCCGACCTCGCGCAGCGGCCAGCGCAGCTCGCAGTACGGCGTGCCGTGGATACGGGCGCTGCCCGCGTCGGGGCGGTCCAGGCCCGTGATCATGCGCATGGTGGTGGACTTCCCGGACCCGTTCGGCCCGAGGAACCCGGTCACCGCGCCCGGACGGACCTCGAAGCCGAGACCGTCCACGGCGACGGTGGGGCCGTAACGTTTGGTGAGACCGCGGACCTCGATCATGGCTGTTCCCAGGTGGATACCTTCATGCCCCGACGCTAGGCGCGCCTGCGTCCGCCCGGAACGCGGTTGGCCTCCGTCTTGAGCTGGGGGTTTTCCCCCAGGGGAGGGGTGTCTGCTGCGGTGGGGGGCTTCAGCCCTGTCCTTCCGCGCGATTGAGGAGGATCAGCGTGCGCTCGAGGAGCTTGCCCACGTTCTGAATGCCCAGTTGAAGGTTCCGCTGGTGGACGAAGACGGTGAGGTCGAGGGCGACCTGGGCGAAGCAGTAGGCCAGAACACCGGGTCCGGCCACTTGCTCGCCGGCGTCGCACAGCATCTCGAGAGCCTCGGGAGTGAAGTCGTGGGCGCTCAGAAGCGTCGCGTAGTCGAAGACTCTGGTGCCGCTGCCCAGTGCCTCGATGTCGATGACACCACTCACGCGGTCCGCGTCGAACAGGATGTTGCCGAGGCGGAAGTCGCCGTGGACCAGGTCCTCGGTGGGCAAGGTGACGGGTCCGTGAGCGGCGAGAAGCCGCTCGCAGGCGTGGACGAGGTCCCGTCCGGTCGGGCCGGTCCCGGCCGTCTGCCGCCATAGGTCCTCACCGGTCATGCGCGTGGTCACGAACCCCGACCAGCAGCGCTGCGGGTCGGGGTCGAGACCGGCGTGCATCTCCAGGACGCCGATCAGTAACCGGGCCTCGCTCGTGGTCACTTGTGGTGTGGTGTGACCAGGTGCGAGTTCCTGGATCTGGTATCCGAAGCCGTCGGTGCTGGTGCCGACGGCGAGCCAGGCGGGGGTCGGATATCCGGCCGCGCGGATCTTGGCGACGCCCGCGGCAGCCCGTTCGATCTGAGGGGCCCAGGAGAGGTCCGGGCTCCACTTCAGTACGGCTTGCCGGCCGGTGTCATCCGCGAGGAGCCAGGCTCCTGACTGGACGCCGTCGTCGAATCGATGGAGCAGCTGGAACTGCTCGCCATGCGCGCGGTTGGCCTCACACAGGATCGCCTGGGCGGTGCGCGTGTCACCGTCGTCAGACGTGGTGTTCCGGGGCACGGGGACCTCCTGGGAAAGCCGAATGTCGAACGTGCGCAGGGGACACTACGAGGGACGCTCCCCGGAGCGCACCTCGTTTACCGGCTGTGGGTGCCGCCGGCCGCCCTCAACGCCAACGCCGCGATCCTCGACAAGGACGGTGAACCCGCTGCGGAGCGTCCGGTCGTCCACGCGGGCACGGTCGAAGGTGGCTGTCCCGTGGGAGACGTCCACATGGGCTGGGACGTCGGTGAGACACACACGCTGTGCTCCGTCTTCATCGGCGACCCGTCGAAGCAGCCCGCCCGACTGGCCTGGAGCACGGACGCGGAAACCCCCGACGAGTACAAGAAGGGCGCCTCCTGGGAGTGGGTCGTCCAGTGATCGCACCTCTCGCCTCCGGTGTCCACCTGCCCTGAATGGCTCAGGGGACACCGGAGTGACACGACGTCAGCGTGCGGTGTTGAACTCGTGCACGACGTGAGGCAGCGCCTTGAGGACGGTCGTGCTGTGATCGACGTCTCCGACGTCGGTCAGCTCGAAGTCGGCTCCGTTGGTGGCCAACTGCCCTTCACAGTGCTGGGAGTTGGTGAAGGGTACGTCCTTGTCTCCTGTGGCGTGGAAGAGGTGCACGGGGACGTCCGGACGCCAATCGCAGGTGGTGTCCATCGCGTGCAGTCGGCGTCGTAGATCTCCCGTGGGGTTGCGCACCTTGTTCAGGAACTCGTCGGTGAACAGCTCCTTGGATGTGGGCGGCAGCGCGTCGGCGATCTCGCCGCCCGTGTGGTTGCCGTCGAAGAGCTCCTCCACCTTCGTGTCGTACGGGGCTCGGAACGCCTGGCCGGGGGAGTCGTACAGGCCGTACATCCGGTTCCACGCAGTGGTGAGGTAGGCGAGGTATAGGGGCGACCGATCGAGCTTGTCGTCCGCTGCGGCGGCCTCGAATCCGCTCAGGTCGAACGGGCCGGCGATGGGGGCGAGCGCACCCAGGCGGAAGTAGGCGTCGGCGCCTTGGTGCAGGGCCCGCCCGAGCAGCATGGTGGCGGGTCCGCCCTGGGAGAATCCGCTGACGAGTACCTTCCGGTCGATGTCACGGCCGGCTTCCTGAACGAACGTACGGGTCGCCCGGAGCGCGTCCAGTGGTGCGGTGACGGTTGCCTTGGGGTCACCGTAAGGGTGGATGCCCGGGCCTTCGCCCAGGCCGAGGTAGTCCGGGGCAGACACGGCGAGGCCGCTCGAGGCGAACAGCAACGCGGTGGCGCGGTCCGGGGACCGGTCGTTGACGGAGGCGACTTCGCCCCGGTACACCTCGGTGCCGTGCAGCCAGGACACGACCCGGAGGTCCTGCTTGTGGTTCTTGGGTATCGCGACCAGTGCGCTGGCCGTCGTGGGCTGCCCCTCCGTGTCGATCGTGCGGTACACGATCCGGTGGGCGCGTACGCCGTAGCGGACCTGCGCCGCGTCGATACCCGCCTTCTCCAGTCGGGCCTCGACCTGTTCGGCGCCCAGGTCCGCGACGAGGGTCGCGGAGACCAACGAGCCGCGTGCCGACCCCTGTTGGGAGGCGCCGGCGACGGTGGGTGAGGTGGAGTGCTGAGTGTCGGCGTGCCCTGTCACTGCCAATACGGTCGCCGCACACACCAGGGCGAGTGCGCCGGACGCAACGAATCTTCCGTGTAACCGGGTGAAGGTCATGCCTGCACTCTGCCGCTCCCGCCCCACGCGCCACATTGGGGCAACCCCCCGGTTCTGTAAGGGGGGTTGCCCCTGTGACGGCGTCCGGCAGCCCGCTGTGTCTACGGTCGGATCCGGGCGGCCCGGGACTCCAGACAGCGCTGCTCCCGACACCGGCGGTGGACTTCGCGGCGCGGCGATAGTGCTCGTACGCCCCGGCCGTGTCGCCGGTCTTCTCCAGGAGATGGGCCCGTACCGACAGCAGACGGTGGTGGCCGGCCAGTCGCTCGTCGCTGTCCAAGGTGGACGGCAGGGCGAGTCCGGCCGACGGGCCCTCGAGGCGACTCGTTCTTAGGGCGGTGATGACATTGAACGCGCGTCGCAGCCCGGGGAATACTCGACCCATGGCGAACCGGTGGGTGGGAGTGACCGTCGACTGCATTGACGTCGAACGAGTGTCAGCGTTCTGGAGCGTGCTGCTGGACCGGCCACGGGGACCGTCCGAGCCCGGCTGGGTCTATCTCGGCCATCGCGACGACCCGCAGCCGCGCCTGGTCTTCCAGCCCGTGGCCGAGCCGAGGGCCGGAAAGGTGCGCCTGCACCTGGATGTCTCGGTCGACGACATCGATCAGGGCGTCGCCCAAGTCATAGGTCTTGGCGGCCGGTTCACCGGCGAGCGGCACGACTACGACGAGGGCGTGGTCGTTGTGATGACCGACCCCGAGGGGCACGAGTTCTGCCTGTCCCAGTTCTACTAGTTTTCCGTGTCGAGCTGGTGGTCGGCCCACACGTAGGTTTCGGGGAGCAGGTCGGCGACGGGGACGGTCCGGAGGCGGTCGCCCGCGCCGACGATGACCTTGAGGTCCGGGAAGTAGTCGAGGAGGACCTGGCGGCACCAGCCGCACGGGGGAACGACTCCGCGGTCGCGGTCGCCCACGGCGACGATCGTGTCAAGCTCGTAGGCGCCCTGGCCGGCCGCCGCGCCGATGACGACCAGCTCGGCACAGGGGCCTCCCGTGAAGTGGTAGGCGTTCACCGCGGTGACGATCCGGCCGTCCCGGGCGCGCGCCGCGGCCGCCACGGTGTGGTTGTCGCCCCGGCAACGCGTGCGCGCGACATGGGCCGCGGCCTCGATGAGTTCGTGGTCGACGTGCTCGGTCTGCGTGGTCAATTTCTCTTCCTTCGTGAGGTGTTGGCCCGTGGTGCCGTCAGTCGGGCGGGACCGTCGGTGGTCAGGTTCGTCGTCATGCGGTGTGCCGCGGTGGACCGGCCTTGCCTGCGGTAGAGGGCCAGGGCGGTGGTCCAGGCTTCGCGGGCACGGGCATCGTCACCGCGCTCGGCATGGATGTCTCCGAGCTTGGACCATGGCGGCCCTCGTCGAGAAGGAGCTCGTTGTACTCGAGACGGACGCCCAGGTGCTCGGCGTCCAGGGTGAGGCGGTATCCGTCCAGCCAGTCGGACTTGAGCCCGGCGAACGGGCGGCCCCGCCACAGTGCCAGCGCCTGTTCGTACCGCCCCTTCGCCTCTTCAGGCGTCCCGGTTCGCGCCTGGTCGACCTCGGACCTGAACCGGACAAGGTCCACGCGTGTCTCGTCCGTCCGCAGCAGATAACCGGCCGGGGTACGGACGATGTCCCATGCCTCCTGTTCGTACGGCGTCACCCGCAGGGCGCGTAGCCGGGAGATGTAGCTGTACAGCGCGGCGGAGGCCTGACGTGGGGGCGTGGCGCCCCAGGCCCGCTCGACGAGCGTGTCCAGGGGCAGGGGACGGTTGACGTCGATGAGCAAGAGAGTGAGGTGCCGGTCCGTCGACTCGGCCTCGCGGCGGCCGTTGGGAGGCGGTGCTGCTCTCCTTGCGATTGCAAGAAAATATCAAGGTCGCTGCATGTCCCGTGGGGGAGTCTGGTGGCAGAAGGGCGTCCGGCAGGGGACGGGCAGGCTCGCGAAGCGCGCCGTGCGGTGTCGTACGGCAGGGGGATCGGCGGTCTGACCGGGGGCGGGGGCGCCGCCGGAGCTGTGTCCGGCTCTCCGCCCACGGGGGTGGCGGGGAGCCGGCCTGACAACTGACGTCACAGGGGGAAATATGCCCAAGATATTCAGTGCCTTCTGGTGACGGCGACTGACGCCTTGTAAGCGGCTAGCCGCCGACAGGGGTGCTCCCCGGGTCGACTCGGTGCGGAACGGCCTCAAGGCTTCGTGCCGTCAGTCGGACACGATGTGGAGGATTGCCGTGCCGTCCGCGCCGGTGACCGCCTGGATCACCACCGCATCGGGCTGGGGGCTCGGTCGGGTGGCGTCACCCGGACCACCGCAGGAGTTACCTCCGCCGTTGCTGCGGAGGACCGTGATGCACCCCTGTCCCGGGCCGGTCGCCCCGCCCTTGGACTGGCCGTTGCCCGACTTGACCGTGTACTTGACCTTGTTCGGGCCGACCTCGGTGACGGACAGGGTCGCCGGACCGGCCGGGCCCTTGAAGCGGAACGTCACCGGCCGGGACACCGCGATCTCGCAATTGCCGTCCGCGCAGGCACGGACATCACGTCCGTCCGCCGCCGAGGCGGACGGCTGCGCGGAGGAGGGCGGCGCCGGTGCGGGTTTCGAGGTCTGACGGCTGGGTGAGGACTTCTCGCCGGCGTTGTTTGTGCTGCCGCAGCCACCCACCGCCAAGGCGACCATCGCGACGAGCGCGATGCCCGCTACCCGCCGATGATGCGAAAGCCCTGCCCGCAGCCTCCCTGCCGATGCCGATGCCGTCGCGGCCATGAAGTTACCCCATGTTCCAGTCTGCGTGCGTTCGGTGTCCGGCAGCCAGTCTTCCCTCTACCCACCGTCATCACGCGCCGCACCGGCCGGAGCGGATACCCGTCTTCACCCAAATGTCAGCCTGAACACCGCCCCGCCCCCCTGCGCCTGCTCCGCCGTCAGTTCCGCTCCGTGGGCCCGGGCGATCTGGCGGGCCATGGCCAGACCGAGGCCCGAACCGGGCAGGGCGCGGGCGGTTTCCGCGCGGTAGAAGCGGTCGAAGACATACGGCAGGTCCTCCGTGGTGATCCCGGGGCCATGGTCACGGACCGTCAGTTCGAGACGCTCGCCCGACCCCGACCCCGACCCCGACCCCGACCCCGACCCCGATGCCGCGCGCCGGGACGCGGTGAGTTCCACCTCCACCGGGAGCCCTTCCGGGCTGAACTTCGCCGCGTTGTCCAGCAAGTTCGTCAGCAGCCTGGTCAGTCGGGCGGGAACCCCCGGCCGTACGGTCTCGGCAGCATCCGGGGCGATGTGCAGGGTGAACGGGGTGCTGGGCCAGTGCGCGCGGGCCGCCGCCACCGCGTGTTCGGCAAGCGCGGCGATCCGTACCTCTTCGAGGAGTGGCGTGGGCTCCTCGTCCCTGGCCAGTTCGATCAAGTCGTTCACCAGGCCCGTCACTTCGCGCAGCTGCCGTGCCAGCGCGCCCGCCGCCCGGTCGCGCTGCGCGTCGGTCAACCGGTCGGCGCGGGCGAGGAGTTCCGCGTTCGTGCGCAGCGCGGTGAGTGGTGTGCGCAGCTCGTGCGAGGCGTCCGCGACCAGGCGGCGCTGTGCCGTCACGGACTGCTCCAGTTCGCCCAGCATCGTGTTGAAGCTCGCGGCGAGGCGGGTCACCTCGTCCTCACGGTCCGGTGGGCCCGGTGGCAGTTCGATGCGGTGGCGCGGGTCGCGGGTCGACGCGATGCGTTCGGCGGTCGCGGTCAGCCTGGCCACCGGCGCGAGTCCGGTCCTGGACACCCAGTAGCCGAGCCCGGCCGCCAGCAGAACGCCCGCTGCACCGATCACGGCCAGCAGCCCGGCGGCCTGGCGCACCCCCTTCTCGACGCTGTCCGAACGGAGCGCGACCTGAAGGGCCTTGTCGTCGCCGAGGCGGGTCGTCAGCATCCGCATGGGCTTGCCGGAGAGCGTGATGTTGCTGAAGTAGGGCGCGCGATCGCCCGTGGCCACCTCGCGGACCGGCGCCGAGACGGGCAGGAGATAGGGGTGGGCCGGGTCCTCGGCCGGCAGGGCCGGCACGATCTGCGCGCAGGCCGGCGCTGACAGGTAGCGGCACTCGCCCGCCACGACCTGCGGTCCGCCGTCCCGGTTCTCCTGGATCACCCGCGTCGCCGACTGCGTCAGGTTCAGGTCGAGCTGGTGGAACATCTCGTACCGGATCACGAAGAACGCCGCCGTGCACATGCCGACGGCGACCAGCGCCACCGCCGCCGAGGCCGCCACGGCGAGGCGGGTGCGCAGCGGCCGTTGCCGCCGCCAGCGGCGCCCGAGCCTGCGGACGCCGCTCATGCCACGTCCAGCCGGTAGCCGATGCCGTGGACTGTGTGGACGAGGCGTGGTTCGCCGCCGGCCTCCAGTTTCCGGCGAAGGTAACCGACGTATACGGCAAGGGAGTTGGAGTCGGGGCCGAAGTCGCGGCCCCATACGAGTTCCAGGATGAGTTCGCGCGGCAGGACCTGTCCGGGGTGGCGCATCAGCAGTTCGAGGAGTGCCGCTTCGGTGCGGCTGAATTCCAGCGGGCGGCCGGCTCGCCGACCCGTACGGGTATCAGGGTCGAGGACCAGGTCCGCGTACTCGAGCCCGCCCTCCGTAGGGGTCGGTGCGGCCCGCCGCAGCAGCGCCCGTACCCGCGCCACCAGTTCGTCGAGCGCGAACGGCTTCACCAGGTAGTCGTCCGCGCCCGCGTCCAGGCCGTCGACGCGCTCGCTCACCGAGTCGAGCGCCGTGAGGACGAGCACGGGCGTACGGTCGCCCATCGCCCGCAGCTGACGGCACACCCCTAGCCCGTCCAGGACCGGCATCATCACATCGAGGACGAGCGCGTCGGGCTGCCAGGACGAGACCGCCGAGAGCGCTTCGAGGCCGTCGCGCGCGCCGCGGACCTCGTATCCCTCGACGGCCAGTCCGTCCTCGACGGCCGCCCGCACTTCCGGCTCGTCGTCGACTACGAGGATCTTGGTCATGCCGTAAAGAGTGCCAAACGGGATTCTTAGAACCCTCTTAAACCGCTCCACGAGTGTGGCCGCCATGCGCACACCACCACTCTCCGTCGTGATCGGTGCGGGCGGCACCGGCGGCCACATCTACCCCGGGCTCGCGCTCGCCGAAGCGTTGCGCCGGGCCGACCCGGACGCGGTGATCTCCTTCGTCGGCACCGAGCGTGGCCTGGAGACCAGGCTGATCCCGGGCGCCGGATTCTGCCTGCACACCGTCGACATGATCCCCTTCGACCCGGCCCTCGGCGCCAAGCGCTACCTGCTGCCCGCGGCCCTGATCCGGTCCGGGGCCCAGTGCCGCGGCATTCTGCGCGCCCAAGGTGCCCAGGTGGCCGTCGGCATGGGCGGCTATCCGAGCGCCCCCGTGATCGTCGGGGCGCGCATGGCCGGGGTGCCGAGCGTGATCCACGAGTCCAACGCGGTGCCGGGCCGCGCCAACCTGTTCGCCGCGCGGCTCACCCCGCACATCACCGTCGCCTTCGACCGCAGCCGCGCCCACCTGTCCGGCGGCAAGGACGCCGACACCGTCGGCATGCCCATCGCCGCACAGCTCGCCACCCTCGACCGGACCGCCCTGCGCGCCGAGGCACGGCACGCCTTCGGGATACCGGACGGCGCGCGGGTCGTGCTGTTCAACGGCGGCAGCCTCGGCGCGGCGCGGCTCACCGAGGCGGCCGTCGGGCTCGCCGCGCGCTGGCGGCACCGCTCCGACGTCCATCTGCTGATCAAGACAGGGCCCGCCGCGCTCGACGAGACCCGGCGGCGGCTCGGGGACTCGCCGGTCGCGCAGGCCGTGCCCTACCTCGACCGCATGGACCTGGCGTACGCCGTCGCCGACCTGGTCGTCTGCCGGGCCGGCTCGGCGACCGTCGCCGAACTCGCCACCACCGGAGTGCCCGCCGTCCTCGTGCCGTACCCGCACGCCCCCGGCGACCACCAGACGCACAACGCCCGCGTCCTGTCCGACGCGGGCGCCGCCCACCTCGTACCCGACGGCGAAACGACCGCCGAGCGGCTCGCGGCCCTCGTCGAGCCGCTGCTCGCCGACCCGTCCCGGCTCGCCGCGATGGGCCGCGCCGCGGACCCCGGAAACCACGCCCACGCGGCGGACCTGCTCGCCGCGAAGGTGATCAGCCTCGCCAAGACCCCCAACTCGCCTGTCCACGAAATGGAGTTCACCTCATGACCGACCACAACCACTGGAACAACCGCACCGTCCTCGTCACCGGCGCCGAGGGATTCATCGGCTCGACACTCGTCGACATGCTCGTGGAACGAGGGGCGAAGGTCCGCGCGATGGTGCACTACAAGCCGTACGCGGAGAAGGGCCATCTGGCGCGCTACCTGAGCGACCCGCACAGCCCCGTCGAGATGATCGCGGGCGACGTGCGCGACGCGGGCCGCGTGATGGATGCCGTGTCCGGCTGCGACACCGTGTTCCACCTGGCCGCGCTCATCGGCATCCCGTACAGCTACGACTCGCCCGGCGCCTACGTCCAGACGAATGTCGTCGGCACCGAGAACATCGCCGAGGCATGCCGCCGCCACTCCGTCCGCCGCCTGCTGCACACCTCCACCAGCGAGGTGTACGGGACCGCGCTGACCGCCCCCATCAGCGAGACGCACCCGCTGCAGCCGCAGTCCCCGTACTCCGCCTCCAAGATCGGCGCGGACATGTTGGCGCTGTCGCACCGGCACGCCTTCGAACTGCCCGTGACGGTGGTGCGGCCGTTCAACACCTACGGTCCGCGGCAGTCCGCGCGCGCCGTGATACCGACGATCCTGTCCCAACTGCACGCGGGCGCAACGGAGATCAGGCTCGGCTCGCTCACCCCGACCCGCGACTTCACCTATGTCACCGACACCGCGGCCGGCTTCCTGGCGCTCGCGGACTGCGACCGGGCGCTGGGCGAGGCGGTCAACCTCGGCACCGGGCGGGAGATCTCCATCGGGGACCTGGCGACCGCGCTGATCGCCGCGTCGGGTCGTGACGCGAAGGTGGTCGTGGACCCGGCACGCCTGCGGCCGTCCGGCAGTGAGGTGCAGCGCCTGCTCTCCGACAACGCGAGGGCGCGCGAGTGGGCGGGGTGGCAGCCCGAGATGTCCCTGGAGGACGGACTGAGGCGGACGTCGCAGTGGGTGGCCGAGAACATGGCGCTGTTCGCGACGGACCGGTACCAGGTCTGAATCAGGGGGCCGGTACCAGGCCGGAGCCAGGGGGTGGGGTGTGGTGTGTCCGGTGGCTGGGGGAGGGCTGGTCGTCGGGTGACCGGCCGCGTGAGGCGCGCGAGGCCGTGATCCCTTGCGCATGAGGCCGTCGAGTGAGGGATCTTCTTGCGTCATAGGCAAGGACTTATGCGCTGAACGAAATGGCGCGTACGGTCGATGCCATGACGCACCCCACGCCCGCACCGCACGGTTCCCCCGCACACTCCCAGCCGCACGGGCATGGGTCCCATGAGGTCGGCCACGGCGCCCACGACTCCCATGGTCACGGCACACATGCGCAGGAAAGCCACGGCACACATGCGCAGGAAAGCCACGGCACACATGCGCATGAGCATGAGCAGGACGGCCTCGCGGAACTGCTCGACCTCGATGCCGAACTGTTCGCGCCCTACCTCGCTGCCTCGATGCGTTCCATCGCCGAAGTGGCCGGGGACGACGTCAAGCGGGTCGTGGACCTCGGTGCCGGTAGCGGCACCGGAACGTTCGCCCTGCTGAAGCAGTTCCCCTCCGCCCAGGTGACGGCCGTGGACAGCTCCGCTCACATGCTGGAACAGCTGACCCGAACCGCCGCCGCCAAGAACCTGGACTCGCGCGTCCACCCGCTGGAAGCGGACGCCGGTACGAGCCTTCCGGGCGTCACTGACGCGGACCTCGTATGGGCCTCCGCCTCCATGCACCACATGGACGACCCCACGGCGACCCTCGACATCATCTTCAAGGCGCTGCGCCCGGGCGGACTGCTGGCCATCGCCGAACTGGACGGGATGCCACGTTTCCTCGCCGACGACGCTGTACCGGAGCGCCCCGGACTGGAAGGCCGCTGCCGCGAGGCGCTGACGACGCTGCACGACGAAGAGGTACCCCATATGGGAGCCGACTGGGGCGCACTGCTCGCATCGGCCGGATTCACCCTTGAGGACGAACGCACGGAGAGTCTCGAACTGCGCCCGCAGTCGGGCGGCAGCGCCGGGCTCTACGCGCACGGGACGCTCAGCCGCATCCGCGGCGCACTGGTCGGCCGCATCGATCCGGCCGACCTGGAAGCGTTGGACACCCTGGTGAACGGGGGTCTGGTGGACGTACGCCATCGCGACGACCTGGTGGTGCGCTCCACGCGCCAGCTCTGGATCGCACGCCGCCCCACGGACAGCGGCTCGTAGCGACCCGGAGGAGCGAGCGACATGGTTGGCTGAACAGGTCGAATCACGCGATGCCGCTCCGACGTCTCTACTGGAGGCCATGGCCGATGGGAGCGGACGTGGCACGGAAGGTGCGAGCCGTTCGGAGGTATGGCCATGCAGACACTCACCGTCGATGTGTTCGTCTCGGTTGACGGGTATGCCGGCAGCGCGACATCGCCCGCCTACTTCGGCTACGACGGGCCCATGCTCGAGGAGTGGATCCGCGAGGAGATGGCCGGGCCGCAGCTGGTGCTCATGGGGCGGCGCACCTACGAGGCCCTCGCGGGTCTCTCCGGCGAGACGGGGGGCGCCGGCACGGACCCGGTGCCCGGTGTGGACAAGGTCGTCTTCTCGTCGACGCTGAAGACGGTCTCCTGGCAGGACACACGTGTGTGCCATGACGACCTGATCGCCGAGGTCACCCGGCTCAAGAGCGAGGGCCATGTGCCCCTGCGGACCATGGGCAGTCTGTCCGTGGTCCGGCAACTCCTCGAAGCGGGCCTCGTGGACCGGCTGAGGCTGACGACCTTTCCGCTGCTCGTGGGGGAGTCGGGCCGCGAGCCGTTGTTCGCCGGTGTGGGGTCGGCCGACCTGGAGCTGGTGAGCCATCATGACCTGGACGGCAGGGTGCTGGTGATGGAGTACCGACCCACGGGACGCGCCATTCCACGGGCCTGACGGGCAGCCCACCCGGCCCTGGCCACCCGGCCCTGGAGAGGTCGTCAGAGGTTGTGGGCTGTTTCGTGGCGCGGTTGGTAGAGGCCCAGCTCGCCGCCGCCCGGCAGCCGGATCCCGGTCTTGAGGCCCCAGCCGGCGTTCGTGACCGGGGCGCACTTGACCCCTTTCGCCGAGAGCTCATCGACCGTCGCATTGACGTCATCGCACATCAGGTACAGCTCGTGTGACGGTGCGTCGGAGGGATGGACTGCCACTTCGGCCGGAGGCAGCTTGAAGATGAGCCAGCCGTCGCCGGCATCGACGTGCGGATACCCCAGGACATCCCTGAAGAAGGCGCGGTCCGCCTCCGCGTCCTGGCTGTAGATGATGACGTGAGCGCCGTTGATCATGCGTGCAGCGTACTTACCGCTGGGGACGGAGCGCGGATATGACGCCGTGTCTGCGGCGGCGAGGTCCTGGGGGCCCATGCGCGCAGTCGGTGCGGTCGACGGTCGGCCACCGGCCGCACCGACTGACGCGTCTACGCCGCCTTGGCCGTCGCCCGTACGCCGAAGTGGACGTACCGGCTGCCGTCGGCGAGTGCGTAGAACACCACCGGTATCCACGCGTCCTTCTCGTTGCGGCGCCCGGCGTACACCGTCTTCGCCGGTGTGTGCGAGACCGGGGTCAGGTGCCAGAGCAGCGGGTCGAACGTGCCCTTCAGACCGTCCGCGCCCTCGTACGTCAGCCGCAGCGTGCCCGGGCCGTCGTCGCCGTCGGCGATGGTCATGAGAAAGCCCTCGCGCTTGTAGCCGCCCTTGAACGGCGCCGTGTCCACGGCCAGGGGCTCGGAGGCCGGCGCGAACCCGGGCATGGCCACCCGGGCGAGTTCGGCGCACAGTTCCCGGCAGAGCGCCTCGAAGACCTTGGGCGCGGCGCCGCCGCCGTTGGTCAGCAGAGCGATGGCGAGACCCTTCTCCGGCAGGGCGCGCAGATAGGCGAGCTGACCGAACGTGCTCCCGTCGTGGCCGAAGCCGCGTACACCGTCCCACTCGAACAGGCCCCAGCCCAGGCCCCAGTGAGCCCCGAGGAACCACTGGTCGGGCATCTCGACCTCGCGGGTCAGCGTCGATTCGACCACGGAGGCCGGGAAGACCCGGGTGCCGTCCGGCGCGGTGCCGCCGTCCACGAAGATCTGGGCGAACCGCGCCACGTCGGCGGCGGTCGCACAGATCCCGCCGTACGGACCGGCGGAGCGCGGCAGCATGTTCCACAGAGGCGTGGGAACAGGGCTCTCGCCGGGCTCGCCCATGTGCCCCATCGCGGCGCGGAAGCGCAGCACCTCCTCGGGCAGGGTCATGGTGTGCTCGAGCCCGAGCGGGTCGCAGAGCAGCTCCTTGAGCGCCTCGTCCCAGGTCTGGCCGGTCACGACTTCGATGATCCGGCCGAGGACGTTGTAGGCGGTGCTCGAGTAGGACATGGTGGCGCCGGGCGGGTTCGTCAGACCGACGCTGCCCACGCCCTCGATGTACCGGGCCAGGCAGTCGTCCCCGCGACCGGTGTCGTTGACGTAGTCGCCCTCGATGCCGCTGGTGTGTTGAGCAGGTGGCGCGGCGTGATCGTCGTGGTCGCGTCGGCGTCGGCGACCGCGAAGTCCGGCAGGACGTCGGTGACCGGCGCGTCGAGGTCCAGCTTCCCGGCGTCGGCGAGCAGGACCACCATGGCGGCTGTTTAGCCCTTGCTGACGGATCCGATCTGGAACACGGAGTCCAAAGTCGCCTCGACGCCGGTGCCGGTGTGCAGGATGCCTGCGGCCAGTTCGTGGATCTCGCCGTCGGCGAGCATGGCCAGGGTGGCGCCGGGGATGTGGTGAGCGGCGAGGAGTTCGCCGAGCCGGGCCTGCCAGCGGGCGCTGTCGAACGACGGGGCGGCGCCGTCGTCCACGCCCAGCGCCCGGTTGACCGTACGGGTCACATCGCGCTCGGTCTGTTCCATGATCTCGGCCACCTCCTGGTCGCCGAGCTTCGACACTTCCCGGCGGAGGTTTTCCGACATGCTTTCTCCCTCGTGAACACGGTGAACAGTGCGCGTGCGGGCGCGGATGCAGCAGGAGGCGGGGTGAGGCGCGGCTGGGGCGGGACGTCCCGCTACGCGGCGCTCCGGGCCCGCCGGCCGACGAGCCCGGCCAGCGAGGCCATCGTCGTGCGCGGCGGCTGTCGCAGGTCGCGGTCCGGGCGCAGGACCGTACGGAACGCGACCCAGGCGAGTGCCCCGAGGGCGAACCCGTAGCAGGCGACCAGCCCGTGGCCGTTCTCCTGGGTGAACCACATCGCCAGCCCGAGCACGGGCACGGCGAGCGCGAGCAGGCGGTTCTTACTGGCGGTCTTACGGGCAGTCTTGCGGGGCGAGCCCTCGTCGGCTGAGGTCTCGGCGTCGGGCCCCACGCCTTGGGAACCCTTGTCGGGCACCTCGTCGGCGCCACCGCGCAGCAGCAGCGCCGCGGCCAGCGTCGCGCCCAGGAAGTACGTCGCGCCCGAGCTGCCGGCGAAGTTGCGAGGGTCGGTGCTGTGGGAGGTCTGGCCCCACAGCGCGTCGATCCGCTCGGGCAGCAGAATGCCCGCCGCGAACAGACAGAGCGTCAGCGGCGCACCCCAGAACCACTCGGCGAAGCCCGCGACGGCGGCGAGGGTCGCGATGTTCCACGCCGCCCCGCCGAAGCCCCCGTTCTGCATGAAGACCGAGGTGACCACGCGCCACCAGCCGGACTTCGCCGGGTCCGCGTCGAGCGCCCCCATCGCCCCCGACCAGCAGAGCTGGAGGACGACCCCGGCGAGCGCGATCCCGGTCAGGCCCACGGCCGCCCAGGGAATCCGCCGCCCACCCAGCGTGGTCTCACCGACCAGAGCCAGACCACCCTTGAACATCAGCACCATCAGTGCCGCCGTGGTCACGCTGAACAGCACGCTGCCCATCGTCACCACCCCCCTTCGTTCCCCCGTCGATTCGCTGATCGTGACAGTAGCGCGACCGCGGCCATTTTCAAACAGTGTTTGAAAAGCTGTTCGTGCTCGCTAGACTGCGGTCGTGAAGCTGACTGCAGACCGGATCGTCGACGCGGGGATGACGGTATTCGCCGAGACCGGCTACCACGGCTTCTCCATACGGCAGGTGGCGGACCGGCTCCATGTGCACGCCGGCAGCCTCTACTACCACGTGCCGAACAAGGCCGCGCTGCTCCAGCTGATGGCCGACCGCGTGGCCCGGCAGGCGTACGACGCCGGCACCGCGGCCCTGGCCCAACTGCCCAGGCAGGAAGGCTGGCAGGGGCGGGTCACCGCGCAAGCCGTCGCCGTACGGCAGAGCATCCAGCAGCACCCCGGCGGGGCGATCATGCTCGCCGGCAGCCCCAAGACCCTCAGCCCCGGCGCGCTCTCGCTGATGGAGCGGCTGCTCGACACCCTCGCCGAAGCCGGCGTCCCTCCGGAGCACTGCGGCACCGCTGCCGACACCGTGCTCAGCCACGTCACCGGCTATGTGCTCCAGGAGCAGAGCGAGCCACCCGCGACGCCGGTCACCGGCGAGGACATCGCCGCCTTCAACCAGCGCTTCCCCCGGACGTTCGCCGCCGCGGCCGCCCACCCTCCGGACGAGAAGTTCACCCGCAGCCTGGACCTGCTCTGCGCCGGCATCGCGACGCTCATCCCGTGAACTCGTCCATCCCGTGAACCTCGTCGTCGGTGGCCGCTCCCGCAGCGCAGGACGTGGAGACGCAGGTCACATGCGGCCATGTCACAGCGCGCGGAGCCGTTTCGTCATAGGGGTGTAGGCATCGGCAACGACGGAGGAGTTCACGATGAACGCCCGTTTGAACATGTTCGGCAACCCGACGGCCATGAAGGTCTGGAAGCACATCATCGCGGCGAACCAGGTGCTCGCCGAGTCGTCGGTGCCGCACGCGACGCTGGAGCTGGTGAAGATCCGCGCCAGCCAGATCAACGGGTGCGGCGCCTGCCTCGACATGCACACCAAGGACGCCGCTGCTGCCGGTGAGACCTCGACGCGCCTCAACATGGTCGCGGCGTGGAGGGAGGCCACGGTCTACACCGAGGCCGAGCGTGCGGCGCTGGAGCTGACGGAGCAGGGCACCCGCCTCGCCGATGCGGCCGGTGGTGTCTCGGACGAGGTCTGGGCGAACGCCGCCAAGTACTACGACGAGGACCAGCTCGTCGCCCTGGTGTCGCAGATCGCCATCATCAACGCGTTCAACCGCGGGAACGTCATCATCCAGACGCCGGCCGGCGACTACCAGCCCGGCCAGCTGGGATAACTCGGTCCGGACGGACGATGAGGTGTGCCTGGCCCGGCGGTGCTCTCCGGACGACCGCCGGGCCGGCCGGCCTGCCCGATCAGGCTGACCGGCCCGATCAGGCTGACCCGTCCGTTCAAGTGGCCTGCCGTTCAGGAGGCCCTGCTCGCAGGCCGAATGAGGACGACTGCGAGATGACGCAGGGCATGGTGGTAGAGAGTGTGCGCATGGAGTTCTTCTGCTACCACCGCGATCGTCTCGACTCCCTGGCGCTACGCCATGAGTTGCTGGAAGAGCACTGGTCCTACATGGACCAGTACGGAAAAGAGCTGATCGCGCGCGGCCCGACGCTCAGCGGCGACGGTGAGGAGCCGACGGGGAGTGTGCACATCGTCGACCTGCCGGACACCGCCGCGGCACGCGCGTTCGCGTTCGACGAACCCGGCTATCAGGCCGGCGTGTACCGGGATGTGATGCTGCGCCGGTGGCGCAACAGGCTCGGGCGCACCATGTGGGACTACCCCGGTGGCCCGACCGAAGGCAACCGGTTCCTGGTGCTCGGCCTTGGTACGGGGCAGGCCGCCGACCTCGATGTGCCCACCGACCAGGACGACTTGATCGCGTACGGGCCTCTGCTGTCCGACGACGGCGCCACCTGGCTGGGCACGGCGGCGCTCGTCCGGGCGCCGGACCCGGACACGGCATGCGCGGTTCTGACCGTGGGTCTCTACGCCGAGATCGAGGTCCACAACTGGCAGTTCGGCGGCAGGCGGTGATGCCGGCCGTCACCCCGCCTTGATCGCGGAAGATAGGCGAGCCGTGCAACGATTCCGGCCCGGCGTGCGTCAATTATCCGAGAGTTCACTTCGATGCTTGAGGGACGTAGATGCAACGCGAGTGTGTCTTCGGTGTCGCCGGGGCCGTGCTGTTGGCCACAGCCGGCATCACCGGCTGTCAGGGCGACGCCTCGGCCGCGCCGGCCGGCGCGGCGCGGGTCGTCAAGGACACCGATGACGAGGCGGTCATCGAACTGTCCGACGGGCGCCGGGTCTCCCTGCGCTACCAGGCCGGTACGGGCCTGCTCGAACGCCACCGGAGCGCCGGCGGCAAGCCCTGGTCCAAGTCGAAGACGGTCTACGCCACCAAGACCGACCCCTGCCGGGGCATCGACCTGAAGGCAAAACGCGCCACCATCACCGTGCGCGCCAACTTCGGACAGTACTGCCGGGACGGCGAGCCGCCGACGGAGAGCGTCGCCGCCGTCGGCACCGGTGGACTGGGGAAGTGGGACACCCACATCGCCAAGGACTGGGACGGCTGGGACCGGGTCGACATCGCCCGGAACGGGAAGTCGGCGACGTTCTCGACCAAGTCATCGGCCAGCACGACGACGCTCGACTGGCGCGCAGGCAAGGGCTTCGGCGAGGTCGCGACCACGTACAAGAAGCTCGGTGAACGGTTCCTCGGCACCTGGCGCGCCGAGGACGGCAGCCACCAGGTGACCTTCCGGCAGAGCAAGCTCAACGTGCCCGCGTCGGCCACGGTCGAGATGCTCAAGGGCCCCACGTGCAAGGTCCGCATGGACTTGATCAACATCTGGGAGGACCGCGTACAGCCCAGGGGAGCCAAGGTCCTGGAGGGCGAGAAAACCACGTACTGCCCGCCCGAGGAGTTCAATTCCGAGTACGTGGTGGCGACTGCCGACGGGCCGATGGAGGTCAGGAACCTCGGTGACGCCACACCGCTGGTGACGTACCGGAAGTCGTGACGTAGGCGCCAACTCGTGACATGGACGTCAGCGGCGTCGTCCGTTTCCTGACCCACTGCCGGGCTTGCGTACCGGTGATGGGGGAGGCGAGGATCGCTGGCATGGTCAAAGGTGTGATGTTCGACTTTTCCGGGACCCTCTTCCGTATCGAGTCGGTTTCGGAGTGGCTGGGAGCGGTTGTTGCCGAGGCCGGACTCGATATGAGTGCGGACGAACTCGCCGCGTGTGCCGGTCGGTTGACCGAGGCGGGGGCTCTGCCCGGAGGGGCTCCGCCGCGCGCGCTGCCGTCGCATCTCAAGGGGCTGTGGCGTGAACGGGACCTCAGCGCCGAGCAACACCGTGCCGCGTATACCGCTCTCGCCCGCGAGGCGTCCCTCCCGTCGGCGGAACTGGCCGAGGCGCTGTATGACCGGCACCGCACTGCGGCCGCATGGCGCCCCTATCCTGACACTCAGGCGACTCTTCGTGCTCTGCGTGGGCGGGGTGTTCCGGTCGCTGTGGTGAGCAACATCGGCTGGGACCTGCGGCCCGTCTTCCGCGACTACGGTGTCGACGGCCTCGTCGACGCGTACGTCCTCTCCTTCGAACACGGGGTGCAGAAGCCGGATCCGGGGCTCTTCCAAGCGGCCTGCGACAAGCTCGGACTGCCGCCCGGCGAGGTCCTGATGGTCGGCGACGATCGCGTCGCGGACGCCGGGGCTGCGGCGCTCGGGTGTCCCGTTCATCTGGTCGACCACCTGCCCGTCGATCGACGCCCGAACGCACTGCGAGCAGTTCTTGACCTCGTCTAGCGCGTCAAGCTCGTCTAGCGGGCGCGTGGTCAGCGCCGACGGGGCGGCCTCGGTCCCGGTGGTCCGCGGAGGGAGGTGCCGGACGGGCTGTTCGATCAACACACGACACCGCCGACGAAGGACCCGTTCTCCCTGGACTGACCGGGCCTGTCAGGTGTTACGCCGAGAACATCTCTTCCGCCCGGCAACGGAGTCGTCGGACCCCATGAAGCGCACGAACTGCCGGCAGCATCGAAGGCGTTCGCGACTACGCTCGTATGTCGTGAACGCCTACTTCACGACGGAACAGTGCCCCAGCTGCGGCTGCCACACCGACGGCCTGTCCAACAGATTCGCCTGCACTTCCTGCGACACGGTATGGACGTCGGGGGACCCGGACTCGGTCGTGAGCCCTCGCACGAGCGTCATGTGACGGTCGGGCAGCGCTGGTTGGTCAAACCCTATGGTTTGGGCCGGCCGAGGCGGGCAGGGCCGCCCTTGTCGAGTTGGTCGGCCAGGTCGTCCAGGTCGTCGGCGTACAGGTCGAATCGGTCCGCGACGGTGGGCGGGTCGCCGACGGGGCGGGTGACGTAGGCGGTGCGCAGGCCGAAGGTCTGGGCCCCACGCAGATCCCAGGCGTGGGTGGCGACCATCAGCAGCCGCTCCGGCGGTCGTCCGGAGACCGTGACTGCCAACTGGTAGACCGCCGGGTCCGGCTTGTAGGTCCGGGCGTCCTCGGCGGACAGCGCCTGGTGCCAGCGCAGGCCGGCGTGGGCGTTGACTTCCAGCAGCGCCTTCCGGCTCGCGTTGGAGAGTCCGATCAGCGGGTGCCGTTCCGCGAGTCGGGCGAGGCCCGTCACAGTGTCGGGCCATGGCGGGAGCCGTCGGCCTGACTGGGCAAGCGCCGCTACGGCGGCCGGGTCGCCGACTCCGGCGGCGTCGGCGACGAGCCGGGCGGCTTCCTGGTCGAGTGCGTCACTGGTGAGGTAGGGCCGCCCGCCGTCGAGGATGCGACGCTGCTCGCGCTCGATGTGCTGCTGCCACAGCGACAAAAGCTGTTCGACGCGGGGGTTGTCGAGCGACGGGTCGAGTGCGCGAATGCCGTTGCGGATACCGGCGGGTTCGTCGACGAGGGTGCCGAGTACGTCGAAGACGACGGCATCGATCTCCAGCTGCGACATGGGCGAGGTCTCCATGTAAGGGGTGAAACGCCTGATGTTCGAACGTAGCGGGAGGGCCGCAAAGGGGGCAAGCCGCGTTGGACGCCTACGCCTGGATGGCGGATCCCGCGACCTTCAGGAGGGCGGGTGAGGGGTGTTGTGTGCCGGGTGGCGGCGGCGCGGGGATGGCGAGAGTTCGCCGCTTCCGGAGTAACGGCGCCGCTTGCCGTCACGGACAACTAAAGCCGGAAGCAGGGGAATTGGGGCACGATTGTGCGCCGCAGGGGAGCCGCAGCCGGAACCGGCGAACTGCCCGATAGGTTGAGCAGATGCCTACGCTGCCTTCGATCCTGCTGCTGTCCGGAAGCCTGCGCACCGATTCCTCCAACGAGGCCGTGCTGCGCACCGCGCAGGCCCTGGCCTCCCCTCGGGTGCGCACGGTCATGTACGACGGGCTGGCGGCGCTTCCGCATTTCAACCCCGACGATGACGCCGATCCGTTGCCGGTCCCCGTGGCCGGGTTGCGCGCGGCGATCGCGGAGGCGACGGCGATCCTGATCTGTACGCCGGAGTACGCGGGCACCTTGCCGGGTTCGTTCAAGAACCTGCTGGACTGGACGGTCGGCGGCACCGAGATCTGCGACAAGCCCGTGGCCTTCGTGAACGCGGCTGCCCCGGGCCGGGGTGAGGGGGCGGCGGCGACCCTGAGCACCGTACTCGGCTACACGGGCGCCGAGATTGTGGAGTCGGCCTGCGCGAGGATCCCGGTGGAGCGCCGGATGATCGGCACGGACGGAGTGATCACCGATCCGACGGTGCGGGAGCGACTCGGCCAGGTCCTTGGCCTGCTTGCCGAGTTCCACGCACCGGCCCCGAAGCCCGACGAGGTGTAGTCCCGGCCGGCGGCCTCCCGTGCAGTCGGCGGTCTCCCGTGCGGTCGGTCGCCTACTCAGGCTTCGTCGCGATCTGGATCAGGTTGCCGCACGTGTCGTCGAAGACGGCGGTGGTCACGGGGCCCATCTCCACGGGTTCCTGGGTGAAGACCACACCGAGGGCGCGCAGGCGCTCGTACTCCGCCTTGACGTCGTCGACGGCGAACTGGGCGAGAGGGATGCCGTCCGCGACGAGCGTGTCGCGGTAGGGCTTGACGGCCGGGTGGCCAGCCGGCTCCAGGAGGAGTTCGGTGCCGCCCGGCTCGTCGGGCGAGACGACGGTCAGCCAGCGGTCCTTCTCGCCCACCGGGACGTCGTGCTTCTTCACGAAGCCGAGGATCTCGGTGTAGAAGCGCTCGGCCTTGGCCTGGTCGTCGACGAAGACGCTGGTCAGGTGGATCTTCATGAGGTGCTCTCCTCGGGTCCGGATGTGTCGGGCACGGGCCATCGCTCGGCGATGTGGCGCAACGGCGCCGTGTTGAGGTCGTGGAACTTGTAGCGGCCCTCCCGCCTCGTCTCGACGAGCCCGGCAGCCTCCAGCACGGCGAGGTGCTGGGAGACGCCCTGGCGTGAGATGCCGAGCTGATGCTTCATGCTCAGTCGCCCACAGATCTCGAACAGTGTCTGTCCGGACTGCTCCGAGAGCTCGTCGAGGATGGTGCGGCGCGTGGGGTCGGCCAAGGCTTTGAAAAGATCGTCGGCCATGGCCACATGATAGGCAACTCCTCGCTTGCCTATCAAGTCGAGGTGCGCCGTGTCCTGCCGCCGGCTTGCGCCCCGCCCGCGTCTTCGTCGTTCAGGCGCCTTGCAGGGCTTGGCGGAGGCCGGGAACATCGCAAAACCAGTGGGTCTGAAAGCCCAGCGCCCTGGCCGCCTCCACGTTCACCATCGTGTCGTCGACGAACAAGCAGTTTTCCGGGTCTGCGTCCGCCGCCTGGCTCGCGCGACGGAAGGCCTCGGCGTCCGGCTTGGCGACGCCGAGGTCGCAGGACACCAGCAACTCCGAGAAGAACCCGAGTTCCGGGTGCATGGCCTGCACGACCTGCCAGTAGTAGCGGTCGACGTTGGACAGCAGCACGAGACGGTGATTCTCGGACAGAGATTTGACGAGGTCGGCCATGCCGGGCATCGCCTGGGAGTACGGCTCCAGCCAGGCGGCTTCGAAGTGCGGTTAATCCAACGTCAGCCCGTGGGTATCTGCGAGTCGGTGATGAACTTGGGGGAGGGTCACCTCGCCAGTGATGATCTCGCGGCGGGCCATGAGCCCGTCCAGGCGCTGAAAGGCGTCGTCGGGATCGGTGCAGTGCCTGGCGATGCGCGTGGTCACGAGGTCGTTGTCGAAGGAGATGATCACGCCGAAGAGGTCGAAGACGAAGGCGTCGACGCGGGGCTCGGCTCGGTTCAGGCGGTTCACCGGGGGCTCCCGTCATGGAGGGGCAGGTCTGCAGGTTGCGCGGGGTGGCGTTTGAGGTCGTCCATGTCATAGGGCATCGGCCGGTTCAGCCGGAAGCGGCGGCGCAGGCCCATTTATCGCAGCGCTGTTATATTAGCGCTGTGACATCTACTGATCCCACGGCGCTGCCCGATCCCTGGCAGTCACTCCACCAGCTGCTGGCCGCCATGGACGCCGAGATCGAGCAGGTCTACATCGAACGTGGCATCAAGGGGGTGCGGCCGCGGTTCGCGTACCCGCTGATCCGGCTCGCCCACACCGGACCGCTGACCATCCGCGAACTCGCGGAGTCCCTGAACCGCTCGCACTCCGCGATCAGCCAGACCATCGCCGCCATGCGCAAGGAGGATCTGGTCACCTCCGAACCAGGGCCCGACGCCCGCACCCGGCGGATCAACCTGACCGAGCGCGGACGCTCACTGGTGCCGTTCCTGGAGGCCGAGTGGCGGGCCACGCACGCGACGGTCGCCGACCTGGACGGCGAGATCCCGCATGCGATGACGGCTGTCGTCGAGGAGGTGCGGCGGGCACTGGAGCACCGGTCGATGCGGGAGCGGATCCTCCATCACCTCACGGAGCCACCACAGTGACTAGGCGTGTCCGATTCCTCGACACCCGCCCGCTGCGTCGCAGCCAGCCGTTCCGCGACCTGTGGATCGGCACCTCGGCCTCCCAACTCGGCGGCCAGATAGCGACGGTGGCGGTGCTCGCCCAGGTCTGGGACCTGACCGGCAGCACGGTGGGCACCGGCGCCATCGGGCTCGCCACCGGCCTGCCGATGGTGCTGTTCGGGCTGCTCGGCGGCACATCGGCCGACAGTGTCGACCGCCGGGCGCTGGTGCGGGCCACTACGACAGGCCAACTGCTGGTCGCCGCAGGGCTGTCCGCTCAAGCCGTGGCGGGCAACCGGAACGTGTTCCTGCTGCTCGCCCTGGTTGCCGCCGGGACCGTTTGCGGCGCGCTGGGTGCCCCTGCCCGGCGAACCTTCCCGGTGCGGCTGCTTCCGGCGGACCAGGTCGCGGCAGGCCTCGCGCTGACCAACGTCTCGTTCCAGGTGGCGATGCTGGCCGGGCCCGCGCTGGCCGGGTTGATCATCGCCCGCTGGGACCTCCCTGCCGCATACGCCGCCCAGGCCGTGGCGACGCTGGTCTCGGTGCTCGCGGTGATCCGTCTCCCGGCCATGAAGCCCGACGGCGCCGACGCGAACGTCTTCAGGCGCCGCCCGGAGCGCGGAGGTTGGCGGATCGTCCTGCGCCGCCCGACGCTGTGGGGCTCGATGGCCACCGACCTGTCCGCGACGCTGCTCGCCATGCCGATCGCGCTCTTCCCGCTGGTCAATGAGATCCGCTTCGACGGCAACCCGCAGACTCTTGGTCTGTTCCTCTCGGCCGTCGCGGTCGGCGGGATCGCGGCCGGCCTTCTCTCCGGCACGGTGACGCGCTGGCGCCGCGGCGGCCTGGTCCAGCTGTGCGCGGCCGCCGTCTGGGGCCTCGCGCTGGCGGGCTTCGGCCTGGCCGGGCCGCTGTGGCCGGCGCTCGGATGCCTGGCTGTGGCGGGCGCCGCCGACACCGTTTCCGTCGTCACCCGCAGTGCGCTGGTCCAGCTGGAGACCCCGGACGCGTACCGGGGGAGGGTCTCCTCCGTGGAGCACGTCATTGGCGTCGCGGGGCCCGAACTCGGCAACTTCCGGGGCGGCTTGATGGCATCGGCCACCTCCGCCCCCTTCGCCCTGGTCACCGGTGGCCTCTCCGCCACGCTGGCGATCGCCGCAGTGGCAGCGACTAACGCCTCCCTCCGCGCGTACCGCACGTCGCCGACCCCCGACGAGTCGACCGCGCCCGAGACCGTGGACGCGGCGACAGTCACGGGGTAGCCGGTCATGGCGGACCTGGTCTGTCGTCTGTCCATGCCAAGATCTCCGCGGCGCCTTGACGGACAGCTGCCACTGGGTCCCGGCCGAGCTGTCCGCAGACCGTTGCGACGTCCGGCGCACGGTCCGGCCCCATGAGCGCGTCATGCACTCCGGTCTCCATCCAGTCGGCCTGGCTGTCGTCGGCCCCGGCGATCGCGAGAGCGAGGAGCCTTACGGAGGCCATCGTTCCCACGCGGGCCAGGGCCTCTGCCGGGTAACCGCCGTGTCCTCGACGTCCAGCAGTAGCCCCACCAACGCTTCCGCAGCCTCGGGAACATGGGCGAACGATGCAAGGTCACGCCCGGCCCGAACACGTTGCGACCACGAAGGAGAGAAAGCCTCACCCAAGGCCGACTCCAACCGGCTCAACATCTCTGACACACCCAGACACTCTCACGCTCACGAGGAAGCCTGGGCCCGGCCCCGAAGCCGCCGACGAACGACCGCGCCGAAGCACGATGCTCTTCCTGGGCGCCGACCAAGGCACCCTGGCCGAAACCGGAGGCGTTGAGGGCAACAGTCTCAACGGCGGGAAAGGCGACGACAACCCCTCGGTGGGCCGGTCACGGCAGGGAGAGTGGGGCGGTTGCCCGTCTGCGATGCGATTCGTGGCTCTCACGCCGGCGGCACCGGAGGCAGAATGAACAGGGTGAAGTACGTGCTGCTCATCTGCGACGACGAGAAGGTTTCGCCCAGCAACGAGGAACTCGAGGCGGACCCCGTACACCAGGCCTGGCTCGCGGATCTCGACCGGCGGGGCGGCATGCTCGTCGGTACGCGGCTGCGTCCGGTGGTGGACGCGACCACGGTCCGGGTCCGGGACGGCGAAACGCTGGTGTCGGACGGCCCGTTCGCGGAGACCAAGGACTTCGTCGGCGGCTTCGTGATCGTCGAGTGCGCGGACCTGGACGAGGCGATCGCGATCGCCGAAGGCCATCCCTACGCGCGCTGGGGCGGCGTCGAGATCCGCCCGGTCTGGGAATGACCGCGCCGGACGACCGGGTCCGGACGGCCGTCGACGCGGCGTTCCGGGACGAGTGGGGCCAGGTGGTCGCGACCCTGATCGGGATGACGGGCGACTGGGACCTGGCGGAGGACTGCGCGCAGGACGCGTTCGCCGCCGCGCTGACGACCTGGACGCGCGACGGCGTGCCGCGCCGCCCGGGCGCATGGCTCACCACCACCGCCCGCAACCGCGCGACCGACCGGCTGCGGCGCGACGCCGTCGGCGCGGCCAAGCTGCGCCGGCTCGCCGTGATCACCCCCGATCCGGATGGACCGCCGGTGGAGGACATCCCGGACGAGCGATTGCGGCTGATCTTCACCTGCTGCCATCCGGCGCTGGCCTTCCCTGCCCGGGTCGCGCTCACCCTGCGTACTCTGGCCGGGCTGAGCACCGCCGAGATCGCCCGGGCCTTCCTGACGGCCGAGCCGACGATGGCGCAGCGCCTGGTCCGCGCCAAGCGCAAGATCGCCGAGGCCGGCATCCCGTACCGCGTGCCACCCGCCGACCTGCTCCCGCAGCGACTCGCCGCCGTCCTCGCGGTGCTCTACCTGATCTTCAACGAGGGGTACGACGACGAGGGCGAGGACGCCCGCCGGGCGTTGACCGCCGAAGCGATCCGGCTGGCCCGGGTCCTGATCCGGCTGATGCCCGGCGAACCCGAGCCGCGCGGACTGCTCGCCCTGATGCTGCTGCACGAGGCGCGCCGCATGACCCGTACATCCGACGGCGTGCTCGTCACGCTGGAGAAGCAGGACCGGCGCAGGTGGGATCAGGGGCTGATCGCCGAGGGCGTGGAGATCCTCGACCAGGCGCTGGCCGGAAGGCGTACCGGGCCGTACCAGGTCCAGGCCGCGATCGCCGCATGCCATGCCACCGCGCCCGACGCGCCGAGCACGGACTGGCCGCAGATCGCGGTGCTGTACGCGGAGCTGGCCCGGTTGGCCCCGTCCCCGGTCGTCGAGCTGAACCGGGCGGTGGCGGTCGCGATGGCGGACGGCATTCCGGCCGGTCTGGCGCTGGTCGACGGGCTGGCGGCATCCGGGCGCCTCGACGGCTACCACCTGCTGCCCGCGACCCGGGCCGACCTGCTCCGCCGCTCCGGCCGTAGGGCCGAGGCCAGGCAGGCGTACGAGGAAGCGGTGAAATTGGCGCCGACGGAGGCCGAGCGTCGCTATCTGACCAGCCGGATCAGGGAGCTGACCTGCGGAAACGGCGAGCTGTGACTAACGTCGTGCACATCCAGCGAACTTTTTCGCTGCCGGTGTCGATGCGGGGGGTCCGTCTTCGTCGGTGGGGTGACAGTCGCTCTGGAGCGAGGCAGAGAAGGCCCTCCGGACAGGACATGAAGGGATGAGTTCTCATGAACACCGAAACGAGCGCACCGGCACCCAAGGCCGTCGACCGAGCCGCCTACCAGGCAGAACTGGACGCGCTGCGGATCCGGGAGAAGGCTTACACCCGCGAAGGCGACGCGCTCGCGGCGGCCCGCCGCCGGCTGCCCATGGTGGAAGTGGACGCCGGCACCCCGCTGACCGGCCCGTCCGGTCAGGTCACGCTGCTGGACGCCTTCGAGGGCCGCACGCAGCTCATCGCGTACTTCCAGATGTGGCACGCCGACCACCCCGCCGCCGAGCAGTGCGAGGGCTGCACGTTCTTCAACAGTCAGGTCCGTGAGCTGTCCTACCTGCACTCCCGTGACGTCACCTACGCGACGCTGTGCCAGGGCCCCTACGAGGAGAGCGTCCGCTACCGCGACTTCATGGGCTGGGACGTGCCCTGGTACTCGGCCGAGGAGTCGATCGACACACTGATGGCGGGGCGTGGCCCGTTCATGCTGGCGTGTTATCTGCGCCAGGGAGACCGGGTGTTCGAGACGTACTGGACCACCGGCCGCGGTGTCGAGGCCATGGATCAGACGTACAGCCTGCTGGACCGGACGGCGTACGGGCGGCAGGAGCCGTGGGAGGACTCGCCCGCCGGCTGGCCGCAGATCAGCGGTAACTACATGCGCACCGACGGACGCCCCACCGCCCAGTGGCCCCGCCTGCGGGCCGGACGCTCCGACGACCTCGAAGCCGCCGGACACTAGTCACTCAACCGGCTGACCGCTCAAGGGAATTCAGATCCACCCCCGGCGCGCCGCGATCACCCCCGCCTGGAAGCGGTTCGCGGCGCCCAGCTCCTCGTGCAGGCGGCTGATCCGGCGCCGCATCGTCCGTACCGACCAGCCCAACTGGCGGGCTATCGCCTCGTCCTTGAGGCCGCCGACGAGGAGGGTCAGCATCTGGCGGTCCTCCTCGCCGAGGGGGTCGTCCTCGGCCGGGGCACCCAGCGGGGTCGCGGTGCGCCAGCACATTTCCCAGTAGTCGATGAGGCCGTCGAGCAGGGCTGACGGGCGGATGACGGCGGCGCGCACCTCGGTGGTGAAGTCGAGGGTGAGCGGCATCAGGGCGAGGCGGCGGTCCGAGATGGCCAGCTTGATGCGCAGGCCCGGCAGTACGCGGGCCTGCTCGCCGTGCGCCACCAACTCCCGGATGTCGCGCAGGACTCCGGGCCACTCCAGCGCCTCGGGGGCGTAGACGGCGCGGTAGCGGACGCCCCGGGTGAGGGCCGTCGCCTCGACCGGGTTGGAGGTGGTCAGCGCGTACGGCGGGCGGTCCAGGGTGATGACCTCGTCGCGCGCTTCCTGCTGAAGCTGTACGAACCAGCGGCCCAACGCCTCGCCGCCGGTGATGACTTCGACCTGTTCGGAGCCGCCCTGCCGGGCCGCGGCGAACAGGCGTGACAGCTCGCCGGCCGCCGCCCGCACGCCGTCGAGATCCGCGGTTCGGGAGCGGACCAGCGACTCCAGGGCCGCGCCCGGCTCAATGGCCGCGTACCGGCGGCGGGTTCCGGCGAGCCGGCCGACCAGGCCGTTCTCGCGCAGTCGGTCGAGGGCGCGGGCGACCCGCTCGGTGGAACAGGACAGGTCGCCCGCGAGGTCGGCGGGCGCGGCGGTGTGCCGGACGAGGATTGCGCGGTAGACGCTCTCGTCGAAGGCTTCGATTCCTGCGGCGGTCAGCTGAGGCATGGGCGGATCTTGGCCCGTGTGTGCCAGCGGCAGCAATGGGCCAGGCCAAATCATTGTCTGGACCACTCGCTTCCGATTTATTCGTCTGGCATGACCCCTCGAAGAACGTTCACCGCCGGGCTCACGGCCGCCGTCATCGGCGGCCTGCTGTCCGCGGTGCCCCAGTCCGCCACCGCGGACCCACACCAGGACCCCGAGCAGCGTGTCATCGTCACGCTGTCCGGGGCCGCCGCCGCGACGGGAAAGGGCCGGCTGCGGTCCGCCGACGCCAGGGAGATCGGCGCCGACCGCGCCTCCCTCGCAGCCCGGCAGAAGACGTTCCTCGGTGACGCGAAGGACGCCGGGCTGCGTACCGGCTCCCCGCGCCGCCTGAACCTGCTGCTCAACGCGGTCGCCGTGACCGTGAAGGCCTCCGAGGTTCCCGAGCTGAGGCAACTGCCAGGGGTGGCCTCCGTCGTCCCCGACACCATGGTGCACATCCTCACCGATGACAGCGTGCCGCTGATCAACGCCCCCAAGGTCTGGCAGCGCAAGGACCCGGCGGGCAACGGCGCCGACGGCAAGGGCGTCACCGTCGCCATCCTCGACAGCGGCGTCGACTACAGCCACCCGGACCTGGGCGGCGCCCTCGGCAAGGGCCACAAGGTCGTCGGCGGCTACGACTTCGTCAACGGCGACGCCGACCCGATGGACGACAACGGCCACGGCACCCATGTCGCCGGCATCATCGCGGGCAAGGCCGCCGAGAAGGGCGGCGTCACCGGTGTGGCCCCGGGCGCCAACCTCCTTGCGTACAAGGTCATGGACGATGCGGGCGAGGGTTACACCTCCGACATCGTCGCCGGTATCGAGGCCGCGATCGACCCGGCCAATCCGCACCGCGCCGATGTCATCAACATGAGCCTCGGCGGCTACGGAGATGGCCGCGATCCGCTCGGCCTGGCCGCAACAGCCGCCACCGAGGCCGGAGTTGTCGTGGTCGCCTCGGCCGGCAACGAGGGCCCGGGAAGCGGCACCGTCGGCACCCCGGCCGCCGCCGACGGCGTCATCGCGGTCGGGGCCTCGGTCAGCGGGCTGCGCATACCCGGCGCCACCTACAAGGGCGGCAAGAAGATCCAGACGTACCGCGGCGTGATCTCTGCGAACCCGCCCGCGGCCCCCGTCACGACGGAGGTCGTCGACCTCGGCCAGGGCACCGCGGAGGACTGGGAGCGGGCCGGAGACGTCAAGGGCAAGGCCGTCCGCATCGACATGCTCGTCGCGGACACCCAGGAGCATCTGTCCGCCTGGGAGATCGAGATGGCCCGCGAGGCGGAGCGCCATGGGGCGCTCGCCATCATCGGAGGGAAGAGCTCGGGCGGCGGTCCGGTGCTCGCCGGACAGCCGGAGGACGCGGGCCGGCCGGACACCGCGGGTCAGCCGCCGGCGAAGGCGGACGGCACCGTGCCGCTCGCCCCGGCCACCTCCGTCATGGAGTCCGGCGACTCGATGCGCATGGACTCCATGGTCATGCTGGGCGTCGACTCGACCCAGTACGCCGAGCTCGGCCGCCGCCTGGCGGACGGCAAGGTCGAGGTGACGATCAGCGGCACGGACGTCACCGACAAGATCGCCTCCTTCTCCTCGCGCGGCCCCGACCTGAACTGGGACCTCAAGCCGGACCTGGTCGCACCGGGATACGACATCCGCTCGACGGTCCCCAAGTCTCTGTACGCGCCCGGCTATTACCGCCTCTCCGGTACGTCGATGGCGGGACCGCACGTCGCGGGCGCCGCGGCGCTGCTGCGCCAGCTCCACCCCGGTGAGACCCCGGCGAAGGCAACCTCCGAACTGGTGGGCAGTACCGAGCAGTTGAAGGACTACGGGGCAACGACCACCGGTTCCGGCCGGCTCGACGTCGCCGCGGCCGCGGACCGGGCGGACGCCGCCATCACCACCACTCCGGCCACGCTCTCGTACGGGCTCGCGGACCTCGCCAAGCACACCGTGGGCGGCAGCAAGAAGCTCACCGTCAACAACTCCGGAACCCGGACCCGCACCGTCCGCCTGAAGGCGAGCGGCGAGGCCCGGGTCAGCCCGAGCAACCTGCGTATCCCGGCGGGTGGCAGCGCCACCGTGACCGTCACCCTCAGCGCCGACCGCCCCGCGGGCGAGGCCGAAATCAGCGGCACGGTCACCGTCACCCCGGACCGCGGCGCAGCCCTGCGCGTCCCGTATCTCCTGGTCGTACGGCAGCTGTTCGTGCAGGCGGGTCCCGACCCGAGCGACGGCAGGTCCACCGCGGTCGTCTTCGCGCCGGCCCCGCTGGCGAAGCCGCCGGTCCTCACCGTGACTCCGCCGCACGGCAGGCCCTACACGGTCACCACCAGACTCCGCTCGGGGAACGTCTACCAGGCGGAGATCACCGGCCGCGGCGTCGGCGCCCATCTCGTCTCGGTGACGGGTCGGACCACCGACGGCAAGACCCTGACGAGCAACCGCGACGGCTTCGAGGTCACCCCAGAGGACAGCCGTGACTCCCGCTGGCAGCCGGTCGGACCCAACTCGGAGAGCGGCGACATCAGCACCGCGCAGAGCGACCCCGGGGCCGCCGTCCTCACCCAGTACAACAAGGCCGGCCCCTGGTCGACCGAGGACAAGGGCGCGACCTGGAAGCAGCACACCAGGTTGCCGCTCGGCAATGTGTCGGGCCAGGCCTTCACCGTCATCGACCCGACGAACGCCAAGCGCTGGTGGTACGCCGCGAACAGCGCCTCAGGTATCCCCCGCACCGGCTCGATCCTGCGCACGGAGGACGCCGGCCGCAGCTGGATGACCCTGAACACCCCCGACACCCCCGTCTACGACTTCCTCGCCGACGAGGCGACGAAGACCCTCGTCGCCCGCACCGCCACCGATCTGCTGATCAGCAGGGACGGTGGCGACACCTGGGCGTCCGAGCCCATAGGCCTTCCCGCCGACCACGTCTACGACCTGGCGATCGGCGGTGACAGCCTCTACCTCTCGGCGGGCACCTCCCTCTGGAAGCGCGACGGCCTCTCCACCGGCACGCTCGGCGCAGCCGTCAAGGTCCACGACTCGGTGGACGGCGGCGTCTCCGTCAATGTGGTCGCGGACAGCCAGGTCGTGGCGATCTACGAGATCGGCTCCGGCATCGTCGGTTCCTTCGACGGCGGCAAGACCTGGGCGCCGCTGGACAATCACGGATACGGCGCCTCCGGGATGACCCTCACCGGCGGCGACCTGTACGTCAGCTACGGCGGTGACACCCGGGTCGGCCGCAACCACGGCCACGAGTGGAGCACCATCCCCGGCGTCAACCGCGCCTCGACCGTCTCCGACTTCGACCGCTGGGCCGACGGCTCCCTGACCGTCTCGGCGGACGCGGCGGGCGTGTACCGGGGCACGGCGGACGGCAAGGACTACCGGCGTCTGGGCGTCCAGGGCGGCACCGTCAACTCCCTGGCGGTGAGCGGCGACCAGCTGCTCGCGGCCGGCTGGCAGGGCACCCACCGCTCCCGGCTCCCGGTCGCCGGGGCTGAGTGGGGCACCACCGGGGGCGAGGGCAGGATAGGCGTCGAGACCCGGCTGCTGCAGACTTCTCCCAAGGACTCACGGATCGTCTGGCGGGTGCAGTACAACGCCTGGGGCGGCTTCCGTCTGGAGCGCAGCGGCGACTCGGGCGTCACCTGGAAGAAGAAGGGCGAGAGCAACGGCACGGTGTTCGCGATGGCCGTGCACCCCGCCGACCCCGACCGCGTGTATGTCTCGTACGGCAACCTGCTGGGCGTGGGCCTGTTCTCCACCGAGGACGGGGGAGCCAACTGGAAGAACCTGCTCAACGACCAGACGTACTTCACCGCGGTCGCGGGTGACCCGAAGAACCCGGACCGGCTGTGGCTCGGCGCCCCCGACGGCCTCTACCGCTCGGACAACGGCGGCGACGACATCACCAAGGTCGCCGACGGCCGCGTGGACACCATCGAGTTCACCGGCTCGCGGATGCTGACCGGCGGCGACGCGATCAAGGTGTCGACGGACGGCGGAAAGACCTTCCGCACTGGCGACACCGGCAAGCTGCCGCTCCGGGTCAAGGACGTGCTGCAGGTGGGCGGCACGCTGTACGCGGCGACCACCAGCTACTGGGAGACGGCCCTGCCGCGAGGCGGGCGTGGCGTCCTGCGCTCCAAGGACGGCGGCCGGACCTGGCAGAACATTTCCACAGGCCTGCAGAACCTCAACGCGACCAGCCTCGCGGCCAGCGGCGGCTGGCTGTACGTGGGCACGGTCCAGGGAGGTGTGCACCGCCTCAAGCTCTGACCCTCTCCCGAATACGCGCCGCACGTGGCCCTGGGGTGGAGTCGCGTGCGGCGCTTCGTGGTGCTACGGGCGTTCGCCGACATCCGCAACAGGGCTTTCCTGTGCCGCCAGTTGTCGTGGCGGGGGAGCGGCGTCGAGGTCGCCGTCCGCGTGCCGAGGCAGCAGGAAGGCGGGAATCAGGCCGAGGAGAGCGAGGAAGGCCAGGGGAAGCAGGCTGATGCTCATCGCGGAAGCGGAAGCGTCGGTCGAACCGGTCGCTCCCGCTGCGCCCGTCGCGCCGGCTGCGACGGCGATGCCGAGCGACGGGCCGATGTTCATCGCCGTCTGCTTGAGCCCTCCGACGACTCCGGCATACCCCGGCGGCGCATCACCGACGACTGTCCCGGTGGCGGTGACCATCACCGTGGCGAACCCGGCACCGAGCGCGGCGAAGGCGGCTGTCATGGACGGCCACGGGCTGGTCGGACCGAGCGACGACAGCTGCGCGATGCCCACCACGACGAGAGCCGTGCCCGCGGTGGCGGTGTGCCGTGGGCCGTACCGGCGCAGTGCGGCGCCGGCCACGGGCGCGCCAAGGACCATCAGCGCGGTCAGCGGAAGGACGCGCAGACCCGTGGCGAGCGGGGCGAGGCGAAGGGCGTCCTGAAGGTAGAACGTGGCCCTGAACAGGGCGCCGAACAGACCCGCGCTGATGACCAGGAGGAGTGCCATGGCCGCGGTCACAGGGACGGACCGGGCCACGGCACGCGGCACGATCGGGTGTGCGGCGCGGCGCTCGTGCAGGACGAGTACCGCCGACAAGGCCAGGCCGACGGCGAGTTCGAGCAGGGTTGACTCAGCGGTCCACCCGCGCTCCGGCACGCCGGTCAGAGCGTGGACGAGTACTGCGAGCGCCGCCGTGAGCAGGGCCGTGCCGGTGAGGTCCAGCCGTGGTGAACCGGTGCGTTCAGGCATCGGAGTACGGACGGCGAGGGTGAGCGCGGCGATCACCAGCGCGGCTGACACGTTGACCCAGAACACCGCACGCCATCCGAGATGCTGCACCAGAATCCCGCCGAGGACCGGACCGACCCCGGCGGCCACCGCGATCGCGCTGGTGCGGACGGTGATGGGCGTGCCGAGCCGGTCCGGCGGGTACGTGAGCCGCAGCAGGGCGAGCGTCGCGGGCTGGAGGAGCGCGCCGAAGACGCCCTGAGCGGCGCGCAGTGCGATGACCCAGCCGACGGTGGGCGCCAGCGCGATGCCGGCCGAGGCGGCCCCGAAGCCGAGGACGCCCATGAAGAGGAGCCGCGCGTGTCCGTACCGGTCGCCGAGGCGGCCGGCGACGACGAGAAGCGTGGCGACGGCGATCAGGTAGCTGGTGCTCGTCCACTGGACCTGGGCCACACTCGCGTCGAGATCATGCCGGAGGCTGGGCTGCGCCACGAGCAGGATGGTCCCGTCCAGTGCCACGATCATCGCCCCGGACACGGAGGCCAGGAGGGCGAAGGGCCGCCGTGCGGCAGTGCTCACACCGTCACCGGACCGAGGTGAGCGTCCAGGACTGCAGTGACGAGCTGGTCGCGTTCCTGATCGCCCGGCGGGGGAGTGGCGAGAGCCAGTTGCAGGCTTCCCCAGGTCCACAGCTGGGCGATGCCGTGCAGCCCGGACCACAGGGCGGCGGCGGTCACCGCGGGAGATACGGCCGAACCGCCGGGCGGGCCGGGCCGATGCACGGCGTCCGGATCCTCCCCGCACCGGCCGACCAGCGCGGCCATCCGCTCGAACAGCGGAAGCGTGGAGGTGCGCAACTGAGGCCGGCCGGCGTCCTGTTGCGCGCCGTCGAGCAGGTCGTGGCGGAACATCAGCTCGAACATGCCGCGGCACTCCAGCGCGTACCCGACGTAGGCCTTGGCAAGCCGCTCCAGTTGGGCGCGTGGTGGCGCCTCGGGGTCGACGGCGGTCTCGAAACGGGCCGCGAGGTCCTCGAAGCCGCGCCGCGCGATGGCCGAGAGCAGGGCGTGGTGCGTGGCGAAGTACCGGCGGGGCGCCCCGTGCGACACCCCCGCTCGCCGGGCGATCTCCCGCAGTCCCACAGACGCGGAGCCTTCGGTGAGGACGAGGTCCACACCGACGTCGATCAGCCGCTCGCGAAGAGAGTTCTCATCAGCCATAGACACTGTCTACCACTGATGCGTAGACAGTGTCTATGTGTGAGTTTCTATGTGTGAGTGTCTATGTGCGAAGGGAAGGCAGGCGGGTCTCGGTCGTCAACGGGTCTGGGGCACCCGGAATCTGCGGCGGTACTCCGTAGGTGTCGTGTTCAGCCGTCGTCGAAACGCCCGCACCAGGGTGTCCGTCGTGCCGAACCCGCAGGTGGACGCGATGCGTTCGAGCGTGGCGTCGGAGGATTCGAGGTCGTGGCGTGCCTTCTCGACCCGGACGGATTCGATGTAGGCGTGCGGGGTCATGCCCAGTTCGGTCTTGAAGAGCCGGGTGAGGTGCCGGTCGCTGACATGCGCGTACTCGGCCAGGTCTACGACGGTCAGCGGTCGGCTGATGTTGCGCATGATGTGGTGGCGGAGATCCTCGATGCGCCGCGTCGTGGAGAGCTGTTCCAGGGGAACGCTGAACTGGCTCTGCCCGCTCGGCCGTTTCAGGTACATCACGAGCTGCCGGGCGACGCGCAGCGCAATGGCCTCGCCGAGGTCATCGGCGATCAGGGCGAGCGACAGGTCGAGGCAGGCGCTGATGCCGGCTCCGGTCCAGACGTTGCCTTCGCGGATGAAGATCGGATCGGCGTCGACCTTCACCGCCGGGTGGTCCGCGGCCAGTTGGGGCGCGGTCGACCAATGCGTCGTCGCCCGCTTGCCGTCGAGGAGGCCGGCCGCGGCGAGGAGGTGCGCTCCGACGCATACGGACGTGACCCGGTGCGTCCGGTCGGCGAGGGCCTTCACCCAGCTGACCAGCTCGGGGTCGACGAGCGCGCGTACGCGGCGCTCGCTGTCGACCTCCACCGAGCCGGGCACGATGAGGGTGTCGATGCTTCCCTCGACGGCTTCGCGGAAGGTGATGTCCGGGAGGATGCGGACTCCGGCGGAGGTGGTCACCGGGTCCATGCTCTCGGCGGCGAGGGCGACGTGATAGCCCGCTGCGTCCTCGGTCTCGCGCCGGGCCAGGGAGAACACTTCCGGTGGCCCGGTGACGTCGAGCAGGTCGACGCCTTCGAAGAGGACGATGACGATGAGCCGTCTGGCGATGTCCTGCATGAGTCCCCTTGGTTGGCGATCGACGGTTGGCGATTGGCGATTGGTGATTGGCAGTTGGTGATCAGTGATGCGCGAGCGGCGGCATGTCGGTATCTGCATGTTAGACGTCATTGTCGACACGCCTGCTGGGTCATAGCGTTCTAGTCGCAGCCCACCGCATCGCTCGGGCTGCCGACCTCACGCGAAGACCGAAGGCGGTACACCCATGTCCAGAACCACGCTGCGCGAGCTCAACGGCTTCGACGAGACGCCCGCGAAGCTGGCCGACTCGACGCTCATCCTGATCGACTTCCAGAACACCTACACCCAGGGTGTGATGGAACTCGACGGGTGGCACTCCGCGGTGAACAACGCCGAAGCCCTGCTGAAGCGCGCCCGTGCGGCGGGCACGCCCGTCATCCACATCGTCGACAAGGGTTACGACCTGAAGTCGAAGGCGGGCCAGATCATTCCGGCCCTCAAGCCGGCGAAGGGCGAGCCCGTCGTCGAGAAGACCGCCCCCAACGGCTTCCACCACACCAATCTCGCCGAAGAGGTCAAGAAGGCCGGGCGCAAGAACGTCATCATCGCCGGATTCATGACCAACATGTGCACCCTGTTCACGACCCAGGGCGCGTTCCTCAACGGCAACAACCCGACCGTGGTCGGCGACGCCTCCGCGACCCGGCCGCTGCCGCTCGAGGGCAACCCGAACGGCATCCCCGCGAAGCAGGTTCACGAGGCCGCGCTCGCCACGGTTCAGGACCTCTACGGAGTCGTGGTCCCCAAGCAGAGCTCGCTCAAGTAGCCGGCACTCGCCCAGTACTCGCCTCTCTCGGAGTTCTGAGTTCGGCGTTCCGCGTGTGCGAGTGCGGGAAAGTGCAGGTGCGGATCCCGGTGCAGGTGCGCGTGCAGTTGCGGGAGTGACGTGCTGAAAGCGTCGCCCATTGAGACACAGGCTGCGTGAAGCAGCAAGGCCGATCCCATGGTTGTTGACATGCTACGGCTGGAACTGGCCTTGATCGGTCAATGCGGTTCCGCGGCCCGGTAAGGGGACGTAGCGCAGTCACGCCGGAACGACGTGACTGCGCAACACGCGGCGGCGGCCTAGGATCCGAACTCAGCTCCCGGCGCGGTGCGGTTCCGCGACGCGCCGCTCGACAAAGCAGTGGGGCAACTGGTCGCGCACCTACGGGAGTTCCGCCCGGAGATCGTGGTCACCCGTGATGCCCACGGCGGGCTGACCGAGTGGTACATCCGCCATGACCCCGTCTCCACGGCGGCTGCGCAAACGGAGCTCATCGCCGGTACGTGACATGGGAGCCTTCCGTGCCGCACGGATCGGCGTGGCAGGGACGGCCTAGGGTGGGCTTCATGGATCTCCAGGACGAGCTGGACGAGCTCATCGACAGCCCATACGACGTCTACAGCCGCCTGCGTGACACCTCGCCGGTGCGTCGCATCGCCGGGCCGAACGGCGACCCTGCCTGGATAGTGACGCGGTACGCCGACGTACGCGCCGCCCTCGCCGACCCCCGGCTCTCCTTGAACAAGAAATACGCCCTGGAGGGGGCCTATCGGGGTTTCTCGTTACCGCCGGCCCTCGATGCCAACCTGCTCAACATGGATCCACCCGACCACACCCGCATCCGCCGGCTCGTCGGCCGCGCGTTCACCGCTCACCGCGTCGAGCAACTCCGGTCGCCCATACGGGAAACTGCGGACCGACTCCTCGACTCCCTTGGCTCACACGGCAGTACGGATCTCATCGCCGCCTACGCCGGACCTCTGCCGATCGTCATCATCTGCGAGTTGCTCGGCATCCCGGACGACCGCCGCCCGGACTTCCGCGCCTGGACCGACGCACTCGTCGCCCCGGATCCCGGCCGCCCCCACGCCGCGAAGGAAGCGGTCGTCGCGATGCTCGGCTTCTTCGCCGAACTCCTCGCCCATAAGCGCGAGCAACCCGGCGCAGACCTGCTCTCCGACCTGATCAGGGTGCGCGACACCGACGGCGACCACCTCAGCGAGGACGAACTGACATCACTCGCCTTCCTGATTCTCTTCGCCGGGTACGAGAACACGGTGCAACTCATCGGCAACGCTGTCCTCGCCCTGTTGCGCCATCCGGAACAACTGGCCGCGCTGCGCAGGGACACGTCCAAACTTCCGGCCGCCGTAGAGGAGTTCGCCCGCTACGAAGGTCCTGCCCTGCTCGCCATCCGGCGCTTCCCGACCGAGGACATGGCCATCGGTGGTGTCACTGTCCCCGCCGGCGAGACGGTCCTGGTGTCGCTGTCCGCCGCCAACCGCGATCCCGCCCGCTTCGCCGATCCGGACCGCCTCGACCTCGAACGCGATGCCGGCGGACACTTGGCCCTCGGGCACGGCATTCACTACTGCCTCGGCGCGCCGTTGGCCCGCGCCGAGACCGAGATCGCTTTGGCGGCCCTCCTCGACAGGTTCAAGGTGATCGAGCCGGCTCAGGAAGACTCGCAGTGGCGGCCATCCATGCGCGCCCGCGGCCTGCTCACACTCCCGGTGACCTACAGCACCTAATGGAATGAGGGAGGTGGGTCGGACGGGCGGACGGTCCGTGGTCAGAGCGCCCCGACACGGTCCCCGCCCGCGGCCGTCTCCCTCGTCCTCCGCTCGTCCGCGGTCGACAGCCAGAAGAGGAGCGGGGGAAGGGCGAGTTCGAGGGCGCTGAGCGGCACTTGGAACCAGTGCGGCCAGCCGTGGACGGCGACGGACAGCACGCGCCCGATGCCTCCGAGCAGGAAGATGCCGGCGAGCCACCGTACCGCCGTTGAGGGGATCGGCGACTGGCGTGCGGCCCAGATCCACGCGAGCCCGTATCCGAAGAAGATCGCGTTGTAGAACCGCTCCCGGCTGTCGACGGTCGCTCCCGTCGAGCCCTCGCCGGGCACGGAGGCGATGCCGAGGGCGACGTGGTAGAGGCCGATCGCCGCGCAGGCGATGCCCATCGCCATTGCGAGCCACTTGAGAAGTCTGGCCATGAGGGAACCGCCTCCGCTCATTAGTAGACCCCTGTCTACTAATGCGACGCTAGGACTGCTAGTAGACATGTGTCAAGTAAAGTGGGTGCATGACCGCGCACCGAAGACTCGATCCCGCCGAGCGCCGTAGTGAACTGCTCGACGTCGGAGCGCGACTGTTCGCGGCGAAGCCGTACGACGAGGTGTTCATGGAGGACGTCGCCGAACGGGCGGGCGTCTCACGCGCGTTGCTCTACCGCTACTTCCCGAGCAAGCACGCCCTGTTCGCCGCGGTCTACCAACAGGCCGCGGACCAACTGCTGGCCGCGACCAGGCTCGACCAGTCGGCACCCGTCATGGAGCAGCTCTCGGCAGGGCTCGATGCGCACTTCGACTACTTCGCCGCCAACCGGCACACCGTGCTCGCTGCGAACCGGGTGCTCGCCGGTGACCCGGTCATCCAGGCGATCATCACGGGCGAACTGGCCGAGCTGCGAAGGCGGTTGCTGGAGGCGACGGTGCTCGGCGACGGGCCGACGCACCTCGTGTCGGCCGCGCTCACGAGCTGGCTGGTCTTCGTCCGCGTGCTCTGCGTGGACTGGCTGACCAATGAGTCGTTCACCCGCGCCGAACTGCACGGGATGTGCGTCGGTGCGCTGAAGGGGGCGTTGGGCGCTGTGCTCGATCTCGATGCGCTGACCGGGACGGAGGGTGGTCGGTGACCTGGCGCGGACCGCACGGCGTGGTCGGCCGTTGCGTAGGATTCGGCGCGTCGAGGTAGGTGGATTCGAGTGTCGAAGTACGCAGGGGAGGCCCAATGGACACCGGGCACCGGCACGCCGACAGGGGCGCCATGCTGGCCCGCTTCGCGGCCCGCATCCTCGTGGTGTGCCCCCGCTGCTCCGGGCGCGCCCTGGTCGTGCCGCGGCCCGGAAGGCCCGAACCCCGTCACTCCGTAGACCTTTTGTTCCTGTCCAGGCGGCTGGCCTGCGCGCGCTGCGGGGTCACGGCCGAGTGGGAGCCGGAGCGGCTCGGCAACGCACGCATCGGCGCGACGCTCGGCGGTCCGGCCGAGCCGTTCTTCGGCCGGCCGTTGTGGTTGCAGACGCGCTGCGCGGGCCGGCTGCTGTGGGCGTACGACATCGAGCACGTGGACGCGCTCGCGGCGTACATCGGTGCGCGTCTGAGGGAGCGGGGAAGTCCGTCGTCGTCTCTGGCGATGATCCCGAGGCTGCCCGACTGGATGACCTCGGCCGCCAACCGCAGTGAGGTCGTCGCGGGGCTCGCCGCACTGCGTGCGCAGGCCGAGCGCTCGGCGCCCGAGGACCGCCCCGACACCGCCGACGGGAGCGCGGCCCGGCCGCAGCGGCGACGCGCGACGTACTAGTCCCGATCGCGACTCGACCCCAACTCTCCATTGGTCCATACCCATTGACGAAAGGTCTGGACCTCTCTACCGTGCGTCGTGCTCACGCCAACCCCCACTTGCCCGGCGATCCTGCGGAGGCCCCCCATGTCCCGTCGCAGTCGTACCTCCCGTTTCCTCGGCGCCGCGCTCGCGGCGGCCGCGTCCCTCTCCACCGTCCTCGTCGCGGCGCCCGCCGCCCCCGCCGTCGACACCTGCGCGACCAAACCGCGACCGGTCGGCAAGGTCCTCCAGGGCTACTGGGAGAACTGGGACGGTGCGTCCAACGGCGTGCACCCGCCCTTCGGCTGGACCCCCATCACCAACCCCGAGATGGCACAGCACGGCTACAACGTCATCAACGCGGCCTTCCCGGTGATCCGTTCCGACGGCACCGCGCTGTGGGAGGACGGCATGGACACGAACGTGAAGGTCGCGACCCCCGCCGAGATGTGTCAGGCCAAGGCCTCGGGTCAGACCATCCTGATGTCCATCGGCGGCGCGGCAGCGGGCATCGACCTCAACTCGACCGCCGTGGCCGACCACTTCGTCGAGACGATCGTCCCGCTCCTGAAGAAGTACAACTTCGACGGCATCGACATCGACATCGAGACGGGCCTCACCGGCAGCGGCAGCATCAGCCAACTCTCCACATCCCAGGCCAACTTGATCCGCATCATCGACGGCATCCTTGCCCAGATGCCCGCCGGGTTCGGCCTGACGATGGCCCCCGAGACGGCGTACGTCACCGGCGGCAGCGTCACGTACGGCTCGATCTGGGGCGCGTACCTCCCGGTCATCAAGAAGTACGCCGACAACGGCCGCCTGTGGTGGCTCAACATGCAGTACTACAACGGCAGCATGTACGGCTGCTCCGGCGACTCGTACGAGGCCGGCACCCTCCAGGGCTTCACCGCCCAGACCGACTGCCTGAACAAGGGCCTCGTCGTCCAGGGCACCACCATCAAGGTCCCCTACGACAAGCAGGTCCCCGGCCTGCCCGCCCAGCCCGGCGCGGGCGGAGGCTACATGTCGCCGAGTCTGGTCTCGCAGGCATGGAACACGTACGGCGACGGCCTCAAGGGGCTGATGACCTGGTCGATCAACTGGGACGGGTCGAAGGGGTGGACGTTCGGGGACAACGTGAAGGGCCTGGAGCAGTAGCCGCACCGAGTCGTGGGCATGCCCCCTTCACCCCACTGGGGTGAGATCCGGCCCGGCCGGTCAGGATTGGAGAAGCGCAGTCCGCCGGGCCGCTACTAACGTGGTGCCATGGACATCACCATTCACACCACCTCGCTCCCGCACGACGATCCGGACGCTTCCCTGGCCTTCTACCGCGACGTCCTCGGTTTCGAGGTCCGCAGTGACGTCGGCCAGGGCAAGATGCGCTGGATCACGGTCGGCCCCGTCGGCCAGCCCGGCACGTCCATCCTCCTCGCGCCGCCGGCCGCGGACCCCAGCATCAGCGAGGACGAACGCCGCACCATCGCCGAGATGATGGCCAAGGGCACCTACGGCTGGATCCTGCTGGCCACCCGGGACCTGGACGGCACATTCGAAAAGGTGCAGGCAGCCGACGTGGACGTCGTCCAGGAGCCGACCGAGCAGCCGTACGGCGTCCGCGACTGCGCCTTCCGTGACCCCGCGGGCAACATGGTCCGCATCCAGGAGCTTCGCTGAACCCTGGCGCGCCAGGTGGCCCCGGGATCCCCTGGCGCGCACGGATACCCATGAAGGAAGGTGTCGTATGTGCCACCCAGCCTGGGGGCGCGCGCTCGCCCAGGATCAGCGGCTGAAGGACCTGGTGCGACTGCGCCGTGTCCGTGACCGGATCGACCGGGTGTACGCGCAGCCGCTGAACGTGGAGGCGCTCGCCCGCGGCGTGAACTGGCCGGCCGGGCATCTCAGCCGGCAGTTCCGGCTCGCGTACGGCCAGTCGCCGTACGCTTTTTTGATGACGCGTCGTGTCGAGCGGGCGAAGGCGTTGCTGCGCGGTGGCGACCTCACGGTCACCGAGGTCGGCTTCCTGGTCGGTTACGCGTCGCAAGGCGTCTTCCGTGCCCGCTTCACCGAGCTGGCCGGCATGACGCCCAGCGCATACCGGTGCGTGGTGGTGGCGGCGACAAGGACGCCGCCGATACCGGTCAGGAATGGAGAAGCATTCCTCACCGAGCCACAACTAGCGTGATGTCCATGACCTCCATCGAGTCCATCACCCTCGAGGTGGCCGACCCCACGGCCGCCCAGCGCTTCTACACCGCCGCCTTCGGCCTGGACACTCAGGTCGGACTGAGCGCCTCGGAGGCGCCGACGACCGGCTTCCGCGGTTTCTCGCTGTCGCTCACCGTGTCCCAGCCGGCCGACGTCAAGGCGCTCATCGACGCCGCCCTCGACGCCGGCGCCACACCGCTCAAGCCCGTCACGAAGTCCCTGTGGGGATACGGCGGCGTCGTCCAGGCACCGGACGGGACGATCTGGAAGGTCGCCACGTCCGCGCGGAAGGACAAGGGCCCGGCGACCCGGCAGATCGACAGCATCGTGCTCCTGCTGGGAGTGGCGGACGTGGCTGCGAGCAGGCAGTTCTACGTCGACCGCGGTCTCACCGTGGCGAAGAGCTTCGGCCGCAAGTACGTCGAGTTCGAAACACCCTCGAGCCCGGTCAAGCTGGCTCTCTACGGGCGCCGCGCGCTGGCCAAGGATGTCGGCGTCCCCGTCGACGGCAGCGGATCGCACCGGCTCGTGCTCGGCGGCGACGCCGGGACCTTCACCGACCCGGACGACTTCGCCTGGCAGGCCACCACGGTCGCCTCCGCGGCCTGACCCGAAGCCACCCCCGTCCCGCTCGCCCTGACCACGCATTGCCCGAGAGGAACCTGCCATGACGAACACGCAGAGGACCACGAAGAGCGCCACGAAGAGCGCCACGGGCACCACCGGCACCACCGGCACTGTCACGGCCGACAAGAAGTACGACGGATTCACCGACGAGGAGCGAGGCGCGATGAAGGAGCGCGCCAAGGAACTCAAGGCATCCTCTCGACGCGGATCGCGCACGGCCAAGGCGGACGGCGACAGCGAGGTGCGCGCCAAGATCGCCGAAATGCCAGAAGCGGACCGCGCCCTCGCCGAGCGCATCCACGACATCGTCAGGACCAGCGCCCCGGACCTGGCCCCGAAGCTCTGGTACGGCATGCCCGCGTACGCCAGGGACGGCAAGGTCGTCTGCTTCTTCCAGAGCGCACAGAAGTTCAAGAGCAGGTATGCCACGCTCGGCTTCAGCGATCTGGCGAAGCTCGACGACGGCACCATGTGGCCGTCCGCGTACGCCCTGACCGAGTTGAACGCCGACGACGAGGCGCGGATCGGTGATCTCATCAAGCGGGCGGCCGGCTGAGACCGGCCCGCCTCAAGGGCAGCGCCCGCCCGGTCTCCTTCATCTCGCCATCCGCCAATCGCCGTACCTTGCCCCGGAGTTGATACCTGGGTGGCCGCCTCTGCCGTCGCCGAGAGCATCTAGGGTGAGGGGCGAGATCGTGATCGGCGGATGCTAGGAGAGGGACCTGTGACACGCGACGCACGCCCCGGCGGCCAGGACAGCAGAATCGATACCAGCAGGCCGCACACCGCACGGATCTGGAACTACTGGCTGGGCGGCAAGGACAACTACCCCGTCGACGAGGCGGCGGGCGACCAGATCAGGCAGCTCCACCCGGGCATCGTGGACTACGCACTGGCCGACCGGGCGTTCCTCGGGCGCGCGGTGCGCCATCTGGCCGGCGAGGTGGGGATACGCCAGTTCCTGGACATCGGCACCGGCCTGCCCACGGTCGACAACACTCATGAGGTCGCCCAGCGGACAGCCCCGGACTCGAAGATCGTCTACGTCGACAACGACCCTCTTGTCCTGCGTCATGCCCAGGCTCTGCTCACCAGCGCGCCGGAGGGCAGAACCGACTATCTCGACGCAGACCTGCGCAACGTCGAGCAGATCCTGGAGTCCGCCGCCAAGACCCTGGACTTCACGCGGCCCGTGGCACTGATGCTGCTCGGCGTCGTCATCTTCGTAGGCAATGACGAGGACCCGTACGGCATCGTCCGGCGCCTGCTCGACGCCCTGCCTTCGGGTAGTCATCTCGTCCTGTCCCACACCATTACCAGCCCGGCCATGCCGGACGTGGATGCGGCCGTGGCGTTCTGGAACGAGCACGGCACACCGAAGCTGAACCAGCGCACACCGGAACAGGTCGCCCGATTCTTCGACGGCCTGGAACTGCTGGACCCCGGCGTCGTCTCCTGCTCACGCTGGCGTCCGGAGGGTGCCGCCACCGCGGAGCCTGATGAAGTGGCCATGTTCGGTGGGGTCGGGCGGAAGAGGTAGGGGGAAACTGTGCTGCTGATCTCGAGCCCTTCGGGTCGTGGGTGCGCGGCCCACGAGCCGTAAGTGCGTGGGCAGTTGGTCTGTCAGCGGCGGCCCGCGCGGGTCAGTGCTTCCTGCGTCTGGGCGGCCAGGGCGGGGACGAGGTCGGCTGCCGAGGGGAGGTCGGTGATGAGGTCCACGGCTTCGCCGGCCCAGACCGGCAGCGGGGGCACCGTGCCGCGTGCCACGTCGTCCTGGTAGTTCTGACGGGCCTGGGGGTCGGCCGCGAGTTCCCCCTCGCGGCCGCGCCATTGGTCGAGATACGGGTGGCCGAGGGTGCGGGCGGGGTACTTCGCCGGCCATCGGGAGCCGCGGGCAATGTCCAGCACAGTGCTGCGCTCGGTGTCCTCGCCGCGTCCTTCGAGGATCGCCTTGGTGATCGAGGGGTCGACCAGGGCCTCTGTGGTGGCCTGGAAGCGGGTGCCGATGAGCGCGCCGGCAGCGCCCAGCACGAGTACGGCCGCCACGCCGCGGCCGTCGGCGATCCCGCCGGCTGCCAGTACGGGCACGGGGTCCACGAGATCCACGACCGCCGGCACGAACGGCAAGGTGGAGCGCCCGTGCCGGGCTCCGTGCCCACCGCTCTCGGTTCCCTGGGCCACGATCACGTCGGCGCCCAGGTCCACGGCCTGCTCAGCCTCCTCCAGATCCGTGACCTGAAGGATCAACAGCGCCCCTGCTCGGCGGACACGCTCCGCGTAAGGGCTCGGGTCGCCGAACGACAGCATCACGGCCCTCGGCCCGTACTCGAGAGCCCGCTCCACCACGGCGACGTCGATTCCCCAGGTCAGGAATCCGACGCCCCACGGACTGTCGGTGCCCGCGACGATCGGCACCTCGCGCGCCAGCCACTCCGGGTCCCCGAACGCGCCGCCCAGCAACCCGAACCCGCCGCCGCGTGAGACAGCTGCGGCCAGCGCGCCGCCGGCCGACCCACCCATCGGCGCCAGCGCGATCGGGTGCCGCACGCCGAACATCTCCGTGAACGCTGTCTCTAACGCCATGGCCACATCATCGCTCCCCGCCGAGCTCCTTCCGAGCCTCAGGCCCGCGCGATTCCCTACTCGTAGCTGGGAGATCCACGCGGCCCGAGTGTCCGCACAACGTCTGGTTGTGTTCTCATGGCGGGTCGGTTGTTTGATCTCGTCGTCTGCTCCTCGCTTTGATGTCGGTGGTCAGCGTGTGGTTGTCGGGGGCGGCGAGAGGTGCGGTGGGCGTGAAGGGCAGGCGGGCGCTGGGGCGGCGGTTCGGGTGGTTGTGGGCGGCGTTCGCGGTCAGCTCGTACGGCACGGGGTTCGGGTTCGGCGCGTTTCCGTTGATCGCCATCCTCGTGCTGCACTCCGGGCCGACGCAGGTGGCGGCGCTGGCCGCCGCGGGGCGGGCCGTGGGGGCCGTGGTCGCGGTGCCGCTCGGGCCGTGGATGGAGTTCCGGCGTAAGCGGCCCGTCATGATCGCGATGGACCTGATCCGGTTCGCGGCGCTGATGAGCGTCCCCGCCGCGTTCGCGTTCGGCGGGCTCAGCTTCGCCCAGCTCCTCGTCGTCTCCGTCGTCGTCGCCGCGGCCGACATCGCCTTCAAGGCGGCCGGCGGCGCGTATCTGAAGTCGCTCGTGCCGCCGGAGGACCTGCTCGTCGCGAACGGCCGGTTCGAGTCAACGATGTGGACCTCGATCGTGGTCGGGCCACCGCTCGGCGGGGCCGCGATCGGGATGTTCGGCCCGGTGACGACGGTGATCGCCGACGCGGTCAGCTACCTGCTCTCGGCGCTCGGCATCCGCGCCATCGGAGGGACGGAAGCCCGCCCCGCGCGGGCCGCCGCACCACGGCTGCGCGCCGGTGATCTGCTCGAAGGCTGGCGCTACATCCTCAGCCACCGCACACTGCGCCCGCTGTTCCTCAACTCGATCGTCGTCAACGGCCTCATCATGGCCTCCGAGCCGCTGATCGCCGTGCTCATGCTGAGCCGGCTCGGCTTCGCACCCTGGCAGTACGGTCTCGCGTTCGCGGCCCCGTGCATCGGTGGACTCATCGGCTCACGCATGGCGCACCCGCTCGTGGCACGGTTCGGGCAACGCAAGGTGATGCTCACCGTTGGAGCCCTGCGAGCGTGCTGGCCCATCGGACTGGCGTTCGTCCAGCCCGGAGTTCCCGGGATCGTGCTCGTCATCGCCGTCCAGCTCGGCCTGGTGACCTGCTGCGGCCTGTTCAACCCGGTGCTCGCCACCTACCGGCTCGAACACACCGACCCCGCCCGGGTCGCCCGCACGCTGTCCGCGTGGTCGGTCAGTAGCAGTCTGTCCATCGCGGCCCTGACCGCCGTGTGGGGTGTGATCGCCGCCGTCACCGGCCCCCGCACCGCGATCGCGATCGCCGGAGTCGTACTCCTGGTCACCCCGCTGCTGCTCCCGCGCCGCGAGAAGGCGCCCCGGAACGCGGGGGAGCAGGCCGCCGCCGGCATCACCTGACAGGCTCGTCCGCGGCGTCCGTGACGTCCGTGACGTTCTCGGTGTTCTCGGTGTTCAGTACGGTCGCGCGGAAGGACGTGACAACCGGGCGCAGATCGATCTGGTGCCAGGCGGCCCAGAGGCGTACGGACCTTTGGAACCAGGGGAGTTCACGGACCGTGACCCCCGGGGTGTCGCCCCGCAGCATGCTCTCCTGGACCAGCGCCATGCCGAGGCCCGATGCGGCCAGGCCGAGAGCGGTCAGGGGTTCGGGGGCTTCGAGCCGGATGTCGGGGGTGAACCCGGCCGCCGCGCAGGCGGCGACGAAGTCGTCGCGCCAGGCCGGCTGTTGGCTGTTCTCGATGGCGATCCACGGCTGACCGTCGAGGTCTTCGGGCAGGATCTCCGCCCTCCCGGCAAGCGGATGGCTGCTCGGCATGACAAGGAGCAGGGGGTCTTCCAGGAGGAGGGCGCTGCGCAGGTCGGGGTCCGCCTCGGGGGGTGCCTCCGGTACGAGGGCGATGTCCAGGCTGCGCTGGCGCAGGCCCTCGAACTGCTGGGCAGCGGTCAGGTCGTAGAGGGCGACGTGGATGCCGGGCCGCTCGTCGTGCAGGGCGCGCAGGGCCTGCGGCAGGATCCCGGTGTGCATGGCATCGCCGACGTATCCCACGCACAGCCCGCCTTCCTCGCCGCGCCCCAAGCGGCGGCCGAGGTTCTCGAGCCGGTCCGCGTGCCGCAGCAGGGCCGTGGCCTCGGTGAGGAAGACGCGGCCGTCCGAGGTGAGGCGCAGGCGCTGCTGGCTGCGCTCGAACAGGGTCAGGCCCAGGTTCTTCTCCAGCTGGGCGATCTGCCGGCTCAGCGGCGACTGGGAAATGTGCAGGCGATCGGCGGCCCGGCCGACGTGTTCCTCCTCGGCCACGGCCACGAAATAGCGAAGTTGTCGCAGGTCAAGCATGTAAGACCTCTGGGGACTCAAGTGTGTCCAAGCAAGTCTTGGACAGTCTGACCCCTCGATCTTAACCTCGACAGAGCAAGAGCCGCGGAGCGCGAGAAACCATCCTGAGCTTCGCATCACATGACATACAGAAAGATTCCACTCATGGGTATCAAGTCCCTCCTGCCGGGACCCCTCGGCTTCGGCACCGCCCCGCTCGGCAACATGTTCCGCAGCATCCCCGACGAGGAGGCCGCCGCCACCGTCGAGGCCGCCTGGGACCAGGGCATCCGCTACTTCGACACCGCGCCCTTCTACGGTGCGGGCCTGTCCGAGCTGCGCCTCGGCGAAGTGCTGGCCGACCGGCCCCGTGACGAGTACGTGCTCAGCACCAAGGTCGGCCGCGTCATCCTGGACGAGCTGGAGGACCCCGCCGACCGCGACCTGGGCGAGAAGGGCGGTCTCTTCGAGCACGGCCGCGCGAACAAGATGGTCGACCTCTACACCGCGGACGCCACCCTGCGCTCCATCGAGGACAGCCTCAAGCGCCTGAAGATGGACCGGCTCGACATCGTCTGGGTGCACGACGTCGCCCAGGACTTCCACGGCGACGACTGGCTCAACGTCTACGAGACGGCACGCACCGGCGCCTTCCGTGTCCTGCAGAAGCTCCGCGACGAGGGCGTCATCAAGGCCTGGGGCCTCGGCGTCAACCGCGTGGAGCCGATCGAGCTCACCCTCGACCTGGACGAGCCCAAGCCCGACGCGTTCCTCCTGGCCGGCCGCTACACCCTGCTCGACCACAAGCGGTCCCTGCAGCGGCTGCTGCCCGCCGCCACCGAGCAGAACATCGACATGGTCGTCGGCGGCCCCTACAGCTCCGGCATCCTCGCCGGTGGGCAGCACTTCGAGTACCAGAAGGCCCCCGCGGACATCATCGCCAAGGTCGAGCGGATCAAGGCGCTCGCCGCCGGGCACGGTGTCAGCATCAAGGCCGCCGCCCTGCAGTTCGCCCTGGCGCACCCGGCCACGGCCGCCGTCGTCCCCGGCGCCACCCGGCCCAGCCGCATCGCCGAAGACGTAGCAGCCCTCAAGGAGAACGTCCCGGCCGCCTTCTGGACCGCGCTCCGCGACGAGCAGCTCATCGCCGCCGACGCCCCCACGCCCACTGCCTGACCACCGACTTCACGGCACACGAAAGGAACAGCACATGGCCACCACCACCGCCACCGCCACCATCGACCTCCCCCGATCCGCCGACGACGTCTGGCAGATCATCGGCGGCTTCGACTCCCTGCCCGACTGGCTCCCGTACATCCCCGAGAGCGAGCTGAGCGAGGGCGGCCGCGTACGCCGCCTGACCAATCAGGACGGCGGCGTCATCGTCGAACGCCTCAAGGCCTTCGACGACGACAAGCGCACCTACTCCTACGCCATCGAGCAGGCGCCCTTCCCGGTCACCGACTACCTCTCGACCTTGACGGTGCGCGACATACCCGGCACGCCCGGAACGTCGCGGGTGGAATGGACGGGCTCGTTCACGCCCGTCGGCGTCAGCGAGGCCCACGTCGAGGAGCTCTTCCACGGCATCTACGCGGACGGCCTCGCCGCACTGCTCAAGGCCCTCAACTCCTGAGGACGACACCGGTGTTGGACCGGTCACGCCATGCATCGGGTGCCGACTTGTGACGGTGTCGGCACCCCGGGTGCTCTACGGTCGGGGACTGATGGGTTCGTGGTGTGGAGCAGTCAGTGGCTGCCGCCCTTTCCCGGGAGTGGAGTCAGGTGAAGGACGACGAAGTACGTGCGCGCTTCGACGGCCGTGGCCGCGTCGAGCTGATCCCCGGCCTTTCCACAGCCGCGAAGCTGGGCCGGATCGAAGAGATCGCCCACGCGCTCGGCTACCAGCGGCTCTCCATCGAGAACCTCGGCCGCGCGGGCGTCCGGCTCGTCTATGGACGCGACGACGGCCCCCAGGCGCGCCGCCGCGCCGAGCTGACCATCGCCCGGCTGCGCGAGGGCGGGCCGCTGCTGCCGGCGATCGAGCCGCCTCCGCCCCCGCCACCATCTGCGCCGCCGCCGGCTCCCTCGCAGGCCCCGCCCCGGCAGCGCAGCCGTCCTCTCTCGGCGCCCCCGCCACCCCCACCGCTGTTTCCGCCTTCGCCGTCCCAACCACCGGGCCCACCGTCTGCGCCCTCCAACACCCCCACCTCGTAAGGGCGTCGGCCGCTTGGTCCCCGGCAGTCCCGTCAGGTGCCGATGATTTTCCGGGGCGGGATCGGTCATGAATGGTGGACCAGCCATCCGTTCAGAAGGAGGCGCGGTATGCGTACTCTGGCGATCACCCAGAACATCACCGTCGACGGCTGTGTCGAGATGCTCACCGATTGGTTCGAACCGCAGGCCCAGGGCACCGCGGACATGGCCGATGTGCTGGAAGAGGGCCGTCGCCAGGACAGCCGGTCAGACGCGCTGCTCGTGGGCCGGCGCACCTTCGAGGACTTCCGCGGCTACTGGCCAGGGCTGACCGACGACACCACAGGCATCTCCGACTATCTCGACCAGGTGCAGAAGTACGTGGTGTCCAGCTCGATCGAGGACCCGCAGTGGGAGAACTCGACCGTGCTGTCCGGTGACGCGGTCAAGGAGGTCACCGCGCTGAAGGCGCTGGAGGGCGGCAAGGACATCGTGCTCACCGGCAGCATCACCTTGGCCCACACGCTGATCGAGGCGGGCCTCGTCGACGAGTACCGCCTCTTCGTGTACCCGGTCGTCCAGGGCCGTGGCAGGCGACTCTTCCCCGATGGTTACGAGGTCCCGCGACTGCGCCTCGTGGACTCGAAGTCGTTCCGGAGCGGGATCGTGCTGTTGCGCTATGTCCCGGCCTGAGGGCGGGGAAGGGTCTTACTGGCTGGGAGCGGGCCGGCCGATCGGTCGTTGTCGGGTCAGCCGGTGACGCTGACCAGCGCGATCGTGACGTTGTCGGGACCGCCTGCGGCCATTGCGGCCTTCCACAGCTCGAAGACAGCCCGGCCCCCGTCGTGCGCCCGAAGGATGTCGTCGATCTCGTTGTCGAGCACGGGGTCGGTCAGGCCGTCGCTGCACACCAGCATGCGTGTACCTGGGGTGAGCGGTGACCTGCTGACGTGCGGCGTGATCGCGCTGAACGCCGGTGCGCCACCGAGCGCCTGCGTGATGATCGACGTGGTGCGCCGGCCCCGCGCGAGGGCCGGGCTGTCGTCCACGCTCAGCTGGTGGAGCGTGTCGTCCGTGGCGGCCCGGGCACCGGCGGGGCCGCCGTTGCCGGCGCTGCCGTCACCGGACGGGCCCACTTCGATCACCCTGCTGTCGCCGACGTTGAACACGAGCAGTTCCTGTTCGAGGATCACGACACCCGCGACGGTAGTCCCCATCGTGGACAGCTCCGGGGCGCGGTCGGCCGCCGCGTACACGGCGTGATTGCACATCCCCAGCGCGTCACGCACCGCTTCCTCGCCGTCCAGCGCAGGCCCGAAAAGGGCGAGCCGGCGGACGACGAGGCTGCTGGCCACCTCGCCGGCCGGCTGCCCGCCGATGCCGTCGGCGACAGCGACCACGAGTGGACGGCCGAGCGGGAACGCCATCGTCTGCGGATTCTCCGTCACCGTTGCGCACAGTGTCCACGGGCCGACGACCAGGCTGTCCTCGTTGTGCTCGCGCCTGAGTCCGGGGTGGCTCAGTGCAGTGACCGATATGTACGGCATAGCCGGTGCCGCCTCTCCGCGAAGGAGCGCATCATCCGCACCACCATTGTCGCGCCGGAGAGCGGCTCGGGTCGTGCACGCGTCCCGAGTTGCGCGGTGCCGCGAACGGGGTTAGCCCGGAGGTAAGGGCAGACACATGCCTGCCGTCATCTGTGAGGGGCTCCGAGAGGGGCGAGCGCTGTGCGGTTCAGGGATCGTACTGATGCCGGGCGGCGGCTTGCCGCAGCGGTGCAGCATCTGCGAGATGAGGAGCCGGTCGTCCTCGGGCTGCCGCGTGGCGGTGTTCCGGTGGCCTTCGAGGTGGCGCGTGCGCTGGGCGCCCCGCTCGATGTGATCGTGGTTCGCAAACTCGGCGTCCCGTACCAGCCGGAGCTGGCCTTCGGTGCGATCGGCGAGGGCGGCGTGCGGGTCCTCAACGACGACGTCGTGCGCCACTGCGGCATCGAACCGGACCACATCGCGGCCGTCGAGCGCGCGGAGCGACAGGAGCTGGAGCGGCGGGCACGGCGGTACCGCGCCGGGCGGCCCGCGTCGGCCGGCGAGGACCGAACGGTGGTGAGGGGTGAGGCTCCCACGGTGATCGGTGAGGCCCGTACGGTGATCGTGGTGGACGACGGGATCGCCACCGGCGCCACGGCGGCAGCTGCATGTCAGGTCGTACGGGCGCAGGGGGCCGCCCGCGTGGTCCTTGCCGTGCCGGTCGCGCCGCCCGACGCGGTGCGCCGACTGAGCGCGGTGGCCGACGACGTGGTGTGCCTCTCCGTACAGCCCCTGTTCGGTTCCGTCGGTGAGTGGTACAGCGACTTCTCACAGACCACGGACGAGGAAGTGGCCGCGTGTCTGGCCCGGGCCGTGCCCGACCCCGCACGCGTCCGGCCTGCACCGGTCACGACTGGCGTAGAGGTGGAGGCCGCCGGAGTCCGGCTGGCCGGAGACCTCGCGCGGCCGGAAGGGGCCGCGGGCCTGGTGATGTTCGCCCACGGCTCCGGCAGCAGCAGGCACAGTCCGCGCAATCGGGCGGTGGCGGAGGTGTTGCAGGAAGCGGGCCTCGGCACGCTGCTGTTCGACCTGCTCACGCCCGCCGAGGAGGCCGACCGGGACAACGTCTTCGACATCGGCACGCTCGCCGGCAGGCTGGCGGGAGCCACCCGCTGGCTGCGCGACCGTGAGTCGGCACCGATCGGATACTTCGGTGCCAGCACCGGGGCCGCGGCGGCGCTCCGGGCGGCCGCCGACGACCCGGACATCGGCGCCGTGGTGTCCCGCGGCGGACGGCCCGACCTCGCCGGGCCGCGCCTCGACGACGTACGAGCGCCGACCCTGCTCATCGTCGGCGGGGCCGACACGATGGTGCTCGACCTCAACCGTGTCGCCCAGGCTCAACTCCGTTGCGAGAACAGGCTGGAGATCGTGCCGGGAGCCACGCATCTCTTTGAGCAACCCGGAGCGCTCGACCGGGTCGCCGACCTCGCGAGGCAGTGGTTCACCACGCACCTGACGGCAGGCAGCGACCCTTCGACGTCGGCGCGCCGGGCGCCACATCACTGAGCGGTCCCTCACCCGGGACAGAGAAGCGGAGCCGGGCACGGACACGACGAGCCCGGCTCACTGCTTATTGATCCCCGTCTACCTTATTGATCCCTGTCTACCGGCTTATTGATCCCCGTCTACCGGTTGCTCACGGCGAAACGCATCAGCGCCCGCTCGTCACCCTGCTTGATCTTCCCGGTCTCGTTCAGCACCTCGAGCTTCCAACTGCCGTCGACCCGGATCGCCTTGGCGACACGGCAGCCGTTGTCGTTGGTGAGCAGGCTCGGCCAGATGTCGGCGACCTGCTGGGAGGTGCCACCGGTCGCGTCGTACACCTTGAAGCTGATGTTCCGCGCCTTCTGGAAGGAGCTGGACTTCTTGTACGCGGCGGCCACGAACACGATCGACGTGATGTTCGTCGGGATGCGGCCGAACTCGACGGTCACGGTCTCGTCGTCCCCGTCACCGCGCCCCGTCTGGTTGTCGCCGCTGTGCACCAAGGAGCCGTTGCCCAGCGGGTCCAGGGAGTCGAGGCCTGCGAGCCGTACCGGGTCAGCGCCCTGCAGCGCGATGGCGATGAGGTCGAGGTCCGTGCCGACGTTCCGGCGGAGCTTGCCCATCAGCCCGCCGCTGCTGCCGGCGGTGGGGTCCCAGGACACCCCGATCGACAGGTGGGTCACACCGTCGAGATCTGCCGGTCCGTCTTCCTTGGTGAGCGTGATCATGTGAATCCCTCGTGATGGTGGAGTGCAATGCATGAAGTCTGCCGATATCACTCGTCGCTTGATACACCAGGTCCGAAATTGGCGACGGCAAGGGCACTTCAACAGATGTGGCCCCCGCCCGACCGGGCAGGGGCCACATCGCGATTCCGGCTCCGGTGGGCCAGATCTCCACGTGTCAGAGGTACTTCTTCAGCTCGCGCCGGGCCAGCGAGCGCTGGTGGACCTCGTCGGGGCCGTCTGCGAGGCGCAGGGTGCGCGCGCCCGCCCACAGCTCGGCCAGCGGGAAGTCCTGGCTGACACCGCCCGCTCCGTGCAGCTGCACGGCCTGGTCGATGATGTCGACGACCGTGCGCGGGGTGGCGATCTTGATGGACTGGATCTCCGTGTGGGCGCCCTTGTTGCCGACGGTGTCCATCAGCCAGGCCGTCTTGAGGACGAGCAGGCGCAGCTGCTCCACCGCGACCCGCGCGTCCGCGATCCACTCCTGTACGACGCCCTGCTGGGCCAGCGGCTTGCCGAACGCGGTACGCGCCACGGCCCGCTTGCACATCAGCTCGATGGCCCGCTCGGCCATGCCGATCAGCCGCATGCAGTGGTGGATACGGCCCGGGCCGAGCCGCGCCTGGGCGATGGCGAAGCCGCCGCCCTCCTCGCCGATCAGGTTGCTCACGGGGACGCGGACCCGGTCGAAGACGACCTCGGCGTGACCGCCGTGGTAGTGGTCCTCGTACCCGTACACCTGCATGGCGCGCCGGATTTCGAGGCCGGGGGTGTCGCGGGGGACGAGCACCATGGACTGCTGGCGGCGGATGTCGGAGCCCTCGGGATCCGTCTTGCCCATCACGATGAAGATCTTGCAGTCCGGGTTCATCGCCCCGGAGATGTACCACTTGCGGCCGGTGATGACGTACTCGTCGCCGTCGCGCTCGATGAGCGTGGTGATGTTCGTGGCGTCGGAGGAGGCCACCTCCGGCTCGGTCATCGCGAACGCGGAGCGGATCTCACCGGCGAGCAGGGGCTCCAACCACTGCTTCTTCTGCCGCTCGTCGCCGAACTGGGAGAGCACCTCCATGTTGCCGGTGTCGGGGGCCGCGCAGTTGAGGGCCGTGGGCGCCAACTGCGGGCTGCGGCCGGTGATCTCGGCCAGCGGCGCGTACTGGAGGTTGGTCAGCCCGGCGCCGTACTCCGCGTCGGGCAGGAAGAGGTTCCACAGGCCCTGCCGCCTGGCTGCGGCCTTCAGCTCCTCGACGACGGCCGGGGTGTCCCAGGGGGAGGCGAGCTGCGCGCGCTGCTCGTGGGCGACGGCCTCGGCCGGGTACACGTGCTCGTCCATGAAGGCGAGGAGTTTCGCCCGCAGTTCCTCGGTGCGCGCGTCGAATGCGAAGTCCATTGCGGGTCAGCCTTTCTGAAGGGTCGTCAGGCCGTGGTCGATGAAGACGGGCACGAGCTCACCGATACGGTCGAAGCCGGCGCCGACGGTCTGGCCGAGCGTGTAGCGGTAGTGGATGCCTTCGAGGATCACGGCGAGCTTGAACCACGCGAAGGCCGTGTACCAGGAGACGGCGGACACGTCGCGCCCCGAGCGTGCGGCGTACCGCTCGATGATCTCGGCCGGGTCGGGGTGCCCGGCGGCCGCGGCGGTCGTGGAGACGGGGGAGTCGGGCATGTCCAGCTTCGCGCTGTACATCACCAGCAGGCCCAGGTCGGTGAGCGGGTCGCCGAGCGTGGACATCTCCCAGTCGAGGACGGCCTTGATCCGGTCGACGCCGTCGGCGTCCTCGTTGATCAGGACGTTGTCGAGGCGGTAGTCGCCGTGCACGACCGTGGGGGCGGGCGAGGTGGGCAGCGAGCGGCCCAGCGCCGCGTGCAGCTCGTCGACGCCGGCCAGCTCGCGGTTCCTGGACGCGTCGAGCTGCTTGCCCCAGCGCCGCAGCTGCCGGTCGAGGAACCCCTCGGGCCGCCCGAAGTCCGCGAGGCCCACCTCGGCGGGGTCCACGGCGTGCAGGTCGACGAGGGTGTCCACGAGGCTCAGCACGGCGGCGCGGGTGCGCTCCGGGCCCAGCTGCGCGAGCTGGTCGGCCGTGCGGTACGGCGTGCCCGCCACGTACTCCATCACGTAGAACGGCGCGCCGAGCACGCTGTCGTCCTCGCACATGAGCAGTGCCTCGGGCACCGGCACGGAGGTCGGGTTCAGGGCGCTGATCACCCGGTACTCGCGCTTCATGTCGTGCGCGGTGGCGAGCACATGACCCAGCGGCGGACGCCGGACCACCCAGGTCGACGAGCCGTCGCCGACGATGTACGTCAGGTTCGACCGGCCGCCCTCGACGACCCGCCCGGACAGCGGACCGGCCACGAGCCCCGGGCGCTCCCGGTCGAGGTGGCCGCGCAGCTGGTCAAGATCGAGACCTGGGGGGTGGCCGGCGCTCATCATTGCTCCTACAGGACGTCTGAACTGGACGGACTCATCATCCTGACTAGTCGGTATGTCGTCTAGTGGGCGCCACTAAAGTGATCGGAGTCTCAGCGGGATTCGGACGTCCAGGGGCGTTGCCGCGGGTGGCTGAGGGCCTCGGCCGAGCTCAGGGCCCCGAGGTTCTGGAGGCCGGGCCCGACCAGGCGGGCGCGCTGCGCACCGCCGAGGCCCGCGGCGAGGCCCGGCCACCGTGAACCGGGCACAGACGTGCACCGCAGCCCGGACGGCAATGGCTCAGACCGCGTTGTTCCGCATCTCCGCCAGGCTGTCCTTGGTCAGGTGCCGGGGTGTGCTGTCGGGGTCGACGAGGACGACCGTGCAGGTGGCGGAGTGGGTGAGGGCGGTGGTGAGGCTGCCGTCGGCGAACTGGGTGACGGGGCCGCGCGGCGAGCGCCCGATGGCCACTGTACGGGCGTGCACCTCCGCCGCGTGGTGGGCGAGGGCGCGGCCCGCGGCGGCGTGGTCGCCCACGCTCGTCAGGATCTGCCCGGTGGCAGCGACGCCGTCGGCGCTGAGGCGGTCGAGGTGGGCGGTCACGGCCGCACGGGCCTGCTCGTCCGTCTCGGTGTCGACGGCCTGTTCCTCGACCACCGCGGTCTGCTGGACGTGGACGACCTCGAGCGGGCTGCCGGTGTCGCGAGCGAGCCGGGCCGCGGCGTCGACGATGGAGGCGGCCCTGTCGTGGGCGCCCACCGCGACGATGACGGGCGGCGCGTCCGTCGCAGCGGCCGGGCTGCCGACGGGGGTGAGGGACGGGGTGACGGGCTCACCCTCGCCCAGGATCGCCTCGGCCTTGCGCAGCAGACCGTGGCCACTGGCCAGCACGGGGATGGCCAGGAGGAAGGTGGCGGCGCCCAGGTAGAAGGGAACGCTCAGGTCCGTGGCGTCTGCGAGCTTGCCCGCGACGAAGGGGGCCAGACCGCCGCCGATGAAGCGCAGGAACCCGTAGGCGGATGAGGCCACGGGGCGCTCGACGGGGGAGACGAGCATGACGGCCTGGGTCGTCAGGGTGTTGTTGATGCCGATGAAGGCGCCGCTGACGATGACGGCCACGATGACGACCGTGGGGTTGCTGACGCCGGCGGCGATGAGCGCCATCACGATGCCGAGGCCGAGCAGGTTCGCGTACAGGACGGGGGCGGTGCCGAAGCGGGCCTGCAGGCGCGGGGCGAAGAAGACGCTGAAGGCGGCCACCAGCAGGCCCCAGCCGGTGAAGACCAGGCCGAGCTCGTGCGCGTTCAGCTCCATCGGGTACGGGGCGTAGCCGAGCATCGTGAAGAAGCCCCAGTTGTACAGCAGGGCCATGATGCCCATGGTCAGCAGACCGCGGTGGCGCAGCGCCTTCAGCGGTGCGATCGGCGAGGTGGGGCGCTTCGGCTTGGGCAGTGAGGGCACGAAGGCGAGGGTCGCGACCAGTGCGATGGCCATCAGGACGGCTACACCGAAGAACGGGCCGCGCCAGCTGATGCCGCCCAACTCCCCGCCCAGCAGCGGCCCGACGGCGATGCCGAGGCCGAGCGCGGTCTCGTACAGGATGATCGCGCCGCCGAAGCCGCCGCTCGCGGAGGCGACGATGACGGCGAGGGAGGTGGCGATGAACATCGCGTTGCCCAGGCCCCAGCCGGCCCGCATGCCGACGATGCCGCTGACGGAGCCGGCCATGCCGGCCAGGGCGGCGAATACGACGATGACGACCAGGCCCACGACCAGGGTGCGCTTGGCGCCGATGTGGCTGGATATCCAGCCGACGAAGAGCATGGCGACCGCGGTCACGATCAGGTAGCTGCTGAAGAGCAGGGAGACCTGGCTGGGTGAGGCGTGCAGGTTCTCGGCCAGGGCGGGGAGGATCGGGTCGACCAGGCCGATGCCCATGAACGAGATCACGCAGGCGAACGCCACGGCCCAGACGGCCTTGGGCTGCTTGAAGGGACTGGCGGCCTTTCCATGCGATGCACTCATGTGCGGTTCTCTCCAAAGGGTCGACAAGCGGTGGTGGGGGAGAGCGGACAGATTTGCGGGGTGATGGTGGGTGGCGGGGTGGGTCAGTCGTGGGCCCGGCGGTCCCGGATGGCGCGGGCCAGGGCGGGCAGCGCGGTCCGTACGGCCTGCTGCTCCGGCTCGGTCAGCTCCCCGATGAGCAGGTCGAGAGCCCGGGCCCGCTCGGCGCGCCGCTGCCGGAAGACCTCGAGGCCGCTGTCGGTGGCCTCCACGAGGACGGCCCGGCCGTCGTTGTGGTCAGCCACACGGCGTACCAGGCCCGCGCGTTCCATGCGGGTGACGAGCTGGGTCATGTTCGGCTGCGAGACGCCTTCGGCCCTGGCCAGCTCGCTCAGTCGGCACGGGCCCTCGCGGCCCAGCCGGCCGATCGCGGACGAGGCCGCCGTGCTCAGGCCACCCGCGACGGCGCTCTGCCGCACGTAGCGGACCATCTGCTCCACGGCGATCATCAGGCCTTCGGCCTGGGCACCGACTTCCATGCCCCGCTTATCCATAAGCGGATTATGCATCTACATGTAGCGTGAATCAATATCGCGTGCGCAGGATTTTCGTGTGCTCGGGCAGCGCAGTTTCAGGAGGTATATCGACTTGGACGGACGTTGCTCGGGGCAGAAGTCGCCCATTTGCGGCGTGCGCCGTGTGCCGGTGTCGTGCGACTGTCGAGGTGTGGCCGATCAGGGCGGGTCGGTCACCGACCACTCCGCGAGCACCTGACCGCCTGACCAGAGGAGAAGAAGCACATGGCCCACTCCTTCGATCCCTACAGCGTCCTGCCCTCTGTGCCCGCGTTCGGCTTGCACAGCACGGACATCGAGGACGGAAAGCCTCTCGATGTCGCGCAGTGCAGCAGTCTCTTCGGCGGCCCGGGCGAGGACCGCTCCCCACAGCTGTCCTGGGAGGGGTTCCCGGCCGACACGCAGAGCTTCGCGGTGACCTGCTTCGACCCGGACGCGCCTACGGGGAGTGGCTTCTGGCACTGGGCGGTGTACGACATCCCCGCGTCGGTACACCAACTGGAGGCCGGTGCCGGGGCGCCAGGCGGGAAGTACCTTCCTGCCGGAGCGAAGATGCTGGCCAACGACGCGGGCGGGAACAGCTTCCTCGGCGCCGCACCGCCGCCCGGGCACGGTCCTCACCGTTACATCTACGCCGTCCATGCGCTGGACACGCCCGAGCTGGATGTGCCGGCGGCGGCTTCCCCGGCGTGGCTGGGCATCGAGCTCTTCACCCATGCGGTGGCGCGGGCCACAATCGCCCCGATCTACGAGACCCCGGCGTGAGGGCATAGGAGCGAGCGCGCGACAGCCCGGGAGGAGGTCCTCCTGGGCTGTCGGCTGTCGGCTGTCGGTCGTCGGCTTTGGGCTCGTGGGCCGGTGGGCGGCGACGCTCACCGTGAGCTCAGGACGCGGGCCGGAGCTCGGCCCACCGGGCCGTATCAGTCCTTGATCTCGCAGATGGTGGCGCCGGAGGTGATGGAGGAGCCGATTTCGGCGTTGAGGCCCTTGATGATGCCGGTGCGGTGGGCGTTGAGGGGCTGTTCCATCTTCATGGCTTCGAGGACGACGACGAGGTCGCCTTCCTTGACTTCCTGGCCTTCCTCGACGGCGATCTTGACGATGGTGCCCTGCATCGGGGAGGCGAGGGTGTCGCCGGAGGCGGCCGGCCCGGACTTCTTCGCGGCGCGTCGCTTGGGCTTGGCGCCGGCGGCGAGGCCGGTGCGGGCCAGCGACATGCCCAGGGAGACCGGCAGGGACACCTCGAGGCGTTTGCCGCCGACCTCGACGACGACGGTCTCGCGGCCGGCTTCCTCGTCGGTGTCGGTGTCGGGGGTGGCGGCGAAGGGCTTGATCTCGTTGACGAACTCGGTCTCGATCCAGCGGGTGTGGATGGTGAACGGGTCGCTGGTGAAGGCCGGGTCGGTGACGACGGCGCGGTGGAAGGGGATGGCGGTGGCCATGCCCTCGACCTCGAACTCGGCCAGGGCGCGGGCGGCGCGCTGCAGGGCCTGTTCGCGGGTGGCGCCGGTGACGATCAGTTTGGCGAGCAGGGAGTCCCAGGCGGGGCCGATGACGCTGCCGGTCTCGACGCCGGCGTCGAGGCGCACGCCGGGGCCGGTGGGGGGTGCGAAGCGGGTGACGGTGCCGGGGGCGGGGAGGAAGCCGCGGCCGGGGTCTTCGCCGTTGATGCGGAACTCGAAGGAGTGGCCGCGCAGGGCGGGGTCGTCGTAGCCGAGTGCTTCGCCGTCGGCGATGCGGAACATCTCGCGCACGAGGTCGATGCCGGCGACCTCTTCGGTGACGGGGTGTTCGACCTGGAGGCGGGTGTTGACCTCGAGGAAGGAGATGGTGCCGTCCGCGCCGACGAGGAATTCGACGGTGCCGGCGCCGACGTAGCCGGCTTCCTTGAGGATGGCTTTGGAGGCGGTGTAGAGCTGCTCGTTCTGCGCGTCGCTCAGGAAGGGGGCGGGGGCCTCTTCGACGAGTTTTTGGTGGCGGCGCTGCAGGGAGCAGTCGCGGGTGGAGACGACGACCACGTTGCCGTGGGTGTCGGCCAGGCACTGGGTCTCCACGTGGCGGGGCTTGTCGAGGTAGCGCTCGACGAAGCATTCGCCGCGGCCGAACGCTGCGACGGCTTCGCGTACGGCGGAGTCGTAGAGTTCGGGGACCTCTTCGAGGGTGCGGGCGACCTTGAGGCCGCGGCCGCCGCCGCCGAAGGCGGCCTTGATGGCGATGGGCAGGCCGTGTTCGCGGGCGAACGCGACGACCTCGTCGGACCCGGATACGGGGTCTGGGGTGCCGGCGACCAGCGGGGCGCCGGCGCGCTGGGCGATGTGGCGGGCGGCGACCTTGTCGCCCAGGTCGCGGATGGCCTGCGGGGGCGGGCCGATCCAGATCAGGCCGGCGTCCAGGACGGCCTGGGCGAACTCGGCGTTCTCCGACAGGAATCCGTAGCCGGGGTGGATGGCGTCCGCGCCCGAGTCCTTGGCGGCCTGCAGCACCTTCGCCATGTCGAGATAGCTGGTGGCCGGGGTGTCACCGCCCAACGCGAACGCCTCGTCCGCCGCCCGGACATGCGAAGCGTCCCGGTCCGGTTCCGCATATACGGCAACGCTCGCGATACCGGCATCCCGGCACGCCCGCGCCACGCGGACAGCGATTTCGCCACGGTTGGCGATGAGGACTTTCTTCAGCATGCCGGCTCCAGCGCGGGGTCCGTGGTCTCAGTGATGGCGGTCGTGTCAGTTGTGGTCAGCAGGCGGTCGACGGTCTCGACGATGCCGCCGATGCCCGCGCCGGGGGTGAACACGGCGTGGACGCCCAGTGCTTCGAGGGCTGCGATGTCGGCGTCGGGGATGATCCCGCCGACCAGGATACGGACGTCGCCGGCATCCTCTTCGGCCAGCAACTGGAGCACCCTCTCGACGATCGTCAGGTGGGCACCCGACAGTACGGAGAGCCCGAGGAGCGGCGCGTCCTCCGCGATGACGGTCGCGACGATCTGCTCCGGGGTCTGGTGCAGGCCGGTGTAGATCACCTCGTAGCCCGCGTCGCGCAGCGCCCGGGCGATGACCTTGGCGCCACGGTCGTGGCCGTCCAGGCCGGGCTTGGCGATCACCACGCGAGCGCGCGGGGCCGGTGCGTGGCCGGCGCGATGCGCCCCCTGTTGCACGGTGTTCATGAACTCTCCGATCGGGTGGTTGTTCAGCGCGGCCAATAGGTGCGCGCCCAGGCCGCGGGCCCGTGCTGAGGCAGGGAGTTGATGCGTGAGGGGTCGGCCCATGCGTCGCGGGTGCCTGCCGCGCGGGGCGGGGTGGTGGCCACCGCCGCGGCGCGGGCCTGGACCACCGCCAGTGCGGCGGCCAGCTCCTCGGGGGTGGGGTTGCCCCGTACGACCTTGATCATCATGACGGCTCCGGTGGGCTCTGCAACGGTTTCTACAGCGGGATGTTGCCGTGCTTCTTGGGCGGGAGGTTTTCGCGTTTGGTGCGGAGCTGGCGCAGGCCTCGGACGATGTGGGCGCGGGTGTCGGAGGGCATGATCACGGCGTCGATGTAGCCGCGTTCGGCTGCGGTGTAGGGGTTGAGGAGGGTGTCCTCGTACTCCTGGATGAGGCGGGTGCGGGTGGCTTCCTGCTCGGTTGCGGGGGCGGCGGCGATGGTGCGGCGGTGCAGGATGTTGACCGCTCCCTGGGCGCCCATGACCGCGATCTGTGAGGTGGGCCAGGCCAGGTTGAGGTCGGCGCCCAGGTGCTTGGAGCCCATCACGTCGTAGGCGCCGCCGAACGCCTTGCGGGTGATGACCGTGATCAGGGGGACGGTCGCTTCGGCGTAGGCGTAGATGAGTTTGGCGCCGCGGCGGATGATGCCGGTGTGTTCCTGGTCCACGCCCGGCAGGAAGCCGGGGACGTCGACGAAGGTGAGGACGGGGACGTTGAACGCGTCGCAGGTCCGCACGAAGCGGGCGGCTTTCTCGGAGGCGTCGATGTCGAGGCAGCCGGCGAACTGCATGGGCTGGTTGGCGACGATGCCGACCGGGCGGCCCTCGACGCGGCCGAAGCCGGTGAGGATGTTCGGCGCGAACAGCGACTGCGTCTCGAAGAATTCCGCGTCGTCCAGGACGTGCTCGATCACGGTGTGCATGTCGTAGGGCTGGTTCGCGCTGTCCGGGACGAGGGTGTCGAGTTCGTCGTCCTGCGGGGTGCGGGCCAGGTCCGCTTCCTCGGGGAAGGCCGGGGGCTCGGACAGGTTGTTCGAGGGGAGGTAGGACAGGAGGGTTTTGACGTATTCGATGGCGTCTTTTTCGTCGCCGGCCATGTGGTGCGCGACGCCGGAGCTGGTGTTGTGGGTGCGGGCGCCGCCGAGTGCTTCGAAGCCGACGTCCTCGCCGGTGACGGTCTTGATGACGTCGGGGCCGGTGATGAACATGTGGGAGGTCTGGTCGACCATGATCGTGAAGTCGGTGATGGCGGGGGAGTAGACCGCACCGCCCGCGCAGGGGCCGACCACGAGGCTGATCTGGGGGATGACGCCGGAGGCGTGGGTGTTGCGGCGGAAGATCTCGCCGTACATGCCGAGCGCCATGACGCCTTCCTGGATGCGGGCGCCGCCGGAGTCGTTGATGCCGATGACGGGGCAGCCCGTTTTGAGGGCGAAGTCCATCACCTTGATGATTTTCTGGCCGTAGACCTCGCCGAGGGCTCCGCCGAAGACGGTGAAGTCCTGGGAGAAGACGGCTACCGGGCGTCCTTCGACGGTGCCGTAGCCGGTGACCACTCCGTCGCCGTAGGGCTTGTTCTCGTCCAGGCCGAACGCGGTGGAGCGGTGGCGGGCGAATTCGTCGAGTTCTACGAACGAGCCGTCGTCCAGGAGCAGTTCGATGCGCTCACGCGCCGTCAGTTTGCCCTTCGCGTGCTGCTTCTCCACCGCGCGTGCGGAGCCGGCGTGCGTGGCCTCGTCGATCCGGCGCTGCAGGTCCGCGAGCTTTCCCGCGGTCGTGTGGATGTCGATTTCGTTCACTGATTGCTCCACCGGGGCTGACTGGTCATCGGAATGATCGGACGGATCGGAGGGGGACAGGAAGAAGGATCAGAACGTGTCGTGGGGGACATGAACGCCCCACACGTCGCGCAGAGCGTGGGAGACCTCGCCGACCGTGGCGCGCAGGCGCAGGGCCTCGCGCATCGGGGGCAGGACGTTGTCGGTGCCGCGCGCCGCGTCGCGCAGCGCTTCGAGGGCTCGCTCGACGGCGTCGTTGTCACGATCCTTGCGCAGGGCCGCGAGGCGTTCGCACTGGTCGATCTCGATCTGGGGGTCGACCCGCAGCGGCTCGTACGGTTCTTCCTCGTCGAGGGCGTACTTGTTGACGCCGACCACGGTGCGTTCCTGGTGGTCGATCTCCAGCGCGATCCGGTACGCGGACTTCTCGATCTCGGACTTCTGGAAGCCCTGCTCGATCGCCGCCACCGCGCCGCCGCGGTCCTCGACGGCCTGGATCAGCTCGAGGGCCGCCGCCTCGACGTCGTCCGTCATCGACTCCATGACGTAGGACCCGGCGAACGGGTCGACGGTCTTGGTCACGTCGGTCTCGTAGGCGATGACCTGCTGGGTGCGCAGGGCGAGCCGCGCCGCCTTCTGCGTGGGCAGGGCGATGGCCTCGTCGTAGGAGTTGGTGTGCAGGGACTGCGTCCCGCCGAGGACCGCGCCGAGGCCCTGGAGGGCGACCCGTACGAGGTTGACCTCGGGCTGCTGCGCGGTCAGCTGCACCCCGGCGGTCTGGGTGTGGAAGCGCAGCATCTGCGACTTGGGGTTCTTGGCCTTGAACTCGTCGCGCATGATGCGGGCCCAGATGCGGCGGGCGGCGCGGAACTTGGCGATTTCCTCAAGGAGCGTGGTCCGGGCGACGAAGAAGAACGACAGACGCGGTGCGAAGTCGTCGACGTCGAGGCCGGCGGCGATCGCGGCGCGCACATACTCCTTCGCGTTGGCGAGGGTGAAGGCGATCTCCTGCGCGGGCGTGGCACCCGCCTCGGCCATGTGGTAGCCCGAGATGGAGATCGTGTTCCAGCGGGGCAGCTCCTTGTGGCAGTACGCGAAGATGTCGCTGATCAGCCGGAGGGACTGCTTCGGCGGGAAGATGTACGTGCCGCGGGCGATGTACTCCTTGAGTACGTCGTTCTGGATGGTGCCGGTCAGCTGGTCACCGGAGATGCCCTGCTCGGCCGCGACGAGTTGGTAGAGCAGGAGCAGCGTCGCGGCGGGGGCGTTGATCGTCATCGACGTGGACACCTTGTCCAGCGGCAGGCCCTGGAACAGCGTGCGCATGTCCTCGATCGAGTCGATGGCCACGCCGACCTTGCCCACCTCGCCGCGGGCGATCGACTCGTCCGAGTCGTAGCCCATCTGCGTCGGCAGGTCGAAGGCGACGCTCAGACCGCCCGTGCCTGCGCCGACCAGCTCGTGGTAGCGCTCGTTGGACTCCTTCGCCGTGCCGAAACCGGCGTACTGCCGCATCGTCCACGGCCGGCCGGTGTACATCGACGGATACACGCCACGCGTGTACGGAAACTTTCCCGGGGCGCCCAGCTTGGCGTCCGCGTCGAAATCCGTCAGCGACCAGCCGTCGTAGAGCGGCTGGATGGGCAGGCCGGACTCGCTCTGTGCCACGGAACCCACGCCGGGCCTCCTTCGGTACTCGATGTCCTATTGACGGTACTCAGTACCATCGGCTCAGGCAAGTGGCTTCCGAGCACCGATACAGGGAAGGATGGGCGGTCATGAGTGAGGATGGGTGGTCATGAGTAAGCCAGCCGCGCGGATCCGCCTCGCGGACGCCGCCTTCGCGCTCTTCGACGAGCGCGGATACGAGCAGACCACCGTCGACGAGATCGCCGAGCGGGCCGGAGTGGGACGTACGACGTTCTTCCGGCACTACCGGTCGAAGGAAGACGTGATCTTCCCCGACCATGACCGGCTGCTCGCGCTGATCAAGGACAGACTGGCCACCTCCAGCCACAGCACCGGCCTGATCGCCGTGTCCGACGCGGTCCGCCTGGTGCTGCTGCACTACATCGACGAGGGTGACCTCGCGCGGCGGCGCTACAGGCTGACCAGCAAGGTCGCGGTCCTGCGGGACCGGGAGATCGCCAGCGTGGCCAGGTACCAGCGACTGTTCCGGGAGTTCATCGCGGAGTGGATGGGTGACCCCACGGAGTCGGCGTCGCTGCGGGCCGAACTGATGGCGGCGGCCGTGGTCGCGGCCCACAACCACGTACTGCGCCGCTGGCTCCGGGGCGAGACCTCCGACCCGGTGGCCGAAATGGACGAGGCGATGAGCGAGGTGCTCGCGCTCTTCCCCGCGCCCTCCGGCACCGGTGATTCCGGCGACGGCGGCACCACCGTCGTGGCCTTCCGGACCGGACAGGACCTCGACGCGCTGCTCCCCTCACTGAGGCGACTCGTCGAGGACGGTGCGGGGCGCTGAGCGTTTGCGGGGCGTGGGGGATTTCCCCCAACTGGATGGTCTGGCCTGTCGGATGGTGACGTAGGCGGCCATCCGGCGAAGCTTGCGGCATGGACACCAACACCGACACCAACACCAACATGACGAGTCGGCGGCGAGTGCTGGCCGCGTCCGGGCTCGCCCTCGCCTGGGCGGCATCGGGCGTACCCGGCGCGAGGGCAAGGGCAGCGGACACCACGGGGCCCACCCCGCGTACGGCACGTATGAAGCTGCCCGAGCCGACCGGGCCGTACGGCGTGGGGACGGTGTCGCTGCGCCTGGTGGACCGACGGCGTGCGGATCCATGGGTGGCCGGTCGCAGGCGCGAGCTGATGGTGGATGTGCGGTACCCGGCCCGCTCCATCGCCTCGCACCCGCGCGTGCCGCAGATGACGAAGGGGGAGGCGGCCGGCTTCGACCGCGTGAACAACTTCGGCGACCTGCCGAAGGGCCGCATCGACTGGAGCACGACGCAGACCTTCGCCCACCTCCGCGCGCCGCTGGACCGGCGCGGCCCGCGGCCGGTGGTGCTGTACTCGCCGGGAGTGGGAGACCCGCGCACCCTGGGCACGACGCTGACGGACGAGCTGGCGTCGCACGGGTACGTAGTAGTGGCGATCGACCACACCTACGACGCCTCGGCCGTGGAGTTCCCCGGTGAGCGGGTGGAAGCAACTCTGCTTCCGCAGGAGTTCGAACGGGCGCAGAAAGAGGGGCCCGAAGCGGTCGTCGCCCTGATGCAGAAGACGAGCGCAGTACGGGTTGCCGATACGCGGTTCGTACTGGACGAGGTGGAGCGGGCGTTCGCCACGGGCCGCCTGGAGCGCGCGCCGATCGGCATGTTCGGGCAGTCGGCGGGCGGCTTCGCGGCGCTGCAGACGATGCATGACGACGAGCGGATCACTGCGGCAGCGAATCTGGACGGGGTGCTCGCCTACGTATCGGACGACCATGACGAGGGGCAGCTGTCCTCGGTGGCCCGCGACGGGGTGGACGGGCCATTCCTCCTCATGGGCATGGACGGCAACGACCGCACGAACGTGCCGTCCTGGCGCGCACTGTGGGAGCACAGCGACGGCTGGCACCGGGACCTGGTGCTACGCGGCGCGCAGCATGCGACGTACACCGATGCGACGTCGCTGATCCCGCAGATCGCCCGGCAGTTGGGGCTGCCGCAGGAGACGGTGACCGGCCTGGTGGGGACGGTGCCGGCCGCGCGGGCGATTGCCACGCAGCGGGCGTATGTGACGGCGTTCTTCGACCGCTGGCTTCGTGGGCGCACAGGCGGTCACTTCCTGGACGGTCCCTCGTCGAAGTATCCGGAGGTGCGGTTCGTGTAGGACGCGGGGGCGCAAGGGTTGTGGGCGTTTTGTGATGTTCGTGGCAAGCGTCTGCGCGCGAGCGTCCGACTGTGCTGCCATGGGGGAGTACCTGCGGTGGGTGGTGAACGTCCCACCGCACAAAGGGAGTTACGGGGGATTCATATGCGTAAGAGGAGCAGGATGGGTGCGGTGCTGACCGCCGCCGCACTCGCCGTCACCGTGGCAGGAGCTGTTGCGCCGTCCGCGAGCGCGGCCGGCGGATGCTGGCAGAGCGGTGGACGCTGGTGGTGCAACAACGTATCGGGGGCGCCCGTCTACGGCACGATGGGAGCGAGCACGCAGTACCCCGATCCGAGCAGGATCGTCGGCTACATGAACTCCAACCCCAGCTGGTTCTTCTGCAAGATGGACGGCCAGAACTGGGTGGGCGGACCGCACCCGACCCGCTGGGAGTTCACGGTCGCCGACAACGGAGAGTACGGCTGGATGAAGGACACCGCGATCTCCAGCGAGACGAACCCGCTGCCCAACTGCTGAACCACCACACACACCCGCCCCGGGCTCCCGCGCGCAACTGACGGCCGCACAGCGACCGTCCTGAGCGCCGGAAGCGCGGGGCGGACGTGTGTCCAGGACGAGGGTGCCGGCCACCGGATGGTGGAACGCCCTGTTCCCGGTGCCCTGTACGGCGACTTCGCGCCCTTGCCACCAGCGCCGAAGCGGGCGGATCAGCCCTCGTACCTCAGCCCGTGGCCGTACCGGTACAGCGGAGCGACAGTGCTGAACGGGACGTCCTCCGGGTGGGTTTCGACTGCGTTCATCGACGACGGCAGGTCGAAGGGGAGGTGGCCGAGTGGGGCGCGGGTGCCGAGGATCAGGTGGGCGAGGACCGCGTCGTCGGCGCCGAAGTCCCCCAGGACCGCGTGCGCGGCCCCGGCGATCTCGGGCATGACGGCGGGGCGCTCCAGGTACACGGCCACTGCGGTGGGTGCCTGGGCGGCGATCGCCCGCACGTGTGCGTTCTGCTCCGCGGTGAAGGCGAGGTCGCCGCCGTGGAAGTACGAGATGAGGCCGTCCGGGTCCTGCGAGTAGGGGGCGTGCAGCCGCAGCAGTGCGAGGTCGGCGGCGGCCGGGTCGGTGACGATCTCGGCGTGGCCGGTGAAGACCGCGGGATCGATGCCTTCCACGTAGATCTTGCTGCCGGGGGCCACGGGGAGCAGGGAGTTGTCGTTCTTGACGAGGACGGTGGAGTCGCTCTGGGCGGCGCGGCCCGCGGTGCGCAAGGGCCGGCTGCCGCAGAGCTGAGAGGCGTGGCCGGGGTCCACGTGGCGGTTCTCGAAGAGGCCGAGACGGAACTTCTCGCGCAGCAGACGGCGTGCGGAGACGTCGATGCGTTCCTCGGACACCTGGCCGCTGCGGACGAGTTCGACGATGTGCTCGGTGCAGTCGTCGCCGCCGAACTGGTCCAGGCCCGCATCGAGCGCGGCGGCCAGCCGCTGGATCGGTGTGCGGTCCTCCAGACCGTAGGCGTTGGGGCCGAAGGTGTGTCCCTGGAAGACGGTCTGGTCGATGACGTACCAGTCGGAGACGACGATGCCGTCGAAGCCGAGCTCGCCGCGCAGAATCCCTTCGACGACCGGCTTGTTGAAGGCGAAGCCGACCTCGGGCCAGTCGGTTCCGACGGGCTTGCCGTAGTAGGTCATCATCTGGGTCGCGCCGGCCCCGATCGCGGCCTGGAACGGCTTGAGATGGAGGCCCCGGCGGCCGCCGGGGTAGACCTGCTCGGGGTAGCGGGTGTCGTGGGCGTCGTCGCCCTTGAGCTGCGGGCCGCCGCCGGGGAAGTGCTTGACGACGGCGGCCACGCTGTCCGGGCCGAGGGCGTCGCCGCCGCGCAGCCCACGCAGGAAGGCTGCGGTCAGGCGGGCGACGGTCTCCGGGTCCTCACCGAACGTGCCGTAACCGCGCGACCAGCGCGGTTCTGTGAAGAGGTCGGCCATCGGGCCGAGCGCGACGCGGAATCCCATGGCGAGGTACTCGCGGCGTACGACGTCGGCGTACTCCTCGACCCGGCGTTCGGCCTCGTCCTCGGGCAGCGCGCCGAACCCGGTGTGCTCCGGCCAGCGCGAGAGGTGCTCCATGGTCTCGCCGGTCAGGGGCGAGGAGAAGGTGCCGTGGCGGGGGTCGGTGGAGACGGTGACGGGTATGCCGAGGCGGGTGTCGGCGGCCATGTCCTGGATGTGGTTGTGCCACTGGGCGATGCGGTACGGGTCTTCGCCGTTGAGGAGGTGGAGGTGGGTGATGTGCCGGTCCCGGACGACCTCCGTGGCCGTGTGCACGGCGTACTCGGGATGCGGCGCGTCGAGCGGGGTGCCGTCGTCGTTCATGGCGGTCGCCGGCTGGAAGAGCAGTCCGGCCTTCTCCTCCAGCGTCATCCTCGCCAGGAGGTCCTCGGCGCGTTCCTCGGGGGAGAGGGCGGGGTCGAGGTAGCGGGGGCTGCGCTGGGTGCTCGTGGCGGTGCTCATCGTGGTGCTCCTAGTGGGGCCCTGGGCGGGCGAAGGTCAGGTTCCGCCCGCCCAGGGAGTCTTGGTGAAGGTTCGTACGGGCAGGGCGTCAGCGGCGCTTGATCGGCGCGGCTGCCGGGACGGCGAGCAGGGCGAGTACCGCTCCGAGGACGAACAGCGGGCTGTAGCCGCCGTGGCCCAGACCCACCAGCACGGGCGCGATCGCCGGGATGAGAGAGGACGGCAGGGTGGCGGCGATGTTCATCACGCCAAGGTCCTTGGCCGCCGTCTCGCGGGAGGGCAGGACGTCGGTGGGCAGGGCGATGTCGACGGCGTAGTAGAGGGCCACGCCCAGGTAGAACACGGTCGTCGCGATCAGGAACATGGCGATGCCGTGCGTGGGCAGCAGGAGGAGCAGGCCCGCGGCGACGAGGACGGCCGACACGACGACGATCGGCTTGCGGCGCCCGATCCGGTCGGAGAGGCGGCCCGCCGGCACGGTCACCACCAGGCTGAGGAGGGTGGAGACGAGGGTCGTGATGAACACCCAGTGGGTGACGCCGTCGTCGCTCTGCCGCAGGGTGTCGGAGAGGTAGTACGCCATGTACGTGGTGATGGTGGCGGTCGCCGACCACATGAGGAATCGCGACAGCCAGGCCCACCCGAAGTCGGGGTGCTTGACCGGGTTGAAGACCAGGAACCCGGCGAACTCCCGCGCGGTCAGTGGGCTCGTCTCGCCACGTGTGATGCGCCGGTCGCGCCCGAAGAGTAGGAACGGCACGGTCAGCGCGGCACCGGTCAGGGCGGGCGCGATGAGCATCCAGAGCGCCGAGTGGTTGAACAGGTTGACCAGCCACGTGCCCGCGAGGACGGCCAGCGGGTACGACAGCGCCAACAACCCCGTGACCGTGCCCATTTGACGTTCGGGGATCTGGTCGGCGAGCGCGCCGTACGTGGGTGCGATCACCGCGTTGTAGCCGGTCTGGACGACGCACCAGCCGAGCGTGATCTGCCAGCCGGTTGAGGCCGTCGCGATGACGACGAGTCCGGCGATGCCTATGAGGATCCCGATCACCATCCAGGGGCGACGGGCACCGAACCGGGACGTCGTCCGGTCGGACAGCAGGCCGAACAGGGGGTTGGTGGTGAGCGCGAACAGGGCGCCGAGTCCGGTCGCCCAGGACAGGGTGGACACCTTGTCCACGCCGTCGAGGGACTGGATCTTCACGGCGAGGGACACCATCGCGGGCGGCATCACGCCGAGCCAGGCACCGAACAGGGCGAGCCAGTGCATGGCGATGAAGGATCTGGGTGCGTCGGCACCCGGCGCCGGGGCTGCGGCGGGGACCGTTGCCGGCGTATCCAAGGAGGGCATGGCAAAGCTCCTCGTTGAGCGGTTGACATGGGGAGGGTGCGCGGGGGGAGCGGCTCGGGGCGGAGCCGGTACGCGCGGGGGACGGGGCGATGCGGAAGGTGTGGGGCGGTACGGAAGGCGTGGGGCGGCACGGAAGGTGGGACAGGGCCGGTGGGGTGGTCAGCCCGAGAGGTGGCTCCCGCACGACTCACGGATGGAGAGGGTCGTGGGGACGGAGGCGTTGGCGGGGGCGGTGCCGTGCTCGATGGAGTCGACGAGCATCCGCACCGCGGCGCGGCCCATCCGGCGCAGTGGCTGGTGAACGGTGGTCAGAGCGGGCAGCGACGCCGAGGCGATGGGGCTGTCGTCGAAGCCGGTGACGGCCACCTCGTCGGGGACGGCACGTCCCTGCTTGTGCAAGGAGCCGAGCACCTGGAAGGCGATCTCGTCCCAGCCGCACATGACCGCGTCGGGCCCTTGCTCGAGTACGGCGTCGATCTCGGCGAGGGAGGGTTCCCAGTCCTGCGAGAGGCAGACCAGTTCGGGCCGGTACTCGAGGCCGGCCGCGCGGAGTGCGTCCAGGTAGCCCTCGAAGCGGGACTGGGCGAAGGCGGCGTCCGCGCTGCCGGTGACGAAGGCGATCCGGGTACGGCCGTGGGCGGTGAGGTGTTCGCCCATGGCGCGCATGCCTTCGCGGTTCGTCGTCTCCACGAACGGGATGCCCGGCCGGTATCCGCGGTCGTCGATCACCGCGACCGGGGTGCCGGAGCGGGCCAGGTCCCCGATGTGACGGAGCATGCCGTACGGCATCAGCAGGATGAGCCCGTCCACCGGGAGCCCCGGCAGAGTCCGCTTGGCGAACTCCTCCTCGGCCTCCGGGGTCTCGGGCAGCGGCGGCTGGATGAGCAGCCGCAGCCCATTACGGGCCGCCTCGCGGGCAATGCCGTACTGCACTTCGCCGAAGCCCCACCAGTAGTCCGGCGGCATGAGCAGACCGATGGCGCCGCGGCGGCCGGTGCGCAGGGCGCGGGCGTCGGCGCTGGGTGTGTAACCCATCGCCGCGGCCACGTCCTGCACGCGCCGGCGAGTGGCCTCGGCGACATCGCGGTGCCCGTTGAGCACCCTCGAGACCGTCGGTTTGCTCACGCCGGCGGCCTTCGCGATGTCGGCGATCGTCGGTCGCTTGCCGGGCTTCGCGCTGTTCGCCATCGTTCACCATCTCTGCGCCGCAACGAGTTCCGGAATCGATTCCGGAATCTGTTTCGGACAGTAGGCGAAGCGGGTTCCGCGGGTCAATACCTCAGGGGATGTGGTGTCGGCGGCACTTTGACGGACCCCGGCGCGGTGCGTCCTGGGGTGCGTGTGTGAACTTGCCGGCCCGACGGGGTCCGCGCAGGCTCGGCCGAGGGCGCCCCTGCCGCGATGAGTTCCGGCTGTGTCGCGAGTCTGTTCTGGTGACCGTCGTAGAACGCCTGACCGTCGTAGAACGCCCTATGGCGCTGCCCGGCAAGAGACACCACGGAGGACACCATGACGACCACGCCGAGCGACCCGGCCGCCGAGCTGCCCGGCCGCCCGCCCATCGTCGACCTGGCTACCTGGCAGGCCGCCCGTGACGAGCTGCTGGTCCGCGAGAAGGCGCACACCCGCGAGGGCGACGCCATCGCCGCGGCCCGCCGCCGGCTGCCGATGGTGGAGTTCGACGGCAAGGTCGAGGTCGTCGGACCCGACGGCCCGGTCCCGTTCCTGGACCTGTTCCAGGGCCGCGACGAGCTCGTGGTCTACAAGCACATGTGGTACGACGGCGCACCGCCCCAGGGGCAGTGCGAGGGCTGCACCACCACGGCCTGGTCCATGAAGGACGCCGTCTACCTCAACGCCCGCGGCGTCTCGTTCGCCATCCTGACGACGGGCCCGTGGGACGAGGTGGCCTCCTTCGTCGAGTTCATGGGCTACACCCAGCCCTGGTACTCGGTGCGTGACGTGGAGGGGCCTGCCGGCGGAGAGATGGGTTACGTCACCTGCTTCCTGCGCGACGGCGACCGCGTGTCTCTCACCTACTCCACGACGAGCCGTGGCAACGAGCCGGTCAACGGGTCCCTCGGCCTGCTCGACATGACGCCCTACGGCCGCCGCGAGGGGTGGGAGGACAACCCCGAGGGCTGGCCCGAGGCCGCCGAGGCCGGTTCGCCGGTGGGTGGGCATGGCGCGCCGATCTGCTGGTACTGGCGCTCGGACGCGGACGGGAACGCCACCTGGGGCCCGACCAGCCGTCCCGTGCCGCAGTGGACCCGCCCCGACGCGACGCCCGTGGAGACGCTCGGGCGTCACGGCCGGCACCACTGACGCGCCTTCGCCGACGGGGTGGGGCGACCCGCGGGGCCACCACCCCGTGGACCGCCTCATCGCTCACGCCGGGCTGGGTCGCCCCCGACCGCCAGGAAGGTCACCCCACATCGGGCAGTTGGTCGTCTCCGGGAGGCGGCGCCGGTTCCCGGCGTCGCGCCATCCGCTCGTTCTCATTCCGCAGTGTCGTCAGCCACGGCCACAGATCGGGCAGTCTCTGCCCGGCGCAGGCCAGCCGATGCTCGATCCGGCACCTCTGTGTCCCGTCCACGGGACACACGCCGTACATCGCCACCCGGCCGTCGGACAGCTCGATCCACCGATGCTCCGCCGGCACCAGATGTGCCGGCACCCGCATCCCGGGCTCCAGGAGAACCCAGTCGTGCTCGAGCGTGGCCACCCGATCCTGTGGCAGCCCGCACTGCGGACACCGGAACTGCCCGCCGCCGATCCTCGCGACCCCCCTGCCAGAACCCCTCATACTGCGAGCCTGCGGTCCGCGGCGCCCCAACACACGTACGACTTAGGACGGGACACCTGCGCCCAGTGAGGCATCACATGCCACACGAGGCGACACCCGCCACCTCAGGCCGCTCGCGCCCCAGAGGGAGAGGCCGGACAGGCGCCGTAGACAGGCAGTGTCAGAAGCACACGTTCCCCGTTGGAACCAAACGCAACCGAGATGACTCGACGTATGGGGAGGATCAGTCGGACCGGACGGCGCGTCGTCGCGATGATGCGCAGGACACGAAAACGGGGAGAGATCGTGATGTTCCGAAGCAGGTTGCTGTGCCTGACCGTGCTGGCAGGCGTGGGCGTGGGGTTGCTGGCAGGGTGTGGTGAGGAGAAGCCGCCACCCCGGGTCAAGTTCGGGGCCGCCGAGCCCGCCGGAGACAAGCTCGGTCTTCAGCCGGAGCCGGGCGCCGCGGTCGCGCTCTCGAAGTGGCCCGACGCCTGCAAGCTGGTGACCGACGCGGAGCTCCGCGCGTTCCTGCCCCAGTCGAAGAGTGTCGAGCACAAGCCGGTCAAGGTGACCATCCTCAACTTCAACCCCCTCGCCGATGCCGCCCCCGGCACCACGGGTGATGTGCCGCGCGGTGGCTGCGAGTTCGAGTTCAACCTCCCCGGGAACGGCGGCGACGACGTCACGAACAGCAACTTCACCGTCACCGTGACCGCCCTCGCCGATCCCGCCCTCGTCGGGACCAAGTACCGCGAGGACAAAGGGAAGGACGGCTCGGAGAAGGGATTCAAGGACCTGGCCGGCACCTGGGGCGCCCAGGACTGCTACTCCGTCGACGGCGTGCTCGGGGCCGAAGTGACGTGCATGCAGGGGCCGTACGAGTTCGAGCTGCGGGGCTCGAGCCACGCCGAGGGCCTCGTCCTGCAGCCCGGCTCGGATGCGAAGCCCTCCGAGAACCTCGCGGCCGCGGCGAAGAGGGAACGGCTCTGGACGGACAAGGTCCTGTCCCAGGTCGCGCGCACGGTCGGCGCCCGCATGTCGTGATCCAATTCGCCATACGGCGGCGCCACAAGGCTCTTTGACGCACTATCACATGCCATAAGGTGGGCTGCCGTGACCAACGGCATCGACGACATACTGTCCCCGCTCGACCCCATCGATCCGCGCGAGACAGCCGGCTACCGGCTCCTCGCGCGGCTCGGTGAGGGCGGCATGGGCACCGTGTACCTCTCGCACACGCGGGGCGGGCAACCCGTGGCTTTCAAGGTGAGGGGCGGGCAACCCGTGGCTTTCAAGGTGATCCGACGCGAGTACGGCCAGGACCCCGACTTCCGGCGCCGATTCGAGCAGGAGGTGCGGGCCGCCCGCCGGGTGCAGGGCTACCACCTCGTACCGGTCGTCGACCACGACACCGCGGGCGCGCTTCCCTGGATCGCCTCGGCATTCGTGCCCGGCCTCTCGCTCGCCGACGCCCTCGCCGCGTACGGGCCGCTGCCTCTGCCCGCCGTCTTCCAGCTGGTGGGTTGCACGGCCCGGGCCCTCGGCTCCATCCACGCGGCGGACGTCGTGCACCGCGACCTGAAGCCCGGCAACATCCTGCTCGGTTCGACCGGTCCCTACGTCATCGACTTCGGCATCGCGCAGGCGGCCGACGCCACCCAGCTCACCCGCAGCGGCGGGGTCATCGGCACGCCGCAGTACATGTCGCCCGAACACGCGCTGGGTGAACCGGTCACCGCGGCCACCGATCTGTTCTCGCTCGGCCTCATCGCGGCGGTCGCGGCGACCGGACGGCATCCGTACGGCGAGGGAGGCGCGACCGCCCTCGGGGTGCGCATCGCCAACACCGAGCGCACGCCCCCGGACTTGGGCAGCTACCCGGCGCCGCTGCGGACGTTGCTGGAGCGCTGTCTCACCGCCGAACCGGCGGCCCGCATCACGACGGACGAACTCGCCGACCTGTGCGAGCGGGAGGCCGGTCGGCCACTGCGCACGTTCGACGGCTGGCTGCCGGCGCCGCTCATGGAGCGCATCGCACGCCGGGAGGCGGCTGCCGCGCGGCCCCCGGCGCCCACGCCGACACCTACGGCCACGCCCACCCAGCCGGATGCCGCCGCGCACCTGGCCGGCCAGCCCACCGTGTCCGTCCCGCCGCCCCCGTCGACGCCCCCGCCCGGCCCGGCGCATGCGCCGTGGTCGACGAACACGGCCTCGCCCTCACCCACGCCCGCCAAGCGCACCCGCACCCCGCTGCTGGCCGCTGCCGGCGTCGTCGCCGTGGCCCTTGCCGTGATCGTCACGTGGGCGATCGCGAGGCCCGACGGCGGTACGGATGGCGCAAACGGCACCGGCGCGGACGGAAAGCACACCGGTACCCCAACCGCCACCTCGTCACCGTCAACCTCGTCCTCTCCCTCGCCGCAGGGCGCGTACACGCTCGTCTTCAAGGACAAGCCCCTCACCCTCCGGGCTCCGGCCTACAACACCGGCACACATGTGGATCTGGACGCGCCGAAACTGTTCCCTGACGGCGAGATCGGCCAGGACGACGGCATGGAACTCACCTACCAGGACTGGGGCGACTCCGACCTGCGCTTCCTCACCCCCATGGGCAGGAGCACCGGCACGACGCCCGAGGCATGCAGCAGCGGCGTGGACACCGACGCGCTCCCGGCCGCGATCCCAGCCGACGACCTGGACGCGGGGAAGACCCTGACCAAGGGCATGGTGTTGTGCACCGTCACCAGCGACGACAACCTGGCGATGCTCCGTATCACCGACGTCGTACCCGACACCAAGCAGGGTTTGTCCAGCGACATGCCTGACTACGTCACCACGCTGACCCTCTGGAAGAGCAACAAGTAGGGCCAAGGTGCTCAGCGGGAGTCCGAGGCCAGCCGTTCGAGGAGGTCGGGGAGCGCGGCGAAGGAGTCGAGCACATGGTCCGGTGTGCCCTCGGCCGAACGGTGGGTCTCCGGAAGGTACTTGCCTGTCTTGACGAGGGCGCCGGTGATGCCGCTGCGCTGGGCGGCGAGCACGTCGGACTCGATGTCGTCGCCCACCATGAGCGTCGCGGACGCATCGGCGCCCAGGTGGGCGAGCGCGGTGGCGAAGAAGGCCTCGGAGGGTTTGCCGGTGATGCTCGCCTCGACCCGGGCGGCCCGCTCGAGCCCGAGGAGGAAGGCACCCGTGTCGAGGTCGAGCCCGTCGGCCGTGCGCCAATAGAGGTTCCGGTGCATGGCTACGAGGTGCGCTCCGCGCTGGAGGTGATGGAAGACGCGGTTGAGGGCTGCGTAGCCGAACTCGTCCCCTGCGCCACCGACCACTACGACGTCCACGTCTGCGTGTGCCTCCGGCTCGACAAGCGTGACGCCCGTCAGATCGTCCTGGATGTCACCGGCGTTGAGCAGCAGGCAGCGCGCGCCCGGGTGGTTCTCGCGAAGGTAGGCGGCGGTGACGGCAGGGGCGGTGAGGATGTCGTCGACCGAGACGGGAAACCCGGCCCCCGTAAGCCGTGCGCAGATCGACGCGCGTGTACGCGAGGTCGTGTTGGTGACCAGCGCGAGCGGGAGCCCCGCGGCGCGCAGCCGCTCCATGGCCTCGACGGCACCGGGGAGAGGCTCCCAGGACACCGTGAGGACGCCGTCGATGTCGATGAGGACTGCGCGGATCGCGCCGGTTCGCTCTCGCTCCATAGGGCGACGGTAGTCGCCGCGCGGCTGAATCCGCGGTGCAAGCTCTCCGAGTCGCTGGTCCATCCCGATTAGGGTGTGCGTCAGAAGTCGGTATACAGCTGAGAATCCTCTTTGACCTGCGCGGACGCGGCGCGTGAGGGCTACCGGTGCACTGTGGGTGCACCGGCGGGGTATTGGAGTCCCGGAGAACAGTGGCCGCACCCGGGCGGCCACGCCGCTGGATGCCGCCGCGACTCGCATCACGGGTCTTCGCCATGGCAGAGCACGTCGCTGGGCGGTTACGACACCGTTCCCCTTCTGATGGGCCTGACCGACCGTCACGCCGAGATCAGAAGTTCGGCCCGCTCGTAGCCGATGAGCATGTGCCGGAATCCCTCGGTCGGACCACTCACCGACGTTGATCGCCGAGGCGAGTTCTCGACACTGCCCACCAGCGTGTTCGGGATCAGGGGGGTGAGTTGATCACTTGAGGGTGCTGTCGTTTGCCGACACTCACGAGCCGGTCGGCTGGCTCGGGCGGATTGCGGCCTCGATGTGGGCGAGTTGGGCGGCGAGGATCTCTTCGAACGCGGCGCGGCGGTCTGCCCCGAGAGGGCGGACCTCGCGGGCGAAGTGGGCCAGGGCGGGGAAGCGTTCGGGGTCGGCGCCCAGTACCGCGACGCGGAACAGCTCCATGCCCTGTTCGTACTCCTTGGGCGTGATGGTGCTGACCCCGGCCTCGGAGGCGATCAACGCGGCGATGAGGACCGCGATCCGGTGATAGCGCGCCGGGATCTCTTCGTCGGGCAGTCCCGAGGCGCGCAGGGCCTGCAGCGCCTCTTCCATGACCAGCCGGGACCCGGTGCCGCTCGACGCGTAGCGTCCCCAGACCGCGGCGAGCTGGGGGTGCTGGCTGAAGGCCTCTCTCACGCGCAGGGCCAGGGCGGTGATGCGCTGCTTCCAGTCGCCCTCGGGGCGGTAGCCGTCCATGGCGGCCTCGAGGATCCGGTCGGCGACCGCCCGCAGCAGTTCCGTCTTGCTGCGGAAGTGCCGGTAGAGGCTGGAGGAGTCAGTCCCGAGGGTCGCTGCGAGCTTGCGCACGCTGAACGACTCGGCGTCGCTCGTGCGCAGCAGCTCCGCCGCCGCATCCAGGATCTCGTCGGTCGACCAGCGCCTTCTGCCTACTCCGCGGGCAGGCCGCAGCCACATCCCATCGACGACGCGCTTGCGGCTCTCTACCGCGTGGCGATGTACGGCTGACCGGGCCGGAGAGAGTCCCTTTCACCAACCGGCACGTATCCCGGGACGGGGGAGTCGAGATGGCGGTAGGAATGACTGCCGCACATTCGGCACGGCGACGCCGCAGACTCCTTGGCGGTCTCACTCCTCACCGTGCCAAGCGGTCAAGTCGGGCCGGTGAAAGGCCGATGTAGCCTTCTGCCCGTTCGATCCGAGGCAGGGAGCGGGAAGGCGATGGACGTAGTGCTCCTTATGGAGGCGTTGGCTGAGCAGGGAGTCACGGTGCTGTTGAAAGCCGACGCCGAGCGCATGCGCGATGGAGCGAAACCCTGGACCTTCGTCGCGAGCGGGGCGCCGTTTCGGGATGATCTCCTGGTACGCACCGACGCCGTGTCTGTGGAGGTTTGTTTGGAGGTCTGCCTTCCGCGACTGCGCGAGTTCGGCTTGGTGATTCCCGATTGACGGCGCGGCACGGGTGGAGGATCCGGCGGTGATCGAGTTGCCGCAGGGGGCGTGGTGGGACTGGGACATTGTTGCCTGGGACCCGGGGCGGCTGTGTCTGGGCGCCGGGCACGACGTCTCGTATGCCCACGGCTTGGAGTTGGTGTTCAGCGACCCGATCTTCGTCAAGTGCCCTGCGGCCTTCCACGATCCAGTTTTTCGTCAGCCGACACCTGATGAGGTCCGCCTCGTCGTCCGGCAGGTCGGTGAGACACCTCCCGTGCTGGTCGCCTTCGAAGCCGACGCGGGCGGCCCCGCTCTCGTCTCCGGTCTGCTTGCGGCCGGGCGGCTCGACATCGTCCAGGGAACTGTCTTCCGGTACTGGCGCGAGGACCTGGCGGCCGGCGAACGCCTGGCTCCTTGGGTGAGACCTCCGGTGTGACCGGTCTTCCATGGGTTCGGACGGCGGCACAGCAGGGCCGGGGATCCAACTGTCCACCCGCGCCGACATAATGTCGCCGTGAACCCTCTTCTGCATCCCAATACCCCTGCTCCACAACGTGTTTCGGTAGTCGTGGTGGGCGCCGGTCCCGCCGGGCTGACCGTCGCGAACATCCTCAGACGCGCCGGGGTCGACTGCGTGGTCCTCGAGACCGAGACACGGGAGTTCATCGAGCAGCGGCCGCGCGCCGGGGTCATCGAAGAGTGGGCGGTTCGCGCCCTGGAGGAACGGGGTCTCGCCGAGAACCTGCTGCAAAAGGCGCAGCGGCACACCGTGTGTGAGTTCCGGTTCGAGGGTGTTCAACACCGCTTTTTCTACAGTGAATTGACGGGGCGAAACCATTACATCTACCCCCAACCGTTGCTCGTCACGGATCTGGTGCGTGAGTACGCCGACGTGCGGGGCGGTGACATCAGGTTCGGCGTCCGGGACGTGCAGGTGCACGACGTGGACACCGATCAGCCATCGGTTTCGTACACCTGCCCCCAGTCCGGTCAACGCCAGGTGATTCATTGTGACTTCGTCGCAGGGTGTGACGGTGCGCGTGGGGTGACGCGGCGCGCACTGCCCGCCGATCGATTCCCGGTCGCGCGCCACGACTACGGAATAGGTTGGCTGTCCCTGCTGGCCGAGGCGCCGCCTTCCTCCGACTGTGTGCTCTTCGGAATCCATCAGGACGGATTCGCCGGACAGATGCCCCGCAGTCCCGAGGTGACCCGGTACTACCTCCAGTGCCCGCCCGGCGACGACCCGGAGAACTGGTCGCACGAGCGCGTATGGGCCGAGCTGCGCCGACGGCTCGCTGCGGAGGGTGCCCCCGAGTTGGTCGAGGGGCGGTTGATCGAGAAGCGGATGCTCGACATGCACGACTATGTCGTCGAGCCGATGGCTTCCGGGCGCCTGTTCCTGGCGGGCGACGCGGCCCACCTCGTGGCGCCGATCGCGGCGAAGGGCATGAACCTCGCTCTCCACGACGCCTTCCTGCTCGGCGACGCACTGGTCGCCCACCTCACGCAGGGAGCCGACGGCAACAGCTGCGGCCTGGAGAGCTATTCGGAGGCCTGCCTGCGTCGCGTGTGGGATTACCAGGAGTTCTCGCAGTGGCTGTCCGAGGTCTACCACGGGGCGGCCACGGGGGAGCCGTTCCGGACAGGTACCACGCTCGCCCGGCTACGACGGCTGTTCACCTCGCCGGTCGCTGCGGCCGCCTTCGCCGAGCAGTACCTCGGAACGGCCGAGCGCTACTGACCGGCAGTCTGCGAGCCACTCGGCATCGCCCGGCCTGGAGCGGGCGGCCCTGACATGCCGCTCGCACCGCGGCCGGACGGCTGCGAACACGGCGAGGCGTCCCCGCCACGGGGCCGCTCGGTGATCACGTGGCCGCCGACCCGATCACGTGATCACCGGAGATCCGAAGAGCCATCGGCCGACGGTGCGACGGCGGCGTGTGCGGTGATCTCGATGCGCCTCCCTTCTGCGGCGAGGGCTGCGACGGCCACACAGCACCGGACCGGCACCGGCTGAGGGATACACGCCGCGTAGACCTCGTTGAACACCTCGCGATCCGCCATGTCCGTGAGATAGATGGTCAGATGGAGCAGCCGGGACAGTGAGCTGTCTGTGGCCTCGAGTGTTTCTGACAGGTTGTGGAACACCTGCTCGGTCTGGCGTCTGATGTCGCCGAGTTCCAGGGAGCCGTCGGTGCGGTCGGGGATTTGCGTGGTGAAGATGACTCCCGCGTAGGACACGGCGTCGGCCGAGAGTGCGGTGTCGGTCTCATCCGAGGGCGTCGGGATGCGCGTAATGGCGCTGCTAGTCATGGTGGTCCTTCATCGGGGCGGCCTGGTGTGGGCATGGACCCGTCGACCAGGGGGTTGATTGCGGGGTGACCGACGCGGGATCGGGTGCGGTGTCGGCCGAGCGTTCATCGCAGTGATCCCGTGAGCCGCGGTGAGCCGGCCTGCGCTGCTGAGGTGCGTGTGCTGTTGAGGGCGAGTGTGCCGGGGCCGACGTCGGCGAGGCTCGTCGCGCCCGTGAACGCGAGTGCGGTGGCGAGTTCGTCCGTGAGGATGTCGAGGATTGCGGCGGCGCCACGTTGGCCGGACTGGACTGCGCCGTACACGGCGGGCCGGCCGATGAGGCAGGCTGTGGCGCCGAGGGCGCGCATCTTGACGATGTCGCTGCCGCGCGGGATCCCGCTGTCGACGAGTATGTCGGCCTGATCGCCGACCGTCTCCGCGATCGCCGGAAGAGCCGAGAACGTGGACGGCTGGGCGTCGAACTGACGGCCCCCATGATTGGAGATGTAGATGCCGTCGACGCCTGCGTCGATGGCGAGTTGTGCATCGGCCGGGCTCATGATGCCCTTGACGACGAGCTTGCCGGGCCAGCGTTCGCGGATGCCGCGAACGTCGTCCCAGGTGACGCGGTCGTTGTCGGCCTCCATGAACTCGCCCATCTCCTGGATGGTCATCGGGCGGCCTTCGATGGACTGATCGCCGAAGGTGATCTTCGGCCCGAAGAGGAAGTTGCTGACCCAGCGGGGTTTCCGGACGGCGTTGAGCACTCCTCGGGCCGACGGACGGGCGCGCATCGTGAAGCCGTTGTGCAGGTCGCGTTCGCGCTTGCTGGACACCGATACGTCGCCGGCGATCACCAGGACGTCGACTCCGGCGTCAGCGGCACGTTCAAGGTGCCGGTCGACGAGGCGTGGGTCGGCCCACAGGGCGGCCTGGCACCACACCGAGCCCGGCGCGGCCGCGACCACGTCCTTGAGCGGAGTGCCGGACCATGCGCTGTGCACAAAGACGGTGCCGGCGGCCTGAGCGGCCCGGGCCAGGTGGACGTCGGCCTGCGGGTGGAACAGGGAGAGCAGCCCCATCGGCGCGATGAGTACGGGAGTTCGCAGCCGGTGGCCGAGGACACTGGTGCTCAGATCGATGCCGGAGACGTCGCGCATGATGCGCTGTTGCAGGGGCAACCCGGCCAGGTCGGCGGTGTTGCTCGCGAGAGTCTGTTCGTCGAGCGCGCCGCCTTCGAGGAAGTCGTAGACGATGTGGGGCAGGCGCTTGCGTGCGGCCTTGCGGTAGTCGCTGACGCTGATTCGCTTGGGCATCGTGTTACTCCGTGAGGGCTTCGGCGGTGGGTACTGCCGCCGGTACGTCCGTTACGTGGGACATGAACGCGGTGACGTGTTCATCGGTGGTCGACCTGAACTGGCTCGGGGGAGCGTCATAGACGACGGTGCCGTCTGCCATCAGCACGATGCGGTCGGCGACCTCCAGCGCGAAATGCACTTCGTGGGTGACGATGACCATCGTGATGCCGGTGTGCGCGAGTGCGCGGATCACCCGCAGGACTTCGCCGACCAGTTGCGGATCGAGTGCTGAGGTGGGTTCGTCGAACAGCATCAGCCGGGGGTGCATCGCGAGCGCGCGGGCGATCGCCACACGCTGCTGCTGACCGCCGGACAGCTGGCGGGGATAGGTGGCGGCGTGCTCGCCGAGACCCACCTGAGCCAGGAGATCGCGCGCCTCGGCCTCGGCTTCCTCGCGTCCGAGCCCGAGCACCTTGCGCGGGCCGAGCGTGATGTTGTCCAGCGCCGTGAGGTGGCCGAACAGGTTGTTCAACCTCGACCTGACCGACCTCGACACGTTCACCTGGCTTGTCCTCCACTGCCGCTACGTTTCGCGCTCGACCGCAGGGGCGAAGCCTGCGAACTGACGGCCGCCCGGCAGGCGTTGACTGCCGCGACCGACGGCAGCCGGAGCAGGAGCACACGGCCGGTTCCGGGGTCGCTCTTCGGTGTCCGTGCGCAATCCCTTGACCCCCTACCGACCGGACGGTATGTCTAGGGCCACTGTTACGGCACTCAGGAGCTGATGTGAGCTTCAACCTGGCCACGATGCTGTACGAGACGGCGTCGGCCGCCCCGGACAAGCCATGCGTCATCATCGACGACACTGCCTTGACCTACGCCCAGATCGAGGAACTCTCCGGCCTGGTGGCCGGCAACCTCCTCGCGCTCGGACTCGAACGGGGCGCGAAGGTAGCGGTCCAGCTGCCCAACATCCCGCAGTTCCTGTTCGCCTACTTCGGCGCCCTGCGGGCCGGCCTGGTCATGGTGCCGCTGAACCCGCTTCTGCGGGCGCCGGAGGTCACGTACCACCTGGAGAACTCCGACGCTCAAGTGCTCATCACCTGCGAGTCGTTCGCCGAGGAGGCACACCGGGGTGCGAGCGCGGTGCCCGGTATCTCGACGTACGTCGTCGACCTCGGTGGCGGGCAGCGGCCGGAAGGAAGCAGGCCGTTCGACGAGCTGCACGCCCCGGTCGAGGCCCCCGACATCGTGCCGACCAACGCCGATGACACCGCGGTACTGCTCTACACGAGCGGCACCACCGGCAAGCCGAAGGGCGCCGAACTGACGCACTTCCAGCTCTACATGAACTGCTCCGTCGCCGGGGACCTGATCGGCTTCCTCGACGACGACGTCGTCATAGCCGTACTGCCGCTGTTCCATGTCTTCGGGCTGTCCAGTGTCCTCAACGCTGCCGTGCGCTTCGGCACCACCATGGTGCTGGTGCCCCGCTTCGAGCCGGGAGCGGTCATCGACGCCATAGAAGGGCATGGCGCCACCATCTTCCCGGGCGTGCCCACGATGTACGTCGCCCTCCTCAACGCAGCAGCCGAGGAACGGGACTTGACGTCGCTGCGTGTCGGAGTGTCGGGCGGTGCCGCCATTCCGGGGGAGGTCATCCGGGCCTTCGAGAAGCGGTTCCCCGGCATCGTGATCCTTGAGGGATACGGGCTGTCGGAGACGGCGAGTACCGCCACGTTCAACATCAGCGCCGACCAACGCAAGGTGCTCTCCGTCGGCAAGCCGGTGTGGGGCGTGCAGATACGCGTCGTCGACACCGACGACAAACCGCTGCCCCCTGGCCCGGACCACGTCGGCGAGATCGTGATCCGCGGGCACAACGTCCTGAAGGGCTACTACAAGAACCCGCAGGCGACGGCCGAGGCGATGAGGGGCGGCTGGTTCCACACCGGCGACCTCGGCTACGCCGACGAGGACGGCTACCTCTTCATCGTCGACCGGAAGAAGGACCTCGTCATCCGCGGCGGCTACAACGTCTATCCCCGTGAGGTCGAGGAGGTCCTGTACGAGCACCCCGCCGTCGCTGAGGTCGCCGTCATCGGCAGGCCCGACGAGACGTTCGGCGAAGAAGTCGTCGCGGTCGTCAGCCTGACGCCCGGACGGCAGGCCACACCCGAGGAGTTGACGGCGTTCTGCAAGGAACGGATGGCCGCCTACAAGTATCCCCGTGAGATCAGGGTGCTCCAGGAGCTGCCCAAGGGACCCACCGGGAAGATCCTCAAGAAGGAGCTGCGCTGATGGCCATGGTGGAGACCGTCCGGGGGCCGGTGGATTCGGCCGCGCTGGAGCGCACCTACATGCACGAGCACATCTTCGTGCTGACCCCGGACGTGCAGCAGAACTACCCGGGGGAGTGGGGCGACGAGGACGCCCGGATCGTCGACGCGGTGGACAAGCTCGGCGCGCTCAGCGCCCAGGGTGTCCGCACCATCGTCGACCCGACGGTGATCGGGCTCGGCCGATACATCCCACGGATCCAGCGCGTCGCCGAGCAGCTTCCCGACCTCAACATCGTTGTGGCGACGGGCTGTTATACGTACGAGAAGGTGCCGTTCTTCTTCCATCACCGCGGTCCGGCGTTGAACGAGGCCGCGGGAACGGAGGTGCCGGACCCGATGGTGGACATGTTCGTCGGCGACATCGAGAACGGCATCGCCGGCACCGGCGTCAAGGCCGGCCTGCTCAAGTGCGCCATCGACCAGCAGGGCCTCACGCCGGGTGTGGAGCGGGTGATGCGTGCGGTGGCCAAGGCGCATCTGCGCACCGGCACTCCGATCACGGTGCACACCCACCCGGGGGCGCACACGGGGGCGGAGGTCAAGCGTGTGCTGTGCGACGAGGAGGGTGTGGACCCGGGCCGTGTCGTGCTCGGGCACAGCGGTGACACCACCGACGTGGACCATCTCGGCGAACTGGCCGAAGCCGGGTTCGTACTCGGGATGGACCGGTTCGGGATCAACCTCGAGACCACCTTCGAGGCCCGGGCCGAGACGGTGGTGGAGATGTGCCGACGGGGGTACGCCGACCGGATGGTGCTCTCGCAGGACGCCTCCTGCTACATCGACTGGATCGACCCGGCCGTCATGCCGCTGCTGCCGCAGTGGCACTACCTGCACATCGCGGACGAGGTGCTGCCCTACCTCGAGCGGCGCGGGGTCACCGAGGAGCAGATCGACACGATGCTCGTCGACGTACCCCGCCGCTACTTCGAGGCCGACGCGAAGGCCTAGGGCCTTTCGCGGTCAGCCCATCGTCTTGGCCCCGTCGAGGGATTCCCGGATGATGTCGGCATGGCCGGCGTGCTGGGCGGTCTCGGCGACGATGTGCATCAGCACCCGGCGGGTCGACCACTGGGCGCCCGGCTCGAACCACGGGGCCTTCGGCAGCGGCCACGCGGCATCCAGGTCGGGCAGAGCGGCGACCACCTCGTCGGTCCGGCGGGCCACCTCGGCGTAAGCGGCCAGCACACCGGCCAGCGTCTCATCGGGCAGCAGCCGGAACCCGTCCTCTCGACGGGCCCAGTCGGCCTCGGTCATGGCCGCGAAGTCGGCCGTGGGGGACGGGCCGTTGAGGATGAAGTCGACCCAGCTCCGCTCGACCTCGGTGACGTGCTTGATGAGACCGCCCAGGCAGAGCGCGCTCGCGGTGGTCCGCTTCCGGGCCTGCTCGTCGGTGAGGTCACGGGTGGTGAAGCGCAGGAAGTTCCGGTGCTTGCCCAGCACCTCCAGCCACTCGGCACGCTCGCCGCTGACGGCCGGTGCCCCTGCCAGGTCATGGGTGTCCAGCTCGTTGACAGCCATGGTTTCCGCCTCCACGTGTTTCTGCTCCGTTGGACAAGAACCACGTTATGAGGCATTGAGGTCAGGTGCTGTCCTACATACGCGGTTGATGGGCAAAGACCATGCCGAAACCGCCCGACCCAGTGACGCGTAAGCCCCGGGCCGGCCGCAGTGCGACTGGCCCGGGGCGTCGGGCGTCAGGCGAGTTCGACCAGCAGGTCGCCGCCCTCCACCTGCTGGATCGTGTTGATGGCGAGCCGGGACACCGTGCCGGCCTTCGGGGCCGTGATGGAGGCCTCCATCTTCATCGCCTCGATCGTGGCCACCGTCGCACCGGCCTCCACCGTGTCGCCCTCGGCCACCGCCAGCGTGACGACGCCCGCGAACGGCGCCGCGACATGGTTCGAGTTGGCCTTGTCAGCCTTCTCGGTCACCGGGATGTCGGTCGCCACGGAGTGGTCCCGTACCTGGATCGGCCGCAGTTGACCGTTCAGCGTGGCCATCACGGTGCGCACACCGCGCTCGTCCGCCTCGCCGATGGCCTCCAGCTCGATGAGCAGCCGGACGCCGGGTTCCAGGTCCACGGAGTACTCGCGCCCGGGGCTGATGCCGTAGAAGAAGTCCTTGCTCGCCAGCACGCTCGTGTCGCCGTAGGCCTGCCGGTGGTTCTCGAAGTCCTTGGTCGGACCGGGGAACAGCAGCTGGTTCAGCGTCGCCCGCCGGTCCTTGGCAAGCCCGGCGCGCTCCTCGGCGGACAGCTCGCGCATCGGCTCGGGGCCTGCGCGTCCCTGCAGCGCCTTGGTGCGGAACGGCTCCGGCCACCCGCCGGGCGGCAGACCCAGCTCGCCGTGCAGGAATCCGATGACCGAGGACGGGAGGTCGAACGAGTTCGGCTCGGCCTCGAAGTCCTCAGGCGACACCCCGGCCCCCACGAGGTGCAGCGCGAGGTCGCCGACCACCTTGGACGAAGGGGTGACCTTCACGAGGTGGCCGAGGATCCGGTCGGCGGCGGCGTACATCGCCTCGATGTCCTCGAAGCGGTCACCGAGCCCGAGCGCGATGGCCTGCGTCCGGAGATTGGAGAGCTGGCCGCCCGGGATCTCGTGGTGGTAGACGCGGCCGGTCGGTGAGGACAGGCCCGCTTCGAACGGCGCGTAGATCTTGCGCACGCTCTCCCAGTACGGCTCCAGATCGCACACGGCCTGAAGATCGAGGCCGGTCGGCCGCTCCGAGTGGTTGGTGGCGGCGACGATCGCGGAAAGCGACGGCTGCGAGGTGGTGCCCGCCATCGACGCCACCGCTCCGTCCACCGCGTCCGCGCCCGCCTGGATCGCCGCGAGATAGGTGGCCAGTTGGCCACCCGCGGTGTCATGCGTATGGATGTGTACGGGCAGATCGAACTCCCTGCGCAGCGCGGAGACGAGCTTCGCCGCCGCGGGAGCGCGCAGCAGCCCCGCCATGTCCTTGACCGCGAGCACATGGGCGCCCGCGTCCACGATCTGCTCCGCGAGACGCAGGTAGTAGTCGAGCGTGTAGAGCTTCTCCGACGGGTCGGACAGGTCAGAGGTGTAGCACAGGGCGACCTCCGCGACCGCCGAGCCGGTCTCCCGTACCGCGTCGATGGCGGGCCGCATCTGACCCACGTCGTTCAGGGCGTCGAAGATCCGGAAGATGTCGATGCCGGTCGCTGCCGCCTCTTCCACGAAGGCGTTGGTCACCTCGGTGGGGTACGGCGTGTAGCCGACGGTGTTACGGCCGCGCAGCAGCATCTGCAGGCAGATGTTGGGCACGGCCGCCCGCAGTTCGGCGAGCCGGTCCCACGGGTCCTCGGCGAGGAAGCGCAGCGCGACGTCGTAGGTCGCGCCGCCCCAGCACTCCAGCGAAAGCAGCTGCGGCACCGTCTGCGCCACGGCCGGTGCCGCGGCGAGCAGGTCCTTGGTGCGGACCCGGGTGGCGAGCAGCGACTGATGCGCGTCCCGGAACGTGGTGTCGGTGACGCCGATGGTGGGCGAGGCGCGCAGCCACCGGGCGAAGCCCTCGGGGCCGAGCTCGGTCAGCTTCTGCTTGGAGCCGGCGGGCGGTGCGCCTTCGGGCAGCCGCGGCAGCTTGGTCGCCGCATCGATCAGCGGGGGCCGCTCGCCGTGCGGCTTGTTCACCGTGACGTCGGCGAGGTAGGTGAGCAACTTCGAGCCGCGGTCCGCCGAGTGACGGGCGGTCAGCAGATGGGGCCGCTTCTCGATGAACGAGGTGGTGACGCGTCCGGCGGCGAAGTCGGGATCGTCGAGAACGGCCTGGAGGAAGGGGATGTTCGTCGACACACCACGGATGCGGAACTCGGCGACGGCCCGCCGGGCCCGGCCGACCGCGGTCTCGAAGTCCCGTCCCCGGCACGTGAGTTTGACCAGCATCGAGTCGAAGTGGGCGCTGATCTCCGTACCGGCATGGGTGGTGCCGCCGTCCAGCCGGATGCCGGAGCCGCCCGGGGAACGGTAGGCGCTGATCTTGCCGGTGTCGGGGCGGAAACCGTTGGCCGGGTCCTCCGTGGTGATCCTGCACTGCAGCGCGGCACCGTGCAGGCGGACGGTGTCCTGGGACAGGCCGAGGTCGTCCAGCGTCTCGCCGGCGGCGATCCGCAGCTGGGCCTGGACGAGGTCCACATCGGTGACCTCCTCGGTCACCGTGTGCTCGACCTGGATCCGCGGATTCATCTCGATGAACACATGCTGTCCGGCGGGGTCGAGGAGGAATTCCACGGTGCCCGCGTTGCGGTAGCCGATCTGCCGGGCGAACTTCACGGCGTCGGCGCAGATCCGCTCACGCACCTCGGGATCGAGATTCGGCGCGGGGGCCAGCTCGATCACCTTCTGGTGGCGGCGCTGCAAGGAGCAGTCGCGCTCGAAGAGATGGATGACCCGGCCCTCGCCGTCGGCGAGGATCTGCACCTCGATGTGCCGGGGCTCGACGACGGCCTTCTCCAGGAAGACGGTCGGGTCGCCGAACGCCGACTCGGCCTCACGGGCCGCCGCCTCGATCGACTCGCGCAGCGTCGCCGCGTCCTCGACGCGCCGCATGCCGCGTCCGCCGCCCCCGGCCACGGCTTTCACGAAGAGCGGGAAACCGAGCTCGTCGGCCGCCCGGACCAGCTCGTCGACGTCGGTGGAGGGCTGCGAGGAACCAAGGACCGGGACGCCGGCCGCACGGGCCGCGGCCACGGCACGTGCCTTGTTCCCCGTCAGTTCGAGCGTCTCCGCGCTCGGCCCGACGAACGTGATGCCGGAACGCTCACACGCGAGCGCCAGTTCGGGGTTCTCGGACAGGAAGCCGTACCCGGGATAAATGGCGTCGGCGCCCGCCTTGCGCGCCGCGCGGATGATCTCCTCGACGGAGAGATAGGCCCGCACGGGGTGCCCGGCCTCGCCGATCTCGTAGGCTTCGTCCGCCTTCATCCGGTGCAGTGAGTTGCGGTCCTCGTGGGGGAACACCGCGACGGTTCGAGCCCCCAGCTCAAAGCCGGCGCGGAACGCCCGGATCGCGATTTCTCCGCGGTTGGCGACGAGCACCTTACGGAACATGCGCATGTCCTTCCGTCGCCCGGAATGGGCGAACTGTCGGGTTGCGGGGCGTCACGCTCCCGGATCATGCCACCTCTGCACTCCAGACATCCAGGTGCACTACGTCACACGCCGCAGCGTCGGGTGACGGCGTCCGGCGGCCCGGGGGCGCGCTCCGGACAGAGGGCTGCGGACGTCGACATGAGAACCCCGACTCGGCGGAATCGCGTGGCTTCATGGACGCCGAAACGGTTGGTACTGCTTATGAGTTGGCCCTGGAGAAGATCACCGAATCTCACCGTCCACCGCAACGTGAACAGTAAGTGAGGCATTCACCTGAAGGCGTCACGAGGAACACACGAAATGGGCACACCGGTGTGAGGCGTTCGACGTTGAAATGGATCCCCCGCTCACACATTTAGGCAAGTTGCCGATTACCTGGCCATATTTGGGATATTCCGATGGCCCTGTAACGCGACGGCGGTTACGTGACGCAGAGTTGTACGGGCCCCGCGCGACGCCTTGTGCGCGTGGTGCGGCAGGCGATTGCCTGAGAGAGTCAGAAGCGATGTCCGCCCCTGCCTCAGCCTGCAAGGTGACGCGTCAGATTGGATTCCCGTGAGCAATACCGACCCGATGGCCGGACCGCCCCACCCCTACGACCAGTACCAGCAGCCCCCACAGCCGCCACGGCGCCCTGAGCGGCGCGAGGGGGGCGCCCGACGGGCGGGGCTGGTCATCCACACCATCGCTGACATAGCCGCGGTGTTCCTGGGTCTGTGGATTCTGCTCTACCTGCTCGAAGCCAACCAGGACAACGTCTTCGTCGGATTCGTGCACGGAACGGCCGACTGGCTGGCCTGGTGGTCACAGGATGTTTTCACCATGGACACAGAAGGCCTTCGCGTTCTCCTCAATTACGGTCTGCCGGCAGTGATTTACCTGTTGGTCGGGCATGGGATCGCCGCGCGACTCAACCGCGTGTGACCGCGATTGAGCCCGCATTACCGGACGGCCGCCCCAGATACCGAGAAGGACCAGCCCTGTGAATCCCAGCTCAACCGGAAACGACCACTTGCCGGTCTACGACAGCCTGGTACGTGAACTCGGTGACGTCGTGGCGGAGGCCCGCTTGGTAGCCGCTGAGGCGCAGTACCAGGCGGCCTCTGCGCTCAATGGTCACGGTGGTGTTCGGCCGACGCCCGGTCCGGCCGAACACCCCGCGGGGCCGCACGGGTACGCCGGTGGCGCATAGGCGGTGAGGGCGTCGGCATGCCCCTGATTTAGCTCACGAATTCCCTGTCGCCGTAGTGCACTTGGGCCGTCTGCCAGTCGACACCGAGCTTGGCGGTGAACTCCCGGGCCAGTGGCAGGTCGGCGAGCGGGGCGATGAGGATGAGCCGGCCGTCGACGGTGACCGAGCCGCCGCCGAGTTCGTCGCGGGCCACCGGGTCCGCGACCAGCTCGTCGTGCAGCCGGTTCGCGCTGACGCCGGGTGCCTCGATTTCGAGTGCGTCGGTCTCCGGCGATGTGCGCGGCAGGCAGCGGAAGGTGAGCACGGACTCCTGACGGTACGTCTTGGCGATGACACCGGCGATGTGGTGGAGCCCGTCACGGCCGACCCTGCTGATGTCGAACTCGCGTGAACGCTCGTACGTGGCCTGCTCGAGATCGCCGGACCAGAAGACTCCCTCCAGGAGCTTCGAGGCGACGGGTGCGGCCCCGTTGGCGCGGATGATCCCGCGCACTTCGTGGTCGAAACGTGTGAGACGGGTGTGAAGCCTGGGGTCGTCCGGGTCCGTGATGACCGCGGTGTTGTTGGTGGCGAAGAGTTCCGCAGTTGGGCAATCAGCCGCGGCGGAGCTCGCGGCCGGCGAGCTTCCGGCGCCCGTAAGTCCCAGTGCGAGGGCGGCGACGGCTGCGGCCAAGAGGCGCGGCTGCCGCCGCGCGATGGTGATCTTCGTGGGTTGATCAACGATGTGGGCGGGGCTTCGTTGCGCCGGCTGCCGCCCGATCACGCCGGTCGCAGACGCTACGGGGCAGGGCGTGCGTGCTCAGGTGTCGTACGACGCAGTCGCCGGACCAGGTAGACACCCGCGGTCGACACCAGGACCGCCATGACCGCGATGAACACGAGCCCGGCACCTTCCAGGCCGATCGGGCCGGTCAGTACTCCGACACCGATGACCGGCACGGAGATGCCCGCGTACGCCACCACGAACAGCGTGGAGATCACCGACGCGCGATGGTCCGGGGGAGATGCCTCGGCCACCGCGCCGAGCGCCGCACGAAATGCCAGCCCCTGCCCCGTACCGCCGACGAGCGCGCTCAGCACCACCAGGAGGAGCAGGTCCCATCGCAGCGCGCCCGCGAGCAGCGCCAGACCGGCGAGGAGTGCGGCGCAGCCCAGCGGCAGGGACCGCTCCATCCCGACCCGGGTGACCGCCAGTTGCCCCGCGGTCGAGGCGAAGAAGGCGAGCGCGACGACCAGACCGCTCACGGCGTGGTTGTCCACGTCCAGGGACTCGGCGAGGAACGCCGGACTGACCGAGGTGAACACCCCGAACAACGCGAACCCCACGAACGAGGCGATCGCGGCGGGCCCGAACACCGGCCGCACCTGCGGGGGCAGGCTGGGCCGCTGCGGCCGTACGGTACTCAGTGCCCGCCGCTCGGCCACGGTCTCCGGCAGCCACAGCAGCACGGCGGCCGATGCGGCCACCAGCGCGAGGTGCACGGCGAAGGGCAGGTACAGCGGCCAGGCGGCGTACTGGGCGAGCAGTCCGGCGAGCAGCGGACCGCAGCCCAGCCCGCCCATGTTGGCGGCGGTCGCCACGAACGTGGCCCGGGAGCCACCGCCGTGCGGGGCCAACTCGATCACGTACACGGTGGCGGCCCCGGTGAACAGCCCGGCGGCGAACCCGGAGAGCAGCCGCCCCGCATACAGCCACCCCAGCCCGGTGGCACTGAGGAAGCAGACGGCGCTGGCCGCCGCGAACCCCAGGCCCCACAACAGCACCGGCCGCCGCCCGACAGCGTCCGATGCGTTGCCGGCCAGCAACAGCACACCGATGACCCCGAAGGCGTACACCGCATAGACGACGGTCACCGTCAGCTCGGAGAACCCGAACTTGTCCTGGTAGAGCCCGTAGAGCGGGGTCGGCAGGGTGGTCCCGGCCATACACACGGCAAACACCGCGCCGGCAAGAGAACACTTAGGCCATGCTCCGCGATCACCGTCCATGCGGTCGACAGTAGTTCCGCAGGCTGTCCCGCCCCGGTACGGCGTGCGCCGACGCGCCGCGGGTACGGGCGGCATGGTGCGCTCAGAGGGTGGCGTCGTCGTCTGCGTGGGGCCTATGGAGGTGGGGCGCCATGTCCCACCCCCCCCGGGTTGTGATCAGGCCAGCGTGAGGAAGAGCTTTTCCAGCTCCGCCTCGTTCATGGCGGGGGTGCCGCCGTCTTCGGAGGCGGTCAGGCATTCGCGCATCCGGCCCGCGATGATTTTGAAGCCGGCGCGGTCCAACGCGCGGCTGACGGCGGCGAGCTGGGTGACGACGTCCCGGCAGTCGCGGCCTTCTTCGACCATCGTGATGACTCCTGCTAGCTGCCCCTGAGCGCGGCGCAGGCGGTTGAGCACTGCGCGCGCGGAGGCTTCGTCGTCGGCGGTGGCCGCAGTGGCCTTGGGGGCCGGGTTCGGCACGGTCGGGGTCATCCGTTGGGCTCCTTGGTGAGTTGGACGAGCGCGCGGTCCAGTCTGCCCGCTGCCTCGTTCGCGGCCGGGGCGCGGTGTCCACACCCCCCGAGTCCGGATGAACGGGGCGAAATCTCCTCCAAGTATACCCCCGGGGGTAATCTGTTACGGTGAAGCCAATACCCGGGGGGGTATTCATCTGAGGAAGTGAACGGCACATGTTCTTCGTCGACACCATCGAGATCGAGGGTCTGGGCAACCGGCACTACCTGGCCGGGGGCGCCCGGGCCGCGGTGGCGGTCGATCCGCCGCGTGACATCGACCAGGTGATCGCGGCGGCCGCGCGCCGCGGCGTGCGCATCACGCACGTGGTGGAGACGCACATCCACAACGACTACGTGACGGGCGGCCTGGAGCTGGCCCGGGTCACCGGCGCCGCCTACCTGGTGCCGGCCGCCGCGCAGGTCGCCTTCGCCCGTATCCCGGTCCACGACGGCGACGTGATCGAGATCGACCAGGAACTGTCCGTGCGGGCCCTGGCGACCCCCGGCCACACCCCGCACCACACCGCGTACGTCCTGGAGGAAGCCGGGACGCCGGCCGCCGCGTTCACCGGCGGATCCCTGCTCATGGGCACCGTGGGCCGCCCCGACCTGGTCGAACCGCGCCTCACGGAGAACCTGGCCCGCGCCCAGCACGCCTCCGCGCACCGCCTCGCCGCCGAGCTGCCCGATGACACCTCGATCCTGCCCACCCATGGCTTCGGCAGCTTCTGTTCCTCCGGGCAGGCCGAGGGTGAGGCGAGCACCATCGGCCGGGAGAAGGCCGTGAACGCGGCCCTGGTCCAGGACGTCGACTCCTTCGTCGCCGGTCTGCTCGCCGGCCTGGAGGACGTCCCCGCCTATTACGCGCACATGGGCCCGGCCAACTCCGCCGGCCCGGACCCCGTCGATTTGACCGCCCCCCGGCGCGCGGATGCCGCGGAGATCGGCGTGCGGCTCGCAGCCGGCGAATGGGTCGTGGACCTGCGCAACCGCGTCATGTTCGCCCAGGGCCATGTCGCGGGCTCGTTCAACTTCGAGGCCGACGGCAAGATCGCCACCTACCTCGCGTGGATGATCCCGTGGGGCAAACCCGTCACCCTCCTCGCCGAAACACCCCAGCAGCTCGCCGACGCCCAGCGCGAACTGGTCCGGGTCGGGATCGACCACCCCGCGGCCGCCGCCACCGGCAGCCCGTCCGACTGGCTGCGCCCCGGCCAGGTTCCGGCGTCGTTCCGCCGTGCGGCTTTCGCCGACCTGGCCGCCGAGCTGTCCCGGACAGAGGTGCCGCCGGTGGTCCTGGATGTGCGCCGCGACTCCGAGCGCGCCGACGGGTACGTCGAGGGCTCGGTCCACATTCCCGTACACGCACTGCACCAGCGGATCGACGAGGTGCCCGCCGGGCAGGTGTGGGTGCACTGCGCCGGCGGTATGCGAGCCGGGATCGCGGCCTCGCTGCTGGACGCGGCCGGGCGCGACGTGGTCGCCGTCGACGACGGCTTCGACCGGGCGGCAGAGGCCGGCCTGACCGTCCGCGCTGCCGCCTGAGCCCTTTGAACGACACCAGTAGGAGTCCTGGTCCCGCCATGTCCCTTTTCTGTCCCGGCCTCGGCCTCGGCCTCGATCCCGATCACATATGAGCGTGCTCATCCTTGCCCTGGTGGCAGGCGCCGTGGTCGGCCTGGCATTGGGCGGACTCGGCGGGGGCGGCAGCGTCCTGGCCGTGCCCGCACTGATCTACTTGCTCGGCTTCACCCCAGCCGCCGCCACCACCGCGAGCCTGATCATCGTCACCCTGACATCCATCAGCTCACTGGCCGCTCACGCTCGGGACGGCAACGTCCGCTGGCGGCCCGGACTACTGTTCGCCGCCGCGGGCATCGGCCCCGCCATGCTCGGCGGCCTCGCGGCAGGCCACATCCCCGCCACCGCACTGACCATCGCCTTCTCGGTGACAGCCGCACTCGCCGCCTGGCGGATGCTCCGTCCCGGCCGCCCAGCACAGGACGGCCCTGTACAAGGCATTCCTGTACAAGATGGCTCGGTACAAGGCAGTCCCGCACAAGACGGCCCCGTGCGGCCGCCCAGAGCGGCAGGATCCGGAGCCGGGCTCGGCGCCGTCACGGGGGTGCTCGGCGTCGGCGGAGGGTTCCTCGCCGTACCCGCCCTGGTCGGCGTCCTCGGCCTGCGAATGAAGACCGCCGTCGGCACGAGCCTCCTGGTCATCGTCATCAATTCGCTCGCCGCACTGGCCACCCGCACCGGCACCGCCGACGGCCTCGACTGGGCCGTCATCGCCCCCTTCACGGCAGCCGCGATCCTCGGCGCCTGGGACGGCAAGCGCCTCGCGGCGAAGATCTCCGGCAATCGCTTGCAGCACGTCTTCGCCTACGTCCTGCTGGCCGTTGCCGCCTTCATGCTCCTCGACAGCCTCATCTGACCTAGCCCCGCCGGAACCGAAGGACACAAACGCATGAATACGACCACCCTCACCACCGGCGCCGTCCGGGAACGTCTGCACACTCTGATCGTCATTGACGTACGCACCCCCGGCGAATACGCCGGAGGACACCTGCCCGGCGCCCACAACATCCCCCTCGACGACCTCGAACACGCACTGCCCACCCTCCGCGAGGCGGCCGACCGCAGCGACCTGCTCGTGGTCTGCGCTTCCGGCGCCCGCTCGCAGAACGCGAGCGTCACCCTGTCCCGCAACGGCATACCCGCCGCCAGCCTCGAAGGCGGAACCGCCGCCTGGGCCTCGGCGGGCGGTGACCTGCACCGTCCCGCCGCCACCGCGGCGACCAAGTGGGCCATGGACCGCCAAGTCCGCCTGACCGCAGGTTCCGTCGTCCTCCTCGGCCTGCTCCTGGGCCTGGTGATCCACCCCGCCTTCCAGCTGCTCTCCGCAGGCATCGCCGCCGGCCTCGTCTACTCCGCGCTCTCCAACAGCTGCGCCATGGCCACCCTGCTCGGGAAGCTCCCCTACAACCGCACGGACCGCACCGACCTGGACACCACCCTCGCCGGCCTGCGGCACAACTGACCCCGGTGGTCGGCGCGGCGTCGAATTGGCCTGGGCCCGGGAGACGCCGTTCACCGGCCCACCCACGAGAGCCAAAAAAGAATCTCGACCGCGATGTCGAGAATCCGTGGCCCGCTCCGTCCCTGGGGTGAACGCGACCACAATGGGGCGCACCACCACGAGGAGAACACGATGGCCAAGTACCTGCTGCTGAAGCACTACCGGGGAGCTCCGGCCGCGGTCAACGACGTCCCCATGGAGCAGTGGACGCCCGGGGAGATCTCGGCGCACATGCAGTACATGCGGGACTTCGCGGACCGGCTCGAGAAGACCGGCGAGTTCGTCGACGGTCAGGCGCTCGCACCCGAAGGCGCGTGGGTGCGGTACGACGGGGAGGGGCGCCCGCCGGTCACCGACGGACCGTTCGCAGAGACCAAGGACGTCATCGCCGGCTGGATGGTGATCGACGTCGACAACTACGAGCGCGCCGTCGAGCTGGCCGGGGAACTGTCGGCCGCCCCCGGGGCGGGCGGGAGGCCGATCCACGAGTGGCTCGAGCTGCGCCCGTTCCTGACCGAGCCGCCCACCATCACGGAGTGACCTCCCACGTGACCTCTCAGGTGAACGAGGCCCTGCTCCGGAGCCTCACGCCGAGCGTGCTCGCGATCCTCGTCCGCCGCGGAGCCGACTTCGCGGCGGCCGAGGACGCCGTACAGGACGCACTGGTCGAGGCGGTCCGCGTCTGGCCCGTCGAGCAGCCGCGGGACCCGAAGGGCTGGCTGGTCACCGTGGCCTGGCGCAAGTTCCTCGACGCGACCCGGTCGGACGCCGCCCGCCGCCGGCGTGAGGACCTCGTCGACGAGGAACCGGCGCCCGGCCCCGCGCCCGCGACGGACGACACGCTCCAGCTCTACTTCCTGTGCGCCCACCCGTCGCTGACGCCGTCCTCCGCCGTCGCGCTCACCCTGCGCGCCGTCGGCGGGCTCACCACCCGCCAGATCGCCCAGGCCTACCTGGTGCCCGAGGCGACGATGGCGCAGCGCATCAGCCGGGCCAAGCGCACCGTTTCCGGCGTGCGGTTCGACCGGCACGGCGACGTCGCCACCGTGCTGCGCGTCCTCTACCTGGTCTTCAACGAGGGCTACTCCGGCGATGTGGACCTCGCAGCCGAGGCCATCCGCCTCACCCGGCAGCTCGCGGCCGCGATCGACCACCCCGAGGTGAGGGGGCTCCTCGCCCTCATGCTGCTCCACCACGCCCGGCGTGCCGCCCGCACGGCGCCCGACGGCAGCCTGGTGCCGCTCGCCGATCAGGACCGCGCCCGCTGGGACACCGAGTCGATCGCCGAGGGGGTCGTGATCCTCCAGGCGGCCCTCGCTCGCGACCGTCTGGGCGAGTTCCAGGCCCAGGCCGCCATCGCGGCGCTCCACGCCGACGCGTCGGCAGCCGAGGAGACTGACTGGGTGCAGATCGTCGAGTGGTACGACGAACTCGCGCGCCTGACGGACAGCCCGGTCGTCCGGCTCAACCGCGCAGTGGCCGTCGGCGAGGCCGACGGACCACGCGCCGGCCTGGCTGCGCTCGCGGAGCTGAACGACTCGCTGCCGCGCCACACCGCGGTGGCGGCGCATCTCCACGAGCGCGCCGACGACCTGGCGACGGCGGCACGGCTGTACGCGGAGGCGGCCAAGAAGGCACCCAACCTCGCTGAGCGCGACCACCTCACACGCCAGGCCGCGAGGCTGAACGCGTCTCGGCTGAACCGGCTGGAGGGGGACACGTAGCGGTCCGGGGCGGGTTGGGCTGCGAGGCCGCCCCGGACCCCGGCGTTCCCGCTCCACCGGTTCCTCCGCCACGCGGCGACCTACGCGGGCCGTACCCCGTGACGCGCACGGGGTACGGGCCCGCGGCGCGTGGACGCTCAGCCGCTCACCGCCCGCGCCGACTCGACGGATTCGGTCAGCTGGGCCCGCAGCACATGCTTGGTGATCTTCCCCGACGGCGTACGCGGGAGCTCACGGCGCAGCACCAGTTCGCGCGGGATCTTGTAGCGGGCGATCCGCGACTCGAGCCACGTGCGCATGCCCGCCACGTCCAGGTCCGCCCCGTCGCGCGGCACCACGACGGCCACCACGGTCTCGCCCCACTGCGGGTGCGGGCGGCCCACGACGGCGACGTCGAGCACGTCCGGATGGCCGCGCAGCGCGCCTTCCACCTCCTGTGAGGCGACGTTCTCTCCGCCGGTGATGATCACGTCCTTCATCCGGTCCACGATCGTGACGAAGCCGTCCTCGTCGACCCGGCCGAGGTCACCGCTGCGGTACCAGTCGCCCGCGAACACCTCGGCGGTGGCGGCCTCGTCGTCGAGGTAGCCGACCATGCGGGTCTCCGAGCGCAGCCAGATCTCCCCGGTCTCGCCCGGACCGGCGTCTGTGCCGTCGGGGCGTACGACCCGCAGATCGACACCGGGCATGCCGCCGCGCCCGATCGATCCGGCCTTCGTCACCTGCTCGGCGGGGGAGAGCGAGGTCCCCGCGGGGCCCATCTCGCTCATCCCGTACACCTGGTGGAAGTCCTGCGAGCCGTATGCCTTCATCAGTCGGCGCGCGGTGTCCGCGTCCAGAGGCCCGGCGCCGTAGATCCAGGCGCGTACGGACGTCAGGTCGAAGTCGGCGAAGTCGGCGACGGCCTGCACCGGGGCGATGAGCGCGATCGGCGCCCCGAACATCGCGGTGACCCGCTCGCGCTGGATCGTCTCCAGCATGCCGCGCGGGTCGTACTCGCGCTGCAGCACGACCGTGGCCCCGCGCAGCAGCGTGCCCAGGGTCCAGTTGTTGAGGGGGGAGGCGTGCCAGATCGGCATGCAGATCAGGAACCGGTCGTCGTGGACGAGGGGGATCGTGTCCGCGGTGTGCCCGGCCGTCAGGGCGATGCCGCGGTGCGTGTGCACACAGCCCTTGGGGGTCCCGGAGGTGCCCGACGTGTAGAGGATCTGCGCGATGTCGCTGTCCGGGCCCGGCTCTGCGTGCCACGGCTCGGCGCGCGCGACAAGGGACTCGAAGCTGTCCGCCGGGCGTGTGTCCGCGTCCGCGTCGGGGTGGCTGACCAGCCACGGCACCTCCACGTCGGCCGCGGTCGCACGTTCGCCGATCTCCGCGTCGACGAGCGCCAGCCGGGCCCCGCAGTGCCGCAGCTGGCGCGCCACCTCGGCCGTCTGCAGTTTGTGGTTCACGGGCACCAGGGTGGCGCCCGCGTACCAGGCGCCGAACGCCGCGAACAGGAAGGCAGGGGTGTTGTACGTCATCACCGCGACACGGTCGCCCGGCCGCAGCCCGGCCTCGCTCAGTACCGTCGCGGAGCGCCGGGCGGCTTCGTCGAACTCCCGGTAGCTCCACCGCTGCTCGCGGTAGACGACCGCTTCCTTGTCGCCGGCCGAGCGAACCACTCTGTCCAGCAGGGCACTGAGGTGCATCACGTTCTCCTGACGAGCCGGGCCGGCGGAACCGACCGTGGCGGGAAACTCTGAATCATGGTTCACTTCTTTCATGGCCTACCGCAAGACCCCAGCCGAAATCAGTCGGCTCGAAGCCGCGAGAGAGCGCCTCATCTCCTGCGCCACCTCAGTCGTGGCGGAAGTGGGCTGGTCACAGGCATCCGTGACCGCCGTCGCCGACTCGGCGGGCATCGCGGCAGGCTCCGTGTACCAGCACTTCCCGTCCAAGGCGGCGCTCGCCGTGGAGGTGTTCCGGCGCGCCGCGGGACGCGAGGTCGACGTCCTGGGCGAGGTGCTGCACGGCCCGGGAGACCCCGTCGAACGGCTCCGCCGCGGCGTCGAGGTCTTCGCCCGCCGTGCCCTGGAGAACCGCGGCCTCGCCTACGCCCTGCTCGCCGCCCCCGCCGAACCCGCGGTCGGCGCCGAGCGACTCGACTTCCGCCGCCGCTACCGCGCACTGTGGGCCGAGGTGGTGTGCGAGGGTACGGCCACGGGCCGGCTGCCTCCGCAGAACGCCGAGATCACCGCCGCCGCACTGACCGGAGCCATCGGCGAAGTGCTCGTCGACCCGCTCGGCACCCCCGACGAGAACGCCACCGAAGAACTCCTCGCCGACCTCACCGCCGCGGCGCTGCGCTGCGCGGGCGCCCCGACCGCCTGATTCCCACCCGCTCCCCCGGAGGAGGCCCCATGTCCAGCAATCCCACCGCCGTGACGCACGAAGTGACCAACCAGGCACCGCCGTTGACCGGCCACGACATCGCCGACGACCCGGTCCTCCTCGAGGGTGTGCGCCGCGAGGGCGCCGCATGGTCTCTCGACGACCTCCACCGGATCGGCCGCCGCGCGGGCAGCGAGGAGGTGCAGCGCTGGGCCGACGAGGCCAACCGCTTCGAGCCGGTGCTGCGCACCCACGACCGCTACGGCAACCGCATCGACGAGGTCGACTTCCACCCCTCCTACCACGCCCTGATGGACGTGGCGGTCGGCGAGGGCTTGGCCGGCAGCGCGTGGGCGGACGAACGGCCCGGCGCGCATGTGGCGCGGGCCGCCGCCTTCATGGTGTGGAGCACCACCGAGGCCGGGCACGGCTGCCCCGTCTCCATGACGTACGCCGTCGTCCCCGCCCTGCGCCACGCCCCCGACCTGGCCAAGATCTACGAACCCCTCCTCACCAGCCGTGTCTACGAACCCGGTCTGCACACCCCGGGCGGCAAGCGGGGCCTGCTCGCCGGCATGGGGATGACGGAGAAGCAGGGCGGCACCGACGTGCGCGCCAACACCACCTCCGCCACCGAACAGGCCGACGGCACCTGGCGTCTGCGCGGACACAAGTGGTTCACCAGCGCCCCGATGAACGACCTTTTCCTCGTGCTCGCCCAGGCACCCGGAGGCCTGTCCTGCTTCCTGGTCCCGCGCGTCCTGCCCGACGGCAGCCGCAACACGTTCCGTATCCAGCGACTCAAGGACAAGCTCGGCAACCGCTCCAACGCGTCGAGCGAGCCCGAGTTCGACGACACCGTGGCCTGGCTCGTCGGCGCCGAGGGCAAGGGTGTCCGCACCATCATCGACATGGTGACGATGACGCGGCTCGACTGCGTCCTCGGCTCCGCGGCCGGCACCCGCGCCGCCCTCGCCCAGGCCGCCCACCACGCCCGCCACCGCTCGGTGTTCGGCGCCAAGCTCATCGATCAGCCGCTGATGCGCAACGTGCTCGCGGATCTGAGCATCGAGTCCGAAGCGGCCACGACCCTGGCCCTGCGCCTGGCCGGCGCCGCCGACCGCGCCCAGCGCGGCGACGAAGGCGAGCGCGCCTTCCTGCGCCTGGCCACGGCGGTCGGCAAGTACTGGGTGTGCAAGCGGCAGCCCGTAGCGGTGGCAGAGGCCCTGGAATGCCTCGGCGGCAACGGATATGACGAGGCATCAGGAATGCCGCGCCTGTACCGCGATGCCCCGCTCAACGGCATCTGGGAGGGCTCCGGCAACGTCAACGCCCTGGACATGCTGCGTGCGTTGGCCCGTGAGCCCGAGTCCCTGGAGGCGTTCCGTACGGAGATCGAGGCGGCGGCGGGCCGCGATCAGCGGCTCGACGCGGCCTGGCAGGAGTTGCAGGGCGAACTCGTCCTCACCGAGGACGCGCCGCTGCGGGCCCGCCGGGTCATCGAACGCGCGGCGCTCGTGCTGCAGGGTGCGCTCCTGGTCCGGCACGCACCGGCCGCCGTCGCGGACGCGTTCTGCGCTTCGCGGCTCGCGGGGGACCGCGGACTCGCCTTCGGGACGCTGCCGCCGGACACCGATTTCGCGGCGCTGCTGGAGCGACTGCCCGCGTGACCTTCGCAGGCCTTCGCCCGCGCTGAGCGTACGCACGGGCGGGGGGCCTTCACCGGGTGGCCGCGTCGGGCAACAGCTTCGCGGCCACCGTCGCCCCGTCGGTTCGGATTGACTGCAACCTTGTCCGAAGAGCGGTTCCCTGAGGCGGGACCCCGGTAGCTTCGCCGTATGGTTTCCGATGCGGTCGCTGTAGGAGTTCTCACCTTCATAGGAACTGCCTTGGCCACCCTGACGGGACTGTGGCAGTGGCGGCGCGTCCAAGCGCGTGAACAGCGCGCGGAGTTCCGTGTGCAGAGGGTGGAAGCGCTCAGAGCGGTGTGGGAAGCACTCTCCGACCTGGAGGAGGCTCAGCGGGCCTCCATCCTGGTCGTCGAGTACGACGCCCAGGACGCGACGGAACGACTGACGCAGGTCAATCTGCTCCTTCTCAGGCGCTCACCGTTCCTGCGTCCCGATGAGCAGGAGTGGGCAACGGCCTTCGCGCGTCATGTGACGGAGATCGACACCGTGCTCCGTACGCAGATGGAGGATGGCCGGCCTGACGCGAGCTGGTGGATCACCTCCGCGATACAGCCCGCCTCGTCGCACGTTGCGTCCGTCGCCGCTCAGCAGCTGAGGAACCTTCGCACCACGCTGGGGGACCGCTACGCCGCCGTGGTCCGTGGCGACAGTGAATGACGCCCGGCCCTTGCGTCCGGCGAGACGGTGTGGCGTACCGGCCGACGAAACTCCAATCCGAGTGGACCGAAACGCACCGAGTGCCCCTTGTATCCTGCCGCCATGTCGCCCAGATCGCGCCGGGCGCGGATCGAGGACGTGCACGAGCTGGCACTGGGGATGCCTCATGTCACGGTCGTCCAGGGATCCGCCGGTAACCCGGTCTACCAGGTTGGACACAAGTCGTTCGTCTTCTTCCGTACTCCTCGCCCCGACGCCTTCGATCCCGAGACCGGCGAGCGCTACCCGGACGTGATCGTCTTCTGGGTGCCGTCCGAATCCGACAAGCAGGCCCTGGTGCAGGACCAAGCGTCACCGTTCTTCACCACGCCCCATTTCGACGGTCATCTCTCGGTACTCGTCCGGGCCGCCCGGATCGGCGAACTCACACTGAGGGAACTGACCGAAGTCGTCCAGGACGCCTGGCTGTCCCAGGCCTCGGCGACCAGGGCCGCCAACTGGCTCAAGGCCCGAGGGGAGCAGTGACCGGCTGACGCGCGACTGGAGCCGAGCGGAGCGCCCGGCAGTCCGAGATCGTCGAACTGTGGCTGACCGGCAGCCTCAACGGCGCGGCTGGGACCGGGCCGGACCGCTCGGGCTCGTCCTCCTGCTCGGCCTGCCCGCCCTCGTGTGGGCGAGCCGCGCCCTGCGCCCCCCTCGGGCTCGGCCCCGACATGGCCGCCGCGCTCGGTTTCCGGGTGCGCCGGGCCCCAGCTCGGCCTGACCATGACCGGCGTGATCCTCGCGGCGAGCGCGACCGGCGCCGCGGGCCCCATCGACTTCGTCGCCCTGACCGCGCCACAGCTCGCCCGCCCCCTGACCCGCACGCCCCAACTCCCGCTCGTCTGCTCGGCGTTGACGGACGCCGTGACGCTGACGTCGGCCGACCTCGCTGCCCGCCTCATTCTCGTACCGCTCGAAATGTCGGTCGGCGCGCTGACCGCGCTCGTGGGAGCGCCGTATGTGCTGTGGCTGCCGGGCAGGTCGCACCGCTGATCCCTTCACGCCCTTGGGCTGCGTGCGTCCTCTCGATAGAGGTCGGCCAGCAGGGCTACGGCGGCATGGGTGGCGGGATGCGGGCTCTGCTGGGGCCAGATGAGGTGGACGGGGACGGGTTCGGTGTCGCGCAGAAGGCGATAGGCGATGCCGTCGCGACGGTACTGGGTGGCGGTCGACTGCGGAGTGATGCCGACGCAGCGGCCGGTGGCGATGGCGGCGAGCCAGTCGTCGACGTCCTGGATGTACTCCACGTCGGGGCCGGCCCCTTCGGGCCACAGGTCCAGGGTGGTGGTGCCGGTGCGGCGGTCCACCACGAGGGTACGCTCGCGGATCTCCGACAGGCGGATGCCGCGGCGCCTGGCCCACGGGTCGTCGGAGGCGAGCGCGACGTAGCGGCGCTCGTGCCCGACCAGGGCGTGAGCGTAGCGCCGGGTGTCGATGGCGGTCCGGATGACGGCCATGTCGCACAGGCCCTCGGCGAGCCCGCCGGTGGGGGTGTTGTGGCGAATCAGGTGGAGTGCGACGTCGGGGTAGCGGTCGCGCCAGCGACGCTGGAACTCGGCGGTGTGCCGCCCCATCGCGGACCAGGCATGGCCGATCCGCAGACGCGTGTGACCGGTGGTGGCCTGACGGACCAGCTCGTCGGCATCGGCGAGCATATGCCGGGCGCGGGCCAGGACCTCCACGCCGGCGGTGGTGGGGGAGACAGTACGGCTCGAGCGGTGCAGCAGCCGTACTCCGAGGATCCGCTCCAAGGCCAGCAGGGTGCGGGACACGGACGCCTGGGACACGCCCAGTTCGATCGCGGCGTCGGTGAAACTGCCGGTGTCGACGATCGCGACCAGGCAACGCAGGTGCCGCAGCTCCAGACCCGTAGAACCATCCATACGTCCAGCGTATAGGTCCGGCGTCGGATGCATTTTGCGTATGAGCCCATCAGGCGGATGGTCGCGGCATGAAAACCGATGCTCGCGCGGAGCCGACCGTGTCCACCGCTCCGCAGGTCGCCTCACCTCGCTGGTCCGGGGTGGCCCTGATGCTGGGCAGCGGCCTGTCCAACCAGCTCGGAGCCTCCGTTGCCGCACTCGCCTTCCCGGTTCTGGGCCCGGTAGGTGTGGTCGCCGTGCGCCAATGGGTGGCCGCCGGCGTGCTGTTGAGCGCCGGTCGGCCGAACCTGCGTAAATTCACCGCCGCACAGTGGCGGCCGGTAGTGGGACTGGCTGTGGTGTTCGCGACCATGAACCTGACGCTGTACATGGCGATCGACCGGATCGGGCTCGGCCTGGCAGTCACTCTGGAGTTCCTCGGGCCGCTCACCGTCGCGCTGGCCGGCTCCCGCCGCCGCGTCGACCTGGTCTGCGCGCTTATCGCCTGCGCGGCCGTACTGGTCCTCACTCGGCCCCGGCCCAGCACCGACTACCTGGGCATCGCACTGGCCCTGCTCGCCGCCGTGTGCTGGGGCTGCTACATCCTGCTCAACCGCACTGTGGGGCAGCGCCTGCCCGGAATCGAAGGATCGGCGGCCGCCGCACTCGTCTCCGGCGCTCTCTATGTGCCGGTCGGCATCACCGTGCTGTGTCTGCACCGGCCCACCGCAACCGCACTCCTGTGCGCGCTGGCAGCCGGTGTGCTGTCCTCCGCGGTGCCCTTCCTCACCGACCTGCTCGCGCTGCGACGCGTCCCCGCCCACTTCTTCGGGATCTTCATGAGCATCAACCCGGTGTGCGCCGCACTGGTGGGCCTCCTGATACTCGGCCAGCACCTCGGCCCGGAATCCTGGACGGCCATCGCCGTGATCGTTGCCGCCAACGCCGTGGCCGTGGGCACGGCAGCGAACCGCTCTCCGGCCCCTACGGCCACCCGGATACTGGGTGAATAGAGTGGGCGGGTGGATCTCAACGCTGTGCGCACCTTTGTCGCGGCTGCGGACGCAGGCCAGTTCCAGGAAGCCGCCGCCGCCCTGTCGATCACCCAGCAAGCCGTCTCCAAGCGCATCGCCGTGCTGGAGAAGGATCTGGGGGTGCGCCTGTTCACGCGTACCCCGCGCGGCGCCGAGCTCACCATCGACGGGCAGGCGTTCCTGCCCCACGCCCGCGAACTCCTCCGGGCGGAAGACCGGGCGGACGCCTCCGTGCGCCCCGGCCGGCGCCCCCTGCGCGTCGACGTCCTCAACCGGCGGATCGCTCCGGCAGTGCTCCTCCAGGACTTCTACCGCACGCGTCCCGAGATCGAGCTCGACGTCGTCACCCTGAACGCCGACGTCGACACAGCGATCGCCGCCGTCGAAGCCGGAACGATCGACGCGACGTTCCACGCGATCACCGTCCCCGAGCATCACCTGCCGGCCTCGATCAAGACCGCCCGAGTGATCGACGACCCGCACGAGTTGCTCGTCGGCCCCTCCCACGCGCTGGCCGACGCCGACAGCGTCACGCCCGCACAACTCGCCGGACACCGCATCTGGATGCCCGGCATGGCACCCGGCACCGAGTGGGCCGACTATTACGACGAGTTCGCCGCCGCATTCGGGCTCACGATCGACGTCGTCGGGCCCGTCTTCGGGAACGAGGCGCTGCTCGACGAGATCGCCGACTCGGCCGACCTGGCGACCCTGGTGGGCGAAGGGTCGCGCTATCTCTGGCCCGACAGCTACGACCTGCGGCGCATTCCGGTGCGGAACCCGACGCCGGTCTACCCGATGTCACTGATCTGGCGCGGCGACAATCGCCATCCGGTGCTCGACGCGTTCCGCGCCCACCTGGACGCGACACGAGCACGAACCCCGGACGTCGAGGTGTGGGAACCGACGTGGAGGCAGCGGACAGCCAGAAGGTCGTGAGCCCCACGGCAGGTGGCTGCCCCTCTGCCCCCTGTCCCTTTGGCCCGTTGTCCCTCTGGCCCTTTGTCCCTCGCCCTCAGCGGAGTACCACCGTGCGCCTGCCCTGGACGAACACCCGGCCTTCGCAGTGCCAGCGGACGGCCCGGGCCAGGGCTGCCGATTCCGCGTCGCGGCCGATCGCGGCCAGGTCCTCGGGGGTGTGGCTGTGGTCGGCGCTGATGACCTCCTGGGCGATGATCGGGCCTTCGTCGAGGTCGGCGGTGACGTAGTGGGCCGTCGCGCCGACGAGTTTGACGCCGCGGTCGTGGGCCTGGTGGTAGGGCTTGGCGCCCTTGAAGCTCGGCAGGAACGAGTGGTGGATGTTGATCAGCCGGCCGGGCAGTCGGGTGCACAGGTCGTCGGAGAGCACCTGCATGTAGCGGGCGAGGACGACCAGGTCGACGTCGAACGAGTCGATGAGGCCGAGGAGTTGGGCCTCGGCCTGGGGCTTGGTCGCGGCGGTGACCGGCAGGTGGAAGAAGGGGATGTCGTGCCAGTTGACGAGTGCCTCGTGGTCGCGGTGGTTGGAGACGACCGCGACCACGTCGATGGGCAGGTCGCCGCTGCGGGTGCGGAAGAGCAGGTCGTTGAGGCAGTGGTCGTAGCGGGACACCATGATCAGCACGCGTCGGCGGGTGCCGACCGGTTCGAGGTGCCACCGCATGGCGAAGGGGGCGGCCACGGCGGCGAAGTCGTCGCGCATGGCCTGCGTGGTGTTCTCGCCGCCGGTTGCGGCGAAGTGCACCCGCATGAAGAAGTGGCCGTCCCGGCGGTCGCCGAACTGCTGGTTGTCGATGATGTCGCTGCCGTGGTCGACGAGGAACCGCGAGACGGCGTGGACGATGCCGGGCGCTTCGGGGCAGTCGAGGGTGAGCACGTGCTCGACCGGCGCCGTGGCGGGGCCGGTCGGCAAGGGGCCGGTCGCAGAGGGGGCGGGGGAAGCGGGGACGGGGGACGCGGCGGAAGCCGGGGAATCAGTCATGGTGTCAGCATTCGGTGACGTTGACGGCGAGGCAGCCGCGGGCGGCCTCCTGGCATGTGGCCTTCATGTCCCGGCCGGTGTCGCGCGTGGTCGTGATGACCTTGGCGAGGCTGTCCGTGTACGTGGGGTGACCGGCCCGGCGACTGACGAAGCGCCGGGCCGCCCGCATCCGCCCCACCGTGCGGGCGGAGGGGCCGATGCGGACCGAGTGCGGGCCGATGTGCCCGGCGCGGTCAAGGCAGCTCGGGGCCGCGGTATTCGCTCATCGCGTCGATGAGCCAGCGCGCCAGGTAATCGGCGAACGACGACCGCGGCAGCAGCCGGTACGTCGGCCCGTCGTCGACCTGCCAGAGCAGGACCGCGATGGGTCCCACCGTGGTCGACACGGCCCGGCCCGGAGCGAAGACCCGAGGATGCAGGTCCAGCGGGCAGCCCTTCTCCAGCACCTGCCGGGCGGCCGGGCCGCTCAGTTCGAGGGTGGTGCGGTTCGCCGAGACATCGACGACCGAACCCGGATCCGCGGCGAGCGCCTCCCTCAACTCGTCGACCACAGACCCCACTTCGGCCTGGGGCAGCACGAGCCACTCGTCGGGGCCGAGCCAGAACGCCGTGTGGCCGCCGGAGGTGGTGGTCCGGCCGTGCTCGCGGGGGAGTGGTGCCCCCAAGGTCTTCTCGATGCGGGTCGCCGCCGCGGAGGCGGGGTCGACGCGCACGTTCACCATGCTGACGAAGGGCCACTCAGTCAGCGTGACACCGCGGGCCCCGGTGACGGCCGCGTCCCGCATCCGCTCCGCGAGATGCGCCAGAGGGCTCACGCGCCATGCCAACAGGCCGGTGCGCGCGTCGTTCGTGGGCTCAGCCATCGCGCTTGGTCCCTTCCGGGTCGTAGAGGACGGAGTCGGTGACCTCGACGGGCACCAGGTCGTCGCCCACCGGGGCGAGCAGGGTCGAGCCGATCCTGGCCCGCCCGCCGGCGACGAGGGCGAGGGCGAAGGGGCGGCCGAGTGCGGCGCTGTGGTAGCTGGAGGTGACGTGGCCGAGCATGGGCACCGGCCCGGCCTCGGGGGTCAATAGTGTGTCCTGCGCGATGAGTTGGGATCCCTCGGGCAGTCGTGTCGTACGGTCGGTGGGCAGCAGGCCGACCAGCTGCTTGCGGTCGGCGCGCGTCGTGTCGACGCGGGAGTAGGACCGGTTCCCGATGAAGTCCTTGCGCTTGGAGACCACCCAGTCCATGTTCGCGTCCTGCGGGGTGACGGTGCCGTCGGTGTCCTGGCCGACGATGATGAACCCCTTCTCGGCGCGCAGGACGTGCATCGTCTCGGTGCCGTACGGCGTGATGTCGTACGACTTTCCTGCCTCGTACACCTGCTCCCAGACGGCCCGGCCGTACCAGGACGAGACATTGATCTCGAAGGCGAGCTCACCGGAGAAGGAGATCCGGCAGACGCGGGCGGGGATGCCCGAGGCCAGCGTCGTCTCGCGGAAGGCCATGAAAGGGAACGCCTCGGCGGAGACGTCGAGTTCGGGGGCGAGCTTCGCGATGACGTCACGTGACTTCGGGCCGACGACGGCGACCGTCGCCCACTGTTCGGTCACCGAGGTGCAGTGGACGTCGAGTTCGGGCCACTCGGTCTGCAGCCACTCCTCCAGCCAGTCCAGAACCCCGGCGGCGCCACCCGTCGTGGTGGTCATGAAGTAGCGGTTCTCGTCGAGGCGCAGCGTCACGCCGTCGTCGAAGATCATGCCGTCCGGCTTGCACATCACGCCGTAGCGGGCCATGCCGGGCTTCAGCTTCTTGAAGGCGTTGGTGTAGACGCGGTTGAGGAACTCGCCCGCGTCCGCGCCCCAGATCTCGATCTTGCCGAGGGTGGTGGCGTCCATGAACGCCACGCCTTCACGGGCCGCGCGGCACTCGCGGGCGACGGCCGCCTCCATGTCCTCGCCCGGCCGGGGGTAGTACCAGGGCCGCTTCCACTGCCCGACGTCCTCGAACTCGGCGCCGTGGGCGACGTGCCAGCCGTGGATGGACGTGGTGCGCTCCGGGTCGAAGAGGTCCCCGCGCTCACGCCCGGCGAGGGCGGCGAAGGCCACCGGCGTGTAGGGCGCCCGGTAGGCGGTGGTGCCGATCTCGCCGGGTGACGCGCCCGCGCCGAGGGCCTCGGCGATCACGCCGATCGCGTTGACGCCGGACGTCTTGCCCTGGTCGTTCGCCGTGCCGAGGGAGGTGTAGCGCTTGACGTGCTCGACGCCGCGCATGCCGGCGCCGGTGGACCGCCAGACGTCGGCGACGGTGACGTCGCGCTGGAGGTCGACGAAGTGGGTGTCCCAGGTGCCGGGTTCGCCGGCGGGGGAGGGCACCAGCCACAGGGCGCGGACGTCGGGCCGTGTGTCCTCGGACGGCGCCGCGGGCACCGGAACGGGGAACCCCGCCTCGGTCGCCGCCAGCGCACCGGCCCGCGCGCCTTCGGCCAGAGCCCCGTCGAGGCCGTACGTCCCACGCGCCGCGCCGACGATCTGCTGGTCCCGTACCGTGCCGTCGGGCACGAACGCGACCAGGTTGTCGTCCCAGCGCAGCTTGCCCTGGCGCTGGCTGTGCAGGTGGACGACCGGACTCCAGCCGCCCGAGACGGCGAGCAGGTCGCAGTCGAACTCCTCGGCCTCGCCGGTGAGTTGGCCGTCCGCGTCGAGGGTCTGGACGGTCACGCCGGTGAGCCGGGACTCGCCCGTAGTGTCGACCACTGCGCTGCCCGTCAGCACCCGTACCCCGGCCGCCGTCGCGATCTCGGCGGCCCGCCGCGACAGTTCGGGCCGCGCGTCCACGACGGCGGCGATGTCGATCCCGGCTGCGCGCAGATCGGCGACCGTGTCGTACGCGCTGTCGTTGGTGGTGGCGACCACGGCTCGCCTGCCAGGGGCCACGCCGTACCGGTTGATGTACGTGCGTACGGACGCGGCGAGCATCACGCCGGGGCGGTCGTTGCCGGCGAAGGTCAGCGGGCGCTCGTGCGCGCCGGTCGCCAGGACTACCTGGCGGGCACGGATGTGCCACAGCCGTTGGCGCGAGACACCCGAGGAAGGGTCGGGTGCGTCGGCTCCGAGGTGGTCGGTGCGACGCTCCAGTGCGAGGACGTAGTTGTCGTCGTACGACCCGAACGCCGTGGTGCGCGTCAGGACGGTGACCTCGGGGGCCGCGTCGAGCGTCGCGCGGACCTCGGCCACCCACCCCGACCGAGTGCGTCCGGACAGCAGTGCGCCACCGAGTTCAGGCTGGTCGTCCACCAGGATCACGCGCGCGCCGGACTCGGCTGCCGCGGCGGCGGCCGCGAGCCCGGCCGGGCCCGCGCCGACGACCAGGACGTCGGTATGGACGTACTTCTTGTCGTAGACGGCGGGGTCGGGGGTCGGGTCGAGCCGTCCCATGCCGGAAAGCGTGGTCGCGGACAGGCCGTCGTGCAGCTCCACCGTCGTCGCGGGGAGCATGCCCTCCGAGCATGAACCGCCGAGCTGTACCAGGGCGTTGGCTTCCTCGACGCCCGCCGAGACGATGCCGCGCGGGCGGCCGCGGTAGAGCGACGGGGCGGCCTCCACGATGCCGTTCGCCAGCATGGCGGAGGCAAGGGTGTCGCCGGGGTGGCCGGTCAACTCCCTGCCGTCGAGGGTGAAGTGGAGGAAAGTGGTGCGGTCGACGCGGCCTTCGTCGCCGAGCCGGAACTGCTGGTCGGTCATCGCTGCTCTCCGGCCGGGTCGGTGACGCGGGGTTCGGGGCGCGGCTCGTCGAGCCGGTAGGTGGCGAGCACTTCGTAACTGACGGTGTCGCGCAGGGCGTTGAACCAGCGGCGGCAGCCGTGGCTGTGCATCCACCGCTCGGCGAAGGGGCCCTTGGGGTTGTCCCGGTAGAAGAGGTACTCGGCCCACTGCCGGTCGTCGAGGTCGGCGGGGTTCTCGGGGTACGGGACGTGGGCCTGGCCCCCGTAGTGGTATTCGCTCTCGTTGTGGGGACCGCACCATGGGCAGTTGATCAGCAGCATCGCAGCAGCGTCCTCTCAGTGGGCCACGGCCGCGGCGCCGTGTTCGTCGATCAGTGCGCCCGTCGTGAAGCGGTCGAGGGCGAAGGGGGCGTTCAGCGGGTGCGCCTCACCCGTCGCGATGGTGTGCGCGAAGGTCCGGCCCGCGGCCGGCGTGGCTTTGAAACCGCCGGTGCCCCAGCCGCAGTTGACGAAGAGGTTCTCCACGGGAGTGGCGCTGATGATCGGCGAGGCGTCCGGGGTGACGTCGACGATGCCGCCCCAGGTCCTCAGCACATGCGCCCGCGCGAAGATCGGGAACAGTTCGACGGCGGCGGCCATCTGCTCCTCGATCACGTGGAAGGAGCCGCGCTGCCCGTATCCGTTGTACGAGTCGACGCCCGCGCCCATCACCAGTTCGCCCTTGTGGGCCTGGGAGACGTAGACATGGACGTGGTTCGACATGACGACGGTGGGGTGGACCGGCTCGTGGAGCTCGGAGACCAGTGCCTGGAGCGGGTGGGACTGGACGGGGAGGCGGACTCCGGCCCGCTCGGCGAGCACGCTGCTGTGCCCGGCGGCCGCGAGGCCGACCCGGCCGGCGTTGATGCGGCCGAGGTTGGTATCGACACCCACGACCCTCTCGCCGTCCTTGACGAAGCCGGTGACCTCGCAGCCCTGGATCAGGTCGACGCCCATCTCGTCGGCGCGGCGGGCGAGCGCCCAGGCGACGTGGTCGTGCTTGGCGATGCCCGCGCGGGGCTGGAAGGTGCCGCCGAGCACCGGGTACCGGGTGTCCGGGGAGACGTTGAGGATGGGGCAGACCTCGGCGACCTGGTCCGGGTCGAGCCATTCGGCGTCGACGCCGTTGAGCCGGTTGGCGTTGGCGCGGCGCTTGCCCTCGCGGACGTCCTGGAGGGTGTGCGCGAGGTTGAGGACGCCGCGCTGGCTGAACAGGAAGTCGTAGTCCAGCTCCTCCGGGAGTCCTTCCCACAGCTTGAGCGCGTGCTCGTAGATCGCCGCGCTCTCGTCCCACAGGTAGTTGGAGCGGATGATGGTGGTGTTGCGGGCCATGTTGCCGCCGGCCAGCCAGCCCTTCTCCAGGACCGCGACATTGGTGATGCCGTGTTCCTTCGCGAGGTAGTACGCGGTGGCCAGGCCGTGGCCGCCCGCGCCGACGATGACGACGTCGTACGAGGAGCGCGGCTCGGGATTGCGCCAGAGGAAGTCCGGGTGTTCCGGCAGCGTCGGTTGCGGCTGGGCGGTCATGCCGCGTCTCCGTTCGGGCGAGGCAGGTGGGGCGACTGGGGCAGGCGGGGCAGATGGGGATACAGGGGGAACGCGTCGGCGAGCTTCTCGACCCGGTCGCGCAGCAGACTCGCCTGCTCCTCGCCGAGGTGTTCGGGCGTGAGTGTCCCGGCGATGATGTCGGCGACCTCACGGAACTCCCCGGCGCCGAAGCCGCGCGTGGCCAGCGCCGGCGTGCCGATCCGCAGGCCGGACGAGACCATCGGCGGGCGTGGGTCGAACGGCACTGCGTTGCGGTTGACGGTGATGCCGACGCGGTGCAGGCGGTCCTCGGCCTGCTGCCCGTCGAGTGCGGAGTTCCGCAGGTCGACGAGGACCAGGTGGACCTCGGTGCCGCCGGTGAGCACGGTGATCCCGGCCTCGGCCACATCGTCGCTGAGCAGTCGCCCGGCCAGGATGCGGGCGCCGTCCAGGGTGCGCTGCTGGCGCTCCTTGAACTCCTCACTCGCCGCCACCTTGAAGGCCACCGCCTTCGCCGCGATGACGTGCTCGAGGGGCCCGCCCTGCTGCCCGGGGAATACCGCGGAATTGATCTTCTTGGCGAGGCCGGCCCGGCTGAGGATCACTCCGCCGCGCGGACCGCCGAGAGTCTTGTGGGTGGTGGTCGTGACAACGTCCGCGTACGGAACGGGACTTGGGTGCAGTCCGGCCGCGACGAGCCCGGCGAAGTGCGCCATGTCCACCATCAGATAGGCGCCCACCTCGTCGGCGATCCGCCGGAACGCGGCGAAGTCGAGGCGGCGGGGGTAGGCCGACCAGCCGGCGACGATCAGCTTGGGCCGGTGCTCGCGCGCGAGCCGCTCGACCTCGTCCATGTCGATCCGCAGGTCGGACTCGCCCACGTGGTACGGCACGACGTTGTAGAGCTTGCCGGAGAAGTTGATGCGCATGCCGTGGGTCAGGTGACCGCCGTGCGCCAGGTCGAGGCCGAGGATCGTGTCGCCCGGGCTGAGGAGAGCGAACATCGCGGCGGCGTTGGCCTGGGCGCCCGAGTGCGGCTGTACGTTCGCGGCCTCGGCGCCGAAGAGGTCCTTGACCCGGTCGATGGCCAGCTGCTCGATGACGTCCACGTGTTCACAGCCGCCGTAGTAGCGGCGACCGGGGTAGCCCTCGGCGTACTTGTTGGTGAGGACCGAGCCCTGGGCCTCCATGACGGCGGCCGGGGCGAAGTTCTCCGACGCGATCATCTCCAGCGTCGACTGCTGGCGGTGCAGCTCGGCGTCGACGGCGGCGGCGATGTCCGGGTCGAGCTCGCTGAGCGCAAGGGAGTGGAGCGAAGCAGGGGTCGTAGGCGTGGTGATCGACTGGGCGTCCGTTGCCATCTGCACACCATTCTGAGAGCCGACTAATGAGCAACTGATATATCAGTCTGTGCGGTAAGGTATGGGACCTCGATGGACAGGTCAAGGGGGCCTCATGCAGCACGTGGCGACCGAGCCGACGGTCGGTGGCGAGGAGCTGTCCCTCGCCGAGCGCGCCTACCGCGCCATCCGCGACCAGCTCGTCATGCTCGACATCCGCCCGGGCGCGCCCATCAACGAGGACCAGCTCGCCCAGACCCTCGGAGTCGGCCGTACCCCGGTGCGCGAGGCCCTCAAGCGGCTCCAGTACGAGCGCCTCGTCACGACCTACCCCAGGCGCGGCACCTTCGCCACCGAAGTGAACATCACCGACCTGGCCCATATCTCCGAAGTCCGCCTGGAGCTCGAGCCCTTGGCCGCCGCCCGTGCGGCGCGGCGGGCCACGGCCGAGGACCGTGCGGCCCTGACGGCCGTACGGCGTGAACTGGCCGGCGTGGATCCCCGGCACGGCGATGCGGCCGAGCTGATGCACCTGGACCTCAAGGTCCACCGTGCCGTGTACGCCGCCACGCACAACCCGTACCTGGAAGACACCCTCATCCGCCACGACAACCTGGCCACGCGGATCTGGTGCCTGTTCATCGACCGGCTCGCCGACATGGCCGGCCACGTCGAGGAGCACGGACCGCTGATCGACGCGATCGTCGCCGGTGAGCCGGATGCGGCGGCCCAGATCGCCCGCGCGCATGTCGAGGGCTTCGAACGGGCCGTGCGCGATGCCATCTGACCGTGCCTCGTGGCCCTGGCCGCAGGTCCAACTCGCTTGTCAGGGAGGCGAGTCGACGCAGTCCTGACGCGCCGGGGGCTCTTCGCCCCGTGGGTCAGTGCGCGGCGCCCCGCGAGGCCTCGGGGCGCAGCCGGGGCCTGCCCGCGAGGGTGGTCCACAGATGCGGGGCGACGTCGTCGTCGGGCAGCTGCGCGACCATGAAGCGGACGCAGCGCTCGATCTTGACCCGCCACAGGCGTGCGGCCTCGTTTCCGTCGGCGTCGCGCAGCGCGTCGAAGACGACGGTGTCCTCCCTGGCGATGGCGTCGCAGGCCTGGCTGTAGTCCATGTTCAGGACATTGACGAGCATGCGCAGGCGCGCGGTGAGGCGTTCGAAGGTGCGGGCGGCCTGGGGGAGGTCCGCGGTGCGCGCGAGGGTGTCCTGGAACCACAGGTCGACCTCGCGGATGCGGACGTGGTCGTTGTCCCGGGCCGCGGCACGGACCTCCGCCAGCGCTGCCGAGACCGGGACGAGGTGCTCGCTGCCGAGCATGGCGACACGGCGGATGAGCAGCGCACCGAGGCTGGCACGCAGGGCGTAGAGGTCGAGGACGTCCTTCGCCGTCACGGCGGGGAGCACGGTGCCGCCACCCGGTTGCAGGTCGAGCAGGCCCTCCTCCGCCAGCGCGTGCAGCCCCGCTCGGACGACCCGGCGTGAGACGCCGAGCTCTGACGCGAGAGGGGCCTCCCGGACGCGGTCGCCGGGCCGGTGGCTCCCCGCGAGGAGCGCCTCACGCAGCATGGCCAGGACGGGGTCGGTGGTGATCGGTGCGCCGGGGGGTGTGCCGCACGACGTGATCGCGGTCGCCGTGATCGCGGTCGGCGAGGGGGCGGGGGAGGCGCCGGGTGCGCGCGGCTCAAGGGCATCCGAGTCATGTTCGCGGCCGCAGATGACGGGGATCTCGTACCGGGGGCGCGGCCCGACAGTCCGGCTGAACGGGGCTGCCGAGGAGGTCCATGTGGTGGACCACGACAGGAGCGCGTCACGCAGGAGGGGCAGACCGGCTGCTGTGACCTCACGGGGGGCCTCGGTGCCGGCGGTGAGGAGGCGGCGGGCCTCGTCGGACCAGGCCGCCGGGTCGGGTGCGTGGTGCCGGCGCAGACGCACGGGGCCGACCGTGTCCGGATGGCCGTCGGTGCCTGCGGTCGTCGGTATGCCGTGTGCCAGCAGGTCCACCGTGGTGCCCGGACCCGCGGCCGATGCCACCTGTTCCACGAACGTGCGCAGGTCGAAGTGGTCTGTCTCGGGGGCGTCTGCCTTGCGCGGTTCGCCCCGCAGAGCGGCAAAGGCGCAGGCCACGGCCAGTACGTGGGCAGCCTCCGGGTCATCGCCGAACAGCCGGCCCGCGGCGGGCGCGGTGGCCACGGCGGTGGTGCGTACGGGTCCGCCGCCACGCCCCCGGGCCGTCACCGCCAGCACGCACACAGGTGGGGCCAGGAACAGACCGACCACCTCATCGGTGCGCTCCGGCAGGGACCAGGTCCGGCGCGGCCCAGGCGCACCGCGCTGCCCCGGCTGGATGCGGCAGGTCCGCCAGATCCGGCTCACCATGCTCTGGCTCAGACCGGCCTCGGCCGCCATGGAACGCGTCGACCAGACCTGCCGGGTACCGGGCGGGGGCGGGGTGAGGGTCCGCAGCAGGACGTGGGCCACGGTGTCGTCGTCGGCCCACGGCGGGCGTCCGGGACGGGGTTGCTCATCGAGACCGGCGAGGCGTCCGGCGAGGAAACGCGTACGCCATGTGGTGACCATGTCCCGTGAGACGCCCAGGCGCCGGGCCACAGCGGTGTTGGTGGGCTCGTCCGAGCAGGCCAGCACGATGCGCGCACGCTGCGCCCGGGCCTGCGAGCAGGTGCGGCTGCGGGTCCATCGCAACAGCGTGGCCCGCTCTTCATCGGTGAGGATCACGGAGTTCCGGGGGCGGCCGACCATGGCGGCAACCGTAGCCATAATTCCGACTCGGTTGAACCCCTGAGCGGGGTCGGATGTCGGGGGCATTGTTGGCCGGCCTCGGCGCTTCCCATACTTCGTTGCCATCCGGCGGCCACGCTGCCGGCGTCCCCAAGAAACCGCGAGTTCGCCTCGTTCGGCACGACACCGCCCAGGTGGCAGTACGCGTGGACAGCGAGCGCCAACGACCTTTCGAGCCGGACCCGTTGACGCACGCCGGGCAGCTCTCGCCGAGACCTGAACCCCGAAAGGGCGCAGGCGCGCACCAAGAGATCAACCCCGAAGGGGCGCACGGCGCCCACCTGGACATCAACCCCGACAGGGCGCACGGCGCCCACCAAGACATCAACCCCCACCTGGACCGGACCGCCCTGACACGGGCGAGTCCGGGAACCGCTCCCGGAGGCCGTGATGACCGCACCCACAGAAACAGGAAACCGACTGGATGACGCACCCCTGTCGAACTTCCACAAGAAACTCGCGCTGTACTCCTCCGGCGGCCCGTTCCTCGACGGGTACGTCCTCAGCGTCATCGGCGTCGCCATGGTGCAGATCGCCCCGCAGCTCGAACTGTCCGGCTCCGCACAGGGGTTGATCGGTGCGTCCGCCCTGATCGGGGTCTTCCTCGGTGCGTTCCTCGGCGGCTGGCTGACGGACAGGTTCGGCCGCCAGATGCTGTACACCGTCGACCTGATCGCGATCATCGGCTGCTCCGTCGCACAGTTCTGGGCCGATGACCCGGTCTGGCTGTTCGTCCTGCGGCTCCTGATCGGCATGGCGGTCGGCGCCGACTACCCCATCGCGACCTCGCTGCTCGCCGAGTTCACACCGAGCCGCTACCGCGGGCCGCTCCTCGGGGGCCTGGTCGTCGCGTGGTTCGTCGGCGCGGCGGTCGCCTACACCGTCGGAGAGCTCCTGCTCGCCCTGGGGGACGACGGGTGGCGGTGGATGCTGGTCAGCGCGGCGCTGCCCGCCACGGTGATCGTGCTGCTGCGGCTCGGCACACCCGAGTCGCCGCGCTGGCTGGCGAGCAAGGGCCGTACCGAAGAGGCAGAGGCCGTCCTCAAGCAGGTCTTCGGCCCCGAGGCCACCATCGCCGACCTGGCGGAGGACGAGGAGCGCGAGAACGTCGACGTGAAGGCGATCCTGCGGTCCGGCTACGGCGGACGGATGCTCTACATCTCGGTCTTCTGGACGTGTTCCGTCGTCCCGCTCTTCGCGATCTACGCCTTCGGACCCACCATCCTCGGCGCCCTCAACCTCCAAGGGTCGCTGGCCCACATCGGCTCGGCCCTCATCACCGTCATGTTCCTGATCGGCTGTACGGTCGCCCTGCTCTGCGTGAACCGCATGGGCCGGCGCTCCCTGGTCATCCACAGTTTCGTCTGGTCGGGCCTCGCCCTGCTGGTACTCGGGATCTTCCCGGACGCCCCGTCCGCCGTGATCATGGTCCTCTTCGCGCTGTACGCGGTGATGATCGGCGGCACCCAGATCCTGCAGTGGATCTACCCCAACGAGCTGTTCCCGACCGAGGTCCGCGGCTCCGCCGTGGGCCTGGCCTCCTCGGCCAGCCGCGTAGGCGCTGCCGTCGGCACCTACCTGGTCCCGCTGGCCCTGACCGGCTGGGGCATCGGCGGCACCATGCTCGCGGCCTCCGCCATCAGCTTCGTCGGCGCGCTCGTCTCCCTCTTCTGGGCACCCGAGACACGTGGCCTGAGCCTGCACGAGTCCGCGGCGCTGACGCCCCGCACCGAGCCTGCCCCCAGCCCCGCCAAGGTCTGACCACGCGAGGCCGCCCGTACAGCCGCACGACACACCACACCGTTCAACTCGCAGAGAGATCCAGGAGATTACCGATGAAAGACGTCGTGATCGTCGGAGGCGGCATCGCCGGACTGGCCGCGGGCCGGCGACTGAGGCACTGGGACACCCTCCTTCTGGAGTCCGAGGACCGCGTCGGCGGACGCATCCGCTCCGAGCGCCGCGGACCGTACTGGCTCAACTGGGGTGGACACGTCTACGCCGGCGGCGACTCCTCCACCGCGTGGCTGCTGCGCGACACCGGCATCGACTCGACCCCGGTGACGGGATCGCTGGCCGGTCTCTCGATGAACGGCAAGCTGCTGCTCAAGGGCCGGGTGGAGAGCTACCCGTTCCGCATCCCGATGTCGTGGGACGCCCGCGTCGGCATGGTGAAGGCCGGCGCCAAGGTCGCCCTCGCCGTCGCCAAGTACGCCCGGATCGTGCGCCTTCGGCCCGGCGAGGACGAGGCCACCCGCCAGCAGCGCGTCTACGACTTCATGAACGACCGCAGCTTCGCCGACTTCATCGGGGACCTCCCGCAGGACGCCGTAGAGCTGTTCAAGCCGACGGTGACCCGCTCGGCCGCCGACATCGACCAGCTTTCCGCCGGTGCCGGTGTCGGCTACTTCAGCCTGGTGTGGAACATCGGCGCCGGCCTCTCGCAGAGCATCATCGGCGGCCCCTCTACGCTCACCGAGTCGATCGCCGCGTCTCTGTCGGACCGGGTGCGGCTGCGCGCGACCGTCGACGAGATCGTCCACAAGAAGGACTCGGTCGTCGTCCGCTACCGTCAGGACGGGGTCGAGCAGGAGGTCGAGGCACGCTGCGTCGTGCTCGCCACACCGGCGACCGTCAGCCACCGGGTCGCCGTAGACCTCGACCGCGACGTCCGCGAGGCGCTCTCGAAGGTCGTCTACGGCCCGTACGTGAGCGCGGCGTTCCTCACGAACGAGACCGGACGGCAGGTCTGGGACGGCGCCTACGCCATCGCGACACCGAAGCGCTCCTTCAATGTCGCGCTGAACCTGTCGAACATCGCGCGCGGTCTGGAAGGCGAAGGAGAACGCCGCCCCGGCAGCAGCCTCATGACGTTCTCGCCGGGCAGCCTGGCCCGCCGCCTCCTCGAACTCGACGACGACGACATCCGCCGGATCTACCTCGACGACCTCGACCAGGTCCTGCCGGGCTTCTCCGACAAGGTCGTCGAGGCCGAGGTCCAGCGCTGGCCCACCGGCGCGCCCTACTGCTTCCCAGGCCGCGGGAAGCTGCAGCCCGCCCTGACCCGCCGCACCGGGCGTGTCCTCCTCGCGGGCGACTACCTCGGCACCCTCTACACCGAGACCGCGATCCAGACCGGCCTGTCGGCCGCGCAAGAGGCGCAGAGCCTGCTGGCCACCGACCGCGGAAGCGCCCCGCACCCGATGCACGCGACGCTCTGAACTCCCGTACCCCTAAGACCACTTCACTTCCTCCAGGAGCATCACCATGTCCTCCCAGCTGAGCGGCGTCCTGACCGCACTCGCCTCCCCGTTCGCACAGGACGGCCAGATCGACGAGAAGACCCTGCGCCGCCTGGTCGACCGCAGCATCGACGGCGGAGTCGACGGCGTCGTCGCCTGCGGCTCCACCGGCGAGTTCGCCGCGATGAGCGCGGCCGAGCGCCGCCACGTCGTCGAGACCGTCATCGACCAGACCGCCGGACGGATCCCGGTCGTCGCGCAGACCGGAGCGCTGAGCACCCGCGAGGCGGTCGAACTCTCCCGCCACGCACAGGACGCGGGCGCCTCCGTACTGATGGTCGTCGCCCCGTACTACGAGCCGCTCACGCTCGACGAGACCCTGCGCTACCTGCGCACCGTCGCGGACGCCGTGGACATCCCCGTCATGCTCTACAACCTGCCGGGAGCCACCGGCGTAAACCTCTCGCCGGACACCGTGGCGCAGCTCGCCCGCGAGGTGGAGAACATCCAGTACATCAAGGACACCAGTGCCGACATGGCCCAGGCCGGACAGCTGATCCACCGCCACGGTGACGTCATCTCCACCTTCGTCGGATGGGACAGCCTGCTCCTCACCGCGATCTCGGAGGGCGCCGCCGGTGTCATGGCCGGGACGGCGAACGTCATGCCGGCCGAACTCGTCTCGATCCACCGCGCGTTGCGCGCCGGCGAACTCGACCGTGCGCGAGCCGAGTGGGCCCGCATCTGGCCGCTGATGGACGCGATGATGTCCGCCCCCTTCATCCCGGCGGTCAAGGCTGCCCTGGGTGCCACCGGATTCCCCGTCGGAGAGCCCCGAGAGCCCGTGCTCGGCCTCGACGGCGCCACGACCGCACGGATCTCGTCCCTGGTCGAGGCGCTGTCCGAACTGTCGACGGCACGGTGACGGGAGGCGTGGCAGCCCGGGACGATCCTAGGCTGCCACGCCGGCGTCGTATCCCGCCCGATCCCTTCCTCATCCCTGCTGTCCCGCACGACCACACACAAAGGAGTCACCGATCATGACCACTGGCGCCGACCTCACGACGGCTACGGTTCGACGCGCAGCGGACGCGACGCCACCGCTGATCACCGAGGCGGACCTGCCTCCGGCCGGTCACTTCGTCGACGGGAAGTTCCTCGGGGGATCGGCCGAGCGCGTCATCGACGTGATCGACCCGAGCACCGAGGACGTCATCGCCCATACTCCGGCGGGGACCTCCGAGGACATCGACCGGGCGGTCGCCGCCGCGGTGGCCGCAAAGAGCCACTGGGCCCGGCTGGTTCCCAAGGACCGCTCAGAGCTGTTGCACGCCATCGCCGACCGACTCGCCGCCGACACCGAGCTGCTGAGCAGGCTGGAGTCGGCGAACACAGGCAAGCCGTTCGCCGTGTCGCGCGACGACGTCGACATGACCATCGACACCTTCCGCTTCATGGCCGGTGCCCTGCGCGCGACCACCTCCATGGCTGCCGGTGACTACGCCGAGAACCACCTCTCGGTCATCCTGCGGGAGCCGCTCGGGGTGATCGGCGTGATCACGCCCTGGAACTACCCCCTGCTCATGGCGGCCTGGAAGATCGCTCCGATTCTCGCAGCGGGCAACACCCTGGTCATCAAGCCGTCCGAGCAGACCCCGCTGACCACCCTGAAGTTCGCCGAACTCGTCGCCGATCTTCTGCCGCCCGGCGTGGTGAACGTCGTCACCGGATACGGCGCGGCCGCCGGCGCCCGCCTCGCCGAGCACCCGGACGTGGACATGATCGCCCTGACCGGCTCGGTCCCCAGCGGTCGCGCCGTCGCCCGGTCCGCCGCCGAGACCTTGAAGCGCGTACACCTCGAACTCGGCGGCAAGGCCCCGGTCGTGATCTTCCCGGACGCCGATCTCGCGGCCGCAGCCTCGGCGCTGCGCGTCGCCGGCTTCTGGAACTCGGGCCAGGAATGCGGGGCCGCCTGCCGCGTACTCGTCCACGTATCCGTCGCCGAGCAATTCGTCGAGCTGCTCGTCGGCGAGGTCCGCTCGCTGGTCATCGGTGAGCCGACCGCCGGCGAGGACATCGAGGTCGGCCCCATGGTCTCGAAGGCACACTTCGAGCGTGTGACGGGGTACGTGGAACGCGCGAAGGCCGACGGTGTCCGTGTGGCGACCGGAGGCGGCGGCATCGACGGGCCCGGCTACTTCGTTGCCCCGACCGTGCTGGTCGACGTACCCGAAGGGGCCGAAGCCGCCCGCGAGGAGATCTTCGGCCCGGTCGTCACGGTCGAGACCTTCACCGACGAGGAGGAGGCCGTGCGGCGGGCCAACGACGTCCCCTTCGGCCTGGCGGCATCGGTGTGGACCGAGAACGCCCGCCGCAGCCACGACGTCGCCGCGCGACTCGACTTCGGAACCGTCTGGGGCAACTCACATCTCGTACTGGCCGCCGAAGTCCCTTGGGGCGGCTTCAAGGGATCCGGCTACGGCCGGGACCTGTCGGTCTATGCGCTGGACGACTACTCGCGCACCAAGCACGTCATGCACAACCATGCGCGCTGACCTCAGTGGCCGGCAGGGGAAGGGACGCCGGACTCTCACCCTAAAGTTGAGGTCGAGGGAACGCTCGATGGGAGGCGTGGCCGGGTCGCCCCCGCTCACTGCTCGGTCCTGTTCACCCGGATCAGCGTCTGCTGCCCGTTGGCCACGAGCTTGCGCGTGCCGTCGTCCTGGGCGGCGAAGACCTCCAGCTGACACACGGTCAGGGTCCGCCCGGCCTTGAGGACGGTTCCTACGGCCTCAAGGTGGTTCCCGAGGGCGGGCGCGAGCAGGTTGATCTTGTATTCGACCGTGAGTACCTCGGTGTTCTCGGGGAACAGGGTGAAGGCCGCGTAGCCACCGGCGCTGTCGGCGATGGAACTGGTGGCGCCGGCGTGGAAGTAGCCGTGCTGCTGGGTGACTTCGGGCCGGGCCGGGAGCGCGATGTGCACGACGCCCGGTGCGATGCGTGTGAGCCGCGCACCGAGGTGGGCCATCAGTCCCTGTCGGTCGAAGCTGGCCCGCACGCGCTCCTGCACCTCGGTGCTCGCATGCTCCTGGTGCTCGTGGCGTTCCACGTGTTCTCCTTCGTCGGATATCGGGTTCTGTGGGGGAGCGCTGTGAGGCCGCCTTCGTCAGACGGCCAGGCGTTCGGCCAGAAGGAAGCCGCCGATGGCGATCATCATGGCTCCGGAAGCGCGGGTGACGGCCCGGGCTGCCGAAGGCCGGGTCTTGAGGACGGTGCGGGCGAGAACGCCTACCGAGAGGTAGACGACGGCGCACGCCGTTATGTGGAGCGCGCTGAGCAACCCCGTCTGTGCGGCGACCGGCCAGCCGTCCGCGGGGTGGATGAACTGCGGGAACAGCGAGAAGTACAGCAGTAGCGCCTTGGGGTTGAGTCCGCTGATCCCGGCGCCCTTGAGCATGATCTGCCCGCGCGAGGTGGCCATCGGCTCGGTGGACGCGCCGAGGGCCGCCGGCCGGCGCAGTACGCCCCAGCCCAGCCACATCAGGTAGGCCGCGCCGGTGACGGTGAGCGCGGTGAGGACGGTCGCCGAACTCGCCACGATCGCCACCAGGCCCACGACGGCGATCAGCGTGTAGCCCACGTATCCGGCTATCAGCCCGGTGACCGCGGGGACGACCGACCGGTCCCGCAGCCCGGCCGAGATCGCGTAGGCCCAGTCCGCGCCCGGAGTGAACACCAGCAGAAGATCCACCGCCAGAAATGCCGCCACTGTCGTCGTGTCCATCAATCGTTCCCTCTCACGTTCCATGCCTGAGAGGGAAGGTTAGGTTGGATCTGTCCGAAAGTGTTCCTGTGTTTACTTCATGATCGCGCCATCTGAGGGAGAATCTTCCCCATGGACGCCATGGACCGGAAAATTCTTACCGAGCTGCAGCTGGACGGCCGCCTGACCATCACCGAGCTGGCCGCGCGCGTACAGCTGAGCGTCTCGCCCTGCCATCGCCGGTTGCGGGACCTCGAACGCGCGGGCGCCATCCGCGGCTATCGCGCAGTCGTCGACCCTGCGGCCGTCGGCCTGGAATTCGAAGCCCTGGTCTTCGCCACCCTGCGCTGGGAGCACCGCGACACCGTCACCGCCTTCGAGGAGGCCGTGACCGCCATCCCTCACGTCATCCAGGCCCAGCGCCTCTTCGGCGACCCTGACTACCTGCTGCGCGTCGCCACCGCGGATCTCGCCGCTTACCAGCAGCTCTACGACCAGCAACTGGCCCAACTGCCCGGCGTGCAGCGCCTGACCTCCACCCTCGTCATGAAGAACGTGGTGCAGGACCGGCCGCTGCCCGAGTAGTCGTGGCGGAAGTGCTGGTGCCTCCCCGGGCAGTGACAGCCGCGCCCTACAGGTGAGGCGGGACCACGGCGTCGATCAGATGAGGGCCCGGTTCCGCCAACGCGCGGCGGAGCTGCTCGGCGAGTTCCTCGCAGGTGGTCGCCCGTGACGACGGGACACCCATCCCTTCCGCGATCTTGGCGAAGTTCAGGTCGGGCGAGGAGAGGTCGAGCAGTGTCTTCGCGGCAGGACCCGAGAGGTCGGCGCCGACCCGCAGCATTTCGAGGCGCAGTACGGCGTAGGCGCTGTTGTTCAGGATGACGGTGGTGACGTCGAGGTTCTCGCGTGCCTGGGTCCACAGGGCCGAGATCGTGTACATCGCGCTGCCGTCGGCCTCCAGATTGATGACCGGCCGGTCCGGCGCCGCGATCGCCGCGCCGGTGGCCACCGGGATGCCCTGCCCGATCGCGCCGCCGGTCAGCGTGAGGACGTCGTGCCGGGGCGCGCCGGCCGTCGCCGCCGGCAGGGCCGCGCCGGAGGTGTTGGCCTCGTCCGAGATGATCGCGCCGGCGGGGAGCAGGGCGCCGACGACTTCGGCCCAGTTGTTCGCGGTGAGGGGGCCGCTCGGGAGCGACGGGAGGGCGGGCTCGGCCAGGGTCGGGAGCGTGTCCGCTGCCACCTGCTCGGCCAGCGCTTCCAGAGCGGCGACCACGTCCTGGGACGGATCGGCGAGGGTGTGCACCTGGGCGCCCTCCGGTACCAGGTCGCTCGGCTTGCCGGGGTAGGCGAAGAACGACACGGGGGAGCGGGTGCCCGCCACGATCAGGTGCTTGACGCCGTCCAGTTGGCGGACGGCCTGCTCGGCGAGGTAGCGGAGGCGCTCGACGGCGGGCAGACCCGCGCCGCGCTCCAGTCGCGCGGGGAAGGTCTCCACCAGTGCGCGCACGCCGGTGGCGTTCGCGATCCGGCTGGTCGCGAGGAGGCCGGGCTCACGGCAGGCCGGGCCGCCGATCAGCAGCGCGGCGGGTTCGCCGCTGCGCAGGATGTCGGCGATGGATGACAACGTCTGCGGATCGGGGGCCGCGGGAGTGCGTGAGGGCACTGGTTCGGCGACCTGGCCGCCCTCGTCCCAGGACGCGTCGGCGGGCAGGATCAGCGTCGCGACCTGTCCCGGCGCCTCCGTCGAGGCCGCCACCGCGGCCGCAGCGTCCGCCCCGACCTCGGCGACCCGGTCACTGCGCCGCACCCAGCCGCTCACCGAACCGGCCACCGGATCGATGTCGGACTCCAGGGGAGCGTCATATTTCTTGTGGTGGGTGGCGTGGTCGCCCACCACGTTCACGATGGGGGTGTGGGCCCGCCGCGCGTTGTGGAGATTGGCCAGCCCGTTGCCGAGGCCGGGGCCCAGGTGCAGCAGCGTGGCGGCCGGTTTGTCGGCGATACGTGCGTATCCGTCGGCGGCCCCGGTGACGGCACCCTCGAACAGGCCGAGCACGCCGCGCATTTCGGGTACGGAGTCGAGCGCGGCGACGAAGTGCATCTCCGATGTGCCGGGGTTGGCGAAGCACACTTCGACACCGGTACGGACGAGAGTACGGATCAGCGACTGCGCGCCGTTCATGGGCGGCCTCTCCGTCGTGGCCGTCCGCGCTGATTGCCAGGGCTGACGGCCGGCGACTGTCTGTCGTGGGATACGCGGGGGTTGCGTGCGCTGCCTGCGGATACTAAGCGGTCGGTAATCTTGTGTCGAGGCATCGACCTTGCTCCCGCGCGCGTCGGTCTCGTCAAAGCCCGGCAAGGAGGGCGCTCCGACACCGGACCGGACCGATCAGGCCGCCGCCCAGGGGCCGTTGCCGGACTCCAGGAGCGTTTGCTGCTCCTTCAATGCCTGCTCGGTGAAGACCCGGTACCCGGTCTCCGGCCGGTATCCGTGGATCTCCCGGGTGTCGAGGGCCCGCATGTAGTCCAGTACGGCGTCGTTGACGACCTGACCGGGGACCAGCACGGGGAATCCGGGCGGGTACGGCGTCACAAAGGTGGCCGAGACGACGTCCCGGCCGCCGGTCATGGCCTCGGTGACCTCGTCCGCCGACAGGTACTCGCACTGCGTCTCGTCGTACGCCAGGTAGAAGGCCCGGCGGATGTCCCCTTCGGGTGTACGGCCTCCCGGTCGGAAGGCGGGATGGAAGGAGCTGAAGTCGGGCAGGGCGACGACCGTGTCCCGGGCGGCGTCGGCGTCTTGTCGACGCAGGGCCGGCGGGCCCAACTCGTCCTTGCGGTCCTCCAGTTCCTCGACGATCTTGAGGAGCACCTCGATGAGGTAGGCGACGGCACTGCGGGTGGTGCCGATGTTGGTCATGAACAGCAGCGTGTTGCGGGTGCTCTTGTTGACCTGCACCCCGTAGCGGTCCATCAGGTGCTCGTGCTTGAACGTGTCCCCGTCGATGCCCGTGAGACCGATGTGCAGGGTCGCCCGGGTCGGGTCGAGCACGAACTCGTCGTCCTCCCACGCGGTCGACATCCGCGCCAGGCCCGTCCGCAACGGCTGTTCCACGCCGGAGGCCCGGAACTCGCCCGGGATCAGGTCGGGTGTCGTCAGGAAGCGCAAGTACCGGCTGAGCACGGGGTGTTGGTCGATCGCGTCACGCAGTACCCCTGCCTGTTCGAGCTGCCTCTGGACCAGCTCGAAGCCCTCCAGCGCGGCCTGTCTTCGGCCCAGGTCGAGGGAGGCGAGGATCTGGTAGTTGGGGGAGGTGGAGGTGTGCGTCATGTACGCCTCGCGGAACGTCTCCGCCGTGCGGTGACTGAAGTCCTGGTCGAAGACGTGGATCATGGAACCCTGGCGCAGCGAGGTGAGCGTCTTGTGCGTCGACTGCGTGGCGTACACCCGGATCCGGGCCTGGGCGGGGTCGGGGACGAGTCTGCGGTCGAGGAGTGTCTCGTCGTCGGGGTCGTCGCCCAACTCCTGCTGCTGCCGGGCGTACTGGTCGGCCAGGCCCTGTCCGCGAAGGTTCTCCGTGAGGGTGCGAGCGGCGGCCATGGCGGTGCGCCGGCGGTAGACCGGGTGGAAGCGGGCGAAGGCGAACCACGCCTCGTCCCACAGGAACGCAAGATCGGGCTTGAGCGCCAGGCACTCCTCCATCACCCGCGTCGGGTTGTAGACGATGCCGTCGAAGGTGCAGTTGGTCAGCATCAGCATCTTGACGCGGTCGAGGAGTCCGGCTCGCCGCAGCTCCAGCAGCTTGCGCTTGATCTCCTTCACCGGCACGGCGCCGTACATCCCGTAGCGGTCCAGGGGATAGGCGTCGAGGTAGACCACCTGGGCGCCCGCGAGCATCAGCCCGTAGTGGTGGGACTTGTGGCAGTTGCGGTCGACCAGGACGATGTCGCCCGGCCGCACCAGCGCCTGTACGACCACCTTGTTGGCGGTGGACGTGCCGTTGGTGACGAAGTACGACTGGCGCGCTCCGAACGTCTTGGCGGCGAGGTCCTGGGCCTCCCGCAGCGGGCCCGTCGGCTCCAGCAAGGAGTCGAGGCCGCCCGAGGTGGCGGAGGTCTCGGCGAGGAAGATGTTCAGCCCGTAGAACTCGACCATCTCGGGGATCCAGTGCGAGGTCAGCAGCGACGTTCCGCGGGAGATGGGCAGCGCGTGGAAGACACCGGTCGGACGTCTGCTGTGTGCTCTGAGCGCGGTGAAGAACGGCGCGCGGAAGCGTTCGCCGACGCCGTGCAGAATCGACAGGTGGAGTTCGAGCAGCCCTTCGCGCGCGTGGAAGACCCGGGCGAATCCGCTGCTGAGCACACCGGCGATCCGCTCCACCGAGCCGTCGGTCATGAGATAGAGGTCCATCTCGGGCCGCAGTTCGAGCAGCCGCGCACCGAGCGCCTGCGCCCGCTGCTCGTAGGGCCCGTCCTGCGTCAACGGGTCGGCCTGCGGCTGCTCGACGAGGCCCGCGACGACACTCAGGTCGTACGGGGAACGGTCGGCGAACCTCCGGTGGATGACCACGGCTTGCAGACCGGGGTTGACCAGGACCGCCATCACCGCGTCCTCGAAGCTGGGCGCGACGACGATCTCGTACACGAACTCGTCCTCGGCGCGGCGCCGGCCACGCAGCGAGATGCGCAGCGCCTCCTCCTCCGCCGCGGTCAGTTCGCCGACGACGAGGACCTCGAAGTACGGCTTGGGCGTCGTCCCGCCCGGAAGCGGCTCCTCCCCGGCCGGAGCGATCGGCTCGGCCTTGCGGGGCGTCGCGCTGCGGTAGGACTCCGTGCCCAGGGCGCGATGCAGTTCGTCCGTGCGCCGGGCCAGGCCGTACCGGTCCTCGGCCGTGCGCAGGCGGCGCAGTTCGGTGAAGGCGGACCTGCCGGGGAAGGCCCAGCAGTTCTCGATCGGCAGCAACTGCCGGAACAGTTCGTCCAGCCGCTCCTGCGTCGCCTGCCGGCGGGCTGCGCTCGAGGTGTCGGACGCCCACTGGCGTGCGAGTTCGGTCAGTGAGCTCCAGGCGTCGGCGCGCAGCTGACGGACGCTGCTGTACACGCCGGCAGGCGGATTGGCGGGTGTGTCACCCATCGTGTGGCTTCCTCGTTTGTGACGTCGTGTCTCGGGAGGGCGGTGATCGAACGGGGGGGTGGCGCGCGGGATTCCTCAGGCGGTTCGGACGACGCACCGGCCGGCGCGCCAGACGGCGGAGACGAGGGGAAGACCGGGGCGGTAGGCGAGGTGCACGTGTGAGGGCGCGTCCAGGAGTACGAGGTCGGCGCGTGCCCCGGGCGACAGCGTGCCGACGTCGTCGCGGCGCAGCGCCCGTGCGCCGCCCGCCGTTGCCGACCAGAGCGCCTCGTCCGGCGTCATGCCCATCTCCCGTACGGCAAGGGCGATGCAGAAGGCCATCGAACTCGTGAAGGAGGAGCCGGGGTTGCAGTCGGGGGACAGCGCCACGGTCGCGCCGGCGTCGAGCAGACGACGTGCGTCGGGGTAGGTCGCCCGCGTCGAGAACTCCGCGCCCGGCAGCAGCGTCGCCACGGTGTCGTCGTGCGCGAGCGCGTCGACGTCGGAGTCGGTGAGGTGGGTGCAGTGGTCGGCGGAGGCGGCGCCGAGTTCGACGGCGAGCTGGACGCCCGGCCCGTGGCTCAGCTGGTTGGCGTGCATCCTCGGCAGGAGTCCGCGGGCGGACGCTGCCTTGAGGATCGCGCGTGCCTGGTCCGCGTCGAAGGCTCCCTGCTCGCAGAAGACATCCGCCCAACGGGCGTGCGGTGCACACGCGTCGAGCATCGGGCCCGTCACCAGGTCGACATAGCCGGCCGGGTCCTCGGCGAACTCGGCGGGCACGACATGCGCGCCGAGGAACGTCGCCTCGTCGGTGTGGGCGGCGGCGACGGCCAGCGACCGGGCCTCGTGTTCCACCGTGAGGCCGTAGCCCGACTTGATCTCGACGGTGGTCGTGCCCTGCCGCAGGGCTTCGGACACATGGCGCCCGGCGGTGGCGTGGAGCGCGCTGTCCGGCGCGGCCCGGGTGGCCTCGACGGTCGTACGGATGCCGCCGGCGCTGTAGGCGCGGCCCGACATCCTCGCGTTGAACTCCGCGGTCCGGTCGCCGGCGAAGACCAGGTGGGAGTGCGAGTCGACGAATCCGGGGATGGCTGCCCGGCCCCGGGCGTCGAAGCTGCGGTCGGTCGCGGGCGCCTCGGCCCGGGCGCCCACCCAGGCGACGTCGGTGCCGTCGATGACCAGCGCGGCGTCGGTGATCAGGCCGAGCGGACCCGTCCCGCGCGTGGCGTCGTTGGTGACCAGGGCGCCGATGTTCGTGATGAGCGTGGAGACGCCGGGCAGATCAGCACCGGCGCGTCCGGCTTCGGCGAGGGGCTGGGGGACTGGCATGTGAATCTCTCCGTGGATGCTGCGGCCAGGTCCTGGCGGCGCGGCGTGATCCGTGGGCACACGGCCGGGCAGCGGATGAGTGAGTGCCCCGGTGCGGACGGCGTTCCATCGCGCGTCCGCACCGGGGGCTTCCATCAAGCACCAGGCGCCGGGGGCGGTGCCAGGGCCGCCGCCCGCATTGCGTCTCGTATCCCAGACTTCGTACGGGTGGTCCGGGGCGGGGCCGACGGGCGGACGTAACCTCCCGGTATGTCTCCCGTTCCCGCCGCCGCCCAGGTGTTGGCCATCCTCCGCTATCTCGCGGGCCAGGCAGGGCCCGTACCCGCCGCGGCGATCAGCCGTGACGTCGGGCTTCCCCGTTCGACGACGTACCACCTGCTCGACACCCTGGCGCGCGAGGGCTTCGTCGTGCACCTGCTGGAGGAGCGACGCTACGGACTGGGCGTCAGCGCCTTCGAACTCGCCTCCGGATACAGCAGGCAGGCGCCCTTCCAGCGCCTGGCGCGGGTGCCGCTGGCCAAGCTCGTCGACAGCACGGGCCACAACGCCCACCTCGCCGTACTGCACGGCCGCGAGGTCATCTACGTGATCGAGGAGCGGGCGCCCGGACGTGCGCCCCTGGTGACCGAGGTCGGTGTCCGGCTGCCGGCCCACCTCACCGCCAGCGGCCGGGCGGTCCTGGCCCGTCTGCCGCAGGCGCAGGTGCGGGCCCTGTTCCCCGACGCGTCGGCCTTCGTCCTGCGCAACGAGTCCGGTCCCGGCTCGCTGACCGCACTCCGCCAACTCCTCGTGGAGGCGCGGCGGCGGGGGTACGCCACGGAGGACGGCGAGGTGACGCCGGGCTTCTCGTCCGTGGCGGCCGCGGTCCTCGACCACAGCGCGCACCCCGTCGCCGGTGTCGCGGTCACTTTTCGCGGCGACGAGGTCGGGGCCGAGCAACAGCGGCGGATCGCCGCGCAGGTGACCCGTACGGCGAACCAACTGAGCCGGCGCATCGGCGGGGTGGCCGACGCACAGGCCCGTACGCAGACGGCGGGACACCCCACCTAGAAGCAGTACGCCCCACGCAGAAGCCGAACTCCCGCCGCCGGACAGGCCGGCGGCGGGAGTTCGGCTTACTTGGACCAGGCCCGAACGGTCACAGGAACCAGGTCCGATCGTCCGATCGGTTCAGCCCAGCGGGCCGGTCACCGACTCGGCGGCCGCGAGGGCGCCGCCGGTGGCCACGAACTGCACGGCGGCCTCGATCTCGGGAGCGAGGTACCGGTCGGTGCCGGGGCCCTCGACATCGCGACGCAGTCCGGCCAGGACGGCCGCCGTGGCGGGCGCGGGGGCCAGGGGGCCACGGAGGTCGAGCGCGCGGGCCGCGGTGAGGATCTCGACGGCGACCACGCGGGTCAGGCCGTCGATGGCGCGGCGCAGCTTGCGGGCCGCGGCCCACCCCATGGAGACGTGGTCCTCCTGCATGGCGCTGGAGGGGATGGAGTCGACCGAGGCGGGCGCGGCGAGGCGCTTGAGCTCGGAGACGATGCCCGCCTGGGTGTACTGGGCGATCATGTGGCCGGAGTCCACGCCCGGGTCGTCGGCGAGGAAGGCGTTCAGACCGTGGTTGCGCGCGACGTCGAGGAAGCGGTCGGTACGCCGCTCACTGACGGAGGCCACGTCGGCGACGGAGATGGCCAGGAAGTCCAGGACACAGGCCACGGGCGCGCCGTGGAAGTTGCCGTTGGACTCGACGCGCCCGTCCGGCGTGACGACGGGGTTGTCGATGGCGCTGGCCAGCTCACGCGCGGCGACCGTCTCGGCGTGCGCCAGCGTGTCACGGGCGGCGCCGTGGACCTGCGGGGTGCAGCGCAGCGAGTACGCGTCCTGGACCCAGGTGCACTCCGGACCGCGGTGGCTCGCGACGATCTCCGAACCCTTCAGAAGGGCGGTGAGGTTGGCGGCACTCGAACCCTGGCCCGGGTGCGGGCGCAGGGCCTGGAGGTCGGCGGCGAACACGGCGTCCGTGCCGAGCTGGCCCTCGACGCTCATGGCGGCGGCGATGTCGGCGGTGCGCAGCAGCATCTGCAAGTCGTGCGCGGCCATCACGAGTTGGCCGAGCATGCCGTCGGTGCCGTTGATGAGGGCCAGGCCCTCCTTCTCGTGCAGCGTGACGGGGGAGAGGCCGGCGGCGGCGAGCGCGTCCGCGGCGGGCATCAGGTCGCCCTTCGCGTCGCGCACCTGGCCTTCGCCCATGACGGCGAGGGCGCAGTGGGCGAGCGGGGCGAGGTCGCCGGAGCAGCCGAGCGAGCCGTACTCGTGGACGACCGGGGTGATGCCGGCGTTGAGCAGGTCGGCGTAGGCCTGGGCGGTGTCGGGGCGCACACCGGTGCGGCCGGTGGCGAGCGTCGACAGACGCAGGAGCATGAGGCCGCGGACGACCTCGCGCTCGACCTCGGCGCCGGAGCCGGCGGCGTGCGAGCGCACGAGGCTGCGCTGGAGCTGCGCGCGCAGCTCCAGCGGGATGTGACGGGTGGCCAGGGCGCCGAAGCCCGTGGAGACGCCGTAGTGGGGCACGACGTCGTTGGCGAGGTTCTCGACCACCTTGCGGCTCTGGGCTATCTCGCCCAGGGCTTCGTGGGTGAGGGTCACGCGGGCCCCGTGCCGGGCGACGGACACGACATCGGCGACGGAGAGGGGGCCGACCCCTACGAAGGTTTCGTTCATGACTCCATGAAGCCCGAAAACGGAACGTCTTCGTCAGTGGCTGCGGAGGGTTACTGTCTGGGATCCCAGACAGTTGCCGCGTGCACCGGAATCTCGCGCTGATCACGGGCGCGGTGGCGGTCCCGGCCCCACGCGAAAAGGGCCGGCGGAACCGTCGCTCTCGCGGTTCCGCCGGCCCTTTCTGTCGCCGTTATCGCTGGTGCACGGGCTCCATCCCGGCCCTGGCGTCATCCTTGTCCGAGGCGTCCTGGCCTTCGTCGGACTCGTTCTCGTTCTCGTACGAGACCTGCGGCACGGTGTCGGCCGCTGCCGCCCGCCGGGCACGGGGGCGCAGCCAGAGGTAGTACACGCACGTCATCAGGGCCAGCCACACCCCGCCGACGACCAGCGCGATCCGGGTGCTGTCCGAGAACGCGAGGAGTACCACCACGCAGACCATGAAGGCGATGGTGATGATCTGGCCGTAGGGCCAGAACGGCGCCGGGTACTTCAGTGCGGCGACCTCCTGCGCGGACATCTTGCGGCGCGCGCTGACCTGGGACAGGAGGATCATCAGCCAGACCCACACCGTGGCGAAGGTCGCGATCGAGGCGATGACGAGGAACACCCGCTCGGGCATGAGGTAGTTCAGGAGCACACCGAAGAGGAGTGCGCCGATCATGATGACGACGGTCATCCACGGCACGCCGTTGCGGGAGAGGCGGCGCATGACGGACGGCGCCTGGTTGCGCTCGGCCATGCCGTACATGATGCGTCCGGCGGCGAAGATGTTGCTGTTGATCGCGGACAGGGCCGCGATGATGACCACGACGTTCAGCACGGTGGCCGCGGAGGCGACGCCGATGCCGGCGAAGATCTCGACGAACGGGCTGCCCTTCGCGCCGATGTGCTCCCACGGGTTGAGCGACATGAGGACCGCGAGCGTCAGCACGTAGAAGAGCACGATGCGGATCGGGATGGAGTTCACGGCGCTCGGAATGGTCTTCTCCGGGTTCTGCGCCTCGCCGGCGGTGACGCCGATGATCTCCGTGCCGCCGAAGGCGAACATCACCACGGCGAAGGACAGGACCAGGCCCTGGATGCCGTTGGGCATGAACCCGCCGTTGCTCCACAGGTTCGAGATGCCCGCGTCGCCGTTGCTGCCGAACCCGAAGACGATGATCGCAAGGCCGGCGAGGATCATCGCGATGATGGCGACGACCTTGGCGAAGGAGAGCCAGAACTCCAGTTCACCGAAGACCTTGACGCTGAACAGGTTCATCGCGCCGATGATGCCGACGGCCGTGAGGAGCCAGATCCACCGTGGCACGTCCGGGAACCAGAAGCTCATGTAGACGCCGAGCGCCGTGATGTCGGCCAGACAGACGAAGACCATTTCGAGGGCGTACGTCCAGCCGGTGAGGAAACCCGGCAGCGGTCCGAGGTACTTTGTGGCGTATTCGCCGAAGGATCCGGCGCACGGGCGGCTCACCGCCATCTCGCCCAGCGAGCGCAGGACGAGGAAGACCGCGGCGCCACCGATCAGATAGGCCAGCAGGACGGCGGGCCCCGCCGCCTTGATGGACTCCGAGGAGCCGTAGAAGAGACCGGTCCCGATTGCGGAACCCAGGGCGATGAAGCGTATGTGCCGGGACTTGAGTCCGCGTTGCAGGGACGTGGTGTCGGTGGACAAAGCAGGTCCTCCTTGGGAACGCCGGGTTCCGGGTGAGGTGGCGGGGCTGAATCACTTGCCGGTCGACGGCGTTCGTCAGCACTCCCGCATGACGAAGGCCCTTGTATATTCCTGTATATACAGATGAGTCAAGAGGTGGACCAATGGGTGAACGGACAACGGCGTCCAGCGCCTCGCCTGCCGTCGGCCGCGCGCTGGACATCCTGCTGCACCTCGCCGGACGCTCGGGCCCCGTCCAGGCCGCGGCCCTGGCCCGCGAACTCGACATCCCCAGATCGTCCGCGTACCACGTCCTCTCGGTCCTGGTGGACCGCGGCTTCGTCACCTACCTCCCCAAGGAGCAGGCGTACGGTCTTGGGGTCGCGTCCTTCGAGATCGGCTCGGCCTATCTGCGCCACGAACCGCTGGAGCGCCTCGCGCGTCCCATCCTGCGCACCGCCTCGGCACGTCTGGGCCAGACCGTGCACCTGGGCATCGTCCACGGCGCCGAGACCGTCTACCTGCTCAAGGAACGGCCCCCGTCGAACCGGTCAGGCGACGCGGACATCTCCCTCGTCACCGACGTCGGTGTCCGGCTGCCCGCCCACCTGACGGCCAACGGGCGCGCCCTTCTCGCCCACGTGTCCCCGGCACAGGTGCGGGCGCTCTTCCCCCGGCAGGCGGATCTCATCACGCGTACCGGCAAAGGACCCCGCTCGCTGTCGGAACTCCTCGACCTGCTGGCCCGTGACCGCGCACGCGGCTGGTCGGAGGAGGTCGAGCTGGTCTCCGAGGGCTTCCGGTCGCTGGGCGTCGCGGCCTTCGACCACAACGAACGGCCCGTCGCCGCACTCAGCAGCACCTGGCAACGGCACTACAGCCGGCACGACGCCGACCACGTCCGCGAGGTCCTGGAGCAAGGGGCGGCTCGGCTGACGGCCGCGATGTCCGGCCGGCGCCCGACCGCGAAACCGGCCCCGACGCGGGCACGCTGACGGCAGCCCGACTCAGTGGGCGTCGAACGTCCCCACCAGGCGGTACCGGGACCCGGGATGGATCAGCCGCGCGACGCTCACGACAGCATCCCCGGACCAGGTGCGGCGCTGGATGAGCAGACACGGCTCGGACGGGCCGATGCCGAGGATCTCGCACTCCTCGGCGGACGGCAGGACCGCCTCGACGATGTGCTCGCCCTTGCCCAGCGGGGCGACCTCGGACAGGAACGTGAACGGCGTACCCGCGGTGAAGTCCTGGTCGAGATAGCCGGGGGCGAAGTCCGGGTGGACGTAGCGGTCCTCCAACTGGACCGCCGCACCGTCCTCCAGGTGCACGACACGTGAGCGGAACGCGCTGCGCCGCCCGTCGAGGCCGAGCTGTGCGCTGATCTCGGGGTCGGGGAGCTCCTCGCGCAGGGACAGCACCCTGGCCGAGTAGCCATGGCCGCGGTCCCGGACCTCGTCGGCGATGTTGTGCACCCCGGCCAGCGCGGAACTGCTCTTGCGCCGCGCCACGAACGTGCCCACGCCCATGACGCGCCGGAGCAGCCCGGCGGCGCTCAGCTCGCGCAGGGCGCGGTTGATCGTCATACGGGACAGGCCCAGCGACTCCACGAACTGACTCTCCGAGGGAAGCGCCTCGCCCTCGCGCCAGCGCCCACCCACGATCTCCCCGGCCACGAGGTCCTTGATCCGCTGATAGGCCGGGGCGGAACCGGGCGTCTGCCGCGCATAGAGCCGGGCGATCTCCGCAGCGTCCACGACCAAGCCGTCCACCGTCCTCGTACCCCATGGATCCGTCGCGCCACATCGCGAACACCACGGCAATCCTAGGCGAGGCGGCCCGCACGGAACCCGCGCCCCTGGGCCTGCACACCACCGGCAGCCAGCGACGTTCTCGGATCCGAGAATCTCGGCGGCCGTCGCTGGAACGCGTCCGGCGCCTCGCCTGTCATGGAACACGCAACTGCACCGCCATCGACCAGGAGAGAACATGACCGGCGTTTCCCCCGAGTCCCGCCACATCCGCGCCCCCCGTGGCAGTGAACTCAACTGCCTCGGCTGGCAGCAGGAGGGCGCCCTGCGCATGCTCATGAACAACCTCGACCCCGAGGTCGCCGAGCACCCCGAAGACCTGGTCGTCTACGGCGGAACCGGCAAGGCCGCACGAGACTGGGCGTCCTTCGACGCGATCGTGCGCACCCTGAAGACACTCAAGGACGACGAGACGATGCTGGTGCAGTCCGGCAAGCCCGTCGGCGTCATGCGCACCAGCGAGTGGGCGCCCCGCGTCCTGCTCGCCAACTCCAACCTGGTCGGCGACTGGGCCAACTGGGAGGAGTTCCGCTCCCTCGAGGCCCGCGGCCTGACCATGTACGGGCAGATGACCGCCGGCTCGTGGATCTACATCGGCAGCCAGGGCATCCTGCAGGGCACCTACGAGACCTTCGGCGCCGTCGCCCGCAAGAAGTTCAACGGCACCCTCGCGGGCACCATCACCCTGACCGCCGGCGTCGGCGGCATGGGCGGCGCCCAGCCCCTCGCGGTGACCATGAACGACGGCGTCGCGATCTGCGTCGACGTCGACCCCACCCGCATCGAGCGCCGCATCGCCCACCGCTACCTCGACGTCGCCGCCGACGACCTCGATCACGCGCTGAGCCTCGCCATCGAGGCCAAGGAAGCCCGCCGCCCGCTGTCCATCGGCCTCACCGGCAACGCCGCCGAGGTGTTCCCCCAGCTCCTCGAGATGGGCGCGCCGATCGACATCGTGACCGACCAGACCTCCGCGCACGACCCGCTGGCCTACCTCCCTGTCGGCGTGAGCGTCGAGGAGTGGCACGAGCAGGCCCGCAAGGACCCCGCCGACTTCACCCTCCGCTCCCGCGAGTCGATGGCCCGCCACGTCGAGGCCATGGTCGGCTTCCTCGACGCCGGAGCCGAGGTCTTCGACTACGGAAACTCGATCCGCGACGAGGCCCGCAAGGCCGGCTACCAGCGCGCCTTCGACTTCCCCGGCTTCGTCCCCGCCCACATCCGGCCGCTGTTCGAAGAGGGCCTCGGCCCCTTCCGGTGGGCCGCCCTGTCCGGCGACCCCAAGGACATCGAGGCCACCGACCGCGCGATCATGGAGCTCTTCCCTGAGAACGAGCACCTTCACCGCTGGCTCAAGATGGCCGCCGAGCGCGTCGAGTTCGAGGGCCTGCCCGCCCGTATCTGCTGGCTCGGCTACGGCGAACGCCACCGCGCCGGCGTCAAGTTCAACGAGATGGTCGCGAGCGGCGAGCTGTCCGCCCCGCTCGCCATCGGCCGCGACCACCTCGACTCCGGCTCCGTCGCCTCGCCGTACCGCGAGACCGAGTCGATGCTCGACGGCTCCGACGCCATCGCCGACTGGCCGCTGCTCAACGCCCTGGTGAACACCTCCTCCGGCGCCTCCTGGGTGTCCATCCACCACGGCGGCGGCGTCGGCATGGGCCGCTCCATCCACGCGGGTCAGGTCTGCATCGCCGACGGCACCGAACTCGCCGCGCAGAAGCTGTCGCGCGTGCTCACCAACGACCCCGGCATGGGCGTCATCCGCCACGTTGACGCCGGCTACGAGCACGCCGCCTCCGTGGCACAGGACCGCGGCGTGCGCATCCCGATGACCGAGGGGGACGACTCCCGGTGAGTGCTGTCGCCACGATCGAACTCACCGTGGACGCGGCCCCCGAACGCTGGCACGGCCGGGACGACGGCCCCGGGAACGAGCACCTGCGCTGGCACCACGCGATCAGCACCGACACCGGCGCCCCGGGGCCGTGGGACGCCGCGTTCGTCGGCTTCCGCAGCGACGAGGGCGTACGCCGCAACAAGGGCCGCCAGGGCGCGGCGAACGGCCCGCGCGAACTGCGCGCCGCCCTCGCCTCGATGGCCCTGCCCGCTCCGCTGACCGCGCTCGACGCCGGAGACATCGAAGTCACCGACGGAGAACTGGAGTTGGGCCACCACCGCCTCGGGCAGGTCGTCGGCCCACTCGTCGACCGGGGTGTTCCCGTCGTGGTCCTCGGCGGCGGCCACGAGGTGGCGTACGGCACGTACCTGGGCCTCGTCTCCACGCGGGCCGTCCAGGCCGGCGGGCGGCTCGGAGTGCTCAACCTCGACGCGCACTTCGACCTCCGTGACGACGTGCGCGCGAGCTCGGGAACGCCGTTCCTGCAGATGGCACAGAGCGAGGAACGGCGCGGGCACCGGCTCAACTACCGGGTGCTCGGCGTCAGCCAGCCGAGCAACACCGTGCATTTGTTCCGCACCGCCGACCGGCTCGGCGTACGCTACCTGCCGGACACCGAGTGCGGTGTGCTCAACCTCCCGGCGGTCGACGCCTTCACGCACGAGTTCATCGACAGCCATGACGTGCTGCACCTCAGCATCGACCTCGATGTGCTCCCGGCCGCGGTGGCCCCCGGCGTCAGCGCCCCGGCCGCCCACGGCGTGCAGATGGAGATCATCGAGCACGTCTGCGCCAAGGTGGCGGCAAGCGGAAAGCCGCTCGTGGTCGACGTCGCGGAACTCAACCCGGACCTCGACACCGACCACCGCACCGCCCGAGCGGGCGCCCGCCTGATCCACCGCATCCTGACGACACACCAGGCGAGGAGCACGAAGGTCTGAGGACACACATCACCGACCGCACGGCCTGGGCCCGTGGCCGGGGGAGCATTGCGCACCCTCGGCCACGGGCCAGGGGTGCTGGGCGCGATGGGTCGGTGTGAGGTGTGGAGGGCATGGACACCACCAACATCCGGCGGCCGATATTCCGCATGCGCGGCGACAGCCGATGCTGGGAAGATCCGGGCATGCCACTTGTCGAAGTCTCGCCCGGAATGTCCCTCGCGTACGAGACGTTCGGTGATCCTGCTGACCCGCCCGTCCTGCTGGTGATGGGGTTCGGCGCCCAGATGATCGCCTGGCACGAGGACTTCTGCCGTGTACTGGCCGACCGTGGCCGCTACGTGATCCGCTACGACAACCGCGACTGCGGGCTGTCCACCAAGTTCGACGACCACCCCGTCGACATGGGCCGGTTCGTCGCGGCTGTGAGCTCGGGAGACATTGCCTCTGCCCTCGCCATGATCCCGTACACCTTGACGGACATGGCAGCCGACGGCCTCGACCTGCTCACCGCGCTCGGCATCGAAGGCGCTCACGTGGTCGGGACCTCGATGGGCGGAATGATCGCCCAGAAGATGGCCATCACCCAGCCCGCCCGGGTCCTGACCCTGACGTCGATGATGTCCTCGACCGGCGAACCCGAATACGGCCGGTCCGACCCCGAGGCCCAAGCGGTGCTCCTGAGCCCGAAGCCGGCGGACCGCGAGGGATACATCGCAGCGGCGGATCGCGAACTGGTGTGGGCGTCCAGGCGATACGGCGACGCCGCACCCCTTCGCGAGCTGGCTGCCGGCAGTTACGACCGGGCCTACTACCCGGCGGGAGTCGGGCGCCAACTCGGAGCGATGATCCTCGACGGTTCGCGTGCGGAGGCGCTCCGGACCCTAGGGGTGCCAACTCTGGTGATCCACGGCTCGGACGACACGCTGATCGCCCCGAGCGGAGGCGAACGCACCGCGGAACTCGTACCCGGAGCGAAGCTCTTGCTGATCCCCGACATGGGCCACGACCGCCCGCGCGAACTCTGGCCCGAGATCATCGACGCGGTGGAGGCGCACACTGCCTGAGCACCACCTTCGAGATCGTCGACGCGGTAGGGGCGCCACTGCCCGAGCACCACGGTCGCGCCGCGCAAGCGATCACGCGTCGGTACCCGCCACCGATACCGTCAGCCGACACCGGGTGGGTCGGCGCGGGCTTCGCCTGCCACGCGCGGCAGCGCGGACGCCTGACCCCAGGACTGGCGGACGCCTGCCCCCAGGACTACGGGGATTACTTCCCGAGGGCGGCGACGCCGGCCTGGGCGAACTTCTCGTCGAGGTCGCCGGAGGGAGCGCCGGCGACGCCGATGCCGGCGATGGGGGCGGCCTTGGCGGTCACGGGGGCGCCGCCCGCGAGGAAGAGGGTGCCGGGGATGTCCTTGAGGTTCGGCGTGTTCGTCAGGCGCTTGGCCAGCTCCGAGGTGGGGGCGTTCCAGGACACCGCCGTGTAGGCCTTCTTCTCCGCCGACTCGTACGCCTGCGGGCCGGCGCCGTCGCCGCGCAGGGTGACGACGGAATTGCCGTTGCGGTCGACGACGGCGACGGAGACGTGCTGGTTCTCCTTCTCGGCGGCGTCCAGGGCCGCCTGCGCCGCCTTCGTGGCCGCGTCGATCGTGAGGTGCGTCGACTGCGTCGTGTTCTTGTTCTTCACGTCGGCCTTGGCGACCGCGGCGGCGGGAGCGGCGGCCGGGGTCGCGGCGTTCGCCGAGACAGTTCCGAAGACGCCGACCCCGACCGCGGCCAGGGCCGCACCACCGGTCAGGACGCGGGCACGCTTCGAGATCTTCTTCATGGTCGCTGGCTTATCCAAGATGCACCTTTTGGGCCTTCGGCGTTTACTGATGTGCACCGCCCCAGGACCGGCTGATCGCTGGAGGACGAGCGTGGCCACGCTGACCGTTTCGAAGTTCGACGCGTCCCGCAGTGCCGAAGCAGTCGAGGCCACGCTGCTCCAGTTGCAGAAGCAAGAACTGATCAAGGTTCGAGACGCGGCGGTCGTCACCTGGCCGCAGGACGCGATGAAACCGAAGCCACCCCGTGCCGGACTCGCGATCAACACCCCCTGACACCGCTCCGGGGCTGTCGCCCGCACGGTGGCTGTTCAGGTCGACACTCCACGATCCGCAGTGCCTTCCCGAGACCCTGGCCGCCTTCGCGGTGCGGCGGTTCGGCCCGACCGCCGCCCGCTCGGTCGCCCGTATCAAGAAGGACCACCCGGATATGGATGCGACGGGGCTCCGCGCACTGGTGATCGCCAGAGGGTGGCGTGCCACGGTGTCCGAGGGCGCCTTCGTCGGCGGCCCGTTCCTGATTTTCGTACCGGTCGCGTTCTGTGCTGCGCTGCTCCGCCAGGCCCGTACGGTCCTGGAGCTGGCCGTTCTGAAAGGCGGCGATCCCACGGCCGACGACCGCGCCGCCGAACTCCTCGTCCTCCAGGGCGTGCACGAGAGCGTCGGCCAGGCCCGGGACGCCCTCGCGGCCTGCCATCGGAAACAGGCGGCCACCGGCAAGCGATCCGCGCTGCGGCGTCCCGCTGTGCTGTGGTACCTGATCCTGCGCATGGCTCGCGTGCTGGGACTGCTCACCGCGTCCGAGCACACCGGCTGGTCACACAGGCTGGTGCAGGCAGGTCGATGGGTTCTGTTGGGGTCGGTGTTCGTGGTGGGGATCGTCGCCCCCCTGATCTGGCTGCCCTACATGGCGATGTCGTACCACCAGGCCACCACCCGATTGACAGACCGGGCCACAGCTTTCTACTTCACCGATTCCGCGCCGGTCTCGCGGCGGCGGTCGCACCTCGACCCTTCCCTGATCGCCGGCGCCGCCCGCACCCTCCTTTCCCTGCTGCTGCCGGTCGTCCTGGTCGTGGCCGCTCTCTTGACGGGCGTGCGGATCGCCGGCAGCAACTGGCCGGTCGTGGGCATCGTCCTGTTCATTGCCTCCGTCGCGGTCGGCGCAGTGTGGCACTGGCGCCGGCGCGGCCGCAGGAATTCCGGCGGATGACAGAGGGCGGGAAGCCGCCCTGGGCGCACTTGGTGCGCTCGACCCAGCTCTGCTTCTCCACCCGGGTGGCGACGCGTGTCATCCCGCCGAGGGAGATGCTGCAGGCGCCGGCCGCGAAGGACCGCCACTGGTCCTTGCTTCTCTTCGGATGCCGACCGAAGCCGTTTCTCTTCGGATGCCGACCGAAGCCTCAGCCGCGCTCGCGGAGGTACGCCTCCAGCTCTGCGGCTCCGGTCAGCATGGCCCGCCCGCGGGCGGACAGCCGGCCGTGCCAGTCGCTCAGTGCGGCCTCCAGCGGCGCAAGGCCGCCGGCCGCCCGCACCTGAGTGATCAGCGGGGCGATCTGCTCCAGCAGGTAGCCGCCCCGCCTGAGTTGATCGGCGAGCCGGGCGTCCCGTACATCGGCGTCGTCGTAGACGCGGTATCCGGTCTGCGGGTCGCGGCGTGGGCGCACCAGCCCGGCGCCCTCCCATTTGCGCAGCGTCGCGGGCCGGATTCCCAGCTTCCCGGCCAGCGGCCCGATGAACGTGCCGCCGGGCTCGGATCCCGCACCGGGCTCGGGCGCCGTGGTGGGCTCCAGGTCGCCAAGTGCGCTTTCCACGGCCTGGAGGGTCCGGCGGTCGTCGAGGAGCTGGGCGTGACTCTCGTCGATGAGGCGGAACGCCTCCTCGGCCGTGCCCTGATTTACCGCCCGCATGATCGACGTCGCCGTCCGGTGGCCGTGGCCGGGCAGCAGGGCGAGGAACGCGCGCAGGGCTCCCGCGTGCAGCGACGTATAGGTGCGGTAGCCGTGGGGTGTGCGACGGGCGGCCGGAAGGATGCCGGCCTCCTCGTAGTTCCTGATCGCCTGTGTCGACAGACCGTGCTCGCGCGCCAGATCGACCGGCCTGAGCCGCACACGGCTTTGAAGGTTTGATTCCATGAGCCCGCCAGGTCTCTGCCGATTTCGCGGAAAAGTTTCAATCGAAAGTTCAACGATAGCGTTTAAGGCATGGCTACTGACATCAAGGACACCGCCCACCCCGTTGAGGCGACTGCCGTCATGGGGCTGTTCCCGGCCCGGCCGCGGCTGCTCGCTCTGGGGGAGCCCACCCACGGTGAGGACGCTCTGCTCGAACTGCGCAACGAGCTCTTCCGGCAACTCGTGGAGCAGGAGGGCTACCGGACGATCGCGATCGAGAGCGACTGCATGATGGGCCTGGTCGTGGACGACTACGTCACCACGGGCACGGGCACCCTCGACGAAGTCATGGAGCACGGATTCAGCCACGGCTGGGGCGCGTCTGCGGCCAACCGCGAGCTCGTACGCTGGATGCGCGCCCACAACGACGGCCGACCCGCGCCCGAGCGGCTCCGCTTCGCCGGTTTCGACGGCCCGCTGGAGATCACCGGCGCCGCGAGCCCCCGGCAGGCCCTCACCGCACTGCACGGCTGCCTTTCGGCCGGGGTGGACGCAGACCTGCTTCCCTGCACGACGGAAACACTCGACCGCCTGCTCGGCGCCGACGACCGGTGGACCACTCCCGCGGCGATGACGGACCCGGCCGAGTCCGTGGGGCAGTCCGCCGAGGCGAGGGAGCTGCGGCTGCTCGCCGACGATCTGGTGGCGCTGCTCGACGAGCAGACGCCGCACATCATCACGGCGACATCGCGGGACGAATGGGACCGGGCGCGCCTGTACGGGCGCACCGCAACCGGCCTGCTGCGCTACCACTTCTGGATGGCCGACACCTCACCGAGCCGCATGACGCGGCTCGTCGGCCTGCGGGATTCGATGATGGCCGCCAACCTCCTCGTCCTCGCCGAACGGGACCCGGCACTGATCCACGCCCACAACGGTCACCTTCAGCGGGACAAGAGCTCGATGCGGATGGGCGGCCGGCTGGTGGAGTGGTGGAGCGCCGGTGCGCTCGTGAGCTCTCGTCTGGGCGAGGAGTACGCCTTCCTGGCCACGGGCCTCGGCACGATCCGGCACCAGGGGGTGGACACCCCGTCCCCGGACACCGTCGAAGGTCTCCTGTACGCGCTTCCGGAGGACCGCTACGTCGTCGACGCCCACCGCCTGGCAGCCGCCCTCGGTGGTGCACAGCCGGCTCCCCGCGTGTCCCCCTACTACGGCTACGCCCCACTCGAACCGGCCCACCTGGCCGGTTACGACGGGATCGTGTACGTCAAGGACGTCCCGCAGAGCTAGCGTCAGCAACTACCCGATCGAGGCGGCGGCGCCAACAGCCGGTTCGGCGAGCAGGCGGCCGCACGCGGCTCGGCGACCTGACGAGCAGTTCGGTTCGAACTCGACATGAACGGCCGGCTCGAACTCGACCTGGCTGCACGGCCGGTGAGGTGACCAGAGCGCGTAGCCCTGATGGCAAGACCACTGCGGCACCGCGTGACCGAGACGGGCCCTCGTCACCCCAGTGCGGCCAACTGATGGTGGACCGCCGCGGTGGTGCGCGCGGTCTCGCCCGTGGCGAGCAGGTCCAGCATCGCGCCCCGCAGGACTGCGAGTACGAGGGTGCGCTGGGTGCGAGCGGCCTTGGTGTCACGTAGCGCGGCGGGTTGGCCGGAGGCGAGCAGGGCCAGCCAGTCGCTGACCGTGTCGCGGGCGAACCCCGTCCACGGCCCGTCGGGTTCGATGAGGGAACGGGCGTAGCTCTCGACCCACAGCGTCAGCAGACCGCGGTGGGTCTCGTCGGAAAGCCATCGCCACAGCTCCCGGGCGATTGGCTGGAGCCCCACGGCCCCGTCCCGCGACTCGGCGACCTGCTGCATGTGTGCCAGTTCGTCGGCTCTGGCCCGGGCGAGCAGGGCGCGGATCAGGCCGTCCTTGCTGCCGAACAGGTAGAGCAGTACGCGCGGGCTGGAGTGGATCTCTTCGGCCAGCGGACGCAGGGACAGCTCGCCCAGGCCGCTGCGCAGGGCATAGGCGTACGCCGCTTCCAGCAGTTCCTGCCGGCGCGGGGAGGGGGTTGGTTCGGATCGGCTCACCGCGTTAGTCTACTGAAACAGTCGTTTCAGTGAGCGAAGACGCGGGAGTCGGGGTCGACATGGCAGAGCGGGAAGTGGCTATCCGGCCGCTGGGCCGATCCGGCGACCTGGGCTGGGTGGTGATGGCACACGGAGGGTTCTACGACCGGGAGTTCGGCTGGGACATCGGCTTCGAGGCGCTGGTCAGCCGGATCGTCGCCGACTACGCGGAGGGGAAGGAACCCGGTCCGCAGGCGGCCTGGATCGCCGAGGTCGACGGGGTGCGGGCCGGCTGCGTCTTCTGCGTCCGTCACGACGACCGGACGGCGAAGCTGCGCCTGCTGCTCGTCGACCCGAACGCGCGCGGCCTGGGGCTGGGAGCCCGCCTGGTCGAGGAGTGCCTGAAGTTCGCGCGGGAAGCCGGCTACGAGGCGATCACCCTGTGGACCAACGACGTGCTCGGGTCGGCCCGGCGCATCTACCAGAAGCACGGCTTCGAACTCGTCGCCGAAGAGTCCCATCACAGCTTCGGCCAGGACCTGGTCGGCCAGACCTGGCAGCGCAGTCTGTAGGAGGGCGTCAGGGGTTGGTCTTGACGTTTTTCATGGTGAGGTGGGATTCGAGCCGGAGAACGCAAGGCAGGCCGCTGAGCTTGCCGGTGAGGAAGGCTTCGTAGGCGGCGTGGTCGGCGACGGCGACGCGGAGGAAGTAGTCGGGGCGGCCGAACATGCGCCGGAACTCGATGACTTCCTCGTAGGACGAGACGGTCTCCTCGAACTCCTCGAACGTCTTGCGGTCGGTGGCGCTGACCTCCACGTCGACGAGGACTTCCAGCCCGCGGCCGAGTGCTACGGGGTCGATGACGGCCCGGTATCCGCTGATGACGCCGGCCTCCTCCAGTCGCTTGACCCGGCGCAGGCATGGGGGTGGGGTCAGGCCGACGCGTTTGGCGAGTTCGACGTTGGTGAGTCGGCCGTCCTGACTCAGATGAAACAAAATTTCACGGTCGATACGATCCACATGCATTTGATTGCCCTTTTCGGATCTCTGAGCCATTATCGGCAACCATATTAGGCCATTTCTGTCCTAATATTTCCGCATGGGAATACCTCCGTCCGCTGTCGACGACGCTTTTCGGCCTGCCACCGGAACCCCGGCCTCTGTTGCGCCCCCGCCCCCTCCATCGCTGCCGGTTCCGTCTCGGAAAGCCGCGGCGCCGGCCGCGTTCAAGGATTCCGCCTCCGTGGGCCTGGGGCTGGTGCCGCTCGGCGTCGCCTTCGGGGTTGTCGTCACCCAGTCCGGCTTGGCGTGGTGGTGGGCGAGCGCGTTCACGGCCCTCATCTACGCCGGATCGTTCGAATTCGTGCTCGTCGGCCTGGTCGCCGCGGTCGCACCGCTGGGGACCATCGCCCTGACGGCCTTCCTCGTCAACATCCGCCACATCTTCTACACGCTGTCCTTCCCGTTGCACCGTGTGAACGGGCGCCTCGCGAAGACCTACAGCACCTTCGCCCTGACTGACGAGGCATACGCCCTGACGACCGGCGAACACGCCCGATCCTGGTCAGGCCGACGCATCCTGTGGCTCCAACTGTTCATGCATCTGTACTGGGTCGGCGGCGCCACCGCAGGCGGACTACTCGGCTCACTCATCCCTGACAGCGTCACCGGCCTGGACTTCGCTCTGACCGCCCTGTTCACCGTCCTGGCCCTCGACGCGATCCGCGACCGGCACGATGACCTGCCGACTCCCGTCCTGGCTCTGCTCAGCGCACTTGCCGCCCGCCTTCTCTTCCCCGCCCAAATGCTGCCGGCCGCGTTCGCCCTTTTCACGGTCGGCCTCCTGGCCCGGCATCTCACCGCCCGCACGAGGACCAGCCATGCCTGACACCCCCTACCTGCTCGCCGCGGTCGCCGTCTCCACCGCCATCACCTGGGCCCTGCGCGCCCTGCCCTTCGCAGCCCTGGCCCCCATGCGGGCCAGCGCCACCGTCCAGTACCTCAGCACCCGCATGCCGGCCGGCGTCATGGTCATCCTGCTCGCCTACTGCCTGCGCGACCTTCCCGTGACCCAGGCACGCGCCATCGCCCCACTCGCAGCCCTGGCGGTCACCATCGGCCTGCACCTATGGCGACGCAACGCCCTGCTGAGCATCCTCGGCGGCACCGCGGTCCACGTGATCCTCGCGAGCACCGTCTTCGCGCACTGACTGCTGGGCGGATGAGTTCTGTGACTGGTGCGAATCAGTTCCAGTGAGGCCGCCATCCGAACCGGCATGCGAACGGGCCTCACCAGGGTGACCCTTGGTCGTCGCGCCCGCACGGTCATGATGCCGACCTCGGCGCTGCGCCGACGCGTCAACGTTCCGGCAGGCCAGGATGGCGGGGTGCTCGGCGCGTCCGCGGCGTACGACGGTGAAGACGCGACGTGCGCGCTGTCCGCGGGGGAGTCGGCGCAGAGTGACGGTCGGCGGCTGTCCGCCCCAGACGAGGCTCCTTCGTCCAGGCAGCATCTTGTGCTGGGCGGCTGCCGGCCGGCGACTTCAGCTGTCCGGTGAAGGCGTGCGCGACTCGGCGCGGACCTGTTTCCGCCAGTCACGGCCCTGCCGCCCCAAGTCGGGGGCGGCAGGGCTCATCGTGGCGCAGCATTGCCGGCATGGTGGCTGCCTTCGGGCACTGTCACATCGGCCTCGCCGTCATCCGGTGCCGGTTTGCGGATGAGTCGCATCAACAGCGGGCCGATCAGGGCGAGGGCAGCCAGCGCAAGGATGGCTGTCGAGAGGGGGCGGGTGACGAAGACGGTCCAGTCGCCCTCGGCGAGGGTGAGGGCGCGGCGGAACTGGGTCTCGGTCAGGGGTCCGAGGACAGCACCGAGGACCAGAGGGGCCACGGGGTATCCGGTGCGGCGCATCAGGAAGCCAAGGATGCCGAAGGCGAGGGCGATGCCCAGGTCGAACTGGTTCTGGGAGAGGGCGTAGACGCCGAGCGCAGCGAAGAGCAGGATTCCGGCGGTGAGCAGGGGGCGTTCGATCTTCAGGATCTTCACCCAGAGCGGGATCATCGGCAGGTTCAGGGCGAGGAGCACCACGTTGCCGATGTAGAGGCTGGCGATCAGTGTCCATACCAGCGTCGGCTGGGTCTCGAAGAGTTGCGGTCCGGGCTGGACGTTGTACATCTGGAAGGCGATGAGCAGCATGGAAGCGGTCGCCGAGGTGGGGATGCCGAGGGTGAGCAGCGGGACGAGGACACCGGAGAAGGCGGCGTTGTTGGCGGCTTCCGGGCCGGCGACGCCTTCGATAGCACCGCTGCCGAACTGCTTTTTGTGCTTGGAGAGTCGGCGTTCCAGGTTGTAGCTGAGGAACGTGGGAATCTCCGCGCCGCCGGCCGGGAGCGCACCGATGGGCAGGCCGAGGGCGGTGCCGCGCAGCCAGGGCTTCCAGGAGCGTCGCCAGTCGTCGCGGGTCATGCCGACGCGGCCGCGCAGCGGCAGCGGATCGGGGTCGGGCGCCCGGCGCAGCCGCGCCGCGGTGTACAGGGCTTCGGCGATGGCGAAGAGGCCGACGGCGACGGCCACCAGGGCGATTCCGTCGAAGAGTTCGGGGATGCCGAAGGCGTAGCGAGCCTGACCGGTGAGGCTGTCGATGCCCACAAGGCCGATGGCGAGCCCCAGGAAGAGGCTGCACAATCCGCGCAGCGGGGCCTCGGCCACGACCGCGGTGACGGTGACGAAGGCGAGCACCATGACCGCGAAGTACTCGGCGGGCTGAATGTGTTCGGCGATGGCGGAGAAGGCGGGCCCGGCGAAGGTGATGCCGACGGTGGAGATCGTGCCGGCGACGAAGGAGCCGATGGCGGCGGTGGCGAGGGCCGCGCCGGCCCGGCCCGCACGGGCCATCGGGAAGCCCTCGAGGGTGGTGGGAACGGAGGCCGTCTCGCCAGGCACGTTGAGGAGGATCGCGGTGGTCGAGCCGCCGTACATGCCTCCGTAATAGATGCCGGCGAAGAGCACGAGCGCGCCGACGGGGTCGACGACGTAGGTGACGGGCAGGAGCAGGGCGACGGTGGTGGCGGGGCCGAGTCCGGGCAGTACACCGACCAGGGACCCGAGCAGGCAGCCGGCGAAGGCGAGCAGCAGGTGCACCGGACTGAAGGCGTTGGCGAATCCGTCGCCGAGGTGGGAGAGCACGTCCATGGGTCAGAACGCCAATCGCAGGTAGCCGGGCGGGAGATGGATGCCGAGGAGCCGGTCGAAGAGCAGATACGCGGTCATGGCGAGGGCGAGTCCGATGAGCAGGTCGCGCACGGTGCGGCGGCTGCCGAGGACACGGGCGACGACAGCGAACAGGACCGTGCTGGTCTGCCAGTAGCCGAAGAACTCGAGGGTCAGGCAGTACGCGGCGAGAGCGGCGACCAGCAGGCCGACCGGACGCCACTCGGTGACCCTGGCTTCCTCGCGGGCCGCGCCGTCCTGGGTGGGGTCGGTGCCGCGGAAGCACTGCACGGCGTTGAGGGCGGCGACGACGGTGAGCCCGGCGCCGACCAGGAGGGGGAAGGCGCGCGGGCCGACGTCGGTGCCTTCGGAGAGGGCGGCGTCGGGGATGGCGAAGGCGAAGGCCAGCACGGCGAATCCGGCGGCGAGGAGGGCGGCGGCCGTGATCCGGGGCGCGAGCGGACGCTTGTTGTCGGGGACGGGTGCGGGTGTGGTCATCCGAGTCCGACCTCTTTCAGGACACCGCCGACCTGGCCACGCTGACGGTGGATCAGATCGCTGAACTTCTTGCCGGGGAGCCAGACCGCGCCCCAGTCGTTCTCGCGCAGGGTGCGCTTCCAGCAGTCGGTGTGGCGCATCTTGTCGATGAGTGCGACGACCGCGCGCTGTTCGGTGCGGTTGAGCCCGGGCGGGGCCATCACGCCGCCGATGGCGTTCACGGCGTCCTTGCCGTAGCCGAGGTGTTCCAGTGTGGGCGGCGATCCGAGGTCTTTCGGTGACTCCCCGCCGCTGACCGCGAGGATGCGCAGCTTTCCGGCCTCGACCTGGGGGCGGATCTCGGAGAGCGTGGAGAGCCCTGCTGTGGCGACACCGCTGAGCAGCATGTTGAGGACCTCGCCCCCGCCGCCGGTGGGCACGTACGTGACCTTGTCGGGGATCACATGCGCGGATTCGGCGAGCGAGGCGACGGTGATGTGGTCCGGGCCGCCGAGCGACCCGCCGACCCACTTCGTGCCACGCGGGTTCTTCGCCATCGCCCGCATCAGGGAGGCGAAGTCGCGGTACGACGAGCGGGCGGGTACGACGATCGCGGTGGTGGAGACGGTGAGGCCGGCGATCGGGGTGAGCTGGGTGAGGGAAACCGGCGAGTGGTTCTGGATCTCACCGCCGAGGAGGGTGACAGTGTCCATGGTCATCAGCTGGTACGGGTCGTCGGCACGGCCCGCCATCCGGGCCAGGCCGATGGTTCCGGCGGCGCCGGGGGCGTTGGACACGGTGACGTCCTGACCGGTGATCCCACACTTGTTCAGGGCCGAACCGATGCCACGGGCACGGGAGTCGAAGCCGCCGCCGACACTCCCGGGGGCGAGGATCGCCAACCCCCGGGCGGGGTAGTCCTCGACGGTGGCGCCGGAGTCGACCGGGCCGAACGCGCAGCCGCCGAGAGCGGCGGTGAGCACGATGGCCAACAGGGCGAACAGCGCCGGTCGGCGCGGGCCGGGCGGGCGGGGGACCGGCCTGGGGGGAAGGAACGGGGACATGAGGGAGCTCCAGCGCGGAGGTGCGGATACGGGGAGGGTGCCGGGGGATCCTGCGTGCCCCGGCGTCGCGGGAGCAAGAGGATTGACAGTAAGCGATCAATCCTTGAGGGTCGGCGGATGCCCGTTGTGATCGAACCCGGTCCTGATCCGGACCGTGCCGTGGCTCCGCGGCTCTCCCCGCTCGCCGAACTCTGCGCCTGTCTGCACGCCCTGCAGACACCTGGTCACCATCCGGCCAGTCGCCGTTGGGTGGACGCGGTACGGCAGGACGCCGACCCCGCCCTTCTCGCCCGGGCCGCCGCGCTGTCGCCGCTGTGGAGCGCTTTCCGGGCCCGCTATCTGCTGCCGTTGTCGGCGGGCGCCGAGCGCTCCCTCGAGGAGGAGATCGCTGACATTGTCACCCTGGATCTGGAGCAGTTCACCGGGATGACGGCGCAGGCGCTGCTCGGGAAGAACTCGCCGCGGCCCGGGGCACCGCTGAAGGAACCGGACCGGTTCCTATCGCGGCTGCGGCAGCATGCCGCGGAGCGGTTCACGCTGGGCGCTCGGCTGCTGTCCGACCCCGAGGGGCTGCGTGACACGGTCACCGGGTTCCTCGCCGCGGCGGGCGAGGAGTGGTTCGGCGCGGAGTGGGAGCGGCTGGCCGGGCCGCTGCGGGCGGAGGTCAGGGGCCGGTTCGCGGAGCACCGGCACGACGGTGTGGCGGTGCTCGCCTCGTTCCCGAGCGCGCGGCTGCTGGCAGATCCGCCGCGGATCGAGTTCGAGAAGCTGTACCAGGCACGGGTGCCGCTGGCCGGCACGGACTGCCTACTGACGCCGTCCCTGCACGTCAACCCGCATCTGGCGATCAAGCACTATCCCGGCTTTCCCGTGGTGGTGCAGTATCCCGTGCGCGGCCCCGGCAGCGCGGGCCCGCCCTCCCTCGACCTGGTGCGGCACCGCATCAAAGCCCTTCAGGAACCACTCCGGATCGACCTGTGCCACACCTTGCTGCGTGAGCCGATGACCACGACCGAACTCGCCGAGCAGTACGAGATGACACCCCCGCAGATGTCCCGGCACCTGCGTCGCCTGCGGGAGGCGGGGATCGTGGTCACGCACCGCCGCGGCGCCCAGGTCCACTACCAGCTGGACCAGGAGGCGGTCCGCACCCTGGGCCATGACCTGCTCGCGGCCCTGCAGCGCTGAACCCGTCCTCGTACCAGGAAGATTGACGTACGGGAGGCAATCTTCTTGAGCCGCCCGCTCCCCGTGGCGAGGGTGAGCGGGACCGCACCACGAAGATCGAGGTCCACGCCCCATGACAAGCACCCCTGCCATCACGGCCGCCGCCCGTACCAAGACCACCACCGCCTTCTACGTCACCGGCGCCACCACGCAGTTCGCCTCCCGCTACGACCAGCGGCTCTCGTACTGTCTCTACGTCCCGTCCGCGCACGAGACGGCCACCGAGCCGCTCCCCCTGCTCGTGATGCAGCACGGCACCGGCCGCACCGGGCCCCAGTACCGGGACGCGATGGCCGAGTTCGCCGAGGAGCATGGCATCGTCGTGCTCGCCCCGCTCTTCCCCGCCGGGCTCGGCGACGATCCCGACGACCTCCACAACTTCAAGTTCATCGCGCACCAGGGCATCCGCTTCGACCTGGCGCTGCTCGCGATCGTCGACGAGGCCGCGGAGCGGGTTCACATCGACACCTCGCGGTTCGTGCTGCACGGCTTCTCCGGCGGCGGCCAGTTCGCTCACCGGTTCCTGCTGCTGCATCCGGACCGGCTCGCCGGAGTCTCCATCGGCGCCCCGGGCAGGGTCACGCTGATCGATCCGGAGCGGGAGTGGTGGCTGGGCACCAAGGGGTTCGCCGAACGGTTCGGCGAGCCCGTCGACCTGGACCTGGTCCGCGGGGTTCCGGTGCACATGGTGATCGGCGCCGAGGACACCGAGACCTGGGAGATCAACAACCCGGGCGACTCCAACTGGATGGACGGTGCGGACGACGTCGGCCGCACCCGCGTCGAACGCATCTCGGCACTGCGTGACAACTACCGCGCCCACGGGATCGATGTCGCCTTCGATGTCGTACCCGGGCTCGGTCACGACGGCATGGGCGTGTTGGAGCAGGTCCGGGTTTTCGCCGCCCGTGTGCTGCGGGCCGAATAGCGAGCACACGGGTATTCAACTCCCGGCTGAACACCTCACATCCCCGCCGGCGCGGCCGTCGCCTTGGTGCAGGCACTGTCCTCCTAGGCCTCGCTGCCTGGAGAAGAAGCAGCATTTCGTGCCGCGTTCGTCGGGGTGTATGAACAGGCCGCCACGGATTCGTCGGCATGGACCAACAGCGGTGCCTGATCCCCCTCCTAGGGTCGCACCGGAGACCAGCAGGTGCTCCAGTGCGTCCTCGACGAGGAGACGAAGGCATGCAGACACTTTTGCGTGGCGGCCGTGTCATTGATCCGGGAACAAGGTTCGACGGCATCGCCGACGTCCTCGTGTCCGACGGCGTGGTCAGGGCTGTCGCCGCAGGGCTCGACGCGCCACCGGGATGCGAGGTCGTCGATGTCACGGGGTTGGTCGTCGGTCCGGGGTTCGTCGACCTGCACAGCCACGTGCACTCCATCGCGGGGCAGCGGCTGCAGGCCATGGACGGTGTGACGACCGCCCTCGACCTGGAATCGGGCCTCATGCCCATCGGGCGTGCGTACGCCGAGGCCGCCGCCGACGGACGCCCGCTGCACTACGGCTTCTCCGCCTCGTGGGGTGGCGCCAGGGCCCAGGTGCTCGCCGGTATCCAGCCCGACGCACAGATCGGGAGCGGCCTCGCGGTGCTGGGAAACCACGCATGGCAGCGCTCCTCCACCGATCGCGAACTCGCCGAGTGGCTGGCCCTGATCGAGGGTGACCTGGCCGCCGGAGCGCTCGGCATCGGAGTCCTCCTCGGGTACGCGCCCCACAGTGAGCCGGCCGAGTTCCTCGCCGTCGCCCGGCTTGCCGCGAAGGCCGGTGTGCCGACGTACACCCACGTCCGTGAGCTGGTCGAGGTGGATCCCGGCACTCCGGCAGACGGCTCCGAGGAGATCGCCATCGCCGCGGCCGAGACCGGCGCCGCGATGCACCACTGCCACGTCAACAGCACGTCGGGCCACCACATCGACCGGGTACTCCGCGCGTTGGACGGTTCACGGCGGTCGGGGTCCCGGGTGACGGTCGAGGCCTACCCGTACGGGGCGGGCAGCACCGCGATCGGTGCGGCCTTCCTCGACGCCGAACGGCTTCGGATGAAGGGCCTGTCCCCGTCGAGCGTGGTGATGCTCGAATCGGGGGAACGCATCGCCGACGCGGGGCGCCTGCGGCAGTTGCGCAACAGTGACCCCGGGGCGCCCTGCATTCTGGAGTTCCTCGACGAGGGCAACCCGCGCGATCTCTCGATGCTGCACCAGGCGTTGGCCTTCCCGGACGCGATCGTCGCCAGCGACGCGATGCCGGTCTACTGGCCCGACGGCAGCAACGACAGCACCGAGTGGCCGCTGCCGCCCGGGGGAACGACGCACCCGCGCACCGCGGGGACGTTCACCAAGACGCTGCGCGTGATGGTGCGGGAGAGCGGCGCCTGGGACTGGCCGGAGGCGTTCCGGCGCTGTGCCCACCTGCCGGCGCGAGTCCTCGACGACGTGGCGCCGGGAGCTCGGGCGAAGGGACACCTCGGCGTCGGTGCGGACGCCGACATCGTCGTACTGGACCCCGTGGCGATCACCGATTGCGCGACCTACTTCGACTCCACGCGGCCGTCCGTGGGCGTGCGGCACTTGTTCGTCGGTGGTGTCCCGGTGGTCAGTGCGGGGGAGCTTCAGGTCGAGGCGCTTGCCGGACAGCCGCTGCGAGGTGAGCCGCGATGACGGCGACGCGCGCCGAAGTGACGGTGGAGGCGCTTCTCGCCGACATCGAGCCCCTGGTGCGGTGCGAGTCGCCGTCGTCCGACCACGAAGCCGTCGCCCGCAGCGCAGACGTCGTGGCGGTGCTGGGGCGCAGGCTGCTGGACGCGGAACCGGATCGCGTGGTGATCGACGGATGTACGCATCTGAGGTGGCGGTTCGGCGAGGCGCCGCGTGTGCTGCTGCTCGGACACCACGACACGGTGTGGCCCACCGGATCGCTGGAGACGCACCCGTATTCCGTCCTGGACGGAGTGCTGCGCGGGCCGGGCTGCTTCGACATGAAGGCGGGCGTCGTGATGGCGCTGCATGCCGCCGCGGCCGCCGGGAACCGGTCGGGTCTTTCGGTCCTCGTCACCGGTGACGAGGAGATCGGCTCCCCGTCGTCGCGGCGCCTGATCGAGGAAGAGGCTCGCGGTTGCGACGCGGTCTTCGTGCTGGAGGCATCGGCCGACGGCGGAGCGCTCAAGTGCCGCCGAAAGGGCGTCTCCCTGTACCGGATCGACGCGGACGGCCGGGCCGCGCACGCCGGGCTCGAACCGGAGAAGGGGGTGAACGCCGGGGTGGAGGTGGCGCACCAGATCCTCGCCGTCGCCGCACTTGCCGATGCCGAGCGGGGTACGACCGTCGTGCCGACGGCACTGTCCGCCGGCACCACCACCAACACCGTTCCCGCCCATGCCGGCGTGGCGGTCGACGTGCGTGTGTGGGACGAGGCGGAGCAGCGGCGGGTAGATCAGGCCGTGCGGGATCTCCGGCCCGTACTCGACGGCTCGCGGATCCGGATCTCGGGTGGCATCAACCGCCCGCCGCTGCAGGAGGACGCGTCCTCGGGGCTGTTCGACCTCGCCGCAACGCTCGCTGGCGAACTCGGCCTCGGAAATCTCACCGCCGCCGCTGTCGGCGGTGCCTCGGACGGGAACTTCACCGCAGGCCTCGGGGTCCCCACCCTGGACGGCCTCGGCGCTGTGGGCGGCGGTGCGCACGCGGACGACGAACACGTCGTCGTCGCCGAACTGCCGCGGCGCACCGCCCTGCTGACCGCCCTGATCGACGCCGTGTTGGCGAAATGAGCTCCGTGCGCCACGACGAACGCGGCGGACAACCCTGGTGCGGCACCACGGTGGCCCGCCCGGTAAGCCCGGAAAGGACAGTCCCGTGACCGATCTTGCGACACATGAGTCAGGTCTGGTTTCCCCGGCCGTGAGCGCGGCCGCGCTGGCCGCCGCGACCGCTGCGGCCGCCTCCTCGCGTGTGGAAATCCGGGACCTGACCGAGGTGTCCGACCTGACCGAGGTCTGCCGGCTCTTCGCGTCGATCTGGCGGCCGGGCGCCGGTGCCCAACCGGTGACGACCGAGCTGCTGCGGGCGATGGCTGCGGCAGGGAACTACGTCGCGGGAGCGTATGAAGGGGACGAGCTTCTGGGAGCCTGCCTCGGCTTCTTCGGCAGCCCGGCCAAGGCGAGCCTGCACAGTCACATCGCCGGGGTTGCGCCGCGAGGCCTCGGCCGGGGGATCGGGTTCGCCCTCAAACTGCACCAGCGCGCCTGGGCGTTGCGCCAGCACGTCTCGCTGATCACTTGGACGTTCGATCCCCTGGTGCGGCGGAACGCGCATTTCAACCTGGCCAAACTCGGCGCCGATCCCGCGCGCTACCTGCCCGACTTCTACGGGCCGATGCGCGACGGCATCAACGGCTCGGGTGACACCGATCGGCTGATGGTCCGTTGGGACCTGTCGGGCCCGGCGGCCTCCGCCGCTTCGCTCGGTGAGCCCGCCCGGGTCGACGCCGCCGCGCTGCGAGAGCGCGGTGCGGCAGCTGCCCTGTCCGTAGCACTTGACGGGGGCCCGCTGACCGCAGTGGCCGACGAGCCGGTCGTGCTGGTCGGCGTGCCGCCGGACATCGAGACACTCCGGCGCACGGACACGGGTCAGGGCCAGGCGTGGCGCGTCGCGCTGCGGGAGGTGTTGGGAGGCCTGATGGCGGAGGAAGCCAGGGTCATCGGATTCGATCGTGCCGGCTGGTACGTGGTCTCAAGGGAGAAGTTGTCATGAAGCCCAGTGGTGTGGAACTTCTGCGTGTCCAGATGCCGTTGGTGGCACCGTTCCGGACGTCGTTCGGCACGCAGAACGTACGGGAACTGCTGCTCGTACGCGTCGTGACGCCGAACAATGAGGGCTGGGGCGAGTGCGTCACCATGGGAGGGCCGCTCTACTCCTCGGAATACGTCGACGGCGCCGAACACGTGCTGCGGAACTTCCTGGTCCCGGCCTTGATGGAGGCGGGCGAGGTCACCGCGAGCCAAGTCGCGCCCCGCTTGGCCAGGTTCAAGGGTCACCGGATGGCGAAGGCCGCGCTCGAAATGGCCGTGCTCGACGCCGAACTCCGAGCACACGACCTGTCCTTCGCCGCCGCGCTCGGGTCCACCCGGGACTCCGTTCCGTGCGGGGTCTCGGTCGGCATCATGGACTCCGTCCCCCAACTCCTGGATGTCGTGGGCGGCTATCTCGACGCAGGCTATGTGCGGATCAAGCTGAAGATCGAACCCGGTTGGGACGTCGAGCCGGTGCGAGCGGTGAGGGAGCGCTTCGGTGACGATGTGCTGCTGCAGGTCGACGCCAACACGGCGTACACGCTGTCCGACCTGTCCCAGCTCGCCCGTCTGGACCCCTTCGAGCTCCTCCTCATCGAGCAGCCCCTGGACGAGGAGGACCTCCTGGGCCACGCCGAGCTGGCGCGTCGCATCCGCACGCCGGTCTGCCTCGACGAGTCGATCGTGTCCGCCCGTGCGGCTGCCGACGCGATCACGCTCGGCGCCTGTCACATCGTGAACATCAAGCCCGGCCGGGTCGGCGGATACCTCGAGGCACGGCGGGTGCACGACGTCTGCGCCGCCCATGGGATCCCCGTGTGGTGCGGTGGCATGATCGAGACCGGGCTCGGGCGTGCGGCCAATGTCGCGCTCGCCTCGCTGCCCGGGTTCACCCTGCCCGGAGACACGTCGGCGTCGGACCGGTTCTACCGGACCGACATCACCGAACCGTTCGTCCTGAAGGACGGACACCTGCGTGTGCCCCAGGGGCCGGGCCTCGGTGTCACGCCGATTCCCGACCTGCTGGCGGAGGTCACCACCTCGACGGTGTGGCTCGGTTCGTAGCACGCGACGAATTCGCCGTGAAATCCAGTCGGATCGGACCAACAGGTTCTGGTGCGGCCGGAGTTACCTTTGGGCGGTGCTGACACCGACGTCTGGCAAGCCACACACAAGCCTGGCGCGCGTTCTCGACGACCTCGGGGACGTGTTGCTGGAGTCGATCTCCGGCGGCGGGAGCACGCGCCGGCAACTGAGCGGCGTAGTCATCCACGACCCGCTCGACGAGGCGCAGTTCCCCGCGCGGGCCGTCGTCCTGGGTGTGGGCGTCCACGAACCGGACGACGTGGTCCGTCTCCTGTACGACCTCGGCCGCAAGGGCGCGGCGGCGCTCGTGGTCCGGTCACCGTTCACCGCGACCGGGGAAATCCGGCGGGCCGCCGACGAGTCCGGCGTCGCCCTGCTCGGACTCACCCGCGGAGCCTCCTGGGCGCAGGTCGCCGCCATGCTCCGCACCCTGCTCGTCGAGGGAGACATCGGCGACATCTCACCGCAGACGCTGGGCGGCATGCCGTCGGGCGACCTGTTCGCGCTGGCCAACGCGGTGGCCGCGCTCCTGGACGCGCCGGTCACCATCGAAGACCGCAGCTCACGGGTGCTCGCCTTCTCCGGCCGCCAGGACGAGGCCGACCAGTCCCGCGTGGAGACGATCCTGGGCCGCCAGGTACCGGAACGGTTCACCCTCGGCCTGGCGCGCAACGGCGTCTTCGAGCGACTTCATCGCGGCCATGCGCCCGTGTATGTCGATCCGCTCCACGACGAGTCGATGACCGTTCCCCGGGTGGCGCTCGCGGTGCGGGCCGGCGACGAGATCCTCGGCTCGATCTGGGCGGCGGTGCCCGGGCCCTTGTCCAAGGAGCGTACGCAGGCGCTGATCGACGCCGGCAAGCTCGTCGCGCTCCACATGTTGCGCCTGCGTGCGGGCGCCGATGTCGAACGCCGGTTGCGGGCCGACCTGGTGAGCACCGCGCTCGAAGGCGGCACCGGGGCACCGGAGGCGATTGCGCGGCTCGGGCTCGTGGGACAGCCCGCGATCGTGCTGGCCCTGGGTCTGTTCGGCGGTTCGGACGCCGATCCGTCGACGGAGGGAGGTCTGCGCCGGGTCGCGGACCGCCAGCGGGTCGCGGACGCGCTGGCCATGCACCTGAGTGCGGTCCAGGCGCGCTCGGCCGTGGCGCTGGTGGGCGACGTGGCCTACGGCATCGTGCCGATGCCGGGGAGCCAGGCGGACTGCCAGGAGCGGTCGATCCGCGTCGCGTCGACATTCCTCGAGCGCACCGGGCAGCGCGTGGACGCGGCGATCGGCATCGGCCCGCCCGCTCTTGACGGCTCCGTACTCAGCCGCTCGCGTGACGGCGCGGACCGGGCGCTGCGGGTGCTGCTCGCCAACGGGGGCGCCCGGCGCGTAGCCACGGCGGAGGAGGTCCACGTGGACGCACTCATGCTGGACCTCGCCGATCTGGCCGCCGCGCGCGGGGACGTGGCGACCGGCCCCGTCGCCCGCCTGCTCGACTACGACGCCCGGCACCAGTCGCAGCTCGTCCACACGCTCTCGTGCTGGCTGGACGCCTTCGGCGACGTGGCCGCCGCGTCCGCCGCGGCGTACGTGCACCCCAACACCTTCCGGTACCGGCTGCGACGGGTCGCAGAGGTTGGTGAGATCAACCTCGACGACCCCGGCGAGCGGTTCGCGGCGATGCTGCAACTCCGGCTCCACCCGGCCCACCACCACGAGTAGAAGCCGGACGCCGCAACGAGACAACGTTCGTCCGCACCGCCCGAACACCATCTGAAGGTTTGTGGAACTCCACGAACCCGCTGCGTCACCTGATGTCCAGGATGGGCCATCAACCCCGACGCAGCGTTACGGAGGTAGCCATGACGGCGGTGGTCACCGAGGACACCTGGACACCGAAGCGGGTCAACCGGACAGCAACGATCACGATGGTGGTCATGCTGTGCGCCTGGTCGATCGACTACATCGACCGCTTCTCCATCAGCATGGCTCTGCCGTCGATCGGAGAGGAGTTCCATCTAGGCAAGACGGCACAGGGCTCGCTCGTCACCGTCTTCGCGCTGGTCTACATGATCTGCCAGATACCGGCGGGCTTCCTGGCCGATCGGTACGGCTCCCGTAAACCGATGCTGATCACGCTCGTGCTGTGGTCGCTGTTCACCGCTCTGACCGGGATGGCCGGTACCTTCGGTCTTCTCCTGCTGTTCCGTGGCCTCTTCGGTGCCTGTCAGGGCGCCTTCCCGGCGGCGTCGTTCAAAGCCATCGCGGAACGGACGACACCGGAGAGACGGGGGACCGCCACGAGCGTGATGCTTTCCGCCAGCGGGATCGCCGGCCTTGCACCCCTGCTCGTAGCCCCGCTGCTGACGGGCATCGGCTGGAGGCACACCTTCCTCTGGTTGGCGGGTTGCGGCGCGGCCATCGGCATCGGTTTGTGGGCGCTCCTGCCCAAGGCATTGCCGGACCGGCTCAGCCGGCTCCCGCAAACGACGGTGACGACGCCCGAAGTCTCGCGCGCACAAGTACTCAAGTCCCCGGCGGTGTGGAAGTTCGCGGTGCTGTTCTGCGCGATGAACATGCTCAGCTACGGCCTGGTCACCTGGGTGCCCAGCTATCTGCTCGAGGCCAGACACCTGTCGCTGAACGAGACCGGCGTGCTGTCGGCGATCCCGAGTCTGGTGGGCTTCGCGACGACCATCTTCGGCGGCTGGCTGTTCGACCGGTACTTCCATGACAAGGCCAGGTGGTACCTGATGTCCATCGCGACGGTGACCGCGGTCCTGCTCGTCCTGATGGTGTCGGCGGGCAGCGCGGCGACATTCACTCTCTACGAGACGTTGGCCGTCGGAGTGTTCGGGATGGCGACGATGTGCGTCTTCGGCCTTCCGCTGCGGGTGCTTCCCACGGCGGTGGCCGGCCTCGGCTCCGGGATGACGAACTTCGGCGGCCAGGTCGCCGGAGTGATCGCGCCGCTGGCGATGGGCTGGCTGGCGGACGCGTTCTCCTACACCGCCGCGTTCGGCTTCCTGATCTGCACCACGCTGCTCACCGCGGTGATCGCGTTCTGGGTCCCGCAGCGAGCCGAACAGTTCAACTTCCCGTCGACCGGCACCAAGTAGTCGGCCGGCGCACCCAGCAGGCAGATCCAGTCCGGACAGGGATTCCACACCCGACAGACTGAAGGGATCACCCCATGGTCACCGAATCGGAACTGGTCGAGACGATCACCGGCCGGGCGGCGGAAGTCGGCGTCCAGGTATGGCTGCACGCGGCCGATCTGGACAGCCCACGACAGGTGGGCATCGACGCCGAGGAGCCGGTGGTCACCGCGTCCGTGTTCAAGGTTCCCGTAGCGGTGGAACTGGCGCGGCAGGCGGCCGACGGTGAACTCGACCTCGCCGAGCGGATCACGGTGCCACCGGGACATCCGACCGCCGGTCCGTACGGCCTCGCGACGTTCCGACACGACGTCACGATGTCCTGGTACGACCTGGCGGTCCTGATGATCGGCATCAGCGACAACGTCGCCACGGACCTGATCCTCAAGAAGGTGGGCAAGGCCACGGTCGCCGAGACGCTGCGGCGGCTCGACCTCCCGCACACGGCCGTCCCCCACGACTGCGGGGAGCTGTTGCGCACGATCGGGGAGGACCTCGGGATCGACTACCAGGACGACGAACGGATCCTGGCCGCGTTGCCGGCCGAACAACTCACCAAGCTGCGGGCGTTGACACCTGAAGAGACCTGCCGGACCACCGCCGCAGAAAGCACCCGCCTGCTGGGCCTGATCTGGCGTGACGAAGCAGCGCCCGCGGCGGCGTGCGCCGACGTCCGGCGCTGGCTGGAACTGCAGGTGTGGCCGCACCGGCTGCGCTCCGGCTTCGCGGACGACGAGGTCAGGATCGGCGGCAAGACCGGCACGCTGCCCTCGCTGCGCAACGAGATCGGCGTGGTGGAGTACCCGGACGGTGGCCGGTACGCGGTCGGCGTCTTCACCAGGGCCGTCGACGCCCGTTCGAGAGTTCCCGAGCGTGACGCCTTCATCGGGTTCGCCGCCGCCCGGGCGGTGGACTGGCTCAGGCCGTAACCCATACCGGCGGCCGGGTGTTTCGTCGGCCGCGATGAAGGTTTCGCCAATTCTCGTCGTTTCTCACGAATCGGTCATGAGGGCGCAGGTCATACCCTCCCGGAATCACCCGTTCTCCCTCGCCGAGACAAGAGGTGCACATGTCCGAACTCAATGAACTCTGTGGCTGGTTGGAAAGTCGTCTTCCCGAGTTGCTGGCCGAGTACAAGGTGCCGGCCGCGTCGATCGCCGTATACGCACACGGCGAGATGATCGACCGTGCGGCCGGGGTGCTGAACAAGAACACCGGCGTCGAGGCCACTACGGATTCCGTCTTCCAGATCGGTTCGATCACCAAGGTCTGGACGACCACGCTGGCGATGCAGCTCGTCGACGAGGGCGCGCTCGACATCGACGCGCCGGTCCGGGCGTACCTGCCCGAATTCGCCGTCGGGGACGAGACGGCCTCCGCGAAGATCACCGTCCGCCAACTGATGTGCCACAGCTCGGGGTTCGAGGGCGACATCTTCCTCGACACCGGACGCGGCGACGACGCGGTGCACAAGCTCGTCACCCTTCTCGCCGAAGTGCCCCAGCTGTTCGCACCGGGCGAGATGTTCTCGTACAACAACGCGGCCTTCTGTGTACTCGGTCGCATCGTCGAGGTGCTGCGCGACAAGTCGTACGACGACTGCCTGCGCGACCACCTGTGCACGCCGATGGGGCTGACCCACGTCGCCCCCAGCCCGTACGAGGCCGTCAGGTTCCGTGCCGCGTCGGGGCACCTCACGCCGGAGCAGGGCGCCGAGCCGCAGCCCGCGCACGTCTGGGCACTGCCCCGGTCGAACGCGCCCGCCGGATCGATGCTGGCGATGCGGCCGCGGGACCTGCTGACGTTCGCGCGGATGCATCTCGACGGGGGCAGAGGGCCCGACGGGACGGCGGTACTCTCGCCGGAGAGCGCGCTCGCCATGCGGCACCGCGAGGTGGAACTGCCGGATCTCGGTCTGATGGGCGAGGCCTGGGGACTGGGCTGGTCGCTCTTCGACTGGCCCGGCGGCGCGGTGGTCGGCCACGACGGAGGCACGCTCGGCCAGTCAGCCTTCCTGCGTGTGGCTCCCGAACACGACATCGCGGTGGCACTGCTGACCAACGGCGGCAACCCGCTCCCTCTGTACGTCGAACTCGTCGGACGCGTGCTGCGAGAGCTCGCCGGCATAGAGATGCCGGCGCCCCCGGTGCCGCACACCGAAGCCCCGAGCGTCGAGACAGCGAGGTTCGTGGGGGTGTACTCGTCGTCCGTCAGCGACACCGTGGTCAGCGAGGACGCCGACGGCCGGCTGTGGGTCGAGCGGACCCCGAAGGGGGTGTTCGCCGAGCTCGACGGCGGTCCGCCGGAAAGGATCGAACTGGTTGCGTACGAGGGCGACAAGCTGATCCCGGCGAAGCCGCAGCACGGCATGCACACGGTGCACGCGTTCGTCGGAGACGACGGGAACGGGCGGGCGCAGTTCCTGCACACCGGCCGGGCCGATCGGCGGGTGAGCCGGTGAATGCCGTCGCTGACGAGATCACCGCGGTCTTCGCCGAGGCAGGTGCACAAGGGTTCCTGCACGCCCGTGAAGTCGGCGTGACCGACGGCCCCGAGGTCGCCGTCGGCGCGGACGCCCCGGTGGTCCTGGCGTCGGTGTTCAAGATCCCGGTCGCGGTCGCCTACGCCCGCGAGGTGGCCGCCGGGCGGCTGGACGAGGCCGAACGGACACGGGTCACCGCGCGCTACCGCATCGGAGGGATCGGCACGGCCGGGTGCGCCGACGACGTGGAGATGAGCTGGCGCGACCTGGTGCTGTTCATGTTGACCATGAGCGACAACGCCGCCACCGACGTCGTGTTCCACCGGGTCGGACAGGCCGCCGTGGACCTGGTGCTCACCGACCTCGGCCTGTCCCGAACGCGTGTCCGCGGCTGCTGCGAGGACCTGTTCGCGTCGTTGCTGTCCGACCTCGGTGTCGGCGAAGACGGCGACGTGGAGGCCGCGCTCGCCGCGGCCACCCCGGAACAGCTGTGGAAGCTGGAGGTGCTCGACCCGGCCAGGACGACGTCGTCCACTCCGCGGGAGATCACCCTGCTGCTAGACGCGATCTGGACCGACCGCGCGGCCGATCCCGGGGCGTGCGAGAAGGTCCGCGCGATCATGGGACGGCAGATCTGGCCGCACCGGATCTCGTGCGGCCTCGACACCGGGGTCCAGGTGGCGGCCAAGACGGGCACGCTTCCCGCGGTCCGCAATGAAGCAGGTGTGCTGACCTACCCGGACGGCAGGCAGTACGCCGTCGCGGTGTTCACCCGCGCGGACTCCCTGGAGGACCGCCGGCCTGCTGTCGATGCCTCGATCGGCAGGGCCGCCCGGCTCGCTGTGGATCATCTCCGCCATGGAGTGACGTCGTGAGGCGACCGGTCGTGCTGCTCGGCGCGCTGGCGCTGACGGTGCGCGTGCGGGGGAGTCTCGCAGTCCACGCAGGGGCGGACTGCACACCAGAAACTGGCGGACGGCAGGACCTTCACGCAGGCGATCGCGTCCGACCCCGGCAGCCGCGACCCGCAGATGACGGTCCTCTCGGTCGCCATCCAGACCGACCGCTACCTCTACGACTCGCTGCTCAACGTCGACTCTGCCAGAAAGCCGGTGACGGGGCTGGCGGACAAGTGGCGGGCCACGACGACGAAAGCCACCTTCAGCCTGCGGCGCGGCATCATCTGTGCCGACGGCTCGCCGCTGACCGCAGCCGACGTCGCAGCGAACATCAACTTCGTGGGCGACCCGGCGAAAAGCCCGTGACCGAGGTGGTCCGCCCAGGTCGTGCCTGACAAAGGTCCTGCGAAGCTTCGGCGTCCGAGGCTGGTGGAGGGGGCATGGGCAGTGAGCTGGAACTGCACTTGGGACGGCTCCACCGCAAGGAGCCGTCCCGAGAGGCCTTACGGGGTGGCCCTCAGCTCTTGCCCAGCGTGCGGTCGAGGAGAGACAGCAGGCAGTCCCAGTGGCGCTTCAGTCCGGAGGCGCTGAAAGCGTCGGTGTCGGACATGGTGAAGCCGTGGACGGTGCCGGGGTAGATCTCGGCGGTGTGCCCCAAACCTGCGGCATTCAGAGCCTCGTTGAGCTCGCCGACGGCCTCCGGCGGCAAGTCGTCGGCGAGGCCGAGATGGACCTCGGCGCTCAGCTTGGGGACGAGGCGGTGCGGGCTGTCCGGCGTGTCGGTCACCACGAAGCCGGGGTGGAATCCGGCGACGGCGGCCACCTGGTCGGGGTGTGCCGCTGCGGTACGCAGCGCAAAGAGGGTGCCGATGCAGTAGCCGACCACGGCAACCGGTCCGGCGCTGACCTCGGACTGGGCGGTGAGGAACCTGAGGTAGGCGTCGGCGTCGCGCTGGGCATGTTCGGTGGTGTGTGCCTGGAGCAGGGGCATCAGCCGGCCGATGACCTCGGGCCGGACCTCTTCACCGATGTACTCGGGAACTTCTACCACCGGTGCCACGCCGTGCCGGTAGTAGAGGTTTGGGACGAGCGCGTAGTAGCCGTGGTCGGCCAGTTCGCGGGCCTTGTCCTCCATCTCGGGCCGCAGGCCGAAGGCGTCCGAGTACAGCAGCACCCCCGGGTGCCGCTCGCCGTCGTCGGGGAAGGCGGCGAAGGCGTCGGCCTGGCCGTCAGGGGTGGGAATCTGCAGTGTTTTGGTGGGAATAGCGGATCTTCCTTCCTGGAGTTCGCCCAACTAACGTTAGTGACACTAACGGTGTCGGTGCGAGTGAACGTACATCGTTAGTCGAACTAACACAACGGGTAGAATTGGCGCCATGATCAGAGCCGATGCCGCAGACCTGCCCGACGTCGGCGCGCCCAGGACGCCCGACCGGCTGCGCCGGCGGGCGAGCCGGTTGTTGTCGCAACTGACCGTGCGGTCGGACCGGCTGATCAACGACGGTCTGGCCCGGGCCGACGCCCGCAAATGGCATTACGCCGTGCTCGCGTCACTGCAGGATTTCGGGCCGGGCAGCCAGGCGGCGCTGAGCGGGCGCACCGGCATCTACCGCAGCGACATGGTCGGCGTGCTCAACGAACTGGCCGAGCGTGACCTCGTCGAGCGGGCGCCGGATCCCGGCGATCAGCGCCGCAACATCATCACGATCTCCGCCAAAGGCCGCCGTCACCTGCGCCGCCTCGACAAGGTCCTGGACGCACTCCACGACGAACTGCTCGCGCCGCTGAATCCGGCCGAACGCGACCAGTTCGTGGAGTTGCTCAACCGCTTGTTGGACCACCACGCCGGGCCCTCCTGACCGCGCGTAGCAAGGGAGAACTCCCGGGATGCCAGCGGGCCGTTGCCTTGGTCCCCGGTCATCGCGGCACAGCCTTATTGTCAGGCGGGGCCCGCCGGGCTCCCTTCAGCGGAGGAGTTCGCGGCTGCGACCGGGAAGCCGCCGTTCCTCTTCGACCTCGGCCCCGAGGAAGGCCGTAAGACGGTCGATGAGGTCCAGTCCGGCGAGGTCGCCAAGCCCGCGGTCGCCCACTGGGTGGCCACCGATGGCGCGGGCAAGGGCCTGGACGCCACCCGCATCGCGGTGACCGGTGACAGCGTGGGTGGCAACATGTCCGCCGCGCTGACGCTGATGGCCAAGGAGCGCGGAGGCGCGTCCAACTGCTCGGGCAGGTGCTGTTCTACCCGGTCATCGACGCGAACTTCGACACCGCCTCCTGCCACCAGTTCGCGGAGGGCAACTTCCTGCGGTGCGACGCCATGCAGTGGTTCTGGGACCAGTACACCGCCGACGCCGCCCAGCGGGCCGAGATCACCGCATCACCGCTGCGCGCCACCGTCGACCAGCTCCGCGGCCTGCCGCCGGCCCTCGTCATCATCGGCGAAGCGGACGTGCTGCGCGACGAGGGCGAGGCGTACGCGAACAAGCTCCGCGAACAAGCTCCGCGAGGCCGGAGTGCCGGTCACGGCCGTTCGCTGCCAGGGCCTCGCCGGCGCCTTCGGGACGAAGTGATTCATCGTCAATTCGGCGCACCAGGGGAGCACTTGCTCAGTAGTTGGCCGCAAAGCGCGACGGCGGCACGCCTCGTGCGGTAGCTGGTAGCCGGTCGCCGTTCCCTGCACGTCGCCGTCTCACATGGAGACGGCGACGTGCCCGGTGGTCGTACGGATCAGACGATGCCCTGGGCGAGCATCGCGTCGGCGACGCGGATGAATCCCGCGATGGCCGCTCCCGCGACGTAGTCGTCCGGGTCACCGGTGTACGCGTCGGCGGTTGCCCGACTGTGGGCGTGGATGTCGCTCATGATGCTCTCCAGCCGGTCCGTCACCTCGTCCCGGCTCCACGCCGCCCGCGCAGCGTTCTGGCTCATCTCCAGGGCCGAGGTCGCGACGCCGCCCGCGTTCGCGGCCTTGCCGGGGCCGAACAGCACCCCGGCCTCGCGGAAGCGGGCCACCGCACCAGGGGTGCAGGGCATGTTGGCGCCCTCCGCGACCGCCAGCACTCCGTTACGGATCAGCGCGGCGGCGTGGTCCTCGCCCAACTCGTTCTGGGTGGCGCAGGGAAGCACCACGTCGCAGCCCACGTCGTAGACCGATCCGAATGCGTGGTGTTCGGCGGACGGCCGCTCGGCGGCGTAGGCGCTCAGCCGTTCCCGTCGCACCTCCTTGATCTCACGCAGGAGGGCGACGTCGATGCCGTCCGGATCCACGACATGGCCGGCGGAGTCCGAGCAGGCGACGACCTTCGCGCCGAGGCGGTGGGCCTGCTCGATCGCGTAGATCGCCACATTGCCTGAACCGGACACCACGACGGTGCGGCCTGTCAGGTCCTGGCCGCGGGTGGCGAGCATGTCCCGGGCGAAGAACACGGTGCCGTACCCGGTCGCCTCGGTCCGGCCCTGCGAGCCGCCCCATCCGACGCCCTTCCCGGTCAGCACCCCCGCCTCGTGGCGGTTCACGATCCGCTTGTACTGGCCGAACATGTAGCCGATCTCGCGGCCCCCCACGCCGATGTCACCGGCCGGCACGTCCGTGTGTTCGCCGAGGTGCCGGTAGAGCTCGGTGATGAACGACTGGCAGAAGCGCATGACTTCGGCGTTGCTGCGGCCGGCGGGGTCGAAGTCCGCGCCGCCCTTGCCCGCCCCGATTCCCTGGCCGGTGAGCGCGTTCTTGAAGATCTGCTCGAAGCCGAGGAACTTGATGACCGACAGATCGACGGTCGGGTGGAAGCGCAGGCCTCCCTTGTAAGGGCCGAGGGCGCTGGAGAATTCCACGCGGTAACCGCGGTTGACCTGAATCCGGCCGCGGTCGTCGGCCCAGGGAACCCGGAACATGATCTGCCGTTCGGGCTCGCAGAGGCGCTCAAGAATGTGCGCGTCGGCGTACTCGGGATGCCGGTCGAGAACCGGGCCGAGCGTGTGCAGGACTTCCTCGACGGCCTGTTGAAACACTACTTCGCCTGCGCTGCGACGTCGGACCGCGTCGAGGACGTCGTCCAGATGGGAGGGAAGGGCTGAGGGCGAAATGGTGGTCATCATCTTCCTCTGGCGCGGGAGCGGACTTGGTAGGGAGGAATCGGACGGCACGGTTACGTTGTGTCTGGTCAAGAGGGAAGGCCGAAGTGGTACGCAGTGCCATGCGGCCCACTTGGCGGCGATGCGTGGCGCTGGGATGAGTCGACGGGCGCCTCATCAGCGTTGATCCAGATCGACACTACGGCAATTGGGCTGCACGGCGGTGCGCTTGAGCGGCGATGCCCAACAGGTGAAACGCCGCTGTCGCTGCCGGCCGATCCGGGTCGGGTCGAAGACCTGGCTCGTGTGCGTGACCATGGCGGACTCAGGAGCGCGCCGGGGGAGAGGGGCTGGGGACGGGGAACGGCTCCCGTGCGCCACCTTTCAGTCAAACCGCCGACTGCCACGGGGCAACCAGAGAGTGCGCCGGGCCGATGTGGCTTGTGGCCGAGCCGGTTGGACTTGTTGTGACTTGTTGGGACGCGTTGTGACTGGTTGTGTCGCCAAGGGGCGAGCGCGCTCAGGCTGCAGAGCGATCGGAGCCGGCCGGAAACCGGGTGCGGCCTGTCGGTGCGGTGGTGTGTGATCGGGAACATGGCGATTGTGTTGAGCGAGCCGGGAGTTGACGGGCTGAGCGAGGCTGTGGGCGTGCTGCGGCAGTGGCAGTACGACGGGGTGCCGATGCAACTGCATCCGGGGGACCTGGGCTGGTTCTGGCGGTCGGGTGCGGAGGCGACGGCCGCGGCGGTCCGGACGTGGCGCCGGGACGGGCGGATTCTCGCCGTCGGGCTGCTGGACGAGCCCGAGCTGTTGCGGTTGACGATCGCGCCGGACGCTCAGCGGGACGAGGAACTGGCGCATCAGCTGGTCGAGGACGTGACCGGGCCGGAGCGCGGCGTACTGATGGAGGGGAAGGCGTACGTCGACGCGCCGGCGGGCGCACGGGTCCAAGACCTGCTGCTCGAGGACGGCTGGAAAACCGCCGAGCCGTGGACGCCGCTGCGCCGCGACCTCACCGAGCCGGTGGGGGACCCAGGAGTAGGGATCGAGGTGATCGGGCCGGAGCAGGCGCACGTGCGAACGGCCGTACAGCGGGCTTCGTTCGACGGGTCGCCGTTCACGGACGAGCGCTGGCATGCGATGGCGGCCGGCTTGCCGTACGCCGACGCCCGGTGTCTGGTGGCGTACGACGACCGGGGCAACGCGGTGGCGGCGGTGACGGTGTGGTCGGCCGGTCCGGGCAAGCCCGGGTTGCTCGAGCCGATGGGCGTGCACCGGGAACATCGCCGTCACGGCTACGGCAAGGCGATCACCATCGCCGCGGCGGCCGCACTCCAGGAGCTGGGCTCGTCGAGCGCGATCGTCTGTACCCCGAGCCTCAATGCGGCCGCCGTCGCCACCTACAAGTCAGCCGGCTTCCAGCAACTCCCCGAGATCCGGGACCGATACCGGGACGTCTAGGCGCTGTTGTCGATGCGTCCGGTGATGTCGATGCAGGCGGTGATGTCGCCGGGCCACGGTTTCGTAGAGCCGCCTTTCGCGCTCGGCCACGACCGCGTGGCCCGCTTGGCCGATGCCGATGCCGATGCCGATCCCGGCCGCCGATGCCGCGGTGACGCGGCTTCGGCGGCCGGGACTCCACGCGTGGCAACGGCGAGCGATTGCGTCCGCTGCTCTCTCGGCTCAGGTGACGGAGTCGGCGCGAAGAGCGAGGTCGAGGAGGCCGGGGAAGCGGTCGTCGAACTCCTCCCGGCGTAGCCGGTTGAGCCGCTTGGGGCCCTGATCGCGCTGTTCGACCAGGCCGGCGTCGCGCAGGACGGAGAAGTGATGGCTCTTGGCGGCCCGGCCGACCGGCACGTCGAAGTTGCTGCAGCTGAGCGTCCAGTCAGGTTGACCGGCAAGATCGCGAATCAGCTGGATGCGTACGGGGTCCGCCAACGCGGACAGGGCGGTCAGGAGCGGAACGTCGTCGGGGTGCGTGTGAACGGGTGCCGGACGGTACCCCGCACCCGCACGCTCTGACTTTGCCGCCATCCCGATTCCTCCCCGGCGCCTCGTGTATCCGTGTATCCGTTTGCCAAGTGTTCGATGTTCATCTTACAGTCCGAGTGTTCGCTTCTCGTTGAACACTCGCGGAGGGCAGGTTCACTTATGCGTGCGGTCGAGTTCCAGGAGAACGGCGGCCCCGAGGTGCTGCGGCTCGTACAGGCCGATGCGCCCGAGCCGGGGCCGGGCCAGGTGAGCATTGATACCGCGTGGGCGGGAGTGAACTTCGCGGACATCAAGGCGCGCGCGGAGGGGTATCGGGTGGCCTCGCTGCCCTACCGCCCTGGCCTGGAAGTGTCCGGACGTGTCCGGGCGGTCGGCGAGGGCGTCGAAGGGCTGACCGTCGGGCAGGAGGTCGCCGCACTCGTCGACGGGGGTGGCTACGCCGAGGTCGTGCTCGCCGAGGCCGCGGCCGTCTTCCCGCTGCCCGGCGGGCTGGACCTGCGTACCGCGGCCACGCTGCCCACAGTGCTGCCGACCGCGTACGGCCTGATCCACGAGGTGGGGCGTCTTCGGGCGGGAGAGAGCGTCCTGGTGCACAGTGCGGCGGGAGGCATCGGCACGGTGGCCGGGCAACTGGCCCGCGCGGCCGGCGCCGGCGCCGTGTACGGAGTGGCGTCCACCGGCGCCAAGGCCGAATACGCCCTCAAGCACGGCTACGACCAGGTCTTTCCGACCGAGACCTTCGACGAGGACGTCCGAAGTGCCACCAGCGGCAGGGGCGTCGACCTGATCCTCGACCCGGTGGGCGGCGACACGCTGCGCCGCGGTCTCGACGCTCTGGCGGTCTTCGGGCGCCTGGTGTCCTTCGGCAACGCCGGCGGGCAGCAGCCGTGGCAGGTCGGGCAGCCCGATCTGTACGCGATGGGCCGCACCGTCGCAGGCTTCTCCATTCTGGCGCTCGCGCAGGCCGCCCCCCAGGTGGTGCGCACACTGACCGAGCGCGCCCTGCGCACCGTCGCCGACGGCACGGTGACGCTCCCCGTCACCGCGGAGTTCCCGCTCGCGGACGCCGCCGACGCTCACCGGCTCGTCGACTCACGTACGTCAACGGGCAAACTCCTGCTGCGCATCGGCGACTGACCGACACCAACGGCGCAGCGCCGGCCTGCGGTTCATCCAGCCGGCCACCCTTACCGCAACAGCCCCCGGGCGGCATGGCGTCCCTGGCGCCCGGGGACCGGAACCACGAACCACGAACCACGGACAGAGGAATGCAGCACCACAGCGTGGCCAGAGGGTTCTCCGCCGTCGCGGGCCGTGCGCCAGCACCGGGCCTCGTACTGGCCGGCGTATGCGGAATCCAGTTCGGCGCGGCCCTTGCCCCCCGCGCCTACCCCCAGGCAGGCGTCGCCGGTGTCGTCTTCCTGCGACTGCTGATCGCCGGTGTGCTGCTCTGCCTGCTGTGGCGTCCGCGGCGCCAGGCCTTGAGTGGCGTGCAGGGAGCCTGGGGCACGGTGCTTGCCGCCGGGACCTTGCTCGCCGGACATCACATCGCCTTCTTCGAGGCCGTCAACCATCTCCCTCTCGGGATCGTCGCCACCATCGAGTTCCTCGGCCCTTTTGCCATCGCCCTGGCAGGCTCCCGACGCGTGATCGACCTGCCCGGCGTGCGTGGCCGTGGGCGGCGTAGTCCTGCTGGGCGGCGGAGCAGGCGCCTCCCTCCCGCTGGCCGGCGTCGCACTGGCTGCCGCGGCGGCGTGCTGCTGGGCCGGATACATCATGGTCTCCGCCCGCATGGCCACTCGTCTCAGCGGCGGCCAGGGCCTGGCCATGGCCATCGCCTGGGCGGCCCTGCTGAGCGCTCCCTACGGCATCGCCCAGGCCGGCACTGCGCTGCTGGACCCCCAGGTCCTTTGGGTGGCGGCAGTCGTGGCAGTGGCCTCCAGCGTGCTGCCTTACTCGCTCAACCTGGAAGCGCTGCGCCGGATCCCGCCCCGTGTCTTCGGCGTGCTCACCAGTCTGGAGCCGGCCGGAGGCGCCCTGTTCGGCCTGATCGTCCTCGGTCAGCACCTCAGCCGGCCTCAGTGGCTAGGCATCGCCGCCGTCGCGTGCGCCTCCGTCACCGCCACCTGTCTGGGACGCTCGAAGCGCGATGCCTCCCCCGTCCACGCCACGGGCAACTCCGTGACCGGGTCTGCCCAGGGCCTCGTCACCGGCGCACCACCGCGATCTGACGCCGAGCGGACGACCGCCTCGGTGACGGACCAGAGACGTGTGCATCGTTCAGGGCGCTGATGTCAACCTCGGACGCTGAGGGGGCAGGCACGCTCCGGACGGGGCCGCACCGTCACCACGGCATGGGATGGGCCCGGCGGTCGCTGGACAAACGCCATGCCACGGCGCTGCCGTCGGCGACAGCCGCTCAGGCCTGCCTCTTTTCAGGGAGGCAGGCCTGACCCTCACGGCAGCAGCCGAGGCCGTCGCTTCGCCGCGACGTCCTCCACCCAGCCCACCAGCGGGATCGCCACGGCGATCAGCACCCAGCCCACACCGAACATGAACCACTGGCTCTCCAGCGGCAGGTACTGCGCGAACGCGGGCACGTTCCAGAACTGGTCGATCAGCGGCACCGCGAGGATCAGTGCGATCTCGTGCCAGAGGTAGATCGTCATCGCCCGCGCGTTGAAGACCGACACGATCCGGTTCAGCCGTTTGAAGCGGGCCAGCCACGCGAAGTCGACCTTGAAGTACGCCTTCGAGTACATCAGCAGCGTCACGAACCCGGCCGACCAGAAAGCCTGCGCCAGCGGAATGTCGTCCAGGTCGTAACTCCCGTACTCCGCCTGGTGGGTGAGGGCGAACCAGGCACCGTAGGCCAGGGCCGCGAGAGACAGTACGACGACGGGTCCCGGACGCAGCCGGGCCAGGACGCCCTCACGGTGCGCGATGCCGACGAGCCAGCAGAACAGGAACGTGGCGAAGTCGAGGAGACAGCTGCCGAACCGGTTGTCCGGTGGCTGCCACACGAACTGGAGCACCACGATCGGCGCGAGAGAGGCGAGAAGCACCGTCAGTGGCGCCAGCCGGAACACCTTCAGGAGCAGTGGCGACAGGAGGACGAACCACAGGTAGGCGCGCAGGTACCAGAGGATCTCCCAGGCCTGCATGCCCCAGCTGTTGCCCGGCGGGTCGCCGAGGGGGACCACCCAGTACACGACCTGCCACCCCGGCATCCAGCCGTGCAGCAGCATCGCGAGGACGACGAACAGTCCCCAGAGCCAGAAGGGCGGCAGCAGCCGTCGTATCCGGCTTCTGATCACCGAAACGGCGGGCCGTTCAAGGGACTTGGCCATGAGCGACCCGGCGAGCGCGAACATGACGCCCATGGAGGGGAAGACGAGGCCGGCCCACACCCAGCCGAACGTGTGGTAGGCGACGACGCGAACGAGTGCGAGGGCGCGAAGCGTGTCGAAGTACCGGTCGCGGCCGCCTGCCCGGGCTGCCGGCGCCTCGGGCACGGGCTCTAGGTCCGGCCCGATCACCCGGAGAGGTGTGGTGTCCTGATCCAGGCCTTGCATATCTTGCATACCTGGCGTTCCAGGTGTTCCGCGCGTTCGCCGAGCGGCTCTGTGACGATTTCCCTGTGCCTCCGAGGTCACCGACCCACCCCCGCCGGCGTCCCGACCTCGCCGGTGCGCTTGAGTTTCTGCCAGCGCAGCCGGCCGCCCGTGAGGGCGGTGATGGAGGAGTGGATGAGGACCAGGTACATCATCTGGCGGTACGCGATCTGCTGGAGCGGGAGCATCCACAGGTAGCGGTACTTCTCCCCGTCGAGGCGGAACGCGTAGGCGGCGCACACGAGTTGGATGCCGAGCACGGCCAGCCACGCGAGCAGGGACGCCTTGAAGTCCACGAAGATCATCGAGTAGACGGTGAAGAGGTCGATCAGCGGTGCGAAGACCGGCGTGACGATCTGGAAGAGCACCACGAGCGGCATGCCCACCCGCCCGAAGCGGCCCGAAGGCCCCTTGTCCACCAGGGACTTGCGGTGCTTCCACAGTGCCTGCATGGTGCCGTACGACCAGCGGTAGCGCTGGCTCCACAGCTGCTTGAGCGAGGCCGGCGCCTCCGTCCAGGCCCGCGCATGCTCCTGGTACACCACGCGCCATCCGGCGCGGTGCATCGCGACGGTGATGTCGGTGTCCTCGGCGAGGGTGTCCTCGCTCATGCCGCCGACCTCGAGGACGGCCTGGCGCCGGAACGCTCCGATCGCTCCGGGGATGGTGGGCATGCAACGCAGCAGGTCGTACATGCGGCGGTCCAGGTTGAAGCCCATCACGTACTCGATGTGCTGCCAGGCACCGATGACCGTGTTGCGGTTGCCGACCTTGGCGTTGCCCGCGACCGCGCCGATGTCCGAGGCGGCGAAGGGCTGGACGAGCTGCCGGACGGTGTCCGGCTCGAAGACCGTGTCGCCGTCCATCATCACGACGATGTCGTAACTGGCGTTGCGTACACCGTTGTTGAGCGCTGCGGGTTTGCCCGCGTTCTCCTGACGGATCACCCGTACGTTGGGCAGGCCGAGGGATTCGGCGATCTCCTTCGTGCCGTCCGTGGAGCCGTCGTCCACGACGATGATCTCGATGGGATGCGTGCTCTGCGCTAGGGAGTTGAGGGTGTTGGCGATGCACTCCTTCTCGTTGTACGCGGGCACGATCACGCTCACCGGCCTGGTCACGGGCGGCCCCCAGCTGAACCGGCGCTTGTTCCGCTGCCTGTAGTGGCGCCGCGCGAGGACCAGCATCATCGCGAATCGCGCCATGACCGCGACTCCGACGACCGCGAGGAAGACGGCCAGCGTCGGCACGGTCCACTCGGCGATCGCGACCGCCGCGATGAGCGCCTTGCCTTCGTAGAGGGTGGTGCCGGTGGCTTCGGAGTGGGCCGCCTGGTTGACGTTCCGGGTGCCGCCGGGAGTGTTCGCGCCGGCGGAAGGAGGGGTCCCCTGCGGGGCCGCGCCACCCGGCGCCTGACCGGACCTCTGCGCCCCACCGGCCTGAGCGCCTGCGCCCTGTGTCCCGCCGGCCTGTGCGCCGCTGCCCTGCGCGGAGCCGTTCTGCACGGAACCTCCCCGCGCCGCGGACTTGGCCATGGCGCCGCTGACCGTCGTGAAGGTGTAGCCCTTCGCCTTCATCTTCTTGATGTACTTCGGCAGCGCCTTGAGCGTCTGGTCGCGGTTGCCGCCGGCGTCGTGGAAGAGCACCGACGCGCCCTTGTTCTTCTTGGGCGTCGCCCACTGGACGATCTTCGAGACGCCCGGCTTCTTCCAGTCGTCGCTGTCGGTGTCGACGAAGACGCTGGTGTAGCCCATGGCGCCGAGCTTTTTGTAGACCGGCCAGCTGTAGTTGTCGATCGCGGAGGCCTCGGACGAGTAGGGCGCACGCACCAGCTTCGTGGTGATGCCGGCCGCTCCCGCCAGGGCCAGCTGGGTCTGTGTGAGTTCACGCTTGACCCGGGCGTCACTCTGGTAGGAGAGGTCGACGTGGGTGAAGGTGTGCAGGCCGACCTCGTTCCCCTGGGCGACCATGTCCTTCACGATGCCGGGGTGCCGGGCGATCATGGAACCCACGAGGAAGAACGTGCCTTCCACATCGTTGTCCGCGAGGATCTTGAGGACCTTCTCGGTGTACGTGGCGTCGGGACCGTCGTCGAAGGTGAGCACGACGGTCTTCTTCGGAACGGACTGCGTCCGCATGGAACCGTTGGCCGAGGTCAGAATCGGGCCGCCGTCGAGGATGCGCTGCGGCACCTTGTCGTAGGCCGCGTCGGTGCGGACGCGGTGGTCGCCCAGGACCTCGGCCCGCAGATATCCGTCGAGCAGCATCACGCTGACGAGTCCCAGGACGAGAACGAGCGCGAGGACGACGCGTGGCCGCTGCAGGGCGGCGGCTCGGCGCCCGGCGCGTTCGAAGCGGGAGGGAGCGGCGCGGCGACGGCGCCGCGCGGAGGTGTTGCGAGTCATGTTTTCCCTTACTGCGCGTCAGTGGCGTCGGCGGTGGCTGACGCAGAGGGGGCGGGCAGTGAAGGGCTGGGCGAGAGGGAGGGGCGGGTGGCCGGAGGCGTTCCCTGCTGCTGACCGGCGCCGCCAGGGGCGCCGTACCCGGCGTCGGCCGGACCACGACCGGTGCCGGCGCCGCCACCTCCACCACCGAAGGGCAGCAGGTCGGTCGTGCTCACGGACACACCCCACCCCATGAACGACAGGCCGAGGACGACCGCGTAGCCCAGACAGGCGACGACCACGGCAAGGCCGAACCTGCGCAGCAGCTTGGCCCGCCGCCCGGAGCTGTCGACGAAGACAGGGCCTTCATCGGCCCCTTTTCCACGCTTGCGGTGGCTTCCGCGCCCACTGGCACGGTTTTCGACGGAGGAATCGAAATGCATTCTCGGGACGCTAAGGGATCTTCATGTGGCAACTCACAGTCATTCCTGTGCGCACCCTGAGAAGGCCCTCAGTTCGCTGTGATTTGCCTGATGACACCTGGATCACAGGCTTCCGTGTTTCAGTTCCGGGACAGGACCGACAAGAAATGGGTGCATGCGCGATGAGGAATCTTCTGGGGAGGCCCGCCGCCGCGATCGTGTCGCTGGTGGCGGCAGCGACCTGCGCGGGGTGCTCATCGGGGAGCCCGGGATCGGGAGCGGGCTCGGATTCGGCGGCCGCGTCACCGCACGGAGCACCATCGCCGGCTGCGACGGCACCCGCGTCGTCGAGCCCGTTCGCCCCCTACGTCAGCGCCACGGACGCTTCGGACCTGGACGCGGCCGGGTCCCCCTCCACGTACAACCTTGCCTTCACCATCGCGGACGGCAGCTCCTGCACGCCCACGTGGAACGGCACGCACGCCATCGGCGACGCGACGGTGAAGAAGCGGATCTCGGCACTCAAGGCGTCCGGCGCGACCGTGCGCGTCTCCTTCGGCGGGGCGTCCGGCAAGGAACTGGCCGAGACGTGCGGCAGTGCGTCCGCGCTGGCCGACGCCTACGCAGCCACGCTCGACGCCGCCGGCGCCACCCAGGCCGACTTCGACATCGAGGGCGATGCGCTCAAGGACTCCGACTCGGTGACCCTGCGCTCGAAGGCGATCGCCCTGTTGCAGAAGAAGCGCACCGACCTCACGGTGTCCTTCACTCTTCCCGTGATGCCCTCGGGCCTGGACGCGGACAGCGTGGAGCTCCTGGAGTCGGCCAACAACCAAGGCGTGAAGGTGTCCAGCGTCAACATCATGACGATGAACTACGGCACGTCCTACACCGGCGACATGGGCGATTACGCCATCACGTCGGCCAAGGCGGCCCACGCCCAACTCGCGGACATTTTCGGGCTGTCGGACAGAAATGCCTGGCGCGGACTCGCCATGACGCCAATGCTCGGCACGAATGACGTCGACAACGAGACGTTCACCCTTTCCGACGCCGCCCAACTGCGCGCCTTCGCGGAGAAGAACGGCCTTGCGTGGGTCTCCATGTGGTCCACGTTCCGAGACCAGAAGTGCTCCTCTGCGGACACTTCGGCGGACGACGCGCTCAGTAACTGCAGTGGTGTGCAGCAGAGTTCGGGAGCCTTCGGCAAGGCTCTGTCCGGCTGAGGTGACGTGCTCGCCGTGATCGACGTACCTCACGCGTCGGTCCCGCATCACCCAGCTCGACGCGCACCCATGCGGCATCATGCTCAGCATGAGCGACTCCCACCACACCCACGGTGCCGGCGGCAACCTGGCGCACAGTCGGGTGCCGATGACCGGCCGAGATCCCGAAGAACCCGGTCGGGTCTCTTCACCGCTGGAGCTGCTGTTCGACCTGACGTTCGTGGTCGCGGTGGGAACCGCCGCCTCCCAGTTCGCCGACATGGTCGCCGAGGGGCATCCCGGACAGGCGGTCACCGCGTTCGTGCTGGCGATGTTCGCGATCAGTGTCGCGTGGATCAGCTTCAGCTGGTTCGCGTCGGCGTTCGGTACGGATGACTGGCTCTACCGGGCTCTGACGATGGTGCAGATGACCGGCGTCGTAGTGTTCTCGCTCGGCCTGCCCGCAATGTTCCACTCGGTCGACGAGGGCGGCCACCTCGAACTGAGAGTGATGGTGCTCGGGTATGTGGTGATGCGCATCGCGATGGTGCTGCAGTGGTGGCGCGCCGCGCGGGAGTCCCCCGAATTCCGGGACGTCGGAATGGCGAACATCCGCTGGACGGTTATCGTCCAGGCCGGTTGGGTCGCGGTCGCGTTCGTGCATCTGCCACTCACCGCGGCGTTCGTCGCCTTCATCGTGCTCGGCGCGCTCGAACTCGAACTGCCTGTCCTCACCCAGGGCGGCGCGGGCGACACCCCCTGGCACCCTCACCATGTCGCCGAGCGGTACGGCCTGTTCGCCATCATCGTTCTGGGAGAGGGTGTCGTCGGGACCGTCGCGTCCTCGGGCGCCCTTCTCGGCGGTGAGGCCGGGACCCAATGGAGCGGCAACGCGATCGCCGTGGTCGTCGCCGGCGTCGGACTGACCTTCGGCATGTGGTGGGTGTACTTCTCCACCCCCTTCGGTGACATCCTGGTGCACCGCCGCAGCCGCGGTTACCTCTTCGGCTACGGGCACATCCCGCTCTTCATCGGAGTGGCCGGCGCCGGAGCCGGCCTGCACGTGGCCGGCCTGCACCTGGAGCACCACTCGGAGATCAGTGACGTCGCCGTCGTGCTGTCCCTGGCCATCCCGGTCGGCCTGTACCTGCTGATGGTGTATCTCCTGCACACGCTGTTGCTGTCCGCGGCCGACTCCTTCCACGTGCTGCTGATCTCGCTCACGCTGGCGGTACTGCTCGCGGCGGTGCTCCTGTCCGCGGCCGGCGTCGCCACCGAGGCGTGCCTCCTCATCGTGATGCTGGCCCCATTCGTCACCGTGGTCGGCTACGAGACGATCGGCCACCGCCACCAGCGACAGATGCTGGAAGGGCTCGGCACGCAGACTCCCTGACAACTCCCGCCAGAAACAGGGGAGATGGGCATGGAACAAAGGATACGGAACCCGCTCACCTCGTTCACCCCGCCCACCCGTTCAACCCGTTCAGTCCCTGGGGCGCGGGTCGTACTGGACGATGGCGCCGCGGCTGAAGTTCGCGTCGCCGTGTGCCTCCACTTTTACGGAGCCGACGCCCCAGACCCGGTCGGTGCCGGGGATGGCTGTGATCTCCAGCAGTCGTAGCTTCTGCTTGCGGTCGGCGGCGGTGACTTTGCCGCTTCGGCCCGCGGTGGCCGGCGGGGAGCCGACCTTACGGGGCCTGCCGTGCGTGGCGCGGTGGTGAATCGAGCTGAGCAGCATGCTGCTGCCGGCGTTGTCCCCTTCCATTCCGTCGGCCGTGATGACGCCGTCGCCGGCAGGGATCCCGCAGCGGCGGCAGGCATCGGGCGACGTCTTGCTCCAGCTGGTGCCGTTCCAGTGGAACGCGAAGGGTGCGGTGTAGACGGCATCCCCGTTGTCGTCGTCCCCGACGAGGCGGCTGATTGCCCAGACGTCGTCCGCGTCCGGCGCGTAGAGGGCCATGGGACTTGCACCCATCGAGTTCGATTTATGGGCGGAAGGGGGTTCGACGGCGGGGAGCTGTTCCCGTTTCCAGGTCTCTCCGTCCCAGTGGAGCACCACGGGTGCGCCATAGGCGAGGCCGTCCTCCTCTCCCGTCGTCAGCCCGGACGCCCACACGTCGTCCCCGGCCACTCCCGCGAGTTGCACCACGCGGGCAGGCAGTGGCACCGAAGTCCAGCGGGAGCCGTCCCAGTGCCGGGCGGTGGTGCTTTCGCCCACAACCCAGACGTCTGCCGGGCCGAGGACGGCGACATCGCTGACGCCGCCTGGGGCAGGTGTCTGCCGCCACCGCGTCCCGTCGAAGTGTGCGGCGTACGTGCCGGTATTGGGGCCGCTGCGAAACAGCCACACGTCGCGTGGTGAGGATGCCTCGAGGCGGTACTCGGCGATGGGGGCCGGCTCCATCCCGGGCGGCAGCGTCTGCGGACGCCAGGAGGAGCCGTCATGGCGCAACAGGGTCACTTGCTGTTTGTCGATGTTCCCCGCGACCGGCGTCAGGGCGACTGCCCAGGCATCGTGCGCGGATACGGCGGCGACATTGACGACGGAGGAGGAGAGATCCTTGGTCAGATGACTGTAGGTCCAGGCAACGGGATGCCCGCTGGGAGCCGCGGCGGGCTCGCCTGCTCCGCTTCCGCTTCCGCTTCCGCAACCGGCCACCGCAAGTGCCATCACCAGCGCCGAAGTCGCCGCACGCCACCGCCGCATCCCGACTCCCCTCCCGCCTCGTGACCGGGACCCTACATGCCTGGCGTGGCACCCCGGGAGGCAGCGCTCGGTGGTCAATGAGGTTTTCTCTATGAAGATCACTTCCAGCGCTGGTTGAGGACGAGTGCGGCGCGGGTGATGTCGCTGATGCGGCAGGGGCTGAGTGTGATGCGCTTGAGCGCGCACCAGCGTTCCTTGAGCTCGGCGGCGGCACGTTCCCCCAGGGCTCGGACGTACCTGATCAGGGCGTTCGTCATCCGGATGGCGATGTGGAGGGCTTGCTCGGAGCGGCCCTTCGGGCGGCGGACCGGGACGCGTATGCTGATACTCGCCCCGATGTAGCCCTTGTCTGCCAGGGTCGGCAGGCCCTGGGCAGCCGCCTTGTAGAGCGCGGGCAGGACGTGGATCCGGGCCGCGGTGATGTCAGGCGTCGATCCGGGCTCAACCTCGGAGACCCACAGCGGAGTGCCGTCCGGGGCGGACAGGAATTGCACGTTGCCGCCGAACGCCTTGTGCTTCTGGCTGAACCACAGGTCGTTGCCGTTCTCGCGCTCCCCGGAGACGCGGTCCGACTCGATCAGGGTGCCGTCCAGGATCACGTGCGTCATTCCTTCCTCCTGGCAGCGCGTCAGGACGTCGTGCAGGTCGGGGGTCTGGTCGGCAAGGACGTCGATGCCTTCGTGCAGGTAGCGGTAGCCGGTGGCCTGCGAGATCCCGGCGTCTCGCGCCAGGCAGTGCACGCAGCCACGTTCCCGGAACCAGCGCAACACCAGCACGGCCTGCCGGAACGGCCCGAGCGCCCGCGAGCCGCGCGGAGTGCCGATCAGGCTGCGGTGCGCGGCCAGTAGGCGGGCGAGGTAGTCCACGACCTGGCGGGGGACATCGAGCGTGGCAACATAGGTGACCAACGTGAAGCCTTTTGGTTACGGACATGATCTTGTGGTGAGACCTGTCCAACCAGGGGCTTCATGGCAGTTCCGACTCAGGTGCACCACGACGGGGGCCAACGGTGCAGGAGCTCAGTTCCGCAGTCGTGCTCGTCACCGGAGTCATGGCGTCAGGGAAGTCCACCATCGCCCAGCTGCTGGCCGAGCGGCTCCCACGCTCCGTGCACCTGCGCGGCGACAGCTTCCGGCGGATGATCGTGTCCGGTCGCGAGGAGTTCACGCCCCAGCCGACCGCCGAGGGAAGGGCTCAACTGCAGCTGCGCTACCAGGCATCCGCTGCGGTCGCAGAACTGTACGCGCAGGCGGGATGGACCGTCGTCGTCCAAGACGTCGTTCTCGGCGAGCACCTGGACACCTATCTTGACGCCGTGACGGCGAGGCCCCTCTATCTGGTCATCCTTGCCCCCCGCCCCGAAGCAGTCGCAGCGCGTGAGGCCGGCCGCCACAAGAACGGCTACGGCGGCCCCTGGACGGTCGACATCCTGGACGACGCACTACGCCGGGACACCCCGCCCCGCGGGCTCTGGCTGGACACGTCGAACCAGACACCCCACCAAACCGTGGATCAGATCCTCGCTGACCTCGCCACGGCTCGCATCGTCGGCTGAGAGAGCCCATCAGAAGGTCGCTGAGAAAACCTCAATGCGTCGAATTCGCCAAACGGCGTTGGGTGATTGGAGGGTCACCCGGCCAACTTCTTCGTGTCATCTGCCGGTACGGCGGCCCGTACAGGGCGGAGGAGACTCTCTGCCACGACGGCGACCCGACGAGCCTCTGAATTCCGAGGGCCGGCGTTGCCACGTACAAGACGAAGCGCAGAAGGGGGAAGCACATGACTGTGCAGCAGTACGACGAGATCGGCGAGGCATTCGAGGGGTTCGAGTCCCTGCCGCTGATGCGTTACGGGGAAGTGCCGAGTTTCCTGAACGCGGTCGGCGACGTGAGCGGCAAGTCGGTTCTCGACCTGGCGTGCGGTACCGGTTTCTACCTCTGATCTTGCGCAGTGTTCCCCCGTTCACGGGGGAAGTGAAGCGGATCTCGGTGCTGTTCTGTCCTTAGCTGTGAGCATGGATCTGCGCTGTTGGCCCCGGCCCGGTCATATGGGGCGCTGCTGGTTCTCGATGTACTGGCGTACGACGGTCAGCGGTGCCCCACCGCAGCTTCCGGCGAAGTACGACCCGGACCAGTAGTGGCCGCCCCATAGGTACCGGCGGACGTGCGCGTCGTATTCCTTGCGCAGGTACCTGGAGGAGACGCCCTTGAGGGAGTTAACCAGCTTGGAGAGCTGTACCTTCGGCGGGTAGTGAACCAGCAGGTGCACGTGGTCTTCCTCGCCGTTGAACTGCTTCAGCTCGGCCTCGAAGTCCTCGCAGACCTCCCGCATGATCTCCTCGCACCGCGTCAGCATGGGGTCTGTGAATGCCCTGCGCCGGTACTTGGTGACAAGCACCAAATGGACGTGCAGGTTATAGATGACGTGACGGCCGGTGGGTATGTCGGGGTTAGGGTTCCACCGTGGTGACATGGGCCAAAGGGTAGAGTGCTCACGTGTGCAGTGAACTCGTGGGCGAGAAGCGGCAGTTCGGGCACCGTGCCCGGCTAGCGCTGACACCTGCACAGATCCGGCTCATGGACGGCCAGGCGCACGCGGCCCGCACCATGTGGAACTGCCTGCACGACTGGTGGACGATGCTCCCCAAGGACAAGCGTTCCCTGGCCGCCGCTGATGCTGCGATCCGCCAGGCCCGCAAGGAGATCGACTGGCTCGGAGTGCTCCCCGCTCAGGCCGCGCAGGCGGTGCTGAAGACGTACTTCCAGGCGTGGAAGAACTGCTGGGACCATCGTGCGGACGCACCGAACTTCAAGGCCCGTTTCCGCACGGTGATGTCGGTGGACATTCCGCAGGGCCGGGACCTGAACATCCGCCGCGTGCACCGCCGTTGGGGCATGGTCAACATCCCCAGGGTCGGTCGGGTCCGATTCCGTTGGACCAAGGACCTCCCGGTCGGCAAGCGGGCTGACAGCGAGGGCCGGATCACGGGGGCGCGGCTGGTCAAGGACGCGCTCGGCTGGCACATCGCCTTCCGCGTCCAGACCCGCAAGGCCGCACCCGGGCCCCACCAGGGGCCGGAAGTCGGCATCGACGCCGGGGTGAACCTGCCCCTGGCCCTGTCCGACGGCAACCACCGAAACCATGGTCGCCCGCCCCGCCTCCCCGGCGGGAAGGCCGACCGGGACAAGTGGCTGAACCCGCAGGAGAAGGCCAAGCTGCTTGGCCTGGAACGACGCGCCGCCCGGCGTAAGCAGCACCGGCGGCGCGGGGCGAAGGCTTCTCGTCGCTTGCAGCACACCTACGACCAGATCAAGCAGCTGCGCGCAACAGCCACGCGTCGCGCTGTTGACTGGCAGCACAAGACCACCACCACGATCGCCAGGCAGTACGGCACCGTCGTGGTCGAAGCGCTGACCATCACGAACATGGTCAAGTCCGCCAAGGGCACTTGTGAGAACCCCGGAGTCAACGTTGCGCAGAAGTCCGGCCTGAACCGCTCCATCAGCCAGGAGGCATGGGGCCGCACCCTGACGATGCTGACGTACAAGACCGGCCGCTACGGCGGCACCTTGCACAAGGTTCTCGCCCCCGGTACCTCCCTGCGTTGCTCAGAGTGTGGGTTCACCACACCGGGCAGCCGGGAGGACCAGGCCACGTTCGTGTGCAAGAACCCCGACTGCGGCTGGTCCGGCAACGCCGACTGGAACGCAGCCCGGAACGTCTTGCACCTGTACCGGATGGGCCATGCGCTCATCCCGGCTGCCGGGAGGGCAGTCGTCAGGCGTTCTCGCGGCGTCAAGCCCGCCACCGCAAGGTAGGCAGGAATCTCCCTCGTTTGCGAGGGAGAGCACTTCAAAGCAGGGAGTTCAAGCGGCGCGGCGCCGCGGATGTCTTCGGCGTCGACATCTCCGTCGAGATGATCGCCGCCGGGCGGGAGAGCGAGCGGCGTGAGCCGCTGGGTGTGCGCTACGAGGTCGGTGACGTGGCCGAACTGCCGCCCCTCGACCGGCGGTTCGATATCGCGCTGGGAGTGCAGTGCCTCAACTATGCCGAGGACATCCAGGAGATGGAGCGGATGTGCCGCAACATCCACCGGAGTCTGGTGCCGGGCGGAGAATTCTTCGTGCTCGCCCAGAAGCCCGACTACGGGTTCGACTGCGTATCCCTGGACAAGTACGGGTTCCGCTGCGAGCCGACCGGTGAGGAAACCGAGACGGGTCCGCGCGTGCGCGTCACGGCTCTCCTCGCCCCTCAGCCGATCACCATCGTCAGCACGGCCCCCCGCCGCGAGGTCTACGAGGACTGTCTGCGGGCGGCCGGGTTCAGTGCGGTGGAGTGGGTTCCGCTGCAGGTGTCCGAGGCCGGCATCCGTGAGTTCGGCGAGGACTTCTGGGCGGACCTCCTCGCGAACCCGCCGCTGGAGATGCTGCGCTGCCGTGCCTGAACCGTCGCCGCGTGACGTGGCGGGTGACCGCGTCACGCGGCGGAACCTCCCGTGCTCTCTCAGCCGGTGTGGAGGATCCGAAAGCGATCGGGTGCCGCCGGATCCCGGTCAACGACTTGCACCGGCGTCCAAGCCCATTGCCGGACGCTGATGCCTGGCGTGCGGGAGAACCGGATCTGCCCGCGGGTGCCTTCGACTGCAACCCGCGGCCAGGATTCGGCGATGCGCGCCCGGTCCGTGCCGTGAGAGCGCAGCACGTCGGCGAGGACGGTGACGGTGTCGTAGCCCTCGAAGGCGACGAAGGAGGGCGCTTCGCCCAGCCGCTCACGCAGATCCGTCTCGACTCGTGCACCAAGTGGGCTGAGGCGCTCGGGCAGGTAGCGCAGGAACGGGATCGCGGCGCCGTCGGCGCCCAGCAACTTCGCCCATTCGGCGAACTCCGGTTGGCCGGCCGGAGCACCGATCAAGATCTCGGCGAGGCGCTGGTCGTGGCGGACGGACTTGACGATCGGCACTGCCGGCTCCGGGTGGCCGACCAGAAGGAGGAGGGCTGTCGCGCGCTGCTCGACGAGTTGGTCGCACACGGCCGCGGGGTCGAGCTCGCCCATGTCGAGTTCGATGACGGTGCCACCGCGTGCAGCGAGGTAGTCCCGCAGAATGCGGGTCCCGGATGCCCAGTAGACACTCGGCTGCGCTGCTACGGCGATGCGACTGTGGCCCGCGCCGAGGAGGAAGTCCGCGTAGATCTGCCAGCCGTGGGACTGCGCCGGGGCGAGGCGCGCGACCCATTCCGTCGGCTGGTCGGTGAGCGCGTCGAGAACAGCTGACGAGCAGAGGAACGGCAGGCCGAGGGCGTCGGCCCTGGCAGCAGCGGCGCGGGCGACGACGCTGTGATATTCGCCCGCCAGGGCGGCCACGCCCATGCGAGCCAATTCATCGACGGCCGCCGCGGCCCTCTGTGGATCAGCTGCGGTGTCCCGGACCACCAGCTCGAGTGGCCGTCCGCCGATCCCGCCGGCGTCATTGACCTCGCGAACGGCCAACTCGAGTCCAGCGACCAGGTGTTGGCCTGCCTCTACCCAGCCGGGCCGAGTCAGCGGCGCGAGGGCGCCGATCCGGACGGATGATCCGTCAGTCCGCTCCGCGGCAGGCGGCGATGGTGGCGTATTCATGTGCGGGCGTCTCCTGAGTACGGTGCGGTGGCACTTTGTCCGGATCGTCGGACCGCAGAGTGATCACCAGTGGCGCCGAGAGTAGCTGAGCGGAGAACGGACACCTTCGGCGCCCCGTCTGCGTACGGGCCGACCCCTGCTCTCCCCGGGGAATCTCCGTCAGCGGAACGGAGTTGCCCACTGTTACAACGATGACAACGGGTGGGCCGTGTTCCACCGCGGGGAGGGGACAGGACCCGATGAGTCTTCGTCAGTACGAGTACGCCCTGGCTATTGCCGAGGCGGGCTCGGTGACGGCGGCGGCGGAGCTGCTGCACGTCGCCCAACCGTCGGTGTCCCAGCAGATTCGCGGCCTGGAGCGGGAACTGGGCGTGGAGCTGTTCGCCCGCACGCCGACCGGACTGGTGCCCACCGTGGTCGGCCACGCGTTCCTGCGGGAGGCGGAGGTCGCGGTGAGCGCGTCGCGGCGGGCGAGGGCGACGGCGCGGGCCGGTGCCGATGAGCTGGTGGGCGAGCTGGTCGTCGCGGTGCAGCTGGGCTTCGGCACGCGGCAGCTGCCGGCCGCCCTTGGTGCGCTGCGGCGCCGCTTCCCGCGGCTGGAGGTCACCGTCTTCGAGGAGCCGAGCTCCGCCGAGCTGGAGCGGCTGTGCCGCCGGGGCGTCCTTGACCTCGCCCTGATGGCGGCGTGCGAGCGGAGCCCCGCCGACGCCCACCACCTCGGCGACGAGGAGTTCGTCGTGGTGCTTGGCGCCGGGCACCGGCAGCTTGCCGCGAACCGGGTCGGGCTGAGCGAACTGGAGGGGGAGCCGTGGGTGAGGTTCGACCGCGACAGCGCGCTCGACGGCGTGCTCCTGAACGTGCTGCGGAACAACGATCTGACCCCGACCACGGCCGCCCGCGTCTCCCAGACGGCGACGGCCGTGCGCTGGGCCGCCCAGGGGCTGGGGGTGACGCTCGTCCCGGCCTCCGCGGTGCCCCATGGTCACGAGCACCTCGTTCGCCCGGTGTTCCCGGTCGTGTCCCAGCCCGTCATCGCCGTGGTCCGGCCGGGCGCCGGGCCGGCGGAGACGGCCCTGCTCGAACTCCTGCGCAAGGAGACCTGGTCCGAAGCCGCTTCCTTCTCACCGGTGTCCTGACGGGCGAGAAGGAAGCGGGCGCCGTTGAACTCCTTTTGTCGGAGCCGGCGTTCCGGAATTCCGTCGGCGTCAACCCCTGGGGAATTCGCCGCCGTCCACGACGATATTGCTCCCGGTCAGCCAGCTCGCCCGGCCGGACAGGAGGAACAGCACCGCGTGGGCGATGTCCTCGGGCTGACCATCGCGCCCCAGCGGCACGGTGGGGGTGTCGTTCTGGCCCGGTGCCAGGTCCAGGCGCGCCCACTGCTCCCGCGTTCGTTCGCCGCCGGGGGTGGCGACTCTGCCGGGAGTCACGGTGTTGACCCGGATTCCGAACGGGGCCTGTTCCAACGCCAGTCCCCGGCTGTAGTTCTCCAGTGCCGCCTTCGCCGCCGTGTAGTGCAGGAACGGTGCTACCGGAGTGAGGACCGCGGCCGAGGAGACGTGCACGATCATCCCCGAACGCTGTTCCCGCATCCCCGGTACCAGCAGCGAGTCGAGCCGCACCGACGCCAGGTAGTTCAGGTCCAGCGCGTCCTGCCACTCCTCCTCCGGGATGGCCGCGCTGCCCTCGTGCGGCCGCGCCCCACCCGCGTTGTGGACCAGGACGTCCACCCCGCCGAGCACCTCCAGCGCGGCTGCGGCGAGCGCCTGCGCTCCAGCCCGTGTCCGTACGTCGGCCTTCACGAAGGTGGCCCCCTCCGGCACCGTGCTCGTCGCCGTCCTGGCGGTCGTGACCACCTCGGCGCCCGCGTCCAGGAGTTGGCGCACGACGGCCGCTCCGATGCCGCTGGAACCGCCCGTGACCAGGGCTCGCTTTCCCGCGAGTTCTCGCGTTCCCGACCCGTTTTCGATCGTGGTCATGCCACCGGTCCTCTCGATCGCGTGTTCGTCCGCTCGACGGAAGAAGGATCGATGCGCAGAGCGCGAATTCTCGGAGAAATCACGGTGAGCACCTCATCGAGCTGTTTCACGGTAGGTCCGGAAAAGAGCGAGAGGCAAAGACGAAATATTAGAAGGGGCTATAGGGAATTCCTATGGCATCCCGGCCCGGCCCCGGAGGCAGGGGCGGCGAGCCGTCGGTCGGTCGATCCCGTCAGCGGTGGTGGCCGTAGCCGCCGGCGTGGGCACCACCGCTGTGGTGGTCGTCGCTGACAATCGTCCACGGTCGCATCAGGTCGTCGTCTTCGTGTTCGAGGATGTGGCAGTGCTGGACGTACGTCGCCGGCAGCTCGGTGCCGCTTCCCGGCAGCCCCGCGATCCTTTCCGTCGGCGGGTCGAATTCATTGATGACGATTCTGGTCACCGTCTCCGGATAGGACTTGACCGTGTCCTTGCGGGACAGTGCTTCGTCCGGGTCCGGCGGAATCGGGGGACCGGTGAGATAGTTCGCCAACACCGGCCTGTCCTCCGGTTTACGGCCACCGTCAATCCACTTCTCGTATTGTTCCTGGTAGCCGGCCGCGTCGATCGGCTGCCTGTTCAGCACCTGGAAGTTGACGAGGTGGACATGCATCGGGTGGCCGTCGTGGTTGGGATTGATGTACTCCCAGATCTCGGTCGAGCCCGCCTTGATGAAGTCCTCGGACGGCTCCATGAACGGCACCGCGTTGAACGTCATGGTGGTGAAGAGCTTGTGCTGGTACAGAACCCATTCCCGCCGGCGGGTGCGCGCCGTCACCTTGATGGGGGCGGCCCTCGGCAGCTCGAGCTTCTTGGGCGGCGTTGACCTGTCTCCGCCTCCGGACGGCCGTTTGGTGACATGGAATTCCATGACTTCCGAGATTTCCGGTCCGCCGCCGCCGGGGAAGTGCACGGGCGCGTTGTAGTTCGTCAGCTTGACCTTCGTGCCCATGGGCATATGGGTGAAGTCGACGATCAGGTCGTACCGTTCGGCCGGTGAGATCAGGAAGTTCAGCATCTGCAACGGGGTGCGGAGGCCGCCGTCGGTGCCGATCAGCCAGAACGGCAGGACGGGCTGAGGCAGTACGTCCTCGGGAACGTCGAACCTCAGCCGCCAGAAGCGCTCGTTCGAAGCGTTGAGAACGCGCAGCCGGTAGCGTCGCTGCTCGACGGCGAGGAAGGGATACGCCTTCCCGTTGACGACGGGGGTGTCCTCGCCTTCCCGCAAGGTCATGGTGTAGGCGAGCGAGCCGTCCGGGTGGAAGGTCCGGTCCTGCAGGATGAGGGGGACCTCGAATTCGCCTCGCGGCAGTCCGAGCCGATCGTCGGCGGGGTCACCGACGCGGTAGAGACCGGCAAGGCCCGCGTAGACGTTGACGCTGGTCATCCCCATGCCGTGGTCGTGATACCAGAGCATGCACGAACGGTCGTGGTTGGTGTAGGCGCAGATCTGCTCGTTGGGTTCGACCCGGCTCGGGTCCAGGCTGCTGTAGGACTCGGCGTGGATGCCGTCCGGGCTGAACGACTGCAGCGGCATGCCGTCGGACTGTGGCGCGGTGAAACCGCCGTGCTGGTGCACGACGTTCCACACGTTGACGTTCGCGGGAAACGGCTGCATGGGCTTGTAGGGGGGCGGAGGGGTCGGGGTGAGCTGGAGGTCCCCTTTGCGAATTTTGTCGATCACGAACTGGAACAAGTGGGTGGTCGGCAGTTCGTTGCGGTACTTGACGACCGTCGGGTGGTCCCTGGTCACGTTGAGGGTCGGCCCCAGGTAGCCCATGCCGATCGGCTTGCGAGGGTCGTGCGGGTTCGCGGCCCAGTAGCCCCACACCTTGGCCGGCCCGAGGTCGCGGTGGAAGCGCCACGTGCCCGGCCGCATCGTGATCTCGTAGTAGTCGGCGCCCGGATAGACGGAGGGATCCGAGATGGCTGTCCTCGGGATGGGCAGCGGGTCGACATACTTCTTCAGCTTGGGGGTGTGCGGAATCGGCGTGTTCGCGGACGCTGACCCATGACCGTGACCGTCCGCTGCGTACGCCTGCTCTCCCGCACCCCGTGGAAGCATGGCCGCACCGCCCATGGCACCGGCCATGAGGAATCTCCGTCGCCCAACCATCGTCTGCAGCCCTTCGTCGCCTCGCGTGACGTTGAAGAGATACAGGGCTGGTCAGAGCCGTGGACGCAGCGCGCCGGTCCGGTTCGGGAAAGGCACTCATTGAGCCGATCTCGGCAGTAATTCGGAAGGTATCGGTATCGGATTCGGAATCGAATTATTACCACCAATCAGAAAGCGCGTTTCGCCGCTTTTCTCTGCGTGAATTGCACCTATTGCGCGCATTCAATACTGCGGCCCGTTCGGGGCGCGGAGATGAGTGCTCAGCGCCGCGCCGACAGCCTCGGGCTGCTCGACCGCGAGATGCCCGATGGCGCATGCCTCCAGGGTGGCATCGGCGATCCCGTCCGCGAGTTCCCGGGCGTGATCGAGAGGGGTGGCGATGTCGAGGGAGCCGCCGACGACGAGAGTGGGAGCGGTGATGCGGGTCAGGTCGGGTCGCAGGTCGTAGGCGGCGAGTGCGTCGCAGCAGGCGGCGTAGCCGAGCGGATCGGTTTCGGCGAGGTCCCGCAACAGAGCGCGCCCGAGAGGGGTTTCGGCGGTCCTCGGATCGCCGAACCAGCGGCCCGGGCTGGTCTCCACCACCGGCCCGACCCCCTCGCGCCGCACGAGGGCGGCACGCTCCTGCCAAGGTTCCCGCGGCCCGAAGTGGGCGGAGGAGCAGACCAGCCCCAGCGAGGTGACACGCTCCGGCTGGTGGACCGCGAGATGGGCCCCGACAGCGCCGCCCAGCGAGATACCGGCGTACGCGAACGACTCCCAGCCCTGCGCGTCCGCGAGCCGCAACACCTGTGCCGCCAATGCGGCGATGCTCGCCGTGCCGTCGTGCGGAAGGAGGTCCGCACGCGAACCCCCGTGCCCCGGTAGGTCCCAGCGCAGCACGCGGTGCGACCGCGCGAGAGTGGCCAGTTGTGGACTCCACACGTCCAGCGACGTGCCGAGCGACGGGCCGAGGACGAGCGGGGGAGCGCTGGGTGGACCGTCGAGTACATGGTGCAGGAGGTGAGGCTGGGCCACGCGGAATCCCTGGGTGCTGTTCGAGGAGGGCTTTCGGAGGGGGCTGTGCGGAGAGGGGCCTTCGGGGGAGGGGAGGGGTATCAGCCGATCGGGGTGCGGACTGTGTCGACGATGCGGACGTCCTTGAGGCGGCTCACCGGACCACCTCCGGGATGTGGACCTTGGCGCCGGTCTTGGCGACGACCTCGTCCACCGTCACGTCCGGCGCCAACTCCACCAGGTGCACGCCGTCTTCAGTGATGTCGAGGACAGCCAGGTCGGTGATGATCCGGTCGACGCAGCCCTTGCCGGTGAGGGGGAGGGTGCAGGTGTCGACCAGTTTCGGCGAGCCGTCCTTGGCCGTGTGGGTCATGGTGACCAGCACCGTGCGGGCGCCGTGGACGAGGTCCATGGCGCCGCCGATCCCAGTGATCATCTTGCCGGGGACGGCCCAGTTGGCCAGGTCCCCGGTCGCGGAGACCTGCATGGCGCCGAGGACGGCGACATCGATGTGGCCGCCGCGGATCATCCCGAAGGAGAGTGCGGAGTCGAAGTAGGAGGCGCCCGGCAGGACCGTGACGGTCTCCTTGCCCGCGTTGATCAGGTCGGGGTCGACGGCGTCGTCGGTCGGGTAGGGGCCGGTGCCCAGGATCCCGTTCTCGGACTCGAGGATCACCTCGACGCCGGGCGGCAGGTGGTTCGGGATGAGGGTCGGCAGGCCGATGCCGAGGTTGACGTACTGCCCGTCGCGCAGTTCACGGGCGGCGCGGGCGGCCATCTGTTCGCGTGTCCAGGCCATGGTTAGTTGCTCACCGTCGCTCGTGCCGGAGGCGCGGAGATTGTGCGCCGCTCGATGCCCTTGTCGACGGCCTGCGCCGGGCTCAGCTCGACCACGCGCTGCACGAAGATGCCCGGCAGGTGCACCTGGTCCGGGTCGAGGACGCCGGGCTCCACCAGCTCCTCCACCTCGGCGATCGTGACCCTCCCGGCCGTCGCCGCTAGCGGGTTGAAGTTGCGGGACGACTTGTTGAACACCAGATTCCCGTGCCGGTCGCCCTTCGCGGCGCGGACCAGCGCGAAGTCGGTGCGGATGCCGCGCTCCAGGACGTACTCGACACCGTCGAAGACGCGCACCTCCTTGGGCGGGGAGGCGAGGGCGACGCCGCCGGTGCCGTCGTAGCGCCAGGGCAGACCGCCGTCCGCGACCTGGGTGCCCACCCCGGCCGGGGTGTAGAACGCCGGGATTCCGGCGCCGCCCGCGCGCAGCCGCTCCGCGAGCGTGCCCTGCGGGATCATCTCGACCTCGATCTCGCCGGCCAGGTACTGGCGGGCGAACTCCTTGTTGGCGCCGATGTAGGAGCCGGTGACCCGGGCGATCCGGCCCGCCGCGAGCAGGACGGCGAGGCCGGAGTCCATCGCACCGCAGTTGTTGGACACCACGGACAGGCCGGTGGTGCCCTGCTCGTACAATGCCTTGATCAGTACGTTCGGCACCCCGCTCAGTCCGAACCCGCCGACCGCCAGGGACGCACAGTCCCCGACATCGGCGACGGCCTGCCCGGCCGACGCGACCACCTTGTCCATCAGGCGGCCTCGCCCGTCGTGGCGATGTCCGACGGATGCAGCGCCAGCGGCGTGACCTCGATCTCCATGTACGGGAAGAGCGGCAGGCCCCACAGGATGTCGTGCAGCTCGTCGTTGTCCCGGACGTCGAAGACGCTGAGGTTGGAATACTGGCCCACGCAGCGCCAGATGTGCGGCCAGACGCCCTTGCGCTGGAGTTCCTGCGAGTACGCCTTCTCGCGGGCGATCGTGTCCGCGCGGACGTCGGGGTCGAGATCGTCGGGTATGCGGACGTCCATCTTGACGGCGAACAGCACGGCGGGCTCCTTGAGTTACGGGGTGGGGCGGGCGCGTGCCCCGGAGGCCGGGCCCCCGGGGGCGGGGGCGCGTCAGGCGCGGTCGAGCACGAAGTCGTACGTCACTTCGTGGCCCTCGCCGGTCTTGGCCGGGGTGGGGTCGAGGACGAGTTCCGGCTTGACGGCCTGTGCGATGTCGTCCTCCACGTGGTTGCCGCCCTTGAAGTAGAGCTGCGTGGTGATGAGGTGGTGGCCCTCGGCGGCGACCTTCAGGTGCAGATGGGCCGGGCGCCAGGCGTGCCAGCCGGCGGCGGAGATGAGGTTGCCGCAGGCGCCGTCGGTGGGGATCTGGTAGGGGGCCGGCTCGATCGTGTGGATCTTGAAGTTGCCCTGGTCGTCGGCGACGACGGTGCCGCGCAGGTTCCACTCGGGCAGGCCGGGGGCGTACTGGGAGTAGAAGCCGTCGTCGTCGGCGTGCCACATCTCGATCGTCGCGCCGGGCAGGGGAGTTCCGTCGACCGAGGTGATCTGGCCCTGGAAGAGGAGGGGAGTGCCCTTCTCGTCGGGGCGCATCGGGAGGGTGGCCTCGGCGGGCAGCTCCGGGGAGTCCGGCACGTAGTAGGGGCCCTCGATGGTGCCCTTGGAACCCTCGCGGCTCTCGTTGGCCACCTCCTCGACGACGTGCTCGATCCACACGTCGAGGAAGAGCGGCCACTCGCCGTCCTGCCCGACCTGGATCAGCCATGCCTTGAGGGCGTCGTACTCGGCGTAGGTGACCTTGTGGCGGCGGATGATGTCGTGGACGGACGCGATGAGTTCGGACGCGAGGGTGTCGACGCGCTGCTGGCTGCTGGCCGCGCCGGAGCGGGCCTTCTGGGCGAACGCGGCGGTGGCGGCGCTGCCCGATGCGGCGGCGGTGGCCTGCTCCTGCTCGGCTTCGGTGAACGTGGTCATGATGCGGCTCCAATCGGTAGGGGTGTAACAACTCGAAGGTGCGGCAAGGGAGTTCAGCTGTCCTGGCGGTAGCGCGTCAGCTTCTCGGGGTCGAGTTCGATGCCCAGACCCGCGCCCTCGCGCACCCGCAGCGTGCCGTCGCGGATCTGGAGGGGCTCGGCGAGCAGGTCGTCGCTCATGTCGAGGTAGTTGGAGAGCTCGCCCGCGCGGCGCGAGGTGGCCTCGAAGGCCGCGCCGAAGGCGACCGAGCACAACGAGCCGATCTGGCCGTCGATCTGATTGCCCATCACCACCTCGACGCCGAGGCCCTCGCTCTCGAACAGCACGCGCTGGGAGTGGCTGAAGCCGGTGCGGGCCGTCTTGATGCTGATGGCGGTGGCCGAGCCGCCGAGGAGTTCACGCGTGACCTCGCTGGGGCGGGTGGCGCTCTCGTCGGCGACGAACGGGATCGGGCAGCGTTCGACGAGCCAGCGCCTGCCGAGCACGTCGTCGGCCGGGCACAGTTCCTCGGCCAGGGTGAGGTCGAGGTCGTCCATGGCGCGCAGGGCGCGGGCCGACTCGGAGGCGGTCCAGCCGCGGTTGCCGTCGACGTACAGCTCGACGCTGTCGCCGAATGCCTCGCGCAGCGCCCTGCACACCTCGACGTCGAGCTGGTAGGGGCGGCGGCCGACCTTCACCTTGAACGTCGTGATGCCGTAGGTGTTGCGGACGTCCTGCGCCTCTTCGACCATCTCCGCCGGCGGCGCGAAGCCGAGCATGTGCGACACGGTCATGAACTCGCCGTATCCGCCGAGGAGTTCGGTGACGGGCAGGCCGGCGGCCTGGCCGACGATGTCCCACAGGGCCATGTCGACGGCGGCCTTCGCCGTCGGGTTGCCGACGGTCCGGTTCAGCTTGGCGTGCACGGCCTCGCGCCGGGTGGGCGCCATGCCGAGCAGCTGCGGCTCGAAGATCTGCCGGATCACGGCGACGATGGACTGCTGGGTCTCGCCGTAGGTGAAGGGCCGGGGCGGCGCCTCGGCCGTGCCGGTGAGGCCCGCGTCGGTGTGCACCCGTACCAGGACGTGCTCGGCGGTGTGCACCTCGCCGCTCGCGAACTTCAGCGGCTTTCGGTAGGGGATGGCGAAGGGGATCGCCTCCACTGCGGTGATCTTCACGTGGTTCCTCTGTGATTCTGTGCACCGGCCCGGCTGGGGGCGGTGACGTCTGGGGAAGCGTCGCCGGTGGGGAAGGCGTCGGCCGCGGTGAGGGCCGCGAGGACGGCCGCGAGCAGCGGTGACGTGTCGCCCGTGCGCCAGGCAAGGGCGAGGCGGACCCGCTGGGCGTCCGGGACCGGCCGGAACACGACCCCGTCCCGGCTGACGGACCGCACCGAGTCGGGCAGCAGCGCCACCCCCAGACCCGCCGCGACCAGGGCGAGAGCCGTGGACGTCTCCGTCACCTCGTGAGCGGTGTGCGGATGGAAGCCCGCGGTCAGACAGCTGCTGATCACCGCGTCGCTGACGATGGAGCGGGACGTGGCGGCGTACATGATGAAGTCCTCGCCGCGCAGCCGCTCCAGAGGCACCTCGGGTGACTCGGCGAGCCAGTGGTCCTCCGGCAGCACCAGGACGAGCGGCTCCTGCGCGATGTCGCGGCAGGTGATGCCCTCGCCGCGGACCGGCGGCCGCAGCACCCCGATGTCCAGGCGCGACTCGGAGAGCGCCGCCTCCTGGGCCGGGGTGAACATCTCGGTGTGGACCTCCAGGGCCACCCCGGGCAGTTCGCGCTTGACGGTCCGGGCGAGCTCCGGCAGATGCCGGTAGCCGGCCGAGCCGGTCAGGCCGATACGCAGGATGCCCTCGGCGCCCTGCGCGAACCGCTGGGCCCGGGCGGCCGCCTCGTCAACGGAGCGCAGGATGCGCACGACATCGGTGTGGAACACCTCGCCCGCACCGGTCAGGCCGACCTGGCGGGTGGTGCGGTGGAACAGTGCGACCCCCAGTTCCGCCTCCAGCTGCCGGATGGCCTGGGAGAGCGGCGGCTGTGCCATGCGCAGCCGCTCGGCGGCCCGGCCGAAGTGCCGGGTCTCCGCGACGGCGGCGAAGTACCGGAGATGGCGCAGTTCCATGAGGGCCTCCACAAACGAAGGGACACGCAGACAACGCGGAAACACGGGCAACGCGGAAACACAGACAACGTGGAAACACAGACAACACGGAGACCGCTGACAGCGCTGACGACCGGGGGTCTTGGGCGTCCGCACCCTCGTCGATGCAGCACAGCGTAGGAGCCGTCATTCAGATGGCACAAATACCGAATTCAGCGTGATCCATATCTGCTGCATATGAAAAGCACCCTGGGTGGGGACTGGGCAAATGTCCGGGGTGGCCCGCCCCGGGCCCTGCCATGGTGCTGAGCACCCGATGAGCCGTGCCGGCGGGCGGCACCTCGCCGGGCATCAGGAGGAGCCATGACCGAAACCTGGGCAGCGGCCCGCAGTGTGTTGAGCGAGGCACTGGTGGAGGATCCCGGAAACGGGGTGTACCGCCTGCGTCGCAGCGCCTTCACCGACGAGCAGCTCTTCGAACTGGAGATGAAGTACGTCTTCGAGGGGAACTGGATCTACCTCGCGCACGAGAGCCAGATCCCGGAGATCGGCGACTACTTCACGACGTACATGGGCCGCCAGCCGGTCGTCGTCTCCCGCACCAAGGACGGCGAACTCACCGCGCTGATCAATGCGTGCAGCCATCGCGGCGCGATGCTGTGCCGCCGCAAGACCGACAACCGGACCACCTTCACCTGCCCCTTCCACGGCTGGACGTTCAACAACGCCGGCAAGCTCCTCAAGGTGAAGGACCCGCGGGACGCCGGATACCCCGAGCAGTTCAACAAGGACGGCTCGCACGACCTGACGAAGGTGGCCCGCTTCGAGAACTACCGCGGATTCCTCTTCGGCAGCCTCAACCCGGACGTCAAGCCGCTCGTGGACCACCTCGGCGACGCCGCCAAGGTCATCGACATGATCGTCGACCAGTCCCCGGAAGGCCTGGAGGTGCTGCGCGGCTCCTCGACGTACACCTACGACGGGAACTGGAAGCTCCAGGCCGAGAACGGCGCCGACGGCTACCACGTGTCCGCCACCCACTGGAACTACGCGGCCACCACCGCGCGGCGCACCTCCGGCGAGTCGAAGAACGACACCAAGAACATGGACGCGGGCGGCTGGTCCAAGCAGCGCGGCGGCTTCTACTCCTTCGACCACGGACACCTGCTGCTGTGGACCGAGTGGCTCGACCCCGCCAACCGCCCCCTGAACGAGCGGCGCGACGAACTCGTCGAGAAGTACGGCCAGGCCCGCGCCGACTGGATGATCGGCGTGTCACGCAATCTGTGCCTGTACCCGAACGTCTACCTGATGGACCAGTTCAGCTCGCAGATCCGGCACTTGAGGCCGCTGTCCGTGGACCGCACCGAGGTCACCATCTACTGCATCGCGCCCAAGGGCGAGAGCGCCGGGGCCCGCGCGAACCGCATCCGGCAGTACGAGGACTTCTTCAACGCGACCGGGATGGCCACCCCCGACGACCTGGAGGAGTTCCGCTCCTGCCAGAAGACGTACCAGGCCACAGCCGCTCCGTGGAATGACCTCAGCCGCGGCGCCGCCCACTGGATCGACGGACCCGACGACGAGGCCCGCAGGCTCGGCATCGACCCGATCGCAAGCGGCGTCCGCACCGAGGACGAGGGCCTCTACCCCGTCCAGCACGGCTACTGGCTGGACACCATGAACGCGGCACTCGCAGCCGAGGACGAGCTGGCCGGGACGACGCGCAATGAGCGAGGGGGCGACGCACGATGACGACGACCACCGTGCCGGGCGGGAGCGCCGCGACGCAGGCCGACACGTTCCAACTCCTCGAATCCGTACGGCAGTTCCTGTACCGGGAGGCCCGGTATCTGGACGACCGCGAGTTCGAGCGGTGGCTGGAGTGCTACTACCCCGACGCCGAGTTCTGGATGCCGGCCTGGGCCGACGACGACGAACTCACCCGCGACCCGCAGACCGAGATCTCCCTGATCTACTACGCGAACCGGGCCGGTCTTGAGGACCGGGTCTTCCGCATCCGCACGGACCGCTCCAGCGCCACGAGCCTGCCCGAGCCGCGCACCGGCCACAACATCACCAACGTGGAGATCACAGGGCGCGGCGGCGCGGACGGCGAACTGCTCGACGTGCGTTTCAACTGGTTCACGCTCTACTACCGCTACCAGCACACCGACACGTACTTCGGCACCTCGTACTACACGCTCGACCTGTCGGGCCCCGAGCCGGTCATCCGCCGCAAGAAGGTCGTCCTCAAGAACGACTTCATCCACCACGTGGTCGACATCTACCACCTCTGAGTGGCACCGGGCCGGCACCGGCTCCGCACCCGTCAGTCAACTCCCCGAATCGAGAACGTACATGGGCTACCAGGTCGCCTTGGGCTTCGAGGACGGCACCACCCGGTTCATCACCTGTGAACCGGCCGAGACCGTCGCCGACGCCTCCTACAAGGCCCGCATCAACATCCCGCTCGACTGCCGCGACGGCGCCTGCGGCACCTGCAAGTCGTACTGCGAGTCCGGCAGTTACGACGGCGGCGACTACATCGACGAGGCGCTCACCGACGACGAGGCGGCGCGCGGCTACTGCCTGCCGTGCCAGATGACCCCGCACAGTGACCTCGTGCTGCGCATCCCGACGACGTCGGCCGCTTGCAAGACGGGACCGGCCACGCACACGGCGACCGTCACGGCCGTCGACCGGCACTCGCCGACGACCGTCGGCATCACCCTCGCCGTCGACGACAGGGCCGCCCTCGGCTTCCTGCCCGGCCAGTACGTCAATGCCGGCGTGCCCGGCACGGACGGCGAGAGCCGCGCGTACTCCTTCAGCACGGGCCCCGGCCAGGAGCAGGTCTCCTTCCTGGTGCGCGTCGTCGAGGGCGGAGCCATGTCGACGTATCTGACCGAACGGGCCCAGGCCGGCGACCGGGTGACCTTCACGGGCCCCATGGGCGGCTTCTTCCTGCGCGAACTGGCCCGCCCCGCACTGCTGTTGGCGGGCGGAACCGGCCTCGCCCCGCTCCTGTCCATGCTGGAGTCGATGGCCGCGGCGGGCTCCCCGCCCGCACACCCCGTACACCTGCTGTACGGAGTCACCACCGACCAGGACCTCGTCCACCTCGAAACCCTCGCCGACTACGCCGCCGTCCTGCCCGGATTCACCTTCGACCACTGCGTCGCCGACGGGGCGAGCACCGCCGCCAACAAGGGTTACGTGACAGCCCTGTTCGGCGCCGACGAGCTGCACGGCGGCGACTGCGACGTGTATCTGTGCGGGCCGCCCGCGATGGTCGAAGCCGTGCGCGTCCACATTGACGCGCTCGGCGTCGAGCCCGCGCACTTCCACTACGAGAAGTTCACGCCCGCCGTCGCGGCGGCCGACCTCGTGGGGGCGGGCCGATGAGCGGCCAGGTGTACGCGGGCCGGTTCGCCGGGCGGACCGCCGTGGTGACCGGCGCGGCCCAGGGCATCGGCGAGGCCGTGGCCCGCCGCCTCGCCGCCGAGTCCGCCCACGTCGTCCTCGTCGACCGCGCGGAACTCGTCCACGAGGTGGCGGGCGAGATCACCACGGCCGGCGGCAGGGCCGAGTCCGTCGTCGCCGACCTGGAGGAGTACGCGGGCGCCGAGACGGCCGTCGCCCAGGCGCTCGACCGGCTCGGCCGGATCGACGTCCTCGTCAACAACGTCGGCGGCACCATCTGGGCCAAGCCCTACGAGCACTACACCCCGCAGGAGATCGAGACCGAGATCCGCCGCTCCCTCTTCCCGACCCTGTGGACCTGCCGTGCCGTCCTCCCGCACCTGTTCGCCCAGCGCGCCGGCACCATCGTGAACGTCTCCTCGGTCGCCACCCGGGGCATCAACCGCGTGCCTTACGCGGCGGCCAAGGGCGGCGTCAACGCCCTCACCGCCGCGCTGGCCCTGGAGGCGGCACCGTACGGAGTGCGCGTCGTCGCCACCGCGCCGGGCGGCACCGAGGCGCCGCCGCGCCGCGTCGCCCGCGGCCCTGCGGCGGGAGACGAGCAGGAACGGGACTGGTACCAGCAGATCGTCGACCAGACCGTCGAATCATCACTGATGAAGCGCTACGGCACGCTGGCCGAGCAGGCGGCGGCGATCACGTTCCTCGCCTCCGACGAGGCGTCGTACATCACCGGAACCGTCCTCCCGGTGGCGGGCGGCGACCTGGGGTGACGCACGCGCCCGCTGGTGGCGGCGCCGGAGCGTCGCGTAGCGTCCGCCACATGCACAGCCGCGACCGGACACACCCCGAAAGCCCGGACGGCCCCGCCGACGCGGTGGGCCGGGAGCGCGAACGGGCCGAGCTGGAGTCCGCGTACGCCGCCGTCGCCGAGGCAGGCCCGGTGGCCCTCCTCGTGCGTGGCCCCCGGGGCAGCGGCAAGCGGACGCTGGTCGAGCGCTTCGCCGCCGCGCACCCGGAGACCCTGACGGTGCGCGTGCGCGGTCTGCGCTGGGAGGCGGACCGGGCCGGCGGGGTGGCGGGTCAGCTGCTGCGGAGCGTGGAACGGGCGGTGTCGGGTCCGAGGCCGCGCGGGGGCGCGAACGCCGGTGGACCGGACACTGTCCCTGAAGGCGTGGCGCAGCCCGAGTCGCCGGGGGTGGCCGACCCGCTGGACTTCGCCCGGGCGGAGGGCGGGGCCCAGGGGGTGGCGGGGCCGCTTCGGCGGGGTGCGGAAGGTTCGTCGGAGCGCCCGTGCGGCGGATCGGGCACTGTTCCTCAGGGCGTGCCGCAGCCCGAGTCGACTGGGGTGGCCGATCCTCTGCTCTTCGCCGAGCTGCTCGCGTCGGCCCTGGCCCGGGGGCGGACCGGTGGACGGTGTGCGCTCATCGTCGTGGAGGACGCCCAGTGGGCCGACGCCGCCTCCCTGCGGGGCCTCGCGTCCGCGCTGCGGCTGATGACGGACGTGCCCGTGCTCGCCGTGCACCTGGTCGACGACGACGCGGTGGCCGAGGCGGACACGGCGCGGTTCCTCGCGGAGTTCCCGGGCGACGTCGTCCACCTCGAACCGCTGCAGCCGCAAGACGTGCGACGCCTGGCCGCGTTCCACGGCGTCGACCTGTCACCCACCGCCGCGCAGGAGCTGTGCCTCCACACGGCCGGCGTCGCCGGTGACATCACCGCCCTGTTGCGCGAGGCTCCGCGCGAGACCTGGTCCGATCCACCCGCCGTGCTGCCCGTCCCGCGTGACCGGGCGGCGGACGTACACCGCCGGCTGAGCGCCTGCGCCGACGAGGCACGGCGGCTCGCCGAGGCGTGCGCCGTCCTCGGCAGCCCCGCGCGCTTCGCGGACGCTGCCCACCTGGCTGCGCTCACCGAGCCGCTGGACGCACTCGACGAGGCGTGCCGCGCGGGCCTGCTCAGCCCGCCGGTGGGCCCGGGCGCGGGCCGCGTCGCCTTCCGCGACCGCCTCACCGCGGCGGCCGTGTACCACTCGCTCGGCCCAGGCGACCGCGCCCAACTCCACGCCCGTGCGGCCGAGTTGGTCGAGGATGAGGGGCAGCGGCTGCGCCATCGGGCCGCCGCCGAGCCACCGCTCGCCAACGAGGAACTGGCCGCAGCCCTGGAGGCACACGCCGCCGGGCGAGCCGCCGTCGGAGCCTGGTCGTCCTGCGCGCGGGCTCTGCTCCTGGCCGCCGACCTCAGCCCGTCCCCCGCCGACCGGCAGGCCCGACTGCTGCGGGCCGTCGACGCCCTGGTCGGAGCGGGCGACCTGCCGCGCGCACAGAGCTTCTCGGCCGTCCTGGAAAGCTTCCCGTCCGGCGCTCTGCGGGACGCCGTGCTCGGCTATCTGACCCTGCTGGGCGGACGCCCGGCCGAGACCCAGCGCCTCCTGGACAGTGCCTGGCACAGGGTCGACCCGGGGCGCGACCCGGAGACCGCCGCACTGATCTGCCAGCGCCAGGTCCTGCACGCCCTCGCCGACTGGCGCGCCGACGACCTCGTGCGCTGGGCCGGGACGGCCCTCGAACTCGCCCCGAAGAGCTCGCCCGCCGTCGTCGAGACCCGCGCGATCCTCGGCCTCGGCTATCTCGGTCAGGGACGGGTGGCCGAGGCCCTGGAGGGCGTCGACCAGCTGGTCGGTGAGGTCGCCGACAGCGCGCAGCGCCAGCGCGTCCGGATGTGCCGCGGCTGGCTGGCCCTGTCCCAGGACGACCTGTACGGCGCCTGGCACGACCTGGAGAGCGCCGTGCCCACCGAGTACCGCAAGGGCTCCACCCGCATCTCGCTGTGGGCACAGGCCTGGCTCGCCCGTACCCGCTTCACCCTCGGCGACTGGGACGAGGCCCTGGAGACGGTCGACCGGGCAGCGGGCCGCGCCGCCGCGGCCCGCATGGAACTGCTGCGTCCGCTCATTCACTGGACGGGCGCCCAGATCCACGCCCTGCGCGGCGACCGGGCCCGCGCCGAACAGCACGTCAGGGATGCCGCGGCCGACCGCCGCCACTACGCGATGATGCTCATCCCCGCCTGCCTCGCCCGCGCCCACCTCGCCGAGATCCGCGCCGACTACGAGCAGGTGGTGGAGGCGCTCACCCCGGTCACCCGCCTCGCGTCACGCGACGCCGTCGACGAGCCCGGCATGTGGCCGTGGCAGGACATCTACGCCAACGCCCTGGTGATGTGCCACCGCACCGACGAGGCCGACGCCTTCCTCGCCCCGCTCGAAGCCCGCGCCGCCGAGCGCGGCCACCGCTCCACCCGGGGCCGGCTCGGCTACCCGCGCGGCCGGATCGCGGCGGCCCGGGGCGACATCGACGAGGCCCGTGAGCACTTCGAGCGGGCTCTGGCGGCGCTGGAACCGCTGCCGATGCCGTACGACCGGGCCCGCGTCAACTTCGCCTACGGCCAGACCCTGCGCCGGGTCGGCAAGCGCCGCGACGCCGACACCGTGCTGCGGCGGGCCAGGGACGGGTTCGCGGCCCTCGGCGCCACCGCCTACGTCGAGCGCTGCGACCGCGAACTCAAGGCGGGCGGCGTCACCGGCCAGCTCAACGACCGCACCACCGCCGACTTCAGCCGCCTCACACCGCAGGAACAGCACGTCGCCGAACTCGTCGCCCGCGGCGTGACCAACCGCGAGGCAGCGGCGGAACTGTTCATCTCCGTCAAGACAGTGCAGTACCACCTGACGCACATCTACACGAAGCTCGGCATCCGCTCGCGCGGGGAGCTGGCGGCGCTTCGGCGCGACGAGGCCTGATCGCACCCACCTGCGACACGTCGTACGGAACTGGGGAAATCCCCTACACAGTGCAGTCAACTCCCTATAGTCCGGGCCCATTTGCGCCTCGTAGCGTGACGAGTGCGCGCCGAGCCCGTCGCGGGCGGCTTCCGGGTCACGGGCCACTGGGAGTTCGCCGGCGGCTGCAAGGGCGCCGACGCGCTGGGCGTGGGGATCAGCACGGGCGAGGACAAGGCCGGCCGGCCCCGCACCGCGGTCCTGCGCCCCGAGCAGGTGGAGACCGTCGACAACTGGGACGTCGTCGGCATGCGCGGCACCGGCAGCCACGCCACTCGGACCGGTTGGACCATCTCTTCGAGCTCGGCCATGCCCTCGAGACGGCCGCACGGGTGCGGCGGGCGGACTGATCGCCAGGGACGGAGGGCTCATGACCTGGGAGTGGCTGTCGAAAGCGGGCACTCAGCGGATGCCGCGGATCCGGTACCCGCCCACCAGCGCGGCGATGCTCAGGGCTGCGACAGCCAGCAGGTAATAGCTCGGCGAGATCTGCGATCCGGTGGCTGTGACCAGTGCCGCGGCGATCGTGGGGGCGAACCCGCCGAAGATGGCGACCGTCGTGTTGTAACTGAACGCCAGCCCGGTCGCGCGGGCCTCTGCCGGGAACGCGTCGGACATCACCGACGGCAGTGCGCCGAAGTACGTGGCCTTGAGCACGCCCAGGACCGTCATGCACAGTGCGAGAGTCAGGAAGGACGGTGATGTGGTCAGCCAGAGGAACAGCGGGATGGCGCACACCCCGATCAACGCCGCGGCCGGGATCATGATCTTCAACCGGCCGAACCGGTCCGCGAGCAGGCCCACTACCGGGGTGCCGAGGGTCAGGATGACACCGGTGATGAGCAGCGCGGCGAACGACAGTGAGTCGTCCACCCCGAGGTCCTTGATGGCGAAGGTGGGCATGTACTGCAGGAGGAAGTTGAGCGCGGTCGAGACCACCATGGCTCCGCTCGCGATCAGCAGCCCTCCCCAGTGGTCCCGGAACACCGACCGGACCGGTGAGGACTTCTCGTCGCGGTTCTCCGACGCGCTCGCCCGAGTCGTAGCCGGCGGCTCTTCGGCGTAGCGGCGGATGAGGTAGCCGGCCGGGCCGACCAGGAGGCCGAACACGAACGGCACCCGCCATCCCCAGGAGGTCATCTGCTCCTCGGACAGCGTCGCGGTCAGACCCGTGGCGAACCCGGAGGCCATCAGCGTCGCGAGCCCCTGACTGGCGAACTGGAAACTGCCGAGGAAGCTCTTGCGCTTGTCGCTCTGCTCGACCAGGAACGAGGTGGCGGCGCCGAACTCGCCGCCGGCTCCGAAGCCCTGGATCAGTCGCGCGATCACGACTCCCACGGGCGCGACGAACCCGAGCGTCGAGTAGCCCGGCATGAAAGCGATCACGAAGGTGCCGATGACCATCAGCCAGATCGTCAGCATCAGGGCCTTCTTGCGCCCGTGCCGGTCGGCGTACGAGCCGATCAGCAGGCCGCTGAGGGGCCGGATCAGATACGTCACCCCGAACACCGCGTACGCCTCGACCAGTTGGACGCCGGGATTGTCGGCGGGGAAGAACGTCCGGCCGATGTAGACCGCCATCAGGGCGTAGACCGCGAGGTCGAACCATTCGAGCGCGTTGCCTATGGTCGCCGCCGCGACGGCTCGCTTGGTGGATACCCGTCTCGGGGGTGCAGCGGTCGAGCTACCTGGCAGGGTGTGGTGACGCGAGACTGCCGTCATCGGGGGTCCTTCCGGTGGGCGCTGGGGCTGGTGGGCGTCACGCCGAGTGGTGGGCGGGGACAGGGTGGTTGAGCCTGGCGCGTGCGGGGAGCGGATGGTCGGCCGAGGGATGGCCGAGGGCATGGAACAAGGCGGCCGCCAGGACGACGCCTTTGCGGGCGATCGCGGAGAGCATGTGCTCGTCGGGCGCGTGCTGGAGGCACCCCGGGTAGGAGTGCGGCAGCCACAGGGTCGGCAGGCCGAGGATGTCCGTGAAGACGTGGTTGGGCAGGGAGCCGCCGATGTTCGGGAGGACGGCGACGGGTTTGTCGGTGACCTGCTCGAGTGCTCCCTTGGCCCAGAGCAGCCACGGGTCGTCCAGTGCTGTACGGCTGGCGGCGAAGCTGCCGAGGACGGTCACGTCGACCATCGGGTATCCGTGGTCGGAGAGATGCTCGGTGACGATCTCTCGGGCCCGGCTCACATCGGTGCCCGCGACGTACCGCAGTTGCAGGACGGCGCGTGCGCGGCCGGGGATCGCGTTGACGGGACGGTCGATGTCGGCCGAACCCAGTGACAGGACCTCAAGGGTGTTCCAGCCGTAGAGCCGCTCGGCAGCGGTCAGCGTCGTGTCACCCCAGCCCTCGTCCGGAGCGGGATCACCGGGGCTGCCCGCGACCACGACATCGGTGAGTGCCTCGCGAACGGGGGCCGGGAGTTCGGACGGCAGCAGCGCGGGTACCTGGATGCGGCCGTGTCCGTCGACCAGGCTCGCGATCGCGCCGGCCAGGGTGGTGGCGGGGTTGCGGATGACACCACCCCAGTTGCCCGAGTGGTACGCATCGGGGCGCAGGTCGACGTCGAGCATGATGCCGACGCCTCCGCGCGACCCGAGGAACAGCGTCGGCGTCGTGGCATCCAGACGTGGACCGTCCGAGGCGATCAGGACATCGGCCCGCAGCTCTGCGCGGTGTGCGGCGGCGAATTCCGCGAGTCCGGGCGAGCCGACCTCCTCGCCGGTCTCGAACAGGAAGGTCAAGTTGAAGCCGAACGACCCCTGCTCGGCGAGCAGCAGCCGCAGTGCCGCGATGTTGGCAAGGTGCTGCCCCTTGTTGTCGGCTGACCCGCGGCCGTACCACCGGTCGCCCTCCGCGGTCAGGGTCCACGGATCCCGGCCTCCGCTCCACCGGCCGGCCTGGCCGTCCACCACGTCCGCGTGGCCGTAGCACAGCAGTGTCGGGAGTTCGGGGGACTCGACGCGTGTGCCGACGAGGAACGGGCCGCCGGAGGAGTCCGGATTGACGTACTCGGTGACGGAGCAACCGAGTTCGGTCAGGGCCGGTACGAGAACCTCATTCAGGTATGCCTTAATGGCAACATGGCCTTCAGGTCGGCTGCTCTCGGTGGGGTAGGCGACCATCGCGCTCAGATCGGTGAAGTAGGCGCCCGAGTCGACGTACTCCTCGGCCCTCTCGACCAGGCTTTTGGGGATCACTGAAGCTTCTCCTGATGGTGGCAGCAGTTGTGGGTGATGTGCTGGCTCAGGAGCGTAGGGCGGTTTCCGGGCGGCGACTATTGCCGTTTGTGGCACCCTGCGTTCTATTCTTGGCAAACCGGCGTCCACGTCAGAGGGCGCCACCCAGCTATCCCGGAGGCACGATGCAGCTCATGCCGGTGAGCCTCGCGTACTTTCTCGAGGTCGCCCGGACAGGATCGGTGACCGAGGCCGCCCAGCAGCTGCAGGTCGCTCCCTCCGCGATCAGCAGGCAGATCGCCAAGCTCGAGTCCGGGACGGGAGTGGCTCTCTTCGTCCGGCATCCCCGAGGGATGACGATGACCGACGCGGGATCCCGGCTCCTGGCCCACGCCCGCCGCAGCGAAGCCGAATCCACCGCGCTCGTCAACGAGTTGAGGACCGGACGTGGGGCCGATGTCCACCACATCAACGTGGTCTGTTCGGAGGGATTCGGGCGTCGTCTCCTGCCGCGCGCGATGGCGGCCTTCCGACGGGACCACCCGGACGTGACCTTCCGGCTCGACGTCGTACCCCGCCAGGAGGCAACCCGCCGCGTGGTCGAGGGCATCGCCGACGTCGCGGCCACTTACACGATGGGTCCGCAACACGACGTACGAGTGGAATGCGCCGTAGTGATACCCGTGGCCGCCGTCGTGCCTCTGGATCACGAACTCGCCGGGCGGGATCGGATCAGCCTGGCGGAACTGTGCGAGTACCCACTCGGCATCGGTTCGGTCGGGACCAGCCAGCGCGAACTGTTCGACATCGGTGTGCAGTTGGAGGGCCTGACGGCCCGTCCGGCACTGGTGTGTGACGGACTTGCTCCGCAGTATGAATTCGTCCGCTCCGGAGGTGGCGTCGCACTGGTCGGCGACCTCGGCGACCTGCACCAGGACTCGGTGACGGAGGGGGTCACCCATGTACGCGTCGACCACCCGGTCTTCCGCCAGCGTGAGGCGCAAGTGCAGACCATGCTGGGCCGACGGTTGCCGTGGGCGGCAATGGAGTTCACCGCATTGCTGGTGTCGCTCTTGGACCCGCCGAAGCCGCGGAACTGACCGCGGGCCGGCGTCAGCAAGCCCGCGACGCGGCGGCGGCCGAGGCCGATCCGCCGGCGGGCAATGGGTGGATCTACGGCTACGAAGTGGTGCGGTCTGCCACCGTGTGAACGGCGACAACGCCGAACGAGCAGGAGGAGCCGCTCCATGTCCGCGCCGCAGAACGCACCAGATCCCGCAGGACATCCCGAAGGTCATTCCGCAGCCCGACACGAAGGACATTCCGAAGGCGGTTCCGGAGGCCGCACCGTCGTGCCGGAGCAACAGCGCCAGGTGGAGGACGAGTTGATCGATACGGTCCTGGCGTCGTTCCGTGACACCCCGGACCCGCGCCTCAAGGAGCTGATGCAGTCACTGGTCCGGCACCTGCACGGGTTCATCCGTGACGTGCGACTGACGGAGGCGGAATGGCAACAGGCCGTCGACTTCCTCACCGCGGCCGGGCACATCACCACCGACCGGCGTCAGGAGTTCATGCTCCTGTCCGACGTGCTCGGGGCCTCCATGCAGACCATCAATGTCAACCATGAGGCCGCCGGGAGTGCGACCGAGGCGACGGTGGTCGGCCCGTTCTTCGTGGACAGCGCCCCGGAGATCCCCATCGGTGGCGACCTGGCGGGCGGAGCCCCAGGAGAACCCTGCTGGGTCGAGGGCACCGTCACCGACACCGACGGAAAACCGGTCGCGCGAGCCCGACTCGACGTATGGGAAGCCGACGAGGACGGCCTCTACGACGTGCAGTACGGGCCGGACCGCACGGCGGGCCGCGGACATCTCTTCACCGATGACCAGGGGCGTTACGCGTTCTGGGGTCTCACCCCCACCCCGTACCCGATCCCGTACGACGGGCCGGTCGGTGAACTCCTGGAGAAGACCGGACGCTCCCCGCTGCGCGCCTCCCATCTGCACTTCAAGGCGACCGCCCCCGGACTGCGCGCCGTGATCACTCACATCTTCGTCGAAGGCGACCAACTGCTCACGCAGGACGCTGTGTTCGGCGTCAAGGACTCCCTCGTCAAGAGGTTCGACCGGCAGGCACCCGGCACACCGGCCCCCGACGGCCGTACTCTCACCGACCTGAGCTGGAACCGCGTCCGCTTCGACATCGTGCTGCGGCGCGCGTGACGCGACCGTCCGAGCAGGAATCGGAGCAAGAAGGAGAACGACCCATGCGATTCGAGCACGAGACGCTGCCGCAGCGCGTCGACTTCGCCTCCGGCGACGCACGCGCGGCCGTGCGCACCGAGGTCGAACGGCTCGGCGGCACCCGCGTGATGGTCATCGCGACGGCCCGCGAAGCCGAACGGGCCAAGTCGGTCACCGCCGACGTCCCGGTGGCCGTGCACCACGACGACGTGGCGATGCACGTCCCACTCGCCACGGCGGAACGCGCCCGGGCGGCAGCGGTCCGGCACGATGCGGACGTGCTGGTCTGCGTCGGCGGCGGCTCGACGACCGGCCTGGCCAAGGCCGTCGCGCTCACGACGGGGCTGCCGATCGTGGCCGTGCCGACCACGTACGCGGGGTCGGAGGCGACCAGCGTCTGGGGACTGACCGAGGGCGGCCGCAAGACGACGGGCGTGGACGCCCGCGTGCTGCCGCGAGCGATCGTCTACGACGCGACGCTCACCCTCACGCTTCCCGTGCCGATGAGCGTCGCATCCGGCTTCAACGCCCTTGCCCACTGCGTCGATTCGATGTGGGCCCCGCGCACCGACCCGGTCGACCAGGCACTGGCCGGGGAAGGCGTCCGCGCGCTCGCTGCCGGACTGCCCGCAGTCGTCGCCGCCCCCTCCGCCATCGAGGGCCGCGAGCAGATGCTGTACGGGGCGTACCTGTCGGCGGTCGCGTTCTCGTCGGCGGGGTCGGGCCTGCACCACAAGATCTGCCATGTACTCGGCGGCCGCTACGACCTGCCGCACGCCCAGACGCACGCCGTCGTCCTGCCGTACGTGCTCGCCTTCAACGCCCCTGTTGCACCGCACGCCGAGCGCAGGATCGCGAAGGCCTTCGGCACGGGATCGGCGCTCGAGGGGCTGCAGCGGCTGCGCCGGGCCGTGGACGCGCCGACGGCCTTGCGGGACTACGGCCTCGCCGAGCCGGACATCGACGACGCGGTGCCGGCGATCCTGGAGGCGGCCCCGGCGGACAATCCGCGTCCGGTCACGGCCGACGGCGTACGAGGGTTGCTGCGAGCGGCATGGGAGGGCGCGGATCCGGCGACGGCGGGTATGTGACTGGGTCATGACAGACAGGCGGCCCTGAGCGACCGTGAGTTTCCGATCCCCGAATTGAGATGGGGCCCTTCGATAAATAAATACCGTAATGAGCTAGCCTGTCCGCATTGTTGACTTGGCCGGTGGCTGGCAGAGCGCTGAGCACGAGAGGTGGTCACCCATGGTGATCCATGTCCTGGTCGCCGACGACAGTGAGATTGTCCGCCGGGGGCTGAGCGACATCCTTTCCTCTGCAGACGACATCCACGTGGTGGACCAGGCATGGGACGGACGCAGCGCCGTCGACGCGGCGCGCCGCCTTCGCCCTGATGTGGCGCTTCTCGACATTCGGATGCCGGGCATGGACGGCATCGCCGCCACCCGCGAGCTGCAGGCGCTCCGCGATCCGCCCCGGGTTCTCATCCTCACCATGTTCGCGGAGGACGAGTACGTGGATGAGGCGGTGAGCGCGGGAGCCAGCGGGTTTCTGCTCAAAGACACGCCCCCCGAGGAGTTGCTGCGGTCGGTGCGTCTCGTGGCCGCCGGTAAGTCCACCCTCGACCCCTCGGTCACGGGGCGCGTCATGGAGCAGCTCGCCCAGCACGCAATCCGGCTGACGACTCAGGAACAGCAGGCCCTCGACTCGTTGACCACGCGGGAGCGGGAGATCCTCGGCCTCATCGGACGAGGCATGTCCAACGCGAACATCGGCAAGGAACTCCACGCCAGCGAAGGAACCGTGAAGAACCAGGTGAGCCGCCTCCTGGCGAAGATCGGGGCGGACAACCGGGTCCAGGCGGCCCGCCTGGCGTACCGGGCGGGAATGGAGCGGTCAACTTGACCCGGCCCTAAAGGACCGGGCTTGGAGGTAGCTCCCAACTGGCTGCCGGGTGGGCTCCTCCGTCCAGACACCCCTTATGAGGCGGCAGGGGCGCGTGACTCACGCCCCGCAATCCACACAGCTACACCACGGGAGGCGATGTTGTGGGAAGCATTCCGGTCCGCGTGCGCAACGACGCCGCAGCCCCGACAGATGAACAGACCCTGGTTCACTCGGTTACGCCGGTCGACGTGCTCGCACTCGCAGCACATCTGCGACGTGTACGCCGGATCGACGAACACCAGCGGGACGCCCGCCCGGTGGGCCTTGTAGACGATGAATTCCCCGAGCTGGGCAAAGGCCCAGGAGTGGAGTGTGACCCGTTGGGGCTTGCGGAGCCGTACCCTCTGCCGGATTCCCTTGAGTTCTTCCAGGGAGATCCCGGCCGAGGTGCGTTCAGCCTCGGTCACGATCGTCTTAGCGATGACGTGGTTGGTGTTCTTCACATGCCGCTGCTCGCGGCGGGAGCGTTCCTTGAGCCTGCGTTTGGCGGACTTGGTGCGCTTCCTCTGGAGCTTGGCCCGCAAGGCAAGTTGCCGCTTGCGGTAGCGGTTGAGGCCGCGTCCGGCGGCCTGGTAGCCGGTGGAGGTGGTGGCGATGTTGACGATGCCCAGGTCCACGCCGACAAACCCGTCCGGCTCGTAGGGTTCGGCTTCGGGCACGTCGCAGGTGGCGATCAGATAGAAGACGCCGTCTCGTTCGATCAGGTCCGACTCGCCCCGCCGGTGGTCCTGGAGCGTCTCGAGCGCGTCGGTGGAGCAGGCGAACTGGATACCCCGCAGGCGTCCGCTGGTGGTCCAGATGGACACCGTCTGTGCGTCCAACTGCCAGGAAAGACACCGGTCATCAAAGGGCTGCGCTGCGTCTGGCCGGAACGCGATGGGCTTGGACTCGGCTTTGCGGCGGCGCTTGGAGCCTTCCTTGCCGAGGTTCCCCGCCCGCACATTCGCCTTGAGAGTGGTGTAGGAGTCGCGCACCTTTTTGATCACGTGCTGCGCTGCCTGCGCGCCGAGGCCACGGGCTTTGAGTTCGGCGTAGGTGTGCTTGCGCAGCTCGTACTCACGCGGCACACCGCGCTCGAACGCCACCACCGACACCCAGCTCGCGGCGTCGTTGCACGCTGTCAGGGTCGCCGACAGCGCGGCGGCCTGCTTGGCCTCCGGGATCAGCTTCACCTGCGCCACGATCTTCACCGGGCCAACCTAACGGAGGGCACTGACAACAGTGCAGATCCATACACACGTGCAGGTCAGAGCAGCGCAGAGAAACGTTTCCTCCCGGGCGTAAATGCCCGGGGTTCCTCGCTAGATCATGCTGAAGAGCACGTCCGGGCGGGCGGCGTGCAGGGAGAAAGGCCCCGTGCCTAGGACCGCGTGGCAGGATGCCACGCCGTCGTCCTTGCGGCGGACGGACGCGGCGGTGGCGGCAGCTGCCGCACTCGTAGGGTTCGGAAACAGCTGGGTCAAGCCCTCGAACGGCCTTCTCACGGGGACTCCCACCGTGACGGTCGCGGTGCTCTCCGGCGCCGTCGGACTCCTGCTGTGGTGGAGACGCAAGCGGACCGTCGTGATCGGGTGGCTCGTCGTACTCTGCCACCTCCTCCTCTTTACCCCCACGGCCCTTGCCGTCGCGTTGTACACGGTGGGGTCCACGTACCCGAACCGATGGAGGCTGCTCGCCTGGTTCGCCGGCCTGGGTTGCCTGTCGGACGCCGGAGCCCTGTGGCTCGGTGGAGCGTGGGACTTCCGGGGAGCCGCGTACTCGCTGGCGCTGGTCGTCGGACCGCTGGTCGTCGGCTACGCCGTCGCCCTCCGCCGCGACCTGGCCGCGGCCGCCCAGGCCGAGCTTGCCACGAGGGAGCGCGAGCACGTGCTGTTGGTCGAGCAGGCGCGGGTCAACGAACGGAGCCGTATTGCCCGGGACATGCACGACGTGGTGGCCCACCGGGTCGGGCACATCGTGCTGCTGGCCGCCGCGCTGCGCGTGGGCGCCGGGTCGGCGAACCGCAAGGTCGCGGACGACGCGGAACAGATCCGGCACGAGGGGCGTCGTGCCCTGGAGGAGCTGCGCGCGATTCTCGGAGTGCTCACCCCCGACCGTGCAGGTCGGCCCGTACCGCGCGCCCCACAGGTGGACGCCAGTGACCTCGACGACCTGGTGCGCAGCGCCCGACGGGCCGGACTGCACGCTGACCTCAGCATGGAGGGGGAGCCGGGGTCGCTGCCCACGCTGGTGCAGCAGGCCCTCTACCGGACTCTTCAGGAGTCGCTCACCAATGCCGCCAAGTACGCCCCGGGAGCGGAGGTTGGGATCGAATTGAGGTGCGGTCCTGACACGGTGGACCTCACGGTGATCAACGGTCCGGCTTCCGGGCCGCCCGCCGATGAACTCCCCAGCGGCGGCAACGGCCTGCTCGGACTGGACGAACGTGCGTCCTTGCTCGGAGGCGAACTGACCGCCGGCCCGGAGGGCGCGGGATTCCGGGTGGAACTCCACCTGCCCATCGCCCCGCCCGACACCAGGTGACGGCTCCGATGTGACCGTCGCCCCGCCTCGCCAGGAGGTTGTCGAGGGCAGTCCTGGGGCGTCACGCCGCGGGGACCTGGAACCACACCCACTTACCGCGGTCTCCCGCTGTCGCAACGCCCCACGACTGTGAGGCGGCGTCCAGCAGGTCGAGCCCGCGTCCGGACTCCATGTCCTGGTCTTCGTCTGCGACGCCGGCTCGGTCGCCCGCGCTCATCCCGGGCTCCCTGTCGAAGACAGCACCAGTGATCACGTCGGCGGAGGGGTCGAAGCCGACAGCTACCTCGATCGCCGCTCCCTTGCCATGGCGGACGGCGTTCGAGACTACCTCGGTCAGCAGGAGGGCTGCCGTGTCCGCCCCGGAGGAACCGGTCGGGGCTATCTCATGGAGCGCGGTTCGGGCCTCGGCGGCTGCGCGAGGGTGTCGGGACAGAATGGCGGTGCCGCTGGATGCGTGCATGGGATCTCCGTTTGTCTATTTCCCGGCGAATGCAATCCCCCTGCTTACTCAATCCAGGATGGCCCGGAAATAGGGCCGAATCCGTATGTCTTTGCTCCGCATTCCCATGTCCCGGATGTCACCGGACCGAGTGACGATCGTCATGGGCCGACCGCAGGGGACGGGGCTGGCCGCTGGGGGCGGGGCTGGCCTCGCTCCGAAGTGAACAGCGAAATGCGACGCGACACCATCTTTTCGGGGGGTAGGGCGGTGTCGCGCCGCATATCCATGATGCGCCCCTGATGGGCTCGATTCCGGTGGCGATCTTCCCTTGGTGCTGCAACTAAAGTAACGGTCGATTTTGGAAGAAATAGAGCGATCTTCGTGACGAGCAGTGAGCCGCCGACCCTTGGCGTCACCCCTAGACACGGCCCCGGCGACCGGCTCGCGAAGGGCAATGTGTGCCATGAGTTCGATGCGCGTGCCGGGGACGGCCATCCTGGCGACCACGAGACTGGACGTCCTGGCAAGATGGCGGCATGGAACGTGTGCTTGGTATCGGTGGGTATTTCATGCGGGCCGACGACCCGGCGGCCCTGAGCGCGTGGTATCGCGACTGCCTGGGCCTGGACGCCGATGAGAACGGCCTGTGGCGTCAGGGAGCCGGGCCCACGGTGTTCGCGGCGTTCGAGTCCGGGACCGACTACTTCGGGTCCCGTGCCCAGCAGACCATGCTCAACTTCCGGGTCCGCGACCTGGATGCGATGCTCGCGCAATTGCGCGCCAAGGGCGCGGCCGTGGCCGAGGAAACGCAGGACATGGACGGTGTCGGCCGATTCGGCTGGGTCACCGATCCTGAGGGCAATCGGGTCGAGCTGTGGCAGCCGGCCTGACCACGTCTTCGCGCAGGCGGTGACGTATTGGTGGACCGGCATGCCCCGACCCCAATCGCGGGGGCGGTGGTGTGGTCGGGCCTTTTCTTGGGCGAGACCTGGGGTCGCGGCGCTGCCCCGTCCTCATCCCTGGTTCGGGGGCAAGGCGGTATTCCACGTTCACGACGTCCAGCCGCGCCAGCCTCGGCCAGCTGCCACAGCCTCTCGTCCTACCCGCCCGGAACGACACGGGCCTGCCCCTGCGGCAGCCTCACCGCAGGCGCGTCGCCGCCGAGCCGGTTGCGCCGCAGGGTTGCCAGCATGTCCGCGTCCGGCGTTTGCCCGTGGGCCGGGCGGCTCGTGGCAGCGGCCTCGAATTGCTTGTTGAACGCCAGGGTCTCGGCGAGGTAGTCCTCATCTGTGATCGTCATGCCGACGGCCATCGCACCCGTCCGCGACAACACCCTGTCACCATTTCCTGGTGAACTGGGTCACAGTCCTGTCGTCCCGCCCACCGCTCACCAACCGTTACTGGTCAAAGGATGACCGACGCATCGGCCTCAGCCTCAGATGCCCACTCCTGCGACCCGATCCGGAGCCAGCCGCGATTGCGGGTGGTTTCGGCGACTGTGCGCAGGAAGTGGGTGAGGGTGGGGCGGTGGGTGTCGCCTCGCGTGAGGAGGTGGATCTCGATCGCCGCGGTGGGGGTGAGAGGGCGCCAGATCAGGCCGGCGGGGAGGCCGGGGAGGGCGGAGGCGCCGACGACGGAGACGGCCTGGTGCTGTGTCACCGGGGTGTGGGCTGCGTCGAAGAGCCGGCGCAGGCGGAGCTTGGGGGTGATGCCCGCGCGCTCGAAGATGGCGGTGATGGCGTCGTAGTGGCCGGGGTTTGCTTCGCGTGGGTGGATGAGCACGGTTTGGTCGGCCAGTGCGTCCGCGGGCACCTCGTCGTGGTCGGCGAGGAGGTGATCGCCGTGCATGAGCACGCCTTGCGGTTCAAGTCGTACGAGCGTGCTCACGAGTTGAGGCGTGGGAGGTGGGCAGCGGACCAGGCCGGCGTCGAGCGTGCCGTCGGCGACCCCGGAGAGGACCTCGGTAGTGGACAGCAGCCTGGTGGTGACCGTGATTCCGGGGTGGTGCTCGGCGAGCTGTTCCAGCAGGGTGGGCGCGGTCTCGTAACCGGCGCTCGCGCTGTAGCCGAAGGACAGGCTGCCGTGCGTGCCGGTGGCGAAACCCCGCACGTCCTGCCAGAGCCGGTCGGCCTGCTCGCACAGCGTCTGCCGCCCTGGGTGCGGCCTCGGACGAGCCGGAGGGCGACGAACGGTCCAGCCGACACGGAACGATGGTCCGCAACCAGTCCTTAAACCGGTTTGCGTCGCTGAACGACGCCGACCAAACCGGTTTGAACGTCGGAGGTCAAGGCGTCGGCGGGTGTGATCTGTGTCGTTCTCCGGGCTCGCGCGCTGCCTCTGGAACGGGACCCGTCCCGGCGAGCGACCTCGCGTATGCGTCCGCCGGGTTACGTTCCGCGGAACGCTCCCGGCGTCATGCCCGTCCGCAGTCGGAAGAACTTCGTGAAGTCGCTCGCGTCCGTGAACCCGAGCCGGACGGTGACCTCCTTCGCTGTCAGGCCGCTGTGCTGCAACATGCGCTTGGCCTCCAGAAGGACCCGGTCGTCGACGTACTGCTTGGCCGTACGTCCCGTCGCGGCGAGCGTGGCCCGGGTCAGCGTGCGCGGGCTGTAGCCGAGCGCCGCCGCGTAGTCCTCGACGCGCCGGGTCACCGCGTGGTCCCGCTCGACGGCCGCGTGAAAGCGACGGAACGTCTCCGACGCAGTGGTCGGCCGCGGCGCCGGGCCGCGCGCCTGCGCGAGCCGCACCACGAGGACGGACAGCAGCGCGCGCAGCACCTCGGTGTGTGCCCGGAGGGGGAGTGAGGCCATCGCCCCGTACTCGTAGACGAGATGGTCGAGTGCCCGGCGAACGCCTTCCGCGTCCGAGCCCTCGAGGACCGACGGGCGCTGTTCGTACGGCGGATCCATGTGTGCCAGCGAAACGGTCGCCGGCGGCAGGAAGCCGGGCCGGAACAGCACGATCACCCCGTCCGCCGCCACCAGGTCGGGGCCGAACCGCTGCACCTGCCCCGGCCGGATCCACAGCCACGACCCGGGCTTCAGCTCGTGCTCGACGAAGTCGACCCACATGCGCAGTGGCCGTTCGCGGGCGCCGATCAGCTGGTGGAAGGCGGGGCGCAGGGGCGCGTACGGGTCATTGCCGTGGCGCCGCGAGCGTTCGAGCAGGTCGGCGAGTTCCATCACCTCGACTCCGGCCGGTGCGCCCACGGCCGGGGTGTACTCCAGGTCCCTGACATCGGGGCGCCCTGCAGGGTGTCCGTTTTTCCCCATCGATGGTCCCGAGGGTACCGCTGCCGCGTCCAGATCGCTCCGTAGCGTGAAAGCACAGGTCAGCGACGTGATTGAGGTGGTCCTATGCGGTTGGTCGTGGGAATGACCGGGGCGACGGGTGCCCCGTTCGGTGTCCGTCTGCTGGAGAATCTGCACGAGCTGCCGGGCGTGGAGACGCATCTCGTCCTGTCCCGCTGGGCGCGCACCACCATCGAGCTGGAGACGGGCCTGTCCGTGGCCGAGGTGTCCGCCCTCGCGGACGTCACGCACCATCCCGAGGACCAGGGCGCCACCATCTCCTCCGGTTCGTTCCACACCGACGGCATGGTGATTGTGCCGTGCTCCATGAAGACCCTCGCCGGGATCAGGACCGGATACGCCGAAGGGCTCGTCGCCCGGGCCGCCGACGTGGTTCTCAAGGAGCGACGCAGGCTCGTCCTCGTCCCGCGCGAGACGCCGCTGAGCGAGATCCACCTCCAGAACATGCTCGAACTCGCCCGCATGGGCGTGCAACTGGTGCCGCCCATGCCCGCCTTCTACAACAACCCGCAAACCGTCGACGACATCGTCGACCACGTGGTGGCCCGCATCCTCGACCAGTTCGACCTGCCCGCGCCCGCCGCCCGGCGCTGGGCCGGGATGCGCGCCGCCCGTGCCGCTTCCTGATCCTTCGGCGACGCAGCCTGAAGTCCCCTACCCCGTAAAGGAATTCACCATGGCCTACGACGACTTGCGCAGCTTCCTCGACACCTTGGAGAAGGAGGGGCAGCTGCTGCGCATCACCGACGAGGTGCTGCCCGAGCCGGATCTCGCGGCCGCCGCCAACGCGACGGGCCGCATCGGCGAGAACGCCCCCGCCCTCCACTTCGACAACGTCAAGGGCTTCACCGACGCCCGGATCGCGATGAACGTGCACGGCTCCTGGGCCAACCATGCGCTTGCGCTCGGATTGCCGAAGAACACGCCGGTCAAGGAGCAGGTGGAGGAGTTCGCGCGGCGCTGGGACGCCTTCCCCGTCGCGCCCGAGCGCCGCGATGACGCCCCCTGGCGCGAGAACACCCAGGAGGGCGAGGACGTCGACCTGTTCTCGGTGCTTCCCCTCTTCCGCCTCAACGACGGAGACGGTGGCTTCTATCTCGACAAGGCCGCCGTCGTCTCCCGAGACCCGGAGGACCCGGACGACTTCGGCAAGCAGAACGTCGGTACGTACCGCATCCAGGTCATCGGCACCGACCGGCTCGCCTTCCAGCCCGTGCCCATGCACGACGTGGCCCAGCATCTGCGCAAGGCCGAGGAGAAGGGTGAGGACCTGCCCATCGCCATCACCCTCGGCAATGACCCGGTGATGGCGATCGTGGCCGGGATGCCGATGGCGTACGACCAGAGCGAGTACGAGATGGCGGGCGCCCTGCGCGGCGCGCCCGCGCCGATCGCCACGGCGCCGCTCACCGGCTTCGACGTGCCCTGGGGGAGCGAGGTCGTCATCGAGGGCGTCATCGAGTCCCGCAAGCGCCAGATCGAGGGCCCCTTCGGCGAGTTCACCGGTCACTACTCGGGCGGCCGCCGCATGCCCGTCATCCGCGTGGACCGCGTCTCGTACCGCACGAACCCGGTCTTCGAGTCGCTCTACCTCGGCATGCCGTGGACCGAGTGCGACTACCTCGTCGGGCCCAACACGTGCGTGCCGCTGCTCAAGCAGCTGCGCGCCGAGTTCCCCGAGGTGCAGGCCGTCAACGCCATGTACACACACGGCCTGATGGTGATCATCTCCACGGCCAAGCGGTACGGCGGCTTCGCCAAGGCCGTCGGCATGCGCGCCATGACGACGCCGCACGGGCTCGGCTACGTGGCCCAGGTGATCCTCGTCGACGAGGACGTCGACCCGTTCAACCTGCCGCAGGTCATGTGGGCCATGTCCGCCAAGGTCAACCCGAAGGACGACGTCGTCGTCATCCCCAACCTGTCGGTCCTGGAACTCGCGCCCGCCGCGCAGCCCGCCGGCATCAGCAGCAAGATGATCATCGATGCGACGACGCCGGTCGCCCCGGACGTCCGCGGCAACTTCTCCACCCCGGCCAAGGACCTGCCCGAGACCGCCGAGTGGGCCGCCCGCCTGCAGCGCCTCATCGCGGCCCGCGGCTGACGCCCACCGATCCTCGCCGAAAGGACAACTTCTGTGAACCACCTGCCCGTTGACTGCCCTCGCTGCGCCTTTGAGGAGATCTCCCTGCTTGCCACGTCCCCCGTCCCGGGCGTGTGGGACGTGGTCCAGTGCGGCCGCTGCCTCTACACCTGGCGCACCATCGAACCCGCCCGCCGCACCCGGCGTGACGCCTACCCGGACAGCTTCAAGCTGACGGCGGAGGACATCGAGAACGCCATCGAGGTGCCCGCGGTGCCACCTCTGCTCAAGTGACGTTCCTGGCACGCCCGGAGGACACGTCCGCCAGAACCTGAACGGGCCCGGCGTCGGGCTTCCATCATCGGGGTGAGGCTACCGTCGATCGCAGGACCGGTCGGCGGCCGGGAGGGTGTCGAGATGTCCGTGGTGGCTCGGGTTGCCGAGCACCTCGGTGCGGCCGCACGGCGCGCCGGTGTCGAGGTGGTGACCAGAGCGAAGCCTGAGCGCTCTCGCCGCCTGCGACCAGGCGGAACGCCGCCGCACCGCCATCACCCCGAGTGGCCTCGGCATCCCTGAGTCAACTCGACTGTCCCGCAGCCCAGTTGGAGCATGCGCCGGACCTGTCAGCGCAGAGATTCCACCAAGAGTTCGCCCTGATCGCTGATGACCTCGACGGAGCCGGATATGACGTCGGTGGCCATCACCTTGATCGTCACCGCCACCGCGCAGCAGGCGATGACGGCCGAAGAGATCGCCAGGACGGTACGAGCGAAGCTCCGTTGATCTGCCACGCCGACAGCCCTATCGATCAGATGAAGGGCTGACAAGGCCTCCCGCTTGTGCACCACTGCCCATGGGGAAGCCCAGTGGGGCCATCCGTGGCTACCGCGCCGTCATCGACCCGACCTCGGGTCGTGGCTAGCATCACGACCATGCCATCCGACACGGATCCGTCGATCATGAACCCGCTCGAACAGTTGACGATCGACCAGCTGCGGGCCCGGACCAGCATGAAGTGGACCACCTTTCCGGCCGACGTACTGCCCCTCTGGGTGGCCGAGATGGACGTGCCGCTCGCCGAGCCGGTCGCGGCCAGACTGCACGAGGCCATCGCAGCCGGCGACACCGGCTATCCCAGCGGCCGTGCCTACGCCCGTGCCCTCCAGTCGTTCGCCGCGGACCGCTGGGGATGGCGGGGCTTCGAGGCCGAGCAGACCGCGATCGTCCCCGACGTGATGATGGGCATCGTCGAGGCACTGCGGCTGATCACGTCTCCGGGCGATGCCGTGGTGGTGTGCCCGCCCGTCTACCCGCCGTTCTACGCCTTCGTCACCCACGCCGACAGGAAAGTGATCGAAGCGCCGCTCGGACCCGACGGCCGACTCGACATGGAGACGCTCAGGGCAGCGTTCGCCTCGGCCCAACACGTCTCGGCACGAACCGTCCTGCTGCTGGCCAATCCCCACAACCCCACCGGAACGGTGCACACAAGGGCCGAACTCGTCGCGGTTGCCGCTCTGGCCAGGTCCTTCGGAGTGCGAGTCGTCTCGGACGAGATCCACGCACCCGTGGTCCTGCCCGGTGCGGAGTTCGTCCCCTACCTGACCATCCCCGGCGCCGAGGACGCGTTCGCCCTGCACTCCGCGTCGAAGGCCTGGAATCTCGCCGGCCTGAAGGCGGCACTGCTGGTAGCCGGACCGAACGCCGTCGACGACCTGCACCGGCTTCCGGAGGAGGTGAGCCACGGACCCAGCCACGTCGGCATCCTCGCCCACACCGCCGCCTTCGAGGAGGGACGGCCCTGGCTGGACGCGCTGCTGCGTGGTCTCGACACCAACCGGGCGCTACTCGCCGACCTCGTGGCCGAGCGTCTTCCCGGGCTCGCCCTGATGTGGCCGGAGGCGACGTATCTCGCCTGGCTCGACTGCCGCACCCTCGGCCTCCATACGAGGACCCCGACGGCTGCCGCTCCGGTGGTCAGTGACATCGCCGGCCCCGCCCGGCTGTTCCTCGACCAGGCGCGGGTCGCGTTGAGCTCAGGGCACGCGTTCGGCAGCGGGGGCACCGGGTTCGTACGGATCAACTACGCCACCTCGTCGGCGATCCTGCGCGAAGCGGTGGACCGCATGGCCGCCGCGGTGTCCGGCCTCGAAGCCCCCTGACCGGGCGAGAAGAGCTCCACCACATGTCCAGGTCCGTGACCGACGAGAAGTCGGCCACGGCGCCGGCCGGAAGACCGTACTGTCCGTCAGAGAATGCGCACCGTGCCGCGGGCCCGCGCCGTCGAGCTAGTCCCCGCGTAGACGTCGACGCGGCCGCGCTCCACGACGTACGTCCCTGCCGGGTCGTTCGTCCAGAAGCCGAAGTCCTCGGCGCCGAGCCGGAAGTGGACCGTGGTGCCCTCGCCCGGCTCCAGCGTCACCCGCTCGAAGCCGCGCAGCCGGCGCACCGGCTGGGCGATGCTCGCCGCGACGTCGTGGATGTACAGCTGGACCACCTCGTCGCCGACGCGGTCGCCGGTGTTGGTGACCGTCACCGTGACCTCGAGCGTCTCGCCCGCCGCCAGCTCATCGCGGGTGATATCGGTGCGCCGCAGTTCGGGGGCGCCGGTGGTGAACGTCGTGTAGCTCAGGCCGTGCCCGAACGGGAGCTGCGGGGTCTCGTCCAGGTCCAGGTACTTCGAGACGAACTTCGGGTCGGCGCCGGGGACATGGGCGGGACGGCCGGTGTTCTCGTGGTTGTAGTAGACCGGGATCTGGCCCACCGCCCGCGGGAAGGACACCGGCAGCTTGCCGCCGGGGTTGACCGTGCCGAACAGCACGTCCGCCACGGCGTGCCCCGCCTCGATGCCCGGGTGCCATGCCTCGAGGACCGCGGGCGCGGTGTCCAGCCAGCCGCCGATCGTCAGGGGCCTGCCGTTCAGGAGGACCACGGCGTACGGCTTGCCGGTCGCGGCGACGGCGGCGATCAGCTCCTCCTGCCCGCAGGGCAGTGCGATGTCGCTGCGCACGGCCGCCTCGCCGCTGAGCGCGGGGGGTTCGCCGACCACGACGACGGTGACCTCGGCCTCCCGCGCCGCGGCGACCGCGGCCGCGATGTCGTCATCGGCGTGGGTGACGCGGGCGCCGGGAGCAGCCGTGCGCACCGCGTCCAGGATGCTCACGGACGGCAGCTGGAAGCCGCCGGGACCGGCCCACGTGCCGTGCAGGTCAGTGGAGTTCGCGAGCGGGCCGACCACCGCGATCGAGGGTGTGGTGCGCTCCAGGGGGAGGACGCCGTCGTCGTTCTTGATCAGCACCATCGACCGGGCGCCCGCGGCTCGCGCCGCCTCCCGTGCGGCCGGCGTCGGACCGGCGATCTCGGCGGCCTCATCGGTGTACGGCTGGTCGAACAGGCCGAGGGCGAACTTGAGGCGCAGGATGCGCGTGACCGCGTCGTCGAGGCGGGACTCGCCGAAAAGGCCGTCGGCCACGAGCTGCTCGCCGTGCTCGGTCACGTTGGTGGAGACCATCTCCATGTCGAGCCCGGCGTTGAAGGCGAGTCGAGCCGCGTCGGCACCGTCCTCGGCGAAGCCGTGCGCGATGAGTTCCTCGACACCTGTGTAGTCGCTGACGACGAACCCGTCGAAGGCCCACTCCTCCTTGAGGATCGTGTTCATCGTGTGCGGATTGCCGTGTGCCGGTACGCCCGCGACGGTGCTGAACGCTGCCATCACCGTGGCCACGCCCGCGTCCACGGCGGCCTTGAAGGGCGGCAGGTAGTGGTTGCGCAGCCGCTGCTCGGAGACATCGACCGTGTTGTAGTCGCGGCCGCCCTCCGCCCCGCCGTAGGCGACGAAGTGCTTGGCGCATGCCGCGATGCGCTCCCCGTCCGCCAACTCGCTGCCGTCGTCGGCGCCTTGGTAGCCGCGGACCTTGGCCACCGCGAAGACGGCGTTGACGTACGGATCCTCGCCGCAGCCCTCCGCGATGCGGCCCCAGCGCGGCTCGTGGGTGACGTCCATCATCGGCGAGAACGTCCAGCGCACACCGTTCGAGCGGGTCTCCGCCGCAGACACCTCGGCGTCCCGGCGGGCCACCTCCGGGTCGAAGGACGCCGCCTGGGCCAGCGGGATCGGGAACGTGGTCCAGAAGCCGTGGATGACGTCCAGGCCGAACAGCAGCGGGATGCCGAGCCGGGACTCCTCGATGGTCATCCGCTGCAGCGCGTTGGTGTGCGCCGCGCCATGGATGTTGAGCACCGAGCCGAGCAGACCGGCGCGCGCCGCCGCCTCGATGTGCGCGGTCTGGCCGCCGCCCGGCCCCGTGTCACCGGTCCAGGTCAGCTGCTGCAGCTGCCCCAGCTTCTCGGCGGTCGTCATCTGGTCGAGAAGCACCTTGACCTGGTCCTCATACCGTCGAAGCATGCGAGCCCCTCACCGCTCTATTGCCGCATCGCCCATGCGAAGTTAACGTGTGCGCCAGTCATGTAAGCGCATTCAGGAAGCGCATACAAGTGGGTGGAGGTTTCTGATGGCCGACCTCGGGATTCCGACGGCCGGGGACGGACTGCACGTCATGAGCTTCAACCTGCAGGTCCACTGGGACAACCCGCCCCACACCTGGACCGAGCGCAGGCAGACGGTCGCCGACCTGCTGCGTCGTGCACGTCCCCACCTCATCGGCACCCAGGAAGGCCTGCGGCACCAAGTACACGATGTCGAGGCCGCCTTGGGCGCGTACGGTGGCCACTACGGCTGGATCGGCGAGGGCCGGGAGGGCGGTGACGACGGCGAGTTCATGGCCATCTTCTACGACCGTCGGCGCCTGACCCCCCTGACACACGGTCACTTCTGGCTCTCCGGCACACCGGACATCCCGGCCTCCAACACCTGGGGCGGCGGCTGCCCCCGCATGGTCACCTGGGCCCACTTCCGCGACCTGGCCACGGGCGACGAGCTGTACGCCGCCAACACCCACTTCGACCATGCGAGCGCCCACGCCCGAGAACGCTCCGCGGCCCTGCTCGCCGAGCGGCTGAGCGCTCTCGCGCCGGACGTCCCGACCATCGTCACCGGCGACTTCAACACCCCGGCGGGTCCCGGCAGTCCGCCGTACACCCGCCTGCTCGCCGACGCGGGTCTCGTGGACGCCTGGGAAGCGGCCGAGGAACGCGGCCCGGACCTGGGCACCTTCCACGACTACCGCCCCCCGGTCCCCGACGGCGAGCGCATCGACTGGATTCTCGTCTCACGCGGCGTCCGGATCCGCTCGGCACACGCCAACACCTTCGCGCCCGGCGGCCGCTTCCCCAGCGACCACCTGCCGATCGAGGCTGTTCTGCACACCGCACCCCGACCGTCCTCGGAGGACCCCACCCCATGACCTCTCGCCGCCCCGCCACCGAGTGGCTCGCCGACGCCGTCCTCTACCAGATCTACCCGCAGTCCTTCGCCGACTCCGACGGCGACGGCATCGGCGACTTCGCCGGTGCCGAGGCCAAGCTGGACCACCTGGCCTGGCTCGGCGTGAACACCGTCTGGTTCAACCCGTGCTTCGCCTCGCCGTTCCGGGACGCGGGCTACGACGTCAGCGACTACCTCACCGTCGCCCCGCGCTACGGCACCAACGACGACCTGGTCAACCTCGTCGACGCCGCCCGGAGCCGCGGCATCCGCGTCCTGCTCGACCTCGTCGCAGGCCACACCTCCGACGAACACGCCTGGTTCAAGGCATCGGCCAACGACCCCGCCGACCAGCGCTACATCTGGGCCGACACCGAGACGGCGCCCCCCGGCTTCGTCGCCTCGCCCGGCACCCGCCCCGGCTTCTACCAGCCCAACTTCTTCGAGTCGCAGCCCGCCCTCAACTTCGGCCACGCCCGCAGAAACGCGGACGAGCCCTGGCGCCTGCCCGTCGACGCCGAAGGACCCCGCGCCAACCGCCGCGCGCTGCGCGACATCATGGACCACTGGCTCTCCCTCGGCCTGTCCGGCTTCCGCGTCGACATGGCCGCATCGCTGGTCAAGGACGACCCGGGCCACGTCGAAACCGCCAAACTGTGGCGGGAGCTGCGCGGCCGGCTCGACAACAGCCACCCGCACGCGGCACTCCTGTCCGAGTGGGGCGACCCGGCGATCTCCGTCCCGGCCGGCTTCCACGCCGACTTCTTCCTGCAGTTCGGCTCCGAGAACGACGGCCTGTACCTGCGCTCCCTGTGGAACAACTTCGCCGGCACGGTCAGCGAGCCCTGGACGCCGCAGGCCCCGTACTTCGACGCGTCGGGCGAAGGCTCCGCGCGGACCTTCCTTGACGGCTGGCGCGCGGCCCGCGACGCCATCGGCGACGCCGGCTTCATCGCCCTGCCCACCGCCAACCACGACTTCTCCCGCCTGGCCTGCGGGCCGCGCACCGCCGAGCAGCTGCCCGCCGCCTTCGCGTTCCAGCTCACCTGGCCCACGCTGCCCGCGATCTACTACGGCGACGAGATCGGCATGCGCTACGTCCCCGGCCTGCCCGACCACGAGGGCAGCCGCCTCGGCCCCCGCTACAACCGGGCCGGCTCACGCACCCCCATGCAATGGGACGACACGCCCAACGCGGGCTTCTCCACCGCCCCGGCCGACCGCCTCTACCTGCCCGTCGACCCCGACGCGGACCGGCCCACAGTCGCCGCCCAGCAGGCCGACCCCGACTCCCTGCTGAACCTGGTCCGCCGCCTCATCGCGCTGCGCCGCGCCACCCCGGACCTCGGCCCCGCGGGCAGCACCGAGGTCCTGCACGACGGCTACCCGCTGGCCTACGTCCGCGGAGGCCGCTACCTCGTCGTCGTCAACCCGCGCGGCGAACACGCGGACGCAGCCGCACCGAAGGACACCGCCACCCCGGTGGTGGCCTCCGGGGTCACGGTGAGCGGGGGCAGGATCAGCGCCGACGGCTTCGGTTACGGCATCTTCGAGCTTTGACGTGCTCCCTGGCCTAAGGTTCAGGGATTCCGGCCTGGGTCGTCTGCCCCCTCCGGGGGCTTCCTGCCAGGACGGTTCTGCGCCGCGGAGCGGAGGCGCTGGTGGTGACCGGCACGGACTGCTGCGTCATAGCGGCTCCTCGGTGCTCACGTGCTCCGGTGTGTCCAGGTAGTGCAGTTGCAGCGCGGTGAGCCGCGCCGTGAGGTCCTCGACGACCTGCGCGCACTCGGGGTCGTCGTACCGGTTGTGCAACTCGTCCGGATCCCGCTCCAGATCGAACAGCTCCCACTGCGGCGCACGGGTCTGCGGCAACGCCCCGACCTGCCCCGAACCGTGGCCCGGGTAATGGATCAACTTGTGCGTCCGGGTACGGATCCCGTAATTGGCCTGCACGCCATGGCACACGTCCAGATGCTCGAAGTAGCGGTAGTAGACCGCGTCACGCCAGTCGTCCGGCCGCTCTCCCCGCAGCAGCGGCAGCAGACTCCTGCCCTGCATCCGCTCGTGTGCGGGCACGTCGGCCAGGTCGAGGATCGTCGGCGCGTAGTCGACGTTCGCCACCAGCTCGTCGCACGACGACCCCGGCTCCACCACCCCCGGCCAGCGCACGACCAACGGGATGCGCAGCGACGGCTCATACATGAACCGCTTGTCGAACCAGCCGTGTTCACCCAGATAGAAACCGTGGTCGGAGGTGTACGCGACCGCGGTGCCGTCGGTCAGCCCGCTGACATCGAGATAGTGCAGGACACGGCCCACGTTCTCGTCGAGCCCCGCGATCACCCGCAGGTACTCCTTGATGTAGCGCTGATAGCGCCACTCCCGCTCCTCCCGCTCCGAAAGCCCCTCGGGCACCGGCATCTTGAGGTCCTGCGGCAGCAGATCCGACATCCGCATCCGCGCCTCGGCCGCCGCGCCCGACCGGTTCGCGTAATCGTCGTGGAGCGTGGCCGGGGCCGGAATCTCCTCGTGCTCGTACAGGTGACGATGGCGCTCGGCCGGCTCGAAGGCGCGGTGCGGCGCCTTGTGCTGGATCAGCAGCGCGAACGGCCGCTCCGGATCACGCCGGTCCAGCCAGTTCAGGGCCAGGTCGGTGATGATATCGGTGACGTAGCCGCTGTACTGGTGCTCACCGTCGGCGGTCAGGAACGTGGGGTCGTGGTACTGGCCGTGCTCCGGCAGGATCTCCCAGTGATCGAAGCCGCACGGGTCGCTGACGCCACCGTGCCCCAGATGCCACTTGCCGACGATCGCCGTCTGATAGCCCGCCGCCTGCAACATCTCGGGAAACGACGGCTGACGTGCGTCGAACTTCTGCCCCGGCTGCTCCAGCGTCGTCATGCCGTGCACATGGCTGTACGCGCCGGTGAGCAGCGTCGCACGGGCGGGCGAGCAGATCGAGTTCGTACAAAAGGCGTTGTCGAACCGCATGCCTTCAGCCGCGAGCCGGTCCACCGCCGGAGTCCGGTTGATGACACTGCCGTACGCGCCGATGGCCGGCACGGCGTGGTCGTCGGTCATCATCAGGATGATGTTGGGGCGCCGGACTGGGCGACGGCCCTGTCCGTGTCTCGGATCCGTCATCGGGTTCCTCCGTGGATACTCCGCGCTTCAGGGTGGAGAGGAAACGGGCTCGTGGGGAGCTGGGTAAGGGGCTGTGATATGCCGTCAGGGCGGATCACGGTGCTGTGACCGGCAGATTTGGTGTTGAGTCGCAGTCTCATTAGTTTGTGAGCGTGACGGCGATGTGTGTGAAGCGGGCGTTCAAGTACCGCTTCTATCCGACCGATGCGCAGGCGGCCGAGCTGTCGCGCACGTTCGGCTGCGTGCGCAAGGTCTATAACCTCGCGCTGGTCGCCCGCACCGAGGCGTGGGCGCGCCAGGAGCGGGTCAACTACAACGCCACCTCGGCGATGTTGACCGCGTGGAAGAGGACCGAGGACCTGGCGTTCCTCAACGATGTGTCGTCGGTGCCGTTGCAGCAGACGTTGCGGCACTTGTAGACGGCGTTCACCCACTTCTTCGCCAAGCGGGCAAGGTATCCGCGCTTCAAGTCGCGGAAGAAGTCCCGCAAGTCCGCCGAGTACACCACCAGCGGGTTCCGCTTCCGTGACGGCCGCCTGACGCTGGCGAAGATGAGCGAACCGCTCGACATCGTGTGGTCGCGCCCGCTCCCGCCAGGAGCGAAGCCGTCCACGGTGACCGTCTCCCAGGACCCGGCGGGACGCTGGTTCGTCTCCCTGCTGTGCGAGGACCCGTCCGTGTCGCCGCTCCCGGCAAACGGTCAGGCGGTCGGCATCGACGTGGGCCTCGAACATCTCCTGACCCTGTCCACCGGCGAGAAGATCGCCAACCCCCGGCACGAACGCAAGGACCGCGCCCGCCTCGCCAAAGCCCAGCAAAACCTTTCCCGCAAGGCCAAGGGCGACGGCGCTAACCGGGCCAGGGCCCGGCGAAAGGTCGCAAGGATCCACGCCCGTATCGCCGACCGGCGCCGCGACCACCTGCACAAACTGACCACTCGGCTCGTGCGCGAAAACCAAACGCTCGTGATCGAGGACCTGACCGTACGCAACATGGTCAAGAACTGCAGCCTTGCCCGCGCCATCAGCGATGCCGCGTGGTCGGACTTGCGGAGCATGCTGGAGTACAAGGCCGCCTGGTACGGGCGGGAAGTGATCGCTGTCGACCGCTTCTTCCCCTCCTCCAAGCTGTGCTCCCACTGCGGCGCCCTCGCAAAGAAGATGCCGCTGCATGTTCGAACCTGGACCTGCGACACCTGCGGAACGACCCACGACCGGGACATGAACGCAGCGAACAACCTGCTGGCCGCCGGACTGGCGGTGACAGCCTGTGGAGCTGGTGTAAGACCTCAACGGAGAACTCCGGGCGGGCAGTCGGTAACGAAGCAGGAAACCCCACGGTGCGAGCCGTAGGAATCCCCCTCGTTCACGAGGGGGAGGAAGTCAAATTCCGAAGTTCTCCTTCGCCAGCAGCGGCCGCACGCGCCGCGCGAACCCTCCGCTGCGGAACGGGCCCTGCAGCAGCCCCGGCTTGAGTACTTGGGCGAGCGCCGCCGCGATCATGCCCTGGTCCAGCGCGAGCATGTAGTCGCTGACCCGGCCCGTGTTCACGTCGACCGAGTCGCGGAAGCCCAGGCCGTCCTCGTACGCCCCGAAGTCCCGGGCGATGCGCTGCAGGTTGGTGACCGCCTCGTCGCGTGCGAACGGCATCGCCAGGAAGGACGCGTGCGGAGTGACCACGCCGTCGGAGGTGTAGCCGTCGACCGCCATGCCGAGGGCGTCCACGCCGTACGTGGCGTAGCCGCCCGCGGGGACGTCGGCAGGGGAGAAGCCCCAGTAGCCGTACGCCTCCTCGACCATCCCGTGCTCGATCTGACTGCGCACGTAGCGCTGGTGGTTGAGGCCCCACGCGCCCGGCGACCACGCCGTCTCCGGCACGAACAGCGGCACCATCAGCGCCTCGAACATCGACCCGCCCCAGGAGGGGACGATCTTGCGGCCTCGGTACGTGTAGTGCCCGCGCCACAGCCGCACACCGTCGACCGTGACCCACTCACCCTCGGGCTGCTGGTCCTGCTCGGCGCCCGGCTCCAGGGTGCGGAAGGTGTGCCAGTAGTGCTCGCCGGGCAGCGAGCCGTCGGCGATGCCGAGGTAACTGGCCATGCGTGGCTCGGTGTTGAGTGCGCCGTACCAGTGCGGGGTGAAGGACTCGGTGGCCGTGGAGTAACCGCCGTGCAGCTGGCCGGGGCCCGCCGCCGGATCCGAGGCGTCGTACGGCGTGTAGTAGAACGACCAGTCGGCGTCCGCGAGCAGCCGCGCCACGCGGGGGCGCAGCTCCGCGTCGGCGTCGGCGGCGATCCTCAGGCCCGTGACCAGCCAGGCGTTGTCGACGGACGACAGGAACGGGTCGACCGGGTCGCCGCTGCCCGGCCACGTCGTGAGGGTCTCGCCGGTGTAGGCGTCGTACCAGTTGAACCAGAAGCCGTGGGCGCGCTCCAGCCGTTCGACGGCGGTGACGGTGCGGGCGAGGCGGCGGTGCATCGTCGTGGCGTCGATGACCCCGAGCCCGCCGGCCGCGACCGTCGCCCACAGCCCGCAACCGATGTTGGTCGGCGAGGTGTTGACGGACGGCGTGAGCCTGCTCGCGGTGACGTCCATCGTGTCCGCGGCCAGCCCGAAGTCCGTGGTCAGGGCCTCGATGGAGCGGTACGTGTCGCGGAACCAGCGGCGCAGCAAGGCGTCCGTGCCGGCGCCGGCGGCCGTGCCGGTGGCGCCGAGAGCGAGGGCGGTGGACGCGCCTGCTGCGGTGGCGAGGAAGGTGCGGCGTTTCATCCGTTCTCTCCTGTGGGGTGGCGTGGTCAGATACGGGACAGGTGGAGCGAGCGCAGGCCCGGCAGCGGGACGTCGAGTGACAGGGACGCGGTGCCGTCCGGTGTCGTCGTCAGCGTCGGGAGTGGGTCGTGGGGCAGGGGGTTGCTGAATGCGCCGCGGGCCGTGAGCAGGGTGACGCCGAGTGCGCCGCAGGCCGTCTCGGCGTCGGTGGGAACGGTCTCCGAGCAGTGCAGTGAGGCTGCGTACGAGGCGTCCGCGGCGAGGCCGGTCACCCGCACAACGGCCGTGCGGTCCAGCGCTGCCGAACCCGACGGCGTACCGGTGCGGTCGGCGGCCGTGTTCCACACCACGACGTGCACGTGCGAGCCATCGTCCGTGTGTCTGGCCACGGCGCGGACCAGGGCCTGGGCGCCGTCGCCGTCGACGTGCGGGGGTACGGCGCCGGTGGCGTCGACCGTGACGGTCACGGTTGCGAGGGCGATACCCCGGGCCTTGACGCACCCGGGAACGGGCGTCGGGGTCAGCACGCCGGTGCCGCCGTCGGTCAGGGCCGCGACCTTGTACCAGTAGCCCCGACCGGCTTCCGCCCGGGTGTCGGCGTACGGAGGGTGGGGGAGTGGCTGACCGGGCAGGGGCTTGTAGGGGCCGTCCGCGAACGGCGAGCGGTGCACCACGTATTCACGGGCGCCCGGCACCGGCTCCCAGGTCAGGAGCACATGACCGGTGCCGTCCTCGGCGCGCAGTCCGGCCGGCGGTGGCAGGGTGATGTCCTGCGCCGGGTGCGAGGTCCGGTGGGGGGCGCGCTGCGTGGCGATCCTCGGTGACATGGTGGTCCGCCTCTCGAATGGATGCGCATACATTCTTGGCGTACGGATTCACCGGCCCCCGCCCCCGTGGCATGGGGCGGGAACTGGTCTGCGGGAAGGGCTACTTCAGCCCTGCGGTGGCGATGCCCTGGGTGAAGAAGCGCTGGAGCAGGACGAAGACAAGCAGCACCGGCAGCACCACGAGGAACGCCCCTGCCATCAGGACGCCGTTGGAACCGTCCGCCTGGGTCGGGTCCGTGGCGAACGTGGCGAGCGCGACCGGGAGCGTGTACTTGCCCGGGTCGTTGGTGGCGACCAGCGGCCACAGGAAGTTGTTCCAGGAACCGAGGAACACGAAGATCGACAGTGTCGCCAGGGCCGGCTTGACCAGCGGCAGCACGATCCGACAGAAGATGTACCACTCGCGGGCACCGTCCATTCGCGCCGCCTCGAGCAGCTCGTCCGGGATGGCCTGGATGAACTGCCGCATGAGGAAGACACCGAAGGCCCCGGCCGCGAACGGCAGGATCAGCGCGGCGTAGCTGTCGATCAGCCCCATCGCGCTCATCATCACGAACATGGGCAGCAGCATGAGGTTGCCGGGCACCATCAGCGCGCCGAGCACGATGCCGAAGATCGGCCGCTTCCCGGCGAAGTTCAGCTTCGCCAGGGCGTACCCGAGCATCGAGCAGAACAACAGGTTGCAGACGGTCACGAACACGGCCACGAGCAGGGAGTTGAAGAGCGCCTGCCCCACGTCCATCCGGTCGAGCAGTTCCCGGAAGTTGTCCAGGGTCCACTCGGACGGCAACCACACCGGCGGGCTCGCGCCCAGCTCCCGTTGCGTCTTGAACGACGACAGTGCCATCCACAGGAACGGCGCGACCGTCACGATCAGTCCGACGGTGAGCAGGACGTAGACGAGTGTCCGACGGGCCCGGGCCGCCGGGGCCCGCCGCGCCCTGCTCGCCGGGGCCGCGAGCGGGGCCCGGGTCTCAGTCGTGCTCATGACGTCTTGTCCTTCAGGAGGCGGAGCTGGAGCGTGGTGATCGCGAGGACGATCACGAACAGGACGTACGCCATGGCGCTGGCATAGCCCATGTGGAAGAAGTCGAAGCCCTCGCGGTACATGTGCAGAGAGATCGTCAGGGTGCTGTCCGACGGGCCGCCGTCGGTCATCACGAAGGGCTCCTCGAAGACGTTGAGGAAGCCGATCGTGGTCATGACGGCGACGTAGAGCATGGTGGGCCGCAGCAGCGGCACCGTGATCCTGCGGAACTCCTGGAAGATCCCCGCGCCGTCGATCCGTGCCGCCTCCCGCACCTCCGTCGGAATGGCCTGCAGGCCGGCGAGGAAGAGGACCATCGCCGAGCCCATGTTGCGCCAGACGGCCATCATGATCAGTGAGGGCATCGCGAGCGTCTCGGAGCCGAGGAAGTCCGGTGTCTGGATGCCGAGTTGGTGGCCGAGGCCCGCGATCAGGCCCTCGCTGGGATCGAGGACGAAGCGCCAGATGACGGCGACGGCCACGATGGCGGTGACGACCGGCGCGTAGAAGCCGACCCGGAAGAAGGTGCGCAGCCGGTCGATGCCCGAGTTGAGCAGCACGGCGGCCGCCAGGCCGCTGCCGATGGTCAGCGGCACGCCGAGCACCACGAAGTACCCGGTGTTGAAGAGCGCCTTGACGAACTTGTCGTCCTGGAACAGCTTCGTGTAGTTGTCCAGGCCCACGAACTGCGCCGACAGCGGATCAGTGACGTTGCGCAGACCGAAGTCGGTGAAGCTCATCAACAGCGTGGCCGCGATCGGGAACGCCATGAAGGTGAGGAACAGGACCAGGAACGGCGTGGAGAACAGCCAGCCGGCGAGATGGTGGCGGGACAGCCGGTCCCGACGGCGCCGGTCGGGCCCGGCGCCGTCATCCTGGGCCTTCGGCACCACTGCGTCCTGCCCGGCACCAGGCGTACCGGCCTGTGCGGTGGTGGTGCTCATGGGGTCAGTCCACCAGCCCCTCGGCCGTCTTCTGCAGCGCCTTCGCGGTCGCCGCCGGGTCCGCGCCCTGCGAGATCTTCGCCAGGGCGCCCTCGACGGCGGCGGCGAACTCGTTCCACTTCTCCAGCGGCGGGATCGCCTTCGCCGTGTCGAGCGAGGTCTTGAAGGTGGCGAGCGAGTCGCCGCCGCTCTTGAGGGCGGGCTCGTCCCAGGCGGCCTTGTTGGCCGGCAGCGCCTTGTCCGCCTCGTACCACTTGGCCTGCATCTTCGGCGTGGTGAGGTACTGGGTCAGCTCCTCGGCCGCCGCCTTGTGCGCGCTGTTCTTGAACGTGACGAGGGAGGCGCCGCCGACCCAGGAGGTCGAGGTCTTGTCCGCGGGGACGGGTACGACCTTGTACTTGTCCTTGATCTGCGGCTGCTGGTCGGCGATGTTGCGCACCATCCACGGGCCGGACTGGAACATGGGCCGCTTGCCGGAGGCGAAGTCCTTGGTGACGTCGTACCCGGGCGTGAAGGTCTTCTTGGCCAGGCCCTTCTTGAAGTAGCCGGCCCACTCGGTGAACGCCCGTATCGCAGCGGGGGAGTCGAGGGCCGGCTTGCCGTCCTCGCCGATCAGTTCGCCGCCGGCCGAGTACAGGTACTGCACCCAGCTCTGCCAGGCGCCGGTGCTGCTGGGCTGCAGGTCCGTGCCCCACTCGGCGCCCGCCTTCTGGTAGGCGGCGGCGAGGGCCTGCTGCTCCTTCCACGTAGTGGGGGCCTTGTCGACGCCGGCCTTCTTGGCGAGGTCGGTGCGGTAGTAGAGCGCGCGGGTGTCGGCGTACCAGGGAACGCCGTACGCGGTCCCCTCCTTGACGTTGCTGTCCCAGGTGGCGGGGAAGAAGTCGGACTTCTTGAACGTCTTGGTGTCCACCGGCTCCAGGGCGTCCAGGGCGATGAACTCGCCCATCATCGTGGAGCCCATCTGCGCCATGTCCGGGGTCTTCTTGGCGGCGATGGCCGACACCAGTTTCTGGTGCACGACGTCCCAGCCCACCGGGGTCACCTTGACGGTGATGTTCGGGTGCTGCTTGGTGAACTCGTCGGTGACCGCCTTGAGGCGGGTGCCCTCCTCGCCCATGGCCCACACCGTGAGCGTTTGCTTCTTGTCCGCTGCCACCTGCTCGCCACCGCCGCTTCCGCAGGAGGTCAGGGCGAGCGCCGTCACCACCACGGTCGCGGCGACGCTGACGGACTTGGTGCGTGTCATGGGGCCCTCCAACACATTCATGTATGCGCTGTACGTAAGCGCATACATGACCTTGTAGTACGAGGCGGACCGACTCAAGGGGTCTGGAGGTAACGCTTCCGTAAACGTGCGGAAATCCGCGAACGCGTAGTCGGCAAAGGGCGGTTACGCCCCGCTCAAACCGTGCGTTCCTCTGCGCATCCGCAGCTCGCCCGGCGCGTCACCGTCACCGGCAGCACGCGTACCTCGGCCGCCCGGTCGCGCTGGTGGAGCCGGGCGATCAGCAGCTCCACGGCCACCTCGCCCAGGCGCCCGGTCGGCTGCCGTACGGTCGTCAGCGTCGGCCGCACCAGACGACTCAGCGGGATCCCGTCGAAGCCGGTCACGGCGATGTCGTCCGGGACGGCAACACCGCGCGCCTCCAGGGCGTGCAGCGCGCCCACCGCCATCTGGTCATTGGCGAACACCAGGCCGTCGGGCATGGTCTCGTCCCGGTCGAGGAGCTCCAGCGCGGCCTTGCGGCCCGCGGCCTGGGTGAGGTCACCTCTGGTGTCGGGCGCTTTCGGCAACGGCAGTCCGGCCTCCAGGTGGGCGGCCTGGAAGCCACGGAAGCGCGCCTCGCCGTCAGGTGAGTCGGCCGGGCCGCCGGCGAAGGCGAGACGGCGCAGCCCGTGGTCGACGATCAGATGCCGTGTCAGCTCCAACTGGCCGTCGAAGTTGGCCACTTCGGCATGGTCGTAGCCGGCGTGCCGCTCCCCGGCCAGCAGGACGACGGGCTGTCGGCGCCCCACGACGTCGAGATCCTCTTCGGTCAGCGACTGCGCGAGCACGGCCAGACCGTCCACGCGCCCCGCCACCTCGGCGAGTTGCCGGCCTGCCTGGTCGGCGTGTGCGGCCGAGATCAGCAGCGCGTAGCCCTGGCGCCGCGCCGCGCGCTCCATGCCGCGGATGACCTGGTCCGAGTAGAGCACCAGCTCGGCGTCCTCGGCGCCCGGCGCGTGCTCCGCCTCGGTGTCGTGGAAGTCGGGGAAGCAGAGTCCGAGCACTCCGGTCGCGCGGCTGGCGAGCCCGCGGGCGCTGCCGCTCGGCACATAGCCGAGTTCGCGCGCCGCCGCCAGGACCTTGTCGCGGGTCGCCGCCCGGACCGCGTCGGGGTTGCGGTAGACGCGCGACACGGTCGCGATGGAGACGCCTGCCTGTTCGGCTACGTCGTACACCGTGGGAGTGGTCATCTCGCTGTCTCGCCTCGCCTCTTCGCCCGGCACCCTGTGGTGTGCCCGGCTGCCCGCCGTCGTTGCTGAAAGCGCATTCAGCCTACGGTCGGGCCGGGTGCCGGGGCAACATACCAGGTGCTGGTGCTGGTGCTGGTGCTGGTGCTGGTGCTGGTGGCGGTGGCGGTGGCGGTGGCGGTGGCGACGGCAGACGGCCGCTGGCGACGGCCGCTGGCCTGGGTGCCTGCGGGTGCGGTGCCGTCAGCGGCGCGCGTCGTACAGCACGGGGTTGAGCGGAGTGTCCGGGACCTGGCCGATCGCGGTGCCGGGCATCCAGGCGCGGTCGGCGGCCTGGTGGCCGTTCGTGGGCTCGGCGACGCGGATGTCGGCGTCCATCGCTCTGCGCAGCAGGCCTTGAGCCGCTTTTCGCGCCGCAAGGCCAAGAACCGCACCCGCAACCACCAGCCGGGCGGTGGAGAAGGTCGCGGCGCTGAACGGCAAGGTGCGCCGGCAGCGGCTCGACCACGCGCACAAGATTGCGCTCGGTCTGGTCCGTGAACACGACTTCATCGCGCACGAAGACCTCAAGATCCGCAACATGAGCAAGGCCCCCCGCCGAAGCCCGACCCCGGGCAGCCGGGCGGCTTTCTGGCGAACGGGGCCGCGAGCAAGGCCGGGCTCAACAAGTCGATCAGCGATGCCGATTGGGGGGTGTTCCTGGCGATCCTGAACGCCAAGGCTGAAAGCGCCGGGCGGGAAGTGATGGCTGTGAACCCTCGCAACACCTCCCGCACGTGCCCCGGATGCGGGCACACCGCCAAGGAGAACCGGCCCACCCAGGATAAGTTCCACTGCCTCTCGTGCGGCCACCGGGCACACGCTGACGTCGTCGGAGCAACCAACGTTCTACGGGCCGGGCTGGTCCGTCGCGACGCCAACTAGGCATAGCGAGAAGCCACCCCGTTTACGGGGTGGAGGAGTCATGTAGATCACCGTCATGACGCGGCGCGGGACGGTGGTGCGGGACGGTGGCGCGTGGTGGAAGGTCCACCCCCGGCGGAAGCTCGCGTCGCCGAGGGCGAACGGCTCCACGACGTCCTCGAAGTTCTGCTCGCTAACGGTCTGCTTGAGGCGGGCCTCGAACTCGTCGGAGATGGGCAGGTCGCGGCCGTACGCGAAGTGGTGGCTGTCGCAGGCGAAGGCCGACCGGGCCCATGTCTGGGGCCGGAGGAGGCCGCCCCGTGCCGCGGGCCGGGCAGTCCCGACGAGAGGGGTCAGGCACCTTCCGCCAGCGTGGCGACGCCGGGGCCGTCGAGATCGTAGAGTGCCACCCGGCGCCCCATCACAGCCAGAAGCAGAGAAAGCGCAGGCCCGTTGACCTCTGGCCCGGTTCCGATCGTCAAGTCGGCGTCCGTCGCCGTGAGTTGAATGCGCGGCAGCAGCTCCTTGGTGCCGCCGAAGGACGCCGGGGTGCGTGTCTGGAGCCGGAGTGATCTGACAACGGCCTGTGCGGGGTAGGCGCGGGTGAGGCCGAGGGGCCGGCGGATGTCCTCGCCGTGGATGATTTCTTCGACGAGCCGGCTGTCGAGGGGCGCCGGAGGGGTCGATGTGCGCGATGCCACCTGACGGAACCGCTCCAGGGTCTCCTGCGGTGTGCTCGCGCGTTCGCGTTCCACGCCACGGGTGTTCTGGCGATTGAAGTCGAACCGTGCGAGGGCCAGGTCCTTCACGAAGCCGAGGCGTGTCGTGCGGGCTGTGTCGACCAGATGGGCGAGCACGTCGTGCACGGTCCATCCGTCACAGAGCGACGGCTTCAGCCACTGATCGTCCTCAAGGCGCGCGAGGTCGTCGATCAGCGCCGCACGCTCGGCGTGCACGATTGCCCAGACATCGTCCGTCACGGCTTCTCCTTCATCGGCTCAGCGTCTGCCGGCTAGGACTTCGGGGACTGCGGGAACTCATCGTCCGGCGTGCAGGGCATCCGTTCCGCGACGAGCGGCCCTGCGGTGTCTCCCACCTGCTCGCAGGGGCTGGCCCGACCGCGATTCTCTGACTAAAGTCAGAGGTATGGATGTGACGCAGGTCGACGCAGTGCGGCGGTTCAACCGCACGGTCACTGAACGTGTGGGCGTGCTGCACGACCACTACCTGGGCCTCGACCGGCCCGTAGCCGAGGCGCGGCTGCTCTGGGAGATCGGCGTACAAGGCCGGGACGTACGGTGGCTGCGCGAGCGCCTCGGACTCAACTCCGGCTACGTCAGCCGACTGCTGCGCTCCTTGGAGAGGGACGGCCTGGTGACGGTGGAGCCGCAGCCCCAGGACAGGCGGGTGCGCACCGTACGTCTCACCGATGCGGGTCGCGCGGAGTTCGCGGTGCTCGACCGGCGTAGCGACGAATTGGCCGGCTCTCTCCTGGAGCCGCTCAACACCGACCAGCGCGCCCGGCTGGTGGCGGCCATGGCTGAGGTCGACCGGCTGCTGACGGCCGCGACGGTCACGCTGGACGTGGTCGACCCGGACCGCCCGGACGCCCAGCACTGCCTGCGGTCCTACTTCGCCGAAGTGCGGGAACGCTTCGAGACCGGATTCGACCCCGCGCGGAGCCTGCTGCCCGACGCGGGCGAACTCCGGCCGCCGCACGGCCTGTTCCTGGTCGCCCGGCTGCACGGCGAGCCCGTCGGCTGCGCAGGTCTGAAGCTGCCGGCCGGCGCCCCGGCCGAGATCAAACGCATGTGGGTCGATCCCCGCACCCGTGGCCTGGGTCTCGGCCGCCGGTTCCTGGCCGAGTTGGAGGCGAGGGCCGCCCGGCACGGCTGCGACGTACTGCGCCTGGACACCAACAAGGCGCTCACCGCCGCGATCGGCCTGTACCACTCCTGCGGCTTCCAGGAGGTCGCCGCCTTCAACGACGAGCCGTACGCCCACCACTGGTTCGAGAAGCGGATCAGCACACTGCGGTCGGGTTGAGGACTCCGGCGGGCTGGCGGGTTGGCGGGTTGCGTGCCGGATGGTGAACACGCCTGGCGCGCGCGAGCAACTGCGCCGTGTGGACCACCTGCGCGTCGGCCGGTTGTAGCCTCGCTCCCATGAGCTGGCTTCCGGATGACTTCGTCCACCCCGTCCATGTGCCCGTGCCCCATACTGCGCTGCACCTGCGGCCGATCCGCGAGGCGGACACCGCGCTCGACTACCCGGCTGTGATGGGCTCCCAGAAGCGGTTGTGGGAGATCTTCGGTCCGGCCTGGGCATGGCCGAACGAGACGATGACCTATGAAGAGGACCGCGTCGATCTGTTGCGCCACGAGAAGGAGATTGCCGCGCACCAGTCCTTCAACTACGCGCTGCTGGACGAGGAAGAGATGGCGGTCCTCGGCTGCGTCTACATCGATCCGCCCGAGCGCACCGGCTCCGACGGCGAGATCTCCTGGTGGGTGGTGGACGATCTCGTAGGCAGCGAGGCGGAGCGCGCGCTCGACGCGCTCGTGCCCGAGTGGATCGCCGCCGAGTGGCCCTTCCGGAAGCCCCGCTATCTGGGGCGGGACATCACCTGGCAGGAGTGGCTGTCGCTGCCGCCCGCCACTTGACCGACCTGATGGTCCAACGCGGTCCGGACCAGGCGGGGAAACCGCTGCAAGGAGGCGGGCAGGGAACCGAACGGCCGCGTACGGGGGCGAGTCACTGCCCGCCACCTGGCACCGACCAGGCGGGTGAGAGAGCGGGTGTGGCCGGTCAGGAGTTGGATGACTGTTGTGCCAGGCGTCGGTGCAACTCCTTGATGGCGGGCACGAGTTCGTCGACGGGGCCCTCCACCTCGACCGAGGGAGCGACCTCCTGGATGGTCAGGCTGCGCACGGGTGCCTGGGGGCGGCCCCATTCGGCGAGCCACCCGGACAACTGGGCCGAAGACGCCACGTACACGATGCGGCCCAGCCCGACCCAGGCGTGCGCGGCCGAGCACATCGGACAGTGCTCACCCGAGGTGTAGACGGTGGCGGCGGCGCGCTCCTGAGGCGAGAGCTTCCCGGCCGCCCAGCGGGCGAGTTCGAACTCGGGGTGGCGGGTGGCGTCGCCGTCCGCCACCCGGTTGCGGTCCTCGGCGCGGACGGTTCCGGCACCGTCCACGAGCACCGAGCCGAAAGGCTCGTCCCCGGCCTCCAGCGCCTCGGCAGCCAGCTCGACGCACCGGCGCAAATGGTCCAGCTCACGTGTGTCCATCAAAGCCCTTCCGGCGCTCGACAGGGATATGCGCACGCCATGCTCACACAGACCGCGGGGCGAGACCCGTACCGGTGTGGCACTCGGCGGGTCTGCGGCTGCGCGACGGGCCACTGAGCGGCAGTTGCGGCGCGATCGTCGGCACGGCAGCACCGGTGGGCCCAGAAATAGGTCGGGACGGGGTCGTTGTCAGGAGATGACCTGGTTGAGTTGTCTGCGGGTCGAGTACTGAACTAGTCGGGGCGGACGTCAGGCACAGTGGAGTGGCAGCGCCTAACACTCCGTCATCGACCGGATGAATGTGCGTTGTTGGGAGCGAACGTCAGGCGGAGACGACCCCGGCGGCGGCTTCCGACTCGTCCACGGTCGCGGCAGCGGCAGCCGGGGTCCTCGGGCCGCGGGCGAGGACGTAGACGAACAGGGCGATGGCGCGGGCGGCGAAGCGTGCGTGGGTGTCCTCGTCCAGCTCGGTGCCGCGGGTGAAGTAGGACAGGCCGTCGGTCAGTTGGCGGAACAGCAGCGCATGGTGCACGGAGGCGGGGCCGGTGGCGAGGATGCCGACGGGCTCGTCGCGCACCTCTCAGCCGTGGCAGTACGGGCAGTGCACCACGCCGCGCCCCCAGTGCTCGGCGAGGCCGGGCACGTCGGGCAGCACGTTCCGCAACCCGGTGGACACCAGAACGCGACGCGCCGTCAGGGTGCGGCCGTCGGCCAGGGTGAGCGTGAAACGCGGATCGCCCCGCCACCGGGGGCGGCAGGCTCGGCGGAGGCCACCTCACCGAAGACGACCCGCCCGCCGTAGTGGCGCAAGCGCCTGTTCCCGGCCCTGCTCGAGCAGCTCGGCGGGCGGGGTGCCGTCCAGCACGATGAAGCCGTGCATGGCCTCGGCGGGTGCGTTGCGGGGTGTGCCGCTGTCGGTCACGACGACCGAGCGGCGGGAGCGGGCGAGTATCAGCGCACCGTTCAGCCCCGCGGCACCGCCGCCGATCACCACGGCGTCGATAGTCGTCCGGGGCAGCGCGTCGGTCGCGTATGCAGAAGCCGTCACAGTCATGTCCTCGCGCCCTTTCGGCTCGGGCGTGACCCCACCTTTTCCGGGTCGCCGCATGAGCGAACGTAACCCCTGCTTGCATCACAGGCATACGATGTTGCCTATGACGCAAAATGATGGCGAGCTGGACAGCCTCGTACGCAAACGGATCCGCGCCCTGCGCGTGGCACAGGGCTGGTCCCTGGAGGAGCTGGCCACCCGCGCCAACGTCAGCCAGTCCACGCTCTCCCGCATCGAGAACGGCCAGCGCCGCCTCGCTCTGGACCAGCTGGTCACTCTCGCCCGCGTGCTCGACACGTCTTTGGACCAGCTCGTGGAGACCGCGTCCGACGACGTCGTCATCAGCCCGAGGATCGACGCGGCCCACAGCCTGATGCGTTGGCCCGTCAAAGGCGACCCGGGAATAAGCGTCATGCGTCAGCGGATGACCGAACCGCCCCCGGACAACCCGTCACGCATGCGCGCACACCCTGGACGGGAATGGCTCGTCGTCCTGTCCGGCACCGCGACCCTCATGCTGGGCCACCGCCGCTTCCGGATCGAGACCAACCAGGCCGCGGAGTTCCCCACCATGCTCCCGCACGCCATCGGCGCCGAAGGCGGCCCCTGCGAGATCCTGGGCATCTTCGACCGTGACGCCCGCCGCGGTCACCAGCGCGACAGCGACAGCGATGGCAACAGCGACAGCGATGGCAACAGCGACAGCGATGGCAACAGCGACAGCGATGGCAACAGCGATAGCGGCAGCGGCAGCAAAGGCGTCGGCGGCGACTGCGGACCCGGTGGCCCCTGCCCCTGACCACGCGCCGCGACAGGCGATTCGCTGCACCCCCACCAGCGATGTCGCCGACTCCGGCGGTCAGCCAGACACCCTCGACCTGGACGCGGAAGTCCCCAACGGTCCGCTGATGTGAGGCTGTGCCACTCATGGCGGCCGGAGCATCCGGGGATGTGCAGAAGGCCGTGCCACCAGTGGATTTGTGGGCTGTGAGGCGCTGGTCGAGCCGGTCGCCCGGCTTCGGTACCGAGACCCGGCGCTCGCTCAAGATGACGTGCGGCGGATACGGAGTAGCGTTTACGAGTAGAGCCGCAACCCGGTTCGCGCCACATTGGTGAAGTCTTCTCGCGGTGGGCAGCGCGACTGCTGCTGCGAGGCTCGCGGGTGGAGCCGGACACGGCCGGCACGGCCGGTGGATGGCCACGGCGCGTATCTCAATTTCCAAAGCGGTGTCAGATCGACCGTGCGCCCTGTCCTTCTTGCGTGCGCGGCCATCCATACTCGCGCTCGGGTGCGCGAGACGATGGAAGGGAGAAAGCTCATGCGAGCACTTCGCGTGAAGCGCATCTTCGCGGTGACGGCTACTGGCGTTCTGATGGCCGGTGGCGCCGCGATCGGCGCGGCCGGGACGGCGTCGGCGAACTCGGGCAATCACTCGAGCCACGACGGCTCCGGCTACAGCTGCTACAACAACAACCACCGCTGGAGCTGGTACAACGACGACGACTGCTGGTACCGCGGTGGCAACTACAGGCACCATGACCGCGGATACGACCACGGCCGCGGATACAACCGCGGATTCGACCGCGGATACGACCGTGGTGACCACGGACGCGGATTCGACAACGGCCGTGGTGGCTTCGGTGACCACGGACGTGGATTCGACAACGGCGGCGGTCGTGGAGGCCGTTGACCGCCTGTGTGTCTGACAGCGGGGTGTGCGGACCCGGTCATCGCCGGGGCCGCACACCCCGTTGCGCGCAGCACACCCGGCCCGACCTGACGGGGCACCGGGGCGTCGCGGACTCGCCCTAGCGCTCCGCCTTCGCCCACGGTTTGACTCCGAGCTTTCCGGTGGTTCCGAGGTCGAGGTGCGGGGTTACGGTCACGGGGTCGGCACCGGCCTTCGCCCGGACCCGCACGTGGGGAACGTTCACTGCCGTACCGGCCTCGGTGGTGTTGCGCCATACGAGGCCGGCGGTCGCAGACTCGCCGGGCTTGAGCGTGATGAGCCGTGGCGGCTCGTCGGACCCGGCACCGGTGGTGATGTCGCCGCTGCCGTCGAGGATTTCGATGCCGTCCACGGGGTCGAGGTCGTCGTCCAGAAGTTCCAGCTGCGGGTAGCCGCCGACGGTGTAGTCGCGCTTGCCGCAGTTGTCGAGATGCAGGCCCACCACGCGCAGTCCCATGGCCGCGTCGCCCTTGTCGGCGCTGACCCGGATGCCGGAGGCGGGGCACGTGCCCGGCTCGGCGGGTGCCTGGCCTGCGGGGACCGTGGTCACTTCGAGGACCTTGGCCTGCGTCACCCGCGGGGCGGCGGGCGGCAGTTCTCCGGCCCGGACCGTGCCCCGCACGGTCTTCCCGGGGCCGACGTCGCGCACCGTCGTGGTCTGGTTGGTCACGGCTCCGCCGTCACTGCTCATGAAGGTGAACACGACTGAGTAAGTCAGGCTCTTGGTGCCGTTGTTGGTGACCTCGTAGGTCGCGAGGACCCCCGAGTCCGCGGGGAGGCTGTCGGCGGAGACGGACGTGCTGCGCGTGGGCGAGGGGGAGGCCGACGGGAGCGTCAGCGATGTGATGCGTACGCCGTCCTTGCCCGGGTCGTCGACCTGCGTGTGGGGCGGCGGTTCGGCCGCGTCGGCGCCGGTGTTCCCGGGGCCGGTGTGCTCCGTCCCGCAGGCCGTGAGGAGCAGGGCGGTCGCGGCCAGAACAGGCAGAAGGGAAGAAGCGGGTCTTCGCATGCGATCACCTCAGCAGGGCCTGGGCGACGCGTGTATGACGGAGGCCATAATTCCGGTCACGAAAGTGCCACAAGCGGGCGCTTGTTGAACCATCGTTCCACGGCGTTGCACATCGCCGTTCAGTCGGCGACGGGGCGGTGCGCCCGCCGCGGGACGCAGAAGAGCGCAAGGACAGCGGCCGTCAGGTACGCGGCAGCACCGACGGCCATGCTGGTCCGCAGCCCGGTGGTGAAGTTGCCTGCGGCGGCCAGCAGGGAGCCTCCCAGCGCGACGCCTGCGGCACTGCCGACCTGACGCGTGGTGTTGAACAGGGCGGAGGCGGTGCCGGAGTACTCGTCCGGGGCAGCTGCCATCACGGTGGTGGTGGCCCCGGTGAGGGCGAAGGACGTGCCGAAGCCCGCCGCCATCATCGGCGCCACGAGCAATGCGTAGTCCGGGTTCGGTCCGGCCGCGGCCCAGCCGGCCAGCCCCGCCGCTCCAACGAGCAAGCCGGTGACCACAAGCGGGCGGTGCCCGGTGCGGCGTGCCAGCCGCCCGGACAGGACGGAGGCGAACATCGTCATGGCCACCGCCGGGAAGAGGGCGAACCCGGTGCGCAGCGCGGTCAGGCCGCGCTGATGCTGGAAGTACAGGCTGGCGGTGAAGATCATGCCGTAGAAGGCGAAGTTGAACAGCAGGCCGATGGCCGCTCCGCCGCTCATCGGGCGGGAGCGCAGCAGCCGCAGGGGCAGCACGGGAGTGCGGGCCAGGTGCTCGCGCAGGACGAACGCGGCGGCTGCCAGCAGGCACAGGCCGGCCCCGGCCAGAATCAGCGGGTCCGTCCAGCCACGTCGTCCGGCCTCGTTCAGTACGGCGGTCAGCAGGGCCACCATCGCGATGATCGCGCACTGGGCCGGCCAGTCCACGGGGCGGTCCGTGCGCCGGGCCGAAGCGGGCACGCGGCGCAGCGTGAGCAGCAGGCAGACGCATCCGACGGGCAGGTTGATGAAGAACACCCAGCGCCAGCCCACGGTCGTGACCAGGAGGCCGCCCAGGAGGGGGCCGGCAGAGGCGGCGATGCCTGCCATGGAACCCCACAGACCGAAGGCCCGGGAGCGCTCGGCGGGTGAGGGGTACGCCTGTTGGAGGAGAGCGAGGGAGGCGGGCACGATCAGTGCCGCCCCGAGTCCTTCCACCAGCCGGGCGGCGATCAGAGTCCCGGTGCTCCGGGCCAGTCCGCAGCCGGCCGAGGCGGCGGTGAACACCACCACACCGGTGCAGAAGATCCGGCGGTTGCCCAGCCGGTCTCCCAGCGCGCCGCCGGTGAGCAGCAGGCCGGCGAAAATCAGGGTGTAGCTGTTGGTGATCCACTGGATCCCGGTCAGCGAGGCCGACAGTTCCCGCCCCATCACCGGAACGGCGACGTTGATGATGGTCACGTCCAGGATGACCATGAAGTAGCCCGCACAGACCGCGAGCAGCGGGGCCAGGGACCGGCCCGAAGCCGCAGACCTGTCCGAACCACAGGCCTTGGGACCACCGGCACGCACCATGGCAACACGTTAGTTCAGGAACACGTCTCCCTCGGGAGCCCGGCGCCGTGTCAGGCTCTCACGCTGAACTGCGCGCCGCATCGGACCACGACCGCACCCGATGCGGCGCGCAGATGGACCGCCGGCCGAGTCACGCCATGGCGCACCCGAGCCCGGGGTTCCATCACGCGGGCTTGTTCTCCGCAGGGCCCTTGACGCACCGGGCCGCAGGCCCCAAAGTCGGGCAGTGGCTCCGCCCGGACGCAGCGACGCCAGGATCCCCGGTGTCCCGGGCCGGGCCGTGTGACGCCCGCGTCGAAGCGTCCCCCACCGGTACACACCACTCCGCCGGGGCCTTCGACCTGCCGGCGCCGACCCCCTCCGCGAGCCCCGGTTTCCCCCGGCCTGCGCGCATGGGACCTCACCAACGATCCGCGCAGCCCGCGGACCTGCGACGGCTGACGCCGTCCCGCGCGCCCTACGTGGGCCGGTCACCCGTCCCTGACCGTGGAGCGCCGCCTCCACGCCTGCCGACGCGCGCACTCCTCACTTCCCGTTCCGCTCATTCCCCCTGGAGAAAGGGTGGTAGCAGGGCATGACCGGTCAACAACCCGCCCCCTTCACCGCACACTTGGACCCGCAGCACCGTGACCGCGTCTTCCGGCGCATCGTCCTGCGAACCGTCCCGTTCATCACCGTCGTGTATGTCATCGCGTGGATGGACCGGGTCAACGTCGGATTCGCGAAGCTGACCATGCTGGACGACCTCTCGTGGAGCGAGACGGTCTACGGCGCCACTTCTACGTCCTGTTCTTCCTGCAGGGCGCCTTCGAGGCCGGACTGCAATTGGGGTTCGGTTACAGCGCGATGACATACGTCAATTTTTTGTAGAGGAGTCGTCGTGAGCGAACATAGCCTGGATAAGCGGAAGTTCGGGCATCGGGCCCGGCTGGCCCTGTCTCCTGCGTGTGAGCTCAAGGCCGACGAGCAGGCGCACGCTGCCCGCACGATGTGGAATCTCCTCCACGCGTGGTGGCAGATGATGCCGAAGGAAATGCGGTCGCTCGCGAACGCGGATGCCGCGATCCGCCAGGCTCGTAAGGACATCGACTTCCTCGCAGTGCTCCCGGCCCAGGCCGCGCAGGCCGTGTTGAAGACGTACTTCCAGGCGTGGAAGAACTGCTGGGACGGCCGGGCGGATGCCCCGAACTTCAAGGGCCGCTTCCGGTCGGTGATGTCTGTGGACATCCCGCAGGGACGGGACCTGAACATCGTCGCTGCCCAAGCACCTGCTTGAGTCAGCGGAGCGTCTGGATGCAGGAAACCTGACCAAGCAGGTCACACATGGCTGCCGGATCGTGCGAGGAGATGGGAACGGGTTCGATCTGCGGTGGGGGGCGGGTGACGACCACGGGGCGTGGTGCCGAAGCAGGCCATTCCCGGCTCAACTAGGACCTGACTCTTCGATCATTAGGCTTTCGGCACTACCTCCGGCGAGCGCCGATACGGTGGGCTGACATGCTCAGTTCTATGAAGATCGCGACAGCCCAGTTCACCTGTGTTCCTGCTGACATTTCGGCTAATGCGCGGCAGATGGTCGCCCTCACCGACGAGGCGCGTGTGCTGGGTGCTGAGCTGGTGGTGTTCCCTGAGCTGGCGCTGACCGGGTACGAGCTTGAGGCTGTGCTTGACCGTCGTGATCTTTGGGTGCAGGCGGACGACCCGCGCCTGGATGCGGTCCGGGCGTCTGGTGTCGCTAGCGTCGTCAACTGCGTCGCGGCCACCGCCGAGGGGCGGCCTGCTATCGAGACGCTGGTCTTCGGGCCCGACGGCGAACTGATCACCACGTATCGCAAGCAGCACCTGTTCGAGCACGAGCAGGACGTATTCGTAGCAGGACAGCACGACGGCCGATTTGAACTCGGAGGGCTGCGTTTCGCCCTTGCCACGTGCTTCGACAACCACTTCCCCGAGCTGGTCTCCCGTGGTGCCGCCGATGGGTGCGAGGTGCATCTGGCCAGCTCGCTGTATGGCACGGGCGGCGGAGTGAAAGAGCTGGCGGCGGTGTATCCGGGCATCGCCAAGGACTTCAATCTGCACGTCGTTGTGGCCAACCATGTCGGCCCTGCCGGTGCGTGGACCGGCTGCGGCCGCTCCGCGCTGTGGGCTGCAGGCGGCGACCTTCTCGCGCAGGCCGACGCCGACACGCCCATGGTGGTCACCGCGGAGGTCGGATAGAGCGTGGCATGGCTCAGCAACGCAGCCAGATCAGAAGCGCGGCAGCAGTAACGGTCCCCAGGTAGACGTAGCCGCGCTCATGACGCGTGGCGACGGCTCTGAACTGCTTCAACTTGTTAACCGCCCGCTCTACGCTGTTCCGAGCTTTGTACCGCGCCGTGTCGAAGCCGGGAGGCCGGCCACCGCGCGATCCCTTGCGCAGGCGGGCAGACTTGCTGTCGCGCTTCTCCGGGATCGCGTGTCGGATGCCGCCTCGTCGCAGATAGGCGCGGATCACGCCGTTGCTGTAGGTCCTGTCGGCACCGACACTGTCCGGCAGCCGCCGGGGCCCGCCCAGCCCCAGCCATTGGGGCGCCAGTCCAAGTCGTTGATCGAGATACGGCGCAACCCGACCGCTTTCGGATCCTCCACGCCGACTGAGAGAACACATAGAAGGCAACCGGACGCTGTCTCACGTCATGGTCGCGGTGCGCGATCGACTCCGTGAGCACGCGTGGCGTGAAAGGGGGGACTTGGCAGTCAGCATCCTCAACTCCCCCTAGGTTTCACCCCATGGACCCATCCGTCGATCCTGAACACCGGGCTGCCGAGGCGCGGTCGGGCCTGGTGACCGGTGCGCTGATGCTGGCCACGGTGGCCGGCGAGTTGGTGGCCCTATGGCTGGCCGCACGGTGTGGCCACCGCGTGCTGTTCGACCGCGTCACCGTCGCGAAGTGCACCGGGGCCCTCCCGGCGCTGGACGGCCCGGTGGTCCAGGGCGTGCCCCACTGACGGTTCGTCAGGTGTACGTCCCGACCGTCATGACCGCCACCGCGGCAGACTCGAGGCGGCCTTTGCACACCGGAACCGCACCCTCGCGGCGCAGCACTGTGATCAGAGATCAGATTGCTGGAAGCTTGAGGGCCGGAACGTTAACGCTACCAATTGGCTAGGCGCGATCCCCGCGTCGCAAGCCTGGACCGCGGATCGCGGCAGCGTGCTTCCTTGTAGCTGAACTCTTGCGGACGACCCGGTTAAGGTCGCTCGATCTTGGCTCGGGTATGACGAATTCTGACTAGTCTCCGCTGTTATGAAACACATACGCGCAGCAGGCGGGCTCTGTCTCGTACTGCTGTTCCTCGTGCTGGGCGCCGGCGCCCAGCCTGCCATGGCGCATGTCTCGCGCGAGCATGCCGAACTCGTCGTTTCCACCGGTGTTAACGTAACCAGCGGCCGTCTCATCGTGCACCGTGATGTGGTGTCCGCCGCCGATGCCGGTGCCTGGGCATCCAAGGTGCTGCCGGCCGGCTGCCCGGCCACCGGTTCGGGTGTGCCCGGTGACGACGGCGGGGTACCCGGCGGTGTCGTGATCGAAATGGCGTGGAGCTGCCACCTCGACGCGCTCGACCTGAGCACGCTGCTGAAGAAGGGCGGACTGAGCCAGGTCGTCGTCGAGTTCGACGGCACCGCGGTCGACGCCTCCGCGGCCACACCCCTCGTGGATGCCAAGGGCGCACACGCGCCGCCGGAGTTCCCCTGGCTCACCGTCGCACTCGTGGCGGCGGGCGGTGTCGCGCTCGTTCTCGCCGCCCGGTCATTGCCGTCCCTGCTCCGTGGCCTGCGTACAGGCCGCCGTTTCCACGTCGCGACCGCCGGAGCCGTGGCCCTGTCCTGCCTCGCGCCCCAGGCCGCGTTCGCCGACGACGCGGCACCGCCCACCGTCACCGTGAAGGGCGCCGTTTTCAGGGACGGCAACGCCAACGGCAAGCGGGACAAGGGCGAGCGGGCCATGCCCGGCGTCGATGTCACCGACGGTGCCGCGTGGGCAACGACCCGCGCCGACGGCTCGTACACCCTGGAGATCGATCCGGCGCGACGCGAGACGGATCTCGTCAGCATCGTCTCGCCCGACGGATACACCCCGGCTCTGCGCAAGGACTACATCCCTCAGTTCTTCCACAAGGTCCCCGAAACCGGTGGCAGTGGCGTCGACTTCGCTCTCGTACCGGACCGCAACGCGTCTCGGCCCACCGAGAAGTGGGTGATGAACTCCGACCCGGAGGTCGGCAACCGCACCGACGCCGAGGCGCGCACGGCGCTGCCCCAGTGGACCGGCCAGGTGCGGGCGATGTCGGAGGTCGACGGTGCGACGATGCAGATCGCGACCGGGGACCTGACCGTCACGGACTACGCGGAAGAGCCGCGCCGTCAGGGCGCGTACGACCTGTTCAGCAAGGGACTTGAGGAAGGGCGGCTCGGGCACCCCTTCTACCCCGTGATGGGCAACCACGATGTCGGCGGCACGGCCACGTCCAAGGGCTATGCGGGCAGCCTGGAGTACTACCGCCGCAACCTCGCCCCCGAGTGGTACAGCTTCGACCGCAACGGCCGCCACGTCGTGGTGCTGGAGGACAACTACGACGCGAGCGGGCTCGGACCGCAGCTGGAGTGGCTGCGCAGGGACCTGGCCCAGCACGCGGTCGGCAAGCAGGTGTTGGTCTTCGCGCACCGCTCGCTGTTCACCCAGTGGGGCCCCGGCGCGGGCATGCAGCCGACCATCGACGAGCTGGCCAAGTACGACGTACGGATGGTCGCGGCCGGGCACAACCAGCAGGCGGAGTTCCGGCGCGGCGCCTTCAAGCGGGCGGTCGAGATCAACAATCAGGGCACGTACGGCATCGACGGAGCCCACCCCGACTACAAGGTGCTCGACTTCAGCGGGATCACCGACGATCCGCGTACGAGCCGCAACGAGGACACCGGTCATGTGACGGGCATCCACCGGCAGTTCGACATCGATGACGACTCCGCCCTGGTCAGCCCCGGGCAGGGCAGCGTCCACGGCACGCGGGCCGGGGTGCCCGTCGAGGTGTACGCGGAGGACGACGGCCGTACCCCCGCGAAGGCCACGCTGACCGTGCGGGACGGCCGGGGCCATGTCGTGAAGCGGGCGAACGCGCGGTTCGGCACGGGTGCCGCCGAGCCCGGCATCCAGAACTGCTACACCCCGCCCGGCGGCAAGGCCGAGCCCTGCCCCGCCGCACGCGGGGCGTGGACGCGGGCGAGCGGCACGCCGCTGCGCGGGCTGCGGCCCGGCACCTACACCGCCGAGGCGACGGCGTACGACACAAAGGGAAAGGCGTTCCCGGTGCAGAAGAGCACCTTCGACGTCGTCCCCGACTCCGAGCTGACCAAGCCGCAAACCGGGCAGGACTGGCTGCGGCAGGGCGGCGACGAGGCAGGACGTTCCGCGAGCGGCGACAACCCGGGCGACCGGCTCGACCTCAAGTGGACCCGGCACACCGGCGAGCAGTTCAACCTGAACGGCTCGGTGATCGCGGACGGCAGACTGATCGTCTCCTCCCGCGCCTTCGACTCGCCGTACAGCATGATGCTCGCGTACGACATCGCATCCGGCCGGGAACTCTGGCGTACCTACCTGGACGGCGACGCCGAATCGGCGCCGACCCTCCACGGCGGACAGGTCTATCTGACGACCGGCGTCGGACGGGTCTATGCCCTGGACGCCAAGGACGGGCATGTCGCATGGGAGTCGATCGACCGTGAGGAGACCCACGGCGACACCGTGCGCCGCTACGGACGCGCGGGCGGACCCGTGAGCGTCTTCGCGCTCACCGGCCAGGACCGTACGGTTGCCGTCTACCAGGACGCGAACATGGTCCGCTGCCGGGACGCCAAGACCGGCGTGCTGTTGCCTGGCGGCTTCGGGGCCGCGTTCTCCTGGGGCCAGGCGCACAGCACCGCCATCCGCGAGCCCGGCTCCAACACTGCCTATCTGCACTCCATGTCGAGCAACACCGTCATCGCGATGGACCTCGCGAAGTGCACCCAGCTGTGGGCGAAGGACACTGCAGGAGACATCGACAGCCACTCCTCGCCGGTGCTGACGCAGCCCGCATCGGGCCCGGCGAAGCTGGTGACGTTCACGGCGTACGGCGTCCGCGGGCACGATCCGGAGACGGGCGCGGTGACCTGGGAGTCCAAGGTCGGCGGCGGCAGCGTCTGCGAGCCCGGCCGGGCCCCTCTCACCAGCCCGGCCGTGCGGGGCGACATCGCCTATGTCGCGGGCCGCGACGGTGTGGTCCGCGCCTACGACACGAGTGCGTCCGATCCGTCGAAGCCGGTGTGGGAGACCAAGGCCGGGTATCTGCCGGGCAAGAGCCCGTTGGACGACCCCTGGCGGGTCGCCATGGGCTGCTCGGCCGGCACAGGATCACCCACGATGCACCCCTTGGTGACGAAGTCCTTGGTGTACGTGGGGACATGGGACGGCCGACTGCTGGTTCTCGACCGTTCCACCGGCAAGCAGCAGGCCGCGTACAACCTCGGCGGGGGAGTGGCTTCGGCGCTCTCCGTCAGCGGTGACTGGGTCTTCGCCCTCACGGACGACGGCACGGTCCACGCGCTGGCCGCGCGCCGGGACTGAGAGGAAGCATCACCGTGCAATCACTCCGCACCGGGGTGCTGCTCCTGCTGGCCGCCGTCCCCGTGCTGCTATTCGGCAGCGCGGGGACGGCGCAGGCGCACCCCTTCGGCACCCCGCCCGTGGTCAGGATCGAGGCGAGCGGACATGTCGTGGACGCGGCCTGGTCCGCGCAGAAGGACGACATCGCCGTCGTGAAGAAGCATTCCGGCGGCGACGTGGCTCGCTATCTGCGCTCGCACATCGTCGTACGTCAGGACGGAGCCCCCTGCCGCGTCGCGAAGGCGGACGGCATGACGCTCCGCTTCGTCTGCCGCCATCCGGTGGACCGCATCAGCCTGACGGTCACCGCGCTGACGGACGTCAACCCCGCCTACCGCACGCTCTCCGTGACAGACCAGGGCGGCGGCGGTCTGCACACGGCGAAGGAGCCAACACGGGAGCTCTTCCTCGTATCGGGCGAATCTGGTTCGGGCACCGGTTCGTCGGCTGCGGGCGGGACGTGGACGACCGATCTGGCGTCGCTACTGGACCACGGCGCGGCGCTTCCGACGGCGCTGCTCGTGGCTGCGGCCGTGGGCGCGTTCCATGCTTGTGCCCCCGGGCACGGCAAGTCGCTGGCCGCCGGGTATCTCGTGGGTGGCCGGGGCCGGCCACGCGACGCGATGTGGCTCGGCGGGGTCGTCGCTGTGATGCACACGTTCTCGGTGGCGGTCCTGGCGGTCGGCTGGTGGCTGATGGCGAAACGCACACCGGACGTGGCGGCGCTCACGGGATGGCTGCAACTGGTCGCGGCGCTGGTGGTGGTGGGGGTTGGTGTGCGTCTGCTGCACACGCATCGACGCCACCGCAGGCAGGTCGATGCGCATGCACAGGCGCATCACGAACGCGGGCACGGCCGTGGCCATGAGCACGGGCACGCGCACGGCAGTGGCCGTGATCACGGGCACGGGCACGGGCACGGGCACGACGGTGGGCATGAGCACGGGCACAGTCACCACATCCCCGACGCACCGTCCCTGCTCACGTGGCGGGGGCTCGTCCTGCTCGGCGCGGCTGGCGGTCTACTTCCCTCGCCCTCCGCGTTCCTCGTCCTGTTGGCCGGGCTTCTCACCGGCAAGGTGGCCGTCGCCTTTGCGATGGTGGCCGCGTTCGGCGTCGGTATGGCGCTGACGCTCAGCGGCGTCGGAGTGCTTGTGCTGCGCAGTCGCGACGCCCTGCTCGACCGTCTCCTCCGCTCACGGGCCCTGCGCACCTGGACCCTGAGGGTTCCGGTGTTCGCGGCCTCGGCAGTGGTGGTCGGCGGCACGGTGGCGTCAGCCCTGGCAGCGGGCCAACTCCTGTCACCCTGAGTCCCGTTCAAGCGCCCCGTCCGGCTCGCTGCCGGGCGGGGCGCCCTCTTGTACGGCAGTTCTGTCAGCGGTCAACTCTAGGAGCCCGCCGTCGAGTTGGACCTCGCGCCATCGTGTGCGAGGGCGTGATCTGCGGAACTCGCGATTTCAGTACGCAGGCCCGTCGTGCTGGAATCAGGCGCCGTAGCGGACCACCGATGTCGGGACCACCGTGCGGCGCCGGCCCCGGCGGAACGTCCGGATCCCGCCGAGCGATTCGCTGCTGAGATGCCGGTGGCCGGCACCGGCCGGAACCATGATCATGCCGTCCACCCGGCGGGAGACCAGCTCCTCACCAACTCGCTTTCGCGCCGCACCTGTTCCGCCGTGTTGCCCAGCACCACCCGGAGCCCACGCTTCTCCGCCACTTGCTCGGCACCGAACGCGAGCAGGGAGTAGAAGGGGTTGGCGAGGTTGGTGACGATCAGGCCGATCATCCGGCTGGGGCGGCCGAGGCGCAGGTTGCGGGCCACGTCGTTGCGGCGGGTACCCCAGATCTCGTACGGCGGCGAGCACCCGTTCCCGCATCGCGGCGCTGACGGGCTCGTCCTTCAGGACCCGCGACACGGTCATGGCGCTGACTCCCGCGCGAACGGCGACATCCCGCAACGTGGGGCTGGCGGGTCCGCTCGACCCAGGATGGCCGGACGGGGGCAGCGCTCGCTCTCTCTTTCTCTGCGATTCGGGGGCGACGGCCGCGGTTGCATGTGCTGCGCGCCACGGCCTTCATCGTATGCAGCCGTCAGAGGCCGCCCGCTGCGATGGGCAGCGAGCGGGCCGCCCACCCGCGACACCCAGCAGCGGCACGACGTGCGGGCGCTCGGCGGTGCGGAACACGGTCCTTGCAGCGAGCCCGGCACACAAGTCGGGTCCACGCCCGCCCGCAGTGGTCCCTCGATCAGATCCCAGGACGCCGCGATGGAGCCGCAGACGTCCAGCACCGTGGCCTCGAACCGTGCGAGCCAGGGCGCCAGGGTCGCCCCCAGCGCGCGGAAGGCGTGGTCCAGGACGGACCGGCACGCGCCGGTCAGCACCACGTGCCGGCCACCACCACGTGCCGGTTCGGCGATGGCCCGTACATCGGGGACGACATCCGGATCGTCCGGCGCGGCGCGGGCGTACGCGGCGCGAATGCCTCGTCGCGACACGGTGTCCTCCAGTGGCCGGCCGCCGGACGGCAGCAGATGCGCGCTGCCGTCCGGCGGTACCAGCGGGCCACTGTCGACGGGTTGTTCCTGGTCGAGGAAGGCGGTGCCGACGCCACTGCCGTGCGTGACGCAGACGGCGCGCGGGGGTGGCCGACGGCCGTCCCGGCGACGGCCTCTCCAATTCCGGATGCGTCCGAGTCGTTGAGGAATCGCAGCCTGGCTGCCGCCGCGACGATCGCCGACTTCTCTGGCGCAGGAGCACGGGGTGAGGATGCTGCCGGTTCGGGCACTGCGCCGGGGGCGGTGGACAGGCACTGCTCAGGGTCGTCAGTGGCGGCGGGTCATCGCGGGCCCTCCTCGGGTTTCCATCCCCAGGCGGTGAGCATGCCGGCGGACAGAGCGGCGCATTCGTCGGAGTCCAGGTACCGGACCGCCGCGTCGACGGCCACGTCATCGACCAGACCGGTGGCGAGCATCGCCGCCCGGCTGCGTTCCCAAGTGTCCGCCCAGAAGCGGCTGATGGGGCTGCCCGGCAGCAGCGGAGGCACATGGATCTCGGCGGCGACGGACCCGAACCCCGCCCCGCGCAGCAGCTGCGGGTAGGACGGAACCCAGGAGGTATCGGTCCCGATGGTGGCCCGCAGTCCCTGCCACATGGCCCGCATCAGCGTGGTGTAAGGCGTGTCGGGCGTCCGGTCACTCGTCAGATCGACGGCGTCGCTGAGCACCAGCACACCGCCGGGCGCGACGAGTTCGGCCAATTCCGTGATCAAGCGGTCGTGCTCGGGCAGGTGCATCAGCACGAAGCGCGCGTGGACGAGCCGGAACCGGCCGGGGGCGAAGCCCGGGGCGGTGATGTCGGCCTCCAGCACGTCGAGCCCGGGCACGGGCCGTGCGCTGAGAAAACGCACGTCGCGGTCCACGGCAAGCACACTTGCCACCCCGGCCTCGTCCAGCAGCCGGCGGGATACCGTGCCCGTGCCTGCACCCACGTCGAGGCAGCGCCACCCCGGGCCGATCCCGAGTGCCCGCAGTCGCGCCATGGTGATGTCGTCGTAGGCGAGGGCGCCGAAGTCGATGCGCTCGCCCTCGCCCGCCTGTCCGGGACGAAAGACGGCCTCGCCGTAGCGACTGCTGCCCGGCACGCCTTCGCGCGGAGTGGCGCTCACGTCGCGGTCATGGGTGAGATGCCGAGGGTACGGTCTTTGATGAGTTCCAGTGCCCGGTCGGCGAGGGACTGGAACGGCGGGTCGTCGAACAGTTTCATGGCCGGGCCTCTTCGTCGGTGGGGCGGCAGTGCCGGGCGACCCGTCCCGAGGCCGCCGCGCCATCGATCCTCCACCGGCGGCCACCGGCACAGCCGAGGCGCGCCGTGCTGCCTGAGCCAACCGGCCCAAGGGTGCTGAACACGAAGCAGCCGAGCCAGCGAGTGGTGCCGGCTCGGCTGCAGGCCGAGGCGAGACCCGAGGTGCGTCGACTACAGGTTGTGCGATGCCTCCCAGCGGGCCTTGCTAAGGGCCTTGCTAAGGGCCTTGCGCCATGACCAGGGATGCAGCGGGCGACGCCGTCGTTGAAGCGGGTTGGCAGAAGGTGCGTGACGACGGACGGGTGCGGGGCGACCTCTTGGAAGCGGCTTACGCGGAACCTCGCCTGCGGCAGCTCTTTCGCTGGACCGGGATGGGGAACTTCACTTCAGTCGCTGCACCGAAAAGAGGTGGACCTGGGACATTCCCTACATTCAGCCCGCCACCGAGCGTACCTATCGGGTTTCCGGGCCCCTGCGCAACAAGACGGTGGGCCCGGCGGCTACCGCACAGGACGCCATGGCCATGGTGCTCGAGCGTCTGCCGGCGGGCTGCGGCCCCGCCTTCGTGGGCACTCCCGAAGAACTCGCTGCCCACGAGGCCTTCTGAGGCCGGGACTTGGCCGACCTCACCGTGCAGGCTGGGGTGGACCCCCTTCGGTGGAACCCCAGCTGCAGTCGCCGTACTGAGCGCCGTCGCGGCCCCGGCGGGAATCTCAGCCGATGGCTACGGCGGGGCGCCCCGCGCTGAGGCAGCGCTCGAGGCGTCGTAGAAACCCGTCGAAGGGCTCGTCATCGGGCCAGGTGTCATAGGCAGTGATGACGGCGGCCAGTGCGAGGTTCACCTGCAGGGTCGCGCTGAGGTCGGCGCCGGGGGCGGTGCGGGATGTCACCCACTTCCTCAGTTCGGTGAAGAACGCCTCGCCGAAGTTCTGGCCTGACTGGGCGAGGGCGGGTGACTGAGCTTTGAGGCGGCGCTGCAGTGGCATGCGGTCCCGCAGGCTCTCGACGAACCCGGTAAGGATCACGGTCAGCGAATCCCACAGCGGCTCGTCCGCGGGCCGGCCGTCCATGAGGGCCTGCCAGGCGCCCCGCTCCTCGGGGTCCTGGTCGAAGACCACGGCCTCCTTGCCGGCGAAGTAGTTGAAGAACGTGGCACGCGAGACATTCGCCGCGGCCACGATCTGCTCGACGGTCGTGGCCTCGTAGCCCTGCTCTTCGAACAGTCGCAGTGCGGCGGTTCGGATGGCGCGCCAGGTCGCCAGTTTCTTGCGCTCCCGCAGGCTCATGGATCCTCTTTCTCTCCCAGGTTCCATTCTACGGTCGCTCGTGGATGAATATATGTTTGGATGCATCTAATCTTTCGAGCTGCATCCTGTGTACTGAGCCGCCGAGACCGCACTGAGGGGCGCAGGCGAGCGCGACAGCGGGTGTGCCCCTTCTTTTTTGCCGGTGTCAGTGTGGTCGCGCTTGCCGACTCCCGCGCAGGCGAAGGCGGCGACGATGCGCCGGGGTCCGGTCGTCGTGGGCTTGTTCGACAAGGCTGAAGGTCGCGGCGCCCATCAACACCGTGGCGAACTCGCCCAGGCCGTGCCGGGTGAGATGTCCGGCGAAGTGGTGCGACGCCTGGCCGACGAGCACGACGATGACCAGGTCGTAGAAGAGCACCAACCGGCTGGCCCCCTGCTCGGCGCCGGAGGCTGCTCGCCATGGGGCGCGGCGGCTGCCACAACTGACGGCGCAGCCGGGCCCGTTGCTCACGTTGCGGGGTCATGGCGGGCAGCGTGGCCGCTAGCGGACGAACGCCTCGGACACAGCCCACAGGCGAGCCGCGTTGTCCCGGTCGAGGGCGTACGGCGCGACGCCCGCGACGGCGCCGGCCCGCTCGTACACCGGCTCGGCCTCCGCGCAGTCCTCGAAGTAGCGGCCGGTGATGCCCTCCACCGCCGGAGAGGCGGCCACCAGGACCGAGGTCGCGGCGCCCTGCTCCACCGTCTTGCCCGGCGGAAGGGCGAGTTCGCCCGACGCGATGAAGTCGGCCACCTGCTGCATGTCCATGTGCCGGGCCAGGGACGTGTCGGCGATGTTGCCCGGCATCAGTGCGTTGGCGGTGATGCCGTCGTCGGCCCAGCGCTCGGCGGCACCGACGGCGAACAGTGCGTTGGCGGTCTTCGACTGCCCGTAGGAGGTCCACGGGTCGTAGGGGCGGAAGCGGTAGTCCAGGTCGTCGAAGACCATCGGTGAGAAGAGGTGGCCGATGGAACTCACCGAGACGACCCGGGCGCCGCCGGCCGCCGCCAGCGCCGGGTGGAGACCGACGGCGAGGGCGAAGTGCCCCAGGTGGTTGACGCCGAACTGCAGCTCGCGGCCGTCCGGTGTGCGGGCGATCTCCTGCGGGGCCATCACCCCGGCGTTGTTGACGAGGATGTGCAGCGGGCCGTCCCAGGCCGATACGAACTCCGTGACGGTCGAGCGGTCGGCGAGGTCAAGCCGTCCCACGGTCAGTTTCCCCGGGCCGGACGGCAGTTCGGCCTCCAAGCGCTCGATCACGCGGGCGCCCGCGTCGGTGTTGCGCACGGCCAGGGTGACGTCGGCACCCGCCGCGGCGAGCGCCCGGACCGTCTCCACGCCGATTCCGGAACTGGCTCCGGTCACGACGGCCCGGCGGCCGTGCAGGTCGACGCCGTCGAGGACCTCAGCGGCGGTAGTGGTGACCCCGAATGCACGGGGCGTCTGCGGTGCGGTCATGACGGGTCTCCTGCACGTGAGGGGACCGAGGGCCGTGGGTTGCGTGGACGGGGCCTCGGTTGTGCGTGTGGTGCGGGTCTGGATAACTGAACGGGGCTGGTTGGGCGTCGTACGTGACCGGGTGGGGCGGCGCGTCAAGTCAGCCCTGCGCGATCCGGGACACCTCGTGCCAGTCGGCCCAGGTCTGCAGGCGCTGGGCGTAAAGGGGCTCGAGGATCTCGATGGGCTCGGTGCCGAACAGCACCCGCAGCGGCGGGTTCTCCGCGTCGACGATGCGCAGCAATGCGGCCCCGGCGTCGGAAGGTTCGGCGTACCGGGCGTCACCGAAGCGGGCCCCGATGGCCTCGCGGACCTGGTCGTAGGCGGGGTTCGGGTCTGCGTGTACGCCGGAGGAGCCGGCCCAGTCGGTGCTGAAGCCGCCCGGCTCGACCACGGTGACCTTGATCCCGGCGCCGGCGACCTCCTGGGCGAGGGCTTCGCTGAAGCCCTCGAGCGCCCACTTGGAGGCGTGGTATCCGCCGAGCGAGGGGAACGCGGCGACGCCGCCGACGGACGAGATCTGCACGATGTGGCCACTGCCCTGGGCGCGCAGGATCGGCAGTACGGCCTGGGTGACCCAGAACGCGCCGAAGAGGTTCGTCTCCATCTGGTCGCGCAACTGCTGTTCGGTGAGCTCCTCGACCATGCCGAACAAGCCGTAGCCGGCGTTGTTGACGACCACGTCGAGGCGGCCGAACTTCTCGTGCGCGGCGGTTACCGCGGTGGCGACGGCCGCCTTGTCGGTGACGTCAAGGGGCAGGGGCAGAACCGCGTCGTCGCCGTACTTGGTGACGAGGTAGTCCAGTGCGGCCACGTTCCTGGCGGTCGCGGCGACCTTGTCCCCGCGCTCCAGCGCGGACTCGGCGAACGAGCGGCCGAGGCCGCGGGACGTGCCGGTGATGAACCAGACCTTGCTCATGGTGTCTCCTTCGGGATGGCCTTCCGGAACGGACCTCCGCGGCCGCTTTCACTGTAACGCCAAAACTTAGATGAGTCCAAAAATGAATCCGTCCATGATTTGGCGTTTCGGCCGGGAGCTGGTGGTGAGAGACACGGTGACCTGCTGTGGCATCCGGTCCGGCGTGCTGCGGCTCGGGCGGGAGAGCGCCGCGACGGTAGTGATCAGGTCGAAGCGACGGGTGCCGTCAATCGTGGCCGTCGTAGGCACCAGGTGCGTCAGCCTCGTGGAGCTCCCCCGCGACGGACGGTCAGCGCCGAGACCGTACTCCTCTGCCACGGGCGGCGCATGGGTCGCGGCCCCGCGTCGCAGGATCGAGTGGCCGGGCTGTTCGGTGACGCAGCGGCTGAGACGGTTCTCCTTGGCGGCCCACTGGGCCTGCGCGACGCGGTACACCGGGAAGGTCGAGGAGACGAAGTAGCCGATCCTTCCGGCGCGTTGGGGGTCGGTCAGGGCCGACAGGGTCTCCTCGTCGCCGGTGGTCGGGTCCCAGTGGTGGATCTGGTGGAGGTCGACGCGGTCGACACCGAGGCCGCGCAGGCTGTTGTCCAGTTCTGTGACCAGCCAGCCGCGCGAGCTGCCCTAGTGTTCGCGCTCGTCGCCCATCGGACGGCCCGCCTTGGTGGCGAGGCGCACGTCGTCGCGGCGGCCGGCGCACGACGTCACCTAGTTCCCCGTGATCAACACGCGGGTGGCCGTTGCATCTCCCCGGCCACGGTCATGTTGCCGTTGAAGCCTTCCTCGCGGCGTCGAACGGCGTCCGGTCGAAGATGATCCGCAGGTGGGTGATCGTGCCGTCCCGGACAGTCAGGCACTCGGCGGCCGGTGCGCTGGCGACCGGCTTGGTGCTGGTGTCGTACATCAGCAGCGCGGTCGTCTCGTCACCGAAGGAGGCGATCAGAGTCGAGCCCGTGAGGATCTGCACGAAGGGACCCATAAAGCTCCGGAACGCTTCGGCGCCCTCCAGGCGCCCGGCCGGTGCCTGGCAGACGATGTCCTCGGCGATGTAAGTCATGGCCTGCTCGAAGTCGCCTCCGGTCCAGGCCCGGTGGTAGGCGAGCGCGGTCTGGAGGGCCGGGCTGGGCGTCTGGGTCATCAGCGGCATTCCTTCCATGTCGGCCGGCGGTCGTCACCACGCGGCGAGGCCGGTCACGAACTCCCGTGCTTCCGCCGGATAGGCCAGGCGCAGCTCGGCATCGGCCGGGGTGAGGCGGACCCACTGCCGCATCGGCCGCCCCGCGCGGGGCGCGCACGGCCGACCGGTGCCGGCCTCGATCAGCTCGACGACCCGTGCGGCGGGCAGCTTGACCACGAGGTCGTTGCCGGTGGCGAAGGCGTAGAACGCGCCGGAGGTCTTGAGGCCGGGCGACTGCAGCATGCGGCCCCGCTCGTCACCGGGGTGCTCCTTGAGCAGCGTCCGGCTGGCGTCTTCGAAGGCGGCCGCGTCCATGCCTCTCCTGCCCGGCTGTTTCAGAGATCCGCCGGGCCGGACGAAGTGGTCCGCGGCGGACGTCCTCGTCCAAGCCTGCCCTGCGGGTCATGGCCCCGCCACCGGGCACCGCGTACCGGAGAGCACACCGGAGCCGGGGCCCCGTCAACCCCGCCGTTTCGGTCGCAGCAGTTGTTCCCGTAGTGCCGTGAGCTGGTGGGAGGAGTCCACCGCGCGGGACTCGTCGAGCGTGGCGAGTGCGAGGAGGAGCGCGTCGGCGACGAGGAGGCCGGTCAGTGACTCCGCCGTGATGCCGGTCGGGGTGTGCGGTGCCGTCAGGACCGCCTCGACCTGGTCCTCGTAGGCCTCGCCCAGTTCGTCCGTCACCAGCACGACCTTGGCGCCGACCGCGCGGGCTCGCTCCATCATCACGGTGAGTTCGACGAGCCGGCGGCCGGGCTGGAAGATGACCACCGCGTCGCCCTGTCCGAGGGCGAGGAGCTGGTCGGCGAGGGCGAAGCCGGTCTCGGAGACGAATCGGGCCCGGCGGCCGATGCGGCCGAGTGCGAGGGCCAGGTGGCGGGCGCCCGGTTCCGAGGCGGCGATTCCGTAGCAGAACACTTCGTGCGCTTCGGCGAGTGCGGTCACCGCGCGCTTGAGGGCGTCCGGTTCGGTGAGGCGCCGGGTGTGGTCGATGCGCTCGCGGGCCTCGTCGAAGACGTCGGTCCAGATGGAGGCGAGGTCCCGGCCCACGTGCGCGATGCGCTGCTTGAGGCGCACCTCGGGGGCGACGGCGGAGGTGAAGTCGTTGGCCAGTTCGCGCTTGAGGGCGGGCAGACCCGCGTAGCCGAGGCGCTGGAGTGCCCGGACGACGGTGGCGTTACTGGTGGAGCTCGCCGTGCCCAGCTCCTGGGCGCTGGCGAAGAGCAGTTGCTCGACGGGCGCGCTGGTCAGGTACTGCGCCACGGCCCGCTCGGAAGTAGACAGTTCCTCCCATTGGTCGCGAATCGCCGCCCGCAGCCGCGTCGCGCCGGTCCCATCCTCTGAAATTTCCATTACAACCATTGACTTCCATGTGACCGGCGTTACTGTCCTGGGCAGAACGTTCCAAGTGGAGCTCTTTCTGAAATTGACGTTACAGGATCCTCGAGTCCTCCGCCGTCGTTCGGGAGTGCTCCGTCGCGAGGAGAAGAATGACACCCCGTCCCACGGAAACCGCCCCCACCCGGGTCCTTCCGGTCATCGAGATCTCGGGCAGCCCGCTCGACCGGGGCCGGCAGTACGGCGAGGCCGTGCGGCCCCAACTGCACGCCGCCCTCGGCTACTACGAGGAGGCGTTCGGCCAGTCCGCCGGACTGACCTGGGACCGCGTCACCGCCCGCGCAGCCCGCTGGCTGGAACCCGTACGCGACTACGCACCCCACCTCGTCGACGAGATGCGGGGCATCGCGGACGGCGCGGGAGTCGACCTGCTCGACGTCCTCGCCCTGAACGCACGGGGCGAGGTCATCTACGACAAGTCCTTCGCGCAGATGGAGGCCGACGGCAGGACACCCGAGGAGGAGCCCGCCGAGGGCTGCACCTCCTTCGCCGCCTACGGCGAGGCCAGCGGTGACGGGCACGTCTACGCCGGGCAGAACTGGGACTGGCGCGCCGGCGTCGCGGACACCGTCGTCATGATCCGGATCGTCCAGCCCCCCAGGCCGACCCTGATCATGCAGGTCGAGGCCGGTCAGATCGGCCGTCAGGGCGCCAACTCCGCCGGGATCGCCTTCAACGCCAACGGCCTCGGCGGCCGCTTCGACGACGCGATCGGGCTACCCCAGACCGTCGTGCGCCGCAGCGTCCTCGACCAGAGCAACATCACCGACGCCCTCGACGTGCTCTGCCGCACCCGCGCCCACATCGCCAGCAACGCCCTGCTGACCTGCCGCGAGGGCTTCGCCATCGACCTGGAGACCACCCCGGCCGGACACGGCTGGATGTACCCGACCGACGGCCTGCTGGTGCACGGCAACCACTACCAGGCAGGCGTCCCCGCCCAGTTGGCCGCCGCCGGCTACCGCCCCATGTCGTCCGACTCCCTGGTGCGGGTGCCGCGCGCCGAACAGGGACTCAGGGCGCTGCGCGGCTCCACCGGCCCCGACGAGTCCCGCAAGATCATCCGCCATGCCATGTCGGACCACCTCGGCCACCCCGAGTCCCTGTGCACCCACCCGGACCCCCGCCAGCCGGCCCTCAAGCACTGGACGACGCTCGTCTCCTCCCTGGCCGACCTGACCACCGGCGACTACCACGTGACCGCCGGAACCCCCTGCGACCGCGAGTACCAGCACCTCCCCTGGAACCTCTACGACGGCCCGTACGGCCAGAACTGACAGGAAATCAGCGATGACCCACACCAGTTCCAGAAGAAGGACGGCCGTGGCCGCAGGCCTCGTCGTCGCGACGATCGCCGCGGCCGCGGCCGCGGGCTGTAGCGGAGCCACCCGTAACACCGCGGGCGGCTCCGCGACCGCCGATGCCGCCAAGCTCACCCTCACCCCCACGACGACCGCCGCCAAGGGTGAACTGGCCAACGCCGACTGGCTCCTGGAGGACGAGCCGGACTCGCTCGACCTGGACACCCAGGGCTCCAGCGCGGGCCGCGTCGTCCTCACCAACGTCTGCGAACGCCTCTACCAACTGCAGCCCGACATGTCGACGAAGCCCCTCCTCGCCCAGAAGGCCGAGACCCCCGACGACAAGACCCTCGTCCTCACCCTGCGCTCCGGCGTCACCTTCCACGACGGCACCCCGATGACCGCCGACGACGTGCTGTGGAGCCTGAAGCGGCACGCCGACCCCGACATGGAGCAGGGCGACGAGTTCGGCAACATCGCCGCGATGAAGAAGACCGGCGCCCGGCAGATCACCATCACCTTCAAGGCGCCGGACGCCATGTTCTTCAAGGCACTCGCGGGCGACGCGGGCATCGTGTGGAACAAGGAGCAGGTCGAGAAGGCCGGCAAGGACTTCGGCACACCCGGACAGCCCGACGCGTGCACCGGGCCGTACGAGCTGAGCAGTTGGAAGTCCGGTGACTCCCTCACCATCCGCCGCTACGACTCCTACTGGGGCAGGAAGCCGCTGACGAAGCAGGTCACCTTCCGGTGGGCCGCCGACAGCGCCCTCGTCAACGCCCTGACGACCGGCGCGGCCGACGGCGCGTACGCCGAATCGCCCAACACCGCCGCTGCCCTCCAGGGCAAGAAGGGCATCGAGCAGCACTACGGCCCCTCCACCGCGTCGCTCGTCCTCATCCCGACCGAGCGCGGCGGACTGAAGGACGCCAAGGTCCGCCGGGCGCTGTCCCTCGCGCTCGACCGCAAGGGCATCGCCGCGTCAGGCTACGGCGGCATGGTCCAGCCGTGGGGCACCCCGGTCGGCTCAGGCGCCTGGGGCTACGAGAAGCCCGTCTTCGAAGCCGCCCAGAAGGCCGTCGACTACGCCCCCGCCAGCCCCTCGGCCGACGATCTCGCCACCGCCAAGCAGCTGGTGAAGGAGTCCGGGGCCGACGCCGCGACCCCGATCGTGATCGGTACGGACGCCAGCCAGGGCCGCACCGTCATCGCCAACGCCGTGCGCGCCGCCCTCCAGCGGATCGGCCTCAAGGGGCAGATCAAGACGGTCGCGACCTCGCAGTTCGAGCAGTTCTACAGCGACCCGCAGGCCCGCGCCGACATCGACGTCCTGGCCGGCGACTGGTACATCTCCAAGGCCGACCCGATGGGCTTCTACGACAACGCCCTGTCCGACTCCTCCAACAACTGGGTCGGCTTCAAGGACGCGGCGTACGACACCGAGGTGAAGAAGGCACTCGCCACCCTCGACGACGCCGAGCGGGCCGAGCTCACGGTCGACATCCAGAAGAAGTTCACCGACGCCGCCGTGTGGATCTCCGTCGCCCAGGTCCCCTCCGTCCTCGTCCTCAACGCGAAGCTCACCGGACCGCCCGCCTCCTTGGCGTACCTCTACTACCCGTGGGCCGCCGAACTCGGCGCGAAGAAGGGCTGACCACCGATGCCTGCCCGGATCTCCCGGCGCCTCGCCGGACTGCTCGCCACCCTCGTCGCCGCCTCCTTCGTCATCTTCGCCGCCGTGTACGCGGCACCCGGCGACCCCGCCGTCTTCCTGGCCGGCGGCCGCGACAAACTCACCCCCGAAAAGCTCGACCTGGTGCGCGCGCAGTACCACCTCGACGAGCCGCTCGTCGTGCAGTACGGGCGCTGGCTCGGCGACTGTCTCCACTTCGACCTCGGCCGCTCCTTCAAGTACGGCGACCAGGTCGCCGACCTGGTCGCCGCCCGCTTCCCGACGACACTCGCCCTCGTCGCCTACGCGACCGTGCTCTTCGTCGTCCTCGGCGTCGGCGCGGGAATCCTCGCCGCCGTGCGCCGCGGCACCTGGATCGACTCGGCGGTCGTCGGCGGCACGACACTCGCCGCGTCGGTGCCCTCGTTCGTCTCGGCCATCGCCCTGGTCGCCCTGTTCGGCGTGCAGCTGGGCTGGTTCCCGGTGTCCGGCAGCGGCGAGGGCTTCGCCGGCGGCCTGCACCATCTGACCCTGCCCGCCCTCTCGCTCGCGCTGGGCGCGCTCGCCCTGATCAGCCGCGTCACCCGGCAGTCGATGGTCGACGCGGGTGCCGCCGACCACGTGGAGGCCGCCCGCGCCTCCGGCATCCCCGAACGCGAGATCGTGCTCCGGCACATCCTGCGCAACGCGCTCGGCCCGATCGTCACCATGTGCGGCCTCGTCATGGCGGGCATGCTCGCCGGCACGGTCGTGGTCGAGACCGCGTTCGGGATCAGCGGCGTCGGATCACTGCTCGTCGGCGCGATCAACACTCACGACTTCCCGGTCGCACAGGCCGTACTCCTCCTCATGGTCACCGGCTACATCGTGGTCACCACCCTCGTCGACCTGGTCCACCCGCTGCTCGACCCGCGGGTGAAGGAGGCCGCCGCATGAGCGCCCAGACCCTCGCACCCATCGGCCTGAGCCTGAAACCCGTAAAGGAACGGCGCCCCTTCGGCGTCGTCGTCGCGGGCGGCGTGATGACTCTCGTCGTACTCGCCGCAGTCCTCGCACCCCTGCTCGCCCCGTATGCCCCCGACACGATCGACCTCTCGGCGTCCCTCGTCGGCACGAGCGGCGACCACCTCCTCGGGACCGATTCCTCCGGGCAGGACCTGCTCTCCCGAGCCCTGTACGGAGCCCGCACCAGCCTCATCGCCCCGATCCTGCTGCTGGCCATCGCCGCAATTCTCGGCGTCACCCTCGGCACGCTCGCCGCCTGGCGCGGCGGCTGGGTGGACACCCTCGTCTCCCGCCTCACCGACGTCATGTACGCGTTCCCCGGGCTCCTGTTCACCGTCCTGATCATCGCTGTCTTCGGCTCCGGCATGACGACGTCCGTGCTGGCGCTCGGACTCGCATACACCCCGACCGTCGCCAAGTACACCCGCTCAGTGGCGCTCGCCGAGCGCCGCAAGCCGTACATCGACGCCTACCGGGTCCTGGGCATGGGCGGCGCACGGATCTGCGCCCGCTTCCTCGTCCCCAACCTCGGCCGGTCCGTCGTCGGCTATCTCGTGGTCCTCTTCGGCGAGGCCCTGATGTCCCTGGCCACGCTCTCCTACCTGGGCTTCGGCGCCCAGCCGCCCAGCTCCGACTGGGGACTGATGGTCCAGGAAGGGCAGGCCGCCGTCGTCCAGGGCGCGCTCCTGCCCGCACTGGTCCCGGGCTTCGCCATCGCCCTCGTCGTGGTGTCCTTCAACGTCGTCGGGGTCTGGGCCGCCGACCGACTCGGCAGCAGGAAGTAGCCATGCTCCTCGACATCGACAACCTCACCCTCCAACTGCCCGGCACCGCCCGGCCCGTCCTCACCGGCGTCTCCCTCCAGGTGGCGAGCGGCGAAGTGGTCGGCCTGGTGGGCGAGTCCGGCTCGGGCAAGTCCACCACCGCCAAGGCGGCGCTGCGCACGCTGCCCGACGGAACAGCCATATCCGGATCCGTACGCGTCGACGGCACGGACGTCCTCGCCCTGACCGGCGACGACCTGCGCCGGCACCGGTCCCGTACGGTCGCCATGGTCCACCAGGACCCGCGCTCCGCCCTCAACCCGGTCCGCCGCGTCGGCGACTTCCTCGTCGAACGGCTGACGGGCACCGGCCTCGACAAGAAGACGGCCCGCACCCGCGCCGTCGAACTCCTCGACACCGTCGGCCTCTCCGACCCCGAACGCCGGGCCCGCCAGCGCCCGCACGAACTGTCCGGAGGCATGCTCCAGCGCGTCGTCATCGCCGGCGCCCTCGCCGCCGACCCCAGGCTGCTGCTCGCCGACGAGGCGACCAGCGCCCTGGACGTCACCACCCAGGCGGAGATCCTCTCGCTCCTGCGCACCCTGCGCGCCGACCGAAGCCTGGGCCTCCTGTTCATCACGCACGACCTCCACCTCGCAGCCGCGTACTGCGACCGCGTCTACGTCATGTACGCGGGCCGTGTTGTCGAGCACCAGCCCGCCACCCAGCTCTTCGACCGGCCACGCCACCCCTATACGAGGGGACTGCTCGCCTGCTCGCCGACGCTGGGGGAGGGGCGGCGCGACCTGCGCCCGATCCCCGGGCGCCCACCGTCCCTCGCGGACACGTTCGGCGGCTGCGAGTTCGCGGACCGCTGCGCCGACGCGGAACCGGCGTGCTCGACCTGGTCGCCCGAGCCGTCGCCCCTGTCCGGCGGGGGCAGCGCCACCTGCCGCCGCCTGCCCGAACTCACCGGCCCGGACCCTCTGAAGGGGAGCCTCCGATGACCACTGAAGTACCGCAGGACGCCCCGCTGTTGGCGGTGGAAGGACTGCACAAGACGTACGCCCTGCCCGGCGGAGTGCGTCTCACCGCGGCCGACAGCGTCACCTTCACCGTCCCGGCGGGCGGCTCACTCGGCATCGTCGGCGAATCCGGATCCGGCAAGACGACCGTCGCCCGCATGCTCGTGGGCCTCGTACGGCCCGACGCCGGCACCGTCTCCGTGGCGGGGCGGACCCGCACACCACGCACCCCTCGCGGGAGCCGGGCGCGCCTCGCGCGGGCCCGCGAGATCCAGATGGTCTTCCAGGACCCGTATGTGTCCCTGGACCCCCGGCTCACGTCCCGCCAGTGCCTGACCACGGCCCTGCGCCTGCACGGCCGGGACGAGTCCCTCGCCGACGGACTCCTCGAGCAAGTAGGCCTCGGCGCACGTGAGTCGGGGGCCCGGCCGCACGGCCTGTCCGGCGGCCAGCGCCAGCGACTCGCCATCGCACGGGCACTGGCTGTCGACCCCAAGGTGCTGGTCCTCGACGAGGCGGTGGCCGCGCTCGACGTGTCGATCCAGGCACAGATCCTGCACCTGCTCCAAGAGATCCGCCGCGACACCGGGGTCGCCCTCGTCTTCGTCAGCCACGACCTGGCGGTCGTCCAGCACATCACGGACGAGGTCGTGGTCATGCGCCGAGGCACCGTGGTCGAACAGGGCCCGACTGCCGATGTCCTGGCCGCCCCGCAGGACCCGTACACGCGGCTCCTGCTCGCCTCGGTGCCGCGCGCAGGCTGGGATCCGACGGACGCGGTGAGGGCGCGGGCGGCCACGGTGTGAACGTCCTGATCGGCTGAGCCCGTTGAGCGCGCCGGTGGGCGGCACCCTGCCGACGGCCCGGTGACCGAACCGTCGGCAGGGTGCCATGCGGAAGCAACCTCGTCAGGACAGCGGCTCCACCCACACATCCCGGAATCGCACCTTGTTCCCGTGGTCCTGGAGCCGGATGGCCCCCGCCGCCGCGGACTCCGGGTCGCCCGCGCCCGTCGGGCCGTCGACCGCCACGTTGTCGTGGACCTTCTTGCCGTTCCACACCACAGTGACCCTGGCGTCGGACGTCTTCTTGCCGTCCGCGTCGAAGCGGGCCGCGCGGAACGTGATGTCGTACGTCTGCCAAGTCTCCGGCGCAGTAGACGCGTTGAGGTCGGCGGCCTTCTTCTGGTAGATCGCCCCCGCCTCGTTGTTCGCGAGCTTCTCCACGCCGAACGAGTCGAGGATCTGCACCTCGTACCGCTCCTGGAGATAGACCCCGCTGTTGCCCCGGTTCTGTCCGGTCACGTCGTCCGGCAGCTTGGGCACCCGGAATTCGACGTGCAGCTTGAAGTCCTGGAAGTGCTGCTTCGTGCGCAGGTCGCCGCAGCAGACCTCCATGGACTTCTCGGCGGTGTGCGGCCATTCCGCGCTGCGGCCGTCGGAGTGCTGCCAGGCGGTGGAGATGCTCCCGCCGGAGAACAGGTCGATCCGGGCGCCGGGCCGGCGCACGTCGAGCGCGTCAAGATTCACATGACCGGTGTCACCGGCCCCGACGGCGTACGTGATCGTGTTGCGGCCCTTGCGCAGTTCGAGCCGCTCGGTCTTGGTGGACCAGCGGTTCCACTCGCCCGTGGACGGCAGGCTCGTCTGCTTCGGTTCACCGCCGTTGACACTGACGCCGATCGTCTTGGTGCCCGGTGCGGGGTGCGGGCCGTTCGCGTAGCGCAGGCCGACGTCGTACATGCCCTTCTTGTCGACCACGACGTCGAAGCTCGCCTTCGCCCCCTGCTCACCGAAGCCGTCGACGAAGCCCCCGCCGGTGTAGCCGGCGTGCTCGGTGTCGATGCCGGCACTGCCGGAGAGCTTCGCGGACTCGGCGTCGTAGGTGGTGACCGGCTCCTTGGGGCCAGGCTTGGCGTTGAGCGTGTACCAAGCCTCGGTTGACCACAGCTGTTCGCCCTCGGACGACGAGAACGGGCGGGGCGAGCGCACGTGCACCACGCGGTCCGGCTTCAGGCCCGGGATGGTGAGCCGGACCTTGCGGCGGTCGTCGGAGAGCTTCGCCGACGCGACCGGCAGCGACTCCTCGTCGACCTTCGGTCCGCCGTACGCGGGTGTCGGCACATAGCGCCACTGCTCGACGGAGTACGCGCCCTTGGTCAGCTTGGTCGCTGTCTCCCCGGACAGGGGCTTGGTGTAGGTGAGTTCGAAGCCGTCGCGGGTGGCGCGCATCGTCTTGATGTCGAAGGCGGTCTTCCCGGTCGGCGTCAGCTTCTGCAGTCCGAAGCGGAGCTTGCCCTCCTGGCCCCAGTTGCCGTCGGCGCCCAGCCCGCCGGTGTAGATCGCGCCGTCGGGCCCGGTGCTGATCCGGGTGATGCCGGACTCGAGGCCCTGCGTGTGCCGGAACACCGCTCCCTGGTACTGGCCGGCGACCTTCTCCAGGTCGGCCCGCTGGAGCCCGCCGTAGGTGACGTCACCGAAGACCATCTGCCCGGCGAACGGCCCCTTTTTCAACTGCATCGGTGTACTGGGTGAGTTGGCGATCTCGTTCTGCGGCAGCCAGAGCGCCGGCTTGGTGACGGCCTGGTCGTCGAAGGGACCGTCCGGGTTCATGTAGTGGTTGAAGAACCGGCCCTGCTTGATGTGCACCAGCTTGGACGCGGGCAGCCAGCCGCCCTGGTTGTCCGCAACGAACAGGTCGTCGCCCGGGCCGCGCCCGATCCCGTTCGGGGTGCGCAGACCGCCGGCGAGGTAACTGACCTTGCCCGTCGCCTTGTTGACCTTGATGGCCGTACCGCGGTTCGGCGCGGGTTGCGGGTCGGTGCTCGCTCCGCCGTAGTTGATCGCGACCGAAAGATTCAGATAGAAGTCGCCCTTGTCGTAGAGCAGCCCGAAGGCGAACTCGTGGAAGTTCCCGCCGTACGGCCACTCGGCGATCTTCCGCTTCTCGTCGACGACGTCGTCGCCGTCGGTGTCGTTGAGCTCGGTCAGCTGATGCTTCTCGGAGACATACAGCTTCCCGTCCACGTACTTGATCCCCATCGGCTCCTTGAGCCCGTCGGCGATCTTCTTGTACGTGACCTTGTCCGGCCCGGTGTCGCCGGTGACGTGGTCGAGGAGGTACACCTCGCCTTTCGTCTCGGTGCTGCCGCCCCAGGTGGTGATCGCAAGGCGGTCGTCGGGCAGCCAGTCCATCGCGGAGACCTGCGGCTCGAAGCCCTTGGGCCGCAGATCGGTCAGCTTGTAACCCGGGTTGACCTCGGTCAGCGGCAGCCCGTCACCGGGGGTGTCGTACGTCCCCTCGCACTCCTTGCGGCCCGGCGCCGTCACTCGTACGACACCGGCGTCCGTGCTCAGCACGGAGTTCGGCACGGTGGTGAACTCACTTGCTCCCGGCGGCTTCCACTGCAGGGTGACCTGCTGGCCGCCGCCCGCGTCGAAGTGGTCGATGCGCAGCGACTGATAGCCGGCGTTCAGCGTGATCTCGCCGTCCTTGGGCTCGGCTCCGTGCAGCCCGTCGTGATCGATGACCTGCTGTTCGCCGAGGAAGAGCCGCGAACCGTCGTCACTGATCAGCCGGAAGCCGTACGAGCCGGCTTCCGGCACGTTCAGATTGCCGATGATCTGCGAGACGAAGTTGTCGTTGAATCCGAAGCCCTCCGTAGAGGTCCAGTCAGCGGTGGGGATCAGCTTGTCGACGTTCGGAGTCTGCGCGGGCTTGAGATCGCACAGCTTGCTCAGCGGTGACTGGATGTCGAAGACGCGCAGGGTCACCCCCGGTTCCTGCGGGGGCAGATCCGCGAACGGCCGCGGCTCGTCATCGGCCGCGGCCGGCGTCGGGGCGACCAGGCCGGCACCGAGGAGAGCGGTGAGCAGCAGCCCGGTGGCTCTTCGGGCGCCGCGACGTCTGGGGCGGGACATGTGCACGGGGCGTGGCGTCACTCTTCCTCCTGCGTGGTTCCGCTGTGGGTAACGCAGACTTCTGTGGCCGAGCGACGCTCAGCGTAGGGATGGGGTCGCGGAGCGTCCACACTTTGTCCACAGAAAAGAAGAACCGAAGGGGAGTTGGCCGTACTACGGGAGCGGCAGCTGGAGGGTGCGGCTGAGCCGTGGGCACAGGTGCGATGATCTTGGCGTGGCTGGTGTGATCACGGCGTCGGAGCCTGCCTGGGCAGCCCCGTTCACCGGGCTCAGCCCGCGCCGGTTCAGCAAGCTGGTGACCGTACCGCAACGCGAGAGGCTTCTCATTTCCATTGGGCGGCAAAGGCGCAGGCAATGGCAAAGGCAAGGAGAGTTCTCTCCTTGCCACTCTCAACTTATAGCGCGTTGGGGGGCTTGCCGCAAGACCCGGGTCATGGCGCAGAATCGTCGGCCGACGCCACAACCTGCGGAGATGGGGCACGACGTCGCAACCAGGGATGAGGACGTGCTCGACAAGAGGTTCGACAGAGTGGGAGGTGCCGGTGTTTCGACCGGCCACCGCAGTGCAACGCAGCACGGCTGCCTCGGAGGTAACGCAGTGATTGAGCAGTACGTGTTGGACCTTCAAGACGTTGACGGGACGCAGGTCGCGGTCGTCGGCGGCAAGGGCGCGCACCTGGGCGGACTGTCGCGGATCGAAGGCATCCGCGTGCCGGGTGGCTTCTGCGTGACGACGGACGCTTTCCGGCGGATCATGGCGGAAGCACCGTCGATCGACGATCAGCTCGACCAGTTGTCGCGCCTGAACCCGGACGACCGGGAGGCGATCCGCACGCTCAGCGCGCAGATTCGCCGGACCGTCGAAGGGATCGCCATCCCGGGCGATCTCGCGGCGGCGATCACCCGCGCGCTCGCCCAGCTCGGCGAGCAGGCCGCCTACGCCGTCCGATCCAGCGCGACGGCCGAGGACCTGCCGACGGCCTCCTTCGCCGGCCAGCAGGACACGTACCTGAACGTCGTGGGGCCGACGGCGATCCTCCAGCACGTCAGCCGGTGCTGGGCCTCGCTGTTCACCGAGCGGGCCGTGACCTACCGCCAGCGGAACGGCATCGACCACCGTACGGTCCACATGGCCGTGGTCGTGCAGCAGATGGTCTTCCCGCATGCGTCCGGCATCCTGTTCACGGCCGACCCCGTCACGGGCAACCGGAAGGTCGCCACCGTGGACGCCGGCTTCGGCCTCGGCGAGGCCCTGGTCTCCGGCCTGGTGAACCCGGACGTCTTCAAGGTGCGGGACGGCGAAGTCGTCGACAAGGCGATCGCCGCCAAACAGCGTGCCGTTCACGCCCTGCCGAGCGGCGGGACGCAGGAAGTGGCGATCGGCTCGCAGCGGCAGGAGCAGCCGGCGCTGACGGATGCGCAGGCCGTGCGGCTCGTGCAGCTCGCGCGGCGGATCGAAGCGCACTTCGGCCGCCCGCAGGACATCGAATGGTGCCTGGTCGACGACGGCTTCCAGATCGTGCAGAGCCGGCCGATCACGACGCTGTTCCCCATCCCCGAGACCGACGACCAGGAGAACCACGTCTACGTCTCCGTCGGTCATGGGCAGATGATGACCGACCCCATGAAGCCCCTGGGGTTCTCCATGTGGCAGCTGACGGCCATGGTGCCGATGCGCGAGGCCGGCGGGAGGCTGTTCGTCGACGTCACCCGGCGCCTGGCCTCGCCCGCGAGCCGCGCCGGCCTCCTGGAGGCCATGGGTAAGGGCGATCCGCTGATCAGGCACGCTCTGGAGACCGTCCTCGACCGCGATGGTTTCGTCCCGTCGCTCCCGGACGCGGGCCCCGGCGGGCCGCCGGCCGGCGGGGCTTCCGCCCCGATCGACACCGATCCGGCCGTCGTCAGCGAGCTCATCGAGCGCAGCCGGGTGTCCATCGCCGCTCTGGAGCGCGACATCCGGACGAAGACCGGACCGGCACTGTTCGACTTCCTGCTGGAGGCCTTCGAGGAGCACAAGCGGGTGCTCAGTGATCCGCTGAGCATGCAGGCGATCATGGCGGGGATGGAGGCCACGTGGTGGCTCAACGACACGCTGCAGGAGTGGCTCGGCGAGAAGAACGTGGCTGACACGCTGACGCTGTCCGCCCCCGACAACATCACGTCGGAGATGGGACTGGCACTGCTCGACGTTGCGGACGTGATCCGCCCGCAGTCCGAGGTGGTGGCGTTCCTGCAGGGCGTCGGCGGCGATGACTTCCTGGACGAGCTGGCGAAGCTCGCGGGCGGGACCGAAGCGCGCGACGCGATCGAGGCCTACCTCGACCGGTACGGCATGCGCTGCGTCGGCGAGATCGACATCACGAGGCCACGTTGGCGCGAGCGCCCCAGCACGCTGGTGCCTGTGATCCTCGACAACGTCAGGAACTTCGAGCCGGGCGCCGCCGAGCGGCGCTTCGAGCAAGGGCGGCAGAAGGCCCAGAAGAAGGAACAGGACGTCCTGTCACGCTTGCGGGCCCTGCCGGACGGGGACCGGAAAGCCGACGAGGTCAAGGGGATGATCGACCGGGTCAGAACCTTCATCGGGTACCGGGAGTACCCCAAGTACGGCATCATCAGCCGCTACTTCGTCTACAAGCAGGCCCTGCTGGCGGAGGCCGAGCGTCTGGTGCAGGCCGACGTGCTTCCTGAGAAGGAGGACGTCTTCTACCTCACCTTCCAGGAACTCCACGATGTCGTGCGCTCGCACCAGGTGGACGACCAGCTCATCCAGCAGCGCAAGGAGGCGTTCCGGTCGTACCACGCGCTCACACCGCCCCGGGTGCTCACCTCGGATGGCGAGGCCCTCACCGGGGCGTACCGGCGTGACGACGCGCCGGCCGGCGCCCTGATCGGCGTACCGGTTTCCGCGGGGACCATCGAGGGGCGGGCCCGCGTCATCCTCGACATGGCGGAGGCCGATCTCGAAGCGGGCGACATCCTGGTCACGGCCTTCACGGACCCCAGCTGGTCGCCGCTGTTCGTCGGGATCGCGGGCCTGGTGACGGAGGTGGGCGGCCTGATGACCCACGGCGCAGTGATCGCCCGGGAGTACGGCTTGCCGGCCGTCGTGGGCGTGGAGCAGGCCACCCGGCTGATCCGGGACGGGCAGCGGATCCGCGTGCACGGAACCGACGGGTACGTCGAGATCCTGTCTTAACGGGCGATCACCCACCGGACAGCGCCCGGTGAAGGCCCGAGGTTGAGCCGCGCCGGACCCTCGACCGGCTTCAGGTGGTCGAGGAGGTCAGCCGCCCCGCTTGAGGCGTACGACGACGGGGGCGCCGAAAGGGTCGCCGGACTGGTTGACCTGGACGTGCCCGGCACCGATCCATTCGTCGGTGCCGGGCACGCGGTGGATCTCCTCGAGCCACAGGGACTGGTTCGATCCTTTGCGTGCGCCGGTGGACAGGGGGAGGCGGTGGCGCTTGATCTTCACGCAGGTGCCGTCGTCGGTGAGGTACCAATTACCGTCCAGGAACAGGCCCTTGTCGTCCTGACCGACCGGCGTGCGCAGAGCGCAACCGCCCGGCGCGGGCCGCTGCTCGACCCACTTGGAGCCGTCCCAGCGCAGCCGGAGGAACTGGTCCGCGGGTTCGTTGTCGACCTCGCCGTGGTTGAAGGTGTTGATGCCGTACGCGCGGATCTCACCGCTGTCGAGGGCGAAGACCTGGTTGAGGCCGGCGCCGGGTTCCGGCGGGACGGGGTCCTTGAAGTGGGCCTGCGGCGTGTCCACCGGTTTCCAGGACGTACCGTCCCAGTGCATCGAGGCGGGCTGGCTGTAGCCCTCCCCGGTGCCCAGTTCGGTGCCTGGCCCCGTTGAGCGGCTGCCGACCGCCCACGCGTCGGCCGGTCCAACGATCGCCAGGTCGGAGGTTCCGTAGGGCAGGCGGGTCGTGGTCCAGCGAGTGCCGTTCCAGTGCTGTGCGGTCTGCTTGGCGGCGTCGAGGGTCCAGATGTCGTCCGGGCCCGTGGCCTCGAAGTCACCGGCAGTGCCTGGCGGAGGGTTCGGCACCGACGCCCAGCGAGCGCCGTTCCACTGTGCCCAGCGATTCACGGCGGAGGCATCTTCAGCGGTCTGCGGCCGCAGCCACAACGTCTTCTCACCGACCTCTTCGAGGGAGGGCGGGTAGAGGCTGGTGCCGAGGGCTTCGGGCAGGGGTTCGCGCTTCCACTGCGTACCGTCGTAGTGCAGGAGTTGGGCATTGGACTCACCGTTGTTCTCGGTCGCGACCGCCCAGACGTCGTCCGTGGCCAGGGCCGCGATATCAGTGAGCCTTCCGCTGAAGTCCGCGATGTGCTCGAACTCCCAGGTGAGGGAGCCGGCAGAGGTCTTCGTCGGGGCGTCCTTGCCGCTGGAGTCCGCCGTGCCGCCGGCGCCCGTGGCGCATCCCGCGCCGGTGATCAGTGTGGCCAGCACGGCGACGGTCACCCTGCCCTTGCCCCTGCCCCTGCCCCTGCCTTTGCCTATGCCCTTGCCCCTGTGCCTGATGTCTGGCGCTCTGCGCATATCGCACCTCTCCTCGCTCACCCCGGAGCGGCTCTCCAGCAGGGGTCCTCCCACGCCGCGCGCATCTCCTCGCCCAGCCAGGACCTCTCGCGCCCGCCTGCCACCGGACGACGCTGGTGTCCCCTTCTCTCTCGTCCACCACGTGGGCGAGATCCACCTCTCGTGCGGCCAGAGTAATGACCCATTCCGCGTGGCCGCGTCTGTCGGTGGCGGCTACGGTTTTGCGCGTGAGTGTGGGAACTGAAGAGACCCGGCTGGTAGTGGTGCGCGGGAACTCGGCGTCCGGCAAGTCATCGGTGGCGGCCGGGATCCGGGACCGCTTAGGGCGGGGCCTGGCCCTGGTGGGGCAGGACAACCTTCGTCGGATCGTGCTGCGCGAGCGGGACGTGCCCGGCGGCGCCAACATCGGACTGATCGACACGGTCGCCCGCTATGCGCTCGATGCCGGTTACCACGTGGTGGTCGAGGGAATCCTGTATGCCGACCGCTACGGCGACATGGTCGCCGGCCTGGTCGGTGCCCATCGTGGTGTCTCCCGCTGCTACTACCTCGACATCTCGATCGAGGAGACGCTGGTGCGGCACGCGTCGAAGGCCGATCACGAGTATCTGGCGCAGGTCACTGAGCAGCACCTGCGCGACTGGTACCGGCAGCGGGACTTGCTCCCCGGCGGCTTGGAGTCGGTGATCGGTGCCGACAGCCTGCTCGATGCCACGGTCGAGCGCATCATGAACGAAACCGGCCTCGGGCACCTTCCTGCGTTGGACAGATAACAGACAGCTGCACTTGAGGCCTGTCGTACCTCTGGTGCCGCCCTCTGCAACGCCTGCGCCAGCACTATGATCGTCGCGGATCAGCCCCCATCTGCAGGAGGCCATGATGTCCCACCCCTCCGTCCTCGCCGCGCTGACGTCCGCGTTGCGCAGCGGCTCGATCGAAGTCGTCGACCTCACGGCGCCGTTGTCGTCGTCCACGCCGGTGCTCCAACTGCCCGCCCAGTTCGGCCAGACCGCGGTGTTCGAACTGGAGGAGATCAGCCGCTACGACGACCGGGGACCTGCCTGGTACTGGAACAACTTCCGCAGCGGCGAGCACACCGGTACGCACTTCGACGCACCCAATCACTGGATCACCGGGCAGGCACTCGCCGACGTGGCATCCGTGCCCGCACAGCAACTGATCGCCCCGGCAGCCGTGTTGGACTTCTCCGCCGAGGCGGCCGCGAACCACGACTTCCTGGTCGAGATCGACCACGTCAAGGCATGGGAAGCGAAGTACGGGCCACTGCCCGACGGAGGCTGGCTGCTGCTGCGCACAGGATGGGACGACCGCTCGCACGCTCAGCAGGAGTTCCTCAACGCCGATGAGAACGGCCCGCACACTCCAGGGCTCTCGGCGGAGTGCGCCCGCTGGGTCGCCGAGGAGTCGCCCGTGATCGGCCTCGGGGTCGAGACGGTGGGCACCGACGCCGGCCAGGCACCGGGCTTCGATCCGGCCTTCCCGTGCCATTCCTTCCTGATGGGCAGTGGCAAGTACGGCCTGACCCAGCTGCAGAACCTCGCCGCGCTGCCGCCGACCGGCGCCGTCGTCCTGACCGGACCGCTGCCCATCGTCACCGGATCCGGCGCCCCCGCCCGCGTACTCGCGCTGGTGGAGCACGTATGAAGGTCGCAGAAGCGGTCGGCCGGGCCCTGGCAGCGGCCGGCGTCGACCACGTCTTCGGCGTGGTCGGCTCGGGCAACTTCCATCTGACCAACGCCTTGGTCGCGGCCGGATCCCGCTTCGTTGCGGCCCGCCATGAAGGCGGGGCGGCCACCATGGCCGATGCCTATGCCCGCATGAGCGGCAAGGTGGCGGCGCTGTCGGTGCACCAGGGGTGCGGGCTGACCAATGCGCTCACCGGCATCGCCGAGGCAGCCAAGAGCCGCACCCCGCTGCTCGTCCTCGCGGCGGAGACCACTGAGACCACCTCGAACTTCTACGTCGACCAAGACGCGCTGGCGCACTCGGTGGGCGCGGTCAGCGCGCGGGTGACCTCGGCCGAGGACGCGGTCGAGCAGGCATGCGCCGCCGTGCGCCGGGCCCTGCACGAGCGCCGTACCGTACTGCTCAATCTCCCGCTGGAGATCCAGGCCCTGGACGCCACCGAAGGCACACCGGTCTCCCCACCTCCCGAACGGACCCCGGTCGAGCCCGAGTCGGACGTCGTCGCCGAACTGGTGCAGGCCCTCGAACGCGCGGAGCGCCCCGTCTTCGTCGCCGGCCGGGGAGCGCGCACGCCCCAGGGCCGCGACGCCCTGACCGCGCTGGCCGAGCGGCACGGCGCGCTCCTGGCCACCTCTGCCGTCGCCCGCGGGCTGTTCCACGACAACCCATGGTCGCTCGACGTGTCCGGCGGCTTCTCCTCGCCCCTGACCGCGGAACTGGTGCGGGGTGCGGATGTGATCGTGGGCTGGGGCTGCGCGCTGAACATGTGGACGATGCGGCACGGCCGGCTGATTGGCCCGGAGGCCACCGTCGTCCAGGTCGACGACGACCCCGCAGCCCTCGGCAGGCACCGCACCGTCCACCTCGGCATCACCGGCGATGTCGAACGCACCGCACGGCGCGCCCTCGACGCGAGCGGAGTGCGACGACCCGGCTACCGCACTCCCACCATCAGAGAGGCCATCGCCACACGCGTGCGGTGGCGGGACGTGTCCTACGAGGACGAGAGCAGCCATGAGCGCATCGACCCACGCACCCTGAGCATCGCGCTGGACGACCTGCTGCCCGCCGAGCGCGTGATCGGCGTGGACTCCGGGAACTTCATGGGCTACCCCTCCATGTTCCTGTCCGTGCCCGACCACAACAGCCTGTGCTTCACCCAGGCCTTCCAATCCATCGGATTGGGCCTTTCGACGGCGATCGGAGCGGCGCTGGCCCGGCCCGACCGGCTGCCCGTCGCCGCCCTCGGCGACGGCGGCGCGCTGATGAGTGCTGTCGAACTGGACACCGTCCGCCGCCTGGGCCTGCCGATGGTGGTCGTCGTCTACAACGACGACGCCTATGGGGCCGAGGTCCACCACTTCGGACCCGGCGAATTCCCCCTGGACACGGTCGTGTTCCCGCCCACCGACATCGCCGCCATCGCCCGGGGCTACGGCTTCGAAGCGGTCACCGTCCGAACCCTCGCTGACCTCGAACCCGTCCGGGACTGGGTCGCCGGGCCCCGCTCCACGCCCCTGCTCATCGATGCCAAGGTCACCGCAGAGCACGGGTCCTGGTGGCTGGAGGAGGCCTTCAAGGGCCATTGAGAGACGGCGAGAAGCCCCCTCACCTCGTGCCTTCCGGCAGCCGACCGGTCATCGAAAGGCCCGTCTCCGTCTCCGTCTCCGTCTCCCGATGAAGCTCGCCACCATGCGCACGGCCGGAACCACCGCTGCCGCACGCATCGCCGGCGACCATGCCGTCGAGACCGACAACCGAGACCTGGGCAGCCTTCTCGCCGACGACGGCTGGAAGGGGCTCGCCGCCGCAGCAGACAGCCGACAGCCGACGGCCCACGGCCACGGCCCAAGGCCCACGGCACGACATTGCGGCCGCTCGTCTACGGCGAGCGCGGCCTCGCCGCCCGCACCGCCGCCCGCATCGCCGCTACGAGCGCAAGGCCGAGGGCTTCCTGCGTTCGCGGCCGTTGCCGCCGCCCTCATCTGGCCACCGTCGCCTCGTCTGTGCGGACGGGCGGCAGCGGTCAGTGTGAGGCGGTTCCGACGCTGGTGACCCAGACGGGGAAGGGGACGACCTCTTGCCCGGCCGCGTTCTGTGCCGCGTTCCGCCCCTCATCCAGATTCGACCAGGTGATGACGCCCGGCTGACGGTCGGCGAGGAATCCCTCGATGACCAGTCCGAGATCACCGGAATGCACGTAGGAGCCGCCGAACGGCAACTCATTCGGGGGCACAGATCCAGTTGAGCACCCGAGCTGCCCGGCCTGTTCGTCGTGCCACACGTAGAACGTCGCCACCCCGTGAAAGCGAAGAGGAACAGCTTGCGGGGTGGGGTGTCGACGGGCATGTAGCGGGTGTAGTCGGCGGCGTACGAGGAGAAGCTCAGCGCCCGTGCGGCCTGGATGGCGACGACCAGGGCGAACGCGCCGACGAATCCGAGCGGGCCGGCCTTGCCGGGGTCGAAGCCGGATCCGAGGTTGCTCTCGGTGTACCCGTAGAGGGAGACACCGATGAAGAGCAGAGGCAGGACGAGGGCCATCACCTTCTGCACCAGGTGGATGAAGCCGTACCCGACGAGTGCGATCGCCACCTGGGCGACGGTGACGAGGGCGAAGGCCGGGCCGAATCCCGTACCGACCAGGGTCTGGACGGCGAAGGCTCCGAGGATCGAGTTGACCGCGAACCAGGCGCACGCCTTGAGGAAGACAAGGACGGCGGGGACCGCGGCGCCTCGCCGACCGAGCGGTAGGCGGGTCTGGACGAGTAGACCGACGCCCTTGGGCGGGCCGCACGTGGATGTGATCCCGATCGCCGCCGCGCCGACAGCGCTGACGAGCACGATCGCGACCAGGGCCTGCGCCCAGCCGAGGCCGAAGGAGGCGGTGGCGAGCATGCCGCTGGTGAGGCTGGAGGACTGGACGTTGGAGCTGAACCAGAGCATGAACGACGAACCCGGTCCCCTTCACGGTCGTCGGCGGGTATCGGTTCGGCGCCGCGGCCGGGCAGCGCACCTGATGCAAGCAGGTGATCGGGCGTCAAACGCCGTTGTCAGTGCCTCCACATAGAGTGAAAACATCACTTGGGGAGCCTCGGAGGGGGAGCAGAAACATGTCCGCAAACAAGATCAAGCACAAGGTGAATCACGTCGCGCTGGTCGTGGATTGTTCGGGTTCCATGCGTCCGCACCAGAATCAACTCATCCGCGTTGTGGACGAGTTCGTGGCCGGCCTGAAGGCCGAATCGGACAGCCTCGGACATGAGACCCGGATCAGTCTTTACTCCTTCGACCACCGGGTGGAGAATCTCGTCTGGGACATGGATGTGAAGCATCTGCCGTCCATGCGGGGTCTGTATCAGGTCAACAATGGGGCTACGGCCCTCATCGAGGCTTCCTTGAAGTCTCTGGACGACCTGGGCCACATCTGGGAGGAATACGGTGAGCACAGCTTTCTCCAGATCGTGGTGACGGACGGCGAGGAGAACGCCTCCGGCGGCGACAGGCGGCACGACGGCGACCCGGCCATCCTTGGCCCCTGGCTCGACAGGATCACGGCGACGATGGGCGGGCTTCCGGGGCACTGGACTTCCGCGATCCTCGTTCCGAACTCCCTGGCCAAGCGCACCGCGCAGAACTACGGGTTCCCGGCCGGAAACATCGCCATCTGGGATGCGGACTCCCAGAAGGGCGTCGAGGAGGCGATCGGCACGGTGCGCGCTGCCGCGACCAGCTTCCTCCGGGGCCGCGAGCAGGGGGTGCGTGGCACCAAGAACCTGTTCGCCGTCGGTCAGGACATATCGGTCGACGAGGTGCGGGCGAACCTCGAACCCGTTCCGGCCGACAAGTACCGGCTCCTGAAGGTCGACAAGGAAATCGAGATTCGCCCCTTCGTCGATTCGCATCCGGGAGTGACGTACGAACGTGGTGCGTGTTACTACCAGCTGGGCGCCCGGGCGCAGGTTCAGCAGAACAAGGAAGTCATCGTGGTCGAGAAGGACACCGACCGCGCCTATACGGGCGACGCGGCGCGCAGTCTTCTGTTCGGTACGGGTATCCAGGGGACAGTCTCCGTGAAGGCGGGGAACAATCCCAAGTTGGAGGTGTACGTGCAGAGTCGTTCGGTGAACAGGAAGCTCAAGCCGAATACGCGTCTGCTCATCATGCTCTGAGAGTAAAGAGCGGGCCGTCCGGGCTGAGTCGCGAAAATCCGAAACGGCCATAGATGAATGCTCCGAGCCGATCAACGGATCTCGGTATCCGCGGCCGTGTCGCAGGTCGCCGCCTCCACCGGCGGCCTGGGCCGGGCGGTCGCCGAAGCGCTGGCCGCCGAGGGCGCCTCGGTCGTAGTGGCCGGGCGACGCGGCGAGCTCGCCAAGGAGATCGCCGCCGAGTTGCCCGAAGCGGTCGCAGTGCAGGCCGACCTGTCCTCCCCGGGCGGGCCGCAGGCGCTGGTCGAGGCGGCCCGCGAAGCCTATGGCGACCCGGACATCCTGATCCTCAACGGACCCGGCCCCCGGCCAGGCACTGCCGCAGACTTGGACACCGGCGACCTCGCCTCGGCCGTGGACTTGCTGCTGCCGGCCCAACAGCGGCTGGTGGCACTGACCTTGCCCGCGATGCGGCGCCGAGGCTGGGGCCGCATCCTGGCGATCGGCTCCAGCGGGATCGCCGCGCCACTGCCCGGGCTCGCCCTCTCCAACGCCGGACGGGCCGCCCTGGCCGCGTACCTGAAGACCCTCGCCACCGAGGTGGCGGCGGACGGAGTCACCGTCAACCTGCTGCTGCCCGGGCGGATCGCCACCGACCGGGTGGCGGCGCTGGACGCCGCACGGGCCGAACGCGAGCAGCGCCTCGTCGCCGAGGTCGAGGCCGCCTCCAAGGCCACGATCCCCGCGGGCCGGTACGGCACCCCCGCAGAGTTCGGAGCGTCCGCCGCCTTCCTGTGCGGCGCCCCTGCTTCGTACATCACCGGGACCGCGCTGCGCTGCGACGGCGGCCTGGTCCGCAGCCTGTGAACCGATACGCAGAGCCTTGACCGCTCTCGGCTTCCTGGCATTTCTACCTCAAGTTCGCTCTGTGCTCGGCGAGTTACCTCGGCAGCGGGTTCTGTTCACGAGAACAGGTTCTGGCTCAACTTTGTGGTGCGGTCACCTCGCGTGAGTGGCTGAGTGGCTGAGTGGCTGAGTGGGCCAGGCGCCAACACGGCTCGCGCGGTGGCATGTTGACGACGTGACGCACAGTGGCCCAGGTCCTGGGCGGGCCGACGGGAATGCCGGTCGGCCGGGGCCGCCGGGCGCCCCGCCGGCGGGAAGGCCGAACCGGGCTGCGGCCCCGCGCGGTTCCACCCCCTGGGGGACCCTCGATGTCGGCATCGTGTGCCGATGAGCAGCTCGGCCGCAGACGGTGACGGCCCGGCCCCGCGAGGCGGAACCGGGCCGACCGGAACGGGTAGTGCCTCAGAAGACTTCGTACGCTCGGACCATGCTCTGGCTCACCTTCGCCCCGTGACCGTCGGCCAGGGTGACGCGCAGGTGCACGAACGTGCCCGACGGGGCGGTGCCGGGCAGCGTCTCCCGCCACGTGTCGTGGGAACGCGTCACGCGCGCCGTGTGCCAGTCGGTGATCGCGTCGGTCGTGGTCCCGATGCCGTACGTGTACTCCAGGCGGTCGAGGACCGGGACCAGGCTGCGCGGAGTTCACCCGCGGACAGAACCCCCGAACTGTTGTGCCTGCAGTGTCGCAGGTCGGCCCGTGCACAGACCGACTGGTGTTCGATGGTTCTCTTCTTCAGAGGTTCGGCGCCTGGGTGGGTTCTGGCTGAACCACCGTTCCAAGACGGGAGGTTAGCGAGCCCGCTCTGTCCGTCGCGGTCGGCAGTTTCGTACATCCATCGTCCGGTGCCGGAACGGTCCTTGGGTGATGCGGGCTTCAGATCGCGTCTTTCCGCATCTCCGGCATGGCAGTCTCGGATCCGCTGGTCCTCCGATGCAGACAGAATCATGAGAGGACGTGGGACCAGAAGCGGGCCTTGTAGAACTTGGCGCCGGTTCGGACCGAATCGGCCCGGCCGGAGAAGCTGACCGTGTCGTTCCACCAGGTCGCCGCGTTGGGGGCGTCAACCCAGAATTCCGTCCCGTCGGGGAGCCTGCTGAAGGACTTCGTGAAGTACCAGTCGTGCAGCCTGGCCGGAGAGGCGAAGCTCCACGTATCGGTGACGGTGTTGTATACGAGACGGGTCTTCCATATCCCGTGGTCGGGGTTACCGGCATCTCCACCCACGGTGTACAGGATGTCGGTGGAGGCGTAGTCGGGCTGCAGGTCATGCCCGGTGCCGCTGAAGGCCAGCGTCGCTACGTTCGAGAGACCGGTGATGATGCCGCTGCTGTTCGTCACCAGGCGGTAGGCGCGCAGCTCGTTGTCGCCGATTGCCAACAGGCATTCGTTGGAGTCGTCCCACAGGACGCCGTGGGCACCGGGGAAGCCAGTGCTGATGCTGTCCGCGAACGAGGTCGGCGGCAGACCGCCGTGTGTGCTGGGTACGAAGAGGTTGATGCCGCCACCATCCTCGTAACTGTCGCCGGTGGCCCTCTGCTTGGCGGAGGCGGTGACGATCGCACCGTGTCCGTCGATCCGCTCCACCGAGTGAGGATTGCCCGGTACGACCGCCGTCCAGACGACTGCCTTGTCGCTCTCCCGGACCATGGCGGCGCGTCCACCCGTACTCGCTGTGCCGTTCGCGCAGCAGACCAGGACGTCGTCCCAGTTGGCCGTGAGGCGGCGCTTGGCGTCGGCCAGATACTTCCAGGTGTCTGTGCTCGGCGCGCTCCAGTACCACTCGGGGGAGCTGTTCCAGTCGGTCGTGCCGTTGCTGAAGCGCTGGATCTGGTTGGCGGCCTGTTCGACGACCACGATCAGGTAGTCCGTAGCGGCGGCCGCTGACCGCACGTTGGCCGCGCCGACTGCCGCCGCCACTCCGGTGGTCACCACTGCCCGCAACAGCGATCTCCGCTTCAACTTCCGCCCCTTCGGCCGCCCCGTGAGAGAAGCGATCAACCTCGCATGGTGCAATCGGGGGCAACAGCCTTCCTTTGATGGGTATTTGGGCAGGAGGTTGCGGCCGGTACGCATTCCCTCGCAGGCGCGGATCGACCATGGAGAGGGCTTCGTCGGCAAGCATCCCCATCCCGGGACAACCTGCCACGGCAATCAAGACACCGCCTCAGCCCGCTGCATCTAGTATCAGCGCGTGATTCCTGGGGGAAGGCTGGCAAGTGTGAGTGAGGAGTTGGCGGGGCGGCTGCTGCAGCTGCGTGACATAACCGGACGGAGCCTGCGCGAGCTCGCCCGCGACGTCCACGTCAGCAGTTCCTCGCTGTCTCGCTACTTCTCCGGACAGGCTGTTCCGCCCTGGCCGACGGTCGTGGCGCTCTGCAAAGCAGCCGGTCAAGACCCCAGGACACTGCGCGAGGTGTGGGAGCGGGCCAAGGACGGACCCCGGACCAGCACGGCTGCCCCGGCGCCGGTGCGCAATGACCTGCCGCACGACATCACCGCTTTCACCGGGCGCCAGGCGGAGTTGGACGCTCTCCTCGGCGCCGCGCGAAACACGTCGGTGGTGGCTATCGATGGCATGGGCGGGGTGGGCAAGTCAGCGTTGGCCGTACACGCCGGGCATCGGCTGACGGCCGACTTCCCCGGTGGTCAGCTCTATGTGGACCTGCACGGGTTCACTCCGGGCCGGGAGCCGGTCGGGCCGGCGGAGGCGCTGCGTGTGCTGTTGGTCGCGCTCGGGTTGCCGCCCGGCAGGATTCCTGACGGGGTCGCCGAGCGGGCCGCGCTGTGGCGGTCGGAGCTGGCGACGCGGCACGCGATCGTGCTGCTGGACAACGCCGCTGACGCCGATCACGTGCGTGATCTGCTCCCCGGCGCCGGCCGGAGCTTCGTCGTGATCACCAGCCGTCGGCGGATGGTGCAGCTGGACGGCGTCCTGCCGATCACGCTGGACGTCCTGCCGACCGAGGAGGCGGCGGCGCTGTTCGTCGAATCCGCGGGCGGGACTCGTCCTGGTGATGCCGGGGAGGTGCTGCGCCGTTGCGGGAACCTGCCGCTGGCCGTCCGGGTGGCCGCAGCGCGGCTGCGGCACCGGCCCGCGTGGACGCTCGACACCCTCGTGGAAAGGCTGCGCGAGGGCGAGTTGGCAGTGTCGGAGGTGTTCGAGATGTCGCTGCGGCAGCTCGACCCGGCCCAGCGCCGCATGTTCCGGCTGCTGGGCCGGGCTTCGGGGACCGACATCTGCGTGTACGGCGCCGCCGCGCTGGCCGGCATCCCGTGGAGCAACGCCCTTGGATTGCTGGAGGAGTTGGTCGACGCCCATCTGATCCAGGAGCCGACCGCGAACCGCTACTGGCTCCACGACCTGCTGCGGCAGGCGGCTCGTGCGGACGACGCCGAGCCCGACGACGCGGGGGCGATCGCCAGGCTGGCCGATTACTACCTGAGCGGCGTGCTCGCGGCGGACCGGGCGCTCCTGCACGAGACCGCACCGCTGCCGCTCACGATCACCCACCCGCCCGAACTCGTCCCCGAGACGGACAGCGCGACAGACGCGCTCGCCTGGCTGGATCGCGAATGGCCCAACATCGAGGCAGTGTTCGCCCAGGCCACCGAGCTGCGACTGGACACCTCCGTGATCGGGCTCGCGCAGGTCGCGGACGTCTACTTCATGCGGCGCGGTGGTCTCGACCGGTGGGAGCACATGATCGATACCGCTCTGTCCGAAGCGGAACGCCTGAGTGACCGCCGGTCACTGATCTGGTTGCGGTTCCACCGCGGCGTGGCCCGGCAGCGCGGCGGCCGGCCGGCGGAAGCCCTGCCGGAGTTCGAGGCGGTGCGGGCGTTGCTGGCGGAAGGCTGCGATCTGCATATCGAGTTCGAAGTGCTGCAGCAACTGGCGGAGCTGCGCATGAAGGAAGGTGACTACGACGGCGCCATCGGGCTGTCGCGCCAGTCGTCCGTGATCGTTCCGGAGGATGCGGACTTCGACGTCTACCGGATGCTGGCGAAGGCGCGCGTGGGCCTGGTGCTGGTCCGGCACGGACGCTATGAGCAGGCACGGGAGGTCGTCCTGTCGGTGATCGGGATCGCGCGAGCGCGCGGCGACCTGCAACTCGAACGCATGTGGCTGGACCAGCTGGCCGGTGCCCCGCTCGGGCTCGGCGACGTCCAGGGCGCGCTGGAACTGTCACAGCAGGCGGTGGCGCACAGCCGGGCGACCGGTCACCAGCCCGTCCGGTGGGAGGGCGACGGGACGCTCGGCGCGCCCGTCGCCGCGGTCGCCGAGCTCCTGCTCGCCGTGGCCGAGGGGCGGGTGGGCGATGACAACCTCCTGCTGCTGGCCCGCGCTTCGGCGGCTCGGCAGGGGGCGATGACCGTCGTGGCCGGGTCCGGTGCCGGCGCCTACCACGCCGAGTACGCCGGGCCGGTGGAGCCGCTGGAGATCCAGGTGGACCGGGACCGGTCCAGGGTGGCCGTGCAGAACTGGTACGCCGGGGTGCACGCCGTCACCGCCTGTCCCGCAGGCACCCGGGTGACCCATCGTGTCCACCGGATCCTTCCCGGCCACCCGGGATTCGCCGCCGGGATCGCCGAGATCGGGCTTCGGGTCCGCATGGCACGCGATCTGCGGCAGGTGCTGGATGTGATCGCCGACCGGCTCGGCTGCTGGTCATCCGCTCTCTCATTCTCAGTCAAAGGAGCACACCACCATGTCCAACAGCGGCTTCTCCAAGGCAGGGCTGCACAGGGTGCGCGACGTGCTGTCACGGCATGTCGACTCAGGGAAGATTCCCGGGGTGGTCGCCCTCTTCAGCAAGGGCGACGAGACGCATGTCGAAACGATCGGGACGATGCGCCACGACGGCGGCGCACCGATGCGCCGCGACACGATCTTCCGTATGGCTTCGACGTCCAAGCCCGTCTCGATCGCGGCGGCGATGGTCCTGCTCGACGAGTGCAGGCTCCGCCTCGACGACCCGGTGGAGCGCTGGCTGCCGGAACTGGCCGACCGCCAGGTACTGAAACGGCTGGACGGCCCGCTGGACGAGACAGTGCCGGCGCGGCGGCCGATCACCGTACGGGACGTGCTGACCTCCACGTTCGGGCTCGGCATGGATATGACGGTGATCGGCACTCCGATCATGAACGCGGTCTTCGAGCAGGGGATCACCCCCAATCTGCCGACGCCGATGCCCGAACAGGACGAGTGGATGCGCCGTCTCGGCACGCTTCCGCTGATGCACCAGCCCGGAGAGCGCTGGCAGTACCAGATCAGCAGCGACCTGGTCGGCGTGCTCGTCTCCAGGGTCACGGGCCAGTCGTTCGAGTCGTTCCTGCGCGAGCGGATCTTCGAGCCGCTGGGCATGAAGGACACCGGCTTCCATGTGCCGGCCGACCAACTCCACCGGCTGCCGCCGTTGTACGCCCCCGACCCGGGGACCGGCGAGTTCCAGGTGTGGGACGAGGCCGAGACGGGACGCCACAGCACGCCGCCGGCGTTCCAGGGCGGCGGCGGTGGACTGAACTCCACCGCCGACGACTACCACGCCTACTTCCGGATGCTGCTCAATCACGGGATGCACGAGGGAGAACGGATCCTGTCCCGGGCCGCCGTCGAGCTGATGACCACCAACCGCCTCTCGCCCGAACAGCAGGCCGCCCGGCACAAGTTGGCCGTCGACAACGTCCATGTGTCCCACGGTCAGGGCCAGCACGGCGGCTGGGGCTTCGGGATGGCGGTGCGTACCTACCGCGGTGACTACGCGCCCATCGGCCAGTTCGGCTGGGACGGCGGAAGCGGCACCTCGACCTACGCCGACCCGGACAACCAGCTCACCGGAATCCTGCTCACCCAGGTCGGGGCGTCCGTCCCGGATCCGGTGCATCTCATGCTCGACTTCTGGACCACGCTCTACCAGGCGATCGACGACTAACGCAGAGCCCACCCACCGAGGCGGACCACCATCGCATGCCCCTACTGAGAGGTCCTAGCAGGGGCACACCGTGCCGCGGCCTGGCCGCGATGTCTTCATGGACAGAGTGTCCGAGCCCCACGCCCCGGCGCCGGCTCTTCGGCTGACTGGCGGTGCGCACCCGGTGCGCTGTGCGCATGGACTCATCTCTGAGGGGTCCCTCCGCCGTCAGGTGACGTGGCGGAGGACCAGCTCAACCAGGGCCTGCCCGGCGCATCTTGCCGGACAGGCCCTGGTCCTGAGGAGGGCTCAGCGTTTGAGCGTGAAGGTGAAGTCGCCGGAGAGCTTGCTGCTCAGCCGGACGGCCGAAACGAGCTTCCCCTCCGCGATCAGTCTCTCGACCTCGGCTCGCGAAATACCGCAACCTTCAGCGATCAGTCGCACCGGCCGGACAGGGACCCGCGCTGCAAAGCGGACCGAGACGTCGATCACCTCGCGGTCCAGGTGATCCGATCCGCCGGTGTCGAGGCGCCAGGCGTTGTCCCAGTCGAGGGCAATGCGATTACGGCGCCGTACGGCCGGATCCTGGAGCAACTCAGCTGCCAGGCCAGGGTCGTTGTCGTGCAGCCGGTCCAACAGCTCAGGCCGTACGGAGCGCACATTCATCCGCTCCAGGACCGAGAGCTTCGTCGTTTCCCCGCAACCGGTGCAGAGCACGAGGAGCCAGGCGTCGAGGAGCTTGTGGTTTGCGTTGACGCGGAATTTTCCGTCTGCCCGGAAGCGCTCGGACGCGCACGTGTGGCAACGACGGAGAACGAGCGGCAGGCGGGTGGGCATGACAACCCAGGTATTGAGCACAGAAGTACACCGGTTTCAGTGAGAAGTCCGCAGCAAAAGGCAGCGCGGCGCAATAAGCACGACGCGCGACGAATCAGCACTCGGGAGGTCTCACACGGTGTACAACGGGACGTCCTTGCCTGGGCGACTTGGTCCGGCAGCACGGTAATGGTGCACAGCGGCGCTGTTCCACTGGTTTTCGAACGCCTCACCGCCAGGTTCTGTCTGGTGTCGGCGGACATGGAGAATTCGGGCACGTTCCGCACTCCTGGGAAGACAGCTCCGCTCCTGAGTCGTTGAAGGCGACGGCACGGCCGGCGCGTGGCAACCGGCGCGTGACCGTCGAGGGACTATCCGAACGACGAAATGCGGTGATCACGTCATGAAGGCAGTGCGGTTCCACGAGTACGGCGAGATCGATGTGCTGCGGGTGGAGGAGGTGGAGCGCCCGCAGCCCGGCCCCGGACAGGTGCTGGTCGAGGTCCGTGCGGCCGGTATCCAGCCCGGCGAGGTGATGATCCGCAAGGGCGCGCGGCACGAACGCTGGCCGGCGACGTTCCCCTCCGGGCAGGGCAGCGACCTGGCCGGCGTCGTGGTGGAGCTCGGCGCGCAGGCCCGCGGCTTCGCGGTGGGCGACGAGGTCCTGGGCTTCACCCACAACAGAGCCAGCCACGCGGAGTTCGTCGTGGTCGACGACGTGAACGTGGTTTCCCGTCCGGAGGGGCTGTCCTGGGACGTGGCCGGGTCGTTGTACGTGGCCGGCACGACCGCATACGCCACCGTGTTCGCGGTGGACCCCGGCCCGGCCGACACGGTCGTGGTGTCCGGTGCGGCGGGCGGCGTCGGGTCGCTTGCCGTGCAACTCGCGCGGCGGCGCGGCGCCACGGTGATCGGCCTGGCGAGCGAGCGGAACCATGCGTGGCTGAAGGACCATGGTGTCGTCCCGGTCGAGTACGGGGAAGGCGCGGCCGAGCGGATCCGGCAGGCCGCCGGCGGGAACATCGACGCGTTCATTGACACGTTCGGCGACGGCTACGTGGAGCTGGCAGTGGAGTTGGGCGTGCGGCCCGGGCGGATCAACACGATCCGTGATTGGCAGGCTGCGGCCAAGGTCGGTGCGCGGACCTACGGAGAAGGCTCGGCCGCATGCGCGGTCGTGCTCGGCGAGCTGGCCCGGCTTGCAGCGTGCGGGGAGTTGGAGGTGCCGATCGCCCGCACCTACCCGCTGGAGCGGGTGCGAGACGCGTTCCGCGAGCTGGAACGAGGGCACACCCACGGCAAGATCGTGCTCCGACCGTAGCCCCGGCTGCCGAGGCGACCATCGAGCAGGTACCCCCAAAGCACCAACGCAGTGTCCTCGCCGACGACCAGATGACTCCCCGTCAAGTGGCCGTCGGTGGGGAAAGCAGCGCAGGTCACAACCGCAGCAAGCGTCCGGAGCAGCGAGAAGCTGCTGCTAGATTCGTCCGCCATGCGATCACGTGAGTACGACCTTGACTTCCGCGACCGGGCCAGTCGGATACGCGGCTGGGGTGTCGGCCTGTTGGCCTTGGCGGCGCTTCTGTGGACATGGTGTGCCGTGTTGCTCCTCATTCCGTACAAGGTCGATGAGGAGCAGGGGGACCGTTACCCCCGCGAGTGCGAATCACGGTTGTTGACGGAGCGAGGCACGTCCAACGAAGGCCTGCAGAACGGTGATTGGTGTCAGAACGAGCGCGACTGGCCCGAGGCTCTGGCCGTACTCGGGTTGTCCATGCCGGTGTCGGCCGCCGGCGTGGCACTGTTCACGAGCGGAAGTCTGAGCAGGCGCATGAGCGCCCACGCCGAAGCGATGCGCGAACTGGACCGGATCGCCGACGCGCGGAAGGCGTAGCCTGCGGTCGGTGGAACCGGGACCGAACACAGATGACTGGCTGGCGGATACGCGGACGTCTTATGACACCGTGGCTGCGAGTTACGCGGAGCTGACACGTCACCTCTTGGACGAAACACCTGAAGAACGCACGGTCTTGGCTCTGTTCGCCGACCTGGTGTGTGCCCAAGGCGGCGGGCCGGTCGTGGACGTGGGGTGCGGGACGGGCAGGATCACGGGCCACCTGCGGAAGCTGGGCCTGGATGCGTTCGGCATCGATCTGTCACCGGGAATGATCGATGTGGCCCGTCGTGATCACCCCGGTGTGCGGTTCGATCTCGGCTCGATGACGGACCTCACCTTGGCCGACGCCTCGGTGACTGGCCTGGTCGCCTGGTACTCACTGATCCACATTCCTGACGAGGACATCAGCTCGGTTCTCACGCACTTCCGTCGAGTGCTTCGGCCCGGTGGGCCGCTCCTGCTCAGCTTCCATGTCGGCGACGAGTCGAAGATGAAGACCGAGGGTTATGGCGGGCACCCGATGAAGGTCCATGTCCATCGTCGGCAGCATCACCAGATGATCGAGTGGCTCAACGAAGCCGGCTTCGCCGTCGAGACGCACAAGACGCTCACCTCCGCCGAGAGCAAGCTGGGAGGGATCATCCTCGCGCGTCGTCAGCCCTGAGCCGCTCCACCGCCGCCTCGGACCGGGTCTCGGTGAACTGGGCGTGTCGAACCCCCTGCGGTCGTCCAGAGGGCGCAGAGGACAGCTGCCGGCCCGCCGTTCCGAGTAGGCAGCAGCAGAGGGCGAGGTCCCCAACGTCTCACCTTCCGCGCGGCTCAGATCGCATTCGAAGGCCGACTCACCTCAGCCATGACTGAACCTCAATAGCGAGGTCGAAGCTATGCCTGTCGACCTTCGTCCCGCCGCTTCGCATCCGTCAATGTGTTCGATGCGGATCGGGGGGCGCAAGGCGCCGGGACGTGAGTGAGCAGGCGAGGCAGGGCTGATCGACGGAACATGGGAGGAGCGGGAAAGGCAGAGTGCGCCGAGTAGACGGGAGTGCCGCAGGTGGGTGGCGGGCGCGAGCACGGCAATTCCGAGGAGTACGAAGTCGAGCTGCGCCAGGTCGCGACTCTCAACCGTTTGGCGGGCCCGACCGTCGCCGGATCCGGCGAGGTGTCCGAGCGGATGCGCCACCGCGGAGCCGACCTGCTCGTGACGGGGCACGCCCTGGCGCAGGCCACGTCGCTCGGGGAGGCGCTCACCCTGATCTCCCAGCTGGCCGACGCCAGCCTGCCGCTGTGCGGTCAGGCGGTGTTCCGGTCGGACCGCGAATTCCTGAAGTGCGTGGGCCGGGTCGGCTTCCGCGACGGCGAGGGCGACGCGCTGCGACTGCCTCTCGGCACGATTCATCCGGCCGCGCAGGTGGCCCGGACCGGGCGCCCCGTCTTCCTGGCCTCCCCGCAGGAGTATCGCGATCGCTTCCCGTCCGCCTGGCAGCTCGACGGACAGAGGGGGTGTGAGGCCTGGGCCTTCCTGCCCCTGACGACGTACAGCCAGCTCACCGGCGTATGGATGGCGTCCTTCGACGCTCCGGTACGGATGACCGACGGTCTGGGCCCCTTGCTGGTGACCATGGCCCGTTTGCTCAGCCAGAGCATCGAGCAGTCGTACGACGGCCAGGCGGACCGCGCGCTCTCCCAGGGGCTGCGCAGCAGCATGAGCCGGATCGACCCCGGTGTCGACGGTCTCACGGTCGCCGCCCGGTACGTGCCCACCGGCGGGGGGCTCATGGTCGGCGGTGACTGGTTCGACAGCATTCTCCTGCCCAGCGGGCGCCTCGGTGTGGTGATCGGCGATGTCCAGGGCCACGATGTGCAGGCCGCCGGGCTGATGTCGCAACTGCGCACGGCCATCCACGCCTACGCCGCCGAGGGCCACGGCCCGGACGCCGTCCTGGTACGCGCGTCCCGCTTCCTCACGTCACTGGGCGAAGGCCGCTTCGCCACCTGTATCTACCTGGAGGCCGACCCCGCCACGGGCGTCCTGCGCATCGCCCGGGCCGGGCACCCGCATCCCGTCCTGCGTCTGCCGGACGGCACCTGTCTGCTCAAGCACGTGCGGGGTGGCCTGCCCCTCGGGCTCGACCTCGGGGAGGACGACTACCCGGTCAGCGTCGTCTCCCTGCGCGAGAACGAGATCCTCATGCTCTGCACCGACGGTCTCATCGAGTCCGGCGGCCACGACATGTACTCCGGCTGGCTCCGCGTGCGCAATGCGCTGACTCCGGGCGGTCCTGAAGACCTCGACGGCCTGGCGGACCGGCTTCTGAACGCTGTCGTGGTCCCGTCCCCCTCACAGGCGGGCGACGAGCCCGGCGCCTCCTTCACGGAGGACGACATCGCGATGCTGCTCCTGCGCCGAGACCCGTCGGATGTGCATGCGAGTCGGACCGGGCGGCACCTGCGCTTCACCCTCGAACAGGATCAGGCCCAGGGACTCGCCGACGCACGGATCGAATTCCAGGGCCTGCTCCACGACTGGGCGCGGCCCGAGCAGGTCGACACGGTCCTCCTGCTCGTCTCCGAACTCCTCGGGAACGTACTGATCCACACCGACCATGCCGCCGTCCTTCGGGCCGAAATCAGCGGCGCTGCCCAGGGCCGGCGACGGCTGCGCGTGGAGGTCACCGACCGCAGCGACGAGGTCCCGCACCGGCGCGCCCCCGGCGAACTCTCCTCCTCCGGTCGCGGCCTCGTCCTCCTCGACCTGTTGGCCCACCGGTGGAACATCCGCCCCGAACCGGAGGGGAAGACGGTCTGGTTCGAAATCGACGAGGAGGGCCCGGAAGAGCCCTGACCCGCGGCCGGCCGAGCGTCTCCGCAGTTGTCTCCGCCGCGTCCGTGAGCCGGACGAGCAGCGTTCCCGTGGCTGCGACGGCGAGCGTGAGACGGGCCAGGGACTCGCGGCGATGTCGGGCCGTGCGCGCAGGATCCCGGTGTGAATGGGCAGTTTGTTCGGCGCGCGCCAGGTGTCGGACAGGTTCGCGACGTGCGCCGCCACCGCTGTCCCGCCGACGCCCAAGCGCGCGGCAGTATGCAGACCGCGATCGAAGCAGCCCTCGACTACCTGTGGGACCTGCGCATCTCGATTCCCAAGGTTCCTGACCGACCCGGACCCTTCCACCAGGCCCCGTGGCGCTGCAGGCTACGTAACGAGCCCAGCCAGTGGGCTCTTGCAGGGCTCGCGGCTGGAACGCGGACATCGCGGGCTTCAGATCGATCACCGGAGTACCGGATACCGCGTCAAGCCCGACCACTTCCAGCTCCCGTCCGCGCACGGCCGTGATGCGGCAGCAGGTGACACCGATGCGGTTGGGGCGACGCGGACCGCGCGCGGCGAAGACGCCGACGGCGGGCAGGTCGGACCGGCCGCGCGGGGGCGAGGGGCGGTACTCGTCCGGCTCCGGGAACTGGTCGAAGACGAAGAGAACCTCGACGTGGGAGAAGCCCTGCAGACAGGGGGGAACAGCCATGCCGGGCCCGGAGGCCAGCGGCCCTCTTGCAGGACCGCAGAAAACATAACGGGGGGACCGTCCTTTCGCCGGAGATCATGAAGAAGCTGGTCAGCCACTTGCTCGCCCGGCTCGGTCTTGACAACCTGCGTGCGGTTGGTTCAACCAGACGTCAAGAGCGCGGAGCCGTAGCAGGGGTCAGGGGCGCGTTCACCGTGCGGAAACCACGCTCCTGGGCTGTGCGAGTGGGTGATCGGGGAGAGAGTGGAAGGGATGTCTGCGCCGGTTGGGTCGGGTCGAGGCCGCCGCCTGACCCTGCGCGGCGGTTCGAAGGAGGTTGCGGCATTGGTCGTGCTGCGACTTGAGGAGAGCGCTGTGTCAGCCGCCGATTGCCACCAGGCCGTGATGAGCGCCGAAGGGAAGAGGACATGACCGCCTCGTACGAAACCATCAGCACCAGGTTGGACGGCAATGTCCTGTCCGCCACCTTCAACGCCCCGCCGATCAACCTCATCGGTCCCGAGGTCGTGCGCGATCTGGTCGCACTGATCGAGGAGCTTTCCCGACCGGTGACTGCACGGGTAGTGGTCTTCGACAGTGCGGATCCCGACTTCTTCTTCCCGCACGTAGACCTGACCAAAGTCCCCGAGTACACCGCTGAAGCCGCGAAAGCCGGAGGCCCGGGGGACGCCTCGCTGGGGATGCTGTTCCGCAGGCTCAGCGAGATCCCGGCCGTCACCATTGCCAAGCTGCGGGGCCGGGCGCGGGGGGCGGGCAGCGAGTTTCTCCTCGCCTGCGACATGCGCTTCGCCTCCCGGGAGAACGCTGTCCTGTGCCAGCCCGAAGTCGGCATCGGCACCCCGCCCGGCGCGGGAGCGATCCAGCACCTGACCCGTCTGCTGGGCCGGGGTCGAGCCCTCGAAGCCGTGCTGACGTCGGCCGACTTCGATGCCGAACTCGCCGAACGCTACGGATGGATCAACCGTGCGGTGCCCGACGCCGAGCTGGACGAGTTCGTAGCCGACCTTGCTGCGCGAATGGGGAACTTCCCGCGTGATGCGCTGGTTGCCGCCAAATCGGCCATCAACGCCATCAGCCTGGCAACTCCCGCCGATGTGCGCGCAGATGCTGCCCTGTTCCAGCAGCTCGTTCGGAGTGAGACAACACAGCAACGTACAGCTGAGCTTTTTAAACAGGGCTTCCAGACCCGTGGCCGTACCGAGCTCGACCTCGGTGACGCGCTGGGTGACTTGAAGCCCGTCGACTGATGCTGATGACGGAACCATGCATCCGCCCCGTAGCCCGCACATACCCCGATCCGGGGCTACGACGTTGAACAGCTGGCCACGCGAAACGGCGCACTGACACCGACACGGCCGTCGGAACAGCAGTTGGCTCTGATCAACACGTCGGAGGGCTCGGGCGTACGCGGCACAGGTCTGCTGGTGACCCGGCCGGACGAGACGAAGTCGGTCACCCTCGACTGGGCGGGCGACGCCACGCTGCCCGCCGCAGACGGCGCCGGCAAAAGGTCGGCCCAGTCGGAAACGCCGGCCAAGGCGGCTGACCCGCACGCCCTGAGCCGTGTTGCGAGAGTGCATGGTTCTAGCCGGTGGGTCGGTCCTGCGTGAGTGTCAGACGTGTCTGCCAGGCTCCGGGTATGGAGATGACGCTACAACTGACGATCGACTGCGCCGACCCACAGAGGCTGGTGGAGTTCTGGAGCGAGGCTCTGGGATACGTAGCCGAACCTCCACCTGGCGGCCATGCCACCTGGCGGGAGTATTGGGCAGCCACAGGGGTGCCCGAGGAGGAGTTGCCTGTCGGTGCGGGCGATACCCCGGAGTCGATCGTCGATCCCGCGGGGCGAGGGCCGCGGTTGTGGTTCCAGCAGGTTCCGGAACTCAAGGCCACCAAGAATCGAGTACATCTAGACCTGAAGGTCGGCGGCGGCCGCGACGTCCCGTTGGCGGTCCGCACGCAGCGGGTCACCACCGCAGTGGAAACGCTGATCGAAGCCGGCGCCAGCGTGCTTGGGACCACAGATGAGCCGGACATGGGGCACTACGCCGTCGTGCTGCAGGACCCGGAGGGCAACGAGTTCTGCGTTGTCTAGGAAGTGGTTCGGCTGCGCTGCTCGTGTAGCCACTCGGTGATGGTTGCGACCAGCACGGTCGCCAAGTACGGAGATGGATGATGGGGTGCTGATCTGGCCGTGGACACGGGTAGCACCAGTCTGTTTGACGGCTTCTCAGCTGGGGCGTTGACCCGGATGACAGCAATCGGTACTACCTGACCTCCTCCCGTTTGGGGCAGGTAAGGGGGCAAGGCGGCCATGACGGGGGGCGGGGGAGCCACTGAGCGCGGCCGTCGCCAGCTGCGGCTGGCGTGTGATCTATTTGTGGCCGGAGGACCATCGTGAGGGTAGGTTGACGTATTCAACCCGTTGCGCTTAGCGGCATTTTGTGGCCTTATCGAGCGGTCGATACGGTCGATTTCATGGAGTGGAACTTTCGGACGGCCGAGGATCTCCTGGCCGCTTTGCGTGCTGGTGAAGTGACTTCGGCGGAGCTGACTGACGAGGCGATCGCTCGTATTGAGCGGGATGACAAGGCGATCAACGCGGTCTGCGTGCCGGACTTCGACCGTGCGCGGGCGGCCGCACGCAGTGCCGACCAGGCGCGCGCTCGCGGTGAGGACGGACCGTTGCTCGGTCTTCCGGCGACGGTCAAGGAGTCCTTCAACATCGCTGGGCTGCCCACGACTTGGGGTATGCCGCCGTACCGGGACTTCGTGCCGGCCGACGATGCGGTCCAGGTGTCGCGGCTCAAGGCTGCCGGCGCGGTGGTGCTCGGTAAGACCAATGTGCCGTTGGGGCTGCAAGATGTGCAGAGCTTCAACGAGATCTACGGCACCACCAACAACCCGTGGGATCACGGTCGCACGTCAGGCGGGTCCTCAGGTGGCTCGGCTGCCGCTCTGGCGTCCGGTTTCGGCGTGCTGTCCATCGGTTCCGACATCGCCGGCTCGTTGCGCACCCCCGCTCATTTCTGTGGTGTCTACGCGCACAAGCCGACGCTCGGGCTGGCGGCGACCCGCGGTATGGTCCCGCCGGACGCGCCGGCATTGCCGTCCGACCATGACCTCGCCGTCGTCGGTCCGATGGCGCGCACTGCCCGCGACCTCACGCTCCTGCTCGACGTAATGGCCGGACCGGACCCGCTGACGTTCGGCGTGGCGCACGACTTGACGCTGCCGCCCGCGCGCCACGAGAGGCTGCGCGACTTCCGGGTCTTGGTCCTCGATGAGCATCCGCTCATTCCGACCGGGTCCGCCGTGCGGGCGGGCGTGAACCGGGTGGCCGACGCGCTTGTCGACGGCGGCGCCCGCGTCGAACGGCACAGTCCGCTGCTGCCCGACCTGACCGAGGCCGCGACGCTCTACACGCAATTGCTGATCTCGAGCTCCATTGCACGTTTTCCCATCGAATCGCACGAGCAGTTGCAGACCCGCGCCGCCGGACTGAGCGCAGACGACCAGAGCCTGGACGCTGTGCGGCTGCGCGCCATGGTGTTCAGCCACCGCGACTGGATGGAGGCGAACAGCCGGCGCGAGCTCCACCGCCACGGCTGGCGGCAGCTCTTCGCCGAGTTCGACGTCGTGGTGTGCCCGATCACGCCGACGCCCGCGTTCCCGCACGACCACAAGCCCAATTTGTTGGAACGGCGCATCGACATCGACGGCGTCGAGTACCCGTACCTCGACCAGCTCGTCTGGGCCGGCCTGGCCACCATGCCCGGCCTGCCCGCCACCGCCATACCCGCGGGTCGGTCCCCCGAGGGCCTGCCGATGGGAGTGCAGCTCATCGGTCCGATGTTCGAGGACCGCACCCCGCTGCGGCTGGCCGAACTGCTCGAGCAGCAGATCGGGGGCTTCCAGGCACCGAGGTAGTGGCCACTCGGCCCGCGGTCAGACTGCCTTGATGCGGGAGGCGAAGCCTTGAGCGTCGCGGGCGGGTGCGGGACTGCGCAGCATGGTGTGGGTGAGCTCCTCGCCGCCAGGCTCGCGGGCTTCTTGCGTGGCCTGTCCGAACCCGTCCGCGGCACTCGGATCTTCTCCAGCACGCCGCCTGTCGTGACGATCAGGGACGACGGGCGGCGGCGGTCGCCCGCGCGCACGTGGAATTCTGGTGAACCCGCCACACGAGCGGCCCAAGCCCTCAGTCCCTGCACGAGCTCAGCCAGGCGGGCGAGCAGGCTCTGCCACGGTCACACCGCGATGCCCGGCATCGCCCGGCTTCACAACCTCGCCCTCACGGGACAACTCTCGCCCACCGGATGGCCGTTGAGGGGAAGTCAAAGGGGGACAGCTCCCCACCTTGCCGTCTCGGAGGATGCTCAGTCGAGACAGAACTCGTTGCCCTCGATGTCCTGCATCGAGATGCACGACTCGTTGTCCTCATCGGCACGCAGTACTTGCACGCATACTGCGCCGAGCGCGACCAGCCGTGCGCATTCGGCCTCAAGCGTGGCCAGGCGCTCTTCCCCTACGAGCCCGGTGCCGACCCGCACGTCAAGATGCACCCGATTCTTGACGACCTTGCCCTCGGGAACTCGCTGAAAGAACAGACGCGGGCCCACACCCGAGGGATCACTGCAGGCGAACCATGACCCCTGATCCTCAGGCGGCCGCGAGCGATCGAAATCGTCCCAAGTGTCAAACCCCTTAGGTGGCGGCGATACGACGTACCCCACGCCCCAGCTGTCTTCGTGCTCGCCGGGCATTCTGCCAGCGGCCGAGTGGTCGCCGGGGCGGTGGCCAGCCGCAGCGACCACGTGGTCGGAATCTCCAATGTCTTCGCGCTGGACGGCGGCCCTGACAGGGCCTGGCCGGTCGTGCTGGGCGCGGTGCATCGGCTGTTCCCCACCCTCCCCGTAGTCGGCTACGAGCAGGGCGACGACCTGGCGGTCGCCATTCGCCATGGCTTCGAGCCCGTGGGTCCGCTGCGGGTCTGGCTGCACGGCTCGTAGACAGACCGGCTCCGGGACCGCCCGCGCCCCCTCCTTTCGCCAAGTGCCGTTTTTGACCCGCCCATCCCTGAGAAGGGCGGAGCCGTCGGCATGCAGGCAGCGATCGGGTTCACACAGCTGATCACCATCCGGGCTTGACTCTGACGCCGCTGGAGACTTGACGATCGCACCGTAAGCGAGACGTGGATTCTTATCGGAGGTGCAAGGCATGCGAGGCAAGGGCATCCACTACGACACCGGCACCTTTCCCAACGGCGATACCTCCCGCCCGCTCTTCGACGCCGATGCCGTCGCGCGGGACATGCAGGTGATCGCCGAGGACCTGCACTGCACCGCGATCCGCATCACGGGTGGCGACCCGGACCGGATCGAGACCACCGCGCGGCATGCGGCTGCAGTCGGGCTGGAGGTCTGGTTCTCGCCGTTCCCCTGCGAGATGACCGACGAACAAATGCTTCCGTACTTCGCCGACTGTGCAGAGCGAGCCGAACGACTGCGTCACGACGGTGCTGACGTCGTTCTCGTCACCGGCTGCGAACTGAGCCTGTTCGCCCGCGGGTACCTGCCCGGCGACACCTTCAACGACCGCATCCCGGTTCTGGCCGGCCCCGACCGCGAAGTCGCACTCCGGCCCATCCCCGACAAGGTCAACGCCTTCCTCGGTGACGTCGTCCGCACCGTCCGCCCCCTCTTCGCCGGCCCGGTCAGCTACGCCTCGTGCCCCTTGGACGGCGTGGACTGGAGCCCCTTCGACATCGTCGGTCTGGATGCCTTCCGTGGCCTGCGTAACGCCGCCACCTACCGCGACGATCTGCGCAAGGAGTTCGCCCACGGCAAGCCGGTCGCCATCATGGAGGTCGGCTGCTGCACCTTCCGAGGGGCGGGCGACTACGGCGGCGCGGGCTGGTACGTGGCCATGGAGCCGGACGGTGTCACCCTCAAGCCGGACCTGGTGCGCGACGAGAGCGAGCAGGTCCGCTATCTCGACGACCTCATGACCATCTTCGAAGAGGAAGGCGTCCACTCCGTCTTCTGGTTCAGCTTCGCCGGCTACGGCACCCCCCACCGTCTGTCCGGACCGGACCCCGACCTCGCTTCCTACGGCATCGTCAAGATCCTCGACGAGCACAGCGACTACCCCGCGGACGCGCGTACCTACCCGGACACGTCCTGGGAACCCAAGGAGGCGTTCCACGCCCTCGCCAACCGCTACCAGCCCCTCAAGCAGCATGGAGCCTCCGACCAGTAGTCACCGCTACCTCCTGCAGGACCACTGAAGATCGGAATGGGACGCTCCTACTGCATCGTCTGACACGTAGGCAGGAGCGCCTCTTCTGATTGTGTGAGGACGTGTCTTCCGGATCTTGCCGGGAACGGCTACGGCGCTGCTGTTCGGCGCGGCCTCAGGGGGAGTTCACGACGTTGAGGGCGCCGGGCAGTTGACCACGGGGTTTTGCGGGTTGCAGCCGATCTCCGTGTCTTTTCGGCGTCGCGCGGGCGGCCGACGCCCAGTCCCGCCGGGGCGGGGTGACCAGGGCGCCGGACCACCGAAGACCACTGGAGCCGGAGTGAGATCTTCTACGGTCTCCTGATCGGTTTCGCCCGCCCCGCCCGGCAGCAGACCGCAGTAGTCAAGACTGTGTGTCTAGTAGGGCACCGTGGTGCACCAGGTCTCCGCCCAGGCAGAGGCCCCGTACTTGTTGGCCGCGCGTACCGAAAGGCAGATCTCGTCACCGGAGTACGGACCAGTGATCGTGTAGCTGGTGTTACCGGTCGAATGGATGGTGTCGACGTTCTTCTCGGTGTACTGGCTGCCCTTGTTTGTGTAGTGGATGTCGTAGCGGGTCGCTCGGGAGATCGCCGACCAGCTCACGAGGATCGGCATGGAGCATGCGCCGACGCAGGAATTCGTGTACTTGGCGCTGTAGCTCTTCAAAGCGGGCGGCGGGGAGCCGGTGGACGAGCCGCCGACGCCGGACGAACCTCCGCCGCCCGAGGCCGAGGAGCCGGACCCGCTACTGGTGGCGCCGCTGTCGGAGCCGCCGTTTGTGTCGGAGCCGCCGGCGCCGCTGGACGCCGTCGAACTCCCGGTGCTCTCCTTGGGTTTCGCCGCGCTCTGCTCGCCCTTGTCGCCCTGCTGCTCCTTGCTGTCGTTCCCATCCTTCCCGTTCCCCTTCCCGGAAGGTGAACTGCCAGTCTCGCTCGGCGCCTTGCTCCCGTCAGGAGTGGCGCTGGTGCTGCTCTGGGGCGACTTGGCATGTGTTCCGTCCCCGCCGCCCCCAAAGGGATGGAGCAGCGTAACCGCACCGCCGCCGACGGTGATGACGGCGACGATGGGCAGGACGATCAGCGTGCGGCGCCGACGGGCAGGCCGCCGTTCGGGTTTCGGCATCGTGGAACCACCCGCCGCGGGGACGGGTTCCGGCGGTCCGGGCTGCGGCCGCAGCCCGACGGTCGACCGGTCCACGGGCTCCGCCCGGTGGGGCGCCGCCTCGGCGTCGAGCAGCCGCGCGGACTGCTGCGCGAGGTGCGCGACGACGTCGGCGGGCAGCAGGGTGTCCTTGGCCGCGACCGTCTTGACCAGTTCCGGATCCGCCAACAGCGTTTCCACGTCCGGCCGTTGCCCGGCGTCTTTGGTCAGGCACCGCGAGATGAGCGCCCGCAGTGCGGGGTCGTCGACCCCGTCCAGGTCGGGCTCGTCCTGCACGATCTGGAACATGACTGCGTGCTGATTGCTGGCCTCGTGCCCGAAGGGCAGCCGCCCCGTGGCCGCGTACATAAGCACGCTCCCCAGGGTGAACACATCGCTCTTCGGCCCCACGCGCTGCGCCTGGATCTGCTCCGGCGACATGAAGCCGGGCGAGCCCACGGCCATCCCTGTACTGGTCAGCGGCGACTCTGCGGACGTCTCCAGGGCCCGTGCGATGCCGAAGTCGATGACCTTTGTCCCGTCCACGGTCAGCATCACGTTGGACGGCTTCAGATCGCGGTGCACGATGCCCGCGTCGTGGATGTCCTTCAGGGCGCGCAGCAGCCCGTCCGCGACTGCGCGCACGGAGGCGGTGGGCAGCGGTCCGTGCCGACGCACGACCTGTTCGAGGGAGAGCCCGGGAACGTACCCGGTGGCGACCCATGGCGGATCGTCGTCGGGACCGGAGTCGAGGACGGGAGCGGTGTAGCGCTCCCCGACGCGCTGGGCCGCGTCGATCTCCCGCCGGAACCGTGCGCGAAACCGCTCGTCGGACGCATGCTCTTCGTGCACCACTTTCACGGCGACGGTGCGCCCGCTCTCGGAACGGGCGAGGAAGACCCGCCCCATGCCACCCGCACCGAGCCGACCGAGCAGGAGATACGGCCCGATACGCACCGGGTCGAAGGCCGCGAGCGGTTTGATGCCCCCATCGGCAGAGTCGTCCCGCTCGTCCCTGTTGGTGCTGCTCATCGCGATCCGGCTCCCAGCTCTTGTGCCTGGCAATGGGTGTAACTCAGGTGAGAATAAAGGTTGTTGATGTACCTGATGCAGGCGAGGACGCGCCGTGCGACCGGCACGGTTCTGGTTCGCACGAACGATGCGTGATGTTGACGCCCGTACAGGGTGGTGGACGTGGGGAAGTATGGACGCGCAACGGTGAAGTCCCGGCTGAGAGCGCCAACCTCGACGAAACGGTGAGATGGGCGTCTGACTGAGTGACATCGCCACCGGACGATCCGGACGATCCGGACGGCACGGGACGCAGGCGCGGGCGTGGGTGCGCTGACCGGTTCTCAGGGGTCCTGCGGCTAATGCTCTGCGCGGATCGCGAGGGTCGGGCGCCTCGGCCAGTCGCTCCAGCAGGCCCGGGATCTCCACGGGCACGGCCCCGGGATGCTCGCGGAGATGGTCGAAGGCAGGCGGGGGCGGCGCTGATGCGTCGGCCGGCACGGTCTTCCACTCGGATCACGGGGCGTCGAGAACTCCATGATCTTCGAAGCCCGTGCCTGTCACGTTCCCAGAACCGCGTCGAACTGACAGATCGCCACGCGGCTGACTACGGCGTAGCCCTGGCCGTCCACCCAACGACGAACCCCGCCCTTCCGCGCTGGAAGGACGGGGGTTGTGGTGGGGGCGTTCGCAGGTCGCGATCGCCGACCAGGACGGTGCGGTGCAGGTCAACCGGTATTTATCCAACGGGGTCTGGGCGGTGCTGCGGGTGGTCGGCGATCCACGTCCATGCAGCCCACGTGCCGTGCCATGGGCCGGTGGTGCCAGGCGTTTTCACGCCCACCCCGGTGCACGTCATCCGCCCGCGGCGTCCTCGGCCTCCCAGCGCAGCAGGTCGCCCGGCTGGCACTTGAGCACCTCGCAGAGCGCGGCGAGCGTCGCGAAGCGCACCGCCTTGGCGCGGCCGTTCTTGAGTACCGCCAGGTTGGCGGGCGTGATCCCTACGCGGTCCGCGAGCTCGCCCACGGACATCTTCCGCCTGGCCAGCATCACGTCGATGTCGACGGTGATCGGCATCAGATCACCTCGTCCAACTCGGCCTGCATGTGCGCCGCTTCGACTTCGCGCGCGACAGCCTGGGCGAGCAGCATCCGCAGCACGAGCACGATGAGCGCGACCCCCAGGATGGCCAGGCCAATTCCGCCCATGATGACAGTGACGCCCGGGTCGTCCCGCTGGCCCGGCGCATTGACGGCCGTGACCGCGAACCACAGGAGGGCAGCCGCCACGATCGCGCCGATCACGGCGTCCACGTACCGGAAGGCGGCGTGGGAGAACACGGTTCCGCGTCGCACCATCGTCACCAGTCGCCATACGCAGACCAGGGCGACCTGGGCCGACACCATGCCCAGGATCGTGATCACGCGCAGCGGGGTCAGCGGGAGCGACCCGTCCTCCGGGTCACTCCCGCTGACCAACACCCACACCATCGATGCCTGTACGAACACGGTGCCGACGAGCACCACCGCGAGCACGACGCGCAACGCACGCACTGCCAGCTTTCCCATGACCCATCCTTCCATCGAGTTACGATGGGAATCTATCGAATTTCGATAGGCTAAGCAAGAGGCGGGATGGAGAGTGGGCGGCGGTTTCGCACCGGGGTGGGACGCCGCCGCCCCCTCCCATGGCATGGCGGTTGCGGGTACGCCTTGATCTTGTCGAAGTCGGCCGCGCTTGAGCACAAATCAGACGCGACCCGACTACGCCGAAACCCTGCCCGATCAGTACATGCCGCTCGGGCACCCCCATGGACGTCGCCGTACGGAACCCGCGGCCGCATTCGTGCTGGTGGGAGCGGCGAGAGGGGGCCAGGCGCAGCGGCCGCTGAAGTCGTCTGCCCGCGTTCGCGGAGCTCGCCGACGAGCGTTCCGCAGGCCGCGCATGCCGCACCGCTTCCAGGCACCCGGCCGATCGCGTCGGTCTGCATTCCCCTCGTCGAAGACCGCGATGCCCAGCCCCGTGGCTGGGTTCATGTTCGGCAGCAGCGTCTGCCGATGTGTTTCCACGCCAACTGGTGATCAGCGCGCTCGTAGACGTTCACGGGGGAAGCACGGCACTGCGGTGAGCGGGTTTGCGTCGGTCACTGGGCGACCGGGGCGCCTGTGGGGGAGGGCGCGTTAATCTCGGGCCATGTCCGAGACATCGGTGGGGCACTTCTATGACGAGCTGGCTGACGACTACCACCTGATCTACCCGGACTGGGATGCGAGCATCCGTCGGCAGGGAGACGCTCTGGACGCCCAGATCGGCCAGGATGGTGCGGCGGTGCTCGACTGTTCCTGCGGGATTGGAACGCAGGCCATCGGCCTGGCGCTGCGCGGGCACCGCGTCACCGGGACCGACCTCAGCCCCCGGGCCGCCGCCCGCGCTGCCCGTGAGGCCGCTCGCCGGAGCCTGAGCCTTTGCACTGCCGCCGCCGATATGCGACGCCTCCCATTTCCCGATGGCTCCTTCGACGCCGTCGTATGCGCTGACAACTCTCTGCCTCACCTGCTGACAGAGCAGGATGCGCACGCCGCCCTGGCCGAGATGCGCCGTGTGCTGCGCCCCTGCGGCCGGCTGCTGGTCAGCACACGCCCCTATGACGACCTGGTGCGCGACCGCCTGGCTTCGACGCCTCCACAAGTCCACCGGATCGGCGACTGTGCTGACGACGGAGAACGAACCGTCACCTTCCAGCTCTGGCACTGGCACGACGACGGCGAGCACTACGACCTGGAGCACTTCCAACTCTTTGAGGCAGACGGGGAATGGCGCGTCAAGGTCCGCCGGACCACATACTGGGCACTGGGCCGGGACCGGCTGACCGGCCTCGTGGCTGAGGCCGGGTTCGTCGACGTCGGGTGGCGGATGCCGCAGGAGACGGGCTTCTTCCAGCCGCTGCTTGTGGCCCGCGCGGGCGAGTAGGTGATGCCACCGCCCGGCGTGGGACGGCAGATGTCAGCAGGGCGGGCCACGGCGGACTCCCCGGCCCGAGCCCGGCTGCGCCGGCGAGACGGCAGGAGTCGGCGCCGGTCTCGAGGACCGTGCCGCTGAAGGTCGGGCGGCCCGCGATGGACGAGCAGAGAGGGGGATTGGTGAACGGCATCGACATCCCGGCGCGGTGGCCACGCCGAATCGCCGCCGTACCACTCGGCCTTCGACATTTGCGGCACCGCGGCTGCTCCTGTACCCGAGACGGTCACCGCGCTGCTGGCCCAACTTGAGGAACAAATCGAGAAATTGGCAAGAGCTCGCCCCGCGCCACCAGAACATCGTCGGCCATCTCGTGCAGCGCTTCAACCGGCAAGGCCATGGCACTCGCGTCGAGTTCCGCCCGCTCAATCAGTCCCCGGTCCCGCGCCCCCGCCGGCGCGGCGCTGTCCCGGTGTCCTCAGGGCGTGGCTGATCGCGGAGGCGGCGTCGTTCGTAACGTGGGTGGGCTGGTAGGAGTCCTGGGTCCAGGGTCGGCCGTCTGTCACCCAGACGCTTCGAAGGCCGAGCGCGTCGGCACCGGCGATGTCGGCATGCGGTGAATCGCCGATGATCCACGCGCCAGGCAGGGGAATGCTCACGGTTGCTGCTGCCACCTGGAAGATTTCCGGTTCCGGCTTCTTGTGGCCGACGGCCTCGGAGATCGCCCAGCCCTGGACGAGCTGGTCGAGCCCTGTGTTACGGATCTTCGCTTCCTGCTGGGTGGTGCGGCCGTTGGTGACGATCACACAGGTCCAGCCGCCGGCCCGTGCCTTGGTCAGGGCCTTTCGGGAGGAGCGCGCCAGGACGACGTGGTCCGTGACGCCGTTGTCGAGAAGGGCGTGGATAGCGGTGGCTGGTACCGCATCGCCGTATCGGCCGGTCAGAGCTGCGGCGGCTTCGTGCCGGGCGGTATAACCGCCGGCGTCAATGGTCGTCACCCATGTGAGGTCGGAGTCGGGCAGGCCGTGCTGGGCAAGGAAGTTGGCGACGGCGCTGCGGAAGGCCGCATCGCGGTCGACCAGGGTGTTGTCGAGGTCCAGCAGCAGCAACGGCATGCCCGGCAGTAGATCACAGGCATCGGCTTCGGACGGCTGGGATTTTCGTCCTCCATCTGGGTCTGCCGCTGATCCGCCAAGATCTGTGCGTGACGAAACACGAAGCGGATCTGGTGGCCCTGCTGGGCGAGCTCGATGATCCAGAGTGGCTGGAGTGGCCCCGGGACTACGACCGTGGTGAGACTGGCACGCTGTTCAACGGTCTCGTGGCACGGCTTGAGGGCGACTTCGCCACGTCATGTGTCAGTGAGCGGGACACGCAGGACTCCAGTGAGTACGGGCGGGTCACCGTGCCGGCAGATGTGACCGTGTGCGGAACCCGGATTGTCGTCTGCGTGAGCAAGTTCGGCTCCCTGGCGCTGGTCTGCGCCGACAACCCTGGTGCCTTCCTCGGCACCGGGGACGCGCAAGCCGAGGGCGAGTTAGACGCTGCGGATCTGGACAAGGTCAATGGGGCATTGGCCGACCTCGGGTACGCGATCGTTCCCGAGGAGCTACTGGAGTTCGACTACGCCGGGCCGAGCCAGTTGCCCGGACACGTTCAGCGACCCACCTGGTGGCACCGCTTCTTCGGCAGCTTCTGACGGCTGCGCGGCGATGAACAGACCGGCGCCGGCCAGGCAGTCGTCGATCATGCCCGCCCGGTTCTGGAGCTGCTTGCAGCGGTGCTTGACCGCGGGGGTTACCTCGCTGAGGTCGGCAGCGGCGAGGTTGCCGATTTCAACAGCCGCCATGTGTCCTCCACGGCGTACGAGACATGGAACAGTCGATGGGTAATGCGGGTTGTGGCCACCACGGACGCATGAGTAGCCGGCGGATGACGGCTCCTCGGATCCCGCGGGTGTTTCCTCGCTCGCGCCGAGCCTGGTTGGTCGGGGTCAGGGCACCGGTGTCCAGTTGCTGCCAATCCTGCGCGACGCCTTGCAGGGGGCGGAGGGCGGCCTCGGCCACCAGGAGTGAACATCCTCAAGATCTATAGTCCCGTTTCCGGTCCCGCAGGAAAGCCGCAGTTCAGATGGACTCTAGCCCGGAGGGCGGGACTGACGGGACTGAGGGGACTGAGGGGACTGAGGGTTGCAGTTATCGGCTGCACAGAGACTGCAAGCGCCTAGTAGTGCTCTCCACGGCGCGGATGCACGTCGACCCCGATGCCGGGCACCCACAGTTCGCCGTCGTCACCGGCGCTGATGTCCCAGGCGGTCACTTCGTCCGGGCACGTGGTGCCGCGGGCCCGCAGATCGGTGACGACCACTCGCGCGAGTGCGGCGGCTGCCGTCGGGTCCGTCTCGGGCAGCGTGGTGCGCCACCATCGGTGTTCGTCCACGCTTTGCCAGCCCCTCGCGCGCATCTCCGTTGCACGCTCGGGCGTTTGCTCGTGATCTCGGTCCTCGATGGCGACGTGGAACTCGCAGTTCGTGTCCGACGGATCGAAGGACACGATCATGGTGCGCCCCCGGTCCCGGGACGCCCAGACCTTGAAGCCCGCCCAGTCGCCGGGGGCCTGTACGGGCATGTGCTCCGCCCAGGAGGCGAGCATCCCTGCCAGTCGCTCCTCGGCCGACGTCCAGTCGTCTGCTGCCGCGTGTCCGTTGAAGGTCCAGCCGTGGTCGTGGCCGGGGCCATGGCGGTCCAGCTGCCACGCGTAGGGCTGGCGGCCCGAGTCGAAGCTCCAGAACTCGTCCCGGGCGAACGATTCCGCCTGGTGCGCGGACAGCGTCGCTACGCCGTGGTCCCCGGACAGCAGCAGTGTCCGCTCGCGGTTGCTCCACCGCACGCTGGGCCCATGTGCGGTGCCGCCCAGCAACGTGGGCCGGCCGACGCGCGCCACGATGGTCTCGTAGATCGGCCGCAGGGCCTCACGGCGTTCGACCAGGCCGTTTCCTTCCTTGTGCATCAGGATCGTGAACGGCCGGTCCAGCTCGGCATCGTCGTGGGTGAGAAGGCCTTGTGCGAGATCCGCCGCGTCCTGGTGGACCACGCCCGTGGTGTGAGTCATGACGATCATCCTGGCAGCCGCCGCTGACATCGCCGTCGGCCAGTGGCGATCAGGGACTGGAGGACGTCTGGACGGCTGACGCCCTGCCCACCTTGACCGGAGGGTTGGGGTACGACCCTCCGTGCATGACGTGGTCGGGGTCGGCACGGAGCGCCCCGAGCCGGGTGGCGACGAGCTCCGCCAGTCTCTCCCGCCCGCCGGCATGCGCCGGCGATGTCGTCGGCGTGGCACGTACCGCGACCGGTCAGGTCGTCGGCCTTCCATTGCCGGGCACTGCAGCGCGGCGGGCGCCGGCGGCGGGCGACGACCTCGTGGCCGGGCGTTCCGGGCGGCCGCCGGCCCGACGCCGTCGTGCGGCGGTTGCCGTCATGGTCGTGACGATCTTGGGACATTCCCGGAAGGTGCGAGGGGGCATTGGACATAGCGACCATGGTTCCGTTGGAGAGCACCCGCGGGGCCATCGAGCTAGGCAAGGATTGTTCATGCGTACCAACCGCAAGACCGCCGTCACCCTCGCCGCCGTGCTGCTTGCCGCCGCGGCCCCCGCAGTTGCGCAGGCTTCCCCTTCGACCGAAAGCGGCACCGCCCCCTCGGCATGCCGTCCGGCCAACCACACCGCGAAGATCACCGAGGCGCCCTCCAGCGCGGGGCACCACCACTACCGCGTCACCCTGAGCGCGCCGCGCGGCTACGACCCCTGCCAACTGGCCAGTTCGCCGAAAGGCGTGCGGTTCTCCGACCACGGCTCACAGACCCGGATCACTGTCGGCCAGTACGGTGACCAGCGCGCCGTGGTGACCTTCGGCCCCGGCCACCCGGTGCACTTCGACATCCAGGTCCCCAACCACGCCCGCCAGGTCTCCGCGGACGAGGCATCCTTCACGCTCCGGGCCCCGGACGGGCAGATCCCCGGCACGTCTTTCGCTCAGGGCAGGCTGAAGGTCGCCACCGGCACCCTCATCGGACCGCTGCAGCAAGGTGCCTGACCGCCCCTGCGCACACCCCGGGCTCGATGCGCCTCCGGAGGCAGACGAGGTCGACCTGGAGGCCGCGATCGACCTGCCTGAGGTGATCTACTCGCTGGTGGCGGTGCGCCTCGCGGCCGAGCCCCTGCCCGCCGCCGATGTCGCCGAGCTGAACCGGCACGCCGTGGGCCTGCCGGTGAAGGCGCAGCTCGGGCCGGAGGGAGTGGTGCACACGGGGGGTCCGTCTCCCAGGGCCTCGCGGCCCTCGCGCGGGAGACGGTCGAGATTCTCGGCGGCGACGAAGGCACGCTGCTGCGGGAGTGCGCCCGCCCCGTGTGCACTCAGATCTACCTCGACCGTTCGCGCGGCCACCGGCGCGAGTGGTGCGCCATGAGGACCTGCGGCAGCCGGGTCAAGGCTGCTGCCTACCTGGCGCGCCAGAGCGGCGCCACGGTCTGACGGGCGACTGCCCGGCATGGCTCACGTGGAGCCTGCCGCCGTGTCGCGGTGCCTCAGGCGGTTCGCTCGCGCAGCCGGTGCCGGTGCGCCGGGTAGACGCCGAGGACGCGGACCTCGGAGGAGAAGAAGCGCAGCTCCTGCAGGGCGAGTGCGACACCGGGCTCGTCGGGGTGTCCCTCGACTTCGACGTAGAAGCAGCTGGGGTTGAGACCGGCGCCCATCTGGTAGCTCTCGATCTTGGTCAGGTTCACCGCGTTGCTGGCGAAGCCGCCAAGGGCCTTGTAGAGGGCGCTGGGGATGTTCCGTACGGCGAAGAACAGGCTCGTCATCGTCGGCTCGTCCGTGACCGGGGCGAAGACCGCGTCGCGGGAGAGGACGACGAAGCGCGTGGTGTTGTCCGGGTCGTCCTCGACTCCCGCCTGCAGTACTTCCAGACCGTAGTGTCGTGCGGCGGCCGGCGGGGCGAGCGCCGCGTGCCGGACATCGCCCAGCTCCGCCACCTCACGGGCCGCGCCCGCCGTGTCGTCGGTGATGAGTGTGCGCCAGCCACCCGTGCGCAGCACCTTCCGGCACTGGCCGAGCGCGTGCACATGGCTGCGGACGTACTCGACCTGGTCGAGCGAGGCTCCGGGGACGCCCACGAGGTCGAAGTGGATGGCGAGGAAGTACTCGGCGATGACGAAGAGGCCCGATTCCGGCAGCAGATGGTGCACGTCGGCGACGCGTCCGGCGGCCGAGTTGTCGACGGGGATCACCGCCACGTCGGCGGCGCCGAGCGTCACCGCGTCCAGAGCCTGCTCGAAGCTCGTGCAGGGATGCTCCGTGCATCCGGGGAACAGGTTCTGTGCACCGGTCGCCGAGTTGGATGCGTATTCACCCTGGTATGCGACTCGCGTCACGGGATGTCACCTTCGGTGGGAGAGCCGGCGCCGTCGGTCGGCAGGAGATCCACCGTAGACCGAACGTGCTGAAGCGCCGCGAAGCTGTCCACGACGAGAGACTCGAGAGGGCGGTACCCTCCCTCGTTCGTCACCGGCATCGCGCTGGGCGCGGCAGCTGACGAGCGAACTCGCGGCGCTGGGGCGACCGCGGTCCGTACGAAGGAGGCGTGCGCTCCGCGCAGCCACCTTTCGCCGGAGCGCGTGGCGCATGCGGCCTGCACAAACAAGTTGTCCAGTACGAACGCCCTGTCCTGCCGGGCGGGGCTTCACGGGCGCGGGCCACGTAGAGGTCGGGCACGCGCGCGGCGGATCTCGGTGGTCCCGTCTTTCAGGCTTCGATATCACGGCCCCGGCGGGGATGCGGGGGGCCGTCCGCGCCCGCCAGGTCGGACAGCAGGCCGCCGGGCGAGGGAATCGCGTAGTGGTCGAACAGCCATGACGCCTCGTCGGGAGCGATGTTGGCGAACGCGGCGCCGAAGGCCTCGGCGCTGAGCGTCTCCGCGCCGATCCGGCCTGTCGCCGGCCGCCATGACCAAAGGGGGCGGCGAGGTCGTTCTGGGGGTCGATACCCACAGGGACACACACGTCGCCGCCGTGGTTACTCCTCTCGGCGCGGTCCTGGCCACCGAGGCGTTCCCGGCTACCTTGGTCGGCTATCGCGAACTGCTGGACTGGGCCCGGTCTTTCGGGACACTCACGCGTGCCGGAGTCGAGGGCACGGGCTCCTACGGAGCAGCCCTGACACGCCACCTCCTGGCCCGAGACGTCCAGGTCTTCGACGTCAACCGGCCCGACAAGAGGGCCCAGCGGCAGCAGGGCAAGACCGACACCGTCGACGCCCAGGCGGCCGCGCGGGCCGTCATTTCCGGCAGAGCCACTGCCCAGGCCAAGACCGGCAATGGGCCGGTGCAGATCGCGCGCATGTACAAGATCGCCAAGGACTCCGCCATCAAGGCCCGCACCCAGGCCATCAACCAGCTCAAGGCCGTCCTGGTGTCCGCCGATCCGGCCCTGCGGGAGCAACTGACCCCTCTGACCAACCCGGCGCTGATCCGTACCTGCGCGAACCTGACCTCGGGTCCCGACAACCTTGGCAGGGACGAGGTCCTGGACGCCACACTGGTCACGCTCCAGCTGCTGGCCGAGCGCATCCAGCAGCTGACCGCGCAGATCGACGAGCTGAAGCGACGTCTGGCAGGCCTCGTCCAGTCCCACGCTCCACAACTGCTGGAGCGCGTCGGCGTCGGCCCGGACAGCGCCATCACGCTCCTGATCACCGCCGGTGACAACCCAGAACGCCTGGCCGACGAGGCGTCCTTCGCCGCACTGTGCGGAGCCAGCCCGGTCGAGCGCTCCTCCGGCAAACAGCAGCGTAGACGCCTCAATCGCGGCGGCGATCGACAGGCCAACGCAGCGCTCTACCGCATCGTGCAGAGCCGCCTGCGCTGGGATCCACGCACCCAGGACTACCTCAAGCGGCGGACCAGCGAGGGAAAGACCCGGCGCGAAGTGATCAGATGCCTCAAGCGATACGTCGCCCGCGAGATCTTCTCCCTCCTCCCACGCGCCGGGCTCACGCCCGCCCCGGCATGACTGCTTGACAGTCATAGGGGCGTCCAAGCCATCGCGGTGGAAGACCTGGCGGTCAAGGGACTCGCCCGTACACGCCTGGCCAAGTCCGTGCACGACGCCGGATGGTCACAGTTCGTGACCATGCTGGAGTACAAGGCCAGCCGGTACGGGCGCACCTTCGTGCGCATCGGCCGGTTCGAGCCGACCTCTCAGGTCTGCTCGGCCTGCGGCGTCAAGGACGGCCCCAAGCCCCTCCACGTCCGAGAGTGGACCTGTGGAGCCTGCGGGGCCGTCCTGGACCGAGACATCAACGCGGCGGTCAACGTCGCGAAGGCGGCCGGACTGGCCGTGTCAGCCCGTGGAGCGCAAGTAAGACCGGGACTCGTCCCGGCGCAGCGCGATGAAGCAGGAACCCACCCGAAGCCGCGCCCTACAACGGCGCGACAGGCGGGAATCGCCCTCCTTTAGTTGGGCGAGGATGTCAACGTGTTGCGCTCCTTGTACTGATACTGCTCAGGGTCAAGGCCTACCAGTCGGCCGCCGTCCCTCCTGCTCCGCCGACACCGGAGTGCCTCCGATGCCCACATCAGGGCGCAATGCACAACGGCGGACATGCCACCTGAAGCGCGTGAGCGGCGTGGCAGGATGTCGATCCGCGACTCCAAGCAGGACAGAAGTACCCGTGCGCCTACGAAGGGCCTGCGACATCATCGCGAGGTGATCACTGTCCCACCCGTCCTTGAAATCCCCAACCGCGTGGGCTTTGACCTGTGGTCGGTCTCAGATGCCGAGCCCTGAATCTCCCTCGGCTACCTTCGCGCGTGTGGCAGTCCGGATGATGAGGTGGCACGGTGACCAACGACGATGAGGCGGCGGCTGTGCGACCGTTGACACTGGCTTGGGTGAGCCGGCACCTGGCGGTTGGCGAACGGATCGTCAGAACTGAGGCGCTGCACGGCGGCATCACCGCCGAAATGCGGAGGCTGACCATCGGCACGCGAGACGGGGGCACCCGTGACCTGGTGCTGAGGACTTTCGTCAACGTGGAGCACGCCGAGGACTGGCTGAACAGGGAGGCCGGCGCCCTGACCCTGCTCCCAGGGACCGGGGTGCCGGCTCCTGGACTGGTCGCGGTTGATCCGACCGCCGAACAGTGCGAGTATCCATCGCTCCTGATGACACATCTGGCGGGCCGGACGGTCCTCGACGATGAGGGATTGGAGACGCGCGTCCCTCTGCTGGCCCGTCAACTCGTGGCGATCCACGCGTTGAGACCAGCCGAGCGGCCCCGCGAGTATGTGGCGTTGACGACCGCCGACACCGTCGTGACTCCGAAGGGCGCTGACGCGGCGGCATGGGCCGCGGCGATCGACGTGATCCGCAAGCCCGCGCCGCCCTATCAAGGGCGATTCCTGCACCGGGACTTCCACCCCGGGAACGTGCTGTTCGACGTGCCGCCCTCAAAGCCGGCAGGTGCCCGGATCACCGGCGTCGTCGACTGGGCGGCTACCTCCTGGGGACCGGCGGATCTGGATGTGGCGCACTGCTCCACCAATCTCGCGCTGCTGCACGGTCCAGCGTGGGGTCTGCGGTTCGCTGAGGCGTATGAGGAGGCCGGCGGGGTGCTGGCCACGGCCGCGAGCGAGCGGCTGTACTGGCGGGTGCGGGACGGGCTGGCGTTCTCAGAAGAAGTGCGGTTGGTGTCGCAGCCATGGCGGGAGGCAGGGAGGACAGAGCTGACGACGCGGGCCGTGGAGGAGCGGCTGGATGCCTATGTCACCGCCCTGATGGACGCGCTGGCTTGAGCCATGGGAGTCGGGGGCGCGGACCCGGCTTCACCGTTCACCGTTCACCGAACAACCAAGCGGGGAATCGAGCAGACGCTGGGGGGTTTCGGGCATCCTCATCATCTGATGAGGTTCGCTGAAACTCTCCCCAACGGCCTTTCATTGTCTGGCCGGACTTGTTCAGGCTGCCTCCCCACCCAGCCGTGTTGTGGAGCGAAGGTGCCTGTCAGCGCGGGTCGACATTCGAGTCCGTACCAGCACAACCCTGGGCGCCCTCCGGGTGTCCCACAGGTGAACTCCCCGCCTCTCGGACACCTCGGACCCTGGAGCCCACATGCGCACACGGATACGGACGTATGCCACAGCAGCCATCATCGTTGCTGCGGCGGCTGTCGGGCCGGTCCTCCCGGCCTCGGCCTCTGTTCCCGCGCAGACCGACGGCGACTTCAACGGCGACGGGTACGCAGACCTCGCCGTCGGCGTACCCGACGGCTCGGTCGGCGGTAAGGCGAGAGCGGGCTACGTCAACATCGTCTGGGGCGGCCCGAAGGGAATCGGCGCTCACGGCAGCATCCGCATCAGCCAGGCCACCCCCGAGGTCCCCGGGACCCCGGAGACGGGCGACCGCTTCGGCGGCTCCGTGGCCCTCGTGGACACCAGCGGCGACGGCATCGCGGAACTCCTCGTCGGCGCCCCCGGCGAGGACGTCACCGGCCGCGGCACGGACGCGGGCTCGGTCACCGCGGTGGGCGGGGCCAGGGGCGGTCCGGGCCCGGGCTCCGTCGTCCTCAACGGCCCCTCGGCGTCGGCGGCGTTCGGCCTCGCGGTCGCCTCGGCCGACCTGACCGGCGACGGCAACAAGGAGATCGTGATCGGCGGCACGGACAAGGTCGTCGCTCGTGTCGCCCAGGGCGAGGACAGCATGGTCACCACCGTCGTCACCGCCCCCATGGGCGGCCACGCCCCCATCCTCGCCACCGGCGACTTCACCGGGGACGGCACGGCGGACCTCGCGGTCGGGTACTGGACGAAGACCCCGTTCACCCAGTCCCACGTACGCCTGTGGGCCTGGGACGCGACCGAGCAGGCCATGGCCAACACCTGGAACACCGACAACGCCGGCGTCTCCGCCCTCGCCGCGGGCGACTTCGACGGCGACGGCCACGACGACCTGGCCCTCGGCGAGTGCCGTGAGATCGCCGACGAGAACATCGACGACCCGTGCGGCCCCGAGGAGCTGGCCAAGGGCGGCGGCATCCACGTCCACTACGGCAACGCCACGCCCGGCAGCTTCGGGTTCCGCCAGCAGACCCTCAACCAGGACACGGTCGGCGTGGCGGGCGTCGCGGAGACCGGTGACCACTTCGGCGCCGCCCTTGCCGTCGCCGACATCGACAACGACGGCCGCGACGACCTGATCGCCGGCGCCCCCGGCGAGGCGATCGGCACCCGCTCGGGTGCGGGCGCCGCGACCCTCCTGTTCGGCGGCCCGACCGGCCTCGTCGACGCTTGGGGCGAAGGCCACTCCGTCGGGTTCCAGCAGGACACCCCGCGCGTGCCGGGCGTCGCGGAAGCCGCCGACGCGTTCGGTGCCGCCGTCGCCACCGGCGACTACGACCACGACGGCAGGGCGGACGTGGCGGTCGGCGCTCCGGGCGAGAACGCCGCCTCGGGCGGCGTGTGGCTGCTGCCCCGGGCGAGCGCCAACGGCTCCTCCGCGTTCACGCCCGCCAAGCTGGGCCTGCCCTCCCCGTCGAGCGCGCTCGCGTACGGCAGGTACCTCAGCGGCCAGTGACAGTGCTGCACAGTCCCGGCCCCTGGGACTCGTCCCGGGGGCCGGGACTGCGTGTGGCTCGCAGGTTCCCCGGTGATGGACTCACCGCGGGCGATGTGCAGCGCAGTGTCGGCCGTAGATCGGTGCGCGCCACCTGTGGTTCACAGGGCGCCGTGGCACAGGCGCTCGTCGTCGAGGAACTGCATGTCGACGGTGTGCCAGGTGCCACCTGTGGACGGCGGGAGTCGCTGGGTCATGTCCGTCGTCCTACGACCCGACGCCGCGAGCGCACGCAGGCCTGATGAGCCCCTCGTGGTGGTGGGGGTCGCCGGCACGGAAAGGGGGGAGTGGCAGACGTGTCGGCGCGTCATGAAGGAGCCGGTCGGGCCTGCGGGGAAGATCTGGTCATGGTCGACGCGATGAAAGCAGTTCTCGAGGGCGGTCCTGACGATCTTCCTGAGCGGATCGTCTCCGTCTCCACGCCCGGGTTGGACATCAAAGTTCCCCTGCGCGGGGGGTACGAGCACTTCAAAGCCACGACACGTCAGGAGGAGACCTCGCAGGGTCTGTTGCCCGTGTACGAGTGGTGGGAGCGCACGGAACTGCCTGGGTAGGGTTTGCGCTCGCAGCGTGTGCCCCGAGCGCAGCGTGTGGCCCCGAGCGCGGCGGGTGCCAACCACCACTCACTGCCGACGCGACATGCGTCCCCCTGCAAGTGGCTTCGAGTTGTGCATGTGCCGGGCGGTCCTCTGCGAGATCAGGCGCCCGTGTGGTGCACGATGTGAGTGGGGACGACCGTCCTGCGTGGCGGCTGCTGTGGCGCGGCCGGGTTCTCGTCGATGCGCTCGAGCAGCAGACGGGCGGCGCGGCGCCCTACTTCGTCGGCGTCATAGGCGACGACGCTGACCGGCACGTCCAGCAGGTCCGCCATCTCAAAATCGTCGAACGCGGCAAGGGCGGTGCCGCTGCGCAGGCCCCGCACGGCACGGTAGGCGCCGAGGGTGATGCGGTTGTTCGTGCAGAACAGCGCTGTCGGCGCGTCCGTGCGGTCGAGGATTCGGTGCGCCGCGGCCTCGGCCCCGGGGATGTCGTAGGAGCCCCTGCTGATCCATTCCTCGCGGGGGGCCAGTCCGGCCTCCTCGTGGGCCGCCCAGTAGCCCCGGAAGCGCTCCGCACCGGTGAACAGGGCGGGCGGATTGCCGACGAAGCCGATGGAGCGGTGGCCGTCGGCGATCAGCCGGGCGGTGGCCGCGTGAGCGCCGCCGAAGTCGTCGACGAGGACAGTGTCGGCCTCGATGCCGGCGGGCGGGCGGCCCGCGAGGACGATCGGGGTGGGGCCGAGCACGTCCGGGGCCAGGTGGCGTTGTGAGGCGCCGGCCGGGACGACGATCATGCCGTCCACCCGTCGGGACACCAGGTCCTCGACCAACTCCCGCTCACGCTGGACCTGTTCGGCGGTGTTGCCGAGGACGAGACGCAGGCCGTGTTCCTCCGCGACCTGTTCGGCGCCGAGGGCGAGCCGCGAGTAGAAGGGGTTCGCCAGGTTGGTGACGACGAGTCCGATCATGCCGCTGGCCTTGCCGAGACGAAGGTTGCGGGCCACCTCGTTGCGCCGGTAGCCGAGCTCTTCCACCGCCGTGAGCACCTTGGCCCGGGTGGCGGTGCTGACGCGCTCGTCGTCCTTGAGGACGCGCGAGACCGTCATGGCGCTCACCTGGGCCCGCGCGGCGACGTCCCGCATCGTGGGGGGCGTGGCGCCGGGGCGGGCCGGACTGCCGGACTGGGGCACTGCGCTTCGCACTCTCTTCACGTCTCCTGGGCGCGGACACGCCCGCCGATCGAGGCGGGCGGCGGCCCGCGCCCTCATCCTAGGTCCGGTGGACGGACGTCACGGATCGTCGATGTCATGGTCGGCCGTCGCGCCCACCATGCGGCACCCAGGAGCGGCGCGTCCTCGGGGCGCAGCGCCGTACGCACCGTCAGCCGCCGGGCCGACGACGTACCGGGCCCCTCGGCGAGACCGATACGCAGCGGCACCTCGGTCAGGTCCCAGGACGCGGCGATCGAGCCGCCCACCATGAGCACCGTGGCCTCGAAGCCTTTGATCCACGGGGCGAGCGTCTCGCCGAGAGCGCGGAAGGCGTGGTCGAGGACCACGCGCGCGTACCGGTCTCCGCCGCGAGCCAGCTCCGCGATGGTGCGCACATCGGGCACGACGTCCGGGTCGTCGAGCGCGGCACGGGCGTAAGCGGCGCGGATACCCCGGCGCGAGACGGTGTCCTCCAACGGGCGGTCCCCGTACGTGAGCAGGTGGGCGCTGCCGTCCTGCGGGACGAGAGGTCCTTCGTTGACGGGCTCGCCGTGGTCGACGAAGGCGGAGCCGATGCCGAGAGTGACGCACAAGGCGCGCTCGTGCCCGGCCGCGGCCCCGGCAGCGTATTCACCGATCCCGAAGGCGTCCGCGTCGTTGAGGAACCGCAGCGCGCCCGGCTCGGGGGTCAGGCGGTGTTGCAGTTCGGTGCGGAGATCGATCCCGTAGAGCGACTCGAACTTGCCGACGCCCTCGAACAGGCCGATCCCCGCCTCGTAGTCGAAGGGCCCCGGCACGGCCACGCCCCACGGCGCTGCGGCTGGGGCGGCCAGGCGGGCGGTCGTCCCGGCAACCGCGCCGAGGATTTCGTCGACGCTGCCCTGCGCGGGCAGCGGCGCCCTGACCTGCCCGTGGACCAGGCCCCCGTCGAGGTCGACGAGCGCGGCGGTGACGTGCGTGCCACCGATCTCCAGGACGGGCGTCAGCATGCGATCACCCCCTGGCGGGCCGCCTCGCCGAGGCCGAGGTGCTGCGGGGCGCGTGCGTAGAGCGTGGCCTGGAACGCGTGGTATAGGTCGGGCTTGCCGTCCCAGGTCGTGGTGGTGGGGTGGCCATGGGTGTCGAGTTCGTGCCACCAACTGCCGCCCGCCCTGTCCAGGACGTCGCGCGCCGCGTAGTCCCAGAACGAGCGGTACCAGCTTTCGTATGTCGCGTCGCCGGTCGCCCGGTACAGGAAGACGGCCGCGCCGACGGCCTCGGCGATCGTCCAGTGCATGCGCTGCCGGTTCACCGGCTTCCCGGCGAAGTCGACGCTGTAGACGAAGCCGCCGCGCTCGGCGTCCCAGCCCTCGGCCACGGCGCGAGCGAAAGGTTGCTGCGCCGCCTCCGTCGTCCACGCCGCCTGGACGCCCGGTGTCTGGGCGCGCACCATGACGAGCAGGCGCGCCCACTCCAGCCAGTGGCCCACGAGGGAGCCGCGCGGGGTCTGTGGTCCCCAGGTCGCCCGGCGTGCCCGCCGTGGTCGTGCCGTGCCGCTCAGCTGGGCAGGCTTGGCGACTGGTAGGCAGGCCGGCTCACCACCGGCAGGGCAGGTGCGCCTGAGGGGCATCAGGGCAGGTCCTGGCACACGGAGTTGGCGCGGCTCAGTCCCTTGAGCCGCTCAACTCCTCGCCCCGGCCCGGGGCCGTCGCGCCGTCCAGCATGGAGCGGCTCCAGGGCGGCGAGGGGCAGTGCCGTCGGCCTTCGGCCGCTTCGCGGCGCCCGAACTGCTGCGCACTGCCCCTCACCTCTGCGTCACGCCAGGACCGGCGCCACCGTTCCACCGGCCGGCCGGCACAGACCTGGGGCCTTTTGGCCGGCGCCGCGTTCCAGGGCTCACACGCGGCCCGACCGGTCGGGACTGAGTTCCGCGTCCATGTCTGACGTCGACGGATTCTCGGCGGTGGCGAAGCGGCTGTTGTGGCGGCCCCAAAGGAAATAAATGGCCAGCCCGGCGGCCATCCAGGCCAGGAACCGGGCCCAGGTGATGGTGGGAAGGCTGAGGATCAGCACCACGCAGAGCACGGTGCCCAGAACGGGGACGAACGGTACCCAGGGGGTGCGGAAGCCTCGGGGCAAGGAGGGTTGGGTGCGCCGGAGCCGTAGGACGCCGAGGCTGACGATGATGAAGGAGAAGAGCATCCCGATATTGCCCAGTTCGGCAAGGTCGTTGATGGGCAGCAGCGCGGTCATGAACGCCACTGCGATACCCAGGGGCCAGACGATCCGGCGAGGGCTGCGGGTGACCGGGTGCACATGCGCGAACCATTCCGGAAGCAGTCGGTCGCGGCTCATGGCCAGGAAGACCCGGGACTGCCCCAGCATCATGATCATGACGACGGTGGTGAGTCCGCAGATCGCGCCCAGCCCGATGATCCGGGTCGCCCAATGGGCGCCCACCGCCTGCAGCGCGCCGGTGATGGGTGCGGCGTTGTCGAGCTTGGTGTAGTTCTGCATCCCCGTGACGACCAGCGCGACGGCCACGTAGAGCAGCGCGCACACCGCGACCGTGGCGCTCAGCGCGCGGGGCATGGTGCGGCGCGGGTCGCGAGCCTCTTCCGCGCTGGACGCCATGATGTCGAAGCCGGAGTAGGCGCCGAAGATGATGGCCCCGCCCGTGAGCACGCCCGCCGCGCCGAAGCTGGCGTTCAACCCGAGGCCCAGCCTGCTCAGGACCGGCTCCTGCCAGAATCCTCCGCTCTCGGCGGCGGACTTGGCGGCCGGGATGAACGGCGACCAGTTCGCGGCATGCAGGTGCTGCACTCCGATGACCAGGAACAGGGCCACGGCAGCCAGTTTCACCAGCGTCATGGCCATGTTGATCCGCGCGGTGGTGCGGATGCCCGAGGCCAGGATCGCGGTGAGGACGAGTATGACGAGCACCGCGGGAACGTTCACGGTCGCGTTCGGCCCGGCGATGGCCGATGGCAGGTGCACCCCGAAGGTGCCCAGGAAGTCGGTGAAGTACTGGGACCAGCCGGTGGCCACCGCTCCGGCACCCATGGTCATGTCCAGGATCAGGTCCCAGCCGATGATCCAGGCCACGAGTTCGCCGAGCGAGACGTAGGCATAGGTGTAAGCGCTGCCTGCGACCGGGACCGTACTGGCGAACTCGGTGTAGCACAGCGCGACCAGAAAGGTGGCCACGGCGCCGAGCAGGTAGGACAGCACGATGCCCGGCCCTGCATAGCGGGCGGCGGCGGTGCCGGTGAGGACGAAGATTCCGGCTCCCACGGTGACGCCGATACCCATCAGTGTCATCTGGAGCGGTCCGAGTGCGCGGGTGAGCCGGGTGGTGCCGGCGCCGGCTTCGGCGATGGTGGCTTCGATCGTCTTTCTGCGCGTCATGGCGTCCCTGTGGGGGTGAAGTGGTGCGCGGTCGGGGGCGTCAGGGGTGGAGCACGTCGCAGCGGTCGGCGAAGTCCTGGTAGTCGGCGGGGGTGTTGTACAGGTGGGCCGACAGGCGAAGGAACCCGCGGCCGCGCCAGGTGGTGACGGACGTGGCGCAGGCGTGGCGGTCGGCAATGGCGTGCTGCAGCGCGTGTGCGGCGTCCTGGTCGGCGGCGATGCCGTGGGGGAGTGGGACCAGTCGCATCGTGGGAGCTGGTTCAGGGGGAAGCCCGTCGAGGCTGGCACCCCAGCGCTCGGCGACGTACTGCTGGGCGTAGTCGGCCAGAGTGGACATATGGGTCCGGGCTGCGTCCCAGCCGTAGCGGTCCTCGATGAGGTCCAGTGCATGGGGGGTGGCCAGCCAGGCGGCCAGGTCCAGTGTCCCTTGCTGGTCGAAGCGCTGTGGGTAGTCGTCCGGGGCGCCCCAGGAGTCGATCGGCGGGAACAGCCGCTGCCGATCGGCGGAATCGGCCGGTTGAGCGACCAGAGCTGCGGTGCCGCGCGGGGCACAGGGCCATTTGTGCAAGTTCCCGACCCAGTACGTGCCCTGAAGGCCGCACAGCGGCTCGGCGAGCATGCCGGGTGCGTGCGCGCCGTCGATCAGCAGTGCGATGCCGCGCTCGCGGCAGTCCGCGGCGATCTGCTGAACCGGCATCAGCCGGGCGGTGGCGGAGGTGATGTGGTCCACCACGACCAGGGCCGTACGGTCGTGTGCGTCCACCGCCGCGCGCATCAGCGCCGCGCTCTGCTCGGCGTCCGCGGCCAGCGGGATGTGCACGGTGTCGACCTGGGCGCCGGCCCGTGCCGCATGTCGCCGCACCGCCATGTCGACGGCGCCGTAGGCGTGGTCGGTGACCACGATCCGTTCACCCGCGCGCAGCGGCAGCGAGGACAGCACGGCCGTGACGCCCGCACTCGCGTTGGGGACCAGCGCCGTCGCCTCCTGCGGTGCGTGCAGCCAGTCGGCGATGGCACACCGGGCCTGCGCCACACGTGCAGGCAGATGGCGGAACCACGCGACCGGGTCGCGCTCGGCCTCCTCGCGCAGCGCCTGCTGCCACGCCCCGGTCGCCGACGGCACCGCACCGAAGGATCCATGGTTGAGATGTCGTACCGCTGGGTCGAGTGACCAGTCGTCCAGCGCCGGGAGGCCGTCCGGCCGGAGCACCGGATCTGGCGCGAGGGGACGGAGGTCGGCCTGAGGCATGGCGAGACTCCCTCAAAGTTGTCCGATGATTTCTCTGAGCAATGGGAAAGTAGCAGCATAGATACGCGTGACGGAACGGATGTGGCGCAGAGTCATACGATGACTTGGGGGCGATAGGCTCGACACGCAGAGAAACGGGGGAGCGGATGGCTGCCAAACAGGACGTAGTGGCCCAGCTCCGGGCGCTGATCGCCTCCGGCGAGCTGACGCCCGGTCAGAAGCTGCCCGCGGAACCCGCGCTCTGCGATCAGCTCGGAGCCTCCCGCGGCTCCCTGCGCGAGGCCGTCCGCGAGCTCGAGGCGCTCGGCGTGCTCCAGGCCCGGCACGGCTCCGGCACCTATGTCTCCCAATTGCGCCCGGCCGAGATGATGCGAGGTTTCGCCGCCACCGTGGACCTGGTCCCGCTGGACGGCCTCCTCGAACTCGTCGAGATCCGCCGCGTCCTGGAGTCCCACGCGGCCGGGCAGGCCGCAGCGCGTGCCACAGCCGAACTCGACGCCGAGCTGTCCGAGTTGCTCGCAGCCATGGAGCGCGAGACCGACCACACCGCACTGAGCGACCTGGACGCCCGCTTCCACCAGCGGATCTGCGACGCGGGCGGGAACGAGTCGCTGGCCGCACTGGTCGAGGTGTTCCGCTCGCGCGGCAGCCACTACGACATCTACTCGATCGAGGAGGTCCGCCGGGACAGCGACAAGGGCCACCGGGCTATCGCGGCGGCGATCACGGCACGCGACCCCATGGCCGCCGCGCTCGCTGCGGGGGCGCACATCACCCACACCCAGGACTGGCTGCGCCGCTTCCGCCCCCGACCGCACTGACCCCTCTCCGCATGGCCGGCAACTCCGGCAGCTCGGCGACGGTGCCGCCCTCCGCCCCCACACGGCCACGCCGAAGGCTGTAACCGCTTTGAGCGGCAGGCATGAGCTTGTTCGGCGACGACCAGGGTGAGGCTGGACGTCGCCGACAGCGCCGAAGTCCTCTACCCGGACTGGATGTTCGTCGAGCGCGCCGTCGGCAAGCAACCGTCAGGGTGTAACAGCCTCCTCCGGCCAGGAGCGCACTGAAGATCTGCAACGAACTCCCGACGCCTGGCACGGCACCTCACCGTGCTGCCGCGTTCCACCGAGTCGGTCGAGCGCCCACGACGAGGACGGTGCGGCGTTCTGCGATGTGCCGCATCGGACGTCACGTCGCTCCGGCCGATCCACGCGGGCAGATGGGGCCCGGGTCCGGGGCCCGTTCCGGCATGAGGGGTTGTGAGCGGTCGACGAGCGGGAATACGATACGAACCGGTTCGGATCTTAATTGCGACGTCCACCGAGGGGACCTCACATGCGTGTCACCGGCTTCGATCATCTGGTGCTCAACGTCGCCGACGTCGAGCGGTCGCTCGCCTTCTACTGCGGCCCGCTCGGGCTCGCCGGCGAGCGGGTCGAGGAGTGGCGGGCCAGGAAGGCGCCGTTCCCGTCGGTGCGGGTGAGCGCCGGAACCGTCATCGATCTCGTCCAACGAACCGAGGGGGCGGCGGGGAAGGCGGCCAACGTAGACCATCTCTGCCTGGTCGTGGAGCCGCTCGACTGGCAGGAGGTCGTCGACTCTGGGGTGTTCACTGTGTTGGAGGGGCCCGTGCCGCGCTGGGGCGCCCGCGGTTCTGCGCAGTCCGTGTACGTGCGGGACCCGGACGACAACACTGTCGAGCTGCGCTGGTACCCGCAGGACGACCGGCGATGAGCCCCACCGGTGGCCGGCCACGCGACCCGGCGATCGGGGCGGCGGTGCTGGCCGCCACCATCGAGCTCCTCCGCGAGGACGGCTACACGGGCTTCGCCTTGGAGAAGGCCGCCGTCCGGGCCGGCACCACCAAGGCGGCCATCCGGCGCCGCTGGCCGGTGCGGCAGCGGCTGGTCATCGACGCCCTCGCCTCGGTGCTCGTCACCCCGCCCACCCCCGACACCCACTGCACCCGCTGCGATCTCCAGCAGAGCGTCGAGCTCCTCGCCGAGGCCCTGGACACCAGGCTGCCGCAGGGCGTCCTCGCCCCCCTGGTCGCGGAGTGCGCCGCCGACCCGGAGCTCCACCGCCATCTGCTGACCGCCCTGGTGGAACCCAGTCGCTCCGCCGCAGAGGTCGCGGTCCGACGCGCCGTCGATCGAGGCGACCTGCGTCCCGACACCGACCCTGGCCTCGTGGTGGACCTGTTCGCATCCGTCGTCTACCAGCGCGCCCTGCTCGGCACCGCCCCCCTCGACAGGGCGGCCGCCCGCCGGCTGACCGACCTGCTGCTGCGCGGCGTCGCCGTCGACTTCGACCGGCTCGTCGAGATCAGCCGACTGCCCGCCGCCCACCGCCATCCCCAGTCAACTACCCGGTCGTGAACGACCGGGCTTGCTGCTCGAGTCATCACTGGTTGTGATGGGTACGGCTGCGTCCACGACTCACGCGATGAGGGTGAGTTCAGGGGCCGTTGACTGGGTCCCGCAGACCCACGCCATCCACCCGCGGTGGGCGATGTTGTGGGACGAGTTGTGGTCCGCGTGCTCAACGAAGCCGCAGGACCTGCACGCGAACCGGGCCTGGGCGGGCCGGTTTCCGCGTTCGATGTGATGGCACTGGGAGCATTCCTGGCTGGTGTACGCCGGATCGACATACACCACTGGGACTCCAGGCTTCCTCGCCTTGTAGACGATGAAGGCGCCGAGCTGGGCGAAGGGCCAGGAGTGAAGCGTGGCGCGTTGGGGCTTCCTCAGCCGTGCCCGCTCGTGAAAGCCCTTCAGGTCTTCCAGGGCGATCCCGCGACCGGTGCGTTCAGCCTCCGCCACGATTCGTTTGCTGATCTTGTGGTTGATGTCCTTGTTCCGCCGGGCTTCCTTGCCCGCATGCCTCTTCGCCCGCCGCTTGGCGGACTTGGTCTGCTTCTTCTGCAGCTTGGACCGCAGCTTCCGGTCGCTCTCGCGCTTGCGGTTGATCCGCCTGCCGCTGTGGCGCTCGCCGTCGGAGGTAGCGGCGATGTTCACGATCCCCAGGTCGACGCCCAGGAACCCGGCCGGGTGGGTGTTCAGGGTCTTCTCGGGGGTCTCGCAGGTCGCGATGAGGAACCACTTGCCGTCCCGGAACAGCAGGTCGGACTCGCCCTGGCGGTGTCCGGCCAGCACAGCCAGCTGTTCGGCGTGCCCGGTGAAGGCCACGCCCTTGAGCCGGCCAGCCGTGCTCCAGATCGATACCGTACGTGCCTGGTGCTGTCAGGACAGCATCCGGTCGTCGTAAGGCTGCGCCGCCTGGGGCCGGAAGACCACCGGCTTGCCCGAGGCGCGAGTGTGCCGCCTGGAACCGGGCCGCCCGTACCGGCCGTTACGCAGGTTCGCCTTCAGCGTGGTGTAGGCATCGCAGGTCTTCTTGATCGCGTGCTGGGCGGCCTGCGCGCCCAGTCCCCACCTGACCCGGATCTCGGCATAGGTGTGCTTGCGGAGCTCCAGCGGACGTCGCGCCTCTTTCTCGAACGCGACGGACGCGGCCCACGTGGCGGCCTCGTTGCAAGTATGCAGGGTCGCCTCAAGTGCCGCCGCCTGCCCAGGCGTCGGCAGCAGCTTCACCCGTACCACCAGCTTCACCCGCTCAGCGTAGATCTATGTCACCGCGATGGGAGCCAAACCCCGATCTAAGAACAGAAGGGGTAGAACGGTTGTCTACACCCTCCACGCCCATATGGTCTTCACCCCAAAGTACCGGCGTGGACCGTTCACCGACGAGATCCTCATCCGCTGCGAGGAGGTCATGTGGGACGTGTGCGCTGACTTCGGAGCCATGGGGAGCAACCAGCCCGGGAAGACCTCATGCGCCACAGGGCATGAGCTTGCCCTTTAATCTCCGTCCGTGTCTTACGGCGGTTATGGGCGGTTCCAAACGGCCTCGGACCGGCTGACTATCTGTCGGAGTTCTCGGGCGCTTCGAGGCGAAATAGCCTGCGTCACGGTATCGAGGAGCGCGCGGGCTTCGAGCGGGTTGCCACAGCAGTACCAGTGGAGGTTGCCCCACTCGTAGTCGTGCCATAACTGGCGCTCGGGACGGTGGACGTAGTCCTTCCACAAGCGCACGGCCGCGCTGGCGTCTCCTGATTGCAGATAATTGCGGGTGCGTTCGAGACGGGAGATCTCGGACTGTGCACGAGAGGACAAGCCATCGATGACGGGTTTTGTGTCTGGTGTCCGGTGGCGCGAGATGCCGGCCCGGAGGTGCCCTGGCCGTCTACGTGGCATGGTCCTTTCGGTTCGTCGTCATGCCGTACATGCTGCCACGATCTCGAACGCGGATCGAACGGATTCGCTCGACTGAGGGTTCACCGGACGCCGAGTGAAGAGCGCACGACGACACCCCCTCCCCCGTCACCGCCGTCCTGGACATCCCCGCGGGACGCATCCGGTTCATCGCCGCCGACCGCGCCGACACATGCGTCGAGATCCTGCCCGCCGACAAGTCCAAGAGCCGCGACATCAAGGCCGCCGAACACCACTTCCCGGGACGCAACCGGCCGCTGTTCCGCTCATCTGGCCCACCAGGGGCGGGCGGTCATAGCCGGGTCCGGCACGGATGGCCAGCATGTCCGTGCGAACTTCACGTGCGGCGGCTGCTGGCGAGAATGGCGCACAGCGACGGGCCGATAGAGCAGGCGATTCCCGCTTCTGCCAAAATAGGAGGTACCGATTGGCCTCTGCACCACCATCCTGCGATATAGATCTACCGAGGTTGTCGTGAGCAAGCCCGTGGCCCGCGCGCCTCAGCGCCGCAATGCACGGTCCAACCGGGCGCGCATCCTGGACACGGCCCGCCAGGAGCTCGGCCGGAACCCGAACATCACGATGGAGGAGCTCGCGCGAGCCGCCGGTGTCGTGCGGCGCACGCTCTTTGGGCATTTTCCCGGGCGGGAAGCCCTGCTGGTCGCGCTCGCTGACGAGGCGTCCGCAGCGCTGCGGGAGGCGGCGGGGGACGCGGTGGGGCTGGATGAGCCGGCTGAGCGGGCCCTGGCGGGGCTGTTCCTTGCGATGTGGCCCGTGGGAGACAGGTACCGGATGCTCTTGGCGCTGGCTCGCAGGCACTTGGGAGCCGAACGCGTAACGGGGATCCTGGCTCCGATCCGAGACGCGGCGACGGACATTTTGGAAAGGGGACAGCGGGAGGGAGTTTTCCATTCCCACCTGCCGCCCGTGGCGCTCAGCGCCGGACTGGAAGCGCTGACGGTCGCCTTGCTGGAGAGCGTTAATGACGGGGTACTGGATGATGACGTCGTCCCTCTCGTCATCGCCACCCTGATCGCTGCCGGGGTGCCGGAAAAACGTGCGAGTGACGTGGTCATGGACGTCTCTTCCGTGATCAATGCCAAGCCCGGCTTCGGTGATGGCACCTGATCCCGGCCGCTGCGCCTCCTCGAGCCGAGCCGCGGCGCGGCCACGAGGTGGGAGTCTGCCGCTGCTCGCAGACTCCGGCCTCGGGTAGCTGCTGTCATGGCACACCGGGTCGAGACACATCAGAGCTGTGGGTGACTCTGCCGCGACCCACCTCGGTGAGCCGTAGCTTCAGGGGAATCCTGGATGGCTTGCTCGGACCAGATCGTCTTGCCGTTCTGGCCATGGCGGCAGCCCCATCGTCCGCCGAGTTGAGCGACGAGGAACAGGCCGCGTCCTCCCTCGTCGGTTATGCGGGCACGCCGCAGGCGGGGTTGGGTGGCGCTGGAGTCGGTGACCTCGCACACCAGGACGTTGTGGCGAATCAGACGGAGGTCCATCGGCGGACGACCATAGCGGATGGCGTTGGTCACCAGTTCGCTGACGATGACTTCGGTGGTGAAGATGAGGTCGTCCAGGCCCCACATGGCGAGTTGGCGGGTTATCCACTCTCGAGCCTTGGAGACGGCGGCCGGATCGGCCGGGATCTCCCAGTGAGCGGTGTCCGCCGCTGGGATGGCGCGGGTGCGGGCCAGGAGCAGAGTCGCGTCGTCGCGCGGCGCTTGGGCTGTCAGGTCGGCGAGGAGAGCCCGGCCGGTTTCGTCCAGGGAACGATCCGGACGGCAGGACGCAGCGAGGGCTTCCGTCAGACGCCGCAGGCCTTGGCCGGTGTCGCGATCGTCCCGTTCGACCAGGCCGTCGGTGTAGAGGGCGAGGACGCTGCCCGGCGCGATGTCGATCACGGTGGTCTCGTACGGCATGCCGCTGAGGGCGAGTGGTGGCCCCGGGGAGATCCCGACTGCTTCGGCGGTCCCGTCGGGCCGGACCAGGACGGGTGGCGGGTGCCCGGCACTGGCTATGGCACATCGTTGGGTGACCGGGTCGTAGACCGCGTACAGGCATGTGCCGCCGATGATGTCGTGGTCGCCGACTGGGGCTTCGGCCGCGAGGCGCTGGACCAGGTCCGCGAGCCGGGTGAGCAGCTCGTCCGGTTCGAGTTCCAGGTCCGCGAGCGTCTGGATGGCGGCGCGCAGGCGGCCCATGGTGGCGCTTGCGGGCATGCCGTGGCCGACGACGTCTCCGGCGACAAGTGCCAGCCGGAGAGAGGGCAGAGCGATGGCGTCGTACCAGTCGCCGCTGATTTCGGCTCCGCCGCCTGCGGGCAGGTAGGCGCTGGCGGTCTCGGCTGCAGGACTGTCGGTCGTGGCCGGGGGAAGGAGGCGCTGCTGCAGCACTACGGCCGCCCTGTGCTCGCGCGTGTAACGGCGGGCGTTGTCGATGGCGAGCGCACCCCGTGAGGCGATCTGCCTCATGAGATCCGCCTCGTCCTCGGTGAAGGGGTCGGATCGGCCGCATCGCCAGGCCGATATGGCGCCGAGCGTGAGCCCGCGGGCATGCAACGGTGCCACCATCACCGAATGGGCGTCCTTCGGGACGAGATACTCGACCAGCTGCGGGTCGCTGACCATGGCGATGTAGTCGTCGCGGCCGAAGACGACTGTGTCGCCGTGTCGGAAGCTGCGCAGGAGGGGGTGGTCGGGAAGGGGCGGGACGGGGTCGCCGCGCTTGATGTCGGCCGGCCACACTGCGGTGGTCGGCGCAAGGGCCGCGTTGCCCATGTCTCCACCGCCCAGCTGCTTCGAGGGTTCTTCCCCGTTGAAAACGGGGTGCGCAAGGTCGACTGCGGCGAGATCCGCGAACGCAGGTGCGAGAACGTCCGCAAGATCCTGCGCAGTGCGCACGACATCCAGGGATCCTCCTACTCGCTCGGCCACCTCGCGGGCGAGATCCAAATGACGGCGGGCACGCATCTGGTCGGCGTTGTCCATGTACAGGGCTGCGACCCCCGTTGGGCGTCCTCGCGCGTCCTCCAGACGGAAGGCGGACAGCGACAGCGCGTGCTGCCGCGCCGGATCGTGCCGCCAGCTCACTTGCTGGTTCTTGCGGATCACTGGGGCACCTGTCTTGAGTACCTGGCGCAGTACTGCCTCGAGGTTCTCGGCGTCCTTGGCGCACAGCACGTCACTCAGCCGAACGCCGGGCTGTACTGGACGGCCGTCGAGAGGGCCCGGCGTGGCGTTCGTTTGCACAATGGTGAGATCCGTGTCGTGCACAGCGATCGTGATCCGGTTCTGTGCGGACAGTGCACGCAGGAGCGCTGCGCCCTGCTCGTGGTCGGCGACGTGGTGTGTAGGAGCCGCCAGGACGAGGACCTCCGCCGAGCCCACTTTTGTGGTCCGGAAGGTGACATCGACGGTGTCGCCGCACTGGTGCCACAGCCGTACCCGGCCGGACGCCGGCATCTCCGTGGTATCGCGCAGGTCGTCCGGGAGGTTGGCCACCAGTTCCTGCGCGGGGCGGCCACAGACCTCCTCGGCGCGGAACCCCGTCAGGTCCTCTGCTGTCTTGGTCCACCGCAGCACCGCGCCTCGATTGTCGAGGACGGCGGCTGCCGGACCGTCGCAGGCGTACAACCTGCCGCTGGGACCCGAACCGGAGACGCCCGTCGATCCTTGGGAGGCGCCTGCCGAGTATGCGTTCTTGACACTGTCTGTATTCATCTCTGGCTTTCTTTCCGAGAGCCTGGGGCTCGAGAGATCGGCCCGCTGTGGGGGCCGTCGGCCGCCTGGTCGGCAGCGCGTCACACCGCAACGGCTTTGGGGCGCAGGTCTTGTTCGGCCCAGACGACCTTGCCGTCCGTGGCGGAGCGGGAGCCCCACCTGCGGGACAGGTGCGCGACGAGGAAAAGACCGCGGCCGTTCTCGTCGATGCTGTGGGGATGACGGGGGCGTGGGTGGCTGGTGTTGCTGTCGGAGACTTCGCAAGTCAGGACTTGGTGCTGGATGAGCTGTAGGAAGATCGGCCCGCCGCCGTAGCGGATGGCGTTGGTGACCAGTTCACTGACGATCAGTTCCACGGTGCTTACCAGATACTCAAGCCCCCATTCGCTGAGCTGATGAACAGCTGCCTGCCGGGCGATGCGGACGGCGGCCGGCTCATTCGGCAGTTCCCAGGAAGCGACCTGGGCCGGTTCGAGTCCGTGAGTCCGCGCAAGGAGCAAGGTGACATCGTCGGCCGGGGCCTGGGACGGCAAGGCCTCGATCACCTGAGAGCACAGGTCTTCCAGGGACGGACCGGTCCTGGCCAGGGCGACGCCCAGACGATCCATGCCCACGTCGATGTCGTCGTCGCGGGACTCGACCAGACCGTCGGTGTAGAGCGCGAGCAGAGTTCCCTCGGGCAGTTCCAGTTCCACGGACTCGAAGGGGACCAGGCCGAGGCCGAGGCCGAGCGGGGCCCCGGCGGGCATGTCGGGGAAAATGACATGACCCTGCGGGTCGATGATCGCGGGCGGGGGATGTCCGGCCCGCGCCATCGTGCACCGCCGGGTGACCGGGTCGTAGACGGCATACACACAGGTGGCGCCCACCACCGCGGGGTCCTGGTCTGGAGCGTCGGCGTCTTCCTCGTTCAGGCGCCGGACCGTGTCATCGAGGTGCGTCAGCAGTTCGTGGGGAGGCAATTCCATGTCCGCGAGCGTGCGGACGGCGGTGCGCAGCCTGCCCATGGTCGCCGCAGCGTTGATGCCGTGTCCGACCACATCGCCGACGACGAGGGCCACCCGGGCGCCGGACAGTTTGATGACGTCGAACCAGTCACCCCCCACGCCGTGGTCCATGTCGGCCGGCACGTAGCGCGAGGCCACCTCGACGGCGCCGCCGCCTCGCACATGGTGGGGGAGCAGGTCGCGTTGGAGCGTGAGGGCCGTGGTGCGTTCGTGAGCGTACCGGAGCGCGTTGTCCAGGCAGAGCGCGGCGCGGGTGACGAGCTCCTCGGCGAGGAGCAGATCATCCTCCTGGAACGGCGTCTGCTCCTCGGAGCGGAAGAACAGCGCCAGTCCCAGCACGTAGCGCCGCGCACGGATGGGTACGACCATCAAAGAGTGAACCCCGTTGTCACGGACCTTCTGGGCCCGCGCCGGGTCGTGGTCGACCCATGGGCCGGCATGGGTGTCCAGCACCGGTTCCAGGTAGGACCTGCCCGTGCGCAGGGCGGTGGCGAATGACGAGGCCGGGTGGACGTGGATCACCTCTTCGCGCACCCACGGCAACTCCGCGACATCTGGGTCGATGGTGGCCAGACCGGCACGACGCAGCAGAGGGGGGCGGCGGCCGCTCGTCGTGCCGATCCGCCCCGAGGGCTCCACCCCGAACGGAACCGACTCCACCAGGTCGACGAAGGCGTGGTCGGCCAGCAGGGGCACGGCGAGGTTGGCCAGTTCCTGCCCGGACTGCATGACGTCGAGCGTGCTGCCGATGCGCATGCTGGCTTCGCTGAGGATGGCAAGGCGCTCACGCGCCCGCCGATTGCCGGTGACGTCCACGCTCATGGAGCACACCCCCATCGTCTCGCCGTCGGCGTCCTGGAGGCAGAAGAACGAGGCCGAGAACACGTGCGCCCGGCCCCGGCTCGCCGGCGGCCACGCCCGGTACTCGTGGACCTTGGTGGTGCCGCTCTCCAGGACCTGCTGCATCACTGCCTCGAGCGCTTCGGCCTCGAAGCCGGGAAACAGATCTTTCAGGTGGCGTCCGAACCATCGGTCTCGAGGAACGCCAACGTGGTGCTCCATGACGTCGTCCACCAAGGTGCAGCGCAGTTGCAGGTCATGAACGAGGATGCCGATTGGTGCGCGGGCAAGGAGCGAATCCCGCACCGGTCCGTTGGTCGCCCCCGAGGACAGGGTGCCGATGTCGGTCACGGATACCAGCCACCGGGTGCTGGCGTCCTGTCCCCAAAGCAACGAGAGCCGCAGAGTCATTTTGAGCGTGTGACCGACGCGGTGGCGGACCGCCACGGTGCCGGACCAGCCACCCTGGGCACGACACTGCTCGGCGTGCGACGCAGCCCTCAGGGCCTCCTCGGGAGGCGGCAGCACGTGTGCGGCGAACCGGCCTACCACCTCCCGGGCCGTGTACCCGACCAGCTGCCGGGCGGCATGCGTCCACCCGACCACCGTCCCCTCCGCATCGAGCATGGCTATTGCCGCATCGGGTATCTCTCGGGGTCTCACCGGCTCGGCGAGTGGCGTGTGGTCGGTGTTCGTCATCCGGCTCTTTCCATCGGTGCGGAGGTGTGAGGCAGCGTCGGCATGTAACATTTGTCGTCTTTGTCCACTTCTGATTGAATTGTCAGATACGATCGCTTCATCGTCAAGTAAAAAATGATGGATTCATCAGAATTGTTGCTCTTATTGATGGGCGTGCCGATGCCCGCCACGCAGGAACCGATTCGAACGCCGTCGTGCCCAGACCCGCCAGGCCCTCGTCCGCGCCGCGCGGCAGATCCTGGCCGAGTCTGGCGGCAGCAAGGCCAGCGTCCAGGCCGTCGCGGAGCGTGCGGACGGGGGCCTCCGCTCCGTCTACAACCACTTCACGGGCAAGTCGGGCCTATTCGACGCGGCCGTGGACGATGCACTGGAGGAGTAGGCCCAAGCCGTCGACGAACGCCTGCACGGCGTGGACGATCCCGCCGAGCGCCTGGCTGAGGGCGTTGGCGTGCGGCTCAGCGCGTGCAGGGCCGAGTCATACCCGGAGATCATCTAGATCCTGTGCCACAGCGAGCTCGGGCGGATATGCGCCGGCGACGGACTGGCTCGGCGGGTGAAGCGCGACGTGGAGGAGGGCATGGCCGCAGGCCGGTTCACCGTGGTCGACCCGGTGATCGCCCTGACCGTGCTGAACGGCAGCCTGCTGGCGCTCCTGGAGCTGTGGTGCAACCAGCCCGAGGTCGACAGCGACCAGGCCGCGGGCACCATGGCAGAGATGATCCTGCATATGCTCGGCCTTTCGCCGGATGAGGCCCGTGACCTCGCCCAGCGGCCCCTTCCCGCCGCAGCGTGAAGAGGATCCCGTCGCGCACCGGCCGATTGGCGCCGACTGCGCACCGGCTCCCGCGGCCTGCGTAATGGACCGGGGTGGCTGGCCTCTCTCGCCTGCTGTCGCCGCCCCTCAGTCTCAGAGTTGGATGGGCAGGTGGCGGGGGCCGCGCAGCATGGCGTTCTGCCGGTAGGGGGGCGGGTCCTGGACAAGGTGTGCCGTGCCGAGGTGGGGGATCAGCGCGCCGAGCGCGGCCTCGGCTTCGATACGGGCGAGTGGCGCGCCGAAGCACAGGTGGATACCGCTGCCGAAGCCGACGTGCTGGTTGTCCGGGCGGGTGGGGTCGAACCGGTCGGGTTCGCTGAACCGCATGGGGTCGCGGCTGCCCGAGGCCAGCGCCAGGATGACGGACGTGCCGCTGGGGATCGTGGTGCCGGCGACGTCGATGTCCACGAGGGGAACCCGCTCGCGCATGTGGACCGGGGGCTCGTAGCGCAGCAGTTCCTCCACCGCTCGCGGCAGCAGGCCGGGGTCTTCGCGCAGACGGTCCAGTTGGTCGGGCCGGCGCAACAGGGTGAGGACGCCGTTGGCGATCAGATTGACCGTGGTCTCGTGTCCGGCGATGAACAGCAGGATGGTGTTCGCCGCCAGGTCCTCCTCGCTGAGCCGTACGGCCGGGTCCGGTTCGTTGACGAGGTCGGAGAGCATGTCGCCGGTGGGCCGACCGCGGCGCTGTTCGGCGAGTTGGACCAGGTACTGGCCCATCTCCTGCTGCGCCTGGCCGGCTGCCTGGTCCCGTTCGGCGGTGTCACCTTCGGGCCCGATGTCGGCGGACGCGACGAGGGTGTCGGTCCAGTCCTGGAAGAGCTGCTCGTCCTTGTCCGGGATGCCGAGCAGGCGGCAGATCACGGTCACGGGCAGTGGGTAGGCGAAGTCGTCGACGACGTCGATCTGCCTGCCCTCCTGGAACACTTCCGCCAGTTCCTTGGTCAGCTGGACGATCTCGCCCCGCATGGAGTCGACCCGGCCTGGACTGTGCGGCGGGCCGAACGGCCGCATGGCCGAGTTGCGCAGCCGGTGGTGCTCGGGGTCGTCGAGCCGCAGGAACGACGGTTGTCGTGTCACCTCGTACGGAGCGGGAGCGGTGCGCGAGCGCGGATCGGCACTCATCCGGGGGTCGTGCAGCAGCGCGACGATCTCGTGGTAGGTGCCGATCAGGTAGCTGCCGTCCGCCTGTCGCACAGCGGGCCCCGCCTCGCGGAGTTCGGCGTACAGCGGGTAGGGGTCGGGGCGGTTGGCGTAGTCGGTGATCCGGGCCAGCAGGGTGTCGGAGGCCATGGTGGCTCCTCGTGGTGGGGCGGGACGTGGGTCAGCCGGGGTGCACCACAGTCAGCCGGCGGTCGGGCAGGTATCCGGTGAGCGCCACGGTGGGGCCGTGGGAGAGTGCGGAAGGATCCGGCACGTCGGAGGGGATCGGTACGTCGGCCGCGATCGCGCGGTCCGCCGCGCCGGGTGGGGGCGGGAACGGCGCGGCCGTCTCGATCAGGTGCCGGTAGTAGTCGAGCGACTTGGCCATGTCGACGGTGACGGCGGCGGTGACCCGCCCTTGGTAGCCGTAGACCATTGCCAGGCGGCGCGCCTCCAGAGAGCCCTGGGCGATGACCACGTGGTCGGAGTAGGTGGGCACGCCCACCGATTTGATGTTGAGTCCGAACTGGGTCGACCAGAACGTCGGGATGGCCAGGTGCGGGCGCCGCAAGGGCCCCGGATTGACCATGTTGTGGGCCGCCACCTCGGCTTGCTCGACCGCGTTGCCCCAGTGCTCCAGGGAGAGCATCTGGTAGCCGAACAGCGGGTGCGGGAACCGGGACACATCGCCGGCCGCGAAGACGTCGTCGGTGACGATCCCGTACATGTTGAAGGCGCGGCAGCCGGCGTCGCAGGCGATCCCGCGCGGGCCCGCCGCGAGCCCGGAGTCCGCCAGCCACTCGACGTTGCGGATCGCGCCCAGCGCCACGACGCACACGTCGGCGTCGACGCGGCTGCCGTCGGACAGGTCGGCGCCGGTGAAGCTGCCGTTCCCGTGCAGGGCGGTGACCGTCACCCCGGTGCGCAGGTCGACGCCGTGGTTGCGTTGCATGGCGGCCGCGAGTTTCCCGAGGGTGCCGCCGAGCGCGCCCACCAGGGGCGCGGGGCCGCGTTCGGCGACCGTGACCTCCAGCCCCCGTTCCCGGCAGGCGGAGGCGATCTCCGAGCCGGTGAAGCCGCCGCCGATCACCAGCACGCGCTCCGGCCCGGCGGCCAGCCGCTCGGCCAGCCCTGCGCCGTCCTCGCGGGTGCGCAGGGTGAATACTCCGTCCAGGGCGCCCTCGTCCTGGTTGGGCCAGGGCCGCGCGCGGGTCCCGGTGGTGATCAGCAGCCGGTCGTACGGCAGCGACTCGCCGTCCTCCAGCAGCACCTGTTTCGCGAGTGGGTCCACGCCGGTGGCGCGTACGCCCAGCCTCCACTCGGCGTCCGGGTCCCGGCGCATCGGCAGCCCGGTGGTGTCTGCCGTCGCCTGCCCGAGCAGCACTTGCTTGGACAGGGGTGGCCGGTCATAGGGCGGGTGGGGCTCGTCCCCGACCACGGTCAGTGAGCCGGTGAAACCCTCCTCGCGCAGCGCTTCCGCGGCCCTGAGCCCGGCCAGCGAGGCTCCGACGATGACGATGCGGCCGTCCTTGAGGTCATCGGGCACCGCTGCTCACCTCTTCCCCGAGGAGGATCGCCTGCACCGGGCACGCCGCCGCGGCCTGGCGCACGCGCTCGACCTGGTCGTCGGGGACGGCCGTGGCGTACAGCAGCCCCTCCTCGCCGTGCAGCTCGAATACGTCCGGCGCGAGAAAGACGCACTGTGCGTAGCCCTGGCAGCGCGTGAGGTCCACCACGGTCTGCATCCCCACCACTCCCTCGGTTGTCTCACCCCTCCTTCCAGCATGGGGCCAGACCCGGGCACCCGCATGCCACGGCTGCGGAGACGGAAATCCCGGGCAGCTCGTCCCCCCCCGGGGCGAGGGCTCAGCCCAGGACGTGGTCGAGTCCGAGGTCGCGCCGACGAGGGAATGGTGGATGAACGTTCGGGAATAGCTGGCAAGTAGATCACCGGTGTGGCTGATCTCCGCGGTGCAGAGCCCGAGATGGTCGGTTCAGGTCTGCATCCTCCCGAAGGCCAGGTGGACTTCGCCAGGCGGCCGACGCGGTCCGGGCGAGGACATCGAGCCGTTCATGCCGCTGCTTCAGCCGTGCGGGCCATTTCCGCCGCCTGGACGGTTCCATACGTTGTATGGTAATCCTTGTAGAGCACTTCCATACGTCGTATGGAAAAGCATTGACCACGCCAGGCGCCGCACTTCGCCTGCATGCAGCCGATGGTGCAGATCGCACCAGTCGGGAAGGGAAGACCATGAACAAGCTCACGAGGCGCATTGCTGTCACCGCTTTCTCCGTGGCGGTCGCGGGTGTCGCCGTTCTCGGTGCCGGGGGCACCGCTTCGGCCGCGACTTCTGCGTCCGCGGATGTCCAGCGCCCGGCCGTCAGTGTCGACGCCGGCGATTACCGCTGGGACCACGGTGTCGGCTACCTGCTCTTCGCGCAGGGCTACTCCTGGGACGAGATTCGTGGCTGGGACCACGATGGCCGGGATGAGATCAGCGGTCGCTGACCGCTGCCCAGGCAGGAGCGAAAGTCGATGGAGCCTTTGAAGCCCGTCGTGCAGGGGGTGGCCGTGCAGCTTGTCATCTCGCGCACCTACACGCTGTCCATGGGTTTGAGCCTGCGGTACGAGACCACTGATCCCTACGTCGTCCGTGCCGCCCTTTTCGGCGACACCGACGAGCCGGTCGAATGGGTCCTGGGGCGTGATGTTCTGGCCGATGGCCTGAAGGGTTCCGCCGGCTGTGGGGACGTCCGGGTCTGGTCGGCCGTCGGCCGTGGTGACCAAGCGATGTACATCGTTCTCGGGTCACCCGCGGGCACCGATTTGCTCGAGGTTCCCGTGCAGGACGTCAAGGCCTTCTTGGAGAACACGGAGGCGGTGATGCCACGGGGTACCGAGTCCGGACACATCGACTGGGACCTCGAACTGGCGAACCTCTTTGCAAAAGGCTGAGACGAGCCTCCCGACCGCCGTGCCGCTGGGGATCTTTGCCCCGGCGGCAGAAGAAAAGGAAAGAGTGTTCATGTCCCAGTACCAGCTTCGCGTCTACACACTGCGCAGCCCTGAGGCGCTCGTCGCCTACGAGAACATCTGGTCCAAGCACATTCCCGGTATGGCCAAGCACAGGATCACCACACACGGCGTCTGGACGGTGCCGGCGACCACCGGCAGTGAGGCGCCCCAGCTGTACGCCCTCGTTTCCTACCAGGACGCCGACGACGTTCAGCAGCGGTTGCAGGCGTACCTGTCCAGCCCCGAATTCCGCGCGGACATGGACGGCTTCGACATCAGCCAGATCGTTGGCGTCGCCGAGTCCGTGCTGACGCCCACCGCCGACTCACCCTTGCGGTGACAGGTACCGAGCCGCTCGAAGTCCGCGACGACCTGCTCGGTCGTGCCAGAACGCCGCGCAACTCCGCCAAGGCGCTCGCCGGACGGCAACGGGCAGGGACGAGATCGGCGAGGTCGGGGGGACGGTTGCAGTTGCTGAAGACCCGGCTGAGTGCCCGTCAGTACGGCACAGCCGACGCCCGGTGACATGGAGGCCCAGCCGACCGGGGGGTGAACGATTACCGGCACCGAGCGCCAGGCTTCGGCTGTTGCCGCGTCCGCAGCTCGGCCGGTCGAGTCATGTGCACGGTCGTAGTCCGGAGTGCGACCGAGCCGTACGGTAGCGTCCCGGGCCCTGGACGCTGCGGTTCCGGGGACCGTACGAGACCGGGGGCCATGCGCACCACCCAGGTGAGCGAACCAGGGGCAAGGGTGAGCGCGAGGTGGCGTAGGGCAGGCTGCGCCCACAGGGCGCGCAGGTGGATCCGTCGACGGAGTGCACCATCAGGTCGGTCAGGTGGGTCACAGATCGGTCGCCTGGCCCAGCCGCAGCACACCGCGCATCTGCTGCGGCCGCGTGGACAGGGCCTTTCTGGATGATGGGTGGCTCCTCATGGGCCGCAGCCTGAGCCCGCCCGAGCACGGGCCGGCCTCAGGCCGCAATGCTTCAGGACTGCCCAATAAATGGCCGGCGTCCTGGCCGTGCGTCATCCATCGGCGGCGAGTCGGCTCTCCAGACCCGTGATGAGCGTGTCCAGCGCCAGACGGAAGACGCCGTTCTCGTCACTGCCTGGAGGGGCGAGCCCGTCTTCGCCGACAGTGGGCGGTTTGAGGCTCGACCACTGGTGGAGCGCGCCGTTGAGCTCGGCGGTGAGGACGCCGGTGATGACGGCGCACACGAGAGCGGCGATTTGCGGGAACTCGGAGTGCGGCACCCCGGCGGCGTCCAGGATCGCGGCGAGCGAAACCCAGAACGGGTCTTCGGGCTGGATGAAGTCCGCCTGGTGGCTGAACGAGTAGGCCATGAGCTTGGGGTGGCGGTGCGCCAGCGTCCGGAAATCCGTGGCGAGCAGGCGGATGCGCTCCTGCCAGGGAGCATCCTCCAGCGTCACGGTGCGGAACTGGGTGCCGACCATTCTCGCCACGCCGCGCAGCACGGCGTCCTTGTTCGGCACGTGGTGGTACAGCGACATCGGGTTCGCATCGAGCGCGGTCGCGAGTTTGCGCATGGTGAGCGCCTCGACCCCGTCCGCGTCGATGAGCCGCAGGGCGGCGGCATAGATCCCGGCCTCGGTCAGAGGCACGTCCCTCTTTCTTGTTCCCCGCGGGGGACGCTTCGCCTTTTCCATACGCGGACGGTATCAGTTTCATACAGCGTATGGAAATGACTTCGCCCACACGGCACCGGGTTGCGGTCGACTTTCCATACGCCGTATGGTACCAATTCCATACGGCGTATGTTTCCGTGGTGCACCCCGGTATCGCCGGCGCCCCTTGCCCGTCCCCTCTCTGCACAGAGGAGCAAGCCATGACCACACAGCCCAAGAACGACCTGCGACCCATCCGGTCTCCGCGTGGGGTCCCCTTCCTCGGCCACACGCCGCAGATCCCCAGCACCAACCCAGTGGAGTACTTCGGCGAGCTGTCCAAGCAGTTCCCCGAGGGGCTCTACGGCCTGGAGATCGCCGGCATCGAGCAGGTCTTCGTCTGGGACCCGGACCTGGTGGCCGAGGTCTGCGACGAGACGCGGTTCTTCAAGCAGATCGACAAGACGCCGCTGGCCCATGTCCGGGACTACACGGGAGCCGGTCTGTTCACAGCCCACCAGCACGAGGAGGAATGGGGCATGGCGCACCGAGTCCTCCTCCCGGCCTTCAGCCAGCGGGCCATGAAGGGCTACTACGGGCAGATGCTGGAGATCGCCCAGAACCTGGTGGGCAAGTGGGAGCGTAAGGAGGGCCAGCCGGTCAACATCACCGACGACTACACCCGGCTGACCCTGGACACCATCGCCCTGTCGGGGTTCGGTTACCGGTTCGACTCCTTCGCCAAGGAGGATCTGCACCCCTTCCTCAAAGCGCTGCTGGAGGCGCTGGTTGAGTCGCTGCGGCGCTCGCAGGAGCTGCCGATGATGACCAAGATGCGCAAGGCCGATGACAAGAAGTACCGCGCGAACATCCAGCTGATGCGGGACCTGGTCGAGAGTGTGATCAAGGAGCGCCGTGAGGGGAAGGGCACCGCTGAGGATGACCTGCTGGGTCTGATGCTGGAGGCCACCGACCCGGAGACCGGCAAGGGGCTGGACGACGACAACGTCCGTGACCAGGTGGTGACGTTCCTGATCGCCGGTCACGAGACCACCAGTGGTCTGCTGTCGTTCGCCACGTACTCGCTGATGCGCAATCCGCAGGTGCTGGCCCAGGCCTACGCCGAGGTGGACCGGCTGCTGCCGGGCGACACCGTCCCGGACTACGACACGGTCATGCAGATGGACGTGATCCCGCGCATCCTGGAGGAGACCCTGCGCCTGTGGGCTCCCATCCCGATGATCGGCAAGTCGCCGATCGAGGACACCGTCATCGGCGGCTGCTACGAGCTGAAGAAGGGAACGCAGGTCAACCTCCTCGAGGGCCCGCTGCACACCCACCCCAAGGCGTGGGACCAGCCGGAGGAGTTCGACATCGAGCGGTGGCTGCCGGAGAACCGGGTCAACCACCACCCGCACGCCTACAAGCCGTTCGGCAACGGCGTGCGTGCCTGCATCGGCCGGCAGTTCGCGCTCACCGAGGCCCGTCTGGCCCTCGCGCTGGTGCTGCAGAAGTTCAAGTTCGTCGACACCGACGACTACAAGATGGACGTCAAGGAGGCGCTGACGCGCAAGCCCGGCGGCTTCGAACTGAAAGTGCGGGCCCGTCGGGACCACGAGCGGACCGTCTTCGGCGCAGTCGACCTGCAGACCGACGACATCCGGGAGCAGGCCGCGGTCAGCGGTGTCGGGGTGAACCTGACCGTCGCCTACGGCTCCAGCCTGGGCTCGTGCGAGGACCTGGCGCGCACCATAGCCGACCGCAGCGAGCGCTCCGGCTTCGGCACCACCGTGGTCGGCCTGGACGAGTTGGGTGACAACCTGCCCACCGAGGGCCTGCTCGTCGTCGTCGCGTCCAGCTACAACGGCAAGGCCCCGGACAACGCGCAGCGTTTCGACGACCTGCTCGCCGCCGGACTCCCGGAGGGCTCGCTGTCCAACGTGCGGTTCGCGCTGCTGGGCGCCGGCAACACCCAGTGGGTGGCCACCTACCAGGGCTTCCCCAAGCGGATCGAGGCAGGCCTGCTGGCCGCCGGCGCCACCCCCGTCATCGAGCGCGGCATCGCGGATGCCGCCGGTGACTTCGACGGCATGGCCACCCGCTGGATGGACACCCTCTGGACCACCCTGGCCGAGGAGTACGCGGCCGACACCTCCCAGGCCAGCGGCCCGCGCTACCAGGTGCAGCTGCTGACCGAGGCCGACGTGCGCCCCGCGATCGTCTCCGAGCAGGCCTACTCACTGACCGTCGTCGCCAACGAGGAACTCGTCAGCGACGCGACCGGGCTGTGGGACTTCAGCATCGAGCCGCCGCGCCCGGCCGCGAAGTCCATCACCATCGAGCTCCCCGACGGCGTGACCTACGACACCGGCAACCACCTGGCCGTCTTCGCCAAGAACGAGCCGGCCCTGGTCAACCGTGCCCTCGCCCGCCTCGGCGTCGACCGCGACCAGGTCCTGCGCCTGGAACTGCCGGCCGGCGGCCGCACCCACCTCCCGGTGGGCACCCCCGTGACCGCAGGACTGCTGCTCACCGAGTTCCTGGAGCTGCAGGACGTAGCCACCCGCTCCCAGATACAGGCGCTGGCCGAGCACACCGAGTGCCCGTGGACCCGGCCGCAGCTGCAGGCCTACACGGCCGACACCACCGAATCCGAGGAGCGCTACCAGACTGAGATCCTGGGCAAGCGGGTCTCCGTGCTGGGCCTGCTGGAGCGCTTCCCGGCGGTCGAGCTGCCGCTGGCGGTCTTCCTGGACATGATGGGCCCGATCCGCCCGCGGTTCTACTCCATCTCCTCCGCCCCGCTGGCCAACCCGCGCCACGTGCGCCTGACCGTCGGCCTGCTGGAAGGCCCGGCCCTGTCCGGCGACGGCCAGTACCGCGGCACCTGCTCCTCCTACATCGCAGGCCTCGAGCCCGGAGACGTCTTCTACGGCTACGTGCGCGTGCCCTCTCCGACCTTCGCCCCGCCGGCCGACCCGGCCACGCCGCTGGTCCTCATCGGCCCGGGCACCGGCATCGCACCGCTGCGCGGATTCCTGGAGGAGCGCGCCTCGCAGCAGGAGAACGGCATCGAGGTGGGCCTGTCCCAGGTCTTCGTCGGCTGCCGCCACCCGGAGCACGACTACTTCTACCGGCAGGAGATGCAGGACTGGGAGCAGTCCGGGATCGCCCAGGTGCACACCGCCTACTCCGCGGTGACCGGCCACCCGGCCCGGTTCGTCCAAAACGCCATCGCCAACGCCGCCGACACCGTGTGGCAGGCCATCCAGGACGGCGCGTACGTCTACGTCTGCGGTGACGGCCGCCGCATGGCACCCGCCGTGCGCGAGGCGCTCGCCGCCATCTACCGGAAGCACACCGGCAGCGACGACGAGGCCGCCCAGCAGTGGCTCGCCCAGCTCGAAGCGGACGAGCGCTACCAGCAGGACGTCTTCGCCTGACACCCAGACGCCGGGAGAGTGCGGCGCTCTTGACACCCGCACTCTCCCGGCCACCACTCACCCCCGCCGGCACCACACGGCACCCATCGGCCCGAACCGCCGGGCGTGCCGCTCACAGAAAGCAGATCACCATGGACACCATGCTCGCCGGACGCTTCCACATGGACAGCAAGAAGTTCGCCGTGGAGGAGGTACCCGTCCCCGTTCCGGGCCCGGGTGAAATCCTGATCGAGGTGAAGGCCGCAGGCGTCTGCCTGTCGGACGTCCACCTGCTCGACGGCTCCCTCGTCCCGCTGTTCGCCACCTCCGACACGGTCACCGTCGGCCACGAGGTCGCCGGTGTGATCCACACCCTCGGCCCCGACCTCAAGCGCGGCCTGACCGTCGGCACCCGCGTCACCCTGGAGGCCGGCAAGACCTGCGGCCAGTGCGCCGGCTGCGTGCGCAGTCGCCCCTGCACCCAGATGCGCACCGCCGGCATCGACTACGACGGCGGCTGGGCCCAGTACACCGTCGCCCGCGAGGACACCCTCATCCCCATCCCCGACAGCCTCCCCTTCGACCAGGCCGCGATCATCCCCGACGCGGTCTCCACCCCCTACGCCGCCGTCGTCACCACCGCGGGCGTACGCCCCGCCCAGTCCGTCGGCGTCTGGGGTGTGGGCGGAGTCGGCGCGCACAACGTGCGCGTGGCCCGCCTGGCCGGCGCCGCGCCGATCATCGCCGTCGACCCGCTGCCCAGCGCCCGCGAACGCGCCCTGGCCTTCGGCGCGGACTTCGCCCTCGACCCGGCTGCTGACGACTTCGCCGACCAGGTCCGCGCGGCCACCGCCGGACGAGGCCTCGACTTCGCCTTCGACTGCGCCGGCGTGCCCGCCGTGCGCGAGCAGGCCGCCGCCGCACTCGGCCTGGGCGGCTCCCTCATCCTGGTCGGCATCAGCCCCAGGCCCCTCACCATCACCGAGGGCCTGACCTTCAACTACCTGGGCAAGCAGGTGCGCGGCCACTACGGCGGCACCCCCGAGTCCGTCACCGAGCTGGTCCGGCTGGCCGAGGTCGGTCGTCTCGACCTGGCCCCCTCCATCACCGACCACCTCCCGCTCGCCGAGGCCGCCGACGCGGTCAACCGGCTGGAGAACAAGATCGGCGACCCGATCCGCCTCATCCTCGTCCCCTGACACCTGAACAGAACCCGTAGCTGAACCAAAAGTTCATCAAGACCACCTCGGGCAGGGGTGAGTGGGCGCCGGTGCTTGAGGGAGCACCGGCGCCCACGGTCTTGTGTGGACGGTCAGTTCACAAGGGACTTGGCGAGCGCGGACGACAGGGGTGTTGGCCGCGCGGATGAGGGTGCAGCGGGCGGCGTACCCGAAGCGGTGGGCGGGCATGAAGAGGTGCCGCCTGGGCATGGCCTCACTCTGGTGGCGGGTGACGAACGGGCGCAGCCGTTGCTCTCACTCGCCGAGGGCGGCGGGCAGGTGGTCGTGTTCGGCGAGCAGCCGGGACAGCAGTTCAACGCCCGCGATGCCCATGCCGGAACACTGCCCGGAGTGCAGGGTCATGCACGAGGCGAGGTCGCCGTGCAGGACGACCCCTACGCGACAGTGCTCCCCAAAGCCACCGGCCCGCTGGACGACATCGCCGACACACTTCTCGCCCGCGCCCGGCCAGCAGGAGAGCTTGCCGACGACACCGCCCTCCTGCTGGTGATGGTCCCTTGAGGCGGGCGCCGACGGCTGCCGCGACGGCTGGACATCACCGGAGGGTGACAGCTGGGCGCTCGTCGGCGCGGGGGATCAGGCGTGGTTGAGCCCGTACCGGGGGGCGAGAACGGCGACTGCCTTCTTGAGCTCCTCGCCGACGTCGTCGAGACGATCCGCTTCTGCGGGGTCGACGGCTGCGCTGATCGCCGCTATCGGACTGCCGTCGGATGCCAGCAGTGGCGTGGCCACGGCAAAGGCGTCCTTGAACGTGGCTCCGCGGTTGAAGGCGAGTCGGCGGGAGCGGATCTCGGGGAGCTCGACGAGGAACTGCCGGACCTCTCCTGCCTGTTCCGCACCGGCTCACGGAGCATCAAGGTGCGGCGATCGCTGGTGCGATCCTGACGGCGCCGACCCACGACAGGCCTCACGGGTGGACGGCAGGTGGCGCGGCCGCGGAGCATGGCGTTCTGCCGGTGGGGGGGGCGGATCCTCAACCAGGTGTGCCGTGCGGAGGTAGTTCGAGGGACGCCGTCAGGCCGGTCGGCTGTCAGCCCAGCGCGGTCGAGGTACCGGGCATCGGCGACAACGCGCAGGTGGTGGCGGAGGTGCTGGACGCCGACGTACCGGTGCTGGTGGATGCGGACGGGCTGCGTACTCCGGCCATGGGGGAGTCAGTGGGGGAGCGGTATAGCCACCAGCTCCTCCTGGCCGTCCGTTTCACCCGGACCTCGCCCGGCAGTGGATGTCCGCGTGTGGGGGCCTGGATACGGTCGCTTCCAACGGCGACACGACAGGCCACAAGGGACCACTGAGGCGCAGGATGGCGGGGCCCCTTGTTGTTTGTCCGGCAATGCCGGCCCTCGAGCCGGTACCGCATCGACCCGCCTGTTCCGGCAGTCCGACGGCCAACGACATCCGCGACCTCCCTCCGGGATCGGCGACACGACAGGCCACCACTCCCACGGAGTCGCCGAGCCCATGCCTCATCGGAGAAAACGCGCTCATCACGCCGGACAGACAACAGCTCCTCAGGCATTCCAGTGCGCCTCAAGGGCTGCGGCCACCTCGGCGGGCTTCTGGATCAACGTCCAGTGGCTGCAATCGAGCTTGACGACCCGGGACGCTCGCACAGCTTCGCCGAGTTCATCGGCGAACGCGATCGGACAGGCCGGGTCGAGCGTCCCCCAGAGGACCAGGGACGGCGCGGACACGTTCGCCAGTTCCGGTTCCCACTCCGCGCCCACCGTCACGGCGGAGCGGTACAGCTTGAGGATGCTATCTCTCATCGACCCGTCCACGCGACGGACCATTTCCTCGGCCACGTCAGCCGGGACATCGAGTTTGCTCAGGTCCTTGGCGAAGGACGCTGGGTCAAGCTCGTTCATGAACCGGTCGCCCTCGACCGGGTCCTGCCAGATCTTGGCCAGCGGATGCCAGCCGTACTGAGCACTGACCGGAGCGCTGCTTCCGGCCCACGTACGAACCAGGTCCGGCCGTATCGAAGCGACGCGCGCGGTGAGAATGCAGCCCCAGTCATGGCCGACCAGGTCCACCGGCTCGCCGACTTGCTCCAGCCGATCGATGAGCCAATCGACGTACTCCTCTTTGGTGGAGCCGAAGCCTTGCGGCCGCGGTGCGCCGAAGCCGGGCAGGTCCCAGGCCTCGACGTCACTTCGGCTCAGGTGCTGGCGCGCGCCGTCCCACACATGGTGGGTGTCGGGGACGCCGTGTATCAGTACTGCAGGCATGAACGAGCTCCTTCTAGGATAAAAACCTCATACATGAGGTTTTTATCAGCAAAGCGCGGTCCGGTTCCTCCGTTGCAGGCGATGCGCGAGCGGTTCGGCGGCCAGTTCTACTGGAACTACTTCCAGAGCCCCGGCGTCGCGGACACCGAGCTCGCGAAGGACCCGCACGCCACCTTCCGCCGCGTGATGTACGGCCTTTCCGGCGACAACCCGCACAGCGACCCGCCGATCGAGCCGCTCGTCCCACCGGGCAACGGATTCCTGGACCTCTTCGAGGACCCCGAGGAACTTCCCGCCTGGCTCACCGAGGCCGACATCGACACACTCGCCACGGAGTTCACCGAAGCCGGGTTCACCAGCGCCCTCAACTGGTACCGCAACTTCGACCGCAACTGGCAGCTGACCGCCCCATGGGAGGGCGCCCAGTACCAGATGGCCGGCCGCTACATCACCGGCGATCGGGACCTGGTCTACGGATTCCCGGGGATAGACCAACTCCTCCCCGCCCTGCCCACGCTCCACCCGACCGTCGGACCGGCGCACATCCTGCCCGGCTGCGGCCACTGGATCGCCGAGGAACGCCCCGGCGAGGTGAATGCGGCGCTCCTGGAATTCCTCGGCGCCCTGAACAGTTGACGACCAGTCGGCTGCGGTCGAAGTCGGCACGTCTTTTCGGCAGCTGCCGTGGGAGCGACGGGCGCCACAGTAGTGCGGGCGCCGTCACAGCCCTGATCGCGGTCTGCGGTGCAGCTGGCATCTCGAGGACGTCACATGTTGCTCCTCGCCGCGTCGTCCGCGGACGGAGTGCCGCCGCGCTGCCGTCGCCGGTCGGCTCCCAGGCCGGCGAAGTAAGCGACGAGGTCGGGGTTGTCGACCGCCGCGGGGTTCAGGACCTGCTCGGCGGGGACACCCTGGAGCAGGCGTCGAGAAACCTCGTGATCGTCTCGGCGGGCCGGGCGAGATGGTGCTCATACGACCCCAGGAATACCCTCCACGTCCAGCGCTGCCGCGCCGGAGAAGAGCTCCGGCGCGGCCAGGGCGCACTCTGCCCAGACCGTCTTGCCACTTCGGGCATGGCGCGTTCCCCAGTGCTCGGCGAGTTGGGCGACGAGGAACAGACCTCGCCCGCCCTCGTCGAAGACACGGGCCCGGCGCAGGTGCGGAGTCGTGCTGCCGGCATCCGCGACCTCGCACATGAGGGTGCGATCGTGGATGAGACGCAGCTGGATGGGAGGCTGGCCGTAACGGATGGCGTTGGTGACCAGTTCGCTGACGACCAGTTCGGTGGTGAAGTCGAGTTCCTCCAGTCCCCAGGTAGTCAGCTGCTTGGAGACGCTCGCTCTGACCCGGGCGACCTCGGCCGGGTCGGTATCCACGTACCAGGTGGCGACCTGACTGTCCCCCAGGGTGTGGGTGCGGGCCAGGAGGAGTGCCACGTCGTCGTGCGGTCGGTCTGCGGGCAGCAGCGCTTCGAGGACGGTGTCGCAGGCGGCCTCCAGGGAGAGAGCGGGCCGGGCGAGGGCCTGGCGGAGCAGGGTGAGACCCGTCTCGATGTCGTGGTCGCGGGCCTCGATCAGGCCGTCGGTGTAGAGGGCGAGGAGGCTGCCCTCGGGCAGGTCGATCTCCGCCGCCTCGAACGGCAGGCCGCCCAGGCCGAGTGGCGGGCCCGGGGACAGCTCGAGGATGTCGGCGGTTCCGTCCCGGATCATCACGACGGGCAGGACGTGTCCCGCACGGGCGAGGGTGCAGCGGCTGGCGACGGGATCGTAGACGGCGTACAGGCAGGTGGCCCCGATGTCCCCCGCGGATTCGGTGTCCGGTTGGGCAGAGACTTCGGCGGACAGGCGGATGACGACGTCGTCCAGGTGCGTGAGGAGTTCGTCGGGCGGCAGGTCGATGTCGGCGAGGGTGCGCACGGCGGTCCGCAGCCGGCCCATGTTGGCGGCGGCGTGGATGCCGTGGCCGACCACGTCGCTCACCACGAGTGCGACCCGGGCACCGGACAGCTGGATGACGTCGTACCAGTCGCCGCCCACACCGAGATCGGCGGCAGCAGGCAGGTAGCGGCAGGCGACCTCCATCGCGGACTGAACAGGGGTACCGCGCGGGAGCAAACTGCGCTGGAGGGTGAGGGCGGTGGCGCGCGCGTGCGTGTATCGGCGGGCGTTGTCGATGGCCACCGCTGCCCTGGCTGCGATCTCCTGGGCGAGGAGCAGGTCCTCGTCCCCGTACGCATCGGGCTTGTGGTGACGGAAGAACTGAGCGACACCCAGCGTGGCGTCTCGAGCGCACAGCGGTACCAGCAGCATCGATGCGGACGGGCCGAGGTGGTGCTGTGAGGCCTGGCCGGTGACCAGGGCGCGAGCCGGTGGGGATCTGTCCGGATACCTGTGGAGCTGCTGCGGCGCAACTGACGATTCCCCGTAGATCGCTGCCAGGTAGGTCGTCTCGGGGAAATCGTCCATCACCGAGACGACCCGGCGGACCACGGATGTGGCCTCCGAAGGAGGCTCCTCTTCGGAAGGCGTGTCGAGGAGGTCAATCGTGACGGCGTCGGCGAGGTGCTCGGTGGCCAGGTCCGCCAACTCCTGGGCGGTGCGCGCGATGTCCAGCGTCGTTCCGACGCGTGTGCTCGCTTCGTTTATTACCGACAGCCGCCACTGCACCTGGCGATCCCGTTCCTCCTGAAAGGCCAGGACGCCCGTCTCCGACGTGTGGTCCATGTACTCGCTCGACAGTGCGATCAGCTTGCGTGTTGCCGCGGTGATCGGCTCTGCATCGCTGGTGAGCCGGGGCAGCTCTTCGAGCAGCCGGTCGAGGATATGGCCCTGCGCGAGCCGGAAGGCGCGCAGCATCGCTGTGACCGGCTTCCCGCGCTGAGCCAGCCGACGCACGCGCTTCTGCGTCGCGGGCCGGCGGATCGATCCGCCTTGGCTCGATGTCGTGCTCGATACCGAAAAGCATGGTGATGACGTGCTCGGTGATGTTCTCCCGCGTCATCTGTGCGATGTCCGGCTCGTCCCACAGCTCGGGGACCTCGCGCCGCAGGCATTGCTCTACGTCGTGGAATCCCTCGTCCGCTCGCGGGCTGAGTTCATGCGCGGCACGGGACAGGAGACTGTCCGCGGTGAAGTCCACGCTGACGACGTTACGCCGCCCTGGTTGACCGCGAAGCCTCAGCTAGCCGCATCTGGTTGCGCGGTGTCCGGGAGGAGCCCGGCCTCACGGACTGGGCGGGGTCGAGGATGACGGTCTGCGCGGCCACCGGCGGACGGGTTGGCGCCCAGGGCTTTCGGTGTCCACGGGCCCTGGCGCAGCCGGTGCTCCTGGTCAACTGAGGCCGGGCAGCGGCCGCCGGGTCACCTGATGGGCGTCGTCCGGCGGGACGCCGAGCATGCGCAGGGCCATCTCGGCCAGGTCCGAGGCGGCCTCGTCGCCGTCGAGGTCGGGGCGGGCCAGCCGCAGTGCCACGAGGGACAGCAGGGTCCCGCCGAGGGCGGACAGGGCAGTGGTCGGGTTGGTGCAGGTGAAGCGGCCCGAGGCGATGCCGATCTCCAGGTCGCGCAGGGCTCGAGGGGCGAGGCCCCGGTCGGTGTGGATCTGGGCCAGACCGCGGTCACGCAGGATCCGCATGAGTTCGGGGTGGGAGTCGGCCATCCGGGCGGTGAGCCGGAAGCCCGCCGCGACGAGCTCGGCCGGGTCGTCGATTTCTTGTACGCGCTCGTCTATGACCTGCCCGAACTCCTCCAGGGCGTCTGTCACCGCGGCGTCGAACAGCTCCGTCTTGGACTCGAAGTGGTTGTAGAAGGAGCCGAAACCGACGTCCGCGCGCTCGGCGATGGCCTGGATGCTGGCGCTGGTGTCCCCGGTCTCCGCGAGGATCTGCCGGGCCGCACGGACGAGCGCCTGACGGGTCTCGGCACGGCGCCGTTCGAAGCGGTTCTTGGGCGGGGCTGACGTCGGCATACGGCGAGTGTAACAACCGTCACGATCAGTCTGCCATTACTGATGAGATTATCAATTATTTGGGTCCACCCTATTGACGATGGGTAACGCCAAAGTTGATGATTTCCTCATTGCAGCAGTGTTGCTTGGAGGACACCATGTCCCACACCTCCGTTAACAGGGCCGCTCCCCAGACGCCCCACCAAGACCTCCACAGTGAGCAGGGCTCCTTGCGCGGCGAGCATCCGGGACGGTCCCGGAATCCCGTGATCAAGGTGGCCGACCTGGGCTGGCTGGAGTTCGAGAAGCCCGACCTGGACCGGGCCGAGGTCTTCGCCCGTGACTTCGGCTTCGCGATTGCCGCCCGCACCGAGGGCGAGCTGTGGCTGCGCGGCACCTTCGCCGGCTCACCGTGCATGGTGATCCGCAAGGGGCGTGCGTCGCGGTTCATCGGGCCGGCGTTCCGCGCGGCCGAGCGGGCCGACCTGGACCGGCTGGCCCGCGCCACCGGCAGTACCGTCCGGGACATCGACGTACCGGGCGGCGGGCAGTCGGTCGCTCTGCTCGATCCCTCGGGCCTGCCGGTCCGGGTCGTGCACTGCGCCGAGCAGCTGCCCGCCCTGCCCGAGCGGCAGCCGCTGATCCTCAACTTCGGCACCGATCACCGTCGTACGAACGCCACCCAACGTCCGCCCCGTGAGCCGTCCCGTATCCAGCGGCTGGGCCATGTGGTGCTGGAGACACAGGTGTTCGCCCGCACCCTGGACTGGTACCTGGACACCCTCGGGATGATCGTGTCCGACTTCCTGTTCCTGGACGGGCAGCGCGGGCGCGGGCCGACGATGGCGTTCGTCCGGTGCGACCAGGGGAGCGTGGCCGTCGATCACCACACGCTGGCCCTGCACCTGGGGCCCGGAAGCGGCTACGTCCACTCCGCCTACCAGGTCACCGACCTCGACACGATCGCCGCCGGTGGGGAGTACCTCGCCGAGCGCGGCTACAAGCGCAGCTGGGGCATCGGCCGGCACATCCAGGGCAGCCAGCTGTTCGACTACTGGCGCGACCCCGACCACTTCATGCTGGAGCACTTCGCCGACGGCGACCTCTTCTCCTGCGACCTAGACCCCGGCTGGGCGCCGATGTCGGCGAGCGGCCTGGCCCAGTGGGGCCCGCCGGTCACCCGCGACTTCCTGGGCGCCAACCCTTCCCCCGCCAAGCTGCGTGAGGTCATGACGGCCCTGCGTGGCGACAACGAACTCGATCCCGCACGCCTGCTGGGCCTGATGAAAGCGATGAGCTCATGAGTACCAACGTTCTGCGCACCACCGACGGCTGGTGGGTCGTCCGGGACGAACGCGCCGTCCGCGTCGAGACCAAGGCGGCCACCACCGCCGAACTGCTCGCCGACCGGGACGCCGTCCGCGAAGCCGCCGCCTCCGCCGGGAGCGGCACGCCCGTCGCCGGCCTGGTGGCGCTCCCCCCGGTCACCACCCCCTGCCGGGTGGTCGCCCAGATGGTCAACTACCGCAGCCACGCCAAGGATTCGGGCTTCACCGGCGACATCCCGCCCACCTTCTTCCGCAAGGCATCCGGCTCGGTCAGCGGCCCCCATGGCACGATCATCCGCCCCGCGCACGTGAAGTTCCTCGACTACGAGGTGGAACTCGGCCTCGTCATGGGCGCGACCCTGCCCGTGGGCACCGTCGTCGAGGAGCAGGACCTGCCGCGCTACGTCGCCGGCCTTGTCCTGACCAACGACGTCAGCGCCCGCGACGTCCAGCTGACCAAGACCCAGTTCTACGAGAGCAAGTCATATCCGACCTTCACGCCGACGGGTCCGTACCTGGCCCTGCTGGAGCCCGAGGACTTCACCCATCTGCTGAATCTTCGGCTGCGGCTGTCGGTCAACGACGTGTCACGCCAGGACCGCACGCTGGCCGACATGATCGTGCGGCCCGCAGAGGCGCTCACCTTGCTCGCCCGGTTCCAGACCCTCGCCCCAGGCGACCTGCTGCTGACCGGCACTCCCGGCGGCACGGCCCTGAAGGCCCCGCCCAAGGCGGCCGAGAAGATCGCTGCGCTGCTGCCGCCCGCACTGAAGTGGAAGGCATTCTTCAAGAGCCAGGGCAAGAACCCCAAGTACCTGCACAGCGGTGACCTCATCACCGCCACGATCGCCACCCCCGACGGACGGATCGACCTCGGCGAGCAGCGGACCCCCGTTACGGACGCACCGTGAAGGCCACAGTCCGTAGGCCGGTGGTGATCATCGGTGCCGGACCCGTCGGGGTCACGGCCGCCCTGCTGCTCGCCCGGCACGGAGTGCGCAGCGTCGTACTGGACCGCCACCGGGACGTCTACCCCTTGCCGCGCGCCGTCGTCGTGGATGACGAGATCCGCCGGATCCTGCAGAGCGTAGGTGTACACGAGGAGTTCGCCTCCCTCACCCGCTCGGCGCCCGGACTACGGCTGCTGGACGCCCGGCGCCGCGTGATCAGCGAGTTCCCGCGGTCCCTGCACGGGCACCACGGATTCCCGCAGACCAGCATGTTCGACCAGCCCGATCTGGAACGCCTGCTGCGCGACGCCCTGGCGCGCCGCCCCGAGTGCGAGCTGTGGGGCGGGGTGGAGGTCGTGTCCGTCACCCAGGACATCGACGGACCGAACGATCCCACGGGTCCGGTCCGGGTCACCTTCCGGCGCGACGACAGCGACGAGGAGGAGCACCTGTGGGCCGATGCCGTCCTCGGCTGCGACGGTGCGGGCAGCGTCACCCGTGACGCCATCGGCACCCTCTGGGAGGACCTGCACTTCGAAGAGAGCTGGCGGGTCATCGACGTGCGCACCAGCCGCCCGGTACGCACCTGGGAAGGCGTCGAGCAGATCTGCTGCCCCAACCGGCCGGCCACCTTCATGCGCGTCGGCGAGGACCGCTACCGCTGGGAGTTCAGGCTGGCCGACGACCAGAACCTGGACGGCCCGGACGGATGGGAGCGCCTGCGCGAGCTGGTCGCCCCCTGGGTGGACCTGCCGCCCGATGCCTCGTTGGGCGACGACTTCCAGGTGATCCGGCAGGCCCAGTACACCTTCCGGGCCCGCCTCGCCGATCGGTGGCGCCGGGGGCGCGTCTTCCTGCTGGGCGATGCCGCCCACCTCACCCCGCCCTTCGTCGGCCAGGGTCTGTGCGCGGGCCTGCGCGACGCCCACAACCTCACCTGGAAACTCGCCCGCGTCCTCCAACAGGGCGCACCCGAGGGGCTGTTGGACACCTACGAACGCGAACGCAAGCCGCACGCCCGCCATGTGATCCGGATCGCGGTCGCCGTCGGCTGGGCCATGACCGGCGGACAGGACCGGGGTGCGGCGTTCCGCCGGGCCGCCGTGGGCACGGCCTGTCGCATCCCCGGTGTGACCGCGGCGGTGAGCCGTGACCTCAGTCCCGCCCTGACCGCCGGTCCACTCGTACGGCGCCGCCCCAAGCTGACCGGCCGCGTGCTGGCCGGCACCTTCTGCCCGCAGCCCTGGGTGCGGCATGACGGCAGGCGAGTGCGCCTCGATGACGTCCTCGGGGACTCCTTCACCGTCCTGACCGCTGTGCCGCCCACGGCGCAGATGACGGCCGTGGCCACGGCACTCGGCGCCTCGACGATCCGCGTCGACGACCTGGGCGACGACAGCACCCTGTCCGGCTGGCTGGCACGCGGCCGTGCCGACGCCGTCCTGCTGCGCCCCGACCGCGTCGTGATGGACACCATCCCGGCCGGCACCGGCGACTTCACAGACACCGTCGCCTGGGCCCCCCTGCTGCACACGGCCCGCCGAACCGCCGACGCCCGGCCCGCCTGACGAGGAGCACCACACCATGACCACCCCGCACCCTGAGCCGTATACGGAACCCTTCTTCACCCCCGACCCGAAGTCGGCCGCCCACAGCCGCATCGCGGACTTCGCCCGATGGGCGGCCCGGCACCGGGGTGCCGAAGGGATCCAGGAGCCCACGGACTACCCCGCCCTGTACCAGTGGTCCGTGACCGACCTCGAAGGGTTCTGGGCTGCGGTGTGGGAGTACTTCGACATCGACGCGACGACTCCGTACGAGCGGGTGCTGGACGAGGAGACCATGCCCGGCGCCCGCTGGTTCCCCGGCGCCACCCTCAACTACGCCCACCACGCGCTGCGCAACCTACAGCCGGACGCTCCCGCCATCATCGCCCTGGACGAGACCGGAGCCGGCTACGAGATCACGGGCCAGGAGCTGCGCTCCCGGGTCGCTTCGGTCGCTGCCAGCCTGCGCGACCTGGGCGTCGGACAGGGCGACCGGGTGGTGGGCTACCTGCCCAATACTCCCCACGCCGTCATCGCCTTCCTCGCCACCGCCAGCCTGGGCGCGGTGTGGTCGGTGTGCGGCCAGGACTACGCACCCAAGGCCGTCGCCGACCGCTTCGCCCAGCTCGAACCCACGGTGCTCATCACCGCGGACGGCTACCTCTTCAACGGCACCACGCATGACCGTCGCGCCGCCTCGCTCGAACTCGCCGCCGCCCTGCCGACGCTGAAGGCCACGGTGCTCGTGGAGCACGTGGGCCTTACCTGGCCCGAGGGCGGGCACCCGGGGCTGACGGTGCCCTGGGAGGACGCGGCCACCCGCACCGAGGACCTCTCTTTCGTCCAGGTACCGTTCGACCACCCTCTGTGGGTGGTGTTCTCTTCCGGCACCACCGGACTGCCCAAGGGCATCGTCCACGGGCACGGCGGGGTCCTGCTCGAACACCTCAAGATGCTCGGCCTGCACACCGATCTGGGCGCAGGGGACCGCCTGCTGTGGTACACCACCACCCACTGGATGATGTGGAACCTGGTCGTCTCCACCCTGCTGACCGGTGCCACCACCTGCACCTACGACGGCAGCCCGGCACCGCAGGCGCGTCCGGACGTCCTGTGGGAGCTGGCGGCCCGTCACAGGGTCACCGTCTTCGGCACCAGCCCGCAGTATCTGCTGGCCATGGCCAAGCTGGGCATCGAACCCTCCGTGCACGACCTGTCGGCCGTCCGTGTCGTCGGCTGCACCGGCTCCGCTCTGCCCGCCTCCGCCTACCCCTGGGTCCGCGACCACGTGGGCGCAGGCGTCCAGCTGGCCTCCACCAGCGGCGGCACGGACATCGTCTCCGGCTTCGCCGGCAGCACCTCCACGACCCCCGTCTGGGCGGGGGAGCTGTCTGCCCCCGGCCTGGGCGTGGCGCTGGCCGCCTACGACACGACGGGCGCCCCTGTCCTCGATCAGGTCGGCGAACTGGTCGTCACCCGGCCCATGCCGTCCATGCCGCTGTACTTCTGGAACGATCCCGACGGCAGCCGCTACCGCGACGCCTACTTCGGCGCCTACCCCGATGTGTGGCGGCACGGCGACTGGATCACGCTTACCTCGCACGGCTCGGTGATCGTCCACGGCCGCTCCGACGCCACCCTCAACCGCAACGGCGTGCGCCTGGGCAGTGCCGACATCCACGACGCCGTCGAACGCCTCCCCGAGATTTTCGAGGCCCTCGTCATCGGTGCGGAGGAACCCGACGGCGGCTACTGGATGCCGCTCTTCGTGGTCCTCGCCGACGGGGTCAGCCTGGACGACCCCCTGCGCGACCGGATCCGCGACGCGATCCGCGCCGGCGTCTCACCCCGCCACGTCCCCGACGAGATCCTCGCTGTACCGGCGCTCCCGCACACGAAGACCGGCAAGAAGCTCGAGGTTCCCGTCAAGCGCCTGCTCCAGGGTGCCCCCGCCGAGCAGGTCCTGAACCCCTCGGCGGTCGACAACCCCGAACTGATCGCCTACTTCGCCCGCTTGGGCGCGGAGCGGAACAAGCGTTCAACACACCACACATGACGTCGGTCAGGGGACCACAGGCCCACGTGACAGCACCGGGTCCTTGTGCCCCGCCCGGCTCCGCAAACCCCGTCCCCACGGGGTGGTGCCGGGGCGGTCAACCCGCCCCGGCACCACACACAACCGAAGTAAGAGAGAAAAGATGAGCATGACCGACCGCGAACCGCAGACCCTCGATGTCCTCGACGACGCCGGACGAAAGGTGCTGTTCACCGAGGCCCGCACCGCGAACACCTTCGCCGAGGTGGCCGTTGCCGACGACGAACTCGCCATGATCTGGGAACTCGCCCGCTGGTCGCCGAGCGCCGCCAACGGCCAGCCTCTGCGTGTGCTCTTCGTGCGCACCCGCGAGGGCAAGGAGCGACTCGTCCGGCATCTCGACGAGGGAAACAGGGCCAAGACGCTCGGTGCGCCGGCCGTGGCGATCCTGGCGTACGACGCCGACTTCCACGAGCAGATGCCGACAGTCTTCCCGGCCCGCGGCGACATGCTGCGAGCGGCGTTCGCCGACCAGATCGACGCGCGCGAGGGCATCGCGGCCTACAACTCGGCACTGCAGACCGGGGTCTTCCTGCTCGCGGTGCGCGCAGCGGGGCTCGCGGCAGGTCCCATGGCGGGCTTCAACAAGGCCGGCGTGGACGAGGAGTTCTTCGCCGGTACCAGCTGGTGTTCACACCTGGTGGTCAACATCGGTCACCCCGGTGCCGACCCGTGGTTCCCGCGGCTGCCCCGCGTGCCCGTCGAGGACGCCGTCGCCTGGGTCTGACGGCACTGACGCCACTTGGTCGCGCGGGATCCGAAGTCGCGAAGAGTGCCTGAAGGGGCAGCTCGATGAGGGCGTAGGCGAGGAGCGCGCAGGGTACGGCAGCGCCGACCGTCAAGACGCGCTCTCTCTGTGTGTACGGGCCGTGAGCAGCGGGATCAGGAGGAAGAGCGCGAGGCATGCCCACGCCTGCGGGGCTAGTTGAGATCCCAGGCGTACGCGATGGCCTCCATGCCGAAGAGTCCGGCAAACGCGGCGTGCCTTTCAGCATTCGCGAGACGCAGGCGGACAAGCGCCGGCATGTCCTCGCGCTCGGCAGCCCTGACCAAGATCGACATGAGCCCGAGCCTCCCAGCCTGCCCACCCAACCGCAAGGCGCACGGACCAACGCAAGACAGGGCGAACATTGCCCGAGACGGCACTAGCTGCCGTTGCCCCATGGGCGACGTTTAGCGTACCCACCCTGACACTGGCACACTGAATTTGTGCTTCCGCTGATGGCCGCTGTTGATCAGAATGCGTTCTCATCGCTTTCTGCTGCCAGCGTTGTGTCAGCCAGTGCATTGGTCTTCACCGTAGCCTCATTCTGGTGGATCAACGCCAGGCAAGGGCGCCTGGAGACGTGGGAGCCTCATTCCTTTGCAGCGATTTGCCACGGCTCAATGACTCGCCTGCGGCTTCCGCTCGTCTTTCACAACACCGGTGCCAAGCCGATAGTCGTGCAGGATCTCATGCTGAGCTTCCCGGATGAGCCCGCCTCCCATCTGCCGCTCCTATGGACATCGTCACCATCTCGCCTCCAACCCGGGCCGGACGAGGAACAGAAGCTGCCGGCCGGCTTCGTTGTGGCCGGCAGAGAGGCGCAACAACTCTTCATCGAGTTCGAGGCACCGTTTTCTGGGTTGGTTGCGGAGGCCCGTGACTACAAGGTCCGAATCCAAGTGAGGGTTGGCCACCGCAAGGGTTGGCGCTCGCTTCTGACGTTTACCTTGAGGACCACCAACATCATTTATCCCGACCGGTATGCCGTCTACATCAACGCCCCTCTCGACCTGACAAAGGAAGACCAGAAAAAGGCAGATGCTGCGCTCCTGGAGCTGTTGGAGGGGCAGGAGAAGGGCCCTTCCACCAAGGGCGAGACCAAGCGGCGAGACTCTACGAACGACGAGGGCAACACCGGCACGGATCTCTAGAGCGCGAAGACGGTCCCGGGCTTCGCCGTGGCAAATGTGTCGGCGCCCCGCCCGCCACCGAGAGGGAACGCGCGCCGATGCGCTAGCGCGTACTGCGGGATGCTGGCTCAGACGCCCGGTCCGACGCGCGATCGGATGGCGTGCCGGATGTTGTGAGGGGCGGCTTGTGGCCGGAGCTTGCCAGGCTCCGGCCCGCGAGCGGTCACCCCGGTCGGAGCGCGAGCACGCGGTCGGCCAAGCTGTCTACCCAACTGGGTCGTGGCGGTGCTGCGGGTGATCGGTAATCCACGTCAATGCGGTCTGGTGGCGAGAGCGTCGAGCTGATGGTCGTCGAGCACGGAGAACATCCCTGGGCTAGAGGCTGCGGGCCCTGATCGCCCTGGCGCCGGAGCTCGTGAACGGGGAGACAGCTACTGCTGTCGTCGTTGGCTGGGGCACATGGGTGAGCACGGGAGCGGCGCCCGCCCCGACGGCGCGGGAAGTCGGACGCGGGCGTCTGTGATGGGTCTATGTGCCATTACTGCGGTTGCCGTGAGATTCCGCTGATCAAGGAGTTCATCGCCGAGCATGAACGGGTTACCGACGCGGCCGGGGACGCGGTGCGGGCGCTGGAACGTGGTGATACGGCGGCCGCGCGGGAGCTGGTCGACGTGATGTCACGGGAGCTGGCCACGCACTGGCAGGGCGAGGAGGGCGGTCTGTTCGCGGTGATGCGGGATGATCCGGAATACACGGACTACATCGATGCGCTGGTCGCCGAGCACCGTGAGCTGGGCGCGCTGCTGCCCGCCCTGGATCTCGCGGACCCTACCGATGTACGCCGTTCAAGGGTGGCGGCCGACGAGCTGCACCGTCACATCGCCAAGGAGGAGGACGGCCTCTTCCCGGCGTCGCTGACGGCGCTGTCCGGCGACGAGTGGGACGCGTCGATGGCAGCGTGGCGCGCCGCGCATCCGCAGGAGAAGCAGGGGTAGACCCAGCGTCGAGGCGAGCGGTTGCCCACCGCGCGTGCAGGTGCGGCGCGATGAGCGGGGCGGAGACGAGGAAGGGAGTACCGGTCAGCTGCTCACTCCCGCCGAACGCGATTGACGAACCTCCCTGTGGCCCGTACGGCTCCGGGGTGCTCGGGTCCGTGAGGTGAGGACTTTGCCGGGGGCCTGACCGCCGACGGCATCGCTCTGCTCACCGCGCGTCGTCCACGCGGTCGTCCAGCCCGCTGAACGCAATCAAGCCTGGTGCGGGGCGCGGCAGGAAAAGGCTGCCATCCGGTTGCCGACGACGCATTTCTTCCGAGGTGGGCCTTGGCCTCGACGGGCGATGAGGAGACTCCGGTTGAAGGTGCGAGTCGCCCTGTCGGCGTAACCCTCCGATAATGGATGGCATGTCTCCGAACACCGCAAAGAAGGCACATGGGCCGTCGACTGTGACGGTCAAGGGGCGGGACATGCGGTTGCGTACCATCGGATTCGTGGTACTCGCGGGCCTGGTGGTCTGGTTCATCGCGGCCAACACGGGTTCGGTCACGGTCCGCATGTGGATCCCGAGGGTCGCGCTCCCGCTGTGGACCGTCCTCACCGTCACCCTCGTGGTGGGTCTGGTCCTCGGTCTGATCATCGCCCGCCGCCGCGCTAGGCGGTCCTGACTGGGCGCTTGGTCCATGGGCTGGCGTAGTCGAGTCGGCTGAAGCTGGGGGCCTGGGAGGGGAGAAGTGTCCCGCGGGTCTGCCGTGCATGTCGGCCCGTCCGTGCGGCTGCTGCCCCTCCGCGCCGCTTACGGTCCGGGCGTCGGAGCCGTAGTGAGTGCGAGTGCGCCTCTAAGCCCCTTCCAAGGAAGGATCCTTCGAAGACGCGCTCTTCGGGTACCGGACGAAGAGGACGCCCTGGACCTCGCCGTCCGGTGCGCTGTAGAAGTGAGGGACGTCGGCCGGCCAGTGGGCGTGACCGCCAGGTCCGGCCGTCTGTGGCGCGTCCAGCAGCCCGACGACCGCCGTTCCGGAGAGCACCATCAGGCTCTCCGTGGTGTGCGGGACATGTGCGGCCGACTCTTGGGTCGCGCCGTCGGCGATGGTGACGCGGAAGACGTCGGTGGCCGCGCCCTCGTCCTCGTAGCGCTCCAGGAGAACCGCGGTGACGGCGCTGCCGGAGACTCCGCCCGCGCCCGCCGCGACGCCGGGCGGAGGGTCGCCGAGGACGGCGCTGACCGGGCGGCCGAGCGCGGTGGTCAGGGCGTAGAGCGTTTCCAGGGTGGGGTTGCGCCGACCCGTCTCGAGTTCGGAGAGCGTGCCCTTGCCGACGCCTGAGCGGCGCGCGAGCTCCGACAGGGACAGGCCGGCGTCCTGCCGCAGCCGCTTCAGCCTGCGGCCCACCTCGTCGTTCAGACCCATCTGCCCGGTTCCGTCCGTTTCTGCGCCCGTCGGCGCTTTGACGTGCCGCCACCTGCGTCCTTAGTGTTCCACAAACAGAACGTTCCGTTTACAGAACACCCGAAACCCGCTCTCCCGCACCCCTTTTCGGAAGTGATGCCCGCATGTCCCCGCTCGCCCGTATACGCGCCACCGCACCGCCCTCGGCCGTGGCGGCGGGGCTCATCGCGGTCACCGTCGGCGTGACCAGTGCCGCTGCCATCGTGTTCACCGCGGCCAGGGCCGCCGGGGCGGACGCGCGCGAGGTGTCCTCGTGGATGCTGGCGCTCGGCGTCGGGATCGCCGTGACCTGCGTGGGCCTGTCGCTGCGGCACAAGGTCCCGATCGTCACCTCCTGGTCGACACCGGGAGCCGCGCTTCTCGCCACGAGCCTGAGTGGGGTGTCCATGGAAAAGGCCGTGGGCGCATTCGTGTTCAGCGCCGTGCTGATCATGGTGAGCGGTCTGACGGGGTGGTTCGCGCGGATCATGGACCGGATCCCGGTGCCGCTGGCATCGGCGCTGCTCGGTGGTGTGCTGCTCGAGTTCGGGACGGGGCTCTTCTCCCAGATGGGCGGCAGTTTCGCGATCGCCTTCCCGGTGTTCGTGCTGTACCTCCTCGGGCGTCGGCTGCTGCCGCGCTACGCGGTCCTCATCGCGCTCGGCGGCGGCGTCGTCGCCTCCGTCCTCACCGGGGGATGGCATCTGGAACGGGTCCGACTGTCGCTCGCGCAGCCGGTGTTCACGGCTCCCGAGTTCGACTGGAAGGTGCTGGTCAGCGTCGGCGTGCCGCTGTTCGTCGTCACCATGGCCTCGCAGAACCTGCCGGGGGTCGCCGTGCTGCGCGGGTCCGGCTACGAGGTGCCCGTCTCGCCGGTCCTGACGTGGACGGGTGCCGTGCAGGCGGTGCTCGCGCCGTTCGGGGCGTTCGGCATCAACCTGGCGGCGATGACCGCCGCGATCTGCACCGGCGACGGGGCCCACCCCGACCGGCAGCGGCGCTACCTCGCGGCCGTGTGGGCGGGTGTCTTCTACCTGTGCGTCGGCCTGCTCGGCGCGACCGTCGCATCGCTGCTCACCGCGATGCCGCACGCGCTCGTCCTGGCCGTCGCCGGGGTCGGCATGCTCGCCACGATCGAGGCGTCCCTGGCCAGTGCCCTGTCAGATCCCGGATCCAGGGAGGCGGCCGTCGTCACCTTCCTCGCCACGGCGTCCGGTGTGACGCTGCTCGGTATCGGATCCGCGTTCTGGGGGCTGCTCGCGGGTGTGCTCACCAGCCTCATCGTGTCGGTGGGACGGCGGCGAGGGGCCGCCGCGTCCGCGCCCGCCCCGAAGCCGGTCACGGCAGCCTCGCGCACACCTGAGCGAACCTCCGTGTGAACACCGACCACGCCGAGACCGCGGCGCCCTCGTCGGCCACGGCCTCGGCGTGCAACCGGTCCCTGTCAAAGCCCTGCCGGGCCAGCCGCTCCCGGTCCCACCCGGCGATCCGGTCGGCCTCCGCCTCAGGGTGAAACTGCACACCCCAGGCCCGCGCCCCGACCCGGAACGCCTGGTGGGGACAGGCCGCGCTGGACGCCAACCAGGCGGCGCCCGGCGGGAGTTCGGTGATTGCGTCGACGTGCCGCTCGATCGCTGGGGCCGTCTCGCCGAGCCCGTACAGCAGCGGATCGTCGGCGGCTTCGGGCCGCAGGCGTATCTGTGTGCTGCCGAACTCGGGCTGCCCATGATTCGCTCGTACGCTGCCGCCCGCGACCTGTGCGAGCAACTGGCCACCGAGGCAGATGCCGAGCAGGGGCGAGCCGTCGTCCAGCGCCTGTCCGACGAGCCGGCGCGTGGCCGGGAGCCAGGGCGCGCGCTCGTCGTCGTCCGGCAGGAAGGCGCCGCCGAGCACCAGGAGCGGCCTGCCGTCGAGCGCCTCGGGCAGAGCCTCACCCTCGTAGGGACGCAGCACTTCGAAGCCAAGTCCCGCCTCGCGCAGCCAGGCCCCGACCCGGCCGGGACCGCCGCTCCGCGTGTTCTGCACAACCCAGGCGGTCGGCGGGCCCGGTGCATACGAGGGTGTCATCGCCTCAGCTCCCTTGCTCGGCATCTGCTTTCGCTGCGTTGACCTCTACGTTGATCAAGGCAGCAGATCAGGGTGCGATGCGCGACGTCAACGGTTAGTCGGCCGCCCTACTCCGAGGGTCATGTCCCTCGCAGCCGCCGCGACCTGCTTCGCCGGGCGACCCGCCACGGCCGAACGCAGCCTGTCCGCGCACCTTGGCGCGGTCATCCGCATCGGACCTTTCCTGATGCCGAAGGCGTGACATCACACCACGTTGCCGAGGGGTCGGTCGCTGGCGATCGGCCCCCTCGGGCACTGCGTTTACCGTCCCGCCCGGAGCGGCGGTCGGATGTGGGACCAGGGGGTCGCCTCCTCGTAGGCTGCGCAGGCGTCGAGGAGCTGGGCGTCGGCGAGATGCCGGCCGATGAGATGGAGGCCGACCGGGCGTCCGTCGGCAGTCTGGCCGGCCGGGATGCTTGCCGCGGGGAGGCCTGCGAGGTTGGCGAGGGGCGTGAAAGAGGTCCAGTGGTCGGCGTCGACCATCCGGCCGTCGATGACTTCGGGCCCGTGGAATCCCACCGGGAAGGCGGCGGTGGACACGGTCGGGGTGGCGATCAGGTCGTAGTCGGCCATCAGCCGGGCGAGCCGGTTGGCGACGCGCTTGCGCATGATGTTCGCGTCGGTCAGATGCTCGGCGGTCCACGGGGTACGGAGGAAGTCGAGCAGCCGCGGCGACATCGTGTCGCCGTACCGCTCGGCGAGGGCGCGCAGGCCGGTGAGGTCGGTATCGGCCGCGATGACGGCGCCGAAGGTCGCTTCGTAGTGGGGGAGTTGGAAGTCCGGCTGCTCGACCTTGGCGCCCAGGTCGCGCTCCAGAACCGACACGGCGGCGTCCGTGATGCTGCGCACCTCGGGGTCGACCGCGATCCGGCCCAGGTCGGGGCTGTAGGCGACGCGCAGTACGGGAACCGGGCGGCGGCCGGTCCAGTCGACGTCGCCGCAGGGGATGGAGTGCCGGTCTCGGGGGTCGGGCCCGGCCAGTACGGACAGGACCAGTGCCGCGTCCGCGACTGAGCGGGTCAGCGGGCCGATGTGTTCGATCGACTCCCAGCCGGAGACGCCCGGGTAGCGGTCGTCTCGGCAGCCGGGGTAGACGGGCACGCGCCCCATGGACGCCTTGAAGCCGAACAACCCGCACAGTGCGGCGGGGATACGGATGGATCCGCCTCCGTCGCTGCCGAGGGCGACCGGGCCGAGCCCAGCGGCGACGGCCGCTGCGGAACCGGCACTTGAACCGCCGGGCGTGAGGTCCGTGTTCCAGGGGTTGCGAGTGGTGGGAAACAGAGGGTTCTGGCCCACCGGTCCGAAGCCGAACTCGGAGGCGTTGGTCTTGCCCAGCACGACCGCGCCCGCGGCCACGGCGCGCTCGACGACGATGTCGTCCTCGTCGGGTACGAAGTCGCGGTACGCGGGGGAGCCGGAGGTCGTGCGAATGCCCTTGGTGGAGATCAGATCCTTGACACCGAGCGGGACCCCGGCGAGCGGGCCGGGATCCCTCCCGGCAGCCAAGTCGTCGGCCACGCGCCGGGCTTGGGCCCGCGCGCGATCAGGGACGAGCGTGCAGAACGCGTGCAACTGCGGATCGACCGCCTCGATGCGGTCCAGGACCGCGTCGGTGACCTCAATGGGAGACAGCTCGCCGGAACGCACTCCGGCTGCTGTCTCCGTGGCGGTCAGGTTGCAGATTTCGTCGCGTTCCGCGGCGTTCACAGGGGTCTCCTTCTGCGTGGGGGTGGGTGGTTCAGGTGTGATGCGGTCAGGGGGCGGCTCGCCATGCGAGGGGCCGACCCGCCCGCCCGCACGGTGCACCGAGTCCGGTGTGCGCTCGCTACACCGATGTGGCGGGGTCCGCGTGTTGGACGGTGGGCCTGCGGCGCATGACGGTTTCGGCGACCGCGTACACGCCGGCCGCCGTGATCATGCCGACCACCGGGTCCACGAGTTCGGGCAGCGTGTAGTGAGTGATCGCCGCTGTGGCCGCTCCGGCTGCCCAGGAGGCGAGGGCGGTGGCCCGGTACGTGCCCGCGGGCCGGTTGCCCATCCGGTCTCGCAGCAGCCGATCGGTGATCAGTACCGCTCCGATCGGTGGCACGAAGACGCCGAGCAGGTTGAGCCAGTTGAGGAAGTAGCCCCATACGCCGCTGAGGGCGAGCGTCACACCGACGGTTCCGAGGACGAGAGTGAGGGATCGCATCCGGACCGGGGTGAGGGCCGACCAGCCGACGGCACCGTTGTAGAGGCAGTGGGAGGCGACGGAACCGAGGTTGACGAAGACGAAAAGCACGGCGATGGCCGTGAGCAGAGTGCTGTGACCGGTGAGCAGGTTGAGGAATCCGCCGCCGTCGGTGGCGGGGTTGGCGGTGCCGCCCACCGCCACGACGAGGCCGCCGGCAGCATTGGCGAGGAAGTTGGCGAACGGGAAGGCGGTGAGCGTGGCGAGGACGGCGGACCGGCCGTCCTTGGACCAGCGCGTGAAGTCCGCCGTCATGGTGCCCGAGTCGGCGAATCCGGCGATGACGATGGCGACGGCGCCACCGAAGCCGAGGGCGGTGCCCGCACCTTCGTATCCGAAGGTGTCCGCCAGTGAGGTGTGGGCGTCCAGGCCGTAGGCCAGGGCCACCACCGTGAGCACGAGGAACAGGGGCATGGCGATCATCCCGATGAGGGAGAGCGCCCGGATCCCGGCCATCGTCAGGAGCGTGTACAGGACGCCGCCGACGGCCGCGCCCGCCAGGGCGGGCCAGCCGAGGGCTCCACTGAGGGTGGTGCCCGTGAGTCCGACCTGGAAGGAGAACCAGCCGATGACGACGGTGGCGAGCAGCCCTGCGGGCAGGTTGCGGCCCCGGCTGCCGAAGGTGTCGGCGGTCAGCAGGGCGAAGTTCTTCCCGGTGCTGCCCGCGTGGTGGCTCAGCGCACCGACGTAGGCGAACAGCACCAGATTGCCGACCAGGATGGCGAGCAGCCCCTGGGTCAGGCCGAGGTTGTAGACGATGACTCCGCCGAAGACCGCGCTGCCCAGGTTCATCGGGAAGCCGAACCAGGTGGCGGCGACGGACGGCAGACTGCGGCGGGCCGACGCGGGGACGGGTGTGTGCTCGTACTCCTCGGAGTGGGACGAGGGGCGGGTGTTTCCTTCGGGCCTTGCTGGTGCTTCGGGGCGATGTGCTGTGGTCATGACGCCTCCGTGCTGGCAAAAGAGACCTGAGGACGGTTGTGGGCACGCGAGCGTGCGAAGGGGAGAACGTTCCATGGGCCGACCGGGGTGACGTGTCCTTCACCGCCAGCCGGTCAGCCTCCTTGACGTCGGTGTTCCGCGCTATGGCATCCCAAATACTGTGGGCGCTTCAGGTGCGCGTCAAGAGTTTGGTATACCGTAACTGCAGGTTTTTACGAGGAGGGTTGAGCCGAAACGGAACCGCAACCCGCCCCTTGCCCGGCGAGAACGGCGGCCCCGGCGAGCTGACGAGCGGCTCTGCTGACTGCAGGCTCACGCGCAGGCGTCCTCCCGGCTGCGGCCCCTCGTTGTGACTTCGCACTTGGGTCGGCCTGGTAGGGCATACGGTCGGGGGAGCGCCGCGAAGTGGGGGGCGAGGCCATGGCCGGTTCGTGTTCAGAGGGAGGCTGTCGATATCTGCCCCTACAGGCATCGGCGAGCCGAGCTTGCAGCCGTGCGCCGGAGCGCGCGACGGCATCCGTTCGATTGCGTGGTCGATACCAGGAACGCCGTACTCGCATGCCACACCCCGCCGACGGCCCCAGCGAGACGATGGAGGCAGCGCCCGGGAGCCGCCGCGTCCATCGGCGACCGGGGCGCACTGTCCGCGCTGCGCCAACTCTGCCTGGAAGTCATGCCGTTGGACGACACGCGACGTCAGGAGGCCTCTGTGGTCATCGCCTTCGCCGATCGCACTCAGTACGACGTGCGGATGGCGGCAAGGTACCGGACGGCGGTCGGACAGTGGAGGGAGCAGATGCGCATGTATGTCCGCCAGGCCCGGGTCGCCGGCGAGATCACCACCGGTAGACCGGACGCGCTCGTCGTCGACACCCTGCTGGCCATGGTCGTCGGATTCCAGACGGCGAACTGCTTGACAGCGCGGTAGGTCACCCCGAGCACATGCGGCGCTTCCTTGCCCCTCTACTTGGCTACGATCAGGTCGGAGATCGCATCGATGTACCGGTCCGTCGCAGCGTCCTCGGGTATGTCGTCGCTGGCCATGACGTCCATCAGCGCGAGCGCGCGCTCGATCGGGTCCTCGGAGATGGTCGCGTACGGGTTGACGGCTACCCGGCCGTCGGGTTCGAGGTGGTAGCCCTCGCCGATCCGGATGGGGTTCCACTGCATCGAATGCAGCACAGTCTCCGTTCCCCTGATGCGGTGCAGGCCGAGGCGCTCCCGCCCGCGCCACGCGAACCTGGCCACGCCCGCCTTACTGTTCCGCTCGAGCGTCCGCCGAAGGAGAGTGGATCGAAGGGCTCCGTGTCAGTCTCGCCGGCGCGCAGTCCAAGGCCCGTCAGGTCGACACCACAACTCCCGGCCGGCTGGTGAGCCTTGGCATGCACCCAGCTGGCGGAAGAACCCATGACGCATGGTGAGAGGCTGTGCCATATCCCGTGAATGGTGACATTCTGTGAGGCCTGGGTTCGTGCAACGTGCCTCAGTAGGGTGGCGCGTCGAACAGAGGAGCGCTGCGCATGAGCTATCGCCTGAAGGCGATCACCCGCGACGAACATCTGGCCTTCGTCGCAGCCCAGCCGTCAGTGAGCCACATGCAGGTTCCGGCCTGGGCGGATGTGAAGCCGGACTGGCGGGGGGAGAGCCTGGGCTGGTTCGATGAAGGAGGCAGCCTCGTTGGTGCCGGGCTGGTGCTGCTTCGGCCGTTGCCGAAGTTGAAGAAGTACCTCGCCTACCTGCCTGAAGGCCCTGTCATCGACTGGACAGCGGCGGATCTGGACCAGTGGCTTCAGCCGATGCTCGCGCACTTGAAAGCACAGGGCGTCTTCTCCGTGAAGATGGGGCCGCCTGTGGTGCAACGCCGCTGGAGCGCCGAGGCTGTCAAGGCTGCGATCGCTGACCCGCAGGCCACAAAGTTGCGGGATGCGCAGGCCACCATGCAGGAGCCGCAGGCCTTGGACCTGGCCGACCGGCTGCGCCGGATGGGTTGGCAGCAGAGTGAGTCTGGCGGTGAGGACGGCTTCGCCGCAGGCCAGCCGCGCTACGTATTCCAAGTTCCTTTCAAGGGACGATCGCTGGAAGAAATCGAGCGCGATCTCAACCAGCAGTGGCGACGCAACATCAAGAAGGCCGAGAAGGCCGGCGTCAAAGTGGTCCAGGGCGGCTACGACGACCTGCCCGCGTTCCACGCAATCTACGTCGAGACTGCCGAACGGGACCAGTTCATCCCGCGCCCACTGGCCTACTTCCAGCGCATGTGGACCGCGTTGCAGGCCGAGGACAACAACCGCATGCGCCTCTACCTCGCCCACCACGAGGGAGAGGTACTCGCGGCCGCCACGATGCTGACCGTCGGCGAGCACGTCTGGTACTCCTATGGTGCCTCGACCAGTCGTAAGCGTGAGGTCCAGCCCAACAACGCCATCCAGTGGCGAATGATGTCCGATGCCTACGAACTCGGCGCCGGCATCTACGACTTCCGTGGCATCACCGACACGCTGGAGGAGGACAACCACCTCCTCGGTCTGCTCCGGTTCAAGGTCGGCACCGGCGGACAGGCCGTTGAATACCTGGGGGAGTGGGACTTCCCGCTCAGCAAGGTTCTGCACAAGGCACTCAACCTCTACATGTCCCGCCGCTGACATCGCCCCGCGCCGCAAGCCGACCCCGGATCTCCGACCTCAATTGGCTCCAGTTGGTTCTGAGTTCAACTCCGGCCCGAAGCGGCCCCGTCTCCAACCTGCAGGGCGAGCCGGCTCGCCTGCAACGCCCGGCCGGTACGCCCGGCCGGTGCCGTGCGCCTGACCCGGCTCATCAGGCCGCTTGCACTGACAGCACGTGTGCGGCGCCAGAGTCACGACCATGGCCTGCAGGCCTCGGGGCACGTCTCGGATGTCCCGCATGCCGCATGCCGCATGCCGCATGCCGTGCGGAGCGGAGCGGAGCCATTAGCTTTGGCCAGGACCTCTTACCGCCATCGTGCCCCATCGGCCACATGCCGCATGGCCCGGACAACGCCGACGCACCGCCACTCGCCCCGGCTCCCGCCCGGCATGCCTCCGCCCCGGTTCACCGACCGGCGCTGGTCGTGGGAGAGAACCTGGTCAGCGACCACACGATGAGGAGATCGAGGGCCATGACGGTGATGGACCAAGCGGGGTAGTACGGAATGAACATGAATTGGGTGATCAGGCTGATCGCCGCCACGGCGATGCCTGCCCCGCGCCCCCAGGTCTTGCCGGCCGCAACCCCTAGGCCGGCGACGACGAGGGCCACGCCGATCACAAGATGAAGCCAGCCCCACGCGGTCAGATCAAACCGGTAGGCGTACCGAGACGACGCGAACACGGTGTCGCCTGCGATGCCGGATGCGCCCAGCAGAATGCTCAGCGGCCCGCTCACCAACAGAGTGACCACGGCGAACAGGGTCGCTCCGGTGATCGTTTCGCTGCTGTCGGGGCTCTCCGGTCCTCGCGGCACCTTGTTGGGCATTGCTGCCATGCCGTGGCCTTCCTGTCCGGCGCGGCGACTGAGGGACACCGCCTGTGCGAGGCCGGCCGCGCTCCTGTGCCATCTTCACCTCAGTCCTGCGGCGTCGCGACTGCAATCCGCCATGCGCGGACCTCGGGCTCCTACCGCCGGTGCTCGGCCTCATGCCCTTGTCATCCACACGGCCTCCGCCCTGTCGCACGCGTGGCGACGCTGGCCGCGGTCTCGTGGCTGCTGCTCGGGGCGACGCGGACGCCGTCGCGCATTCAGCAGTTTGGGCAGTGGGCGCCATGCGCTGCCGCCCAGTCCTGTGGCAGGGACGCGTCGGCGGGGTCAGGCTGGGAGCAGGGGGCCGAGTCAATCATGGGAGGCGCCGTGGGCAACCTGGTCGTCGTGGGGGTGGATGGTTCGCCGTCCAGCCTCGCAGCGGTGGAGGTGGCGGCTCGAGAAGCGCGATGGCGGCGTGCCGAGCTTCGAGTCGTGTATGCCCTCTGGCCAGTGATCACGCCCGGGCCCGTGCGGATGGCCGCTGCGCCCTTCGGCCCACCCGAGGGAGTGTTGCCGGACGAGGTCGAGAGCGCGCTGACCGACGCGCTGCATCGTGCTGCCAGCGTGGCACCTCAGGTGGAGATCACCCATGACGTGGCGGCCGGCGAGGCGCTGACGGTGCTGGAGGCTCAGTCGCGTGATGCGGATCTGGTGGTCGTCGGTTCCCGGGGCAGGGGAGGCTTCGTCGGGATGCTGCTGGGATCGACGGCGGTTTACCTGACTGCCCACGGCCACTGTCCGGTGATGGTGGTACGCGGGGAACCGGACGCCGCCGGGCCGATCGTGCTGGGCGTCGACGGGTCGCAGGCCGGCGAGGAAGCGGTCGATTTCGCGTTTGCCGAGGCCGCGCTGAGGGGTGCTGAAATCGTCGCCCTGCACGCATGGACGCCGGACAATGTGCCCCTGCCGCTGGCTCCGCCGCAGTTGGCGGACGTGCCCCAGGCGGGCACAGCCGCCGAGAACGAGGAACGTCTGTTGGCCCAGGCACTCGCGGGTCGTCAGGAGAAGTACCCGCAGGTCCCGGTCAAGCACGAACTGGTGCTCGGCGTGACCCACGAGGCGTTGATCGAAGCGAGCAGGACCGCCCAGCTCGTGGTCGTCGGGGCCAGGGGGCGGGGTGGCTTCACCGGGTTGCTCCTGGGATCGGTCAGCCAGGCACTGGTGCAACAGGCTCACTGCCCTGTCACCGTCGTCCGCGGGTGACGCGCTTTCCCTGAATCGGCCTATCGCCACGGGGAATCGGCCCATCGCCACGGGCCTGTGCGTGCCGAGGAGGCAGGCTGCGTATGGAGTGCATGACGAGCGCGCGGGCACGGATCGCGGCGTGCCGGGTCGGTGACGGCGCGAGTCTCGCTGCGACGGGCGGACCCGAGGAGGTGGCGCGGGAGGCGGAGCCGCTGGCCTTTTGCTGACCACCACCGGCAGCGGCCGGGTACGGCTCGGCGACCTCGCCGCGGCCGAAGCATCCCTCGAGGACGCGGCGGCGCTGGTCGGCGAGGCTGCCGCCGGGCGGTCGTCACGGTCGAGGCCGGGGAGGCACGGAGCGCGCACCTCAGCCCCCTCACCCGCAGCCGCCCCAGTGTCGGCCGCAGCGAACAGCGGCACGCCACGGTTTAGCAGTAGGAGGATCTCCTTGTGAAGGACCGGGGCACGAGCCGTCGGCCGAGTGGCGCGCCCGCGCCGCCCGCCTCGACCCGACCCGCCCCGGAGACCGTTCCCACGACGGACGCGCCCGGCCCCCGCCTGCCGCCCGGATCCCAAGCCCTCGCCCTCGGCACCCTCGTGGCGCCCCTCCCGTTCGCGCTGGTCCGCCACTCGGGCTGACCGGCCGATCCCCGCCTCCTCCCACGACATGAACTGTTCACAATTCAGGGGGAATTGACCCCGCACGTGATCCCGTTGTCCCGGCATGACTGTGGGAGTGACACTCGACACGACCGGCAACGACCTCCTCATCGACGACGCGGTGCGCCAGGCGCGCGAGGCCCGCGCCTGTGGCCTGACGTCCCTCTGGTTGGGGCAGACCTTCGGCTACGACTCGCCGACGCTCGCCGCGCTCATCGGCCGCGAGGTCCCCGACATCCAGGTGGGTTCCTCCGCGCTGCCCGTCTTCGGCCGCCACCCGTTGCTGGTCGCCAGCCAGGCCCAGACCGCGCAGGCCGCCACCGGCGGGCGCTACAACCTGGGGCTCGCGCTCGGCACGAAACTGTTCACCGAGGGCGCCTTCGGCCTGCCCTTCGAGCGCCCCGTCGCGCGGCTGCGTGAATTCCTCACCGCGCTGCGGCAGTTGCTGGAGACCGGCCACGCCGACTACGAGGGCGAACTGATCACCGCGCGGACCCCGAAGCCCGCCACCGTGCCCGGCGCCGAGCCGACCGTGCCGGTCCTCGTCGCCGCCATGGGCCCGCAGGCGCTGCGCGTCGCCGGCCGCCTCGCCGACGGGATCCTGCCCTACCTCGCGGGCCCCCGGGCCCTGGAGGAGCACATCGTCCCCGAACTCACCCGCGCCGCCGAGGAAGCGGGCCGCCCCGCCCCGCGTGTCGTCGCCTTCGTCCCCGGCGTCGTCACCCAGCGCCCCGACGCCCTGCGCGCCAAGGTCTACGAGGCATTCGCCTTCTACAACCAAATCCCGTCCTACGCCCGTGTCATCGAGCTGTCCGGCCACAGCCACGCCGCCGACCTGGCCGTCGTCGGCGATGAGAAGGACCTCACCGAGACGGTGCGCCGTTACCGCGACGCGGGCGCCACGGACGTCGTCGTCTCGGGCTCCGAACTCGACGGTGACGACGCCCGGTTGCGCACCTGGGAGGTGCTGGGCGAACTGGCCTGACTCGCGCCTGCACGACCACGCCGCCTGGTCATTATCCTGTGCGGGGGGCTTCCGGCAGTTCCACCGCGTCGAAGCGCTTCGACAGACTTATGGACAGGCGACCGTTGATCCCCATAGGGTCGACAGGTCGAACGGTCACGGGCAACCCGCGCCCGTCGAAGCGCTTCGCTTCGGCGTCCCCTCGTCACGGCTCAGGAGAACGACATGGTCACGCTCGCAGAGGTCGCCCGGCACGCCGGAGTCTCCGCCAGCACCGTGAGCTACGTCCTCAGCGGCAAGCGGTCCATCTCCGCGGCCACCCGCGAGCGCGTCGAGAACAGCGTCCGCAAGCTGGGGTACCACCCGAACGCGGGAGCCCGGGCGCTGGCCAGCAGCAAGTCGAACATCATCGCCCTGATGGTGCCGCTGCGCACCGACATGTACGTGCCGGTGATGATGGAGATCGCGATGGCCGTCGCCACCGCCGCCCGCACCCACGGCTACGACATCCTGTTGCTCACCGGCGAGGAGGGCGCCGAGGCGGTGCGCCGCATAGAAGGCAGCGCGCTCGCCGACGCCATGATCGTGATGGACGTCGAGCTGGACGACGAGCGGCTGCCGCTGCTGCGTGCCGCGAACCGGCCCGCCGTCCTCATCGGCCTGCCGTCCGACACCGCCGGACTGAACTGTGTGGACCTCGACTTCGCCGCCGCCGGAGCAGTGTGCGCCGAGCACCTCGCCGACCTCGGGCACCGTGAGATCGCCGTCATCGGCGAGGCCGCCGCCGTGTACGAGCGGCACACCGGATTCGCCGAGCGGACCCTGACGGGCCTGCGGGAGCGCAGCGCCGAGCTGGGCCTGCGGCTGCTCCACCGCCCCTGCGAAGGCAGCTACGCCTCGGTCTCAGCAACGTTGTCGCGGGTCTTCGACGAGCGCCCCGGCACGACCGCGTTCGTCGTGCAGAACGAGGCGGCCACCGACCCGCTGCTCGCCCTGCTTCGCCAGTCGGGCCGCGCCGTCCCCGAGGACGTCTCCGTCGTCGCTGTCTGCCCCGAGCAGGTCGCCGCGCACGCGTCGGTCCCGCTCACCTCGGTCGCGGTGCCCGCGCAGGAGATGGGGCGGCGCGCCGTGGAGCAGGTCATCGCCAAGATCGAGGGGCGCGGCTCGGACGAGGAAGTCGTGCTGCTGGCACCGGAGTTGACGGTGCGCGAGAGCGCGACCCAGGCGCCCGCCGGAGCCTGAGCCACGCGTCCCTCTGCGTGCGGGATCAGCTGCTGGAAACCTTGAAGCTGTTGGTGGTGAAGTCCAGACCGCCGGACGACGAAGTGATCTCGTAGCCGAACTGCACGTCACCGATGGTCTCGTCGCCCCACCAGCCCTTGGTGTCCTTGATCCACTTGAGGATCGGCAGGATGTTCACCGTGCCGGACGTCGAGTCCGAGGTACGAAGGAACGAGTAGACCTCGTTGGCCCCGTTGTTGCCCTTGTAGACGGTCCAGGTGTGCCCGCCCAGGGTGACGTTGCCCTGGGAGGTGCCGAGCGGGCCGACGGCTCCGTTGTAGTTGACCCAGAGCATGACCTCGTAGTCGTAGTCGCTGTCCCAGATGTCGTACGACGTGTTGTACGCGCCGGACGACGGCACCGTCACGTTGTAGCTGCTGGTGAGGGAGGACAGCGAACTGATCGATTTGTTCACGACCTTCTTCGCGTTCGGGTAGGACTTGATGCCGCCCGTGTTCGGGTGGTCGGCCCAAACACCCCAGTTCGACGAGGAGTTGGCCCAGATCGTCTGTGCGCCCGCGCCCGAACCCCAGATGTTGTTGTAGAGGGTGTAGCCGTCCGAGGTGGTGTAGTTGCCCCACTGGTCGGAGGAGGACCAGATCGCCGCCTGTGCGGGGGAGGTGGCGAGGGCGAGCAGTGCGCCGCCCGCGAGGACGGAGCCTAGGAGCGTGCGGCGGCGCAGGGAGTGTCTTGCGGTGGGTGCCATGGTGTCCCTTCCATGGTCGAAGGAGCCCGGTGGGGCCCCGGTGGGGGGAACTACCGCGTACTCAAAGTGAGTTCGCAGTCCTCGCCCGCGGTCAGGCGCAGTCGCCCGTCACCGCCGGCCGGGGTTTTGAGGTTGACGTGCGCGTCTCGCTCCGGGCGCAGGACGGCCGTGCAGCTGCCGCTCGCCCACGTCAGGTCGACGCGGGCGCCGAACCGGGTGCGCAGGCCGCGCACGGCGCCGCGCCGCCAGGCCGGAGGCAGCGCGGGCAGCAGTACGAGCCGGTCCGGCGTGGACTGCACGAGCGCCTCGGTGAGCAGTGCCGGCAGGGTGTGCGCGGCGTCGGCGTTGTAGACGTCGCGGTCCGGGTAGTGCGAGCTCATCAGGGAGTGGTGGAAGTAGTCGCCGGTCAGGACCTGGCGCAGCGCCGCGGCCACCCGGTGAGGATCGCGCAGTCGGGCCGCGATCAGGGCATGGTGCAGATGGCCGTGTGCCGAGTGGTTCTCGGCGCCGCGCAGTTCGAGCGCGCGGTGCGCCGCCTTCGCCAGCTCCGGGGTGTCGTAAGGGGTGATGTCGTGGTGCGGCCACACCGGGTAGAGGTGGCTGAGGTGCCGGTGGTCGTAGGCGTCGTCCAGGCCGGGCCAGGCCCATTCGGCAAGCGCGCCGTCGGAGTTGACCCGGTAGTCGGGCAGCCGGTCCGCGAGCGCTTTCCAGCGGTCGCCGTCCGGTCCCGGGTGCCAGGCGGCGGCGGTGCGCAGGGCGTGCCGGGCCGCCGCGATGTCCATCGTGGCGTTGAGCGTGCCCCAGCTCGCGTTCGCGGGCCGGTTCTCCGGCGAGTACGACGGCACGACCACAAGGCGGCCGTCCGGTCCCGTGCGGGTGAGGAAGTCCTCGTAGAACAGGGCGAGTTCGGTGAGGGCGGTGGCCAGCCACGCGGGCCGCACACCGGTCGTCTCGGCCTGCTCGACGAGCGGGGTGAGCAGCCAGTCGGCGCCTGCCGTCCACAGGTGCATCGGCCACTCCCGGTGGAAGTGGTACGTGTGCCCCGACTCGCCGTCGGTGTGTGCGGGCGCGACGATGCCCCGTGCCCCGAAGATCTCCCGCGCGTTGTCCCGCCAGTCAGCCAACTGCCCCTGAATCAGGGTGCCTTGAGCCTGGGTCACCTCGGGCAGGTCGCAGGCTGCCGCGGACGCCGTCTGGAGATTGAGGTTGGCGTCTGTGGTGAACGCCCCCGACCAGGCCGTGCCCCACTCGCCGGTCCACAGCCCGGTGAGCCGCGGCGGCAGTGCGCCGGACGCGCTCAGCAGGTGGTAGCGGCCCGCCGCGAACAATCGCTCCAGTAGGGCCGGGCTGTCGATCCGTTCGAGCAACTCCGAGCCGGGCAGACCGCGTTCGGAGCGTGACGCGTCGAGGGTGAACGTGACCCGTTCATAAGCGGCGCGGTGCGGGGCCTCGTGCCGGGCGAGCAGGGTCTCGTAGGTCTCCTCCAGGTCCGGGCCCGTCAGTGAGGCGAGCGCCGCAGCCTCGGCGCCCGCGTCCAGCTCCCCGAGATGCCGCCGCACCCGCGTGAGCAGCAGCAGCCCATCCGCGCCCTCGATTCGTATCCCCGCGGCGCCCACCGAGCGCCGCCCGCCGTGCACCAGCGCGACCGTCACCCCGGTGTACGCCAGATCGCTGTCCGGGTAGCGGCAGCGCAGTGTCAACTGGGCGCCCTGGGGGGTCAGGACGACGCTGCGGCCGACCCCGAGCCCGCCCGGCACACCGGTGAGACGGGGGTCCAGGGACACATCGCCGTCGAGCCCGGGCCCGGTGACGTACTGCACGACGACATCGTCGGCCCGCGACACGAACACGCGCCCGCGCCACCCGCTGCACTGCGCCTCGGCCACCCCCGTCGCGAAGGCGAGCGCGCGCCGGTAGCCGCGCCACACCACGCTGTCCCGCACGAACCGCACCTGGAACGCCGGATGGAACGCCTGCACCCAGCGCAGCGCCCGGCCGTCCGTGAACTGCTCGGCCGCCGTGACGTCGCCGGCCAGCAACCGGTCCTGGATGTGGGGGAGTCGGGCGGCGAGCGCGGGAGGCCGTGGGCGCGGTTCGCCGTCCGGGCGGACCAGTGCGTGATGGGTGACGATCACCCGGTCGTCGTGCGGGTCACCGAACACAAGGGCGCCGTGGGTGCCGTTGCCGCTGAGGAAGGCGTCCTCCCAGCGCGTGGCCGGCGCCGGTTCCCAGGTGCCGTGCGGATGGTCAGGCAGCACTGTGCCCCCGCGTCGTCGTCCCGGGAGCGAGCACCGCGACACCGAACCGCCCGAGAGTCACCGAACCGGAGTGCCCGGCCCCCGTCAGCAGATCCCGGTACGTCGTGTCGTCCGGCAATGCGACGGTCACCTCGTCGCGTCCATGGTGCAGCAGGAACAGCAGCTCGCCGCGGCGTACGGCCTCCACACCTGCGGGGAGGCCGGGCAGCGGAGGCCGTACGTCCGCCTCTGCGGCCGCGTCCGCGAGCAGCGAGCGCAGGGCAGCGGGTTCGGGAAGCGTGGAGAGGTACCGGGCGCGCCCGCGGCGCAGCACGGCCGGCAGCCCGTCGAGCTCGCCACCGCGGTACACGGCACTGACCTCGGTGCCGGGTTCGGCCGTCAGCTCCTCCGACCACACGGTGCCGGTGAACGCCCTGCAGTCCACGGTCTCTTCGGGATCCAGCGGCCACCACTCGTGCACCGTACGGATCCCGAACAGCGCGCGCAGCCGCGCGTCCATGCCGCCGGGCCGCACCCGGTCGTCCGCGTCGGCGACCCCGGTGAAGAACCCGGACACGAGCGTGCCACCGCCGCGCACGTACGCCAGGAGATTCTCGATCGCCGCGTCCGTGAGCAGATATAGGTGCGGCACGACCACCAACTTGTAGGCGGACAAGTTGTGTTCGGGGTGCGCGAAGTCGGTGGTGAGGTGGGCCTCCCACAGGGCACGGTGCCAGGCCCGCACCACGTCCTCGTACGCGAGGTGTGCCGACGGCCTGCCGTCCTGGCAGCCGGCCCACCAGGAGTGCCAGTCGTGCAGCACGGCGACGTCGGCGTCAATTCGTGTGCCCGGCACCTGCAATCCCAGCTCCGCCAGTTCCGCACCGATCTGCTTCACCTCGGCGAACGCACGGCCTTCCTCGCCCGCGTGGCCGACCATCCCCGAGTGGAACTTCTCGGCGCCTTGCCGGGACTGTCGCCACTGGAAGTAGCAGACGGCGTCGGCGCCGCGCGCCACCGTCTGCAGCGACCAGAGCCGGTTGAGGCCGCGCGGCTTGGGGTGGTTCACGCCGCGCCAGTTGACCGGCCCCGCCGCCTGCTCCATCACCATCCAGGGGCCGCGTGCCTGGCTGCGCGTCATATCGGCGATCATCGCGTTGTACTGACCGCCCAGCGGGTCCCGCGGATCCGGGTACACGTCGACCGACACCACGTCCTCCCGCTCCGCCCACGCCCACGCGTCCTGGCCGATCCAGAACGGCATGAAGTTGGTGGTGACCGGGACGCGGGCGGGGGAGTGCCGTCGGACGATGTCTCGCTCGGCCGTGCAGCACTCCAGCAGCGCATCCGAGGTGAAGCGGCGGAAGTCGAGGACCTGCGCCGGATTGTGCAGGTACTGGGCGCGGCGCGGCGGGATCACATCAGCCCACGTCTCCACGTGCTGGCTCCAAAAGGCCGTACCCCAGGCCTCGTTGAGCGCATCCAGCGTGCCGTACTTCGTGCGCAGCCAGTCGCGGAAGGCGCGCGCCGCCTCGTCGCCGTAGTCGAACGTGCAGTACTCGTTGTTGATGTGCCACATCCGCAGGGCGGGGTGGCGGCCGTAGCGGATCGCGAGGTCCTCGGTGATCGCGGCGGCATGCCGGCGGTACGCGCTGGAGGAGTGCGCGAACTGCTGGCGTGAGCCCCACCACACGGTCTGCCCGTTCTCGTCGCGCGGCAGCGTCTCGGGGTGCAGGCGGCCCAGCCACGGCGGCGGTGACGCGGTCGGCGTCGCGAGGACGACGCCGATTCCGTGGGTGTGCATCAGGTCCATCAGGCGGTCCAGCCAGCCGAACTCCCGGGCCCCCGGACTCGGTTCGAGCTTCGCCCAGGAGAAGACGCCGAGCGTCACCGAGGTGACACCGGCCTCCTTCATCAGCCGGACGTCGTCGGCCCACACCTCCTCGGGCCACTGCTCGGGGTTGTAGTCGCCGCCGTACAGCAGGCGGCCGTCGTGTGCGATGGTCACCCCTTCACCGCCCCCGTGAGCATGCCCTTCTTGAAGTGGCGCTGGACGAAGGGGGAGGCGATGGCGACCGGGATGAGGGCGAGCACCATCATCGCCATCTGCAGTCCCAGGGCGGACAGTTCACCCGCATTGACCCGCTGGCTCAGCCCCGTCGGCAGCGCCGTGTTCTTCTGCACGAGCTGCAGCAGCACGTTCTGAAGCGGCAGTTTCGCCGGATCGTCGATGTAGATCATCGCGTTGAACCAGGCGCTCCAGTACGCCACCGCATAGAACAGCGAGATGACGGCGATGACCGCGCGGGACAGCGGCATGATGATCATCCACAGGATCCTGAAGTCCCCGGCCCCGTCGATCCGGGCGCTGTCCGTCAGCTCCTGCGAAATGTTCATGAAGAACCCACGCAGCACGAGGATGTTGAAGACACTCACCGCGCTCGGAAGGATCAGCGAGAGGTAGCTGTCGGTGAGCCCCAGCGTCTGCACGAGGAGATACGTCGGGATCAGTCCGGCGCTGAAGAACATCGTGGTCATCAACGCCATCAGCAGCGCCCGATGCGCGAACGACCCGGGTCGGGACAGCCCGTAGGCGGCGAGCACCGACACCACCATCGAGAACAGTGTGCCGAATCCCGTCACCCCCAGAGAGACCAGCATGGCCCGGCTGACCTGGCCGCCACTGAGCAACTCCTTGTAGTTGACGAAAGTGATGCCTTCGGGCCACAGCACCAGGCCGCCCGTGGAGTCGATGACGTGCCGGGGCGACAGACTTGTGACGATCACGACCCACAGCGGGCCGAGCACCACCAGACAGCACAGGGCGATGATCAGCCCCTTGGCGCCGAGCCCCGCCTTGGTCGGCGACTCCTCCCACACCGGGCGCTCGGAGGCCCGCCAGAGCGAGCGCGGACGTTCGACCGTGACACTCACTTCTTGTACACCCCTTGCTCGCCGAGGAGATGGGCGAACTTGTTGGCCGCGAGGACCAGACAGATCCCGACCACACCCTTGACCAGGCCGACCGCAGCCGCGTAGCTGAAGTCACCGTTCTGGATGCCGGTGCTCCACACATACGTGTCGAGCACTTCGGAGGCTCCTGCGCCCACCGCCTTGCGCTGCAGCAGGATCTGCTCGAAGCCCACGGTCAGCGCGTCACCGACCCGCAGGACGAGCAGCAGCGCGATCACCGGGCGCAGCGCGGGCAGCGTGACATGCCACATGCGGCGCCACCGGCTCGCGCCGTCCATCGCCGCTGCCTCGTACAGTTCGGGGCTGACGGAGGCGAGCGCTGCGAGGAAGACGATGACGCCCCAGCCGGCGTCCTTCCAGATCATCTGCGCCGTCAGCAGATACTTGAAGATCCCGGCGTCCGTCATCAGGTCGAAGCCGTCGACCCCGTGGTCCTGGAGGATCTGTGCGATCAGTCCGGCCCCGCCGAACATCTGCTGGAAGACCGTGACGACGAGCACCCACGAGAAGAAGTGCGGCAGATACAGGATCGCCTGCGACAGGGCCCGCACCCGGGGCCTGACCACACTGTTGATGAGCAGCGCGAGCGCGATCGGCACGGGAAAGAACAGCAGGAGCTGGATGAGGAAAAGGACCAGCGTGTTCTGCAGGGCGTTCCAGAAGTCGGCGTCCTCGACCATCCGCTGGAACTGTTCGAGTCCCACCATCGGTGAGTGCAGGATCGCTGTGATGCCGTTGGTCGAGATGTACGGGTTGTAGTCCTGGAACGCGACCACATTGCCGAGCAACGGAAGGTAGTTGAAGAGCAGGAGCAGCCCGATCGCGGGCAGCGTCATCAGGATCAGCGTGCGGTCGCGGCGCAACCGGATCCGCCAGGTGATGCCGCCCTTACGGGCATCGGGTCGGGCCTTCCCGTTCCTGCTGCGCTCCCGCCCCCGGACGGCCTTCTCGACCGTCCGGGGCGGTCGCTGGGCTTGCAGAGCCATCAGGACGCGCTGCCGTTCTCGTCGAGGAGCTTCTTGTACCAGTCGCGCAGCTTGTCGCCACCGCCCGACTTCCAGCTGCTGATGGCCTGCTGGACGTCGCTCAGCTTCTTGTTGCCGCGGACGTAGTCGTCCTCCAGCTGCTCGAACTTGTCCTCCAGGTTGGCGTAGCGCGACGGTTCGACGATTGTCATGCCGTAGAACGGCGTCTTGGTGACGAACGCGCCCATGCGCTGCTGCCACTCGACCATCGCCCTGGTGATGTCGGGCAGGTCAGGGTAGGCGAAGAACGGCGCCGGGCCCGACAGCATCTGCCAGGTGTTGAGCGCCTGGGCGTTGCCCTTCTCGGTCTTCTTCGGGACGCCGTCGGTGATCGTGAAGTGGGTGCCCTCCTCGCCGTAGTAGGCGAGCATGTGCTCCTTCGTGCCCACGGGTGCGGCCGCGTAGTTGGCGGCCGCCAGCGCGTTCTCCACGATCTCCTTGGACGCGTTCTTGCGGAGGAACGCCCAGACGTTGGCCGGCGTGCCCGCGTACAGCGTCGGGTCGCCACCGTCGGCGCCGAAGATGTCCATGGCGGCCATCTCGAAGTCGGGGAACGCCTTGCTGCCCTGCATCTCCGCGCTCTTGCCGTACCAGGCGGTGATGTCGGCGTTGTACACCATGACCTTGCCGCTGGTGAAGCGGAGCGCGCCGTCGCCGGTCTGCGACTTGGCCTCGGGGTGCACGACACCGGCCGCGTACAGCTTGCGGGTCCACTCCAGGGACTCGAGGTACTCGTCGGTTTCCAGGCGCTTGACCAGCTTGTCCCCGTCCAGTTTCCAGCCGAGCGCCTTCTCGCTGCCGCCGAGCGAGCCGAAGATGTTGAAGGAGGACCACTTCATGTCGTCGCAGCCGTAGACCCCCGCCTTCTTGCTGGTCATCTCCTTGGCGAGGTCCAGAAACTCCTGAGCGGACTTGGGCGGCTCCCAGCCCTTCTTGTCGAAGAGGTCCTTGCGGTAGAAGGGCGCGATGTTGGGGAGGTACGAGTACGGGTACGGGATGCCGCGCAGCTTCCCGCCGAAGATGCCGCGCCGCCAGGCGTCCTGCGGTACCGCCGCCAGGTTCGGGTACTTCTTCGCCTTGTCCCCGGCCAAGTAGGGGCCGAGGTCCGCCATCTTCGCGACCAGCGCGGAGGGGATCTTCCCGGACAGCTCCCAGCCGGGCACGATCATCACGTCGGGCAACGAGCTGGAGGCGAGCACGGCGCCGATCTTCTCGCCGTAGGTGTTGCCGTCCTGGTTCTGCCAGCTGACCTGGACGCCGGAGGCCTTGTTGAGCGCGCTGTAGTACTCGCAGTCGGACTTCGGCGGCGGCCCCCAGAACGGGGCCATGATCTTCACCTGGGCACCCGTGCCGAGCTTCTTCGGCACCGAGGTGGCGAGTTCGTCCAGGTCGACCTTGCCCGTGAAGCCCACGCAGGAGCCGTTCTTCGACGCGATGTCAGGGGTGACGATGCTGCGCGCGGCGAAGGTCGGCAGCAGCTTCTTCGCGGACTTGCCCGAAGTCGTCCCCTCGCCGGACTCGGCGGACCCGCCGCACGCGGCGAGCAGCGGCATCCCGCCGGCCACCGCTGCGGCGGCCACGGCGGTGGAGGCGAGGAAACTTCTCCGGCTGGGAGCGGAGGCGGAGGGCGAGTTCGGCGTCATTGCGGTAACCCTTCGGGGAACGCGTCGCGCATTTGTCGAAGCGCTTCGATGTTGCAGCGAGGCTAAGGGAGTGCTTCCACGGTCACAAGAGCGGTGCACAGAATTCCTGAACGTGCTTTCCCTGTCGGCCACTTGACACCTGCCAACCTGACTACGGAGCATCGAAGCGCTTCGAAGATTCACTGACCTCTTTCGCCAAGGGACCCGCACGTGACCGAAAGACTCCCGCTCCACCCGGACGCGGCACCGCCCACGGACAAGCGCGTCGACGACCTGCTGTCCCGGCTCACGCTCGACGAACGCATCGCGCTGCTGCACCAGTTCACGCCGGGTGTGGAGCGGATCGGCCTCGCCGCGTTCCGCACCGGGCAGGAGGCACTGCACGGCGTTGCGTGGATGGGCCCGGCCACCGTGTTCCCGCAGTCCGTCGGGCTCGGCGCGACCTGGAACGACGACCTGGTGCGGCGGATCGGCGACGCCGTCTCCGCCGAGGTGCGCGCGATGCGCGAGCGCGACGACCGGATCGGCCTCAATGTCTGGGCGCCCACGGTCAATCTGCTCCGCCACCCGCTGTGGGGCCGCAACGAGGAGGGCTACTCCGAGGACCCGCACCTCACCGCTGCCATCGCCACCGCCTACACGCGCGGCCTGCGCGGCACCCACCCCACGTACTGGCGCACCGCCCCCGTCCTCAAGCACTGGCTCGCCCACAACAACGAGACGCTCAGGGACACGTCGAACTCCTCCGTCCGCCCCCGCGTCCTGCACGAGTACGACCTCAAGGCCTTCCGCGCCCCCGTCGAGGCGGGCGCCGTCGCCGGCGTCATGCCCGCCTACAACCTGGTCAACGGCCGGCCCAACCACGTATCGCCCTATCTGCGCGAGCAGTTGCGGACCTGGACCGGCCAGGAACTCCTCGTGTGCTCGGACGCGGGCGCGCCCAGCAACCTCGTCGACTCCGAGCACTACTTCGACACCCACGAGGAGGCCACCGCCGCCGCCCTCGTCGCGGGCGTCGACAGTTTCACCGACCACGGCACCGACTCCTCGACGATCACCGGGCGGATCCGCCGCGCCCTCGACCAGGGCCTGATCTCCGAGTCGGACATCGACACCGCGGTGCGCCGGCAGCTCGATGTGCGGCTACGCCTCGGCGAGTTCGAGGACCGCGACCCCTTCGAAGGCGCCGGAGCCTTCGACACGGAGGAACACCGCGCCCTCGCGCAAGAGGCCGCCGAGCAGGCCGTCGTGCTGCTCAAGAACGACGGCCTGCTGCCGCTGCCCGACACCGCCCGCATCGCCCTGGTCGGCCTGCTCGCCGACGAGTGCAAGACGGACTGGTACAGCGGCACCCTCATCCACCGCTCCACCCCGCTCGACGGCCTCCGCGAGCGGTTCGGCACCGAGCACGTCACGTTCGCGGAGGGCGTGGACCGGGTGCGGCTGCGGTGCGACGCCGGATGGCTGTACGTGCCCGAGAGCGACGCCGACGCGAGCGTGCGCGGTGCCGAGGGCGCCCTCGACCCCGCCCTCCTCGCCGGCCGCACCGACCTCCCGCCGCTCACCACCGCCACCGAACCGGGCACCGAACTCGCCCTCGTCGACTGGGGGAACGACGTCCTCACCCTGCGCGCACCCGACGGCCGCTACCTGTCCGTCGCCGAGGACGGCTTCGTGCGGGCGTCCGCCGAGCAGCCCGGCGGCTGGGTCGTCCAGGAGACGTACACCCTGGAACAGCACGGGAACGCTCACCTCCTGCGGCACACGGGCACGGGCCGGTACGTCGCTGTCGCCGCCGACGGCGTGAAGGTTGCCGAGCAGGGCACGGCTTTTGAGGTGGAGTACGTGGAGCGCGGTGCGGACGCCGTGGCGCGGGCAGCCGCCGACGCCGACGTGGTGATCGTCGTCGCGGGGAACGACCCGCACATCAACGGCCGCGAGACCGAGGACCGCACGACGCTCGCCCTCCCCGACCACCAGGACCGGCTGTGGCGAGCGGCCCGCGCCGCCAACCCGAACACCGCCCTGGCCTTGATCAGCGCTTACCCCTACGCCGTGCCCGACGCGGACACCGAACTCCCCGCCCTGCTGTGGACCGCCCACGGCGGACAGGCCGCGGGCCGTGCCCTCGCCCGGGTCCTCGCGGGCGACGTCAGCCCCGCCGGACGCCTCCCGCAGACCTGGTACGCCGTCGACAGCGACCTGCCGGACCTGCTCGACTACGACGTCATCGGCTCCCGCCAGACCTACCTCTACTTCGAGGGCACACCGCTGTACCCCTTCGGGCACGGCCTGTCCTACGCCTCGTTCGACTACGACGGACTCTTCGTGCACCGCGGCGCGGACACACTTGAGTGCACCTTCACCGTCACCAACACCGGCACCACCCCGGCCGACGAGGTCCCGCAGCTGTACGTCCGCCCGCTCGGCATGCCCGTGCCGCGCCCGCGCCGGCAGCTCCTCGCGCACCGTCGCATCGCCCTCGCGCCTGGGGCGTCGGAGCGCGTCACGTTCTCCGTGCCCGTCGCCGACCTCGGCCACTGGGACGTCGCCCGCGGCCGCTGGAGCGTCACCTCGGGCACGTTCGAACTCCTCGTCGGCGCCTCCAGCGAGGACATCCGCCTCACCACGCGCCTGACCCTCGACGGCGACGAGCCCGCGCCCCGGCCTGTGCTCGTCGACGGCCTGGACGCGGCGGCGTACGACGAGCAGCGCGGCACGGCGATCGTCGACCGCACGAAGACGTCCGGCGACGCCGTCACCGCGACCGGGCCCGACGCCGAACTCCTCTACAGCGCCTGCGACCTGGGCGCCGACGGAGTCAGCGCAGTGCGCCTGACGGTCGCGGGCGCGGGCACCGTCGCGATCGGGGACGGCGGCACGGTCACCGTCCCGGCAACCGGTGGCCCGTACAGCTACGTCACACTGGACGCCGATTTCACCGCCCACGGAGTACGTGACCTGCGCGTGCGGCTCGGCGGCGAGGTCCGTCTGGCCCGGCTCACCTTCATCCCACGGGGGACCACCGTATGAAGTTCACCGACGGTTTCTGGCTGATGCGCGACGGGGTCCACGCCGCGTACGCCACCGAGGTCCGCCAGATCCTGGCCGCCGACGACCGGTTCACCGCGTACGCCGCCGTCCGGCACGTCCGCGACCGCGGCGACACCCTCAACCAGCCTCTGATCACCATCGACTGCTTCGCCCCCGCCGAGGGCGTCATCGGCGTCCGCTTCACCCACCACGCGGGCAAACGGCACAGGGGCCCCGACTTTGAGCTGCTGCCCTCCGAAGGCGGCGCCGGCGCACAGGTGACCCGCGAGGGCACGGTCACCGAGCTGAAGACGGGCCCGCTCACCGTCCGCCTGGACACGGCAGGGGAGTGGGGCCTGGAATTCCTCGACTCCTCAACAGGACGCCGACTGACGGCTGTTGAACACAAGGGCACCGCCTTCGCCACCACCCCCGACGGCGCCCACCACATGGTCGCCCAACTCGCGCTCGGCGTCGGAGAGCACATCTACGGCCTCGGCGAACGCTTCACCCCGTTCGTCAAGAACGGCCAGACGGTGGACATCTGGCAGGCCGACGGCGGCACCAGCAGCGAACAGGCCTACAAGAACATCCCGTTCCACCTCTCCTCCCGCGGCTACGGCGTCCTCGTCAACCACCCCGGGAAGGTCGGCTACGAGATCGGCACGGAGTCCGTCGGCCAGCTCCAGTTCAGCGTCGAGGACCAGTCGATCGAGTTCTACGTCGTCGCGGGCCCGACCCCGAAAGACGTGCTGCGCCGCTACACCGCCCTCACCGGCCGCCCCGCCCTTCCGCCGGCCTGGTCGTTCGGCCTGTGGCTCACCACCTCCTTCTGCACCGAGTACGACGAGGAGACGGTCACGTCATTCGTCGACGGCATGGCCGAGCGCGACATCCCCCTCACCGTCTTCCACTTCGACTGCTTCTGGATGCGCGAGTACCAGTGGTCCGACTTCACCTGGGACCCGGACGTCTTCCCCGACCCGGTCGCCATGCTGCGCCGCCTCAAGGCGCGCGGCCTGCGCATCAGCATGTGGATCAACCCGTACATCGCTCAGAAGTCCCCACTCTTCGACGAGGGACTGGCGTCGGGCCATCTGGTCCGCAAGCCGAACGGCGACGTCTGGCAGTGGGACCTGTGGCAGCCCGGCATGGCGCTCGTCGACTTCACCAACCCGGGCGCGCGCGACTGGTACGCGGGCAAGCTGCGCGGCCTGCTCGACATGGGCGTCGACAGCTTCAAGACGGACTTCGGCGAGCGCGTCCCGACCGACGTCGTCTGGCACGACGGCTCCGACCCCGAGCGCATGCACAACTACTACGCGCACCTCTACAACCGCACCGTCTTCGAGCTGCTGGAGAAGGAGCGCGGCAGCGGAGAGGCGGTCGTCTTCGCCCGCTCGGCGACGGCCGGCGGCCAGCAGTTCCCGGTGCACTGGGGCGGTGACTGCTTCGCCTCGTTCACGGCGATGGCGGAGTCGCTGCGCGGCGGCCTCTCCCTGTCCCTGTCGGGCTTCGGCTTCTGGTCGCACGACATCGGCGGCTTCGAGGGCACCCCCGACCCGGCCGTCTTCAAGCGCTGGCTCGCCTTCGGCCTGCTCTCCTCGCACAGCCGCCTGCACGGCAATGTCTCGTACCGCGTGCCGTGGGCATTCGGCGAGGAAGCGGTGGACGTGGCACGGAAGTTCACGCGCCTCAAGCACCGCCTCATGCCGTACCTGTACGGGGCGGCGGTCGAGGCGCACCGCACCGGCGTCCCCGTGATGCGCCCGATGCTCCTCGACTTCCCGGACGACCCTACGTGCCGGGTCCTGGACCGCCAGTACATGCTCGGCCCCGACCTGCTCGTCGCGCCGGTGTTCTCGGCGGACGGCGATGTCGAGTTCTATCTGCCCGAGGGCACGTGGACGCGGCTGCTGACGGGGGAGCGGGTCGAGGGCGGGCGCTGGCTGCGCGAGACCCACGGCTTCGACAGCCTGCCGCTGTTCGTCCGTCCCGGCGCGGCCGTCCCGCTCGGCGCGGACGACCGGCGCCCCGACGGCGACTGGACCGACGGCGTCACCTTGCTCGTCGCGCCGGGCGCGCGAGACGTGACCGTGACGGTGCCGAACCACGACGGGAGCCCCGCCGCCGCGTACCGGGTGCGCCGGGACGCCGTCGACGGGGCGGTCACGGTGGAGGTGGCGGGAACAGAACGCCCCTACGTGGTGCGGGAGTTGTAGCCCGTTCGGTGGTCACGTCAGCGGTCGAGTTCAGATGCCGAGCGGCTCGTAGCGAAACCAGTCGAAGTGGGCGGTGCCAGCCGCGGCGTACAGGCCGATGACGCGGCCGGTGAACCCGCCGGCCACCTCGGTCGACAGATAGCGGCCGTCGAGGGCCGCGAGTGCGGTGAACGTGCCGTGCGGATCCTCGACGCCGAACGCGAGCGTGTCGGGGCCCGTGCGCGCGTCGCGGGGGGTGTCCGTGGGGGTCACGTCGACGCCGAGCACGAGCGGCCCGCCGGCCGTCGCCCGGGACGTGGAGGCCACCACGGTGCGCAGTGGTCCGACGCGGGCGATCACCCGTACTTCGGTGGCGTCGGCCTCGATCTCATAGTGGTGCCGCTCGTCGAGCCGGACCGCAAGGCCGCCGGTGCCGTCCGCCGGGTCGAGGTGGGCGCGGACGCGGCAGGAGAGGTGCTGCTGCCGGTGGCCGACGAAGGTGACGTCGGCGGCGTCGGGGCCGCCCCCGAGGGCGTGGAGCGTCAGCCGGCCCGGCCGTTCCTTCGTGGTGCAGTGCCGCGGGGAGCGGTGGCGGAGCGAGATCCAGGAGGGCTGCAGATCGGCGTCGTCGAAGTCGTCCGTGAAGCGTTCGGCGCAGGCGGGCGCGGGCCCGGCCGTCGCCGGCGGGCCGACGACCGGCCAGCCGTCCTCCCAGGTGACCGGCGCGAGGAAGGTCTCGCGGCCGAGCACGTGCCAGCCGGGCGTGCCGCCGCGCGGCCGCACCCCGAGGAACACCATCCACCACGTGCCGTCGGGCGCTTGCACCAGATCGGCGTGGCCGGTGTTCTGGACGGGTTCGTCGGTGCTGCGGTGGGTCAGGACCGGATTGGCCGGACACGGCTCGAAGGGGCCGGTGGGCGCGGGGCCGCGGGCCACGGAGACGGCATGCCCGCGCTCGGTGCCGCCCTCGGCGATCAGCAGGTACCAGTGGTCGCCCACGTGGTACAGGTGCGGCGCCTCCGGGGCCTTGGCGCCCGGCGTGCCGGACCACAGCGGGCGCGGCTCGCCGAACGTCTCGCCGGTGTACGGGTCGATACGGACCTGGGAGATCCCGGCGACCGTGACCCAGCACGCGCCGTCCTCGTCCCAGGCGAGATCCGGGTCGATGCCGGGGACGCCGGGCAGCGGGACCGGGTCCGACCAGGGGCCCGCCGGGTCGGTGGCGCAGACGAGCAGGTTGCCGCCACCCTCGCTCACATTGGTGGTGATGAGCCAGAAGCGGCCGTCGCGGTGGCGCAGCGTCGGCGCGTAGATCCCGGCCGAGGAGGGCGTGTCCCAGGGCAGCCGCAGCTGGCCGGGCCGGTCGAGGACGTTGCCGATCTGCCGCCAGTGCACCAGGTCGCGACTGTGGAAGAGCGGCACCCCGGGGACGTACTCGAAGCTCGAGCACGCGAGGTAGTAGTCGTCGCCGACGCGGCAGACGCTGGGGTCCGGGTGGAACCCGGGGATGACCGGGTGTGGGTCTGCCATGCTGTTTCTCCACGTTGTCGAAGCGCTTCGATTCGCGGGGAGGATATGCACGGGGGTGATGGCGCGCAAGGGGTTGGGCGGGATGCAAAAGGGCCCTGAAGTCCCTTCGTGCTTACGGGACTTCAGGGCCACACATCATCGATGCGCTTCAACCGGCAGTCGCTGGGGCTCCGTTCAGGCCGAGTGGACTGCGGCGTCCTCTCCGCGCTGAGCCGGGGCGGAGCCCAAACCGACTGTCAGTACGCGCTGTTCACGTTGTCGATCGAGCCGTACCGGTGGGCCGCGTAGTTGCAGGCGGCGGTGATGTTGGCGACCGGGTCGTAGCTGTTCATCGAGGTGCCGGGCACGTGGTAAGCCTTGAACGTGGGGTCGATGACCTGCAGGAGTCCCTTGGACGGGGTTCCTTTGACAGCGTTGGAGTCCCAGTTGTTGATGGCCAGCGGGTTGCCGGAGGACTCGCGCATGATGTTGCGGTGGATGCCGTCGTAGGAGCCGGGAATGTTGTGCTGGGCCATGATGTCGAGCGACTCCTTGATCCAGCCGTCGAGGTCGTTGGTGTAGGACTTCTTCGCCGGGGCAGCGGCAGGCTTGGCGGCGAGCGTGGTCCGGACCTCGGAGCGGTCGGCCCGCTCGGCGGACGCCCTGGAGGCGGCCGGCTTCTGCGCGGGCTCGGCCGTGCTCTTCTTGCCGAGCGTGAGCTTGACACCGGGGTGGATCAGCCCCGGGTTGTCACCGAGGGTGGCTCGGTTGTCCTGGTACAGCTGCTTCCAGCCGCCGCTCAGAGAGTGCTCTCGGGCGATCTTGCTGAGGGTGTCGCCCGCGGCGACGACGTACGTCGCGGGGGCCGCGGCGCTCTTTGCGGCCGGGGCGGCCGTCGCCGCGACGGCGCTGGTCGCGCCGAGCACCGGGAGAGCGAGCACAGCCGCGCCTGTGCCTGCGGCGGCGAGTCCCCGGGTGAACGAGATGGACTTGGTGCGGCGGTGCTTTCCCTTTGCGGGCATGGCGCATTCCTCTCCGTCGCCTACGAGGTGAGCTGTCGGGTTCGGACGGGAGATGTCCGGTCGCACTAGGAATGCGACTTCACCCCGAGCCGTTCCGGAAACCAGATCGGCGGCTTACCTGGGTCCCCCGCTCCTGCCGTGCGTAATCGAGTGGGTGGGAGGGATTCCGGACAGCGGCAGGATTCGGCGTTCCATCCGGATTGACGGTGACATTAGGCGAGAAAGCGCGGACGGAACAAGACCAGAATTGTGATCGCGAAATGTGAGAGCCCTGTGTCTGGCGACCGGAACCCGCCGCTCTCGTTGATCGAAAAGCCCAATCTTCTTTGCGCAGAAGGGAAGTGGGGCTCAGCGGATCTCGGGGCCCGCGTCCGTTCGTGTGACGCGGTTCACTGAATGGGATACGGGTTGGAATGCCGCCCGATCGCGTATCAGAGTGCGATATTTTGCATGAATGCCTTGCAATATAGGCGTAACTCCGCGCACGCCGCCAATAATGCTAAAGGGTAGTTTTTAGTGCAAAAGTGGACATACCACCACGTCACTTTTACTACCTAAAGGGGCATATTGGCATCAATGCCTACACGGTCGCGCGGCCCGACGGACGTCCCCGCCGCACGGTTCATGAGCGGGTCTCGATCGGGATGGTGCCTGAACGTGGCCTTGTGCGGTTCGGCTGAGGGTCGACTGAGGTGAGGCCGACGGGCTCCATCATCGGAGTGCACTTCCTGCCGACCTGCTGGGCTCGCGGGATACCCGAGGGCCGCGTAGGTGAGGGCGACGATGCTGCACCCGGAGATCTTGCAGGCTCAGGATGTGCGCGAGCTCAGAAGAGGTCTGAATGTGATGGGAAGTCAGTTGCCGATCGTCACTGGTATCTCAGTGAAGGCCTCGGCTCGGATCCGGAGGAGCCTGCTGAAATCCTCTGCCGACTGACGAGCCGAAGGCCCGCCGCGAAGAAGCGCAGTAATAGAGGAGGTTACTCGGGCGCATGGAACATGACGGCGATTCGCCAGTCACGCGGGATATTTCAGCCCTTCATCCGGGCGAAGGCCTGCCGGACGCGAGCCCGAACGCGCTTATGGAAGCGGCGCGTTCCTATTTCCAGGCAGGCAGGCAGGAAGCGCCGCGTTGTGGTGAGCCGTGGGACGGGCCGCCTCCTCGGGTCCGGTTGTGCGGTGGGCTGACGGGACGCGGGCGGCTGGTGCCGGGGGGCCTCTATGTCTTTCGTCAAGCGAGGCGTGGGGTTCTTGGTTCGTAGAAGGTGCCGTCGCGGAGCATCGCGAACAGCACGTTGATCCGCTGGCGGGCTAGGCGGAGAAGTGCCTGGGTGTGGGTCTTCCCACGGGCCCGGCATCGGTCGTAGTAGGTGCGGGAGGCGGGGTCGTGCAGGGCGGCGAACGCGGACAGGAACATCGCGCGTTTGAGCTGCCGGTTGCCGCCTCTGGGCGCGTGTTCGCCGTGGATCGAGGTCCCGGACGACTTGGTCGTCGGGGCAAGGCCGGCGTAGGAGGCCAGGTGGGCGGCGGTGGGGAAGCTGGTTGCGTCGCCGACGGTGACCAGCAAGGTGGCGGCGGTCCTGACCGCGACCCCCGGAATCGAGGTCAGGACTGCGGAAAGAGGGTGAGCCTCCAGCAGCTGCCCGATCTGCGTTTCCAGGGCTCGTCGCTGTTCGTGGACGGCGGCGAGCGAACGGGCCAGGGACGGGATCACGACGTCGAGGGTGCTGGTGCCCGGGACCACGACGGTCTGCTCGTCGAGAGCGTCGAAGACCTCGTCGATCAGCCGGGCAGCCATGCGCGGAGCCTTGGGCCGGATCACCTGAACGAGCCTGCGGCGACCGGCCTTTCGCAAGCTGGCCGGGGATCCGTAGCGTTCCAGCAGCCAGGTCACGGCACTGTGGTCCAGGCGCGGGCCAAGGACACGCTCCAGGCTGGGGTGGAACTGGGTGAGCAGGCCGCGTATCCGGTTGGAGGTGCGGGTGGCTTCGGCCGCGAGGTCCTGGTCGAAGCCGACCAGGACGGTCAGTTCGGCGGTGATCTCGTCGGTCAGTTCCAGCGAGCGCAGGGTGTGCGGCATGGTGCGGGCGGCGTCCGCGATCACCGCGGCGTCCTTCGCGTCGGTCTTCGCCTCGCCTGGGTAGAGATCGGCGATCCGCCGCATAGAGAGTCCGGGCAGGTAGGCGACCTTGCAGCCGGCGTTCCGGGCAACGGTCAGGGGCAGGGCTCCGATGGAGGCGGGCTGGTCCACGATCACCAGCACAGTGCCGAACTTCGCGGCCAGCTTGTCGAAGACGGCCCGCAGCTTCGGCTCGCTGTTGGGCAGTTGCCTGTCGAAGACCTTCTTGCCGGCCGGGGTGAGGCCGTGCCCGTGATGGGCGCTCTTGCCGACGTCCAGGCCGAGGAAGACGCCTACGCCGTCGATTTCGTCCAACTCATCCTCCCGAACGGGGTTCGTGCGGTGCTGGCCAGGGCGTTGGCGTCGTATGCGCGCATCCACGTTATGCAGACCTGCCGCCCGCAAGCGGCCGGGCACTGCGCCAGGCCAGGCGGTAGTCGGACCTCTCATCAGCGTCTCCAACGGCGCCTCTCGGGCCCGGTGACACCACCCCCCAGGTCATCGGTTCGACAGGGGGGAACAGTCATGCCGGGCCCGGAGGCCAGCGGCCCTCTTGCAGGACCGCGAAGAAGATAACGGGGGGTGCGGGCGTTCGCGGCGTGCACGGCATCTGACCGACGCCGGGTCGAGATGGTCCGTTTCCCTGCGGGTGCCGCTACCGGTGTTCCGGGTTTTCGTAGTCGTGGCGGCAGCCGGCGTCCCAGGCGGTGCGCTGGTTGCCGTAGGCGGGGATGCCACCGAGATCTTTCAATGCCCGGGCCAGGTGCAGCAGGTTCCAGGTCATGAACGTGGTGTTGCGGTTGGTGAAGTCGTTCTCGGGGCCGCCGGAGCCCGGGTCGAGGTAGGAGGGGCCGGGGCCGGCCTCACCGATCCATCCGGCGTCGGCCTGGGGAGGGATGGTGTAACCCAGGTGTTGCAGGCTGTAGAGGACATTCATCGCGCAGTGTTTGACGCCGTCCTCATTGCCGGTGATCAGGCAGCCGCCGACACGGCCGTAATAGGCGTACTGTCCTGCGTCGTTGAGAAGACTGGAACAGGCGTAGAGGCGTTCGATCACCCGCTTCGTCACGGAGCTGTTGTCGCCCAGCCAGATCGGGCCGGCCAGCACGAGGATGTCGGCGGCCATGACCTGACGGTAGAGGTCCGGCCAGGCGTCGGTCTCCCAGCCGTGCTCCGTCATGTCGGGCCATACGCCCGTGGCGATGTCGTGGTCGACGGCCCGGACGACGTCGACGTGGACTCCCTGGGCTTCCATGATTGCGGTGCTGCGGTCGATCAGGCCCTGGGTGTTGCTCGTCTCCGGCGAGCGTTTGAGGGTGCAGTTGATCACCAGCGCCCGCAGGTCGTCGTACCGGGCCGGAGGTACGTCGGTGGCGGGTGACGAAGCGGTCATGCGGTCCTCCCAGAGCCCTGTCGCCGCCTGGTGCGCGGCGACTTGTCCACTTTGCCTGGCGTGGGGCCCGGCCGGCGGCAGCCGCCACAGCAGAGCCTCCGAATGGCCCTGGTGGTCTGCACATGCGGTCGGCTGATCCCGGGTAGGCGCTGTGCGGCCTGCTGGTACAGATCACGGGTCGCGACGGCGAGGTCCTCAACCATGCCCGGATGAATGGCGCGCTCGCCCGATCCCAAATTTCCGGAGAGGGCCTCTGCCAAGCGCTGTGGCGATCCCGCACCACCACATGGAGTTCCCCGCCTCCGCCGGCCAGGTGGCGAGATAGGTGGCGGTGCGAACTCACCGGAGAGTCCACACCAACCTGGCGAATCGAAGCGGGTGAAACGGGCAGAGCCCCTTGAACATTGATCGGATGCTCACCTACTCCAACGCGTGAACCGCCGCGGAGAATACCGGTGACATCCGGGATGCCGCCGGGACGATGAGGCGGGCGGTGCCAGGACGGCGGCCCGCGGCCAGGAGGGCGCCGGTGAGCAGCCGGTGGCGACGGGTCAGCCGCGTCCAGGCGCGCTCGTACTCCTGCGGTCGTCCGGCGGCCAGGCAGCGGACGGCTGCCCGTGCCGTCGCAAGGCCGAGAGCGATGCCCTCGCCGGTGAGGGCGTCCAGGTAACCCGCAGCGTCTCCGACGAGCAGGACACGGCCGGCGACTCTGCGTCGTGCACGCTGCCGCAGCGGTCCCGCGCCACGTACGTCGGTCGCGGCCGCACCGCGGAGCGACGCCGTGAGGGCGGGGAAGCCGGCGAGGTGCTGGTCGTAGCTGCGGCGGCAGCGGCTGAGGATCGCGACGCCCACCAGGTCCTCGCCGACCGGTGTCACATAGGCCTCGCCCTCACCGGACCAGTGGACCTCCACGAAGTCGGTCCATGGCTCGACGCGGAAGTGCCGGCGAAGTCCGTAGCGGCCGTCTTTGACGCCGGGCAGCTCCAGTCCCACCGTCCGCCGCACGGGGGAGTGCAGGCCGTCAGCGGCGATCAGCCAGCGGGCTCTCGTGCCCGCCGCGGTGACAGAGTCGGCGCTCTGGTGCACTGCGCCGACCTTGCCCGTCACCATCCGCACGCCGAGATCAAGAACGCGCCGGTGAAGCGCCGCGTGCAGCGTCGTACGGCGGATTCCCAGCCCGCTACGGTCGCGGAAGCACGCTTCGGCGCGTGCCGTGCCGTCCACGTAGCGGATGCCGCGCAGTTCGTGGCCGGTGACCTGGATGCCCAGTCCTCGCAGTGCGGCGACACCGCTCGGCATGACGCCCTCTCCGCAGGCCTTGTCCACGGGCGCGGTGCGGGGTTCGACGACGACTGTCTCCAGGCCGGCGAGCGCGGCGTGGATGGCGGCGGCCAGACCGGCCGGCCCGCCGCCCGCCACCAGTACGTCGATCACGCCGCAGCGGGCGTGGTCGAGGCGGCCAGGGCCCGGTTCTCGCAGCGAATGCGGACGGCGAGCAGAGCGGCGTTGAGCAGGGTGAACAAGGTCGCTGTGACCCAGGCGGTGTGGATCAGCGGAAGGGCGACGCCCTCGGCGACGACGGCCGCATAGTTGGGGTGCCGCAGCCAGCGGTACGGGCCTCCTGTCACCAGAGGTAGTCCGGGTACGACGATCACCCGGGTGTTCCAGCGCGGCCCGAGCGTGCTGACACACCACCACCGCAGGGCCTGGGCAGCAGCGAACAGGGCCAGCATCGGCCAGGCCAGTGCGGGCAGGAAAGGTCGGTCGGCCGGCCATACCTCGCAGAGGCAGCCACCCAGCAGCCCGGTGTGGAGGGCGACCATCGCCGGGTAGTGGCCCTGCCCGGAGACGGTTGCCCCGCGGGCTGCGCTCCACCGTTCGTTGCGGCGGGCGACGACGAGTTCGGCGACGCGCTCGCCCGCGACGGCGGCCACCAGCAGTTCGTACCAGATCATGTGTCCTCTGTCCTTTGAGATCCGAACTACCAGCGCAGCAAGACGAGTTCGCAAGCGAAGCCGGGCCCCATCGCAAGCAGTACACCCGGCGTGCCCGGCGGCGGACGGTGGTCGGCCAGGGTGTCGCGCAGCACGTGGAGTACCGACGACGAGGACAGGTTGCCCACCTCGGCCAAGTGACGCCAGGTCACATCGAGTGCGTCACCGGGCAGGTCGAGTGCCTCGGCGACAGCCTCCAGCACCTTGGGGCCGCCGGGGTGGCACACCCACGCAGTTACGTCCTTCCTCTTCAGCCCGTGGTCTGCGAGGAACCCCTCGACGTCATCGGCGAGGTGACGGCGTATGACGTCGGGGACACGGGGATCCAGGACGACCCGGAAGCCGGAGTCCCTTACGTCCCAGCCCAGGAGGCGCCCGGTGTCCGGATAGAGGTGGCTGCGGGTGTCCACGATCGTCGGGCCGGCGGTCTCGGCCGGGCGGTGTGCCCCGAACCCGACGACTGCAGCGGCCCCGTCGCCGAACAGCCCGGTGGCGACCAGGTTGGCCATGGTGGCGTCATTGCGCTGGAACGTGAGCGAGCACAGTTCGACCGACAGGAGCACCGCCACGTGGTCGGGCCGGCCGACGAGGTAGTCGTGCATGCGTGCCAGACCGGCGGCGCCGCCGGCACAGCCCAGTCCGAACATGGGCAGTCTCTTGACGTCCCGCCGCAGTCCGAGGCGCACAGCGAGCCGGGCATCGATCGACGGGGTGGAGATGCCGCTGACAGAAGTGAAGATCAGCAGGTCCACGTCCGCGGCCGACAGCCCGGCCATGCGCAGTGCGTCCCGGACAGCCCGGCCGCCCAGGTCGGTGGCGGAAGCGATGAAGACGTCGTTGGCGGCGCCGAACCCGTCCAGTTCCTCGTACTGGTCGAGGGGCAGCGTCATGTGGCGCGAGTCGACCCTGGCGCTGCGGTGCAGCCGGTCCAGGACCCTGCGGTCGGTGCCCTCGGGCAGGCACGTGCGGGCCACCATGTCGGTGATCTCGGATTGGGCGCGACGGTGCGGTGCGAGGGCGCCGTGAACGGCGGCGATCCGCGTCATAGGGTTCCCGTCCGACGACCGACTGGTCTGGCTTGCTCTCCACGTGTTCCCCATGCCGAGGGCTCGCCACCAGGGATCGCCCGTCCGGCCGTTCGGCCCCGGGCGCGTGCTCGGGCCGGGCGGGGCCGGGGCGTCTACGATCGGCCGGGTGGGCACTCCCGAGCACGCGGCGGCCGACGGCGCGACCACGGGTTGGGCGGGCCGGGCGGTCGGCCTCGCCGGTTCGTGCCACCCCGCACCCGTGGTGGTGGTCACCGCTTTGACGGCCGTGATGGTCGTGACCTCCGGCCAGGGCACCGCGCGTCTCGTCCTCACCACGGTCGCCGTTCTGGCAGGTCAGCTGTCCATCGGATGGTGCAACGACGCCTTCGACGCACGCCGGGACATCGCCGCAGGCCGACATGGCAAACCCGTCGTCGACGGCGCCATCGGGGTGAGGCATGTGTGGGTGGCCGCATACGTCGCGCTTGCGCTGTGCGTACCGCTGTCGCTGGCCTGTGGTGTGTGGGCGGGCACGGTTCACCTCGTGGGCGTGGCGGCGGCGTGGGCGTACGACCTACGACTCAAGGCGACAGCATGGTCCTGGGTGCCGTACGCGGTGGGTTTCGCCACGCTCCCGTCGTTCGTGGCGCTGGGACTGCCGGGGCAACCGTGGCCGCCCTGGTGGGTCGTCACCGCCGGTGCGCTCCTGGGAGTCGGAGCCCATCTGGGCGATGTGCTGCCGGACATCCGCTCGGATCTGGCGCTGGGCGTACGGGGATGGCCGCACAGATTCGGCCCTGACGGTGCGCGCCTGCTGCTCCCGGTCCCGCTGGTGACCGCGACGGCGGTTCTGGCACTGGGCCCCGCCGGCCCACCCGACAGATGGGGAGCGATGGCCCTCGCGGTGGCCGTCCTGGTCGCGGCGACGGGGACGGTGATGGGGCGCCGCCGGGAGCGGACGGCGTTCGGTGCAGCCGTGGTCGTGGCGGCGGTGGACGTGGCGTTGCTTGTGCTGCGGGGGACTGGGGTCAGGTGATCGTTGGGCGGCCTTCGCCGGGACCGGTTCTGATCGAAAGGGCATAATGCGCCCATGAATCATGGACCAGCGCGGGCGTTCGTCGATTCCTGGGTGACGGCGTGGAACGCGCACGACTTGGATGCATTGCTGTCGCACTTCGCTGACGACGTGACGTTCCGGTCGCCGGTGGCCGCTCAACTGCTCGGCAATGACGGGGTCATGCGCGGCAAGGACGCGCTGCGCGCCTACTGGGCGGAGGGCCTGCGGCGCATCCCGGACCTGCAGTTCGAGGTTCAGATGTTGCCCCCTTCAGGGTGGATTCGTAGGTGAGTCGTCGGCATTTGGAATTCGGGCCGCGAGTGCGCGCCTGGGCAGTGACTGCCGGCGGCGCGAGCGGACACCCCGACTCGCCGCACTTCAACAACCAGGCCGAACGCTACGCCAAGGGCGACCTCCGGCCGGTCCACTTCTCTGCGGATGACCTGAAGGGCCCATCGAGCTCTCTGAGCCGCCTGTGTCGATCAACCTCAACTCCCGGCTGATCGACCTGCGGGGCCCAAGTGCCAGGCGGTGGACTGCCTGGCGCTTCGATGATTGATTCTGCTTGGAGTCGCACGTTTACGAGCATGTATTGACACTCCTCGGGCGGGGCGCCATAGTCTTCCGCAGGCAATTGGGCTGCAGAGTTTTGACGAACGAAGAATGTGCCTCCTGGTGCGGCAGCTGTTGCTGCAACGCCCCTTCGGGGGCAAGTAACAGCACGTTGTGCGGGGACGCGGGGATCAAATTTGTCAGGTGCATGCAGATCTCCGGTCGATGGTGGCCTTCCCCTCGCTCCACGTCGATTGGAGAGAACTCGGTACCGGGGCACCGGTTCCCGGAATGCGCGTAGAAGTGGGAAAGGGGGTGGGCGTCGGCCCAGGAGTTGGGGCGACAGAGCCACCTCAGTCGCATCGCGGACACCGCGGCGCAGTTGTTACCGCCTGCAGCATTCGTGCGAGAAGGCGGTGCCCAGACGTTCACGGCCCTGCTCACCTTCAACACCCCCTTGAGGAGCATCAGATGAAACGAGCGTTGACACGCACTGCGGTTACAGCCCTCGCCGCACTCGTCCCGTTCATCGCGGCACCTGGCGCCCAGGCGCAGACCTTCGGCGGGAACGAACTACTGTCGTGGACGGTAGGCGGGGCTCCCAGTGAGGGACTGACATCCCTCAACTTCCCGATCACCGTGAACACCGGCACCGCCCATGTATCCGGGACCTACTTCGCGATGCAGTACGGGTTCACCGGACAGAGTGACATCGGGTACGCAGGACTGCAGCCGCGGCCGGATGCGAACGGGCACCAGCGCCTGCGTGGGGTGTTCTCCTCCTTCATCAGCGGCACGACAAGCACCCACGCCAACTGTTCGGACGGGGCTGACGGCGGCGCAGGCGTCAGCTGCGGAGTGGACTTCGACGCCGTGTACGGCCACACCTTCCGTGTCGAGATCGCCCGGGTCGGTACGGACACCTGGTCGGGCACCGTCGTCGACACCAACAATGGACAGCGGATCCCCGTCGGCACCTACAAGTTGCCCGCTGGCTCCGGCAACCTGAAGGCCTCCCAGGCGGGCTTCATCGAGTACTACAACGTCCCCAGCTGCGACCAACAGCCGCGGTACGACGTCACGTTCGGCGGACCGTCCTCCGGATCCCTGTCCGGTTCCACCAAGTGGGTCAAGGAATACGGAGAGTGCGCCGGCTACGGCAGCACCCAAGTGACCACGGTCGGCGCAGGTGTGCGCGTGACCCGCGGTAGCGCGGGGTAGCGCGCCAGGGGCAGGGCTTTGGTGTCGGCCCTTGGGCGATGTCGCGGCTGCTGGATCGACCTCGGGCTGATGGCTTGCCAGGGGCGGCCTCCCGGAGGCCGCCCCTCGATCACGCGCCTGCCGCCGACGCGACCGGTAACGTTTCGAGTCGGCGGCGTGGGCCCAGCTGATGCAGGCGCTGGTGGCCGAGCGCCGCCCCGACCGGCCAGTACCGCCGATGGCTGGTACCGCCGCGATCGGGGCGGTTGTCATCTGCCGGGCGCCGTCATCGAGGAGGGCCGGGACCGGTCCTCGATGAGCGGCAGCCTGGCCGGCACCGCCTACCGTCTGCTGCTGGCCTGACGGCGGGGGTGGTCGGCGGCTAGCTCAGATGCCGGCTGAAGAACTGGGCCGCGGCGTCCCCCGCGAACTGCGGGACGCCGGTGTGCCCGCCCATGTTGGCGTGCAGCGTCTTCTCCTTGGAGCCGAAGGCGTCGAATAGGTCGAGGGCCGCCTGCCGGTCGTTCCCTTCGTCGTCCCACTGCAGCAGGACGTGCAGCGGAATGGTGACCTGGCGGGCCTCCTCGAACATGGCGCGAGGGACGAAACTCCCGGCGAACAGAGCGGCGGCCGAGATGCGCGGCTCGACCACCGCCAGCCGGATGCCGATGGAGATGACTCCCCCCGAGTACCCGACCGGGCCGCCGATCCCCGGTAGCGTAAGGAGCGCGTCCAGGGCGGCCTGCCATTCCGGGACCGCCTTGTCGACCAGCGGGAGGATGAGGGCGTCGACGATCTCGTCGCCGACCGGCTCGCCGGTCTCCATCGCCCGGCGCAGGTCGGCGCGGGCCTGCTCGACGGCGGCCCAACGGGGCCGGTCGCCGCTTCCGGGGAGCTCGATGGTGGCCGTGGCGAAGCCCTCCGCCGCGGAGTGCTGGGCCCGGGCCGCCAGCCGGGGGTACATCTTGCGCAGTCCGAGGGGAGGGTGGCCGAGCAGGATCAGCGGTGCCGGTGCGGATGTGGGTCCGGGCGTCCACAGGATGCCGGGGATCTCGTCGAGGGTGAATTCGCGCTCGAGGACGCCGTCGTCGAGGCGCTTTTCAGAAGTGAAGTGCATGGTCGTGCCTTTCGGGAGTGCTCTTGAACGGCGCTCCCGGACGAACTATCGCCCGACCGTGACCCCGGAGGGGAGCACCCATGTCGATACTGCGTTCACGGGTACCACCTCCTCGTTCTCTCGCACGGCCTCCGGAAAAGTAGCAGTGGTCGCCGTGGTCCGCCAACGGGTTTTGCGGAGGTTCCGTGGCCGGATTCGGCGCGCCGACCGGCGCTTCGCTCGATGGCCGATGAACGGGTCTCGGGGTCTGATCGAGGCTCGCCGCGCTCATGAGGTTTGGGGAGTCCTCGTCGATCGCCCGCACGAGGATGTGAGCAAGGGATAGAGCCTGCAGGGCGTACTCCGGGCGGTACGAGTCGGGCGAGGCTTGGCACCGGAGTTGGCGCCATCCGAGTGTGCCGCGGCTGTGTCGGGCCGCGATCGCCGGACTGATTGATCATGCTGAGCCCCGGACCAGCACCATGCCCAGCGAAGGGGTGTTCAACATGCCGAACGACTCAGTCTCACGCTTCCTGGCGGCACTGGCGCCTGAGGACAGAGAGACAGTCGTGGCCAGGCCCGGGGAGGAGCAGGAGCAGCTCGCCGCAGCCTGGGAACGGGAGTTGGAGGGGGACGACGAGCTTGATGTCCTCGACGAGCTGTCCCCGCCGGCAGCCGAGGCTGAGGCGGCTCGCCGCGTCCTGCGACAGGAGTCAGACTGACCCGTCCGATGGGCCGTCGTGCGAGAGTAAGTCGCAGCTCGGGCCAGGCCGCGCGCTTGCGGCCAGTCCCGCCCTGCAGGGTGGGACTGACAGAGAACCGCGCTGTCCGTCGAGGCACCCCGGCATCCTCGGCGGTAGCCCCGAGCACTGGGCCCCGTGCGGCCTCGCCCAGCGCAATGCCTGGACCCAGGCCGGCCACCCCGCAGGCCAGGCCGGCATCGCCGGCCCACTCGTGGGACAGACTGTGGCTGTGTGCATCTGCCCACGACATCCTGGGAGAGACCCGCGAGGCCTCGCCTTCGGCGAGAGCGCCATCTCGAAGCGGCCCAACCTGTACTCTCCCCGCCCTTCGTGCAGGGGATTAGTGAGCCGCGGGGAGGAGCAGCTTGGGATTCCTCCGGCGGGGCTTTGGCCGAGGTGGAGGGCGCCCTGGTGCGTGGAGGCCTGCCTGCTGGTCGACGAGGGCGAGACCGTACCCGGGGGCGTGTTCGGGCGCCGCGAGTGAAGCTCCCTCATCGCTTGGCGCTGGTCCGGTGGGATGCCGGGGCCGTCGTCGGCGACGGTGATCCGAACTGTCCATGTCCGTGGTGAGTTGGACGTCGATGGTGCTGTCAGGGCTCCGTGGAGTGCTGCATTGCCGAGGAGGTTGTCGAGGGCCAGGCGCAGCCGGCGGGCCAGCAGGCCGACGAGCGATCCATGCCAGGTGACGAGCTGCGGGGCTGCCGACTGCACCCACAGCGCGGCACATTCCGGCCCCGGCTGTACTCGTGCGTGCTGCGTTTCCGCTCCGGGGCCTTGCTCATTTCGCGATCGATGTGCGACCTTGATTCCATACTGTTCATGGAAACGTTTCCACAAGGAGGTGGGGCGGATGGCCACGATCAAGGACGTCGCCGCACGGGCCGGGGTCGGGCTCGGGACCGCGTCCCGAGTGCTCAGCGGCAGCAGCCAGACCTCGGCCGACTCCCGGTCACGCGTGCTCGCGGCCGCGGCCGAGCTGGGGTACATCACCAACGGCCCCGCCCGTTCTCTGCGGCGCGCCCGCACCGACGTACTGGGGCTGCTCGTCTCGGACATCCGCAACCCGTTCTTCTCCGAACTGGCTCACGCCGCCGAGCAGGAGGCGCGCCGCCACGGGTACACCGTGCTGCTGGCCAACGCGAACGAGGACGCCGAACAGGCCGACGCCTACCTTCAGACCTTCGCCGCCCAACGCATCGACGGACTGTTGTTCTCGCCGCAGAGCACCGTCTCGCCGCAGCTCGCGGCCACGCTCGCGTCCGGACTGCCGCTGGTGTTCCTCAACCGAAGCATCGAGGGCGTCGACGCCCCGCTGTACGGCACGGACAACGTGCAGGGCGTGGAACAGGTGTTGGCCTGGCTGCAGCGTCGGGGCCATCGCGACGTCGCCTTCATCGGCGGCCCGGACACGATCTCCACGGGAGCCGAGCGCCGCGCCGCCTACCTCGCCGGGCGCCAGGCACACGGCATCAGTAGCGACGACAGGCTGCTCGAGGCCGGTGACTTCCTGGCGGGCGGGGCGGCCGAGGCCATGTGCCGCCTCCTCGACCGCGGCGTCACATTCACGGCCGTGTTCGGCGCGAACGGTCCGACCACCCTGGGAGCCGTGCGCGCGCTGCGCGACCGGCTCGGCGCGGAGCAGGCCGCCCGCATCGAGATCGTCTCCTTCGACGACCTCGACTGGTTCGAATTCGCCTCGCCGCCCATCAGCGCGGTCCGCAACGGTGCGTCGTCGATCGGCCGGCTCGGTGTGCGAGGGCTTGTCGACCTCATCGCCGGCCGAGCGGCACCCGGGCAACGCATCCCCACCACCTTCGCCGACCGGGCCTTGGCGGACAGCCGATGAGCACCCAGATCACCGTCGGCGCCACCGTCACCGAAAACGCCGACTCCCTCAGCCGCCCGCCTGGCCTCGGCGAAGCTGTCGCAGCGCGCCCGGCCAGGACGCTCCTCGCCGGTGCGCTCGGCGGTGATGCCGCCCTGCTCGATCTCCTCGCTCACGAACCCGGCATCTTCACTGGTGGGGCTGCCCAGCGGGAGGGCACCCCTTCAGGCCGTGCGGCTGCGCGCCGTGATGGTGCCCGGCGCCGAACACGCGCTCCGGTCAAGGCCGTCGACTGCGCTTACGCAATCGCGCAGCGGGCGACCAACGGCTGCACGCTGCGCTTACCGCCGCTCTCACATCCGACCGAGCACTGCAACGTCCGTCCTCTTCATGGCGAAACCGCAGCGCACCCTTCCTGAAAGGAACAGCCCGTGAAGGTTGCCCTCGGCGCAGACCACGCCGGATATACGCTCAAGGACACCGTCCACAAGGCCATTGAGGCTCTCGGACATGAGGTGATCGACTGCGGCACCCACAGCTGCGACCCTGTCGACTTCCCGGACATCACCCGCACCACCTGCGAGGTTGTGCTCTCTGGCTCCGCCGATCGAGCCGTGCTCGTCTGCGGCACCGGCCAGGGCGCCGTCATGGCCGCCAACAAACTGCCCGGCGTCCGCTGCGGCCTTGCCCACGAGCCCTATTCCGCGCACCAGGCCGTCGAGCACGACGACGCCAACGCCATCGCCATGGGGGCCTGGCTGGTCCCGCACGCGCTCGTGCCCGACATCGTCCGAGAGTTCCTCGGAGCCGTCTTCGACAACGACGAAGAAACCCGCCGCCGGGTCGCCAAACTGAACGCGCTCGACGCCCTGACCCCGGCCCCCTGACAAGCAGCCCACGCACCCCTTGAGCGGGTGAGCCCTCTCTTTCGCTGACACCGAACGCCCTGCCCACGGACGACCACGCCGGGCGTCTCCTTGTCATGCCCCAAACACCTGGTCAAAGGACCCGGCCTCCCTCGTGCGGCCCTCCCATCCTTCTCACTGCGTAGACGCCGGAGTCGATCCGGCGACCCTTCAAGGAGAACTCCCATGTCCACCAACGTCCCTGCCGGGCGGCGGAGCGTGCTCGGCTCCAAGGACCGCGTCAAGACCGCGATCGCCGCGGCCTTCGGCACGAGCGTCGAGAACTACGACTTCATCGCCTACGGCACCGCCTCCGCGCTCTACTTCGGAGCGGTCTTCTTTCCCGAGAGCGATCGGTTCGTCGGCACCTTGCTCTCCTTCGCCACCCTCGCGGTCGGCTTCGTCATGCGCCCGCTCGGGGGCGCCATCGGCGGCTATTTCGCCGACAAGTTCGGCCGCAAACCCGTCCTCGTAGCGGCGATGATCGTGATGGGTGCCGCCACCTTCCTCATCGGCGTGCTGCCGACCTACGGACAGGTCGGTGTGCTCGCACCGATCCTGCTCGTGGCCATCCGCATGATCCAGGGCCTCGCGTTCGGCGCCGAGTGGGGCGGGGCGATCACCATGACCTACGAGCACGCGCCGTGGCACCGCCGCGGCATGTTCGCCGCGATCCCCCAGTCCGGCAATCCTCTGGGCATAGCCCTGGCCAGCGGTGTGTTCGCGTGGAGCGACACCCTCGACGGCAACTGGCAGTGGCGGACCCCCTTCCTGCTCAGCGCCGTCATGGTGATCGCCGCGCTGATCGTCCGCTCCCGCCTCTCCGAATCCCCCGAATTCCAGGAAGCCCAGGCCGGCGGCAACACCGAGAAGAACCCGTTCCGCGCCACTCTGGCCGACGACTGGCGTGGCATTCTGCGCGTCATCGCCTTGCGCGTCGTCGAATCCTTCGCCTACTACTCCACCGCAACCTACTTGCTCAGCTACATCACCGAACGCCACCCCGACCTCAGGCCCGTCGCCCTCGGCGCGATCACCGCCGCCAGCATCCTTGCCATTGCGGTCACCTTCCTCGCCGGCGCGCTCACCGACCGCATAGGACGCCGCCCCATCTACATAACGGCTTGTTCGGCGGCGATCCTCTTCGCCTTCCCGATGTATTTGCTCACCAACGCTGCCCAACCCGCCCTTGTGGTCACGGTGTTCATCATCGGTATCGGCCTCATCCACGCATCACTCACCGGAACCCAGGGCTCTCTGCTCACCGAGCAGTTCCGCACCGCGACCCGTACCTCGGGAGCCTCGCTCGGCTACCAAGTCGCCGCGGCCATCGGCGGCTTCGCCCCACTGCTCGCCGCCGCTCTGGTGGGTGCCTTCGGCTGGCCGGGCGCCGCGCTGCTCTACCTCGCCGCGGCCGTGATCGGCCTCGGCGGCATCCTCGCAACCAAGGAGACCTGGGGCCGCCATGAGCGGGAGCGCGTGCTCGGCCTTGTTGCAGAGGAAAGGCGTACTCAGGCCGCTTCAGGGACGCCGGCGAGTGGCGTCCTGCCGCTCTCGTCCGAGTCTCGGTAACTCTGTTCTCCGACTCACCCGTGAGTCCGCGGCACGCCGCCACGTCCGGGCCGGCAGTCTTGCCGACCTGTACGTCGACGTACGAGGTGCGACGTGCGAATCGTGGTGAGCGCCCGTTTCTGATCCCGACGAGGCATCGCCGCTCGCCGCGGGGTCGCCGCTGCGGCCCCGCGGCGAGCGAGGGCGGCCCTGGTGGGCAGGGTGGGAGACCTTTCGGCCAGTCGCTCCCCGTCCTGCCCATCTCTCTGTCGCCGCTACGCCGGATGCGCGAACTGCCGTCCTTCGTGGAGCCGGCGGGGGAGGGGGACCCCGCCGCCGGTCCGTTGTTGCCAAGATGGCTCTGAGGACGGGGGCGGCCGCAGCCCGCACGGTGCTGAGTCGGGATGGCACAGCTTGAGAGATGGGTGCGGCAAGGCATGCTTGCCGGGACCGGCCTGGCGTCGTCCAGTCGACGCGCGCGATCCGTAGGACGGCAACCGGTTGCGCAGCAAGTCCTCATAGCCCCCGACGTGCGGGCTCTGGAACCGGACATCTGCCGCGGAAGCGTGCGCGGAGTAAGTAACGCGCCTTGAGTCAGGGGCGGTTGAGGCCACCGGGGCGTTTCCCGGGGCCTTCGCGCGTTCAACTCCTTGTGGGCACAGCTCGGTTCAGGCCCTTCTTGGTTCACCTCTTGACGCCGTTGGTGCAGACCTTTAGGTTCCCGATCGCCACAGCTTCATGAATGCACCCTCTGTTCATCAACGTGAACAGGGGCCCCCACCGTCGGCCTCCCATGAAGGGCTGTGCTCCCTGATGACCAGACCATCCCTCGCGCGCTCCACCGTGATCCGGGGCGCGCTCACCACCACGCTGCTCGCAGTCTCCGCCGGCGCCTTCGCTGCGGCGCCCGCTTCTGCCGCTACCGGCACGATCACGGGTCTCGCCGGCAAGTGCCTCGACGTGGCCGGGGCGAGCTCGGCGAACGGCGCGGCCGTTCAGCTCTACGACTGCAACGGCACCGCCGCCCAGCAGTGGACGGTCGGCGCCGACGGGACGATACGAGCCCTTGGCAAGTGCCTTGACGTCACCGGGAATTCGACCGTCAACGGGGCCAAGCTCCAGCTGTGGGACTGCACGGGCGGCGCGAACCAGAAGTGGTCGGTCTCCGCGGCCCGCGACATCGTCAACCAGCAGGCCGACAAGTGCGCCGACGTCACGGGCAACAACTCGACGAACGGCACCCCGATCCAGATCTGGAGCTGCACCGGCGCCGCCAACCAGAAGTGGACTGCGCCCACCGGCGGCGGCACCACTCCCACCGCGCCGATGGCCGTCGCCCCGTACCTCTACAACGGCTGGGGCAGCCCGCCGAACCCGGCCACGGTCATGAACGCCACCGGCGTCAAATGGTTCACCCTCGCCTTCGTGCTCAGCAACGGCTACTGCAACCCGCAGTGGGACGGCAGCCGCCCACTGTCCGGTGGCGTCGACCAGCAGACGGTCAGCGCCGTGCGGGCGAACGGCGGTGACATCATCCCGTCGTTCGGTGGCTACAGCGGGAACAAGCTGGAGAGCTCCTGCTCCAGCGCAGGGGAGCTGGCGGGCGCATACCAGAAGGTCATCAATGCCTACGGGCTCAAGGCTATCGACATCGACATCGAGGCCGACGCCTACAGCAATCCGACGGTCCAGCAGCGCACCGTGGACGCACTCAAGACCATCAAGGCCGACAACCCCGGCATCAAGGTGTACGTCACCATCGGCACCGGCCAGACCGGCCCCGACACCAGCCTCATCAACCGGGCCGCCAACTCAGGCCTGACCGTGGACAGTTGGACGATCATGCCGTTCGACTTCGGCGGCGCGGGGCAGAACATGGGCACGCTCACCCAGCGCGCCGCCGAGGGACTCAAGACGGCCCTCAAGAACGCCTACGGCTACAGCGACGACCAGGCGTACCGGGACATGGGCATCTCCTCGATGAATGGGATCACCGACCAGAACGAGACGGTCACCGTCGCCGACTTCCAGACCATCCTCGCGTACGCGCAACAGCACCACCTGGCGCGGCTGACGTTCTGGTCGGTCAACCGGGACCGCCCCTGCACGGGCGGCGTCGCCGACAGCTGCTCGGGAGTGAGCCAGCAGAACTGGGACTACACGCGCGTCTTCGCGAAGTACACCGGCTGACCTTCCCCACCCCCCCATCAGCGCAGGAGGGCCACCATGTTCAGATCCACAGCCGCCCCAACCAGATCGAGAAGAGACCCCGGCCGTCACCGGGTACCGAAGGTGCTCACCGTGCTCGCCCTCATGGCGAGCAGCATGTCCGGCGTGGCAGTCGCCGCGCAGGGCAGCGCGACCGCCCGGGAGCCGGTCACCGCCACGGCGGCCGCCCCGCCCACCGGCTGGGCCACCGTCGTCAACGCGGGCAGCGGCAAGTGCGTCGACGCACGGGCCGCCGGGACGGCGGACGGGACCGCCGTCCAGCAGTACACCTGCAACAGCACCCAGGTTCAGCAGTGGCGGATCGAGGCCACCTCCGGCGGGTACTCCCGGGTCGACAACCGGGCCGACGCCGGCAAGGCATGGGACGTCACCGACGTCTCGACGGCGGACGGCGCGCCGGTGCAGCTGTGGACGTACAGCGGCGGCGCCAACCAGCAGTGGCAGGCCGTCGCCGAGTCGAGCGGTGGCTACCACTTCGTGAACCGCAACAGCGGTAAGTGCCTCGACGTGCCGGGCGCCTCCACCGCGGACAGCGTGCAGCTGACGCAGTACACGTGCAACGGCACCGCGGCCCAGTCCTTCTACGTCAATCCCGTCGACGTCACACCGCCGCCCGGGACCCCGGATCTCGGCCCCAACGTCACCGTCTTCGATCCGTCGACGCCCGGCGCCACGATCCAGAGCAGCCTGAACGCGGCCTTCGCGCAGCAGGAGACCAACCAGTTCGGCACTGCCCGCAAGGCCTTCCTCTTCAAGCCGGGCACGTACGACGCCAACGCCAACGTCGGGTTCTACACGCAGGTCGCGGGCCTCGGCCTGTCCCCGGACGACGTCACCATCCGCGGTGCGGTGCACGCCGAGGCCGACTGGTTCCAGGGCAACGCCACCCAGAACTTCTGGCGGTCGGCCGAGAACCTGTCGGTGACCCCGACGGGCGGCACGGACCGATGGGCGGTGTCGCAGGCCGCCCCGTACCGGCGCATGCACCTGCGCGGCAACCTCGCCCTGGACGACGGCGGCTGGTCCAGCGGCGGCTACATGGCCGATACGAAGATCGACGGGCAGGTCAACTCGGGCTCCCAGCAGCAGTGGCTGTCGCGGAACACCGATTGGGGCAGCTGGACCGGCTCCAACTGGAACATGGTGTTCGTCGGTGCCAAGAACGCGCCCGCGAACAGCTTCCCCAGCCCCCCATACACCACCGTCACCCAGGCGCCGGTCACTCGCGAGAAGCCGTTCCTGTACGTCGACCCGGCGGGCGCCTGGAAGGTGTTCGTGCCCTCGGTGCGAACCAACACCAGTGGCACGACATGGAGTTCAGGAACGCCGGCGGGTGCGGCCCTGTCCCTGGACGACTTCTTCATCGTCAAGCCGGGCGCGACGGCCGCGCAGATGAACGACGCGCTCGCCGCAGGCAAGAACCTCCTCGTCACGCCCGGGGTCTACCACCTCGACCAGACGTTGAAGGTGACCCGGCCCGACACCGTCGTCCTGGGCCTCGGCCTGGCCACGCTCATCCCCGACAACGGCATCACGGCGATGACGATCGCGGACGTGAGCGGAGTCCAACTCGCCGGCCTGCTCATCGACGCCGGGACCACCAACTCCGCGCAACTCATGGAGATGGGCCCGAGCGGATCCTCGGCCGACCACAGTGCCGACCCCAGCGCCCTGCACGACGTGTTCTTCCGCATCGGCGGAGCGGGGGTCGGCAAGGCCACCACCAGCCTGACGATCAACAGTGACGACGTCATCGGCGACCACCTGTGGCTGTGGCGAGCCGACCACGGCAGCGGGGTGGGCTGGACCAGCAACACCGCCGACACCGGGCTCGTCGTCAACGGCGATGACGCGACCATGTACGGCCTGTTCGTCGAGCACTACCAGAAGCACCAGACCATCTGGAACGGCAACGGCGGACGCACGTACTTCTACCAGAACGAGATGCCGTACGACCCGCCCAACCAGGCAGCCTGGATGAACGGCTCCACGCAGGGCTACGCCGCCTACAAGGTGGCGAACTCGGTGACCAGCCACCAGGTGTACGGCTTCGGCAGCTACTGCTACTTCAACGTCAACCCCGGCGTCACCGCCGAGCACGCCATCGAGGCGCCCAACAACACGAATGTGCGCTTCAAGGACATGGTGACGGTCTCACTGGGCGGCACCGGCACGATCCGGCACGTCGTCAACGACCGGGGCGGCCCCTCCAACTCCTCCACCAACGTCGCCAGCCTCGTCAGCTACCCGTGAGCGCGTGACCAGCCCGGAAAGGACCGATCCAACGATGCACACTTTCAGATCCGGCTCGGCGCGCGTGTCCCTGCGAGTCCTCCTCCTGCTGGCGACGCTGCTCACCCTGGCGGCACCGCCTGCCGCCCGGGCGAGCGCGGCGGCCGCGCCATTCAAGGTGCTCGCGCTGTACAGCGGCACCTGGGACGCGGCGCACATAGATTTCGAGAAGGAGGCGAACGACTGGTTCCCCAAGCGGGCCGCGGCGAACGGATTCACCTATACCGCCAGCAACAACTGGGACCTGCTCAGCAACGGCGGCGTCAGCGCGTACCAAGTCGTGCTGTTCCTCGACGACCTGCCGCAGACGGCCGGCCAACGGGCTGGATTCGAGCAGTACATGCGCGGTGGCGGCGCCTGGATGGGTTTCCATGTCTCGGCCTTCACCACCGACGCGGCGAGCTGGCCGTGGTACCACAACCAGTTCCTCGGCAGCGGCAACTTCAAGTCCAACACCTGGGGCCCGACGACCGCGGTCCTGAAGGTCGAGGACCGCACCCACCCGTCCACCAAGAACCTGCCGGCCACGTTCACCTCGTCGGTCAGCGAGTGGTACAGCTGGTCCAACGACCTTCGGCAGAACCCGGACATCAAGATCCTTGCCTCCGTCGACCCCAGCAGCTTCCCGCTGGGCACGGATCCCAACCAGTCCTGGTACAGCGGCTACTACCCGATCCTGTGGACCAACACCAAGTACAAGATGCTGTACGCGAACTTCGGCCACAACGCGATGAACTACGACACCAACACCCGCCTGTCGTCGACGTTTGCGAGTGAGACCCAGAACGAGTTCCTGCTGGACGGGCTGAAGTGGCTTGGCGGCGCAGACACCACGACCCCGCCGGGCGATCCGATCTCCGAGACCGCCTGGTACACGCTGGAGAACGCCGGCAACGGCACCTGCGTGGACGCCCGTTCGGCTGCCACGACGAACGGGACAGCGATCCAGCAGTACGCATGCAACGGCACGCAGGCGCAGCAGTTCCGGCTCCGCTCGACCGAGGGCGGATACCGGCAGGTCGGCATCCGCGTCAACCCGCAACAGGTCGTCGACGTCACCGGCGCCTCGGACGCCGACAAGGCGCCGCTGCAACTATGGAGTTACGCCGGAGGGCAGAACCAGCAATGGCTGCCCGTCAAGGAAGGTGCTGGGCGCTACCACTTCACCGCCCGACACAGCACCAAGTGCCTGACGGCGGCGAGCGCCGCGACGAACAGCACACAGCTCACCCAACGCACCTGCGACGGCTCACCTGCGCAGAGCTTCACGCTGACGGCACAGTCCTGACCGGTCGGATCGGAGGCAGTAGGAGGGTGCCCCGCCGCAGGCCGGCGACGGGGCACCCTCCTTTCCCTGCCGGTGTTGGCGGCCGCGATCGAGCGCGCGGGGGCCGTCGGCATCGTCATCGTCTGGAGCCGCGTCGACCGTGGGTCTCCACGGGAGTCGCGCTGGTGCGGCTCCACTGCGGCACGGGCCGGCCGGTCGTGCCCACAGGTGGCGATGCCGTCGGCGTCCGAGCGCCAGTACCGGCAGGCCTGGCGGCCCTTGGACGGGTGCCCCTCGCGGACATCGCCGATCACGGGCCGGCCCTCGAGATTGTCCTCGTGATAGTCGCCGGCATGGCAGTCGACTCCGGGAGCCGACGGTCGCTGCTGCTGACGCTCCTCGTAACTGTTGTGGCCGGAGTGGCCGGAGCGGCGCATCAGCGGGCCCGTCAACCGGAAAGCACCACACCCGTACCGGCACGCGAAATCGGCTGACGCCGCCGCCCTCACCACAAAGCATCAGCATGAAAGGACGGCGGAGCGTGATGAACAAGGTGCTGGACTCAGCCGGGCAGGCGGTGGCCCACACCTCCGGCGGGCCCTCACGTGCGGTGGAAGGGTTCGGCCTGTAACGGCGTAGCCGAGGTACCCGTCGAAGCTTGCAGCGCAGGATGGGCCAGGTCGGCGCACGGCAGCGGGCGGCGTCCTTGCCCCGGGTTCTGCAGTTCTGCAGGGTGAATCATTGGCACTGCCTGTTAGTGGTTGGCGGTATGAAGGCCGGGTACTCGGGGTGCACGTGAAAGGTGGCGAGGCAGGGAGTCGCCCGGCGGCGTACGCGGTGATCCTCGATTCCGGTGAGGAAGGCCGTCCCCGAGATCAACTGTTTGCCCCAGTCTCTGTCGTTGGCGGTCTGCCGTGATCGCGGTGGGTGATCTCCTCGGCTGGGCCGGCCCGGCTGTGTCCGGCCTCAGCCTCTCGGGCTACGAGAGGCAATGCCCGCGCGGTATCCAGCGGCCGCCGGGGCCCCGGATGGGAAGGCGGATTCAAACGATGGCGCGGATTTTCGTTGATGGCGATGACTTGGTTGTGCATCTGTCATGGCGGGAAAAGGCAGCCGCTCGCCACGGCAATGTGCGCGCGCCGCTGACCGCGGTGAGGCGGGTGACCATCGAACCCGACTGGTGGCGGGCCCTGCGCGGTGTCCCACAGAGAGGCGTTTGGATTCCAGGGACCTGGTGCATCGGCACGCGCAGCCACCAAGCCGGGATGGATTTCGTGGCCATACGGTCCGGCAGGCCTGTCGTGTGTGTCGAACTGCGGACCTCTTCCCCCTTCAGTCTCCTCGGCGTCTCTGTTCCCACCCGCGCGGAAGCCACGAACACGGCACAGGCGATCTGCGGAAAGGCGCCGGATATCGACACATCCACGCCTTGGCGGCAGCCGCTGCCGGTCCCCGAGGAGAACTCGGTCTGAGCGGCGGACGGCCGGTTGCCGGAGAGACGTCGCCGATGAGCTCGTCGACGCTCGGCTCGTCGCAGTAATCGCGGGTGTCGCTGTGCCGGGTGCGGCCTCGTGTTTCGCATGGCTCGTTTGAGTTGGCCAGGCGTGCGCCGAGCAGGTCCTCATTTCTTGTGATCCGTCGAAACCAGCCAGCGCCAGCGCAGACGTTCCGCGAAGAGGCTCGCAGTGGCCAGCAGCGAAACGAGGACTGCTGCCCAGACGGGCCATGCCAGCCATGCGGAAATTACGGCCGCGCCGAACTGAAGAAGTACCAGCAGGATCGTGACCGAGCCCGGCACCGGGATGAGTACCTGCGCCTTGTCGCCGGGGGTTGAGAAGACGGTGGGCAGGCCGATCAGAATCATCACAGCCAGGACAGCGAGCAGCCAGGACTCTCCCCACAGCGCCCATGGGGTGGCCACCCAGGCGATGAGCTCCGTGGAAAAGCGCAGGGATGACGCAATACGGTCGTCCGGTCGTTCCAAGATTCCCCCCAAGTAGCGATGACAGCCGCCCTCGGACGATGTCACGGCGCTGGATCGGCCGGTACTGATTCGGCGGCCTCGATGCACAGACCGGCCGGCGCGAGCGCTCAGCCGCAGCTTGGGCCATGTGCCCTGAGAGCCTGACGCGGGCGCCCTAACGCCATCAGAACTCGAGATCGTCTCTGACCCGGATGCGGAATCTGAAGGGGGGCATGCGAAATCTCCCCATGTGGATCCCTGTCCGGCTGCTGACGGTTGGGGCCGCGGCATACCTGCGAGGGCGCATGGATCCTGCCTCGGCGGACGAACGCACCCCCCATCGCCACACCCCGCAGCACCTTCAACGAAATTGTTGACAATTCTGTTGCCCTAGATTTAGCTTTGAGAAGCACTCACCCAGGGAGGGCAAGCGATGCCGGACCAACCCCGTTCGGGCACCGGAGAGCAGGCCAAGCAGCAGGCGTTGACGCAGCTCAGGCAGGCGATTCTGCAAGGCGACATGGCACCGGCCCAGCGGCTGGTGGAGAACGAGCTCGCCGAGGAGTTCGGTGTGACGCGGGCCAGCGTCAGAGCGGCTCTGATCGATCTGGCGGCGGAAGGACTGGTCGAGCGGATCCGTAACCGCGGCTCGCGGGTGCGGGTGGTGACGGTCGAAGAAGCGGTGGCCATCACTGAGTGCCGTATGGCCTTGGAAGGGCTCTGCGCGGCCAAGGCGGCCGTCGCGGCCAGCGACGAGCAGCTGGCCCAGCTGGCCGACGTGGGCGCCGCGATGACGAAGGCGGTCGCCGACGGCGAGCCGGTGACGTACTCCGAACTCAACCAGCAACTCCACTTCCTGATCCGGGAGTTCTCCGGTCAGCCGGTGGCTTTGGAACTCCTGGACCGTCTCAACGGGCAGCTGGTGCGCCACCGGTTCCAGCTCGCGCTGAGACCGGGACGCCCCCAGCAGTCCCTGGGTGAACACCTGGCCATGATCGAGGCGATCGCGGCCAGGGACCCGAAGGCCGCAGAGGCGGCCGTTCGTGCCCATCTGACGGGTGTGATCGACGCGTTGCGCGAATAGCGCGCGCCGCACGACCGACGCCACGGGGGTGGGCCGACCTTCCTGTCCAACAAGGAGATTCAGCCCATGACACACGGCAAGGCGCCCACCACCCCACGATCCACCCTGGTCGTCACCGCGCACGCCGGAGACTTCGTCTGGCGGGCCGGCGGAGCCATCGCGCTGGCCGCCTCCCGGGATGAGAAGGTCACCATCGCGTGCCTGACCTTCGGTGAGCGCGGCGAGTCCGCAAAGGCCTGGCGCGAGGGTAGGAAGCTTGCGGAGATCAAGGCGATACGCCGGGACGAGGCAGAGCGGGCCGCCGCTGTGCTCGGCGCCGAGGTGCGCTTCTTCGACGCGGGTGACTACCCGCTCCTGGCCACCCCGGAGCTGACCGACCGCCTTGTCGAGGTCTACCGTGCGACCCAGCCGGACGTCGTCCTCACTCACCCGGCCGAGGACCCGTACAACGGCGATCACCCGGCCGCCCACCGCATGGCCCTCGACGCCCGCGTCCTCGCCCAAGCCATCGGCTACCCGGGCCCCGGCGAGATCATCGGTGCCCCGCCGGTCTTCTTCTTCGAGCCGCACCAGCCCGAGATGAGCGGCTTCAAGCCGGAGGTCCTCCTCGACATCACAGAGGTGTGGGACACCAAGCGGCAGGCGATGGAGTGTCTGGGCGCCCAGCAGCACCTGTGGGACTACTACACGGACCTCGCCGTACGACGAGGAGTCCAGCTCAAGCGGAACGCAGGACCGAACCTGGGTCTGGCTCACCGGACCATGGCCGAGGCATACATGCGCCCCTACCCGCAGATCGCGAAGGAGCTCGGCTGATGGGCGGCGTGATCATCACCAATCCCCCGAAGGCGGATCCGAAGGATGTCGAGGCGCTTGCCGGGTACGGCACGGCCACCATCTCCGAGGCGATGGGGCGCACCGGGTTCCTCGGCTCGCACCTGAGCCCCGTCCAGCAGGACACCCGGATCGCGGGCACCGCGGTGACCGTCCTGTCCTGGCCCGGCGACAACCTCATGATCCACGCGGCGGTCGAGCAGTGCGGTGAAGGCGACATCCTGGTCGTGACGACCACGTCGCCGTCCACCGACGGCATGTTCGGCGAGCTGTTCGCGACCGCGCTGCAGCGGCGCGGGGTGCGCGGCGTCGTCACCGACGCGGGCATCCGCGACACCGTCGAGCTGCGCGAGATGGGGTTCGCGGCCTGGGCGGCCGCGCTCAGCCCGCAGGGCACCGTCAAAGCCACCGGCGGATCCGTGAACGTACCAGTCGTGATCGGCGGCCAGGTGATCCGCGCCGGTGACGTGATCGTCGCCGACGACGACGGTGTCGTGGTCGTGCCGCGTGCGAAGGCACGGCAGACCGCCGAGGCGTCAATGGCCCGCGAGGCCAAGGAGGCCAGGTCCCGGGCCGCCTTCCAGGAAGGGCAGTTGGGACTCGACCGGTACGGGCTGCGGGAGACGCTCGAGCGGCTCGGAGTCACGTACCAGTCATACGAGGAGTACTGCACCGGGGATGCATCGTGAGCAGGCCCGAGGAGGTGCACTGCATGCTGATGCGCGGCGGCACCTCCAAGGGTGCCTACTTCCTGGCCCGCGACCTGCCTGCAGAGCCGGGGGAGCGCGACGCGCTGCTCCGGCGGATCATGGGCAGTCCCGACCCGCGCCAGATCGACGGGCTCGGCGGCGCGCACCCCCTCACCAGCAAGGTGGGTGTGGTGTCCGTCTCGAAATCCCCGGACGCCGACGTCGACTATCTCTTCCTTCAGGTCGCCGTCGACAAGGCCGAGGTGAGTGACCGTCAGAACTGCGGGAACGTTCTCGCCGGCGTCGGGCCGTTCGCCGTCGAGCGCGGGCTCGTGGCGGGCTCGGACGGCGAGACCTCCGTCCGGATCCGTATGCTCAACAGCGGCGACCTCGCCACCGCGACCTTCCCCACCCCGGGCGGCCGCGTCGACTACACCGGTGACGCGGCAATTTCCGGAGTGCCGGGCAGCGCGGCGCCTGTCGTCATCGAATTCCCTCGGGGTGCACACTCGTTGCTGCCCACTGGCCGGGCCCTGGACATCGTCGCCGGTACGCTGGTGACCTGCGTGGACAACGGGATGCCGACCGTGCTGATTGCCGCCCGCTCCCTCGGGGTCACCGGTTACGAGAGCCCCGAGGAGCTCGAGGCCGACCAGGCCCTCAGTGCGCGGCTGCGTGAAATCCGCCTGGAAGCAGGCCCCTTGATGGGGCTCGGCGATGCTGCGGACACAACCGTCCCCAAGCTCACCCTCCTCGCCCCGCCCGTGGGCGGCGGCACGGTGATGACCCGCACCTTCATCCCCGAACGCGCCCACACCTCCATCGGGGTTCTGGGCGCGGCGAGCGTCGCCGCCGGGCTGCGCATTCCCGGTTCCGTCGCCGAGCCAATCGCCCGGCTCCCTTCCCACGGCGACCGGTTGCGCATCGAGCACCCCACCGGGTTCCTCGACATCGAGGCCGGTGTCGAGCTCTGCGCCGGCTCAGCCGTGGCGCGCCGCACCGCTGTGGTGCGTACCGCACGAAAGATCTTCGACGGCACGGTCTTCCCGCGATCCGCAGATCCCTCCCCCCGCCCCGACTCCCAAGGAGGCAACGGATGACGAATCCGCCTCTCGGCGACATCGCCCACCTCGGCCACGTCGAACTGCTCACTCCGGACCTGGACGCCAGCGTCGCGTTCTTCACCGACTACCTGGGCCTGACCGTGAACGGCCGCTCGGGCGACTCCGTCTATCTGCGGACCTTCGACGACTACGAACATCACAGCCTCGTCCTCACCGCGAACGACAAGCCCGGCATCCGTCGCACCGCCCTGCGCACCTCCAGCGAGGAGGCCCTGCGGCGGCGGGTCAAGGAGCTGGAGGCGGCGGGCTGCTCGGGCCGGTGGGCCGAGGACGAGCCGGGCATCGGCAAGATCTACGTCGCCGAGGACCCCGACGGCCACGAGATGGCCCTCTACTGGGAGAGCAAGCACTACGAGGCGCCCGACGAGCTGAAGCCTGCGCTGAAGAACCAGCCACAGGCCAAGCCCAACAAGGGAGTCGGGGTGCGCCGCCTCGACCACGTCAACTACCTGGCAGCCGACGTCGCCGCCAACGCCGACTTCCACCAGCACGTCCTGGGCGCCCGCCCCACCGAGCAGATCCAGCTCGACAACGGCACCATCGGCGCCAAGTGGCTGACCTTCACCAACAAGTCGTACGACGTCGTCTACACCTCCGACTGGACCGGCTCGACCGGCCGCCTCCACCACATCGCCTTCGCCACCGACACCCGCGAGGACATCCTGCGAGCCGCCGATCTCGCCATCGACACCGGCGTGTTCATCGAGACCGGCCCGCACAAGCACGCCATCCAGCAGACGTTCTTCCTCTACGTCTACGAGCCCGGCGGCAACCGCATCGAGCTGTGCAACCCGCTCACCCGCCTCGTCCTGGCCCCCAACTGGCCGCTCATCACCTGGACCGAGGAGGAGCGGAAGAAGGGGCAGGCCTGGGGCCTGAAGACCATCGAGTCCTTCCATACCCACGGCACCCCGCCGGAGGACTGACCGACCCGCAGGACGCGCTCAGGGGTGGGCTGCACACAGCCGTGTGCAGCCCACCCCTGCTCGTTCCCCGATTGCTCGAAATATTGTTAACAAAACCGTTGACGTCAATTGGCCGGGTCTCTAACGTCATCCGCACGCCGGGTCCGTCGCCATCGAGCCGCTCGGCTCGCCCCCTCCCCGAAGCCGCCTCCAGGGACACCGCTGTCCCGAACGAGAGGAACCCCCGATGTCGCCCTCCACCCCAACCGCGGCCGACAGCGCCGTGCGCGGCAACCGGCTGGCCCTGCTGGTCGTCGGCCTGTGCTGGCTGCTCGTCTTCTTCGACGGCCTGGACATGTTCGTCTACGGTTCCGTGCTGCCGCACATGCTCGAGACCAAGGCGCTGGGCATCAGCCCCGGCAAGGCCGGCGACGTCGGCTCGTACGCCACGTTCGGCATGCTGATAGGCGCCCTGTGCTCGGGCACCCTCAGCGACCGGGTCGGCCGCAAGCAGACCATCATCACCTCCACCGCGGTCTTCTCCCTGGCCTCCGCCCTCTGCGCCACAGCGAGCAGCCTCGGCGTATTCAGCATCGGCCGCTTCGTGGTCGGCCTCGGCCTCGGCGGGCTGCTGCCCAGCGCGATCACCCTGGTCGCGGAGTACGCCCCGCGCGGCCGCCGCGCCTTGATCGTCGGCTCTCTGATGACCGCCCACCAGGCCGGCGGCATCCTGGCCGGCTTCGTGGCGCTGTGGACCGACAGCGACTGGCGTCTCTGTTTCTGGATCTGTGTGATCCCGCTCTTCATCGGCGTCCCGCTGGCCGCCAGGTACCTGCCCGAATCGCTGGCCTTCCTGCAGGCCAAGGGGCGTACGGCAGAGGCCGCGGCGCTCGCCGACCGCTATGGCGTCGAGCTCGCCGCCCCGGGCATCAAGCGTCCGGCGGGCGAGGGCTGGGGGGCGCTCGCCGCCCTGTTCCGCGGCAAGCTGTGGATCCAGACCCTGTTCTTCTGGCTGGCCTCCTTCGGCGGGCTCCTCCTGGTGTACGGCTTCTCGCAGTGGCTGCCGTCGATGATGCGTGCCGCCGGCTACGACCTCGGGTCCGCGATCGGTTTCGTCATCGCCATCAACGCCGGTGGCATCGTCGGCATGCTGGTCGGCGGGCGGCTCACCGACAGGTTCGGAGGCTCGCGCATCTCCGCCATCTGGTTCGCCTGCACCGCCGTCGGCATTGGGGTGCTCAGCGTCCATATGCCGCTCGCGCTCACGTACATCGTGGTCTTCCTGACCGGTCTGTTCCTCTTCAGTGGCCAGGCGATGGTCTACGCCACGGTGGCGCACCGTTCGACCGACGAGAACCGTGGCACCGCCGTCGGCTGGGTCTCCGGCATGGGCCGCTTCGGCGCCGTTTTCGGACCGTGGCTCGGCGGCCGGCTGATCGACCACGGCTCGCACACGGCGGGCTTCACCGCGTTCGCACTCGCAGGCGTCTTCGCGCTGGTCTTCGTCAGCCTGACCGGCCTGCCCAGCCTGCAGCCGGCCGTTGCCGACACGAGCGGCGCGGGCGCGCCGGTGTCCGTGGCGAGCTGACCTGAGAACCGTATGAGAAACGGGCCGGACCTCGCAGAGGTCCGGCCCGTCGCCATCGCCGACCGCCCTTCTCCGGCTGTGGGTTTGCTTAGCATCCAGCCCATAGTCAACGTAATTGTTGACAATCTAAAACCGCCGGAATTACGTTCGCAACAGGCCCAAGATCGCGCAGGGCGCCCCGTGGAAACCGTGAAGGAGACACCGGTGAAGCACAAGGCAGTGAACCGCAGGTCCGTCGTCATAGGGATCGGTGTGGCCGCAGGTGCCGCGGCGACCGGAGGGATCGCTCTCGGCGCGCAGGCGGACGAGGCGGAGACCTCATCGGCTACGTCCGGCTCCGCGGGCTCCCTGACCTTCGACAAGGACGACTACACGGAACTGACGGCCACCATCACCACCGACACCGGTGACAAGCTCGTCAAGTACCACTTCTACAAAGCCGTCACGTACGTCACCAAGCCGGTGGACGAGAAGTACCAGTGCCTCAACGTAAGCGTCCCGGTCGAGATCGACGGCACGACCGTCGACGCCACCCGCGCCCCGATCGTCTTCGCCAACTCGGTGGGCGGCTACATGCCTTCGTCGGTGGCGGACGCCGAGGGGGTGGGTGGTGGCGGCGTGACCGGTGGCCCGGGCGCAGGCACTCCGAGCGGTGCACCGAGCGCCTCCGCGTCGAGCAGCGCAGGTTCGTCCGACGCGACGTCCGGCGGCAACGCGATGGTGAACGCCCGGGGCGGCATGGTCAACCTCGGGAAGCTGGGCCTCGCCGCGGGTTACGTCGTCGTGGAACCCGGCGCCCGAGGCCGCACCCTCACTGACTCCCAGGGCACCTACTACGGCACGGCGCCCGCCGCCGTCGTCGACCTGAAGGCCGCGGTCCGGTACGTGCGCGCCAACAAGGGCGTCATCCCGGGCGACACCGACCGGATCGTCTCCACCGGCACCAGCGCCGGCGGCGCCCTCTCCTCGCTGCTCGGCGCGTCCGGCGACAGCAGGATCTACTCCTCGTACCTCAAGGAGATCGGCGCCGCCGAGGCCAGCGACGCCGTCTTCGCCGCCGGCGCCTGGTGTCCGATCACCGACCTGGAGCATGCCGACGGCGCGTACGAGTGGAACTGGGGCACCAACGCCACGAACTCGGGCTCGCAGGTCGACCGGACAGTGTCCAAGACGCTCCAGGCCCAGTACGCGGAGTACCAGGCCTCACTCAAGCTGCGCGGCCTGAACGGCTTCGGCAGGCTCACGGCGCGCAACTACGACGAGTACCTGCTCAAGCAGTACCTCCAGCCGTCCGCCACCGCCTACCTGGCGGACCTCTCCGACGCCGACCGTACGACGTATCTGGCCGCCAACACGTTCATCACCTGGTCCGCGGGCAAGGCCACCTTCACCTGGGGCGACTTCCTCACCCACGTCGGCGCACGCAAGAAGTCCGCCCCGGCCTTCGATGCCTTCGACCTGTCGGCGGGGGAGAACAACGAGTTCGGCACGGGCGCCACCCAGTCCCGCCACTTCACGGCGTACAGCCTCAAGAACGACACAACAGGCGTCACCAGCAAGCGGCTTGACAGCGACATCCCCGAGAAGCTCGACCTGATGAACCCGATGTACCACCTCGCGAACAAGAACCCGGGCCGCGCCAGGCACTGGTGGATCCGCCTCGGCACCAAGGACAGCGATACCTCGCTCAACATCTCCGCCAACCTCGCCGCAGCGCTGGACAACCTGGGCGACAACGTCAACCACCTCTACTACTGGGACGAGGGCCACGGCTCGAACATCGACGCCGCCGACTTCATCACGTGGATCGCCAAGGTGACGGGGCACAGGACGAAGTAGCCACTCAGTCGCAGGGCGGCCCGCCTGGGAGTTGCACGCTCGCGCCCAGTCATTGAGAGGCAAGCGACGGGTTGGACCGCACGCCGCCGCCGACCAGCGCGGATACACAACGCGGCGGCACCGCCACGGTGTTCGCCGTCCTGCGGCGGCACCGGGGGACTCTGGCGGGTGCGACGGTACGCGTCGTCGGCCTGTCCGGACTGACCGGGCTGCTGACGACGGCCGCGATATTCGCGCTCGCCCGGCCTGTCGTCACCCGGATGCGGAACCAACGCATCTGGCACCACCACGTCGAGGACCCCTACGACGCGTACGGGGAGGCGTCGGCGCACGGGAACGGCTTGCCAGCCCGGCCTGACGTCTTTCCGTGTGCCATTCCAGGTTTTCGAATTCCGGGATGAAATGAGGACGGGTGCTCGTCGGGGTCAGTGGGCTTTGATCTCGTCGACGTCCAGGCCGCGGTCGACGCCGTGGGGGACGACGTTCTGCCCAGGCTCGAGGTGCAGGCGCGTGCCATCGAGATAGACCTCGACCTTGTCCGCTTCGAATGACACCAGGTCGCTGATCCGGTCGACCTCCTGGTAGGCGTTGGTGTACGACCAGGCGGCGCGACGCGCGTCGCCGATGTCGTAGTAGTTGCACAGGCCCTTGTAGGGGCAGAAGGTCTGGCCGTCGACGGGGTGCAGCCGGATCTGGTCGATGTCGGCGCGCGGGACGTACCAGCGCGGGGCGAATCCGGACTCGAAGAGCACGACGGGGTGCTCGGAGCGTGCGACGAGGGTGTCGCCGAGGCGGACTTCCAGGGTGCGGGAGGTGTTGCGGATGTCGATGCGGTGGTACGGGTCCGCGGCGTGTCCCAGGATGCGTTCCTCCTCCTCGTAGAAGGCGTCCATCGCCCGCCAGGCGAAGGCGATGCGGCCCTGGAGGTCGGCGGCGTACCTGGGCAGCGCGGTGAACTCCCACGCGGCGCGTTCGGTGGTGCTCTCCCCGGCGTGCACGGCGTACCAGGCGGTGTCGCCGAGGTCCTTGTGGTGGGTGACCTTGCTACTCGGGATCAGGGACTGCTCGTCGATGTCCTCGCGAGGGAAGTAGGCGACGGGGTACCGGCCCGGCTCGTGGAGCAGGATCACGTTCTCGCTGTCCGCGATCCAGGTGTTGTTGAACTTCACGCGCATGCGGCGGCGCAGCCGCTCGGCGAACAGGATGCGTTCGGGGAGCGGTTCGGGGGTGAGGAAGTGTCCGATCGCGCCGGCGGAGAGAGGGCCTTGCTGCCAGGACAGTCCCATGGCGGAATCCTTCCGGGTGCGGGGGGTGGGCGGTGCGCGGGTGGACGCACCCTGACGGGGCGGTTGTTGTTGACGGTCAGGGCGTGGAGGAGCAGCGGTAGACGTGGGCCTGGGCCGACGGAAGCAGGTCAGGCGGCCCTGCCCTTGCCGGTGAGGGCCCACACTCCCCAGTGGTTGCAGAGCTCCTGGACGATGCGCATACCTGGCCCGGCTTCCCCGCTCAGTGAGGCAGGCGGGATGCGGACGCGGAAGTAGCGCGCACTGTCGTGGACTTCGACGTGGAGGCAGGGTGAGTGCCGGATGAGGCGGACCAGGTAGGCGCAGCCGTTTGGGCTTCCGTGCTGGACGGCATTGCCGGCCAGTTCCGAGACACGGGCCCGGATGTCGCCGCCGCGTTGGCACCCGCCCCAGCTGTCGAGGGCCTGCATCGCGAAGTCGCGGGCGGCGCTGAAGGTGTGTTGGGTGAGGTGTCGCATGGTCGGTCCCTCGCCGGCGGCGGCGGGAGAGGGCTGTGCGATCCGCCGCGGTCACAGCCGCCCCGACACCCTTCGCATCAGGCGAGGACGCGGGCCAGGAAGTCGCGGATGTGCTCGGTGATGGTCCCGAGGTGGCTCTCCAGGGCGAAGTGCCCGGACTCGAGCAGGTGGATCTCCGCGTCGGGCAGGTCCTGGGCGAACGCCTCCGCGCCTGCGGGGCCGAAGATCTCGTCGTTCGCGCCCCAGACCGCCAGCAGCGGGACCTGGGAGTCACGGAAGTACTCATGGACCTGCGGGTAGAGGTCCACGTTGGTGGGGTAGTCGCGGAAGAACTTGAGCTGGATCTCATCGTTGCCGGGGCGGTCCAGCAGCGCCTGGTCGTGAACCCAGTTGTCGGGGCTGATCAGGCTGGGGTCGGCGACACCGTTCACGTATTGCCAGCGGGTGATCTCGGGGGTCAGGGCGCCGCGCATGGGGGCTTCGGTGTCCGGTCCCGGGGCCTGGGCGTAGGCGAAGACGCCGTCCCAGAAGGGCTTGACGAAGCCCTCTTCGTAGGCGTTGCCGTTCTGGGTGATGATCGCGGTGATGCGGTCCGGGGACTGGAGGGCGAGCCGCCAGCCGATGGGAGCGCCGTAGTCCTGCACGTACATCGCGAACCGGTCGATGTCCAACTGTCGGAGCAGGCCGGAGGTGACCTCGGTGAGGGCGTCGAAGGTGTACGGGAAGTCCTGCAGGGCGGGCATCGCGGACTGGCCGAACCCGATGTGGTCGGGGGCGATCACGTGGTAGCGGTCGGCGAGTGCCGGGATCAGGTGACGGAACATGTGCGAGCTGGTCGGGAAGCCGTGCAGGAGCACGACTACGGGTGCCTGGGGGTTGCCGGCCTCCCGGTAGAAGACCTCAAGGCCGTTGACGGTGGCGGTGCGGTGGTGGACTGCAGAAACCATGTCCCTAACCTCTCTACTTAGCTTCACTAGTTACATATACAGTCGAGCACCCGGGATCTAACCTGTCAAGAGGCTTTTGGGGGTTAGGTTGGGGTTGCGTTCGGGGTGTCGCCGCGCCGGGGCGGCGGAACGTCGGCCTGTTCTCAAGCCTCCGCCCGTGAACGGTCATCAGCCAGCGCGCCGCCCACTTCAAGCCCGCTCAGGGAGTCGATGTCCGCCCGCGTCGGCTCAGCTCTGTGGGCTGTCGTGGCCGACCGGCTTGAGGTGCCTGGGCCGGCCTGGCACTCGCGCGAGCGGCGGTCCGGCGGCCTGTGCGGTGAGCTCGCGCGGCGCACGGGTCCGGCGGCGTCGTGTATGGCCAGGCGTGGGACGCGGAACTGCTCCTTGGGTGCCGCCCGGGCCGGACGGGGGCTGTCCTTTCTGCCGCGGCTGGTGACTGTCCGGCTGGTGCGGCGCCTCGGGCTGAATCTAACCAGTGAAATGAGATTTTCTGGTTAAGGCGAGCGTGCTCGTATAACCTGTCAAGTGAATCAATTCGGTTAGGAGGTGCGATGGTGACCGACCGAGAGCGGCAAGACGCGCTGCTGGAGCTCCTCAACAGCACGCCGGTGGTCAATGGCGTCGTCCAGGACCAGCTGGCAGATCCGGAAGAGGCCAGGTCCTGGCAGCAGGCCCGCGGCGGCAGCGGAACCGCGGACGAGCTGCGTAGCCTCCTGCGGGCGCGCGATGCCCTGCAGAACGTGGTGCGCGGCAGCCGGCCCGCAACGTCGCTGGCCCCGCTCCTGAAAGACGTCACCTCCCGCCCGCACCTCTCGCCTGAAGGAGTGTCGTGGGAGCTGGACGCCCCCGCGGAGCGCCGAATGGCGGTGGAAACGGTCATGGCGTGGAGCACGGTGCAGCGGACCATGCCCGGACGGCTACGGCCGTGTGCCAACCCGGAATGCCGGCGGTTCCTCATCGACCGCAGCAAGACCAACAAGGCCCGCTGGTGCTCGATGGCCGTCTGCGGTAACCGTATGAAGGCACGGCGCCACTACCAGCGCACCCGCGACGCCACAGCCGAGTAGCGCCTCCGGCAGGCGTTCGGTGCCGGTGAACAAACCCGATCCGCGATCCTCCCGGAAGGCAACGCCGGGGAGGAGGCCATCGGCGCTCACGTCGGATGTCCACGGTGACGCCGGCGCTTCGCCGCGGGGATCTCGCCCGCGATGGGAAGCCAGTAGTAGAGGATGAAGGCGGCGATCACAACCAGGCCGAGTACGGGAAGCAGGGCGCCGAGCAGCGTCCCGATGGCGAGCCAGACAAGGGCGAGCAGGAAGCGCCGGCTGATGGCTGCCACCCCGGCTGAATCGATGGTGGCGGTGAGCAGTCGGCGGTCACGACGGACGTGCCACCAGACGACATTGAACAAGATGGCCAGGAGTTCGAAGGCGGCGCCGAACAGGACGACAGCGGTGAGCTGCCCGTGTCCGTCGCGGAACGTCTCGGCCAGCACGGAGGCGGCGAACGGCAGGAACGCGACGTCCATCAGCAGCACGGTGTTGAGGAAGAGCACCACTCGGTCGGCGCTGCGGATGTGGTCGAACATGATGTGATGGTTGGCCCTCACCTGCTCGATGAGCAGGAAGGCAAGGACATAGGCCAGGTAGGACGGCCAGAGCGCGGCAAGGCCGTGCAACAGGCTGCGGGTGTCGTGCGGCGGGCGGATCTCCAGGACGAGCAGCGTGATCACGAGAACTAAGATCGACCCTGGCACACAGATCACAGCGCCATGAGGGGCTGCCCAGGCCGGTCACCCCCGCAGGAGGTCCGCAATGGCGACGCTGCTGTCCGTCAACACAGGTATGCCCAAGGATGTCTCCTGGCAGGGCAGGACGGTCCACACCGGAGCCTGGAAGGCCCCCGTCCAAGGCCCCCGCATGGTCCGGCGGCTGAACGTCGATGGCGACGGTCAAGGAGACCTGGCTGGGCACGGCGGCGAAATTCGAGCCGTCCTCGTCTACCAGCTGCAGTCCTACCAGTACTGGCAGAAGCACCTCGGCCGCGACGACCTGACCTTCGGGATCTTCGGGGAGAACTTCACCGTCGACGGTCTGCCCGACGACGAAGTATGCATCGGCGACCGGTACCGTATCGGCGAAGCCGAATTCGAAGTCACCCAGCCCCGCGTCACCTGCTATCGCGTCGGCATGCGTCTGGGCGAACTCACCATGGCCTCCCTCCTGGTCGCCCACCACCGCCCCGGCTTCTACCTGCGCGTGATCAACGAAGGACGCGTCCAGGCCGGCGATGAAATCACCTTGACCCGTAAGGGACCCGAAGAGCTCAGCGTCGCCGACACCGACGCACTGCTCTACCTCCCCGACCGCGACCCCGCCAAGCTGCGCAAAGCACTGAACATCCCCGCCCTCAGCCCCGGCTGGCAGCAGTCCTTCCGTGAACTCGCCGCCGCCCAGCAGCCCCAACAGGAACCGGGATGGCCAGGCGAACGCGCCAGCACCCAGCAGCCCAGAGAAGAACCGGGATGGCCCGGCTTCAAGACCATGCGCGTCGCCCGCATCGTCCCCGAGACCCCCACCATCTCGTCGATCTACCTCACCACCACCGACGGCACGCCCCTACCCGAGGCACGCCCAGGCCAGTACCTCTCCATCCGCCTCACCGTCGGCGAAGCCGCCCCTGCAGTGCGCAGCTACTCCCTGTCCTGCGCGCCCACAGTCGGCACCTACCGCATCAGCGTCAAGCACGAGTCCCACGGGAAAGTCAGCAGCTACATCCATGCCACGCTCCACCCCGGTGACCTCGTGGACATCGCCAGCCCCCGCGGAACGTTCGTACTCGAAGAAGGCACCCGCCCGATCGTCCTCCTCTCCGCAGGGATCGGTGTCACTCCCGTGCTCGCCATGCTCCACCAACTCGCCGCCACGCGAGACCCGCGCCCCATCTGGTGGATCCACACCGCCCACGACCGCACCCACCACGCCTTCACGCAAGAGACCAAGGCGCTCCTGGCCCAACTCCCCAACGCCCACGAGCACATCTACTACACCGCCGAAAACCCACATCCCGACGAGCCCCACATCAGCCGGGGCCGCCCGACCGGCCAATCACTCAGGGCCACGGGCATCCCCACGGACGCAGACGCCTACCTCTGCGGACCACCCGCCTTCATGGACGACATCGGAGGCTTCCTGCGCGATCACGGTCTGCGCCCCGAGCAGATCCATACGGAACAGTTCAGCGCTCTCCCCGCCATCAACCCCGGCGTCACACCCACCGCCGCGATCCGGCCGCACCAACCACCCGGTCCCACGGGCACCGGCCCCCTCGTCACCTTCGCCCGCAGCGGCATCACCGCTCCCTGGTCACCCGCTCACGCATCCCTCCTCGATTTCGCCGAAGCCTGCGACGTCCCCACCCGCTGGTCCTGTCGCACCGGCGTCTGCCACACCTGCATCACCCACCTCGTTGCAGGCGACATCACCTACACCACCCCACCCCTCGAACTCCCCGAGCCCAGCACCATCCTCGTCTGTTGCAGCCAACCGACCACCGAAGTCGTCCTCGACCTCTGATCGGCCGTCAACGGGCCCGTCACCGGAGAACGCGGAAACCACACATACGCCAACGCAAGAACACGGCGGCGCGCACACCATGTTCACCACGAACTTGGTCGGTGCGTCCGACAGGGCGTTGCCGTCCTGGTAATGGATCACGTCACCGCCTGGCTCCCAGAACGTCCCACCGGCCTCGACCGCACGCTCCGGCTCACCCTCGAGCTCGAACCGGAGCGCGCCCTCCATCACGTAGCCGAACGACGGGCCCGAGTGGCGATACGGAGGGAGCCCGGGGTGACCGGGAGGCCACTCGACGAGGACGGTCATTCCCGAACCACCTTCGGGAAAGTAGGGCGGAGTGACTTCCTGCAGCAACTTGACTTCGGGCGGCAATGAGCATTGCAGCTTCCGGGACTGGTGCCCGTCTGGGGTACGGGGCCCGGCGATCTGCGACTGCGCCGTGTGGGCGCGACGCCGGCCGCGACCATCCTGACCGCCGCCGGGAGCAGCTTCGCGTCGAACGTGGCAGGGCGCATCCGGTCCGGCACGACATCGCCGTTGACCGCGAAGGTCGGGGTGCCGAGCAGACCGTCCTGCTCGTACGCCTGCTGTGAGGCGGACACGAAGACGTCGTACTTCATGGTGCGCACCTCCGCGTCGAACTCCTTGCCGCGCAGCCCCTTCACTTGGGACGCCATGCGCAGCAGGAACGCGCTCCTGCGGATTGACGGTATTTCACCTCCGCCCGTGTCGGCCGCGAGCCCGCGCCCCCTCAGGGTCCGGTGTCATACCCAGGTCTGACACGGCTTCGCGCGGTCCGACCGAAGTCGCCCATCGGAACGGGAACTCCGGCTGACTTCACCGCCCGCTTACGCCGGGACGATGGAACGGTCCCCAGAAAGCAGTACCCGTAGGGACAAGCGAGCGTCGTGAGCGTCGCCGGATCCAGTACGGCGGTGTCCGGCCTCGGTGCCGTGGGACAACCGATAGCGAGAGGAAGTACCGAAGATGGCCAAGCTGCAGAGCCTGGACCCGATTACGCCGATGTTCGCGCAGTTCAACGAGAAGACCGGGCCCATCGTCCTGGCCAACACCTTCGTCGTCCCGAAGGAGAGGACTGAAGCGTTCCTGACCCTCTTTCGGAGGCAGGGGGAGTTCATGAAGGCTCAGCCGGGATTCGTCTCCCTGCAGATGCACAAGGGAACGGCGGACAGTCAACTTCTGATGAACGTCGCGGTCTGGGAGTCGACCGAGGCTCTCGCCACGGCGTTCGGCAGCCCGGAGTTCCAGCGCATGGCTGCCGAGTTCCCCGACGACATCGTGTCGTACCCGCACATCTTCGAGCAGATCGACGCATGACACGGCAGCTGCAGCCGGGGGAGGGCAGCCGGAGAAGCCCTGCCTTCCCCCGAGTAGTCATGCATCCATGCACCATGCCGGGTCGCCAAGGCCGCCGAGTACCCCACCACGCGTAGCCCCGTCCCTGAAGAGGAGTCACTATGACCGTGGAACTGAATCACACCATCGTCCCCGCCCGTGACCCGCAAGCCTCGGCGCAGTTCCTGGCCGAAATCCTCGGCCTGAGTGTCGATCCGCCGGTGGCCCACTTCACGCCGGTCACGCTGGCCAACCAGGTCAGCCTGGACTACGACCAGCTGGACGACTTTGAGCCACACCACTACGCGTTCATGGTCAGCGAGCAGGAGTTCGACGCCGCCCTCGCCCGCATCCAGCACGGTGGAATCACCCACTACGGCGATCCCGCTTGCCAAGAAATTGGGCAGATCTATCACAGCAAGCGCCCCATAGGCCGCAGGGGCACCTACTTCCACGACCCCGACGGACATCTCATGGAAATCCTCACCCTGGGCGGCACCGAGTCATGAGGCCGATGGCGGCCCAGCGGATCATGGCTTCGCGGGTGGCGGGATCACGTTCGTAGTCGCGGGCGAGGCGGCGATGCGCGGTCAGCCGCGTCAGCCGTCCGTTCCACGACCCATCTGCAGGGCAGCACTGCGAAGCACTTCTGGTCTGCGGGTTTACGGACGATGCTGACGGTCGTACCCAGTCTGAGCGGCCCGGTCGACCAGACGTCCGGCAAAATCGGCATCGGCATCGGCGAAGACGAACCGGCAGGCCGGCGTGGTCAGAGACGCCCCGAGTAAGGCGATCCTGGCACGCTGCCGGGCGGTAGGCGACCTGCCGTCCGCCAAGGCCCACGTTCCCTTGAATGCCGCCAACAAGACCCTTCTCAAACACGCTCCAGTGGGCCCAGCCCCGGGCGACTGGGCGCGTAGGTACCGGGAGCTGACGCCTTTGAGGCTGTTGACGAGCTCGGACAGGGCGACCTTTGGCGGGTAGTGCACGAGAAGGTGGACGTGGTCGCCTTCGCCGTTGAATTCCCGCAGCTCTGCGCCGAAGCTCTCGCACACGTCGCGCATGATCTCCTCGCAGCGTGTCAGCATCTCGCCGTTGAAGGCTTCACTCCCAGGGACTGGGACTGGGACTGGGACTGGGACGGCTGCCGGTGGGACTCCACCCCGCACGATCCCGTGACCCGCGTCCGCTTCCAGGGCGTTGGGCACGTCAAGGTCAACCAGCACCGCGCGGTGGTCGGCAAAGTGAAGACCGTGTCGGTCAAGAGGAGGGCCGCAAGTGGTTCGTCGTGCTGACCGCCGAGCAGCCCCGCCCCGAGCCGCTTCCCGCGCCGCAAGACCAAGAACCGCGCCCTCAACCACCAGCGGGCGATGGAGAAGGTCGCGGCGCTGAACGGCTGGGTGCGCCGTCAGCGGCTCGACCACGCGCACAAGACCGCGCTCGGCCTGGTCCGTGAACACGACTTCATCGCGCATGAAGACCTCAAGATCCGCAATATGAGCAAGGCTCCCGCGCCGAAACCTGACCCCGTGCTGCCGGGCGGATTCCTGCCGAACGGGGCCGCGGGCAAGGCCGGGCTGGTCCGTCGCGATGCCAACCGGGCATAGCGAGAAGGCCCGTCCTTCAAGACGGGGAGGAGTCACGAACGAGTCACTGACCACCGTGCACCGTGTCGCTGACTCTGGCCGCCACGGACGATTGGACGCCCTCGTCCTATGACCACAGGCCGACCGTGGACTCATTCATCCAGCCCGGGAGATCCACGCCCATGTGCGGGCCGGCCGGCTCCACGAGGCGGCGGCGCTCATCCCGGCCGAGTCGTCCTACCTCAAGGACGTCACAACTCCGACCGGCTGAACCGCCCCGAACTCCCCGGATTGCTGCCCCGATGGCTGCCCTCACCGGCGCGGCCTGGCATTCTGCACGGATCCGCCGGACCTTCGACCGTGGAGACCGGCAGCTCTTGGCAGCGGACAGAGGGAGACAGTCGTGGAACCAACGCCTGCCCGGGAGCTCCGAGACGCGCTCCCCGAGGGACTTGCCGAGGCGGTGCACGACACCGCCGAGGAGATAGCGGCGCTGCTGCGCGGACGGACGGACACGGGCATTCCGGTCCCCGGATCCATCTGGACCCTCGGCGAGGCGGCAGCCCACCTGGCGCAGGCCAATGAACTGATGGCTGATATCGCGGCCGGCCATGAGCGCCCGTACGGGGACGGTACGCCGCAGAGTCTTGCGGCGGCCAATGAGCGTTCCCTCGCCGGGTTCGACGAGCGTGGGGCGGATCCGCTCGCCGAGATGATCGTGGCGCAGGCCGATGCCTTCCTCGGGGCGGCGGACCAGCGCCCGTTGGACGAGACCGTGATCACCCCTCTGGGCTCGATGAATGTGGCCACCCTCGGCTCGTATCTGCTCACGCACATGCTCGGCCACGGCTACGATCTCGCCCGCGCGGTCGGCCGTCCGCACATGGTCGACCTAGCCCGGGTCGAGCTGTCGATGCCCTTCATGTTCACGGCCATGCCGCGGGTCGTCTCCGCCGCAGCCGCCGGGCTGAGTGCCCGCTTCGACATCCGTCTGCTCGGCGGCTCGCGGTTCGGGGTGATCGTCACCGACGGTGCGGTGACTGTCGAGCGCGGGCCGGTGAGCCGCCCGGACTGCACGATCCTCATCGAGCCGGTCACGTTCCTGCTGATCGCGCTCGGCCGCTGCGATCCCTGGGGTGCCATCGCCCGCGGCCGTGTGCTCACCTGGGGCCGTAAGCCCTGGCTCGCCCCACGCTTCCCGACCTTGTTCACGGCGCCCTGACGTGTGAGCCCATCCGGTGGCGGGATCGCGACGCCGTGGCATTCACCTTCCCCGTAAGCGGCGGCCATGTGCTCACCCGGGGCCGTAACAACTTGGTGCCCCATAGGCGGTGACACCGACCATCACCAAAGTCGTAAGTCATTACAACGGAAGGGGCGGCGCCGGAATTCTCCGGTGCCGCCCCTTCCAGCTGTCTGTCAAACGTCTGTTCCATAACCGGGGGTGCGCTATTTCCGGGTCGCTCACTTACGACGGCTGCGAGAGCCGGTCAGGCTTTCGTGCGTGATAGGTGGTCTGAGAGGTCGATGAGCCGTTGAATGCGGAGCACCGTCTCGTCTGCCGTCGGCGATGGTCCACCGTGAAGTGCCTACTTCCAGCGCATGTGGACCGCGTTGCAGGCCGAGGACAACAACCGCATGCGCCTCTACCTCGCCCACCACGAGGGAGAGGTACTCGCGGCCGCCACTATGCTGACCGTCGGCGAGCACGTCTGGTACTCCTATGGTGCCTCGACCAGTCGTAAGCGTGAGGTCCAGCCCAACAACGCCATCCAGTGGCGAATGATGTCCGATGCCTACGAACTCGGCGCCGGCATCTACGACTTCCGTGGCATCACCGACACGCTGGAGGAGGACAACCACCTCCTCGGTCTGCTCCGGTTCAAGGTCGGCACCGGCGGACAGGCCGTTGAATACCTGGGGGAGTGGGACTTCCCGCTCAACAAGGTTCTGCACAAGGCACTCAACCTCTACATGTCCCGCCGCTGACATCGCCCCGCGCCGCAAGCCGACCCCGGATCTCTGGCCCCAATTGGCTCCAGTTGGTTCTGAGTTCAACTCCGGCCCGAAGCGGCCCCGTCTCCAACCTGCAGGGCGAGCCGGCTCTCCCTGCACCTCGAAACGTCCGTCGGAGCCGACTCGAGCCGGACGAGCGTGGCCGGCCGTCCGGGCCTGGATGCGGCACGTCCTGGACCCGCTGGAGGCCAAGTTCCCCAAAGGGCCGGCGTGAGTACCTGTGTCAGTTCCGCCGGTCAGTGACGGTCCGTCAAAGGGCGGCTCCAGGCCGATCGATGAGCCGGCCGCCGCTTCGGCTACTCGGCCTGCCTGGTTCGCCTTGACGGGCTGTTTCTCGCCAGTACCAGCGGGGATTTCCCTCGAGGCATTCTTGCGCGAGCAAAGCGGTGAAGATCCGCTTCCGCGGGCCGTGCCGTCGATCGCCCGCCCCCACCAGCATCCACCGCGCCATGCTCACCAACACAATCCACCGGGCAGGCCCCGGGCGTGGCCAGTCGGCAGCGTCAGGACGGACCCGCGTTGCCGGTGTCGGCAGCCCGGGGAGCTTCCGTCATCACAGGTCACGCGGAATGTCGTCCTCATCAAGGCACCCGCAGGTGGCGACCGGTTCGTGGACCCTCCTTCAAATCTTGTCCACTAATTCCACACATCCCTCTCTGCAGGTGGGCATTGATGGTCTAGATTGACCGTGCTTCACATGGTGGGACACCAGGCGACAAATGATGATCTATTGGTCTGGCGCTACGGACGGCAGCGACTGCGGCTCCGGCGTCGGACGTGGGGGTGATCAACTCTTGGAGCCCACGAGGGGGCTTTGGACGCGGGCAGCATCCGAGGTTTCGGCGGGTTTCTGGCAGGACGTGTGGGTCTGCTGTCGCCAGGGCGGGTTGTTCAAGTAGCGCTGAATCAGCAGGAATGCGATGCGCGGGAGGCGGGGGCCTCCCGGGGGACGAACAGCGCGGCGCGGGGGGCGGGGCCTCCCGAGGTGAAGGACTGTGAGGAGGCGGGGGCCTTCTGGGGGGAGGGACAAGTGTTGGGCGAGCACGTCGAACCACTGGACCGGGGGGGTTCTGTGCGACAGGGGGGATTAGTCGGCCCTTTTCCGTCGGCGCACGGGCATCTGGCGAACGGGGCTTTCAGACAGCCGGCGAGCGACTGGGAGCAGCGCTATCGCCGTACCGTGATCACCAGCGACACCGTGGCCACCGCCTTGGTGGTGGCGTCGATCGGAATCTTCTTCGGGGCCCGGGACGCGGCCAACTGGCACGAGAAGTGGGGAATCCTCGCATTCGGCACCGAGCTGCTGGTGCTGGGAGCGCTTGCGGTGATCCGGGCGTGGGCTCCGGCCGTACTCGGCCAGGGCGCCGAGGAGTTCCGCAGACTCGGGCGTTCACTGTTCACGGCGACCGTCGTCCTGGCGCTCGGCGGGATCGCTCTCACCTCGCGCAACATCAAGCTCTGGATCTTCGTCGCCATACCCGCCATTGCGTTCGTGACCATGACCGAGCGGTATCTGCTCCGCCTCTGGCTGCACAAGCAGCGCAAGGAAGGACAGTGCCTGCGACCGGTGCTCGCCGCCGGGAGCCCGGCCACCGTCCGCGACCTGATCACCCGAACCCGCAAGTTCCCGCATCTCGGCTGGCGGGTGGAGGCGGTGTGCACGACGGACGGGCTCGGGCTCGACGGTGACCAACTGGACGGAGTGCCGGTCGTCGGCCAACTCACGGACGTCGCAAGCCATGTCCACCGCGACGGCTACCGCGTCGTCGCCGTCACACCGGACCCGCACTGGTCACCGGACCGGCTGCAGCGGCTGGCCTGGAACCTCGAAGGCAGCGACGCCGAGATGGTCGTGGCCCCCGTGCTGATGGAGGTGGCCGGCCCGCGGCTGCACGTCGACGCGGTGCTCGGGATCCCACTGCTGCGGGTCAGCATGCCGACCTTCACCGGGGGCCGACGGGCGATCAAGGGAGTCGTCGACCGGATGGGCGCGGCGCTCCTGCTGATCCTGTTCGCGCCGCTGATGGTGCTCGTCGGGCTGCTCGTGGTCGTGGACAGTCGCGGCGGGGCCCTGTACCGCCAGCGCAGAGTCGGCAAGGACGGCCGCGAGTTCACCATCTTCAAGTTCCGCACCATGGTCTCCGGGGCCCACGGCGCACGGGCCCAGCTGGCCGACCGCAACGAGGGCGCAGGCCTGCTGTTCAAGCTCCACCGGGATCCGCGGGTGACCCGGGTCGGAGCGGTGCTGCGCAGGTACTCGATCGACGAACTCCCGCAGCTGCTCAACGTATTGACCGGATCGATGTCGCTCGTCGGACCGCGGCCTCCGTTACCGGAGGAGTCCGCTGCGTACGGGCCGGACATTCGGCGGCGTCTCCTTGTCAAGCCCGGGCTCACCGGACTGTGGCAGATCAGCGGGCGCAGCGACCTTCCGTGGCAGGAGGCCGTGCGGCTCGACCTGCGGTACGTGGAGGACTGGTCGCTCGCCCTGGACACAGTGATCTTGTGGAAGACGCTGCGTGCGGTGCTCCAGGGGCAGGGGGCTTACTGAGGCGCGGGGGGCGCCGTCCGGCAGGCGAACGTAAGGCAGGCCGCAAGGGCCTGGGGGGAGGGACGGGTAATGAGAATCAGTGTTTTAGGGCTCGGCTACGTGGGCTGCGTATCGGCCGCGTGCCTGGCCAGCCTGGGCCACGAGGTTATCGGCGTGGACGTGAACCAGGTGAAGGTCGACATGGTCAACGCCGGCAAGGCGCCGGTCGTCGAGGAGCGGATCGGCGAGCTCACCGCCGAGGTCGTGGGGGCCGGCACGTTGCGCGCCACCACCGACGTCCGTGAGGCGATCATGGGCAGCGAGGTGTCACTGGTCTGTGTGGGCACGCCGTCGGAGCCCAACGGCAGCCTGTGCACCACGTATCTGGAGCGGGTCACCGAGCAGATCGGTGCCGCGGTGGCCGAGCGGGGTGGGCGGCAGACCGTCGTGTTCCGCAGCACCATGCTTCCGGGTACCTGCCTGAACCTGCTGGTGCCGATCCTGGAGAAGTCCGTCGGCGGCACGGCCGGCGTGGACTTCGGGGTCGCGGTCAACCCGGAGTTCCTGCGCGAGGGCACGAGCGTGCGGGATTTCTTCGACCCGCCCAAGACCGTCATCGGCGAGCTCGATGCGGCGAGCGGCGACGTGGTGGCGTCCCTGTACGAGGGCCTGCCCGGCGAGGTGTTCCGGGTGCCGATCCCGGCGGCCGAGGCGATCAAGTACGCGGACAACGCGTTCCACGGCCTCAAGGTCGGCTTCGCGAACGAGCTGGGCGCGGTGTGCCAGGCACTCGGGGTGGACTCGCACCAGGTGATGGACGTGTTCCTGGCCGACCGCAAGCTGAACATCAGCCCCGCCTACCTGCGGCCCGGCTTCGCCTTCGGCGGCTCCTGCCTGCCCAAGGACCTGCGCAGCCTGGTGTACGCGGCGCAGCGGGCCGACGTCTCGGTGCCCATCCTCGCCCACGTGCTGACCTCCAACTCCCAACACCTGCAGCGCGCCGTGGACCTGGTCGAGCGCACCGGCAAGCGCCGGGTGGGCCTGTTCGGTCTCTCCTTCAAACCCGGCACCGACGACCTCCGCGAGAGCCCGCTCGTCGAGCTGGCGGAGAGGCTCTTCGGCAAGGGGTACGACCTGAAGATCTACGACGCCAACGTGAGCCTGTCCCGGCTGCTCGGCGCGAACCGCGAGTACATCGAGACCCGGCTGCCGCACCTCGCGCAGCTGCTCGCCGACTCCGTCGACGAGGTGCTGGAGCATGCCGAGGTATGCCTGGTCGGGACCAAGGACCCGGCCGTGGTGGCGGCGCTGCCCCATGGCGAAGGACCCGTGATCGTCGACCTCATCCGCCTTCCCGACGCCGAGGCGCGCCGGGCCGAACCGGGGTACATGGGCCTTGCTTGGTGACACATCGTTTGAAGACACAGCCAGCGGCGACCGGGCGGACCGGCGCGCGCTGATGCTGGTGGAGAACCTGTCGGTGCCGTTCGACCGGCGGGTGTGGCAGGAGTGCACGACGCTGCGCGACGCGGGCTGGGAAGTGCACGTCATCTGTCCCCGGGGGGAGAAGCGGGACACGGAGCCGGAGGCGGTGATCGACGGGGTGCGGATCCACCGCTACCCGTTGCGCGCGGCCACGGGTGGACCGGCCGGCTATCTGCGGGAGTACGGCTCTGCGTTGTGGCACACCGTCCGGCTGGCCCGCAAGGTCGGCCCGGTCGACGTGGTGCACGCCTGCAACCCGCCGGACCTGTTGTTCCTGCCGGCGCTGATGCTGAAGCGGCAGGGCGCACGGTTCGTGTTCGACCAGCACGACCTGGTGCCCGAGCTGTACCTCTCCCGGTTCGACCGCGGCAAGGACCTGCTCTACCGCGCCGTGTGCGCGATGGAGCGGCGGACCTACCGGGCCGCGGACATCGTGCTCGCCACGAACGAGAGCTACCGGGACGTGGCGGTGCGCCGTGGCGGCCGGCGGCCGGAGGACGTGTTCGTGGTGCGCAGCGCACCCGACATCGACCGGTTCCATCCGGTGCCGGCCGAGGCGGGGTTGAAGCGCGGCAAGCCCCATCTGCTGTGCTACCTCGGCGTCATGGGCCCGCAGGACGGCGTCGACTACGCGTTGCGCGCTCTCGCGAAGCTGCGTGACGAACTCGGACGGAGCGACTGGCATGCGGTGTTCATCGGCGCAGGCGACGCGTTCGACGCGATGGTGGACCTTTCCCGGCAGCTCGGGCTCTCGGAGCACGTGCAGTTCACCGGACGCATCCCGGACGCCGATCTGGTGCGCTACCTGTCCACCGCGGACGTGTGCCTTTCCCCCGACCCGCGCAACCCTCTCAACGACGTGTCGACCATGAACAAGGTCCTGGAGTACATGGTGATGGGTCGCCCGATCGTCTCGTTCGACCTCCGGGAGGCGAGAGTCTCCGCCGGTGACGCTGCCGTCTACGCGCCCGCCAACGACGAGGCCGAGTTCGCCGAACTCATCACGGTGCTCCTCGACGATCCGGAGCAGCGGGCCCGTATGGGCAAGATCGGCCAGGAACGGATCAGCGGGCAGCTCTCCTGGCGGAACTCGCAAGCGTCGCTGCTCGCCGCCTACGCCGCCGCCTGCCGTGACCACACTCCGGTCTCGGCGGGCGACGCGGTCCGGGCACGGGGGAGGCGGCTTCCTTGAGCGATGACACGATTCGCCTGGCCATGATCGGGCAGATCCTCCGTCGGCGCTGGCGGCTGCTGGCCGTCCTCACCGTCGTGGGCGCGCTCGTCGGTTACGGCACCTCGGTGGTGCTGTTCCCGCCGCGCTACACGGCGTCGACATCGGTACTGCTGCCGGGGCAGTGGGAAGAGCGCGAGCTGCTGACCCAGGTCGACATCGCGACCAGTTCGTCGGTGGTCGACCCCGTGGCCTCCCAGCTCGGCTGGAGCGGTGTCAGCGGCGCCGACCTGCGGGATCGAGTGACCGCCAAAGCCGCCGACGGGAACATCATCAAGATCTCCGGAACGGCCGACACCCCGAAGCACGCACAGCAGCTCTCGGACCGGTTGGCCCAGCAGCTCGTCAGGTTCGCCGCGCGGATCGCCGGCGGCAACACCGACGCGGCCACGGTGCCCGAGACGCTGCGGAAGCAGGTCGTGGAGACCAACCGCCGCATCACCGAGCTGGCCGATGCGGCCGATCCCGGGCAGAGCGTGGAGAGCGTGCAGGCCCGCACCGAGCTCGAGAAGCTGCGCACCTCACTGGAGGAGGCCATGACGAAGCTGGACCAGGCCGACCCGGCGAACAACAAGGGCGGCATGGTCGTCATGGGGTCGGCTGCCCGGCCGACCGGCGAGGCGCCACCGACGAGGACGCAGCTCATCGCCGCCGGGGCGCTGCTGTTCTTCCTGTTCGCGGTCATCGGCCACCTCGCCGCCGTACGGCGCAATCGCCGACTGCGCTCCGAACCGGAGATCGCCGCGGCGCTGGGCTCGACGCTCATCGGCACCGTCGACGTGGCGGGTGCACGGCCCGCGCACCGGCCGGAAGACCGTGCCCCGCGCGACCGGATCCGCCGGCTGCTCGGTGTCGACACCCCATGGGACCTGCCGACCCCGCAGCGGTCCGGCGACGAGGCCGACATGCGCATCCGCTACCGGCGGGTGTGCACACGCCTCCGCGACCAACTGCCCGCCCCCCGCGAACTGTTGGTGGTCGTACCGGACGGCGACGAGATCGCCCGCCGGGCCGCCGGGCACCTCGTGACCGAGGCCAAGAGCGATCCGGTCCTGCGCGTGGTGGAAGTCTCGGTGGACCGGCCGATGGTGCCGGACCGCGGCAGCGAGTCCGGTGCGCTCGTCGTGCTCAGCGCGGGCAGCTGGACCGCGGGGGAACTCGCGGGTATCGCCGAGGCGTGTGCGGACGGCAGACATCAGGTCGTCGGCATCGTCGTCGCCGGCGCGGTCCGGGCCCGTCCGACGCGGCCTGCCGAGCAGCCCCCGAACGACGCCCCCATGGCGCTCGCGGTGGGCGGCCACGCGAGGGGAGGTTCCGCATGACGACGAACACGACTTCGGAGTCGTCGGCACCCGTTCACCTGCTGGACCTGCAGGCACTGGTGGTGGCGGTGCGCAGGCGCCGTCGCCTGTGGTGCTCCCTGGCGCTGGTGGGGCTGCTGATCGGCGCGGCGGTGGCAGTCCTGCGACCGCCGGCGCCGGCCGCGGTGACCAAGGTGCTGGTTGCGCATCAGGCGGACCAGCCGAACGACACCGGGACGCTGATCCGCACCGATGTGGAGCTGCTGCAGACCACACGGATCGCCGACAAGGCCCTGCAGTCCCTCAAGTCCCCGGAACGGCCTGAGGACTTCATGAAGGACTACCGGGTGACCGGGCTGACCAACAACGTGCTGCAGATCGATGTGATAGGTGACAGCGACGCGCAGGCGGTGGCCCGGGCCAAGGCATTGGCAGACGCGTTCATCGCGGACCATGTGCGGCGGATGAAGGAATCCGCGCAGGCGGAGGCCAAGGCCCTGCGCGACCAGGGTGACCGCATGCGGCACGAACTCGCCGGCGTCAACAAGGAGATCGGGGACAGGTCGCCGGACAGCGACCCGAAGGCGTCGGCGAGTATCGAGTCGCTCTTCGCCCGCCGGGCGGAGCTCAACTCGCGGATCGCCGACTTCGACCAGCGCGCCGAGGAGGCGCGCATGGGTACGCCCCAGATCATCGCCGGTACGCAGATCGTGGACGCCCCGCGCGCGGTGCGGCACTCCCTGCCCAGGTCCGCTGCTACCAACGCCGCGATCGGACTCGTCCTCGGGCTCGTGCTCGGGCTCGCGGCGGCCGCGGTCGGCACCGTGGTGGCGGACCGTCCCGTGCTGCGCCGGGAGATCGCGGCGAACCTGGGCGCCTCGGTCATCGCGGAACTGCGCCGCGTGCGCCGACGGCGGGTCAGGCTGTGGCAGCGCCGACGGACCCGGACGGCACGTGAACGGCTCACCGTGACCCTGGCCCGCACGGTGCGTGGCTCCGCGGAACCGTTGTCGCTGCTGGAACTGGGCTGTGCGCGCAGCACGAGCATGATTGCCCTCGACCTCGCCAGGGCCATGGCGGCGGACGGACCGGTGGTTATCGTCGATGGTCTGCCGGGCCTGCGGCGCGCCCACCGCGGCCAGCAGCCAGGAGGCCCGGACGTGGTCGGCGTCGAGGGTGCCGCGGCCGTGCCGCACGAGGTGCGCCGGCTCGGTGTCGGCTCGGTCGCGCCCGGTACGGCGTGGACCGGCCTCCCGGACCTCGGTACCCAGACGGTGCTCGTCGTGCGTGCCGGGCACGCGAGCGCCGCCTGGCTGCACACGGTGGCGCGGCAGCTCGCGGATCTACTCATTCCGGTGATCGGTGTGGTGCTGATCGACCCCGATCCGCGGGACCGGACCGACGGCACCCTGTGGGACGGCCTGGACACCGCGCTGCGCGGCCACAACGAGCGGCTGGCCCGGGAGAAAGTGACGGGCCGACGGCCGACAGCGCGGCCGTCGTGGGCGGTTCGAGTCCCGGACAGCGATCAGGAGGCGCGGTAGTACATGTGTGGCATCGCAGGCACTTACCGGTGGCCGGACGGAAAGGCCGTGACTGACCGGCTCACCGAGACCCTCGCCCACCGCGGTCCGGACGGGGCTGGTCGGTACAGCCGGCCCGCCGGTGACGGCGAAGTGCACCTAGGGCACCGCCGGCTGTCCATCATTGACCTGTCCGAGACCGGCGCCCAGCCGATGGTCTCGGGCGGCCTCGCCCTCACGTACAACGGCGAGCTGTACAACGCGCCCGAGCTACGTGCCGAGTTGGCGGCCACCGGGGTGCGCTTTCGCGGTACCTCCGACACCGAGGTGGTCCTCGAGGCCTGGCGGCGCTGGGGCACCGACTGCCTGCCCCGGCTGCGCGGCATGTTCGCGTTCGGGGTCTTCGACGAGCGCACGGGTGAACTGGTGCTCGCCCGCGACCAGTTGGGCATCAAGCCGCTGTTCCTGCTCCGGCGCGGCCAGGGCCTGGTGTTCGCCTCCGAGCTCAAGGCGATCGCCGCCGCCACCGGCGGATCGCTGGAGGTGGATCACGCCGCACTGGTGGCCTCGCTCCTCTACTACTGGGTGCCGGATTCGCGGTGCGCGTTCCGTGAGGCGGAGAAGCTGCCGCCGGGGAGCTGGCTGCGGTGCCGGCCCGACGGACGGGTGGAGCGCGGGCGTTACTGGAACCTGAAAGACGTCGCCGCCGAGGGCCAGGAGCGTGCCCGTAGCGGCGAACAACCGGACCTGGCCGCCATCGTCGAGGAGTCGACCCGGCGCCATCTGCTCTCCGACGTACCCGTGGCGACCTTCCTCTCCGGCGGTCTGGACTCCAGCTACCTGACCGCGCTGGCGGCCCGCCACCGGCCCGGGATCTCCGCCTACACGATCGGGTTCCGCGCCGAGGACGCCAAGTTCGAGGCCATGCCCGACGACCTGCGCTACGCCCGGCAGGTGGCCGCGCGGTTCGGCGTCGACCTGCACGAGATCGAGATCGCGCCGAACGTGCTCGACCTGCTGCCGCAGATGACGTACCACCTGGACGAGCCGATCGGCGACCCCGCAGCGATCAACACGTTCCTGATCTGCTCGGCCGCCCGCGAGGCCGGGGTCAAGGTGATGCTCTCGGGGATGGGCGCCGACGAGCTGTTCGCCGGGTACCGCAAGCACCTGGCCAACCTGCTCGCGCTGCGCTACCAGCGCATCCCGCGGCCTCTGCGGCGCGGGGTGTCCAGGGCGGTGGACCGGCTGCCGGTCGCCACGGCCCGCCGGGGGTACCGGTCGGTGCGCTTCGCGAAGCGGTTCCTCTCCTTCGCCGAGCTGCCGGAGGAGACCGCGTTCCGGCGCAGCTACACCATGTACGACCAGGACGAGCTGCTCGCCCTGGTCGATCCGGACCTGGCCGGGACGGTCGACGACGTACTGACCGAGCACGCGGACATCTACCAGGACAACGAGCTCGACGACTTCGTCAACCGCATGTGCCTGGGCGACTCCCGGATGTTCCTGCCGGGCCTCAACCTCGCTTACACGGACCGCTCCAGCATGGCAGCCTCGACCGAGGTGCGGGTGCCGTACGTGGACGTCGAGGTGGTCAGGGCGGCGTTCGCCGTGCCCGGCGATCGCAAGATCGTCGGCCGGCAGGGCAAGGCCGTCCTCAAGGAGGCGGCCACCTCGGTCCTGCCCCGGGAGATCGTGTACCGGCCCAAGGGCCTGTTCAGCGCCCCGCTGCGGGCCTGGATGAGCCGGGATCTGGCACCGCTGGTGCGCGAGGTGGTCAACGACGGCGTGCTCGTCAACTCCGGGCTGCTGCGCCGCGACGCGCTGGCGCGCATGGTCGCCGAGGACGCGGCTGGGCAGCGGGACTTCTCCAAGCATCTGTGGCATGTGCTGACCCTCGAGTACTGGTACCGCGACGCGACCTCCGGGTCCGGCCGGAGCACTCGCTCGGCAGCGTAGAAGACGGCTTAGAAACAAGGGGACTTCGGGTGAAACAGGTAGTTCAGAACTACAAGAGCGGCGAGCTCGCGGTGCTCGACGTGCCGGTGCCGGGATGCAAGCCGGGCGGTGTGCTGGTCCGCACCGCCTACTCGCTGATATCCACCGGGACCGAACTCATGAAGGTGTCCGAGGCCGGCATGTCGATGCTGGGCAAGGCCCGCTCCCGGCCCGACCAGGTGGCCAAGGTCATGCAGAGCGTGGCCACCAACGGCGTCGGCCCCACCTACCAAAAGGTGATGGGCAAGCTGGACTCCTACACCCCGCTGGGCTACTCGCTGTGCGGCGTGGTCGAGCAGGTCGGCCCCGGGATCGACGACGTGAAGGTCGGCGACCTCGTGGCCTGCGCCGGCAACGAGCACGCACTGCACGCCGAGCTGAACTGGGTGCCGAAGAACCTCTACGCCCCGGTACCCGACGGCCTCGCGTCGCGGCACGCGGCCTTCGGCACCGTCGGGTCGATCGCGATGCAGGGCGTCCGCCGCGGCGAGCCCCAACTCGGCGAAGTGGCCCTGGTCATCGGCCTCGGCCTGATCGGGCAGCTGGTGGTGCAGCTGCTCGCCGCCTCGGGGGCCCGCGTCGTCGGGGTCGACCCCGACCCGGCGCGATGCGAACTCGCCGAGCGCCTGGGCGCCGCGGCCTGCGGCGATCCCGAGTCCGCGGCCGTGGAAGCCGCCGTCGCCGAACTCACCGACGGGCACGGCGTGGACCAGGTGTACCTGGCCGCCGGTGGCGGCAGCAACCAGCCCGTCGAGCTGGCCGCCCGGCTGTGCCGGGACCGCGGCCGGGTCGTCGACATCGGCAAGTGCCGCCTCGACCTGCCGTGGAACGCGTACTACGAGAAGGAGCTCGACGTCCGGTTCTCTCGCTCCTACGGTCCCGGACGCTACGACCCGGAGTACGAACTCGAGGGACGGGACTACCCGATCGGCTATGTGCGCTGGACCGAGCGCCGCAACCTCGCGTGCTTCCTCGATCTCCTCGCCCGCGGCAGCGTCGACGTGGAACCCCTGGTCTCCCACGTCGCCGACCTCGACGACGCCGTCGAGACGTACCAGGGCCTGAAGGACGGCGAACTCAAGGCCGTGGCCGTGCTGTTCCGGTACCCCGAACACAAGGGTGAGGCTCAGGCCCCGGCGGTGGCCGTGCCCACGGTGAACGTGAAGCGGGTTCCGGCTCGGGCCGGCCGTTCGCCGGTGCGCCTCGCGTTCGTCGGCGCGGGGAACTACGCGACGTCGATGCTGCTCCCGCACCTGGCTCAGCGCGACGGCATCACGCTGTCGACCGTTGTCACCACGACGGCGCTGTCCGCGACCAACGCACAGCGGAAGTTCGGCTTCGCCGAGGCGACCACCGACCTCGACGCCGTGCTCGGTGACAAGTCCATCGACGCGGTGTTCGTGGTCACCCGGCACAGCTCGCACGCCGAACTGACCCGCCGAGCGCTCCTCGCGGGCAAGACGGTGTTCGTGGAGAAGCCCCTGGCCCTGACCGAGGACGAGCTGGCCGGCGTGCTCGCGGCGGTGGAGGAGTCCGGCAACGACCGGCTGCAGGTCGGCTTCAACCGCCGCTTCGCGCCGCTGCTGCAGGACGCCAGGAAGCGGTTCGGCGCCCGGACAGGGCCGGCGAGCCTGCGCTACCTGGTCAACGCGGGCCGGCTGCAGCACGGCAGCTGGTACCTCCAGCAGGGCACCGAGGGCTCGCGCTTCGCGGGCGAGGGCGGACACTTCATCGACACGGCGAGCTGGCTGCTCGAGTCCGACCCGGTCTCCGTGTACGCGACCGCCCCGTCCGGCAACGAGGACCTGCAGGTAGTACTGCAATACCCGGACGGATCCACCGCCACCATCAGCTACGTCACCACCGGCGCGCCCAGCTTCCCCAAGGAGACGCTGGATCTCGTCGCGGACGGCAAGGTGCTGCGGCTCGACGACTTCGTCCGTGCCGCTGTTTACGATGGCCGCCGTAAGCGGTGGGTCAGTTCGCGGCTGCCCAAAGCCCGGGACAAGGGCCAGAACGCCGAGCTCGCCGCGTTCATCAAGGCCGTGCGGACCGGCGGGCCGATGCCGGTTCCGCTGTCGTCCCTTGTCGCCACCACGGCGGCCACCCTCGCCGTGCAGGCAGGCCTGGCCGGCGGTGCGCCGGTGACGTTGGCGAGGCCGCGATGACCATGAGCGCGGGCTGGTACCTGCGACGCCTTTCCCGGATGGGGCCGCGGGAGGTCGGCGGTCGGGTGGGCGACGCGGTGCGCAGGCGGCGTTGGCGGTCGGCACGGCCCGACTGCCCGAGCGTGACCGGCGCCCGGTTCACCGCCGTCCTGCCGGCCGGGACGATCGCCGGGATCCCTCCGGACGCCGCGAAGCGTCTCGTCGCCGAGGCGGACCGGCTGATGTACGGGCACGTCGAGTACTTCGGGGTGGTCCGCGACGACCTGGCCGACCCGGACTGGTGGAGCGACCCGAAGACCGGGCGCCGGGCTCCGTGGGGCTACGCCTTCGACGTGCCGTACCGGAACGAGGACGCGGTCGGGGACATCAAGCAGATCTGGGAGCTGTCCCGGCACCAGTACCTCACCGTGCTCGCCGCCGCCTACGCGGTCACCGGGAACGAGCGGTACGCCGAGCGCGTGGCCGAGCATCTGCGGTCGTGGTGGAGGGCCAACCCGCCGCTGCGCGGCGTGCATTGGATCAGTGGCATCGAACTGGGCATCCGTCTCCTTTCCTGGGTGTGGATCCGCCGGCTGCTCGACGGCTGGCCGGGCGTGGGCGAGCTGTTCGAGAGCAACCCGGTGGCGGTGAACCAGATCTGGCACCACCAGCGCTGGCTGGCCGCGTTCCCCAGCCGGGGTTCTTCGGCGAACAACCACGTCATCGCCGAGGCCGCCGGGCAGTTGGCCGGGGCCTGCGCGTTCGGCTGGTTCCCCGCCTCGGCGCGTTGGCGGGCGGGCGCGCTCAGGTCGCTGGATCAGCACCTGCGGAGCAACACCTTCGGCTCCGGCCTCAACCGTGAGCTGGCCACCGAATATCACGGACTCGTCCTGGAGCTCGGCCTGGCCGCGGTGGCCGAGGCCGATGCCGCCGACGTGCCGGTCCCCGCGTCGACCCGGCTGGTGCTGCTGCGGATGGCCGACGCGCTCGCGGCCGTCGTGGACAGCCGGTTACGTCCGCCACGCCAGGGAGACGCCGACGACGGGCACGGTCTCATCGTCGACGGCGCGGGCACCGACCGCTGGGCCTCGCTCCTTGCCACCGGGGACGCCGTGTTCGGCCGTCTCGACTGGTGGCCGGCAGTGACCGCAAGCGACGTACGCACCCCGCTCCTCGCCGCGCTCATCCGGCCGTACGCGAAGAACGAGACCGCACCGGCCATGAACCGCCCGGCCAGTCGACCGGCCCACTTCGCCGACGCGGGCATGACCATCCTGCGCAGTCCGGCACAGAGCGGGCCGGAGGAGATCTGGTGCCGCTGCGACGGCGGCCCGCACGGCTTCCTGTCCATCGCCGCACACGCCCACGCGGACGCGCTGTCCGTCGAGGTCCGCCACGACGGGGTCGAGGTGCTCGCCGACCCGGGTACGTACTGCTACCACGGGCAGCCCGAGTGGCGGCAGTACTTCCGGTCGACCCTCGGCCACAACACTCTGCAACTGGACGGCACCGACCAGTCCGTCTCCGGCGGCCCGTTCCTGTGGACCCGGCATGCCGGCAGCCGCATCCTGACCGCGGACACCTCCCAGCAGGGCGTGGCCCGCTGGTATGCCGAGCACGACGGCTACCAGGGCTCGGTCCACCGCCGACGGGTCGAACTGACCGCCATGAGCCGGGAGTTGAAGGTCGTCGACGAGGTGCGCGGCCCGCGCAGGGCCGAGGCGCGCCTGGTGTTCCACCTCGGCCCGGCGATCGCCGCGGACCTGACGGGCAACCGCGCCGTGCTCACCTGGACCCGGGACGGCGAGGACCGCTCCGCCGTGCTCGACCTGCCCGGGCAGCTGTCCTGGCGCGCGCACCGCGGCGAGACCGAACCGCCGCTGGGCTGGTACTCCGCCGGATTCGGGCGCAAGGAACCCACCACCACGCTGGTCGGCACCGGCTTCGCCGACGGCGCGGAGGAGTTCACCTCCGCGCTCAGGTTCGGCTAGGGGGGCGCGTGGGGATCAAGAGGCGGCACTGGGCGCTGGGGGTGGCACCGCTGGTGCTGGCCCTGCTGGCGACGACCGGCTGTGAGAGCACGGGAGGCACCGAGGCGAAGCCGGCCGCCGTGCCGACGACGGCTGCGCCGTCCACACCCGTGGCCCGGGTGTGCGCCAAGCCCGTGGCCGGGCCGGCGAAGGCGCCGGCGGGCGCGGTGACCGTCGACCCCGCGGTGGTCGGTGACCTGGCGGCGAAGACCAAGAGCAGCCCGCCGCACACCACGTTCTGGCTTCGGCCCGGCAAGCACAGGCTCGAAGCGGACCGCTACGCCCAGGTCATCCCCAAGGAGGGGGACCGCTACCTCGGCGCGCCGGGCGCGGTGTTCGACGGCGGGAAGAAGAACCAGTACGCGTTCGGCGGCAGCGCCCGCAAGGTGGCCATCCGCTATCTGACCGTGCAGCGTTTCGTGGCACCGCCGGACGAGGGCGTGGTCAACCACGACTCGGCCGACGGATGGGTGATCGAGCATGCGACGATCCAGCTCAACTCCGGCGCCGGGCTGATGGCAGGCGCCCACCAGAAGGTCCGCTCCAGCTGCCTGCGCGAGAACGGCCAGTACGGCATGAACGCGTACAAGGCCAACGGCCGTATCAGCGGTCTGGTGGTCGAGGGCAACGAGATCGTGGGCAACAACACCGGCGACTGGGAGCGGCGGCGCGAGGGCTGCGGCTGCACCGGCGGCATCAAGTTCTGGGCCGTCAACGGCGCCGACATCCGCGGCAACTGGGTGCACGACAACCGCGGGACCGGGTTGTGGGCGGACACCAACAACAACGACTTCCGCATCGAGAACAACGTGCTCGAGGACAACGACGGTGCCGCGCTGATCTACGAGACCAGTTACAACGCGGTCATCCGGAAGAACACGATCCGGCGGAACAACTGGGTCGAGGGCCGCAGGGAGGCCAAGAAGGGCGACAACTTCCCGTACGCGACCGTTTACCTGTCCGAGTCCGGTGGCGAGCCACGGATCCCGGCCCGCACCGACAAGATCGAGATCCACGGGAACGTCCTGGAGAACAACTGGTCCGGGATCACCCTGTGGGAGAACGCCGACCGGTTCTGCAACAGCCCGGCCAACACCTCGTCCGGTGACTGCACGTTGCTCGTGAAGAACACGAAGCGCTGCGCGAAGCCGGCGATCGTCACCGCACCGCTCTATGCCGACTGCCGGTGGAAGACCCAGCGGGTGGACATCCACGACAACCGCTTCGTGCTGGACAAGTCCGTCGTCAAGTGCACGGCGAAGTGTGACCGCATGGCGCTCCTCGCCAATTACGGCACCTATCCGGACTGGTCGCCGTACAAGGGCGAACGGGTGGCCGAGGCGATCACCGCCAAGCAGCAAAACCGCTGGTACGACAACGTCTACGTCGGACCGTGGAATTTCGTCGCCAAGGATCAGAGTCAGGTGCTCGACTTCGGGGAGTGGCAGGGCGCGCCCTACCGGCAGGACACGGGCAGCACGTTCCGCTCACGGGACGGTGGTTGAGGTGGCCGAACAACGTGCTGCGGGCACACCGAGGATCGTCGGGATCATCTGGGGGCTGCTGGTCCTCAACACGCTCGGCTCCGCCGGGGCGAAGACCATCGTCCCGCTGCCCCGTTCCCTCATCCAGATGGCCACCATGGGCGCGCTGGTCGCCGCGTTCGCGCTGGCGCTCGCGGTCAATCTCCGGCTGCGCATCCGATCCAGCGCCTTTGTGCTGCTGCTCACCCTGCTCCTGGTGCCGAGCGTGATCTCCAGCGTGGATCTCGAGTCCGGGTTCGGTGCGCTGTTCCGCTGCGCCCGTCTTGCGCTCTTCGTCGGCACGCTGTGGCTGCTCACCCGCTGGTGGGACGGCGGCCTGACGTTCGTCCGGCACCACATCCGGATGTACTTCGCGGTGCTCGGGTCGGTGGCCGCCGGCCTGGTCATCTCACCGGGCGCGGCCCTGCCGGACCTCTACGGCGGCCGCCTTGTCGGCGCGCTGTGGCCGCTCACGCCGCCGCAGATCGGACAGTACGCCGCGGTGATCATCGGGCTCACCGTGCTGCTCGTCCTGGGGCGCCGGACCGACAGGACCGCCGCGGCGGTGATCATCGTGCCGTCGTTCGTCCTGCTGGTGTTGACCCATACCCGGACGGCCACGCTGGGCCTGTTCATCGGGCTTGCGCTGGCGATCGGCTCGCTCCTCCTGACCAGCGCCGCCGCCCGCCGGTTCTTCACCTGGACCGTGGTGTGCGCCACGGTGGCCGCGGTCGGGTTCAGCTCCGCGCTCCAGGCGTGGTTCCTGCGCGGGCAGAGCCAGGAGAACTTCGCCAACCTCACCGGCCGGGCCAAGGTCTGGGACGCCCTCCTCGCGGCGCCCCGGACGACCCTGGAGCAGCTGTTCGGCATGGGCCTGGGCGACAAGTCGTTCGACGGGCTGCCCATCGACAACAGCTGGCTGGCCGTCTACCAGGAACAGGGGCTGGTCGGCGCCGCCGTCGTGGCGGCGATCATCCTGGTCCTCGGCGGTGTCGCGTTGCTGCGGCCGCCGTCGCTGCAGCGGGCCTGCGCGATCTTCCTGATCAGCTACTGCGCGATCGCGTCGTACACCGAGGCGGGCCTGGGCGACGCCTCGCCGTATCTGCTCCATCTGGCCGTGGCCGCCTCGCTGTTGGCGGCACCTGCCGAGACCGCGCTCCTGCCGACGCTTCCAGCCCCTCGACGGCACATCCCGCGATGGGCCCGGAGATCGGAGATGACCTGAGCATGCACGTCCTCGTAGTGCACAACCGCTACGCCTCGGCGCAGCCGAGCGGGGAGAACAAGGTCGTCGACCAGGAGGTGGAGCTGCTCCGCGCGGCCGGTCACCGGGCCGAGGCGTTCGAGCGGCGCAGCGACACCATCGCTGCCCGGTCCCTGCCCGGCAAGGTCGCGGTGCCGCTGCTGGTTCCGTGGAACCCGGCGGTGCGTAAGGAACTTGCCGCCCGTCTTCGCGCAGAGCGGCCCGACGTGGTCCACGTCCACAACGTCTTCCCGCTCCTGTCGCCCGCGGTCCTCGCCGCCTGCGCCGACGCGGGCATCCCCGCCGTGGCCACGCTGCACAACTACACGCAGGTCTGCCCGCCCGGCACGCTGCAGCGGGACGGCCGGCCGTGCACCGAGTGCGTCGGGAAGGGACCGCTTCCCGCGGTCCGGCACGGCTGCTACCGCGACTCCCGCCTTGCGACGGTGCCGCTCGCGGTGAGCCTGTCGGTCAACCGGCGGCGCTGGTGGTCCGGCGTGGAGCAGTTCTTCTGCATCTCCGCGGCGCAGCGCGACACCCTGGTACGGGCCGGCATGCCGGCTGAACGGCTGGCGGTGAAGCACAACTTCGTGCCGGAGCCGGGCGTCCGCCGCACGGGCGACGGCGAGCATCTGCTCTATCTCGGCCGGCTCGCGGAGGCCAAGGGCGTACGGCTGCTCATGGCGGCGTGGGACGAGATCGCCGCGGACGGCGGGGTGGGCGTACCGCTGGTGATCGCCGGCACGGGACCGCTGGAGCGAGAGGTCACCGCCTGGGCGGCGGGCCGCAAGGACGTCCGGTACGTCGGCCTGTACGACACGGCCCAGTGCCGGGAGGCCGTCGCGCGGTCGGTCGCCGTGGTGGCTCCCTCGACGTGGCTGGAGGCGTTCGGCCTGGTGGTCGTGGAGGCGATGGCGGCGGGGGTCCCGACCGTCGCCGCCGGACACGGCGCCTTCGTCGAACTCGTCGAGGACGGGGTGACCGGGCTGCTGCACCGGCCGGGCGAGGCTGCCTCGCTCGCGGACCGCATACGCCGGATCGCGGCCGACACGGCCCGGAACCGGGAGATGGGCCAGGCGGCCCGGCGCCGTTACGAGCAGGGCTTCAGCCCGGCCGTCGGCCTGGAGCGCCTGGTGGAGGGGTACCGCACCGCGATCGCGGGGCGGTCAGCACTGGCTCGCGGCGGGGACACCCGCGCGAGCAGGGGGGATGGGGACAGAAGATGACACGATGCCGACTCTGCGGCTCGGCGACGCTGGCCAGCGTCGTCGACCTGGGGGCGACCCCGCCGTGCGAGAGCTTCCTCGCCGCGGACCAACTCGACCGAGCGGAGCCCGCGTACCCGCTGCACCTGCGGGTCTGCACCGACTGCTGGCTCGCACAGATACCGCCGCTGATCACGCCGGAGGAGACGTTCAGCGAGTACGCGTACTTCTCCTCCTTCTCGACCTCCTGGGTGGAGCACGCGCGCACGTTTGTCGCCGACGCCGTACAGCGCCTGGACCTCGGCCCCGACGCTTTCGTCGTCGAGGTCGCGAGCAACGACGGGTACCTGCTGAAGCACGTGGCGGACCGGGGGATCCGCTGCCTGGGCATCGAGCCGTCGGTGAACGTCGGCGCCGCGGCGCGCGACGTGGGTGTGCCCACACTCACGGAGTTCCTGTCCCCGGACACCGGTTCGGCCGTCCGCGCCGAGCACGGCCCGGCGGACCTGGTCGTCGCCAACAACGTGTACGCGCACATCCCCGACGTGGTCGGGTTCACCCAGGGCCTGCGCGCCCTGGTCGCCGACGACGGCTGGGTCTCCATCGAGGTGCAGCACCTGCTGACCCTGATCGAGGAGAACCAGTACGACACGATCTACCACGAGCACTTCCAGTACTACACGGTCGCGTCCGCGATCCGAGCCCTTGCCAGCGGTGGACTCACGCTCGTGGACGTCGAGTTGCTGCCCACGCACGGCGGCTCCATCCGGCTGTGGGCCCGGCCGGTCGAGGTCGCCGGCGAGCCGACCGACCGAGTGACCGACGTACTGGACCGGGAGAAGGCCGCCGGGCTGCAGGAGCTGTCCGGGTACACCGAGTTCTCCGCCCGGGTGGCCAAGGTGCGCCGGGACCTCCTCAAGTTCCTCATCGAGGCGGCCGAACGCGGCGAGACGGTCGTCGGCTACGGCGCCCCGGGCAAGGGCAACACCCTGCTCAACCACTGCGGCATCCGGACCGACCTGCTCGCGTACACGGTCGACCGCAACCCCTACAAGCACGGCAGGTTCACCCCGGGCACCCGCATCCCGATCCTGCCGCCCGAGCAGATCAGCACCGACAGGCCCGACTACGTCCTCGTCCTCCCATGGAATCTGCGGGACGAGCTGGTCGAGCAACTGTCCTTCATTCACGAGTGGGGCGGCCGCCTTGTCTTCCCCATCCCGGAACTGAGCATTGTCGAGGCCACATCATGAAGGTCGTCCTCTTCTGCGGCGGATACGGGATGCGTATGCGCAGCGGTGCCGCCGACGATGTGCCCAAGCCGATGGCGATGGTCGGCCCCAGGCCGCTGATCTGGCACGTCATGCGCTACTACGCGCACTTCGGGCACACGGAGTTCATCCTGTGCCTCGGGTACGGGGCGCACCACATCAAGAACTTCTTCCTCAACTACGAGGAGACGACGTCCAACGACTTCGTGCTGCGGGGCGGCAGGACCGAGCTGCTGTCCACCGACATAGCCGACTGGACGATCACGTTCGCGCAGACCGGCATCGAGTCGCCGATCGGTGAGCGGCTGCGCCGGGTGCGCCACCACCTGGACGGCGACGAGATGTTCCTCGCCAACTACGCCGACGTGCTCACCGACGCCCCGCTGCCGGAGATGATCGAGAAGTTCGCCCGGCGAGACGCCGGTGCTTCGATGATGGTGGTGCCGCCGCAGTCGTCGTTCCACTGCGTGGACCTGGGCGAGGACGGCCTGGTGGGGGGCATCACCGCGGTGAGCGACATGCCGCTGTGGGAGAACGGCGGCTACTTCGTGCTCCGCCAGGAGGTCTTCGACCACATACCCGAGAACGGCGACCTGGTCGCCGACGGATGTGCCCAACTGGCCAAGCAGGGACGGCTGGTGGCGCATCAGCACCGCGGCTTCTGGAAGCCGACCGACACCGTGAAGGAGCGGGCCGCGCTCGACGCCGCCTACGCCCGCGGCGACCGCCCGTGGGCCGTGTGGGAGCGCGACGGCGCGGGGGTGGGCGCATGATCCGGCTCGGGGCCGGGCGCCGCCTGGACCAGATCGTCGCGGTGGGCGCGCACTGCGACGACATCGCCATCGGCGCGGGCGGCACCCTGCTCGCGATGTGCCGAGCGCAGCCCGGGATCCGTGTCGACGCGCTGGTGCTCTCCGGCGGCGGCAGCGAGCGGGAGGACGAGGAGCGGGCCGCGCTCGCCGCCTTCTGCCCGGGCGCCGAACTTCGCCTGACCGTGCTCAAGTTGCCGGACGGCCGGATGCCCGCGCACTGGGAGGAGGCCAAGGCCGCGGTCGAGGAGCTGCGCGCGCAGACCGAGCCGGACCTGGTCCTCGCGCCGCGTACCGATGATGCGCACCAGGACCACCGCAGCCTGGCGCAGCTGATGACCACCGCGTTCCGCGACCACCTCGTGCTCGGCTACGAGATCGTCAAGTGGGACGGCGATCTAGGCCGTCCGGCGGCGTACCAGCCGCTGTCGCCGGAGACCGCCGAACAGAAGGTTCGGCTGCTGCAGGAGCACTATCCCTCGCAGCGCCACCGGCCCTGGTACGACCGGGAGGCCTTCCTCGGCCTCGCCCGGATCCGCGGCATCGAATGCCATGCGCGTTACGCCGAGGCGTTCGCCGTCACCAAATTCACGCTCGATCTGGGGGACTGAAAGTTGCGCGTACTGCTCACCGGACATCAGGGCTACCTCGGCACCGTCATGGCTCCGGTCCTCACGGCCGCCGGACACGAGGTCGTCGGCCTCGACGCCGGCCTGTTCACCGACTGCGTGCTCGGCCCGCAGCCCGCGGACCCTGCGGGGCACCAGGTGGACCTGCGCGACGTCACGGCCGAACACGTGGCCGGGGTGGACGCCGTGATCCACCTGGCCGCGCTCTCCAACGACCCGCTGGGGTCCCTGGCGCCCGAGCTCACCTACGACATCAACCACCACGCCTCCGTACGCCTTGCCCGGCTGGCCCGCGAGGCCGGAGCGCGGCGCTTCCTGTACGCGTCCACCTGCTCGGTCTACGGCGCCGCGGGCGGTGACGGCCTGGTGGCCGAGGACGCCCCGCTGCGCCCGGTGACGCCGTACGCGGAGTCCAAGGTGCGGGTGGAGGACGACCTGCACGCGCTTGCCGACGACGACTTCAGCCCGGTGTACATGCGCAACGCCACTGCCTTCGGCTTCTCGCCCCGGCTGCGCGCCGACATCGTCCTGAACAACCTGGTGGGCCACGCACTCCTGTCCGGCGAAGTCCTGGTGATGTCCGACGGCACCCCGTGGCGCCCGCTCGTGCACGCCGCCGACATCGCGAAGGCCTTCACGGCCGCGCTGACCGCGCCGCGCGAAGCGGTGCACGACCGGGCGTTCAACATCGGCAGCGAGGTCAACAACGTCACGGTCGCCGAGATCGCCGAGCAGGTCGCCGAGGCGGTGTCCGGCTCGAAGGTGGTGATCACGGGGGAGACCGGTGCCGATCCGCGCTCCTACCGGGTGGACTTCTCCCGGTTCCGCGCCGCGATCCCCGGCTTCGACTGCGAATGGACGGTGAAGCAGGGCGCGCTCGAACTCGCCGACGCCTACCGGAAGTTCGACCTGACCCGGGAGGACTTCGAGCGACGCTTCACCCGCCTCGCCGTGCTGCGCGCGGCGTCCGAGGCCGGCGCCGTCGACGACACCCTGCGGTGGAGCCGATGACCTCGGCCGGCGCGCAGATGCACGAGCTGGTGGAGCGGTTGTACCCACTGTGCCGGAGCATCACGGGCGACGGTGTGCGCGCCACCCTGGACATCGTCAACGAGTACGTCCCGCTGCAGGTGCACGAGGTACCGACGGGGACGCAGGTCCTCGACTGGACGGTGCCGCAGGAGTGGAACATCCGGGACGCGTACGTCGCCGACCCCGCCGGCAACCGGGTCGTCGACTTCGCCGCCTCCAGCCTGCACGTGCTCGGCTACAGCGTGCCGGTGTCGAAGACGATGCCGCTGGCCGAGCTGCGCGCGCACCTGCACACCCTGCCGGACCACCCGAACTGGGTGCCGTACCACACGAGTTACTACAAGCCGGAATGGGGGTTCTGCCTGGCCCAGGAGACCTTGGACGCGCTGCCGGACGGCGAGTACGAGGTGCGCATCGACTCCACGCTCGCGGACGGCCACCTCACCTACGCCGAGCACGTGGTCCCCGGCCAGGTCCCCGACGAGGTGATCGTCTCCTGCCACACCTGCCACCCGTCGCTGGCCAACGACAACCTGGCCGGCATCGCGGTGGCGACGTTCCTGGCCCGCGCCCTTGCGCAGGAGACGCCGTACCACACCTACCGGTTCATCTACGCGCCCGGCACCATCGGGGCGATCACCTGGCTGGCCCGTAACGCGGAGCGGATCGAGCAGGTCAAGCACGGGCTCGTGCTGGCCTGCGCCGGTGACGCGGGCCGACTGACGTACAAACAGAGCAGGCGCGGCGACGCGGAGATCGACCGGGTGATGCGGCATGTGCTGGCCGCCTCCGAACGCCCGCACCACGTCGCCGAGTTCACTCCGTACGGTTACGACGAGCGGCAGTACTGCTCGCCCGGGTTCGACCTCGGCGTGGGCTCGCTCAGCCGGACCCCGTACGCCGGGTATCCCGAGTACCACACCTCGGCGGACAACCCGGACTTCGTCTCCCCGGAGGCGATGGCGGACACCCTCGCCGTCTGCCGTGAGGCGTTCGCTGTCCTCGACCGCAACCGGCAGTACATCAACCTCAGCCCGTACGGCGAACCCCAGTTGGGGCGCCGTGGGTTGTACGACTCGCTCGGTGGGCGCAGCGACGCGAAGCAGGCCCAGATGGCGATGCTCTGGGTGCTCAGCCTCTCCGACGGCGAGCACAGTCTGCTGGACGTCGCCGAGCGGTCCTGCCTGCCGTTCGACACCGTCGCCGACGCGGCCGACGCCCTGCGCGGCGCCGGGCTGATCAAGGCTTGACGACGATGACCATCGAGGGGGAGAAGACGAGGCCGACGGCGGCGACCGCCAGGCGGGGCGTCGTCGGCCGGCTGTCCTGGGGACTGGCCGACCAGGCGGCCTCCAGCCTGTCCAACTTCGCGGTGGGGATCTACGTGGCCCGCTCGCTGGGGGTGACCGCGTTCGGCGTGTTCAGCCTGGCCTGGGTGACGTACGGCGTGGTGCTCAGCGTCTCGCGCGGCGTGGGCACCGACCCGCTGGTGGTGCGCTTCAGCGGCGTGCCGGACGCGTCCTGGCGTGGGGCGGTGGCCCGGTCGTCGGGTACCGCGCTCTGCGTCGGTGCCGCCATCGGCACGGTGTGCCTGGCGGTCGGCCTCGCGCTCGGCGGCAGCGTGGGGATCGCGTTCGCCTGCCTCGGCGTCATGCTGCCGGGGCTGCTGCTGCAGGACGCCTGGCGGTACGCGTTCTTCGCCGCCGGGAACGGGCGCAAGGCGTTCGTCAACGACCTCGTGTGGGGCGTCGCGCTCGTCCCGGCGATGGTGGTGGCCGCCCGCGTGGGCAGCGTGGCCGCGTTCGTGCTCGCCTGGGGCGCGTCCGCCGCGGTGGCCGCGCTGTACGGCTGTCTCCAGTCAGGCATCCGGCCCCAGTTGGCCGGAGCGCGCCAGTGGCTGCGCACGCACCGCGATCTCGGCTACCGGTACCTGGTCGAGAACACCTGCCTCAGCGGAGCGAGCCAGCTGCGGGCATACGGGCTCGGTGCGATCGTCGGGGTCGGCGCGGTGGGTGCGGTCCGGGGCGCGGAGCTCCTGCTCGGCCCGTTCCTCGCCGTGCTGATGGGGTTGTCCCTGGTCACCGTCGCCGAGGCGGCACGGGTGCTCCGGCAGGCCCCGCACCGCCTCGGCCCGTTCTGCCTCCTGCTCGGCGGCGGGCAGGCCGTCGCCGCGCTGCTCTGGGGCACGGCACTGCTGCTGATGCCGGACCGGTTCGGCGAGTTCGTACTCGGCGACGTCTGGCACTCCGCCTCCCAGCTCATCGTGCCGGCCGTGCTCGGTGTCGCGGGCGCCGGCCTGGGCACCGGGGCGGCGGCCGGGCTGCGCGCGCTCGCCGCGGCCCGGCGCAGCCTGCGCAGCCAGTTGTTCGCCTCCGCCTGCTACGTCAGCGGCGGGCTCGGCGGGGCGGCCGTCGCCGGCACGGTCGGCTCGGCCTGGGGCGTCGCCGTCGCGACGTTGAGCAGCTCGGTCGTGTGGTGGCTGCAACTGAGGTCAGCCCTGCGCGAGCACCACCAGAACCCCATCCGCAAAGCGAGGACGCCATGACCCCCCACCCCCGGCTCAGCATCGGCCTGCCCGTGTACAACGGCGAGGAGTACCTCGCCGAATCGCTCGACGCCCTGCTCGGCCAGACCTATGAGGACTTCGAGCTGGTCATCTCCGACAACGCCTCGACCGACGGGACCCAGGAGATCTGCCGCAAGTACGCCGCGCGGGACTCGCGCATCCGGTACCTCCGGCTGCCCCGGAACATCGGCGCAACGCCGAACCACAACCATGTGTTCGCCGAGTGCCGCGGCGAACTGTTCAAGTGGGCCTCGCACGACGACCTGTACGCCCGGGACCTGCTGCGGAGCTGCGTGGAGGCGCTGGACGAGCGGCCGGACGTGATCCTCGCGCACAGCGGCCAGGCGGTCATCGACGGCGACGGCCAGGTGAAGGTCCCGTACGAGTACAGACTCGCCACCGACTCGCCGTACCCGCCGGAGCGCTTCCGTAGTCTGCTGTTCGAGCCCGGTGGCGACGACTTCTACGGGGTGCTGCGGGCCGACGTGCTGCGCCGGGTGAAGCCGATGGACAGCTACCACCACGCGGACCGCACGTTCGTCGCCGAGATCGTTCTGCACGGGCCCTTCCACCAGGTGCCGGAGCTGCTGTACTTCCGGCGCGACCACCCCACCCGCGCCGAGCGGGCCAACCCCTCCAAGCGCTCCCGCTGCGTCAACCTGGACCCGCGCCGCGCAGGCCTGCTGCACCCGACGCCCCGGCTGCTCGCCGAGTACGTCTGGGGCTTCGCCTCGGCGATCCGGCGGGCGCCGCTGTCCCCGGCCGACCGGCGCGCCTGCTACCGCCACCTCGCCGCTTGGATGACCAGCCGCGCCCGGCCCGGCGCCGGCGAGCGGGTCGAGGACCGCGCACCGGTCGACCCCGCCGGGCTCACCGTCTCCGTCGACGCCCTCGTCGCCGGGCGTGAAAGTCGTGAAGAGAGGCAGGCATGACGCCCGTGCGCGTTGGGGTGTTCGGCCTGCTCGGCTCCGGCAACCTCGGCAACGACGGGTCGCTCGAAGCCGTGCTCGGCTACCTGCGCGCCGAGCACCCGGGGGCGGTCGTGGACGCGCTGTGCGGCGGACCCGAGATCGTCGCGAGCCGGTACAACATCCCTGCGACGCGGCTGCATTGGTACCGCGGGGAGTACCGGACCGCTTCGCGGGTGGGCGCGATCGCGGGGAAAGGTCTGGGCAAACTCGTCGACGTCTTGCGCACCGCTACCTGGGTGCGCCGGCACGACGTGGTGATCGTGCCGGGCATGGGCGTCCTGGAGGCCACGCTGCCGCTGCGGCCGTGGGGCTTCCCGTACGCGCTGTTCCTGCTGTGCGCGTCCGGCCGGCTGCTCGGCACCCGGATCGCGCTGGTCAGTGTCGGCGCGGACACGATCGCCAACCGGTCGACCCGTGCCCTGGTGCGCTGGTCGGCGCGGCTCGCCACCTACCGCTCCTACCGCGACGACCTGTCCCGCGACGCCATGCGGGCGATGGGCGTGAACACCGCGCGCGACGAGGTCTACCCGGACCTCGCCTTCTCCCTGCCGGCGCCGCCGGCGAGCGTGCCCTCGGATCCGCCGAGCGGCCCGGTCTGCGTCGGCGTCATGGCCTTCCACGGCAACGACGGCGACCGCGCCCGCGCCGAGGAGATCCACCGGCGCTACCTCGACGGGACCATCCGGTTTGTCCGCGCGCTCGTCGAGGACGGCAGGCCGGTCCGACTGCTCACCGGCGACGAGTGCGACGCACCGGTGGTCGCAGCGATCCTCGACGCGGTCGACTCGCCGCTGGTCACCGCCGCCGAGGCGACCTCGCTCGCGGACCTGATGAAGGAGACGGCGGCCGCCGACACCGTGGTGGCGACCCGCTACCACAACCTGATCTGTGCGCTGAAGGTCGGCGTGCCGACGCTCGCGCTCAGCTACGCGGCCAAGAGCGACGCGCTCATGGACCGGATGGGCCTCGCCGCGTACTCACACCCCGCTCGCGAGGTCGACGCCGACCGGCTGCTCGGGCAATTCCGGGCGCTGGAGCGGCGATCGGCGGAAGTCCGGCGGACGCTCACCGAGCGGAACCTGCTCGCCGCTCGGCAACTCGAGGACCAGTTCACCGCCTTGACCTCGGCCCTCTTCCCGGCGGCCGACCACACCCACGCCTATGCCATGCGGGAGGCACCGTGAAAGCCATCGAAGTCCCGGAGATCGACGGCGCGTTCCTGTTCGAGCCGACGCCCTACGCCGACGAACGCGGCTTCTTCTGCCGCACCTTCGACGCCGACGTGATCCGCTCGGTGGGCCTCGACCCGGAAGCCTTCGTCCAGGACAGCGTGTCCCGCTCGGTCCGGGGCGTGCTGCGCGGCCTGCACCTGCGTTCCGGTGCCGGCGAGGCCAAGCTCGTGCGCTGTTCGTACGGGAAGATCTTCGACGTCGTCGTCGACCTGCGGCCCGACTCACCGACCTACCGCAACCGGGCCTTCTTCGAACTGTCCGGCGACACGCAGGTGACGCTCTACATCCCGGCGGGCTGCGCGCATGGCTTTCAGGCGCTGACCGAGACCGCCGACACCTCGTACCGGATCGACCGCCCGCACGATCCGACCGAGGACGTGACGATCGCCTTCGACGACCCGGAACTCGCCGTCCCCTGGCCGCTGTCGCCCGTATCGATGTCCCAGCGGGACCGGGAGGCGCCGAGCCTTGCCGAGGCCCTGAAACAGAAAGAGAGCTGAAGTCAGCGTGGACACCGAAGAGTTCCGCCTGCCCCGGTCGCAGCAGGCGAACGAGCGGCTGCACGCCCTGATCCCCGGGGGCGCGCACACCTACGCCAAGGGCGACGACCAGTACCCCGAGCACCTTGCCCCGGTCATCAGCCACGGCCGAGGCGCCCACGTGTGGGACATCGACGACAACCGCTACATCGAGTACGGCGCCGGACTGCGGTCGGTCAGCCTCGGCCATGCCCACCCGCGCGTGCTCGAGGCGGTGCGGCGGGAGATCGACCGCGGCAACAATTTCGTACGGCCGTCCATCGTGGAGGTCGAGGCCGCGGAACGCTTCCTGGCCACGGTGCCGACCGCCGAGATGGTCAAGTTCGCGAAGAACGGCTCCGATGTCACCACCGCCGCGGTGCGCCTGGCCCGCGCCGTCACCGGGCGCCCACGGGTGGCCATCTGCGGCGACCATCCGTTCTTCTCCGTCGACGACTGGTTCATCGCCACCACACCGATGTCCGCCGGCATCCCGGCACAGACCACCGAGCTCACCGTGGCGTTCCCCTACGGGGACCTGGCCGCCACGGAGGAGCTGCTCACCCGGTACGAGGACGAGGTCGCGTGCCTGATCCTCGAACCCGCCGGCCACAGCGAGCCGCCGCCCGGGTATCTCGAAGGCCTGCGTGAACTGGCCGACCGGCACGGCTGCGTACTGGTCTTCGACGAGATGATCACCGGCCTGCGCTGGTCCGAGGCGGGCGCCCAGGGCCTGTACGGCGTCACCCCCGACCTCTCCACGTTCGGCAAGGCGCTGGGCAACGGGTTCGCCGTCTCCGCGCTGGCCGGGCGCCGCGACCTGATGGAGCGGGGCGGCCTGCGCCACTCCGGCGACCGGGTGTTCCTGCTGTCCACCACGCACGGTGCGGAGACGCACTCGCTGGCCGCCGCGATGGCCGTGCTCACCACGTACGCCGAGGAAGGCATCACCGCGCGCCTGCACGCGCTCGGCGAGCGGTTGGCCGCCGGTGTCCGCGAGGCCGCGGCCGGCATGGGCGTAGGCGACCACGTCGTCGTCCGGGGCCGGGCCAGCAACCTGGTCTTCGCCACCCTCGACGAGAACCTGCAGCCGTCGCAGGAGTACCGCACCCTGTTCCTGCGCCGGCTCCTCGCGGGCGGAGTCCTTGCCCCGTCGTTCGTGGTGAGCAGCGCCCTCGACAACGCCGACATCGACCGCACCGTCGAGGTGGTGGCCCAGGCGTGTGCGGTGTACCGGAAGGCTCTGGACGCCGCTGACCCCACTTCCTGGATGGGCGGGCGGCCGGTGAAGCCGGCCTTCCGGCGCTTGGCATGACGAGACGCGCTGCGCCTTCACGTCACGTGACGTCAGGGACGCTCCCGCCGACCGGCGTCGGCCGTCCGGTCCTCCAGCCGGTCGGCCGTCCGGTCGACCAGCCAGGCGGTCGCCGGTATCACCACCAGCGCGGTGCACCAGCCGCCGAGGGCGTCCGTCGGGTAGTGCGCGCCCAGGACGACCTGCGCCCAGCCCATGGCGGCGCCGGCGACCAGCGCCGCGCCGAGTACGAGTGAGATGCCGGCCGTCATGCCGAGGCCGAGCCGGCCGGTCGCGAGCAGCGCCACCACGAGGGCGAGCGCGGTGGCGAAGGCGGTGTGCCCGCTCGGGTAGGACAGGTTGTCGTCGCCGTGAATGGTGCGTCCCACCACGTGCTTGAGCAGCGTCGTCGTTCCTACGGTGAGGGCGACGCCGGCTACGACGAGCACCGCTGCGCGAGGACTGCGAAGAAGCAGCAGGCAGCCCGTCACGACCGCCACGATCAGCATCGCCGATCCCGCGGGATCGCCCAAGAAGTCCATGGCCAGAGCGACGTGCCGCCACAGCGGCCCCACACCCTCCACCGCCGACCAGATTCGCCCGTCCACCCTGCCGGGCCGGCCGTCCCCGGCGTACAGGACCCCGAGCACGACGACCACCAGCGCGGCGAGGCCCCCGATCAGCCAGAGCCGCACGCGCAGCGACGGGGGCAGCACCGCGGGCACCTGACGGCGGGTCATACGTCCACCGCATCAAGCACGAACTGGACTGGGCCGACTTCCACTTCAGCTCCGGCCAGGTCCAACGCGAGCCCTCCCTCGTGTGCGAACCACCCTCCAGCGACCACAACTGCCCACGCGAGCACCGATCAGCCGCTCCGTGTCACCCTAACCAACCGCTCCCCGTTCGATCTGTCGCTTTGGTATACGGATGCACATGAGCCGTACCAAAACAGCTCTCTACGGTCCGCCCGACGGCAACTCTGTTGCAGTTGCCGAGCGTTGGCCCTTGGCGCCGAAGGCCGGCAGGCTCGTCGATGGACGCCTGCAGTCGCTCGCTCGGCTCGTGGGCACCTGCGTGTCAGAGCAATCCAGAAAAGCGCTTCTTCCCGGGCGTGAGCGCCCGGGGTTTCCGTGCTGGATCAAGCTGAACCAGACCATGGCTTTGGCTTGCAGGAATCGCTTCGGACCGCTGCTTCGCGTTCGGCTCTTGCTGTCGTGAGTGAGGCTCTTGACCCTCACGTGGCGTCAGGCTGCATAGTCAGTGCCGTGGAGGATCACTGGACTGTGGGACGTGTGGCCGAGCTGGCCGGCGTGAGCGTCCGCACGCTGCATCACTATGACGAGATCAGGCTCGTTCGGCCGTCGGCGCGGACCGCGGCCGGGTACCGGGCCTATTCGGCGGGCGACGTGGAGCGGTTGCGGGAGGTGTTGGCCTATCGGCGGTTGGGCTTCGGGCTGCGGGAGATCGCGGAGTTGGTCGGCGACTCGTCCACCGACGCGGTCGCGCACCTGCGCCGACTGCGCGGCCTGCTGCTGGAGCGGCGTGATCGCGCCGACGCCATGGTGGCGGCCATCGACAGAGAACTTGAGGCACGGGCGAAGGGACTGATGGTGACACCGGAGGAGCAACTGGAGATGCTCGGTGCACGGCTGTACGACGCGATCGGTGGCGCTTACACCGCGACGCGGCGTACCGAACCGCGGATCGCCGCGCAGATCTGGGACGCGCTCGGCGACGCGCGGACGGTGCTGAACGTCGGGGCCGGCACCGGCTCCTACGAGCCTGCTGATCGGAACGTGACCGCGGTGGAGCCATCGGCGGTCATGCGGGCGCAGCGGCCTGCTGGTTCGGCGCCGTGCGTGGCCGCCGCCGCGGAGAGTCTGCCATTTGAGGACCAGTCCTTCGACGTCGCGATGGCTGTCTCCACCGTTCACCACTGGGGGGACCCGGTAGCGGGGCTGCGCGAGATGCGGCGCGTGGCACGACGCGTGGTGGTGCTCACGTTCGACACCGACGAGCCCGGATGGCAGGACCGGTTCTGGCTCACCCGCGATTACCTGCCAGAGTTCGCTGCCGTCCTCGCGGAGTTTCCCTCGCTTGCCGGGATGGCCGACGCGATCGGTGCCCGCGCCGAGCCGGTGCCCGTCCCGTGGGACTGCGCTGACGGCTTGTTCGAGGCGTACTGGCGCCGGCCGGGGGCGTATCTGGAGGATCACGTGCGCCGTGCGATGTCGGTGTGGACGAGGGTCGGGCCGGAGGCCGAGCAGCGGGCGGTGCGAAGCCTTGGCGACGACCTCGAGTCCGGCCGGTGGGCCAAGCGCAACAGCGACCTCGCCGACCTCGACGCGGCAGATCTCGGCCTCCGCCTACTCGTAGCTTGACCCGCGTCGCAGGTTCAGCGCCATGGCGGCTTCTGGACGGCCCGCTGGTTCCGCTGGTTGTCGGGAGGCTCTTCCCGTGTGGTGCCCGGTCAGCCGGCCTGGGCTTGTTCGGCTCGGGCGCGGGTGGTGGCGAGGCGGTAGACATCTCACCTTGCTTTGCCGTCAAGTCGGGGGCCTGGGGGAGCCGTGCAACGTGGCCCGCCTATGCGAACGGGCGGGATGGAACGTTGGTCGACGTCACCGAACACCCAGGCGCGGGGCCCAGATCGTTGTCGCATCGCTCTTTCCTGCCGGACCCGTCACGTCCACGCCGGGCCCCCGCCCCGAGAGGAATCACCGTTCCCCCAGATCCAGCCGGGGTCGCCTCACCGGTCCGCCGCCTGCTCTATGCCGCTCGGCGCTGATCACCTCGCTCGGCGCCCGATTTCCCGTGGGCGGCCACCCAGTCAGCAAGGTACGGAAAAGGTCAGCGGCTGACCCTGAGGAGGGGCGGCGTGACGCCGGTCCCGTCGGGGTTGACGAGGAGCCAGTCGCCGTCGCGGCCGGGCACAAGCTGGGCGGCCTCGGCGACGTCGTCGGTGCCCTCGCGGATCAACGGTCCCTCGGCGAGGTGTCCGGTGCGCGGGTCGAGGGAGCCGATCCGCCCGCCCGCGAGGACGGCGAGCCGGTTCCCGGGCAGCCGGGTGAGGGCCGTGACCGGCCCGCCCGTCCCGGCGTGCCACAGTCGCCGTCCGCTGCCGAGCCCGTAGCCGGACACGGCGCCGGGGACGGCCTCGCCCGGCTTGGTCACCGCGGTCACCAGAACGTCTCCGACGACCGCGGCGCGGAGCGCGGGCCGGGCGTCGAAGCCCTGTGCGGTGTCCACGGTCATGCGCAGGTCTTCCTCGCGCCCCGAGACCTTCACCGACCCGCGCAGGCGGTCCCGGTCGTCGAAGGCGAGCACAGCGTCGGTCCCGCGGTCGTCCTTCTCCTTGAGCCAAAGCGCGAACGGCCGGGCGGAGAGGACCATGACCGTCTCCCAGCGGCTCTCCGCCGGCAGCGCGGTACGGCGCATGTGCGTGCCGGTCGCGGTGTCGAGCGAGACCAGTTCCAGCGAGCGGAACGCGGAGCCGCTCATGCACTGGACGACCACTCGGGTACGGCCCGCCGCGGCCGAGGCGACGACCGGCGAGCAGCCCTCGCCGAGGTCCCGTTTCCAGCGCGGGACGCCGGCGCGCAGGGCGAAGCCCCGTACGGCGGTGTCCTCCAGGGCGACGGCGACGCCGTTGTCGGCGGCCACCCTTCCGTCGGTGGGCGGACCGAACCCGGTGCCGCCCTTGATCTTCCGCTCCCAGAGCTTGCGGCCGCTCGTGGTGTCCACGCCCCACACTGTGTCGCACGGTTCATCCTCGCGGCCGAAGGCGATCACACCGATGCCGTCGACCACGGTGTCGCTCATCGCGCACGCCGATCCGCGCACGGGCGCGTCAAGGCTCCAGTGCTCATCCCCGTCGGCGAGGTCGTAGCTGGTCAGACCGTCGGTGCGGGCGCGGACGACGGCGCTGTCCAGGGCCCAGTTGCCCACGCCCTTGACGGTGCTGGGCCGGTCGACCGGCGCGTCCCAGGCCCGGTCGAGGACGGGGCCGCGCATCCACGCGTACGCCAGCCATCCCGGCCAGAGGGCGAGGACCATGCCCGTCACCACGAGCACGGCGGGCAGGGCCTTGCCGGGGCGGGCTCTGGTCAGTTCGGCGACCCGCCAGTTGACCAGCCCCACACCCGCGAAGGTGCACAGGAACGCCAGCAGGATGGTGGGGGTGGTGCCTTCGGGGCAGGGGCTGAAACGGCCGCCGCACGCGTTCCCCGGTATCGAGGTCCAGCCGAACCAGTGGAAGGCCACCGCGAGTCCGACGACCAGCCCGGCCGCCGCGACGAGCAACGCCCTCCCCCATACAGCTCCCCGTGTTCTCGCAGGTCTGCTGTCCTCTACCACGTCGCCCCCCCCAGGCGTCAACTGCCTTATCTCTCCCCAGAGATGCGGCGGTTGATCCTAACCCCCCGAAAGGTGGAGCGGCCCGAGGCGAGGGACAGCGGGGCGCCCGGGCCGCCACAGGGTCAGGACTCGGCATCCACCAGTGCCACGAGTCGGTCGACGGGCAAGGAGCCCGCCTCGCAGTGTTCGCGCGCGAACGCGTCGGCTACCAGCTGCATGAGATCACTGGTGTCGCATCCCCGTGCAGCCGCCCAGGAGCGCGTTCTCGCCGTTCAGGTAGTCCGCCTCGATTGTGGCGGCGCCCCTGCTCGGAGGCTGCCACTCAGCGCCGGCCACGGTTCCAATGATCCCCGGGGTCGGAGGAGGGCCGCCCCGTAGGCGGCATGCTCCGGCCTGGCTGCCCATGGGTGGGTGACGGCTTGTCATGGGGCGGCTCCCTCAGGCATGTTCAAGCCAGTGGTATCGTTAACACGCACTGATCGGAGTCTGGGTGCGGAGGTGGGACCGAGTCAATGCCCGTGCGACGCCTCTTCTGCGAGACGCCGCAGAACTGCGGTTGCGCTTCTCCACGGCTGTCAAACCCCTGGTTCGTAGCGCCGTTCACCATCCCCCCGAAACGCCGGCCATCCCTGCGAACGGAAATCATCCGCTGGGATGGCGGAAGCAGCCGGCGCCTGATCCCCGAAGGGGAGCTGCCGGCCACAAGCCGGCGAACATGCGGGATCGTCGACGCCCCGGCAGCTCGATCCTCCCCGTAGGCGCCATGGTGGTAGGGGAGTCCACTTGCATCGCTCGCCAGGAAATCCCGCCCGCGACCGCACCGCGTCCAGCAGCTGCCGGTGACAGAAGCCCTCGGGCCGCCCGATCCCCGGAACCACGCCAGCACCGGAAGCAACGGCCAGATGGCGTCCTATTCCGCGTCCGACATATCCGAGGGATACGCCGTCGGCCGGGTGACTCCTGATGAGACGGGCGCCGGACACGGGTGGAAGCGGCCATCAGTCACTCGGCGGCTGGGCGCGTAGCCCCGCTTGCCGCAGGCCGATCGTCGCCAGGTCGGCGATGACCTGTTCGTCGCGGCGCCGCCACGCCTCCGCGAAGCCGCCGGGTGGCGTGGGCAGGGCTTCGAGTTCGCGTTGCGAGCCGACCAGGACGCGCAGCGCGAGGATGTCGGCGCTGCCCGGACCAGCGGCGAGGCGTCGGGTGACAGCGCTGCGGCGGATCCAGCGCAGGCGCGGGGGCAGCCACAGCAACAGCACGAACACCACCGGGATGACGATCAGGGCGACTGTGGTCACCGTCGCCACGTGGCCCACCGTGTCCTGGAGCGAACGGCCTGCGTCGGCCAGCCCGGTGCCTGCCTCGGCGGCGGACCTGAGCGGCTTCTTCAACTGGCCTCCGACGAACGGTACCTTCGAGGCGGCGTCGCCCGCGGCGACGAGTCCGTCGGAGAGGCTGTTGCCGGCGCTCTCCGCCTTGCGGCCCGGATCGGCCAGTCGGCTGATCGCGTCGTGCACGGCCAAGGCCAGCTTCACCGCGGCGTAGATCAGGGCCGCCGCGATCAGGTCTGCGAGGACCTGGCGGCTCCGACGTGCCGGGGTCTGGGCGTAGAGGCGCATAAGGCGTGCTCCTTGTCCGGTAAGGCATCGGCGGTCGGCGGCTGCTCGTACGGCTACCCCGATCGGCAGAGCGGGACGCCGTTCCCACCGTCAGCCCATGGGCCTTCAGCGGATTCTTGCGAGGAACCCCGGGCGTTCTCGCCCGGGAGGAATCGCATCCCAGGACTGTGGCGTGGCGTGCCGCAGCGACCTGCTGCAGGCCATGATGGCCGCGAAGCGGCCGTGTGACGTTCCGGCGGAGCCGGTGAGTGCTCAGTCGGGACGTTTCTGGTTCTCGATGTACTCCGTTGTGACCCTGAGTGGGGCGCCTCCGGCGCAGGCGGGGAAGTAAGAGGGGGACCAGAAGTGGTCGCCCCAGAGGTAGCGGCGGATGTGGTCGGGGAACTCCTGGCGCAGTCGCTGGGCGGAGACGCCCTGAGGGATCCGACGAGGCGGGAGAGGGCACCTTGGGCGGGTAGTGGACCAGGAGGTGGACGTGGTCGCTTTCGCCGTTGAACTCGGTCAGTTCTGCCCCGAAGTCCATACACACGTACCGCATGACCTCCTCGCGGCGGTGGAGGATCTCGTCGGTGAACGGGCCACGTTGGTATTTCGGAGTGAAGACCAAGTGGGTGTGGAGGTGCAGACAACCCTTCTACCCCTCCTCAGATTGGGGTTTGGCTCCCATCTCGGTGACATGGGTCAATTTTGGACTCTGGGCCGGCCGGGTGAAGCTGGTGGTGCGGGTGAAACTGCTGCCGACGCCGTTGCAGGCGCAGGACCCTCTGGGCGATCACATGCCGCGCTGCGCCCAGACCCGCGATTGGGTCACATGGATGTGCGTCTACTCGCCGCGCCGTCGTACGTTGGCGATTCACATTCCCAGCTGCACAGGCACGCCGCTCTCAACGCCGTTGGCCCGCCCTGGTGGTGCGCGTCCGGCTTCGTTGACAGCCGCACGCCCCATCCGGCTTCGGTGGGCTCGAGGCGGTATTCGGGGCGTGAGCGTGAGATGTCGATGGGCAGGGTGGGTACGCCGTGTCGGCGGGCGTCGGCGACGATGACCCGCATCGGCCACATCCCCGGATCGTGTTGAAGCCCGGCATTTAGGGCGGCGGGGTGGTGGGCCTTGAGCCATGCGGACTGGACGGCTGGCGCGGCGAAGGCGACGGAGTGGGCGCCGCAGAATCCGTAGGCGCCGAACTCTTTGATTACGTCCCAGACTTCGTCGACCACGGTCGCGACGGGTGTGAGTAGTTGAGGTAGAGAAAGTGCCGCTGAGATTGATCTTGCTGGAGTGGGTCTACTTCGTCGGCGCTTCGAGTTGACGGGGCACGGCGCCTGCGCGCAGCTCGCGCAGGTCCGCGATGTGGTTGTACAAGGTGACCGGGGGGACGCCGAGCAGTTTGGCGATCGAGTTGATGGAGCGGCCCGGGTCGGGCAGCAGGTCGTGGGCGGCACGGATGAGTGCAGCGCACGACCCGGCGAGCACACGTACGGACCGCGGCCCGGCGCCACGGTCCGTACCGGCGGTGCAGCGCTCAGGTCGTCAGCGGGCCTGGTTCACCGTGCCCAGGGCCTGCGCGAGTCCGGGGCCTGCGCGAGTCCGGTGGCCCACAGCTGGTCGACACGCGAGCGCTCGGTGGCGTTCGGGTAGCGGTTGGTGCAGGACGGGCCGGGGCCGCCGCCCGACATCAGTTCACTGCACGGCCCGCTGTAGTTGTCCGGCAGGCCCAGCACGTGCCCGGTCTCGTGGGTGGCGACGCGGACCGAGTCGTTCTGCCGGCTCTGGGTGTAGTCGAGGAAGATGTAGCCGCTTCCGTGGCCGTTGGTGGAGGCGTAGGACCCGTCTGGGGCGTTGCCCTCGTAGTACGAGAAGTCGGCACCACTCGACGCCGCCTGGAGCTTGACGTTGGACTCGGAGCTGTTCCAGATCGAGGCCGCGCTCGATATCTGAGAACGGAAGCTCGGTGCCCGGGAGGCGTTGTAGTAGACGGTCACCGCCTGCGCGTTCGGCTGGGCGGCGCGCTTCTCGGCGACCGATTTGAGCACGGCCTCGAAGAACGCCTTGTTGTTCGCAGCCTCCTCGACCGACCCGGCGTACCGCGCCACGGAGGTACCGGCGGCAGCGGACGGGGTGGCGGCCGCCTGGGCGCTCGCCGGCACCGCCGCGCCCAGCGCGCTGGAGGCCAGACCCAGGCCGAGAGCGAGGGCGAGGAGCCTCGCGGACGTTCGAGACAACTTCATACGGGGGACTCCTACTCGCTCGGTGACGCCGAGCGCCCGGTGCGTGGTCGACTCTGCGTCAACACCGGTTCCGAACTGCGGCGACGTCCTGTGTGGGTCGTCATTCTTAGAACGGCTCGACAGGGAGCACAATGGGTCCCGCCACTACGTCGCCTCGTAGGTCCCGGGACCTCGCCAGGGCGGTGTGCGGGTCTTCGGTCCCGCGCATGGAGGCAGAGGGGAAGCTGTCGCGGCGTCAGAAGTGTTACCCCACGGGGCAACGGGCGCGCGAGCCGGCCGGGCGGAATCCCGGGACGCGCGGCAGGATCCAAATTAGGCACAATCGGACAAATGCCCAAATGTCCGCCATGCCACATCTACTATGTGTGCCGGTTGATTGACGGGACGCTGTGACCGATGTCATAGAACATGGGCTTCCGTTCCTTTCGCGCCCCACCGGCCCCGGGTCGCCCCCAGGGAGTCACCCTCGGCGCTGGGCGGCATCCCTCATCGCTGAGCCGCCGCCGCTCAGTCCTGATCAGGATGGAGGCCGGGCCCGCCGTGCAGCCCTGCGAGCGGCGTGGGGGAGAGGTCGGTGGGTTCCTCGCCCGCCTCCAGCAGCGTGTCCGTCGCACCCACGATGAGCGGGTGCGGCTTCCCGACGACCGCATAGCCCTTGGTCGGGTAGGCGCACCGATCCAGCAGGCTCCGCATGGCCTCGATCCGGCCGCGTCGTTTGTCGTTGTTCTTCATGAGGTCCACGGCGCGTGCGCGGTCTCCGTGGCCCGGCACCCAAATCAATCTCGGCGGCACATTCTGTACCTCAGCCACTCACACCCGGGCGGGGGCACTCGACGTGTTGTTGGCCCCGCGAGCGCTGTCCAGGGTGTGGGTGATGAGGATCGGATCCTCTCCAGGCACGCTCCTGGCTTCAGATTCGTTGGAACCTCGAGCGTGTGAGGCGCGTGGGGATTGGCGAGCGCGTGGGTGGAGTGGCCGTGGGGCGGCTCCGCGCATGCTCGGCGTCTCAGGTCTGGTCCTGGCGTCTGAGAACTGTTGATCGCGAAGGAGAGCCTGTGATCGTCTGGGTGAACGGGGCATTCGGCAGTGGGAAGACCACCTTGGTGGAGGCGTTGCATCTTCGATGGCCAGAGGCGCTGGTGTTCGATCCGGAGATGGTTGGATTCGTGCTACGCGAGGTCGTGGAGGTGCCGACCGGTGATTTTCAGGACTTGCGGCAGTGGCGGCGCCAGGTCGTCAACATGGCTGCGGGCCTGGTAGAGGAGTACCAGCGGCCTGTGCTGGTGCCGATGACACTGGCGAACCCGGCTTATCTGGATGAGATCTTCGGCGCCCTGAAGGACGCGGGCATTCCGGTTCACCATTTCTTCCTGAAGGTTCCTCAGGACGTACTGGTCCGGCGGATTGACGGGCGGAGCGTCACCCCTGATGATCCTGCGAAGGACGAGAGGGTCCGTGCCTGGTGCAAGTCCAAGATCGCGTCGTGTGTGGCCGCAGTCGATGCCTTGCCCAAGGAAACCGCGATATTGGATGGCCAGTTGACGCCGCAGGAGCTGGCTGACGCTGTGCTCGCGGGAGTTGGCGCGGAGCCGCACCTGTGATGGGAAGGAATGTGCCGGGGCCGGTGACCGTCAGGTCGCCAGGCCCTGCTGCCTCAATGAGGATCAGCCGGCTTCGGCTCGGGCTCGGATGCTGTCGAAACTCGTGCACATCGCCCGACCGTGGATCTGGGCGCCTCCCAAACCTCGGTGACAGAGCGCGGTTCGTGGTCGCCATCCTCTACCTGCGGAAACTGTGCACCCTGGACGTCCATGCCGATGCGCTGGGCGACGTGAGCAGGTCCTCGATCGGGAACGTCGGCCGAGAGATCCGGCCCCTGCTTGCGGAAGCCGGACTCCTCCCGGCTCCGGCCACCACCCGGTACCGCATCGCCTCGGATCTCCTCGCCGCCGCAGACGAGCACACCGACACACCAACAAGTTGATTCTTTACAGCTTCCATAGGTGTGGCATCGCTGACCCGGAGTACCGCGCAGGGTTGTGCCGATCACATCGACGAGGCCGGAACGCGCGTCGGGGATGACGGATTGTCCGCAACTCATGTATGCACGGAGACATGATTCGCCACAGGTGCACACACTGCCGAGCTGCGTGACCTGAAGGGATGAGGCGCAGTCCTAACTGATGGTTTCAGAATGAAGTTCATTGTGGGGCTTGGCGGTTGGGTGGTGTGTCGGCAGGATTTGGTAGGTGTCTGCTGACCTTGTGCCTGATGATCTGTGGGATCGCGTCGTGCCGCTGTTGCCGGCTCGTCCGGCTCGGCGGCACCGGTATCCCGGGCGGTTGCCGGTGGATGACCGGTCTGCGTTGCGGGGCATCGTTTACGTGCTGTGCAAGGGCGTGAGCTGGCGGGACGTTCCCGCGGAGCAGGTCGGCTGCAGCGGGGTGACGGCCTGGCGGCGTCTGCGGGACTGGACCGAGGCGGGTGTCTGGCCCCGGCTGCACGAGGTGCTGCTGGCCGAGTTACGGGCTGCCGGGTTGCTCGAGATGGACGACGCGGCGATCGACGGATCGCACGTGCGTGCCCTCAAAGGGGGGCTCACACCGGACCTTCGCCGGTCGACCGGGCCCGGCCCGGAAGCAAGCACCACCTGATCGTCGACCGGCAGGGCACCCCGCTCGCCGTCTCTTTGACCAGTGGAAACCGTCACGATGTCACCCAGCTCATGCCGCTGCTGGACGCCGTACCCCGCATCCGTGGCCTACGTGGCCGACCCCGCCACCGGCCCCGGCGGCTCTTCGCCGACCGCGGCTACGACTACGACAAGTACCGGCGTCTCGTCCGCGCCCGTGGGATCACACCCAAGATCGCCCGCCGCGGAGTCCCGCACGGTTCCGGCCTGGGCAAGACCCGCTGGGTCGTCGAGCGCACCTTTGCCTGGCTCCACCAGTTCAAGCGGCTTCGGATTCGCTACGAGATACGTGCCGACCTCCACCTGGGCCTGCTTCAGTTCGCCTGCAGCATCATCTGCTTGAGACGACTCCGAACCTCATTCTGAAACCATCAGTAAGGGCACTGTGAGTAATCTGTGCTGGTCAACGTGGAGGTAGGGGCTTCCTTCGATGGAGTCACAGCCGGCGCGGGAAGGTAGCTGGCCGGCGGTGTGAGTGCTGTGCGCAAGTGTGCCGGGCCGGAGATCCCTTGTATTTCCACCACCTCACGGCTGTTCAAACCTCAACCAGCCAGAGGCGTTGGGCCGACCTGGCCCCATTCGGTGGGGTCTACGGCCCTGCCGCTGGGAGGTATGGCCCCTCTTGTTGTGCGCACAGTGCGGGGGAGAATGGAAAAGGAAGGGAATAGCCCCTTCCTCTCAAGGACGGCGAGGGGCACGGCGCGGCGAGGGTCCCGTTGCGCCGCCGTGCGGGGCCCTTGTCGGGGACCACGAAGGAGTCGCCTTGCCGTTGAGGCTGCGGCCTGGGTTCGGTTGTCACTCCAGCCCCCGGACCGGAGCCGACCAGCAGCCACCAGGCTCAGCGAGGACGGACGTGAGATGACCACACCATCACGTGGACCCGAAGAAAGGAATTTCAGCGACCCGCTGAGGGCCACGCAGGCCGCCACCGTCATGCTGGACGAACAAGGACGAGTGACCGGATGGAGCCGGGAGGCCGAAGCACTGCTCGGCTACCGCGCGCAGGAGGTGCTCGGACAATCGATCGACACGCTCTCGGCACGGACGGATGGGGACCGGACTGGAGAGTGGCTCACGCAACTGTCCAATTCCGAGCATTTTCACCACGTCACTTTGCGTCATCGTTCGGGTCGCCGACTGCGAGTGGCGGCAGCTTTCTGTCGGCTCCCCGACACGGTGGAGGGACCGACCGTGTTGCTGTCCCTTGAGGATGCCGAGGAGTTCAAGGATCGGCAGATGCAGCAGGCCATGGTGCACGGCATTGCCACTCAAGCGACCGTGGCGCTAACGATCTACGGCACCGACCTGCGCGTGGCGTGGGCGAACACCGCCGCCCGGCAAGAACTCCCCGGGCCGTTCGCCCAGTACCTGGGGCGCAGTAAGGATGAGCTGTATCCGGGAAGCCAGATGCTCTCAGCGCAACACCCGTCCTCGGTCACGCAACTCATGAGTAGTGTGCTCGATACCGGACAGAGCGTGAGGGGCCTGCATTACCGGGGCCGCCCCCCTGCCGATCCCGGCCGAGAGCATGTGTGGTCGCTGTCCTACTACCGGCTACAGGACGCGGAGGGTCGGCCTCTGGGGGTGTGCGAGGAGTCGGTGGACGTCACCGACCTACACCAGGCGCAACGCCGCCTGGCCCTGCTGAACGAGGCCAGCGTGCTGATCGGCAGCACTCTCGGCCTCAGCCGCACGGTCGAGGAGCTCGCGGAGGTCCTTGTGCCCCAAGTCGCCGACTTCACCGCCGTAGACCTTCTCGGCGACGTGCTGGGCAGCGGGGAACTCGCCGCGCCGTCCTCCGACCGGACCGGCGACATGCGCCGGGTCGTCCACCGCTCAGTCAGGGAAGGACTGCCCGAGGCTGTAGTCGCGCCTGGCCAGACGGTCGGCTACCCGGCAGGCTCCCCGCAGTGGCAGTCCCTCGCGACCGGCCGTCCCATCCTGAACGCCGTCCTGGACCTGTCCAGCCCGTGGCTGCTCCAGGACCCAGTGCGCGAGTCACGCATGCGCAGGGTGGGTATTCATTCCCACCTGGTGGTTCCACTCCGCGCCCGGGGAATCACCCTGGGGGTGGCCACCCTCATGCGCTGGCGCACTCCAGATCCCTTCACCGGCGAAGACCTGCTCCTCGTCGAGGAACTCACCGCCCGCGCCGCAGTCTGCATCGACAACGCACGCCGCTACAACCGCGAGCACCGCTCTGCACTCACCCTGCAGCGAAGCCTACTGCCGCACGAGCTGCCCGCTGATACAGCCGTAGAGGCTGCCTACCGCTATCTTCCCGCCGACATCGAGGCGGGGGTGGGCGGTGACTGGTTCGACGTGCTGCCCCTGGCCTGTGCCCGGGTGGGACTGGTCGTCGGAGACGTCGTCGGCCACGGCATCCGTGCCGCAGCGACCATGGGGCGGCTTCGCACCGCCGTCCACACCCTGGCCGACCTCGACTTGTCGCCCGAAGAGCTACTCGTCCACCTCGACGACCTCGTCAGCCGCCTGGCCGACGAAGCCGAAGCGGCGCACCCCACCGGCGTTGAGGGCGTCGTCGGCGCCACCTGCCTGTACGGGATTTACGATCCCGTCACGCGCCGCGCCACCTTCGCCCGTGCCGGCCATCCGCCTCCCGCCCTCGCCCATCTTGAGAAGGCAATGGAGTTCCCCGACATCCCGGCGGGTCCTCCGCTGGGGATCGGTGGGCTGCCGTTCGAGTCGGCCGAGATAGAAATACCGGAAGGTGCCCTCTTCGCCCTCTACACCGATGGACTGATCACGGCCTCGGACGGCGACGTGGACACCGGCCTCGAACGCCTCACCTTCGCGCTCGCCCATCCGGACCGTCCCCTGGAGGAAATCTGCGGCACCATCGAGCGGGTCTTGCTGCCCGACCATCCTGCGGACGACGTCGCCTTCCTCGTCGCCCGACCCCGCCCGCTCACTGCCGAGAGCGTCGCCACCTGGAACCTTCCCTTCGAACTGAGCTCAGTGGGACTGGCCCGCAAAATGGCCAGCGATCGCCTGACACAGTGGCGACTTGAGGAACTGTCGTTCTCCGCAGAGCTGATTGTCAGCGAACTGGTCACCAACGCCATCCGGCACGCCCACGGCCCCATCGCGCTCCGCCTCATTCGCACCCGCAACAGACTCATCTGCACCGCCTCTGACACCAGCAGCACCTCTCCACACCTGCGACGGGCCAGGCTGAGCGACGAAGGAGGCCGAGGGCTATTCCTCGTAGCCCAGTTCGCACAGCGTTGGGGCACCCGGCACACCGCGGAAGGCAAGGTCATCTGGGCCGAACTGGCCATCCCCCAGGCCGAGTACGGGGGCGAAGCCAGCAGCGAATCCAACATGACACCGTAAGGCGGGGACGGGGTTGCCTCGAAGTGGGCGACCGCTGGTGATCTTTCCCCGACGAGGAAAGGCTTGCCGGGAAACAGGGCGCGCTTGAAGCGCTCCGGGTCTGATGGAGGCTCGAGCCTCTGAGCGGATCGAGTCATGCCGTGTCCCGATTTGCTGGTTTGAGTGTGGTTCATGCTCCGCGCCATGTGGGAGTGGATTCGGCGGTGAGTCTGCGGGTCATGACATTGATCATCGCGAGGCGGATCATGGCTTCGGAGTGGTGTGGGTGGGTCTTGTGGTCGCGGGCCAGGCGGCGGTGCAGCATGAGCCAGCCGTAGGTCCGCTCGACCGCCCAGCGTTTCGGGATGGGGGTGAATCCCTTCCGGTGTGCCCGTCCCCGTCGTGGGTGCCTGGTTGTCGGGGGACAGGGCGGTGCCGGGGGTGGTGCCGCAGCGGCGGATAATCGGGCGGTCTCCTGCGCCGGGGGCTTTTGGGTGGTGGTGTCGGCGACCACGAGGAACTGGTCGCTGCCGAGGTCCATGACGACCCGGGCTTCGGTGCCCTGGTCGCGCTGGGCGGCGTATTCATGGGTGGTTCGGTAGTGACCTCGGTGACACGGTTGGTGAGGCGGTTCATGAACGTGATCACCTGCGAGTCTTCCCCTGCGGGGCTGCCAACTCCGCTGCCGACGCCGAGTCCTGGACCTGGACCACCACCGACGAGGAGACCCGTGCGTGAGTGACCTTGGCACCCCGCATGGACGCGGCCACCGCTAGCGTCATCGCCGAGACCAGCCGCACCGACGCCACACGGTGCGAGACCGAGGCGGGCCGCAGTCTCGCCGTGCTTCTTCGTCAGGCGCTTGTTGGCGGCAGCGCGGCGCATCAGATCAGCGATCGGTGCGGCCTGGCCGGAGTCGATGTACCGCTCGGCCTCGCCAGCGCTTTCCAGGAGCTCGGTGAGGGGCCGGTGGGCCTCGGCATGACCACGATGGTCCTTCCAGCGGCACGTGGTGTGCCACCCGTCCAGGTCTTTCAGGCCGCTCGGCTCCGCCGCAAGACGCCGAGGTGGCCTCAGGTCACGACAACCCGTTCATGTCACACAACGCCGTGCAGGCCCTGAAGCCGTCGGAGCTCCCGCGGTTCGGGTCTCTAAAATGGGGCATCAGGGAGCCTGACGATCGAGACATCATGGATGTCAGCCCGTTGCCGCAGGCCGGGTTGAACGGCATCTGCGATGACGGCCCCTCCGTCAAGGCCCCCGAAGAGCAGACCACCAGCACGTACCACGGCAAGGGTGACGCGGTGGCCCGTTCTTGGATCGGGGCACTTCATGCCTGAGGCGCTCAGGATGCTCGAAGGGGTGGCTCCCGTCCGCGAATCCGGTCCCTCGACTGCTGCTTCGACGGCCCTTGGTGATCGTGGGATGGAGCCCCTCATCGGAGTCCCAGCTGCTTGGTCATGAACTGTGCCATCTGTTCGGCGGGCGGCCGGATCACCCCGAGTTGAGCTGCGATCTCTTGCAGGCACGCCGGTTCCAGGGCGGCCAGTGGGGCGATGACGTCCTCGGCGAAGCCGTGGGCCAGGGAGCGCTTGACCAGGTCGAGTGGCGGCGGGGAGGTGACGGCCGCGGCGAGGGCTAGGCAGAAGGCCTCGTCGTCCTGGAGGTCGTCGATGAGAGGGAGGGCCTCGGTCAGGAGGCCTGCGTCGAGCATTGCTTTGACCATGTCGGTGAGGACGACCTCGGCCAGCACTTCGCTCAGTCGGCGGGCTTCGGCGTGGTAGCGATCCCAGAGGCGTAGGCGGACGACTGCTTTCAGCGGCACGGTTTGGGTCCCGTAGCCGGCGCCCGTGACCAGGGCGGCGTGCTGCAGCGTATCCCGAAGGCGAGTGAATTCCTCGGTGAGGCCGGTGGCCCGGCAGGCCGCGGTGAGCCAGGGACGGGCCCAGAGGCCGCTGTCCAGCGTCACGCCCGGGTCTGCGGTTCTGGCGAGTTGAGCCGTGACGTCGCGGCACAGGGCCTGGTGGCCGGCGTCGCACATCTCGACAATCATCGCGGCGGCCTGCTCCTGCCTGCGGACGAGGTCCTGCGGGGAACTCGCGGGCGCGGCCAGGGCCGTTTCGCGGATCAGGGAGATCGCCGCGGGGATGTGGTCCGACAGCAGGTGCGCGCGCAACTCGAGTATGCGGCCCGGGAGGTCGGCCTTGGCGAGCCGGCGGCCCAGATTGAGGGCCACGTCGGCGTGCCCGGCCCGGAGGTGGAGGGAGATGAGCTCGTGGGTGACGCGGGTGAGCCGGAGGGTGGTCAGGCCGGTGCGGTTCGGGGGCGTCGGGGCGGTCCGTGGGTACCTCGACGGTGTGGCATGGCGCCCCGAACGGGAGACCAGGAAGCTGAAGTTGACGCACGATCATGGAGAGCGGGGGCCGGGTTCCGAACTGCCAAAAACGGTGGGTGAACCGGGCATGGAACCCGGCCGTCCCCCCGGCCCACGACTCGACTTGCTCCATCCGACACAGCAGATGCGGTCGCTGCATCAAGCGGCATGGACCACCCTTGGCCGCCGTGCCGAGTTCTTGTCATTTCCCACGACGGCCAGGGCTTGGGTCTCTGTGGTCTGCGCGCTGGAGAGGGCGTGAGCGGGTCAGGAGAGCCAGTCGGTGTAGCGGGTGGGAGTGAGGTGGGCGTCCTTGTCGGTGAGGACGTCGCCCTTGACGACGGCGAACATGCCCGCGGTGGGGTCGGTGACGACGGTGCGGTTGTCGCCCTTGTGGGACAGGGTGATCCGGCCCAGCTCGTCCAGGGTGAAGATGTCGGGGCCGGCGATGTTGCGGATGCCGTTCAGCGGGGCGCCCGCGGCGACCTCAGCCACCGCATTGGCCACCTCTTTGGAGGCGATCGGCTGGATGGGGGTGGCGGGGAGCCGGACGGTGTCGCCGTCGGTGGTCCAGGACAGAACGGCGTCCATGAACTCCATGAACTGCGTGGCCCGGACGATCGAGTAGGGGATCGGCCCGGCCGCGAGGATGGTCTCCTGGAGTTCCTTGGCCCGGTAGTAGTCCAGCTCCGGCACCTGGTCCGTGCCGACGATCGAGAGGATGACGAAGTGGCCGACGCCGCCTTTGCGGGCCGCGGCCAGAAGGTTGTCCATCGAGGTCTGGAAGAAGGCCGGGGAGGCTTCGTCGAAGGTGGGGGAGTTCGTCAGGTTGACGACGACGTCGGCTCCTGCCACTGCCTCGTCCAGTCCCTGGCCGGTGATGACGTCGATGCCGGTGGACTTCGAGTGCGGTACCGCCTCGTGCCCGGCGGCGGTCAGGTTCTTGACGACCTGCGACCCGATGAGTCCGGTACCACCGATGACTGCGATCTTCATGGCATGCCTTTCATGGAGGTTATGTGCGGAATATGGCATATGAACAGCTACGTGGATGGGGCAAGAGACGGCGCTTCGATCAGTCGCGGAGGGGCGCCGTCACAAGCCGTCGGCGAACGTGACGGTCTCATCGAGCGGCGCCCGGCCTATACGGGCGTCACGTGCGGTGACGTCCTCGAACCCGATCGACATGCCACAGAAGAGGACGAGCTCTTCCGGTGGTGACAGGACCTCCGCGACGGTCTTGTGAAACTTCGCCCATGCCATCTGCGGACAACTGTGCAGCCCTTCGGCACGGAGCAGCAGCATGACGGTCTGCAGATACATGCCGACATCGGACCATTGGGGCCGTCCCTGGGTGCGGTCTATGTAGCAGAACAGGGCGGCTGGCGCGCCGAAACAATCCCAGTTTGCGGAAGAGGCCCTTTGACGCGCCGCTATGTCCTCGCGCGGAATGCCGAGTGCGCCGTAGCGCTGCTCACCGAAGGCGGACCGGCGTTCGCGGTAGGGGGACTTCATTGAGGGCGGGTACATCTCATACTCCGGCTCGTCCCAGGTGTCACCTGCGGCCAAGCGCTCGCCGGCACGCTTCTTGAGCTCGGCCAGAGGTGCACCGGTCAGCACGTAGGCGCGCCACGGCTGGATGTTCGATCCGGACGGCGCCCAGGCTGCGGCGGACAGTACGCGCTCCAGTACCTCCCTCGGAACAGGTTGGTCGGTGAATCCGCGCACTGCTCGTCGGCTCGTGACCGCCTCGTAGACGTCCATGATCGCCTGACTCCGGTTCTGCTCGACGTGGCCATCTTCGTTTCACACACGATAGTATCAGTCGATACCATCTTGAGTGAAACGACTCCCTGGCATGAACCCGCCGCACGCGGCTCCCTGCCCCGCGCACCGCACATTGGAGAAAACCCATGGCCACACTGCTGCACATCGACTCGTCCGTGCTCCCCGGCGAGGCGTCCTCGTCCCGTTCGGTCACGGCCGCCTTCCGCAAGGCCTGGGAGGAGCAGCACCCGCAGGGCGCGGTGGTCTACCGCGACCTCGCCGCCGACCCGGTCCCGCACATCACCGCCGACGCCTGGTCCGCCGGTTACGCCGCCCCGTCCGAGCGCACCCCGGAGCAGTCCACCGCGTTCGCCGCGCGCGTGCAGCTCATCGAGGAGCTGGAGCAGGCGGACGCCGTCCTGATCGGTGCCCCCATGTACAACTTCTCGATCCCCTCGACCCTCAAGGCGTGGCTGGACAGCGTGCTCCTGCTCGGCCGCACCGCCGGCGAGACCCCCTCCGCCCAGGGCACCCCCGTCATCGTCGTCGCCAGCCGCGGCGGCTCCTACGCGCCGGGCACCCCGCGCGAGGGCTACGACTTCGTACAGAACTACCTGGAGGCCGTCCTCAAGGGAACCCTCGGCCTGGACCTCGACTTCATCGTCCCGGAACTCACCATGGCCCCCCGCAACCCGGCCATGTCCGAACTGATACCCCTCTACGAGGCGTCCCGCCGGAGCGCCTTCGAGGAGGCGACCACCAAGGCCAAGGAACTCGCGGAGCGCCTCGCGGCGTAACGCCCGGGCCATGGACGCCGCGTGACGCCTCGACCCAGGACGTCACACGGCGTCCATGTCGATAGCGCCCTTTCCACATTGGCGCTCTGTCCCTGATGGCCGGGCGGCTGAGGGCGGCCGGGGCGTTCGGCCTGCCGGCGGGCCGCACATCGAGACGACGGCGGGCGAGGGTGAAGAGCACGCCGTCGGCCAGGTATGCCGCGCGGACAGCTCGGTCCCCGTCGGCGACGAAGCCCAGACCGCCCCCCGTAGCCAGGGTCGGCACGCACCAGCGATGGCCGCAGTTCAGGGCTGGGTTCGCCGCGAAAGCCGCATGAGGCGAAGCGTGCCCACACGGCAGGCAACTGGTGCGCGGGTGCGCTTACGCGTCTCCATCTGCGGGATAGGCAAACCGGGTCAGCAGATCCGTCAGCTGCTCGGGCTCGCCGGATCGCAATTCGGCAACCAGACGCTCGGCCAGCGGCTCCGCCGCAACATGGGCTGCATCGAAAAGCTCGAGCCCCTGATGCGTGATCTCCACCGCCCGCACCCGCCGGTCCCCCGGAACGGTCTTGCGTACGGCCAGCCCCCGACGCTCCAGGTCGTCCACGACCCGCATGATTCCCGCCTTGTCCGACCCCGTCGCCGCCACCAAGTCCCGCTGCACCGTGGCCCCGCGGTCGACGAGCACGATCAGCACGGCAAAATGCCGCAACTCGATACCGAGCGGCCGAAGCGCCTCCTCCATCACCGCGGCCGCTCGCCAGTGCGCCCGGCGCAGCAACAGGCCGAGAGCGAAAGGCGAGGCATCCCCAGGGCGGTCGGTCACACGCAAGGGGGCGGTCCTGTGAGGAACGTCAGCGGCCATGAGGCCACATTACAGCCATCTATTCGTCCGATACGGTCTCATTTGAAACTAAGAGTGCTACGCCAGCTGTGGCCCTGTTACCTCACGCCTGTAGGACCTCGCCAAGACCACAGGGGCGCGGTGGAGGTGTGCTTCCAGATCGCCAAGGGCGAGTGAGGCCGACACCATTGCCAGGTGATGCGCTCAACCGAGCCTGGCACCGGCACATGACCCTCGCCATGGTGGCCTGACCTACCTGACCGCCGTCCGTGCCCAAGCAGCCGGAAAGAGGGCAGCGGGAGCGGGGAACACGACGGCATCCATCCCAGCGTTCCGGAGATCCGCCGGTTGAACGGGAACGTCATCGCCCCCTTCCCCAGCAACGAGCACCGCCTGCATTGATCACGCTTCCGACGTGACGGTGGCCGGCCTCATCGACCACCAGGACGCCGTGCCGCTGGTGTTCGGCTGGGTGTTGGTTTTTGCTTGGTGGGTGTTGGTTCTTGCGTGCGGTCAGGTTGTTGTCTTGTGGGTCGGTGAAGGCGTGTCTGCTGTGCGGAGGACTATGAGTGCGTTCTCCAGCGTGGCCACGATGGCGAAGGGGAACCGGTCGAGTTCAAGGCAGAGTGCGATGTCATCGGGGTGGACTCCTTGACGTACACCCTCTGCCAGCTCGGTGGCGGCGCGTGACTCGCGGGCGCGGCGGAGGAACTCGCCTGCATTCGTGCCGGCCTGGGCGGTTTTCCGGGCGATGTATTGGGCGCACGCGAGGTCTTCATCGGCCTGGCCGTTCTCGCCGGTGATCACGAACGTGACGTTGTCACTGTTGTTTGTCTGCAGGAGCCGGGCAGTTGCCTCCGCCACCACGAAGCTGGCACACAGCACCAGTGACGCCTCCTTGACCGCGAAGACGCCGACCGTCCCTGCCGTGGTTTTCTGCACAACGGTCCGTCCGGCAAGGTCGAGAGAGCGCATCAGGCCCGGTGAGTTGAGGGTGTCGAACCCGGGCGCGGGCGGACCGTCTTTGAGCGCCACCCAGTCCGGGTGGCGGGCTTTGAGGGCGAGGGCTTCGTCCAGCGACTCGGCAAGAACGATCTTTTCCGCTCCCTGGGCGAAGGCCCAGGCAGCCACTGTGAAGGCACGCATGACGTCGACTACGACTGCCACGGACGGGGTTTCGACCAGATCGGTGATGCCAAGGAAGCGGGCGTTCATTCGGTCATGATCGCGTATGCCGGACCCGAAGCCCCCGGGCAGTGATACGCATCACGTCACCGGCAGGCCGAAGCCAGAGCCTGTTTGTGGGAACTGCGCGAGTTGTGGCGGTTGGGGATTGGTGAGTGGGTGGTTCGGGCGGGGCTCGGTTCCCGTGCGGTGGTGAGCGGTTCGAGGATGGCGAGTCCGCGCTCACGTGTTCCGTGCCGGTGGTGGTGGCTGCTCATTTCCTATGGGTCGGGTCTCGATGAGCGTGACGCGGATATGGCACCGACCGGGCCGGGGGAGGGAGTTGTGGCTGGGGTTGGTGGGCCGGGTTTCGGATTATTCGGCTGTGTCGAGTTTTACGTCGAGGTTGTGTGCCGTGTTCCAGAATTCGGGGTCTGCTTTTTGGAGCCGGGTGGCGGCGTGTTCGAGGTGGCGGCGGGCGGCTGTGCGGGCTGCTTTGGCGTTGCCCTGCTCGATGGCGGTCAGGATGGCGTGGTGTTCCTCGCGGACGGCGTCGTAGAAGTCGTTTCGGCGGGCTTCGTTGGCGCGGGTGACGCGGATGCCGCTGCGGGAGACCTCGCCGAGGTAGCGGAGGGTGGAGACCATGACCGCGTTGCCGGTCGACTCCGCGATGGAGCGGTGGAAGGCCAGGTCCTGGTCGGCGCCGTCGCCGCCTGCCGCGACGGCCGTGTCGATCGCGGCCAGGGCTTGGCGCATCCGGGCGTGGTCGTCGGGGGTGGCGCGGGTGGCGGCGAGTTCGGCCGCCTCGCCCTCCATGGCGCGGCGGACCTCGACGATCTGCAGCACCTTGGCCTTGGTGTCGGTGGTGTGGGTGGTGTCGGCTTCGAGGTCGAGTGGTCGGGTGCGCGGGGGCAGGACGAAGACGCCCCGCCCCTGGCGCGCCTCGACCAGGCCGGCGTTGCTCAGCCGGGACACGGCCTCGCGGATCACGGTGCGGCTGACGCCGAGCTGCTTGACCAGTTCCACCTCGGTCGGCAGCTTGTCGCCCGTGGTCAGCCGTCCGGACTCGATCTCGTCCGCGAGCATCGCGGCGACGCGGTCCGCGAGCCGGACGGGCCCGTCCACCTTGGTAAACATGGTTGTCAGTCTATCGGTGTGGGCTTGGCCGCCCAGGCGGTGACCGCCTGCGCGTGGTCGGCGGTGTACTGGTGCAGCACGGCTGCGAAGTCCGCGTCGGGCTCAAGGCCGAGCCGGGCGGCGCGGGTGTTGTCGAAGACGGCCGGCCAGGAGCCGACGATGGCCTCGACGGCCGGGTCCGGGGCGATGTTCACCAGGTCGGCGACGCTGTCCCCGGCGACCTGACGCAGCGTGTCGAGGATGTCGGCGACTGTGACCGTGAGGGCCGGGAGGTTGACCGGGAGGCTGCCGGACAGCTGCCCGGGGCCCTCGCCGCGCTCGGCCTGGGCCACGCGCAGGATGCCCTCGACGGTGCGGCGCGGGGAGGCGAGGGCGACGTGCAGGTCCGGGCTGACCGGGCAGGTCGCCTCGAGGCCGGCGAGTGGCTCGCGGACGATGCCGGACAGGAATCCGGAGGCTGCCGCGTTCGGCTTGCCGGGGCGCACCGAGACTGTCATCAGGCGGGTGACGCGGCCGTCGAGGAAGCCGCGGCGGGTGTACTCGGCGATCAGCTGCTCGCAGATCCGCTTCTGGACGCCGTAGCTGGACTGTGGCGTGGGCAGCGTCGACTCGCTGACGACCTCCGGAAGCGGCAGCGCGGCGTCCGAGCCGTAGACGGCGACGCTACTGGCGAAGACCACCCGTACGGTCACACCGCCGGCGGCCGACTGGGCGCGCGCGGCCTCAAGGAGGGCGCGGGTCGTGTCCAGGTTGGCGCCCATGCCGAGGTCGAAGTCCGCCTCGCACTCGGCGGAGACCGCGGCCGCGAGGTGGATGACCACGTCCACGGGCTGCGCGAACAGGTCGCCGAGGCGCTCGGTCAGGTCGCCCTGGACCACGTCCACGAGCGGGTCGGCGGCCAGCGGCGATCCCTGCGGTACGAAGAGGTCGGCGAGCACGAGGCGGGTGATGGGGGCGCCGTCGAAGGTGCGCTGCTCCAGCAGGGCCTCGGCGACCTGACGGCCCAGGAAGCCGAAGCCACCCGTGATGACGATCCTCATGCTTTGTCTCCTTGGAACTTGTTCAGCCAGCCGAGACCTTCGCTCGTGCCGGCCTTGGGGAAGTACTCGCAGCCGATCCAGCCGTCGAAGCCCAGCTCGTCGACGACGGACATGAGATGACGCAGGTTCAGTTCCCCGGCATCGGGCTCGTGGCGGTCGGGCACGCCTGCGATCTGGAGGTGGCCGACGCGGCCGGTGGGCAGGTCGCGGCGGAGTGTGGCGGTGAGGTCGCCCTCGACGATCTGGCAGTGGTACAGGTCGAGTTGGACCTTCAGGTTGGGGGCGCCCACCTCCTTCACGACCGTGTGGGCGTCGGCCTGGCGGTGCAGGAAGTAGCCCGGCATGTCGCGGCCGTTGATCGGCTCGATCAGGATGTCGACGCCGACGGTCGCTGCCTGGTCGGCGGCGTACGCGAGGTTCGACAGGTATGTCGCGCGGTACGGCGCCGGGTCGGCGCCCGGCGGTACCAGGCCCGCCATCATGTGCACGCGCGGGCAGCCGAGCGCGGCGGCGTACTCCAGGGCTCGGTCGACGCCGTCGCGCACCTGCGCCTCGCGTCCGGGCAGCGCCGCGATCCCGCGCTCACCGGCGTCCCAGTTGCCGGGCGGTGCGTTGAACAGGACCTGCTGCAGGCCGTGCGCGTCGAGACGGCGCCGCAGTTCGGTCGCCTCGTATGCGTACGGGAAGAGGTACTCGACGGCCTCGAAGCCGTCGGCTGCGGCCGCGGCGAAGCGGTCGGGGAAGTCGTGTTCGGGATACAGGGTGGACAGGTTCGCGGCGAACCTCGGCATGGTGACTCCGTAAGGTGTGAGGCAGGCTCGGTCAGCGGTTGACGACGCTCTTCTTGGTGGCGAGGACGGCCGCGGCGCCGATGACCAGGCCCAGCGCCAGGACGTACATCGGGATCGCCGTCGAGTCGGTGGCGTCCTTGATCGAGCCGATCATGTACGGGCTGACGAAGCCGGCCAGGTTGCCCACCGAGTTGATGACGGCGAGTCCGGCGGCGGCCGCGGTGCCGCTGAGGAAGGCGGTCGGCAGCGACCAGAACAGCGGAGCGCAGGTCAGCACGCCCGCGGCGGCGATCGAGAGCGCGAGAAGGGACAGGGCGGTCGACCCGGTCCAGCTCGCGGCCAGCGAGAAGCCGACGGCGCCCATCAGGCTCGGGAAGACCAGGTGCCAGCGGCGTTCGCGCCGCTTGTCGGCGGAGCGGCCGAAGAGGTTCATCGCGACGAGCGCGGCCAGGTACGGCACGGCGCTCAGCGCGCCGATCGCGAAGCCGCCCGTGACGCCGGTGGACTCGACGAAGGTCGGCATCCAGAAGGTGAGCGCGTACTGGCCCATCACGAAGAAGAAGTAGATGAGGCACATCAGCCACACCTTGGGGTCGCGGAACGCGTCCCACGTCTTGCCGTGCTTGCTGTGGTGCTGGGTGTCCTGCGCGAGTGCGCGCTCGATCACGCTCTTGTCGTCGTCGCTCAGCCACTTCGCGTCGCGCACGCTGTTGTCCAGGTAGAACAGCGTCATCACCCCCACCGCGATGGCGGGCAGCGCCTCGATGAGGAACAGCCACTGCCAGCCGTTCCAGCCGCCGGTGCCCTCGAAGACGTCCATGATCCAGCCCGAGAGCGGGTTGCCGAAGATGCCCGCCACGGGGATGGCCGACATGAACAGCGCGATCACCCGGGCCCGCCGCGCGGAGGGGAACCAGTACGTGCAGTAGAGGATGACGCCCGGGTAGAACCCGGCCTCGGCGGCGCCGAGCAGGAACCGGAGCACGTAGAACGTCGCTTCGTTGTTGACGAAGACGAACAGTGCCGAGACCACGCCCCAGCTGATCATGATCCGGGCGATCCAGGTGCGGGCACCGACCTTTTGCAGCATCAGGTTCGAGGGGACTTCGAACAGGAAGTAGCCGATGAAGAACAGGCCGGCGCCGAGGCCGTACGCCGCCTCGCTGAAGCCGAGGTCCTGGGACATCTGCAGCTTGGCGAAGCCGACGTTGACCCGGTCCAGGTAGGAGACGACGTAACACAGGATCAGGAAGGGGACGATGCGCCGGATGACCTTGCGGAACACGGCGTTCTCGCGGGTCAGTTCGGGGCTTTCGGCCGTGGGGACGGTCGTAGGCATGAGGGGCACTTCCTTGTGCGTCTCAGGGGTTTTCGAGCGGATGGGGACGGGAGCGGGGTTTTACCAGGAGGCGCCGAAGACGGTCCTCAGTTCGGCGATGGCGTCGTCGGGGAGCGGCTCCGGCCTGCGGTCGGTCGTCAGCCAGAGGCGTGCGGTCTCCTCCAGCTCCTCCAGTACGGCCAGTGCGGACGCGGCGTCCGGGCCCCAGACGACGGGGCCGAGCCGGTCGAGGAGCACAGCCCGGATCGGAGTGCCGTTCACCGCACGGGAGTTGATGCGGTCCGTGACCAGGTCGGCGACGCGCGGGTCGCCGGGACGGTGGTACGGGACCAGCGGGACGTGGCCCACCTTCATCACGTAGTACGGGGTGAGGGGCGGGAGCACGTCGTCCTGCTGCCACACGCCGGCCAGCGTCAGCGCGACCAGGTGCGTGGAGTGGGTGTGGATGACGAACCTGGCGGTGGGGTCGGCCGCGTAGATGCGCCGGTGCAGCGTGAGCGTCTTGCTGGCGCGGTCGCCCGCGATCTGCTCGCCGGCAGCGTCGACCTGCGCGAGCCGGTCGGCGTCGAGGAAGCCGAGGGCCGCATCGGTCGGCGTGATCAGGTGGCCGTGGCCGTCGTCGAGCTTCGCGCTGATGTTGCCGGCGCTGGCGTGGACGTAGCCGCGGCCGAACAGGCTGGTGCCGACGCGGACGATCTCGGCGCGGGCGGCAGCCGCCTTGAGGTCCTGTGTCTTGAGGCCCTGAGTCACTTGGACTCCTCGTTCAGGAGGGTGAAGGCTGCGGTGAAGAAGTCCGGGCCGCCGAAGTTGCCCGACTTGAGCGTGATGTGGAGGGTGTCGCCGCCGGGCAGCGGCGCCGCGCACCACGGCACGCCCGGGTCGATCTGGCCACCGATGCGCAGGCCCGTGAGGCCGAGCGCCTGCACGACGGCGCCGGAGGTCTCGCCGCCCGCGACCACGAGCTGCCGTACGCCGCGCTGGATGAGTCCCTTGGCGACGCGGGCGAGCGTTTGCTCGACCAGCTCACCGGCCTCGGCGGCGCCGAGCTGCCCCTGCACCGAGCGGACCGCGTCCGGCGACTCGGTCGAGTAGACGAGCACGGGCCCGTCGGCGAGGTGCTTGTCGGCGAAGGCGAGCGCCTGGGCGGCGATGTCCTCGCCGGCGGCGATCCGCAGGGGGTCGACGCTGAACGCGGGGCGGCCGGTGCTGAGGAACTCCCGTACCTGGCCGTTCGTGGCGGCGGACACCGAACCGGCGACGACGGCCTGCCGGCCGCAGGCAGGCGGCAACTGGGCGGCGGCCGCGGACGGTTCGAAACCCCAGTTCGCGGGCAGCCCGATCGCCAGCCCCGAACCGGCGGTCACCAGCGCCAGCTCCTTGACCGCCGCACCGAGCCGTACGAGATCGTCATTGGACACGGCGTCGACGATCGCGGCGCCGACCCCCTCGGCCCGCAGCTGCGCGATCCGGGCCCGGACGGCACCTGCGTCTTGTGCCACCACCGTGTGGTCGATGAGGCCGACGGGCCGCGTCGTCTGCGCGTCGAGCACGGACACCAGGTTGGAGTCGGTCATCGGTGTGAGCGGGTGGTGGCGCATGCCGGACTCGCCGAGCAGGACGTCGCCGACGAACAGGTGCCCCTTGAAGACGGTGCGCCCGTTGTCGGGGAACGCGGGCGTCGCGACGGTGAAGTCGGTGCCGAGCGCGTCCATCAGGGCCTCGGTGACCGGGCCGATGTTGCCGGCCGGCGTCGAGTCGAAGGTGGAGCAGTACTTGAAGTAGATCTGCTCGGCGCCCGCGGCGCGCAGCCACTCAAGGGCGCGCAGGGACGCCTCGACGGCCTCGGCCGCAGGGACCGTACGCGACTTGAGGGCGATGACCACCGCGTCCGCGTCGGCCGCGGGATCAGTCGTGGGGTCCGTGCCCTCGGCCGGTACGTCGATCAGCTGGACCACGCGCATGCCCGCGCGCACCAGGTTGTTGGCCAGGTCGGTGGCGCCGGTGAAGTCGTCGGCGATGCACCCGAGGCGGACGCTCACGTCAGTCCTCCTTCTTGGGCTGGTGGGTCGGCTGGGGCTGGTTCACGGGCTGTGGCAGGTCGATGCCGGGGAAGATCTTGATGACCGCGCTGTCGTCCTCACCGCCGAGCCCGCAGGCCGACGCCTGCAGGAACATCTGGTGGGCGGTGGCGGACAGCGGCAGCGGGAACTTCTGCGGCCGGGCCGAATCCAGTACGAGCCCCAGGTCCTTGACGAAGATGTCGACGGCGGACAGCGGCGTGTAGTCGCCCGCCAGCACATGGGCCATACGGTTCTCGAACATCCATGAGTTGCCGGCGCTGTGCGTGATGACCTCGTAGAGGGCCTCGGCCGGAACGCCGGCCTTGATCCCCAGAGCCATCGCCTCGGCCGCAGCGGCGATGTGGACGCCCGCGAGCAGCTGATTCACGATCTTGACCTTCGAGCCAAGACCGGCGTGGTCGCCGAGACGGTACACGGTGGCGCTCATGGCCTCGAGTACCGGGTCGGCGACGGCGTACGCCGCGGCGCAGCCCGACGTCATCATCGTCAGCTCACCGGCGGCCGCGCGCACAGCGCCGCCGGAGATGGGCGCGTCCAGGTAGAGCACGCCCAGCTCGCCCAGACGGCCCTCCAGCCCGGCGGACCAGTCCGGGTCGACCGTCGAGCACATCACGTAGACGGAACCGGGGCGCAGCTGCTCGGCTGCCCCGCCGTCGCCGAAGAGGACCGACTCGACCTGCGCCGCGTTGACCACGACGCCGATCAGGACGTCCACCCCGGCCGCCAGCTCGGCGGGGGAGGCGAACGCCGTCCCGCCGCCGCGGGCGAAGTCGGCGGCCACTTCCGGCCGCAGGTCGTGGACTCCCACGTCGTATCCGGCGGTGCGCAGGCTGCGGGCCATGCCCAGGCCCATGGCCCCGAGCCCCACCACGCCCACACGCGGCCGCGCCGGCCGCTGCTGGTCGTTCATGTCCGCCCTCGTCATCGTTGACTCGTCGACTCGTACGTGTCGTTGTGCTGCTCCCGTTACAAGCAGCGATCGGGTCATATGATGACCTGCGGACGTCGCGGAGTACAGAGTGATGCCCGTCACGCTCCCAAGTGCCGCCCCTGCCGGTGCCGGCTCCGCCACCCAAGGCCGGCATCGCGGCGGCCGTCGCTTTCCTCGCTTCCCCCGACGGCGGCTGGGTCACGGCCCGTGCCCTCGACGCCGACGGCACCCACCCCGGGCCGAAGCAGCTCGGCTGACCGTGGCCCCGGGCACATCAGTGTCGGCGCGGTTGACGGTGAACATGGCCCGGGTGCGGGCGGCGGGGGAGTGGGTGCGGGAGTGGGCGAGTGCGAGGATGTCGACGGCCTCGCTGGGGAAGGCCCGCCATGTCGCCTGGTAGACGAGGTCGGCGAGGATGCCGGCGCCGGGGTCGCGGTGCCCGTGAGGTGGGCGGCGTGCACGGTGGTGTGCCGGCGTTCTGGGGCCCACCTGCAGGCCGCCGGTGGTGCGGTCGGGTGCAGGCGGAAGACCTCGGAGCAGTCCGGGGTCTTCCGTATCGTGCGCAAGGTGGTACGTGCTTCAGGCTGCCACCCGTACCGTCCCCTCCGACGCAACGTGGTCGGCCACCACCCGCCGCCGTCGTACCGGAATGCCCAGCGTCGGGTTGGCAACACCCCAGACCGCGCCCTTGCAGACCAACTCCTTGTAGCGGACCGCGAAGCGGCCGGCCAGGGTACGGTCCACGGAGCGGTCGTCGGCGGTGACGAACTGGATCAGCCCCTCCTTGCGGCCGAGCGAGATGCACTGGTTGAAGTAGCGCAGCGGGGCGCTCGCCGCCTTGCCGCCACTGAGTCGAGCCGCGATGGAGTCCGCGGCCCGCCATGCCATGGGGGCGCCCGAGGCGCAGGACATACGCAGTGGCTTGTCGCCGGCGCCCAGGGCGTGACCGGCGTCGCCGATCGCGTACACGTCCGGGTGCGAGAGCGAGCGCATCGTCGCGTCGACCACGATTCGGCCGGTGTCCGCGAGCTCGAGGCTGGTGGACTTCGCCGGCAGGTGGACCGCGAAGCCCGTGGTCCAGACGGTGACGGCGGCCGGAATGGTCCGGCCGTCCGCGGTCGTGACCCGGTCCGCCTCGACCGTGGTCACCGGCGCGTTCTCGTACACCGTGATGCCGAGCCCGTCGGTGACCTTGCGCAGGTGCGTGCGGCCCTTCGGGGAGAGCCAGTCGCCCAGTTCGCCGCGCGAGGCGAGCGCGACGTCGAGGTCTGGGCGGGCCTCGGCCACCTCCGTGGCGAACTCCAGTCCGGTCAGGCCGCCACCCACGACGACCACCGTCTCGCCCTCGGCGAGCTGGGCCAGGCGCTCGCGCAGCCGGAGCGCGCCGGGGCGGCCCGCGATCTGGTGGCCGTGCTCGGCGACGCCCGGGACGCCGCCTGCGTTCCATCCGCTGCCGAGGGCGTAGACGAGGGTGTCGTACGACAGTTGTTCCGAGCCGTCGGCGCTCTCCACGGCGACCGTCTTGCGGTCCACGTCGATCGACGTGACCTTCGCGAGCTTCAGCTCGACCCCCGTGCCCGCGAACATCTCGCGCAGCGGGCGCGACTTCAGCTCCTGGCCCACGGCCAGCTGGTGCATCCGGACCCGCTCGACGAAGTCGGGTTCGGCGTTGACGAGGGTGATGGCGACGTCCTCGCGGCGCAGCCGCTTGGCGAGCCGGCCGGCCGCGATCGCTCCGGAGTAGCCGGCGCCGAGGACGATGATGCGGTGCTGCATTTTCCTGCTCCTGTCTGCGCGGTTCCGGCGCCTTCTGGCCCGGTCACGCCCCTTGAACCGGGCAGCCCGCGGATTCCTGACAGGAGAGGAGTGTGACCTGAGTCACATAGCGGCTCAGAGGGCTTCGGCCAGGACCGGAGTACCGAAATCGCCCGCGGCCCAGCGCTCCGTCGCGCGCTCCAGCTTGTCCGGGTTGACCTGGCTGCGGACCGCGACGATGCCCTCCCGCGTCCGCTCCAGGCACATGATGCCGAAGACCCGCCCGTCGATCACCGCGACGATCGCGGGGCTGCCGTTGGCGGTGGTGGCGTAGAGGTCGGGCGAACCGCCGACCAGATCCCGCTTGGCCTGGGCCGGCTTGAACATCCCCCGCAGGAACTTCGCCACCGCGAGTGCGCCCTCGAAGGCGCTGGCCCGGGCCGGCACCTTCCCGCCACCGTCGCCGACCGCGATGGCGTCCGAGGTGAGCAGCCTGATCAGCGGCCCGGTCTCACCACTGGTCGCCGCAGCGAGGAACTCCTCGACGATACGGCGCGCGGCCGCCTCGTCGATCTCGATCAGCGCCCCGCCGGCAGCCCTGCCCAAAGCCGCCCCATCAGCAGCACCCCCGCCCGAAGCCGCCTGCGCCCTGCCCTGCGCCACATGCTTCTTCGCGCGATGGAAGATCTGCTGGCTGGCCGCCTCGCTGAGGTCGAGGATCGCGGCAATCTCCCGGTGGGAGTAGGCGAACGCCTCGCGCAGCACGTACACCGCACGCTCGTTGGGCGAGAGCCGCTCCAGAAGGACCAGCACGGCGTACGACACCGACTCGCGCTGCTCGGCCGTCTCCGCCGGGCCCAGCATCGGGTCCCCTTCGAGCAGCGGTTCGGGCAGCCACTGGCCGACGTATGTCTCGCGGCGCGCACGGGCCGAAGTGAGCTGGTTGAGGCAGAGGTTGGTGAGCACCTTGGTCAGCCAGGCCTCGGGCACCTCGATGCGCTCGGCATCGGCGGCCTGCCAGCGCAGATAGGTCTCCTGTACGGTGTCCTCCGCCTCGCTCGCCGAGCCGAGCATGCGGTAGGCGATGGCCTCGAGACGGGGCCTGGCCGCCTCGAACCGGTCCACGTCACTCAGGGTCAGGGCCATGCCAGGATCCTAACCGGCGGGATGCGCGGTTCCACGGCCGTCCTGGCCTTGACCGTCCTCGCCGTCCGAGGCCGCCGTCGAGGGCGCGACAAGACCAGCCAACTCCTTCGCCGCATCTCCATCCAGCTCGAACGGGTGCTGCAACGGATCCACTTCTGCCCAGGTCAGGGCATGCGCCCACAAGTCAGTCACCGCACCACTCTGCCGTGAGCAGCGGCTCGAACACCAACCTGATATCGAGCGGCAGCGCTACACACTGGGAAACGATCACCATCGCTTCTGGAATGCCTTTGCCAGGGGCTCGTCCCAGGCGGCGACGACGCGGGGATTTCGGCAAGGTGGTCGCCGTCCTCCGGGCTTGGGAGGCTAAGCCTTGACCTTGACCTTGACCTTGACCTTGACCTTGAGGTCAAGGTCAAGGGTGCAGCTGGACTCCCTGCGGGTGCTGGGCGGTCTGCGGGTGACCGGTGTGGAACGCCGGAGCAAGGGTTCGCGAGGATGCGTCGGCGTTCTTGCTCTCGTGCAGCCGGTGCGCGGCGTACGCGGCCAGAGCCAGGCCAGGCAGGCGAACGCCGCCGTGTGCAGGAGTGCGCGGACGGCAGCAGCGGCAGTCACCGGACGAGGGAATCCGCGAGGTCCGTGGCCGTTCGTTCGTCGAGCGGGGCGTGGCCCAGTAGGAAGCGGTACCAGAACACGCCGTAGACCTGATCGACCATGAGGTCGAGGTCACGGCCCTCCGGGAGCTCACCGCGTTCACGGCCCCGTTCGAGGACCTCCCGCAGCGCGGCGCGGCGCGCCCCTGTGAACTCCCGCATCAGGTCGGCCAGATGAGGGTCGCGGGCCGCCTCCCGCGCCAGCGTGCGCAGGGCGGGCGCGGTCGGCGGGGTGCTCGCCCCCTCGTGATCCGGTCGGCTTCCTCGGGGTGGACCTGGGGATCGTGAACATCGCGGTCACCTCTGACGGGGCCCGACACTGCGGTCGCCGCGTCTACCGCAAGCGGGAACAGGATCGCAAGCTGCGTTCCAAGCTGCAGAAGAAGAACACCAAGTCCGCCAAGCGGCGGGCGAAGAAGTACGCGGGCAAGGAAGCCCGGCGCGCCAAGGACATCAACCACAAGATTTCGAAGCGGATCGTGGCGGAGGCTGAACGCACCGGTCGCGGGATCGCCCTGGAAGACCTGAAGGGCATTCGCGAGCGGGCACGGCTGAGAAAGCCCCAACGCGTCAAGATCCACTCCTGGCCGTTCGCCCAGCTCGGATCGTTCATCGCCTACAAGGCGAAGCGGGCCGGGGTGCCGGTGGTCTACGTCGATCCGGCCTACACCAGCCAGGATGCTCGAAGTGTCATCACACCGCACGCGGCAACCGGCCCTCCCAGGCCTGTTTCTCGTGCCGGGTCTGCGGATTCGTTGATCACGCAGACCACAACGCGTCCCACAACATCGCCCACCGTGGGTGGTACGTGTGGGTCTGCGGGGGCCGGTCAACGGCCCCCGAACTCACCCTCATCGTGTGAGAACTGGACGCAGCCGAACCCATCACAGCCAGTGATGACTCGAGCAGCAAACCCGGTCGTTCACGACCGGGTAGTTGATTGCGAGCGGCACCAGGCCCGGCGCCCACGAGGCGCTCGCGCGCGGCGGCCGGCTCATGCACGTCTACGTCTTCGGCCATCTCCCGGTCCAGCTGGGACTCGCGGTCACGGGCGGCGCGGTGGGCGCGGCCGTCGCCGGGTCGGGGAGCCATATCGCCGCGCCCCTGGCAGGCTGCGTCCTGGGCGGCGTAGCCCTGTTCCTCATGGCGACGGCCATGGTCCGTGCCGCGTTCACCGGCCCTTGCGACCGCGTCGTACTCATCCGGCTGGTGACCGCGGGCGCGGCGCTGTGCCTGCTGCCCCTCGCCGGTCACGCCCCCGTGGCCGGTGTCCTCGCCGCGCTCGCGGCCCTGCTCGCCGCGTCGGTCGTGGCCGAGACCCCGGCCCACCGCCGCTGCCTCGGCCTCTAGGGCAGCGCCCCGGGTACGGCGGAGGCCCCCGGTGCGCACATGCGCACCGGGGGCCTCCTGGAAAAGCCACCGGGACGACCCGCTCAGACGGTCTCTGCGATCGTCCTGCCGGCACCATGTTCTCCGGCCGTGTACCGGGACCGTCACCGGTGCACGGCATGGAGGCCCGGCCTGCCCGCCGACACCCTGCCTGGGTTCGCAGCACATACATCACGTCGGCCAGCGCTGCCCGGTCGGGAACGCGCAACCGTCCCGGACGGCGTCGGCTTGCCGCTCGGGAGCAGGTGGCAACAGCGGAGCAACCCCGCGAGGGACGCGCTCCACGGCACTAGGCCGTGGGGCGCGCCGCCGCGGTCCTCAGGACGTCACGTCGGTGACCTTCCACCGTTGATTGGAACCGGAGTTGGGCTGCCAGGTCCCGACGGGCGCGCCCTCGTGCGTGGCCTGTCCGCCGACCTCGAGGAGGCGGCCCGTACCGGCGTTGACGAGCGTGTACGTGCCGTCGCCCGTCGTCGACATGATCCATTGCGCGGCCGCGTCCCGCTCGTCCGTGTCGGGTTCGACGATCGGCGCACCGTCGCGGATGGCGAGCCGCCTGCCGTCGGCGGCGCTGGTGAAGACGTGCCGCCTGCGGTTCGCCGGTCCTTCGCCGTTGATCTGCGCGAGCCGCCACCGTTGACCGGCCGTGCCCGTCCCCGACTCGATGACGAGTGTGCTGGCGCCGTCGGCGACGGTGAGGTCTTTGCCGCTCTGCACGCCGGTCAGCTCGTACGCGCGTCCCTTGCGAAGCGTCGCGGCGTCCTTCGTGACCCCGGACACGCCCTTGATCACGAACGTGGTCACCGACTGCGCGGGCACCGTGAAGGTGGCCGTACGGCCCGTCACCGCGATCGGCGTCTGCTCGGCCAGCTTGCCGTCCGTGCTGGTCACGACCGGGGTGACGGTCGCGCCCTGGCGTACGGTCGCGAACTTCGACAGGTCGAGCGTCACCGTGCGGGAGGACGTGGTGCTGTTGACGTGGACGACGGTGGCGCCGTTGCCGCCACGGGTGACGGCTGCGGTGCTGCTCGTGTCGTCGGTCTTGATGAGGTGGTCGCCGGGACGGATGTAGTGGGTGAAGTTCCGGGCGGTGTCGAACTTCGTGTTCGTGTGGACCGGGCAGGTCTCCAGGGTGTCGTCGGGGCCGGCGCTGAAGGAGACCTGGATCTCGCCCCAGTTGCCTCCCTTGGCGGATTCCCCGCCGGGCTTCATGTTGTCCCAGTCCTCGACGGGCTGCCAGAACACCCAGGCGCTGGGCTCCAGTTCGCGCAGGTCGTCGACGATGTGCTGGGCGAGCCCGAGTCCGGGCCGCATGTCGGTGAAGGACTGGCCGTCGCCCCAGTCGCCCTCGACCTCGCTCATCCACAGCGGCTTGCCGTCGGCCTTGGCGAGGTCGCGGACGGAGGTCCGGCCGCCGGTGCCGTACGTGTGGACGTTCATCTGGGCGACGTGGCTCTTCACGTCGGCCGGGTAGCTGGTCCAGTTCGTGGCGAAGGTCGTCGGGTTGGTCTCGTCCATCGCTGAGACGACCGCCGTCGTCCGCGCTTTCTTGAGCGCGGCGTCGAGCGCGGGCACGATCTTCTGCTGGAGGGCGGGGCCGATGTGACACCCCTCCTGACGGCCACTGGTCGGATTCCCGTCGGCGCCCAACTTCGTACCCCAGTAACTGGTGTTGGGCTCGTTGCACGGGTCGACGGTCTTCACCTTGATGCCGTGCGCCTTCTCCAGGCGCCGCGTCGCCCCGGCCAGATAGGTGGCGAAGTCGTCGACGGACGCCTCCTTCAACTGGTCTCTCGACGCGTCGAAGCCGCCGGAGACATAGCCGCTGACCGTCATGAAGTACGGCGGCGAGTTGGAGAACGTCTCCCAGTGGGTGATGTCCTTCTTGATCCGGTCCACCCACCAGCGCTGGGTGGCGTCGGCGTCCCCGTTCCAGTGCTCCCCGTTGTCGGGGTCCCACCAGTCGGTGTCGGTGCGGGTGGTGCCCTCGGGCGCCTTCCACCAGCCCTCGACGGCGCCGCCCGCCCTCAAGTAGTCCGGTACGTCGGGGGCGTTGCCGCCGCCTATGTTGTAGCGGGCGATGTTCAGGGCGAGGCCGTCACGGCCGAAGACGAGGTCGGCTATCCGCTCGCGGATCTCGTCCGGGTAGTGCCCGGTCGCGTTCGCGAACCAGACCAGGCTGGTGCCCCACCCCTCGAACCGCTCGTGCCGGTACGAGGGGTCGGGGGTGACCGTGACCGTCGCGCCGGCGGCCGCGGCGACGAGCGGTGCGGCTGAGAGCTGGGTTCCTGCGGCCGCGGCCGTGGCCGCGGCGATGCCGATGAACCGTCTGCGGGTCAAGCGCGCCAACGTGTGCTCCCAATGTCGTTGTGTGGGCGGGGTGTCGGTGGTGCGAGAGCGGGTGGATTCAGGAGGCGGACTGCCGCAGGACGGCGACCTGGCGGGGCGCCAGGACGAGGCCGTCGCCCTCGGTCCGCGGCGCGACGAGCACGTCACCGGTCAGACCCGGCAGCGCCACCTGCTCGTCGCTCCGGTTGACCAGGAACAGATAGCGGTACTCCGTGTCGCGCCGCACGACGTGCTCCACCAACCCCCGTGCGTCTTCCGGGAGTTCGCTGGCCACCTTGGCAGGCGCGAGCAGCTCGGGCAGCAGCACGGTCAGCCCGTCGACGCCGAGCCGGGTGGACACGTACGTGGCCGAGCCACGGCCCGTGCCGCGCCGGGTGACGGCAGGGCGCGACGCGTACGTGCCGGTGCGGTAGCCCGCCAGGACCTCGACGTCCGTGCCGGTGACGGAGATCCGGTCGGTCCACAGGCTGCCGGTGGTGCCGTTGTCCAGCTCGACGGTGTCGCCGTCGAGCAGTGGCCCGAACTCCTCGATGCGGATGCCGAGGACGTCGCGCAGCGCGCCCGGGTAGCCGCCGAGCCAGACGTGGTCGTTCTCGTCGACGATCGCGGAGAAGTACGTGGTGACGAGGTGGCCGCCGCCCTCGACGTACCGGGTGAGTTCCTTGGCGAGCGGTTGTGGCACCACGTGCAGGACGGGCGCGATGACGACGTCGTACGCGGACAGGTCGGTGCGGTGGGCGGGCACCACGTCGGCGCGGTGGCCGAGACGAAGCAGCGCCGAGTACCAGTCGAGGGCCTCGCGGTGGTAGTCGAGGCGGGAGGTGGGGTGGGAGTCCTGCTCGCCGGCCCACCAGGAGTCCCAGTCGAAGAGGATCGCCACACGGGCGGGTTCGCGCTCGCTGCCCGCGATGGGGGCGAGCGCGTCGAGGGTGCGGCCCAGCTCGACGACGGAGCGGAAGAGTTCACTGTCGGCTCCGGCGTGCGGGACCATCGCCGAGTGGTATTTCTCGGCTCCGGCTGCCGACTGGCGCCACTGGAAGAAGCAGACGGCGTCGGCGCCGTGTGCGACGTGCAGCAGCGAGTCGCGGGCCAGCTCTCCAGGCGTCTTGGGTGGGTTGACGGGCTGCCAGTTCACGGCGCTGGTGGAGTGCTCCATCAGGAACCAGGGGCGGTGTCCCGCGATGCCGCTGCTGAGGTTGGCGGAGAAGGAGAGTTCGTCGCGGTCCTGCGGTCCGGGGGTGACGTAGTGGTCGTTGGCTACGAAGTCCACCTCGTCCGCCCAGTCCGCGTAGTCCATGCCCTTGGTGCCCGGCATCACCATGAAGTTGGTGGTGACCGGCGTGTCCGGGGTGAGCTCGCGCAGGATCTCTCGCTCGGCGAGCAGGTGGTCCTTGAGCGAGTCCGACGAGAAGCGCTTGAAGTCGAGCTGCTGGGTCGGGTTCGGGTGCGAGGCGGCGAGCCGCGGCGGCAGTAGCTGCTCCCAGTCGCTGTAGCGCTGGGACCAGAAGGCCGTCCCCCAGGCGTTGTTGAGGGCGTCGAGCGTGGTGTAGCGGCGGCGCAGCCAGGTCCGGAAGGTGCGGGCGGCGTCGTCGGAGTAGTCGTAGACGTTGTGGCAGCCCAGCTCGTTGTTGACGTGCCAAGCGACCAGGGCCGGGTGGTCGGCGTAGCGGGACGCGAGGCGGCGGACGAGGTTCAGGGCGTGCTCGCGGAAGACGGGCGAGGTGGGCCGCCAGTGCTGCCGGGCGCCCGGCCACAGTGTCTCGCCGCTCGCGGTCACCGGCAGGATCTCCGGGTGCGCGGTGGTGAGCCACGGCGGCGGCGACGCGGTGGCGGTGGCCAGGTCGACGCCGATGCCGCCCGCGTGCAGCAGGTCCATGATCTCGTCGAGCCAGCCGAAGTCCCAGGTGTCGGCGGTGGGTTGGAGCCGCGCCCAGGAGAAGATGGCGAGGGAGACGACGTTCACCCCGGCCTCACGCATCAGCCGGATGTCGTCCGCCCACACCTCCCGTGACCACTGCTCGGGGTTGTAGTCGGCTCCGTAGCCGAGGCGCCGGGTGCCGTCCGAGCCCTTCGCGTACGGGAAACGGGAGGTGAGGGGGGCGGTCATGCGCGTCCTTTCGGGGAGCGGTCTTCCACAGGTACGGTCGCGGGAGGCGGCGGGCTACTTCTCGACGGTGAAGCCCTGCTCGGTGCCGTACTTGACGGACGCGTCCTGCCAGGACTTCAGCCCGGCGGTGAGCTTGGTCGAAGAGACGTACGCCTTGCCGACGGTGTCGTTGAAGATCGAGTTGGAGTACACCTGGTACGGCAGGTACTTCCAGTCGGTGGGCACACTCTTCGCGGACTCGGCGAAGACCTTGTTGGCCTTCTGGCCGCCGAAGTACGGGAACTCGGTGTTCTGGAACGACGAGGAGTTCAGGTCCTTCGTCGTCGCGGGGAACGCGCCGTTCTTGATACGGGTCTGCACGCCCGCACCGGAGTTGGTGTACTCGACGAACGCGTAGGCGAGTTCCTTGTTCTTGCCGAGCTCGGGCAGCGCGAGCGAGCTGCCGCCGTTCTCGGAGCTGGTGTTCGCGCCCTTCTCCCACTGCGGCATGGGGGCGACGCGCCAATCACCGGAGGCGCCCTTCACGCCGGAGGCGAAGTTGGCGGGCATCCAGGCGCCGGTGGGCAGCGTGGCGATGGTTCCGTCGCCGAGGCCCTTGTACCAGTCATCGGTCCAGCCGGTGACGGGCGCGATGAGCTTCTCGTCGATCAGCTTCTGCCAGGTGTCGGTGTACTTCTTCGCGCCCGCGTCGGTGAAGTCGATGCCGACCTTGGTGCCGTCGACCTTGTACGGGTGCGAACCGGCCTGCCACAGCAGGCTGGTGGTCAGGCCCGCGTCGCCGACGTCGCTGGTGATGTACGCCTTCGGGTCGGCCTTGTGCAGCTTGCGGGCGGCCTCGACGTACTCGTCCCAGGTCGTCGGGACGGCGATCTTGTACTTGTCGAAGACCTTCTTGTTGTAGAAGAGCGCCATCGGGCCGGAGTCCATGGGCAGGCCGTAGACGCCGGCGCCGGACTTCACCGAGTTCCACGGCCCGGGCGAGTACGAGTCCGCCAGGTTCTCGGCGCCGTACGCCTTGAGGTCGGTGATCTGCTTCGTCAGGGCGTACTGGCCGAGCGCGTAGTACTCGATCTGCGCGACGTCCGGGACGCCCTTCTTCGCCGAGATCGCGTTCGACAGAGCCTTGTACTGGTCGTTGTTGGTGCCCGCGTTGACCAGCTTGATGTCGACCTTCGGGTACTTCTTCTCGAAGTCGGCGGCGACCTGCTTCAGGGTGGGCTCCCACGCCCACACCGTGACGGTGCCGCCCTTCTTGAGGGCCGACTGGATGTCGGCCGAACTGACCTGCTTGTCACTCGAGGTGTCGTTGTCGGAGCCGCCGCAGGCGGTGGCCCCGAGGGCGAGGGCGCAGAGGAGACCTATGCCGCGCAGCAGGCGGCGGGAGTTCTTGGGCATGGGCATGCTTCCACTTCTTCGTGGTCCTACAGAGGGTGTACGGGGCGTGAACTGCGGTGCTGCGCCTACTCCTTGACACTTCCGGCGGAGAGACCGGACTGCCAGTACTTCTGGAGCAGCAGGAAGGCGGCGATCAGCGGCACGATGGTGAGCAGTGAGCCGGTGAGCACCAGGTGGGGTATGGCCTCGCCGCCGGCCGTCTGCGCCTGCTTGTTCCAGGAGTCCAGGCCGAGCGTGAGCGGATACCAGTCGGGGTCCTTCAGCATGATCAACGGCAGGAAGTAGTTGTTCCAGGTCGCGACCGTGGTGAAGAGCAGGACGGTGACGGTGCCGGGCGCGAGCAGCGGCAGGGCGACCTGGAAGAAGGTGCGCAGCTCGCTCGCGCCGTCGATGCGGGCGGCCTCCATCAGCTCGGTGGGGATCGCCTCGGTGGCGAACACCCACATCAGATACAGGCCGAACGGCGAGATCAGCGACGGGATGATGACGGCCCACGGGGTGTCGGTGAGCCCCATCTTGCTGAACATCAGGAACGTGGGGACGGCAAGGGCCGTGCCCGGCACCGCGACCGCCCCGATGACGACGGCGAACACGGCGCGCTTGCCGGGGAAGGCGAACTTGGCGAGCGCGTATCCGCCGAGGACCGCGAGGAAGGTGGCGCCGCCCGCGCCCACCACCACGTACAGGAGGGTGTTGAGGAGCCAGCGGCCGAAGACACCGTCCTGGTACGTGAAGGTCTCGCCGATGTTGTGCCAGAGGTCGAAGTTCCCGTCGAACCACAGGCCGAACGAACGGGCCAGGCCCTGCTGGGACTTGGTGGCACTGATCAGGAGCCACACGAGCGGCAGCAGACTGTAGACGAGGACGGCGCCGGTGAGCACGGTCAGCAGGACGCTGCGCCGGGGGCGCCTGGGTGTGCGGCGCCGCACGGTGCGCAGGCGCGGGGCGGCGGACTCGAGCGGTGCCGTCGGCCGCACGGAGCCGGTGGTGGTGGTCATCGCGCTCACGCTCCCTTGCGCATGCCGCGCAGCTGGACCACATAGGCGACGATCATCGTGATCATGCCCATGACGATGGCGACCGTCGCGGAGTAGTTCTGCTGCTGGCCCGCGAAGGACAGCGAGTACGTGTAGAAGTTCGGGGTGTAGTCGGTGGTGATCGCGTTCGGCGCGAGCTTCTGGAGGATGGCGGGCTCGTTGAAGAGCTGGAAGCTGCCGATGATCGAGAAGATCGTGGCGATGACGAGGGCGCCGCGGATCGCGGGGAGCTTGATGGCCGTGATGACGCGCCACTGTCCGGCGCCGTCGATCTCGGCCGCCTCGTACAGCGAGTGCGGTACGACGCGCAGCGCGGCGAAGAAGATCAGCATGTTGTAGCCGACGAACTCCCAGGTCACGATGTTGCCGATGGACGCGAGGACCAGGTCGGCGGACAGCGGGTCGGGCAGCTTCACGCCGAACGCGTCGTTGACGTCGCCGACCAAGCCGTAGCGGGTGCCGTACATGAAGCCCCACATGAGGGTCGCGACGACGGCGGGTACCGCGTAGGGCAGGAAGACGGTGATCCGGAAGAAGTCCTTGCCGTAGAGGCGGCCGCTGTCGATCGCGAGGGCGACGAGCAAGGCGATGCCGAGCATGATCGGCACCTGGATCAGCAGAAACAGTCCGACGCGGACGACCCCGTCCCAGAACTGGCCGTCCTGCAGGGCCTGTTGGTAGTTGTCCAGGCCCACGAAGGTGGTGCCGCCGATGAGCTGTGTGCGGAACAGGCTCAGATAGACCGAGTACGCAAGCGGCGCCAGGAAGACCAGGGCGAAGACGAGCACGAAGGGGCCGATGAACCCCCACCCCGTCCACGAGCGGCGCGCCCTGCGTACCGGTGGCCCGGCCGGTCGTGGCCTTGCGGCGGCCGGCGGTTGAAGCGTCGTCATCTCGCGTCCCTCGCTCGTACGTGCCTCGCGGATGGTGCTCGGATGTTTGCGTAAACATTCCGGCGCGCAAGCGACCGACTGGTGTTATGTTTGCGTAAACATTCGGTGGCGGCATGTCTACACTGCCCCGCAGAGGACGGTCAAGAGTCGCCCGTGAACGATCAACTCGACTGGTGAGGCCAACGGTGGGAGCAACGCACAGCGCCCCGGAGCGCGGCAGGACCGACGCCCGGCGCCGCACACAGAACGCGTCGATGGCCGACGTCGCCCGGGTTGCGGGTGTCTCGTCCCAGACCGTCTCCCGCGTCTCGAACGGCTTTCCCGGCGTCAACGAGGAGACGCGCGAGCGGGTCCTCGACGCGATGAAGGAGCTCGGCTACCGCCCCAACAGCGCGGCGCGGGCGCTGAAGCGGGGCGACTTCCGCACCATCGGCGTGATCACGTTCACGCTCTCCACGACGGGCAACATGCGCACGCTGGAGGCCATCGCGACCTCGGCCGCGCAGGAGGGCTACGCGGTCACGCTCCTCCCGGTCGCGGTGCCCACCCAGGACGAGGTGCGCGGCGCGTTCTCGCGCCTCGGCGAACTGGCGGTGGACGCGGTCATCGTCATCATGGAGGTCCATCTGCTCGACTCGGCGAGTCTCACGCTGCCGCCGCACGTGAAGGTCGTGGTCGCGGACTCGGACGCCGGTGACCGTTACGCGGTGGTGGACACGGATCAGGCGGGCGGCACCGGCGACGCGGTACGCCACCTCCTCGGCCTCGGCCACCGCACGGTCTGGCATCTGGCGGGCCCCTCCGAGTCATTCGCGGCGCAGCGCCGAACGGAAGCGTGGCGCAAGGCACTTGAGGCCGCGGGCCGCGCGGTCCCCCCGCTGGTGCGCGGCGACTGGTCGGCCGATTCGGGCTACCGCGCGGGCCTGCGCCTGGCTGAACAGGGCGACTGCACCGCGGTGTTCGCGGCGAACGACCAGATGGCGCTCGGCCTGCTGCGGGCTCTGGCAGATCGAGGCCGCAAGGTCCCCGAGGACGTCTCGGTCATCGGCTTCGACGACATCCCCGACGCTGGCTCGTTCCAGCCGCCGCTCACCACAGTCCACCAAGACTTCGCCGAGGTCGGCCGCCGCTGCGTGGAGAGCGCACTGCGTCAGGTCAGGCAGGGCGACGCGGAACGGGGCACCACGCTGGTGCCGACGCGGCTGATGGTGCGGGAGAGCACGGGGCGACCGCCGTCGCGAGAAGGCGGCCGGGGCTAGGCAGTTTCGTTTGGATCAGCTGGTCGTTGGTCCGGGTGTGCCGTTGACTGACGTGCAATGGACGCGGATTGAGCCGTTGCTCCCGGTCCGGTCCGGACGCCGAAGCGGGGTGGTCGCTGGCGGGATCACCGTGAGGTGATCGATGCGATCGCCTTCAGGTTCCAGACCCCGGAACGCAGTGAATTCATCTGCCCGAGAAATACGGCAACTGGCGGAGCGTCTACAACGAGATGGCGCCATCCGGGTGTGCTGCGGCTGTGTCGGGCCGCGATCGCCGGACTGATTGATCATGCTGAGCCCCGGACCAGCACCATGCCCAGCGAAGGGTGTTTAGCATGCCGAACGACTCAGTCTCACGCTTCCTGGCGGCACTGGCGCCTGAGGACAGAGAGACAGTCGTGGCCAGGCCCGGGGAGGAGCAGGAGCAGCTCGCCGCAGCCTGGGAACGGGAGTTGGAGGGGGACGACGAGCTTGATGTCCTCGACGAGCTGTCCCCGCCGGCAGCCGAGGCTGAGGCGGCTCGCCGCATCCTTCGACAGGAGTCAGACTGACCCTCTGATGGGCCGTCGAACGGTAGTAAGACCGTGTCCTACATTGTGAGGTTGAGGAGCCGTTTCTCGCAGCAGAGGCGGATGCGAGTCCGAGACCCAGGTAGTTGCCTGATTTCCGCGCAGTCGCGTTCTGGGCGGAGGCGTTGGACGTGGTCGCCACCGAGGAAGAGCGAGACGTGGCAGGCGCTCAATCACGCCGATAGCACCGGCAGGGCCCTCGGTCTGATGTACAGCACCTCGCAGGCGGAGCCACGTCCTCGTCTTCACCTGGACCTCTTCACCGCTACCACGGAGGAACAGGAGGCAGAGGTCCAGCGGCGCTTGTCTCACATGGTGCACGGGCCGTCGAATGGAATCTTTACCCGCCGGATCCTGACTTCGTTGTTCTCGCCGATCCGGACGGCAACCTCTTCTGTGTATTCGATCTATGAGGGCGTTTAACCCACATTTAGGCCGTTATTAGCGAGTTTGGGAGTCGACTTGTCTGTGGCTACTGAGGCTGGTCTGAACGGTGGTGTAGGAGTCGCGACTTCGGCGCCGTGTTGGCATGGCTGCTCCTGTTTCATCCCAAGGCGCCGGGCTATGTGCCGTGTGCTTCGGGCGTCGGTGTCTGCGCCCGGGCCTGCCGGGTGGTCAGTGGGTAGCTCGGATTCATGCCTGAACGTCGCCGCTATCCCAGTGACTTGTCCGATGCCCGGTGGGAGTTGGTCGAGCCGGTCTTGACAGCGTGGCGGTCCGAGCGCGGCGGCCGCGGCCTGGACATCGGCCGGCCGCCGGACCACGACCTGCGGAGCCTGCTGGACGCGGTCCTCTACGTGAACCGGACCGGGATTCCCTGGCGCTACCTGCCGCACGACTATCCGCACTGGAACACGGTCTATGCCTACTTCGCGCGCTGGCAGGAAGAGGGTGTCTTCGACCAGCTCAACAGTCTCCTCCGCCGGCAAGTCCGCAGGCAGGAAGGCCGGGAGGAGGAGCCGACCGCGTGTGTCATCGACTCCCAGAGCATCAAGACCTCCACTAACGTGCCTGCCTTTGAGCAGGGCATCGACGCCGGCAAGAAGATCGTCGGGCGCAAGCGCAGCATCGTCATCGACACCGTCGGGCTCCTCCTCGGAGTCCTCGTCACCGCGGCCAGCGTGCAGGACTCCATCGCCGGCCAGACGCTCATCGAACGGATCGCCACCGAGCATCCCGCCGTCCGCAAGACCTGGGTCGACGGCGGCTACCGCCAGCACCTCGTCGAACACGCCGCCACCCTGGGCATCGACATGCACATCGTCCGCCGCGACCACGCCACCAAGGGATTTGCCGTCCTGCCCCGCCGTTGGACCGTCGAGAGAACCTTGGGCTGGCTCATGAACCACCGACGCCTTGCCCGCGACTACGAAGCCCACCCACACCGCTCCGAAGCCATAATCCGCCTCGCGATGATCAACCTCATGACCCGCAGACTCACCGCCGAATCCACTCCCACATGGCGCGGAGCATGAACCACACTCAACCCAGCAAATCGGGATGAAACAATGGGACGAAACGCCCTCTCAGTGCGCGAGGAGCCCAGGTGCGGGCCCGGTGCGGCGTCATCGAGACAGCGGCCTCGTCCTCGAAGACGATCCATGCCCCGAGCGCCGCCGCGGTGGCTTTGCCGCGGGCCAGGTCTCCTTCACCCATCCGGCCACCGCCGCCCGGTCCTGCTCGGCCGCCCGCCGGGCCGGCTGCTGGCAGGAGCAGCCGTGCCGCCGCAGCAGTTCCCACACCCCACGCACCGACAACCACACGCCGAGTTCCTGCTCGATCAGGACCGCCACCCTGGCCAGGGTCCATCTCTCGTCCGGCCATCCGTGGGCCACGGTCCCCTTCAGTAACTCGGCTTCCAGAAGGGAGAATTGTTCCGCAGAGACCTTCAGCCGCTTGGCCGGACCGGAGGAACACAGGGCCACAGTGCCCTGTTCGCGCCAGGCCCGCTTCCAGCGTTCCACCGAACGGACGCTGACCCGGAGCTCTTTCGCGATCACCCTGTTCTTCTCACCCCTGTCGAACCCCTGAGCTGCGAGCATCCGGATCCGCTCTCGCGCAACCTGGTCCCTGGGACCGAGCCCACCACCTTGCGCGTATCGCATATCTACGGCATACCGCGGGGATCAACCCCCGTCACCACCCACGACAACCCAACGAAAAACTCAGTAAGTGCCTTCGCTGGCGAAGACGGCGTCGAAGGTGGCGGCGAACTTCGCGTCGCGACCCCGGATGAGATGGGTGAACTGCGCGGCACGGTCTCCGAGCTGCCACAGCAGATGACGGAACTGTTGAGTGGCCCAGTCCGCGGTCGGATGGGCGGTCACGCCGAGAATGTGGACGGTGCGGGTGCGGACCTCCATGACGAACAGGGCGTAGAGCCGCTGCGGGCCGATGATGTCGAGGTGGAAGAAGTCGGTGGCGAGCAGACCGCTGGCCTGTGTCTTGAGGAAGGCGGCCCATTCCCGGTGCGCCGTGCGCCGTGCGCCGTGCGCCGTGCGCCGTGCGCCGTGCGCCGTGCGCCGTGCGCCGTGCGCCGTCGTGGCGCGGCGCCGAGCCCGGCAGCGCGCAGGGTGCGGCGGACGGTGGCTGCGCTGACCTTGTGTCCGAGGCGCCGTAGCTCCCCGTGCACGCGGCGGGCGCCCCATCGGGGGTTCTCGGTGCCGAGCCGGATGGTCAGCTCACGGAGCTGATCGGATATGGGCGGACGGCCTGGGGAAGACGGCTGGGTCCACTTTCGTCTGATCAGACGCTGGTGCCAGGCGAGGAGCGTGCGTGGGGAGACGATCCGGTGGCCGCGGAGCGGCCGGGGCAGGAGCCGGGCGAGCGTGGCCAGCAGCGCCCGGTCTGGCCAGCTGGGCTTTGGAGTGGCGACCTGTCGGCGCAGCACCGTGACCTCGTGCCGCAGGACGAGCATCTCGGCGTTCTTGGTCGCGGTAGATCGGCAGAGCAGGGCCAGCCATGCGAAGACTCGGGTGGCGAGTAGGTAGATCATCCGTACGGGCACGAGTCTGATCATGCCCAGCCCGTGGCTTGGCGCATCGCTCAAGGTCAGCCGCGGTGACGTAGTTTTGGCGCCCTACGGGGAGTCGGCTTGTCGTCACCCCTGCTGATCACGAGAGGCCCGGGCGTGCCCCGAGGCTGTCAGCCGACGCGGGCCTGTCCGTACGGCACCAAGCGGACCGGGCCGGTCAGGCCGTACTGCTGGCGAGCGAGCCCGCCGTAGACATCGGGGTCGCTCACCCGCAGCCGGTTGGCGAGGGTGGATGCCACCTCCACCTCGATCGTGTTGTCACCTCGCTTCAGCCACGGGCCGACGTCCACCACTGGGTTGATCTGGTCGACGGGGTCGAGCTGTCTGCCGTTGACGGTCACGCGGCAGGTGCCGCTCGGCGTGCCCAGTTCCAGGTAGGCGCCGTATCCGCCGGTCCACGGCCGTTCCAGGGTGACGGTGGTGCGATAGCGGCCCACCCCAGAGACGTCCTCCAGGCCCTCCAGCTGCGACCAGGGCGCAAGAGTGTCGAGCTTCAGGTCGTGCCCCGTCACGGTGGTCGTGGTCGGAGCACCTCCCGGTCGCCAGTCCTCCACGTGCAACTGCCAGGCCGACAGCACCCTGGGATCCGGCACCTCACCGATCGTGGTGCTGACGGTCGTTGTGGAAGTGTCCTGGGACAGTACGGTGTCGAAGGTGCCGGCGGCTGAGTGGCGGACCGTCAGCTCACCGTGCACGAACTGCACGGATTCGGCCTGGCTGCTCACGGCGTGCGGCTGTTTGCCGCCGCGGTCGCCGAACAGGCCCGGCCGGCCGATGGCCACGAGTAGCGTCTCGGCTGGGTGGAGGGCCACGCGCAGCCGGATGGAGTCGCCGTCCTCCGCGTACCGGCCGATGCGCCGAGCCTCCCCGGTCCACAGGTCGAGCAGATAGGGGACGCCGTCGTGTCCGGTCCGGCGCAGAGTCACCTCGTGGTCGATGGGGGCGACCGGTGGCTTCACGTTCTCGGCGTGCTTGCCGTTGCACAGGTAGTAGTAGTCGATGCCGTCGGCGACCCGATGGGCATTGAGCAGAGTGGAAGCAGTCGCGTACCGGACGTCCGGCTGTACACCCAGGTCGGCCAAGGCCGCCGGGACGTCGGCCTTGGCCGACACCCTGTGCACCCGGGGCTGGGTGAGCAGCTCGCCGATGACCGTCCGCAGTCGCTCGTTCTCGCCGTCGGCGGGCAGGCCGGGCACCGTCGCGGTGTCCCAGGCGCCCAGCATGACGATGGGAAGGCCGGCTTTGGTGAAGTCCAGCAGCCGTTCAGCGTCCCGCACCCGGAGTGTGCAGGCGGAACCGGAGAAGAAGTCACCCTCGATGAACAGCGCCTTGTAGGCGGGGCCTTGGGGAGCGAGCCGGCCGCCCGAAACCTTCGCGCCCGGCAGTTCCAGCAGTGGGGCGCTGATGAACTGGTGGGTCCAGCCGAGCGGAACGCCGCTCGCGGTGAACCACGAGGCGCCGATCCCGGTCGCGGTGTACCCGGTCTGGCGAAACACCGCGACGTCGGCTCGGGCGGTGCCGGACTGCAGAACCTGGTGGATGCGGCTGAGGTAGCCGGAGATGTCCGGGACATGCTGCCAGGTCGGCTGCCGAGGTCCCCAGGATTCCCCGTAACCGACCTTGCCGTGGTAGGGGGTGAACGCCGCGTAGCCCGGCCACTTGACGCCGGGCGCCGTGGCGTACGAGAAACCGTGCACCACGGTCTGGTTGACCCCGGCCGCGTAGGCCCCGCCCATCGTGGTCAGGAACTTCTGCCATGTCGTGTTGTAGGCGCCTCCCGTGTAGGCGCCCGACTCGCAGGACAGGATGGTCCGGTCGGCCATGTCGCGTCCGCCCGCCAGACAACGGTAGTCGTCGAGGTTCTTGAATCCGAGTGATTCGCCTTCGGGTATGTCCAGGATCGAAGCGGTGGCGATCGCGTCGGTCTGCAGTCCGTACGGCTGCATCCGCAGCTTCAGGCCGAGGGAGTGCGCCCACTTCTTCAGCACCGCGACATGGTGGTCGTCGAAGAGCCTGGAGACGGTCTCCCAGAAGTCGTGCCGGACCTGGCGGGTGAGTGCGGCGTCGAAGGCGAAGACCTGGTTGCTCTTGCTGAGGATCACCGCGGGCAGATACGGCTCCAACGCGTAGCCGCAGTACTTCTCGAAGGCGGCGGGCAGGCCGGGGGTCCACTGGAGTGCGGCGGTCTCGATCTCGAGCGAGTCCTCGAAGAGGGCGCCTCCGGCCTTCTTGAGCAGCCTCCGTACCGGGGCGGTCAAGATGTGCGCTTCCCAGAAGTCGATCACTGCCTGGGCGCCGGCCTCGCTGAAGTGGTCCACGACGTACGCGGTGGGGGAGGTGTGGGGACCGGACTCCGGGGTCTGGCCGGAGCCGCGCAGCCAGTAGGCGATGAGGACCCATTCGCCGTCCGGCGGCGCGGTCCAGCTGATGGATCCGTCGGCGACCTGGCCGGTCAGATCGCGCACGGAGGAGAAGCTGAGTCCGGTCTCCTTGCGCGTGGAGTTGGCGGTGTCGACCCGCGCCGCCTGTACGAGGACCAGCTGCTGGCGTGTGACGCCCGACGCGGCGGCGACAAGGGGCGCCGGGACCGGTCCCGTGTAGGTCGCTCCGCCCGCCACCTGCACCGAACCATGGGCGAGTTCCTTGACGGCGGCCTCGCTGTCCGCAGTGATGGAGGGGACTGCCGTCGGCCAGCTCGGACCCGCTGTGAGGTCGATGGTGATCCCGCGTTTGGCGGCCTGGTCCAGGGCGGCCTCGACGCGGGCCGTCCACACCGGAGTGGCCCAGCCGTTCTCGGCCACGTTGAGCACCGTCTTGTCGTCCAGACTGTGGGTGACCGCGGCGATCTCCACGCCGCCGAACCCGGCGTCGGCGATCTGGTCCACCTCGCGTCTGATCTCGCGCGGGTCCACCAGACCGTCCGGCCACCACCAGCGGAACCTCGGCTGCACCGGCCGTCCGGGGTGCGCGAGCCAGCCTGGGCGGTCGACCTGGGACGCCGCGGACGCTGGGGAGGCCGCGGACCCGGGGGAGGCGGCCAGCGCGGTGCCGGCTGGGGTGCTCCAGGCCAGCGCGGTGCCCGCTCCCGCGACGGCCGCGGTCCGCAGCAGTCGTCGGCGGGTAAAGCCGTGGTCGTCCTGGGCGTCGGCGTCACTCATCGTGGTGTCTCTCCTTGCTGCACGTGCCACGCCGACGAACCAACCGGGCGCACGCATGAGCGAAGCCGCTACGGATGGACCGTCGACGCTTTCTGAGGAAGATTTGAATCGTTTTAACGCATCGGGACGTTAGGGCGCTACGGCTTGGGAAGCAAGGGGTCTGCACTCAGCCAGCGAAATTGAGCGGTTACTTGCAGGTAGTGAGCTCATGTCTCGGTAATCACGACAGCACTCCCCGTTGACGGTTTCGATGGAGGGTGCTGAGAATGACGCCGCGAGTGAAACATTTCATCTCCGTCCGTCAGGTCGCCGTCACGCGCGTCGCGTCGCGTGGGCGGTCACCTCCATGCCCGGACGGTGACCTGTACCTGTGTGCGGAAACGAGAGGCCAGATGACGCACGGTCATGTTCCCAGACGTCAATTTCTCAGGACGGTGGGCGCCACCGGACTCGGCGCATCGACGGCCGCCCTGGCCGCCGGCTCCGGCATTGCTCAGGCCGCCCCGCCGGGCTCGGCGTCCGGGGGGCGCCCCGCTCAAGGCCACGGGACGGCCCTGCCGTATCCAACGGTGCAACGACCGTTCGCGATGCCTGGCATCAAGGACCAGGACTGGACAGGCGCGCTCTTCGTCGGGGAGGGCGAGTCCAGATTCGCGCTCCGCATAGGCCTGCTCACCGAGACGGGCAAGGTCATCCGCGAGAAGATGACGAACAACCTCTGGCGGATGGGGCCGATGGCACCCGACGGCGCCTACAAAGAGGTCCAGGTCAGCACCGACGAACGCAAGGTCACACCGGCGCATCTTGAAGCCCTGCGCGAGGTGATCGCACACCCGGAGCAGTGGTCCGCCGCCGAAGTCTCCGACGCCACCGCGAAACTGCCGTCACTGCAGAAGCAGTACGACGACACGCAGAGCCAGAAGCACACCATCCGGGTCCGCTACGCCCGTGCCGACGACGGCAGTTCCGTGGTCGGATCCGTCACCGCACTCGACGACGACACGACGGTTTTCCTTGAGGTCGCGACGCCCTGGGGCGAGGACGCGGCCTTCGCGCTGGACGGCCAGAACGTGACCGGCAGCGCGCCGGGACTGCTGCAGACGTCCTGCACCGGCCACTTCCGGCTGGCGCCCGCCGAACCCGCCGACAGCAGCGGCTGCTACGCGTCGATCGCCGACATGATCGCCGACATGACCGGCGCCACCACCGGTGCCCCCGGCACCGCGGCAGCCGCCCTGCGGTACCGGCTGAGCAAGGGGCAGGCCCTCACCTTCGCCGCCACCGTCGGTGGACGGCCGCCGCGGCTCGACCCGCCGGAGCCACATGAGGTGGAGCGGGTACTCGCCACCGCCGAGGCATCGGTTCGCAGGGACAACCTCACCGGCTCGGGTCCGGCGGGCCGGGCGGCGGACGCCGTGCGCGACGCGCTGTCCCTCAACACCAACTACGACAAGAACCATCAACGCGCCTTCGTGATGTGGGGATGGGGCGGCGGGGGCGGCCTCTTCACGGGGTGGGACTCGGCCTTCGACGCCATCGACGCCGCACTCGTGAGCCGGCCACTGGCCACCCAGCACGAGACGGACATCTTCGACGCGGACGCACCGCCCAACCAGGTCCCGCTGAAGGGGCCGCGCTACGACCAGCAGAACTCCGGCCCGATGCACGCGTACGCCGCCTGGCGGCTGTACACCAAGTTCGGCGAGGTGGCGGTCCTGAAGAAGGCGTACCCCACGCTCGTCGCTTACTACGACCTTCTGCCGGAGTGGGACGCGGACGGCGACGGGCTGCTGGAAACTCCCTACTTCGGAGACCGGGTCGGCGGCCGGGGCAACCACCTCGGGCTGGACGACAGCCCCGTCTACGCCGACTACCAGCGCATCCCCAAAATGGGCGGCAGCGGGGACCGCCGCGACAACACCAACCTCACCGACGTGGCGCTCAACTCGTACTACGCACTGCTCGCCGAGACGCTGGCGAAGATGGCCGAAGTGCTGGGCAGAACAGCGGATGCGGCACGGTTCGCCGCGCAACACGAGACGATCCGGCGGCTGCTCAACGACAGGCTGTGGCACCCGCAGCGGCGCCTCTACCTGAGCCGCTACCTGGACGGAACCTGGAACGAGGTGGTCACGCCGACCGTCTTCTACCCGCTGTTCGCCGGCATCGCGACGCAGGACCGGGCGAAGATCCTGGTGCAGGAGCACCTGCTCGACCCGGAGGAGTTCTGGGGCGAGTACGCCGTCCCCAGCGTCGCGCGCAACGACCCGGCCTACTGCAGCGGCGGCCCGGTGCACCCACGCTCCGAACACTTCAAGTTCTTCGACCGATACGGCGAGGACACCGCCCCCGAGCAGTGGAAGGGCGCGGTGTGGCCCCCCATGAATGCCACCGTGTACGACGCTGTCAAGCGGTACGGCTTCGACGACGTCGCCGGCGAATTCGCCGCCCGGAGTACCGCGATGTACCTCGATGCCTGGGACAAGGACAACTGGTTCCCCGAGTCCTTCGACCCCGTTCCCGAACAGTCGATCATGGACTCCGCCGTCGACTCCGCCTGGCGGACCTACTCCTGGTCCAACGCCATGGCCGTGCAGAGCCTGCACGAACTGATCTCCGACAACCCCTGGGAAGGCGACCCGTCGGGCATCATGTTCGGCACCCTCTCGCTGCCCGGCACCAACAGCATCGCGAACGTGCGACTACGTGGGCACACGTATGCCGTCTCCGCCGGGCCGAACCGGACCACACTCGTCCGGGACGGCAGCGTCGTGTTCCGGGCCACCGGTGCGCGCATCGCGGTACGCAACTTCCTGCTCCGCGCGTCCGGGGCCTCCTTCGACGTCAACGCGGACGGCCGGGCTGACATCGAGGTGTCCCCGGAGCGCGGCCGGCCGAGCCGGACACAGGTGCGTGCGGGACGGACCCATGTCGAGCTGTGACACCCGTACCCCTCGGAACGAGAAGAGAGGTCCCATGTCCAGCACCAGAACACCGTCTTCCGGCCGATGGTGGCGGCCGGCCTGCCGTTCCCTATGGGCGGTGGGCGCCCTGCTCATCGCCTGCGTGGCGGCGCTCGTCACACCCACGGCCAGGGCCGGCACCGGCACGGTCCAGTCGATCAGCGTCGACAGCCGCGGCACAGGACGGGTCTTCGACGGAATCGGGGCTATCAGCGGGGGCGGCGGCACATCCCGGCTGCTCGTCGACTACCCGAAGCGGCAGCGCGACCAGATCCTCGACTACCTCTTCAAACCCGGATACGGTGCCTCGCTGCAGATTCTGAAGGTGGAGATCGGCTCCGACACCAACTCCAGCAACGGAGCCGAACCCAGCCACATGCGCACGCCGACCGACGTCAACTGCGGGCGCGGGTACGAGTGGTGGCTGATGGACCAGGCGAAGAAACGCAACCCGCAGATCCAGTTCTACGGACTCGAGTGGGGCGCGCCCGGGTGGTTCGACGGTGGATTCTGGTCGACGGACAACATCAACTACCTGATGCAGTGGCTGGGCTGCGCGAAGGAGCACCACCTGGACGTCAACTATCTCGGCGGCTGGAACGAGAAGGGCTGGGACGCAGCCTGGTACGGGAAGCTGAAGGCCGCGCTCGTGAAGAACGGCTACCCCGACGTCAAGGTGGTCGCCGCCGACAACGCGGGCTGGAAGGTGGCCACCGACATGAAGAACGACCCGGCCTTCGCCAAGGCCGTGGATGTCGTCGGCATCCACTACCCCTGCTCGGAGATCCACTGCTCGAGCTCATCGGACGCCCTCGGTCTGGACAAGCCGCTGTTCGCCAGCGAATCGGGCTGGAACAACTACCTCACCGGAGCGCCCCGGCTCGCCGCGGAGATGAACCACGAGTACGTCGATTCCCGCATCACGGGGTTCATCAACTGGCCCGCCGCGTACGCCTGGTACCCCACCGTCCAGATGCAGGGCAGCGGCCTGCTGCGCGCCAACGAACCATGGAGCGGCCACTACGAACTCGGCCCGACGCTGTGGACCATGGCCCAGACCGCGCAGTTCACGCGTCCCGGCTGGCGCTACGTCGACTCGGCCAGCGGCTACCTCGACGGCGGCGGCACCTACGTGACGCTGCAGTCGCCGGGCAAGCCGCCGGCCTACACGACGGTGTTCGAGACGACCGCTGCGACGGCCCCGCAGACCGTCGCGGTCACACCGGCCGGGCACCTTCCCCGCGGCGCGCTGCACCGATGGTCGACCACACTGCGATCCACCGACCCGGCGGACTGGTTCGTCCGCGGCGCCGACGTGTCCCCGGACGCCCGGGGCAGTAACACCGTCACCCTGCAGCCCGGCACTGTCACGACGCTCACCACGATGCCCGGCGGGAAGGGCCGGGCCGCGAAGACGGCGCCTGCGTCGAAGACGATGCCGCTGCCCTACCGCGACACCTTCGACGGATACCGCGACGGTGCCACACCCCGATACCTCTCCGACATGGAGGGCGCGTTCCAGGTGGCGCCCTGCTCCGCCGCACCGCAGGCCGCCCCCGGCAGCGGGGGCACCGGTGGTTGTCTGCAGCAGGCCATCACGACCCAGCCCATCAGGTGGTCGAAGGTCCCCAGCCCGCTCACCCTCGTCGGGGACAGCCAGTGGACCGACTACACCGTGTCCGCCAAGGTGATGATCCACCGGTCCGGCACGGCATCGCTGCTCGGCCGGGTGGTGAACCAGCTCAACTCGGTCGGGCCCGACCACTCCAACGTGTGGGAGGGCTACCACCTGAAGCTGTCGGACACCGGCTCCTGGGCTCTGGAGGCCGTCATGCCGGACAAGACCAAGCGGACCCTGGCCCAGGGCGGCCTGCCGACCGCCGGCGCGGACACCTGGCACCGGCTCGCACTCGACTTCTCCGGGGAGCGGATCACCGCGACTATCGACGGCACCCCGGTCGCCGAGGTCACCGACACCACGTACGACCACGGCCAGGCCGGTCTGGGGCTCGACTCCTACCAGTCCTCCCAGTTCGACGACGTGGCGGTCGCACCGGAGCCGAACCGATAGGCCGGAACCGCACGCCGGTCCGCATCCCGCGGTGAGACACCAAGGGGTAACGCCACACCTGGGCGGCACCCGCAGTCAGGTATGCGGAGGTGGGCGCTGCCTGGTGCCTGCCGACCGCTCATGGCGTCGGAGCGGCCCGCCTCGGGCCGCCGCGCCCGTTCCACCCACTCGTTCTCCGCGTTCATCCAGCTTTGCGAGGCATGTATGACCACTTGGAAGAGAAGACACCGGACCGCCCTCACCACCGCGACCTCGGCAGCGCTTGTGGCGATGGCCCTGCTCGCACCACAGGCGGCGGATGGGGCCACCGCCCCCGGCGCCGCTTTCTCCGGGGCCCTGCCTTCAGCCGCCGGGCATCCCTGGGATGCCTACAACTACTCACCGCAGTCCCGGACACTGAAGCCCGTGGCGATCCACAGCACCGTGGGTTCGGTGACGGACGCCTCCGGAGTGCTCTCGGGCAAGTCCACCCGACTGAGCGGCACCGGATCCGCCGTCACCTTCGACTTCGGCAAGGACGTCAGCGGTCTGGTCACGCTCCACTTCGCGGCTTCAGACGGCCCGCAACGCGTGGGTCTCGCGTTCAACGAGTCCTCGCAGTACGTGGGCACCACAAGCGACGCCTCCACCGGTGGTCCGCGAAGCCGGGACGGAGCGCTCTACGCCGACGTCGACGGGGCGACCACTTACACCATGCCGGCGAAGAACCTGCGCGGTGGGTTCCGGTACCTGACCGTCTTCATGGACTCCGCCGGCAGTGCCGATCTCGACGGCATCACCGCGCACTTCACGGCCGCACCGAAGATGCAGGTCCCGCGCGCCTACGCGAACTACTTCTACTCCAGCGACGACCTGCTCAACAGGATCTGGTACGCCGGGGCCTACACGATCCAGCTCAACACCATCGCCCCGAAGACCGGACGGGTCTGGGAGGCTCCCGCCCAGACATGGGACAACACCGGCGACGTGGGCGTGGGCGACACCATCCTGGTGGACGGCGCGAAGCGGGACCGCACGGTCTGGCCGGGTGACCTCGGGGTCGAGATCCCCTCCGCCTACGCGGCCTTCGACGACACCGAGTCGGCCCGCAACGCCCTCACGACGCTCTACCAGCACCAGAAGATCACGGGCGAACTGCCGTACTCCGGGCCCATGATGAACAAGTACGGGTCCGACACGTACCACATGTGGACCCTGGCGGCGTCCTGGGACTACTACCAGTACACCGGCGACCGGAAGTGGGTCGACGGCATCTGGGACCAGTACAAGCGGGGCGTCGACTACATCGGCGCGAAGACGGACGACCAGGGGTTGCTGTCGATCACCGAGACCGCCGACTCGGTGCGGAGCCTGCCGAAGGGCGAGAACCTGATCGCCAACGTCCTGATGTGGCGCGTGCTCACGACCGGCTCGCAGCTGGCGAAGGTCGAGGGCGACACCACGCTCGCCCAGTCCTTCGCGCACCGGGCGGCGGCGCTGCGCACCGCGATCGACAGCCGTCTGTGGGACGAGAAGAAGGGGGCGTACCGGTTCTACCCCGACTCGAACGTCTACGCCCAGGACGGCAACGCGCTCGCGGTGTGGTACGGCCTGGCCGACCGGAGCAAGGCACGCCGCATCAGCTCGTACCTCACGACCAACTGGAACGACCGCGGGTCGACCTCCCCGGAGAACAAGGGGAACCTGGGCGTCTTCGCCGGGTCCATGGAGGTCAACGCCCACTTTGCCGCGGGCGGAACGGCCGCCGACCAGGCGGGAGTCGATCTGATCCGGCGGCAGTGGGGCGCCATGCTCGGCGACCCGCTCGGCACCAGGAGCACGTTCTGGGAGTCGTCGCGTCCGGACGGCTGCATCTGCAGCACCTACGTCAGCCTCGCCCACGCCTGGGCGACCGGGCCGACCACCGCGCTCACGTTCTCCGTGCTGGGACTCCAGCCGACCAGCGCGGGCGGCCGCGCCTTCGACTTTGTCCCGCACACCGCCGACCTCACCTTCGCCCAGGGGCGGATCACCACCACGCTGGGCCCGGTCGACGCCTCGTGGCGCGTCAACCGGAAGGAGGGGAAGTACCACGCGGAGCTCACCGCCCCCAAGGACAGTGAGGGGCGAGTCGCGGTGCCCACCTTCGGAAAGCACATCTCGGTCTTCGTCGACGGCAAGTTGGCCTGGAACGGCAGGACGGCCAAGGCCTACGACGCGCACACCGACGGCGAGTACGTCTACCTGGAAGCGCTCTCCGGACACCACGTGATCGACAGCCACCAGCACGACAGCTGAGACGATCACGCCGCGCACGCCTCTCGCCGGCCCGCGTGAGGCGTGCGCGGCCTTCCGGGCAGCCCGCGCTCCACTCCCCGTCGCACAGAGCGCGCCGCGGCTGTCCGCTGCACGTCGCCGACCGGATCGCGGCGATCGGGCCACCGCGGCCGGCCACCGCGCGGCCGTTCGCGCCTGCCGCCGCCGAGCCACACCCCGCGCCCCTCGCTCGGCGGATTCCCCGCATCCACCAGGAGCCCTGCCGTCATGAACGCATCGCACCATCAGGCACGCCCCAACCGCCGCCACTTCATCGCCGCCGCCGGAGCCGCCGCCATCGCGCTGAGCCTCGGCGCCCCCGCCTGGGCCACGGCCCGCCCCGCCGACCGGGGCCGCCCGGTCCCCGCCGGCACGGTCCCGCCGCGGCTCACCCCGCTCCCCCTGTCATCCATCGCGCTCCTGAACAGCCCCTTCCGCGAGAACATGCGGCGCACCTGCGCGTATCTGCTGTTCGTCGATCCGGACCGGCTGCTGCACACCTTCCGTCTCAACGCCGGCCTGCCGTCGTCCGCCGAACCCTGCGGCGGGTGGGAGGACCCGGCGGTCCAACTGCGCGGTCACAGCACCGGCCATCTGCTCTCCGGGCTGGCCCAGGCCCACGCCAACACCGGGGACGACGCCTACGCCGCCAAGGGGCGGGTCATCGTCGACGCCCTCGCGGCCTGCCAGGCCGCCGCCCGCTACACGCCTGGCTACCTCTCCGCCTTCCCCGAGCAGGTCTTCGACCAGCTGGAGGCCGGCGGCCGACCCTGGGCTCCGTACTACACGATCCACAAGATCATGGCCGGTCTGCTCGATCAGTATCTGCTGAGCGGCAACGACCAGGCCCTGGACGTGGTGCGTTCGATGGCCGCCTGGGTGGAGATCCGCACCTCGCGTCTGACGGTGGACCAGATGCAGACGCTGGTCCTCCGGGTGGAGTTCGGCGGCATGAACGAGGTCCTGTCGAACCTGTACCTGGTCACCGGCGACCCGGCGCATCTGCGCACCGCCCGTCGGTTCGACCACGAGGACCTGTACGGGCCGCTGGCCGCGGGCCGCGACGAACTGGACGGCCGCCACGCCAACACCGAGATCGCCAAGATCGTCGGCGCCGCGCGCGAGTACGAGGCCACCGGTGAGCAGCGCTACCGCGACATCGCCGCCTACTTCTGGGACACGGTCGTACATCACCACTCGTACGCCATCGGCGGCAACTCCAATCAGGAGTTCTTCGGTCCACCCGGCGAGATCGTCAGCCGGCTCTCCGAGGTGAGCTGCGAGAACTGCAACTCCTACAACATGCTCAAGCTGGGCCGGCAGCTCTTCCTTCACGACCCGGGCAATGCCGCGTACATGGACCACTACGAGTGGACCCTGTACAACCAGATGCTCGGCGAGCAGGACCCCGACTCCGAGCACGGCTTCGTGACGTACTACACGGGTCTGTGGGCGGGCTCGCAGCGCCAGGTCAAGGGCGGGCTCGGGACCGCGCCCGGCAGTTACAGCAGCGACTACGACAACTTCTCCTGCGATCACGGCACGGGCATGGAGACCCACACCAAGTTCGCCGACAGCATCTACTTCCGCTCCGCGGACGCACTGTGGGTCAACCTGTTCATCCCGTCCCAGGTGACATGGGCCGAGCGAGGGGTGACGCTGCGCCAGGAGACCCGCTACCCCGACGCGGACACCACCAGGCTCACGGTCACCTCCGGAGGCGGCCGGTTCACCCTGAAGGTACGAATCCCCGGCTGGCTGGCCGACCATCGCTCTCACGCCCGGGTCCGGGTCAACGGGCGCCCGGCCGGCGCCCACTCCGAACCGGGTACGTACCTTGCGCTGACCAGGAACTGGCGCTCCGGAGACGTGGTCGAGGTGACGCTGCCGATGGAGCCGGTCTGGCGTCCGGCGCCGGACAACCCGCAGGTGCGCTCCCTGTCCCACGGCCCGGTGGTCCTGGCAGGCGCGTACGGCAGCACCGTGTCCCCGACCATCCCTCACGTCGATCCCGTCTCAGTGGTTCGGCTGCCGCGGTCTTCGACGGCCTTCACCGCCACCGTTGATGGCGCCGCGGTGTCGCTGCTGCCCTTCCACCGGATCCAGCACCAGCACTACAACGTGTACTGGGCCGTCTCGCCCGAGGCCGGCCGCGAGCGCGAGATCGCCCACTACGCCTTCGACGAGGGCCACGGAAGCACCACCGCGGACTCCCTGCGTTCCTTCCCAGACGGAGAGTTGGCCGCGGGCGCCGACTGGACGGCGGGCCGCACCGGCGCCGCCGTCGCCCTGGACAGCGCCGCCGGCGGCCACGTGGTCCTGCCGCCCGGTCTGCTCACCGGTCTGGAGGAGCTGACCGTCAGCGCCTGGGTGCGTGTCGACTCGCTCAGCAACTCCGCCCGGGTGTTCGACCTCGGCTACCACAAGGACACCTACCTCTTCCTCGCCGTGCGCACCGGCACCGGGAAGGCCCGCGCTGCCCTGAAGATCGCGGGTATGGAGGCCGAGGACTTCATCGACGCCTCCGACGCCCTGCCGCAGGGCCGTTGGACGCATGTCGCCCTGACCGTCGGCGGCGGCACCGGCGTGCTGTACGTCGATGGCGTGGAGTCCGGGCGCAACGACGCGATGGTGAGCAGTCCGCTGCTGCTGGGCACTACCACGCACAACTACCTCGGCCGCTCGCAGAACTCCAAGCACCCGTATCTGCAGGGCGCCATCGACGGCTTCCGTGTCCACAACCGGGCGCTGTCCGCCACGGACGTCGCCGCGCTGTTCCGCGCGGACGCCTGATCCCGCGCCTCCACACCCCACCCCGTCCATCGCACCCGATCCAGGAGACCCCGTGTCCGCAGCCTTCCCCCGACGTGTCCGGCGCCGCCCGGCCCTCGTCACCGCCTCCGTCCTGACCGCACTGGTCACGATCCTGCCCCCGGCTGTGACCGCCCAGGCGGCACCCGCCGGCGTCACCGCCGTCACGCTGCGCACCCAGCACCTGAGCCAGGCACTCGGCATCGACGACACCACTCCTGACCTGAGCTGGCAGCTCAGCGGCGGCGGCACGGACGTCATCCAGCAGGCGTACCGCGTCCAGGCGGCCACCAGCCGCGCTCTGCTCACCAGCGGCCGTCCCGACCTGTGGGACTCGGGCCGGGTCGACTCCGACGCGCCGCGCACGACCTACGCCGGCAAGAAGCTCGGATCGCGCGCCCGTGTCTACTGGCGCGTGACGGTGTGGTCGAACACCACCCCGTCCCGCTGGAGCGACACCGCCGTCTTCGAGACCGGACTGACGAACCCGCAGGACTGGTCCGCGCAGTGGATCACCAACCCCGACTGGAAGCTGAGCACCCGAAAGGTGGAGCCGGTCGTCGTCCGGCTGCCGAAGACCACCGCCCGCTACGTCCGGCTCGACGTCACCAAGCTCGGCCTGCCGCTGGCCGACGACTTCCCGAACCGGTCCTGGCGGCTGCAGCTGGGGGAGATCGAGGTGCGCGACTCCGCCGTGCCGGACACGGACCTCGCCCAGGGCGCGGCCGTCATCGCCTCGGAGTCCAACACCCTGCGCAAGACCTGGGAACCCGGTCTCGCCGTCGACGGGATGACCAACAGCGCCCTGCAGACCGCGGCCGGGTACTCCAGCCAGGCCCACTCCGGCGCCGACGTGTCGTCCTCGCCGATCACCCTCACCCTCGACCTCAAGTCCGCCCGGACCTTCGACCAGGTCGTGCTCTATCCGCGCTCCGACGTCCTCACCGACGACGGCCGCGTGCCGAACTTCCCCGTCGACTACACCCTCTCCACCGGGGACGCGGCCACCGGACCGTTCGCCCCGGCCGCGAAGGTCACGGGCCAGCAGCCTCCGAAGCCGTACCTGCCCTCCGGCCTCCCGCTGTTCACCAAGGACTTCGCGCTTGGCAAGAAGGTGCGCAGCGCCCGCCTCCACGTGGCCGGCCTGGGCATCTACACGGCCGACGTCAACGGCCGGCCGGTCGGCGACGCCGTGCTGGAGCCCGCGAACACCACGTTCGCGGACCGTGTGCAGTACGCCACGTACGACGTCACCGACCTGCTGCGGCACGGCGACAACACCATCGGCGTCGCCCTCGGCAACGGCATGTCCAACGTGGTCAGCACCGCCGACCGGTACCGCAAGCTCTACGGGAACCTCAGCGACCCCAAGCTGATCGCCCAGCTGGAGGTGACCCTCGCCGACGGCACCGTCAAGCACATCGCCAGTGGCGCGGACTGGCGTACGGTACTGGGGCCGACCACGTCCTCGAACTGGTACGGCGGCGAGGACTACGACGCCCGCCACGAGATATCGGACTGGAACCAGCCGCATCAGGACCGCTCGGCCTGGTCGCCCGCGGTCACCGTGGACGGGCCCGGCACGCCCGGCCACCCGGCACAGCTCAGTGCCCGCGAGACCGAGCCGATCCGCGTCGAGGAGAACCTTGAGGGCACCGAGGTCTCCGGCGCCGCCCCGGGCAGCCGCATCTTCGACCTCGGCCGCAACATCGCCGGCTGGCCTGAGATCACACTGGCCGCACCGGCCGGGACGACCGTACGCGTCTACCCCGCGGAAAGCCTCAAGGACGGCCACGCCTTTCAGTCCATCAGCAACGTGGGCGCCCCCCTGTGGGACAACTACACCGCACGCGGCGCAAAGAGCGAGACCTGGCACCCGCAGTTCTCCTACCACGGCTTCCGCTACCTGGAGATCAAGGGCCTCCCGGCCGGAGCCACCATCTCCGTGCGCGGAAAGGCACTGCACACCGACAACGCTTCCGCGGGTGACTTCAAGAGCTCCGACGACCTGGTCAACGGCATCCACTCGATCATCCGCAGCGCCATCAAGAACAACATGATGAGCGTGCTCACCGACTGCCCGAGCCGGGAGAAGCTCGGCTGGCTGGAGCAGGACCAGCTCGTCTTCCCGGCCCTGGCCGCCAACTACGACATGGAGGCCTACCTGCGCAAGATCGTGCGGGACATGGCCGACGCACAGACCACCGAGGGCCTGGTCCCGAGCACCGTGCCGGAGTACACCAGCCTGCCGGGCGCTTACCGCAACGACTCCAACTGGGGCGGCGCCTTCGTCCTCGTGCCCTGGCAGCTCTACACCACGTACGGCGACGCCGACACGCTGCGCACCTACTACCCGGCCATGAAGAGGTACGTGGCGTTCCTGAAGACCCAGGTCTCCGACGGCGTCCTCGACTACGGGCTCGGCGACTGGTTCACCCCCGACAAGTCCTTCCCGCGTGCGGTCGCGGGCACCTACGGCTACTGGCGGGTGGTGGACGCACTCAGCCGGATCGCCGGCGTGCTCGGTAACGACGCCGACGCGGCGTCCTACCGCAGCGAGGCCGACGCGAGCGCCAAGGCGCTCACCCGGAAGTACTACGACACGGCGACGGGGACCTTCGGCGGTGGCGGCCAGGGCGCCGAGGTCCTCGCCCTCGACATGGGCGCGGTCCCCGACGACCAGCGGCAGCGGCTCCTCGACCACCTCGTCGGCAGCATCCGGGACGCGGGCTACCACCTGAACCTCGGTGAGATCTCACTGCCGGCGGCGTTCCGGGTGCTGTCCGGGGCGGGCCACGACGACATCGTGTACAAGATCGCCACGCAGACCACCAGCCCCAGCTACGGCTACCAGGTGGTGCACGGCAACACGGCGCTCGGCGAGTCCTGGGACGGCGGCCCCGGCCAGTCGCAGGACCACTTCATGCTCGGCGCGATCGACTCGTGGTTCACCAGCCGCCTCGCCGGGATCCAGCAGGCGCCCGGCGCGGCCGGCTACCAGAAGCTGCTCGTCGCGCCGGCCGTCGTGGGGGACCTGGCCTCCGCATCCGGCTCCTACACCACGCCGTACGGCAAGGTCTCCACCTCCTGGCACCGCGACGGCTCGGCCTACCGCCTGCGGGTGACCGTGCCGGCGGGGGCCACGGCGGAGGTCCACGTGCCGGTCACCTCAGGGGCCGTCCGGGCCGACCGGGGCGCCCGCATGCTGCGCACCGAGGGCGGCACGGCGGTGTACGAGGTCGGCTCCGGTGACTGGTCCTTCGCCTCCGTCTACACCCCGGCCGGGGACTGATCCCGGCACCGCCGGGTGGTGTCCTGAGAGACCTCCGCCCGCGCGGACGCCGACCTGGTCCTCACCACGCTCGAGTACGCCCTCGCCTCCCGCGAGGTTGAGCCCGGCACGCTCGTGCATCATGCAGACGATGAACTCGGCCCTTGCGCCCGGGTCGAGAGGCTGGGCAGCTGACGCTACCGAGCGCGGCGTCAGCTCGGCCCCGCCTACAGTACGCGGGTGCGCAGCAGTCGGCGTTTCTGGATGCTGACGGCGGGTGACGCCTGCTGTGTCGCGTCGGGCGGCAGTTGCCTTCGGCATCGGTGGCGTCTGTGCTGGTTGGCCGGCCTGGCATGCCGCACGGATCGAGCTGCACCTCCTGCCGTCCTACGCCCCGAGTTGGACCCCGACGGGCTGGTCAGCGCTGATACCTCGAGCGCAGCCTTCCGATGCACAGCCGAGTCTGAGAACGGGCCGAACTCGCTGCCGAAACCAGCCGGTTCCTCCACCGCCGCCAGCGCCAACCCCGCATCGTCCGCAACTACTCCCAAGGCTCTCACGTGTGTTACGCCCTGGAATAGAGAGATTTGAGCTTCGTGTCGTTGCCGGAGTCCAGGCAGTCGGTGCGGGCGGTACTTCTGCCACTCCTGTGCACACCCATTGACACTGTCCTCGGCCCCTTCATAGGGTCCGAGGTAGAGGGTATTGATACGTTTCAATTCGGCAAGCCAGGCCTGTGACTCCCGAGTTGACGCTCTTGTTGCACTTCACATCGCTCCAACTGCGCTTCCTGTCTTTCGCGGAAGTGGCAGCAGTCGTGTCCGGTTGAATCATTCAAATCCCTTCCTGGGAGCATGTGCATGAGCCTTCAGTGGCCGTTCCCGTTCCCGTTCCGGTCCAGTCTTCGGTCCGGTGTTGTCGCGACGGCCTTCGGGCTGACGCTTGCCCTTGCCCCGCCCGCGGTTGCGGACCGCGCAGGGCCCGATCACAGCCCCCAGGCGCCGGCCGGTCTCACGGTCGGTGACCGGGTCGACCCGTCGGCCGTCGACGGGGCACCCCCGTTCGGCTGGCTGCCGCGCGACGTCGACAGCGACGAGGTGCAGTCGGCGTACGAGCTGGTCGTGCGCGACAGCGCGGGGCGCACGGTCTGGGACAGCGGCAAGGTGCCCGGCGCGCGGCAGTCCTGGGTTTCCTACGCCGGTCCCGGCCTCGCGCCGGGCACGGAGTACCGCTGGACGGTGCGGACCTGGGACCGCGAGGGCGCGGTGTCGCCGTACGCGCGCCCCACGACGTTCGTCACCGGCCTCGGTGACGCGGACTGGTCGGGCGCGCAGTGGATCCGCAGGCCCGCCACCGGCAACGACGCGGACAACCAGTGGATCGCCGCCCGCAAGGTGATGCGGGTGTCCGGGGGCAGTCCGGTGACCGGTGCCCGCGTCTACACCGCCGCCGTGGGGGACTGGCAGGTCCAGGCGAACGGGCGCACGGTGCAGCGCGGCTCGTCGTACGAGTACGCGGGCGAGGGCTTCTACGACGTCGCGGAACTCAAGGGTGTCGAGGCGGGAGAGGAGCTGCCGGTCGGCGTCGTCACGCACTACTGGAACTGCAAGTGCCAGGGGCGCGCCAATGGTCCTGCCGGCCCGGAGGGTCCCGACGGTCTGCTCGTGAAGGTCGTGGTCGACCACGAGGACGGCACCCGGGACGTGATGGTGTCCGACGGCTCCTGGAAGGTGCGCCGCTACGACCCGCAGACCGTCGACACCGTGGCGTTCCGGAACAAGGACGCGGGCGACCGGGTCGAGTACTACGACGCCCGGGCGGAGTTGACGGGCTGGGACAAGGCCGGTTACGACGACGGCAGTTGGTCCGGCGCCACGGTGGTCGGCCCGCACCCGCGACCGAACCCGGCCGACTGCTCCTCGTACGCGTCCGGTTCATCACCCTGTGCCTTCACCCACCTGTCCGCGACGAACGCCCACCTGACCCGCACGGTGGTCCACCCGAAGTCCCTGCTCCGCCTCCCGGACGGCACCGTCTTCGCCGACTTCGGCAAGGTCAACTCCGCCGTTCCCTCGGTGCGCTTCCAACACGGCGTGGCAGGGTGGCAGTTGACTTTCACCACCAGCTACCGGCGCAGCAACTCCACGCTGACAGCGGCCGTACGCGCCGGGGACACCACGGTGACCCTCGCCAGTACGGGCAACCTGCACGTCGGCGACCGTGTCACCGTCGACGCCCCCGCGACCGGATACGGCGCGGGCGACCCGGAAACCCGCACTGTGACGGCGGTGGACGGGAAGACCGCCACCCTCGACCGGGCGCTTGGCAAGGACCACGCCGCCGGGAGCTGGGTGGAGAACTCCCGCGCCGGCACGTCGGCCCTCGACACCCAGGGCAGCAACATGCGCTTCTTCCACACCCAGCGGGACGGCGCCCAGGTCGCGCAGCCGTTCACGTACTGGGGCTGGCGCTATCTGCAGATCAGCGACCCCGGCGAGAAGCTGACCACCGACGACATCACGGCCGTCGTGCAGTACACCGACGCCGCCCACCCGGCCACCTTCTCCAGCAGCGACGACACCCTCGATGACGTCTTCGCGCTCATGCAGCACTCGGCGCTGCAGTCGGCGCAGAACGTCTTCCTCGACACCCCGACCCGGGAGAAGGGCCAGTTCCTCGGCGACGCCATCGACGAGTCGTACGCGACCATGGCGGCCTCCGGGGAGCGGAGCCTGACCCGGCAGGCGATCGTCTCCTTCATGAACTCCCAGGCGCGGTACTGGAAGAACGGCGCCATGAACGCCGTCTACCCCAACGGCGACGGCAAACGGGACATCCCCGACTACACCGAGATGTTCCCCGAGTGGGTGCTGCGCTACTACCGGACCACCGGCGACCGGGAGTTGCTGGCGCAGGCCCTGCCCGTGATGAAGAACATTTCCGACTACATATCGTCCGCCGTCGACAGCCGCGGTCTGGTGGCCGACCTGCCCGGCGGCAGTGGCGCGTACAAGTACGGAATCATCGACTGGCCCGCCCCCATGCGCTACGGCTACGTCACGGACGGCAACGTCAACCGCACCGTCGTCAACGCCCTCGGTGTGGGCGCGCTGCGCTCGACGGCCGAGGCCGCCGACGCCCTCGGTGACGCGGACGCCCACACCCTGTACGACGGCCGGGCGGAGCGTCTGACCGCCGCGATGCGCGCCCAGCTGCGCGACCCCGGGAGCGGCGCCTGGTCCGACGGCCTGACCGCCACCGGCAGCCGCATCGACCACGCCGGCCAGCACGCGCAGACCTTCCCTGTCGCCTACGGGGCCGCAACTGCCGCCGAATACCCGGAACTCGGCGAGCGCATCTCCGCACTCGGCATGCAGCAGGGGCCGATGACCCTGCGCACGCTGCTCGAAGCCCTGCGCGTCACCGACCGCCCGGACACCGTGGTGGATCTCCTCACCGACCCGCGCCACGACGGCCCGGCCCAGGTGCTTGCCGAGGGCGGCACCTTCCTGTGGGAGCAGTGGACCCCCGGCTGCGAGACCTCCGACTGCACCGGTGCCCAGGTGTCCCAGAGCAGCAGCGAAAGCCTCTCCCACGGGTGGGGCGGAGCAGGGATCAACGGTGTCATCGAGAGCGTCCTCGGCCTGACCGTCACCTCGCCGGGCGCCGCCACGGTCCGTATCGCCCCGGCGGACAAGGGCCTCGACCACGCCTCCGGCACGCAGTGGACCGAGCGCGGCACCGTCGGCGTGGACTGGCGCAGGAACCGCTACGGCGTGGACACCGACGTCACCGTCCCGGTCAACGTGACGGCGACCGTCGCCCTGCCGGTGGTTCCCGGCGGCGCCTACCGCGTCACGGGCCAGGTCGTTCGCTACGTCGGCATCGAGGACGGCCGGGCCGTCTACCGCGTCGGGTCCGGACACGTGTCGTTCCACGCCCGGTCCACCGACTGAACGCGGAGGCCTCGCCATGAAGCAGCACAGAAGGCAGCACAGAGAGCATCGGCGCGGCGCGCGAGCACTGGCCCGGGCCGTCCTCGGCCTGTGCACCGCCGTGGCCCTTACGGGCCTGGCGCCGGCCGGCAACTCCGCTGCCGCGACCGTGAGTTCAGGGCGTCACGCCCACGCCGTCGCGTCCACAGGCACGGTCGTGGTGGCGAAGCCCGACTCCACGCGCGTGATCCACAACGTCGGCACGTCCACCGTCACCGTGCGCCCCGGCGCGACCGTACGCCAGACACTCGGCCGCCTGACCGCATCCGACCGCTCCCGCCAGAGCCGCGCGATCGTCGACGCGTCCGGTGCCGTCCGGCGCGACGGTCCGGTCGTGGCGGGTGACCGGCTCACGGTCCGCGCCGAGGACGGCCGCTCCGAGGGGAGTTACGCGCTGGCCGTGCACGACCCGGGCGCCGCGGGGCGCGACGGCGCCTACTGGAACCAGCCGCTCTACGAGCGGATCGACTCCACCGTCAACGCCCACGTCCCGGTCTTCCCCGACCGCCGCTGCGACATCACCGACCCCGCCTACCGGTCCCAGGTCCGCCAGGTCACGGAGCGGTACGCCGTCGGGAACGAGGCCGGTGACCCCGCGGCCAAGACCTCGCCCCTGGTGTACGACTCCCAGCGGGTGTGGTTCTACGGCGACGCCGTCAACGCTGCGATCAAGGACTGCCACGACGCGGGCGGCGGCACCGTCGTCGTCCCGCCGCGAGGCTCCCTGAACGAGAACGGGGCCTACTACTCAGGCGCCATCAACCTGCTCAGCGGCGTCAACCTGCGCGTCGAGACCGGCGCCGTCGTGAAGTTCATGCGGGACAGGACCAACGAGTTCTACCCGGTCGTGCGCACCAGCTACGAAGGAACCGACCTCTACAGCTACTCGCCGCTCATCTACGCCCTGCACCAGCACGACATCGCGGTGAGCGGCGGAGGGACGCTCGACGGCCAGGAGGACATGTGGAACTGGCGCCCCTGGAAGAAGGGTTACTGGGGCGAGCTCTCGGTGGAGGACAAGGACCCGGACGGCTCCTACGGGCAGAACGGTGTTCTCAACCGCATGAACTTCGAGGACACCCCGGTCGAACAGCGCCTCTTCAGCGACGACGGCCACCTGCCGAAGACGATTCCCGTCGTCGAGGACGGCCAGGTCCGCCACGTCGCACCGCCCGCCGGGGCCAAGGCCATGAAGTCGACGTTCCGCCCCTCCTTCATCCAGCCCAACGAATCGACGAACGTACTGATCGAGGACGTGAAGATTCGCAACACGCCGTTCTGGATCGTCCATCCCCTCAGCTCGGCCGACGTCCTGATCCGCGGCCTCGACATCTACAGCGACAAGACGAAGGACTTCGAGGTCAAGGGCTGGAACAACGACGACGGCATCGACCCCGAGTCGAGCCGCGACGTGGTCATGGAGCACAACCACGTCACCGTCAGCGACGACGGTGCCGCCGTCAAGGCCGGCCGCAACGTCAACGGGCGCGAGCACCGGGCGCCGAGCGAACGCATCATCATCCGCGACTCCGACTATCGCAACGAGGCCGGGAACTCCGCCGCCATCTCCATGGGAAGCGAGATGTCGGGCGGAATCCGCGACGTCTTCATCCACGACAACGTCTTCGACGGCCACGGCATGGCCATGGCCCTGAAGATCAAGACGAATTCCACCCGCGGCGGCGCTGTGGAGAGCATCTATCTGCGCGACAGCCTGCTGCAGTACGCCGTCCGGTCCCTGGTCGAACTCGACAGCAACTACAACGAGACCGTGCCGTTCCCGAACGCGGACGCCTTCGACCCCCAGGTCCGCAACATCTATGTGGACCGTGTCGACACAGGCCCCGACATGCCGCCCGCCACGACCAGCTTCTCCTTCCGCAGCGCCGCGTCCCGCTCCCCGGTGGAGAACGTCCGCTACCGCGACTCCGTCTACCACTCGACCAGCACCCTCGCGGCGGGCTTCGCGGACAACAAGAACATCAAGGACCTCGTCGTCGACAACGTCACCTACATCAACCCGCAGACCGGCGCCACCACCCGCTACGACACCACACCGCTGCGCCTCCTCGACGCGACGCGGGCGGTCCCGGACACCGGTGACGCGACCGGCCTGACCGCGGCCGATGCCGGCCGCCCCGACACCGTCACACCGGTTCCCGGGCGCACGTTCCGGATCGCCGGCGCGATGGACCTCTCCACGGCACCCGACTTCCCGCGCACCGGCACACTGCGCATCCTCGTCGACCGCGACGACACACCCGTCCCGGTACACGTCCGGGCCGACGGCACCTTTCTCAGCGACCCCGTCGCCCTGGACGACGACCAGAGCTGGTACCGCGACCGGCACTACGTGTCCGTGAACTTCTGGGCGGACAACGGCATCGACATCAACACGAGCGTCTACCAGGTGGCCGTGTCCACCCAGCGAGGAAGGAACGGTTCATGACCGACCAGCCGCAAGTCTCCCGCAGAGCCTTCGTCGGGGGAGTCGTCGCCCTGACCTCCGCGACGCTGATGTCCCGCGTCCTGCAAGCGGAGTCGGCGGTGGCCGCCGAACCCGGTACGGACGGCACCGGCACCCGCATCGACCGGCACGCGCTGGTGTCCCGGCACCGCGTCGTCCGGCACAGCAGCGACCTCGATCTGCCCGTCCAGGTCGGCAACGGCCGGTTCGCCTTCGGCGCCGACGTGACCGGACTGCAGACCTTCGTACCGTTCAACACCCTCTCCGACTGGGGCTGGCACGCAGACGCCCTGCCGGCGGGCAAGGAGATCGCGGACTACCGGGGCACCGTCTGGGGCACGTACGGCCGCGACATCTCCTACTGGACGGACGACGACAACGAGCCCGAACTCCACAACTGGCTGCGCGAGAACCCCCACCGGGCGAACCTCGGCCGCATCGGCATGCGGCTGCTCAAGGCGGATGGGACCGAGGCGGCCGAGTCCGACCTCACGGACACCGTGCAGGAACTCGACCCGTGGACGGGCGTCCTGCGCAGCGCGTTCCGCCTCGAAGGACACCGGGTCACCGTCGAGACCGCCTGTCACCCCGGCCAGGACGCCATGGGCGTACGCATCGAGTCCGCACTCGTCCGGCTCGGGCGCCTCTCGGTCTTCCTGGACTTCCCGTACGCCACCGCGGCCGGACGCAACAAGTTCGAGGCGCCGTACGTCGGCCTCTGGGACCGCCCCGAGCTGCACACCACCGTGCTGCACCGCCGAGGCCGCACACCGGTCGTCACCCACACCATGGACGCCACCCGCTACGAGGTCGGCCTGGCGCTGTCTCCGGGCGCCCGCGTCAGCCGCAGTGATCCGGGTCGGCACCGCTACGAAGTCGTAGGCGAAGGTGACCAGTTGGACGTAGCCGCCCTCTTCGCGCCCGAGGTGCGAGGCGCCGTGCCGAGGGCCGGCGAGGTGGTGCGCCAGAGCGGGACCTGGTGGCCGCGGTTCTGGCGGACCGGCGGGGCGGTCGACCTCTCGGCGAGCGAGGACCCGCGCTGGCGCGAGCTGGAGCGCCGCATCGTCCTGAGCCAGTACCACCTGGCCGTGAACGACGCCGGCAACGACCCCGCCCAGGAGTCAGGACTCGTCAACAACGGCTGGTACGGCAAGTTCCACATGGAGATGTACTGGTGGCACGCCTTCCAGTACGCGCTCTGGAACCGTTGGCCGCTCCTGGACCGCGGCACCGACATCTACGAGCGGTTCCTGCCTACGGCGCGACGCCTCGCCACGTCCCAGGGCTTCCGCGGCGCCCGCTGGCCGAAGATGACGACGACATACGGCGACGCGATCGGCCGCGAGTCGCCCGGCACCCCGACCTGTCTGCTGATCTGGCAGCAGCCCCACCCTCTCTTCCTCGCGGAACTCGACCATCAGGCCCACCCGGGACGCAGCACCCTGCTCAAGTGGCGCGAAGTCGTCCACGAGAGTGCGGAGTTCATCGCCTCGTTCGCCCACCGCGAGGAGAGCGGCCGCTATGTCATCGGCCCGCCGATCATGTGCTGCAACGAACGCAACCCACCCGCCCAGACCCTGAACCCGGCCTTCGAACTGTCCTACTGGCGCTTCGGTCTGCGCATCGCCCAGGAGTGGCGCGAGCGCCTCGGCATGGCGCGTGAGCCGTACTGGGACGAGGTCCTCGACGGCCTGGCGCCGCTGCCCGTCGAGGACGGCGTGTATGTGCTGTACGAGGGCGTGCCCGACATGTGGACCGAGTACAACACCAACCACCCCGATCCCGTCGCGCCGTTCGGGATGCTGCCCGGTGACGGAGTCGACGTGGAGACCATGCGGGCGACGACCCAAAAGGTCCGCGAGACCTGGCCGGTCACCGACCTGTACAGCTGGGACTTCCCGCTCCTGGCGCTGAACGCCGCCCGCCTCGGCGACCCGGACTCGGCCGTGGAGTACCTGCTCCATGAGCGGTTCGGGTTCACCGGCACCGGCCTGCCCGCCAGCGGGAAGAGCGGGGTGCCGTCCCCGTACTTCCCGGCCGCCGGAGGCCTGCTCTACGCCGTCGCGATGATGTGCGCCGGCTGGCGCGACTCTCCTGGCGGCCCCGCGGGCGAGCGGGGGCGTCCCGGCCCGCGGGGCCTGGCCCCGGGATTCCCGGACCAGGGTTGGACGGTCTGTTGGGAGGGACTCACGCCCGCCTTGTGACCGCCGCCAGAACCGGTCGTCGTCCACGTCCGTAGCGGCGACAGGCCGGACGCGTCGCCTGCGGTGCCTTCGCCGCCGAGACGAGCTCCACGCCTGGGCGGCCGACCCCGACGGCACCTCGGCGGCGGTTGCCACCGAGGTGTCTGCATGGTGCTCAGCCACCTTGCCGCAATGATGTTTCTGGAGCGGTGCGACGGCGCAGCCACCGCTGGCGGAACATCAGATGCATGCGGGGCGTCGGATGTCAGGATCACCGCACAATATCGGCGGAGTCGAGGAGCTCCTCGGGATCGCCGCTGTCGTGGCGGTACTTGAAGTCGCACCCGCGGCCGCACGCGTGGTCCATGGCCATCGCATGAACAGGCCATACGCACGATGAGAGTCGTCGAGCGCGTGACTGGCCCTCGGCCAGAGGGGGCGCCAGGCAGGACCCGGCCGAAGGGGCTCAGGATGATCGAGATGGCGGATATCCGTGAGTGGCGTACACAGGACGTGATGGACGTCGGAGGGCACAAGATCGGAGTGCTTGAGGCCGTCTATGTGGACACCAGCACGGACGAGCCGTGCGCCTGCCGAAAATCTCGTCCGTGCTGGTCAAGCAGCATGTCGGTACTCGTGGAGGGTGCCGCCGAGCCGGTCGTGTCGGCGTATGTCGAGACGGGTGATTTCGTTGGGGTCGGTGATGGGTTGGGGCACTGGGCGGAGTGGAGCTGCCTGTCCCATGGCCTGGTGGGGACGGTGGGTGTTGTGATGGGTTTCGAATTCGCGCAGGACGTGGCGGAGGTGACGCTCGTTCCAGATGAGGGTGCGATCCAAGAGTTCGTGGCGGCAGGTCTGCACCCACCGCTCCAGGATCGCGTTCATGCGCGGGGTGCGGATGCCGCTGAAGGCGACCTCGATGCCGGAGTCGGCGAGGATCCGGTCGAACAAGGCGGGGAACTTCGCGTCGCGGTCTCGGATCAGGTACCGCGCCTGGGCGCCGGCATCCTCGAGGTCCATGACCAGCTTCTTCGCGGCTTGGGCGACCCAGGCCGCGTTCGGGTGCGTGGTGGTGCCGAGGACGCGGACGCGACGGGTGGCGTGTTCGATGACGGCCAGGATGTAGTGGCGTTGGCCGGTCAGGGTGACGCTTTCGATGAAGTCGCAGGCCAGCAGGGCGTCGGCCTGAGAGCGCAGGAACGCTGCCCAGGTGGTGGCGGTCCGGTCGGGGGCGGGGTCGATGCCTTGTTGTTTGAGGATTTCTCAGACGGTGGGGGCGGCGATCTTGATGCCGAGGGTGGGGAGTTCGCCGTGAACTCTGCGGTATGCCCAGTGTGGGTTCTCGCGGACCAGACGCAGGATCAGCAGGCGGATCGAGCGGACGGTGCGTGGCCGTCCGGGCCGTTTGGGGCGGGAGGTCTTGGCGTGGTGTCGCTTGACGAGGTCGCGGTGCCAGCGGAGCACGGTGTCCGGGTGGACGAGGAGCCGCGGCCGGCGCGGGACCGCGCGGGGCGGTGGTGTCAGCAGCGCGGCGAGGAAGGCTCGGTCCTCGGATCGGAACGCGGTCTTGGCGGGGCTGAGTTGTCGCTGCAGGACGGTTATCTGGTGGCGGAGCGCGAGGATCTCGATGTCTTTGTCGCGGGCGTTCATCGGCAGTAAGCGCAGCGCGGCGAAGGCGTGGGTGACGGCGAGATAGGCGAAGCGGATCAGCACAATTGGTGATCACGCCGTGTCCAGGGAGCGTGGCCGGGGAACGGGGTTGTGACCTGCACGGACGATATTTCCGTCAGGCGCAGGGCGCCGATGTGGTGATGGTCGTCGCCCCGTACTACGAGACGCTGCGCTACCTGCGTACCGTCGCCGACTCCGTGGCCATCCCGGTGATGCTCTACAACATCCCGGACGCCACCAGCGTCAACCTCGACCCCGACACCGTCGGCAAGCTCGCCCGCGAGCAGGAGAACATCCGCTACATCAAGGACACCAGCGCCGACATGGCGCAGGCCGGGCAGCTCATCCACCGCCACGGCGACGTCATCGACACGTTCCTCGGCTGGGACAGCCTGCTGCTCGCCTCGGTCGCCGAAGGCGCCGCCGGTGTCATGGCGGGCACGGCCAACGTGATGGCCGCCGACCTCGTCGGCGTCCACCAGGCGCTCACCGACAGCGACTTGGCCCTCGCGCGCGAGCGCTGGGCGCGCATCTACCCGCTGATGGACACCCTGATGACTGGCGGCCCTTTCATCCAGGGCGTGCGCGCCGCAATGGAGGAGATCGGCCTGCCGGTCGGCCCACCGCGCGAGCCGCTGCTGCCGGTCGACGACGCCCACCGCCGCCGTATCGCTGCCGCTGTCGCGGACCTGCCGCACCTGACCGTCCGCGACTGACGTACCAGAAGGAGCGTCAGGGGAGCGGTCGGGGTGGGTCTGCTTCCAAAGCAGTCGGTCCTCGAGATGGATCAGGACCGGGGCACCGGTCGCGTCCGCCAGGGCGGGGGCGGCGTCGATGTGGTCGTCGTGTCCGTGCGTGCAGACGATGGCCTTGAGCCGCCGGTCCCCGATGGCCTCGGCGATGGCTCCGGCATCGTGTGCCGCGTCTATGACGATCACTTCTTCGTCATCGCCCACGATCCAGACATTGTTGTCCACCTCCCATGTGCCGCCGTCCAGACTGAAGGTGCCGGACGTGACGAGGTGCTCGACGCGCGGGCCGCCGCCCGTCACAGGGTCACCACCGAGCGCAGCACGTCGCCCTTGTGCATCCGGGCGAAGGCGTCCTCGACGTCCTCCAGGGCGATGGTCTCCGATACGAACGCGTCGAGATCCAGGCGGCCTTGAAGGTAGAGGTCGATGAGCAGAGGGAAGTCGCGCGACGGCAGGCAGTCGCCGTACCAGCTCGACTTCAGTGACCCGCCGCGGCCGAAGACGTCAAGGAGGGACAGCTCCAGTGTCATCTCGGGGGTCGGTACTCCGACGAGCACGACCGTTCCGGCCAAGTCGCGGGCGTACAAGGCCTGTTGATACGTCTCCGGTCGGCCGACGGCGTCGATGACCACGTCCGCGCCGAAGCCGCCGGTCAGTTCGCGGATCGCCTCGATCGCGTCGGTCTCCCGCGAGTTGACCGTGTGCGTGGCGCCCAGGGTGGTGGCCGTCGCAAGCTTACGGTCGTCGAGATCCACGGCGATGATCTTCGCAGCGCCCGCGAGGCGGGCGCCTGCCACGGCCGCGTCACCGACCCCGCCGCAGCCGATGACGGCCACAGAGTCGCCTCGGGTGACCCCTCCGGTGTTGATCGCGGCGCCGAGCCCCGCCATGACGCCGCAACCCAACAGGCCCGCGGCCGCGGGTGACGCGGCCGGGTCGACCTTGGTGCACTGTCCGGCGGCGACGAGGGTCTTCTCCGCGAACGCACCGATACCCAGGGCGGGGGTGAGCTCGGTGCCGTCGGCCAGCGTCATCTTCTGTCGCGCGTTGTGCGTGTCGAAGCAGTACTGGGGGCGCCCACGCCGGCAGGCCCGGCAACGCCCGCACACCGCACGCCAGTTGAGGATGACAAAGTCACCCGGAGCCACGTCGGTGACGTCGGCGCCCACCGACTCCACCACGCCCGCCGCCTCGTGTCCCAGGAGGAATGGGAACTCGTCGTTGATCCCGCCCTCGCGGTAGTGCAGGTCGGTGTGGCACACCCCGCAGGACTGGATCCGTACCACCGCCTCGCCCGGGCCCGGATCGGGGATCAGGATGGTCTCGATGGCGACGGGCTCGCCCTTCGCCCGTGCGACAACTCCACGTACGTGCTGAGGCATTGCGCAGTCCTCTCGAGTGGTGCAGGTGAGTAGTTCTGTGGGTACAGACAGGGATGGTCAGGCGGCCGGACGGACGCGTACCGGCAGGGACTCCCACGCGCGCAAAGTGTTGTTGGCGTGCCGGCGCGGTGCGCCCGTCAGCTCGAACGACTCGACTCGGCGGGCCAGGGCGGTCAGCAACGCCTCCGCCTCCAGGCGGGCTACGTGCTGTCCGATGCACTGGTGGATGCCCATGCCGAAGCCGACCTGACCGGACGGGTCACGTGTGAGGTCGAAGCGGTCGGGCTCGCTCCAGCGGTCCGGGTCGCGGTTGGCGGCGCCGAGGAACATGAGGATCTTCGTGCCCTCCGGGATGGTGGTGCCGGCGATCGTGACATCGGTGGTGGCGGTACGGAAGAACGTCTGCACCGGAGACTGCCACCGCACTGCCTCGTCGAAGGCGACCCGCGCCAACTCCGGACGCTCGCGAAGCCGTTGCCATTCCTGTGGGTGTGTGGCGAACGCGTAGAGGCAGGCGGCCAGGCCGTGCACGGTCGTGTCCACTCCCGCGCTGAGCAGTGACCGCACGACCAACGGAGCCTGCACGTAGGTGAGTTCACCACGGTCGGCGGCTGCCCAGATCTCGGCGCCGAATCCGTCCGCCGTCAGGGCCTCGCGTGCGCACTGGGCATTGACCCATGCTCCCAGCGCGGCAGCGCGGTGCGCGTCGGCGGCAACGAGGTCGTTGCGCGGGCCGAACGCGTTGAAGGCCATGTTGCCGTACGGCAGGAGGTTCTCCCGGCCGTCGGGCCCCAGGCCCACGGCATCTGGGAAGGCCCGCAGCGGGAACGCCTCCGCCAGTGCCGTGAAGGCGTCGAACTCCGGCCCGCCCTCGAGGACTTGGTCCACCAGTTCATCCGCCGTCGCGGCCCAGGTGTCGCGCAGGCGGCGCAGTGCGGGCGGGGCGAGGATCTCGCGCAGGACCCGGCGTGGCGCGTCGTGCAGGGGAGGGTCGGCTTCGAGGAGCAGGCTCGGTACGCGCCAGGGTTCCTCGTGGCGGAAGTTCGCCAGGCCCACGCCCGACCCCGACTCGAAGTGCTGCCAGTCCACCAGCGCGGCGTGCACCTGCTCGTAGCGGGCGAGCGCGTGGACGTCATAGCGGGAGAGACGCACGACGGGGCCGGCCTCGCGCAGCGCCTGATGCAGGGGATCGGGGTTCAGCAGGTGCTCGTGGGCGAACGGGTCGGCGTCGCTGACGGGCGTCGCCACGGCACGTGCGGGTGCCTCGGTCATCGCGGCTCCAAGAGGATGAGTGGGAAGGGGGGTGCGGCTCGGACGGGCCTCGCGGCCCTCACAGATCGAGGACGAGACGATCCCCGCACGACCGCGACACGCACACGAACATGCAGTCGTTCGCGGCCCGTTGGTGATCCGTGAGGATCGAGTCCCGGTGGTCCGGCTGCCCTGCGGCGACCGGTGTCAGACAGGTTCCGCAAGTGCCCTGCTCGCAGGACGACAGGACGTCCACGCAGGCCTCCCGGATCGCCTGCAGCACGGAGACGTCGCGGGGAACGGTGACGGTGCGCCCGCTACGCCGCAGTTCGACCTCGAAGGCCGCGTCCCGCACCGGCGCTGCTTGATCGGCGGCGGTGAAGCGTTCGGTGTGCAGGGCGTACGGAGCCCATGACGCGCAGGCACTTTCCACCGCGGCAAGCAGCGGGGCAGGACCGCAGCAGTACCCCTTTGTGCCCGGGAGCTCAGTGCCGAGCCAGGCTTCGAGGTCCAGAAGTCCGAGCTCGTCCTGCGGAACAATGTGCACCCGCGAGCCGTAAGCCGCCGCGAGCTCATCACGGAAGGCCATCGAGGCGCGGGTTCGCCCGCCGTACAACAACTGCCAATCCAGGCCGAGGAGTTCGGCCTGGCGCACCATCGGCAGCAGGGGAGTGATCCCGATGCCGCCCGCGACGAAGAGGTACCTCTCCGACGGCACCAGGGGGAAGTGATTGCGCGGCCCGCCGACGCCGACCCGGTCACCCGGCCGCAGCCGGTCGTGCACGTACGCGGATCCCCCGCGCCCGTCAGGTTCCCTAAGGACGGCGACCCGGTACGTGTACGCGTCCCACCGGTCACCGCACAACGAGTACTGCCGGGTCGTCCCCTCCGGCAGTACTAGATCGATATGGGAGCCCGGCGTCCAGTCCGGCAGCCGTCCGCCGTCCGGATGCGTGAGGGTGAGGGACACGACGCCCTCGGCCACCCGCTCCTTCGCGGCGACGGTCAACGACACCGCGTTCCTTGTTCCCGGCCGACTCTTGTCGGGGCCGGGAACGGCATTCACAACCACGCTGGTTCCGACCACGTTGTCGCCTTCCGTCGTTGGGTTTCAGGAAGGATGCGTGGGCCGCGGTGGAGGGCGCGACGCCATTCTCAATGAGTGAGAGAAGAATTCTCCGCTCGCTCAAGCGGCGCTCACCCCGATGTCGGTGCCCCCAGGGCACGGGAGATACCGCGTGCGGCGGTGCGGACCACGGGGACGACGGATGTGGCTCCGGTCTCGTTCGGGACGATCACCGACAGTGTGGCCAGCACCTTCCCCCGGCTGTTCCGCACCGGAGCCGCGATGCCCAGGGCGTCCGGGTGTACGTATCCGGGACAGCACGCGTATCCCTGCTGCCGGACGTCCGCGAGCACGGCGCGCAGTTGCGGCGCGGTGGCGGGCGTGGCCTCGGTATAGCGGTGGAGGGGTTCGGCGAGGACCCGATCGCGCAAGTCTGCAGATCCGTGGGCGAGCAGGACCAGACCGCTGGACGAGGCGTGCAACGGCAGACGGCCCGCGATGCGGGTGTAGTTGATGACCGCGCCAGGCGCGCTCAGCCGCTCCACGAACAGCACATCGTCGCCGTCGAGGACGCCCAACTGCACGTGGTGGCCCACCACGTCGTGGACGCCCTCCATGAAGGGCATGGCGGTGTCGCGCAGAGACAGTGCGGGCGAGGCGCGCGTCACCAGCTCCCACATGCGCATGCCGATGCGTACCCGCCGGTCCGCGTCGCGTGCGAGAAAACCGTGCGAGACCAATTCGGCGACCAGCCGCGATGCGGTCGCCATGTGCAGGCCCGTACGCCGGGAGATCTCCGAGACGGTCAGGGCCGGCTCCTCGGGCGTGAACGCCTCGAAGATCCGCACGGCCCGGGCCAGTACCGACTCGCCGTTCTGTGACTTCACGTGGCCATCATCGGATTCCTGCCGGGAGCGTCAAGATCCCGACGCGATTTCGGTTCACGTGGAGGACGCGTCTCGGCGTCACATCGCAGCCCACCCGTCGTCCACGGGGAGCACCGCGCCGTTGACGCGGCCTCGTCCGAGGCGAGGAAGACGATGGGGGCCGCCTGCTGCTCGGCCTCGAGCATGTGCGGAAGCGCGGCCCGGGTTAGTTGGAAGGGAACGGTCAGGTTGATCCGCATGACGAGCACCCACTCGGTGTCGTCGTTTTGGCGGGCCCACGCGATGCGTCGGCCGCTGGGCAGCGTGAACAGGGACGGTGCCAACGTCTCGCGGGTCCTCACCGACCAGAGCACGTACGACCGCACCGTCCTCTACGACACCTTCGACGTGACCAGGCTGGTGCGGTCGGGAGGGTAGTGGCGCCGGGATGTCGGGCGCGGTGTTCACCTGTGCCAGGTGACTTCGGAGTGGCGCAGGCGTATGTACGGGAGGATCGGGATGGGGGTGACGGTTCCCTGCAACACGGAGACGGAGATGTGGGTGCCCGCGCAGGGCAAAGAGGCCGCGCGTCCCAGGGCGTCGCGTACGCACGGGACGATGCCTCGGGGAGCGCGCAGTGCCGCCTGTATCGGGCGACGACGCGTGTCTGCCGCTTCAACGCTGCCTCGGGCTACGGCAGTTGGGCCCGCCCGCAGTCGGTGCGAACGGGCACTCCACGTGGCTCTTACGAGGTCAGGCGGTTGTCGCAGGGCCGGGCGGCAGGTGGACCGTCATGATCAGGTGGCAGGTTTTGGTGCCCGCACCGCGGTAGGTGTGGGTGGCGTCGCCGTCGAAGGTGGCGGTCTGTCCGGCTTCCACGGGGTGCTCGGTGCCGTCGACGGTCAGAATCATCTGCCCTGAGGTGACGCTGACGGTTTCGACGACCCCGGCCTGGTGGGGGTGGCTGGGGTATTCCTCGCCGGGTTCCAGTCGCCAGCGCCAGACCTCGACCGGGGCCGGTCCTGAGGTCGTCAGCATGAGCCGGGCCTCGCTGCCCCGTTCTCCGGCCCACAGCGGCATCACGGCGTCGGCGTCCACGACGCGGACGCGTCCTTCGGCCGGTCCTTCCATCAGGGCGGATACCGAGACGCCGAGTGTGTCGGCCAGCCGGACCAGGGTGGCGAAGTTCGGGTTGCCCTGTGCCTTCTCCAGTCCGACCAGGGCCCCCTTGCTGACCTTGGCGCGCCGGCCGAGTTCGTCCAGGGACAGGCCCGCACGGGTGCGGGCCGCCCTGACGTTGTGGGCGAGTGTCCGCAGGGCTGCCTCTGTCTCGGCCATCCCCTCACCATCCTCACAGTGGTCCACTGGAATGCACCGCACGGTCGTTTGGTTGACCGGATCGGTCGTTTCATCGTACGGTTTAGTCGTTCCACTGAATAGTAAGGGATGTACCCGTGATCGCTCTGCTGCTGGCTCTGGGCAGCTCACTCGCCTACGGATGCGCCGACTTCCTCGGCGGCCTCGGTGCCCGAAAGGCGCACGTTCTGCGCACCGTGATGGTCGCCGCCCCGGCCAGCCTCGCGGTCGAGCTGCTGCTGTGGCCGGTCCTCGGCGCGTCGTTCAGCCCGGCCGCGCTCGGCTGGGGTGCCGCCTCCGGTGTCGCCTCGGCCGCCGCGTTCGCCCTGCTCTACAAGACCCTGGCCATCGGCCCCATGAACGTGCTGTCCCCGGTCACCGCGCTGGTGTCCGCCGCACTGCCCGTCGGCGTGGGCCTGATGCAGGGCGAGCGCCTGGGTATGGCCGGACTTCTGGGCCTGCCGCTCGCGCTGGTGGCGGTGGTGCTGGTCAGCGCCGGGCGTGGCGCGGGCTCCGCGCGACCTTCCCGAACGGCGCTGCTGCTGGCCTTGGGTGCGGGCGCCGCGATCGCCCTCCAGCTGATCTTCCTGCACCAGGCGCCGTCGGACAGCGGGGTGGCCCCGCTGGTCATCGGCAGGGCGGTCTCCTCCGCGGTCACCCTGGCCGCGGCCGGGATCATGCACCGCAGGCTCGGCCCCGAGAAGCCCGCCTACGCCATGTCGGCCGGCGCGGGCGTGCTGGACTCGCTGGCGAACCTGCTGTTCCTCCTCGCCGCCCGCAGCGGAGACCTCACCGTCGTCGCCGTGATCACCGCCCTCTACCCGGCCGGCACCGTCCTGCTCGCCCGCAAGGTGCTCGCCGAACGCATCCACCGCGGTCAGCTCGTCGGCCTGGGCACCGCCGCCGTCGCCGTCAGCCTCCTCGCCCTCACCTGAGCGATCCCACAGTCAAGGAGAGACACATGTTCATCCAGCCCTGGGACGCCGGCCTGGACGACGCCGAATGGCAGACCTGGATCGCCGATGGCCACGAATTCGGACAGCTCAGCGTCAACGGCCTGCCCGGCCAGCCGCCCACCGTCGTCCCCACCCACTTCACTTCCGACGGCAACCAGCTCCTTATCCACCTTGCCCGGCCCAACCCGGTCTGGAAGGCGATCGAGCACGATCCGAACGTCACCTTCACTGTCATCGGCGACTACGCCTTCATTCCCGGCCCCTGGCGCGCCAAGCCCGACACCCCGCCCACCGACGGCGTGCCCACCAGCTACTACGCCGCCGTCCAGTTCACCTGCCACGCCCACATCGTCGACGACCTCGAGGCCAAGGCCGAGCTGCTGCGCCGCCAGCTCGCCCACTTCCAGCCCGACGGCGACCACGGCCCCGTCGCCGTCGACCAGCCGCCTTACGGCCGGATGCTGCCCGGCATCCGCGGCCTGCGCATGGAAGTCACCGACGTGCGGGCCAAGTTCAAGTACGACGACCACAAGCCCGTCGAGCACCGCACCGCCGTCGCCGACCGCCTTACCGGACGTGGCCAGGGCCTGGATGCGCCCACCGCGCGCCAGCAGCTCCGACGCCTGGACCGCATCGGCCCCTGGAAGCCCTGACCACCACCCCACGCCATAGGAAACGGAACCCCGCCCATGACCGCCTTCGGCATCAGCCCCGCCGTCGCAGACGCCTTCCCCGACACCCTCATCGCCCTGGTCACCGCCACCGGCGTGCACGGCCACGAACCCTGGCCCCACACGGCCGCCGCTCTGGAGAACCTGGAGCAGCAGCTCGCCGACGGCTCCTGGCAGCCCACCGACGAGACTGACCCGCGCATCGAGGCGTGGCACGCCGCCTACCGCTCCTTCGGCACCAATCCCCGCCGCATCCGCCCCAGCGTCGACGCGCTCGGCCGCCGCTTCGTCAAGAAGGGCACCCTGCCGCGCATCAATCCGGCCGTCGACTCCTACAACGCCGTCTCCGTCCGCCACGGCCTGCCCGCCGGCGCCTTCGACCTGGACCATGTCACCGGCGACGTCGACATTCGCCATGCAGACGGCAGCGAGGAGTTCACCCCGCTCGGCGAACCCGACACCATCGAGAACCCCAAGCCCGGCGAGATCATCTACACCGACACCACCGGCGTCCTGACCCGCCACTGGAACCACCGCGACGCTCACCGCACCCGCGTCACCGAGGACTCCACCCACGTCGCCTTCGTCCTCGAAACCCTCCGGGCCGACCGCGACGGCCACCTCCTCAAGACCGCCGCGCACGAGCTGCAGGGCCTGCTCCTTCCGCACGCCGAGCAAACCCGGGTGTACTACCTCAGCCCGGATCAGCCCCAGGCAGGAGCCTGAGTCCCGACGGCCAGCTCCAGCACGGTCGCCGGCGTCCCGGTCGGCATGGAGGCCCGGGGCGAAACCATCTCCGGGCCTCGGGGGAGCCACCCGTCTGCGCTGCCGAGGCACCTTCCTCGCGGCGCCGGTCTTCCTCGTCCCATTTCCTCGGCAACCCGCTTGATCGACTCGTTTCCGGCGTCGACGTCATAGGTGCCAAGAACCACGTACGGGCTGGTCACGCCGTATGTTGGTACTCGTGCTGGATGCCGCCCAGGCGGTCGTGTCGATGCCCAGTCACCGTTTGAAGACGGCGACGCTGCGGGCGGGAACCGTGAAGGTCCCCGAACCGGCCTTGTAGGAGGAGGCCGACTTCACCGCCGTCGGCCTGTACCGGGTGCAGGCAGTACGCCGTCCCCGTGGCGTCCTTGAGGACCTGGGACCGGACCGGGTGACACGGGCCGAATGGGCCCGCACCATCGCGGACGCACTCAGTGCCCCACCCCAACTGGTGATCCCCGTGCCCAAGGACGGGACCCGCTATGCCTCCCGGCCGGAGAACGCCTGCCTCTCCAGCGACCTCCTGCCGTTCATGCCGTGCATGCGCGGCATCCGGATCCAAGGCGTCCAAGACGGCGCGCGTTCTTTGGCTGCCGCCTTCCGGGCGGCGTCATAGCCGACGCTCGCACCCGGACCGCAAGGCCGCGCTTCGGTCCCGCCCGGCCTGCTCGGCATGGTTCGGCAGGCGGAGCAGGCCAGGCCGGACGCTGCCCATGGACGGCCGAGCAGAACAGGACGGCCGCCCGCCCTGGACGGACTCCTCGGCCGGCCGGGCCGGACACGGGGTCACCCCGGTTCGCCTTGGGCACGCCAAGGTCCGGATGCTGCCAGGCCCGACCATCCCGAATCCGCCGTGCTGTTGTCGACGTGCGCCAGGGAGCGCGTGACACCCACCAGCCAGAAAGAATTGCTGAAAGTTTCTGCAAGTGATTGCCGGAGTGGGAAGCGACTGTTTGACTCGCCTGGCGACAGGCAACAACGGCCCGGGCGCTGGGCAGCTCTCAGCGATCAGGCAGAAGCCGCCCTGGATCAGGCACCACCATCCGCACCGCGAACTGCGGGGCGGACCACTGCGCGCCCCCGTTCCGTGACCGGCCTGGCAACCCCTTTCAGCCCGAGAGGAACACCATGAGCATCGAGATCGACGTCCTCGTCCTGGGGGGCGCCGGCGTGGACACGATCGTGCACGTCCCCGAACTGCCCCTATCGTTCGCCGACAGCTACATGATCCAGCCAGGTATCCGGACACGCGCGGGACAGAGCGGCGACTTCGTCGCCCTGGGGGTGAGCAGCCTGGGACTGCGTACGCACCACCTCGACCTGATCGGCGACGACCACGAGGGCGAACTCGTCCGCGCTTTCCACCGGGACCAGGGCATCGCGTTCACCACGAGCCTCCAGCCCGAGGGCACTAAACGAGCGGTCAACCTCGTCGGCCCCGACGGGCGAAGGCTGTCCCTGTACGACGACACCCGCTCGCAGGAGACAGACCGGCTCCCCGAAGCGACGGTCCGGGAACTGGCCGCCGCGAGTCGTCACGCGCACGTCGTCATCACCCACCCGTGCGCGTTCACACTGCCCACGCTGCGCGAAGCCGGCGTGACCATCTCCACCGACCTGCACAACTGGGACGGTATGAACCCCTATCACGAGGTATTCGCCTACGAGGCCGACCTCGTCTTCCTGTCCACCACCGCCCTGGCCGACCCCGAGCGGACCATGCGCCGGATCGTCGAGCGAGGCCGTGCCCGGGCGGTCATCGCCACGGACGGGGCGGACGGGGCGTATCTCCTGGTCGATGGCGAGCTGTCACACATCCCCGCCGTCACACCCCCGGCACCGGTCGTGGACTCCAACGGCGCAGGCGACGCATTCGCGTCCGCCTTCCTCTACGGCTGGCTGAACGGCGAGCCTGCTGAGCGCTGCGGCCTGTACGGCGCGGTGGCCGGAGCCCATGCCTGCACCGTGCCGTCGATGCGTACCGACAGCATCACACGCGACGAACTCCACTCCCGCCTCGCGGAGTTGCCATGTGATGCGGCGCCCGCCGAGCACCGCGCCGAAGAAGCGGGACGGCACGGATGAGCGCCGCCACGCGAACATCCGGTTACGACGTCGTCGTCCTGGGCGGAGGAGTCGCCGGCTGCGTGTTGGCCGCACGCTGGTCATACCGGCCAGCCTCGCGAGCACATGGCATTACGGTCAGTTAGCCCTCCACGGAAATTGAGCCAGAACCGGTTCTCGCGAACAAAGCCAGAGGATGGACTGGTTCCTGCTGCTCCCGTGATTCCTACGGTGCCACCGCCGTCCCCAAGGAGGTGCCCAGGGGACGGCCCACTCGGCACCCACCCCGCGTGTTCGCCTGACCCCGAAGGCCGCACCCACGAAAACACGAGCCTGGATACGTCAGCTCACGCCGGGGCAGGGCTGCGGTGGCGGGCGTCCAGCGTGCCCGGCCGCCTCCGCGAGCAGGGACGCGGGGAGCGACGCCTGGCGGCCCGGGGCGGCGGGCTGCCGCGCCCGGTCGCCGACACACGACCTGAACCGCTGGCCGCCACGCGGCTCTCCTTCATCCCCGGGATTCCCGCCCTGACCCGCGCCGACCTGTACGAGCTGAAGGACGCCCTGCTATTGGGTCTGCTCGCCGAGGGCCTGCTCAACAGCTGCTCGCGCGGGATGTGAGCCGGTTTTCAGGCCCGATGTTTTCCTTTCGCACTTCTTGACAGCGCCCTCTCGCTACCCGCAGGATCACTCCCCGAACCTGTCAGACAGCCAGACAGGTGGACCGACACTGCGGCGCGTCAGCGCCATGGAAGCGGTGCTGACCCACCTCCGCGGCGCCATCGAGCGCGGCGAATACGCCATCGGCGACAAGCTCCCTTCCGAGGCGGAGCTGTGCCGCACCCTGGAGATCAGCCGGCCTGTGCTGCGGGAGGCCCTCCGAGCCCTGCAGACCATGGGCCTGACTGTCTCCAAGACCGGTAAGGGCACCTTCGTCGTCGCCAACACCGTCGAGGACCCCACGTTCGGCGACTACGCGGCCAGCGACCTGCTCGAAGTGCGCCGCCACATCGAGATCCCCGTCGCCGGGTACGCGGCGACACGCCGTACCCCGGAGAACCTCAACCACCTCGCCCACCTCCTGGACCGGATGGAGCGGGAGACCGACACCACCACGTGGGTCGCCATGGACACGATCTTCCACATCGCGGTCGCCGAGGCGTCCCAGAACCCGGTCTTCCGCCGGGTCATCGAGGAGATCCGGGACGCACTTGCCCGCCAGTCGGCCTTCCTGAACGAACTCGGCGGTAGGCGCGAGCAGTCCAACCGCGAGCACCGGGCGATCGTCGAGGCGCTGATCGACGGCAGCGAACACGACGCGGTCGAGGCGATGTCCCATCACCTCGACCGCGTGGAGACCACCCTCACCGACATCGTGCGCTCCGCGAGCGCACGGACACCCCCACGGAAGGCGGACTCGAGGCGTGAGCGAGCAGTCCCTCCAGCAGGAGGCCATACCCACCGCGAAATCGGCCGCGCACGTCGACGCCGGAGACGCCGGCTACAGCAAGTCGCTGAAGTCCCGGCACGTCAACATGATCGAAGCCTGATCGCCTCGGACTGGAGTCCGGTCTCGGTCAGCCTCACCCACAGCGCCCCCGCGGACCCGACAACCCATCACCGCGTCCTTGGCACCACCATCGCCTACGACCAGGACTACGCGGGCATCGTCCTGTACGCCGCCGATCTCAACGCGAGCAACACCCTGGCCGACCCCCTGCTTCGGACCTATGCACGCCAGTTCCTCCAGAGCCTCCCCGCGCACCGGGAAAGCCCGCTACCGCAGCATGTCCGCGGGATCATCGAAGTGCTCCTGCCCACCGGACGCTGCACGATCCAGCAGGTCGCACGCACCCTCGACGTCGATGTCCGCACCGTTCAACGTCATCTCGCCCGAACCGGCGACACATATTCCCCGCTCCTCGAGGCGGTACGAGCCGACCTCGCACAGCGCTATGTCACAAGGCTGGACCGCCCCCTCACCGAGGTCGCCGAACTCCTCGGATTCTCGGCCCTCGGCACCTTCTCCCGCTGGTTCCACACACGGTTCGGAAGCAGCCCCACCGCCTGGCGTGCCGCGGTGCGGACCGATTCCGTCGGGTCCATTACGGCGCACTACTGAGCTTTTCGATGGGTTGTCGGGTGGGTTGGTCAGGTTGGTGTGAGGCTGAGTGTGGTGCCTTGGAGGCATCCGTCGATGAGGTGGGGGTGGTGCTGGATTCTGCGTAGGCCACGCCTGATGGCCTGCTCCAGTTGGTCGCGGTCCCCGAAGAACACGTTGGCGGTGGCACTGCGCCGCAGCAGCGACCAGATTCCCTCGACCGGATTCAACTGGGGTGAATAGCTGGGCAGTTGAATGATGGTGAGCCAGTCGTGGGCGGCGGCGTACTGACGGATCGGGGCAGATCGGTGGACGTTGAGATTGTCCCAGATCAAGACGATCGGGCCGCCGAGCTGGATGTGTGCCCGTACCAGCAGGTCGCGGTAGTCCTTCCAGGTGAAGGCCCGGCGGGCACCCTTGAGGCGGCTCTGGATGCGGGGCCGGTAGATCAGTCTGCTGGTGTGGCCGGGCTTGTAGCAGGCCAGTGCCGCCAGAGAGAGCCGGCCGCGGGAGGCACCACGGACCCGCACGGTCGGCGTGGATGCGCGAGGAGCCCAGGTGCGGGCCCGGTGCGGCGTCATCGAGACAGCGGCCTCGTCCTCGAAGACGATCCATGCCCCGAGCGCCGCCGCGGTGGCTTTGCCGCGGGCCAGGTCTCCTTCACCCATCCGGCCACCGCCGCCCGGTCCTGCTCGGCCGCCCGCCGGGCCGGCTGCTGGCAGGACCAGCCGTGCCGCCGCAGCAGTTCCCACACCGCTCGCACCGACAGCCACAGGCCGAGTTCCTGCTCGATCAGCATCGCCACCCTGGCCAGGGTCCATCTCTCGTCCGGCCATCCGTGGGCCACCGTCCCCTTCAGCAACTCGGCTTCCAGAAGGGAGAATTGTTCCGCAGAGACCTTCGGCCGCTTGGCCGGACCGGAGGAACACAGGGCCACAGTGCCCTGTTCGCGCCAGGCCCGCTTCCAGCGTTCCACCGAACGGACGCCGACCCGGAGCTCTTTCGCGATCACCCTGTTCTTCTCACCCCTGTCGAACCCCTGGGCCGCGAGCATCCGGATCCGCTCTCGCGCAGCCTGGTCCCTGGGACCGAGCCCACCACCTTGCGCGTATCGCATATCTACGGCATACCGCGGGGATCAACCCCCGTCACCACCCACGACAACCCATCGAAAAGCTCAGTAGCTAGTCGTACCTCTTCGCGGAGACCCACCTGTCGCACCCGTGATCAAAGTCCGATTGTGTCTGCGACATGCCCGAACCTGTTTACTTTCTGGAAATCTAGCCGTAGCCTCAGATCGAAACCACAGACTCGGGCACAGCCGGGCGAGACGTCGGAGGCAGACGGACATGTACGCACCGGAGCGGCAGCAGGAGATCCTCCGCCTTGCGCGTGACGGCGGACGCGTGGACGTGCTGTCACTCGCCGAGGAGTTCCAGGTCACCGCGGAGACCATCCGCCGTGACCTGAAGACCCTGGACCGGGCCGGTCTCGTACGGCGTGTGCACGGCGGTGCCATACCGGCCGGGCGGCTCGACTTCGAGCCCGACGTCGCCGAGCGCGAGGGCACCGCGGCCGACGAGAAGGACCGCATCGCCCGCCTCGCGCTCGCCGAACTTCCCGAGGACGGCACCGTGATCCTCGACGCGGGCACCACCGTCGCCCGCCTCGCCGCGGCTCTGCCCCTGGAGTCGACGCTCACCGTCGTCACCCACGGCCTGCCCGTCGCGGCCCGCCTCGCCGACCACCCCGGCATCCAGCTGCACCTCGTCGGAGGCCGCGTCCGCCACCGCACCCGCGCCGCCGTCGACGCCTGGGCCCTGCGGGCGTACGGGGAGATCCGCGCCGATGTCCTCTTCCTCGCGGCCAACGGGTTCTCCGCCGAACACGGCCTGACCACCCCCGACCTCGCCGAGGCCGCCGTGAAGCGCGCGGCCGTCTCCGCCGCCCGCCGGGTCGTGCTGCTCGCCGACTCCGCCAAGTACGGGCAGGAGCACTTCGCCCGCTTCGGCGACCTGGGCGACGTGGACGTGCTGATCACCGACAGCGGCCTCAGTGACGCGGACGCCGCCGCCATCGAGAAGGGCGGCACGGAGGTGGTCCGCGCATGAGCCCGCCGACTCCGAAACCGGCTCCAGACACCGGGGGCTCGGCCCCGACACCGACACCGACACCGACATCGGCCCCGACACCGGCATCGGCTCCGGCACCCCCACGCAAGCCCCCACGCAAGCCATCACGGAAGACACACGCGGCATGATCCTCACCGTCACCCCCAACCCGTCCCTGGACCGCACCTACGAGGTCCCCGCACTCGACCGGGGCGAGGTCCTGCGCGCCACCGGCGAGCGCATGGACCCGGGCGGCAAGGGCGTCAACGTCTCGCGGGCCGTCGCCGCCGCCGGCGCCCCCACACTCGCCGTGCTCCCGCTGGGCGGCGCGCCTGGTGCCCTGGTCGCCGAACTCCTCGACGCCCAGGGGATCAGCGTCGCCCCCGTACCCGTAGCCGGACAGACCCGGTCCAACATCGCGCTCGCCGAGCCGGACGGAACCCTGACGAAGATCAACGCGCCGGGCCCCGAACTCACCCCGCAAGAAGCCGAGTCACTGCTCACCGTCGTCGGCGAGCGCTCCGCGGGCGCCGACTGGATCGCCTGCTGCGGCAGCCTCCCGCGCGGCCTCACCCCGCCCTGGTACGCCGAGCTGGTCGCCCGCGCCCACGCGGCCGGCGCCCGTATCGCCCTCGACACCTCGGGCCCGGCCCTCCTCGCGGCCCTGCGCGAACGGCCCGACGTCGTCAAGCCGAACGCGGAGGAGCTCGCCGAGGCGGTCGGCCGTCCGCTCGCCACCGTCGGCGACGCCCTCAAGGCGGCCGAGGAGCTGCGGGACCTCGGAGCGCGCGCCGTACTCGCCTCCCTCGGCTCGGACGGGCAGCTGCTCGTGGACGGCTCGGGCGCCTGGTTCGCCACCGCCCCGGTCGACACCGTCCGCAGCAACGTCGGCGCGGGCGACTCCTCCCTGGCCGGCTTCCTCATCGCGGGCGGCACCGGCCCGCGGGCGCTGGCCTCGGCCGTCGCCCACGGCGCCGCGGCGGTCCAGCTCCCGGGCAGCGCGATGCCGACCCCGGCCGACCTGGACCCGGACGCGGTGACCCTCACGTCGGACGTCCCGCTGGACCGCGCACTGAAGGAGCCCGCGCCATGACGGCCTGCGCCCCGCCCCTGAATACGCCCCATCCGGTCGCTTCCGGCCTGATCACTCCCCACGCTCCCTTCCGGAGCCGCCGTTCCCGCGGCGAAACCCCCGTTCCCACCCCCGCCGCCAAGGCGATACGCGTACGAAGGAGCCCGCGATGAGCGAGATGATCACCGCGGACCTGGTCGATCTCGACCTGTCCGCCGACACCAAAGAGGCGGCGGCCCGCGCCCTCGCCGAACGGATGGTCGCCCGGGGCCGGGTGACCGACCTGGACGGCTTCCTGTCCGACGTCGCGGCCCGCGAGGCGCAGATGCCGACCGGCCTCGACGGCGGCATCGGCATCCCGCACTGCCGTAGCGAGCACGTCACCGAGCCGACCCTCGCCTTCGGCCGCAGCGCCGACGGGATCGACTTCGGGGCGCCGGACGGCCCGGCCGACCTGATCTTCCTCATCGCCGCGCCCGCTGGGGCGGACGACGCCCACCTCACCATCCTGTCGTCGCTGGCACGGCAGTTGATGGACGAGGACTTCAAGGCGGCGCTGCGCACGGCGACCGACGCGGGGGCCACGGCGGCGCTGATCCGCGGGGACGAACCCGAGCCCGCTCCCGAGCCGGAGTCCACTCCCGAGCCCACTACCGAGCCGGAGTCCACTCCCGAGCTCACTACCGAGCCGGAGTCCACTCCCGAGCCCGAGACCGCTCCCGCGGCCCCCGCCGCGAAGTTCAAGATCGTGGCAGTCACCTCCTGCCCCACGGGCATCGCCCACACCTACATGGCGGCCGAGTCCCTGGAGAAGGCGGGCCGGGACGCGGGGGGCGTGGAGGTGGTGGTCGAGACGCAGGGCTCGGCCGGGTTCACCCGTCTCGCCCCCGACGTGATCGCCGCCGCGGATGGCGTGATCTTCGCGCATGACGTGCCCGTACGGGAGAAGGACCGCTTCGCCGGGAAGCCCACCGTCGACGTCGGCGTGAAGGCCGGCATCAACCGGCCCGCCGCACTCATCGGCGAGGTACGCGAGAAGGCCGCGCGCGGCGAGACGACCTCGGGCGCCCCGTCCGCGACCCCCGTGGACCGGGCCGGTGACGCCGGCGACGGCTACGGCACCAAGCTGCGCAAGTGGCTGATGAGCGGCGTCAGTTACATGGTCCCCTTCGTCGCGGCAGGCGGTCTCCTCATCGCCCTCGGCTTCGCGATCGGCGGCTACACCATCAACAAGGCGCCGTCCGTTGCCGAGCACTTCGTGTGGACCCAGACCGACAGCTGGGCCGCGCTGCTCTTCCAGGTCGGCTCCGTCGCCTTCGCGTTCCTCGTCCCGGTCCTCGCGGGCTTCATCGCGTACGGGATGGCCGACCGGCCGGGGCTCGTGCCCGGGTTCGTCGGCGGTTCGATCGCGCTCACCATCAACGCCGGCTTCCTCGGCGGCCTCGCCGCCGGTCTCATCGCGGGCGGCGTCGTGATGGCGATCCAGAAGGTGAACGTGCCTCCCGTGCTGCGCGGGATCATGCCGGTGGTCGTCATCCCGCTGATCTCCTCCGCGGTGGTCGGCTTCCTGATGTTCCTCGTCATCGGCAAGCCCATCGCCTCCCTCCAGCGCGCCCTGACGGACTGGCTGAACTCCCTGTCCGGCGCCAACGCGATCATCCTCGGCGTCATCCTCGGCCTGATGATGTGCTTCGACCTGGGTGGCCCGCTGAACAAGGTCGCGTACGCCTTCGCGGTCGGCGGCCTCGCGAACCCCACCGAGGGCTCGCTCAAGGTCATGGCCGCGGTGATGGCCGCCGGCATGGTCCCGCCGCTGGCCATGGCCCTCGCGACGACCGTGCGCGGCCGGCTCTTCACCAGGACCGAGCGCGAGAACGGCAAGGCGGCCTGGGTGCTCGGCGCCTCGTTCATCACGGAGGGTGCGATCCCGTTCGCCGCGGCGGACCCGCTGCGCGTCATCCCCGCCTCGATGGCGGGTGGCGCGGTCACCGGCGCCCTGTCGATGGCCTTCGGCTGCACCCTGCGCGCCCCGCACGGCGGCATCTTCGTGGTCCCGCTGATCGGCAACCCGTTCCTCTACCTCATCGCGATCGCCGCCGGTGTCTGTGTGTCGACGGCCTTGGTCGTGATCCTGAAGGGTATGCGGAAGTCCGCGCCCGAGGGCGGGGCGGACGGGGCGGGCGACGCGACGGCGCAAAAGGGAGAGGAGCCGAAGATACCGGTGGCCGCCTGACAGCAGATACCGGTAACCACCTGACAGTTCGGAACTGTCCGCTCATGCGAGATACACCACGGTCCGGGACCAAAGTCCCGGACCGTGGTGTTGACTGGCGCCCTACCTGAGCACGTGTCGATCTTTGAGCAGATGGGTGTGGCGTTCCTCGCGGTCGCCACCGTGGGGTGGGTGGGTGGTCGGTCTCGTCCGGCTGGTCCGCCATGTGGGCTGGGGCACCGAGCGGCCCGCGCCTCGCTGCCGGGTCAGGGCGGACCGCCCGCCCTGGAGGCCGTGCCGCTGACACCGGACGAGCGGGACGCATTCGCGGGCCCGGTAAGGCAGTTCAGCCGCCGTTAGTCGCCGGCCGTCAGCGGCCAGCTGCTGGTCGCCGGCCGGTTCTCCGCCCAGTTCCAGGAGCTGGTGCGCAACGCGTACCCGCCTCTCGGTGGCAGCAGCGGCGGCGACACCCAGGCACCCTCCGTGCCGACCGGCCTGACAGTCACCGGGAAGACGAGTGGCAGTGTCTCGCTGTCCTGGTCGGCCTCGACCGACAACACCGGCGTGACCGCCTACGACGTGTACCGCGCAGGTGTGCAGGTGGGCTCCTCGGCGACGACCACCTTCACGGACACGGGGCTCACCGCCTCGACCGCGTACAGCTACACGGTCAAGGCCCGGGACGCGGCGGGGAACGTCTCGGCGGCGTCCGCGGCGATCTCGGCAACCACGTCCGCGGGTGGCGGAACCGGCACCGGCACTCTCAAGGTCCAGTACAAGAACAATGACTCGTCGGCCACCGACAACCAGATCCGGATGGGCGTGCAACTGGTCAACACCGGGACCACCACGGTGAACCTGTCCACCGTGAAGGTGCGCTACTGGTTCACCCCCGAAGCCGGCGCGAGCACCTTCGGCACCGCTTGCGACTACGCAGTGCTGGGTTGCGGCAATGTGACCCACGGCGTGACGGCCTCCGGCAGTTCGGCCGCCGGCGCCAGCCACTACCTGGAGGTCGGCTTCGGCAGCGGCAGCCTCGCGGCAGGAGCCTCCACCGGTGAGATCCAGCTGCGCCTGAACAAGACCGACTGGTCGAACTTCAACGAGGCCGACGACTACAGCCGCGGCACCAACACGGCTTATGCCGACGCGGCGATGCTCGGGGTCTACGTGGACGGCACCCTCGCCTGGGGCACCGCTCCCTGACCTGTCCGGCACCCTTTTCCCACCGATTCCACCGCTCCCGTTGCCGCGCCCGCCGAGGCGGCGGGCGCGGCCGGGAGTGTCTTGTATGTTCATGTAAGCCGTGGTGCTGACGCTTCTGCTGTGTCGTGTGGTGGGTGCTACTGGTTGTCGGTGACGCGGTCGCCTGGACGCTACGGCTGCAGAGCGAGCGCCTGCGGTCGATTCAACAAGTCGGACACTCCCGCAGGGGACGAAGGCGGGTGCGCCGGGTCGAGCGCGTTGAGCACCACGGCCAGGGGGCCGGTCGATGTGTCCGGTCAGATCGATGGGACAGTTCGTCGGTCGGCTGCCGGTCAGTCAGCGGGCAGACCGAACCAGCGGAGGAGTACGGGTCGTGCGTCGTCGGGGGCATCCTCGGGGCCGCGGGCATAGCGCGCGAGCAAGGCCAGATAGTCGTCATGGAACGCGTCCAGCTCACTCTTCGTGAGGTGGATGAGGCTGCGTGAACCCCGCATCCAGCCTTCGGACTCCGCCTGTCCGGCGGTGAACTGCCGGGCGAGCTCGACGTCCTCCTCCATCCTCATCCGGTCCAGCTCGGCCGACATGGCGCGCTCGGCCTCCGTCAGCTCACCCTGCGGCGGTCGGCGGATGTCGAGGCCGCGCACCCCGCGCCACCAGCGCTCACGCCCGGTGGAGCGCTCGGGGATGTCCTCGATGAGGCCGCTGCGCTCCAGCATGCGCAGGTGGTAGCTGAGCGTCCCGGTGTTCTCGCCGAGGGCGGCGGCCAGCGTGGTCGAGGTGGCCGGGCCCGCCGCGCCGAGGTGGCGCAGGATGCGCAGGCGCAGGGGATGCGAGAGGGCCTTGAGCACCTCTGGGCTGTCGACCGTGCGCCGCCCTGCGCCTTCCGCTCTCTGCTCTTTCGTCATGGCGGCAGTCTATCCAGAGCGCAGCGATTTCTCTGCAGAACTTCCTCTGCAGAGGAAGTTCTGCAATGCTGGGGCGTATGACGCCGAACCGAGTGACCTTGAATCGCACAGTCCGCCGCTTCACAAGTGCTGCTGCGGGGGCACTACTTGCCGGACTCGCCCTGGGCGCCGCACCCGCGCATGGAGCTGAACGGGCCGCGGACCTGCCCGAGTTCGACTTCTCCGCCTGCCCGACCGTCGACGAGCTGCCCGCGGGTGCAGACCCCGGGACCTGGCGCTGCGAGGTCATGCACGCCACGGGGTATCTGCGCATGGGCGCCTTCGACGAGCCGCTCACCGAACCTATGAAGATCACCTTTGCGGAAGGCCGTGTGGACGGTGAATTCCGCCAGGTCTTCGGGGAGATGACCGCTGCGCCAATCCAGGTGGGAGGCACCCCGTTGGCCCTGACTCCGCAGTACGGCGGCTACTCGGACTTCCTGTCCGACGACACCCGGCGCGGCGAGTTCGACATCAAGTTCGCCATAGGCTCGGCGCACGGGCTGCTGGCCCTGCCGTCGTCGGGCTGCTCGGTGGGCAGCGATGAGAACGCGGTCCACCTGGTGCTCAAGGACACCGATCCCACCCGGGTGATATCCAAGGACCCCCTGGTCGTCGCCTTCGGTGCCCAGGACACGGAGTTCGCCGCCCCGGGCACTAGTGGCTGCGGCCCCCTGAGCCACGCGCTCGACCGGGCCCTGGGCCTGCCGTCCGCGGCGGGGGCGAACGCCTTCGACATGGATGTCACGGTGGCCATCCGGCCCTATGCGTAGGCCGGTTCGGTTGAGTAATTGTCAATACCTGCACGGCGGCCTTCGGCGACGCCTATGCCGCCGCCCGCGCGCCCGTCATCACTGTCCGCCCAGCATGTGAGCCCCGCATCGGCGAGGGCTTCAGTGATCCTCATGGTGCTGGTCACTCTCTACGAACTCAGCCCTCTGTCGTCGCCCCGCCCCTACTCGCCTGCGCGGACAAGCATTTTCCCCGTGTTCTCCCCCCGCAGTGTTCCCAGGAACGCTGTCACGATGTTCTCGAATCCCTCCACCACCGTCTCCTGGGGCACCAGCGCGCCGGAGCGGATGTGTGGGACCGCGAAATCCTCCAGAAGTGGCTGCGCGTCGCGGTGGTCGCGGACGAGGACACCTTCCAGCCGGAGGGACTTGCCGACCACGTCGAAGAGGTTGCGCGGGGCGGGCGGGGGAGAGGTGAGGGAGTTGTACTGGGCGACCGCGCCGACCCAGGCGATGCGGCCGAAGTCGCGCAGCGAGCCGATGGCAGCCTCCAGGTGGTCACCGCCGACGTTCTCCACCGCTGCGTCGACGCCGTCGGGGGCCGCGCCGGCGAGCAGGTCGGAGACCGGGCCGTCGTGGTAGTCGAAGGCCGCGTCGAAGCCGAGTTCCTCCACCAGCCGCTTGACCTTCGTCGCCGATCCCGCGCTGCCGACGATCCGCCCCGCTCCCAGGAGCCGTGCGAACTGGCCCGTCGCCGTGCCCACGCCACCGGCCGCGGCGGAGACGAAGAGGTCCTCGCCCGGCTGGAGTCGCAGGATGCGGGTCAGCGCCACGTATGCCGTCAGGCCGGTGCCGCCGAGGACGGAGAGGTGCGCGGTGAGAGGCACCCCGTCGTAACGCGGGAGTATCCGAACCTCCGAGGCCGGCAGCAGCGCGTGGGTCCGCCAGCCCTTGCGGTGCAGGACGAGGTCCCCTGGGGCGAGGGACGGGTCGGCGGAGGAGAGGACGCGGCCGATGGTGCGGCCTTCGAGGGGTGAGTTCAGGTTCCACAAGGCCGAGCCATCGGGAAGGCCTGCCACGTCCATCAGCTCGCGCATGTACGGGTCGACGGAGAACAGGACGTTCTCCAGGAGTATCTGACCGGGCGCCGGTGCTGTCAGTACCTCCTGCGTGAAGGTGAAGTCGGACGCGGACGGGAAACCGGAGGGGCGTGCAATCTGGTGCACGACCTGTGCTGTGATCGTCATGACCACGACGCTACGGAGGAATCCCAGGCCCGGGCAGACCGCTTCGTCGATGGTTCCCTTGCTGAACATGAAAGGCGCTCATGGCTGAACTCACCCCTCCCGAGCTGCGCGTACTCCTGGCCGTGGGCGACGAGGGCGGTTTCACCGCCGCCGCGACGGCGCTGGGGATGACGCAGTCCGCTGTCTCTCACGCCGTTCGGGGGATGGAACGCAAGCTCGGCGTGGTCCTCTTCGAACGGGGCCGTAGGGGCGCCACGCCCACCCCGGCCGGCGAGCGCGCCGTCGGCCATGCCCGCCGGATCCTGCGGCTGTACGAGGTGATGGCCGCCGAGGTCCGCGGCGGCGGCGCCGAGGACACTCTCACCGGCCCGCTGCGTGTCGCCGTCTTCCGCAGCGCGGCGCTGCACCTACTGCCGCAAGCCTTGGAACGGCTGGCCCGGCGCCATCCCGGTCTCAGCCCAGAAGTCCGGGTAGTTCGGGATGTGGGACGCGGGACCAGTGGCGAGGTGGCCGACGGGCGCGCGGACCTGGCGATCGCGACACTCGGCGGGTCGACACCGCTGCCGCATGGACTGATCACGGGAGACCTCGTGGCGGAGTCGTACGCCTTCGTCCATCCGGCCGGTCACCCGGACCCGCGCGGCCTGCCGTTCATTGACTGGGAGGAGAACTGCTCCTCCTACACCGCCGACTGGTGGTCCAGCCAGGACTGGCTGCCGCGCGCCACGATCACCGCCGAGGACGACGGAACGGTGCTGGCGCTGGTCTCTCAGGGACGGGGGATGGCCGTCATGCCCGAGCTCTCGCTGCGCGACGCACCGCCGACAGTCGAGATCGCCGACCTCGGCCCCGGCCGCCCGACCCGGCGTATCGGCTACGCCACGACGCCGGAGCTGGCCCGTACGGCGGGAGTCCGAGCGCTGATAAGGGAACTGAGGGCAGGACGCGCAGTTGGCACCCCTGGTGAATGACCTCCACGTGAGACGGAGGGCAACGCGTGCGAATCCGCGCTGGAATGAGGTGAGTTCCCGCCTGCTGTCAAAGACGGGGGCTCACCTACCCCGAGCGGCCCCGGTTCACCCGGCGGCGCCCGGCGGCCCCCGACCTGTTCGCGCTGGACCAGCTGGCGACCGACGCAGCCGCCCGCGCCCACGCACTGCTCAGCACCGGCCGCGATCCGGTGGCGGAGCTGACGCTGTGGCAGGACGCGGACAACTCGCCGCCGCCCGCCCCGGTTCCGGCCTCACCGTCGGCTCCCGCTCGCTCTACGCCTCGCTCGCCTCCGCCGCCGAACGCACCCCCGCCGAACTGGCCCGCGCAGTCGCGGCCTGGCGGCAGGGCGGCATCGAAGGGCTCGCCGTTCTCGAGGAGCCCTGGGCCCCCCGGCCGGACGCTTCGACCGCGCCCGCCCGCTCCTCCTCGCCGCCGACCTGTCGACCTTCCGCCCTTGGCGCAACCACCTCACCCACCCCCGCGGCCATGTCCAACTCCGCCTGGGCCGGGGCGGGTTGTGGTATGCGTACGAGTCGGAACCGGGCCACGACGACTGGTCGCTCCGCGGCACCCCCGACCTCGATCCGGTCGGCGCCCTGACCGGCCTCGGCGCTTCGCCGGAGCGCTGACGGGTATGCACGTATGTGGCGCGACGGGCAAGGCGGCGCGACCGGCAACGAGCGCGGCCTCTGTCACTCGATGTGCTACTACACTGCGCCGTGGCACCACAGGACACACACAGCAACTGGCCGAGAGCGAACGGGGAGAGGCATGGCTACGGGGGGATGGGGGCCGGGAAACGGCCCGGGTCAGCCTGGCGGCAACGGACCGGGAGGCCAGGGCGGCTGGGGCGCTCCCTACGGACCACCGCAGGGCGGCCCGTACGGTCCGCCACCACCGAATCCGGGCCCGTACCCGATCCCGAACCAGCCTCCGCACCCGAACCCGTACCCGTACCCCTACGGTCCCCAGCCCACGAGGCCCGCCGCCCGGCGCCGCCGCGGCTGCCTGTCGTTCGGCGCTCCCTTCGGGCTCATCGGCGCGATCCTGCGCTCCGCGCACCGCGTGGCCACCAGGCTCTTCGCGCAGGAGCGCGACGGCCGGATCGTGGACCGCACCGTGGACCGCGTCCAGCTGGCCCGCACGGTGCTCGGTGCCGCCGCCACCATCGCCCTGATCCTCGCCTACAACGTGGATCCGAACCGCTGGGAGGACGCGGCGTACGGGGGTGCCGCCCAACTCATCCTCGCCCCGTTCGTGCTGATCATCGCCGCGCCCCTGGTCATCATCGGATTCATCTACTACGCGCCCCCGCACCTGCGGCCACATCTGCGCTCCCGGCTGCGCGCTCCGCTCAAGGCGGTCGGCTGGTACGTGCTGACGTTGGTCGTGATGGGCGGAATCCTCGTCCCGACGGGCCTGACCGTCAACGCCGACGACGGGAAAAGCTGGTGGGAGTACGTACTGGCCGTCGCCTCGCTGATCGTGATCGTGTGGGGTTTTCCCTTCTTCTTCATGGCGTCGCTGTACTCGGCCCGCAGTACCTTCAACAGCGGCCAGGTCCACCCGATGCTGCCGCCCGTCCTCACCCTGACGCTGGTGTGGGTGTTCGCGGTCTTGAACATGACCGAAGGCATGCCGGGAGGCCCGCCCATCGTCCAGATCGGCTCCACGCTGGGCGGGCCACTGTCGGTGACCGCCGTCTCGCTGTGGGAACTGCGGCGGATGAGAACCCGTTTCGGCGTCACCCTGCGCGCCTGATCCGGCGTCGGCGGGCCCCGCTCCCAGGGAAGAGCGGACCCTCGGCGAAGGGGTGTGAGGGTTCGCCGATGATCCGCGGGAGTCAGGTGTAAGGGCGCAGGGCCCTGCATCCGGAAGGCCGGAATGGGCGGTTGGCGTGGGTGCGTCGATGGTGTTCGTGACTCGCCGGTGACAGAAGAGCGTTGCAGAAACCCGGCTGGCCTGACTGACGCGACTAGGCCCCGCCCATTGTGGATGCGCGTTTGGCCCGGCTCGTGGAGTGTCATGCCTCGCAGCTGCTCGAGCTGCCTCAGGCGAAGTCTGCTGCGGTGATGCCGTCGGGATGTCCGGACGGCCACTCCACCAACTCGATCCGGTAACCGTCCGGGTCCGTGAGCCACGATGTCTTCGGGCCGTGAGGGCCGCCCGGGTACTGGAGGGGTTCGGGCCTCAGGCCGGCTTCGGTCAGCGTCTCCAGGGTCGTGGCGAGCGTTTCCACCTGGATCGCGAGGTGGTCGAAACCGCTGCCTACGTCGACCGGTTTCTCGCCGGGGCGGTGGACCAGTTCGAGCGAGGCCGCCGCTTCGTCGGGGAACTTGAGGATCACGAGGCGAGCCCCGTCGCCGCCCTCGACCCTGCCCAGTTCGGCGTAGCCCAAGGTGGTGTAGAAACCGAGCGAGCGGTCCAGGTCGGTGACGCGGTAGGAGACGAAGAGCGTCTTCACGCGGCCGCCTCGGGTCGATGCACCCGGTAGCGGAGGTGCGTAACGTCTCGATCTTCGAGCCGCCGGACGAGGTCGAGTTCGATGTGATCGCTACCCAGGTGGTCGAACAGCCGCCGGCCCTCCCCGAGGAGGACCGGAACCAGGTGGATCTCCATCTCGTCCACCTGCCCGGCTCGGAGAAGTGCTTGGGCCGTCCCCGCCCCATGGACCATGACCGGCCGGTCCCCTGCGGCTGCGCGAGCCTGGCGGGCGCAGTCCTCGACATCGGTGACGAAACGCGCGTGGCCGGGTGGCACGTCCCCGTCATCCACCTGGTGGGTGAGGACGAAGATCGGTACGCCGTCGTGGTGGTCGCCCTGCCAGCGCCCGGCGAGTTCGAAGGTCCGACGGCCGGAGATCACCGCGCCGGTCGCCAGCGCTTCGCGGTAGACCTGGCCGCTCGGACCGTCGGGCTCCCGGTCGTCGAGCCAGTTGAAGAGCCGCCCACCGTCGCGTCCGAGCTCCTGCCCTGGCCGATCGTCCGGGCCGGCGATATAGCCGTCGAGCGACATCGACATGTACAGCCGAATCGGATTGTTCATCCTGGCCTCCATCTCTCCTCCATGACCGAGATCCGGCGTTTCCTGATCCGCCGACGGGGCGGGAGTGGCACAAGGAAGACTTCAGGCAACCGGCAAACTCATCGGCCCGACGTGCCGGCTTGCTGCCGGGCCTCTGGGGGGGCAGGAGTCATGGCCCGTGGATCAATTGCGGTCGTTGAGGCCGCGTGGCTCTCGGAGCGTTCGACGAGGTGGCCGCGCTCGAAGCGGGCTCCGGCACGGACCACGGTGACGAGGTGGGGTGCGTTCGCGGCCCGCCACCGCTGCCGGGCGGACTCGACGAGCTTGAAGACCATGGCCAGGGTGGCGGCCGCGCTGCCAGCGCCCGGGTTGACCTTGGTCCGCAGCCGGGCAGTGGCGAAAGTCGACTCAATCGGGTTCGTGGTGCGCAAGTGGATCCAGTGCTCGGCGGGGAAGTCGTAGAAGGCCGGCAGCTCGTCCACGTCGTCGGTGGTCTGCTTGACGGCCTTGGGGAACTTCCCGCCGTAGGCCTTGGCGAACGCGGCCACAGCCCTTTGTGCATGGTCGCGGTCCTCGGCGTTGTTATCTCCTGCAGGGCCTTCTTCGCGCCGGGCTGGGCGGATTTCGGCAGGGCGTTCGTAACGTTGGCGATTTTATGAACCCAGCACCTTTGATGGCGGGTTTCGGGGAACACCTCGGCCAGGGCCTTCCAGAAGCAGTGTGCCGTCGCCGACCGCAAGGACGAGAGCGCGCAGGCTGCGGCGAGCGGAGTCGCGCAGGAGATCCGCCCATGAATCGGCGGATTCGCGGTAGCCGTCGCTCATGGCGATCAGCTCCTTGGTGCCGTCGGCGCGCACGCCCATCAGGACCAGTACGCACGACTTCGTCTCGCGCAGGCGGATGCGGTCGACCCAGACGTAGACGTAGTCGGCCCGCCCGCATCCAAGCCCCGCCACGAACTCCTGTTGGAACAAAGTCGTCCAAGGAGTGAAGACCTTGCCAGAACGTCCTGCCCGTGTCGTACGTGAAGATCACGGCCGCGTTGCGACCGTCCGCGGGCTGTGCAGGGCATCGAGTGGCGGCGGCATACAGGTGGCACGTCGAACACATGGCGGCTGGTTGGGCGGCTCCGGCCAGCGCCTGTTTCGACCGGGCCTGTTGAGACACCGTTATGGAGTGCGGGTGCGCTGGAGCGTGACGACTTCGTGGGCCATGGCCAGGACGATGACATCGCCGTGCGCCGAGACGGTTTGCGCCGGCAGGGGGAGCGCGAGCGCCGCCACCACGCGGGTCGTGAGCAGGTCCCATACCCGCACCGAACCGTCCTCGCTGGTGGTGATGGCATGAGGGCGTTGGTCGATCTCCGTCACCGCCACCGCCTTCACCTCGTCGGTGTGGCCGGTGAGGACGGCACGTTCCGTGCCGGAGACCAGATCCCACAACCGCACCGTCCGGTCCTTGCCCGTGGTGACGGCGAGGGGAAGGCCGTGGAGCTGTGTCACCGCCACCGCGTTCACGCGACCGAGGTGGCCGGTAAGGGCAGGGCGTTCGGTGTGGGAAGACACATCCCACACCCGCACCGTCTCGCCGTCGGCGAAGAGGGCGTAGGGACGGTGGCCGATCTCCGCCACCGCGACCGAACCCACCCAACCCGATTGACTGCTGAGGGTGGCGCGTTCGGTGCCTGAAGCCAGATCCCACACCCGCACCGTCCCGTCATGGACGGCGGTGACGGCGTGGGGACGGTTGTCGATCTCCGTCACCACCAGCGCGGTCGCCAAGTCGCCGCGGTCGGTGAGGGCGGCCCGTTCCGTGCCGGTGGCCAGGTCCCACACCTGCACCATCTCGTCGCCGCCGATGAGCACGTTGGGACGGTTGTCGGTCTCCGTCACCACCAATGCGCTCACCCAGCCGCCGTGGTCGGTGAGGGCGGCCCGTTCCGTGCCGGTGGCCAGTTCGCGCACCCGCACCGTCCCGCCGTCGCCGCTGAGGACGTAGGGGGTGTCGTAGATCTCCGCCGTCGCCAGCGCGCTCACCCAACGGGTGTGGTTGCTGAGTGCGTCATGTTCGGTGCCTGAGGCCAGATCCCACACCCGCACCGTCTCGTCATCGCTGGAGGTGACGGCGTGGGGGCGGTTGTCGAGCACGGTCACCGCCACCGCCGTCACACGGTCTGTGTGGCCGGTGAGGACAGTACGTTCAGAGCCGGAGGCCAGATCCCATACCCGGACCGTCCTGTCCTCGCTTGCGGTGACAGCGTGGGGGCGGTTGTCGATCTCCACCACCGCCACCGCGTTCACGCCGGCGAAGTGGCCGATGAGGACGGCGCGTTCGGAGCCAGAGACCAGATCCCACACGCGTACCGTCCCGTCGCCACCGGCGGTGAGAGCGTGCGGACGGTTGTCGATCTCCGTCACCACTACCGCGTTCACGCCGTGGATGTGGCCGGTGAGGGCAATGCGTTCAAAGCCGGAGACCAGATCCCACACCCGCACCGTCCCGTCATCCTGACCGACGAGAGCGTGAGGACGGTCGTCGAGCTCGACCATCGCCACTGCTGTCACCCTGCCGGTGTGACCGGAGAGGAAAGCACGTTCGGTGTCGGAGGCCAGGTCACGCACCCGCACCGTCCCGTCCCTGCTGGCCGTGAGGACGTGGGAACGGCCCCCGACCTTCGACACCGCCAGCGCATCGACCCACTCGGTGTGGCCGGTGAACGCGGCGTGTTCGGAACCGGAGACCAGATCCCACACCCGCACCGTCCCGTCGCCGTGGGTGGTGAGGAAATGCGGACGGTTGTCGATCTCGGACTCCGCCACCGCGATCACGCTGCCGGTGTGACCGGCGAGGACGGCACGTTCGGTGCCGGAGGCCACATCCCACACGCGCACCGTCCCGTCCTCGCCGGCGGTGACGGCGTGGGGGCGGGTGTCGATCTCCACCACTGCTACAGCGCCGACCCTGCCTGTGTGGCCGGTGAGAGTGGCCCGGTGCGCAGGGTGAACAAGGCTGCCCGTAGCCCAGCGTGGTGCCCATGGGCGGGTCCGAGCGAGCTTGGCGGCGAGCTGAGGGTACTCGTAGCGGGCCGCATCGATCGCCAGGATGTCGCGGCGGGCGTCCGCGGGGAGCGGGGCGTGAGCGGCGGCCGAGGCGCGGTAGATGTCGGCGACGATGCGGTGCGCCGGGGCAGTCACTGTGTCCAGGGCGCGCAGCAACGGGGCAGGGGCGGCGTGGACGAGGTACTCGGGGTCGAACAGCAACCCGACCAGGACGCCACCCGCCGCCGCATGCGTAGCCGCGTGGTGGCGGATGTACGGGTGGGCCAGGTGCCAGTCGTTCACGCCGGTGGCAGGGTCTTTGTGGACCAGGGCGGTGAGGGTGTGGGCGATGGTGGCGTGGTCGTCGTGTTCGTGGCCGGTGCGGCGCAGGTGTTCGGCCAGGGTCTCGTGGAAGAGGCGGTAGGCGGATCCCTCGGGGGTGGGGGTCTCGATGATGTAGGCGCCTGCGTGCCGGTGGAGCCAGTCGAGGTCGGCCTGGGAGCAGGGCAGGCCGGACAGGGCCTCGGCGAGGGGGGCCCAGAGGGTGGACCAGGGCAGGCCGGCGCCCTGGGCGTAGGCGAGGGGGCGCAGGAGGCGTTCGGCCTTGGGGCGGTCGGGGCCGAAGCGGTCGAGGTAGGTGGCGAAGGCTTCCTTCGCGTCGCTGGGGAGGTGCTGGTGCCAGTCGGGGCGGCCGGTGTCGACGGTGATCTGGCCGTGGACGAGGGCGCGTGCCGTCATGCGGGCGACGAGGTAGGAGAAGCGGGCTCGTTCGGCGATGCCGTCGGCGATCGTGGCGGCGAGGGCGGGGTCGTGGCGGTAGGGGGAGCGGCTGTCGGGGTCCTGGGCGTCTTCGAGGACGCCGCGGGCGTACGCGGTGATGTCGGCGCGGGTGATGTGTTCCGGCGCGTCGAGGTCGAGGACGTGTACGGCGTGGCCGAGGGCGGGGATCTGGGGGCGACGGGTGCCGACGACGAGCCGTACCGAGGGGAGGGTGGAGAGGGGCTGGAGGAGTTCGCCGGCGATGCGTCGGCTCTCTCGGGTGTCGCCCGCGGTTCCGGCCTCGTCGAGGGAGTCCACCACGACGGCGACGGGTGTGGTGCGGGCGGACAGTGCGGTCAGCACGGTGTCGCGGTCGGCGGGGGAGGGCAGGTGCAGGGCTGCGGCGAGGTCGGTCACCAGGTCGGCCAGGGAGGCCCGGCGGGCGTGCAGGGCGATCACGGAGGGATATGCCGGCAGTGGCAGCTGTTCGCCGCCGGAGGCACCCGGGACCGCCCGCGTCCTCGGAGTGTCGGGGTCGGTCAGGGTCAGGAGGCGTCCCAGTAGTGCCGACTTGCCCGAGCCGGGGTCGCCGGTGACGACGCGGGCCTTGCGGTCGTGGTCCGCGTCCGGGGCGGTGAGGAACGCGGTGAGGTCGGCCAGGGCGCGGGCGCGGCCGGTGAAGTAGTCGCCGCGTTCCCCGGCGTGTTCGAGCCCGCGGCTACGGGGATCGAAGTGCCCGGCGTGGCGGCGGCGCAGCAGGGCGAGGCCGACCAGGTCGATGCCGTCGGCGGGCAGTCCGGGCAGGTAGAGGGGGCTGGGGAAGAAGGGGTCCTGGCCGTCGGTCTCGGTGGTGGTCAACCGGGCCTGCTGGCTGGGGCGGTGGGCCCTGAAGTGGTTGTTGACGCGTTCGGTGACCTCGCGCACGCTCACGTACTGCTGGGTGGCGCCGTGGCGGGGGTGGGCGAAGACGTCGGCGAGGGCGTCGACGAACACGTTCTCCCGCGCCCGGTCCCTGGCGCGGGCGGCCGCCAGGTGCCAGCGGTTGGCCCGCCCGCGGTGGAGGTCCGCCAGGTCGGCGGCGAGCCGGCTGATGTCCGCTGTGCCGGCCCCGGCATAGCAGGTGTCGAGCATGACCAGCAGATGCCCGACCGGGCTCTTCACCAGCGGCCGGGCCAGGTCCTCCGCGGCCAGTGCCCGGGTCCAGCGGCCGGGCCTGGTGTCGCTGCACAGCAGGTAGTGGCGGTCCTCCTCGTGGACGCCGTGTCCGGCGAAGTACACCACCACCACGTCGTCCGAACCCAGGGCCGTTTCCAGGGTCCAGTCCTCGATGCCCTCGGCGAGCGCGTCCCGGGTCGGATCGGCGGCCAGATCGGTGAGGACGGGTGTGTATCCCATCGGCTCGAGCAGTTCCCGTACGCGGCGCACGTCCGCCGGGACGCCGGGCAGGCCGTCGATGCCCGACTCCCGGAACGTGCCGACACCGGCCGCGATCAGGAACCGGCGCCCCGCCACGGCGAGTTCGGCGTCTTCTGCGGCTGCGGGGGGTGTCATGCGTGCGGCGCCCGGAGGCCGGCGGCGACGGCGGTCCCGGTCTTGGGGGCGGTCAGATAGCGCTCGAAGTCGTGCATCCGCACCCCGTTGGTGATCGTCCGGTCGGCCACGCCGTCGCCGGGTCCGGACGCGAACCGCGGGGCCAGCTCGCCCACCAGCGCGACGATGTCACCCGGATCGGCGACGTTCGTCCACCGCGCCACCCCGCCGGGCCACGCCCCACGGCCCTCCACCGGCAGCGGGCTCAGCCTCCGGTGGATCACCGGCAGACCCAGCGGAGAGCCCACCGTCACCAGATCGGTCACCGGCCAGTCGGGGTTCTCGCACAGCGCCTCGTACGCTACGACCGAACCCAGCGAATGTGCCACCACCACCCGTGTGTCCGCACCGATCTCGGCCGCGACCGCCGCGCGGGCGGCCTGCCACACCGGCGGCTCGTCCAGATACCGGCGCACCTGCTTCAGCTCACCGATCAGTATCCGCTCCGACACCGGCCGGAAGAACCGGGCCTCCGTCAGAGCGTTCAGCCGCTCACGCACCCACCGGGAGAGCAGCAGCCGGGACGCGGCGTACCCGGCCGGCCCTCGCGTCCCCTCCTCGTCGGCAGGCGGCACCGCGTCGTCGATCTCCTCCGCCCGGCGGCACCACGCGTCGAGGAGTTCGGCCTCCAGGCCGTCCTCCACATCGCGCTCGTTCCACGCCGGGAGGCCGTCCGACCGCGTCCCTGGCTCGACGAAGCAGTTCCCGTAGAACGCGCACGCCACGGCCTCCGGCTGCAGTGCCTTCCCCGTGGCCAGCTTCACCCCGTCACGGAGCGCGGCGCCCAGACGCAACGACAACAGCTCCGGCCCCTCGAACTGCTGAGCCACTCCGTGCACCAGCACCACCTGCGCCACAACAGCCCTTCCCCGAGTCCCTGCCCAACTACTCCTTCAGAGTAGGGGGCACGACCGCACCGTTCGCCGGTTGATCGCGAATCCGACTGCGAACAGCCTTCAAAAGACGTCCTGCGTAACGGCGTACGGACTGATCGCGACGCTCGCCCTGACTGCCCCCGACCGGACGAACAGGGCGAGCGTGGCGGTGTGTCGGGCCTCGGCTCGGCCCCCGGTCAGAACCCCATCGGGCGGGGGTGGGGCTCAGCGGTGGGGTCGGTCGACCATACGAGGCGGAGTTCGACGCTCTCCGCTCCGGCGAGGGTCTGGATCAGGCGTGCCGCCCGGCCGTTCCAGTAGACGAACGTCTGGTTGTCCGTCAGACGGAAGCACGGGGCGTCGGAGGGGATCCGGTTCGGGACGAACACGGCGCGCCAGATCTCACCGGCCTCGTCCGGCGCCGACGACGCCTCGTGGTCGAGGCAGTCGGCCACGACATCGGGGAGGTGTGTTGGTGGGCCCGACAGACCGTGGAGTCGACGTTCACGTTCCAGGTGATCAGGCCCCTGGTGTCGGCCTGCGCTTGGAGTTGGGCGACGATCCGGGCCCAGGTGCCATTCCGCTGCCAGCGCCGGAACAAGTCGTACACCCGGTCCCACGGGCCGTACCGTTCGGGCACATCCCGCCACGGGGTGCCCGTCCGCGTCCGTGACCGTATGCCGTCTATCAGCTGCCGCCGGGGCCAAGCCGGAGGCCGCCCAGGCTTCTTGCCTTGTGGCAGCAACGGCTCGAGCTCGGCCCACTGGCGGTTTGTCAGATCACCACGCTCCACGGGCGTGATCATCTGCCACCAAGATCGATGTTCACAGACCCCAGCGCGTCCCTGCCTCGCAAGGACGCGCTGGGCTACCGACACGGCATAGTCGGCGAGCCGCTCGTAGTAGCGGCCGACCCAAGTGACGTCGACGGCCGACTCGACGCCGTGCTTCCAACGGCCGCCGCGCAGAGCCGCTTCCGCGCTCGTGTCCCAACCATCTCTACTGCACTACATCGGCGGTCCCGTCGAAGGCCAGGCCGCGCAGTGCGAGCTGCTGCGTCTCGAAACGACCCTCGGTGGTGGCCTCCACGTCAAATGAATGAGCCACTGTCGCTGGGTAACCGATCAGCTCAAGCGCCCGGCTGGGCAGCGGCTGCTGCGCTGCCTCCCTGGATTCCCACAGCAGGACGGCGCCCCACCTGTTTGCGTCGGCATCGGAGACCCACATCTTCAAGCGGAGCCCGGGCACTTCGGAGAACGCGGAAACGGACTCCTCACGCAGGTAGGTGCGCCTGGACTCGATGGTCCGACCGGAAGCGGACAGGTCCCACCGGACGATGACAGCGTGCACAGCGGTTGTCTCTTCCTTGGAGCGAGCGGACGCGGACGGGTGGCTTTGACTGACTACGGCTCGACCGCCAGTCGCAGCCCCAGGCCGACGAGGACGGCACCGGAGATCTGCTCCATCCGGCGTCGAACCGACTGCCGCTGGAACGCACTGCGCACCCGCCCGGCCAGCCAGACCAGTGGCAGGTACCACATCAGGTCCACCACCGCCCAGATCACCGAGAAGGCGACCAGCGTCGGCAGCACCGAGGCTCCCTGCGGCACGAACTGCGGCAGGAAAGACACGGCGAACACGCCCGCTTTGGGATTGGCGAAGTTGGTGACCAATCCCTGCCAGTACGCCCGCCGATGCCCCACCGCTGCCGTCTCCACCGGTTCCTCACCCGGCCCGCCGACCCGCCGCGCCTGCCATAGCGCGCGGGCCCCCATCCACACCAGTACCGTGGCGCCGAAGATCCGCATCGCTTCATAGGCGATCTGCGAGGCCAGCAGCAGGGCGGAGAGCCCGAACGCCGCCGCGAGACCCCACAGCAGCACCCCGCACTCATTGCCCAGGACCGTGGCCATACCGGTTCTACGGCCATTCATCACCGCTCGGCGCAGGATCACAGCCGTACTCGGCCCGGGGACCATCGCAATCAGAAAAGCCGCACCGACGAACGGAACGATAGAAGCCAACATCGGGTCAGCATGCCGAGTGTTCGAGTGCCTCACAAGGCCCTTGTCGGCCTGACGGATCGCGGGAACCGGAGGGCAGGCGTGGCCGACGCTCGGCACGGACGGAGCCGACACCTTCCTGCTCGGACAGCCCACGGACCCGCAAGTTCGCCGCCGGCTACGAGGCCGTGCTGATCGCTGCGATCAACGAGTGGCTGTAACCAGCACTTTCGCAACAGGCCCTATAACTTGATCTTTAACGTGCGGCGTCGAATGGTCCGTCGAACTTGATCACTCGGTTTGGTATCTGCCGGACATGAAGGCGGCCTTCGTCTGAACATGCGCTCCGACCAAGGAACACACACATTCAGCACGAAGGCCGTGAGGATGAGTCTGCTGCATCACGACGCCCGGCGAGAGTCGCTCGCACAACTGTCATGCTTCCGGGGCGAGTTCTATGCCTGCCTGACCTCCCGTTCGGACGTGTTGTTCGAGCTGGCTGATGCTGTTCTGTGCGGCGACGGGCCGGTGAGGTCGCTGGCCGAACTGTCGTTGGTGGGTGAACACCGCCGCGGCCATGGAGGGCTCTACGCAGCCATGGCCCGTGGACGCATCGATGACGGCCAGCTGCGGCGGGCACTGGCAGAGGTGCCACTGCCGCGGTCTGCCGACGGCCGGCTGGTCCTGGCGATCGATGTCACCTGCTGGCTGCGGCCCGACGCCCACACCTCACCCGAGCGGATTTTGTGTCACACCTATGGCCGGGGCAAGGACCAGCACATCCCGGTCCCCGGCTGGCCCTACTCGATCGTCTGCGCGCTCGAGCCGGGCCGTAGCTCATGGACGGCGCCGCTGGACGCGCTGCGTCTGAAGCCTGGCGACGACACCGCAACCGTCACCGCCCGGCAACTGCGCGATCTGCTGCAGCGACTCATCGCAGCAGGGCAGTGGCAGGCGGGCGACCCCGACATCCTCATCGTCGCGGACGCCGGATACGACGCGCCCCGCCTCGGCTTCCTCCTGGGTGACCTGCCGGTCCAGGTGCTGGCCAGGATGCGATCCGACCGCGTCCTGCGCAGAGCGGTCCCACTACGGCTGCCACACACTCAGGGCCGACCGCCCCGGCACGGCGGCGAGTTCGTCTTCGGACAGCCCAACACCTGGAGCCTCCCGGACACCGAAACCATCACCGACACCCGCCTCTACGGCACTGCCAGGGCCCGGTCCTGGAACCGGCTGCACCCCAAGCTGACCCACCGTTCTTCCTGGGCAGCCGCAGACGGCACCCTCCCGATCGTGGAAGGAACGGTGATCCGCCTGGACATCGGCCATCTGCCCAGCGGAGCAACACCCAAGCCGGTCTGGCTGTGGTGGTCAGACACCGATGCCACCCCGGACGACGCCGACCGCCTCTGGCAGGCATATCTCCGGCGCTTCGACATCGAGCACACCTTCCGCCTGTTCAAACAGACCCTCGGCTGGACCTCCCCAAAGCTCCGCACCCCCGAGGCAGCCGACCGATGGACCTGGCTGATCCTCGCTGCCTACACCCAACTGCGGCTCGCCCGCCCACTCGCAGCCGACCGGCGCCGTCCCTGGGAGAAACCCACCCCGCCGGACAGACTCACCCCCGCCCGAGTCCGCCGCGACTTCCGGCACATCCGCCCGCAATCGGCCTGTCCAGCCCAAGCACCGAAACCTTCGCGCCCTGGCCCCGGACGGCCGCCGGGCCAAAAGAACACACGACCCACACCCCGCCACGACGTGCATACACCCCGCAAAACAGCGGCAGCGAAAAAGAGAACGACGAAGTCAACCACCCCACGACCACGCCGCACAGGTTAAAGATCAAGCTATAAGGGCTGTCCCGAAACCATGCTTCGGCTGACGGTGACAGGGCGCAGGTGGACAAGTCGGTGGCAGGCTGACCGTCGGTAAGAGACGATCCCGACGTGCACGGCCCTGTTCTTACCGGACGCTCCCGAACGCGTTGAGCGGTGTGGTGCCGTGCTGTCGACGGATCGATGCTCGGCCTGGCCTTTCGACGCCGGACCGGAGAGGACGCGTGTGGCGCTCGCTCTTGAAGATCGCTTGGCCATCACCGAACTGGTCTCGTTGCACGGTCACCTCGTTGACGACGGAAGCCTTGACCGGTTGGAGGAGTTGTTCACCTCCGATGTGGTCTACGACCTCACCGACTTCGGCCAGGCGCCGTTGTCCGGGGTGGCGGCCATCCGAGAAGCGGCCTGGGCGCTGGGAGCCGCCAACCCCGTCGCGCATCACGTCACCAACGTCGTCGTAATGGCGTCGGCAGACGGCCGGGTGCAGGTCCGATCCAAAGGTCTGGGCATCAGGGCGGACGGCTCTTGCGGTTCCGTCTCCTACGACGACATCGTGGCGCGCACCGCTGACGGCTGGCGGATCAGCCATCGCAAGGTGTCGCCGCGCCGTACTCCCTTGGGCGGGATGACAAAGCCAGGCTGACCAAGCACGTCTCGCCTGCTGCGTGGTGGACAACGTCGCCTTTGAGGCGGCGGTCGCGGCGGATCTTCCAGGTCTTCATGCGGGCGAAGACGTGCTCGACACGGGCTCGGACTTTGCGGTGGGAGGCGTTGTGCTCCTCCTTCCAAGTGGGAAGTTCGTCCTGGCCGCGCTCGCGGCGGTGCGGGATGACCGGGCCTGTGCCCCGGTATCCATCGTCGGCGATGACAACGGCCTTCCCGACAGCGGCCTTGGCTCCGGACAGTTCCCATGCCTTGCAGTCGTTCCGGTTGCCGGGCAGGGGCCGGCCAACGGCGACGACGAGTCGGGTGTCGGTGTCGATGACGACCTGGTGGTTGGTGGAGTACCGATAGTTCTTCGACTGCTCGGCGACCGTGTGCTCGCGGTGGGGACCACGGGGCCGTCCACGATCGGCACGGTCTCCTTGCAGAACCGCTTGCGCTGGTTGGCGAGGAACATGCCCAGCGCCACTGGCACGCCCTCGGACACTGCACCGATCGCGCCTCGCCCAGCCTCTTCCACGGCAACCTGAGCGCCGCACGCCGCTTCCACGCCCGTGAAGGGCACCTGAACGTACCCAGGCAGCACAGCGAGTTGGTGCCCAGCATCCACTTGTCATCCTGGGTGCGGCGTACCGGCCGCTCGTCCTCCCCGGCCTCTTCGATCCCGAACACGCTCTCCAGCAGCCACTGCTGCGCCACCCCGAGCTTGTCCCACTCTGAGTTCCCCTCCGACCTGGACCGACCATCCCGGCCCCGGCATCCACGAACCGGCACTGCCCGGTTCTGCCGACACGATCCCGCCCGCTCTGGAGAACACCCGTCTCACGGGTCACCGCCGACATCTGGCAGTGGCTCGCCCCGACAGCCGGCCCGGCCTCGAAGGCCAGCGCGCACCCGGCCGCGTCCACGTCGTCCAGCACAGCACCGCCCACCAGACTCAGGTGCTACTCATGACCGACGCTGAAGCCGCCGACTGGATCGCCGCCACGGCGGCCGAAGAGAACTGACTTCGAGCCAGGCACACACCACACGCCTTGGGGAGTCAGCCATGACATCCCCGGGGCCGGCCTGACTCGTTGATGACGGACGCCATGGCCGCGTCCACCCCCATCAGGTGGCTGGTCGGCACTCCCCGGGCTGTGCCGTCGTTCCGCGAGGGCTCTTCCAGCTGCGTAGATAGCAGTGGGTGACCGCTCGACATGCAGGGGGTGACGAGGCCTGTTTCTCTGGTGTGGCCCGCTCTTCCTCATCACCTAAGGAGTGATCATGAGCGCTGCAGGCGAGACCGGTCGTGCCCAGCAGATGCGTGCTAAGGCTCAGGACCTGGAACAGGCCGCGGAACGCGCCACTGACCCGCAGGAGCGTCAGCGTCTGAAGGACAAGGCCCGCCAGCTCAAGGAGCAGAGCGAGCATGTAGGCGGTACGGGCAAGCCGGACATCGACCCGACGCTGTAGTCCCGGCAGTTCCGAGCACAGACACCGGCCGGTGGCCGGCCTCCGTGGCTTTCTGGCACGCGAGAGGCCGCCGGCCGGTCACTGCTGTCTCCGCTCAGCCGCCCACGGCCCCGGCAGGCACGCCGACGTGGCACCTCTGGCACAGATCCGCGACTACGAGCGTCTGCCGCAACTCTCAGAAGCCCATTTGACCTGGGCACTCAGCACGCTCATGACCCGAAGGCTCACCCGCAGGGGGCGCGCTCAGACTGGGCGAAGAAGTACTGAACGGCGTCAGGTTCCGCATGCTTCGTATGTCTGCCACCGGTGCGAGTACCCCTCTCGCAATGGCCCGCCGATCAGATCCAGGAGCTCCTTAACCGTGGCTGCCAATCGGGTTGGGTCAGCCCGTTCTGCCACAGCCTGGTATCCGTCCAGCAGGGCCGTTCCCAGATCTGGGTTCGCCGCCACGAGCCGGCGGGGCAGCCACTTGCCGATTCCTGTCCACGCACCATGGTGGGCAGTGAGTAGTTCGGCAGCTTCCCGAAGCACGTGGTCAGCGATGACAAGCTGCTCGTGGCGGCTTGAGGGCGGGGTGTCAACGAGGTCGTCGAAGTAGCAGGTCAGCACATAGCGGCCGTGGCGCCACTGCTCTGCCGTCAAGGGCGGTGGCCCCAGGGCAACAATCTCTTGTGCCAGCTGACATGTGCGGGCCACTTGGCCATCGGGGTCAGTCAGCGTTACCCCTTGGGCATAGACGAAGACCACCGTCCCCCGGCGGCGAGCACGGTCCCACTCGAAGAACTTGGGCAAATCCCCTACGGAGTTGAGGAACAGTTCCACAAGGCGTCCTTCGTGGCGGATCACTTCCCGGCCGCTTCCTGCGGAGTCAGGGAGGAGGACACCGATGTCGAGGTCGCTGGTCGGAGTGGAACGGCCCTGGGCAGCTGACCCGCCGAGAACGGCCCCGAGCGCGTGTGGGAACAGTTCTCCTACCAGGCGACCAGCCTGGGCCAGCGCAGCTTCTTGATCATTCATCGGGTTCCTCCGTGGATACCCCTGCCTTCAGGCAGGGAGGAAGCGGACTCCTGCGGAGCAGGGCAAGGTGCGGGCTTTCGCCCCAGGGCGAAAGCCCGTGCTCTGACCCGCAGGTTTTGTCTTGTGCGGCGGTCACACTAGTTTGTGGGCGTGTCCACGACGTGTGTGAAGCGGGCGTTCAAGTACCGCTTCTATCCGACCGATGCGCAGGCGGCCGAGCTGTCGCGCACGTTCGGGTGCGTGCGCAAGGTCTACAACCTTGCGCTTGCCGCCCGCACCGGGGCGTGGGCGCGGCAGGAGCGGGTCAACTACAACGCCACGTCGGCCATGCTGACCGCATGGAAGAAGACCGGGGAACTGGCGTTCCTCAACGAGGTTTCCGCCGTGCCGCTCCAGCAGTGTCTGCGGCACTTGCAGACGGCGTTCAGTAACTTCTTCGCCAAGCGGGCCAAGTACCCTCGCTTCAAGTTGAAGAAGAAGTCGCGGAAATCTGCCGAGTACACCAGCAGCGGTTTCCGGTTCCGTGCTGGGGAGCTGGCTCTGGCGAAGATGGCCCAGCCGCTGGATATCGTGTGGTCGCGCCCGCTGCCCGAGGGCGTGTCCCCGTCCACGGTGACCGTGTCGCAGGACGCCGCGGGGCGCTGGTTCGTCTCCCTGCTGTGCGAGGACCCGGCCGTCGAGCCACTTGCCGCTACCGATTCGGCCGTGGGAATCGACGTCGGTCTGGACCACCTGGTGACCCTGTCCACCGGGGAGAAGATCGCCAATCCCCGGCACGAACGCAAGGACCGTGCCGCCCTCGCCCAGGCTCAGCGCCGCATGTCGAAGAAGGAGCGGGGCAGTGCGAACCGGGCCAAGGCCCGGCGCAAGGTCGCCAAGATCTGCGCGAGGATCGCCGACCGTCGCCGCGACCACCTGCACAAACTGACCACTCGTCTCGTTCGTGAAACCCAAACGCTCGTGATCGAGGACCTGACCGTGCGCAACATGGTCAAGAATCGGAAACTGGCCCGCGCCATCTCGGATGCGGCGTGGTCGGACTTCCGGGGCCTGCTGGAGTACAAGGCCGCCTGGTACGGGCGGGAAGTGATCGCGGTCGACCGCTTTTTCCCCTCGTCCAAGCTGTGCTCCCACTGCGGCACCTTGCAGGGCAAGATGCCGCTCAACGTCCGCACCTGGACGTGTGACTGCGGCACGACCCACGACCGGGACGTGAACGCAGCACGCAACCTTCTGGCCGCCGGGCTGGCGGTGACAGTCTGCGGAGCTGGTGTAAGACCTCAACGGAGTTCTCCGGGCGGGCAGTCGGCGACGAAGCAGAAAACCCCACGGCGCAAGCCGTAGGAATCCCCCTCCTCAGGAGGGGGAGCATGTCAACGGAATCGCTCAACGTGCAGCCAGCCAGGGAAAGGGCACCGATCCCCGGTGTGAAGAGGGCAGTCCGAGCACGGAGGCACCGCCTCGCCTCACGCTGTTGCCGCGGTCCACTCCAGCCCGAGCTTGGCGAGTGCGGCCAACTTGTCCGCGGTGAGTTTGGCGCGGCGGGTCTTGGTGTTGGAGAGGAATACTCCGAGTCGTACTTCGGTGCCGTCTTCCAGCCGCTCCACATGGGCTCTGGGGACCACCAGGGAGCCGGTGCGGGCTTTGGTACTGCGCGCCAGGGCTGCTACGCCCGTCTCGAAGGCGCTCACGGGCGCCGTGGACGGCGCCGCGGGCACCTCCGCCTCCGGAGCCGGGGCCAGCGGCGTGATGCCGGGCTGCTCCAGGCGCTGGCGCTGTCCGTCCATCAGCCCAGTCCAGACGGTGTGCTGACGTTGTTTCTGGAGCCAACGGCCGATGTCCATGCCGTGGACGGTGACACCGGGTTCCACGTATGCGAGGACGCTCTCTTCCACGAGCATCTCGCGCACCGCTGCGAAGTGCCGCTGCCAGTCCGCCGGCCAGGCCGGGTTCCAGTGTGGGTTCTCACCTCGTCCAGGGGGCACCGTACGCAACGGAGCCGCTCCGGCGCAGGCGGTCCGAGCATCCCGGCACGCCCGCCCCCCGCAGCCTCACCCCAGCACGACCACCATCACCAACGCCCCCACTAGCGAATCGATTCGGTCCAGCAACCCCCCGGACCCGGCCAGCCACTGCCCCGAGTCCTTGGCACCGGCGCCCCGTTTGACCAGGGACTCCACCAGGTCGCCCGTCGGCCCGCCCACAGCCACCGCGACTGCTGCTGGCCAGCTCCACTCCGAGAGCAGCGCGAGCACGCCCAGCCCCGCCGCCGCGCCGCACAGCGTCCCACTCCACCGCTTCGCCGGGGACAGCGGCGACAGCCGGGGCCCGCCCAGCCGTTGCCCGGAGAAGAACGCCACCACGTCGGCCACCGACACCGCCGCGAACAGCGCCAGCGCCACGGTCCCGAGCGGCGCCAGTGCGGCCAGCGTGCCGAGCCAGACCAGCCCGAGCAGGCTGGTGCCGAGCCGGCGCAGGCCCTGTTCGGCGTCGCCGGTCACCAGCGGTACGGCGGCCAGCGCGAGCGCACCTACGGCGCCCACCCGCCAGGCCTGATCCGGCACCCAGGCGGCTGCGACGATCAGGCCCGGCACGGCCGTGGCGAGCACTGCCCGGTCGGCGCGGGGCAGCCGGGTCAGCGCACCGAACTCCAGCACCGCGATCACCGCGACGACCCCGGCGAGCAGGGCGACACCAGGCTGCCCCCACCAGAACGCGGCGGTCACCACGGGCACGCCGACCGCCCATGCACACCACCGGACTATGAATTCGCGCCGCCGGGACACCCCCACCGCCACGCCGCTCACCAGCAGCGCACCGCCCAGCCACGGTGCCAGCGAGTCCACACCGGTCACCTGGCGACTCCGGCGGCGGGGGCAGACCCGGCCGGGGCGGCGGAGGCGGTGCGCAGGGCGGTGAGGGCGGCCCGGTACGCGGCGACGATGCGCGCGTTCTCCGCGGTCTCGCGGACCGCGACGCGCACGGTGCGGCCCTCGTAGGCGGCGGAGAGCGGCGACAGGTCGCGTAGATACACGTCGTGGCGCCGGCACTCGGCGACCAGTGCGGCGGCGCTCGGTCCGCCCGGCGGCAGGGTCAGCGAAAGGAAGTTCGCCACCGACTCCTCGACCAGGACGGACGTGTCCACCCCGGCCAGATCCGAGGCGAGCTGTTGGCGCAGCCCGTGGGTGTGCCGCAGCCGGTCGGCGTAGTAGGCCGGGTCGCGCAGGGCCGCCACGGCGGCGAGCTGGGCCGGCAGCCCGACTGCCCACGGCGGCGTCCACCGGCGTACCTCCGCCGCTGTCTCCGGCTCGGCAACCAGGTAGGCGGCCCGGACGCCGGACAGGGCGTACGTCTTCGACATCGAGGTGCAGACCACTGCCCGCGGGTCGGTCGCGGCGAACGGGGCGAGCGACTCGGCGGGATCGACGTATCCGAGGTACGCCTCGTCGATCCACCAGCGGGTCGGGGCCGGCGCGGCGGCGATCACCGCGCGCAGCTCGGCGGCCGGCGCGTGGCGGCCGGTGGGGTTGTTCGGGTTGACCACGACCACGAGGTCGTACTCCCCGGCCGCGACGACCGCCGACAGCCGCTCCGGATCGATCCGCCAGCCCTCCTCGCGCCGCAGCCGGAACCGGTCCACGCGGCAGCCGATCACCCGCTCGGTGACATGGGCGTACTCGCCGTACCCCGGGTCCATCAGCAAGACCCGGCTCGCCGGTGTCAGCCACCGGCCGAAGGCCCGGAAGATCAGGTCGGAGGAGCCGGCGCCGACGGCGAGCGTCTCCGCGGGCAGGCCGCGGGCGGCGGCGATCTCCGCGAGCAGGCCCTCCGCGCTGGTCGGTGGGGAGGTACGGGCGACCCACCCGGCGTCCTCCGCGAGCGCCGCGCGCGCACCGGGGGCCGGCGCGAACCAGGCGTCGAGCACGTCGGCCGCGACCACCTCGAGACGCCGATCCAGGCTGCGGAAGTCCGTGCCGATCGCGGTGAACGAGGCCCCGCCGTGCTCGCAGCCGTCCGGGCGGGGCGCGAACGACGAGTCCAGGCGCCAGTCCACGCCGGCCGCCAGCCGGGTCAGGGTCGCGGCGTGCCGGCCCGTCGTGCCCCGCGTCAGCTCCGCCACCTCCCCGGTGAGCACCTCGAATTCGACCGCGCCGCTGCGGACGGTACGGCCGACGGGTCGCAGGCCCGCCGCCCGGTACATGCCGACCAGGTCGGCGCGGCCCATCGCCACCAACCGCCGCCCGCCCCGGGACGCGGTCCAGCGCAGCGCCGCGTACATCAGAAGGGCACCCGCCGCACCGGCCCGCGCGTCGGGCTCGACGGTGAGCAGGCGCACCTCGAAGACGTCGGCCTCGTCGAGGAGCGGCAGTTCCGCGCGGGTCAGGTACTTGTCGAGCCCGTACCGGCCCACCCAGGGCGGCGTCACGCTGACGAACCCGACACGGACCGGGCCACGAGCCGCGACCAGATAGACGTTGTCGCCGTCGAGCCCGTCGACCAGCCGCCCCTCGGCATTGGGCGCGTGCTGGCCCAGCTCCTCCGCGTAGACCCGGTGCCGCAGTTCGTGGATCCAGGGAAGGTCGTCCGCGGTGGCGGGACGCAGGCTCAGGGGACGGCTCATCAGGACCTCTTCGTAGGGGAGTGCGGAAGGTCAGTGTGTCGAGGGCCGGCCGGCGTCAGCAGGGGCGAGCACCTCAGGGGAGGTGAGTACGCGTACTCAGGCGATCCCGTCCGTCGTGCCGCCGGCACCCGCGACGTCCGGCTCCAGCAACGTCGCCACAATGCGCCGGGCATCGCGCAGTTACCCGGCGCGGCGGGTCGCCGGATCCGTGTCCGTGACCGTATGGACCGCCGCCCACCGGCACCTCGGAACACCGCTCCTCCTCGTCCGGGACAACCGGAACGTCCACCTCGACGCCTGGATACGCGCCTTCATCACCGCCCAGCACTGGGTCGTCTCCTTCCAACTCCCCTCCTCACAGGTAGAGGCGACGCCGGCCCGCATCACTCGCCATTCCAAAATTCCGGAATGGCCGATCACTGCCCGCAGCGCGGGCACCGGTCGCCGTGGCGGCCCCGGGTCTCCACCACCAGGCCCCGTTCCCGGAGCCGCCGCAGGTGATACGCGACGCTGGACGTGCTGGTCAGCTCCATGGCCGCTCCCAGCTCGCGCACGGATGGCGCCTCGCCATGCTCAGCGATCCACTCACGCGCGCACACGACGATGCGGCGCTGCCGGTCGGTCAGGGCGTGCGAGGCGATGGTGCTCATACTTTTGAATAGAGCGTGCGTTCGATCTTCTGCCCGGCCGCAGACCGAGGCCCGGCACGTTGCTGACTGTCCTGTGCCACCGAACCTTGGCTTTTGCCGGGCGAAGATCAGTGAACGGTGGGTTCGTGCCATCGAAAGTTGAGCGGCACAGGGGGCTGGGCGTCACAAACGCCGGATCACCGTTCGACTAGCGTGGCTCTGGATGCCCCATACCGAGATCGAGATCACCGCAGACCTGGTCCGGGATCTGCTGCGCGACCAGCACCCTGATCTGGCCGACCGCCCGTTGAGGCTTGGCGCGCGCGGCTGGGACAACCAGCTGTGGCGGCTCGGCGACGACCTCGCCGTGCGGCTGCCCTGGGCGACGCTGTCCGCGGACGAGCTGCTGCGCAAGGAGCACACGTGGCTGCCCGCACTTGCCCCGCACCTCCCGCTGCCGGTCCCCATACCGCAGCGCCTCGGCGAGCCCTCCGAGCGTTTTCCGCGGCCCTGGATCGTCACCACCTGGGTGCCGGGAGCGCCTGCGGACCGATCTCCCGCCACGCGCGCCGCAGAGGCGGCCGATGCCCTGGCCGCCTTCCTCACCGCTCTGCACTGGCCAGCTCCCAGCGGGGCTCCCGTCGGCCGTTACCACGGAGGGCTGCTGGCCGATGGTGCTGAGGGGTTCGCCGGGCAGCTCGCCTCGGTCACCGAGATGGGGCTGGTCCCCGACCCGGATGCCGTCCGCGCCGTTTGGGAGGACGCCGCAGCTGCGCCCGGCTGGGCGGGCCCGCCGCTGTGGCTCCACGGGGACCTGCATCCGGCCAATGTCCTCACCGCGGACGGCACCTTCTGCGGTGTGATCGACTTCGGCGATCTCTGCGCGGGCGATCCTGCCTGCGACCTCGCTGCCGCGTGGATCCTGCTGCCGGACGGCGCCGCCGACCGTTTCTATGCCGCATACGAGCCGGCCCCAGACGCGGCGACCCTGCGCCGCGCCCGTGGCTGGGCGGTGCTGAAAGCCCTTACCTGCATCCTCGTCGGAGATGCCGGCGTCCACGGCCGCCCCGGCGGCAAGCCCACGTGGGGCCCGCCCGGCCATGCCGCGCTAGGACGCCTGACCGTAACGGCCCACCGCTGATCACACGCTCGGTCTTCGATGACAAACCGCGATGTCCGTCGTCATCGACACCCCGATCCCCTGCACCGCAGTCGCCGTGAACCTCCAGCAACTACGTGCCGTCCGCTTCGCCGAGGCGACCCACCGCGGCACCGTCGACCCCGCCACCATGGCCCGCGTCAACCAGGCCCTACGCGCTGTCCTCGACCTCTGACCGGCAGCCGTTCTGTACGCCCTGGAAGACCCCTCTAGAGTGGCCTCAGGCATGGAAAAGCCCCCTCCGGAGAGGGGGCCGTTCGTGCGGTGTTCCCTGGTCAGAGCACCGTACACGCGACTGCCGCTACTCTCTTAGGCTACGCCTTCTTCCTCTGGGGCGAGTGGTACGCGCCGATCTGGTCCACGGTGTAGACCTCTCGGCCGTTCACTTCGGTGCCCTTGGGGAAGTCGTCGCGGCGGGCCTTGTGCCGGCGCATGGTGTCGGCGCTGGAGGCATCGAACTCTTCGCCGGGCGACCTCGGCCAGGGGCAGCAGCTCCGGGGGTGCGGTGAGGTCGGGAGTGGCCTCCAGGGCGCCCTCCTGGCCTTCGTGGCTGGCCTGGCCGGGGATGGAGCCGCAGTCTGTCGATGCGCGCTGTGCAGCGCAAGTACGGGTGACCTGGCAGACGGTCCGAAAGGCACTCGACCTGGTCTGGCCCGAGCCGCGCACGGAGCTGCCCCGCGTCCGACCAGGCTGGATCCGTACAAGCCGTTGATCGACGAGACGCTCCGCAGGGATCACGATGCTCCGCCGAAGCAGCGGCACACCGCCAAGCGGGTCTTCGACTGGCTGCCCGAGCCGCGGGCTAAGCGTCCACGTTCCCGACCTGTCCCACGAGCGTGGATACCCTCACATGCTCGGTGAACCGCTCGTCCGCGGGGAGCGCTTGCCGGATACGTTCGGCGAAGTCGGCGTGGTCATCCGGTCCGGGCAACTGATCCGCGGGGATTGCCGAGCAGACTCCGCCAAACAGCTGATCGAAGCTCAGCTCACCCCTGTATTCGACCACCATTTCCCGCACATCGACGAAACCCGCGGACTCCAGCGCCTGCGCATACCTCAGCCGGTCGCGGCTGCTGGTGCCGCAGGACGCTTCCAGCGTGGTGCCCAACCACCCTTCCAGACACCCGCGCAGGGCACGAGACCATGCGCTGTCCTGCAGCCACAGCGGCGTTCCGTTCGAAATCACCGCGATGCCTCCACCCCTACGGAGCAGCGGCGACACGGCGCGGAAGAGTTCATCGTGCTGCATCCAATGAAGCGCCTGTCCGACGACCGTCAGCGCCAGCGACCGCTCTCCCATCAACGACCTCAGCGCTGGAACATCGGTGTCGGCACCGAGCATCCAGGTCGCGTTCCGAATCCCCTGGCTATCGGCTGCGTCCCGGGCCAGCCGCAGCATGTCCGGCTCAGGGTCCACGCCCACCACGGAACGAACCCGGGAAGCGAAGGGAAGAGCAAGCTGGCCAGTGCCACACCCCACATCGAGCACGACATCGGCTTCCGACAGCTCGAAGGCTTCCTGCAACGCATCGAAAACCTGGGAAGGGTATCCACGTCGGAACTTTGCGTAGTACTCGGCCACAGCGCCACTGAATCCCACTGTCATACCCCCACCTTGCCGGGCATCCGTCACACCGGGAACCGATCGCGCCCAATGATCGCTTTCCGCTGAACCTGAGACAGATCCTCCGACGACCCGGTGAAGATGCTCTCCTTACGCACCCGAGTGACATCGAATCCCGCCGACATTCAGAGGCTCACAGGTCCTCGGCCGACATCCGAACTCATCTGTCCGGTGACATCGAACTTGGACGGATTGTCAGCGAAGTTGGATCGGCGGGGCGCTGCCCCCGTCGACGGCGTTTCGCCCGCCGCACCTGGCAGCGGGGCCCCGCCGTCGGCGCGGGCCGCTGCCAGGTGCGGAGCGGTGTTAGGCCAGTGCGTACACGACGCACCGCATCCCCAAGGAGCCCGCAGGCGCATCGGCGCCGCGCTCCAGGGCTGCCGGGCCGGTGCCACCGTGGTGGGGCTCCGCCGCTCCGGCAGCCCCACCAGTGCACCACCTCGGCCTCCGCAGGGAACACCGCCCGCAGCGCGAAGCCCTGACCATGCCCCCGAAGGGCAGAGGCCAGGGCTGTCGGTCATGCGGTCCGGGAAGGGGAACCGGAGGCCGCTGTCGCGCACCGTCTCAACGTCCCCGCTGTCCGCTGCCCGCAAGGACACGCGCCGCGTCAACACAAAGCTCCTCCGTCTCCCTCCTGGGGAGATGCCTCTCATGCAGCCGCTGCCGACCCCCTGCCCCGCCGACCGGATCCCGGACGCGACCGGCCTGGACGCCTTCCACGCCGCGCGCCAGGCGGCCAAAGATCAGCGCGTCGTGTTCATCGCAGTCGAGCCCCAACGTCCCGGTGGACGGTCAAGACCGACGCGCTCACCGCGCCCCAGCACACCATCGACACTGCGGTGTACGACGCCGTGCGCGAGGCCGTCATCCGCCTCATCCGCTCCCAGGAGATCCGCCCCGACTCCTCCGCCGGCCCCGTCTACTTCGTCCTGCACGACGTGGACAACGATCCCCGGGCCCGCGAACTGGCCGCAGCCCTCCACGCCGCCCGCTACGGCGACCTCGAACCCCTCACCCGCGCAGTGCCCCACGCGTCCTGACGCCCCCAGGCAGCAAGACCAATCGCAGCGCTACCCCCTGGACCGCAACTGCATCTCGCCGGCACGGGGTTCACATCCGATGTGAACGGGCCGCGGTCGAAGCAGGCTGATTGCCTGACGGGCGGTCGCAGGGTGCGCGATGATCGCCGTTCGGACAGTGAAGGAGAGGTCATGGACAAGGGCAAGCGGATCACCGGTGCGGCACGCGACAAGCTCGCCGCCGAGCTGAAGGCCGCATACGAAAGCGGCGCCTCGATCCGGAGCATCGCCGACAGCACCGGACGTTCGTACGGCTTCGTCCACCTCATCCTCACCGAGGCGGGCGTCACCCTGCGCGGGCGTGGCGGGGCCACCCGCAGCAAGCCCAGTTCCTGACGGTCTGCCGTGAGGCGGCGCCCACGACCGGGCCGGCCGTAAGCGCACAGTTCGCCACGGCCGGGGCGCCTTGATCTGCGTCGAGCTCCGCACCGTGCCGAGCACCGTGCCCGGCAGCGCACCACCGGGTTTGCATGCCGCGCCTTCGCGGAGGCGGAGCCTTGGACACGCGCGTGCTCGTGGGTGAGGTCACGGCGAATCGTTCGTGCATATGCGGAACGGGCGTGCGGCAGGCACAGCCCGAAACCTCTCTCCAGGGCATCGCCGTTAGGCGAACCATGCACCCCGAATTTGTCATCAGCCACCGTGACGAGAAGGGCTGGACCGTCGTCGAGGTCCACGGCGAGGTCGACGCTTACACCGTGCCCCGGATCAGGGAGTACGTGGTCGCCTGTATCGAAGGGGGGCGGCGTCACCTCATCGTGGACCTGGTGGGGGTTTCGTTCATGGACTCGACGGGCCTTGGGCTCTTCGTCGCCATCAGCAAGCGGTTCCGTGCGCACGCCGGTGACCTGAGACTGGTGATCACGCATCCGGGTGTTCTCCAGATCTTCCGCATCACGAGCTTGCACCGGTCCTTGCAGATCTATGACTCGGTTGAAGCCGCGATGGAGTGACATGAGAGGCGACGACGACAGACGCTCGCTGGGCAGTTCCGAGAGCGACTGCCCATGGTGCCGACAGCTCTTTCTGCCAGGTGCTGAGCGACCCCAACGGGGCGGGAAGATCCGGCCACCGGGAAGGAGCGATCCTTCTTGCCAGCCATGCCAGCCATGCCAGCCATGCCAGCCATGCCAGCCATGCCAGCCATGCCAGCCATGCCGGCCATGCCGGACAGTCCGCCTCGCCGAGCGCATGCGGACTGTGATGGTGTCGCTCGCGGCACTCACCACGATGGTGGCCGCGGTGGTAACCGTGTGGCGGACCTGACGGCGTACTACCCCAGGACGCTGTCCTTGCTGCGAAACAAACGGGCCACTCACGACGGAGAATCGCCGCTCCGCTGCTCGGAGCTTCACGGAGTCGGTTAAGCGAACGGCTTCTCTGAACCGCAGTGTCGACCGTTCATGCTGTGACCTGCGAATTCGAGGTTCGCCGCGTTGCCGCGGCTTGGCGTGCACGCTGTCGGCGCCGCGAAAACACGAGCGGATCGCGAGCCCCGGATGCTCAGCCCTGGCGGAGCTGACTCCGACAACGGCCAAGAGGCGGCGCCGCATGGTCGATCGGGTGACTCCGGCCGTCGGGCAACATGGACGATCGGTGTGAGGGCTAAGGGGTGTCCCGTAATCCCTGGTGGATCAGCGCGTGGCGTCAGATGCGGTGCTGGGCGTCGAAACGCTCGCCTGACTGCCGTAACCGGCGCGCGCAGGGCATCTCCGCCCGCGAAGCTGTTGGGCGTACGTGCTCCATCCGTCATGTCGGGGAGACAAAGAAGGTATTCCTGTGCGTCTGCATCGAGTAGCACTGTGGGTCGCGGTCCCTATGGCAGTTCCTCTCGTGGTGGCACCGGGCGGAACGACGAAGGCCGCCGTCATCAGTGGGACAAAGTCGGAATCCCTTCCGTCGGCGTGGCGGGCCGAAGCGGCTACGGAGCCGGCTGTCGCTTTCGCTCAGACCTTCCCGTCCCTCGGAGCGGCGCCCGTGCTGTTCCCTCACACAGCGCATCGACCCGTCATCGTGTCGCGTTCGCAGTGGCGGGCCGACGAGACCAAGCGCGACCCCCATGCCCACTACGCGCAAGGGGTTGCGGCGATCTTCATCCACCACACCGACACCCCCAACGACTACACGTGCGCGGACGTCCCGCGTACCTTGCGCAATCTGTACACGGGCCAGACCCGTGACCAGAAGTGGGGAGACCTCGGCTACAACTTCCTCGTCGACAAATGCGGCAACATCTACGAAGGCCGCGCCGGCGGTACCGACCGCCCCGTCATCGGCTCCCACACCATCGGGTTCAATCAGAGCACCACGGGGATCGCGGCGATCGGCACCTTCGGACTGGGGACGCCGGTGCCGGCGGCCATGGAACGCGGGATCGCGGCCCTCGCCGCCTGGAAACTCGGCTTGCGCGGCGTCGACCCCACCAGCAAGGTGCGGCTGACATCCACGAATGACAAGAGCCGTTACACCAAGGGAACTTCGGCCACATTCAACGCGATCTCCGGCCACCGCGACGGCTTTGCCACCGACTGCCCCGGGGAGGCGTTGTTCGCCCGACTCCCCGCGATCCGCCAGCTCGCCGCTGATCTCCAGGGCAGGTCTGCACGGACCCCCTTCGGTGCCGACCTCCCGGTGACCTTGCGGACCCTCCATCAGGGCAGTAGTTGACCGCCGGGCGCATCCTGTGCCGGGGCGGTGCCATGTCCCCTACCCCCGGCCACACCACAAAAGGGTCCGGCATCGAGCTGCCGGACCCTTGAGTGGGGTTGCTATAAAGGCTGTCCTACCTTCTTGACGTGGGCCTGCTCTGGTCGTTCGTAGGATCGGAGGGCCCGGGGGCTTCGGGTATGGCTGTAAAGGCTGAGCCGCTGGATGGCTTACGGGACTTGGCCGCCCGAGGCCCCACGACGACCCGACCGCCAATTGGGATACGCGACTTGATCGCTGCTGTAGGACAACGCCGGCGAGGTCGTCTGCGGGCTCCATGTGCGACGAGCTGGCGGAGGGGAACGTGCCCGACATCTGGGCCGGTGTGGACATCGGCAAGACACATCACCACGCCGTGGCGATCAACGCGGAGGGCAAGCGGCTGCTGTCCCGCCGGATCCGCAATGACGAGACCGAACTACTGACACTGATCGGCGACGTGTTGGCGATATCCGATGACGTGTTGTGGGCCGTCGACCTGAGAGGTTGTCTCACGTGGTGAGTTTCGGAGGAGGGCCATCACCTCCTTTGCCAGGGTGTGCACCATCTGCGCGGTCAGCTTTTCCCCGGGTAGGCTGGTGTGCTGACGTTCGGCGGCCTCGACCGCGGTCTTGGCGAGCCGGTCGGAGTTGCGGACGCTGCGGTTGCGGAGCCAGGTCTCCAGGCGCTTGGTGCCGAGGCGGCGCAGTGCGGCCGGGGTCTGGTAGCCAGTCAGCAGGGTGAGCGGGCCGGTGTTGGTGAGGTCCAGGGCCCGCTCCAGGCTGGGGAAGATGCCGGTCAGTTGGGCCCGGAGCCGGTTGACGGTGCGGGTGCGGTCGGCGACCAGGTCCATGCGACGGCCGGTGAGGATCTTGAGATCGGTCACGGTCTCGTCGCCGGGGCGTAAGGGGTGCAGGTCACGGCGAATGCGGACCTGGTCGGCGATGACGGCGGCGTCCTTGGCGTCGGTCTTGCCTTCGCCGCGGTAGCTCTCGGAGGCGCGGTGGATGACCCGGCCGGAGATGTAGTGGACCTGCTGGTCGTGGTTGAGGAGGATCGTGATGGCCAGGGCGGCGCCGCCGTCGGCCAGATCGATGCCCCAGAACACCTCTTCGCCCAGGGCCAGGACGTCAGCGAGGAGTTCAAGAAGTTCGGGCTCATCGTTGGCGACGCGTCGGGACAGCAGCCGACGGCCGCCCTCGTCGATCGCGACGCAGTGGTGATGGGTCTTGCCTGCGTCGATGCCGGCCCAGATCGCGGCCATGTGGTGCCTCCGTGCGGTGGGGTGTGCTGGTGCCTCCCGACGGACGACCTCGCTGTCGATTCCCTACAGAGCGATCATTCGCAATTCCTAATTGGCAGCCGAGTCGTCGCGGGGCGTCGGGCGGCCAATCGCTGGAAGCCACAAGCGGCAGAACCTTGAAAGCCACACCCGACGCCCCTGGGTGGGCCAACCATACGAAGGGCTCGCCCGGTCCCGCAGACAACGTAGGGAACCCTTGACCGGGAGGTTGTGGACGACCGGGAGGTTGTGGACCGAGGACCGACTCGATCTGCCGGCAGCCCTTGAGGCGGCCCGGTGTGAGGCCTGGGGCGTCGCTCATGCCCGGCGTCCGGCGCAGCCGACCGCGGACAGGCCGGATGGCGCCATCGTCGCGACGACGCCACCGACGTAGTGGAATGCCGGCCATGTCCGGACCGTGGACCCGTTATGCCTGACCCGGCGTACTGGCTACCGCCGTTGCATCCACTGTCGCAGGGTATCCAGCAGTCCGCCGTTGCACTGTGGTTCGGTGCAACGGCGGCTGTGTCGGCAGGGGCGTATTACAGCTCCCGCTCGATCTGGTTCTCGCTGACCTTGTCTTCGCGCAGGGTCGCCTCGTTCTGGACGGCGTAGCGGGCCTGCGCCCCGCTGCCCTCGGTGCTTCGGATCTCGCCGCGCTGAAGCTCGTCCTGCTGGTCGCGGTATTCCACGTGCTGTCCCTTGCGGTAGGGCATGGGGATCTCCAAGTCTCGTGTGGGTCGGCGGGGGCCGGCCCTGCTCTTGGGCAGGGCGCCCCGCCTTCTTGGCGCCCGCGAATGTCACCGGGCGCACTGACAGCCCACCCCCAACTCCGCGCTACGGCAATCACTGCGGGCCAAATGGAGGACGCCGCGCCCGCCACTCAGGGACCGGACGAGCTGCTCCCGCTCCCCTGCAACGAGATACAGGCTCTGTTCTTCGCCCCTCGTAGTGCCCGCGTCATGAAGATCACGTTCTGCAGCTGGAGTCAACACCGTTGCGTTTACGTTCGGCGCCGGGATGCAAGTCCGGTCTCGAAGAATGTGATGTTCGTGGTGAGGGTGTAGTTCTGGCTTGTTGTGGGGTGTTGGCCCGTGTTCGCCGTGTATTTGCTTGCCGGCCGCTTGCGGCTGCGTGCCTTGACGCGCAGGCGGCGCCGGGCGGGATGGAGCGCGTCCGGCACAGCTGTGCCGATGACGCCGACGAGATCGACGGGACCGGTGGCGGGAAGGATGCCCGCGCCGAGGACCACTTGATCACGGGCGGTCTGCAGCAGGGTGAAGCTGACGCGTTCCAGGTCGAGGCCGGGACGGTGATGCACGGCGTCGGCGCTGGCACGGATCAGGGCCTGGCGTATGCGCGAGGCCGCGCTACTGGACCGGGTCGTCGACCTCCAGCGGAGCGCCGGTGCCGGAGACGGAGCAACGGTGGCTATCTCAGTCAGTCTTCGGTGACGCGGATGATCGTCTTGCCGGGGGTGCGCTTGTCGGGGGCGAATGCGGCGGCCGCCTCGGCGAGCGCCCGAACCGCGCCGACGATCGGCTTGAGCCGCCCGTCCCGCAGCCGCCTGGCGAGGTCGGCGAGGCGCACGCGGTCGGGTTCGACGACGAAGAAGATCGCCCGCCCGTTTGCGGGTTGGACGGTCACCGGCTGGGCGATGGTGACCAGCGTGCCACCGGGACGGACCAGCGCGGCGGAGCGATCAAGGATCTCGCCGCCGATCACGTCGAAGACCACGTCGACGTCGCCGATGTCCTCGAGATGCTCGGCTTGGAGGTCAACGAAGGCATCCACCCCCAGCCCGAGGGCGGTCTCACGGTCATCGGCCCGGCCGGTGCCGATGACCTGGGCGCCGACCTCACGGGCGAGCTGCACGGCGATGGAACCGACGCCGCCTGCGACGCCGTGGATGAGCACGGTCTGCCCGGTGGTGAGGCGGGCGTGATCGAAGAGGGCCTGCCAGGCGGTGAGCCCGGAAATCGGCAGGGCGGCGGCCGTGGTGTGGTCGACATCCGCCGGGAGCGGGGCGAGGTTGCGGGCCTCGACGGCGGCGTATTCGGCCAGTGAACCGTTGCGGGTCCAGTCCGTCAGACCAAAGACCCGCTGCCCGACAGTGAGTCCGGTGGTGCCGTAGCCCAGCTCGGCGACCACGCCGGACAGCTCGTGGCCGGGCACGCTCGGGGTACGGTCATGCCCGGCCCGGTCGGTCCAGGTTCCGGGCCAGGCCAGCTCGCCCGGGGTGAACCCGGCGGCGTGGACCCGCACGATCACGTCGTTCTCGGCGGCGTGGGGATAGGGCAGGTCGGTAATGGTCAGACCGTGGACGCCTGCGTCACGGTCGCTGACAGTGATGGCTTGCATGAAGAGTTCCTCGTGGGACGGGGACTTTCGGTGGCGGCTCGGCAACCCGCGAACGGTGTCCGATTCGTCGCATCCCGAGCCTAGGTGTGAAGTGACCCGGACGGCTGGGCCAATCGCCACTGTCTTGAGTGGGCCATCGTGGCAGAGCTGCCGAAGGGCTGGATGACGCCAAGCCCTGATCCGTGCCCAGCGCCGACGCCGTGCACGCGTCAGGCCTCGCAGCAGCAAGAGGCCGGCAAGCAAGTACACGGCGAACACGAGCCGGACTTGCATCCCGTCGCCGAAGCTTGTTGCTCGTGACGATCACGGACGCGCGTTCGTATCTGCCCGAGATGAACTGGAAGAACAGGTTCGCGGCCTCGGGTTCGAAGCGGGAAGGGGATCGAGCCGCGCGGACGCGTCCCTCGGCGCCGTGGGAGTCGCGGCCGGCAACTTCCCGCTGCAGGCAGGCGGCCAGATACTCCTCGTGGCGCTCCACTCTTCCGAGCGGGCCCGATCGGCAAGCCGGGCGGCTGCATCTCGCAGAGCCGGAGCCTTCAACGCCTTGGTGAGATAGACGAGTTCGGAGGTGACGTCGCGATTGCTGCCTGTCTGTTTAGTGTTGTGCGAGCTCATCACGCTGCCTCTTCACCGGTGGTCAGTCCGCCGTCGATGACACCGAAGATGCGGGCATAGGAGTCGAGCGACCGCTCTTCGACCTCGGTGAGATCCGTGGGCGCGTGCTTCACCGCGGCAGTCCTGCGGCCGGCCGCGGCAGCGGCCGCATGGTCCGGATCGGTGATCGTCTGATGACGAGCCCAACTACGGGCACGCCGGGGCGACTTCGACGCCGTCGCAGGTCACCAGGACCTGTTCGAGATCCGCGGCCACTTCGACACGACGGCCGATGGCCAACCGGCGCCTTCGGCGTCGATCGACTCTTCGGCGAACGCACGGCCGGGACGCCGCGCCGGTCACCGAGCAGACCCCGATAGCGGCCCGAGTCCCGGGAGCGGCTCACTGCGAGGATGATCGGTTGCCACCTCGGCGGTGGTCTGTGGCCCAAGGTGCGCGGGCCTGCGCTGCCACCCTTCGCGGCGCGGTCGGAGGTCGATCCGGCGCCGCCTCGCGCTCCTGGCCTTGAACGACGCCAGGTCTCCCTCGTGCTTCGCCGGTGTGGTGCTTCAGCGTCTTCGTGCCGTGAACGGCAGAAGTGTGGCGTTCGGGCGGCCTTGGGAAAACACTCGACGCGCAGGTCCACTCCCGCCATGTCCTCGGCCTTGTCCTTTACACTTTCGCCGTCACATAGCGTGAGGAACGATGTGAGAAGAGTGATTGAAGTGCTGCGTAGTCCGCGGCGCCCCCTCGTGCTCGGCACGGTGCTGACCGTCGCGCTCGCCGCACAGTCAGCTCTGATCGTCGCCCAGCAAGTGCAGATCGACGACCTGCGGATGCAGCCCGTCGACGTCCAGGCGAACGTTGAGCCCGGCCCTTCAGGGCCGTCCGGCCCCGCCGGTCCCTCTGGTCCCGGTGGCCCTATCGGCCCGGCAGGCAAGGCCGGCACGGACGGGAAGGACGGCAAGGACGGCACGAACGGGAAGGACGGCACGAGCGGGAAGGACGGGAAGGATGCTGTCGTTCCGCCGGCGCCGGCTTCAAGTTAGACACGCGGCCGCACCGGCCGGCTCCTTTGGCGTGCACGGGAGGGTATTGCGCCCTTGCGCGGGGCCGGATAGTGCCCTCGCAGTGGTGGACAGTGCCCGGACGGGGTGCAGCGCCGCCGAGAGCGTGGGACACGCCGACGGCACGGCGCGGGATCGTCAACCGGCCGTCAGGGGCCGTTCCCGGTCCGTCGCATGCATAGCGGTTGTGGCCTGAAAGCAGACACCGAAGCCCGCGACACCCCTTGGGCTTCTCCGCGCACCGAAAGGGGCGCCCGAAGCAGGTGAACATGGCTCCGCACACCCGCCTGCGCTGGGCCCGTGACGTGCTTTGGCCCCTTCCCGCAGTGATCGGCGCAAGTGGGGTGTCCGCTCGCCCCGGGAAGGGCGCCCGACGTGGAGGTCCGCCTCTGCCGCGCCCTTGCCCTTTGCCCCTTGTCGTCACATAACGTGAGGAATGATGTGGGAAGTATGAAAGAGTCGTGGCGTAGCCCGCAACGCCGCCGTGCACTCGGCGCAGCGCTGACCGTAGTGCTCGTCGCGCAGGCAGTTGTGCTCGTCGCCCACCAGCAGCAGCTCGACGAACTCCAAGCACGGCGGATCGCCCTCCAGGGGAACAGCATCCGGCAGGGTCTGCCCGGCCCGCCCGGCCCCTCCGGTCCCTCCGGCCCGGCTGGCCCTACCGGCCCGACAGGCGTGCCGGGGTGGCATGGGCGAGACGGTCATCACGGCGTGCCGGGGCACGACGGAAGGACAGGCAGGCATGGCAGGAACGGGAGGGTTATCTACCTCAGGCCGTGCCGCCATACGGCCGCCTGTACCCACTGCTCTTCAGCGCTGTCACCGGTCACTACGCGTCCCTTTCACCAGCCGCCCAGGTCAGCTCGAGGTCCGCGAGCTGCTGGACCTTGCCGACGGTGAGTTTGGCGCGCCTGCTCTTGGTGCTGGTTCAGCCACACTCCGACCTCCGTGCCGTCCTCGAGCCGTTCGACGTGACCCCTGGGGAGATTCAAAGGCGCCATCATCGTGGGGCGTAGGGCATGGGCTGATTCCCCAGCAGGCCACCGCAGTCTCCTGACCACACCCGGGTGACCCTGCTGCCCCCTGGCTACCACTGATCGAAGGACAGTCGGGATGACAGGCACTCAGGTAGGGGCGGTGCGTGTCCCATTCACCGGGTGCCAATGCACGCACAGGCCGAGGGGTGATCCGGCCGGTGTCGTCGATGTCGAACCCCCAGGAGAAGCCGGTCAACGGCGCGACGTGCCGTTCGGTCTCCTCTAATGGAGTCCAGGCCAGGAAGCTGTGGGCGAGCCACGCGAGCGGCTTACGCTCATCTCGTGACGGTGCGTCGAACAGCGTGGGCCTGACACCGAAGAAGGCATAGGGGGAAGGCGCGTCCTCGAACAGGAAGAACGGGTCCACCTCGAAGGCCGTTCCGTTCGAGGGGCTGTCCGTTGACTGGACCAGTTGGACCCAGCCGAACATTGCACGATAGCCCTGGGCAGGGTGCTCGATACTGGCGCTGCAGCACGGGAACCCGCGCGCACCCGGCGGCATACCAACCATTTCGGGCTCATCAACGAGCTCGACGGCCACCGTCACGGATCCCGCTGCACCCGTCATGGATAAAGGGGAAGATCACATCCTCACCCTCGCGGTGATCCGCTTCAGCGGCAAGGGGCAAACCTGGGGGCCGTCATAGTTGAGGCTGAGTTGCTTGAGGACTCGGGCCGCGTCGACGAAGCAATCGAGATCACCCGGTCCGGATGGAGACCGGGCACCCGATGGCGCTGCACTCCTGCTTGCCCGGCACGGACGTCGTCGTCCTCGCCAAACTCGTATCCCGGCGACCGGGCTGGCCCTGACGTTTGCTCTCCATCGGTGGCCGGAGGCCAGATGTCCGTGGTACGTACAGCAGGCCCGCGCCGGCTACTTCGGCTTGGCCGTGTTCTTGTCCGTCTTGGGAAGCTCGATCGGCTCCCGCTTCTCCGGGTCAAGGTCCGAGTCGTACCAGGCGTACGACCACTCGTGACGGACGTTCATCTTGTCGGCCCACCGAAACGCCTGGTCGGCCAGGGTTCGCACGGCGATGGTGAACGCCGTAGCGGCTGCGCGCATGCGGTCGCCGTGAATGTTCGTGCGCAGGCTGACGGGCACGTGGAACTCGAACGTGAGCCGCAGGACGCGAGGTGACTCCTCGGATGCCCGAGGACCGGGTAGTAGTGGCCTGCTCTCACGCCGGTTCATGACTGCTCCCTGGGTGCCCGCCTCGCTTGGGGCGCGCGAGGGTGGCGGCTGTGATGACGCATGGTCCGAACCGAGTGCGAGCGGCGTCTGCGACGGCTTCGATGCGGCGGGCTTTGTCGTCGACGCCGTCGTCGAGCAGCAGTTGATGGTGCGCAGTCTCATCTGGCCCGAGCCGGTCGGCTCGCATGGCGAGGTGGCGCACTCGGACCCGCTCGAGCCCCAGCGAGGTGTAGAGGCTGTAGGCGAGGGCACTGAGGGCGGGGGAGTGGGCGCTTGGTTCGGCAGTGCTCGCCCGGGCTCTCCCCGCTGCAGTTCGATCACCATCCGCGGCAAGCGCGGACGACCCCGTCAGCGCCCCGACGTCCTCTACGCCGACCGCGGTTACGACCACAACGTCTACCGCCGCCAGGTCCGTGAGCTGGGCATCCGCCCGCTCATCGCCCGGCGCGGCACCGAGCACGGAAGCGGCCTGGGCAAGAACCGCTGGGTCGTCGAAGCGGCCTTCGCACTTCTGCGCTGGTTCCGCCGACTGCGTATCCGCTGGGAAATCCGCGCCGACATCCACCAGGCCTTCCTCACCCTCGGCTGCGCAATCATCTGCTGGCGACGCCTCAAAAAAACGGTGCTGATCTGAGCCCTCAGCCCGAACCGCCGACCAGTGCCTCGCCGAGCGGGGTGCGCCGGTAGAGCACCGACCGTCCGGACCGGGCGCGGACGAGCAGCCCCGCGCCTCGCAGGATGGCGAGGTGGTCTCCTACCGCGCCGGGTGCCATGGCGAGGCTTCGGGCGAGGTGGCTGGTACTGGCCGGGGCGTCCAGCGCCACCAGCAGCCGGGCTCGGGCCCGGCCGACCAGAGCGGTCAGCGCGTCCGGTTGGGGGACGGTCTCCTGTTCGCCCCAAAGGGCGGCGGTGCCGCGGGCAGGATAGACCAAGGTCCTGGGCCAGGGGTCTTCCAGGTGGGCGGCGATATTCCCGACGAAGACCGAAGGGATCAGCAGTAGCCCGTCGCCGGCGAGGCGGACTGTTCCGCCTCGGAAGAAGCCGAGCTCGATACCGCCGGCGCGCCAGGCGATGCCCGGGTGCAGGCTCTCGATGGTCGTGGCCCATCCGTGTTCGCCGATCACACCCACCCGGTGCACGACATCGCGCTCACAAATCGTGCGCAGTTGCGGCCAGTCCGTGGCGAGCAGCTCGTGCCACGCCTGGTCCATCGCCTCGGCGATCCTGGAGACGGCGTCCGTCGAGTCCAGCACTGCGCGTACGCGGGGATCACGGGCGGACGGGCCGGTCGCAGTGGTGGCGAATTCGTGGCGGGCCGCTTCCAGCGGTGTGGCCCGGATCATGGCCAGGTCGTCTGCCCAGGTCTGGTTGAGGCCGCGCGGGGGCGGGGCGACGAAGTTCGGTCCGGATTGCGGGGTGTGCAGGGCGAGGGCGGCGTTCAGTTCGGTCTCGCGGCGAAGCCGTTCAAAGGCCGGCAGGAGCCGGGTGGCCCAGGCTCGCGGCAGCGGCCGGTCTTGGCCGGCGAGCGAGCGTAGCAGTAAGCAGAGGTCCATCGCGGGCGACAGTGCGAAGCGGCTGCGCAGCAGGTCCTCGACGGAGACTTCGAAGCGGAGCACCCTGCCATGCTACCGCGGGACGTCTGTTCCGATTCGTCCAGCGACGAATCATTGGTGAGTGGCGTGGGCGCACAGCGAGGGTGGGCGTCATGACCCCAACCGCCGGACCCGCGCAGGGCAACCACCGTGCCACCTACCGGGAGGTGCTGGCCGAGCCGCGATTCCGGCTGCTCTTCTCGACCCGCACCGTCGCGATCACTGCGGGCTCGCTGCGGATCACCACGTTCTCGGTGCTGGTCTTTGCGGCCACCGGCTCCGCGCTGTTGAGCGCACTGGCCTTCGGCATCGGCTTTCTCCCGCAGTTGTTCGGCTCGCTGCTGCTGGGCTCACTGGCTGACCAACTGCCGCCCCGCGCGCTCATCGCCGGCGGCTACGCCTTGGAGTGCGCCGCCGCCCTGCTGCTCGCCCTGGTGCGGATGCCGATCGCGGCTAGCCTCGGTGTCGTGGCGCTGGTCGCCCTCGCCACACCGGTGTTCAGCGGCGCGTCGAGTCGGCTGGTCGCGCAGTGGCTGGAGGGCGACGCCTATGTACTGGGCCGTTCACTGAACAACATCGCTGGCTCCGGCGCGCAATTGTTCGGTCTGGCGCTGGGAGGTGCGGCCGTCGCGGTACTCGGCCCGCACCGGGCGCTCGCGGTGAGCGCCGCCCTCTACCTCGGCTGCGCGCTCGCTATCCGCATCCGGCTACCTCGGCTGCAGCTGGGAGAGTTCGGCGGCACACCCGGCAGCGCTCGGGGCGATGGCGGGGCCGTCCGGGCAAGCCTGCACGGTGCCGGCCTGCTGCTGCGCGGACACACGGTGCGACGACTGATGCTGGCCCAGTGGCTACCGTCCGCGTTCGTAGCGGGCGCGGAAGGCCTGATCGTCGCCTACGCGGGAGGACGCCACTTCGCGCCCGGCTGGTACGCGGTGCTGATGGGCTGTCTGCCGGTCGGCATGCTTGTCGGTGACCTGCTGGTGGGTCGACTCCTACGGCCACCCACCCGGGAGCGACTGGTAGTCCCGTTGATTGCGCTGATGGGACTGCCGCTGGTCGGCTTCGCTGCCGAGCCCGGAGTGGGCGTCTCGTCCTGTCTGCTGCTGCTCTGCGGCTTCGGATTCGCCTACGGTCTCGGCCTGCAACGGCCGTTCCTGGACGCCCTGCCGCAGGATGGCCAAGGCCAGGCCTTCGGTCTGCTCGGCTCCGGCAGCATGACGCTGCAGGGCGTTGGGCCGGCCTGCTTCGGCTCGGTGGCCGCAGGCATCGGAACAGGCGGCGCAATCGCCGTGGCAGGCGGCGCGGTGGCGCTTACCGCCGGCTGGATTCTCACCTGGCACCCGCCCACCTCCCCGGTCCCCGTCCCGAACTGCTCAACGGGATCAGAGAACGGCACCGAACAGCATGCGTGTAGTTTTCTTGCGCAGTAACCGTCGCAGGTCGGGTCGGCCGCGAGCCGTCACGCACCCCACCCCCACCCCCACGTCTCTCTGACAGACAGTCAATCCCGGTAGCTCATTGTGTGAGGAGTCCTAAGCCTCGGATCTGCCAGCCGTTGCGGACCACGCACGGGATCTTGGGACCACGAACATGGAAGGTTCATGCCGCATGATCGATAAATTCGCGAAGGACAACCTGCACGGGAGACTGCGGCGGGACCGCGAGGCGCTGCTCTGGAAACTCGACGGCTTGTCCGAATACGACGCCCGCCGGCCTTTGACCGTGACCGGGACCAATCTCCTCGGCCTGGTCAAACACGTGGCCACTGTCGAGGCCAGGTACTTCGGCGAGGTCTTCGGCCGCCCTTCCCCGGAACCGCTGCCCCGGTGGCAGGACTCCGACGGCAGCGATCGGTGGGCGACCGAGGACGAGACCCGCGATGAGATCATCGGGTTCTACCGGCGCACGTGGGAACACTCGGACGCGACGATCGACGAGCTTCCCCTCGACGCCTCCGGCCACGTGCCGTGGTGGCCGGAGCCCTATCCCAACACGAACCTGTTCGCCGTCATGACCCATGTCCTCAGCGAGACCATCCGGCATACCGGGCACGCCGACATCCTGCGCGAGGGCCTCGACGGCCGGACCGGGGTACGCGCCGAACACGAGCAGCAGATCGACGAGGAAGCCCGTGCCGCCTACCGCGCGAAGATCGAGCAGGCCGCCAGGTCGGCCGCATCAATCAAGGCTTAGTTAGAAGCCGTTGTCGTTCCGATCTTGAGGGGTGTGCGTCGAACGGGAGCCTCGATCGGGTGATCGCCGCTGGCCGCGGGCATAAAGGCAGGGCCTCTTGGTAGCTCGGGGTTGCGAAGCCAACCTAGGGCTAACCTAGGTGTATTGCCCTGAAGCGTTGTTTGCGCGGCTGATGGGGGGCTTGCCTGCGAGTGCGGTGTGGCATCGGTGGTGGTTGTAGGTGTGGAGGAAGTCTGTCAGGGCTGCGCTTCGTTCGCTGTTGCTGGTGTAGGGGCGTAGGTAGGCCCATTCATCGAGCAGGGTGCGGTTGAAGCGTTCGACCTTGCCGTTGGTCTGTGGTCGGTAGGGGCGGGTGAGCTTGCCCGTGGCGCCGAGTTCGTCCAGGGCCTGACGCCAGGCGAAGCTCTTGCGGTAGGACCAGGCATTGTCGGTAGCACGCGTTCGATCCTGGTGATGCCGAGGGTGGTGAAGAAGGCCGCTGCCCGGCGTAGGAAGTCGGCGCAGGTGGCGTCCTTTTCGTCGGCGTGGATCTCGCTGTAGGCAAGGCGGGTGTGGTCGTCGACGGCGGAGTGCACGTAGTCGAAACCCATGCTCTTGCGGGTAGTCCGGCCGGCCTGGCGGCCCAGGACCCGGTGGCCGCCGCCGTCCGGGATCCGGCCCGGGTGCCGCTCAGCCGCCTTACCGCCTCCTACACCGGACGCGCCATCACCTTCGCCCCGCTCACCCAAGGAAGGCCCGCCCAGTGATCACGCTGACGCTCAAAGAGATCGCCGACGCCACCGGCGGCACCCTCCACGACGCTCCCGACCCACAGATGCGGGTCACGGGCCGCAGCGCCAGCGATTCCCGCGAGGTCGGCCCCGGCGGCATGTTCGTCGCGGTGGCAGGCGCCCGCGTCGACGGACACGACTTCGTCGACCAGGCGGTGACCACCGGCGCCACCTGCGTGCTGGCCACCCGCCCGGTCGGCGTACCCGCCGTCGTCGTCCCCGACGTCACCGCGGCGCTGGGCCGCCTCGCGCAGCATGTCCTGACCCGCACCGGGGCGCAGGTCATCGCGCTGACCGGCTCGGCCGGGAAGACCAGCACCAAAGATCTTCTGGCGCAGGTCCTCGCCCATCACGGGGACACCGTCGCCACACCGGGATCGTTCAACACCGAGATCGGTCTGCCGCTGACCGTGATGCGCGCCGCGGAGTCCACCCGCCACCTGGTGTTGGAGATGGGCGCCCGCCACCTGGGCGACATCGCCTACCTGGCATCGCTGACCCCGCCGCAGATCGGCGTCGTCCTCAACGTCGGCTCCGCCCACGTCGGAGAATTCGGCAGCCGGGAGGCGATCGCGACGGCCAAGGGTGAGCTCGTCGAATCCCTTCCGCCGGCGGACCAGGGCGGGGTCGCGGTCCTCAACGCCGACGACGAACTCGTGGCCGCGATGGCCACCCGGACCACGGCCGCGGTCGTGACGTACGGAACCGGTGAGAGCGCCGATATCCGCGCCACCGGCATCCAGGTGACTGCGGGCCGCGCCTCCTTCACCCTGCACACCCCGCACGGCACCGCTCCCGTTGCCTTGCGGCTCCTCGGTGCCCACCAGGTCCACAACGCGCTCGCCGTCGCCGCGGCCGTCCACGCTCTGGGCATGGACACCGACGGAATCGCCCAAGCGCTGTCTGCCGCCGAACCGGTGTCGGCCGGGCGGCTCCAGATCCTGGAGCGTGCGGACGGGGTGACGATCATCAACGACGCGTTCAACGCCAACTCCGAGTCCATGCGCGCCGGCCTCGAAACCCTCACCTCCGTCGCCGGGGACCGGCGCACGGTCGCGGTACTGGGAGAGATGAAGGAACTCGGAGACACCGCCAAAGCGGCTCACGCGGACGTCGGCCGGCTCGTGGGCGAGCTCGGCATTGACGTCCTGGTCACCGTGGGCACCACCGACGAGATGACCGCGCTCGCCGACGCTGCCCGCCCCGCCTCGCCGCTGCGCATCGAATCGGCCGATGACCCCGACGTACTGCTACCGCTCCTGAACCGCCTGCTCAAGAGCGGAGACGTGGTCCTGGTCAAGGCGTCCAAATCCGTCGGCCTGGAGAAGTTCGCGAACATCCTGCACGCCGAGGTACCGGCGTAGGACGACGGTGGAATGACCACGCCACGCGGCTGACCCAGACCGAGTCACGGTGGTGGCGCTGACGTACGTGGCTGTTCGGCTAGGACAGTTCCGGTCGCGTGGTGCCCGCCGCGGCGATGGTCAGGCCCCACCGCTCGGCGGCCGCGGTAAAGACCGAGGCCGCTGAGGCTGGGGCCCCCAGCGAGGACACTGCCCAGACGGCGCCATCCGCGACGAAGCCGGCTTCCCGAAGTCCCGGAGCCAAGGGCTCACGGGCAGAGGGAACATGGCACGGAAAGCCGCAACGTCGACGGCAAGCCGTTCCCCTACGACAGAGGAGTTCTGAGCGCGAACCTCCTGATCAGGAAGATGCAATCGGACGAGGAGTTCTTCAAGTTGGTCGACATCCTCGTCGCGACCGAGAAGCGGAAGCGGCCTACGACCTGAGCCCAGCGTTGCACCGGCCCCGCTCCCGCCATCGGCGGGAGCGGGGCCGGTGCAACGCTGGCCACCCTGCGCGCAGTATCCGAGGCCAAGTTACTTCAAGGCGGAAGCCGACCGCGTGAGCCGCGCCCACGAGCGGGTGAGCCAACGACGCAGGGGAGTCGGCGACGTATGGTGCAGGCAGGCATGACACGAACGCTGCCCACCGCCGTCGCAACGCCCACGGCGCTTGCGACCCAGTTCGGCCAGGATCCCCCAGCTTCTGCCGGCACGGGCCCGTGCAGATTCCCCAGTCGCTGACTCGTTCTGCTGACCCAGGAGAAGCGTGGGTAGCCCTCTGGAGAAGCACATGACGAAGAACGGCTAACGCCCGCAAGACCCGAATCCGGACTCACGCCTCCAAGACCGGTGCCACCTACCGTCAGCCCGGCAGGGGCTGACGGCGGGTCTGGCCTGGTCACACCGCCTCCTACACTCAGGGGATGAACAGTCACACATGCACCCAGTGCAGCACCGTCGGTCTGGTGGAGGGTTTCGTCGAGGACGCCGGCGAGCACTCACGCGGGTACGCACGCTGGATCGAGGGCGCGTTGGAGCGGGGAATTCTCGGGGGCGCCAAGCGGATGGGCCGACGACGGCGGCAGATAGAGGCGTTCCGCTGCCCCAAGTGCGGGCACCTTGAGCTGTTCGCCACGGGCGAGGTGTAGTTGGTCCGCACCCTCCCAGACTCCACTACAGGCGGCCGCGCGCGTCGCGCGCCGCCATCTGGCTTTCTCCACGAGTTTCGGTTCTGGCTCACTTTTCGGAGCCAGAACGTTCGTGATCGACAGTGGGATTGAGAGCCAACCCGATGGAGTGAACTGCCCGTTCGCGCTGGGGGAAGTGAGCCGCGGGGCAAGTTTGATGGCCCCGGGCCTTCTCGGATCGTGTCCCTGACAGGGAGGCCCGGCGCTGTGCGTGGTCTGGGTGAGGCTGACAATCGTCCCGTAGTTCGCAGGGGACGGGTGGTGCGGTGTCCGGTGAGGCGCGTGGACCACGCCTCCACGCGCCTCACCGGACACCGCACCACCCCCGGACATGACTGTCCCTGCGGCTGGCTCCGCACGCCGACCCCTTCCAGGCCATCGCACGCCTCGCGCAGGAAGCACTGCCACATGCCCGGGACGCGGTGGGCACGGAGCGGCTGCCGACGGAGGTCCGGCTCCGGGTAACCGCACACCGCGCGAATCGCGTCTCCGGACACGGGTTTTCCACCTCCCGCCACACCACACCCTGGTAGAGGAGTGCATCTCGCTGCGCGTCACCGACCAGGCGCCGGAGGACACGCGAGGTCCCGAAGTATCAGATGCTGTGGGTTGCGCCGCCGTCGATGGCCTGAGGTAGGAGGCGGCGGGGGAGGAATGCAATGGTCCAGCCCTTGCCGAGGCCGCGGTGAGCGCCGCAGGCACCAACATGGCCGCTACCACTGGCCCTAGGCAAGCCTTGGAGGCGGCCCCGGCGCTGGTCGGCTGGCCCATGTGGGTGCCGTCCAGTCGCAGATACCCAGCTCCGCGGGTGTGATGGGGGTGCGGTCCGTCGACCGCCTCGACGGCCGGCACTGCCGCTGGAGTGCAGGCGAGGCAGAGCGCGCCGACTGTCGTGGGTGTCGGCGCTCGACGAAGGAGTGAATGTGGCAACGCCCTCCTCGGATGGCCCCCAGGCACACAAGGGCGGTAACGGTGGTGGCGCAGATAGCCCTGCGCACGGCGGCGAGGAGGGCCACGGCGGCGATGCCGGCCGTGCATCCCGGAAAGGTGCCGCGGAAGGTAGTTCGTCCAGAGGCGCCGTGAAGCGCACGATGCGCGAGTTCAAAGAGGACAATCTCACGGACTGGGCAGCTGCCCTGACCTACTACGGAGTCTTGGCGATCTTCCCTGCCCTGCTGGCTCTTGTGTCCATTCTGGGCCTGCTGAGTCCTTCTACCATCGACTCGCTGATCAAGAACCTCTCCAGCATTGCGCCCGGGTCCGTGCGCAACATCCTCACCACCATGCTGGAGCAGCTCAAGGGCGGCCAGGGCAAAGCCCTGATCGCGCTGATCATCGGTGTCGTCCTGGCGCTGTGGTCGGCCTCCGGTTACGTCGCCGCCTTCATGCGCGCCTCCAACATCGTCTATGACATCGGTGAGGGCCGGCCGGTATGGAAGACCCTGCCGGTCCGCCTCGCCATCACCGCGGCGGTGGTGATCCTCCTGGCCCTTACCGCGGTCGGCGTCGTCTTCACCGGCACCCTGGCCAAGAAGATGGGGCCGGTCCTGGGGCTCGGCGACACGGCGGTGACCGTGTGGAACATCGCCAAATGGCCCGTCATGCTCATCCTGGTCGTGCTGATCGTCATGCTGCTGTACTGGGCCGCACCCAACGTCAAACGCCGAGTCCGGCGAGTGATGCCCGGCGCAGCCCTGGCGGTAGTCATCTGGCTCATCGCCTGCGCGCTGTTCGCTCTCTACGTCGCCAACCTCAGCAGCTACAACAAGACCTACGGCACGTTCGCCACCCCCATCGTCGCGCTGATCTGGCTGTGGCTCACGAACATCGCGATCCTGCTCGGGCTGGAGTTCAACGCCGAACTCGAACGCGGACGTGCCATCGAAGGCGGCCTCCCACCGGGCGACGAGCCGTACGCCGAGCCCCGCGACACCCGCAAGCTCTGATGACGGCCGGCACGTCAGCGGTTCCCTCGCGCGGTAGCGACTTCGCCCGGCTGTCACTCTGAGCCGACCTGAAGCACCGCTGCCCTTGGGCACCCTCGCCGATCTCCTGTCCTAGCTGCTGCTGCGAGCAGCAGCCCGCCGCAGCACGCGTGGAGCCCCCTCATGCACCGAGGAGGCTCCACGCGTCGCGGGCCGCCGACGCAGCCGCGCCCCGTTGGTGGGTGGGGCATCCTCACCCTCGGCGTCGACGGGTCGGCCGTCCCAAACGGCGCCCGGCCGGCGTAAGCCCGTAAGGGACGACGGCGTCCGGCTCACCGTGCGGCCCAGCGTGGCCGCGGCCCGGGCGAACCTCGTGGCGTCGACGACGGCCGCACCGCCCAGGTCGTTGTTGAAGTACACGTACACGTCGTCCCGGTCCGGCCAGGCGTCGGCGATGCGTCCGTGCAGCCGCGTAGACCTCGTCCGCCTCTTCGGGCGGGTGGAACTCCTCGAACCTGGCAACGTCTCGTGCTCGCGCTGGCGCCCCCGAGGCTGCGGACGAGGAGATCGTCGACGGCGCCCACTTCGGGGGCGTGGCCGGAAGCCGTGGGACGACAACTCCGATGGACCCGTGACGTGCCCCCTGGTGAAAATGCCGGGGATCATATGCTTTAGGTGCAAAGGTTGGGGAATCCTTCCATCCGCTCCATGGCGGGAGGGCACGGTCAGGCGTAAGACAGGGGTAAGGGGTCCGCCCCGGGCCCCCTCACCCCCAGGAGGAGCCATGACCCAGGCCGGATCCATGACCGCGATGAGCAAGGAGATGCAGGACTGCGTCGCAGCGTGCATGTCGTGCCACAGCGCCTGCGAGGAGACCATGAGCTCCTGCATGCAGATGGGCGGCCAGCCCCAGATGCAGATCATGCGCGCGCTCATTGACTGCTCCGAGATGACCCGCATGTGCGCGGACATGATGATGCGCCGCTCGCCGATGTCGCCCGAGATGTGCGCGATGTGCGCCAAGGCGTGCGACATGTGCGCCGAGGCGTGTATGTCCATGCCGGACGATCAGCAGATGATGCGCTGTGCCGAGGCGTGTCGCCGCAGCGCGGAGATGTGCCGCGCGATGGCGGGCGCCACGATGTGATCCCTGCCTGATCGGCTTCGACGGCGCCCGGGCCCGGGCGCCGTCGAAGCCCACGGCGGCGCCAGATCGGACTGGGGGTCCTCCAACTGTCTCCACGGGTCGCCCAGTGGATGTGATTTTAGAGCGCGCCGTCCGCGATCAGTAGTGCTCGCGCCGCCGTGATCAGCTCCTCGCGTGCATCAGCGATGTTCTCGATGTGCTCCATGCGGTCCTCCCAGCCGGGAGCGCCCTGCTCGGCGTCCCGGATCAGCCGTCGAGCGTCCGCTTCGGGAACGTTCAGAGCTGCGAGCGCGGCCTCGGCCAACTCGCGATGCGTTGCACGGTCCGCCGCTCTTTCGGGATGGGCGCATGCCCGCTGCAGCGAGTCCAGTTCGGTTTCAAGCTCACGGATCCGCCGACGAGCAGCCCGCAACTCAGCAGACTCGCTCGACGGCGTTCCCGGGCCGCCCGTTGTCTATGTCGTCTTGCCGCAACCACTTCGACAACGTGACGGGATGCATGCCGAGCTCGACCGCGGTCTGCTTGGCCTGCTTGCCGGCGCGGACCAGCGCGACGGCACGCGCCCGGAACTCCGGCGGATAGGGACGAGGCATGACTGACAGCCTTTCCTGAAGGGCTGTCAGTTAGCCACCAGAGCTGGAACCCAGGACGTGGGGCAGGTCAAGATGTCACCCGATCGTGCAGCAGACCCACCTGTCCAGCCAACGAGGGGGCGGTCGCGGGCCTGCAACAGATCGGGAGTTGTCCGTGCCACGGTTGCTGGTATGGCGTGCGGCAGGTTACGCGCGCCAGCGCCCCCTGGCACCGCGACGCCGACCGCTACCCCTACCTACGCGCGACGCGGTGGCCGCCTGGCTGAACGCCCCCACACCGGGCTGGCGCACCGACACAGGCCGAGGCTGCGGCCGCATGGCCGGATACTTTTTTGGCGGCTCGCCGAGAGCTTTCTTCGGATGTCCTCGACCGCTACGAACTGACCGCGCCGGCCTTCTCGCGCTTGCTGCTGTCCTGCTCGGTTTGGGGCAGCACGGGAGCCGGGGCCTTCTCAGTCGCGGCCTGCACGGCAGCTGACGTGTAGAGGACCGAGCCGCCCTGCTTCGACCGGTGAGCCTGGCTCTTGGCGACAAGATTCTCGAGCGTGGTGCGCACGACGGTCGACTTGATTGTGCGCTGGGGGTGGGCCTGGGCCAGCGCCGAGGTGACCTCCGCCGCGGAACGGGGTTCTTTCTGCTGGTCGAGGTGGGTGCGGATGAGCGCGATCAGCGTGGGCTGCGCCGATGCCGTAGCCGCCTTCGGCTCCGCGCTCTGGGCTTTCTCCTTCTTGGCCTGCGCAGTGGTCTTTTTTGCGCTGGGGGCCTTGGCTGCAGTCTTGGACGGGGCACGCCGGGTAGTGGTGTTCTTGCCGGATGCCTGCTGCGGGAGGGACGTCGAAGGCTCCGGGGTGCTCGGCGCAGTTGCCGGTCGGCTGCCGAGCGTCTTTTGGATGCTGTGCAGCACGTTCTGGTCGTCCTGCAGGATGCGCAACTGCGCCTGCAGGGCGGAGAGCTCCGCGCCGATACGTTCCTGCTCTTTGGTATTGAGCTCGAGGTCCTGTGCGACCTGAGTGGCGTACTGAGATGTCACGCTGGTGATGGTGACGGGGTTGTCAGTCATGGTGTGGTCCTCTTTTCAATGCGGCAGCAATGGCGCACCACCGTGAGTGCTACCGAGGTAGGTGTGCCCGCCTGTTCATGTACTCCCGCGGTGAACGGTGGTGTGGCGGCGTAGCGATAGTACGCATGGGTGATGGCTCATGTTCTCATCGAGTGATGGTTCCACCCTGCATTCAGGGTTGAACCTTTGTGCAGGGCGGCCCTTTGGGGGCTGGGGCCGATGCGGGTGGACCCGGCAGGTTGGTGGTTGTTGGCAGGCGCCAGCAGACGGCGCTGCGGGTGTTCCCCCGTGAAGGTGGGCACGCGGTTATTGATCACGCGGCGAGCGTGAGTTTCGCGGTGAAGTTCCCCCTTGGTGATGGACAGCGGGTGGCCAAGCCTGGCGCCCTGGACGGCTCCACCGCCCTGGACGCGGCCCGCAAGTGCGGGGCGTTCACCGGGGTCCACGAGGCGTTCTGGGCCGCGGGGCGGGCGGCCCACGGAGATGCCGCAGTCACCCGGGTCCTGATTGAGGTATTGCTGCTGCATCGCCGGATGGACGCTGCCGCCATTCAGCTGGGCATGGCCGCCGCTCTGCGGGCCGGGGAAAACACCGCGGACGTCGTCTCCGTCGAGGCCCGCCGGGCCGCCCAGAACGTATCCGGGACCGACCTCGACGTGATCTTGCGAGAGCGGTTGAATACCTGTGTGGCACGGAACGTGGTGGGATTCGGCGAGGACGAGTTGCGGACGTTGGCCGGGGCTCGGTCCTTCGAGCGGGGTGTGGGGTATCTGGATGCGGTCAGCTGCCTGGAGGTGGGTGACGGTGCGGTCATCGCCAGGGTGCACGGTACCGACGTCTATGAGGTGGAGCTCACCTTCGGTGAGGGCACCGGGACCGGGGTCTTGGGGTGGTGTGACTGCCCGTACGGGCAGGAGGGCAACTTCTGCAAGCACTGCGTAGCGGTGGGATTGACCGTGCTGCGGCAGGCGGCGATTCCACGTCAGCGGGCCGCCGCCCGGGCACGGGCCTTGGGCCTGGAGGCGTGGCTCACGGAACTGTCTCGCGACGAGCTTGTGGCGTTGGTGCGGGAACAGGTCGCCGGGGACCGAGAGTTGCGCCGACGGCTGGAGCTGCGGGCTGCGGCCGCGCACTCTGATGTGGATACGCTCCGGGAGCGGGTTCCGGCGCTGGTCGACCCGCGGCCGTTCGAGCGGTTCGGGTACGTGGAGTATTCGGACGCCCGTGGGTATGCACGGCAGGTCGAGGAGGCGGCGGACGCGCTGCGCGCCCTGACCGTCGGGGGGCAGGCGGCGCAGGCGGTCGCATTGGCTGAGGAGACGATCCGTATGCTCGGCGAGGTGTATGGGGAGATCGACGACTCCGACGGCGTGGTCGGGCAGGCCGCCCATGCGGTGGTTGACGCCCACATGCAGGCGTGCCGGGGAGCGGCCGCCGACCCGGAGCGGCTGGCCGAGTGGCTGGTCGCTCACGTGCTCGGGGACGGGAACGACGTGATGGACCTGGATCCGCTCGACTATGCCGATGTGCTGGGGCCGGCCGGACTGGCCCGCATGCGGCAGCTGGCGGCCGAGGCGCTCCAGCGCAGCCCGCGCGGCTGGGCGGAGCAGTACCTGATGGAGCGCCTGATCAAGGCGGAGGGCGACGTGGATGCGCTCATCGCCCTGTATGCAAAGGACTTGCTCCCCTCCGGTGCCACGCATCTGCGCATCGCCGAAGAACTCGACGCGGCGGGCCGCGAAAGCGAGGCGCTTGCCTGGGCGGAGCGCGGGCTGCGAGACACCTCCTCCAAGGCGCATGTCGACGGCCGGCTGGTCGATTACGTGTGCGCCCGATACACACGGGCGGACCGGACGGCCGAGGCGGTCTCGGTCCGACGGGACCGGTTGCGGGCGGAGCGCTCCCTGACTGCCTACCAGCAGCTGCGCACCGCTGCTGGGGCCGTGGGCGGCTGGGAGAGTGAGCGTGAGGCTGCGCTTGGGGTCCTGCGGGAGGACGCCCGCCAGGGGCGCGGCGGCCGGTTCGGCGGGTCTGTGCTGATGGACGCGCTGCTGGATGACGGAGATCTGGACGCCGCCTGGCGGGAGGCGTCCGGTGGCGCCGACGACCGGCAGTGGCAGCAGCTCGCCGACCTCTCGCGCACGACGCGGCCGGCCGACGCGCTTGCGGTGTACCTGCGGATGGTCGAACAGTTGAAGGAGCCGACCGGGGACCGTGTCTATGAGCGTATGGCCCTGCTGCTGCGGGGCGCCCGTGACTGCCACCGGGCGCTGGACACCGTGGGTGAGTTCACCGCGTACGTCTGTGCACTGCGGGCGGAACTGAAGCGCAGGCGTAAGCTGATGACCATTCTCGACCGGCACGGGCTGTGACTCAGCCCGGGCACGGGGCGCTGGTCGACGATGGGTGACGCGGTCGATTCCAAGGTGCGGGTCCGGTGCGGCGGGCAGCAGTAGATCCGCAAAGGTGACCGTGCAGCGCACATCCCACGATCGCCACCTGCCTGACCGGCCTGATGCGGCTACCGAGGCAAGTGGGGGTGAGCATTTCCCTCGCACCGAGCTCGAAGCCCTCAGGTACCTCTGGCATGCCCGTCGTTCTGGCGGTGACATATAGCCCGTGCGACGTCACTGCTTTGGCCGAGTAAGACAGGTCAGGAGGCGTCGGTGTAGGCGAGGTGGTCGCCGCAGACGGTGCACTTGAAGAGCATGGCGGCAGCAGACCCTGGCAAACCAGCAGACGTCTCACAAAGACGATGTGCGAGCCCTTGCACCCGCCTTCCGGGGCGCCCCGGTCTGCGCGTGGTGGACCAGCGCCTACGTGTCGCCGTCCCGGTTGGCATCATGACGGCAGCTGGGCAGCGCCTGCAGCTGCTCGGCTGCGCATCCCGCCCGTGGATCTACCGGCTGCAGTAGACGGTGTAGTCGCCGGTGCTGGTATCCCGGACGAACTTCTCCGCGCCAGCGAGCAGCCGGAGCTGCTCGTCTGTGGCCTTGCGGGCCTGAAGGCCGGGCTGGGCGATGATCGTGTGGAAGCGGGACCGCAGCAGGCGGCCATGGTCACGGATGGCGAACAGATTCTTGGGCTCTCCGACTTCGTAGGGCGAGACGCCGCCGGTGCGCCGGGAGTACTGGACAGCGCGGCCTTGCAGATGACCGACAACACGTGCTGCGAGGCGGGTCGCGGGTGTCAGAGGGAGGTATACACGTACTGAAGACAATACGAGCGCCCGTTGACGATGTATGCCGGCGCCATGACGAACAGCACCGGCGCTCCCTCGTCACAGGAGGGCCATTGCTCCTGGCGTGCCGGATCGAGCGCAACGCCCGGCGTGCATTCCATGCCCCAGCTGTGGTGGAGGCCAGCACGCTGGATCTCCGTTGCTAGCTCGGAGCAGTGACCGCGGAGTGTGGTGAGGGCGTTCTCGATGTGGCCATCGCCTTCCGGGAGGTGGAGGCGACGCACGATCTCTCGGCTGGACTTGAGGTCGTCGGTGAACAGTTGCTGGCTGAGCAGCCCCATCAGGCGGTAGCTGCGCTCACGTTCAGGGTGGTCCATGACGCGGTCGCAGCGCTCGGAATAGCGGCGGGCGAAGTTCAGCAGACGCTGCTCGACCAGGGTGCGGTACCGGCGGGCGAGGGCCTGGTGCTCGCCGTGCTCCGCTCCAGGCAGATCATCGCGCTCTGCCGTTCGCGCGGCCATCAACGCGCCGAGCTGACGTTCCAGGCGGTCCAGTCGGCGCCGCAGCTGACCGTGTTCGTGTTCGCCGGCCTTGGCGGACTTCTCCAGCTGATCGATCCGCACCAACGCCTGGTCAAGCAGCTCCTGCAAGGGATCCTCTTCGTCTCCCCACTCGATACCTGCTGCAGGGCTGTCCTCGGGTACTTCACGACGAGGGCTCAGGAAAATCATCGCTGTCCCTGTCAGTAGTTGGAGTGGAAGCGGACGCTGGTTGCAATTGCGCCACCGCCCTGGACGAGTTCGGCACGTGCCTTGATCTCGGTCTCGCCGAAACGCATGAAGAGGCGCAGCGCGCGCTCCTCGAGGCTGAAGCGCATGACGGGCTTCAGGTCCACGGTGATCGTGGCCAGTGCGTCGCACCCCGGATCGGTGACGTAGCGGGGGTCGGGCTGGCTCGTGGCGTAGATCGTGAAGTCGACCTCGGTATGGGCCTCTTCGAGCGGCAGGTACTCGCGCATCACCTCGGCGTCGGTGGGCACGGACGCGCCGGCACGGGTGAAGACGGAGAAGCGCTCAGCGCAGGTGACCTTGCCCCGGGACGTCACGTAGCGCTTGGCCTCGGGGTCGACCCCTTCCTCGAAGTCGTCGTTTACCTCGGTGCCGTAGGTGAAGCGGCTGCGCCGCGCACGGGTCTGGGGGTCATAGCAGAAGTGCGCGGCACCGAACAGGACAGCGATGTCGGGGTTGGGGGGCACCATCACCTGGGCGCGGTCACCGAAACGCTCCTTGACCGCCTGCTGGAGGTAGGGGGAGTTGCTGAAGCCGCCGACCAGGAGGATGACGTCGGGGTTGCTCTTCTCTCCGCGGGAGGCATCCATCTCCTTGAGCTGGGCCTCGATGAGGTCGAGCGTGCCGGGGATGACTGTGTCGAACAACGCGTGGATCTGGGCGGGGGTGAGGACGATGGCATCGTTGATCTTGTTCTGGCGCCGGGCGAGGCGCTTGCGGACAGTGGCGCCCAGTCGGCGGTCGATGGCCGTGGGGATCAGCAGGTTGAGGTTCTCGTCCTGGTCGAGGGCGACGTGCAGTTTGCCGCGCTCCCACTGGTCAACGAGGTTGAGCAGGGCGTCCGGACAATTCTCCTGGATCTCGTCCAGGATGTCCTGATCGCCGAGGCAGTCCCTGAGATGCTCCTTCTCGAAGGCGCGGTTGAGGAAGTCCGACCCGAAGCGGTCGCCGATGGATCGGCCGATCTCGATCATCTTTCCGTCGGTGTCGTTCTCGTAGGCCGTGATGTCCACGGTGCCGCCCCCGCAGTCCACCACCATGAACCGGGCGCCAGGAGCCAGGAGATCGCTGCTGGGTCCATCGTGGTCTCCTACGACCCGCACCCCGGACACGCGCGCGTAGTGGGCCGCCGCCTCCGGTTCGAGGGACAGCAGCACCCTCCCGTCCTCACTGGGCAGTCCGGCGTCCCTCGCGATGCCGCGCAGCACGGACTTCTGGTAGTCGCTCCAGCAGGCGGGCGAAGTGAGACACCAGCGGATGTCGTCCTCGTCGTATCCGCTGGCAGCGATCTGCCGGAGTGTTACGGCGACGACCTCGCGCAGCAGCATCGTCAGCAAGTCAGGGGTCAACCGGTCGGTGGGGGTGCTCCGTTTCAGCACTTCCCGCTCCTTGTCAGCGGGTTCTGCTGACAGAGGGGCCGAGTCGAGGCTGCTGTCGTCGGTGGTCTGTGGGGCCGGGCGCACCCCGAGGTCCATCTTGAAACCATGGTGGTAGCGCGCCCCTTGGCCGCGGAGCGCGGCGCCCTGGGTGAGCCAGAGCCGTCGGGCGTCGTACCCCCAGGCGATCAGCTTTCCGTTGGCGTCGAGCAGGAGCGCCGACAGGTTCTTCGCGGTGGGTGCGGGCTGTGACTCCCACTGGTCACAGAAATGGATCTTCCGGCTGGAAGGTTCGGCGTTGGATTCCGAGATGACGCACCAGGCTGCGCCGATGCCGTGGGTGCCGATGTCGATGGCTGCTACGAGGCGAGGAGAAGACACGCGATTCCGTTCGTACAGACGAAAGGGTGAACCTCAAGGTCCGGAACATGGTGCCGGAACGTGAGGCTTGTGCAGTTCTGCACAACTAGCCCATTTCTGTGGTGAGTTGACACTCAAGATGTCGCAGACCAGCAGGTATTTCTCCGGCAGGGGAGCGGAGGCGCGGCGAAACAGACACACGTAGGGAGTAGTCGGGCTGTGCAATTTTGAACAGGAGGTGTGCAATGGTGCACAGCCGTGTTAGCGCCGTCACCGCCTACTGTGCAGCGTATGGAGAGCAGCATCGACTCCCGATCGCACCGCACATACAAGATCGAGAGGACAGGCGTCTCGTATGCACCGTCGACAGACAGCGCAGACGCTGCGAGGGAGAAACTTGAGAAGTACCGGCGTATGTGTGCCACTCGGGATGGCCTGGTTATCGCGGCGAAGAGATCGGGGTTGAGCGAGGTCGAAATCGCTCGACTCTCGGGCCACTCCCGCAACACAGTCCGCAGCATCTTCACGAAGCACGGCGAGAGCGCAGGCTGAGGGGTTCGGGTTAGCGGGATGGCCCCCTGCCGATGTCATCCTGCGCCTGGTGAGGAGCTTCCTGATGAAGCTGCATGCCAAAGGTGCGCCGCTCGTCGGGGGCACCTCGATGCTCCCACCGCAAGACCGGTCCTGGGGCCACGGGACTCGTTCCGCTGGGGCCAGAGAAGTCGTTCAGAGCCAGTGCCGTTCTCCTGGGCCGTGCGTGCTTGTCTCGCCAACCGGCGGCGGCAGGGATGTCTGTCGGTGTGGCTGACGAGACACCCAGGGCCTCGGCCCTCGGCTAAGAGTCGACCACCTGGGAGACCTGGAAGTCGGCGGCCGCGCTGAGGTAGGCGAGGGCAACCGGGCCGGGGACGGAGAAGCGCTCGTCGAGGAGGGTGAGGGCGTCGCGTACGGCATGGCGCATCGCCTCGTCGAGGTCGGTGTCCAGGCCCATGACGATGTGCTCGGTGTCGGTCTCGGCGAAGGGGGCGCGCAGGCGGGATGCGAGTCGGCGCAGGGCGGGGTCGCGGTGGACGGTGAGGTGGAGGGTCGCGCGCAGAGGGGCTTCGAAGGCGGTGAGGGCCACTTCGCCGTCGCCCTGGGAGAAGTGCGGGTCGCCGGCGTAGAAGAGGGCGCCCTCGACGGCAACGGGGAGGAAGAGGCGGGCGCCGACGCCGAGGTGGCGTACGTCGAGATTGCCTCCGTGCAGGCCGGGAGGCACCGAGTGGACCGGGGCTTCGGTAGCGGGGGCGGTGCCCATGATGCCGAGGAAGGGACGGAGCGGGAAGCGGATGTCGCGACCGTCGCCCACCGGGAGGCGGCCGCGGCCGTCGTCGTCGACGGTGGCGACCAGGCTGACCGGGTCGGGGCCGGGGCCCTGGGGGTATTCGCCGGGGAGTGCGCCCTTGCCGTGGCGGTTGCTGATCACGCCGTAGGGGGCGCGGCGGCGCAGGCGGAGGACTTCCACTTCGAGTACGTCGCCGGGCTCGGCCCCTTGGATGTGGACGGGTCCTGTGACCACGTGCGGGCCGTGGGCGGCGGGGTCGTGAAGGCGGGTGGAAGCGGCGAGTTCGGCCGTGTCGTGGAGGATGCCGTGGATGCCGGCCGCGGCGAAGAAGGCGGCCGGGTCTCGGCCCTGGTCGGCGAGGATGCCCTCGTGGCTGATGGTGTCGAGGCTGACGATCGCGCCGGAGGGGAGCGAAAGGGCCGGCTTGGAGTGGGCGTTGGGGAGCAGACCCTAGTGGACTGCGGCTGGGTCTGCGGGCAGGTAGTGGTCGCCGTCGACGGGGCCCCGGTGGGGTTGGAGGAGGGTCACAGGGCTTCCTGGAGGTCTGCGGCGGTGAGGGTGAAGCCGAAGCACTGGCGGACGTTGTAGACGGTGGCGTCCATGCAGTACGCGGGTGAGGTGGTGGCCACCGCGTCCTCGAGCATCAGCACGTCGTAGCCGAGGCTCGCTGCGTCCATGAGGGTGGCGAGGACGCACTGGTCGGCGTTGACTCCGGCGAACAGGAGCGTGTCGGTGCGGAGATTGCGCAGGACGCTGTCGAGTTCGGTGTCCTGGAAGCCGCTCATGCGGTACTTGGCGATGTGCAGGTCGCCGGGTGCCGCGAAGAGGGGTGCGGTGATGTCGGCGGACGGGCTGTCGCGTTCCAGGACTCTTGCCCCGGTGGGCAGTTGGGATCCGAGGCCGCTTCCGGTTCCTTCCTGGTCGTAGACGTGGAGGACGCCGGGCGGGAGGTTGGCGCGGTCGGGGCGGTTGCCCCAGTTGAGCCAGACGACGGGGACGTCGGCCTCCCGGAGGGCGGGGAGGAGCCGCTGGAGTACGGGGATGGGGGCGCGGGCCAGGGACACGTCCACGCCGATCGAGGCCAGCCAGCCGTCGGGCGAGCAGAAGTCGTTCTGCATGTCGATGACGACGATGGCCGTTGAGGCCAGGTCGAGCGTCAGGATTTGGGGCTGAGCCTCCACGGTCAGGGGGCGGGCCGGGCGTTGCGGGCGGCGGAGGTCGACGTGTGTGGCGTCCGCGCTCCAGGAGTTGCGGGAGTTGGGGCCGATTTCATGCATGGGTCAGCTCCAGGAGGGCGTGGTCCGTGCCCGGTGCGCCGATCGCGCAGAGGCCGACCGGGAGGTCGCGGACCCGCAGCCGGGGCATGGTGACGGCGGGCAGCCCGGCGAGCGAGGCAAGGCAGGTGAGGCGGAGGGTTGCGGCTCGTACGGTCTCGACCTCGGCCGGTGTCGCATCGGCGCGGGGGGCCGGGCTGCTCGTGGCGGGGAGAAGGAGCGCAGTGCCGGGCGGGAGGGCTTCGACGATGATCGAACGGGCGGACACGAGCCCGGAAGTGGCGTCACGCACTTCACCCTCCGCGACCTGGCTCCCCCCTGCGAACCGGGCCTCGATGTCGGACCCCAGCGCGCCTGGGTGCTTCTCGATCCACTCCCCATGCGCGGCCCACGCCTCGGCCGCCTGGACGGTACGGAAGGCGGGCAGCCACTCCTCCAAGTGGCGGGCCATGCCGGTGTCGGTCCGTACGAGCTCCAGGCCGATGCGGAGGGAGAGCGCCCGGCATGCCGCCTCGAAGGATGCCTGGACCTCGGGTTCGGCGAGCGCGGCGAGGGCGTCGTCGACCAAAAGCCTGGTTATCGGGGCTTCGTCGTCCCGGGGCAGCAGCACCTTCGCCGCTGTACGCAGCAGGTCCGGGTACCGGGCAAGCAGTCCCGCCGTGTCGAAGGACGGGGCCAGCGGGAGCAGGCCGCCGGTGGGGACGGCTCCGTGGGTGGGGCGCCAGCCGTAGAGGCCGCAGTAGGAGGCGGGGACCCGGATCGAGCCCGCGGTGTCCGTGGCCAGCCCCAGATCTGCCCAACCACGGGCGACCGCCGCCGCCGGGCCGCTGCTGGAGCCGCCGGTGATCCGGCCGGGGGCGGCGGGGTTGACGGGGGTGCCGTAGTGGACGTTGGTCCCGGCGAGACCGTAGGCGAGTTCGTCGGTTTGGGCGATCCCGGCGAGCTGGGCGCCGGAGCTGAGCAATTCCCTTACCGCGTCGGCGTGTTGGGACTCCATCGGCGCATCGGACAGCCACTGCGGGTTGCCCCCACCGATCCGCTGTCCGGCAACGGCGAAGAGGTCCTTGACGGCAGTACGTACACCGGCGAGCGGCCCCTCCTCCGCCCCGGCGACCAGCGGCTCACCCACGACCCGCCACACCGCGGGGTCCGGAGCCTCGTCCGCCACCGGATCCGGCACGGCGCTGACGTGCGCGGCCGCGATCCGCCAGCCCTCTCCCGTCAGCCGCCACACCTGAGTCTGTATCCCGCGCGACCCACCGGCCCGCAGCGTTTCGGCGGTCAGTACGGCGACGTCCTCGGCGATCCGCACCTCGTGGACGCGCTCGACCGTACGGGCCGGGGCTCCCCCGCCGCGGCCGCGCCGGAAGTCCGAGATGGCCGCGTGCCCGCTCAGCACCATCGAACCCTCGGCCCGCACCGTGTCCGGGGCGTCCAGGAACCAGTGGTCGAGGCCCGCCAGGTCATTGGCGCCGAGGGCCTGTTCGTACGACCAGAAGGCGTCGAGCAGTTCGCTGCGGTTCGCCCCGTCAGGGCGGTGGGGCGTGGCGGGCCGGCCCGCTTGCCCGGCCGGGGGTCCAGGGGTTGCCCCCCGGGAAGACACAGTGCTCATCGGGCGGCTCCGAGGACGGCCAGGTCCGCGTCGTCGAGCACCGCGCGGGGGCCGCGCTGGATCAGGTCGGCGAAGCCCTCGTCGGGGGACATGATCGTGAGGGTGTAGAGCCGGTCGGTGGCCGAGGTGTTGGTGATCCGGTGCTTGGAGCCGACGGGCAGGACCAGTACGTCGCCGGGTGCGAGGTCGCGTTCGTGCTCGTCGCTGACCGCGCGGCCCTCGCCCGCGATCACCACGAAGGTCTCCACGGACTCGGGGTGCCAGTTGAGCGGCTGGGCGCCGCCCGGTTCCCACACCTCGAAGACGACGGTGGTCGGTGAGCCGTCGGCCGGTCCGGTGAGGACGGCGAGCTTGACCGTGTCGCCTGCGGTGATGTGGTGGGCGGTGATCTCGCTGAGCGGCTTGTGGAGCGGGGGGATGGCCATGGCGGGTGTCCTCGACGTCAGGCGGTCAGGCAGGTGGCGGTCGGACGGGTGACGGTCCGACGGACAGTGGTGGAGAGATGGCGGTCAGGCGTACGGCAGGAAGCGGGCGCATTCGCGTAGCGCGGCCGCGTTGTTGGCGATGGCGGTGTCGACGAGCTTGCGGCCGAGTTCGGGGGTGGCTCCGGTGGGGTCGCCGATGATGCCGTTGCCCGTACCGAAGTCGTCGCTCGTCCAGCCGAACGAGACGGACTTGCCGAAGCCGATGTGCTCGTAGGCGGTGAGGTGTTCGGGGACACTGCGCGTGGCCAGCGACATGTCCACCGTCTCCGGGTGGAGGTGGAGCATCGCCGCGGTCTCGTTCAGCCCGCCGTGTACCCCCAGACCCAGCTCGCCGGACGGGGACGCGCCGCCCTGGTCCGCGGGGAGCGCGGCGTGCAGCAGGAAGGTGAACAGACCGTATTTGGTGCGGAGTTCGCGCAGAGCGACTCCCAGGAGCGCACTGTTGCCGCCGTGCGCGTTGAGGAACGCGAGCCGCCGGACGGGCCCCTTGGCGAGGGCTCGTCCGAGGTCGTCCAGTACCGCGAAGAGTGTCGAGGCGCTTAGCCATAGCGTCCCGGGCGACCAGGCGTGTTCGTCGGACTTGGCGTACGCGAGGCCCGGCAGCAGCGTGATGTCGCAGCTGTCGGATGCGGCCAGGGCGGCGCCCTCCGCTATAGCCTCCGCCATGAAGTAGTCGGTGGCGACGGGAAGATGGGGCCCGTGCTGTTCGATCGCGCCGACGGGAAGGACGGCCACGGTGTCGGCGGACAGGTCGGTGACCGACGGTCCGCTGAGGTCGGTGAAGCGGGTGAAGGCCATGGTCAGCGCGCTCCCAGGAGGTGGCCGGGGTTGAGCAGCCCCAGCGGGTCGGCGGTGCGGGCGGTGGCACGGACGAGGTCGAGGCGCCGGTCGACGTACCAGTTGTGGACGTCGTGGACGCCGACGCCCAGTGCCTCCAGGGCGGCGATCCCCTCGTACACGGTGGCTTCGTCCTGGTAGTGCGCCATGAGCATGCCGACGGTCCCCGAGCGCATCCCCTCCAGGTGCAGCACCGTCCCGGGGAAGACGGCCTTGACGGCCTCCGGGTCGCCGAGCAGTACGTCGCCGCCGATCTCCAGGTGGAAGTAGCCGTCCTGGGCCTTCATCAGGTGGTACGTGGGGTGGTTGAAGGAGAGCGAGGAGATGAGGGCGGGGCCGCGCGGTGCGGGACGTACCTCGGTCACCCGGCCGCCGTGCTTCTCGATGATCGCGCGGGCGTCGTCCTCGGCCCGCTCCTCGATGATCGCGCGGACGCTCAGCGCGGCCGGGTCGAGGGCCGGGTCGGCCTCGAAGGTCTCGACGAGGCCGGGCTCGTCGAGGGAGACCAGGCGCGGGGCGGGCTCCAGGCGTACGAGGTCGCCGAGCGCGGCGGTGGCGGAGGTCCACGTGTCGAAGGAGGCGAAAAGGCCGGTCCAGACGCGGGCCGGCTGAAGTGCGACGGTCGCGGTCGTGGTGATGCCGGTGGTGCCGTAGGCGTGGATGTACGGGAGTGCTTCCTCGCCGCGTACGGTGAAGGGCTCGGCCTCCGCTGTGCACGGGACGACGGTCAACTCCCGCACAAAACCGTCCCCGTTGGTGCCGTTGGCGAGCGATCCCGTGCCGCCGTTCCCACCGGAGAGGAAGCCGCCGAGCGATGTCCCGAAGGTGGAGGGGAACATCCACAGCTCCTGGCCCAGCGTGCGCGCATGCGCCTCCAGGTCGGACATCTTCGCGCCCGCCTCGGCCCTGATCCACCCGTCGCCCGCGCCCAGGATGCGTCCGCATCCGGTGAGGTCGAGGACGGCGCCGCCGTGCAGCGGGATCGCCTGGCCGTAGTTGCCGGTGCCTTTGCCGCGCGGGGTGAGCGGGATGCGCAGGCGGTGGGCGAGGGCGACGAGTGGCTGGATCTGCTCGTACGACGACGGGCGCAGCACCACCTCGGCGCGACCGGCGGGGAGCTTGGCGGCGAGGATCGGCGACATGTGCGCCCAGTCGCGGGACGCCTTGTCGAGGGCGGAGTCCTCGCGTACGACGGCATCCTCACCCAGGAGTGCGGCGGCCTCCGTACAGAATGCGTCGATGCCGGGGGTGCAGTGCGTGGCACCTGGGCCGGCGCCCAAAATCGCATCATCCGCGACCAGTTCGGTCATCCGGCGCAGTTCGGCGGCGGAGAGGGTAGTACCCCTGGAGTCGAAGGCCATCACTTCATTCCGATCTTGGTGTCGATGAATGCGTTGGTTGCCAGGTCGTCGGCGCTCAGCCCGGCCGGGATCTTGACACCGCTCTCGGTGAGGATCGGCCCGAAGGTCTTCAGGGAGTCGGTCACCCGCTTCTTGTCGAAACTCGCGATCGATCCGTCGGCCTCGTTGCCGAGGATGCCGAGCTTGACCATCTCCTTGGCGGCGTACTGGCCGGTGCCCTTGGAGTAGACCCAGCTCGTGCCGTACTGCTTGACGATGTCGTCGATGAGCGTGACCGCGGTGTCCGGTGCGGCGGCGAAGTCGGCGGCCGACTGCTGGATGACGGGGACCAGCTTCTTCAGGCAGGGGCTGAGCTTCTTCAGCGCACCGGTGCGGACGGAGAGTGCCTCCGGGTAGACGGTGTAGCCGACATCGGACAGCAGCTGGAACTTGACCGGCTTCTTCCAGGCGGCGACCTCGTGCTCATAGATGTACGGTTCCGCGGTCGCGAAGCCCTGCTGCGCGATGGAGGGGTCGGCGACGAAACGGGACGGTGCGCTGTCGTAACTCCCGTCCAACTGGCTCTTCTTGATGAGCCCCTTCGCCACCAGCATCGGGGCGAAGACCTCGCCGTCGCGGTACACGACCTTGGCGCCGCTCTTGCCGATGTCGGCGACGGTCTTCCAGCCCGGGTGGGTCTTGGGGTCCCACATCAGGACCTGCGGACTCTTCTTCATCAGCGCGGCGACCGCGGTGACGGGCTGCTTGCCGGCCGCCTGGATGGCGCTGTCGGTGGTGACCATGCCGAGGGTGATGGACTGGTCGATGTACATCTCCGAGGCGGGGGTCTGGTACCCGACGGCTGAACCTCCCGCCCGTACCTGGATCTTGACGCCGGTGTCCTTGCCGCCGATGACGAGGGGGCCGGTGACCCGCTTCTTGTCGGTGTCGACGGTGTAGCCGGGGCCGACGAGGTTGTAGATCGGACCATGTTCGGCCTCGGGCTCCCAGTCGGCCTGGACGACGACGGTGGCGGGGCAGACTTTGTCGAGGCGCTGGGCGGCGGGGGCGGGCTCGAGGTCGGCAGAGGACCCGGCTGTGGTGGCGCCGGCGCCGCAGCCGGTGGCGGCGAGGAGGAACGAGGCGCTCAGTCCCGCAACAAGGCTTCTTCTGGCGGAAATTGGCATGGCTGTCTCCCGGGAGGGGCTCTGACGAGGAAGCGGAGAGGAGGTGGGGCCGGCTCAGCTGCGGCCGGACGCGTGCCAGGAACCGACGGCGAGGCGGGACAGGAACGTGAAGAGCGCGAAGACGGCGACCCCGAAGAGGGAGGCGAGGATGATCGCGGCGAAGAGGTCCTCGGACTGGAGCCGTGAGCGGTAGACGTCCAGGACGGTGCCGATACCGGGCGCGCCCTGCTTGAAGAACATGTCGCCGACGATCGCGCCGATGACGGAGAGCCCGGAGGAGGTACGCAGCCCGGTGAAGATGGCGGGGAGCGCCGCGGGCAGTTCGAGCTTGCGCAGGCGGTCCCAGCGGCTCGCCTTCTGGAGGGTGAAGAGGTCGTGGTGGGCGCGGTCCACGGACTGCAGTCCGAAGAGGGTGTTCGCGATCATCGGGAAGAGGGCGATGAGGACGCAGACGACGACCCGGCTGGTGAAGCCGAAGCCGAACCAGAGGCCGATGAGGGGGACGATGGCCAGGATCGGGACGGTCTGCAGGATGACGGCGTATGGATAGAGGGAGCGCTCCAGCCAGCGGGCGCGGCTCATCACGACGGCCCCGGTGACGCCGAGGACGGCGGCGATGGCGAGCCCGGCGAGAGCGACCTGCGCGGTGAGGGCAAGGGCCTGGAGCATGGGCTGCAGGTGGGTCCAGTCGAGGACGGCGACCTGGAGGACCTGGTGCGGGGGCGGCACGAGGAAGCGGCGGGCAGGGGCGAGGAGCAGGTAACTCACCGCGTACCAGAGGCCGATGGCGACGGCGAGCGAGCCGATGGGGGCGAGCAGCGCGACGGTGCTGCGGCGTGTGCGAACGGACGCCTCGGCGGCCGGGAACGTCTCGACCGTGGCGCCGGCGGCAGCATCGGACTGGTGCCCGGGGGTCTTCCCCTCGTGGGCCGGAGCGGCAGCGCTCGAACCGGTGACGGCCGGTTCGGAAGCGGCAGACGGTTCGCCGCTCGGGCCGACGGTGGCCGAGGCGGCCGTGGTCGCATGGGCAGTCGGCGCGTCGGCGGCCGGGGTGTTCGTGGTCACTGGGCGTCTCCTCGCAGGGCTCCGGAGACCGCGCCCGCGATCGCGGCGAACTCCGGTTCGTAACGGAGCGATGCGGGCCTGGGGTGGGCGAACGGGACCTCGAATGCGGCGGTGATGCGTCCAGGTCGGGCCGACATCACCACGACCCGGTTGGCCAGGAAGACCGCCTCGGTCACCGAGTGCGTGATGAAGAGACCCGCGAACCCCGTCTCGGCGAAGATCCGCTGAAGCTCCTCCTGCATACGAAGCCGGGTCATCTCGTCCAGCGCACCGAAAGGTTCGTCGAAGAGGAAGAGCGCGGGGCGCATCATCAGCGCGCGGGCCAGCGACACTCGCATCCGCATCCCGCCCGAGAGCTGTCCCGGCAGCTGCTTCTCGAAGCCGTCGAGGCCAACGAGACGAATGGCGTCCCTGGCGCGCTCGTGCCGTTCGGCCTTGGGACGGCCGGCCAGTTCGGCTGGCAGCGTCACATTGGCGAGGACGCTGCGCCAGGGCAGCAGGGTGGCGTCCTGGAAGACGTAACCGATGTCCCCGCCGGGGGTGCTGATATCGCCCGCGCTGGGGGCATCGAGACCGGAGGCGAGCCGCAGCAGGGTGGACTTCCCGCATCCGGAGGGGCCGACGACTGCGACGAACTCCCCTGCACCAACGTGGAGTTCCACTCCCGAGAGCGCGGTGGTCCCGCCGTCAAAACGCTTGTCGACGGCTACGAAGCTCAGTGCCGTCTGCACTGCTGTCGCCACGTCGGCTCCTTCCTGTGGGCCTGTGATGCATTGCCAATGTTCATAGCATCAACATTCTTTGTTTCGGGGGGATGTCCCGGGCGTTTACGCCCGGGACTAGTCAGAGCGCTTCGCGGATCACCGTGGTACGGCTCACCGCTCGCCCGCCCTTGAAGACGATCCGGTCCGGGTACGAGGCCCCGACAGCCCCGGAGAGCGAGTCGGTCCGTACGGCGAGGAGGTCGGCGATCGCACCCTCGTACGGCCCTGCGGCGGGTAGCCCGAGGACCGTGCGGGCGCCCGTGGTCACCGCGTGGACAGCCTCGGCCAGTGTCAAGTGACCTGCCGTGACGAGGAGTCCGGCGGTCTCCAGGGGGTCGGCCCTGCCCACTGGATTGAAGGGGTCGCGGATGTTGTCGCCGCCCCCGGCCAGGGGCACGCCCGCGTCCAGGAGGGCGCGTACGGCGGTCAGACCGCGCGGGGTACGGGCAGGGATATCGCGGCCCTGGAGGTAGAGATTGGTGAGCGGCAGTGCGACGACCCCGATCCGGGATGCCGCCGTCTCCTTGGCGATCCGGGCGGCCTCGGCCGGGTCCAGGCCGCCCAGTCCCACGCAGTGGCTGGCGGTCGCACCGTGGGCGAAGCCCCGCTCCCGTACCGCCTGGGCGAGCAGCAGCAGATCCTTCGGGTCCGGACGGAGATGCTCGTCCGCGTGCAGATCGACGCCTACGCCGTGCCGCTCGGCGATGGCCAGGGCGCGGGCGACAGCGGCCTGCGGGTCGTCGGAGAGATGCGGGCACCCACCGAGCAGGTCGGCCCCCAACTCCAGAGCCTCGTCAAGGACTTCGTCGGGCGCCTCGATGTGCAGTACGGCGATCTGCAGTGCAACCCGCTCGCTCAGCTCCGCGCGCAGTCGCAATAGCGCCCGCAGCCCCCGGAGCGGATCGGGGCCAGGCAGGACATCGACGTGGGTGCGGACGGCGGTCGCACCATTGGCGACCAGCTCGTCCAGGGCACGGCGGGCTCTGACCAGCACGTCCTCCTCCGTCACCTGCTCGGCATAGCCGCGCCAGGCGGCGACCGCCCCCGGCAGGTCGCAGGGCGGTGCACCGGCCAGGTCCCAGGTGAGGGCCTTGTCGAGGTGGGCGTGGGGTTCGGCGGGGGCGGGCAACAGCATGAAGCCGGAGAGGTCCATCTCCTCACCGGCGGAGGGGAGTTGACCGGCCTGTGCAACGGCCGAAACTCGCCCGTCCTCGATCAGTACGTCCCGGACCTGCCCTTCGGGCAGCCGCGCCCCGCGCAGCAGCAGTGCCGTCGCCGTCATCGCACGTCCCCATTCTCCGGTGCGGTGAGTACCGCGAAGCCATCGAAGGCGTGCCACATCGCGGGCGCGCCGAACATGTCCTGGCTGCGGACCGGGCGGGTCCGTCCGCGTACCACCTGGTCGAAAGCTTCAGCGACCCGGCCCACGAAGTAATGGCCCTCACGGTGGCGGAGGTTGTGCCCCAACAGGGCGGCTCTGACCGGGAGTTCGGCAAGTCGCCGCGTCGATTCAGCGAATGCGGGTACATCGGCGCCCGGCACATGAGCGAAGAAGGTGCCGCTGATCAGGGTGTCGCCGGCGAGGAGCTGGCCGCTCTCCGGCTCCCAGAGGCAGATGCCGTCGGGCGAGTGCCCGGGGGTGTGCAGGACGTGCAGCCTCCGCCCGCCCAGGTCGAGCTGCTCCCCTTCCCTGAGCAGCCGGGTCGGTCGCACCGCGTCGATACGCCACTGGGTCAGTTCGGGGACGGGCCGCACCTCGATCCGCGAGTCTGTGAGGAAGAAGCCCTCGGCGGAGAGTGCGCTCAGTTCGATGTAGCGCTGCCGCATGTCCTGGGCGATGTGCTCGTACGTCTCGAGCCACTCGCGCGGTGCGGGCTCGCCGTGCAGGTCTGCGCCCGCCTCGTGGACGGCGAAGTCCTTGGCCTCGCCCACAAGCGAGGCGTTGCCGCCCCGGTGGTCGTAGTGGTGGTGGGAGTTGATGACGAGCAGCGGCAGCGAGGTCAGTACGCGCACCTCGCGCCCGATGTCCCCGATGCCCATGCCGGTGTCGTACAGCAGGGCGAGGTCGTCGCCGACGACGAGATAGCTGTTGACGTGCCCGGGCTCGGCGATGAGGAAGGTCCCGGGTCCGGTCTCCCGCACGGAGAACCAGTCCCGCCCGCTCATGCGCCGACGCCGTGGTAGCGGCGGGCGTGGTGAACGAGAGCGCTGACCCCGCCCTGCCCGGGGATGATCTCCTCGATGGCGGCTATCAGCAGCAGGTGGTCCCCGGCCGCCACCTCTTCCCGTACGCGGCACAGAACGGCGTACGTGCTCTGCGCGAGCAGCAGCGGTACACCCCCCTCTCCCGTTGTCCACTCCAGCCCGGCGAACCGGTCGGCGGCCGGATCGGCGAAGAGCCGCGAGACGGATTCGCCGTCCGCGGCAAGGATGTTGAGGGCGAGCCTGCCGCCGTCCTGGAGCAGCGGCAGAGTGCGACTGCCGCGCTGGACGCCGATCGCTATCAGCTGCGGCGTGCGGCTGAGGCTCATCACGGCGGTGCTGGTGAATCCGGCAGGTGTGCCATCGGCTGCGGCGGCGGTCACCACGCAGACGCCGCCCGCGAGGGCGGCCATGGCATCGAGGAATCCGGCCGTGGCGGGTCGGTCGGCGGTGGTCGCGGTCATTCGGGCTCCTCGCATAGAATGTTCGTCACATCAACATTGAGCGTAGGAGACATGTGTTTCGCGGGAGTAAATCCCACTCCGAAGTGACCGCTTAGGATTTCCGTCATGGCAGACCGCCCCACCGAAACCCCCGCCGATCCGGACCAGCAGCTCGGCAACGCGATCCGTCGGCTACGCAAGAAGCGCGGCCTCACCCTGGTCCAGCTCGCGAGCAGCGCAGGCCTTTCGCATCCCTTCCTTAGCCAGCTGGAGCGCGGGCTGACCCGCCCGAGCATGCCCTCGCTGCACCGGATAGCCCAGGCGCTCGGCACCACCCAACAGGCCCTGCTGGCGCACTCGGCAACCGCCCCCGCCGACATCCATGTCGTACGAGAAGGGACCGGCGCCCCCGTCGCCAACAGCGGCGGCTCGGCCCGGATGCTCGGGGCACCCCAATTCGCCGTCCACCCGGTCGAATACACGGGAGGACCCACCGGGTTCGAGGAGTACTACGACCACCCGGGCGATGAGTTCCTCTACGTGGTGCACGGCGCGATCGAGGTCGACCTACTGGGCCCCGGCGGCCGCGAACTGCACCGCCTCCACGCCGGTGACAGCCTGCTCTACCCAGGCGGAACCCCGCACCGCTGGCGAGTTCTGACGGAGGGTCAGGACCTCTCCGGGGTGCGCATCCTCGCCGTACAGAACGCCCCTCGCTAGCCACGTCGTTTCGGTCGGGGCTGGCGCGGATGCTGGCCGACACGCGAAAGTGCCTTCCTGAGCTGGGACGATGAACCTTGTCTAGGGGTTTGATCGTCGCCGGCGGAAGGCACTGCGTGCAGGATTTCGGTTCCCGTCCCAGGCTCATGGTGTCCGCTGACGGGACGGGGGTGGTCGGGCATGCCGGGGCACGGTTGCTGACTGATCTCGCCGATGCAACCGGACTGAACAGTGCCTGCTCGACCGCTCTGCGGCGGTTGAGGCCGCGCGGGACCGGCCACGATCCGGGCCGGATCGTCACTGCCGTCAAGTCCAACCAGCCGAAACTTTCCCTCCAGTTGAGCCGACTGCCCTGGAAGCAGGCTCCGGTGATGGACCGCTCCCGCCACCGGGCACACGGCCGGGAGGAGGTCCGCGAACTGCAGGTCGTCACCGTCGACGGACTGCTCTTCCCGCATGCCCGCCAAGTGGTCCGTATCCGCCGCAGACGACGTCGTATCGGCACCCGCACATGGTCGACGGAGACCGTCTACGCCGTCACCGACCTCGAAGCCCACCAGGCGTCACCGGCCGAACTCGCCGCCTGGAGCCGCGGGCACTCGATCATCGAGAACAAGAACCACTGGGTCAAGGACGTCACCTTCGGCGAGGACGCCGGCCAGATCCGACGCCACCACACACCAGCCGTCATGAGTGCCCTGCGCGACCTCGCCCGAGCCGCCCTGCACCGGGCCGGCTGGGCCAACATCGCCAGCGCACGACGCGCTCATACCCAGTCCGAAGCCACTCTCACACTCCACGGCATCCCATGATCAAACCGGAGCGAACAGGATTCTCCCCGGGGCCCTGGGTTGCCGGGACGGTCCTGGGTAGATACGTGCGTTGCTTGAGTAGGATCCGCTTCAGCGCAAGTACCGCGGAGGCTGAGTTGCCTGCCAGGCCTCGGTACCAGCGCAAGGGCTGAGGTCTGCTGCAGGGGTGGGTGACAGATCGACGCACTCCTCCGCCACGGCGTCGACCGCGACAACATCCACGTCGACGTCGCCAGCGGCGCGAAGGCGTCACGCCCGAAGCTCGACCTCGTCAGGCAGCTGCTGCGCGAGGGCGACACCTTGAAGGTGACCCGGCTCGACCGGCTCTCCCGCTCCGTGTTGCACCTGGTGACCCTCGGCGCCGAGCTGCGCGAGCGCGGCATCGGGCTGCACGTCATCGAGCAGGGCATCGACACCGCCACCATGGAGGGGCGGGCGATGTTCGGGGCAGGCAGCGCCATTCCAGGAGCCCTCGACGTACGCCTCAACAGCCAGGAAACCCAGAGGCAACTGCGCACCACATTGCGAGGGGCTCGGCAGTTCCTGGGCCTTCGTGTGTGACGCGCCTGGCGGACTCGAGCACTGTGTGACGGCACGGCACGGCATGTCATAGGCCGTCGCTATGGTGCCGGGAGTGGTGGGAACTGGAGAACAGGCTCCGCACCGGGAGAGCGCCAGACGGCGTTGTGCACTAGCGAACAAGGTCAGGAAGCCCACCACACCACGGCGGCGGCAAGGCCGGTTCCCGGGGCGCCCGGCAGCGCGGTTGACTATCAGGCTATGGGCGGGGCACTGCCATGACGGGCGGCTATGCCTGATCGGTGGGCCATTGCTTCAGGGCCTCGTAGGTGCCGTCGTGGCCTCGTTCTGCGAGGACGATTTTCGCCTCGGCTATGGTGCCGTAGCTGCCGATCCATGACCGGAACTTCCGGTCCGTAGCGGCGAAGTCGGGCCACGATCCCTGCATGGCGACGGCGCCCCTAGTCGTGAGGGTGAGCCGGTAGCGCTGTCGGTCGGCCATGCTTGGCATGGTGTCACGCCCCGCGCGGCGGGTAACGAGGGACCGCACCGCGAGGCGGAGCCTGGGCCGTCAGCCGATGGGGGGAGGATCGGGTCCGATTAGGCGCTGCGCTTGGGCGTTCTCTTCGTGGGTGCCTTCTTGCCGGTGGTCTTCTTCGCCGCGGTCTTCTTCGGCAGCTCGTGCACGGTGGCGTGCTCGCGGCTTTCGCCGCGGGATGGCTTCGCCTTCTGTACGGACTCCTGGAGGGCGGCCATCAGGCCGACGACCGCCCCGGCCGGCGCCTCTTCCTCGGCCGCGTGCGGCGCAGGCTTGCCCTTCTGCTTGGCGGTGATCAGGTCGGAGATCGCCTCCGTGTACCGGTCCGTAGCGACGTCCTTGGGGATGTCGTCGGTGGCCAGTGCGTCGGTAGAGCTCACTGAGGACGAGATCAGTAAGGCCCTTGCTCTCATGGGCAGGTCGGCCAGGTCATCGTCGGTGACGATCCCAACCCGGGCCCGCTCCCGCACCGGACCTACGCCACGCTCATCGGAGGGCCGTTGGACGGGCTGCTCCTAGACGTCACCGATTGGCGGCCGGAGGAGATCGACGGCGGGGTCGCCCTGTCCACGGAGCTCGGGCGGTGGCCCGGCGGCCGCGCGCTGTACGACCCGCGCCGGGGAGAACTGCGCGCACCCGGACCGGGTGTGATGTGCCGCTTCCACTACTCCGGCGACACGCCCTGATGGCTGCTCACGACGCCGGGCCCGGCCCTCCCACGGGAGGACCGGGCCCGGAGGGCTTGCCCGGTCGTCAGCGGGCGCTGCGTTCGATCACCGATCTGCCGCTGATCTTGAAGGGCATCTGCCACCCCGTCGAGGTCCGCCGCGCCAAGGACGGCGGCGTGGACGGCATCTACTGCTCCAACCACGGCGGACGCCAGGCCAACGGCGGCCTGCGTGCCCTCGACGCCGTGCCCGGCGGGGTCCAGGCCGCCGACGGCACGCCCGTCCTGTTCGACTCCGGTGTCCGTACGGGAGCCGACATCATCAAGGCCATCGCCCTGGGTGCCACCGCTGTCGGCGTCGGTCGCCCTTACGCGTACGGCCTCGCCCACGGCGGCGAGGCCGGCGTCGTTCACGTCGTGCGGGCTCTGCTCGCCGAAGCAGACCTGCTCATGGCCGTCGACGGCTACCCGCCCCTCGCCTACCTCACCCCGGACGCCCTCCGCCACCTCGCCTGACAGTCGCCAGCCAGCCGGGGTCAGATCCGCATGGCAGACGCGTCCAGTCAGGCCCATCACCGAATGGACCACGCGTCGCGACGAGCAGACCCCTGCCCGACAGGATCAGATTGTCCGCACCTGGTCTGGTCTCCCCACAACGTCGAAGAAGGCATCACGACGCCGAAGACGGCGTCCGGCCTCCCCAGCTAGAAAGTCGGTAGTAACCATGTCTGAGAAGTCCACAGTCCGCAGCGTGACCTATGACCTGCTGCGGACCCTGAACCTCACTACGGTCTTCGGGAACCCCGGCTCCACCGAGCAGCCGTTCCTGCAGGAATTCCCCGAGGACTTCACCTACGTCCTGGCGCTGCAGGAGGCGTCCGTCATCGCGATGGCCGACACCTTCGCCCAGGTCACCGGCCGCCCCGCGCTGGTCAACCTGCACTCCTCGGCCGGGATGGGAAACGCGATGGGCAACCTGGTGGCGGCCTACCACGGGAGCACGCCCCTGATCATCACCTCCGGCCAGCAGCACCGGGAACTGGTCATCGGGGACCCGTACCTCGGCAACCGCGAGGCAACCACGCTGCCCAAACCATGGGTGAAGTGGTCCTACGAACCGGCCCGCGCCGAGGACGTCCCCGAGGCGTTCATGCGGGCCTATGCGCAGGCGCTGCAGCCGCCGACGGGACCGGTCTACCTGTCGATTCCCATGGACGACTGGAAGCGGCCCCTGGCCGGCTTCACGCGGGTGCGGACGGTGAGCGACCGCTTCGCCCCGGACAGGGAGCGGCTCCGCGGCTTCGCCGAGCGCATCTCCGCAAGCCGGCGTCCCGCGTTGGTCTTTGGGCCGGAGGTCGACCGCAGCGGCGGGTGGGACGCGGCCGTCGCCCTCGCGGAGAAGCTGCGCGCGGCCGTCTACGGCGCCCCGCTGCTGGACCGTGCGTCCTTCCCCGAGGACCATCCCCTCTTCGGCGGCCCGCTGGGGATGTCGGTGAAGACCGTCAGCGACCGGCTGACCGGGCACGACCTGGTGGTTGTGATCGGCGCGGAGGTGTTCCGGTACTACCCCTACGTACCCGGCGACTACCTCCCCGAAGGCACCGGGCTTCTGCACATCACCGGTAATCCGGACGTCGCCGCCGCGGCGCGTACGGGTGACAGCCTCCTGGGCGATCCCGGGACGGCGATCGAGCTGCTCCTGGACATGGTCGGGGACGGATCGGCGCGGACTGCTCCGGAGCCGATGCCGCGGCGCCGGGAGCTGCCGCAGGAGCCGAACAGCCCTATGACCCCGCCGGAGGTCTACGCCACCCTGAGTAAAGTCCGGCCGCCCGACGCGGTCATCGTCAACGAATCGACCTCCACTATGGCCCAGCAGATCGAGTGGCTCCCGACGGTCAGGTCCGGATCGTTCTTCGCCACGGCAAGTGGGGGCATCGGATGGGGCACCCCGGCCGCGGTGGGGGTCGCGCTGGGCGATCGGGACAGGGGCGTCGAACGGCCGGTGGTCGGCCTGATCGGCGACGGTTCCTTCCAGTACTCCGTGCAGGCCGTCTACACGGCGGCCCAGCACAACCTCCCGATCGTGTATGTGGTCATGCGCAACCAGGAGTACTCCATCCTCAAGTCCTTCGCGGTGCTGGAGGAGACCCCGGGCGTACCGGGGCTGGACCTGCCGGGGCTCGACATCGCCTCCGTCGCCCGCGGCTTCGGATGCCGCGCCGTCGACGTGGAGACCGCCGAGGACCTGGAGCGGGAGTTCAAGTCGGCCCTGACCGCCGGCACCACCACCGTCATCGTGGTCGCCACGCAGCCCCAGAAGGCGATGTTGTAGGCCGCGAGGCTCGCACGGTCGAAGAGAGAAGAGCGGAGAGAGGACAGCAATCATGGACTTCGGACTGAAGGACCGGGTGTACATAGTCACCGGTGGCACCCGGGGGCTGGGCATGGCCGCGGCGCGCGAGTTGGTGGCGGACGGTGCGCGGGTGGTCGTCAGCGGCCGCAGTGAGAAGTCAGTCGCCGCTGCACAGGCGGAGCTCGGCGGCCCCGGGCAGGCGGTCGGCGTCGTGGCCGACAACGCCGAGACCGACACTCCAGACCGGCTGATCGCCTCGGCACATGATGCCTTCAAGCGGCTCGACGGGGTGCTCATCAGCGTCGGCGGGCCCTCGGCAGGCACGTCGGACACCATCGATGACGATCAGTGGCGCACCGCCTTCGAGTCGGTCTTCCTCGGCGCGGTGCGGCTGTCCCGCGCGGTGGCGGCGGAGCTGGGCGAGGGAGGCGCCATCGGCTTCGTCCTCTCCAGCTCCGTGTACGAGCCGATCCCCGACCTCGCGATCTCCAACGCCCTGCGGCCGGGCCTGGCCGGATATGCCAAGAACCTCGCGAACGAGCTGGGCCCGAGGGGCATCCGCGTCGTCGGCCTCGTGCCCGCCCACATCGAAACCGACCGCGTACACGAACTCAACGCACGGACCGGCGACGCTGACGCCGCCCGCGAGCGCGCCACCGCCGACGTCCCCCTGCGCCGTTACGGCGCGCCGGACGAGTTCGGCCGCAGCGCCGCCTTCCTGCTCTCGCCGGCCGCGTCGTACCTGACGGGCGTGATGCTGTCGATCGACGGGGGTGTGCGCAAAGGCTTTTGACGGAGCCCCCAGCGAACTACACGACCAGCTCAACACCCAGGGGGCCAGAAGCCCAAGCAACGGTGCAGATCAGAGGAATCCTTCCGGTCCGAACAGGACCGACAACGGCTCGCTGACCCGATCGAAACGAATCTCCTGCCCGTTACGACGCGAAAACCCGGCTCGAAGCGCGTCAACGATCACTGTCTGCTCAGGGCCCGGCCGCCAGCCAGCCGTGAACACAAGGCAGTTGAGGAGACATCATGCCCATCTACACGTGCACTACCACCCAGGGGTCGCTGACCAGCGAGGTGAAGGCCCTGCTGGCAGCCGAGATCACCCGGATTCACGTGGACATCAGCCACGTGCCACCGGCCTACGTCAACGTGGTGTTCTCCGAGCTGCCTACGGACAGCGTCTTCGCAGGCGGGCAGTCGGCGAAGCCGCTGATCCTCACTGGATGGGTGCGGCGAGGCCACCCGCAGAAGGAGGCGACCCGACTGGCCCTGGAGCTGTCCTCAGCGATCGCCCGGATCTCCGGCGTCGACGAGAGCCAGACCATGGTGGTACTGCAGGACGGCCCTGCACGGTCCGCTGTCGAGGGTGGGCACGTGCTGCCCGAACCAGGCGAGGAAGAGGAGTGGCTGCGCCGGACCGGGGCCTGAACAGCGTGCGCGTCTCTGTGCTTGTCCATGCCGGAGGCCATCGACCAGTCCACCGGACGGCAACTCGCCTTCGGAGCCGGAGTGTTTGGCATCGGCGTCGTCCCGCACCACTCACATCTGCACGGTGTGAAGCTGTGTGAGGGGGACTGCTTGATGGCGGCAGAAAGACCACGCGGTCTCGCAGTCGGTCAGCCCGGCCTCCAGGCGGGCCAGGCCGCGCAGGAAGCGTTCCATGTCGACAGGACCGCCCTCGCGCATGGCCTTCCCCGAGTGCGCGTACCGGTTCGCCCAGTCCTGCAGATGGCGCGCCTCACCGTCGAACAGGCCGTCCGCGTCCCGGCTGTCTGCGCCGGGAGCCGACGCTCATCGGCCGGATCCGGTGGTGCCGGGCGGCGGAGGGCCCCGGTTGCCAGTGCCGGGTGCAAGGCCGGGGCAGAGCGTTTGCCGACCGCCTCAGCGGCTGAGGCCTCACATCGTGGTAACAGCTGTTACCATGCGGGTATGGCGAAGACACAGCTGGGCGCGCGCGTGGATGAGGACGTTGCGGAACTTGCGAAGAGGCGTGCCTCCGACCTGGGACTGAGTATTGGGGACTACCTCGCCAGGCTGGTTCAGGACGATGTCAGCGGCCTGCGCGCCCGTGCGGTGGATGCGGCCGCCCGCTTCCTGAACGAGCATCAAGCGGTCTTTGACGACGCCGAAGAGGCCCAGGAGACAGTTCGCGGAGCGCGCGCGGCCTGATGGATCTGCACATCGACGTTCCGTGGATCCTGCAGGTCGCCGAGGCCGCCGGAGTGAACGATCCGGCCCCCGACGACTATGGCGTTCCTGTATCGGCGGTCGCCCGTCACCGGGCCGAGCTGTTCGAGCAGCCCGTCTACGACGGCCCCTACGCCAAAGCCGCCGCCCTGGTGCACAGCCTGGGCCGGTGCCGCTGGCTGGAGCGCTCCAACCTGGCCGTCGCCGCAGCCACCGGCGTCATGTACCTCGAAGCCGCCGGGATTCCCGTCAAGCCCGCGCGCGAGGATGCCGTCGGCCTCAAGGACCTGCTTCTCGACCCTGCCTGCACCGCCGGGAAGATCGCCGCGTTGCTACGGACCTGGCCCACCGCCACCTGACGCCCGCATCCCCGGCGCCACTTCGCCCAGAGCAGCACCGCTCGCGCAGGGTGGCCCCGGACCTGTCACTGACGTGCCCGGTCGCACTCCAAGGCGCCCTCGCGGAGGGGCCGTGCAGTTCACTTGGCTCCTGCTGCCTCCGCGATGAGGCGGGCCCGCGTCTCGGCACGCGGTTCGGCCTTCCAGCCGGGCAGGAACGCCGACAGGCGCGGGTCGCTTTCGATCTTCTGTTGGGTGAGCTGCATGCCTTCGTCGATGACCGCGTCCCACTTCTCCGTGGCGAACCTGACGCGGCAGGGCAAGTCCTTGATGATCTTCTCGTCCATGGTCAGGTAGTTCGACGCGCGCGCCCTGGCCCCACGGCCTGCAGGCACGTAGGCGTCGGCGCCGGCCTGGTCGGGAAGCAGGGAGATGAGAACCGCGTCCCCGTCCTCGGCGATCCTTCGGGCCGCCGTGGTGGCTGCCGAGATCTCTGCCTTGGAGGGAGCCCTTTCCAGCATCTCGAGCAGGGAGCCGCGGATGCTCACCGTCTGTCGGCTGGCCAGAGCAGTCTGCAGGGCCTGGCGGATGGTCTCCGTCATCGATGTCATGATCGCGATTGTCACGACCGGCTGGCCCGGGGCCGTGCGCTCGAGGCTGGCGCCCGGTGTGTGTTCCCCCGTACGGCAGATGCGTACGAGCCCCTCACCGGGCCGTGTTCTCCCGGCACAGCAGCTCGTGCTCAGTGTCCGTGAGTTCGCCGGACTCCGTGTGGGGCAACATCACGTGATCCCCCATCAGCCGCGCAAACAACGCCTCAGGGCAATACACCCAGGCAAGCCTTGGCTTCGCTTTCACCGGCAGGTGGCCACGATGTGGTGATCATCTGATTTGGAGCGAGGAGCGCACGGGTGCGGCAGGACTGGGAGCCGGAGGACCTCATCGAGGTCCGGACACTGCTCGAAGACGACATGAAGCGATTGCGGAACAAGTCCGGGGCGAACCGGCTGGGCTTCGCGATGCTGCTGAAGTTCTTCGAGGTGGAGGCCCGATTCCCGGAGGCCGGCAGGGAAGTCCCGGCTGCCGCGGTGGGTTACGTGGCCCATGCAGGTGAAGGTGCCGGCGGAGCAGTGGGCGGCGTACGACGGCAGGGCGACCGGATCAAGCGCCACCGCAAGGAGATCCGTAAAGCGTTCGGGTTCCGGGCGGGCACGGAGGAGGACCAGGAGCGGCTGGCGGAGGCGGTGGTGGCCCGCTGCCGCAACGACTTCGTCGAGCCGCCGGCCCCGGCCAAGGTGCGGCGGCTGGTGGGCAAGGCGTCGGTCGGCCGTCGTTCAGCAGCGTCAGCGGCCGTTCGGTCAGCGCGTGAGCGGCGTCCGCCGAGCTCTGGTCTGCGATGCTCGCTGCCGGGACGGTTTGGCTCTTCCTGTAGAGGGCTGAGAGCACGAGAGGGGCACGGACTCAGTTGATGTCTTGCCGCCCCTCTACGTCATCCTCGACGATCGCTGGGTGACCCTCTATCTCTGGCTTCCCATTGTGTTCGAGGTCTGTGCGGTGCTCTTCCTGGTCACGTCGGTGCTGCGGCGCCGCTGGGACGCGATCGTGCCGGACATCGCCATCGTGTTGGCGGCCGGAGTCTGGTTGCTGACAGCGGTTCGGCATTGGCACTGGTGGCTGGCCTGCCCCGCGGTTGTGCTGTTGCTGGTTGGCGGCAAGGCGTGTGGGAGGCATCGCGAGACATCAACGGCGGAGACGGGGTGAGGTTGGCGGAGCCTCGACGTCCGGTGCCGGCCGCCTGGTCGACGACGTCACCCCGAACGCGCACGGCAGATGTACGGCAGAGCAGACTTCACCCTCCTCCGCCACCGCATTCTCCTCGGATAGTGACACCCTCCGTCACCACCGAAAGTGAGACAGAGCCGTTGATTGGACAGTCCCTGCCGTGGAAGTGCTTGCGTGAGCGATGCGTGAGCGGAGGGGGCTCGGTCCTACTTCTCGGGCTTCTTTCGCTGGGCCTTCTTCTTGCTCTCGGCCTGGGCCTTCCGCCGGTGCGCTCCACCTTGCCGGCCGCCCCGAAGTTTCGCTGGACGGCTGGAAATAGCTGCATGTTTCCAGGTCGTGGATGGGGCAGCGAGGTCGGAGGGGGCGCGGCGGGGAACGCAGGACGGCGGATGCCTGGTCTCACGAGATGCCGTTCTTCTCGTGCTGACGCAGGCGGTATCCCGTAGCCGTCCCGTGGGCGCATTTAGTTTCAAACAATACTGTATTGAATGAAGTAGTCTGGGTTTCATGGCCGCCGACGTTCCTGACCACACCACCGCCTCGCGTGCGACTGACCGTCCTGGGGATCCCTCGCCCTTCGCTCTCGGCCTGCTGCTGCGCCGGGCGCACTGGCGTGCGGCCGCGGTGATGGGGGAGGCGCTTCGGCCGCTCGGCATCGAGTTGCGGCATTTCGCGGTGCTGATCGAGCTGGTCAATCACGGGCCCACGGTGCAGCGGGATCTGGCGGCGGCGACGGGGTCGGACAAGGCCGGGATCATGCGCATTGTGGACGACCTGGAGCGCAAAGGTCTTGCTGTACGCAAGGCCGTTGCGGGGGACCGGCGGGTCCGGGCGGTGGAGCTCACGCCTCAGGGGCTGGAGCTCTTCGATGCCGCCCACGTGGCCGCGGAGCCGCTGGCTGAGCGTCTGGTTGCCGAACTGGGGCGCGGTGAGCCCGAACAGCTGACGGATCTGCTGACCCGGCTTGCCCATCCCGCGGACGACGGGGCGTAGGCGCGCCGGCGCACCCGTTGCCGGCCGCGTCGGCGCTCTGGGTTTCGGGCGGCTCCACCGCGAATCCGGCCTTGAGGGCTGGTCGCTGCGCGTCGGCCCGGCGACCGGTCAGGGCTCCGTTGCCGACGGGGATTGTGAGCGTGGCTGACCGCCGCGTACCTGGCCGGTGTGCTCTTCACCCGTCGCCCGGCATCACCGTCGTCTCGATGTGAGCCCCGCTGACGGGCCGAACCTCCGGCCGCCCGCAGTGCCGGGCTGCCTGCCTCCCGGGTGCAGGGCGTCACTGGCACCGTCGGGGGGGGGTGCCAGTGACGAGGGCGCCGTGTGAGGTCCCGGCGCCGTGTGACGTCCCGGAGTGAGGCGTCACACGGCGTCTTCGGGCCGGGAGGGTTACGCGGCGAGACGTTCCGCGAGTTCCTTGGCCTTGGTGGTCGCCTCCTCGAAGGCGCTCCGGCGGGACGCCTCGTAGAGGGGTATCAGTTCGGACATGGCCGGGTTGCGGGGGGCCATGGTGAGTTCCGGGACGATGAAGTCGAGGTCCAGGCCGAGGGTTCCCTTGAGGACGGCCTCCAGGTAGTTCTGTACGAAGTCGTAGCCCTCGCGCGGGGTGCCCGGCGCGTAGGAGCCGCCGCGGCTGGCGACGACGATGACGGGGGTGCCCTGGGCGGAGGGGGTCTCGCCGGCGGTGCGGCCGAGCAGGAGCACGCTGTCCAGCCACGCCTTGAGGGTCGAGGGGATCGAGAAGTTGTACATGGGGGCACCGATCAGGACGGCGTCCGCCTGCTCCAGCTCCTCGATGAGCTGCACGCGCGCGGCGAACGCGGCGGACTGCTCCGGGGTGCGCTCGGACGGGGCGGCGTAACCGGCGGACCAGGCGTCGGCGGTGATGTGCGGGACCGGGTCGGCGGCGAGGTCGCGGTAGACCACCGTGCCCTGCGGGTGCTGCTCCTCCCAGGCCTTGCGGAAGGCAGCCGTGACCGAACGGGACGAGGACGCCTCGCCAGGGAAAACGGACGAGTCGATGTGCAGCAGCGTGGCCATGGACTTTCTCCAAGGTGCAGCGCCCGAGGCGGGGAACCAAGGGCTGAGGGTCGGTATGGAGATAGTTTCACACAATACGGTATTGAGTGATACTGTCTTTAGCGTAACGAAGGTAGATCCGTTGAGTAAGAGGGAGGCGGGCGATCATGGACATCTACGAGGCGGTCGCGAGCCGACGGGCGGTGCGCGAGTTCACCGACCGCCCTGTCCCGAGGGAGACGCTGGAGCGCGTTCTGTCCGCGGCGGCCTGGGCGCCGTCCGGATCGAACATCCAGCCATGGCGTGTGTACGTGGTGACCGGTATGCCACTGGCCGAGATCAAGAAGCGCGCCGGAGAGCGCCTGGCCTCAGGCGACCCCTGGGACGAGCCGGAGTACGAGATGTACCCGCCCGCGCTGAAGTCGCCCTACCGCGAGCGGCGGTCCGCCTTCGGTGAGCAGCGCTACGGCGCACTCGGCATTCCGCGCGAGGACCTGGAGGCGCGTCAGAGGGCCGCTGCCGCGAACTGGGACTGTTTCGGCGCGCCCGCCGGCCTGTTCTGCTACATCGACCGCACCATGGGCCCGGCCCAATGGTCCGACGTCGGCATGTATCTGCAGACCGTCATGCTTCTGCTGCGCGCCGAAGGGCTGCACAGCTGTCCGCAGATGGCATGGGCGAAGTTCCACAGGACCGTCGCGGAGGTCCTGTCACCACCGGAAGAGCTCGTCCTCTTCTGTGGCATGTCGATCGGGTTCGAGGACGTCACCGCACGTGACGCCCGTATAGGCCGGGCGCCGCTCGATGAGACCGTCACGTTCGCCGACGGCTTGTGACGGCGCCCCTCCGCGACTGATCGAAGCGCCGTCTCTTGCCCCATCCACGTAGCTGTTCATATGCCATATTCCGCACATAACCTCCATGAAAGGCATGCCATGAAGATCGCAGTCATCGGTGGTACCGGACTCATCGGGTCGCAGGTCGTCAAGAACCTGACCGCCGCCGGGCACGAGGCGGTACCGCACTCGAAGTCCACCGGCATCGACGTCATCACCGGCCAGGGACTGGACGAGGCAGTGGCAGGAGCCGACGTCGTCGTCAACCTGACGAACTCCCCCACCTTCGACGAAGCCTCCCCGGCCTTCTTTCAGACCTCGATGGACAACCTTCTGGCCGCGGCCCGCAAAGGCGGCGTCGGCCACTTCGTCATCCTCTCGATCGTCGGCACGGACCAGGTGCCGGAGCTGGACTACTACCGGGCCAAGGCGCTCCAGGAGAACCTCCTCGCGGCCGGGGCGATCCCCTACTCGATCGTCCGGGCGACGCAGTTCATGGAGTTCATGGGCGCCGTCCTGTCCTGGACCGCCGACGCCGACACCGTCCGGCTGCCCGCCACGCCGATCCAGCCGATCGCCTCCAAGGACGTGGCAGCCGCGGTGGCGGAGGTCGCCGCGGGCGCCCCGCTGAACGGCATCCGCAACATCGCCGGCCCCGAGATCTTCACCCTGGACGAGCTGGGCCGGATCACCCTGTCCCACAAGGGCGACCAACGCACCGTCGTCACCGACCCCACTGCCGGCATGTTCGCCGTCGTCAAGGGTGACGTCCTCACGGACAAGGACGCCCACCTCGCCGCCACCGGCTACGCCGACTGGCTCTCCTGACATCACCGCCTCCCCCGTGTCCCGTCCCAGCCCGGCAGTCTTTTCGTTGCGCCGGTGCCGGTGGGCCGAGGGGTCTTTCCGGGCGCGTTGCTCACCGCGTGGTCACCTTGCGGGATGCATCCCGGTACGGCTGTCGCTGATGAGGTTTCAGGTGCCTTGTCGCATTTCACGGTCCGGGATTGTCAATGAGTAGACACATGGAGCAGATGAGGGAGGTAGATGATCTTGGATGTCTATGAGGCGGTCACGAGCCGACGGGCGGTGCGCGGGTTCACCGACCGGCCCGTCCCGAGGCAGGTGCTGGAGCGGGTGCTGTCCGCCGCGGCCTGGGCACCGTCCGGAAGCGTCGTGCAGGAGCAGGTCGGCCTGGAACGCGGTGTCGTACGTCTTGGTCGTGGTGAGGGCGCGGGCGGTGGCTCCCCGGGTTGGGGCCGCGCGCCAGCCCAGTGGCCTCGTCGTCCAGCCAGTGAGGTTGGTGGTGACCGAGGAGAGGGAGGGCGGGCCGAAGGTGACCTTGCCGCCCTGGGCGAGCAGGCCCACCGATCCGGTGTCGTGGCGGTGGTCCTCGGTGTGGAGAAGCCGCTTGCCGTCGACTTGCACCGTCACCTCGGGTCCGTCGACCGCCACTTCGAGGTCGTAGGGCTTTCCGGCCTGCGCGCCCGGAAGTGGAGCGGTGGCGAGTGTGTCGCCGCCGGCCAGGTCGTAGAGCCGTATGCGGGAGCGGCCGGGGTCGAGGGCGACCGCGTATCCGGTCGAGCCGTCGGGGGCGGCCCGGGTACCAACGCGCCTACGGCGGAAGAGGATTGGGGCGTGACGCAGGCCGCGTACGTGCCCTTGGCCGCGAGTTGCTTCTCGGACAGGGCGAGGGCGGGCCCGCGACGGCCGGCGGTCGCCGTCTGGCCGCCGTCGGAGGTGCGGGTCCAGGTGACGGGGATCGGGTCGGGAATCGGAGTGGCGGCGGGGGCGCTCCGGTGGTGCTCAGGGCGGCGGCCTGTGCTGCGGGGAGGATGCCTCCGAGAGGCAGCAGGGTGGCGGCGGTTCCTCCGGCGAGCAGGAGGGTACGGCGGGACATGCTCATGGCAGCTCCTGATGAGAACAGGGAGGGGGCCACGGCCCGGGGGGACGTCCATCCCGGGCCCGGCACTGGTGGGCTCACCTGCTGAGGTGTCGCGTATTTCTGGGCGAGGTCGGCCTCGGCGTCACCGAGCGTGGTCGCCGGGGGCGTATCGGCTTCAGGTTCCGCCTGCTTCGGTGACCAGCCGTGTGGCTGTCTTGTCGTGGTGACCGAGCGCCTTCGCGATGACGGGGACCGGCGCTTGGAGGACAAGTTGGCGGATCGCGGAGGTCCTGCCACGCTGCGGCGGGACGCCGATCTTCCGCAAGTAAACTTGGAGGCTGACCGGGGTCATCGGCTGCCCGGGCTGACGGCCGGGGAAGAGCCACCGTGAGCTCCTGCTGCTGGCGCAGGGCAGGTATTGGCGGGACTGCATGTAGGCCCGCATCACGTCGGCGACCGGCTTCGGCAGTGGGGACGGCGGGTCGCCCAACTGGACGGTGACGGTGCCCTCGTTGTCGGTGACATCGTCGATGGTGAGGCGGACGATGCGGGTGACGGGTTGCGCATAGAGGAGAACGAGCGCGGCGGCGACCCGGGCCCGCGGGCCCAAGGAGTTGTCACTGAGGACCCGACGGAGCATCGCGAGCCGGCGGTGCTGGTGCAGCGGTTCCGAGTCCTGAGTGATGACCGCGGGCGGCAGCGTGAGGCGGGGCATCCGGCCGGTCTTCATGCACCACCGCAGGAATGACGGGGCCGGACAGCGGGTGGCCAGACGCTGCCACGTCAACAACGGCTTCCAGATGTGTCCGCACGGCAGCGTCGGCGGTGGAACCAACATCTTCACCATCTGGAACCGCAAGCGGTGACGAAAGGACCCAACAGATGACTCCCGAGCTGACCCGGCTCACTGAGCTGCTGCCGCGGCCTCAGGACGGCGGCCAGGCTCTGGACTGGAACGCCGCCGAAAGCACCCTGCAGACTGCGCGCCCCGCGGACTGCAAGGAGCTCATCGAAGCCTACGGAGGCGGCGCCCAGGAGGCGACATGCGCATCAGTTATTCGGTAAGGCTATTGACAAATCCGAGGCGTGGGCCGGAACAATCGCATCCGACATGTCGCGTCCGGCACGTCGGAGGTTCGCTCAGGAAGGCCGTCCATGCTTGTCGCCGGCAACGGGGTCGACCCCGCATGGCTGCCCGACGAGGCGCTGCGCGCGCTCGGTTCGCGGCGGGTCCGGGTCCGGGGTGACGGCGCCCTCGTCGACACGGTCCGGGACGAAGTCACGTACGCCTGCGCGCAGTTCGGCGGTGCGCAGGTTAACGACGACGGCGTGTGCGATCTGCTGCTGAGCCTGGACAAGGCCGGCGACGAAGGCCCGGACGGCTTCACCCTGGAGCGGGCGGGCGGCCGCACCACGGTCACGGCCGCCGACCCGGCAGGTCTGCTCTACGGCTACTTCGAGGTCGTACGCCTGGGAGAGGCCGCGTTCACGGACGCGCCCTCGCGGACCCACCGCCCCGCCCTCGCCCTGCGCATGCTCAACCACTGGGACAACGTCGCGGTCCACCCCGTCATGGGACAGGTCGAGCGTGGCTACGCGGGCGGATCGATCTTCTGGGAGGACGGGCGGGCGCGCGGCGACCTGGCGCGGGTGCGGGCGTACGCGAGGCTGCTGGCGGCCTGCGGGATCAACGCCCTCAGCGTCAACAACGTCAACGTCCACGAGGCCGAGGCGCACCTCCTCACCGACCGCATCGGTGAAGTGGCAGCCATTACATGCGAGTTGAGGGCGTACGGCATCCGCACCCACCTCTCCGTCAGCTTCGCCGCGCCCCTCGTCCTGGGCGGGCTTGACACCGCCGACCCGCTGGACGAGGGCGTACGTGCGTGGTGGCGCGCGGCCGTGGACCAGGTGTACGAGACCATCCCCGACTTCGGCGGCTTCGTCGTCAAAGCCGACTCCGAAGGGCAGCCGGGCCCCTTCGCCTACGGCCGCAGCCACGCCGACGGCGCCAACCTGCTCGCCGACGCACTCGCCCCGCACGGTGGCACCGTCCACTGGCGGGCCTTCGTCTACGACCACCGCCAGGACTGGCGCGACCGGAGCACCGACCGGGCACGCGCCGCGTACGACCACTTCGCCCCGCTCGACGGGCAGTTCAGGGACAACGCGGTCCTCCAGGTCAAGCACGGACCGATGGACTTCCAGGTCCGCGAACCCGTCTCACCGGTCATCGGCGCCATGCCCCGCACCCGCGTCGCCGTCGAACTCCAGGTCACCCAGGAGTACACCGGCCAGCAGCGGCATGTGTGCGCGCTCGCGCCGATGTGGTCCGAGGTACTGCGATTTCGGCCGGCGGGCGACCAGGGCCCCGAGGTGGGCGCGCTCGCGGACGACCTCGTGGCGGTGTCGAACGTCGGCGACGACCCGTACTGGACGGGACACCCTCTCGCCCAGTTCAACCTGTACGCCTTCGGCCGCCTCGCCTGGCAGCCGGACGCCGCCCCAGCCCCAATTCTCGGCGAATGGACGGAGTTGACCTTCACCCCCGACCGCACCACGGACCCCGAACGGCTCCGAGCCGGCCTGCGGGACGTGCTGGCCGGGTCCTGGGCGACGTACGAGAAGTACACCGCACCCCTCGGCGTCGGATTCATGGTGCAGCCCGGGCACCACTACGGTCCGAGCGTCGACGGCTACGAGTACAGCCCCTGGGGCACGTACCACTTCGCCGACCGCGACGGCGTCGGCGTGGACCGCAGCCGGGCCACCGGAACCGGGTACGCGGCCCAGTACGCGAAGCCGTGGTCCGAGACCTACGAGACCCCCGACACCTGCCCCGACGAACTCCTCCTCTTCTTCCACCACGTGCCGTACGAGCATGTGCCGCGCAGCGGGAAGACCGTCATCCAGCACATCTACGACACACACTTCGAGGGCGTTGAGGAGGCCGAGGCCGCGAGACAGGTGTGGACCTCCCTCGCGGACCTGGTTTCACCCGCCCGGCATGCGCGGGTGACCGAGCGGTACGAGGAGCAGGTGCGCTGCGCCCGCGAGTGGCGGGACCAGGTGAACAGCTACTTCCTGCGCAAGTCCGGGGTGCCGGACCAGAAGGGGCGGCACATTCACTGAGCGCGAAGTGCGGCTTGGAGGGCCGACGGCGGGTACATGCCTACGTGCAGCCGGGCGCGCTGCCCGCCCCGGCTCCGGCTCACCCGATCCGCAGCACGGCGACGCCCAGCGGGTCAAGAGTGAGCGGCTCTCCCTTCTCGTGGTGCTGGCCCGAGAGGAGGTCCGTCGCGGCCGTGTGCGCCGTCAACTGGGCATCTGTGGCCGCATGATTGAGGAGGAACAAGAGGTGCGTTCCGTCGGGCGTGACACGGGTCGACGTCTCCACGTCCGTGTGTTCGGCGTACGGGCCGACCAGACCGTGCCGGTCCAGGACCCGGCGCACCACCCGGTCCGTCCCGGCGTCGTCCAGATGCGTCGCCACGTACCAGCCCTCGCCGCCGCGGTCGCCGAAACGGTTGCGGGTGATCGCGGGCGTGCCCGCGTAGAAGTCGGAGGTGTACGCGCCGACCAGCTCGGCACCCTGGGGGACGACGATCTCGAAGACCAGGCGGGACGCCACCTCCTGGCCGTCCAGGTCGACCGGGTTCGTCACCTCCGGCGGACGTGAGTCCCACTCGTCCACGCGCACGCCGGTCAGCCGGCCGAGCGGGCCCGGCACGTCCGTCAGGAACGCCCGGTCGTGCTCGTCGCCGCGCCCGGACAGGAACGTCGTCAGGACCGTGCCGCCGCGCGCGGCCACCGCCTCCAGTCGCTCCGCCACATCGCCCTTCACCAGGTGCAGGACGGGGGCCAGGACCACGTCGTACGCCGACAGATCCGCGGTCACCGGGACGACGTCCACGTCCGCGCCTGCCACCCGTGCCGCCCGGTAGTAGCCGTGCACCACGTCGATGTACTTCATCAGCCGCGAGGGGCCGTCCGAGATCTCCAGCGCCCACCAGCTGTCCCAGTCGAAGAGCAGCGCGGTGCGGGCCGGGGTGCGGGCTCCGAGCGTCACATTGCCCAGCCGCTCCAACTCGCTGCCGAGCAGGGCTACTTCATGGAAGACGCGCGTGTCGTGGCGTCCAGCGTGGCCGATCACCGCACCGTGGTACTTCTCGCACGCGCCGCGCGACGCACGCATCTGGAAGTAGAGGACCGCGTCCGCGCCGTGCGCCACGGCCTGCCAGCTCGCGAGCCGCGACTCCCCGGGCCTGCGCAGCGGGTTGACGTCACGGCACGCCGTCGTCGACGGCGTCTGCTCCATCAGCCAGAACGGGGCGCCGTCCTTCAGGCCGCGCATCAGGTCGTGGGCGAGCGCCGGCCAGGACGGTGGCGCGTCGAGCGGCGGATAGCTGTCCCAGGACGCGAAGTCGAGGTGCGGCGCCCAGCGGTGGTAGTCCAACGGGCGGTACAGACCCATGAAGTTGGTCGTCACCGGCGTGTCCCTGCTGTGGGCGCGGATCGCCTCCTTCTCCGCCACGAAGCAGCCGAGCAGCGCGTCCGTCATGAACCGCTGGTAGTCGAGCGTGATGCCCTGGAACGCCGTGTGGTCGGGGCCGCGCCAGTGCTCCGTCAGCGCGCTCGGCGGTTCGATCTCCGCCCAGTCCGTGTAGCGGTGCGACCAGAACGTCGTCCACCAGGCGTCGTTGAGCGCGTCCAGCGTCCCGTGCCGTGCGCGCAGCCACTCGCGGAACGCCTCGGCGCACAGCTCGCAGTAACAGGCGCCGCCGTACTCGTTGTTGACATGCCAGGCGAGCAGCGCCGGGTGGTCGGCGTAGCGCTGCGCGAGGCGGCCCGCGAGCGCCGTGGACAGGCGGCGGTACGCGGGTGAGCTCGGGCAGAAGTTGTGGCGTTGCCCGTAGCCGTGCCGGCGGCCTTCGAAGTCGGTGCGGTTGACTTCCGGGTGGGCCTTCGCGAGCCACGGCGGCAGCGCGGCCGTCCCGGTGCCGAGCACGACCCGGCGGGCCTCGGCCGCGGCCCGGTCGAGAATCCGGTCCAGGAACGTGAAGTCGTAGGTGTCCGGCGCGGGTTGGAGCAGGGACCACGCGAAGACGCCGACCGTGAGTGTGTCGATCCCGGCCTGCGTGAACAGCCGGTGGTCCGCGCTCCACACCTCCTCGGGCCACTGCTCGGGGTTATAGTCCCCGCCGTAGGGGATCTTCGGGGTGCCGGGGGCGCCGCTCATGCGGTGAACTCCTCCTGGGTCTCGGTGATCATCGGGCGGCTGGTGCGCAGCAGCGAGAGCAGCAGCAGCGGGGTGAGGAGCAGGGGCAGGGCCTCGGTGAACCACAGCGTGGCCGCGCCCGCGACGACCAGCGCGCTGAGCGCCCCGGCCGTCGCTCCGCCCCGGCGCAGCATGAAGTACGCGGCGAGACGTGCTGTGTCCGCCGTACGGAAGCTGAACAGAGCCAGCAGGACAAGGGAGTTGGCGCCCCAGAGCGCCACGCCCACTCCGATCAGCCCGAGCAGGGCCGCCCACCAGCTGGGCAGTCCGGTCGCGGCGAAGTGCGTGAGGCTGTATGCGATGACCGTCAGCCATGCCAGGAGCGGCAGCCACATGCGCAGTGTGGCGGCGGAGTTGATGCGCAGCGCGTGCAGATACGCGCGGGCCGGACGCAGCTCTGTCAGGTCGCTGCTGCGGTGGTGAAGCGCGTACAGAGCGGCGGTCAGGGCGGGCCCCAGCGGAACCAGGCACAGCGCAGCCAGCGGCAGGCTGCCCGGTTCGCCGCTGAGGAACAGCAGGCCCACACCGCCGGGCGCCACCGTGGCAAGGAGCAGCACCTCGACCGTCAGGAGTGTGTGGACCAGCGCGCAGGCCCGAGAGAGCGGGCTTGCGCCGAAGTGGGTCGCGGCGGTGCTCATCGCGTATTGCCGCCCCCGAGCAGCCGCCCCTCGTCCCACCACGGCGGAGCCTCCTCCGCCACCGGCTCCAGCTCCACCAGCGTCACCTCGTTCTTCTCCAAGGCGATCTCGACGACCGCCGCGAAATCCCGTACAGGCAGCCGGAGATGGGAGCGAACCGGCTCCGCCGCCTCGTGCAGGACGTCCAGCTGGTGCGCGCGCGGCGAGCGCGGGCTGCCCATCCGTCGCCACGCCGTGTACGCGTTGCCGCGCTCCTCGTCCACGCTGGAGCGGCGCAGGAACACCTCGTCCCCGCCGACCGGCACGGACAGGTGCACCGTGTGACCGTCCGCGCCGGGCGCCGCCCACGCCAACGCCGTGACCCGGCCGTCCGTGTGCCGCGTCACCAGATGGTCTTCGCCGCGCGCGAGCACCTCGTCGCCCATGCGGGCCATGAAGGCGTAGAGGTGGTACGTGGGCTTCTTCACCTGGCGGTGCGTCAGGAGTCCGAAGCCGCCGTGGAACAGCGCCGTCGGCACCCCCACCTCCTCGAACATGTCGCTGAACGTCCAGTACGAGAAGGAGTCCACGAGGTCTCCGCCGCCGGCCAGCACCGGCGCCAGGTACGCGGCATGAAAGGCCGTGTCGTGGATGAGGTTGTCCGGGCGGTACGACGAGTTGAACTCCGTGATATGGACCGGGAGTTCGGACAGGGGCGTCCCCTTCAGCTCCTGCCTCGGCGCCGCGAACTGCTCCAGGAGCCGCCCCGCGGGCGCCAGCGTCTGATGCCTGCCGAACGGCACCTGCTGCGCCGGACCCGACGTGTACGCGTGCCGCGACACGAAGTCGACCGGCAGCCCACGCCCCCCGACGAACTCGGCGAACCGTGCCAGCCATCCCTCGTCGGCGCCCGGCGACAGCGCGGGCCCGCCCACCTGCAGCGACGCGTCGACGTCCTTCACCGCCAGGGCCGACACCTCGTACAGACGGTGATAGGCCGCCTGGTCCGCTCCCTCCCAGAAGTCCGGGAGATCCGGCTCGTTCCACACCTCGATCGGCCAGGTGCGCACCTCGTCCAGGCCGTAGCGGTCCACCAGGTGGGTCACGGTCGCGCGCACCAGATCCGCCCACTCCCGGTGCGAGGACGGCGGCGTGACGTTACCGCCCCACCAGAACACCGTCTGCTCGCCCGACGCCAACTCCCGTGGCATGAAGCCGAGTTCGACGAAGGGACGGATACCGAGTTCCAGGTACGCGTCCACGACCTGGTCGACGTACGTGAACGCGTGGTGCACCCGCCGCGCGCTCTGCCACTCGTACGGCCGGTACACGCCCATGCCGTCGCTCAGCAGGCCGTGCCCGCGGATGTACCGGAAGTCGATCTCGCGCTGGAGCAGGGTGAGGGAGTCCTGGTAGTCGCGGCGCAGGGCGAGTTCCATGCGGCCCGTGCCGACGCACTCACGCCAGGCGGTGCCGAGCCGGCCGACCGGCTCCGAAGGGACGTGGATCACCCGTTCTCCTTCTGGTACCGCTCGTAGGCCTTGGTGTGCAGATCCGCGAGGCGGTCGCTGTTCTTCGCCTTCGCCTCCGCCACGTAGGAGTCCCATTCGGACAGCGGGCGCTTGCCGAGTACGAACTTCAGCATGTTCTGGTTCATATGGTCCTTGAGCGGCGTCTCCCACAGCGTCGCCTGCTCCTGCTCCGCCGACTGCAGCGGGTGCGGCGGGTCGATCGGCAGTTGCTTACGCGTGGCCATCGCGTCCTGGAACTTCTTCTCGTCCGGGCTGAAAGAAGACGACACCAGATCCCAGCTGCCGCCGTACGTGAACACGCCGTTGAAGAAGCCGTAGTCCTTCTGCAGATCCTTCGGCGCCTTCGGGTCGGAGCCCATGAGCGAGATGCCGGGCTTGAGCTCGTACGTGCTCCCGGACTTGGTGTACGTGACGCCCTCGACGCCCCACTTGCAGAAGGCCTGGCCCTCGTCCGAGTACCAGAGCCAGTCCAGGAACTGCATCATCGCGACGAAGTTGTCGCTCTTGAGGGCCTCGCTGGAGACCATCACGCCGTTCTCCAGGCGGGCGCCGCCCAGGACGACTTCGCCGGCCGGGCCGAGCGGCACCGGGACCATCTCGATCTTCGCGCCCTTGACCTGCTTCTCCAGGTTGAAGCGGTAGTTCTGGACCAGCTCCTGCGGGTTCGCGCTGATCGCGAAGGACTTCTCGCTGAGGAGCTTCTTCACCGCGTCGTCGTCGGTCTGCGTGAAGCTCTCCGGGTCGATGAGCTTCTCGTCGACCAACTTCCGCAGATACTCGACCACTTGGCGGAAGCCGTCCGTGGCGCCGGTGTACACGAACCTCTTCGCCTTCGTGTCGAAGGTGACGTTGTCGTACGTCCAGCCGGCCTTCACCCCGTACGACTGCCCCAGATAGCCGACCAGCGCTCCCGCCGGATAGACGGTGTTGGTGCTCCAGCGGTCGGAGAGCGGATAGCGGTCCGGGTACTCGGCCTTGACCGCCTTGAGGACGTCGTACACCTCGTCCCACGTCGCCGGGAGCTCCACACCGATCTTGTCGAGGACGTCTGTGCGGAAGGCCAGCGAGTAGCCGGACTTCACCTTCTCGTGCAGACCGGGCAGCAGGTAGTACTTGCCGTCGGACTGGCGGAAGGAATCCAGCTCCGGCTCCAGCTTCCACTTCTTGACCTTGTCGCGGAAGTTGGGCATCAGGCGCACGTACTCGCTCACCGGCAGGATCGCGCCCGACGACACGAACGCGACCTCGGCAGGGTGGTACGTCTTCGGGATCAGGAACGGCGCGTCGCCCGAGCCGATCAGCAGGCTGCGCTTCTTCTCGTAGTCGCTCAGCGGCACGTCGACCGGCTTGAGAGTGACGCCGGTGCGCTTGCTGACCTCCTTCCAGAACAGCCAGTCCTTCTTCGTCGGGTACACCGGGTTGTTGTTGTGCAGCACGGAGAACGACAGCGCCTTGGTGGCCTTGAACCGCTCGCCGGCGCGGTAGTCCTTCATCGCGCCGTCCTGCTTCTTCGACAGGTCCTTGGAGTCGCCGCCGTCGTCGCCGCTGCCGCAGCCGGTGAGTGCGGCCAGGCCCGCGAAGCCCGCCGCGGCGAGCAGGGACCTTCTCGACAGCTGACCGTGGTTTGTCACGTGAACTCCCTTGATACGTACGTCAGGTGAGGTGGAGGAGGGGGTGCGCCGGGGTCTCAGCCATTGACCGCGCCGAGCATCACGCCCGAGACGAAGTACCGCTGCACGAACGGGTAGACGGCGAGGATCGGCAGCGCCGTGAGCACGATGGTCACCGACTGGATGTTCGCGGCGGCCTGCGAGAGCTGGTCCGTCCCGGCGCCGGCGTTGCCGCCCGTCGTGGCGCCCGCGATCAGGTTGCGCAGATAGACCGTGGCCGGCATCAGTTCGGTGCGGTCCATGTACAGGAACGCCGAGAACCAGGAGTTCCAGAACGACACGGTGTAGAAGAGCGCCATCGTCGCGATGACAGCCTTCGACAGCGGCAGCACGACCTTCCACAGAATCCCGTATGTGCTCAGGCCGTCGATCTGCGCGGCCTCCTCCAGCTCGCTCGGCATGTTCTCGAAGAACGCCTTCATCACGAGGAGGTTGAAGACACTGATCGCGTTCGGCAGGGCGATCGCCCAGAGCGAGTTCTTCAGGCCCAGGCTGGTGATCAGGACGTAGTTGGGGATCAGGCCGCCGGAGAAGAACATCGTGAACACGGCGATCCCGATGAGCATCCCGCGCCCGCGCAGATCCTTCTTCGACAGGACGTAGGCGTAGATCGTGGTGAGGGTCATCGCGACGACGGTGGCGACCACCGTGTACAGGACGGTGTTCCCGTACGAGCGCCAGAACGTGCCGTCGCCGAAGACAATCTTGTACGTGGTGAGGTTGAAGCCCTGGGGCCACAGCGTCACCTCGCCCGCCCTGATCTGCCGCTCCCCGCTGAACGAGCGGGCGATGATGTTGACGAACGGGTAGAGCGTCACCACCACGACCAGGGTCAGGACGGCGCCGTTGACGCCCTGGAAGACGCGGTGGCCGCGGGTCGGCCGGTTCACCGAGATGCGTGTGTTCACCACAGGCTCGTCCCCACGGTCTTGCGTGACATCTGGTTCGCGGACGTGATCAGTACGAGGCCGATGACCGCCTCGAACAGGCCGATCGCGGCGGCGTAGCTGAAGGAGTTCGACTCGATGCCCGTGCGGTAGAGGTACGTCGAGATGACGTCGGCCGTCGGGTACGTCAGCGGGTTGTAGAGCAGCATGATCTTCTCGAAGCCGACCGCCATGAACGTGCCGATGTTCAGGATGAGCAGCGTCATCATGGTCGGGCGGATGCCGGGCAGGGTGACGTGCCAGGTCTGCTGCCAGCGGTTCGCGCCGTCGATACGGGCCGCCTCGTACAGGTCGTCGTCGATGGTGCTGAGCGCGGCGAGATAGAGGATCGTGCCCCAGCCGGCCGTCTGCCAGACCTCGGAGCCGACGTAGATCGTCCGGAACCACTCGGGTTCCTGGATGAACCGGATCGGGTCGTGGCCGAACGTCGAGAGGGCGTGGTTGACCGGGCCGTCCGTGGCCAGCATCTGCATCGTGATGCCCGCGGTGATCACGACCGACAGGAAGTGCGGGAGATACGACACCGACTGCACGAAGCGTTGCAGTGCGGTGCGCCGGACCTCGTTGAGCAGCAGCGCCAGGACGATCGGCACCGGGAAGCAGAACACGAGCGTCAGCAGGCCCATCCAGAGCGTGTTCCGGAAGACCTGCCAGAAGGCGGGGTCCCTGAGGAACATGTCCACGTAGCGCAGGCCCACCCAGTCCTCGCCGAGGATCGATCCGCCCGGCTCGAAGCGGCGGAAGGCGATCACGTTGCCGATCATCGGCAGATATCGGAACACCAGGAAGAACAGGATCGGCAGGACGGCCAGGGAGTACAACTGCCAGTCCCGGCGCAGCGCTTGGCGCCAGGGGCGCTTGCCCGACGGTGCTTTGCGGGGCGGCGGCGGGTCCTGGGTCGGATCGGTACGGGGCGGGCTGCCCGTCATGGCGGAGGTTGTCATGCAGGGCCTTTCGTCACACGGCTGCGCGAGGTCGGGCATGCGCGGATACGTCGGCGGGCGCACGGAGCGGCTCACGGGAAGGGGAAGGCGCGACCGAGAACTTTCGGGAATCTTCCGGTAACGTCGCCGCAACCTAGATCCGCTCCCGAGCCCTGTCAATGGGTGTTGCCGTAACGGGAGTTGGCCCCACGACCCGCTGTGAGGTGTCTGTGCCCGCCTTCGACCTGCCCCTTGACCAGCTGGAGCGCTATCGGCCGGACCTCGAAGAACCTGCCGACTTCGACGCCTTCTGGCAGGCCACGCTCAAGTCCGATGAGCCACTTGAACCGATCGTCCTGGCCCGGCCCGTCGACAACGGCCTCAGCCTTGTCGAGAGCTGGGACGTGACCTTCCGCGGCTTCTCCGGTGACCGCGTCCGCGCCTGGTACACGCGGCCCGCCGGGGTCCCCCGACTCCTGCCCGGCGTCGTGGAGTTCGCCGGGTACGGGCGCGGCCGCGGCCTCCCGCACGAGCGCCTCACCTGGGCGAACGCCGGATACGCGCATCTGCTCATGGACAACCGCGGCCAGGGCGACCAGTACGGCAACGGCGGCGCCACCCCCGACCCGCACGCGCACGCCCCCGGCGGCCCGGGACCGGCCGTGCGCGGGCTGCTCGACCCGCACGACCACCACTACCGGCGCCTGATCACCGACGCCGTCCGCGCGGTCACCGTGCTGCGCGCCCTGCCCGGCGTCGACCCCTCGCGCATCGCTGCCGTCGGCAACAGCCAGGGCGGGGGAGTGGCCCTTGCCGTCGCCGGACTCGTCCCGGATCTCGTGGCGGCCCTGGTCACGGCGCCGCTGCTGTGCGGCATCCGGCGGGCCATCGATCTGACGGACGACGGGCCCTACGGGGAGATCGCCGCGTACCTCGCCGTGCACCGGGGCGCGGAGACGGCCGCGTACCGGACGCTGTCCTATCTGGAGGGCGCCTCGTTCGCGCGCCGCGCCCACGCCCCGGCCCACTTCGGAGTCGGCCTGCGCGACACGGTGTGCCCGCCGAGCGGTGCGTACGCGGCGTACCACCGGTACGGCGAGCTGACCGGGAGCGACCCTGTGCGGGAGATCCACGCATATCCGTACAACGGGCATGAAGGGGGCGAAGCTGCCCATGTGCGGCGCCAACTCGCCTGGCTGCGCGGGATCGTGGAGGGTGGGGCTTGACGGGCGGCAGGCCGGGGGCATGTCCTACGGTTTTCCGGAAAGCACACGGAGATCTTCCGGATGTACAGGTTGACGGAGGTGGGGAACGTGGCCGGGGAAGGCGCTCAGCGCAAGGCCGCCACGCGGAGCCCGGACGGGCCGGCCAAGGTGACGATCACCGAGATCGCGCGGGAGGCAGGGGTGTCCGTGCCCACCGTCTCGCGGGTCGTCAACGGGCGCTCCGACGTCTCGCCCGCCACCCGGGCCCGGGTCGAGGATCTGCTGCACCGGCACGGCTACCAGCGCCGGCCGGCCGCGACGGCGGAGCGGGCGGCCCTGCTCGACCTGGTCTTCAACGACCTCGACAGCCCCTGGGCCGTGGAGATCATCCGCGGTGTCGAGGAGGTGGCGCACGAGGCAGGTGTGGGCACGGTGGTCTCTGCGAACCATGACCGGGCGGGGGCCGCGCGGCAGTGGATGACCAATCTGCGGGCCCGCGCCTCCGACGGCGTGATCCTTGTGACGTCCGTCCTCGAACCCGGCCTCCACGACGAACTGCGCCGCCTGGGCGTGCCGTTGGTGGTGATCGACCCGGCCGGCTCGCCCGCCACCGAGGCGCCGACGGTGGGTGCCACCAACTGGGCCGGCGGGATGGCCGCGACCGAGCATCTACTGGGCCTCGGTCACCGGCGGATCGGTTTCATCGAGGGCCCACCCCGGCTGCTGTGCTCCCGGGCCAGGCTCGACGGCTACCGGGCGGCCCTGGACGTGGCGGGGGTGCCGGTCGAGGACGAGCTGATCGTGCCCGGGGACTTCTACCACGAGTCCGGATTCACTGGCTGCAACCGGCTGCTGGATCTCGCGGACCCGCCCACCGCCGTCTTCGCCGCCAGTGACCAGATGGCGTTGGGCGCGATCGAGGCGCTGCGCCGGAGCGGTCTGCGGGTGCCCGAGGACATGAGCGTCGTCGGCTTCGACGACCTGCCGGAGGTGCGCTGGAGCGCGCCGCCGCTTACCACGGTGCGCCAACCCCTTTCGGATATGGGCAAGTTGGCGGCCCGCGCCGTCCTGGATCTCGCGCGCGACGTCGCGCCCCCGTCGCCACGCATCGAGCTGGCGACGGAGCTCGTGGTCAGGGCCAGTACGGGAGCGCCGCGCGAGGCATAACGGAAGACACCGCTCCGGGGGTGTCAACGGCTTTTTTTGTCAAGGCCGTTGACACCCCCGTCGCACGTCCGTAACTTCCGTGGCCATCTCCCGATAGTTTTCGGATCTCTTCCGGAAGGCGTGCCATGTCAGCCTCAGATTTCTCCCGCCGACGTTTCCTCGGCACCGTCACTGTCGCCGGTCTGGGGACCGTGGTGCTCTCGTCCTGCGGGGACTCCGACTCCGGGTCCACCGACAGCCAGGGCCGCACCGTCGTCGAGTGGTGGAACATCCAGACGACCCAGCCGTCCAAGCGACTGTGGGCGGAGCAGGCCAAGGCGTACGAGAAGGCCCACCCCGACGTGCGGATCAAGCTGGTGACGCTGGAGAACGAGGCGTTCAAGTCGAAGCTGACCGCCCTGACCAGCTCCAGCAAGCTGCCGGACCTGTTCCACACCTGGGGCGGGGGTGTGCTCAAGCAACAGGTGGACGCCGGCCTCGTCGAGGACCTCACGGATTCCGTCAAGCCGTGGATCGACGACCTGGTGCCCGTCTCCAAGGAGGCCTACCAGTTCGACGGGAAGCTGTACGCGGTGCCGATCGACATCGGCGGCGTGGGCTTCTGGTACAACAAGGCGCTGTTCAAGAAGGCCGGTATCGCCGCCCCGCCCACGACCTGGTCCGCCTTCCTCGACACGGTCAAGAAGCTGAAGTCGGCCGGCATCACCCCGATCGCCCTCGCCGGCAAGGAGAAGTGGCCCGGCATGTACTACTGGGCCTACCTCGCGATGCGCATCGCGGGCGTCGACGGGATGCAGAAGGCCGGCGAGGCCAAGGACTTCACCGGCGACGACTTCGTCAAGGCGGGCGAGCACGTCAAGGAACTCGTCGCTCTCCAGCCGTTCCAGAAGGGCTTCCTCGGCGCCGCCTTCTCGGGCCCCACGGGCGAGGCCGCCCAGATGGGCAACGGAAAAGCGGCGATGGAGCTGATGGGGCAGTGGGCGCCCACCGTTCAGGCGGCCGAGGGCAAGGGGCTCGGCGACGGCCTCGACTTCTTCCCGTTCCCGTCGGTCGAGGGCGGCAAGGGCAAGGGCACCGACGTCTTCGGCGGCGGTGGCGGCTACGCCCTGCGCAAGGGCGCGCCCAAGGAGAGCATCGACTTCCTGAAGTTCTTCATGAGCGCCGAGTCGGACAGCAAGCTCGTCAAGGCGGGAGTCCTGATCCCGATCAACAAGGGCTCCATGGACGCCCTCACCGACCCCCATCTCAAGGCGGTCTCCGACATGCTGAACGCCTCCACCGGCTTCCAGCTCTATCTCGACCAGGCCTACCCGCCGGCCGTCGGCCAGGAGATCAACGACTCGGTGGCCGCGCTGATCGCAGGCTCGAAGTCCCCGGAACAAGTGACGCGTTCCATCACCCAGGTCGCCAAGAGCCAGTAGCCCAGGACCTCTTCGATGACTTCCATCCAGACGCGCGACGTCCGCCAGGACGTCGCCAAGGAGCCGAGCGGCGTCAGTACCGACCGGCGCCCGCCGATGAGGCGGCTACGGGACTGGCTGACACCCTTCGGCTTCACCGTGCCGGCCCTCGTCCTGTTCTGCCTGCTCGTCCTCACACCGATCCTGTACGCGCTCTACGTCAGCTTCTTCAACTGGGGAGGGATCGGGTCGCCCTCGGACTTCGTGGGCCTCGACAACTTCACCCGCCTCCTCGACGACCCGGTCTTCCTCGGCGACCTGTCGCGCGGCGCCGTGCTCGTCGGCCTGTCGCTCGTCCTGCAACTGCCTTTCGCTCTCGCCATGGCCGTGCTCCTGAACCAGAAGCTGCGCGGGCGGGCCTTCTACCGGATGCTCTTCTTCGCTCCGTACGTCCTGTCCGAGGTCATCACCGGCGTCCTGTTCTCCATGATCTTCCAGCCGGACCAGGGGCTCGCGGACAAGGCGCTCGGAGCGATCGGCCTCGACGGTACCGGCGGCCTCTGGTTCGCCGGACAGAGCAGCGTCCTGCCGACGCTCTTCCTGGTCATGACCTGGAAGTACTTCGGCTTCCACATGATGCTCTACCTGGCCGGGCTCCAGGGCATCCCCGCCGAACTCCACGAGGCCGCCCGCCTCGACGGCGCAGGCGCATGGCAACGGTTCCGCCACATCACGCTGCCGCTGCTCGGGCCCACGATCCGGATGACCGTCTTCCTGTCCGTGATCGGCGCCATCCAGCTCTTCGACCTGGTGTGGGTGGTGACCCAGGGCGGCCCCGACCACCACTCCGAGACGATGGCCGTCACCATGTTCCAGTTCGGGTTCAAGCGCTACCAGGTCGGCTACGCCAGCGCGATCAGCATCGCGATGTTCCTCATCAGCCTCTTCTTCGCCCTCGTCTACCAGCGGTTCGTACTGCGCCGTGACACCGAAGGAGCCCTCACCAACATGCGAGCGACCCGTTGAGCGCGCCGGCCCGAACCCTGACCGCACGCGGCGCGGCCCGTCGGCGCCGACTGCGCTCCTTCCCCCTGTACGTGACCGCGTGGGTGGTCGGCGTCGTCATGGTGACGCCGCTGCTGTACGCGCTGATCTCCGGCTTCAAATCCACCGACCAGCTCTCAAGGAACAGCTTCGGACTGCCGTCCCCCTGGGTGGTGTCCAACTACACCGGCATCCTCGGCGACAGCGTCTTCTGGCGGGCCATCGGCTCCTCCACCCTCATCGCCGTCGGCACCACGGTCCTCACCGTGGGCGCGGCCGCCCTCGCCGCGTTCGCCCTCGCCCGATTCGCCTTCAAGGGAAGGGAGTTGCTGTTCACTCTCTTCACCATCGGCCTGATGTTCCCGTTCGCCGTGGCGATCCTGCCGCTGTTCGTGCTGCTGCGCACCTTCGGGCTGCTCGACAATCCGTGGGGCGTGATCCTGCCGCAGGCCGCGTTCGGGCTGCCCATGACCATCGTCGTCCTGCGCGGCTTCTTCCGGGAGATCCCCGGCGAGCTGGAGGAGGCGGCCACGCTCGACGGGTGCTCCCCGTTCGGCTTCTTCTGGCGCATCCTGCTGCCCATGGCGCGGCCCGCCCTCGGAACCGTCTCCGTCCTTGCCGTGGTGGGGAGTTGGAACAACTTCCTGTTGCCGCTGCTCGTCTTCAGTGAACCCACCTGGTGGACGATCCCGGTCGGTGTCCAGCAGTTCCAGGGCCAGTACTCGACCGACGTGGCCCGCGTCTTCGCCTATCTCGTGCTGTCCATGATCCCTGCGCTCGGCTTCTACGCGGTCGCCGAACGGCAGCTGATCGGCGGCATCACTATGGGCGCGACCAAAGGCTGACACCGCCCCGCCCGGCATCGCCGACACCACCTGCACGCAACGCACTTGAGGAGTTCCATGGCCAAGCCCTGGCAGGACACCACCCTGCCCGCCCACGTCCGGGCGGCGGACCTGCTCGCCCGCATGACCACCGAGGAGAAGACCGCCCAGCTCTCCAGCGTATGGGTCGGCGCGGACACCGACGGCACCGATGTCGCCCCCGGCCAGCACACCTACGCGGCCCGCAGTGCGGCCCTCGACGCGCTCCTTCCGTACGGGCTCGGCCAGCTCACCCGCCCCTTCGGCACCGTTCCCGTCGAACCCGCCGACGGCACGGCCCGCCTCGCCGAACTGCAACGCACTGTCCGCGCCGGCAACCGGTTCGCTCTGCCCGCGCTCGCCCACGAGGAGTGCCTGACCGGCTTCACCGCCTGGCAGGCCACCGTCTTCCCGACCCCGCTGGCCTGGGGCGCCACCTTCGACCCCGCGCTGGTGACGGAGATGGCGCAGGCCATCGGTACGTCGATGCGCGCGGTCGGCATCCACCAGGGGCTCGCCCCGGTCCTGGACGTCGTACGGGACCCACGCTGGGGCCGCACCGAGGAGGCCATCGGCGAGGACCCGTACCTGGTCGGCACCATCGGCACCGCGTACGTGCGCGGCCTGGAGGCCGCCGGGATCGTCGCCACCCTCAAGCACTTCGCCGGGTACTCCGCCTCGCGCGCCGCCCGCAACCACGCGCCCGCCTCGATCGGCCCGCGCGAGCTCGCCGACGTGATCCTGCCGCCGTTCGAGATGGCGCTGCGCGACGGTGGCGCCCGCTCCGTGATGCCCGCCTACAACGACATCGACGGCCTGCCCGCCCATGCCCATGCCGGACTGCTCACCCAACTCCTGCGCGAACAATGGGAGTTCACCGGAACCGTGGTTTCGGACTACTACGGCGTCTCGCTCCTCGAGGAGGCGCACCGGGTCGCCCACGGGGAGGGCAGTGCGGCGCGGCTCGCCCTCGCCGCCGGCGTCGACGTGGAGCTGCCCGCGGCCCGCTGCTTCAGCCCCGCGGACCCGCTCCCCGAGGAACTGCTCGACCGGGCCGCGCTGCGCGTCCTCACGCAGAAGTGTGAACTCGGGCTGCTCGACCCCGACTGGGAGCCCGTCACGGGCGACGCGCCCGTCGATCTCGACCCCCCGCACATGCGGGAGCTTGCACAGAAGGTCGCCCAGGAGTCGGTCGTCCTGCTCGCCAACGACTCCCGGGTGCTGCCGCTGAGCGACGGGCTGCGCATCGCGCTCGTCGGTCCGCTCGCCCACGAACAGGCCGCCATGCTCGGCTGCTACACGTTCCCCCGGCACGTCGGAGTCCACCATCCCGACCTGCCGACCGGTGTCGAGGTGCCGACGCTCGCCGAGGCGCTGCGCACCGAGCTGCCGGGCGCCGTGTTCGTCGACGATCCGGCCGGTGCCGATGTCTGCCTGGCCGTGGTCGGGGACCGCTCGGGCCTGTTCGGGCGCGGCTCGTCGGGCGAGGGATGTGACGCCGAGGACCTGGAGCTGCCGTATGGGCAGGCCGAGTTGCTCGACGAGGCGATGGCCTGCGGTGCGCCGGTCGTCATCGTCGTACTCAGTGGCAGGCCCTACGCGCTCGGCCGCTGGGCCGACCGGGCCGCGGCGGTCGTCCAGGCGTTCTTCCCCGGACAGGAGGGCGGCGGCGCCGTCGCGGGCGTCCTGTCCGGACGGGTCGAGCCGTCCGGGCGGCTCCCCGTCGCCGTGCCCCGCAGCCCCGGCGGCCAGCCCGCCCCGTACCTCGCTCCGCCGCTCGGCCGCCACGGCTTCCCCAGCACCGTGGACCCCACCCCCCTGTTCCCGTTCGGGCACGGCCTGTCCTACACGGAGTTCACCTGGGGCACCCCCGAGTGCGAGGCTCCCGAACTGCCCACCGACGGCGAGACGTCCATCCGCCTCACCGTCCGCAACACCGGCGAGCGGTCCGGCACCGAGGTCGTCCAGCTCTACCTCCACGACCCCGTCGGCACCGTCGCCCGCCCCGAGGTCCGGCTCGTCGGCTACGCCCGCGTCACGCTCGACGCAGGTGCGTCGGCCGAGGTCCACGCCACGTTCCCGGCGGACCTCGCCGCGTACACCGGCGCCGAGGGCCGCCGCGTCGTCGAACCGGGCGCCCTCGAACTGCGCGTCGCCGCGTCCAGCGAACGCGTCCATCACACCGTGCCGCTCACCCTGACGGGGGCGGAGCGGGAGGTCGGGCACGAGCGGCGGATGCGGTGCGAGATGCGCGTCAAGTGACGCGCCGGCACCACATGTACGACGTGCCGCGCAAAGACAACCGTTCATCCCTGCAACCCAGTTGAGGAGATCACCATGCGCACACCCGCACGCCGCGCCCGTACGAGAACCGCCGCTTTCGCCGTCGGCGCGGCCCTGGTCCTCGGTGGCCTCGCCGCCCCGGCCGCCCACGCCGACGCCGACCGGCACAAGGCCGCCACGCTCGACTCCCTCGCCCAGCAGACCGGCCGCTACTTCGGCTCCGCCGTCGACAACCCCGAACTCGCCGACACCGAGTACGCCGATCTGCTCGGCACCGAGTTCGGCACCACCACCCCCGGCAACGGCATGAAGTGGTACGCCACCGAACCCCAGCGCGGCGTCTTCGACTTCACGGCCGGCGACGAGATCGTCGACTACGCCGTCGCGAAGGGGCTCAAGGTCCGAGGCCACACCCTCCTGTGGCACAACCAGCTGCCGAGCTGGCTCACGAACGGCACCTGGACCGCCGACGAACTGAACTCCATCCTCAAGAACCACATCACGAACGTCGTCCAGCACTACAAGGGCAAGGTCTTCGCCTGGGACGTCGCCAACGAGATCATGAACGAGGACGGCACGTACCGGGAGAACATCTTCTACAAGACGCTCGGCCCCGGCTACATCGCCGACGCCCTGCGCTGGGCCCACGACGCCGATCCCAAGGTCAAGCTGTACCTGAACGACTACAACGTCGAGGGGATCGGGGCGAAGTCGGACGCGTACTACACCCTGATCAAGCAGCTCAAGGCGGACGGCGTGCCGGTCGACGGCTTCGGGATGCAGGCGCACCTCGCGCTGCAGTACGGCTTCCCGAACCAGATGCAGCAGAACATCCAGCGCTTCGCCGACCTGGGCCTCGACGTCGCCCTCACCGAGCTCGACATCCGCATGGTTCTCCCGGCGGACGCGGCCAAGCTGGCCCAGCAGGCCGACTTCTACGGGCGGGCCACCAGCGCCTGCCTTGCCGTGCGGCGGTGCGTGGGCATCACCGTGTGGGGCTACTCCGACCGGCACTCATGGATCCCGTCGGTCTTCGAGGGCGAGGGCGCCGCGCTGCCCTGGGACGAGAACCTGCAGCACAAGCCCGCGTACGACGCGATCGTGAACGCGCTCGTGGCCGCGAAGGGGAAGAAGTGACGGGCGTGCGCGGGCGAGGAGCGCTCGTCTCCGTGCTCGCCGCCGTGGGCGCGCTGCTCGTCGCGCTCGGCGCGGCGCCCACCGCCACGGCTCAGGGCGACGACCTGACGCAGTCCTTCGCCTGGTCGTCCAGCGGCCCGCTGATCGCGCCGCAGCCCGACGCCACGCACCCCGTGGTCTCGGTCAAGGACCCGTCGGTCGTCCGTTACAAGGGGAAGTGGCACGTCTTCGCCACCACAGCCGACACCTCCGGCGGCTGGAGCCTGGTGCAGACGACCTTCACCGACTGGTCGCAGGCGGGCGCGGCTCGCCAGACCCCACTCGACACCACGGCGATCGGCAAGGGGTACCGGGCGGCACCGCAGGCGTTCTACTTCGCGCCGCAGAAGAAGTGGTACCTCGTCTACCAGACGGGGCTGCCCTCCTACTCGACGACGACCGACATCGACGACCCCACGTCCTGGAGCGCGCCGAAGAACTTCCAGGACTCCATGCCGCAGATCATCAAGGACAACATCGGCAACGGCTATTGGGTCGACTTCTGGACCGTGTGCGACGAGGAGAAGTGCTACCTCTTCTCGTCGGACGACAACGGTCACCTCTACCGGTCCGAGACCACCGTCAAGGAGTTCCCGAACGGCTTCGGCAACACGAAGATCGTCCTCCAGGACGACCGGTTCGACCTCTTCGAGGCGAGCAACGTCTACAAGATCAAGGGCACGGCCGACCAGTACCTGCTCCTGGTCGAGGCCATCGGCAGCGACGGGCGGCGCTACTTCCGCTCGTGGACGTCGCACGGCCTGGACGGACAGTGGACACCGCAGGCCGACACCGAGGCGAACCCCTTCGCCCGCTCGACCGACGTGTCGTTCCCCGGCGGCGCCTGGACCAAGGACATCAGCCACGGCGAGATGGTCCGCGACGGCATCGACCAGACGATGGAGATCGACCCGTGCCGGCTGCGCTTCCTGTACCAGGGGCTCGACCCGTCGGCATCGGGTGACTACTCCCAACTGCCGTATCGCCTGGGGCTGTTGACGCAGACGAACAGCAACTGCTGAAACGGCTGAACTAGGTCAGGTGGGGGCGCGGCGCCAGCGGGCGCCGTGCCCCCAGGGCCGTTTCAGAGTCCGGTTGCAGCCGCTGGAGCGCCTCTTCGGTTTCCTCACCTGGCAGCTTTGGCGGCCTGACCACCACACCGATGGTGTCCGTCACAGCGGAACAAGCTCACTCATGCCTGAGGTACGGACCCGCCCCGGGTGCGGATGAATATTTGACAGGCAGGAGGGCATGAGGTCGGCTGTCGGCCGGTCCGCTTACCGCCGCCCCGGAGGACGCCTCGCTGCTCCTGGCCACGGCCCCCGCTCGTCTCGCGCCGATTCCTCAGCTGCCGCCCACCGACAGCTTGAAGCCGCCAGCTTGCGACGCCGACGCCGGAGTTCGCCTTGGCGGCCTCGGGTTTCCGGTCGCGCGTGAAACCGGCTGAGACGGCAGGGCCCCACGGGAAGCCCTGGTGATCTCCATGGGCGCCCAGGAAATGGGTCACCCCGCGACGCCCCGCCGCTGCCGGCTCGGGATGCAGCCACGGCCGGGGACTTCCCCGGGCCTGGAGCGCTCTCGCGCGTCCAGCGTCCTCGACACGCGCAATTCGATCGCCTACGGACTTGATTCGAGCGTTACGATCGGACATTGTGCTTGAAACAAGCGCAGTGCCTGCTGTTTAGGCAAGAGTGAGAGGTACTTCATGGACGACATCGATCGGGCCATCCTGCGGGAGCTACAGGTCGACGGCCGGATTCCCTATGCAGATCTGGGACCGAAGGTGGGATTGTCGCCCTCGGCTGCGAGGCTCCGGCTGCAGCGAATGATCGACGCCAAGGCCGTCCAGGTCGTCGGGGTGACCGATCCGATGACGATGGGCCAGCAGGCGATGGCGCTTCTGGGGCTGCGTGTCGACGGCGATCCCCGGGCAGTGGCCGATGAACTGTCCCGGCATGAGGAGGTCGTGTACACGGTCCTGACGTCCGGCGGCTTCGATCTGTTCGCGGAGGTCGTGTGCGCTCAGACTCGGGATCTTCTGGACTTCATCAACGATGTCGTGCGGCCCGTCGAGGGTGTCGCATCCGTGGAGAACTTCCCCTACTTCGCGATCCATACCCACCGTTTCCTGTGGCACGTCGACTGAGGGCACCGGAGCGTCCCAGCCCAGCCCGCCCGTACGAGCCGAGGAATTCCGCATGTCGCACGACGAGCACCGCACCATCGACTTCTTCACCGAGGACGCCCTTCCCGCACCGCGGGTGACGCCGGCCGACGCCGAGCGCATCGCTGCTCAGCACCTTGGGTTCGACGCACACGCACAAGCGCTGGGAAGCCAGCAGGACGCCAACTTCCTGCTGCGCGACGGGAACGGGGCGGACCTGGCCGTTCTGAAGATCGCCAACCCCGCCTTCGGCGCTGTGGAGATCGAAGCCCAGGACGCTGCCGCCGACCTGGTCTCCTCGGCGCACCCGGAACTGCGCGTCGCCACCGTCCTGCGGCGTCCTGACGGCTCCCCGCGTCGTACGGCGGTGGACACCGAGAGCGGGCCGGCCGTCGCAAGACTGCTGCGGCATCTGCCCGGCGGGACGTTCTCGGGACCCCGGCACCTCTCCGCCAGCACCGTGGCGGCCATGGGCACGATCGTCGGAAAAGTCAGCACCGCGCTGCGGGACTTCCGGCACCCGGGCCTCGATCGTGTACTCCAATGGGACCTGCGGTACGCCGACCGCGTCGTCGCCAAGCTCGCCGGGCACATCGGCGAGCCCGAGCGGCGCGCCGCCGTCCGCGCCGCGACCGCCCAAGCGTGGGCACGCGTCCAGCAGGTTGCCGACGTACTGCCGTCCCAGGCCGTGCACCTGGACCTCACCGACGACAATCTGATCCGTACGCCCGACAGTCGGCCCCCCATGCCGGACGGCGTCATCGACTTCGGTGACGTGACCACCAGCTGGGCGGTCGGCGAACTCGCCGTGTCGCTCTCCTCGATGCTCCACCACGACGGGGTCGAACCCCACCACGTACTGCCGGCCATCCGCGCCTTCCACACCGTCCGGCCGCTCTCCCCGGAGGAGGCGGAGGCGTTGTGGCCACTCGTGGTCCTGCGCGCCGCCGGCCTGGTCGCCAGCGGGCGCCACCAGGCCGCCGTCGACGGGGACAACGCTTATGCCAAGGCGGCGCTCGACCGCGAGTGGCGCATATTCGAGCAGGCCACCTGCCTGCCCCTTCCGGTGATGATCCACCTCGTCAAGGACGCGACCGGCCTGGCCGGGGTACCCGCTCTGGCCGATTCACCGCCGCAGCCGCTTCTCCGGGACCTCGCCGCCGCCGACATCGTCCTCGTCGACCTGTCCACCGACGCCGATGCCATGGACGACGGAGCCTGGATCGACTCCGGCACCGAAGCCCGGCTGGTGACCACCGCGCTCGCGGACGGCGCGGCCGCAGTTGCCACACGGTATGCCCAGGCGCGACTCACCCAGGCCCCGGCACTGTCAGCCATTTCCGCAGCCACAGTGCCCACCGGTATCGACCTGTGGCTCGGTCAGGCCACCGTGGCACAGGCTCCCGCTGCGGGGGAGGTCCTCGTGGCGGACCGGGGCCAGGTCGAGATCGCCCACGGCTCACGGGTGCTGACCCTGTCCTTCCCGCCTACGGTTCGACCTCTCCTCTCTGTCGGCGCATCGGTCCAGGCGGGTGAGGACATCGCGCACCTCCCCTCTGGAGCCTCGATCCACATCGCGCTGCGTGCCGCTGCCGGTCCCGCGGTCCCTCCGCTGGTACGTCCCGAGTACGCCTCAGGCTGGCTGCCGCTCACCACCGACCCCGCACCGCTCCTCGGCCTCGCGGCCACCGGCCTCGCTGAGGGGACGGACCTGCTCGACCGGCGCGACGCCGTGTTCGCGACCGTGCAGGAGCACTACTACGCCAACCCTCCCCGTATCGAGCGTGGTTGGCGCCATCATCTCTTGTCCACCGACGGCCGCGCGTACCTCGACATCGTCAACAACGTCACCCCCTTGGGCCACGCCCATCCCCGCGTCGAGCGGGCGGTCTCCCGGCAGCTGCGACGGCTCAACACCAACTCTCGGTTCCACTACGCCTCGGTGGTGAAGTTCACCGAACGCTTCGCCGGCCTCCTTCCCGAACCTCTGGACACGGTGTTCCTGGTCAACTCCGGTTCCGAGGCGGTGGATCTGGGCCTCCGGCTGGCCATCGGCGCCTCCGGACAGCACGATGTCGTCGCACTCCGCGAGGCATACCACGGCTGGACGTACGCCTCCGACGCGGTCTCCACCTCGCTCCAGGACAACCCGAACGCCCTGGCCACCCGCCCCAGCTGGGTCCACACCGTGGACTCGCCCAACTCCTACCGCGGTCGGCACCGCGGCGCCGACGCCTTGCGCTACGGGCCCGAAGCCGCCGCGGTCATCGACGAGCTGGCCGCCGCGGGCCGCCCGGCAGGAGCGTTCATCGGCGAGACCTTCTACGGCAACGCCGGAGGAGTCGCCCTTCCCGACGGCTACCTCGCGCAGGTGTACGCCGCGGTGCGCCGTCACGGCGGCCTCGCCGTCGCCGACGAGGTCCAAGTCGGTTACGGCCGCCTGGGGAACTGGTTCTGGGGCTTCGAACAGCAGGAGGTCATCCCCGACATCGTGTGTGTGGCCAAGGCAATGGGCAACGGGCACCCCCTCGGTGCCGTCATCACCTCCAAGACGGTCGCCGATCGCTACCGCGAGCAGGGCTACTTCTTCTCCTCCACCGGCGGCAGTCCGGTCTCCAGCATCGTCGGCCTCACCGTCCTGGACACCCTGCGCGACGAGGACCTCCAGGGCAACGCGGTCCGCGTCGGCGGCCATCTGAAGCGCCGGATGGAGGCACTGGCCGACCGCTACGGCATCATCGGCGCCGTCCACGGCTCGGGCCTCTACCTCGGCCTCGAACTCGTCAGGGACCGCACCACCCTGGAACCGGCCACCGAAGAGACCGCCGAGCTCTGCGACCGCATGCTCGACCTCGGCGTCATCGTCCAGCCCACCGGAGACCACCTCAACATCCTCAAGATCAAGCCGCCGCTGTGCATCGACACCACCGCTGCCGACTTCTTCGCCGACATGCTCGACCAGGCCCTCACCCAACTCGGCCACGGCCACACCTGCTGACACCGGGCTCGGCGTCGGCGCTTCGCGCTTCGGCGCCGAGGTGATGTTCGACCTGCTCGCCAACGAACGCGCCGCCTCGACCTCGTACGCCGCAAGCCGCTGCCCTTCCCGCCCGAGCCCGTCCGCTCGATCGGCATCGTCCTGACCCAACACTCCCTCGGAACACGTCTCTCGAACGCATGGCTATCGGTCGGCATGCAGGCTGACAGACCCCGCTCTGCGGCCTTGGGCGGCTGCGGATCAGCCGGGGCAGAGTGTCCTTGCAGGTGCCGCAAAAACTTCGCAGCACTGATCAGGCCGACGCACGCCTCGACCAGTTCCGGGCCGGAAAGGCTGCTCCCCGTTCTCACCCCGACTGCGGGAGCTGGTCGTGGCGGGTGGACTGTTCCTACCTGCGGTTTCCCGTTGATGTTTCCAGTGCGGGCCGGTCTCGTGAGGGAGGAACGTCTTCCTCGCACGGCAACGGGCATACAACGGCGTCGCAGCACGGGGCATCCGTGGCGTTCCTGTCCGTTTACCGCACGGCGGGCGGGTCCTGGTCCCCGTTGAGCAGTTGGTCGAGTTCCGCGTCGGCCTGTCTGGCTGTGCCTCGCTGCCGAACGGCATCATGGCGTGGCTGCGCTCCAGGTAGAGCAGCAGCGCCTGGTGGTCGATGTGGATGCGGGCCTCGCCCTCCTCACTGCGGACTCGTAGCAGGACCGCGAGCGGCTTGCTGTGCTCGGCCACGGGCTCCGCGGTGATGTCTCCTATGCCCGCTGTACCGGTGAGGCCGGCGGACAGCAGGTCCCGCGAGACGACCCAGCAGGCGCTGCTGTGGCCGGGCCGGGACACGATCAGGCCGACGACGAGCGGCTCGTCGGTGGAGTACCTGAGCATGATGTCGCACCGTTCGCGTTTGCCGCCGGACAGGGTGACGAACCCCCGTGCGATGCCGTCGAGTTGACTGTCATTGTCCGGACTCACCCTGGCCATCACCTTCTCCGTTGCAGCCGCACGCCGACGACTTGCGCCGTCGCACGTACGTCTCAGAGATCGAACCCGGGCGACAGCGGACCCAGGACCTGGGTGCCGCAGGAGGTCTGGAAGTTCTTCACGCAGTTCTAGGCCTCTCAGGGCCGACTGCTCGCGTCGGTTGCGCACCGGAGCGGTGCGCAACCGACGCGAGGCGGCCGGATCAGCTGTTCACGGTGATGTTGGAACTGCCGCTGCTCTGGTACCCCTCGGTCGCCAGCATCATGTAGTAACTGAAGCTGCCCAGAGGCATGCCGGCGCGTGCCCACGCGTCAAAGTGGTTTCCGGTGGTGATGGCACCGCCGGTGCGCTTCGACTGCCGCACGCTCCAGTACTGGTTGAAGGTCTTGGTGCCCTCGACGGACGGCGCGTTGTACCGCGTCGTCTGGTAGATGTCGTAGGTGCCGCCGTCGCTGGTCACCGCTCCCTTGTAGGTGCCGGTGGGCCGGTAGGTGCCCCAGTTGTCGACGATGTAGTACTCGACGAGCGGGTTCGACGTCCAGCCGTAGAGGGCCAGGTAGCCGTTGCCGGACGGGCTGAAGCTCCCCGAGTACTGGACGGTCCTGCGGCTGCCGTTGCTCCAGCCCTTTCCACAGACGAAGTTGCCGCAATTCGTCCAGGACGTGCGGTAGTTGCCGCCTGAGGCCAGGGTCATGGAGACGGAGCCGCCGCCGTCGGTCCAGAACGAGTAGTAGAACCCGTTGTTGGTTCCGGTCTGGTTCGTCGTGATGGTCGTGTCCGCATGTGCCGAAGCGGGGAGCAGCAGGCCGGACGCGGCGCCGAGCGTCAGTGCGCCGACGCCGCCGATGACGCCTCTGCGGCTGATCCGGGTGCGGGTGTCGTCCTCGTGCACGCATCCTCCTCGTGAAGGTGATGGCCGAGCACAAGAGAGCACAGGGCCATCTGTTGCCGGGATCGGTGCGGCACATGCTGGCGTTGAGGTTCGGTCGAGTCAATAGTTTCGGAACTTGACGCGAAAGATTTTGCTGTCTTGGGTGAGTGGAAAAGCGCCGCGACCTTTGGAAGTATCTGCCTGACCCAGGTTCTCGCGCCATCAGTTGTTAGCTGTAAGGGAGTTGGGGCTTCCAGGTGAACCGGGGCGGCTGAAAAGTTTCGATCTGTCGGATCTATGGTTCGACAGTGAACGCGAAGTGCGCGTGCAGGCGGCGCCGGTGATCGACCTCCCGGACGGGCCCGGTGAGAGCGAACCGTGCCGTCAGGCGCGGCTCGGTGCTCGACGCGCTGAGCCGCAACTCCAGTTCGCCGGGTTCGACGAGGCGCAGCCCCTCGCGCCCGGTGAACGAAGCGAGGTCGGCGGGCACGCGCACCCGGACCCGTACGGCTTCGTCCGGCGCCAGTTCCGGCAGGCGTACGTAGCCGATGAGCCGCTGCACCGGCTGCACCACGGACGCGACCGGGTCGTGCAGATACAGCTGTACGACCTCGGCCCCGGGCAGTGTGCCGGTGTTGCGGACGGTGCACTCGAGCTCGAACTCGCCGTCGGTGGCGCTGAGTTCGTTTCCGTTCCGCAGGTCGCTCCAGTCGAACGTGGTGTAGGTCAGACCGTGGCCGAAGCCGAAGCCGAAGCCGAAGCCGAAGCCGAAGCCGAAGCCGAATGCCGGGGCCGAATGCCGGGGCCGGGTCCAGGTTCGAGACCTCGGTGGCCTGGCCGAGGCGAGGCGCGAGATATTCAGGGCGGGATCGTCGGCGATGAAGTGGTCCAGCGGTATCAGCAGGTCCGCGTCGACGAACGGCTTGATGCTGCCACCGCCCCAGTTGAAGAACGCGTCGGGCGCCTGCTTGCTGTTTTGGTCATCGTCTGCAGCTTCGCCTGGTAGTCCGCGCCGGGGATGGTGTCCAGGACCGCCTTCAACTTCGACTGCTTGTTGAAGGTGGCGATCAGCTGCTTCTCGACCTTGTTCGCCGCGTCCCCGTAGACCAGGACGTGGATCTTCCCGTCGTTGCAGCCTGCCGCGGACGAGCCGCCAAACCGCACCCGGACAGGGACAGCACAGGGCCAGGGCAGCACCGCCCGCTGCGACCGATCTCGGCAACCGTGCGCGTAGAGTCATCGCTCTCGAAACTGTTTCGGTATTATTGTCGAAAGTTCACGAGTCTAGCTAGGTCGCGCCCGGTGGGCGGTCAAGCCCGATTCGTCGAGTTATCAAAGCGTTACGACGCCGAGGGGTCTGACCGTGCCTTATGCTCCAAGGCATGCGTGATGACGAGGACTTGGGCCGCATCACCCTCGCCGAGGTGGCCCAAAAGGCAGGCGTCTCCATTTCGACAGTTTCGAAGGTGCTCAACGGGCGGCAGGATGTGGCCGCCCCGACCCGGGTCAAGGTGGAGCGCCTTCTGGAGACGCACTCCTACCGGCGCACGACGCGGGCCGCCCGCGAGGCGCCCCTCATCGAGTTGGTCTTCCACGAGCTGGACAGCATCTGGGCGATGGAGCTGATCCGTGGCGTGGAGAACGTCGCCAAGGCGCACCGGGCAAGCGTCGTGCTGACCGAGAGCGGCACCCGCCACGCACCCGCCCCCGACTGGATCGAAGGCGTCATGCAGCGCAGGCCGCGCGGCGTGGTGCTCGTCTTCTCTGCGCTGCCCGCCGAGGTCAAGCAGCGGCTGCAGTCGCGCTCCATCCCGTTCGTCATCGTCGACCCGGCCGGCGACCCCGACCCGGACGTACCCTCGGTCGGCTCGGCGAACTGGACCGGGGGGCGGGTCGCCACCCGGCACCTGGTGGAACTCGGCCATCGCCGCATCGGGATCATCACGGGGCCAGACGACATGCTCTGCTCCCACGCCCGCCTCGACGGCTACCGCTCCGCGCTCGGCATGGCGGGCATCGAAGCCGACCCCGCCCTCGTCCGCTACGGCGACTTCCATGTCGAGGGCGGCTTCGAGCGCGCCCTCGAACTCCTCGATCTGCCCGAGCCGCCCACCGCGATCTTCGCGGGCAGCGACCTGCAGGCACTCGGCGTCCTGGAGGCGGCCCGAGTCCGCGGTCTCCGGGTGCCGCAGGACCTGTCGGTGGTCGGCTACGACGACGTGCCGGTGGCTCGCTGGTCGAGCCCGGCCCTGACGACGGTGCACCAGCCATTGCGGGAGATGGCCGAGGAAGCGGTGCAGATGATCATGCGGTTGCGTGACCAGGAACCGGTGACCACGCGTCTCGAACTGGCGACGAGCCTCGTCGTCCGCAAGAGCACGGCGGCACCTGCTTCTTGAGGGGCGCCGCCGTGCGGCACCGCTCACGGTTGACCTTGGCGACATCGTTTTGGGCTCGCCGCGCCTGACGCACGGCAGCGGTGCCGTCCACGCCACGGTGGAGCGAGGGTGGTCCCGAAGCGCCCGGTGCTTGTCCTGATCTCGTTGGCCGGTCTCCAGGACGCGCCGCGCGATGGTGATCCTCTACTCCGCGCTCCAGGCGGTGCCCCGCGAACTCTTCGAGGCCGCTGCCAGCTCGGTGTACATCGCTGTCCAGTTCGGACCGAAGACCCAGTCCGTGGTCACGGTGCCGAGGCTGTCCGTCACGACCTTCTTGGCGGGCTCGTAGTTCTTGCCGAGCAGCTTCTCGGAGATCGACTTGCCTACGTACGCGTTGCTGTCGGCGAGGGCGGGCATCACTCCGTTGCCCGTTTCCGGGCTCGCCATCGTCTCGACCGCGCCGGTGTCCGTGGACATCCACAGGGCCACCTCGGCCGCCTGCTCCTGGTGCGCGCACTCCTTCGTCACCAGCGTGACGCCGCCGCTCTGGTTCGTCCCGGCCGGCGTCTTCGCCGCATCTCCAATCGACCTTCCAGGAGTCGCCGTCGATGGCGTACCAGTGGGGCGCCCGCCTGCATGGCGAGCACCTCGAGCGTGCTCGGGTCCTCGTCGGCGTAGTTGGTGACGTAGACGCCGTGCTTCTTCAGCTTCTCGCCGGCGGCTATGAAGTCGTCCCACGTGGCGGGCGCCTTCAGGCCGTACTTGGCGACGAACGCGCCCAATTGGCCTGGGAGATGCACGACGTCGTCTCCCACCAGGTCAGCCTCATCGCCGTGCAGGCCGGAGCACTCCAGGTCGCCGCCAAGGAACCCGATGCCCGCGACGCGGCCCGCACGATCCGCTCCCTGAGCGTGAACACCCTCGACGAACTCCGCCACATGGTCACGCTGCTGCGCGCCTCCGGCGGCAAGGAAACCGAGCTCACCCCCCAGCCCACCCTCGCCGATCTCCAGCAGCTGATCGCCAACAGCGGCATCGAAGGAGACCCTGACCGAAGAGCTCCCGACCGACATCGGCACGACCGCCCAACGCATCGTCTACCGCACGATCCAGGAAGCCCTCACCAACGTACGCAAGCACGCCCCCGGAGCCCGCGCCCAGGTACACCTGTGGCACGACGCCCACCACTTCACCGTCACCGTCACCAACACGGCGCCCACCCGCCCGGCCGTAGCCCCGCCCAGCTCCCGCCAGGGCCTGATCGGCCTGCGCGAGCGCGCCGAGCTGCTCCACGGCACCTTCACCGCCGCGCCCACACCGGAGGGCGGATACAAGGTCGCACTGCGGGCTCCGTCCCGGCCCGACTGATCAGTGGGATTCCCTGTGTACGTGTGCTGCGGCGAGCAGGAGATAGGCGGCGGCGGTCCAGGTGTACGCGCGGTCGCGCAGCCCGGTCCCGGTGAGGGCGTCAAAGTTCTCCGCGAAGCCGTGGGTCTCGCACAGGGTGCGGAAGCGGGCGCTGATGTCGTCCGCGAGCCGGAGGTGCCCGGCGCGGCGCAGCCCGTCCTCGACGAGGACCGTGGCGGGGGCCCAGATGGGCCCGCGCCAGTAGCCGTCGGACAGGTAGTGCGGCGAGGAGGGGCGTTCGGTGGCCAGGCCGTGCGGGGTGAGATGGGCCTCGATGCGGGCGGCCAGTACGTTGCTGATCCGGGCCGGGAGGTGTTCGCCGACCACGATGGGCATCAGGTCGAGGAGGCCGGCGCTGGACCAGGTCTCGCCGCTGTCGACGCCCTGGGTGACGAAGCGGTCTTCGCGCCACAGCTGGTCGAGCATCGCCGTCTGGATCTCCTCGGCGGCGCTCGCCCAGCGCTCGGCGCCGTCCGGACGGCCCAAGTCCTGGGCGAGGGAGGCCAGTTCACGCATCTGCAGGGCGAGGAAAGCGGCCAGGTCGGCGGTGACGACGACGCGTTCCGGGTCGAAGGCGGTGGCGTTGTCCCAGCCGCTGTCGTTGCCGTGCTGGTAGTGGGGGAGTGCGGCGCCGGGTGCGCGGCGGGCAGTGAGCCAGAAGTTCGTCCAGCGCTCCAACCGATCGTACGTAGCGGCCAGTTCGTCCTGCCCGAGCGGCATGGTCAGGCGGCGTCGAAGGTGCCCGAGCGTCCACCCGTGAATGGGCGGCTTGACGAAGTTGCGCAGGACTTCGGAGTGCGTGACCGAGTCGGGCAGCGCCCCCGTCTCGTCCTGGTGGTCGAAGGGCAGGTGGTACTGGTCCCAGGCCAGTTCGGGGCAACCGGGCGCCAGGGCAAGGGCGTTGAAGCAGTGGTCCCAGCTCCAGACCTTGTCCATCCAGTGCTTGGACATCAGCACGGCGGGCCGGGTGACCAGAGAGGCGGGGCGTACGGTCGCGGACCACAGGACGTAGGCGGCGAGTTCGGCCGCGGGCGTGGCGGCCGAGCGCCAGGGAGCCACCGTGTCGGCGAAGTCGGTGAAGGCGTTCTGCGCCGCCTCGACGATCTTGGCGAAGGCGGCCGACGCCACGTACCGAGGGCGGGCCGTGTCGATCTCCTCGACCGCGATCTCCCAGGGCGCGTCCCCCTCGGGGTCGATGGTCAGTCCGCGCTCGGCGGCGCCCAGGCTCTGGCTGCCGAAGGCGGAGGCCGTGCCGGACAGCACGGTGACGCGGTAGCGGCGCCCGGTCTCGTACGACGTGAAGACGTGCGCGTCGACGGCGGCGTCGTGGAAGAAGTAGGTGCCACTGAACGGGGTCAACGTCTCTGCTGCCGCGTCGAGTTGCAGGCCCAGCCCCTCGCCGCGCAGCCGCACGGTGTCCGGCGACTGGTAGGCGAGGTCGACGCGTCCTGCGGCGCCGAGCCAGCTCAGCAGGCCCGGGGTCGCCTCCACGCGGGTCTCCGCCCGGTCGCCCGTCGCGGGGTCGAGAGGCATCAGGCGCAGGACGGCGTGCATGCCGTTCTGGTGCGAGACGAGGTGGAGGTCGTCGGCGTGGGTCTTCTCCGCCACCACGGGGGAGAGGTCGAACCAGGACCCGTACGTGCTGAACGGGATGTCGTGGACGGAGAAGGCCGGGCCGGGACGGGCGGCGGTCATGTGGTGTCACTCGTTTCTCGGGCAGGGGTGACCACGGCGACGAGGGGCCATGGCGAAGGGGAGATCAGTCCTTGACCGCGCCGGCGGTGACACCGGCGGCGACGTAGCGCTGGGCGAGGACGAGGATGACGGCCGCGGGCAGCGAGGCCAGGACGGCGGTGGCCATGATGCCGTTCCACTGCTGGTTGTTGTTGCCGATGTAGTGGTAGATGCCGAGTGTGATCGGCTCGTGGGCGCCGCCGTTCGCAAGGGTGCTGGCGAACACGAAGTCGGACCAGGACCACAGGAACGCGAAGAGCGACACGGTGACCACGGCGTTGCGGCTCATCGGCATGACGATCGACCAGAACGTGCGCAGCGGCCCCGCGCCGTCGGTCCGCGCGGCCTGGAGGAGTTCGCCGGGGATGCCGGACATGAACGCGGTGAAGATGAGCACCGCGAACGGGATGGCCAGGGTGGAGTCGGCGACGATCAGCCCCGGCACGGTCCTGAGCAGCCCGAGCTGGAGGTAGATGGCGTAGAAGCCCATCGCCATGATGATGCCGGGGATCATCTGGGCGGCCAGCAGCACGAAGCTCAGGACGCGGCCGCCGCGCGGGCGCAGCTTGGCCAGCGCGTACCCGGCGGGCGCGGCCAGCGCCACGGTCAGGGCGACGGTCCCCAGGCCGATGACCAAACTCGTTCCCAGGTACGGCAGTTGCTCGTCCAGGACGGTGCGGTAGCCGGTCAGGGTGCCGTGCAGCGGGAGCAGGTCGGGCGGGCTCTTGCGCATGTCCGTGTCCCGGGTGAGGGACACGTTCAGCATCCAGTAGACGGGGAAGAGCATGACGGCGGTCAGGACGACGCCGATCGTGGTCTTGAACCAAGTGGCCTTTGTACGCACATGAGTTCGGCTCACGACAACGCCTCCTGTCGCCGCTGGACCCGGATGTAGACCAGGCCGAAGACCAGGGCCGCGACCACGAGCAGGTTGCCGACGGCGGCTCCCGGCCCGAAGGCGGGCAGCATGTTGCCGAAGCCGAGTTGGTAGGACCAGGTGGCGAAGGTGGTGGACGCGTCCGCCGGGCCGCCCTTGGTCATGATCCAGATGATGTCGAGGACCTTGAGCGTGTAGATCAGGCCCAGCAGTAGCGTGATCGCGGACACCGGGCGAAGAAGCGGGAAGGTGATGCGCCAGAACCGCTGCCAGGCGTTCGCCCCGTCGAGCGCGGCGGCCTCGTACAGGCCGGAAGGGATGGACTGCAGGCCGCTGTAGAGCACGACCAGGTTGAACGGGACACCGATCCAGATGTTCGCGATGATCACCGAAGTCAGCGACCAGGACGGCGACGTGAGCCAGTTGACCGGGTCGACACCGACGGCGTGCAGGGCGGCGTTCACGATCCCCGAGTCGCTGTTGAGCATCCACGACCACGTCGACGCCGACACGATCAGCGGCAGCAGCCACGGTACGAGGAACAGGGCCCGCAGGGTCGCGGCGAGCCGGAAGTGCTGGTTGAAGAAGACCGCGAGGGCCAGCCCGATCGCGTACTGGAAGGCCAGGCACACGAAGGTGAAGACGGCGGTGTGGAGCAGGGCCGGGGCGAAGGCCGGGTCGTCGAGGACGGTGCGGTAGTTCTTCAGGCCCGTGAACGGTGCGTCGCCCTGGACGAAGGAGCGGACGGTGTAGTTGCGCAGGCTCAGGTCGAGGTTGCGGTAGAGCGGATACGCGTAGAAGAGGACGAGGTAGACGGTCACCGGGGCGAGGAACGCCCAGGCGGCCCACTGGGTGGAGGCGGGCCGTCGTCGCTTCTCGGCTCGGGGCGGGGGAGTGGGGGCCGGCTCGGCGGGAACGGGCGTGGGCCGGGGGAGGTCCGGCGGATGTGTGGTCTGCTTCATCGGCGTCATGTCACTTGACCGCGCCCTGCGCCGAACTCAGCGCGTCCTTCGGCGACTTGGACCCGCTGAGAGCGGACTGCACGGCCTTCCACAACTGCTCGGAGATCTTGGGGTACTTGGTGCCCAGGTCGTCACTGGTGCGGCCCTTGGCCGCCTTGACCGCGGCGACCCACGGCTTCAACTCGGGGTTGTCAGCGACCTGTTTGTCCTGGACCTCGCTCGTCGGCGCCACGTAGGACAGGGTGGTGTCGGTGGCGTAGATGTTGGTGGTGCTGGTCAGGCAGGCCGCCAGCTTCTTCGAGGTGGCGTAGCGGCCGGTGTCCTGCTGGACGGGGATCGTCACGAACTCGCCGCCGGTCGGGGCCGCGGCGGCGCCGCCCGTGGCGCCGGGGATGGGCAGCACGCCGTAGTCGAGACCGGCCTTCTTGGCGTTCGCGAGCTGCCAGGTGCCGTTCTCGCTGAAGGCGTAGTCGCCGCTCGCGAACTCCTGCCAGCTGGTGGTCTGCGTGTTGTTCAGTACGGAGTTCGGGGCGTAGCCGTCCTTCAGCCAGTCCTTCCACAAGGAGAGCGCCGACTCGGCCTGGGAGGAGTCGAGTTGGGTCAGCTTCGCGCCCGCGCCCCAGAACCACGGCAGGAACTGGAAGCTGCCCTCCTCCGTGCCGATCGCCGAGAATGTGATGCCCTTCTTGCCCGCCTTCTTTACCTTCGCGAGGGCGGCCGTCAGTGACGGCCAGTCCTTGACCGAGGCGATGTCCACTCCGGCCTGCTGAAGGACCTTCTTGTTGTAGTAGAGGGCAAGGGTGTTGGCGCCGATCGGTGTGCCGTACGTCTTGCCGCCCGACTGCCCGGCGGCAAGCAGGTTGGCGTCGACCATCGAGGTGTCCAGCTTGGTGTCGGCGGTCGAGGTGAGGACGCCCCCGTCGGCGAGGGTGGAGACCACCGGGTTGTCGACGACGAGGACGTCCGGCGCGTTGCCCTGCTGCGCGGCCAGCAGCGTCTTGTTGGCCAGGTCGCTGGTGTCGAACCCGGTCCGCTTGACCTTCACACCGGCCTTGGCGCCGCACTGGTCGAGGAGCTTCACCCAGGCCGAGCTCTTGGCGAACTGCGGATAGGGATCCCAGACGGTGTACGTGCCGCTGTCGGCGTCCTTGGAACCGGCGCTGCCCGAACCGGAGGAACAGGCGGTCGCGCCGGCCGTAACGGCCAGGGCGGTCAGGGCCGCGACGACCAGGCGGCGTTGTCCGGAGGAGCTGTTCATGGCAGGGGTCCTTTGGTTTTGGGCATGCGGGTGCCGTGAGCACGGCGAAACGGGGCCGGGCGGAGGGGACGGGTAGGTCAGTCGGAGGTGGCGGGCCCGGTGCTGGCCCGCAGCGAGATCGGCGGCGTGAGCAGATGGTGCCGGGCCGGTGCGTCGGGCTGGTCGAGCCGCTCCATCAACAGATCGACGGCGAGCCGGCCCATCTCGGGGGCCGGTACGTCGGCGGCGGTGAGCTGCGGTGTCACGGTCTCCGCCCAGCGGCTGGCGACGACGCCGGTGACGGAGAAGTCGCGGGGCACGTGGCGGCCCGCCCGGGCGAGCCCGCGGTACAGGCCGCCCAGCGCCGCCTCGTTCAGTGTGACCAGGGCCGTGGTCGCCGGGTCGTCGTGCAGGATGCGCTCGACGCAGCTCTGCCCCGACGCGGCGTCGTCCCCGCAGCAGTACGCGCGGACCGTGAGCCCGCGCTCCGCGGCGGCCTTGGTGAAGCCCTCCAGGCCGTGGTACGCCGACTCGTATCCCGAACGCAGCAGCTGCTCGGGCCTGTTGACGAAGGCGATGCGGCGGTGGCCGAGGTCCGCGAGGTGGTGCACGCACGCCTCCGCGAGCGCCGTGTGATCCAGGCCCACCCACCAGCCGTCGTCGTTGTGCGCGGTCCGGCCGATGGCGACCGCCGGGAAACCCACCGAGGCCAGGTGGTCCACCCGGTCGTCCTCGAGCCGGATCTCCATCAGGATCGCGCCGTCGACCCGCCGCTCCCCGAGCAGCCGCTGGAAGGAACGGTCGCTGTCCGCGCCGCTCGGGGACAGCAGCACGTCGTAGTCGCAGGCCGCGGCGGCCTCCACCACGCTGCCGATGAAGTCCAGCTGCATGCCGGTGTAGTGGTTCCCGGCGGGCGGGAAGACGAGACCGATCGTGCTGGTACGCCCGTTGGCGAGAGCCCGCGCACTGGCGCTCGGCCGGTAGCCGAGCTCGTCGACGACACGCTGGATCTTGCGGCGCGTCTCCTCCGACACCGGGCGCTTGCCGCTCAGCGCGTACGACACGGTGCTGCGCGAGACACCGGCCAGCCGGGCTATCTCACCGATGTTCACGGCAACTCCTCACGGGACGAGCGGACACCGGCCACTCGTCGAACCGGTTCGCGTGGAGTGAACGTAGGAAGGGACCGTACGCCTGTCAAGACCTCCTGCATGACTTACCAACTCGCCTGAAATGGCGGAAAGTTCGTTCTGCGCGAGGGATTGAATGCGTCTTCGCCCGGTGCTAGCTTGCCGAACCGGTTCGATGAATTGATCCTTCCGGCGCCCGTACAGGCCCGTGTACTGGCTTGTGCGCCGCGACAAGTCCCCGCACCAGGGCAGTTCCCCCACGTCACCCGCACCGGTCGAAGACGAGGACTCATCCATGTCATCCGCTGACAGACCATCCCGGCGCCGGGCCCCGGCCGCCGTCACCTTGGCCCTCGGCGCGGGCCTGCTGGCCGCCCCGGCCGCCCCCGCGCAGGCCGCCGACCCGCCCGGGCCGGCCGTCCACTACACCTTCGACCAGGACGACCTCGCCTCCGGAAAGATCACCGACGCGTCCGGCAACGGCCGCACGGCGACCCTGGTCAACGGCTCCACCGCCCAGTCCGTCACCGGCGCCGACGGCGGCAAGGCCCTCGCCCTGCCCGGCGGCGCGTCCACGTCCGACGGCGCATACGTCCGTCTGCCCCGCGAAGTCCTCGCCGACAGCGCTGACTTGACGGTCTCGGCGCGCGTGAAGTGGAGCGGCGACAAGGCTCCCTGGCAGCGCGTCTTCGACCTGGGCACCGACACGTCGAAGTACCTGTTCACGACCCCGTACAACGGCGACGGGCTGCTCCGCACCTCGGTGACCACCGGCGGAGGCGGCGCGGAGGCGCAGGTGTCCGGGTACGCCCCGCTCCCCGCCGACGCGTGGCGGACGATCACCGTCACCCTCGACACCGCGGCCCAGCGGGTCACCACGTACCTCGACGGCGTGCCGGTCTCCTCCGCCAAGTCCACCGTCAACGCAAAGGATCTGCTGGGGAGTTCGGCCACGACGGCCGGTTACCTCGGCAAGTCCTTCTACGCGGACCCCCTCTTCAAGGGCGCGATCGACGACTTCACCGTGTGGCATGCGGCGCTCAGTCCCGAGCAGGTGGCGGACACCGTCGGCGGACAGCTGCCGACCCTCACGGAGTTGTCGAAGACGACCTTCGACGTGCGTACGACGACGGGTACGGCCCCGTCGCTGCCGGCGGCCGTCCGCTCGACCTACTCCGACGGCTACGACCGCGACGCACCCGTCACCTGGGACGCCGTGCCCTCCGACAAGTACGCGCGACCAGGCACCTTCACGGTCGCCGGCACCGCGGCCGGACGCGCGGTGAAGGCAACGGTCACCGTGGTCCGCGAGGGCGCACTCACCGTCGACCTCGGCTCCAACACGGGCGCGTTCCACGGCGGTGCCTCCGGCACCCTCTACGGCGTCTACGGACCCGACGTCCCCTCGAACAACCTCATCGAGGGCATGGGCCTGCGCACCGTCTCCACCAAGGCGCAGGACGGCCCGCAACACCCGGGCGCCGACGCCCTCGACGTGGTCAAGCCGCTGGCCGACTCGACCGACGGCGACGTGTACATCTACATGACCGACATCCACCGCGGCTTCCCGTACCAGTGGCCGGGCGACACCCCCGAGGAGAAGCTGAAGCTCTACAAGGAGAAGATCGCCAAGCAGGTCGACCAGGTCCTCCAACTGCCGAAGCAGTACCAGGACAACATCGTCTTCGTGCCGTTCAACGAGCCCGAGGGCAACATGTTCGGCACCGGCGAGTGGAGCTACGACAAGGTCAGCTGGCTCAGCGACCCGGACGCGTACTTCGCCGCCTGGGACGACGCGTACAAGCTCATCAAGGGCAGGATGCCGGACGCCCGGATCGCGGGCCCCAACACCAGCGTCCTGTACTCCCAGGTGAAGGGCTTCCTCACCCACGCCCTGGCCGCCGGCACGCTCCCCGACGTGATCACCTGGCACGAGCTCAGCCACCCGGAAGCGGTGCGACAGAGCGTCGCCACATACCGCACGTGGGAGAAGGACCTGTTCAAGGGGACGGACAGGGAAGGCACCCAACTCCCCGTCAACATCAACGAATACGCTTTCAACTACCACACCTCGGTGCCCGGCCAGATGATCCAGTGGGTCTCCGCGATCGAGGAGTCCAAGGTCGACGCCGACATCGCGTACTGGAACATCGACGGCAACCTCTCCGACTCCGCCGTGCAGTCCAACCGCGGCAACGGCCAGTGGTGGCTGCTGAATGCGTACGCCTCCATGACCGGGCACACGGTGCAGGTGACGCCACCCTTCCCCGGCCAGAACTACACGATGCAGGGCGTCGCCACCCTCGACCGCGACAAGCGACAGGCCCGTCTCCTCTTCGGCGGCTCCACGGGCCAGGGCCACATCACGTTTGACAACATCCCGAAGAAGCTCTTCGGAGAGCAGGTGCACGCCTGGGTCCGTGAGATCGACTGGAGCGGACAGATCGGCGACAACACAGGCCCGAAGCTGCTCACGGAAACGGACCTGAAGGTCTCCGACGACGGCAAGGCGACCGTGGACTTCGGCGACGGTGCGCTGCCGAGGCTGAAGGAGTCGTCGGCGTACGAGATCATCCTCGGCCCGTCCACCGGAAGGGTCACCAACCCTCAGTCCCCGCCGGTGAGTTGGCAGGCGTCGTTCGAAGCGGAGGACGCCGCCCACACCGGGTCCGGGTACACGAAGAACGGCCCCGAGGGATCGACCTCCGACGTCTCGAAGTTCTACACCTCCGGCGGCTACGACGTCGGCGGCCTGCGCACCGGCTCCGACGTCACCCTCGACTTCACGGTGGACGTCCCCGAGGACGGCCGTTACGACCTGAGCGTCTTCGCCAACTCCCTCAACACCTACGACAAGGTGAAGGAACAGGGCCCCACGAACGTGTTCCTGAGCGTGGACGGCGAAGCGGCGAGCGAGCAGGAACTGAACCTGCCGCTCGGCTACAAATGGGTGGTCTGGGACCACGCCGACACCAAGGTGAAGCTCACCAAGGGCAAGCACACCCTGACGCTCGCCGCGAAGAGCCTCGACGGCAAGCGCGCCACCAAGGGCGACGCGATCGTCGACCGCCTCACCCTCGCGCTGCCCACGCCGTCGGCCACCACTCAGGTCCACGAGGGCGAACTGGCCTGGCTGGGCGGCGGGGCTCGCCCCGTCTACGACACCGGATCGGGAGCGGCCCGCATCGCCAAGAACCAGACGGCCACGTTCTGGGTCTCCTCACCGGCCGACCGCGAGGCAACCCTCAAGGTCGACACACTCGTCGGCACCGGCGCCCGACTCGCCGTCAACGGGCACGACGTCCTGAGCCTGTCCAAGAGGCACCAGAGCGTGGCTGTGTCCCTCTCCGGCGGCCTCAACAAGGTGACGCTGACGGGGACTTCGGCCCCGACCCTCCTCGATCGCCTCACCGTCACACCCACCCAGGGCACGCTCACGCCCCGTACGTACGAGGCTCAGGACGCGGCGCTCGCCGGCTCGGCCACACTGACGCCGCTCTCGCTCGCCACCGACGGCACGGCGATCACCGGCATCGGCGGCGACCCCGGCAATGGCAACACCGCGACCTTCACCGTCCCCGTCGACCGCGCGGGCCTGTACGCGCTGCGCATCCGCTACTCCAACCCCGAACAGTCCGAGGCCACCCACTACAACCCGGACCCTCTCGCCCGCCACGCCGACCTCTCCGTCAACGGCGGCGCGGCCCGGCGCGTCGGCTTCCCCCACACCTTCCACCAGAACAACTTCTGGGAACTGACCGTCCCCGTCCACCTCAAGAAGGGCGAGAACACCCTCACCTTCCGCTCCGAGGAACTCCCCGACTTCGACGGCACCACCTATGCCTCGGATACCTTCCCTGACACCCTGCTCCGCTCCCGCTACGCCCCGCTGATCGACCGGATCGCGGTTGCGCCCTACGCACGCGAGGTGTCGTGAGGTAGGCGCGCCGCGGCAGGGGAAGCGAAGCCGGGCGGGTCGACCTGGTCGCCCGCCCGGCTTCGCGTGCGTGGGCGATGCCGGGGGTGCCGTAGTACCAGGACGGCCGGGACGGTCCGGCCTGCAGAGGGCGGCGTTCGGCCAGCTCGCCCAGCGTGATCCACTGCGGCCACCAGGGACCGGTGGGGGAGGGCTGTTCCCATTCGTCGAACCAGGCGCAGATCCGTCCACTGGCACACTTCCCCGGTCTCACCGTTCAGGTAGAGGCCGTGGACGGTGTCGTCGGGGTGAAGGAGCAGAACGGTATCCAAGATGGTTTCCACAGCACCAGCGTGTCCTCGGTGTCGTCCGCGCGGTTCTCCTCCTGGAACCGCATCTGCATCTGGTAGACCTCGATCACGGCGTCGAGCGGCATCAGGGCCCAGCCGCCCAGCATGAGATCCGAACCGTCTACGCCGCTCTCACCGGCGGACAGCCGCCACAGCGCCTTCAACTCCTCCGGAACGCTCACGCCGAAGGTTTCTTCCAGAGCCACGATCTCGTCGTCGGAGGCGCCGGGCTTGAGGACCGCGTACGACGGCGGAGCGGCAATCGGATGTCGGACCTCGGGGTCACCTTCTCCGTCACGTTCCCGGACGGTCCTTCGGGCGATCGGGCCCGCGCCATCCTGCCGCGGGCGGTGAAGACCTCGCACGACCGGCTGTGCACGGTCAGCCGGACCGTCGAGGCGGGCACGCCCTGGTGGGGGACGGTGCGATCCGGCTCGATTCACCGGGCTGGATCGCGCGCGACCCGGACGCGTAGCAGGCACTCCGCCGCGTCGCGGGCGCAGTAGCAGTGCACATGTGCCCGGCGTTGTCGCGCGACCGGGGCGGGCTCGGCCTTTCGCCGAGCCCGCCCCGCCGGCTCCCAACCGGGGCCGGACCCGTGTCACGCCGTCAGCGCTGCAGTGTCAGCAGACCCGGACGGTAGGGCAGGAGGCCGTAGTCGCCGCCGGAGTTGGGGCTGCGTCCCTGGTAGAGCAATTGCAGATTGCAGGGATCGACGGTCATGGTCTGATCGGCGCTGGTGCGGAGCAGTTCGCCGTGGCTGATGTCGTTGGTCCAGGTGGCGCCGCTGTTGGCCTTGCCGGCGAAGGGGTTGCTCTCGGTCGCGGCCTGGGGTGTCCACGAGCCGTTGAGGCTGGTGGCGGTGAACGAGCGGAAGTAGCGGCCCTGGGAGCCGATCGCCTCGACCATCATGAGGTAGCGGTTCTGGCCCTGGAGCTTGTAGACCTGCGGGGCTTCGAACAGGTTGTTCGTCGTATCGCTCATGACCACTGTCGAGTTCGCGCCGAAGCTGCTCGGGAAGTTCCCGATCGGCATGCTGGCCCGGTAGATCTTGCCGTTGTCACCGGCGAAGAACAGGTACATGTTCGTCCCGTCACCGATGAGCGTCTGGTCGATGGGTCCTGTTCCGGAGCCGGTGATGCTTCCGGAGAAGAGCACCTGCGGTGATGACCAGCCGTTCGGGTTGGTGGGGTCGCTCGACGTCCGGTAGGAGAAGGCGGTCCCGCCCCACTGGTAGGTGAGCACCCAGATGTTCTTCGGCGCGAAGTAGAAGAGCGTGGGCGCGACGGTGGCGGAAGACATCGTGTTCTGGCTGGCCGAGGCCATGTCCGACCAGTTGGTGAACAGGCCGAAGTTCATCGAACCCCAACTCGTCCCCGTGTCGTGCGTCGTCGCGTAGACGAGCTGCTTGCCGTTGTACGGGACGACGGTGAAGTCCTTGAGCGAGGCCCAACCTGGCTTGGGCTGCGCCAGTGCGCCCGTGGAGGTCCAGCGGTACGTCGACGGAAGATCGCAGGCGCCGGGAGTGTCCCCGCCGACCTTGACGAGCTTCCACTGCTGGTTGGTGCCGCCCCAGTCGTCGTATTGGACGATGTTCGCGCTGTCGGCGGTGGAGGCGCCTTGTACCTCGAGGGCCTTGTTGCTGTGGCGCGAGATGAGCCTCACGTAGCCGTCCGAGCTGTCGGCCAGCCGCCACTGCTGATTCGTGGCGTTCAGGTCGGTCCACTGGACGATCGCGCCGCTGTTCGCGGTGGACCAGTTGTGGACGTCCAGCACCTTGCCCGAGTGGCGGGACTTGATGCGGTAGTAGCCGTCCCCGGAATCGACGAACTGCCACTGCTGCTGGTTCTGATCGTTCCTGGTCCACTGGGTGATGCGGGCGCCGTCGTCGGTCGCCAAGTTGTAGACATCCAGAGCCTTGCCGCTGTTGCGGTTGACCAGCACATACGAGGCGTTGGTGTCTACGGTCGCCGCGCTGGCGGGATGGGCACCGAGGAAGGTGGCCACGAGCAGGAAGGGCGCCAGGACGGCGAGTAAACGTCTCAGGCGGACCGGGGATGGATGGCGGAACCACATCAGAGGGACTCCTTGAGGGGCGAGGGCGAGATGGCCCCGATGAACCGCGGAGCGGCCACGCCGGGGGTAGGGGGACAGGGGCGATCCCGAAAACTTTCGGAAAGTTCCCGGATTCATTGACGCCACAAGCTAGGAATGAGAGGCCGTCCGGTCAAGGCCTGTCGCCGATCTGTCTACAAACGGCGCCTCCCCGTTGGGCTCGACAGGCTGTCGTGCCGACTGGAAATACCGTGCACAACACCGCGAACCGGCCTTACGGCGTCCACCGGTCGTGGCGTCAGGAGTTCGCCGCTGACTCGCTGGGATTTCGGAAAGTTTCGGGCGAGGAACGGAAACTTCTTCTGCGGGGAGTATTGACGAGCCATCGTCAATACCTCAATCATCCCTGTCTGAGACACCGGCCATAGTCCGGGATTTCGAACCATGTTGACCCTGGACGCTCTGTTCTGCACGGCAGATCCACGTCCACGCACAGCCGCGCAGCAGATCCGCGCACCACAGCACCTGCGCCACCCCGTTTCGTTCCGGTGAGGTTCGCACCCACGCATCCTGGCTCTTCGCGCAGTTGGAGAGGTACGCGACGCCGCGTGGTGGTTCCCCGGCTGAGCCGCGATGGAGTCCTTTCGTGCCGGTCGACCCCTGCACTTCAGTCCTTCCGTGATTTCTACCTTGGAGGCACAGTCATGGGCTCGTACGCCCTTTCCAAACCCGATATCCGCCGGAAGACCCGCGGGCTCCTGTTGGCGCTGGTCGTCGGCGTCTTGGTTGCGGTCGGCGCCCTGGTCGCCCCGCCGAGAGCACACGCCGCCGAGAGCGCGCTCGGTGCGGCGGCGGCGCAGAGCGGCCGCTACTTCGGCACCGCCATCGCCTCGGGCAGGCTGGGCGACTCGGCGTACACGTCGATAGCGGGCCGTGAGTTCAACATGGTGACGCCCGAGAACGAGATGAAGATCGACGCCACCGAACCGCAGCGGGGCCAGTTCAACTTCACCGCCGGTGACCGCGTCTACAACTGGGCGGTGCAGAACGGCAAGCAGGTCCGCGGTCACACCCTGGCCTGGCACTCCCAGCAGCCCGGCTGGATGCAGAGCCTCAGCGGCAGCACCCTGCGCCAGGCGATGATCGACCACATCAACGGCGTGATGGGCCACTACAAGGGCAAGATCGCCCAGTGGGACGTCGTGAACGAGGCCTTCGCCGACGGCAGTTCGGGCGCCCGGCGCGACTCCAACCTGCAGCGCACCGGCAACGACTGGATCGAGGTCGCCTTCCGCACCGCGCGCGCCGCCGACCCGGCCGCCAAGCTCTGCTACAACGACTACAACGTCGAGAACTGGACCTGGGCCAAGACCCAGGCCATGTACGCCATGGTCAAGGACTTCAAGCAGCGTGGCGTGCCGATCGACTGCGTCGGCTTCCAGTCGCACTTCAACAGCGGCAGCCCCTACAACAGCAACTTCCGCACCACCCTGCAGAACTTCGCCGCCCTTGGCGTCGACGTGGCCATCACCGAACTCGACATCCAGGGCGCCTCGTCCACGACCTACGCCAACGTGACCAACGACTGCCTGGCCGTCTCGCGCTGCCTCGGCATCACCGTCTGGGGTGTACGCGACACCGACTCCTGGCGCTCGCAGGACACGCCGCTGCTGTTCAACGGCGACGGCAGCAAGAAGCCCGCGTACACCGCCGTCCTCAACGCACTCAACGGCGGCTCCACCACGCCCCCTTCGGATTCCGGACAGATCAAGGGCGTCGGGTCGGGCCGCTGCCTGGATGTGCCCAGCAGCAGCACCACCGACGGCACCCAGCTCCAACTGTGGGACTGCAACAACGGCACCAACCAGCAGTGGACGTACTCCGCCGCCGGTGAGCTCAGGGTCTACGGCAACAAGTGCCTGGACGCCGGCGGCACCGGCAACGGCACCAAAGTCCAGATCTACAGCTGCTGGGGCGCCGACAACCAGAAATGGCGCCTCAACTCCGACGGATCCATCGTCGGCGTCCAGTCCGGCCTCTGCCTCGACGCCGTCTCGGCCGGTACTGCCAACGGCACCCTGATCCAGCTCTACACCTGCTCGAACGGCAGCAACCAGCGCTGGACCCGTACCTGATGAAGACCTACGGTGCGGCTCCCGCCCCTCCACGAAGACATCGCTGATGGTCCCGGGTCGCCGCCATGGTGGTGGCGACCCTCGGGATCGGCCTGCTCACCGCGGTCAACGCCGGCCGCCACGCGTTTCACCCGAGTGTCAGGCTCGCTTGCACCGGCAGGTGATCGCTGGGGTACTGGCCGCGCGGCTCGTACGTGTTGATGGTGGCGGAGTGCACGGTCACGCCGGCCGTGGCGAGGATCCAGTCGATGCGGTCGCCGTCCGGGACGAGCGGACGGTAGCAGTGGCAAGACCCGATGGCGAACGCCGCCCTCTACAGCTGTAACAGCGGGAGCCGGTCAGCCGGGGGGTGGCTCCTGAGTGTTGTCTTTGCTCTATAGGGAGGCCCTGGTAACGGGGTTGGTTCTTAGAGGTCGTTAAGTTCGTTTCTAGTAGTGGCCTTGTGCGGTTGGGTGAGGAAGCCTTGGCGTCCGAGGCGGCTGCGGGTGACGTTCATGTCTGGGCCGTCGGTGGGCAGGCCGAGTAGTCGTGCCGTTCGCAGACCCTGAATGTCTGGTCGGGGGTGCTCGTTGAAGGCATGCACGATCTGCTGGTAGGCGGTGCCTTGGTCGTGAGGGCCGGACCGTGATCGGATATTCGGTGTTCTGCCCGCCCCATGAGGACACAAGATGGTGCGCATGACTTTGGCCACCCCCATACTGCACACCGCTCGCCTGCGACTGCGACCCTTCACCGACGCCGACGCGGACCCCCTGTTCGCGCTGCACAGCAGCACCTACGTGATGCGCTACTGGGACTCCCCGCCGTGGACCGACCGGGCCCGCGCCGAGCGTTTCATCGCGATGTGCCGGACGATGGCGGACGAAGGCACCGGGGCGCGGGTGGCCATCGACCGTGCTTCTGACGGGGCCTTCATCGGCTGGTGCGTTCTGGCCGAATGGAACCCGGACTACCGCAGCGCGTCGTTGGGCTACTGCCTCACCGAGGCGATGTGGGGCCATGGCTACGCGACGGAGGCGGCACACGCCCTGCTGCAGTGGGCATTCGACACACTGGACCTGAATCGAATCCAGGCCGAGACCGACACGCGCAACGTGGCATCTGCCCGGGTCCTGGAGAAGATCGGATTCATGCGTGAAGGGACGTTGCGGGAAGACTGCGTCGTGAACGGCGAAGTATCCGACTCGTGGGTGTTCGGATTGATCAGGCGAGAGTGGCGGCCGTCGGCCGTGCCGATTTCAGCCCACGCAAAGCGGCGCTAAGCCCGCTTCTGGTAGAGACCGCGTCCGGGTTGAGTGAGGAAGCCTTGACGGGTGAGGCGTCCGAGGCGGCTGCGGGTGACGTTCATGGCCGGGTCGTCGGTGGGCATGCCGAGGAGCTCGTGCAGCTCACGGACCCGGAACGCCTGGTCGGGGTGGGTGTTGAAGGCGTTCACGATGACCTGGTAGGCGGTGGTCAACTCAGGCGGTTCGGATTCGGTTCCTGCCAGTGCGACTTCTGCGATGACCTTTCGGGTAGTGGCCAGATCGGCAAGCCGTCCTTCAGTTTTGGCCAGGGCGGAGGTCAAGTGCTCTATCTGGTCGTGTAGTTCACCGGCCCGGGCAGTGGCCTCGTCGTGCTGGGCCTGGAGGTCTGCCAGGAGTTCGTTGACGTTCATGCGGCCAGTCCGAGGGTGTCGCGCCAGGCCGGACTCGGGGTGGTGAGGCGGCGTGTCATGTTCGCGATGGAGGCCCAGTAGACGCGCGAGGCGGAGGTGTCTGGTCGGTGGTCGTACTCACGGGCGAGGCGCCGGTGCAGGAGCAGAGTGCCGTTCGTCTGCTCCACCACCCACCGCTTCGGCTGCGGGACGAAGCCTTTGCCCTGGTCGGCGGGGTTGCGGCGGACGATGTCGACGGTGATGTCGAGCATCGCGCCGTGGATGACGACTTCGTCCTTGAAGCCCTGGTCCACCAGGTCCTTCTCCAGGCGGTGTCCGCATCGTTCGGCGGCCTGGTCGAGCAGAGCGGTGCCGGCGGCGTTGTCGTGGGCGGACGCGGCCAGCACGACGACGCCGATAATCAGCCCCATCACATCCACGGCCAGCCCCCGCTTGCGCCCCGACACCTTCTTGTTGGCGTCCAGTCCCGTCGTGGTCTTCGGGACACCGGCTGCCGCGCGGACCGACTGGGTGTCGATGACCACGAGGGACGGGTCCTCTAATCGCCGGGCTGTCTCCCGCACCTGGCAGCGCAGGAGTTCCTGGATCCGCTGGTCAAGCCCGTCCTCGCGCCACAGCCGAAGTAGTAGAACACCGCCGACCAGGCCGGGAAGTCATGGGGAAGATAGCGCCACTGACAGCCCGTCCGGTTCTGATAGAAGATCGCGTTTACGACCTCCCGCAGGTCACAGGCTCCAGGGTCCCCGGTCGCCGACCGCGCCACCCGGTGCTGCTTCCAGGCAGTGATCATCGGCTCGATCAACGCCCACTGGGCATCCGATAAGTCGCTGAGGTACGGCTCCCTCTCCATGCCCCGCATCTCAACATGGACATGACCAAAGGATGGCCCGCATGGCGGCCAGTACCACGATCGAGCGATCACTAACCGACGAAGATGGGGCTTAACGCCCACTTAGATCGGCTTGCGTCAGGTGATGGTCCGAGTATGGGCTTGGATGCACCCGCTGTGTGAGCGGGGCGATGCCGCGCAGGAAGACGTAGTCGAACTTCAGGTGCCAGTTGGTGGGTCGGCTCGCAGGCGGCCTCGGGGGAGGGGCGGCACGCCGACGCAAGCACGCCGTCGCCGTCCACAAGTGCCGGTGCCGCCGCGGCGACTCCCGGATGCGGCCCCGACGCTGACCAGCGGGTACGCATATGATCTCGAGCAGCGGCCAGAACCGCAGCTACATCCTCTGGGTCCGGGCGAACTACGACAACAACCGCCCCTACCGGCTGGTCTTCGGATTCCACTGGGTGGGCGGCACCGCCAACGACGTCGACTCGGGCGGAACCGACGGGTACAACTGGTCCTACTACGGCCTGAGGCGGCTGGCGGACAGCGCGAACAACGGCACGATCTTCGTGGCGCCCCAGGGCATCAACAACGGCTGGGCCAATTCCGGCGGTCAGGACGTGACCTTCGTCGACGACCTGGTCCGGCAGATCGAGACGGGCCTGTGCGTCGACACGGCGCAGCTGTACGCCGGGGGCTTCAGCTACGGCGGGGCGATGACGTACGCCCTGGCCTGCTCCCGTGCGACGGTCTTCCGCGCGGTCGCGGTCTACTCCGGCGCGAACCTCAGCGGCTGCAGCGGCGGCACTCAACCCATCGCGTACATGGGGCTCCACGGCATCAGTGACAACGTCCTGCCCATCTCTTCGGGACGGGCGCTGCGCGACACGTTCGTACGGAACAACGGCTGCACCGCGCATAACCCACCCGAGCCGTCGTCCGGCAGCCGGACACACATCGTCACCGCCTACTCGGGGTGCACGTCCGGGCACCCCGTCGTATGGGCCGCGTTCGACGGCGGGCACGACCCCGGCCCCTCGACGGGGGCGGCGGCTGGCGCACCTGGACGTCGGGAGAGGTGTGGAAGTTCTTCACCCAGTTCGACTCGTCGACCCAGCCCCCGCCCACCGGCCGACAGATCGTGGGCCGGCAGTCCGGCCGCTGCGTCGACATCGACAACTCCACCACGACCAACGGCACCCAGGCACAATTGTGGGACTGCAACGGTGGCACCAACCAGCGGTGGGCCTACACCGACAGCAAGCAACTCATGGTCTACGGCAACAAGTGCCTGGACGCCTCCGGGAGGGGGGCCGCCAACGGTACCGCGGCGGTGATCTGGGACTGCAACGGGCAGACCAACCAGCAGTGGAACATCAACGCCAACGGCACGATCACAGGAGTGCAGTCGGGGCTGTGCCTTGATGCCGTCGGCGCGAACACCGCCAACGGAACGAAGATCCAACTGTGGAGCTGCTCGGGCGGAGCGAACCAGCAGTGGAGTCTGCGTAGCTGACAAGAGCTGACAAGAGCTGACAGGAGCTGCGGAGCCAGGCGCCACGCCACGGCCCTCCCGCCCGGTGCTCAACGCACCGAGTGGGAGAGCCGTGGTGTCAACCGGTCGGCGCCACCGCACGTCCGGTCTGCGGGGAGATCATGCCGGCGCACAGCCCCTTGGCCGCCAGGCCCTGCGCGATGCGCGGGATCGCGGCGCGCGTGTTGGCGGCCCAGTCGTGCATGAGGATGATCTGGCCACTCGTGAGCCGTGCCGCCGCTTGCACGATGGCATCGGTACTGGCGCCGTTCCAGTCCTGCGAGTCGACATCCCAAATGATCTCGGTCAGGCCGTACTTGGCCTCGACGTTCCTCACCGTCGCGTTGGTCTCGCCGTACGGAGGGCGGAACAGCCGGGGCGTGCCACCGCCCGCGTTGGCGATGGCCTGCTGGGTCCGGGAGAGCTCGGAGTCGATCTGTGCCTGGCCGAGTTGGGTGAGGTGGGGGTGGGTGTAGCTGTGGTTGCCGACCCACATGCCGGCGGCGACCTGTGCGCGTACCAGGGACGGATTCGCGGCGGCGTACTGCCCCTCGTTGAACATCGTGGCGCGCAGCCCGTTCTGCCGGAGCGTGTCGAGCAGCGCCGGGGTGCTGCCGGACGGGCCGTCGTCGAAGGTCAGCCCGACGTAGCCGGTGCAGGCGGCGGCCTGTGCCGAGGCGCCGGTGTCGACGGCGAGGGTGCATGCGCCCAGTGTCGCGACGACGGCCAGTTTCGCTATGAGGGAGGGTGACGACCGGTGGGGTCGCGTGGTTCCTGGTCGAGTTCTCATGCGGGTGCTCCTGCGGCCTGAGGTGGGGACAGGGACGGGGCTTGTCGACGTCGACAGGTTGGTGCCGGGCTCGTGGGCTGTCAACTGTTTCGGCGTGAAGGGCGAAACTTTTGATCCACGACCTCTCTCTGCAGTGCATCAAATGCCCTGCATGCAGGCCTACTTGGTGTACGTGTCGAGAGCGATGCGGGGGAGCGGTCACTTTGAGACAGCATGGCGACGCGTTCGGTGGGAAGGATTGTCTGAAACTCTTTCGAACGCGGATTACTGCCGCGTCGACACCGGCAACTCCCGTGGCGTGCACATCAGTTGACGACTGTTGTGCGCGTCGTTACTGTCCCCCTCGGTTCTTCGATCCATCGATCAACGTTCGGGATACCGGCGATTGGGAGCGCTCCCAAACCGAGCGCCGAGCCCGGCCACGACCGCCCTCGCCTGAGCACGCCCGACATCGGCGCCGACCTCTGACCACCCGGCGTTCCAGTTCCCCCTGCCCAACGGGCCCGCTTCACCCAGCCCAACTCCCTCTGCTGACCAGCATCGACATAGGAGCCGCTCATGCCCACCGTTGCTTCGTTACCCCGCCCCAGACGCCTCGCAGCCACCCTGCTGACGAGTTCCCTCCTCGTCGGCGGCCTCCTCGCCACGCCCACCGCGGCCGCCGCCGTCTCCGATGCGGCGGCGACCACGGCCGTGCGCGTCAACCAGGTCGGCTATCTGCCGGACGGCCCCAAGCGCGCCACCGTGGTCACCACGGCGACGCAGCCGCTCACCTGGCAGTTGCGCGACGCGTCAGGGACGGCGGTCGCCTCCGGTGCGACCGTCCCGCGCGGGGCGGACGCCCCCTCCGGGCAGTCCGTCCAAGTGGCCGACTTCTCCTCGTTCCAGGGGTCAGGATCGGGATACGTCCTGACGGTGGACGGCAGCAGCAGCGTGCCCTTCGACCTCCGCGCGAACCTGTACGACGGCCTGCGCTCCGACGCCATGGCGTTCTTCTACCACCAGCGCAGCGGCATACCCATCGACGCCTCCCTGGTGGGCTCCGCCTACGCGCGCCCCGCCGGACACCTCGGCGTCGCGCCCAACAAGGGCGACACCTCCGTCCCGTGCCAGGCCGGCGTGTGCGACTACACCCAGGACGTCAGGGGCGGCTGGTACGACGCGGGCGACCACGGCAAGTACGTGGTGAACGGCGGCATTTCGACCTGGCTGATGGTCAACTCCTTCGAGCGGGCCAAGCGCGCGGGCAAGGACGCGGCGCTCGGCGACTCCTCCCTGAAGGTCCCCGAGCGCGGCAACGGCGTACCCGACGTGCTGGACGAGGCGCGCTGGGAGCTCGACTTCCTGATGCGGATGCAGGTGCCCGAGGGCAAGCCGTACGCGGGCATGGCGTTCCACAAGATCCACGACGCGGCCTGGACCGGCATGCCGCTGCGCCCCGACCAGGACCCCCAGCCCCGCGAGCTGCACCGTCCCTCGACGGCGGCGACCCTCAACCTCGCGGCGGCCGCGGCGCAGTGCGCCCGGGTCTACCGCTCCTACGACGCCGCGTTCGCCGACCGCTGTCTGTCGGCCGCGCGGCGAGCCTGGACGGCGGCCCGCGCCAACCCGGCACTGTACGCGCCGGATTCGGACAGCACCGGCGGCGGCGCCTACGGCGACACCACGGTCACCGACGAGTTCTACTGGGCGGCGGCCGAGCTGTACGCCACGACCGGCGAGAGCGGCTACCGGGACGCGGTCACCGACTCCACCTGGCACACCTCCTCAACTGCCTTCTCCGCCTACGGATTCGGCTGGGCGGACACGGCCGCACTCGGCCGGCTCACCCTGGCCACCGTCCCCAACGGCCTGCCCGCAGCCGACCGGGACCGGGTCCGGGCCTCGGTGACGGCGGCCGCCGACGGCTACCTGTCCCGCATGGCCGCCCAGGGCTACGCGGTGCCCGTACCGGCGGACGGCTACTTCTGGGGCTCCAACGGCGAGGTCGCGGGCGACGCGATCGTCCTGGCCGTCGCCGGAGAGTTGACCGGAAACGAGCGCTACCGCACCGGCGCGCTGGAGACGATGGACTACCTCCTCGGCCGCAACGCCCTCGGCCAGTCCTACGTGTCCGGCTATGGCGAGACGTCCTCGCAGAACCAGCATCACCGCTTCTGGGCCCACCAGTTGGACGCCTCGTTGCCCCATCCTCCGGCGGGATCGCTGGCGGGCGGGCCCAACAGCGGCCTCCAGGACCCGGTGGCGGAGGAGAAGTTGGCCGGCTGCGCGCCCGCCGCCTGCTACATCGACGACATCGGCTCGTACTCCACCAACGAGGTGGCGGTCAACTGGAACGCCCCGCTTGCCTGGCTCGCCGCCTACGCCGCCGAGCGGACCTCCACCGGCGAACAGCCCACCGGTGCCTGCACGGTGACGTACAAGACCGACAGCGTGTGGAACACGGGCTTCACCGCGACGGTCACCGCCAAGAACACGGGCACGACCGCCGTGGACGGGTGGCAGCTGGGCTGGGCCTACGGGGCCGGGCAGCGCGTCACGAGCGCCTGGAACGCGACCGTCACCCAGAACGGCACGGCAGTCGTCGCCCGCGGCACCGACTGGAACCGGACGATCGCACCCGGCGCGACAGTGAGCTTCGGAGTCCAGGGGACGTCCAGCGGGACCAATCCCGCGCCCACGGCCTTCACTCTCAACGGGAAGGCCTGCACCTGATCAATCCACGGTCGGCCTGGCCCGCGGCGCGCAATCCTGCTCCGGGCCGGGCCGCAGCGATCTCCTCTCGCCGCAGCCACCCCAGTATCATCAGCGTCACCCCGGGCACGCCCAAGTGTCCCCGACGGCCTCCGGGGGCTGGAGGAGCGCAGGGTGTCGCTGACCGACAAGGCCATCAGCAGATCCGCGAGCTGATCCGCACCGGTGCGCTGCCACCGGGGACGAAACTGCCGCCCGAGCCCGAACTCGCCGCCCAGCTGGGCCTGTCCCGCAACCTCGCGCGCGAGGCGGTCAAGACGCTGGCTGTCGCCCGGGTCCTCGAAGTGCGGCGCGGCGACGGGACGTACGTCACCAGTCTGCAGCCGACCCTGCTGTTCGAGGGTCTGGGGGGAGCGGTGGGACTCCTGCAGAGCGATCCGGCGGCGCTCCTCGACCTGATGGAGGTCCGCCGTCTCCTGGAACCGGCGGCCACCGCACTCGCCGCCACCCGGATCTCCGACGCCTAACTGGCCGATGTGCGGGGCCACTTGGATGCCATGCGCGAGGCGCGCGAGGACGCGGAGGAGCTCAATTCCCACGACGCGGCCTTCCACCGCGCCGTGATCTCGGCTGCCGGGAACGACGCACTGCTCACGCTCCTGGAGGGCGTCTCGGGTCGCACCCTGCGCGCACGCGTCTGGCGGGGCCTCGTCGACGCGCAGGCCTCGGAGCGCACCCTCGCCGAACACGAGGCCATCTACGCCGCGTTGGCCACGCGCGACGCATCCCTCAGCCAAGCCGCCGCCCTGCTGCACATCAGCACGACCGAGCGCTGGCTGAAGGAACACGTCGACAGCGGCGAGTCGTAGTCCGCGAGTTCGCCTCATGCCGGTTTCAGTACATGACGGCAAGGCATAGTCCGGGGCTTCACGTGTTGGCGGAGGGCTGACGTCCGCAACGCCCGGGCCGTCGACAATGCCGCCAGATAACACGCAAGTTTCGGCTCACCTCTTGACAGGTGCACCGCGCTACAGCAATTTGGGAGCGCTCCCACGACTTCAAGGCTTGCACCATCTCCCCACTAGAGCCGCGGGGGAGGGAACGGCGCGCCGTGACCGGCGGGACCCCGGTCACAGGGCTTCGGTGACGCCCGAGCGTCCCCCTCCCGCATTCGGAGAGAGGAACCAGCATGACGCTGGCGCCCATACCCCCCGCCCGAAGACGGGCGTCTCGGAGCATCGCCGCCCTGATCGCCACCCTCGCCCTCGCGATGGCGGCGATGGGGGTCACGCCGTCGCCGGCGTCCGCGGCCGAGCCGCTGACGCTGCATCAACTCGCTGACGCCAAGGGCAAGTACTTCGGCTCGGCGACCGACAACGGGGAGCTGTCCGACGCCCCGTACACCCAGATCCTGGGTTCCCAGTTCGGGCCGATCACCCCCGGCAACTCCATGAAGTGGGACAGCACCGAGCGCACCCAGGGGCAGTTCAGCTTCGCGGGCGGCGACCAGGTCGTGAACTTCGCCCAGGCGCACGGCCAGAGCGTCCGCGGCCACACGCTGGTGTGGCACAACCAACTGCCCGACTGGGTGGGGCAGTTGCCCGTCGCGCAGGTGCGCCCCGCCATGGAGAACCACATCGCCAACGTGGCCGGTCACTACCGCGGCAAGGTGTTCGCCTGGGACGTCGTCAACGAGCCCTTCAACGAGGACGGCAGCTTCCGCACCTCGCCGTTCTACAACGCCATGGGCAAGGACTTCATCGCCTACGCCCTGCGCGCCGCCCGGGCCGCCGACCCCGACGCCAAGCTGTATATCAACGACTACAACGTCGAGGGGCTCGGCGCGAAGAGCGACGCCCTCTACGCACTGGCCCGCGATCTGAAGGCCGCCGGCGTGCCGCTCGACGGCGTCGGGCTGCAGGCGCATCTGGCGATCCAGTACGGCTTCCCGAACCAGATGCAGCAGAACATGCAGCGCTTCGCCGACCTCGGCCTCGACGTGGCCGTCACCGAACTCGACGTGCGGATGCAGCTGCCGAAGGACACGGCGAAGGAGGCCACCCAGGCCGACTACTACCGCCGGGTCACCGAGGCCTGCCTGGCCGTCAACCGGTGCGTCGGGATCACCGTCTGGGACTACACCGACAAGTACTCCTGGATCCCCGGCGTCTTCAACGGCGAGGGCTCGGCCCTCCCGTGGGACGGGAACCTGCAGCCCAAGCCCGTCGTCATGGACGCGATCCGCAAGGCCCTCGGCGAGACCGGCGCGGTCGACACCCAGGCCCCGAGCGTGCCCTCAGGGCTGCGGGTGACCGGCACGACCTCGGCCTCCGTCTCCCTGGCGTGGAACGCCGCCACCGACGACACCGGCGTCACCGGGTACGACGTCTTCCGCGACGGCACGAAGGTGGGGACGGCCTCCGGCACGTCCTTCACCGACAGCGGGCTCGCCGCTTCCACCGCGTACGCCTACACGGTGCGGGCCCGCGACGCCGCCGGGAACGTCTCGGCGCAGTCCGCTCCTGTGAATGCCACGACGCAGCCGGCGAGGACGGGCGGTGGCGCCCTGAAAGTGCAGTACAAGAACAACGACCAGTCCGCCGGTGACAACTCCATCAAGCCCGGGCTGCAGTTGGTCAACACCGGCGACTCGGCCGTCGATCTCTCCAAGGTGACCGTCCGCTACTACTTCAGCGGCGAGTCCGGCGCCTCGACGTACAGCACGTGGTGCGACTGGGCGGTGCTCGGCTGCGGGGCGCTCACGCACCGGGTAGTCGCGATGAGCGGCCCGGCGGCCGGCGCCGACCACTACCTGGAGGTGGGCTTCGCCGCCACGGCGGGCAGCCTCGCCCCCGGGGCCTCGAGCGGCGAGGCGCAACTGCGGTTCAACAAGAGCGACTGGTCGAACTTCAGCGAGGCCGACGACTACAGCCGCGGCACGAACACGTCCTTCGCGGACGCACCGAAGATCACCGTCCAGCTCGACGGTCAGACGGCTTACGGCACGGCCCCCTGAAGGACGGTCCGGGCGGCAGGCCCCGCCCGCCCGGACCGTGCACCTCCACCCCTCCCACCCGCACCCCCTCTTGGAGGACCTGTGTCCGCACACCCCGAACTGCCCGAAAGATCAGCATTACTCTCCCGGCGGTCCTTCGTCGGCGTGGCCGGCGGCGCCCTCGTCGCCCTCGGTGCCGGGCAGGCGCTCGCCCGGGCCGCCGAGGCCCCGGTCGGCTCCGCCGCACAGGCGGCCGCCGCCGCCAACGGCCCCTACACGGAAGCCTTCCTCACCCAGTACAACAAGATCAAGAACCCGGCCAGCGGCTACTTCAGCCCGGACGGCATCCCCTACCACTGCGCCGAGACCCTGATCGTCGAGGCCCCCGACCACGGCCACCAGACGACCTCGGAGGCGTTCAGCTTCTGGATCTGGCTGGAGGCGGCGTACGGCCGGGTCACCGGTGACTGGGCCCCGTTCAACAAGTCGTGGGAGGTCGCCGAGGCCTCGATCATCCCGCCGCACAACGACCAGCCCACGAACGACTCGTACACCTCCTCCAAGCCCGCCACTTACGCGCCCGAGCACCCGCAGGTCACCAGCTACCCGTCCCAGATGGACTCGTCCGTCTCCGTCGGCGCCGACCCCATCGCCACCGAACTCGCCTCCGCGTACGGGACGATGGACGTCTACGGCATGCACTGGCTGATGGACCTCGACAACGTCTACGGCTTCGGCAACAAGCCCGGCACCGGCGACGAGCTCGGCCCCGGCAAGATGGCGTCCTTCGTCAACAGCTACCAGCGCGGCGCGCAGGAGTCCGTCTGGGAGACCATTCCGCAGCCCAGCACCGACCTCTTCAAGTACGGCGGCCCCAACGGCTACCTCGACCTCTTCGTCAAGGACGCCTCGTACGCGAAGCAGTGGAAGTACACCAACGCCCCCGACGCCGACGCGCGCGCCGTGCAGGCCGCGTACTGGGCGCTGACGTGGGCGACGGCGCAGGGCAAGGCGAGCCAGGTCTCCGCCTCCGTGGCCAAGGCCGCGAAGATGGGCGACTACCTGCGCTACGCGATGTTCGACAAGTACTTCAAGAAAATCGGCAACTGCACCAGCCCCACCGGCTGCCAGCCCGCCTCCGGCCGCGACGCGCAGCACTACCTGCTGTCCTGGTACTACGCCTGGGGCGGTTCCGCCGGCACCGGGGGCGGCTGGGCCTGGCGCATCGGCGACGGCATCGCGCACCAGGGCTATCAGAACCCCCTCGCCGCCTGGGCGCTGTCCACCATCCCCGCCCTCACCCCCAAGTCGCCGACAGCGAAGGGCGATTGGCAGAAGTCGCTCACCCGGCAGCTGGAGTTCCTGCGCTGGCTGCAGTCCGCCGAGGGCGCGCTCGCCGGAGGCTGCTCCAACAGCTGGGACGGCCAGTACGGCACCCCGCCGGCCGGCACACCGACCTTCTACGGCATGGCGTACGACTGGCAGCCCGTCTACCACGACCCGCCGAGCAACAACTGGTTCGGCTTCCAGGTGTGGTGCATGGAGCGCGTCGCCCAGTACTACTACGTCACCAACAACGCGACCGCCAAGGCCGTCCTCGACAAGTGGGTGGCCTGGGCCTCCGAGCAGACCACCGTCGGTTCCGACGGCAGTTACCGCTTCCCCTCCACCCTGGGCTGGACCGGCGCACCCGACACCTGGAACTCCGCGAGCCCGGGCGCCAACACCGGCCTGCACGTGTCGGTCGTCGACTACAGCGACGACGTCGGCGTGGGCGCGGCGCTGGCCATGACGCTGATCTACTACTCCGCGAAGTCCGGGGACGCCGACGCCGCCGGACTCGCCAAGTCCCTGCTCGACGCCATGGCCGGGCACGCGGACACCAAGGGCATCGCCGTCCCCGAGACCCGCCGCGACTACGACCGCTTCGACGACCCGGTGTACTTCCCGGCGGGCTGGTCCGGCACCTCCCCGCAGGGCGTGAAGCTGGGTACCGGAACGACCTTCATCGGGATGCGGCCGTGGCTCAAGCAGGAGCCGGGCTGGTCGAAGGTGCAGACGTACCTCGACGGCGGCGCCCCGCCGGTCTTCACCTACCACCGCTTCTGGGCGCAGGCCGCGCTGGCGCTCTCCTTCGCCTCGTACGCCGAGCTCCTCGGTGACGAGGGCGGACCCGGCGGCGGCAGCGACACCACCGCGCCGACCGTCCCGACCGGCCTGACGGTGACGGCGACGACCGCTACCAGCGTGTCGCTGAGCTGGACGGCGTCCACCGACGACACGGGCGTGGCGGCATACGACGTCTACCGCGACGGCACCCCGGTCGGCACCCCGACCGCGACGACCTACACCGACACCGGGCTCTCCGCCGCCACCGCCTACCACTACCGGGTCGCCGCCCGCGACGCGGCGGGCAACGCCTCCGCACTGTCCGCCGAGGTCACCGGCACCACCAAGGCGGGCGGCGGCACGGGCGGGGCCAAGGTCCAGTACAAGAGCACCGACTCCAACGCCACCGACAACGCCATCCGTATGTCCCTGAAGGTCGGCAACACCGGCGGCGGCGCGCTCAGCCTGTCCACGGTGACCGTGCGCTACTACTTCACCGGAGACGGCGGCCCGTCCACGTACAGCACCTGGTGCGACTGGGCGATGCTCGGGGCCGCCAACATCACCCACCGGGTGGTCGCCTTGAGCAGCCCGAAGACCGGCGCGGACCACTACCTGGAGGTCGGCTTCAGCGCCGGCGCGGGCAGCGTCGCCGCGGGCGGCGACTCCGGCGAGATACAGCTGCGCGTGCACAAGAGCGACTGGTCGAACTTCAACGAGGCCGACGACTACAGCCGCGGTACGAATACGTCCTTCGCGGACGCCTCCAAGATCACCGCGTATGTCGGCGGCGAGCTCGTCTGGGGGACGGCGCCGTGACAGGACGACACCTGCGCGGCGCCGTCGCCGCCACCGCCGCGGGCATCCTGCTCGCCGGGCTCGCGCTGTTCACCGGCGCGGGCCCGGCGGCGGCCGCGTCGGTCACCGACTGCACCCAGTGGGGCACCACCGAGATGCAGGGCGGCGCGTACACGTACCAGCAGAACGAGTGGAACTCCTCGGCCCGCCAGTGCGTCAGCGTGGACACCGCGACCGGCGCCTGGAAGGTGACCGAGGCGATCTTCTCCCTGACCACGGCGGGACCGCCCGCCACCTACCCGTCCAGCTACAAGGGCTGCCACTGGGGCGCGTGCACCACGAACAGCGGCCTGCCGATCCGGGTGAGCGAGCTGGGCAGCGCCCGGTCGACGTTCGACACCGCGCAGGTCGCCTCCGGCGTCTGGGACGCCGCATACGACCTTTGGTTCAACTCCACGCCCACCACCGACGACCAGCCGGACGGCACCGAGTTGATGATCTGGATCAACCACCGCGGCGGCGTCCAGCCCATCGGCTCCCGCACGGCCACGGTCACCCTGGACGGCCGGACCTGGGACGTGTGGACCGGACCCGGCGCCTCCGGGTGGAAGGTCGTCTCGTACGTGCTGCAGGGCGGCGCCACCGCGGTGACCGACCTCGACGTGAAGCGCCTCGTCGACGATGCCACCGCACGCGGCCAGATCAACCCCGCGCACTACTTGATCGACGCCGAGGCCGGCTTCGAGATCTGGCAGGGCGGCCAGGGGCTGGGGGTGAACTCCTTCTCGTTCGACGCCAGTAAGGACCAGGGAGGCGGCGGGGACACCACGCCGCCGACCGCGCCCCGCAACCTGCGGTCCACCGGATCGAGTTCGTCGTCCGCCTCGCTGGCCTGGGATCCCGCCACGGACGACGTCGGCGTCACGGCGTACGACATCTACCGCGGCAGCACGCGCGTCGGCTCCACCGGCGGCACGACGTACACCGACACGGGGCTGACGCCGTCCACCGCGTACAGCTACACCGTGCGCGCCCTGGACGCGGCCGGGAACGCCTCGTCGCCCGCCGGTCCGGTGAGCGTCACCACCGCGCCGGGCGGGGGGACGGGCACCGGCAACCTGAAGGTGCAGTACAAGACGAGCGATACGAGTCTGACGGACAACGCCATCTGGATGAACCTGCAGTTGGTGAACACCGGGTCCAGTGCGCAGAGTCTGAAGGATGTCGAGATCCGCTACTGGTTCGACGACTCTGCTTCCTCGTACACGACGTGGTGTGACTGGGCGCAGATCGGTTGCTCGAATCTGACCCATTCGGTGTCGACGAACGGCACGACGACCGGGGCCAATCGCTACCTGAAGGTCAATGTCACCGGTGGCTCGCTGGCCGCGGGCGCTTCGACAGGTGACATCCAGTTGCGGTTGCACCGGGCCGACTGGTCGAACTTCAACGAGGCCGACGACTACAGCCACGGGACCGCGAGCTCGTACACGGACGCACCGAAGATCGGCGTCTACTCCGGCGGCCAACTCCTGTGGGGCACCGCGCCCTGATCCACCCCCCAGACACCCGGTGGCGGGAATCCTTCCCGCTGCCTCCCGCCACCGGGCCGTACCTCCGCACACCCCTATTCGAGAGGAGCACCAGAGCCGCGATGAACACCACCACGCACCTCAGACGCAGGAGCCGCTTCAGGAGGCTCGCGGCGCTGCTGCCGGCGCTCGCCATGGGCGCCGCGCTCAGCGTCGCACTGCCGGCCGCGCCCGCCTCGGCGGCCGCGGCGGCCCGCGTCGACAACCCCTACGTGGGCGCCAAGCCGTACGTCAACCCCGACTGGTCCGCCAAGGCGAAGGCCGAGCCCGGCGGCTCCGTCATCGCCGACGAGCCCAGCTTCGTGTGGATGGACCGGATCGCCGCGATCACCGGCACCTCCAACGGCCGCGGCCTGCGCGCCCACCTCGACACCGCGCTGACCCAGGGCGCCACGCTCTTCCAGGTCGTCATCTACGACCTGCCGGGCCGCGACTGCTCGGCGCTCGCTTCCAACGGCGAGCTGAAGGCGGAGGAACTCAGCCGCTACAAGTCGGAGTACATCGACCCGATCGCGGCGATCCTCGCCGACCCGAAGTACGCCGCCATGCGGATCTCCGCGCTGATCGAGCCGGACTCGCTGCCCAACATGGTCACCAACGCGGGCAGCGCGGCCGGCGCCACGGACGCCTGCCGGCACGTGAAGGAGCTGGGGTCGTACGAGCACGGCGTGGGCTACGCGCTGAACAAGCTCGGCGACATCCCCAACGTCTACAACTACATCGACGCGGGCCACCACGGCTGGCTCGGCTGGGACACGAACTTCGACCCGGCCGTCGACGAGTTCAAGATCGCCGCCACCACCGAGGGCGCGACGGTCGACGACGTCGCCGGCTTCATCGTCAACACCGCCAACTACGGTGCGCTGCACGAGCCGAACTTCAAGGTCACCGACTCGGTGAACGGCACCACCGTGCGCCAGTCCAAGTGGGTCGACTGGAACTACTACGTCGACGAGCTGGGCTTCGCCCAGGCGCTGCGTGAGCGCCTGGTCAGCCGCGGCGGCTTCAACTCCGGCCTCGGCATGCTCATCGACACCGCCCGCAACGGCTGGGGCGGTACCGCACGGCCCATCGGACCCGGCCCGCAGACCTCCGTCGACGCCTACGTCGACGGCGGCCGCATCGACCGTCGCATCCACACCGGCAACTGGTGCAACCAGCAGGGCGCCGGAGTCGGCGAACGCCCGCAGACCGCGCCCGAGCCGGGCATCGACGCGTACGTGTGGGCCAAGCCCCCGGGCGAGTCGGACGGCAACAGCGAGCCCATCGACAACGACGAGGGCAAGGGCTTCGACCGGATGTGCGACCCGACGTACGGGGGCAACGCACGCAACGGCAACAACCCGACGGGCGCCATGGCCAACGCCCCGCTGGCCGGCCGCTGGTTCTCCGCACAGTTCCAGATGCTGCTGACCAACGCCTACCCGCCGCTGAACGGCGGCGGCGACCCGGGCACCGACACCGAGGCGCCGAGCGTCCCGGCGGGGCTGAAGACGACGGGCGCCACCTCGTCGTCGGTGTCGCTGTCCTGGACCGCCTCGACGGACAACGTGGGCGTCGCGTCGTACGACGTGTACCGCAACGGGACCATCGTCGGCTCCACCGGCGGCACGACGTACACCGACAGCGGTCTGACCGCCTCCACCACCTACCAGTACAAGGTGCGGGCGCGGGACGCCGCCGGGAACGCCTCGGCCCAGTCCGCCCAGGTCGCCGGCACGACGACTTCGGGCGGTGGGACTGGTACCGGCAACCTGAAGGTGCAGTACAAGACGAGCGATACGAGTCTGACGGACAACGCCATCGGGATGAACCTGCAGTTGGTCAATACTGGGAGCAGTGCGCAGAGTTTGAAGGATGTCGAGATCCGCTACTGGTTCGACGACTCGGCTTCCTCGTACACGACGTGGTGTGACTGGGCGCAGATCGGCTGCTCGAACCTCACCCACTCGGTGTCGACGAACGGCACGACGACCGGGGCCAGTCGCTACCTGAAGGTCAATGTCACCGGCGGCACGCTCGCCGCGGGTGCCTCGACGGGTGACATCCAGTTGCGGTTGCACCGGGCCGACTGGTCGAACTTCAACGAGGCCGACGACTACAGCCACGGGACCGCGAGCTCGTACACGGACGCACCGAAGATCGGCGTCTACTCCGGCGGCCAGCTCGTGTGGGGCACCGCCCCGTAACCCGCAAGGCCTGACTCACGTACGGCGCGACGCGCCCCCGGGGTCTTTCGCTCCGGGGGCGAGTGCCACAACTCGCGTTCAGCCGGTGCTCAACTGGCGCTCAGGGAAAGTAGCCGTCTTCGACTGAGCGTAGGCGATCTGCGGGTCGGACGCTCCCGAGGCCATGGCGCCGTGTAGGCCCCATGACTCTGCGCAGCAGGGTCATCCGCCCTGTGTGGAAGACCAGTTGGTCAGTCAGCCGGGCGCCGGCCCGTCCGGCGAGCGCGAGCCCGAGATGCTCCAGGACGTGGTTGAGCCGGTTGGTGAACTGCGCGTAGGGCTTGGCCAACGTGCGGCGCGGGCAGTCGGCCGTACCGGAGACGAGACGCCAGACCGTCAGGTGGATCATGACGCTCTGCCCTCAGGGCGGGAGATCCCTCAGTCTGCGCTGGTAGGAGTCGTGCACCCGGACCGAGCAGCGACAGCGGTCAGGACATGCCGCACCGCCCGGCCTTTCGCCACCACGTCGACCACGAGAGTGTCCCAGAACGATGCGTCCGCCAGCATGACCAGCACCGTCGCCGGCTTTGGCTGACTGCGGTGGGGACAACCACAGATCTGACGGGGCGTCATTCGTGGCTGTCGGACGGTGAGGCTTACGTGGCGTCGCACGAACCCGAGACCCCGGTTCTCGTGGCGTGCACGTGGTGCGGAAGATGGCCGATGCCATCGAGGGCAGCACCTTCCGCGTGCTCCAGCACACCGCCCACCTCGCCGCGCGTGAGAACCCCGAGGCCGTCAACGCCGAAATCGACGCGTTCCTCGCCGCCCTGCCCATCGCGGCCTGATCAGGAGACCACCACCATGACAGACAGCGCACACGCGACTGCCGTACCCGACTGGGTCCTGAAGTTCATGGAAGCCATCGACACCCTGAACTTCGATGAGGGCTTCGCGCCACTGACCGAGGACACCGACATGCACTTCGGCACCGCACACATTCACGGTGTCGAGGCCATCAAGGCGTTCTTCGTCAAGATCGACGCACCGTTGAACATCACCCATAAGGTCCTGGGAGGGATCTATGCAGGCGAACCATGAATCCCGCTGCTCAGGTGGCTGCGCACGCCGCCCTGGGTCGACTTGGACGCCAAGCGATCCGGCACCGCGCACCGGCAAGGGGAGCGGCCGGGCCCGGGGAAGGGTGCGGGGCTGCCGCTTCCGCACCGGGTTACACGCGCGCCGAGGCCTGATCCGCGCCCCGCGCTTGTCACAGGCTCTTGCCGGGGTTGAGGATCCCCCTCGGGTCGAACACCTCCTTGAGCCTGCGCTGCAGCGCGTGGGCGGCAGGTCCGAGCTCCTCCGCGACCCACTGCCGCTTGAGCACACCCACCCCGTGCTCCCCGGTCAGGGTGCCCCCGAGCCGCAGCGCCAGCGCGAAGATCTCGCCGGCCGCCTCCCATGCGGTGTCCGGCAGCCGGTCCAGGGACGGGTCCGCCACGATGATCGGGTGCAGGTTGCCGTCCGCCGCGTGCGCAAGGGTGTACACGGGCACGTCGTGGCGGGCGGAAATGGCCCGTATCTCGCGTACCGCCTGAGCCAGCCGGGAGCGCGGGACGGCGATGTCCTCGATGAGCGGGCGGCCCAGCCGCTCCAGCGCGGGCAGAGCCAGCCGGCGGGCGGCCAGCAGCGCCTCGGCCTCGGCGGGATCCTGAGTCGTCTCAACCGTGGTGGCCAGAGGCGCGAGCAGCCGGGCGACCGCCGTCGTCTCGGCCGCCGCGCCCGCGCCGTCGCACTGCACCACCAGCAGCGCCGCGCCCCGCTCCCGCAGCGCCGGATCGATGGCGTGCAGCACGGGACCGTCCACGAGTTCGGCCAGCGCGGGCTCGACTCCGGCTCGGCTGATCGCGTACGAGGCCTCGGCGGCCGCCTCGAAGGAGGCGAAGTACGCGGCGAGCGTGGCTGTCGCCACCGGAATCGGCCGCAGCCGCAGCGTCGCCGAGGTGATCACCGCGAGGGTGCCCTCCGAGCCGGTGAGCAGCGCGGTCAGGTCGTAGCCGGTGACGCCCTTGACCGTACGGCGGCCCGTGCGCACCACCGTCCCGTCGGCGAGCACCGCCTCCAGTCCCATCACACTGTCCCGGGTCACCCCGTACTTGGCGCACCGCAGGCCGCCCGCGTTGGTCGCGATGTTCCCGCCGATGGTGGACAGGGCCGCGCTCGCGGGGTCCGGCGCGTACCGCAGCCCGTGTGCGCCCGCCGCCCGGTCCAGGTCGGCGGTGATCACGCCGGGTTCGACGACGGCGAGCTGGTCGTCGGCGGAGAGTTCGAGAATGCGGTCCATCCCGGACAGGTCCAGGACCAGGCAGCCGTCGTGCGCGGTCGCCCCGCCCGACAGCCCGGTGCCCGCCCCGCGCGGCACCACCGGCACCCGCAGCGCGTGGGCGTGCCGCAGGGTAACGGTCACGTCCTCGGTCCGCCGGGCGCGCACCAGCGCCAGCGGTTCCCCGGCGGGCCTGGTGCCGGAACGGTCGGTGGCGTGCGCGGCGAGCACCGCGGGGTCGGTGGTCAGGCGGTCGGGCGGCAGATCCCGGGCGAGCAGGCCGAGGAGCCGGGCGGAGGTGGTCGTTTCGGGTGCTGCGGTCACGGGTTCAGTGCCTTCGTTCCGATGGCGAGCAGGGAGATGTCCTCCTGGGGCGCGTGCACGGGTGCGCACTGGATGTCCCGGAAGTGCCGCTCCAAGGGGTTGCCGCGGGCCAGCGCCGGGTTGCCGAGCAGCCGTACGGCCGACTCCACGGCCCGCACCCCGTGCCGGTCGGCCAGCACCCGTGCCCCCAGAGCCTGTTCGGGGGAGTACGAGGTGTCGCCGGCGTCGAGTTTCGCGGCACCGTCGAACACCAGCTGCTCGGCGGCGGCGAGCAGTACCTCGATCTCGCCGGCCGTGCGCCGGAAGCGCTCGGTACGGGCCACCGGGTGACCCAGGTTGGCGGGCACGCGCGTGCGGGCGAAGTGGTGGAAGAACTCCTGGGCGGCGCGGGCGACACCCAGATAGAGGGCGGCGAGCGGGAGATGCAGGGCGGCACCCGCCCGGTTGTCCTGTTCGGCGGCCGGTCCGTGCGGGCCGATCCCGATCACGTGCTCGTACGGGACCTCCACCTCGCGGAAGGTCACGTCATGACTGCCGCTGGCGCGCAGCCCCAACTGGTCCCAGCGGCCGGTGATCTCGATGCCGGGCAGGTCGCCGGGCACCAGGAACGTGCCCACGCGCGGCTCCGGTTCGTCGGTGCTCGCCCACACCAGGAACCAGTCCAGCCCCTCGGCGCCCGTCACGAACCGCTTGGTGCCGCTGACGGCCCAGCCGTCCGCCGTCCGCCGCGCGCGCGTGGCGGGCAGCCCGCCACGCGCCGGAGAACCCAGCTCGGGCTCCACCCGCGCGTGGTTGATCAGCACGGGACGCGTGAACGACTCCTTGACCACCCGCCCGTACAACTCGTCGGGCCAGTGCGGCCGGTCGGCCTGCCGGGCGTGCGTGGCCAGCGTCATCGCAGTGATCAGGGCGACGGACGGGTCGAGCCGGCCCAGGGAGTGGAGGATGCGGGCGGTCTCCTCGATGCCCTCGCCCCGGCCGCTGTACCGCTCGCCGATCGTCGCGGTGAGCAGGCCCGCCTGGTGGGCGATCCGGAGGGACTCGGCGGGGAAGGCGGCCGACCGGTCGTACTCGGCGGCCAGTTCGGCGATGCGCTCGGTCACAGGGCCTTCCTCAGGTCGGCGTTCAGTGCGGTGGACCAGAACGACTTCACGTCCAAGTGGCCTTTGAGTGCCCCGAGTTGGGTGAAGGCGTCGGCGACCTTCTGCTGCGAGGCGACGGCGTCGTCGTCGACCGTCCGGGCCTGCGTCGGGCGCTGTGTCTGGGCGTCGGCGAGGTCCTTCCGTGCCTGGGCCAGGGGTTGGTGGGTGGCGTCCGCGGTGATCTTGGCAAAGCCGTCCTCGTGCCCGTCGCGGACGTACGCGTACGCCTTGGTGATCCGTGCGATCAGATCGGCCGCGGCCGCCTTCCGCGCCGGGCTCTCCAGGACGCTGTCCCGCGCCGACCAGAGGAAGTTGCCGGACAGGATGTCCCGGCCCGAGCCGACCGTGGTGGCGCCCTGCTGGTGGGCGGTGATGATCGAGGTGCCGTAGGAGGCGAGGGCGTCGATGCTGCCGCCGTTGAGAGCGGCCAGGCCGTCGTTGGGCAGCAGCGGCTTGGCGTCGATGTCGGACCACTTCAGGCCCGCCTGCTTCAGCAGCTCGTACAGGAAGTAGTGGGCGGTGGTGTTCTGGACGTAGCCGACCTTCCTGCCCTTCAGGCCGGCGATGCCGGTCACCTTCGAGCCCTTGGGGATGACGACCTCCTGGTTGCGGGTTGCCCCGCGCTGCACGGCGACCACCTTGAAGTTGGGCTCGCCGTCGGCGGCGGCGAAGACCGGCGGGATCTCGCTGGAGGAGGCGAGGTCCAGCGCCCCGGCCCGGACGGCCTGGAGCTGCTGGTCACCGCCCTGGAACTGGCTCCACTTCACCCGGTACGGGGTGTCGTCGAGACCGGCGTACTTCAGCACGGCCTCCTCGACCTTCCAGCCGGTGGCGCCGACCCGGAGGGTGACGGAGGACGGGGACTCGGCCTGGGCCTCGCTCCCGCAGGCCGCCGCGAAGGGCAGCAGCAGGACGAGGGCGGCGGCGGACGTGCGCAGGGTGCGGCGGAACAACACGGGCTCTCCATCAGGCAGCTTGGGTGGTGGCGCGGTGGGCGAGTTCCTGACGCACCAGCGGCAGGACGTGACGGGCGTAGTCGATGGCGTCGTTGAGCGGGTCGTAGCCACGGATCGACAGCAGATCGCAGCCGATGTCGACGTAGTCGAGCAGCGCCTTGGCGACCGTCTCCGCCGAGCCGACCAGCGCGGTGGAGGCGCCGGCCGCGTTGGTGGCGACCGCCGGGGCGGTCCACAGGCAGCGGTCGTGGACCTCGCCGCGCTCGGCGATGTCGAGCAGCCGCTGCGAACCGACGTTGGCCGGGCGGCCGTCGGTGCGGTAGTGGCGCAGCAGCTCGGTGTTGCGGGCCTGGTCCTTGAGCACCCCCAGCGTGCGGTGCGCCTTCTCCCAGGCCAGCTCGTCGGTGGGTGCGATGATCGGGCGGAACGACACCCAGATACGGGGACGGGGGCGCCCGGCGGCGTCCGCGACCGCGTTCACCGCGGCGATCTGCTCCGCCGTCTCCTTCAGCGGCTCCCCCCACAGCCCGAAGACGTCGCCCTGCTGCCCGCCGACCCGGTAGGCGTCCGGGGAGGACCCGCCCACCGAGATCGGGACCAGCCCGTTCACCGGCTTCACGTCCGAGTGGTAGCCCTCGAACCTGAAGTGCCTGCCTTCGTGCGAGACGGCCCCGTCGGCCTGCCACACCTTCCGCAGGATCTGGATGTATTCGTCCGAACGCTCGTACCGTTCGGCCTTGTCGAGGTAGTCGCCTTCCCGGCGCTGCTCCTCGTCGCTGCCGCCGGAGATGATGTGCACCGTGAGGCGGCCGCCGCTGATCTGGTCCAGCGTGGCGAGCGCCCGGGCCGCGTGCGTCGGGAAGATCACGCCCGGCCGGTGCGCCAGGATCGGGCGGATCCGCTCGGTGTGGGTGGCGACGAACTGTGCGATCTGGAAGGCGTCCGGGGACGCCGAGTGGTAGGCGACCAGGGTGTGGTCGAAACCGCCGTCGTCCAGCGCGCGGGCGTACTTGCGCAGATGGCCGACGTCGAGCCCGGTACGGCTCGCGGCGGCCGGACCCGAGGCCCCGGCGTCGGTGTGGACGGCACTGATGAACTCGACAGGCATGAGCAACTCCCTACTGATGACGGCTACTTGAGAAGGGACGTGTCGGCCGACCCGGCCACGTCGACGTTCGGCTCCAGCACACCGATCCCGTTCATGAGGTCGGCCACTCCCTGCACGGTCGCGTTCACGTCCGAGGTGACGGGCAGGACCTTGCTGTACGCGGCGGAGGCAAGCGTTTTCGCCACGGAGGCGTCGGCGCCGTTGCGCTTCTCGATGGCCTGGGCGTAGGCGTCCCGATGGGTGCTGGTCCATTCCAGGGCCGTACCGAGCCGCTTGAGGAAGTCGGTGAGCGCGGCCTTCTTCGACGGGTCGGCGAGGGCCTGGTCGGAGGCGCCGACGAAGCCGTAACCGCTGACCCGGCCGTCGGCACCGTCCACGAGCAGCTTGCCGCCCTGCTCCAGGCCGACGGCCTGGTAGACGCCGAAGGTCGCCCAGGCCTTGATCTTCCCGGAGGCGAAGGCGGCCTGCGCGTCGGTCGGCAGCAGGTACTGCACCTTCACGTCCGAGTAGCTGAGCCCGTTCTGCTTGAGCACATTGGCCAGCAGATACTCGGCGATGCTGCCCTTCGCCGAGGACACCACGACCTTCTGGCCCTTGAGGTCCTTGACGCTGTCGATGCCGGAGTCCTTGCCGACGACGATGCCGACATGCCGGCCGTCGTTCTTCAGCGCGGCCACGTTCTTGAACTTCACCCCACCGCTGAGCGCCTGGAGGGCGGGGAGATCCGCGGAGTACGTCGTGTCGGCGGCGCCCGCCTGCACGGCCTGGTAGAGCGGGGCGGCGCCCTCGAACTCGGCCCACTTCACCTTGTACTTGGCGCCCTTGAGGGCATCGGAGGCGGCGACGATGGTCTGGAGGGTCTTGGCCTGGTCGCCGATGACGAGGGTGCCGTCCTTCGACGAGGCGTCCGCCGAGGAGTCCGCGCCGCAGGCGGTCAGCGCCAGCAGGGCGGAGAAGCTCAGTGCGGCGGCTGCGATTCTGCGGATCACGACGGGGTTCCTTCCAACGTACGGGTCACGCCGAGCCAGTTCAGGAGGCGGGCGCGCAGGGTGACGAACTCGGGGGCGGTCAGGTCGCGGGGGCGGGGTAGGTCGACGGTGAGTTCGTGGGCGACGCGGCCCTCGTCCATCACCAGCACCCGGTCGGCGAGCAGCAGTGCCTCCTCCACGTCATGGGTGACCAGGAGGATGGCGCAGCCATGGCGCTGCCACAGCTCGGCCACCAGCTGCTGCACCCGGCCCCGGGTGAGCGCGTCCAGCGCGCCGAACGGCTCGTCCAGCAGCAGCAGTTCGGGTTCGCGCACCAGGGCACGGGCCAGCGAGACCCGCTGGGCCTGGCCGCCGGAGAGCGTCTTGGGCCAGACGGTGGCCCGTTCCGCAATGCCGACCTCGTCCAGCGCCTTCGCCGCGAGCGTCCGGTCGGGTCGGCCGGGCAGTCCGAGGACGACGTTGCGCCACACCTTCAGCCAGGGCAGCAGCCGCGGCGACTGGAACGCGGCACTGCGTCGGGCGGGCACGGTGACCTCGCCGCCGATCTCCTCGTCCAGCCCGGCGAGGATCCGCAGCAGCGTCGACTTGCCGCAGCCGCTGTGCCCCAGCAGGGCGACGAACTCGCCCTCCCGGATGTCGAGATCGAGCTCGTACAGGACGGTGTTGCCATCGAAGGCCCGCGAAAGACCCCTGATCTCCACGCTGTTGGGGCTATTGGGACTGTTGGGCATCTCTTACGCCTCGCCCTCGAAGTTGGCGCGCCAGGTCAGCAGCCGGCGCGAAAGGATCCGTACGGCGAAGTCGCAGGCCAGCCCGAGCAGCGCGTACACGACGAGGCACAGCACGATGACGTCCGTACGGAAGTACTGCTGGGCGTTACTCATCAGATAGCCGAGGCCCGCGTCCGCGTTGATCTGCTCGGCGAAGACCAGCGCCAGCCAGGCGGTGGACAGCGCGTAGCGCAGACCCACGAGGGCTCCGGGCAGCGCGCTCGGCAGGATCACGTACCTGATCAGTCCGAGCCTTCCGAGGCCCATCATCCGGGAGGCCTCGACGAGTTGGGAGTCGGTGGAGCGGATGCCGCCGTAGATGTTGAAGTACAGCGGATAGGTGACACCGAGGGCGACCAGCGCGATCTTCGGGGTCTCCTCGATGCCGAACCAGACGATGAACAGCGGGATCAGACCCACCCAGGGGATCGCCCGGAACATGCCCATCGAGGAGTCGATGACGTCCTCACCGAGCCGGAACAGCCCCGCCAGCAGGGACAGGCTCAGCGCGACGGAGGCTCCGATCAGGAAGCCGACGGCGGCCCGGCCGCCCGACGCGGCGATGGCGTCGGGCAGCTCGCCGCTCTTCGTGAGCTCCACGGCCTGGCGGACGACGTCCACGGGGGAGGCCAGCACGGATTCCGGGAGGACACCGGTGGCCGAGGTGAGGAACCACAGCAGGACCAGGCCCACGGGTCCCGCGGTACGGCGTACGGAACGGGGGAGGGTGAGGCGGCGTGCGGTCCTCGCGGTGCCGCGGATGGTGACGCGGGCGGGCGGCGGGGCTTTGTCTGTAGAAGACTGGGGTGCCGCCTGCTGCGGCAGCACCGCCGGGTCCAGGGGTTTCGTCGTCATGGGTGGATTCCCTTCACGGCCGGGCGGGTGGGATCGGCGGACCAGGCGGACCAGGAGCCGGGGAAGAGCGCGGCCTCGAAGCCGGCGATCTCCAGCGCGGCGATCTGGTGGGCGGCGGTGACGCCGGAGCCGCAGTACACGCCGATGCGCGCGGCCTGGGCGGCTCCCTTCTCCTCGAACCGCTTGCGCAGCTCCTCGGCCGGCAGGAACGTCCCGTCCGGCGCGAGGTTCTCCCCGGTGGGGGCGCTCACCGCGCCCGGGATGTGTCCCGCCCGTGGATCGACCGGCTCCACCTCACCCCGGTAGCGCTCGGCGGCCCGCGCGTCCAACAGCAGCCCGGACCCGGCGAGTTCGGCGGCGCCGTCGGCGTCGGTCACCGGCAGTCCGCCCGAGCCCAGTACGACGTCGCCGGGCGGGGGAGTGGCCGGGATCCCGGACTCCAGCGGCAGCCCGGCCGACCGCCAGGCGTCCAGCGCCCCGTCGAGGAGCGTCACCCGGGTCAGGCCCGCGTGGCGCAGCAGCCACCAGGCGCGGGCGGCGGCGGTGTTGCCCAAGTCGTCGTGAACGACCACCTGTTGTCCCCGCCGGATACCCCACCGGCGTGCCATGTCCTGCAACTCCGCGAGGCCGGGCAGCGGATGCCGGCCGCCCTCCGGACTCGGGGGTGCGGCGAGTTCCGTGTCCAGGTCGACGTAGACCGCGCCCGGGATGTGGCCCTCGGCGTAGTGGTCGCGGCCGTGCGGATCGCCGAGCGCCCACCGCGCGTCGAGCACGACCGGCGGTGCGCCGGACGCGAGGAGGTCGCGCAGTTCGGAGACGGTCGTCGTCACGGTCATGCGAGGCCCTCCGCGATCGCGGGCAGTTCGGAGGACAGGCGCAGCCGCTCCAGGAACAGCACGACGGTCGCGGCGGCTGTGCGGTGCAGGGCGTCGTTGAGGATGTCGTGCCGACCGCTGTTGAAGGTCACCGTCCGTACGGCGGGGTGGCCCGCGTACGCGCTCAGCGCCTGAGCGACCGGGCTGATCGCGTCGTCCTTGCCGTGCAGGGCCAGGACGGGAACGCGCACCCGGTCGAGGCGGAGGTCGGGCAGGCCGGAGGTGTCGCCGAGGGTGCCGCGCCGGAAATCCGGGTCGTTCGTCAGTCGGCTCTGGTGGGTGGGGCAGGCGGTGCGGGCCTCGACCTCGGCCTCCCAACTCCCGGAGGCCCAGGGAGCGGTGGGCAGACCGGCCAGGACCAGGGCGGCGACGGCCGCGGGCTGCTCGGCGGCGAGACGGGCGGCGTACAGGGCGCCGGTGTCCGAGCCGACCAGCACCTTTGGGCCGGGCAGCGACTCGTCGGCGAGGAGCTTGGCCGCCTGGTCCGGCACGGTCGGATCGGTGGTCGCGTCACCGAGGGCACGGACGCGGTAGGCGTCGAAGGCGAGCCGGCGGCCGAACCGCTCGTACACACCACCGTGTTCGCCCCGCCCGGCCAGCACGATCAGCGTGCCGCGGGCGGCGAGGCCTTCGGGTTCGTCCCACGAGAAGGATGAGGACATGAGGGGGCAACTCCCGTTTCGGGGCAGGGACATCCATGTGGAATACGGATACGTTAAGGAAAGCGGATATACGGGTGCATGAAGGGACGTGCGGACTGACGCAAGGGCAGCGGAGAGCGACTGCCACGTGTCAGTGAGAAGGAGACGCGATCGGCTCGGAGCGGGGAGCCGGAGCGCGGAAAGGGGCCGGAGTCCGGCGGAGGGTCAGCGACAGAGCGCGCTGCACGCCACGCCGAAGTCGATGACTCGGCGCTGCGTCAGAAGGGCAGCGGAAGCGGTCGCGTGCAACATGCGCCCATCATGACCGGCCGTGACGGTTCGCGTCCAACGACGATTCCGCATCAAAATCGATCAGGAATCGCGATCGGTCGATCCGAACGGTTACTGTCGCGGCATGTCCCGACCCGTCCTCGACATCGTGGCCCTGCGCAGCCTGACCGCGATCGCGGACTGCGGCGGCTTCCACCGCGCCGCGCAGACGCTGGCCCTGAGCCAGTCCGCGGTCAGCCAACACGTCCGCAAACTGGAGAAGGCGCTCGGACGGCCCGTCGTCGAGCGAGAGGGACGCGGCACCCGGTTCACGCCGGAGGGGCGGCTGCTTCTGGAGCAGGCCCGTCGGATCCTCGCCGTGCACGACGAGGCCGTACGCAGCCTGTTCGACGCGGACGGCGACACGGTCACCGTCGGCTCCACCGAGCACGCCGCGGACCAGTTCCTGCCCCGGCTCACCGCCGCCGTCCAGGCCGTGCGGCCCGGCTGTCGGGTCCGCTTCCGCATCGACCGCTCCGCCCGGCTCGTCGAGGCCGTGGAACGCGGCAGCGTCGATGTCGCGGTGTACGTCACGGAGGCCGCCGCCACCGAGGGCACACCCGTCGGGGGCCTCCCGCTCACCTGGCACACGGTCCCCGGCTGGGAACAGCCGCCCGCACCGGCCCCGGTCCCGCTGGTGGCCATCGAGGACCCCTGCGCGATCCGCCGCCGGGCCATCGCGACCCTGGCCGCGCACGGCGTGCCCGCCACGGTCGTCGGCGACGCCGGGTATCTCGCGGGCGTGCTCGACATCGCCCGCACGGGCCAGGGCGTGGCCCTGCTCGCCGCCGTGGGCCCGGCCCCGGACGGCCTGACCCCGTACACGGGCCTGCCCGCGGTCACCCCCATAGCGATGAGCGCACTCGCCCGCCCCGGCGCGGACCCGGCGACGGTCGAGGCCGCGTTCACCGCAGTACGCGAACTGCTGCGCTGAGGCCGGCCGGGCAGGCGGTCGGTCAGCCCACGGTTAGCCCAGCATCCGGGCCAGCACGTCCCGTTTGCAGCGGCCGTACCTCCGTGACCAGGTCACGCCCCTTACGGGTCAGGCGGACCGACACGCCCCGGCGGTCCTCCGCGCCGACGGAGCGCTCCACCAGGCCCTCCTTCTCCAGCCTGCCGATCACCCGGGACGGCGCGCTCTGGCTGAGATGCACCCGTCCGACGAGGTCCAGCACCCGGCACTGGTCGCCCTCCTCGGGCGACGCGGCGGCCGACATGTCGAGCACCTCGAAGTCGCTCGCGCCCAGTCCGTGCGGGTGCAGCACATGGTCGATCTCGCACATCGTGCGCGCGTGCACGGACAGGATGTCCCGCACTGTTCCTCGAGCCGGCTGTCGGCCGCGTTCACTGCCATACACCCGAAGTTAATGCGCATGCATCGACATCGGAGGAGGGGCGGACGTGCGGGTGAAGGTCCGCACGCCAGCCCTGACCTGCCGCGAGGCGTTGCCGCTGCCGCTGCCGAGCGAGCTCGCCGAAGCGGCATGCGATGCGCGGCATGCGGTGCACGAGAGCCGCGTCGGGTGTCTCAGCGGTGGGCGGCGCGGTTCATCTCGACGACGTCGTCGACGGTGGGGTTGGCCGGGAGGGCGGCGAAGCGTTCCGGGAGGCTGTCGCGGATGGCCGCGTCCTTGGCGCGGTCGGCTGCGGCCAGGGCTGTCGGCAGCTCGTCGAGGGTCAGTTCGGTGCAGTAGGCGGGGCCGTTGGGCTGCTGGCGCCAGGAGTCGGCCAGTATGCCGGCGTCGTAGGGGTCGAAGCCGGTGTCGTCCACCAGGCTCATGGCCACCTTCCGCGCCTGCTCGGAGTCGGCGGCGACGGGGATGGCAATGCGGCCGGGCTTTCCGGCCGGCAGGCCCCGGGTGCGCTGGGTCTCGGCCAGGGCGGCGTTCCACGCCTTGACCACGGGGCGCCCCAGCTGCTCGGCGTTCCACACGCTCTCGACCTGGCCGTTGTCCACGGCCTCGATGTGCCCGCTGAGGTGCGGATAGTAGTTCGAGGTGTCGATGATCACCGTCTCGGCGGGGACCGAGGCGAACAGGCCGGCCAGCTTCCCCGCCACCCCGAAGGGGATGGCCAGGACGATGACGTCCCGGCCCTGGACGGCGTCGGCAAGGTCCGCCGCGCGGGCCCCGGACTCCAGCACCTCGGCCCGGACGGCCTCGGGGCCGCGGGCGTCGGCCACCTGGACGTCGTGGCCCGCCGCGCTGAGCTTGGCAGCGAGGTTCCCGCCGATGGCACCGGCGCCTATGACAGTAATTTTCATGATTTGTCCCTTGAATGGTTGTGCCGCCCCTGAGGGCAGCGCGATGTGATGGCCGTGTGGTGGTGCCGCCTGGCGTTGCGGGGGCGGGGCTGGGTAACTGGCGGTTTACGCCTGGGTGTCCCGCTCGCGGTAGCCGCTGGCGATGAGCGTGCGGAGCCGGTCGAGCGACTCCTCCTCGGTACCGGTGCCCTTGATCCAGGCAACGGAACAGGCCGCGAGGAACAGGTCGTGCCCCCGCACCGACGCGCGCACGCGCCCCGCGAGCTGCGCGGCTCGCACGTACTGATCGGTGGCGGCGATGAGGATGTCGCAGGGAATCGTGAGCGGGTTGTCCGGCTCCTGCGCCCGGGCCGCGGCCATGAGCGGGTCCGGCAGCCCGCTGAAGGCGCTGAAGTACTCCTCCATCGCCCGCAGCCACTGTTCCAGCGCCTCGGCCGGGTCGCCGAGCTGATCGATGTCCGCCTGGCGGGCCACCAGTTCTTCGGAGCGCGTCTGCAGCACAGCCGCCAGCAGTGCTTCACGAGTGGGGAAGTGCCGGTACAGGGTGGCGGGCCCGACTCCCGCCTCCTTGGCCACCGCCTCGAGGGAGGTGCCGACCCCGTGCTGCAGGAAGTGACGCTGCGCGGTCTCCAGCAGGGCCACGCGGTTGCGCTGGACGTCCGCGCGGGGCTTGCGTCCCCGCAGTTCACCGGCGCTCATGCACCCTCCTGCCTGCCATGATCGTGCGGCCGCATCAAAACGGATGCTGCCTCCGTACGCATTCGAGAGTAAAACGGAGGGGGCATCCGGTCAAACGGGCGGCCCGACCACGGTGCCCGGACAGAGCAGGGGGCCGACATGTCTGGCCGCAGAGCGCAGGGCACAAGCCGTGCGGGCTGCACCATTCCAGGCTGCCCTTGTCCGGCCCCTCCCGCGCCGAGCCTGGCCCGCCCCCCGGGCCAGGACATCAGGGGGTGACCTGCTGGTGCCCGATGACGGAGAGCAGTTCCAGCTTGCTGTGGCTCTCCGTGCCGGGGCGAGTGGTCAGGACCACCAGAGTCTGGGCGCGGTTCTCGGTGAACAGGACCTGGGCGTCGACGTCGATGCGGCCGAGTTCGGGATGGAGGATGGTCTTGCAGTCGTCGTAGCGTCGGGCTACCTCCTGAAGTTCCCACATGCGGACGAACTCAGGGCTGTGCTCCTGGAGTTCGGCGAGGATCCGGGCGGCTCGTGGGGTGTCGCTGCCGGCTGTGAGCGCGGCCCGCAGGCGTGCTGCCTGGGCGCGGCCGTGGCGCTCGCGGCTCTCCTCCGGAACCATCCGACGTTCGGCCGGATCCATGAACCAGCGGTAGTAGGCGCTGCGGGCCAGGCCGGTGTGGCGGGTCTGGTCGCCGAGCAGCGCGACGGCCAAGGGGTTCATCGCGAGGGTGTCGACCAGATCGGTCTGCACCAGGGCCGCGAGTCGTCCAGGCGGTCCAGGACCCGCATCAGCGTCGGGCTGACGTGCTCGGAGCGGTGGAAGCGGGCCGGGGCGTTGTGGCCGATGAGCACGAAGAGATGGTCGCGTTCGTCCAGGGTCAGCCGCAGCGCCCTGGCGAGAGCTTCGGTGATCTGGACGGAGGGCTGCGGAGCACGCTGCTGTTCCAGCCGGGCGTAGTAGTCGGTGGACATGCCGGCGAGCTGCGCGACCTCCTCGCGGCGCAGCCCTTGCGTACGCCGGCGTGGCCCCTCGACCAGCCTGACGTCGCGGGGCCGCAGCGCCTCACGCCGGTGGCGCAGGAATTCCGCCAGTTCCTTTTTGTCCATGCCCCCATCCTCGCCGCGTCCCGCCCGGCTATCCAGAGACCGCCGATCCATGGCTGAGTCCTCCTCTCCCACCTCCGCGAAGCCGCCCGTACGGCCGACGCCGAGAGCGCTCCCGGCGCGACGATCCGGTGTTCACTTGACCTGCATGAACCGCTGGGCAATTCGCCGACTGTCGCCGGTGCGCCGCAGGCCGTCGGCAGGGAAGACGGCCTGCGACGACGGTTCGTCGACGACGCCCGACGCTTGGGACCTGCCCCGGGCCTCGTCACCCCGGCCCACCCGACACGACGGTGTTCGTCGTGTGACGGGCGCTCGCGTGTCTCTCGCTCCGGTCCGACGACCGAGGTGCAGCCGCAGACGCTTCCTTACCGTTCCGCGTCCTCGGTGAGGACCACCCCGAGGCGGTCCTCGCGTTCGCCCATGATGCGACTCCACAGTGCCCGCCCGCGTGCTCTTGTTCCGCGTCGGTGCCTATAGGTCGTCAGCTGCCGCTGATCATGGCGAGGACGTTGTCGTAGGAGCCGTTGGCCTCTGCGTCGCGGATGAACCTAGCGCGCTCGACGACAAGCTCTTTCGCGTCGGGCTGCTCGCGCAGCAGGTCGAGGGTCTCGGTGAGGAAGTCGTCCAACGGCATGGATTGGTCGCTGTCCTGCTGGCCCAGCAGGGTCGTGCGCACGCCCGGCGGGACCACCTCTATCACCTGGACACCGGCGTCAGCGCCGGCGAGCTGGATGCGCAGGCTCTCGGAGAAGGAGTGCAGCGCGGCCTTGGTCGCGCTGTAGGTCGGGGTGCTCTGGTACGGGACGAATGCCAGCGCGGAGGTGACGTTCATGACGACCGCGTCGTCCTTGCCCACCAGCAGCGGCAGGAAGGCGTACGTCATCCGGATCGTGCCGAGCAGGTTGACCGTGACGTGATCCTCGGCGATCGGGAGTTCGGCCGGGTCGAGGAGGTTCTCCAGCAGCATGATGCCGGCGTTGTTGACCAGGACGTTCAGCCCCGGGTGGCTCGCCGCCACTGTCTCACGGGCCCGGGCGATCGAGTCGGGGTCCGCCACATCGAGGACGAGCGCATCGATGCCCGGGTGCTCGGCCGTGATGTCGTCGAGGAGTTCCTTGCGCCGGCCGGCGACGATCACCTTGTTGCCGGCCTCGTGCAGACGCAGGGCCAGACCGAGGCCGATGCCCGAGGTTCCGCCGGTGATCAGGATCGTGTTGCCGGTCATCTTCATGGGGGTCTTGCTCCTTCGGTACGGCGGGCCGGTGAGCGCCCGGTGCCTCGACCGTAGGGGCGCCCGCGCAGGGGCGGGAGAGGAAGGTTTATCCATGGATCGGCGGTCTCTGACTCGTGAAGCGGCCCCGCGCAGCGGATCCGGTGTCGTGGGCGGCGATGGTGACGTCGATGCCGAGGCGGTCGGCGTCGGATGAGAAGACGTCGAGGGTGGTGACCGAGCCGCCCAGCCCCTCCATGGTGGCTGTCAGCTGGGATACCGCGTTGCCTGCCGCGGGACTTCGATCCGGATGGTCACCGAGTAGGAGACGCTGGGCGTGCTCACGGAAGGGTCCTCATCTGTCCTGGTGCACGGCGGCCTGGAGGATGCCGCCGGCGGGTGATGTATATGCCGTTGAGGGGGGACTGCACTCGACGGGCACGGCTACTTGTCGGCGCCGACCTTGGTGGTGTCCAAGTCGGCCTGCGGCGGCGTGGTGGTGCGGGAGTGCAGGACCTTGCGGGCCTGTTCGGTGTCGAAGTCGTTCTCCCACTTGCCGATCACGATGGTGGCGACGGCGTTGCCGAGGACGTTGATGAACACGCGGCCCTCGTTGAGGATGCGGTCGACGCCGACGATCAGGGAGAGTGCGGCCAGCGGGATGTGGCCGACCGCGGTGACGGTGCTGGCGAGGACGATGAACGCGCCGCCCGCAATCCCGGCGGTGCCCTTGCTGGTGAGCATCATGACGCCGACCATGACGAGTTGCTGCTGCCAGGACAGGTCGATGCCCATGGCCTGGGCCAGGAAGAGGGAGGCCATCGTGAGGTAGACGGCCGATCCGTCCAGGTTGAAGGAGAACCCGGACGGGATGACGATCCCGACCACCGGGCGGCCGACGCCGAGGGTCTCCAGCTTGCGTACCAGTTGCGGCAGTACGGCCTCGCTGGAACAGGTGCTGAGGGCGACGAGCAGTTCGGCCTTGAGGAAGCGCATGAGGCCGAACAGGCTCAGGCGGCATGCCCGCATGATGGCGCCGAGGACGACCAGGACGTAGACGATGCAGGTCGCGGTGAACAGGATGATGAGGTAGCCGAGCTGTTTGAGGCTCTCTGCGCCGTAGGTGGCGACCACGGTGGCCAGCGCGCCGAAGGTGCCCAAGGGCGCGAGCCGCATCACCCAGCCCACGATGCGGAACACGACGTCCGACAGCGCCTTGATCCCGCGGGTCAGCGGTGCCCCTTCTTCTCCGGCCATGTTCAGGGCCACACCGAAGACGATCGAGACCATCAGCGCGGCCAGGATCGCATCCCCGGTGATCGCGCCCAGCAGGGAGGCGGGGATGAGGGAGGAGACGAAGCCGGTGAAGGTGGCGTGCTCGATGGCGGTCTTGGGCACGTCGTCGGCGTTCAGTGACGAGGGGTCGACGTGCAGGCCGGAGCCGGGCTGGAAGATGTTGGCGACGACCAGCCCGATCAGCATGGACACCAGGGACAGCACCAGGAAGTAGCCGATCGCCTTCACACCGATCCGGCCCGCCTTGCGCAGGTTGTCCATGGAGGCGATGCCGGTGGTGACCACGCAGAAGACGACCGGGATCACGATCATCTTGACCAGCGCGATAAACCAGTCGTTGAGCGGCTTCAGGTCCTCACCCAGCCCGGGCGCGAGGATGCCTACGGCAATGCCGAGGACGGCGGCCAGTACGACCTGGAACCACAGCTCACGTATGAGACGGCTCAGCCGTGACCGCTGCGGGCGGCCGGCGGCGGCGGTGCTTGTCATCGTTGGTGCTCCCTTGCACGACGATTGTGTGTAGCCCTGTCCCGTGGGGGGTGCGGGGGACGCGGCGCGGCTCGCGCCCCCGATCTCGTGTGTGGCGCCCGTGTCCGGCGGCGCCGGCCGACGGCGCCCGCCCGGTGGCGGACGCGTCCGCGATGGCGGGGTGGCGGTCAGCTGTGCAGGGCGCGCAGCACCTTGTAGAAGGCGGCCTTGCTCTCGAAGCCGATGCCGGGGGTGTCGGTCAGGCCGACGCGGCTCTTCTCGACGACGGCGTCGTCGGCGAAGCCGCCCGTGGGCTGGAACTCGCCCGGGTAGGACTCGTTGCCGCCGAGCTTGAGGGCGGCTGCGATGTGCAGGGAGAACTGGTGCCCGCCGTGCGGGATACAGCGCCTCGATGACCAGCCGTGCTGACGGAGCATGTCCTGGATGCGCAGGTACTCCACCAGACCGTAGGAGAGCGCGGGGTCGACCTGGATGGTGTCGCGGTCGGGGCGCAGGCCGCCGTAGCGGATCAGGTTGCGGGCGTCCTGGAGGGAGAAGAGGTTCTCGCCCGTGGCGATGGAGCCGGTGTAGTGCTCGGCGACGGTGGCGTTGAGGTGGTAGTCGAGCGGGTCGCCGATCTCCTCGTACCAGAACAGCCCGTAGGGCTCGATGGCCCGCCCGTACTCCAGGGCCGTGTTGAGGTCGAAGCGGCCGTTGACGTCGACGGCCAGCCGGGAGCCGTCGCCGTCCAGGACGTCGATGACGGCCTCGATGCGGCGCAGGTCCTCCGCCAGGTCGGCGCCGCCGATCTTCATCTTGACGACGTCGTAGCCCAGGTCGAGGAAGCCGCGCATCTCGTCCTGAAGGTCGGTGAGGGTCTTGCCCGGGGCGTAGTAGCCGCCGGCGGCGTAGACGAAGACGGAGTCGTCGGGCTGCCCGTCGCCGTAGCGCTCGGACAGGTACCGGTACAGCGGCTTGCCCTCGATCTTGGAGGCCAGGTCGAACAGGGCCATGTCCACCACACCGACCGCGACCGAGCGCTCGCCGTGCCCGCCGGGCTTCTCGTTGTTCATCATCACGTCCCACGCCGTGGCGTGGTCCAGGCCGCCCCGCTCGTCGAGCAGGCTGCCGGGCTCGGCCTCGAGGAGGCGGGGCAGGACCCGGCGGCGCAGGATCTCTCCGGCGCTGTAGCGGCCGTTGGAGTTGAAGCCGTAGCCCACCACGGGCTTGCCGTCCCGGATGACGTCGCTCTCGATCGCCACGATCGAACAGTCCATGGAGCTGAAGTCGATCCAGGCGTTGCGGATCGAGGAGCTGATCGGAACGACGCCCTCGTAGACGTTGGTGATCTTCACTCAGAGCCTCTCTCATATCTTATAAGATGTGACGCCTGTTAGAGTGAGCGGGTCCAATGCGGGATGTCAAGGGGTGGGGAACCTCCGGAAAGGAACGGTCAGGGGGCTATGGCAGGACAGAACCTGTTCTTCAGCAAGAGCGACCTCGCCTACGCAGAACTCCGCGATCGGATCCTCTTCGGCACTCTTCCTGCCGGGTCACGGCTCGCCCAGTACGACCTCGCCGAGTCCCTCAACATGAGCATCACGCCCCTGCGCGAGGCCATCCGCCGCCTCAGCAGCGAGGGACTCGTCACCGTCGACACCCACCGCGACGTCCGGGTCTCCGTCATGAACTCGAACGAGGCCCGCCAGCTGTTCGAGGTCCGCCTGTCCCTGGACCCGACCGCCGCCGAACTCGCCGCCCAGCGACGCACCGACGACGACATCGCCACGATGCAGGCCGCCGTCGACAAACTTCTCCCCGTCACCCGCCAATGGGGGGAAGAGGCACTCACGGCCCACCGCACCTTCCACCAGGCGCTGTACCGGGCCTCGCACAACGACGTCCTCATCCGTCTCCTGGACGACCTGTGGGACAAGTCCGACCGCTACCGTCGCCTCGGCCTCGAACTCCCGCCCGGCGACGAACCCCGCACCCGGGACCTACAGGAACACCACCAGCTTGTCTCCCTCATCGTGGACGGCCGCGCCGCCGAAGCCGCCCAGTTGATGCGAGGCCACATCACCCACAGCCTCACCGCCACCGCCATCAGCGCCCTCGAAGACCGCGAGGGCATGCGCGTGACGTGACGCGCGGCGACCAGCGCCGTCGTGATGCGTGGGGGGACTGATGTTCTACCTCTGATCTTGGCAGTGCTCCGCCCTTCAGGGCGGGGGTGAAGGCCATCTCAAAATAGCTCTGACCCGCACCGAAGTACGGGTCAGAGCTATTTTCGTCAGCCACTTATACGGGGCGCTGCTGGTTCTCGATGTACTGCTTGACGACGGTCAGCGGTGCTCCGCCGCATGATCCGGCAAAGTAGGAGCCGGACCAGAAGTGTCCGCCCCACAGGTGTCGGCGGACGTGGCTGTCGTACTCCTGGCGGAGCCTGCGGGAGGACACACCCTTGAGGCTGTTGACGAGCTTGGAGAGCTGGACCTTGGGCGGGTAGTGGACCAGGAGGTGCACGTGGTCCTGCTCGCCGTTGAACTGCTTCAGTTCGGCCTCGAAGTCGGCACAGACCTCCCGCATGATCTCCTCGGTGCGCGTCAGCATGGCGTCCGTGAACGCCTTGCGCCGGTACTTGGTAACGAACACCAAATGGACATGCAGGTTGTAGACAACGTGGCGGCCGGTCCTGACATCGGGGTTTGGCTTCCAGCGCGGTGACATAAGCCAACTGTAGTAGGGTGATTTTCATGAGCGAACTCGGGTTGGAGAAGCGGCAGTTCGGGCATCGCGCCCGTCTGGCGCTGCCCCCTGCCCTGATCCTCAAGGCTGATGAGCAGGCACACGCCGCCCGCACCATGTGGAACTGCCTTCACGCCTGGTGGCAGATGATGCCGAAGGACAAGCGGACCCTGGCGAACGCGGACGCCGCGATACGCCAGGCCCGCAAGGACATCGGCTTTCTTGCCGTGCTCCCCGCGCAGGCCGCGCAAGCCGTGCTCAAGACGTACTTCCGGGCGTGGGTGAACTGTTGGGACGGCCGGGCAGACGCCCCGAACTTCAAGGGCCGGTTCCGGTCGGTGATGTCGGTGGACATCCCGCAGGGCCGCGACCTCCAGATCAAGCGTGTGCACGGCCGTTGGGGCATGGGCAATATCCCCAAGTTGGGTCGTGTTCGGTTCCGCTGGACCAAAGATCTGCCCGTCGGCAAGCATGCCGACACAGACAACCGAATCACCGGAGCGCGGCTGGTCAAGGATCACCTTGGCTGGCACATCGCCTTCCGCGTGACGACGATGGAGACCACGCCCGCACCCCACCAGGGGCCCGAGGTCGGCATCGACGCCGGGGTGAACCTGCCTCTCGCCCTCTCCGACAGCAACCACTTCGACCACGGCCGCGCTCCTCGCCTCCCGGACGGCAGGGCCGACCGCGACAAGTGGCTGAACGCAGACGAGAAGGCCAAACTGCTGCGCCTGGAACGCCGAGCCGCGCAGCGCAAGGCGCACCGTAAGCCTGGCGAGCGCACCAGCCGCCGCCTTCACCACACCTATGACCAGATCCGAGGGTTGCGCGCAAAAGCCACGCGACGCCACCAGGACTGGCAGCACAAGACCACCACCACCCTCGCCCAGCAGTACGGCACGGTCGTGGTCGAAGCACTCACCATCACGAACATGGTCAAGTCCGCTCGGGGAACCGTCGAGGAGCCGGGGAAGAACGTCAAGCAGAAGTCGGGCCTGAACCGCTCCATCGCCCAAGAGGCGTGGGGCCGCACGGTCACGATGCTGACGTACAAGACCGCCCGGTATGGGGGCACCCTGCACAAGGTTCCAGCCCCCGGCACCTCCCAGCGTTGCTCGGCATGCGGCTTCACCACGCCGGGCAGCAGAGAAGACCAGGCCACGTTCGTGTGCAAGAACACCGGCTGCGGATGGTCAGGCAACGCCGACTGGAACGCGGCCCGGAACATCTTGCATCTGTACCGGACGGGCCTCGTGCTCGTCCCGGCTGCCGGAAGGGCAGTCGTCAGGCGCGCTCGCCGCGTCAAGCCACCTACCGCAAGGTAGGGCGGAATCTCCCTCGTTTACGGGGGAGATCGCTTCAAATGTCACCTTCAGCACTAGAAGAATTAGTCGATGGCCATCCGCTGCCGGTCTGCTCGGCCGGAGCGCGATAGGCACCTGGCATCGCGGTGGCCTCATCGTTGGCCGCCCAGGTCGCGTCAACGACGCCTGCGGGGGCCAGACGTACCTGCCTCGGCCATCACGGTGGGAATCAGCGAGGCGACGGCGCCTGCTGCGCAACCTCGGACTGGTCACTGGGGAACGCCGCGGACGCTCAATCGTCTACGCCCTCTACGACAACCACGTCGCCGACTCGATCAGGCCCTTCACCACGTCGAACACCTGCGGCTGGGCATCCGGGACACCCCGGCGGCCGTCCCGCCCGGGAGCCGGTCACAGCTGGGCCTGCCGCGCGCTGCGGACCGCGCCACAGCCGCACGCATCCCCCGCCTGCCGCCCCAGCAGCCTCACCTATTGGTCCGCGGCTCCTTTCTGGTTCAGAGCCCGGGTCAGTTCGCGGTTAGCCGCGCGGGCAGCCTCCAGCCCCGCGTCTTTCTCCTCCAGTTGCGCCGACAGGTCGGTGTTTGCCTGCTCCAGGCGGGTGACTTGGCGCTGCAGTTCTTCCTGGTCCGCTGAGGCGCCCAGCCCTGATTCCCGCCACGCCTGCTCGCCCATCAGCTCGGAGAGCCGCTGTTCCAGGCTCCGAGTCTGGGTGACGAGCCGGGTGTTGCGGGCGTGCGCGTTTGCGAGGTCGGCCTGGAGGGAGGCCAGGCTGACCGGCGGCCCGGCCGCGGCATCCGATGCGGAGGGCTGTAGTTCTGCGGCATGGATGAGGGCGAGTAGGTCGCGGTGGCGGTAGAGGAAGGTGCGGTCGACGCCGGCCTGCCGGGCGATGCCGCTCACGCTGATCGCCGTACCCGTGCGGATGGCCTGCTGGATAGCGGTCGTCACGCGCTGGCGGCGGCGTTCGCCGTCGGCGCGACGGCCGGCGGTCATGGCGGTGGTCATGCGGTCCTCGTGGTGTGGACGTCGGGCAGGGGCTGGCCGATGCGGGGCATGCCGAGCATCACGCTGCGGCGTACGACGGCGACGGTCTCGCCGATTTGGGCCTGTTCCTCGTCGGTGAGGTCACCGAGATCGGCCTTGACCCGCTCGATCAGCCGACGCACTCTGCGGATCTCCTCCTCAGAGGGCGTGGCTTCGCTGCGCGCCCAGTCGTCGGCTGCGAACGCCGACATCAGCCGCTCCCGACCGCGCAGCAGATCGGCCAGGTACGCCTGCAGGTCCGGCAGGTAGGAGACGTCGGTACGGAAGTGGTCGCAGCCCACGCACCGGAACCGGATGGGTCAACTCTGCCCGCCAGCCGCGACGTTCGAGGGCTCCTGGCAGACGCCGTAGGGGACACTGACTTCCCCGATCGCCCGCCGTACGTGCTCGGAGTCCAGCAGCGACTGGGTCTTGCGCCAGACGCGGGTGCCGTTGCGGTCGGACTGCAGGGCAATCACCCGGTCCACGGCGTCTCGCCGCCGCTCCTGGCTGACCCGGTAGTAGTTCTGGGTGGTCTTGAGGTCGGAGTGGTCCATCAGCTCCTTGAGGACGTCCGGGGCCACACCGGCATCCGCGTGCCGCCGGGCGTAGCTGTGACGGTAGGCGTAGGGGAAGATCCGGCTCTTGTCGAAGGGCAGCATCCGGGTGACCGCCTGCCCGTTCTCCTCCACGGTGGTAGGGACCAGGAAGTCGGGCAGCGAGTCGACCCAGGTGCGGTGGCCTTCGCCGATCGAGTGGATCGCCTTGGTGCCGTGTGGGTTGGCCCGCATGCTGGGCAGCAGTTTCAACTCGCCGACGGGAGTGTTCGGGAACATCTCGCGCACCCGCTGCTGCTGGGTGGTGATGACGCCCGCGGTGGCTTTACCGATCGGCAGCCGCCGCCCCTTTCGGTAGGACTTGTGGTTGTCGTAGACCAGGACCAGGGAGCCGTCGGGGTCCTGCCCCAGGCAGTCAACGGGCAGGTCGCGGATCTCTTCGGGGTGTCGGCCGGTGTCCATCAACAGTTCGGTGATCCCGGGCACTGCGACATGCAAGGAACATCGCCACCAGCTCCTCGTCCGACGCCTGGTCCACCTCCGTCTGCGGCTCCTGCAACCGGTGCCGGGCCCGCAACCGGGTAGTACAGGCCTGTCTCCTCCCCCTTCGCTTCCTTCCGGCAGATCCCGGCTGTCCGCCAGCTCGTACAACTGACCCAGCGCCGACCGCGGTGCCGCGCCAACAGACACCGCGTACGACAGCAAGCCGCGCACTGCGGCCAGCACTCCGTTCACCCGCCGCTCTCCCCGCCCCGGCTTCGTCCCCGGACCCCACACCAACGTCGGATTCTCGGCGCCCAGCCGACTGGGCGAGTAGCGCAGCCACACCATGAACAACCCCATGTCGGCGGCGGCCTCTTCCCACCGCCGGCCCGTCGTCCGGCACCAGCGGAGATAGAAGGCCGCTCCGCTGGCGCACGACCGTGTCGTCAGCTCCGTCCGACTCCGCCCGAATCGCAAGAACCGAAGCCACTGATCGGCCACAGACACGACACAGAACTCGTCATCGACCACGGTCCAATACCGCGCTCCTGACGGCAGATCAACGGGAAACGCCCGCACGTGCAACTCCTCTGAAGTGACGGTTCATGCAACAACCCGCCACAGAGCCACAGCCCCCGAGAACGAGCCTCAGAAGACCAACGAAGTCTCCCGTCCCACGTCACACCACGGCCGTACCCGCCTCAGAAAACGGCAGGTCCTCGCCCGCGCGTACGAGCCGTGGGGGCGCGAGCGCCTGGTGATCGACACCGCGGAGTAGCGCCCTCATGAATTGCCGGGCCGGTTCGCCCGGCACCTCAACGTACGCCGAGCGGCCCGAACCACCCCGCGCAGCCTGTCCGTTGACACCTTCACACGTCGCGTGCTTGCATCGCGCCATGCCACCACTGGAGCCTCTGACGCGCCGCCGCACCGTGGACCTCGTCCGCGTGGCTGCCGCACTGTGTCGGTTCCCCGGCTGATCACTCCCTTCCGCGCTCCCACCTCCAACAGTCGGACCCACCGGTCCTGTTGGATTCGGCAGTCCGGCCTGGATGTCGCGCGCCGGCTCGCGCTGTCTCCTCTCCCCACGTCCGGCTTCCACACTGATGACGAGGACCGTCATGCCCGCATCCGCTGTGCCTCCACCCCGTCCCGCAACCCGTCTCGACGAAACCGCCTACGACCGTCGCAGGCTCCGCCAGTGGCTCGCCGGGGATGCCAGGGCGGACGGGGTCAGCCGCCGCCGTCTGCTCACCCTGCTCGCCGCCACGGCCGCCGCGACCTCACTCCCCACGCCGCGCCCGGCCCGCGCCGCCGACACCCCGATCGTCAAACCGCTGCCGCCCGAGTGGTTCATCCAGCGCGGCACCAACGCCGAGATCCGCTGGGAGGCCCTGCGCGGAACCGGCCACCACACCCCCAACGAACGGTTCTTCGTGCGCAACCACACCGCCACCCCCGTCCTGGAGGCGGACGACTGGCAGCTGCGGCTGTGGGGCAGCGGGCTGCGGGGCGCGCCCGGCGAGGACAAGCCGGTGGCGTTCGGATACGACGATCTGCGCGCCCTGCCGGCCGTCACCCGGACCGCGTTCGTCGAGTGCGCCGGAAACGGCCGCGGCTACTACACCACCCAGCAGGGAGACACCGTCACCGGCACCTCGTGGACGCTCGGCGCGGTCGGCGTCGCCCGCTGGCGCGGGGTGCGCCTGGCCGACGTACTGCGCAGGGCCGGGCTGTCCTCCTACGCCGTGGACGTCCAGCCGCGTGGCTTGGACGCCGAGTACGTCAGCGGCAGTGAGAGCCTCGGCCGGGTGCGCCGCCCGCTGCCGCTGGCCAAGGTGCTGGACGACGTCCTGCTCGCGTACGAGATGAACGGCGAGCCGCTGCCGTTCGACCATGGGTATCCGGTGCGGGTGCTGGTGCCTTCGTGGGTGGGGATCGCGTCGATCAAGTGGGTCGGCGACATCGAGGTGTCCGCGCAGCCGCTGTTCTCACCCTGGAACACCACCTTCTACCGGATGTTCGGCCCCGCCCACCCGGAGGAGGGCAGCGCGCCGTTGACCCGGCAGACGATCAAGAGCGCCTTCGAGCTGGCGAGTGGTGCCACGTTCCGCGTGAGCGAGGACCAGGTGCTGCACGGCCGGTCCTGGTCGGGCGCGGGAGCCGTCGCGCGGGTCGACGTCAGCACCGACGGCGGGACGAACTGGCGGCCGGCCCGGCTGCACGACCATCCCCGTGCCGACACCTGGACCCGCTGGTCCGTCACCTGGAAGCCCGAGATACGCGGCGCCACCCACTTCCTGGCCCGCGCCACCGACACGGCCGGCCACAGCCAGCCGGACATCGCTGTGCCCAACACACAGGGCTATCTGTTCGACGCGGTGGTGCGGCATGCGGTGACCGTGATCTGACGGCGGTCGCGAGGATCACGGTGCCTGCGCGGATGACGACGAAGTCTCCGGTACGGGGTGTTGAATCCGTCTGCCCCCGTGGCGCGCCCCGTCGAGGGTCAGTCAGCAAGTTGCAGTCAGGACTTCGTGGCGCGGCTTTCTTCGGCTGGCGGGGACAAGTCTTGGACTTGTCGAGGTGCCTGTGCACCGTGGACCGTGGCACGCCGAATGGGGCACGATCTGCTGTCCATCGGCGGCGTCCCCGCCGCTCGAAGGACTCGAAGGACTCGATGACCGGGCGATGCGCTGGGTGATCTTCGGGGACCGGAGCCAGCATCGCAGGTGGTCGTAGTCGTAGCCCTTGTCGCTCTTCAACTCAAGGGCCGCATCCAGGACTCGGCCAGGACGATCTTCTCGGCTCCCCGCGCGAACGCCCAGGCCGCCAGGGTGAAGGCCCGCATGACGTCTACGACCACAGCCCCCGACGGAGTCTCGGCCGGCTCTGGGGTGGAGACGAACCGGAAGCGCCGGGGCACTTCGGAGTCCCCATCGGACCCGGAACGGTTCGGTGCCCTCATGTCATGACCGCGGATCTGCGCTCGGACGGCGGAAGCAGGAGGATCTCCAGGGCACGGGCGCAGGTGCGGGCCTGGGTGAGGAACCAGTCCATGCGGTCCGCCGTGATGACTTCCGGTGTGGCGCGGACGGCCAGCGCAAAGCGCGCGGAGTCCGCGTGATCGAGCACGGGCACGGCCAGGGTGCGGATTCCGTACGCCGACTCGCCGTCGTTGAGGGCGTGCCCGTCGGCGCGCACCCGTTCCAACTCCTCGGCAAGGCGCGAGGGGTCGACGATGGTGCGGTCCGTGAAGGCGCGCAGCGGCGGCAGCGATTCCGCACCGCCCTCGCCCGCACGGGGCCAGGCGAGCAGCACCTTGCCGAGTGCCGTGGAGTGCAGCGGCCTGCGCAGGCCCACCTTCGGCGTGACGGATCCGCCCGCCACGATCACGGCATGCGGACCGCTGCGCAGCGCCAGGTCGGCCGTTGCGCCGGTGCGGTGGGCCAGATCTGCCAGTTCGGGCGCGACGAGGTGGAGTCCGCGCTGGTGGTAGGAGAGGCGGCCCAGTTCGGTGACGGCGGGCCCCAGTCGGTAGCGGGCGGTTCGCGCGTCCTGTTCCAGGAACCCGGCGCCGAGCAGGGTGCGGGCCAGCCGGTGCGCGGTCGAGGTGGAGAGCTCGAGACGGCGCGCGAGCTCCGAGGCGCTGAGGTCCGGGGCGTTGTCGTGGAAACAGTGCAGGACGTCGAGGGCGCGCCGTACCGCCTGCGCGCCTGACGGCGGGGCCTGGGTCATGCGTGGCTCCTCCCATGGCTCCGGCTTCTGGTTCCGGTTCTGACTCGGGTCCCGGTTCCGGTTCGGCTCAGGCCCGGAGATTCCCACATTACGGCACAGTCGAGAGGCTCAAACCACCCTCTGAAATGCCCCGTTCACACCCGTTCCCACATTATGGGAAGCTGCTTGCCCGGGTGTTCAGGCTCGTGTCAGGCTGCGCTCACCCCGCCGGGCCGCCCGGCGGGAAGCCGCAGGGAAGGGAACAGTGCGATGACCGACGCCGCCGTTCCGCCTGCCTTCACCACGCGCCGCCACATCGATCTCGGGCGCGTCTCCAGCATGTCCTGTCGCTGACCCACATCCGGTCCGGCAGCGTCACCGGCAGGCCGGCCGCCGCGCCGGCCTGCCGCACACCTCACTGCCTCGCCTGTTCCGAGGCAACGCCCTTCCTGGAAGAGTCCATGACGCATACCCCTGTGCCCGACACGCTGTGGTTCACCCGCTGTCCCGTGCCCACGGCGACCGGCATCGCCGCCGACCGGCGCTGGCTGACAGCGGAGTTCGCGCCCGACGGCATCGCCGTACGGTCCCTGCAGGACGCGGCACCCGACATCGACGCCACGACCAGGCAGACCCACTACACGCACGCCCTCCCAGGCCTGTTCCGAGAGGGCGGGAACGTGCCTGCGCTGTGGGCCCGTTCACGCGGCGAGCCCACCCGCCTGATCGGTCTCACCTGGATCGAGGAACGGCAGACGATCCTCGTCGCACCGGGCTCCGGCCTCCGCGGCGCGCCCGCACTGCGCGGTCAGCGCCTCGCCATGCCCAAGCACACGATCGCCGTCGACTTCTGGCGTGCCATGGCCCTGCGCGGCTTCGAGGGCGCGCTCGCCTCCGCCGGACTCACGCTGGAGGACGCCGCGCTCGTCGACGTACCGGCGGACGGTCATACGGGGCAGTGGGCCGCAGAACTCGAGGCGCTGCGGCGCGGCGACGTGGACGCCGTGTACGTCAAGGGCGCCCTGGCCGTCGAAGCGGCCCGGCGCGCCGGCGCCGAGGTAGCTGTCGAACTCGACGAACTGCCCGACCGCAGGCATCGAGTGAACAACGGCACACCGCGCCCGATCACCGTCCACCAGAGCCTGCTCGACGACCACCCCGACCTCGTCGACCGCTTCCTCGCGGTGCTGCTGCGCGCCGCCGACTGGGCCGCAGACCGGCCAGAGGACGTCGCCCGCATCCTCGGCGCCGAGACCGGAGCCGGCGCCGAGGGCGTCCAGGGCGCCTACCGCCCCGGCACCCACCGCACCCTCCACCCCGACCTGTCGGAGGAACGCCTCACCCTGCTCGCCCAGCAGGAGTCCGCCCTGCGCGCGCACGGCGTCCTGCCCGAACCCGTCGACGTACGCGCCTGGGCCGACCCCGAGCCGCTGCGCCGCGCCCGTCTCCATCCTTCCGCCGCCTCGTCCAGAACGGACACGTAAGGACCTGCCATGCGCATCCCCCGAATCACCTCGGCTGCCCTCGCCTCCGTCGCCGCTCTCGCCGTCCTCACCGGCTGCGGGACCTCGGAGGCCGACACCGGAGCCAAGAAGGCCGAGGTCACCGTGCGTATCCCGGACCCCGGCAACGCCGGAGTGCTCGCCCTCGGCAAGAAGGACGGCTCCCTGGCCAAGGCCCTGTCGAAGGTGCACGCCAAGGTCGCCTGGACCGGCAGTGCTGGTCCGTTCGCGCCCGCGGCCCAGGCCCTGAACGCGAACCAGCTGGACATCGCCACCGGCTCCATCACCTCCGGCATCACGTCCCTCACGCAGACCCCCGGATTCAAGTTCTTCAGCGCCACCGCGCCGGACCCCGTGGGCGAGGGCATCCTCGCTAAGGACGGCTCGGGCATCGACTCGGTGAAGGACCTGGTCGGCAAGAAGGTCGCTGTCAACCAGGGCGGCACCGGTGAGTATCTGCTGCTCAAGGCCCTCGCCAAGGAAGGGATCCCGGCGAGCAAGGTGGAGCGGGTCTACCTGCGCCCCGACCAGACCGCCGCCGTCTTCAACGCGGGCAAGGTCGAAGCCTGGGCGGTCTGGGCGACGTACTCCGTGGCCGAACTCGGCACCGGCAAGGCGCACTTCATCGCCGACGGGCAGGCCATCGGCTCCGACAACTACAGTCTCACCGCCGTCCGCACCGCCTTCGCGGACCAGCATCCCGAGGTCGTCAAGGCGATCTACCAGTACCTGCACGACGGGAGCGTGAAGGAGAAGAAGAACCCGGCCGCGTACCTCAACGTCACCACGGACGCCGGACCCCAGGCGCTCACCGGCGAGGCCAAGCGCATCCAGATCGAGTTCACCCGCAAGGGCGGAACCGTCGAACCCATCACCGACGCCGACACCAAGCGCTTCAAGGACGTCGCGCACTTCTACGCCGAGCAGAAGGTGACCCGCACCGAGGTCGACATCGCCGCCCACCTCATAGACGTCGGGAAGCTGTCGTGACGGCGACCCACGAGGAGGTGACCCATGAAGGTCCGTCCCACGAAGAGCTGACCCAAAAAGAGCCGGCCCACGAGGGACTGGTCCTCCCGCGCGCGCCTGTTCGGCGGCCCCGCTCCCGGACGTACTCGCTGACGGTACGAGCCCTGGGTCCACTGGTGCTGCTGGCCCTGTGGTGGACGGCCTCCGCCACCGGCGCGCTCACCCCTGACATCCTCGAGTCGCCCGCCGGCGTCGGCCGGGCCGTGGGTGAGCTGTGGGGCAACGGCCAGCTGCCCGACGCGCTCGCCACCTCCCTCACCCGCTCCGGCATAGGCCTGCTCATCGGGCTCACCGCGGGCCTGACCCTCGGCATCACCACCGGCTTCACGCGCCTGGGCGACGAACTTCTCGACTCCTCGCTGCAGACCTTGCGCACCATCCCGTTCCTGTCGCTGGTCCCGCTGTTCATGGTGTGGTTCGGGATCAACGAGATCGCGAAGATCCTGCTGATCGCCGTCGCCACCACCTTCCCGATGTACGTCTCCACCTCCAGCGGAGTGCGCAACACCGACCGCAAACTGATCGAGGCGATGCGCAGCTTCGGGATGAGCCGGATCGGCATCGTGCGCGATGTCGTCCTGCCCGGCGCCCTGCCGTCGCTGCTCGCCGGTCTCCGGCTCTCCATGACGCTCAGCGTGATCGCATTGATCGCGGCCGAGGAGATCAACGCGACGGCCGGAATCGGCTACCTGATGGCGCAGGCGCAGAGCTATGCCCGTACCGACATCCTGGCGGTCTGCATTCTCGTGTACGGGCTGTTCGGCCTCATCGCCGACGGGATCGTGCGGCTTCTGGAACGGGTGCTGATGCCCTGGCGGTCAGCAGGGCAGGGGGCGGGCCGATGAGCACCGCCGTACAAGTCCGCGGTCTGCGGCGGGTGTTCGGTGAGCGAGCTGTTCTCGACGGTCTCGACCTCACCATCGGCAGGGGCGAGTTCGTGGCGCTGCTCGGCGCGAGCGGCAGCGGCAAGACGACACTGCTGCGGATCCTCGGGGCCTTGGACAGCAGCGACGGGGGACAGGTCCTGGTTCCGCGGGCGCGCACGATCGTCTTCCAGGAGCCCCGGCTCGTGCCCTCGAAGCGCGTGCTGACCAATGTGACCGTCGCGCTGCCGCGCGGCGAGGCGGAGCGCGGCCGGCGTGCGCTCGCCGAGGTCGGCCTGGAACGGCACGCCCGGGCCTGGCCCGCCACCCTATCGGGCGGCGAGGCGCAGCGCGTCGCGCTCGCTCGTGCCCTCGTCCGGGAGCCCGAACTCCTCCTGCTCGACGAGCCGTTCGCCGCCCTCGACGCGCTCACCCGGCTGAAGATGCAGGACCTGGTGGGCGAGCTGTGCCGGGTGCACCGCCCAGCCGTGCTTCTCGTCACGCACGACGTCGAGGAGGCCGTGCGCCTCGCGGACCGCGTCTGCGTCCTGCGCGACGGCCGGCTCGTCACCGACGAGCCCGTCACCGTGGACCGCCCGCGCGACCCGGGCGACTCCGCCTTCGCCACGCTGCGGCGACGGCTCCTGAACGACCTCGGCGTGCAGCTCGCCGAGACTGCCAATCTTGCTGAAACCGGAGTGATCTGAGTGACCATCACCATTGGTGTGCACAACAGCAACCCGACCCTCTACTACCTCTCGCGCCTCGATTACGCGGCCGAAGAACTCGCCGCCGTCGGGGAGACGGTCGACTTCCACACCTACACGAACGGCGTGCGCACTGGCGAGCTCCTCACCCAGGGAGTGATCGACTTCGGCGGCACCGGATCGACCCCGCCCGTCACCGCCCAGGCCACCGGGCACGACATCGTGTACACGGCAATCTCGGCGCCGCGCCCCGACCACGGCGCACTCCTCGTCACCGAGGACAGCCCCGTACGCACCGTCGCCGACCTCAAGGGCGGCACCGTCCACCTGGCGATCGGCTCCTGGCAGACCCATCTGGTCGCCAAGGCGCTCGACGACGCCGGACTCTCGTACGCCACCGACATCACCGCCGTACGCAGCGACGAGCACAGCGAGAAGCTGCTGCGCTCCGGTGAGATCGCCGCCTGGGTCGCGCAGGGCCCGCAGCTCGCCGCCGCGCGCCGCGCCGGAGGCCTCCGCGTTCTTGTGCCCACGGGCGACGTCATCACCGACCGCTCGGTGTTCTTCACCCGCAGGGAACTCGCCGAGGGGCAGCCCGAGGTCGTCGAGGCGCTGACCCGGGCACTGCGGCGCGCCGACGACTGGGCCGAGACACACCCGCGCGAGGCTGCCGAGATCGCGGCCGAGTACCAGGGCGGCGCCGCCGACGACTGGGAGACGGCCCTGCGCGCGCTGCCCTGGCAGATTGAGGACGTGAGCGACGCGTTCCTCGCCGAACAGCAGGAGGCCGCAGACATCTTCCTCCGCACCGGCTTCATCGAGCGCCCGGTGAGGGTCGCCCGCGCCGTCGCCCACAAGGCCTGAGGAGTACGTGACATGGCCCCCGAAGTCCTCTGGTACATCATTCCGCGCGAAGGTGCCTACCCTTGGGAGCCGGCGGGGCGCCGGCCCGTCGACCTGGGCTACCTCCAGCAGCTCGCCGGCGCCGTCGAACGCCTCGGCTTCACCGGCGCGCTGCTCGCCACCGACCTGTACGACGTGTGGCCGCTCGGCAGCGCCCTGTCCGCCACCACCAGCACCCGCTTCAAACCGCTGATCGCCGTCCACCCCGGCCTGATCTCCCCGACGCTCCTCGCCAAGATGGCGCTCAGCTTCGACACCCTCTTCGGCGGCCGGCTGCGCTTCAACGTCGTCAACGGCTCGACGAAGGCCCTGCGCGAGTACGGCCTCCAGGTCGAGCACGACGAGCGCTACGCGCTCAGCGCCGAGTACTGGTCGATCGTGAAACGGCTGACCGCCGGTGAGGTCTTCGACCACAAGGGCCGCTTCTACGAGCTCCGGGACGCGGGTGCATCCTTCCGCGACCTGAAACCGGTGCAGGCCCCGCACGTCCCGCTCTGGTTCGGAGGTTCCTCGGAGCCTGGCATCGAGATGGCCGCCCAGCACGTCGACGCCTATCTGACCTGGGGCGAACCGCCGCACCTGCTCAAGGAGAAGCTCGACCGGGTGCGTGAGCGCGCTGCCGCGTACGGGCGGACCCTGCGCATCGGGCTGCGGCTGCACCTGATCGTCCGCGACACCGAGGGCGAGGCGTGGGCCGCCGCCGACCGGCTGCTCGACGTCACCAGCGAGGCCACCTATGCGCGCCAGCTCGGCGACAGGGTGGGCGAGGACGGCGTCGGCTGGCAGCGCCAGTTCCGCCAGCACGGCGGCAAGGTCCCGGCGCGCGCCCGTGAACTCGAGGTCCATCTGAACCTCTGGCCTGGCATGAGCCTGTTCCGGCCAGGACCGGGCACCGCCGTCGTCGGCTCCACGTCCCAGGTAGTCGAGCGCCTGAAGGAGTACGAGGAGCTGGGCGTCGACACCTTCATCCTGTCCGGCAACCCGCTCCTGGAGGAGGCCTACCGAGTCGCCGAAACGGTACTCCCGGCGCTGGGAATCCGGGCGTGACACGCACCGTACATCTCCCATGACGCCGCTTGCTCACCGCGTCGGCCGATGTCACTCCTGCAAGTCGAGCTGGTGCTTTGGAGTGCCGGGTCTGATGCAGGGTTGGGTGACAGGTTGACCTGCCCCACCTCTCAGGTTCCAGTTTTGGTGGCTAACTGGCGGCCTTCACGAAAGGCTGCGCAAGCACCCGGTCTGGGGCTACCTCACCCCGCTGGAGATCCGGCAACGACACGAACAAGGACACGCCCTCGCGGCGTAAGTATCGAGTGTCCGACATCACGGGGGAACTTCAGGTCTCCGAATGCGCCGGGCTTGTCTCGTAGTCACGGGCCAGGCGTCGGTTGGCGATGATCCACGACAGTGCGTTCGATTGCCCACCGCTTCGGTTGCACTTGGAAGCCTCGCTGGCCAGGGTCCTTGCGGACAATCTCCAGCTCGCGGCCGAGGATCTGGGTGGCCCAGTCCACCAGGCGGCCAGCGAAGCCCTGGTCGGCCCAGATCTTCCGCACGCTCGGATGGTCGAGGCGGGTCCACAGCAGCGGGCGCTTTCCGCCGTCGCGGTCCTGCACGTTCGCGGCGACCACGTGGACAGCCAGGAGAAGACCGAGCGTGTCGGTCACGAGGAACCGCTTGCGGCCCTTGACCTTCTTACCCGCATCGAAGCCCCTGGTGGCCGCAGGGACGGTGTCGGCGGTACGCACGGACTGCGAGTCGATCAGTCCCGCGCTCGGTTCGGCGCCGCGGCCCTCGGCCTCGCGGACCTGGCCGCGAAGGGCGTCGTGGATCCGCTCGACCGTCCCGTCGTCGTGCCACCACGTGAAGTACCAGTACACCGTGGGCCATGGCGCGAAGTCCTTCGGTAGCTGCCGCCAAGCGCACCCGGTCCGCACGACGTAGAAGATCGCGTCCAAGATCCGCCGCCGTGGATGCTTCTCCCGTCGGCCGCCTTTCGGGCCCACCCTGGCGAGCGGCAGCAACGGCTCCACAAGCGCCCACTGTTCATCCGTCAGGTCGGACGGATACCCACCCCCAGCAGCATTCACATGAGACTCAACGACCACCCGGGCCGCTGGACACCACAGATCTCAAACACGGTCTTAGAGGGCGTTCGTGTCATCTATACGGCGGTTTACGGCAGTTGGCGCTTGCCGGGAATCAGCCTGTACAGGCAGAACAAGCGGTATGTCTCTTCGGTCGAGACGCACCTGGCCTTGCCCTTTACTCTGTTTTCTACCGATAGCTCATGTCCGGTTCGAATACGCGCCTGAAGTTGGCTTTTGCCTCGCCTGATCGAGCGATATGCCCGACCAGGAGCCCCGTGCATGAGTATCCCCATGACCTCTTCGCAGCAGCGCCAGCCGTACCCGAGTGACCTGTCCGACGCCCGCTGGGCACTGATGGAACCGACCTTGACGGCATGGCGGGCCGAGCGGCAGAAGACCTCGCTCAACCTCGGCGGCAAGGTCACTGACCTGCGCGAAGTGATGGACGCGATCCTCTTCCTCAACCGGACCGGCGTCCCCTGGCGCTACCTGCCGCACGACTTCCCTCCGCACACCACCGTGTTCAGCTACTTCAGCGACTGGACAGCCGACGGCACCATCGAGAAACTCGGCGTCCGCCTGCACCGACTGGTCCGTGAGCAGGAAGGACGCGCCGCCGAGCCCACCGCCTGCGTCATCGACGCGCAGAGCATCAAGACCGCTCCCAGCGTGCCCACTGACACCCAGGGCACCGACGCCGGCAAGAAGATCGTGGGCCGTAAACGCAGCATCGTCGTCGACACCCTCGGCTTATTACTGCTGGTCATGGTGACCGCCGCCAGCGTCTCCGACAACGAGGCCGGCAAACAGCTCCTCACTCAGATCGCCGCCGACCACCCCACGATCACCAAGGCGTGGGTCGACACCGGCTACAAGACCCAGGCCATCGAGCACGGCGCCACCGTCGGCATCGACGTCAACGTCGTCCCGAGAAACGCGCAGGTCAAAGGGTTCTCTGTGATTCCGCGAAGGTGGGTCGTGGAGCGAAGTTTCGGCTGGATCATGATGCACCGACGCCTCGCCCGGGACTATGAGACCAAACCCGCCCACTCCGAGAGCATGATCCGGCTCGCGATGATCTCCAACCTCGCGAAACGAGCAACGGGTGAAACACCCATAACTTGGCACAATCCCTGAACTGTCATGTCTTCAGCCGGAACGTCCTCTTACAGCGGCTAACACAATGAGGCGCGTTCTACCGGTCTGGTCTTTTCGCCTGCCGGTCTGGCGTTCGTAGAGTAGTCGCATCGGCGCTTGCCTCCAGGCCGCTGCTCAGCTCCCGCAACGGGCGGCGGATGGACGCGGAGAACACGCCGAGGCGGATCGTGCGGGAGGTCGCTGAGCGGCACGCCGGGCTGACGGGGCTGGCGGGCGAGTTGACCGCCGACGGGGTGGCGCTGTCGCTGTCGCCGTTGGAGGACGACGAGCAGGAGCAGGCCGCCGTCGGCACGGAGAAAGTGCACGTCACACGACTGGTCCCCTGCTGTGGCGCGGACGGTCCCGCGCATCGAGCGTGGTCTGGGCGGGGCAACGACGCCCCGGCCGAGCTCATAGAACGGATCCTCATGCCCGTCACCGTGCAAGACCACCGGGTACCCCACAAGTCCACCGTCCCCGCGAACAGGGGCGAGGACGTCGAACTCTTCGTGCGGGAGCGCGACGGCACGCCCCCCGGCCACCCCGACGAGCGCACGGCCGTCCTGATGCTCCACGGCCGGAGCGTTCCGGTGCTCGCGGGCTTTGATCTCGATTTCAAGTCGTACAGCTGGGCCGATGCGCTGGCGAAGGCCGGTTACGACGTCTTCATGATGGACCTCCAGGGCTCGGGGCTGTCGCCGCGGCCGAAGATGGAGGACCCTCGCAACGTCAACCCCGCCCAGCAGAACCTTCTGAAGCCGAGGCCTCCAGGTTTCACGCCGGGCCCGCCGAACTATCCGTTCCAGCTGACCAACTCGAACAGCGACCGGGACGAACTGAACACCGTCGTGGAGTGGATCATCCGCGAGCGCGGGGTGAAGAAGGTCGCCTTCATCGGCTGGTCCGCGGCCGCGTTCACGATGGGGCCGTACGCGGTCAAGAACCCGGGCAAGGTGTCGAGCCTGTTCCTGCTGGCGCCGATCTTCCCGCCCGAGGGCACGTCGAACGCCCCCGACCCGCTGCCGCAGCCCGGCTTCCCGACGTTCCTGAGCACGAAAGACGGAACCTGGAACGGGTGGGGCAACGAGGTGCACTGCGAGGGACAGCGCGAAGAAGAGATGCGCGACAAGGCGTGGGACGCGATCATGAAAAGCGATCCGGTGGGCAGCACGTGGGGTCCGGACGGGGAAGGGCGCAATCGCATCAGAAACTTCGTCCGGTGGGGCTGGAACAAGACCACCGCGGCGCAGGGCGGCGTCCTCGGCGGCAGCGTGCCGGTCCTCATCGCGTACGGGGAGCACGACAGGCAGGTGAACACGTCGAGCGAAGATCCGGAATTCAACTTCTCGGTCCCCGCGCTCTACAACGCCATCGCCGGCGACCACAAGCTGATGGTCAAGCTGGACTGCGCCGGGCATTCGGTGGTGTGGGAGATGCAGCACAAGAACGTGCACAACCTCTCGAAGCACTGGCTCAAGCACCTGAAGGTCGACGGCAAGACCCAGGGCATCTTCGACATGAACACCAACGGCGACATCAGCCCGGCTCCGTAGAACAGCCGAGCCCTCGACCGCGAACCGTGGGGGCCCAGGGGCCATACGTCAGCCTTGCGCCGTCGTCAGGGCCGCCACAGGCACCGGCGAGGTGGAGTCCGCCGTCTGCGCGCCCTCGCCCGAACGGCGGGCCGCGGCATCGTCCGCCGCGGCGCCGGCGCAGCGGCGGTACGGGAGGAATCCCGCCGGACGTTCTCCCTCGCCGGGTTCTACGAGGTTGTCCAGGTGTGGCAGGACGGCCGTCGCTTCCCCGGCGGTCGACGCGTCCTTCGACTCTGGCCGGATGAGACCCGGTTCGTGGACCTGGAGGAGATCTGTAGCGTCCTGGTCTGCGAGGTCGGCGAGCTCGTAGGCGATGGTGGTGTAGGCGTCGAGATCACGCGGATGCAGCCGACGGCCGCCGATCGTCACACACGCCTTCTCATAGGCGGCGTCATACGCCTCGTCGGTCTCCTCGTCCGGCGACCGCACCCGTTCCATCTCCCATTCCGGACGGGATGGCGACTTCGCGATCTTGCGTTCCAGCTGGGACAGGCCGCCCGGTTGGTCTGCGTACTCGGCGTAGTGCGCAGCCGAGTCGAACATGTGGAGGTCGGGGTCCTTCATCCAGGCCAGCAGCGGTCGGTCCAGCTTCTCCAACGCCTCCGACGCGTGACCAGTCGGCGTCAGCCAGGGCATCACACCCTCCAGGGCTGCCTTCAGCTCCTTCGGCCCCAAGCCCACGCTCATCGCCATGGCCGTCAGTATCCGCCACCGGCTCTCTCACAACGGGTCCTTGCCGAACTACCACCCGGACGTAAGACGGGCTGCGCCACCACCGCCGCGTTCGTCTCAACGTGGCTCGACTGGTGATCAAGATTCTGAGCGAGAGCGCGCCGCCGACATGGACGGGCGTCCGACCTAGGCCTCGTGCTGCATCGCGACGAACGATCCTTGGCGGCGGCGACCTCTCAGCTCTCGCCGGGACGCCCTCAGCGCGCGGGGCGTCGCCGCCGTTTGGCGACCTCACCGCTTCTCCGGCTACTTCAGGGCTCCTGTCGCCCGAAGCGGACTCGGCCTGGGCGGCTGACTGGCTTCTCCGGCACCACTAGCTCCGCCCGATGTTCTTCGTACGGGTAGTAGTCCTGCGTCTCGGCACTTCGGGGTGCTCATCGACCACGGCCTCCTCCAGCGCCATGCGCGCCTGATCCAACGCTTCGATCGCCACCTGCAGTTGCTCAGCCGGGAAGGCCCTCGGTCCTGTCCGCGGGTACGCGTTCATCAACCCGGTCTGCTCGTGCACCAACTGGCTCCGCACGCCGGAGAGGACCTGGCCCAGGCGCAGGTGCTCGGGATGGGGGAGACCGCGCTTCGTCATCGTGCTGTTCCTCGATTCGGGGTCGGGCGCAGCGTACCCCTCGCCTCGACAGACTGAGCGTTTTCAGCACGGAGGTTGATCCAGTCGATCCCTTCCGGGAGGTGGAGCAGCCCTTGTTGCCCAGGTACCCGTTCGTACTGACCAGCTCACAGAGCGATCATCAGGAGGAACCCGGCACCGTCGTCGAATACATCCGCACCACACGCAGTGTGTCAAAGGTGTCCTTCATCGGCTGGTCGGCTGCCGCGTTCGCCACGGGGCCGTACGCGATCAAGAACTCGGGCAAGGTGGACAGCCTCCGTTTCGAGATGGACGAGAACGGCGGCATCAGCCCAGAACCATAGATCCACACGTCCGCCCCTTGATCAACGCGCCTCCACGGGAGTGAGGTTCAGCGTCTGCTTCAGGGCGTTGTAGATGTACAGCCACGGGCTCCGGCCGCTGTTCGGCTCGGGGAGTTGCACGCGACCCATCACTGGTGCACCCGCACCGAGAATCGACAGAGCCGCGGACCCCAGGTCCGGAATCGACAGAGCCCCGGGGCCGAGGGGCGGAACGCGGCACACCAGGTCTACACCTGTCCCGCCGTCACGCACGTGATGGACGGCAGCGCTGCCGTCAAAGCTGGAGTAGCGGACGAGGTACGGGCGGTCGGCCAGATCCAGCAGTGCCACATGAGTGATGTTGCGTTTCCAGAATCCGGATGGCGATGCGAAGGTCATGGTGAAACTCGACGAGGTGAGATGACGGATCATCAACTCGCCGGTGCTCATCCGGTAGGTCATGACGTAGGGCTCGCTGCCGATCATGATGGCCACGACGGCCGTGTGGCCGGCACCCCACTGCATCGTGGAAACGGGCACCGGATCGGCGGTGTCACTGTCGAGGCGGAACAGCCCGGCGTCGCCGGTGAGACTGTTGTAGCCGACATAGTGCGGCGCCCCGCCCAGGTTGAGGGTCACGACGTGGGTGTGCGAGGCGTGACCAGGTGGGGTGGCGTGGGTGAGGCTGACCGAGGTGAACGTCGCGTCCATCGCGAAGATGCCCTGCATACCGGAGCCGAACTGATGGCCGAAGTAGTGGAGAGTTCCACCGAAGTCGAAGGGGGCCAGCCAGGTCCAGCCGGCGCCGAGGGATCCGGTCCCGACCGCCGGGTCGTGGGAGTCGATCGGCGGAGTGCCGTCGGGGCGGCGGATCGGGAACCGGTAGGTGGCGGCGGCGGAGATCGCGTAGGCGCCTGTGGCCGCGTTGTACGACAGCATGCGCTCCGGGTTCGCGCCGGCCGCGAGGCTCTGCACATGCGTCCAGGCCCCGGCGCCGTACTCACTTCCGGCGCGCACGTCGACCAAGTAGTGGCCGATGTCGATATGTGCAGTCATCTCGCATACCCGGCAGAACGGTCGAGTGCTCTCCCGCATGCGGCACTGAAGTGACGGTCGGAAGACGCCGCAGTCGTGGTATTGCGCGCCCTCGTAGGCACCCACGGCGTCCGCGGGAATCGGCGGGTTCGCCGCGATGACCGGGTGGTTCCGCACGCAGGGAGTGGCCCGCACCGTGGTGGGGACCTGGGACTGCGGCAGAGTGAGGACCTCGGCCCACTTCATGGTGGCGACATCGGTGACCGTGGTGACGTTGGGGACAGTCGGGTCGCCACCGGGGTGCGTGGACACCGGGTCCGAGAAGTCGTTCCGATAGGGATACTCGTCGGCGAGCCTGAACGCCTGGTGCCCGAGTTCGTGGATGGCCACGTCGGGCCAGGAAGCCCTGAATTTGGTGAACCAGCCGACCTCGTTACTCATGCATCCGCCGTCGGTCTGGGTGTTGTTTATCAAGACGAGGAAGTGGTTCACCGGCCCGAGGCCGGGCTCGTCGTGCACGGCCTTCTTCACGGCAGCGTCATCGCCGAAGATGATACGTTCGATCTGATGCCCTTGGAAGGTGTCCCGGCCGAACATGGCGCCGAACATGGTGCCGAAGGGGGACGTGGTAGGGGTCGGAGTGATGAGGTGGATGGTGTTTCCGGTGTGCGCCGACGCCTTGCGGACCTTGACCACGTTCAGCAGTGGCCGCAGGCCGGCATCGTTGAACGGCGAGGTCACCAGCAGCCGTTTGACGAACTTCGCCACGTCCGCGTCGAACAGCCCGGCGTCGAGTTCGACCTGTGTGTAACCCTCGGGCAGCACGGCGATGGTCCAGCCGTGGGCGACCCGGCTCGCGTCCCCGAGGGCGAAGTCGACGACCTTCACTGGTCCTCCTTCAAGGCGGCTAGTCGACGGGCAGAGAGAAGATCTCGGACGCCGGTTCGTCCAGCCGGTCCGGATCGGGCGGGCTGCTGAACAGGACGACCGAGGCGCCTTCGGGCAGCAAGGGTGCAATCAGCTCGAAGGTGCCCCGGGGAGCGTCGACGGGGAGGGCGACGAGACCGCCGTCGTCCTCGGGGCCCGGGACCTCCCGGAGGACGGCGATCGGCCGGTGTCGGCCACGCCGGTACAGCACCCGGCCGGCCGCATCGCGGAGCTCGTACCAGAACCCGGCGCGGCCGTGGGGGGAGTCGTCGGGATCGGCGGCGAGCGGCGCGGTCATCTCCAGGTCCTCCCGCGAGACGAACCGGACGACCGGGCCGCCCTGCGCCCAGTCCGCGCTGTCGTAGGAGAACGTCAGGCGCATGCTCCTGGAGCCGGACGGGCCGGAGGGGGTCGGGGTGGGCGGCGGCCCGGCGAGCGCGACCCAGGTCTCGGGGGTCACGGTTCCGGTGACGGTGAGGCCGTGGGCCATCTGGAAGGTCTGTACCGCGGTCTCCGTCTCGGGTCCGTACTTCCCGTCGTCGTCGAGGGGCGGCTCGGGGCCCTGCTGGTTCAGCAGGCGCTGGACGACGGCCACCGGCGGCCCCGTCATGGGCGGGATACGGGGGCCGGGCTCCAGGAGGGGGAAGGGCGCAGCCACGGCGAGCGCGAACCAGACGGGTGTGTCGATGTCGTCCCCGGGGGTGAGGATCGGTCCGGCGCGGAAGGTGTGTACGGCGGCTTGGGTCAGGACGCCGAAGTTGCCGTCGACGACGAGGGTGGGCGCTGCGGCTCCAGCGGCGTTCAGCAGGCTCTGGGCCAGCTTCACATGGCCGTCGACCGCGTGCGGGTCGGCCATCAGGGCGAGGGTGGGCAGCAGCGCCCAGTCCAGGACCTCCGCCAGCGGTGCGTCCCCGACGGGCTCGCCCTGCCTTGGGTTGACGTGATGAGGGACGGTGGTACTGGCCGGCACGAAGGCATCGCCTCCCGCGTAGTCGATGGCGATGACGCTGTCGCCGAGCGGCAGATCGCTCGTGGTGATGCTCGCCCGCCCCTGGTCGTCCACCTCGGCGGTACCGAGGGGCGGTCCCTGCTGGAGCGAGAAGATCACCGTGCCGCGGGGCGGGCCCGCATCGGCGTCCGTCGGGCGCACCAGGGCGTTGAGGGTGACTTCCTGCCCCTGCTCGGACGGGGTGGGTGCGGTGGGGGACGCGACGCTGTAGCGGCCGGCCGCCGAGTAGGGGAAGGTGACGGTGCCGTCCCGCTCGAAGTCGAACCCCGTCCGCAGGACGCCGTTCACCGTCTGCGGGAGGTAGCCGCGGGCGGGCAGCAGGGCGTAGAGGATCTCCCGGGGGCCGCGGCGGTTCGGTGGTGGGCCGGGGGTGGACGCCGAGATGTTGCTCAGCCCGACGAGGTCGCTGTCCGCGGCCGTCGCGTCGATCAGGACCGGGTAACCGTGCAGGACGAGCGTGTCCGCGACCGCCGACGCGAAGCCGGCGAACTCGAAGTCGACGTAGACGTGCCCGTCAGGGTCGACTCCGAACTTCAGGTCCGCGACGAGTCCGGATCCGGGCTGGAAGCCGTAGCCGTCCGCCGGCAGGAGCGTCAGCTCGTTCACCGACGCCCGCGGCAGGAACTCGTCCGCCCGGGCGATTCCCAACGGCAGCAGGTCGTGGGACAGCGCGGTTCCGTCGACACGAATGGTGCAGCCGGTCAGCACGAGCGTGTCTCCCACGGCCGTGGCGAAGCTGGCGAACTCCGGCGCGACGCTCACCTGTCCGTCCCGGCCGACAGCGAACTTCAGGTCCGCGACGACTCCCGACCCCGTGTAGAAGCCATATCCCGTGGCCGGCAGCACCGTCAGCTGATGCACGGACGTACGCGGCAGAAAGCTCATTCCGGCGCCAGTCGGTTCCACGTCGCCGCTCAGCGCCGTTCCGTCGACGTGAATCGTGCGACCCCGCAGAATGAGCGTGTCTCCCGCGGCCGTGGCGAAGCCGGCGAACTCCGGCGCGACGCTCACCTGTCCGTCCCGGCCGACAGCGAACTTCAGGTCCGCGACGAAACTCGACCCCGCGTAGAAGCCGTAGCCGTCCGCCGGTAGCACCGTCAGCTCGTTCACAGACGCACGCGGATGGAAGCTCAGCCCGGAAAGGCCGGTCGGCTCCACGTCGTGGGACAGTGCTGTTCCGTCGATGCGGATCGTGCGGCCCTGAATGGTCAGCGTATTGCCGGACGCCGAGGCGAAACCAGCGGCGTCCGGATCGAGTTGGATCGAGCCGGTGACAGGAAGCGCGAAGGCCAGGTTTCCGTTTCCTCCGCTGAGGCGGTATTGCTGGCAGGGCAGCAGGACAAGATCGTGGGGTCGGTCCGCGGGCAGGGGCAGGCCGCCGATCTCCAGTTTCAGCGCGTGGTCCAGGGCGGTGGCGTCCAGGTGCACGGGCAGCCCGCGCAGGGTCAGGCGGCGGGTGCCGCGGCCTTCGGCGACGCCGTCGAGTGCCGCGTCGAAGTCGAGCGTGCCGTCCGCGGTCACCGAGAAGACCACGTCGGAGGCGGGGGCGGAGCCCTGTTTCAGGTGGTACGTGCCGGGGGCCGGTAGCGTCACCGGGGGCGGCGGGGTGACCGAGCCGTCGATCGGCCCGGTGCCGGCCTCGGGCACCGTGAACGACGGCGCGGTGAGACGCGAGGTGTCGATCTCGATGTCGGGCATCGGCTGCTCCCTGCATCGGGCACGCTTCCCGGTGTCGGGCAAGCGTCAGAACGGTGTGGTGCCGCGGATCTCCAGGCGCGGCGCGGTGTCGACCCGGGTCTGCTGGGTGGCCCGGCGCAGGACGGCGGGGTCGGCCGGATCGCGGGTCCAGCGGTGGATGAACCCGTCCCAGCCGCCGGTGATGATCTCCCTGCTGTCGGGGGTGGCGGTGATCGCCCAGACACTGGGGTGACCGGTGGCCATGGGCGTCCCCACGGGCTTGCCGGTGGTGCGCTGCCAGCGGCGGACGGTGCCGTCGTCGCAGCCCGCGACGATCTCGCCGTCGGTGGTCAGGGTGAGGACGCGGACCGGGGCACCGGCCACGAGGGGGTCACTCAGCGGGCCGCCGCTCCCCCGGTCCCAGCGCCGCACCGTGCCGTCCCGGCCGCCGCTGACGATCTCGCCGCCGTCGGCGGTGACGGCCACGGCGGGTACGGGGCCGATGTGACCGTCGAAGCCGGCCAGGAGGGTGGCGTCGGTGCGGTGCCAGCGGCGCACGGCGCCGTCGTTGCCGGCGGTGACGATCTCCTCGTCGTCCGGGGTGAGGGTCATCGCGCGGATGGCCCCGTCGTGGGCGTTCAGCGGCGGGGCGAGGGAGGTGCCGTCGGTCCGGTTCCAGCGCCGTACCGTGCCGTCGTAGGCGGCGGTGAGCAGTTCGGCGCCGTCGGTGGTCTTACGCAGGGCGAGGATCCAGTCGTCGTGGGCGGGGAAGGGGTCGGCCACGGCGGCGGAGGTGGTGCGGTTCCAGCGGCGCAGGCTGCCGTCGCTGCCGGCGGTGACGATCTCGTTGTCGTCGGGTGTGAGGAGCATCGACCAGACGCTGCGCTTGTGGGCGACCAGCAGGGAGCAGAGTGCTTCGCCGGTCTCCCGGCGCCAGCGCAGGACGCGGCCGGCGGCGTCGGCGCTGACGAGTTCCGATCCGTTCCCGGTGAGGGTGAGAGCGCTCACCGCGCCGTCGCCGTGGTTCATGGCGTGGTCTCCTTGGCGGGGAGCACTGCGTCGAAGGCCAGTTGGGAGGCGGCCTCGCCCTGCCCGGCGCGGGAACGGCGTCCGACCCAGCGGTAGTGGTGGCCGTCGTGGCCGCGCACGGTCACCGGGACCCGGCCGGCCGTCACCCCGGAGCGCGGGATCTCCTCGTCGCGGAAGTACACCCGGTGCACTTCCGGCTCCAGCAGCCGTCCGCGTGCCTGGGTGCGCACGGTGCCCTGTGCGGTGGGGAGGGTCATCCGCCCGCGCCGGAACCGGATCGCGGCCGAGCCGGGTACGAGTGGGACGGGGACGAGCGGGATCCAGTGGTAGGGCACGGACGATTCGAGCTGGTAGGCCAGGGCGCCGGGAACGTCCGACGGGCCGGGCGGGGTCAGGTCGGGTGTCTCGTCGGCGCGTGGGCGGGGCTTGCCGGTCGCGCTCTGCACGGTGCGTTCGATCGCCCAGGCGAGGTTGGCCATCTCGTCGCGGACGAACAGCACTTCCTCCACGGGCGGTCCTTCGATGCGGCCCGCGGCCCTGGGCAGGAGCGGCAGCAGGGCCGGTCCCGGGCGGCGGGATCCGGCGACGCCGAGCCGGAACAGGGACCAGTGCTCGTCGCCCGCGGCCTGAAGGGCCAGCGGGTCGCCGAAGGTGTCCACGACGGTGAGGTCCGTGACGCCGTGGACCTGCCCGACCTCCAGCTCCAGCGGGACGACCCAGTGGTCGTTGCCGTACACGTTGGCGAACTCCACCAGCAGCAGCCGGGCGAGGTCGGCCACGCCGGCCTCGATGGAGGGCAGGTTGACGGTGGTGTCCTCGAACTCCCACCAGCGCTCGGCGGGCATGCCGGGGTAGGTGGCGCGGGTGGGCAGGACGGTGCGGGTGGACGAGCCCGGGGTGGTGAAGGCGGTGGCGGCGGCGTCGATTTCGAACTGGTAGCCCTCGGCGCCGCCGCCCGGGTATTCGGGAGCGGTCAGGGTGATGCGCTGATTGCCCCGGGAGGCCTCGACGGCGAAGTGGTGCTCCAGGCGGTCGCGCACCCAACTGGAGTCGGCCGGCGGGGTGTGCTCGGCGGCGAACCAGGACTTCCATGCGGTCGCGGCCTGGTTGAAGGCGGTCAGCTGGGCCGGGCTGAGGCCGGTCGGATGCCAGCCGGCGGCCAGTCCGCGCGCGAGCTTTCCGCCGTGCGGGGCGCGAACCAGCAGGACCTGCCCCAGCGTACGGCCCGCGGGGTCGGCCTCCGGCTCGCCTGCGGGCTCCCCCGGGGAGGCGCTGTCGAGGAGGGGGAACTTGGCCAGTGCCTGGTCCGTGACGGAGTTCTGGACGCCGGTGGGCAGCGCGCCGAGCTGGTGGAGGAACCGCAGTCCGGCCCGCGCGGCGGTGCGCAGCGGCAGCTCCCGGTCCGCCGGGTCCGGGCCGCGGCCGGCCTCGGCGAGATACTCGACGGGCACGCCCGGCGGATACGGCACCGAGGGTGCGGTGTCGCCGGGCCGGAACCGGTCCACGGTGGCCGCCGCCGTGGTGAGCGAACAGCCGACCGGTGAGCCGCCGTCCTCGCCGTGAAACTCGGCGAGTTGCCGCTGCCTGGCCAGCAGGAAGAGCGGGTCGGCGATCCGGGCCTGGAGGGCCTCGTCGAGCTGTCCGCCGGTGCCGCTCGGCCGGACGTTCGGCTCGATGCGGTGGAACTGTGCGAAGACCGCCTTGTCGTCGGCCATGCTCAGGCCTCCAGGTCTCTCAGCTTGGCGATGACGCCTGCGGCGATGTGGGTCTTCAGCATGTCCTTGAGGTCGATGCCGGGGAAGGACCCGAGGGCGTCCTGGGGCAGGTAGACGGCGGGCAGGTAGCGGCCCAGCCAGCCGAGCGCCTGCAGGTCGACCAGGCGCAGTCCGGTGAGGTCGAGTGCCTCGCGAACGGTCTCGCTCAGCAGCTCGGCCGTCCAGGGGTGGCCCACCTGTGGCGGTACGGCGAGCAGCACGGCCTGGGGGGCGCGGGCGCCGGGGGCGTCGTAGTGGAAGGCGACTCCTGCCGTCTGTCGCCCGGCCGGGATCAGTTCCGGCCATTCGTCGACGACAAGGACGGCCACGGGGTGGGTGAGGTCGGGGGCGGCCAGGCCGTGCACGGCCAGGCCGGTCGCCGAGGGCAGGCCCGCCGTGCGGGCGGCGCCGACCCAGTGGTCGTGGGCGGTGAACGGGGTCTGCCCGATCCGCAGCGCGAAGTCTCCGCCGGTGCCGACCGCGTCGGTGTGCAGCAGCAGGTCGGCGAGGGCCGAGGCACCGGGCCGTACGGCCGCCGTCCGTTCGAGCCAGTCGCGCGGGATGGTGTCGTCCGTGCCGCCGCGGTCCAGGCCGGGCCCGAAGGACGCCGCGAGCGGGGCGGGGGCCGGTGCGGTGGTCAGGCCGACGGCGCGGAACCCGGGCCCGAAGACCGCCTGCAGGGCGGCCACCGCGGCCTGCGGGCCCTTACCGGCCAGTGCTTGCGCGGCGAGGCCGAGTCGGGTGTCGGCCTCCTGCTGGGCGGCCCTCGCGCGCGCGGCCGCGTCGTCGGTGTCGGATGGGGGTACGACGATTCCGTAGGCGGACAGACGTTGCAGGTCAGCGGCGTCCTTGGCGAGCTTCAGACCCGCCATGGCGCTCTGTGCGCGGCCGCGCAGCTCGGTCTCGTCGGGGGCCTGTGTGGGCGGGTTGGCGGCGGGTGCCAGGTCGGCGGGCGTGCCGGGCCGGCCGGCGGCGAGGACCGCGGCGACCGCACCGGCCAGCGCCTCGAACTCCTGCAGGGACACCGTCGAACGCGGCCAGTGGGCGTCCCGCCCGTCGAGCAGGTCGGCCACGGCATCGCCCGGCAGGTCGGACGGGCGGTGTGCGGTCAGGGCCTGGCTCAGCGCCGCGCGCAGGCTTCCGGCGGCGGTGAGGGCCACGATGTCCAGCGCGCACGGGTCGGTGAGCGGCCAGGGGTGCTGGCGGGTCGCCGCCGGCGTGGGGTGGCCGGGCCGCCGCCAGGCGACCTGGAGCCGGATCCGGTCGGTCCGCCCCAGCTGATGGCCGGCCCACGCGTCGAGCAGCGGTTCGGCGAGCGCGCGGGGCCGGGCGCGCTGGGCCGGGCCGTCCCAGCCGTGCGACAGGGGCACGTCCTTGGGGACGACGATCAGGATCCGGTGGGTGATGGCGGTGCCCTGGTCAGGGGTGTCGAGGATCTCGGGGCGGGGCGGTGCCTGACCGCCGGCGGCGAGGCTGTCCAGGGTGGCGCCGGCCCGGTCCGGGTTGCCGTTCGCGAGCTGGTGCACGCTCTCGGCGAGCAGCAGGTCGCCGACGGCGTCGATGTCGTCGTGCAGGGCGTCCAGTGCGGCGCGGACCGCGGGTACCTCCCGTGTGGCGTCCAGGGGCGGATGGACGGTGGGCGTCAGTTGGCTCAGCGCGGCGTCCACGGTGAGGGCGCCCACGGCGGCCCCGTCGGTGACATCGTGCGGAGCGACGAAATCCGTGGCGCCCGGGGCCTGGTGGTGCACGGCCCGCAACGGCCACTGTGTGCGCAGCGGAGCGATGACCCGGTCGAGTTCCAAGGGCTCGGTGGCGCTCTCCCGGGCCTCGTGCAGCCGCCGTTCCAGGCGGTAGCCGAGCAGCGCGCCCAGCGGCTGCCCCTGGCGCACGCCGTCCAGCACGGCCATGGCGGCCCGCATCCGGCTGGAGGACAGGTTCACGGCGAACGCACCGGGGTCCGACGGGTGGGAGAGGACGCCGCTGTGCAGGACGGCGGAGGTGGTGGCCTGGGCGAGCGAGGGCGCCAGGACGAATCCCTCGCTGCGGCGGCCTTCCCTCGGTGAGAGGTTCTCCACCCATCCGTAGGCGCCGAGTTGCACCCCGGTGGGCCGGCGGGTGGCGGATCGCATGGCCTTCAGGCGTACGGTCGCCAGCGAGGTGATCCAGGCGTCGAGCCGGTGGGAGGCGAGGTCCAGGCACTCGCCCAGGAGGCGTTCCAGGACGGTGAAGGGATCCCGGCCGGCGTCGTGCAAGTCGTGGACCCGGGTGGACAGGTAGCGCAGGGCGGCGTCGACCTGTGCCAGGCGCACGCTCCAGGGGCGTTCGGCGCTGAGGGCGTCGAGGACACCCCGGTGGTGGAGGGCGGCGACCTCGACGGCGGGGGCGAGCAGGACGCGTGCGTCGTTGATGGCGTCGTGCACGGTGGGTGCGGCGGCCTCGGCAACGCCGGGCAGGGTGAGGCCGAGGGTGGCCTTGAGGGTGAACGGCCTGAGGGCGAGGCCGGCCTGGGAGGCGAGGGTGCCGGCCGTCGAGGGTGCCAGCAGGACCTCGGCGAACCGCAGCCGTGCGTCCGTCACCAGGTGGTTCGCATGCGCGGCTCCGGCGGCGGCATGGCCGTACTCCAGGTTGGCGGTGTGCCGCAGCAGCGCCTCCAGCAGGGTGCGGGCCCGGGCCGGGCGCACCAGGATGTGCAGGGTTTCGAACCGGTCGACGACCTCATCGAGGAATCCCGCGAGTTCGTTGATCGGGTCGGTGCCCGGGGGCAGTTCCGTCAGTCGCGTGGCGGGCATCCACAGGCGGTTGCTGCGCGGCTCGTTCTCGTGGTGGGAGATGACCGGCTCGTAGTCGATGCCCAGGGCCCGGTTCAGGGCGGTGGACAGACGGGACTCGGGGCCGAAGCCGCAGTCCTGTACCAGGCCCAGGACGCGGTTGGTGTAGCAGGCGTTGAGGGCACCGCGCACGGCCCGCACGTCCCAGGACTTCGATACGGCTGCGAGGCCCAGGGCGCGCAGGACGTCCCGTTCGGGCTTGGGCAGGGCGAGGGTGTCGCCGGGCTGGTCGGGTCCGCCGACTCGCGGCATGCTGTCGACGCCGACCTCCCAGAACGGACGCAGGGTGGTCAGCACCCGGTGCAGTCCGGCGAGGTGGCGGTGCTCGCCCTGTGGGTCGGGGCTCCAGCGGCGCATGACGGTGACGGGCAGCAGGCCGTACGGCTGCTTGCCCAGGCGCAGGGTCGGCAGCGGGCCACGGGCCCGCACGGCGTCCGCGTGGTGCAGACGCAGCCACTCCAGGTCGATGCCGGTCTCGTCGGTGTGGCTGTCGCTCTCGAGGAGCTGGTCGAGGAAGAAGTCGCCGGTCGCGCTCCACAGGGCCAGTTGCAGGGCGCGCGCGTCAGCCTGCTCGGGTTCGGTGCCGCCGGGCAGGGCGGCGCCGGCTTCCTGCGGGATGCCGAGTGCCGAAGCCAGGCAGGTGGCGTTGGCCCACGGATCGGGAGCGGAGGGTGCCGGGGCGGCCGCGTGCAGCAGGGCGTCGACGTCGGGAGGGTCGTTCCGCGGGTGGTGAGGGTCGGGGATGTTGTTGGTGGGCGTGTCCTGCAGGACGTAGGCGGCCTCGCCGTCGCGGGCCCGCCCGGTGAGCAGTCGGGCCAGCCGGTCCGCGGAGATCTGCGGGTCCATGGAGGCCGACACGCCGAACGTGACGACGCGCGAGAGCAGGGGGCGGAGGTCCGGATCGTAGCCGGGCCGGTCGAGGGGCACGGTGAGGGCGAGACCGTTGTCGTGGGCGGCGGAGAAGTCGGTGAGCCAGCGCAGGCCGGGGTCGGTCAGGGGCGTGGTGGTCGCGCCCGCGGGGGCGGCCGGCGCGTCGGGGTCAGGTCTCACCTGCACGGTGTCCGGTACGGCCTCGCCGCGGCGCTCGCCGACGAGGATCTCGCCGTCCGGGGTCTGCTGGAAGGCCTGGACGATGAACTGGTCGGGGAGAGTGGAGGCGGTGGCCGGCCTGTTCCAGCCGCGGGAGCGGGTGGGAATGTCGGATGCGGCGGGCCAGGACGGCTCGGGACCCGCCACGTCGTCGGCCAGGGGCAGTTCGGGGCGGTCGTCGGCTTTCGGGGTCAGCACGGTGACGATCCAGCGGGCGCGGGCCGGGCCCAGCGTGCCGCACAGTTGCTCCCAGGCGCCGAGCCGGATACGGGCCCGGTCTCCCGCCGGGTTCTCGGTGCGCCCGGCCCGGAAGACGATGCGCCAGTACCGCTTGCCCTGCTGGATCTCACCGTCGGTGAGGAGCGGTTCATGGCTGTCGACGTGGATGTCGTCGGGAAAGATCCGCACCTGGAGGGTGTCGGGCCGGCCGCCGTCCGGCCGCAGCCGGGTCTCCAGGTGCACCGGGGTGAGCATGAGGGGCACTTCGGGATCCAGCCGGGCGAGCAGTGCGTCGGCGTCTGCCGTGCCGACGAACTCGCGCAGCGCCTGGTGGAGGGCCTGACGGGCCGTCTGGAGGGCCTGGTAGGCGGCCCGTCGCTGGTCGGGCGTGGCCTCGGGGCCGAGACCGGCGCGGCGCTGCTCGGCCTGAGCGACGGCCGCGCGCAGCGGTGCGAGGTCGGTCATCCGGTCTGCCTCCCTAAGGCTGGGACGGTGTGGAGCAGCCGTTCGCCGGCATGACGATCCGTGCGGCTCCTGGAAGCGGAGTGGCGACCTGGACTCGCTACGGACCCGGCCCGCCGCCGTCGGCTTGCGCCCCGCCGACCTGGAAGAGGACACCGTCGACGATGCTGCCGCCGACGAAGGTCGGGACCAGGGTGAACGTGACGGTGGTGAAGGCTCCGGCGAGACGGACGCTCCCGTTCGAGTCGTCGGGCCCGGGTGTGTCGTCCGGCCCCGAGACGGTGTTCGCGGTGACACGGAAGTGCGCGTCGCCACTGAGCCGGGCGACAGCCGTACCCGGCGGGGAGGTGACCGTCAGGACCGACCGCAAGGATCCCAGGTGGAAGACCGGGTCGTGCAGCACGGTGCCGAAGTCGAGGGTGAACGCGTGGTCCGCGCCGCCACGGATCTCCAGCAAGCCGGTGGCGGCCAGTCGCGGGGTGAACTCGGGCCTGGCGAATGCGGGAGAGGCGTCATGGAAGTCGAAGGCGGTTCCCATCGGTCCGGAGAGCGTCACCTGGTGACCGTGCAGTGTCCCCACCGCCCTGTCCGGCCCGGCCGATGTCCAATGGACGAAGTCCAGCGCGGACAGCGGCGGTTGCGGGCTCAGGAGTCGTTCGGCGGGCATGACCACCCGTACGGGCTGCTGGAAGCACTGCCGGGCGATACCGGCGGCGCTGTCGCCCCACACCAGATCACCGAGGGCGACGTTGGGGCGCCGGTCTCCCGGAGCGTGCCTCGCGTCCTCGAACTTCAGGCGCGAGTCGAAGAAGTGGCTCCAGTCCAGGTTGTTCCAGTCGTCGGCGTCGGTGGGCGGTACTGTCTCGGCCGGCGGCACGTAGGTGCGGCCCCACAGGCCGGGCGGCGGCGGGCTGGCGAGGACCTGGTCCGTGGGATCGTCCAGGCCGAAGCGGGGTTCGGTGGGCTGTTCGGCGATGACGAAGCACCAGTCGTGGCCGAGGATCTCGCCGAGCCGCAGGTCGAAGCCGAGGAACGCCGTGTCGGGGTCCAGGCCGCCGCGGAAGATCGGGTGCTGGGCGTGGGCGTCGTCGGGTTCCCGTGCGCCGTCCGGTGCCGGCGGCAGCAGAGGAGCCGCGTAGACGAGGGCGCCGGGGTAGCGACGGAGCAGGGCGGTGCGCAGCAGGAGGACCACGCGGTCGGCCGGGACGGTCAGATGGGTGCCGAGAGGGGAACCGGTCTGCCACTGGTGCAGGGGCGGCATCTCGGCGCCGGTGCCCCAGAAGGAGGCGAAGTAGGTACCGCGCTGGTCGGTGGGGTATTCGCGCCACCGCAGTTCGCGGGCGAACTCGTGGTTGAGGCCGACCATGTACGACGCCACGAAGGCGGGGTTGGTCACGGCGAGCGCGGCGCTGTCGGGGGGCACCTTGTTCAGCCCGGCCAGCATCCACTCGGTGGACTGACCGGCCAGCGGGCGCCACATGGCGTCGGGGTAGGTGGGCGCCCACTGGATGGGGGCGGTGCTGTCACCGGGGGCCGGGTGCTCGATGCGGGAGCCGACGACGGTGTCCACGGTGGTGTGGGGGTGGATCTGGTCGGTGACGGCTGCGTGGGCCGCGGGTGCGGGGAAGGGGTCCCGGGGTGGGAGGGGCGCCACGTCGGCGGGACGGAAGACCTGGTCGTGTGCGCCGACCACCATCCCGTGGGTGTCGCCAGGGGTGAGGGCGAGGACGGAGGGCGCGGGCAGCCGGTCGGCGAGGCCGGGCAGGCTTCCCTGCCCGAGGAAGCTGCCCAGGGGGATGCCGCCGCCCTGTTGCCAGCCGGCGAGGATCTCGCCCAGCTTCTCGGGTGTCCACACCTCTCCGTCGGGCGGGGCGCCGTCCGTGAGCCGTTCCCAGCCGCCGGAGCAGTCGGCGCGCCAGATTCCCGCGACGCCGCTCTCGTCCCAGTCCCACGTGCCGGGGCAGGTGCCGTGGAAGGTGCCGTGGGCGGTCTGCGACCGCCAGATGCCGTTGAAGGTGCCGTCGGAGGTGTCCGACGGGTCGTCCCACCCGCCAGCGGCCAGGCCCTGCCAGGTCCCGTGGTCGTCGGGGGTCTCCCAGTTGCCGGTGAAGACCAGCCGCCAGCCGCCCTGCCTGCCCAGGGTCGGGTTGTCCCACACGCCCGAGAAGACGCCTCGCCAGCTGCCGGGGCCGGTGCCGCCGGGGCCGAAGGTGCCACGGGCCTCGCCCTTCCAGCTGGAGCCCTCGGTCGACGGCCTCCACGGACCGGACCACATGCCCTTGAAGGTCGTCGTGGTGGTGCTGTCCGAGGTGGTCAGCAGGCCGGTGGGGGCGGTCCGCCCGGACGGGAAGATCAGGCTGCCCTGCGGGGTGAGCCGGGTGTCGGCGAGGAATTGGGCGGGTACGCCGAGTTCCCGTACGGTGCCGAGCCGGAAGACGGCGTCGAGCGGGGTGGGCTGCAGGGCCGGCACGGCGGCGAGTTGCGCGGTGGTGAGCTCGCGGGTCTGCGCGCGGCGGATCACCTCGCCGGCCAGAACCTGCCAGGCGGGCGTGGTGATGGTGGACACGCCGAGGGCGGCCCGGACGGCGGGCAGCCGGTCGGCGAGGACCACGCGTTCCGGTGCGACGGCGAAGGCGACGGTGCCGTCGGGACTGCGGGGTGTGACGGCCAGTCCGGTGCCGGTCGCCGCCAGTTTGGTCAGCGTGGTGGCGAACGGCTGCTGAACCGCGGCCCCGTTCTGCTGCTGGGCGACGAGGGTGACCCGTCTGCTGAGCAGGCCCAGCGGACGGACGGCACGCCGGAAGGTGGTCGTGGCCATCGCGGTGGGCAGGGCGCTGGCGTGCACCGTGCTCGCCAGTGTTACCGCGCCGAGCAGCGTGCGTGTACGCAGCGGTGACGCGAGGTGGAGGAACTCGTCCGTGGTGAGCGGCCGTACGTGCCGCTCGTGGAGCCGGGCGCCGACCAGCCGGGCCAGCCGGGCCAGGTCCAGGAAGCGGTTGGCGGCCCGCACGTCGGCCAGCTGGGTCCAGGCCGAGGCCATGAGCTGCTCCTGCTCGCGCTGGACGGTACTGGTGCCGAGGCCCGCGGCGACGCGCCAGCGCGGGTCGAGGTTGAGGGTGTCCAGCCAGCCCGCCGATCCTGGTACCGCCTTGGCGAGGAGGGCGTGGAACCGGCCGTACAGCGGAGGGGCAACCTCCGGGTCGTCGTCGCTGTCGTCGCTGTGGACGCCTTCGAGCGAGGCGGCGAGGGCGCTCTGCCACTGTGTGCTGTGCGCGTCGACCGGCCAGGGGTCGCGAGGGCCGAGGTCGGGGCTGCACAGGGCGCTCTCGACCTGCTGGACGACCGGCCCGGGACCGGGGTCCTGCGGCCTCGGCCGGCTGATGTCCATCGGCCTGCGGCCCGCTCCCCCGATGGGGCGGCACCGGAGGCGGTCGGCGAGGGTCTCGAAGTCCCCGGCCTCCCCGGTGGAGAAGGTCCACGAGTGGTACACCGGCAGGTCGCTGTCCGCGCCGGCACTCCACGCGGGGGCCAGGTCTCCCCCGCTCTCGTTGTGCCCGGCCCGCCGTCCGGCCTCGAACGTGGGCACCAGGCAGGCCACATAGTCGGTGTGCGGCAGCAGACGGCGCGGGGCGAGCAGCCGGGAGACGCAGGCGCGCGGGTCCTGCTCGTGGCCGACGACGGTCTGGACGTGCGCCCACAGGTGCAGGTGGGCGGGGTCGGGGAGTTCGGTGCCGGGCACGCGCAGGACGGGGAGCGGCCGGCCGGGCTCCCGCCGTAGCCGGGCGGGCCGGGCGGGAACGCAGACCAGCGCGAGCCAGGGGCGCAGTTCCCCGCCGGACGTGGCGGCGAGGGGCGTGAACAGCCAGGGCAGGTCGGTGCGGTCGAATTCGACCATGGGGAACTTGGTCGTCTCGGCGTCGGGGGTCCCGGGCAGCGGGTACACCCGCACGATCTGCCGGGGATCGAGGGCGCGTACGTCCCCGGGGCCGTACAGGTGCACGGGCACGGGCCGTTCGGGGCGTCCGTTGACGGACGCGAAGGCCGCGAGGGTGCCGCGGACGGGCGTGGTGCGCTGCAGGTCGTCGACGTCCGTCAGTGACGCCGCCGCTCCTGTCCGGTCCCACGAGGCGAACGCGTATCCGGTCATGGCGTGGCCTTCAGCTCGTACGGGGGGACGACGTGCAGCAGCTGCGTGCGACCGGAGGGGGCGTCGAACGACAGCGCGGCCTCGGTGAAGGTGGGTTTGCGTCCCAGCTCGGTGACCTCGGTGAGGGTGTCGACGTCAGCCACGGCGTACGACGGTGCCTTCAGGGCCGTCGGCGCGGGCGGGGAGACGTACCGGGTCCGGTCGGCGTGGACCGCGCTGGTCGCCACCGCCCCGTGCCGCAGCGCGGCGAGCAGGTGGGTCTCGGCCAGCGGCCAGGGGGCGCGCGGCAGGGGCGGGGAGCCGCGCTCGCCGAGCCACTTGGTCTCGTAGCGCACCTCCACGGTGCGGCGGGGCACGCCGCCCCCGGCCGCCGGAGGGGTCAGCTCGCTGCCGGAGCGGAGCTGTTCGAACGCGGGTTGGGTGAGCTTCTCGTCGTCGGTGAGGTCGAAGAAGTCCGCGCGCGCGAACTGCTCACGGACCGGCTGGACCGCCCCGCTGCCGTCGCCGAAGCGTACGGCGACGGCCATGGTCGTCGGGTTCTGCAGACGGCCGGGGCCGAACCGGGTCACGGCGATGTCGAGGGGCACCACGCGCTGGCTGAAGCGGAGCCGGCCGAGCGGGTGCAGCAGCCGGCCGGTGTCCGCGCCGTCGCTCCGCAGGGCGGCCAGGCCGGCCGCGCCGTCGGGCAGCACGGGCTCCCAGGTGCGGGGGTTGTCGAGTTCGCGTTCCAGCAGGGGTGCGATGTCGGGAGCGGGCGGGGCCCCGACGGCACCGGTGCAGGCCCAGTGCTCGTCGAACGGGAAGCTGACGTCGATGAAGAACAGGGAGACGGAGGCCCGTCCGGCGACGTGCCAGCAGGGGGTTGGCCCCTCGACACGGACCCGCAGGTCGACCGAGCACAGGCTGTGGCCGTCGAAGCGGAGGTGGAAGGAGCCGTACAGGTCGAGCACGACGCCGAAGCTGGGCTCCCAGCGCAGCAGTGCGTCGAAGCCGAGCTGTCCGCTCACTCCGGTGTCGGACGTGCCGATGACGGCGGTCAGCGTGGCTCCCGCCTGGGCGGTGCCGGGGGTGACGGCGAAGTATCCGGTGAAGACGATGCTGAGGGCGGGGGCGCCGGCGATGGCGATGGACAGCCGGCGGGGCACCGGGAACGCGTCGGGCTTGGGGAAGCGCGGGTGGAACCCGCCGGCGCTGAGGATGAACGCGGCATCGGAGCCGGTCTTGATCCGCAGCGCGATCCCGCCCTCGATACCAGCGCTGAGCAGCCGGGACCCGGCGAGGTCGGCGACCATCTCCACGAGTCCGGCTCCCGGGTCCATGACTCCCGCCACGGAGGCCCGCAGGTCGAGGATCGGCGCCTCGGGGGCGGGCAGCGCGATCCTGAGCCGGCCGAACAGGGCGACGACACCACTGGGCAGTTCCAGGACGAGTCCGAGGTCGGCGGTCACGAAGGACACCGGGCGGCCCCAGCCCAGCCGGAAGGTCGGCCCGACGACCTGACTGCCGCGCCGGGCAGGGAACACCGAGGCCAGCGTGTCCAGGATTCGCGGCGCGGCCCGGGCCGGATCGTCCGGGAACAGCACATCGTCCAGGTGGCCCGACTGCACGGCCGCCGCGAGGCCGGCGCGGTCGATGGCGCGCCCGATGCCGACGATCCCGCCGACCGCGTTCAGGGTGAAGGCGAGGCCGAGTTCCACGGCCGGCGTGAAGTGGGCGCTGAGGGCGAGCAGGAGCGACGGCTCGCTGGGCCGCAGAATGCCGAACGCCCGTACGTCCACCACTCCCAGGGCGAGCCCCAGGGCGCCGCGGTACTCGTCACCGCGCCGCTCCAGGAAGCCGCTGCCCCGCGCGGGGCCCACCGCCATGCTCAGGCCCATGCCGCTCGGGGGTACCGGGGTGGCCGGGGCTCCGGGGGCGAGCTCGCTGCCGATGCCGTCGAGCGTGGCGTCGGCGAGGCCCAGCAGCGAGGCGCCGAAGGAGGCGGTGAACCGCAGCGCGCCACCGGCGGGCGCCAGATACAGGGCGGGCGCGCGCAGACCCGGTGGTGCGGCCCTCAGCGGCACCGCGAGGCCGTTCTTCCCGCCGCCCTGGAAGTGGACCCCCTTCATGTCCAGCCCGGCCTGGACGTCACCTTCCAGGGCCGACCCGCCCGGGGCGAGCAGGGTGAGCAGCGCGTCCGTGGGCAGGGTGAGCCGCATGCCGCGCACGGAGAGTTGCAGCGCGGCACCCGCGGGGTCGGACGGCACGCTGAGGGTGAGCGTGATGTCCTGCCGTACCTCCAGCACGTCGGCCAGCCGGAGGGTGCCCAGGCGCACGGTGAAGGAGATCTCCGGTGGCAGGGTGACGCCGAGGACCTGGACGTCGTCCGCGGTGACCACGAGGACATCCGGAACGGTGAGGTTCCAGCCCGCGGCCGCGCCGTCCGCCGAGTCGGCGAGCAGCGCCAGCAGCTTGGGCCACAGGTCGCCCGCCTGATCGCTCTGCGGCACGCCGATGCGGGACAGCAGCGCCGAGGGCGTCACTTGCGCCCCCGGCAGTCCGAGCGCCTGAGCCAGCTTGGCTCGCCTCTGCGTGACGTCCAGTGCACCCAGCTGGGGCAGGACTGCGGCCAGCCCGGTCCGCAGCTGCGCGGCCAGATCGGCAACGGTCTCGTTCATGGGGTCACATCCGTGTGCGGCACGACGGCTCCTCACTACGGAACTGACAGTGATCATTGGCCTCGCGGCTCGCGCCGACCGGAGTGCCGTCCGTGCGGACCGCCCGGTCGTGCAGCAAGGAAAGGGCCGTCCTTGTCCGGCCTGGGTGAACGCATCGCTCCGCCCGGCCCGTTCCCCTCCGCCCGGACGACCGCGTGCACTGTGGCGGGTTACCTTGCAAGAGGTGCGGCATGCACCGCCTTCTTCGATAAAAGCACAGGCCGGGATCGGTGTCGACGCGAGAGGGCGGCGCCCTGGTTAGCCCGCAGAGCGGAAGGGGCGGCGGCCGTGGACGGCCTCGAACTCCCAAAGGAAAGCCGTCGGATGTGGCGGCGGCTGACCTGGCAGACGGCAAGGCCGAGGAACGGCGGTGGCGGCCGTTTCCGGGGGCCGACAGGTGGCCAGCTTTCGCCTCCCCGTCGGCTCAGTCGCGGGCGCAGTCACAGGTGCCGCAGGCTCGGCGTGCGTCGTCTGCGGGTGCCTCGCCGGACGGCCTTCACACGGTCGCACCGCGCGGAGTTGAGTCCGAACTGACGAACCGCCGCGCCGCGCCCGGCTCCCACCACACCGCGCCGAGCGCCTGCGCCGCCTCTCAGACCTGACTGGTCTTCAGCTCTTCGGCGGCCCGACCGAAGTGCGGTGTCCCGGCGGTCGCGCCAAAACGACGGCCGCGCGTGTTGGCCCGGAGTCCCCGAGACGCAGTCGCGGGGTCGCCCGGCGAGCCGGTCAGATGGAGCCCGGTCTGGCGCAGCGCCTCGCGGCGGAGCTGCTCCGGATACTGCTTGATGAGCTTGCTGCGGAGATTCACGCTCACAGTCTTGAACGCGTTGGTGTACACGCCGCGATAGCGGTGCGAGCGCACATAGTGGAGCACGACCAGGTCGCGCAGTACCTCGACGTGCAGGGGGTCGGCGAACGGAGTGCCGGCTTGCACGGCCGCGAGCGCGGGGCCACTCCTACGGAGGATCGGTGATCACTGGTCTGAGCGGAGTCGGGCGTCTGGTGTATCTGGCGGCCTTCGTGCCGGATACGGGTGAGAGTGCGGCGGGCTTGGGCGGCGCCTCTGCCGAGTTGAAGGCCGCCATCGAGCCGCAGACCGACGGTTCTACGCGCCTTGACGCAAGCCGGGCCGTGGATGCTCTGTATGCAGACCGCCCTGGGCGCCTGGCCGCTTGGGCAGCGGGACTGCTACGAGCCCAGGCGGCCGGCTGCGGACGAGGAGTACCGGAACGCCAAAGCTGGAAACATGCCCCTTCCGTGTACGTCGTGTGCACGAGGGACCGAGCTATCGCGCCGGCTCTCCAACAGGTCATGGCCGCGCGCTGCGACTCCGTTCGCGAGTCGGAGACGGGGCACTCTCCGTTTGTGGGCCAGCCGGCGCTGGTCATCGACCTGGTCCTGGAACTGCTCGATGCCTCGGACGCACCGGGCCGGGCAGACCGGGGGATTACAACCACGCTATGAGGCGACGGTCCTCGTCGCGGCCATCAACGAGTGGCTGCGACCGGGGCGTTGGAACGTGACGAGCGCTACCATGCGGGCCGACGAGCTCCTTTAATTGGCCAGGTTGGCGAGCCTCCGCAACTATGGTGCTCGGATCACCTGAACACGCATTGTGCGATGCAGGGGCGCACGCGGGACTGACAAGACGTCAGTCTGCCGAAGGACAGGGCCGGACCAATCAGGCCGGTACTGCCGCTCCGGCGTACTCGGCGTTCTCGTTCTGCAATCGACAGCTCTACGCCCCGCTGCTGCGCAGAACCGGCCGCGAACAGCCGGCCGCCCGCGCCCCGACACCCCGAGGAGCCCGCCCGGTGCCCGACGAACTCACCAGCACCGCCGCGGCGGCCATCCGGCTACGACCGGACTTCCGCCCCATCACACTCCTCTCCCGCACCGAGAAGTCCCTGCTCATCGCGGGAGCATGCGAGGACGGACCGGCCATCGCAAAGCTTCTGACCAGCCGGGAACCGCTCTGGGCGGAGAAGTTCGGCGCGGAGATCGAGGCCTACCGATGCTTCACCGACACACCGCCGCCGGTGCGCGTCCCCGCCCTCATCGCCGCAGACGAGCAGCACCGCGTACTGCTGATCGAGCACGCCCCGGGCCGTCCCCCCGTCCCCGGCCGAGACCGGTTCCCGTTGCAGGCCCTGGACCCGGCACACGTCACCGCGATGATCGAGGCGATGACCGACCTTGCCCAGTGGCGGCCTCCCACCGACGTGCTCACCCGGACCCCCGACTACCTCGGACGCCTTGACCGCGATCACCGCCAGGGCTTGACGACCCGGCAGGACCACCAGGCCTTGACCGACCTGCTCCACCAGGTCGGCACCGACCTGGTGCCGGGCCACGGCGACCCGCTGCCGACCAACTTCGTGTTCGGGCCCGACGGACGGACCACGGTGATCGACTGGGAGCACGCAGGACGCTACCTGCCAGGACACGACTTGGCAGTGCTCTGGACCGTCCTGGCCACCACCGCGGAAGCCCGCGCACAGATCGAGGAGTTGGTAGCAGCCGGATCCTCATCCGCCCGTGCCGCCTTTACCCTGAACCGGGCCGTGCTGCTCGTGCGAGAACTCCGCAACCACCGAGCCGTTCCCCCCTCCACCTGGCGGGACAAGCGGGTGGAAGCGATCGATCGTGACTGGCAGGACATCCGCGAGCTGCTCCACGCCCGGTGATTCGACTGGCGGCGCGGGTCCTCGCCATTCAGCACCCGCCCGCCCTTCGTCTGTCAGCATCCGCTGCCGAGCATGTCGAGGATGTGCGGCCACGCAGCAGCGCCCAGGAGTGCGTCAGCTTCGGGCGTGCCGCCGTACTGGAAGTGTGGGGAGGCCGATGCCGGGCTCTCACCCGGAAGACGTGGTCGGTGGCCGGCATCGTGGCGGGCAATCAGTCTCGCCGGGGCGTCGGTCGAGCGTTGGCGTTGCGCCAAGTGTTCGGCGAAGGGCAAAGACGGCCACATCGCGTCGTCGCCACCCGCGACAAATGGATTGGGCCGCTACTCGAGGAAGGGGCGCGGGCCCCTTTTTCGGGGGCGGTCAGGTGGTGGTGCCGTTGTGGGGTGAGGGTTGGCTGGGGCGGTGCTCGCGGAGTGCTTGGAGGATGTTGGCGTGGTGTTCGTCGGGGGAGTTGTTGCTGGTCTGGGTCTGGAGGAGGGGGGCCAGGCGTGTGTAGAGGTCGTCGAGACCGAACATTGCGTCGAGGCCGGCCAGCACACTCTCGTCGATGAGGCGGTGCGGGCGTGATGTGGGGTGGAGGAGTTTGCCCAGGAGGGGGAGGGGTTCCCATCCGTTGTCGAGGCGTTGGCGTAGCCAGGGGCGCAGGCTGTCGGGGTGGGTGTGGCGCCACATCCAGATCAGGTCGGTGTCGGACTCGGTGAGTTCCTCGGTGGGTCTGCCCGTGGTGGGCGTGAGGTGCTGGGCGATCCGCTCGGTTACGGCGTTGCGGGCTTGAAGTGACCAGTCTTCGGTGGTCTGTACTTCCTCGGAGTCGTTGCTGTCTGGGTTGGTAGCGCGGTGCAATGTCCGAGTGGCCAGGACGGTTCCGTCGGGGGTGGCAGCCATGGCGGCCAGTGCTGGGGCTCTTTGTTCCGGTGGGAGGTCGGTGAGGAGGTCCCGGGCCAGGAACTGCAGGCTCATGCCACTGTTGACCAGGCCCATCATTTCCGGTTCGGCGGTCAGTTGCCCGTAGCTGTCTGCTATGGCCTTGAGTAGCGCAGCGGCGGGGAGGCGGATGCCTGCGGTGCGGCGCTGCTCGATTCGGCGGGTGATGCGGTGGGTGTCGTTGCGCAGGCGGAGTAGCAGTTCGGCTGCTTCCTCTCCCGGGGCGTCGGCGGTCACCTGGGCCAGGGCTTGGTCGAAGGCGGCTTCGGGGAGGTCGTCGTCGGGGATACCGAAGACCATGTACCGGTCGAAGTAGTCGGTGCTGCCGATCCCGCGGCGTTGAGCGGCGGCCTTCGTGTCGCTACCGTTGCCGAGGTCCTTCTGGACCGTTGGGAACAGCAGGGCCAGCAGCTTGAGTACGCCTTCGATGTGCTCTTCGGCCACGCTGGCTTCGCGCAGGCGGCGGCGCCAGCGGTCGGCTCGTTCGCCGGGCTGCTGTGCGCTGTGTCGCTGTGCTGGGTCGATGCTGGTGCCGGTCAGCTCGGCGCGGTGCCGTCCCAGGAGCCGGTAGACGCCGGGCTCGTTGGTGCGCAGGAAGGTGACGATGAGGAAGTCGACCAGGTCCACGTTTCCGACGAGGGAGCCGAGGGTGGCGTCGGCCTGCCCGAAGTAGCGTTTGACGGCCCGTGGCGTCTGGAGCCTGGCTTGCAGGTGCCGGAAGTAGGCCTCGGAGAAGCGTCGTTCCTCGCCTGGCGTCATGGACAGGCCGTGGGAGTCCAGAAGGGCGTTGAGTGCGCGGATGCTCATGGCGGCGGCGTCGCGTTCGCGGAACGCGGGAAGGTCGAGCCGTACCTGGATGATCTTTTCCAGGAACTCGCGGGCCCTGGCCTCGCTGTTTCCCACGAGGTCGCTGCGTTGCAGGACGTCCAGCAACGTCTGCTCATCAAAGCTGATCAGGTAGTAGACGTTCGGTAGATGGCCCACCAGACGCACCAGCTTGAAGACCAGGAGCAGTTCGTCGGGGGTGAGGCGGTCCAGGTCGTCCATGACGACGAGGACGGGCTGGCCTGCCCGCCGCAGGGCCTCTTCGGCCTTCCGCTTGGCCGCCGAGGCGCTGGTGTCTCCGCTGATGCGGTCGCTGAAAGCCTTGATCAGGCCCTCTGAGTCGAGGCCCGCCAGCGCGGTGAGCTTGCCCAAGGGGCTGATGGCTTGCCCGAAGCCGCCGAGCGTTTTACGGACTTCTGACCAGCGCCTTCCTTTGGGGAGGGCGGCTCGGACCTCGCTGAAGAGTGCCGCGGTCAGCGTCTCCAGGTCGGAGTACAGCCATGGGTTGAGTTCCGCGATCAGCCAGTTTTCGCGGTCGTCCTGTCGCTGCAGGAGGCGTATCACTTTGCCCAGGACGGACGACTTACCGGAACCCCAGGGGCCGATCAAAGCCAGGACGCCTGCCTCCGTCTGGGCCCGGACACGCCCCAGCAGCTCCACGGCGTGCTGTGCGTACTGTTCACGTCCCAGCAGGTCAGGCCCTTCGTCGTTGAGGAAAGGCTCGTCGTTGAAGAAGCGCGCGTCGCTCATCGACATATCGTGCCGGACCGTATCGCCACCACGCCGCCCGTCGGCGTAGGAGGTCACGCATTCGGTTGGATGTCGATGGTGGTGAGGAGCTCTTGCCGAGAGGGGTGGAGGCTGTTCCAACGGGTGCGTTGCCTGTCGGCCCATCGCTGGAGGGCGGGGGGAGTGGTCCTGGCCGGTGTGGTGGGCGAGCTTGGCTTGCTGGTAGGTGCGTTGCCAGATGTGGGGCCAGGACGGGTTCCGCCACGGGTCGATGGCTTGCAGGGCCCTCACCGCGTGCACCAGCACCGCCAGTAGCGGCAGCGCAGACGCCGCCCCCGCGAAGGCGCCGACCGCCAATGAGTCCAAGGCCATCGCGGACGCCGAGGCCGCGGCCGGCATTTCGCCCAAGCCGGACGCCACCACACAGGCCAAGTACATCCAGGCCCTCACCCGCATCGACGCGGAGATCGTTAACGGCAAGCCGGACAAGGCCGTAAGCCGCGGACGAATCCAGTGCTCGATGATTCACAACTTCCCCAAGGGCAAGGCGAAGCAGGTCCACAGCGCCGAGCTCCGATTCATCTCGCCGAACCATCCCGGCGGGTTCGGCAAGGCCAAGGCTGCGCAGATCGTCGAAGCCGTGCACACGTACCTCTGCCCCAAGTTCTGACATCCCCAAGAACGAACGGCCCGGCGGCCTCCCCAGTGGTTGCCGGGCCGTTCTGCCATGCCCGTGCAGGGGGTGACACCCCATGGCGCGCCCCATCACTGACAAAGACCGCACCGCGGTGCGCCGACTGCACGCCAAGGGCTTGACCCGCAACGACACCGCCCGCAAGATGGGTCGCTCGCCGTCGAGGGTGTCCAAGCTCGCCATCGAGGCCGGCCTCACATTCGACCGCGGGCCCGAGGTCATCGCCACCACCGAGGCGCGCCGTATCGACCTCGTCGCCGGCCGCACACAGCTCGCTCAGGACTTGCACGAGGGCGCCGAGAAGCTCCGCGCCCAACACACCGGTCCTTGCCGTCTGAGGCCGCATCAAGCGCTGAGGGCTGCCCGGGCTCGCGCCGTGCCGCCGCTTGCCGCAGCCCTCTGGTGCCGTTTGGTGACGGAAAAGACGCCTCACGCCCACGCATAGCCATCAGAATCGTGTGTCGCCATACCCACCAGACCCAGTGGCACTACGGGGGAATTCCATGCACCGATCCATCGCGTCCGCGGCCACAGCGGTCGTGCTAGCCGCCGCCCTTGTGGGCGGCGGGGGGTCGGACGGGGACGGTAGCAAGGCCGGGTCAACGAAGAGTGCCAGTTCCAGCGGCGCGGCGTCCGGCGGTCAGCAGACGCCGGACGTCACGCCCAGCAGCACAACGCCGAGTGGCGCGAAGGTCGGTGACACTCTCTCGCTGGAGGGCGTGCCCGGTATGGGCGCCACGGGCCACGTCCAGGCCGACGTCACGCTGACCAAGTACGAGGACAACGCCAAACCGTCGCTGGAGGCCTTCGCAGCCCCCGACGGGCAGCGCCTGGTCGCGGCCAAGTTCACGATTCTCAGCACCGGCGACGCCACGTACGACGATCCCGGCAACTTTGGAGGGAAGGTCATCGACTCGACCGGGAAGGTGTACACCGGTAAGCCCGGTAGCCCCACCGCCGGCGAGTCCTTGGACCTCACCCTGATCCTCCAGCCGGGCGACAAGGCCACCGGCTGGGTGATTTTCAATGTGCCGCAGGATGCGAAGATCGCGGCCGTGACGTACCAGATGGACTCGCTCCTGCAGACCAACGGAGAGCACACGGACAGGTGGACCCTCGCCGCCTGAGGTGTCGCTTCAGCAGCCAAGTCCTCACCGCCACCTGCACGTAGACGGAAAGGGCCGCGTGCCTCAGCTAGCCGTCGATGGGCGCTGGTTGGGTGTTCGTCGTACGGTCGGGTTGGGCGCTCCTGACAGGAACGGCGTTCTTTGGGTGGTCCCGCACGCGTGCTCCGTCGCACGCGTGCGGGACCACCGCTTTGAGCGGGCAGGGTGTTGAGCTTGGTGGCGGAGTGAGGTGGTCCTGCTCGCTGGCCTGGCGGGTGGCGGGTGGCGGGTGGCGGGTGGCGTGAACGGGACCAGGACGCTGGGCGTGCGGGGGAGCGTGCCGTCGGCGTCGACGTAGTTCTTGGCGAGGCGGTAACCGTGGCGTCGCGCTGGCTCCCATGCCGACCGGCGGGGCGTCTGCCTCCCGGCGCGCCGGGAAGCGGCGGCTGGGGAGGCTCCCTTCGCGGACCAGGACCAGTCCGTAAGGCCGGCGCCGCCGACCGGTCGTCGGCGTCCTCCCGGGCCTGCCGGGAAGGGACGGCCCGCAGCACGGGGCGCGAGGTCACCAGCGCTGTACCACGACGGCCAGTAATGCGCGCCCCCGTCTGCCGAGCCAGAGGGCCGTGGTCCGCTAGTGACGCAGAAGGCAGGGGCCGGGACGGTCCCGATGCCGCGGCTGCGGTCCCGTTCGTCCGCTCCGTTGTGCTCAGTCCAGTGACAGGGTGCCCTGATCGTCCTTGATCTTCACCTTGACCCAGGCGTGGCCGCTGCTGTTGCCGTCGCCGACGCCGACGACATTGCACTCGAACTCCCGGCCCGCCTCGACGGGGATGGAAGCGGGGCAGGCCACATCGTCGATGGTCGGGGGTTTCGCGAAGGAGTCGTCGGATTCGACGTTGTTGAGTACGGCCCGCGCCAACGCGTCCTGATCCAGGACGCGTTGCGGCTGCACGGCGGGACTCCCGGCCAGCAGCATGATGGTGACAGTGAGCGCACAACAGGCGATCACGGCCAGGGAGAACGCGATGGCGTTACGGGCGAAGCTGCGTTGATCAGTCACGCGGACAGTCCTATCCGGCTGTCCGTGCTCAGACAACCCCTGCGACGACAGCGTCGCCTTCGGTATCCGGGGTCCCATTCGGCAGGGCGGCAACCGGCCTGCCGTGCCAGTCCCGGTGGCATCAGCGAGCCGCTGATTCGTGGTCTGTTTTGTCAGCCATGCCCGCCGTGCCGACTGCGGCATGCCTGATCAGGATGCGGCCTTGGCCAGAGCAGAGTCGGCGCTTGCCTCACACCACTCCTCCGACACGAAGACCTCGTGCCCTACCGCGAAACGTGCCGCAGCCCCACCCCTGCTCTCGGTGGAAGTCCAGGGTTCCGGCCAGCGCGCGACAATGGAGACCTGAGGAAGAAGGTGTTCGCCATGCAGACACACCTCTCCTGGCACCTTGATCTGAGCATCGACGACAGCGGCTCCGAGACCGGAGCGGTCGCTCAGTTGAGGCTCCCCGACGCCACCGAAATGTCGGCCCGCGGGCATTCCAAGCGCCACCCGGACGACCCCGTGCAGACGCTCGTGGGCGAGGAACTCGCCACGGCCCGGGCCCTCAACGATCTTGCCCACCAGTTGCTTCGCAAGGCCGCCCACGAGATCGAGGAGAAGACGCACGCGCCGGCGCACCCGCACCTGTAACTCCGTCTCCACACAAAGGTCGTGCATGGGCCCTTCCGTGTCGGCGCGGGCGCCCGGGCAAGGCAGTCGACACGCCACACAAGGACGCCGACCAGCACGGCACCAGACGACACGCGGGGAGGCCGCGATGGAACTGGTACAGGACCGCCCCTATCGCTACCGCATCGAACGGCACGACTCGATGCGGGTACCCGGCGTAATTTTCGCCACCCCGGACCTGCTCGCCGACGCCGAGCAGTCCCTGCTGCAGGTCGTCAACGTGGCCGCCCTGCCCGGCATCGTCACCGCCTCGTACGCCATGCCGGACATCCACTGGGGCTACGGCTTCCCCATCGGCGGCGTCGCGGCAACCGATGTCGACGACGGCGGGGTCGTCTCGCCGGGGGGAGTCGGCTTCGACATCTCCTGCGGTGTGCGGCTGCTGGCGGCGGACTGCGACCAGCATGAACTTGAGCCCGCGCTGACTGCAGTGATGGACGGCCTGGACCGGGCCATCCCGCGCGGCGCAGGACCCGGCGGGGTGTGGCGGCCGAGCGGCCCCGTGGAGCTGGAGCGCATCCTTGAAGGCGGCTCCCGCTACGCAGTCGAACAGGGATACGGCGAGGAACGCGACCTGGTGCGCTGTGAGGACCGCGGTGCGGTCGCCGACGCCGACGTCGCCCACGTGGGCGTGCGGGCTCGGCAGCGGGGCCTGGGGCAGGTCGGCAGCCTGGGCTCCGCCAACCACTTCATGGAGGTGCAACAGGTCGCCGAGGTGTACGACGAACAGGCCGCAGCAGTCTTCGGATTCGCCGTCGGCCAGGTGTGCGTGATGATCCACTGCGGTTCGCGCGGGCTCGGACATCAGATCTGCACCGATCACGTCAAAGCGATGGACCAGGCCATGGCCCGCTACGGCATCACGGTGCCCGACCGCCAGTTGGCCTGCACGCCCGTGGACTCGCCCGAGGGGCGGGACTACCTGGGCGCGATGGCCGCAGCAGCCAACTACGGCCGCGCCAACCGCCAGTTGCTCACCGACGCGGCCCGCCGGGTCTTCCAACGCGCCGCCGGCATCCGGCTGTCCCTGGTCTACGACGTGTCCCACAACCTCGCCAAAATCGAGACCCACACCGTGGACGGGACACGGCGTCGACTGTGCGTGCACCGCAAGGGCGCCACCCGTTCCTTCCCGCCCGGACACCCGGATCTGCCGAAGGACCTGCGGGAGGCCGGGCAGCCGGTGCTGATCCCCGGCACCATGGGCACGGCGTCGTACGTGCTGGCCGGGGTACCCGGCGGCGACGCTTTCAGCTCCACCTGCCACGGCGCGGGCCGCACGATGAGCCGGCACCAAGCCGCCCGCACGATCACTGGCAGGCAACTGGGAGCACGCCTGGAACGGGATGGCATCATGGTGCGCCCGCGGTCGTGGCGCGGGCTGTCCGAAGAGACCCCGGAGGCGTACAAGGACGTGAGCGCGGTTGTCGCGGCGAGCGAGGCCGCAGGGCTGTGCCGCACGGTGGCCCGCCTGGTCCCGCTCGGTGTGGTCAAGGGCTGAGATCACCGCCCCGTCCCATCCCGTCCACATCTATCGGCCTCACACGTCGATCGTCGCCGCACAGGACCAGCCGTACGGATCCGGCCCGATACGCAACTGGTGCCACGTGACGCCCTTCGGCACGGCCCCGGAGATCTCCACATCCGCCAATTCGGCGAGTGCCAGCCGTACCTCCAGGCAGGCGTGGGAGGCGTCGGTCTCCACGTCCACGGGCACACGGCCCTGCACCTCCAGCCGGAAGATGACCTCTTCGAGGAGCGCCGCCAGCAGGTACTCGTCGGGGCACTCGCACAGTCGGAGCCGCTCCACGGTGGTCGCCCGAACCTCGGACACGTCGGCGAAGCACTCCACCATCCCCAGCACTGCCTCCGCCAAGCAATCCTCCCGGGTCGCGCCCCACGCCTCGATGCGCATGTCGGCAGTGTGCGGCACGCCGCGATGCCCGCTCGCTCCCTGGCCCCGCGCCCGCAACCCGTCGCCGGTGTCACCGACCATGCCCAACCGGGTGCCCGCACGCGCCACATCCACACGTACCGCAGGCTCGGTACAACTGGGCAGCGCAAAGTCGTGAGGTCCCCAAACTTGCCCCACTGGTCCCCCAGAACCTGTCGAAAACAAGGGTCTCCCTGGCCGCGCCTGGCCCACGGCAACACCCAGACGGTGCTGCTCGACCTCGACGAGGCGGGGGATGTTGGCCGCCTCTAGCCGAGCGGCAAGTTCACCTCGGGAAAAGACGCCGCAGCGCGGCTGGGCAACATGACGCAGCCCACCTGGGGCATCAAGCCCTACGCCGCGTTCCTGGGCGCGCTGCAACTGGCCGACGCCGTTCGGGTGGAGTCGAGGTAGCCAGGCTCGAGCCGGCAGACGGACCCGGGTCGCCGCCGCGCACGGGCCACACCTGAGGGCGGCGGCAGCCGTACAGCCACCCGACCTCAAAGGCTGCAGGGTATCCGTCCCGTTCGGCTCCTATGGTGGGTACATGAGAGCCATCGTCGTCGTGTACGAGGTCGACAAGCTGGCGCCGGCACATCCCTCCCCGGGGATAAGGGGCTGCGAGGAACGGCATGCCCGCAAGGTGCACGCAGCGCCGACCGCCCCCGGGGAGCCCGCCGCCGCGGGGCCGCGCACCCTGTGCGGGAAGGACACCTTCGCCATGGAAACGGGCCCCTCGACCGCCGAGGATGGAGGGACGACCTGGTATCCCGCGCCATACGCGTCTGTGGTCTGTCCGGACTGCGACGCCGTGATCGAGACTTGATGGGCATACTGACTGCCCTTCGGGGCACGGGGCGTCGGCCGCTGCGGGCAAGAAACTTCCCGACGACGGGGCGACCCAAACGGCCCAATGAGCCAGGGTCGACCACCATGGTGCTGCCCGCCGTCCCCCGACCCCCTCAGCGTCCCGTACGACCCGCAAAACCTCGGCTGTCAAGATCGACCTGGCACGTGGTTTCCACAAGCGTCAGGAAACTCGCAACCTCACCATCGACGGCTTTCTGACACGCGAGAGGCCCCCGGCCGGTCACCGCTGTCTCCGCTCAAGAACAAGCCTCCGTCGCCAACGACACCGGCAAAGTGGCTGTGTCGGTGAGACAGCAGTTGTTCGCCAGTTCTGATAGCACTTATCGATCTTTATACTCCAGCCGTAGATCGTTATGTGCCCTGGTCCTTGGGCTGTCTGCCACTGGCGGAAACTCAGGTGGCCTCAGCGCACGATCTGGGTAAAGTCGCGCAATGCCCGAGCTGAAGCGGCTGCATGCCGGCCACGCCCCGGCGGTCCTGGCCTTCGAGCTGGCGAACCGCACCTACTTCGCTGCCTCGATCTCCGACCGCGGCGACGACTTCTTCGACCAGTTCACCGACCGGTACAACGCCTCGCTGGCCGAGCAGGAGGCCGGCATCTGCGCCTTCTACGTGCTCCTCGCCGAGGACGGCTCGGTACTCGGCAGGTTCAACCTGTACGACTTGGAGGACGGCACTGCCAGACTCGGCTACCGGGTCGCGGAGCGGGCCGCCGGCCGCGGCGTGGCGACCGCGACCGTCCGGGAGCTGTGCCGGATGGCGACAGCGATGCACGGCCTGCGCACACTGCGGGCGGCCACCTCCCACGACAACGCCGCGTCCCAGAAAGTCTTGGCCAAGGCCGGGTTCGTCCCGGTTGGCCCTGCCACCCCGGCCGATCTCGGCGGCAAGTCAGGCACTTGGTACCAGCGCGACCTCCAGCCCCGGCAGCCGCCAGCTGCTGATCCGCCGCAACCGCACCACCGGTGAACTCGCCTACCACCGCTGCTTCTCACCCGACCCGGCGCCCCTGAACACCCTGGTCCGCGTCGCTGGATCAAGGCGGCGGGTGGAGGAGACCTTCCAGTCCGGAAAGGGCCTGGCCCGACTCGACGAGCACCAAGTCCGCCGCTACACCTCCTGGTCCCGCTGGGTCACCCGGGCCATGCTCGCTCACGCCTCGCCACCGCCCACATCACCGACCTGGCGGCAGACGCCCAGGCCATCACACTTCACGACCCCCGCCGACTTCGCCAGGGCTGTCTGACCCACCCCGTCCCGCCCTGGGCCCGGCCCCTCCTCACGGCCGCCGCGCACCTGCGGCAGCTCACCGCCGGCACCGACGGGCCGCTGTTCACCGACCCCCTCCACCGCTCCGGCTTGCCCTGTCTGACCGATTTCGCCGAGACCTGCAAGCTCCGCCCGCCCCAGCCGCCCCGCCAGGGGCGCCGCAGGAGCAACCGCCGCATGCCACCGCCCCAGACCGTGTGGCCCATCAGCAACGCCCACTACTACTACCCCTGGGCGGTCACTGAGATGACCTACGGCTGCCCCGCACCACCCCCACACGCCTGCGACGACAGCTCCGGCGATGACTCGGGGGGCGCCCGGCCCAGTGCGGGCCTGGCGAGAGGAAGGCACGGCTGCCGCCCGCGCCGGACATCAGGCGCGGTGGCCGGGCGGCTTCGGGCGGCCACCGCGCGGGCGGACACGGCGCGCACGGCCAGCGGCTGGACCCCCGCAGGAGAGGAAGCATCCGGCGGCATCGTTCGCAGACCGGCCTCCGCGTCGGAAGGACGCCATGGACTCCATCAACGCTCTGGGTGAGACATGCATCGAGGTTCTGGTGTGCGGTCCCGTCTGTTCCCGGCCGCCGGATCCGGTGCGTTGCGTACCAGGGGGCGAGGGCCGTGCACCGTGGTCCTGGACCGCGGCGACGACGTGCGGTTCACCCGGGCCGCCCTGGCGTCGCACGACCCGGGGGCCGGGCGCGTTGTGGTCCACCCCACCGTCACCTCCTCCGGCCGCCTTCTGTGGCACGACATGCTCCAGGCGCTCGGCTGCGGGCCCAGACACGCAGCGGCCGGCTGTGCGCATCCAGGCAAGAGCAGCGGCGCGCAGTCCGCGCCGCTCTGCAGAGCGCGCCGTGCTGCCAGGTGAACGTCCTGCGCGCTCACCGGATCGGGCTCGGCCTGTGGGCGGCCCTGGTCCACTTGCACCGCACCACCCGCGCGGATCTGGTCCTCGTGCACCACGCCGAACTGCCGGACGACCTTGCGCATCTGCTGCGCCACTGCGATCACCGCATCGTCGACACCTTTTCCGGGGTGGCGTGGCTGCACCCGCCGGCAGCAGCGTCCCCGAAATCCTGACCTGGGGGAGCGGCAGGGCCGCTTTGGCCTTCGCTAGATGTGCTGGGCGTCTTTGAGGGGCTCCCTGCCACACGTTGGCAATGAAACAACAATCTGTTGTTTCATTGCATGGTTGCGGTAGTGTGACCGCATGGCACGTGACGCTCACGACAAGGCCCGTCGGCGGCTGTCCGCACTCGCGGAGGACTCCACCGCTCATGGGGCCCCGGCGCGCCAGTTGGAGCAGGACGCCGCCTGGCTGGGGCGGCTACTGGCGGCTGCCGCCGACCATCAGCAAAGCGACGGACAGCGACCGGATGTGGCGCCAGGGGACATTGCTGCGGCGCTCGGTCTGTTCGAGGACATGCGTCTGTCGCTGGACCGGCTGGAGACCCAGGTGGTCATCGAGGCCAGGCGCCGGGGCATGGAGTGGCGGGAGATCGCCGGGCACCAGGGCCTGAACTCCTCGCAGGCCGCCTCACAGCGCTATCAGCGGCTGATGACCCGGCTCGAAGAGATCCGTCAGGGCGTCAGGTAGGAGAAGGGGACATACAGATGACGGATCAGCCCGCTGAACTGCTCGCCGCCGTCGACTCGCTGCTCGCTGCCGTCGATGACGGCACCGTGCTGCCCGCGCCCGCCGAACGGGTTCGGTTGCGCGAGGCTGCGGGGCTGACCGAGGCTGCTGTTGCCCAGGCACTGGGGGTCCGCGTGCCGAGCATCCAGGCCTGGGAGGCGGGCCGTGCCGAGCCGAAGGGGGAGCGCCTGGAGGCCTACCGCAGGCTGCTCGAGGGCCTCGCACACCGCTATCCCGCGCCACTGTCCAAGGGCCCTGTTGCCACGGTGGAGGAGCCGGCTCCGCCACAAGCAGGCCCGGCACCCGCGGCTGAGGCCCTGACTGCGTCCGAGAACACCCCGGCCGCCCCTGCTCTCGTTACTGCTGCTGCGGTGGCCGCGTCGCGTCCGGCGCGTACCACCAGGCCGTCGTCGACGTTGCGCCGCCCGGGCGCGAAGAAGGCCGCTACCGCCGGCACCTCGGCGGGCGTCGACGCGCGCTTCGAGAACGGGCCGCTCGCAGTCGTCGACGTCGAAGACGGCCAGGTCTTCGCGTACTGCGTCGGCGGCCTGGTCCTGGACGTGCCCGCCAAGTCCCTTCCGTCCCTGGTCGAGTGGACGCTGACGGAGGCGAGGCTCGGTCAGCCGAAGCTGTCCGGGCCGGGCAAGGACGCCGACCCGCTGATCGTGCTCACCGAGACTGCACTCGAGCGCTACGGGCTGCCGGCCCGCCTCACCGATGAGGAGCGCCTGGCCGGGCGGCTGCCCGAGGGGCACAAGGTCGCCAAGCAACTGGCCCGTCAGGAATGGAAGTTGACGAAGCGAGGGTTCGGGCCGTGGGCTCGGATCTACCGCCCCGCTCAGGGTTCGGAGCGGGCCTGCGTGCAGCTGTGCATCCCGTCGTGGGATGCACTCGACACCCGGCACTGGACCAATGCCGCCCAGCTCCCGCCCGCCGAACTCGCACGGCTCCTGGGCGTGTACGCGTCCCGAGTGATGACGCCGCGCGGTTCCACCGCGGTGACCGGCCTGGAGCTGATGACCGCGCTGCACCCGCCGACCCGCGCCAGCGCGCCGGACGGCAACGGCAAGCGCACCTCGGAGCACAACCCCGGCTCGCTGGGCAAGGACCCCATCGACTTGATGGACTGGCCGCCGTGCGAGGTTCCCGACGGTCACCCGGTGCTCAAGGACCTGCCGCGCTTCCACGTCCGCGGCCCAGACGAGAAGCTGTTCGAGGAGGCGTACGACTGGGCGCGGCCGCTCACCGACGACGAATGCATGCGCCGGAACCTGGTCGGCATCGACGTCAACATGGCCTTCGCCGCCGGCGCGAACGGCCTGCTGGTCGGCCTCGCCCAGGCACCAACGCACGTCAAGGCGCCGGTGTTCGACCCGAAGCTGCCCGGATCCTGGCTGGTCGACCTGTCCCACGTCGACCTGTCGCGGGTGAAGTCGGGCAAGGAGTGGGTGAAGCTCGACGGGGAACTGTTGCCAAGCCCGTTCACGCCGAAGGGCGAGCGGCCCGAGGGGCCGGCCTGGTACGCGACGCCGACCGTCGGCTACGCCCAGGAGCTGGGCTACGACGTGACGCCGACCGAGGCATGGGTGCGGTACGACAACGGCCGCTACCTGGACGGCTGGTACAACCGGCTGCGCGACGCCTACATCGCCACGATGGCCGACCTAGGAGTGGCCGCCGACCTGCCGCCCCAGGAGTTCCTGGCGGCGATGGACGGCTACCGGCAGCACGACCCCGAGCTGGCAGTCGTCGTGTCCGCGATCAAGGCGACCGTCAAGGGCGGGCTCGGCAAGCTGCGCGAGCGCCCGCGCGGCGAGGGCTGGAAGCCCGGCGAGCCGTGGCGCGCTCTGGCCCGGCCCACCTGGCGGCCGGACATCCGCGCCGCGATCATCTCCCGCACGCGCATCAACATGCACCGCAAGATCGTCAAGCACGCCGCCTTCACGGGGCAGTACCCGGTCGCGATCCTCTCCGACTGCGCCGTGTACGCGGCCGACGGCGCCAGCCCGCTGGACTTCCTGCCCTACCGGGAGGGCAAGCCGCTGCCGGGCGGCTTCAAGCTCGGGGTGAACCCCGGCCTGGTCAAGCACGAGGGCACGCAGTCCGTGCTGTGGGGCGAGGGGGTGCGGGAGCAGTTCAACGCCCCGGAGCTCAACTTGGCCCGGTACATCAAGGACGGCACCGTCACCGACCAGGACAGCGGGGAGTAGGCAGGCGATGAGCATGTTCGGGGACGGCCTGGACCAGGCGGTGCAGAAGGCGTTCACCCGCCCGATCCCGAAGTCGGCCGGCGTGCGGATGCGGTACCTGGTCAAGCAGCTGGGTGGCACCAAGCCGGTCGCCCAGATGCTGCGGATCTCTCAGCGCACCGTGGAACGGTACGTGAAGGACCAGATCAAAAAGCCCCGCCCGGACCTCGCCGCACGTCTGGAGCACGAGGTGAATAAGCGGTGGCAGCCGCAGATCCGGGCCAGGGCCAAGGCCAAGGCGGCGGCCACGGACGGCATCGTCATCGACACCCGCGCCCGCCTCGGCTACACCGCGCCGATCGGGTCCACGGACCAGGACCGCATCCGGCACTTGACCATCGCCCTGCCACCCGTCTACGCCGCCCGCCTCTTCGAGGCTCAGGAGGCCGGTGCCGGCGACGCCCGGCTCCAGGAGATCGCGGCCGAAGCGCTCAGGGAGGTCTACTTCCAGGACGGCGGCCGCCGCGCCGGCAGTCTGGAAGAGGTCCGGTTCACGGACATCGAGCACCTCGAGTTCGACCTCTAGCAGCCGCACCCCGACCAGCCCGCGAGCCCCGGACCGATGCGGTCCGGGGCTCGCTCGCATATCCGCGGGGGTCGGATGTTCCTGCACGCGATGTCGTGCCCAATGAGGCCGCCGCGCACGGGTCACCACGGCGGCGAGGCCAGGTCTGCGGCGCGGTGAAAAGCCCACGGCTGCCGCTCAGCGGGGCAGCCTCCAGCGGGTGAACACGCATGGGTCGGGGCCGGCATGAACTCCGAAGGGAGCTCGATCCGCTCGAGAAGGAATCCCTCGCCGGGGACGTGCACGGTGTATCCGCAGCCCTTGTAGAAGGCGCCCAGGTCCCGGTCGGTCTCGAAGGACCCGTACAGCAGGAAGTAGTCAAGCTGGTCGTAGACCTGCCAGGCCCGCTTCAGCCTCGCGCAGACGTTTTGGACAGTACGGAATTTCTCTGGCAACGTCGCCTGTCCGATCCCCGATGACACCGGAAGGCGGTGCGGAACATGACCGAGGTGAGCACGCGCAGCGTCCGGGACGCCGCTGTCGCCGCGCACCTGCGCAGGACGACCACCCTCGACGTGCCCGAGGAGTTCGAGACGTGGTCCGTCGCGGACCTGGCGGACTGGCTCCACGACACGGAGGACGACCCGCAGGTGTCCGACGAGGACTTCTACCAGGCCCGCAAGGCGGTACAGATGCTGGGAGTCGAGGACGTCTGACCGGTGGGCAGGTCCCGCGGCCTCGCGCGGACATGCAGCATTCGCACGGTCCAGTCGGCGCCCGGGTGCTGCTCGTGCAGCAAAGCCCGGCCTCCCTGTGCAACGGGCGGTTCGTTACGCGATACGCGGCGTGCATCCCGTAACCGCACTCGTCACAGGCCAGCGGTGCGGGCGGCCAGGCCCAGTCAGCCCCAGATCTGCGGTTGCCCAAAGTGGCTCCGTTACTCTCTCGACTCGCATCGCGGAGGCGGCCCGCATCTCGCCAAGAACCCCTTCGCGTTTGACGACGCCCTCGGCAGCTGATCGCGAATGGCGACCCAGTCGGCGCGGGGGCTGGCAGCGGCCTTCAGCATCACGAGGGGCCCAGCCGTCAAGCTGGGTGCGCCGGTGACAGCCTGTACCGTGCGTCAGATCTGGTCCGCGAGGCGCACGTAGTCGTAGTAGAGAGGGTCCCCGTCCTCGTCCACCGGGTACTCGTGGCTGCTCTGGTTGGCGAGGACGATCTTCAGCTCCGGCAGCTCGTCGAAACCGAGGTCGTTCTCGGTGATCTCGTGGCCCCGCTCCGCGAACAGCTCGAAGAGGTCCACACTCGGGGTGCGGAAGACGTCGAGACCGTCGAGGGGCGCTCGTACGTCGGCGTCCTCGTCGAGGAACCGGAACAGCTCCACGCCGCTCAGCGCGCCCTTGGTGAAGCCGAGCATCACGTTCAGGCCGGACGCGTCGTGCTTGAGCAGGATCTGCCCGGGCTCCGGATCACTGGAGGCGACCCGCAGCAGCCCCCACGCCTGGACCGCGTCGCGCGTCTCCTGCGCCGACATGCAGAGTCGCAGCGGCCCGACACCGACCAGCGGCAGTAGTTCCAGTTCCATGTTCCGTCCTTCGCCTTTCTCGATGCCCTAGTGACGTGCCGGGGACCTCATGCGAGAAGAGCGGCCTTGTCGATTTTCCATCCTCGCGTCTTGAGCATGTCCTGGAGGGGCTTGTTGTCATCCAGGCTGGGGACTGCTGAGCGATCGCTACGCCACGATGGGTGATCCAGCGGCCAACCTGACACCACGGGGACTGGCTCATCGAACGCCGTGACGAGGACATCGATGCCGGCCTGGCTCGCCTGATCTCAGCCCTCGCCCAGGGCACCGCCCTGCCCTCGACGGGTTGGCGGACGTATTGCCGGCCCGGCTGCCAGTCGCCAGCGAGGCCCGCGACGACATCGCTTTGGTCGTCATTCGCCTGTGACGCTGCGAGACCCGAGGTGCGACGCCGGTGCAGCTCAGAGCCATCGGCGGCTTTTCTGCGAGCGGCACACCATGGCCGCGTCGCCGTCGTGCATGGTGGCAGCCACTCCTGCTGTCCCTGCGCTGTTGCGAAGGGAAGCGGCCCTGCGTTGGAATCAAGTGTGAGGCTCTTCGGCGGTGCGGTGTCGGCTGGTCTTCCCGCTCCGGGCACAGGGTCCGGCCGGAAGGGGCTCAAGAACGATGCCCTGGGCATGTTCTCCTCGGTCGTCATGGGCCTGGCCTCCACCGGCCCGGCGTTCAGCCTCGCCGCCACGCTGGGCATCATCGTGGCCGGAGTCGGATTGCAGGCTCCGATCGTCACCATGCTGGCTTTCGTCCCGATGCTGCTGGTCGCGTACGCTTTCCGGGAGCTCAACGCGAGCAACGCCGACTGCGGGACCACCTTCACCTGGGCCACCCGCGCCTTCGGACCGCGTACCGGCTGGATGGGCGGCTGGGGTCTCATCGTCGCCAACATCATCGTCATGGCTAGCCTCGCGCAGATCGCTGCTGCCTACGGCTTCCGGTTGATGGGCCTGGACGCACTGGCGGAAAACCGGCTGTGGACCACCGCGGCAGGCGTCGTCTGGATCGCGGTGCTGACAGTGATCTGCTACGTCGGCATCTCGTTCTCGGCGGCTGTACAGCGCTGGCTGCTGTGCCTGGAAGTGGTGATGCTGATCCTGCTCGCCGTCGCCGCGCTGGTCAGGGTGTACACCAGCCCTCCGCCGACGGCGATCCATGTGTCCGCGTCCTGGTTCAACCCCTTCGCGGTGCCCTCGGTGACGGCCATGACCTCGGGCATCCTCGCGGGGGTCTTCATCTACTGGGGCTGGGACACCGCGTTCTCGGTCAACGAGGAAACCGTCGACAGCACGCGCATCCCGGGCCGTGCCGCGGTCTTGTCCACCGTGCTGCTCCTGGTCATGTACGGGCTGGTGTCCACGTCGGCTCAGGCGTTCGCGGGAGTCGGCACCTCGGGCATCGGACTCGGCAACGCGGACAACGCGGACGATGTGTTCTCCGGGCTGGGTGAGGCCGTGTTCGGGAGCCACGGCACGGGGCTGTTCCTGTCGAGACTGCTGATCCTGATGGTGCTGACCTCCGCGTTGGCCTCCGCCCAGACCACCATCCTGCCCCTGGCCAGGACCGTCTTCTCCATGGCGGTCCACAAGGCCGTCCCCTCTCGGTTCGCCCGGGTCCACCGCAGGTTTCTCACCCCCACCTGGGGGACCATCGGCATGGGAGCGGCCTCGATCGCCCTGTTCGTCCTGCTGACCTCGCTCAGCCAGAACGTCCTGGCCGACTCGATCGACTCGGTCGGTCTCGCGATCGCGTTCCAGTACGGACTGACCGGCTTCGCCTGCGTCTGGTACCACCGCAAGATCCTCACCCGCAGCGTCAAGGATCTGGTCTTCAAAGGCGTGCTACCGGGGCTCGGCGCGCTGTTCATGCTCTTGCTGTTCCTCTACGCCACCTTCGTCGTCTACGCGGACCCCCGGTACGGCACGACCGCCGTCGACCTGCCGCTGATCGGCAGGACGGGCGGGGTCACCGTCCTGGGCCTGGGCGCCCTGCTGATCGGTTTCCTGCTGATGCCGGTAGTCACCCGTGGCCACAGCGTGGCCCTCAAGCTCCAGCGGAGCCTGCTTCCACGCCGCCTGCCGCCGCACGCCGCCGTCGACTCGGCGAGCCGCTACCTGCCCGCCGACAGCGGGTCCGGGGTGGGCGGCGACTGGTACGACATCATCCCTCTCTCCGGTACCCGGGTCGGCCTGGTCATCGGGGATGTGCTCGGTCACGGCATGCACGCCGCGGCCACCATGGGACGCCTGCGCACGGGGGTGCGCGTCCTGGCCCGCCTCGACCTGAGCCCGGACGAGCTCCTGTCCCGCCTGGCCGACCTGGTCGAGCAGACCACGCACGAGGGCGAAACCGGCCGCGGCCCGGGCCACCTGAAAGCGCACGCCGACGCGGCTCTGGGCGTGAGCTGCCTGTACGCGGTGTACGACCCCGTCTCGGGGGAGTGCAGCATGGCGCGAGCCGGGGAGCCGGTGCCGGCGCTCGTCGAACCGCACACGGGCGTCGTCGACTATCCCCAGCTGCCGCCAGGACCGCCGCTGGGAATCGGCGGCCTGCCCTACCAGAGCACGGAACTGGAGCTCGCGCCGGGCACTGTTGTCGCCCTCTTCACGGACGGCCTCCTCCAGGCGGCCAACGACCGCGAAGCCGGGCTCGCGCAGCTCTCACAGGTCCTCTCCGACGACCGAAGATCCCTGGAAGAACTGTGCGACCGGGCGGTGGCCACCATGCTGCCCGGGGCGGTGGACGTGGACGCGACGATGCTCCTGGTCCGCACGCGCCTGCTCGCCCAAAATCGGCTCGCCCAATGGGCAATGGCCCCGGACCCGGCGGCCGTGGCCACCATCCGCTCCGCCGTCGGGAAGCAACTCGGCGACTGGGGACTGGACGACGTGGCGTTCACCACGGAGCTCATCGTCAGCGAACTGGTCACCAACGCCATCCGCTACGCAGGTGGCGGCCCGATCCAGGTGCGCCTGATCCGCGACCGGACCCTGACCTGCGAGGTGTCCGACACCGGCCACACCGCGCCCAATCTGCGGCACGCCGCGAGCGACGACGAGGGAGGCCGGGGCCTGTTCATCATCGCCCAGATGACCCACCACTGGGGCACGCGCTACACGTCCACCGGCAAGACCATCTGGACCGAGCAGGACCTGCCGCAGCCGGACCGCCAGTAGCACCGAGGGGTCGGCGAAGAGGTCACGGTCGAGCTTGAGGTACGAGCCGGCCGGGCCGGCCCAGTACTGGCTCCAGCCGGTCATCGACTGGACCAGGTCGCCGACCTCGAGGTCGGGGCTGTCGGATCGGATGACGGTGCCGATGGCGGCCACCCCTACCCGCTGCCCCGGCTGCCAGGCCGACACCGGGATGGTGCAGTCGGCCCGCATCAGCTCCAGGTACGTCGCGGCGAGCCCGACCTGGTGGCTGATCAGCTGGAGCCAAACCTCTTGCCAAGCAGAAACTTTAGTGTGAATCATTTCAGCGGTTAGATAGATGCTGGCCGAGGTTCCAGGTCGGTCCCAGAGCTCGACGCGCTCCGCGCGGCAACGACCGAGAGTGTGCAAACCGGTTGGGCGCGGCCGGGTCCGCGCCCTGAGCCGCCGCTCGCGCCTGCAGTGACGCCGACTGACCGCCCCCGGACTGATCGAGGTCCGGGGGCGGTCCGCGTGCGCGGGGTGGGAACGGGGAGCTCGTGAGGAGAGGACATTCATGCTTGAGGCGCTGGGTCTGAGCACGGCCGAGTCGCAGGTGTACCAACTGCTGGTGGGGTCCGGGCGCTGCCCGGTGGGCCGGCTGGAGCAGCGGGCCGGCCTGGCCGGGGCCCAGCTCGAACAGGCGGTCGCGGCACTGGCCGTGAAGGGGCTGGTCACCCTCACCGACGACCTGCCCGCGCAGCTGATTCCCGCCCCGCCGGACATCGCCGGGGAGACGCTGTTGCTGGCGCGCATGAACGAACTGCAGTCCGCCAAAGGCGTTCTGCAGCGACTCACCAAGGAGTACCGCGAGGCGCTCCGGCCGGCAGCCCTGGAGGAGATCGCCGAAATCGTGCCGGCCGAGGCGTTGGCGCAGCGGTACGAGCAGCTCCAGCTCCGCGCCCGCCGGGAAGTACTGCGCTTCGACGCCCCGCCCTATCTGCTGATCGAGGAGTTCAACGTCGCGGAGCTGGAGCAACTGGCAGCGGGGGTGCGCTTCCGGACGGTGTACGACCGGGCCGCGATCGAGGGGTACGCGGTGCAGTTGGAGATCCGCCGGTACATGGACGCAGGTGAACAGGCCCGCGTGCTGGCCAGACTCCCGGTCAAGTTGATCATCGTAGACCGGTCCACGGCCATGCTCGCGGTGCGGACGGACGACGGGCGGCCACCGGGCGCCGTCGTGCAGATCCACCAAGGCCCCCTGCTCGACGCTCTCGTCGCACTGTTCGAGCTGATGTGGGTCACCGCGCTCCCCCTGGATCCGTCAACCGGCGAGACGCACCGCGGCGAACTCTCCGGCTCGGACACCCATCTGCTACTCCTGCTCCTGTCCGGTCTCACCGACGACGCGATCGCCCGCCTCATGGGGATCGGCAAGCGGACCGTCAACCGCCGGGTACGCGGCCTGATGGATCTGGCGGGCGCTTCGAGCCGGATGCAACGCGGGTGGCACGCCTGCGAACGCGGCTGGGTCACGGCCGGGGACCTGGACGGGCTGCAGCCGCCGGGCATCGGCCAGGACACATAGGGCCGCATCGGCGGCCCGGCGCCGCCCACGTCGCAGACCCACGTGGCGGGTGTGCGCCATGTGGCGCGTATCCGCCACACCACCTCTGGAAGACGCACCGGCCGGAGAGCTAGGTTCCGAGCGGCGCGCGGAGTCGGCCGGACGTTCGGTCGGTCCCCCTCGGTATCAATTGCCCCGCAGCGCCCACCAGTTGAGCGTGAAAGGACAACCGATGCACAAGGCCCGCCTCAGACGGGGGCGCACCGCCCTCGTCAGCGGGATCGCGGTGACAGTCGCCCTGTCACTGACGAACCAGCTCGGAACCGCGACAGCCGCCATGCCCTCGGCGCCTGTCGACCTGAGCAGCCGCCCGACGCTGCACAAGCAGACGGCGGCGGCGGCGGTGACTCTGATCACCGGCGACACGGTCTCGCTGACCACCGAGCCCGACGGCAGGCAGGCGGCCTCCGTCATCTCCGGGGCGGGGACGTCCAAGACGTTCGAAACCGTCAGCGGACAGAACGGCGACCTGTACGTCTACCCGGACGACACCACGGCCGCGGTCGCCTCGGGCACGGTGGACCGTGAACTGTTCAACGTCAGCCGGATGGTCCGGGACGGGTACGGCGACGCGAAGACCGACGAGGTCCCCGCCATCGTCGACTTCCAGGGGAAACCGACCGCCGCTGCCCTGACGCAGAAGACCGAGGACCTGCCGGGCAGCGACAACGAGCGGGTCATGCCCCGACTGGGGCTGTCCGCGGTGCATGTCGACAAGCACCGCGCGAAGGGCTTCTGGCAGGCCGTCAAGCCCGTCCAGGCACGCAGCAGAGGCGCCCAGGCCGCCACGGTCCCCGGCACTGCCGGGGTCTCCAAGCTGTGGTACGACGGCAAGGTAAAGGCCGCACTGGACAAGAGCGTGCCGCAGATCGGCGCTCCGCAGGCATGGGCCAAGGGGTACGACGGCAAGGGCGTGAAGGTCGCCGTGCTGGACACCGGTGCCGACCTGAACAACGCCGACATCAAGTCCGAGATCGTCCAGAGCCAGAGCTTCGTCAACGGCCAGACGGTCCAGGACGGTCACGGTCACGGCACCCACGTCGCATCCACCATCGCGGGCAGTGGCGCCAACTCCGACGGCAAGTACAAGGGCGTCGCCCCCGGCGCCGACCTGCTCATCGGCAAGGTGCTCGCCAACAGCGGGCAGGGCCTGGACTCCGGCATCCTGGCCGGCATGGACTGGGCGGTCGAGCAGGGCGCCGACGTCGTCAGCATGAGCCTCGGCGGCCCCGACACCCCCGGCGAGGACGCTCTGACCAACGCGGTCAACTCGCTCAGCGCGTCCTCGGGCACCCTCTTCGTCATCGCGGCAGGCAACGACGGCAGGAAGGGCGAGGCGACAATCGGCACCCCCGGCGCCGCCGACGCGGCCCTCACCGTCGGCGCCGTCGACAAGTCCGACGCACTCGCCGACTTCTCCAGCCGCGGCCCGCGCCTCGGCGACATGGCGATCAAGCCGGAGATCACCGCCCCGGGCGTGGACATCGTCGCCGCCCGCGCGGCCGGCACCACCATGGGCACCCCCGTGGACGCCAACTACACCTCGGCCAACGGCACCTCGATGGCCACCCCGCATGTGGCCGGCTCCGCCGCGATCCTCAAGCAGCGCCACCCCGACTGGACCGGTCAGCGCATCAAGGACGCGCTGACCGCGCACGCCAAGTCTGCCGCCGACCAGACCGTCTACCAGCAGGGCTACGGCCGGGTCGACATCCCCGCCGCCCTCGACCCGTCGCTGGAGCTGTCCGGCACCGCCGACTTCCGCGTCATACCGTGGCAGAAGGGCACCTACCCCACGCGCAGCCGCACCCTGACGCTGCACAACAACGCCGCGACCGACACCGTGGTGACCGTGACGGCCGCCGCCGAGGACGCGAGCGGCACCGCGGTCCCGGCGGGCACGCTGTCGCTGTCGGGAGCGGGCCTCTCCGCCGGCCGGGTCACCGTCCCGGCCGGCGGCACGGCCGAGGTCACCGTCACGCTCGACAACAACGGCCTGAAGACCGGCCAGTACGGCGGATCGGTCACCGCCACCTCCGACAGCGGCGAGTCGGTGCACGCAGCGCTCGGCTTCGTCACCTCTGTCGAGCAGCACGATGTCACGCTGAAGGTCACGGACCGCTTCGGGAAAACCCCCAGTGCGCTCAGGTTCACCCTGCACGGGATGGACAACCACTTCTGGCAGAGCCAGACCATGTACGCCAACGGCACCGCCACCCTGTCGGTGCCGCTCGGCAAGTACTCCATCGAGGGCTCGGTCTACTCGGCGGCACCCACCGGCGGCGCGGTCTCCTACGCGGCCGACCTGTTCACCGTGCCCAACATCGAGGTGAGCGACCGGGACCAGACCTTCACCGTCGACGGCACCACCGCCACCGACCTCAGCGTGAAGATCAAGGGTGAGAAGCGGCCACTGGAGAACGGCCAGGTGACCACGTTCGTCGTCCGTGACCCCGGCACCGCAGGCGGTTACTCGAGCTTCGCCGGTATCGGCAACCTGCTCAACCTCGCCGACACCAGGCAAGGCGCCATCCCCAGTGCCGGCGCCACCACCGGCGCGCTGCGCCTGGAGACCTCCCTGGCCCGGCGCGAACCGCTGGTCCAGCTGGAGGTGACGGCCCCCGGGCACGTGACCATCCCGCTGAAGTCCTCGGTGAACGCGAAGCGCTTCGAGGGCACCAAGCGCACCGAGCTGGTCGACCTCGGCGCCGGCTCCGAGCAGGACTTCGCCGCTGCCGACGTCAAGGGCAAGACCGTTCTGGTCTCCGTGGCCGATGTCAGCAAGGCCGACGACCAGGCCACCAGGGCCGCGGCTGCCGGAGCCGTCGCAATGATCGTGGCCCCTGCCGACCCCGGGCCGAGCGGAAGTGGCGTCCCCGCCGGACAGACCATCCCGGTCGCCCTCGCCACGTACGACAACGCCGCAACCCTCAAGGGCTTGCTGGCCAAGCACAAGGTCCGGATCGCCCTGAAGGGCGTCCTGGAGTCGGGCTACACCTACAACCCGCACTTCACCGACGACCGGATCCCCGCCGATCTGGCCAAGACCGTCGACGTCAAGGAATTCGCCAAGGTCACCAATACGTTCCACTCCGACGGCGCCCGGCGCCTGGGCGCCGAGTTCATGAACGTCTGGGGCCCGCTGCAGGTGAGCACCGGCTCCGTCGCCCAGCCCCTCTACCAGGGCACCACCCGCGACGACTACTTCCTCGCGGGCACCGGGGTGACGTACCAGCCGAGCGTGTCGGCCAACTTCAACTCCTCGATCTGGCAGATGAACGGTCAGCGCGCCACCTACCTCACCCCGGGCAAGGCCTACACCCGGAGCTGGTTCGATGCGCCGATGCGCCTGTCCCAGTACGAGTTCGGGCCGTGTGCGTTCTGCCGCGCCGACGTCTGGCAGAAGCTGCCCGGCAGCAACGGTGCCGACAACGATCCCACCCACACCCTGTCGGGCCTGACCGGCACCTGGAGTTACTACCTCAACGGGAAGCCGATCACCGGCTTCGCCCAGCTGGCGCAGGAGAAGGCGGACTACCGGTACGTCCTCGACCAGAAGCTGACCACCGACGTCCCGGGCGTCACCCTGGGCCGCCAGATGCGCACGGAGTGGAACTTCAGCCAGGCAGCACCGACCACCATGGCCATCAAGGACTGCGACACGGCGTTCATCCCCACGCCCAAGGTCTGTGAGTCCATGCCGGTGATCCTGCTCGACTACGACCTGCCGCTGAACGTGCTCAACCAGGCACGGGCCGGACTGCCGTACACCTTCACCGTGGACGCGGGTCGCCCCAAGGGCTGGACCGGCTCCACCGCGATGGCCGGCGCCAAGGTCTCCGTCTCGTACGACGACGGCGCCACCTGGAAGGAGGCGAAGGTGCTCCGGAAGGACAGCAACTCCTTCCAGGCCCTGCTGCGGCACCCGAAGCTCGCGGACACCAACGGATACGTGACCCTCAAGACCGAGTCCTGGGACGCGGGCGGCAGCCGCACGACCCAGACCATCACCCGGGCATACGCCCTCAAGTGAGGCGCTGAGCACCTCGTACGACAGAGCGGCCCCCGCCGGGTGGTGACATCCGGCGGGGGCCGCTTTCCGGCGCGAGACTTTCGCGCACCGGACGGCGACTTGGACACGCAACCCGGCCGGCTGGTCCGAAGAGATACAGGGGCCAGAAGTCCGGCTCCGCCATTCGGGCGGCTAGATCGTCGTCAAGGGGCATGCGGCCACGCTATTGCTAGGTCAGAAGTCTGCAGAAGCTGATGCTGAGGTCACGAAGCAACACGATCGTTTCGATCCGCAGAGTGACCCAACTCAGCGCGCACTCCCGGAGTCGACGGGGCGGTCGTGGTCGACGAACGGCAACGAGGTCAACTCCTGCGAGAGTTGACCGAGGAGCCGCGGTTTAGGCCACTACCGGTGCGGCGAGTGCACATCCCGAAGGCGAACGGCAAGAAGCGACCGCTAGGCATCCCCACGATTCGGGACCGAGTGGAGCAGGCCAGGGTGAAAAGCGCCCTGGAGCCGGAATGGGAGGCACGCTTCGAAGGGCGAAGCTACGGTTTCCGACCCGGACGAGGGTGCCATGACGCGATCGGCGCGATCTTCCAGACACTGGCCCGCAAGGGCGCCAAGAAGGTCTGGATCCTGGATGCTGACCTGTCCAGCGCGTTCGACCGCATCGACCATGACCGCTTACTGGATGCCATCGGCGACTTCCCGGCCTGCCGGGAAGTCAGAGGATGGCTGAAGGCCGGGGTGATGGAGAACGGCAGGTTCGCCCCTACCACGGAGGGAACGCCGCAAGGCGGGGTAATCAGCCCTCTGCTGCTCAACATCGCACTCCATGGCATGGAAATCGCTGCCGGATACGACCCGAGCCTCACGCAACTGCAGAGGTCACGGAGGAATATCCCGACGCTGATCCGCTACGCCGATGACTTCGTCGTCATGTGCGCGACGGAGGCGGAAGCGTGGCAAATCAAGGAGAAGCTCATCGCCTGGCTGGAGCCGAGAGGGCTGACCTTCAACGACGAAAAGACCCATGTGGTCCACGCGTAGGAGGGTTTCGACTTCCTCGGATTCAACGTCAGGAGGTACGGCGAGAAGATGGGACTCCTGCGGTTGGCTGTCTTCGCTCATGCGTCGAGCTTCCCTACAGGACCTGAACACCTGGCGGATTGCAGGTCTCATCGACCGGCCGCGTCCCTCCTTCAGCCGAGGCGACGTCCAGGGGATTGGACCTCCTCACGACAGTGCGATCCGGAAGGCTTCGTGCATGAGCGCGCCGTCCTCGACTCCAGCGCCGGGAAAGCACCAGAGAATCTCGCCGTTGCGGGAGTCGTTCTGCGAGCGACGTCCGCCTACGCAGCCGCTGAGCTCCGTGATAGACCCTGGGGCGTTACGAGGTGGAGCACGATGGTTAGTGAGGTCAAGTGCTAGAGCGACGACCGCGGTTGAGGGTCCGGCAAGTCACTCCGCGCCCCCCTATGGCTGTCACCAACCGGATACGTGGGTCGGGCCGCATCGCTCGCCTCAGGCGCTGGTATCAGCGCTCCGACTGGGCCAGACACACAGCCGTGCTTGCGGCTGTTGTGGCCGCAGTCAGCCTGGCGATCACCGCTTGGGGGACCTACAAGTCCGCTCAGGTCGCGGACGATCAACTCGCTCAGTCCAAGGAGGACGCCGAGAAGGACGAACGGAGCCAGGCCGCCCGCCTTTCAATGTGGGGAAATATCAAGGTCTCGGTTGTTGCGAACCGTTCCCTAGACCCGGTGTGGGCAGCCTTCTTCCTGAACGACAAGCAACGGCGAGAGAAGCATGACAACTCGGTCACGTACGTCTTTGTTGGGGTTCTGCCGCCCTGCACGGCCGTCAGCGTGCCGAAGGCCGTCACCTTCGCCCAGGCGACGAGCTTCGCCGCGTCCCCTGGGCCCCACACGGGTTGGATCTTTCAGGGACTGCACTTCATGGATAACAACGGCCAAGCATGGGTGCGATGGAACGGCGGCGAACTGACCAAGACCGCGGGCCCGCCCTCGAAGAAGGTCATCCTGCAACAGAAGGAGGGGGGCCTGATGGCTGATGATCGGGCGAAGCTGAGTCACCTCTCGGAGTGCGGCAAGTCAGACTGAGATCCAAGATCGTTCTTGCACAATTGTGCAAGAACACCGGGTCAGCTCCCAGGTACTCGCGCGTGCCGTGGCGCCTCCGCCCCCTTCTCGAGGACGTCGGTGTACTCGTGCAGCACCGCCAGCACTGACACCTCATCGTCTCCGGCGACCTTGTGTACGGGGCTGGTTGGCGACAGGGAGATGTCTTCGCCCTGGTGGAGCTCCACGAGAGTTGCGGCGCGGTACGACCCGATCGCCGGGCGGTCGGTCCGCCCGGTGATCGGCACTGCGTAGGTCGCACCGTCATCGAATGCGCCGGTGACGGTGAACGGCACTTCTGCCTCCTTATCGAGTGGACATCAGGCCAAGGAGCGACGCCCGGAGGTCGTCGTCTATCAGCGAGCGTCGCGGCCACAGCGTCGGGAACTGCCGCCCCCTTGACGTGGCTCAGGAGGCGGGCGGATGCCAGGAGCGCCCCGACTGTCGCGCCGTCCCTGTCCTGGGCAACCAGCGGCAGCGACAGTGCAATGGCGGCGTCTAGCATCTTCCCGTCTGCGGCTGCGCGGACCAGGGGCTGCGTCAAGGTGTTGCTGCCAGCTGCAGGGCTTCCAGCAGCCACGCACCACAGCGGCCCGCCTCCACCTCGTCAACATGTTCCTTTTCGATGTCGCTAAGGCCAGCAGCTCACCGAACCGGGCGCCGTCCTCGGGACGTGCCAGCCGCACGCCCGGGTAAGCCGTCGATCAGCCGATGCCTGGGCAGCTCCACTGAACGAACTGGACGGGCCCGAACGACTCCTGCGGCGTGACGCCGCGATCCGCTTGGTCCAGATGGCTCGTGGCGGATCACGAACCGGCGCGGCTCGGTACCTCGGCATTCCGCCAGGGACTCTGCAGTCCACCACCCTCCGGATCCGCACTTGGCAGAATCAGCCCGGCAATGCCCAGGCGTACCAGGAAGCGCTTGGGCGCATCGCCGAGATCGCCGCAGCGGCCGGCATCGAGGCACCCTCTGCTTCTGCAGACAGTTGACGCGTGTTGGACCTGCGACTGATGACTGGCGTCCAGGACACACTTCCATTCGTCGACTCGACCGAGATCCCTACCGCCTCAGAGTGGTGTCAGCGATGGAACGGCCGACGGCACTCCTTTCACCACGTTAGTGAGGGCGGGTTTGATGCCCGGCGGTGCGCGGTCGAGATGCTGCCAGAGAAGGCGGCGAACGCCGTGATCATGCTGGGAAACCTGATCAAGATGATCCTGTCCGCCCTCGCCGAGAAGATCGCCGAGGGCGGACAGGATGCTCTGCTGGCCGAACACGCCAATCTCAACGCCCGCTGATCGTTCAGCGGCTGCTCGGACACCTGCACGCCAGTTCCACGATGCGGTCTCTGCGCTACATCCGGCGGACGAACCTGCTGGTTGCGAGGGCGATTGCGGGGTGAAGCGACCAGAACAAGTCCTACGCCGACTACGCGAGCCGTCTGGCAGAACGGCAGGCGGTCTGATGCCCAGACGAGGAGAACGCGGGTCCCGGCAGGCGGCGAAGTCGCTTGAGCGGGGCGGGCAGGTGTCCTGGATCGAGACGCGTGAGCTGATCTACACCAATCCCAAGGGCACGGCCATGCGGCGCGTGATCCGCCCTGGGAACTATCGGTGCTCGCAGTTGGTCGCCTAGTTGGTGCACGCCTGGATCGCCCACCACCGGGCTACGGCCTTGACGAACAGCCAGACCCAAACGCGCGTGACCAGGCTGCTTGCCGAGTTCACCGGCGGCTGCCTGGCGGCCCGGGGGCTGGAGGCGGCCGAAGCACGACTGGACGGAGCGGTCATCGACCTGACGGAAGTGATCTTCGCCTTCGAGAAGGACGTGCAGGACCGCTACCCCACCGGCTCGCCAACGGGCTCAATTGGCGAGTTTTTTTTGGGTGATCCGTCAACCGTTTGCTCAGGCGGGAAGTTCGGTGATGCTGAGGGCGAAGTCCAAGTTCCCCACGCCGTGGTTGGCGAGGCCCACCGTGACCACGCCCGCTCCTTCCAGCCAGTGCGCCATTGTCAGGCCGCCGACGTCCAGCGGGCGCAGCCCGAGGCTTTCGATGAACGCTTCCACACTTGCCTTGGCTTGCGCATTGTCGCCGGCGATGAAGACGTCGGGCCGGCCCTTCTCCAGGACGTGGCGGAAGATGGTGTTGAACGCCTTCACCACGCTGGCGCCGGCTGGGGCGGCCTTGGCGACTTCCTGCGCGATCGAGGTCTCCTCGCGGTGGGCTAGCCCGTCGAACGTGGAGTTGAAGGGGTTGCTGATGTCGACGATGACCTTGCCCGCGAGAGCGTCTCCGTACTGGGCGATGGCCGGCACGACGCCGTCGTACAGCAGGGCCACGATGACGATGTCCCCGGCCGGGGCGGTGCCCCATTCTCCCGTCGTGGCGCCGCCGCCGAGAGCCTTGGCCAGGTCAGTGGCCTTGGACTGATCGCGGCCCATGACTTCGACGGTGTTGCCGCCCGCTATCGCCCGCGTTCCGATGGTGCGGGCCATGTTCCCGGTGCCGATGATGCTGATGTTGCTCATGAGATGTCCTGCCCTGGTTGTGGTTGTTCGGTTTAGATGGCGGTGGTGCCGCCGTCGGCGACGAGTTCCATGCCGTTGACGTAGCTGGAGTCGTCGGAGGCGAGGAAGAGGGCGGCGGTGGCGATTTCGTCGGGGCGGCCCATCTGGCCGCGGGGGATGAGGGACTCGAACTGGCGCTTGGTGGCCTCGTCGAAGAGTTCTTCCTGCTTGGCGGTGGCGACCTGGCCGGGGGTCAGGACGTTGACGCGGATGCGGCGGTCCTTGAGCTCGTTGAGCCAGACGCGGGCCCATGCCTGCTGGACGGCCTTGCTGCCGGCGTAGACGCTCCAGCCGGGGAAGGCGCCGAGGGAGGCGTTGGAGCCGGTCATGAGGATGGAGCCGCCGTCGTTGAAGAGCGGGAGGGCCTTTTGGACGGTGAACAGGGTGCCGCGGGCGTTGAGGTAGAACGCGGCGTCGAAGTGGGCCTCGGTGATCTCGCCGAGCGGGGCGGGCTCACCCCCGCCTGCGCTGGCCCACAGCACGTCGAGGCTTCCCTTCTCCCGCTTGACGGTGTCGTACAGGCGGTCCAGGTCGTCCAGGTTGGCGGCGTCGCCCTGGACGCCGGTGACGTTGCGGCCGATCTGCTTCACGGCCTGGTCCAGGGCGTCCTGGCGGCGGCCGGTGATGAAGACGTGCGCTCCCTCGTCGACGAACAGCTTCGCGCCTGCCAGCGCCATGCCGGTGGTGCCGCCGGTGATGACCGCGACCTTGCCGTCGAGCTTTCCCATAGTCGTTCCCTTGGGTCGGTGGTGCCGTGTGTACCTGGGGGTGACGGTGTTAAGTACACCGCCCTGTGTGCTTACGGTACGCGGCGGGTGGCCAGGGCGCAAACTATGTACACCGGTCGTTACCTAGCTGCGGTACGATGGAGGCATGACGGAGTTGGAGAAGGGCCCCACGGGTCGGCGCCGCGGCCGGGGCGCTCGCGAGCGCATCCTCAGCGCGTCCCAGCAGCTGTTCCGCGAGCAGGGCATCAACGGCACCGGCATGGACCAGCTTTGCGCGGTGGCCGAGGTGTCCAAGCGCACGGCCTACCAGCACTTCGGCGGCAAGGACGAACTCGTCGCCGAGTACCTGCGCCGGTTCGACCCCTCCGTTCTGTCCGGCGTGTTCGACCGCACCGACCTCACGCCCCGCGAACGGCTCCTCGCCGCCTTCGACATCCCCCCCACCACTCCCTTGTGCCCCTACATCGGCGCCGCCGTCGAACTCCACGACCCCCAGCACCCCGCATCCCAGTACGCGCGCGACTACAAGAAGGCCGTCGCCGCGCGGCTCGCCGACACCGCCCGCGAAGCCGGGGCCGCCGACCCTGAACAGCTCGGCGAGCAGCTCGCGTTGCTCATCGACGGCGCCGCGGCCCGCACCCGGGTCCTCAACGCCGACGCCTTCCCCACCGCCGCCGCCATCGCTGCCGTCCTCATCGACAACGCGATCCCCGCCACAGCCAGCGATGACCGGCGAGGGGAGGACGTGTCGAGTTGACGTGGCACTCCGCGGCTGGGCTGGACGCGCAGCCGGTCGGGGCTGCACTGGCTGGTACGCGACACCAGCCGCCCGGCACTTGGCCCGGACCTGCTGGCTTTTACGGAACTGACCGCCCGCCTGCTGACGGCCGCAGCAGACGCCGCCGGGGAGACCGGCGACCCCCGAGGGCTTCAGGAGTTCGAGGCCGTCATCCCGGCCCAGGGCGCTGGCGCGCCGCGGTTCGAACAGACGGCTGATCGCATAAGTCCGTACGCGGTGGCGCATGAAGAACTCGTACGCAGCTGGGAGGTTGTGAAGATGCGGGTGGCCCGCCAGCGACGCTGGCGGGCCACCCGCATCTTCAGGGCCTGTAAACCATCCACGCTGATCATCAGTGCGCGGCCCATCTGGGCCACGCCAGTCCGAAACGAAGGCCAACAGGCGGGCAGCCAACACGTCCGGCTGAAACCCGACGTCGGGTTCCGGATCCCACGGACCGACTCCTGCACACTACGAACGGCAGACCGCCGGCGAACGGCTCCGCTACTACGACACGGCGATCAGCCGAGTTGAGCCGCTTCCGCAGCACGTACTTCCAGTCGGTCTCAGGTGCTTCGGGGCCCCTCAGGCAACTGCTGGCCGAAGAGGGGAACTGTCTCAGAGGTCAGCCGCAACAGCACCACTCCGTCAGGTCATTTCACTCTTCAGCGCATGATGAACGGGGTCAGTCGAACTGCTCAAGCGCGCCTTGTGACGGCATCGCCTCCAAGCTGCCACATCTCATAGTTCCCACATTCTGCCGTGATCTCGGCCGTCGACTGAGCCGCAGTGACGAAGTCATCTACTACCGGCGAGGTGTGCGATGCCGTCACCGCGAGGCACACCTGTTCGGGCGCCAGATTCGGGATGGGCACATTGACGACGTCCGGATGCGAATAGAACACGGACGCCGAACGGGCCAGGAAGGAGATGCCCCGTCCGGCCGCGACATGCTCGAGCGTCTCGTCCACCCCGCGCACCGGGTACCCGGCATTGGGGAGCGGGCGTTTGGTGGGCTGCGTGCTCGGGTCACCGTGCCAGACCAGCGTTTCGCCGGCCAGGTCGGCCTCGGTGACCTCCTGCTTGCCGGCAAACCGGTGTCCGGTGGGCAGTACCGCTACCCGCGGCTCGGTGTACAGCGGGGTGACGCGCAGGCCGGCCTCGTCGATGGGTAGCCGCACATAGCCGACGTCGATGCGGCCGTCGAGCAGCATCGCAGCCTGGTCGTCCCCTTCGATCCGCTGCACGTCCACGACCACGTCCGGGTGCCGGTCCTCGAACGCACGGGCCGCCGGGGTGACGGCAATGCCGGCCCGGAAACCGACCATCAGCCGCCGCTTGCCGCTGGCGGCCGCGGACACCCGGCGGCGGACCGCGTGGGTTGAGGCGAGCAGCGGACCGGCATCGGCCAGCAATTGCCGGCCCGCGTCTGTCAGCTCTACGCCGTGCCGATCCCTGGTGAACAGCGAGGCGCCGAGATCCTGCTCGAGCGCGCGGATCTGCCGGCTGAGCACCGGCTGTGCGATGTGAAGCTCATCGGCGGCGCGGCCGAAATGCAGCCGGTCGGCCACGGCGACGAAGTAACGCAGTTTGCGCAGATCCAGATCCATAAAACCCCCAGCCCGGTGATACCTCCAGGGTATCACCATGGCTTCAATAGGTCTTGGACGCCACTCAGACCGGATGGCAACATGAAAAACAGGCGCTTAAGGGCGTCGAAGTGAATTCGGCACAAGAATTCCACACTGGAATTTGACAGCAGGGCCAAAGCCCGGAAAGCAGGAACACCGATGAGTAGCATCAGCATTATCGGACTCGGAAACATGGCCCGTGCTTTGGCCGGCCGGGCACTCGCCGGCGGCAACGCCGTCGAGATCATCGGCCGCGACCAGGCCAACGCCAAGGAATTGGCCGCCACGCTCGGCGGCGCCACGGTCGGGACGGCCGGGGCCGCCCCGACCGGGGACATCGTGATCCTCGCCGCGCCGTACGCCGGCGCGGCGGCGGTGGTGAGGGAGTACGGGGACGCACTGCGCGGCAAGATCATCGTCGACATCACCAACCCCGTAGCCCCCGACCTGCAGGGCTTCGTCGTCCCTGACGACAGTTCCGGCGCACAGGAGATCGCCAAGGCGGCTCCCGACGACGCGCATGTCGTCAAGGCGTTCAACACTGTGTTCTCCCACGTTCTGGCGGCTGGCCCGGCCGAGGACCGCCCTCTGGACGTGTTCATCGCCGGCGACGACGCGCAGGCGAAGGCACGCGTGTCGGCGTTCGTCGAGAGCCTGGGGCTGCGCCCCTGGGACACCGGGGAACTGTTCATGGCGCGGGTACTGGAGAACGTCGGCCTATTGGAGTTGGGCCTCATGCACCACTCCGTCAAGCACGCCAATTTCTCCCTCGGCATCACCCTTCTCGGCTGAGCTCACCACTACCTCTCGTGCCGCATTACGCCAGTTTGCTTACGGCACGGGAAGACCCTGCACCTACCCTCACAAGGACAGTTAGATGCGCGTATTCGTCGCTGGGGGGACCGGCCATTCCGGTTCCTATATCATCCCCGAGCTCATCGCGGCCGGGCACGAGGTCACCGGCCTGGCCCGGTCGGACGCTTCCGCGGCGGCCCTGTCCGCGCTCGGCGCGAAGGTGCGTCGCGGCGACCTTCAGGATCTTGACGGGCTCAAGGAGGCTGCCTCGGGCTCCGATGGCGTCATCCACGTCGCCCACAGGCAGGATCTGCTGCCCTCCGGCGGGTTGGACGCCGTGGCCGCTGCGGAGCTCCCGATCATGCTCGCGTACGGCGAGGCACTCGCGGGAACAGGAAAGCCGCTGGTCACGGCGGGGAGCGTGGGCTCGCCCGGGAACCTGGAGCGGCCGGCCACCGAGGAGGACCCGGCCCTCCCCGCCGGCGAGGAGCACAAGGGCACCCTGCGGGTCCGCAACGTCGTGGAAAGGGCCGTTGTCGACCTCGCCGAGCAGGGGGTGCGGTCTTCGGTCGTGCGGATCGCCAACATTGCGCACAGCACGACCGATCGTGCCGGCTTCCTCCCCGCGCTGATCGCGCTCGCGAAGGAAAAGGGGTTCGTCGGCTACCACGGCGACGGCGCGAACCTGTGGAACGCCGTGCACATCCGCGATGCCGCCACCTTGTTCCGCCTGGCGCTTGAGAAGGGGCCGGCCGGCAAATACTGGCACGCGGTCGAGGATGGGGGCATCACGTTCCGTGACATCGCCGAGGCCATCGCCAGCCGCCTGGGCCTGCCCGCCGTGAGCGTTCCCAACGATGCCCTGATGACGCCGGGGTACTTCGGGTTCCTCACGAATATCGTCACGCAGAGCTACCCGGCGTCCAACCTCATCACCCGCCGGGCCCTCGGCTGGGAACCCGCCCGGCCCGGCCTGCTCGCCGATCTGGACAACGGCCATTACTTCCCTGCCGGCTGACGGCGGGAACCCGGATCGTAACGAGCCCGGCGACCGGCAAGTTCGGCTCTTCTGAGGGACGTTGAGATTATGACGACTGTGGGATTCATCGGAAGCGGAAGCATCGGCAGGACCCTCGCGCGACTCGCTGTCGGGGCCGGGCACCAGGTGGTGCTCAGCAACTCGCGCGGTCCCGAAACGCTCGTGGACACGGCCGAGGAACTGGGGCCGCGGGCGTCCGCGGCGACGAGCGAAGAGGCCGCGGCGGCCGGTGACATTGTCGTGGTCACGGTGCCGGTCAGCGCCTTCCCCCACATGCCCGCCGCGCCACTGGCCGGGAAGACGGTCATCGACACCTGCAACTACGGCCCCGAGCGTGACGGGCACATCCTCGAGCTTGAGAGCAAGTCCCTCACCTCAAGCGAGCTGCTTCTGCGGTACGTCCCGGACGCCCTGCTCGTAAAGGCGTTCAACAACATCTTCTTCAAGCACCTGCTGTCACTCGCCCGCTCGGCAGGGGCGGCCGACCGCTCCTACCTGCCGATCGCCGGGGACTCCGCACCGGCGAAGGCGGCGGTGACCGAATTCATCGACTCTATCGGCTACAGCGTGGTAGACGCGGGAACGCTGGCCGACAGTTGGCGGCAGGCGACGGGCACGCCGGTGTGGGGAACACCATACGGGCCGTACTCGAACGAGAAGGGCCAGCCGGTCGGCGAGGACGCCATCCGCGCGGCACTGGCCACCGCAACGCGGTAACCGTCAATTGTCGCGGACCGCAATGTGGTCCGGCCGCGCTATGCCCCCGCCCGGGGGGATACCGGGCGGGGGCATATTTCGCAGGCAAAGGCGTCGAATCCAGCGAAGGGTTTGCCCCCGCGTCTCGTCGCGCGCGGAGTGCGCTGGGTCAGGTCGCGGACTGCTCCCCGGGCGGCCAACTGCCCAAGCAGATTCGTGTTGGCCTCCTTGAGCTGGTGGTTCTCGATCTCCAGGACGTAGACGATCCGGGCCATGAGCTGCGCCTGGCTACGCAGATCGTCGAGTTCGGCGCGGACCCGGGCCAGATCCTGTTGCTAGAACAGGTCCTTCAGGCCGGTGTGCTTGTGGGTGAGCTTGTTGCGGCGCAGGTCGGCTTCCGCGGCGAGGGAGACGATGGTCAGCTTGCCGTCGGAGTGCAGCGGGGCGCCGATCAGCAAGGCGCACCATGGCGTCGGTGATGGCTCTGATCTCTGCGGCGGCCGCGTCGATCCGCGCGACCTCGGCCCGTAGGGCGGCGATCTCGCTGTCAGCGCGGCTGCTGGTAGCGCACGCCGGATGGCGTGGTTGACCGCCTGCTGCCGGATCAGCAGGCCAAGGAGATCGAGCCGGGGAGACCCCACCCGTTGAACAGCACGGTCTCCCGGAGACATCACCAGGCAGCTCTCGTATGCCCGCAGGGCCTGGGAGGCCGGGGCGAGGTCTCGTGCGCTTCGCAGTCCCGCCGGATCCCGGGACGATCTATGCGGGCAGGTGGGGAACCGAGAGCAGCAGCTCGCAACACCACCGTCTTGATCGCCTGCACCTTGCGCCACTGACCCTCGTAGCCGATCACGTCTCCTGCCTGCACGACGGCGGCAAGGCTGGTCGGCGTGGTCACGACTCGTCCTTGACAGGCCGGGCTCCGACCCGCCGGATGCAGGTCAAAACGGATCTGGCCCCATGCCATGCCCCTGACCTGTGGAGACCAGGACAGGGGAGACACGCAGCCGAGCCGAATCTCAGTTGATCTGGGTCCGCGGAGATACTTCGAGGGCGCACCGAACGGGGATCAGGGCCCTGCTCTCGTATCGACACCAAGCTCTGGGTGCGCGAGGCGAGACACCGGGGAGGGCTCAGGGACGCAACGCATCGGGAGGAAATTTTCCGGACTCCGGTCACATCGAGGTGAGTTGCTCCGTCAGTGCCGTGAGAACGCCAAACAGGCCGATACGAAGGAGTCCAGTCGTGACCAGCACCCCGATCTCCCGGATGCCGAACCCGACCGAGTTCGTTCCCGAGCTGAACGACATCACCGCCGCCCTGTTCCGTGCCACGGGCAACCGATCGGTGCCGCGCACCACGATGAGCCTGGTACACCTGCGGGCCGCACAGATCGTGGGTAACACATACCTGACCATCCTGAACACCGGATTCCTGCGCAAGGCGGGAGTATCCGAGGAGCGCATCACGGCCGTTTCCTCGTGGCAGGACGCCCCCTACTTCACCGACGCCGAGCGCGCGGCGCTGTCCCTGGTGGAAGCCACCCTCCAGCCTGCCCCGCATGGCCAGGAACGGGTCACCGACGACCTGTACGCGGAAGTGGCCAAGCACTACGACGAGAAGGCCCTGGCCACCTTGACCATCGCAATCGGCCAGATCAACTTCTTCATAGCCCTGGCCGTCATCGGCAAGCCCGCACCGGTAGCCTCGCTCGCCGACGAGCAGTGGGACTGACCCGACCCTCCCCTCCGGCCCGGCAGCCCCACCCGAACGAGTGAGGGACCCCGACGGCTCAGGCGGGTATCCGCAGGTGATGGAGGGACACATGCGGTGTTCGCCGCAGCGACCGGTCCGCTGTCACTCCACGAACAGCAGCTCATTCCCGACCTACTGGGCCGACTCGAGCCAGGAACGCTCCTCAGCGCACGTTCGACAGGGACGCGGCGCTGGAGGCGGCCATCCGGCTGATCTGGGAGCGCGGATTCGAGGCGACCTCGCTGGGCGAGCTGACGGAGGCCATGGGTATCCGTCCGGGCAGCCTGTACGCGGCGTTCGGCGACAAGAAGGCGCTCTTCAAGAAGGCCGTCGACGTGTAACGGCCGCTCGCCGGTGGGGTCCTTCCCGGCGCGTGCGCTGGCCGAGGCGCCGACGGCTCGCGGCGCCGTGTCCCGGATCCTGCGCGAGGCGGCGGTGGTCTACGCGGATCCGTCCCACCCGGCGGGCTGCCTGGCCATCAGTGCGGCCACCAACGTCACCGTGCAGGACGAGGAGATCGCGAAATTCCTGCGCGACGTGCGCAACGCCGGTCTCGCCCCCCTCGCGGCTGCGCCGGGCCGAGGAGGAAGGGGAACTGCCGGCCGGGACCGATACGTCGGCTCTGGCGTCCTACTTCGCCACGATCGTGCAGGGATTTTCGCAGCGCGCACGTGACGGGGCCGATACGGACGAGCTGTCCCGAGTGGCCGAGCTGGCACGGGTCGCGTGGCCAAGCGGCGATTGACGGGGGCATCGACAGCGCTCCGCGCTGCACGGACCCATCGCGGCAGAGCTACTCCCGCAGGAAGGCGGGCCCGCGTCACAGCTCATGGAGTGGACGCCGAGCCCGCCGCCTGTCGGTTGTTCGCGGGGATGCCAACCGTCGCTTACGTCACCGCTACTCCGTGGCGTCGAGGTCCGTGGCGACGAGCGCGGCCAGTTCGTCGATCGCGGCATCCGCGCCGTCGCCCTCGGCGGCGAGCACCACGGAGTCGCCGTGCTTGACCGCGAGCGCGAGCACGGACAGAAGGCTGCGTGCGTCGACCGGGCTCTGCCCCTCGCGGGCGACCGTCACCTTGACCGGCTGCTTCGAGGCGGCCCGGACGAAGACGGAAGCAGGGCGGGCGTGCAGCCCGGTACGCGAACCGATGACGACTGTGCGCTGAGGCATTAGTTGATCCTCTTTCTGACTGCTGACTGCTGACTGCTGACTGCTGACTGCTGACTGCTGACTGCTGACTGCTGGTTTGGATCCCTGAAGACGGATGTGGGTTTACATCCGTTTCATGTCCACTGCTGCGTGTTTCCCGGGATGCTACGGGGATAGTGCGGTGAAGTAAACAGATACGGGCATGAAACAGAAGTGACCGGGCTCCGCGCCGACCGGCATCGGCGTGCGTGGTGGCTGCCCGCTGATCTCGTACGGGATGACCCGGGCGGTCTACGCGCCGGGAGGCGCCGCACGGATCGGGGAAGGGGCTATGGATGCGTCTGGTACCCGAGCGGCTGGAGAAGCTGCTGAGCCGTGTCCCGAGAGGCCGTCGGCTCGTCCGGTCCGTCCTATGACCACGGAGGTAGGGCCCGTGACCACCGACCCGCAGAATCTCACCGACTCCGCGGCGTCCGCGGAACCGCCAGACACGCCATGACGTGTTGTCAGCTTTCCCTGGTGGGTCCCACTCCCGGCGGGCGCCCGGGGACGTGATCGCCGGATTCCGCGGCAGTGGGGCGGGCTGCGGGGGAGTGGAAGGGAAAGGGGACGTCTCCGCCGCAGTCGACGCCGGTGTACCCGGTCGAGTTCTGGTCTACCTTTTGATCTTGGCCAGTGCTCCGGCGTTTACGCCGGGGGTGAGGCCATCTCAGGACTGCTCTGACTCGCAGGTGAGCACGGGCCGGCACTGTTCACCTCGGCCTACGGGGCGTTTCTGGTTCTCGATGTATTGGCGTACGACGGTCAGGGGCGCACCGCCGCAGCTTCCGGCGAAGTAGGAGCCGGACCAGAAGTGGCCGCCCCACAGGTGGCGGCGGATGTGCGCGTCGTACTCCTGGCGCAGACGCCTGGAGGAGACGCCTTTGAGGGAGTTGACCAGCTTGGAGAGCTGAACCTTGGGCGGGTAGTGCACGAGCAGGTGCACGTGGTCCTCCTCGCCGTTGAACTGCTTCAGCTCGGCCTCGAAGTCCGTGCACACCTACCGCATGATCTCTTCGCAGCGCTTAAGCATCTTGTCCGTGAACGCCTTGCGCCGGTATTTGGTGACGAACACCAAGTGGACGTGCAGATTGTGGACGACGTGGCGGCCGGTTCTGACATCGAGGTTCGGCTTCATCGAGGTGACACAGACCCACTGTAGGTTGATCGCCATGGGTGAACTCGGTTTGGAAAAGCGGCAGTTCGGGAACCGTGCCCGACTGGGACTGTCCCCTGCCGAGAATCTCCTCACCGACGAGCAGGCGCCCGCCGCCCGCGCGATGTGGAACTGCCTGCACGCGTGGTGGCAGATAATGCCGAAGGACAAGCGGACTCTGGCGAACGCGGACGCCGCGATACGCCAGGCTCGCAAAGAGATCGGGCTCAGAACACCGACAGCCCCGTCAGTGTCGTGAACCGGTCCAGGGCCGCGACGCCCGCCACCGAGTTGCCTCGCTTGTCGAGTCCCGGGCCCCACACGGCCAGCGTGCACCGGCCGGGCACAACCGCCACAATGCCACCGCCGACGCCGCTCTTGCCGGGCAGTCCCACGCGGTACGCGAACTCGCCGGCCGCGTCGTAGGTGCCGCAGGTGAGCATGACCGCGTTGACCTGCTTGGCCTGGCTGCGGGTGAGCAGCCGGGAGCCGTCGGCGCGGATGCCGTGCCGGGCAAGGAACCCGGCGGCGAGCGCGAGATCGGCGCAGGACGCCTCGATGGAGCACTGGCGGAAATACTGCTCCAGCAGCGCGGGCACCGGGTTGTCGATGTTGCCGTACGACGCCATGAAGTGACCCAGTGCCGCATTTCGGTCGCCGTGCGCGGCCTCGGAGGAGGCGACGTCCCTGTCGAAGGCGAGCTCTGGGTTGCCGCTCTCTGCGCGCAGGAACTCCAGCAGGATGCCGGCCGCGTCACCGGTCTGGGTCTGCAGGCGGTCGGTGACGACGAGGGCGCCCGCGTTGATGAAGGGGTTGCGGGGGATGCCGTTCTCGTACTCCAGCTGCACCAGGGAGTTGAACGGGTTACCGGAGGGTTCGCGGCCCACGTGCTCCCACAGCTCGTCGCCCTCGCGGGCCAGGACGAGGGCGAGCGTGAAGACCTTGGTAAGCGACTGCGTGGAGAACGGCTGCTGCCAGTCCCCAACGCCGTACACCGTGCCGTCGAGTTCCGCGACCGCCATGCCGAAGCGGCGCGGGTCGCAGGCGGCGAGCGCCGGGATGTAGTCGGCAGGCCGCCCGCGACCCGGCGTCTGCTCGATCTCGGTGGCGATGCGTTCGAGGACCGGCTGGAAGGCCAGCGGCGACGTCGTGATCATTATTTTGCCTCCCGGCCGGTCCTGGTGCGCGTTCGTGGTTCAGGCGTGCGTGGAGCCGCTGCCCGCGAGGACTTCCGGACGCAGCAGCTCGGCGAGCCGTTCGGCCGGCAACAGCCCCTTCTCCAGTACGAGTTCGGCGACGCCGCGTCCGGTGGCGAGGGCCTCCTTGGCGATGTCGGTGGCAGCCGTGTACCCGATGTGCGGATTGAGGGCGGTCACCAGGCCGATGGAGTTCTCGACGGCCGCGCGCAGCCCCTCGGTGTTGGCGGTGATCCCTACGACGCAGCGCTCGGCCAGGGTCAGGCAGGCGGTGCGCAGGTGCGTGATGCTCTCGGACAGGGAGTGCAGGATGATCGGTTCGAAGGCGTTGAGCTGGAGCTGTCCCGCCTCGGCCGCCATGGTGATGGTGACGTCGTTGCCGATCACCTCGAAGGCGACCTGGTTGACGACTTCGGGGATCACCGGGTTGACCTTACCGGGCATGATGCTTGAACCGGCTTGCACCGGCGGCAGGTTGATCTCGTTGAGGCCCGCGCGTGGTCCGGAGGAGAGCAGGCGCAGGTCGTTGCAGCTCTTGGAGAGCTTGACGGCGATCCGCTTGAGTACACCCGACATCTGGACGAAGGCGCCGCAGTCCTGGGTCGCCTCGACGAGGTTCACGGCGGTCACCAAGGGCAGCCCGGTGATGTCGGCGAGGTGGCGGCGCGCCGCCTCGGCGTATTTGGCGGGGGCGTTGAGGCCGGTGCCGATGGCAGTGGCGCCCAGGTTGATTTCATGGATCAACTCGACTGCCTCGTCAAGACGGCTGCGATCTTCGTCAATCATGACGGCAAACGCAGAGAACTCTTGACCGAGCGTCATGGGTACCGCGTCCTGCAACTGTGTACGGCCCATCTTGAGCACGTGGCGGAACGTGACGGCCTTGCCGGCGAAGGCGTCCTGCAGTACAGCCATCGCCTTGAGCAACCCGCGCACCGCGAAGACGGTCGCTATCTTGACTGCGGTCGGGTAAACGTCGTTGGTCGACTGGCTCAGGTTGACGTCTTCATTGGGGTGCAGGAACTCGTACTGGCCCCTTTCGTGGCCCAGTAGCTCCAGCGCCCGGTTGGCGACGACCTCGTTGGCGTTCATGTTCGTCGAGGTGCCGGCGCCGCCCTGGATGACATCGACGACGAACTGGTCGTGCAGCTTGCCCTCGCGGATCTCGCGGCAGGCCTCGACGATGGCGGCCGCCTTGTCCGGGGCGAGCAGGCCGAGTTCCTCGTTGGCGCGGGCGGCGGCCTCCTTGACGGCGGCGAGGGCGTCGATCAGGTGCGGGTAGGCGGAGATCGGCGTTCCCGTGATGGGGAAGTTCTCCTTGGCGCGCAGGGAGTGAATGCCCCAGTACGCCTCGGCGGGGACGTCGCGGTCGCCGAGCAGGTCGTGCTCGCTGCGGTGGGATGCGGCGGTCATGGCTGTGCGGCCTCTTTCGGAGGTGTGTGGATCAGGTGTACGTGGGGTGGGTGAGCGGGGCGAGCGCACGGGCGGGCCGGATGCTGCCGACCACCTCGCCGCCGCCGAGGAGCGGGGCGGTCGCGAACTCGGCGAGCGCGGCCGGGTCGACTCCGCAGCGCGCGAGGGCGGCCGCGGCCACCGGGACGCGTGCCCGGTCCGCGCCGTCGGCGATCTTCACGGCGACGGCCCGGCCGTCCGGGAGCGCGGCGACCTGCACGCCTTCGAAGCCGTCCTTGGTGAGCAGCCCCGGCACGGCCCGCATCAGCGCGGCGACGTCCCGCCCCGATCCGGAGGCCATCTCGGGGTGCTCGCGCATCGCGTCGGCCACCATGGCCTCGGGGGTGCCGGGCGCGGCGGTGACGATGCTGGCGGCGGCGCGGGCGAGGCCGTGCAGCGAGACAGAGAACAGGGGCGCGCCGCAGCCGTCGACGGTCACCTGGGCGATCCGCTGTCCGGTGAGGCCCTCGACGATCTCCGCGATGGCCTGCTGGAGGGAGTGGGCCGGGTCGAGGTAGTCGTCGAGGGACCAGTCGTTGAGCCGCGCCGTGTAGAGCATGGCCGCGTGCTTGCCCGAGCAGTTCTGTGCGAGGCGGGAGGGCAGCCGCCCCCCGCGCACCCAGTCCTCCCGGACGACCGGGTCGAAGGGCAGGTCCGTGGCATTGCGCAGCTGGTCCTCCGATAGACCGGCCAGCTCCAGGATCCGGCGGGTCCCGGCCAGGTGCCGCTCCTCGCCGGAGTGGCTGGCGGCGGTCAGCGCGAGCAGCTCGCCGTCCAGCGGCAGCCCGGTCCGCAGCATCGCCACGGCCTGGACGGGCTTGAGGGCCGAGCGCGGGTAGAAGGCGGCCTCGATGTCGCCGATCTGAAGGTCCACGCTGCCGTCGGCGCCCAGCACGACCACCGAGCCGTAGTGGATGCCCTCGATGACACCGCCGCGGACGAGGTGGGCGACCGGCGCGTGGAGCGGTTCCCGGATCACCGGGGCCTCGGCCACCGAACTTCCGTACATCACTGCCTGGTTCACGCGTCTGCTCCGTCGCGTATCCCCGCCACCCGGCGGCGCACCCCGTACCAACCCGCGACGAGCGCCGCCGCGATCAGCGGCAGACACAGCACGGTCGTACGTCCCGCGCCTCCGTCGGCGTACATCAGCACCAGTACGGAGACCAGGAAGACGATCGTCACGATCTCGGTCCACGGCGAGCCGGGCAGGCGATAACTGGGCCTGGTCAGCTCGCCGTTCTGGGTCTTCTGCCAGAACTTCAGGTGACAGAGCATGATCATGCCCCAGGTGGAGAGGATGCCGATCGCCGCGAAGTTCAGCACGATCTCGAAGGCGTCGGCGGGGACGATGAAGTTGAGGCCGACGCCGATGACGCAGATGCCGCTGGTGAGCAGGATGCCGCCGTAGGGGACCTGACTGCGGCTCATCACGCCGGTGAACCTGGGTGCCGAGCCGGACATCGCCATGGAGCGCAGGATGCGGCCGGTGGAGTACAGGCCGGAGTTGAGGGACGACATGGCCGCGGTGAGCACGACCAGGTTCATGACGCCGCCCGCGGCGGGGATGCCAATGTTCGACAGCACGGTGACGAAGGGGCTCTGGGCGGCGCTGTACGAGCTCCAGGGCAGCAGCATCGACAGGAGGACCACGGAACCGACGTAGAAGAGGCCGACGCGCCACATGATCGAGTTGATCGCCTTGGGCATGATCTTCTCGGGGTTCTCGGTCTCGCCGGCGGCGACGCCGACCAGCTCGACGGAGGCGTAGGCGAAGACGACGCCCTGGATGATCAGCAGCATCGGCAGCAGGCCGTTGGGGAAGATGCCGCCGTTGTCGGTGATCAGGGACGGGCCGGGGTTGTGGCCGTCAACGGGGTGCTGGGTGACCAGCAGGAAGATGCCGATGAGCATGAAGACGACGAGCGCACTCACCTTGATAATCGCGAACCAGAACTCCAGTTCGCCGAACATCTTCACGGATATGAGGTTCACGGTGAGGACGACGGCGAGCGCGATGAGCGCGATCACCCACTGCGGGATGTCGGAGAACATGCCCCAGTAGTGGGTGTAGACGGCCACGGCGGTGATGTCGGCGATGCCGGTGGTGGCCCAGTTCAGGAAGTACATCCAGCCCGCGATGTACGCGCCCTTCTCGCCGAGGAACTCACGGGCGTACGAGACGAAGGCGCCCGACGACGGGCGGTACAGGACGAGTTCGCCGAGCGCGCGGACGACGAGGAAGGCGAAGAGGCCGCAGACCGCGTAGGCGACGAAGAGGGAGGGTCCGGCGTCGGCGAGGCGGCCGCCGGCGCCGAGGAAGAGGCCGGTGCCGATGGCACCGCCGATGGCGATCATGTTGACGTGCCGGGACTTCAGGGACTTGCTGTAGCCCGCGTCTCCGGCGTCGACGTGTCCGGAGGCCGGCTTCTCGCTACGCAGGGCGTCTTGCTGAAGGGATCGCTCGCTCACGCCTGGGGTCCGCCTTCCGCGGGTGGGGCCGCGCGCTCGGGGCGCACGATGGAGGTGAGGGTGGTCTGGACGCGGTCGAGATGGTGGGCCATGGCCTCCACCGCGTCGTGTTCGCTGCCGTCCATGAGGGCCTCGACGATCGCGCGGTGCTCGCGGTTGGACTGCTCACGGCGGTCGCCGAGTTCGTTGAGGAAGGCGGACTGGCGGCCCAGCGCATCGCGGATCTCCTCGATGACCCGGCGGAACACCGGGTTCTGCGAGGCCTCGGCGACGACGATGTGGAACAAAGTGTCCATGGCGACCCAGGCGGTGGTATCGGTCTCCCGCTCCATCCGCTCCAGGAGGTGGGTGAGGTGGTCGAGGTTCTCCGGGGTGCGCCGCACCGCCGCGTACCCGGCGACCGGGATCTCGACGTGGCGGCGCACTTCGAGGAGGTCGCTGGCCGCGTAGTCCCCGAAGGTGGGGTCGTCGACCGTGTTGGCGACCACGAAGGTGCCCTTGCCGGTGCGGGACACGGTCAGCCCCATCACCTGCAGGGCCCGCAGTGCCTCGCGGAGTACCGGTCGGCTGACTTCGAGGCGGCGGCAGAGCTCCGCCTCGGAGGGGAGCTTGTCGCCGATGGCGTACTCGCCGCGCTCGATGGCGCCGCGGAGGTGAGTGAGCACCGCTTCCATCGCGCTGACGCGCCGCGGCACCGACCCACCTGTCTGGCTGTCTGACAGGTTCATGGGGGTGATCCTGCGCGGAACGGGACGGGGCTGTCAAGGGGCACCGAGGCCCCCATCCTGTGCCGTTCGGAAACTTATCGCTACTGCTCGGGGGTGGTCTGGCGCGGCATCACTGTCTGCTGGAACCCTGTCCGTTGATCGTTTCACTGGTGTACCGGGTGGCCCGGAAACTGCTCGCGGTTCCGGCGGTGCTGCTATGCGGGGACGTGGCCAAGGACGCGGAATTGCTGGTGCTGCGGCACGAGAACGCGGTGCTGCGCAGGTAGCTCACGAAGCCGGTGCGCTACGAGCTGGCGGATCGGCTGTGGGTCGCAGGGCTGGCCTCGCTGGGCGCAGGTGTTCCCGGTGGCGCCCGCGACGATGCGTGCGTGGCACCGCAGACTGATTGCCCGGAGGTGGGCCTAGGAGAATCCGCGCTGGGGCTGCCGACGGATCCAGGGGAACTCGTCCGGCTCGGGCATCCGGTCGGCTCGACGACGAGGGAGACCGCCCCTTGGCCGTGTCGCTGACCAGCGGAAACCGCCACGACACCACCCAACTGATGCCCCTGCTGGACGCGATACCCCGCATACGCGGGGTTCGGGGCCGGCCTCGCCACCGGCCACGGACGGCATCGTCATCGACACCCGCGCCCGCCTCGGCTACACCGCGCCGATCGGGTCCACGGACCAGGACCGTATCCGGCACTTGACCGTCGCCCTGCCACCCGTCTACGCCGCCCGCCTCTTCGAGGCTCAGGAGGCCGGTGCCGGCGACGCCCGGCTCCAGGAGATCGCGGCCGAAGCGCTCAGGGAGGTCTACTTCCAGGACGGCGGCCGCCGCGCCGGCAGTCTGGAAGAGGTCCGGTTCACGGACATCGAGCACCTCGAGTTCGACCTCTAGCAGCCGCACCCCGACCAGCCCGCGAGCCCCGGACCGATGCGGTCCGGGGCTCGCTCGCATATCCGCGGGGGTCGGATGTTCCTGCACGCGATGTCGTGCCCAATGAGGCTGCCGCGCATGGGTCACCACGGTGGCGAGGCCAGGTCTGTAGCGCGGTGAAAAGCCCACGGCCGCTCAGCGGGGCAGCCTCCAGCGGGTGAACACGCATGGGTCGGGGCCGGCATGAACTCCGAACGGCAGCTCGATCCGCTCGAGAAGGAGCAGCATCAGCGCTCCCGCCGGCACCTCCTCGCAGTCGACGGCGTGCATGACACCGCGCCGGCCGGGCCCGCGGCCGCTGGCCTCCGACAGCACCGGGCGGATCTGGACGTGCCGCGTCGAGCAGCGGCACACGGACACGATGAAGGACGTCCAGCAGTCCTGCGGCCAGGTCAAAACGCGTGGAAGTCCTCGAAGGAAGGCTCGAACGAGGGGTCAGGCAAGCGAAAGGCCTTGCACCGAGCCGCTAGTTTGCCCTGAGGTCCGACGCCGATCGTCTCGCCGGGGAAGGCGTCGGGGATCACCGTCCATCCCAGGTTCCGCTCGTAGTAGTGCACGGCTGTGTGCACGGACGGCCACCAGTCGTCGTCGATAACAATCAGGCCCCCGGGCCGGACAATCTTGCGCAAGAAGTAGAGATCGACGAAGACCTCGTGGAACCGGTGACTGCCGTCCACGAATGCCGCGTCGGCGATGAAGCCTTCGGTGAGGAGCTGCGGGAGCGCGATCGACGAAGGAGCGAGCATGAGCGTGGCGATCGAGTCCAGCCCCGCAGAGCACAGCAGATCCCAGCCGGCGTTGGAGTACTCCCGCTCTTGAAACGGGTCGATGATGACGTGCCGGGGAAGCGGACGGTTGATGGTTGCCAGCGCCTCACCGATGGCGAGCGCAGAACTTGCGTACGCGAGACCGACCTCGACAACCTTCTCGACTCCCTCGCAGACCATCAGATCGCGCAGCTGGTCGCAGTGGCGTTCCGGCAACGTGACGGTCTCGAAGTCTCCCTCGTGGTCTCGCGTCCACCGCGGCCCCTCCTGCGCGAGTCGGTGGCGCACCTCACGGACCAACGTCGTACGTTCATCCGTGTTCGTCATACCAGCCACTCCTCTGCATGAAGACAGCACCTCACCGCACCATAGGCGGGGAGATGGATCTGTCGGCGTTCGCTGTCCAGCAGCACCGTCACTTCTGCACGACCATCACGAGCCGAATGATCACCAACTGCCTTTGGAACCCGTCGCCAGCTGCAGCCGCACATCGTCGGCGCCTGTTGGACTTGTCCCGCCTCCTCGCCGGTCACCCGTACTGGCAGACCACGGCCGGCACTCCCGCGGCGCGGAAGGCGCTCAAAGAACTCGCCCGCACAAAAGCTCAGCCATGACTCTCACCGAGCACCAGCTCCGCATCACCCGCAGCGCCCATGACCGGGTCGCGACATACGGGCAGGCGCCCACCGTGCGCGAGTTGGCGTCAGCCGCGAGTGTCCTCGACTCGTCGATCGCCTACCAACCACGCAAGATGCGAGAGCAGGGGTCCTGATGGAGACCCAGGGCCGTCGCAACGGCTGGTGTCCGTACTGCGGGCGCTGACCTGGAGTGAGGCCCTGCCTGTCGACGGCTCCGTACGAGGGCGACAATGAACCGATGAGTGCCATCGATCGCCCTATGCCGTCCCTGAACGCCGACGAGCGCACGACGCTCGAAAACTGGCTCGACTTTCACCGCACCACACTCGCCCTGAAGTGCGAGGGGTTGAACGATGAGCAGGCCGCCGTCGCGTCCGTGCCACCGTCCGGCTTCACGCTGACCGGCCTCGTCCAGCACATGGCGGAGGTGGAGCGGAACTGGTTCCGCCGAGTGCTCGCCTCAGAACAGGCTCCGCCCATCTACGACCCGCAGGCCGACCCGGACGGACCCGACGGTGGGTTCGACCTGGCTGCGGGCGCCACCTTGAGTGACGCTCTCGCCACCTGGCACGCGGAAATCGCACGCGCTCGTGAGAACTGCGCCGACCGCGCTCTGGCCGACACCGGCCGCTTCATGGATCAGGACGTCAACCTCCGCTGGATCTACGTCCACATGATCGAGGAGTACGCCCGCCACAACGGCCACGCTGACCTGGTCCGGGAACGCATCGACGGCACCACCGGCGTATAGCGCGCCTTGTGACTGGCGTGGTCAGTGCCGGCGAGGGTGACCAAACTCCCCTCCCTGCAGGCGGCGTTGAACAACTACGTGCCCGACTACGGGCACGTACGTTGACACGCCTCTCTGAGCTGAGGGACGTTCTTGGTGGCGTTTTTGCGGCCCGCACCTCTTTCAGGGAGATGTGGGCCTCCGTGCTGTCTGGGTCCTGGCTTCTCCCGCGAAGAGGTGAGCTGGGCTCGCTGTGAGCCCAGGGGGGAGACCGAGAGGCGCACAGTGAACGTAACGGTCGACTTCGGCACCGCCGTGTGGGCGGTCGTGGGCATCGCCGTGGGATGGGGTGTCTACCGGTGGACCGCGCCGGCAGTGCCGACCACACCCACCGCGAGAGCCGTCGGCATGACCATGGGGGAGCGTCTGGTCGCAGCGCCTTACCAGCGAGGAGGAGCGCACAATCCAGCGTGCCGTCTGGTTCAGGGCAGCAGCCGCTGCACAAAGTGCCGTGACGCAGTACGCGCGGCGAAAGCGCCTCAACCGCTGTGAGACCGAGAGTCAGCTGCGGCGGATCACGAGGCATCCCCAGCCGTGACGCAAGGCAGCCGGGAACTCGACCGCACGCTCACCCGCAGTGCGGCCGGCCTCGCGCGACCTTCCAGCCATGGCCGGGCGAGGTCCCAGGCTCGGACGGTGAAGTCGGAACCAGGATCTTGGCAACGCTGGCGCACCCTGCAGCACGTCTCCCTCAGCCCGAGCCGGATCGGCGACATCGCCCGTGGTGCCCTCGTGCTCAACGGAATCTGGAAATGATCACCGCTGAGAAAATGGCCAGGCACGCTGTTCCGTGGTGACGCGGCTGCCCATCTTGACTACCGGTTTTCCGTCGAGACCGGGTCTAGGAAGAAGACACACTGGTCCGCGTTGAATTTGCCCACCTTGGCGACGAAGCGGAACTTGTCGCCCGCGCCGACAGTGGCAGGGATCTTCTTGCCGGTCAGTTTCAGGTCAAAGATGTTGACGTCCTGGTACTTGAAGGCCGGGCCGACCGTCGTGTTCGGTCCCTTGTCGCCTGGGCCCAGGAGAAAGTCGTAGCGGGTGTCGTAGTCACCGTGGGGCGCCATACTCACGATCGAGCCGTTGAACGCGACCGTCTGGCCCCCGTGCTTGGTCGCGAAGTCCAGGTTCGCGTCGTCGCACGAGTCCGCCTTCAGCAGCGCCGCGAACTCTGGGTTGTTCTGAGGCGTGATCACCTCAGTGGCAGCCGACTCGGCCGTGGTCGGAGTCGGAGTAGCGGAAGGTTTCTCGCTCGCAGCGGCCGTTGACTTGTCTGACTCGTCCTTCTTCTCGCCTCCGTCGCTGAGCGCAGAGGAAGCGCCGATGACGATGGCCAGGATCACGAGGACGGCGGCCGCCGTGCCGATCAGGAGCCACGGCTGCGGCTTCTTCGGCCGACGGAAGCTGAGAGTGGAGCGAAGCGTGCCCTGGGCCTGTTCCACAAGCACCCAGCCATCCTTCTGCATCTTCGAGATCACCAAGCCGTCGGTGCCGCGAACTGTCTGCACGGTCTTGTATTCGTACTTGATCTCGTCGGCCATGCGGCTCCGCGCCCCCTCAACGGATTGTTCATACCAACTGCCTCGCGAGCATAGGGGACTTCGCGAGGAACTCGGCATCACCGACATCACCCACGGCGCACCCGGTTGCCGAACGTGTCCGGATCGTCGTCGTTGCCCAGCGCCGAGGCCTGGGCCCATGTCATGCGCTGCGTACTGTAGGTGATAGCTACGGCTCTCTCCGCGGGTGAGTGCCAGATCCGCGAGCACGGCAAGGATGCGGGAATCTTCCACCTCGCCGTGCAACAGGCCGTCTTCCGGGCACCGGTCATCGGTGACCACATCTCTCAGTGACACTCCCGAGACGACAGGGTCCTCCACAAGCCGGCGCCGCAGGTCGTCGAGCGGAATCGCACGATCGCCTCTCTGCTGCGCCGCCGCTACTGCCGCACCGAAGTCGGGCCGTTGGCAGACCGATCGTGCCCCGGGTTGTCAGTGGCACCCAGTACGGGTGGAGTTCTTCTGCAGCACCCGCCGCAGGAGACCACCGGCGCACGGACGTCGCGCTCGGGGCTCGCGGAGCCTGCGCCGAGCGGGGCTCTGCCGTGGGTTTACCGTGCGTCAGATCTGGTCCGCGAGGCGCACGTAGTCGTAGTAGAGAGGGTCCCCGTCCTCGTCCACCGGGTACTCGTAGCTGCTCTGGTTGGCGAGGACGATCTTCAGCTCCGGCAGCTCGTCGAAACCGAGGTCGTTCTCGGTGATCTCGTGGCCCCGCTCCGCGAACAGCTCGAAGAGGTCCACACTCGGGGTGCGGAAGACGTCGAGACCGTCGAGGGGCGCTCGTACGTCGGCGTCCTCGTCGAGGAACCGGAACAGCTCCACGCCGCTCAGCGTGCCCTTGGTGAAGCCGAGCATCACGTTCAGGCCGGACGCGTCGTGCTTGAGCAGGATCTGCCCGGGCTCCGGATCACTGGAGGCGACCCGCAGCAGCCCCCACGCCTGGACCGCGTCGCGCGTCTCCTGCGCCGACATGCAGAGTCGCAGCGGCCCGACACCGACCAGCGGCAGTAGTTCCAGTTCCATGTTCCGTCCTTCGCCTTTCTCGATGCCCTAGTGACGTGCCGGGGACCTCATGCGAGAAGAGCGGCCTTGTCGATTTTCCATCCTCGCGCTTGAGCATGTCCTGGAGGGGCTTGTTGTCATCCAGGCTGGCGACCATGTCCTTGATGTGCTGATCGTAGGTGCCGGGGAAGCGCCGCTTGATGTCGTCGATGTCCATGCGGATGGCGTCGGTGATCCGCCCCGAGTTGATCAGCTCGCGCTGGTACTGCCCGCCGCTGTCCGTGAACCGATCGGTTCTTGGACACATGCATAAGCTCGCCGCGCCGGTGGGCTGAGCCTGCCCCTGATGTCCAACAAGAGTGTTCAGCTGGAGGGGCAGCAGGGGGAGCCGTGGGTCCGCCTTGGCGCCGACGACCCGGGCCGCGGGCGGGAGCCGTACCCGGAGCCGGTCGGCCGATGAGTCGTCGATGGTGAGCGAGGGCGCCATCGCAGCAAAGAGCCGGCACCGCGGGGCGGTTCCGGCTCTCGGCGGTCTCGAGCTGCAACGCGAGGCCGTGGGGTCCCTGCTCGGCTTGTCGTTGGAGTCAGCAGGAATCAGGTCAGGGCCCCGCCCTTCTCGGTGCAAGCCAGTGCGCGGATCGTGGCAGCGAGACAGATATCGCGGTACAGGCCCGACCACTCCTGATGCCGCTCATTGAGGTAGCCGAGGATGGTCGATGGATTGCTGGGACGAGTAGAATCCCCCGTGCCCGAGACTGCTCTCAGGGGGTGGGGACGATGCTCGAGGGGCTGCACTCGTATGCGATCGGCGTTCTGATCACGGCGGTCCCCGTGCTGGTGGGCGCGCTGCTCTTCATCTGGCGGGACGTGAACCTGCGGCGCAGGGGGGTGGTTGTCCGGGCCAAATGTGTGGAATCGAAGCGCACCGACAAGGGGACGGTCAGGCTTCGCCTGCTCTATGAGGTGGAGGGCGTGCAGTACTACTGCGACAGCCTGCCCTTCCCGTCTCCACCGGTCGGCGTCGGACAGCGACTGGACGTGATCTACGATGCCAAAACCCCTGGCTACTCAGAGGTCGTGCACCAGAGAACCAGTGGTTGGGTGCCAAAAATCGTCGGCACAGTCGCTGTCGTGCTGCTTCTGCTGACCGGGATTTCCTACCTCTGACCCGTGCACTTGAGCTTCAAGCGGCGCTACATGGACTCCCTCCTGTCCGCCGGGCCTCATCCCTTCCCGGAGCCGTTGTCGGGACGGGCCGTCGGAGGCAGCTGGCGGCGGCGCTTCCTGGCGTCGCTCCTCGACGTTCCGGCCGTCGGCGAGCTGTCTTCGCACGTGGCCCTGGACGCTGCGCCGGAAACCGTCACGGAAGGCCGAGCGGATTGCCAGGCACCGAAAATGGAGCTCCGCGCCGGCTCCGGGCCCGCGCAACTGACGCCCGAAGCGCGCCCGGTAACCGTGACGGCCCCCAAACGGGGCACCGCCGGCGGCCGGGTGATCGTGGCCGGGGGGCTGCCCTCCCGGTCGAGGGGGTGGGCTGTCGCTGGGGCCAGCCTGTGTCTGCTCGCCGGCCTCTTCGCGCTGGTGAACCGTCAGCCCTCGAATCCGGTCTCCCAGCCCCCGCCGACCCATTCCACCCTGCCTACCCCGGGCAGCACCGAACCCGGCACCGACGAGCCGACGATGGAGCCGTCCCCGTCGACTCCCACCGGCACGCCCGGCCAGATGCTGTGGCAGGGGACCTTGACCTTCCCCTCTCAGCCCGGCTCGAACAACGACCCGGTGGCGGCGGTACCCGCCACCGCGCTGCTGGACGACGATGCGCTGTATCTGTGTGCGGCGTGCTCGCCGCAGGTGATCGGTGGTGAATTGCTCGTTGCCTGGAACGGGACGAAGCCGCCGACCCCCGACCAGTGCGGCTCCGCGTTGACGGCACAGACGAGGCGGCAAGGGTACGTCCCGTTGCGGGTCGGCCAGATGGGGTGTTTCTCCAGCGGCACCGGGGCCGTCGGCTACTTCACCGTGCTCACGACGTCGCCGCCTTCCGCGAGCGCGATCATCTGGTCCGCATGATGGCGCTCGTCGGGCTGCGGTTCGCAGAAACGACCCGTTGAGGAAACGATGCGCTCCCTCTGGCAGGGCAGACCTCTCGTCACGGCCGACAGACCGCCACTGTGTCCGAAACCCTGGAAGCTGCCCGTACTGGCGTCCACCTGGCCGTGTCACAAGGAGGGGCATGACTGTGACGCCGAAGGGGCTCTATCGGGCTCTCGGCACGGGGCTTGAGGATGCGTCAGGCGGAGAGGTCGGGCGAATCGGCGATTGTGCGGCCGCTGGCTCCAAGAATCCGTCGCGGGCTTGAGGACGTCTCCGGGTGGGCGCCGAGCACTCCACGGTCCCGCAGCTCGTCAAGGTCGGGGAGCGGAACCGCAGGCGGCGGGACCCCCAGAGCCGGGCCTTGCCGGTCAGGGCGAGCATGGGCATCCAGGCCAGCAGGTCGAGCTGACCAGGAGCTTCCCCGTTCCTGCGAGCATCAGCATCACAGCCCGGGCAGTGGAGCCCGGCGCCCAGCCGACGCGACACTCGGGCCCTTGGCCTGCCTGCGACCCCGCCCAGAAGGCAAAACGGTCCACCGACTCCGTCGGCGGACCGTCGAGAAAGATCGAGGCTAACCATCTGCTCCCCACGATCACGGGGAGCTTCACCGCACAGTTCCCCCCTTTCCACACGCTCCACGCCGCGCAGTTCCTCCTGGCCGCCATCGTGTACGACGACTGCCCGGAGCATCTGCGCAACGGGTACGGGGTCCCGGACATCGACCGGCTGGTCCCCGAGGACGCGGACGCCGGTCCTGATGACGGCCGAGGGGCAGCGCAGCCTGCTCGGAGGCCGGCTCGATGAGGAACTGCGCAACGTCGAGGACCAGGTGGCCGCCACCGGCCGCGCCCGGGCCACCATCCAGCTGGTGCTGGGGCAGGTGCCACACGGTCGCGAGGGCCGGGCGGCGGATGCTCGACATCGTCTACGAGCCCCGTGACGACCCGCGTGCGATCGCCGGCGTTCTCGCCTCACCACTGCGGCGCTGCGCGAGGTGGCCCTGCAGCGGCCGGCGGACGCGTGGGTCGGGCAGTGACAGTGGGCATAGGGTCCGGACGCCACGCCACGCCGCGGGAGGTCATGCCCGACGAGGAGCGACCGACCGCGTCACACTGACAGCAGGTGTGCCGACGAGACGAGGCGGTCGCGGATGAAGTTCGGAGTATCGACATTTGTCACCGATGAGGGCATTGGCCCCAAGGCGTTGGGACCCGCCCTGGAGGAGCGTGGGTTCGACTCCCTGTTGCTGGCCGAGCACTCGCATATTCCGGTCAAGCGGGAGTCCCCGTACCCGGGGGGCGGTGAGCTGCCGCGGATCTACTATCGGACGCTCGACCCGTTCGTGGCGCTCGCCGCGGCCGCCTCGGTGACCCGTGACCTGCTCCTGGGCACCGGCATCGCTCTGGTGATCCAGCGCGATCCGATCCACACCGCGAAGGAGGTCGCCTCCCTCGATCTGATCTCCGGCGGCCGGGCCGTGTTCGGGGTCGGCGCGGGCTGGAACCGCGAGGAGATGCGCAACCACGGGACGGATCCGGCCGTCCGCGGGCGGCTCATGGACGAACGCATCCGCGCGATGATCGAGCTGTGGACCAAGGAGGAGGCCGAGTTCCATGGCGACTTCGTCGACTTCGATCCCGTCTACGCCTGGCCCAAGCCGGTCCAGAAGCCCCATCCGCCCATCTGGGTCGGGGGCGACAGCGAGCGCGCTTTCGAACGCGTCGCCGCGTACGGTGCGGCGTGGATGCCGAGCGATCTGCCGCTCGAGGAGCTGGGTGAACGCATCGCGCGTATGCGGCGGACGGCCGGTGACCGCCCATCCGTCGTGGTGTATGCGGGCCGGCACGACCGCAAGGCGCTCGACACCTACGCCGAACTCGGCGTCGAACGCGTCCTGCTGTATCTGCCGACCCTGCCGGAGAACGAGACGCTGCGCACCCTGGACGAACTGGCCGAGGCCACGTCCGGCCACCGGTGACAGCTCGCGGCTGCCGCGGAATAGGAGCTGACCGTGCCGGACATGGCCGGGGACGAGGCGCGCCGCCGGTTCATGACCGCGCGGGTGGCGCGCCTGGCGACGGTGGACGCGGGCCTGCGCCCGCATCTGGTGCCGGTCGTCTTCGTGGCCCATGGCGAGGAGGTCGTCACCGCCGTCGACTGGAAGCCGAAGAGGTCGCAGCAGCTGAAACGGTTGGACAACATCGCGGCCCACCCGGCTGTCTGCCTGCTCGTCGACGCGTACGACGAGGACTGGGAGCGGCTGTGGTGGGTCCGCGCGGACGGTGACGCCCGCGTGCTGCCGCCCGGCACCCAGGGCGAGTACCCGGCGGCCGTCGCCCTGTTGCGGGAGAAGTACGCGCCGTACCGGCAGCGACCGCCGACCGGTCCGGCGCTCGTGATCGCCGTCCGCCGGTGGCACGGCTGGCGTGCCGCGTCGGGGGGGTGACCGTAGGGACGCGGGTGCTAGCGAGTACATCTGGCGGGGGAATCGAGGAGTATCTGCAGCATCCTGATCGCATGACAGACGGAGGCGGCGCTGATGCGTAAGGCACTTTCGTCATGCCTGCAGGTGGGAGACTCCCTATAGGCGCACCCATCATGAGCGTCTCACGCTGAGGCGCAACGACTCGTTGGCGCAGCGGCCGCCCGGGGCATCCGGGCGGTCGCTGCTGCATGCCCAGGTCTGTCAAACGACTCACGGAACCCCACGCGGGCCTCGACCAGTAGACCAGAATCCTGCTTCCTGCCCGGTGGGCACCGACGGCCTTGCAATCCGCCGAAGGAAAGGCCCTGGCCGAGGTAGTCAAGGAACTGCCCGTCGCGGAGACCTTCATCGCGGAGACCTTCACGACCGGGCACCCTGTGGCGTTGCCCTGTTCGGCCAAATGGTCGCCGACATCCCCAAGCTCAACGTCGACGCCGCCGTACAGGTTGCCCACGCGCTCTCCACTTACGAGGCGCAGCTCGAATTCGACTACTACACCGCCGTCGATGACAAGAACGAGAAGGACGAGAGCAGCGCCGGAATGATCGGCACCATCGGCTTCAACTCACCGCTACGCCACCGTTGCCGTCGTCGTGCGCACCGACCAGCCGGTCAACCTGGTCTCCGCCTTCGAGGAGCCCTTCGCGGCGGAAGCCGGCATCCAGGGCACTACGCCGCGCGACTACGCCCCGCTCTTGCAGCAGCTGGCACCGGGCAGCAGTTTCGCCGAACGGGTTCGGTTGCGCGAGGCTGTGGGGCTGAACTGTTACGGCCGGGCGCTGACGGCTCCCGGGCGGTGCCATCACGTAGCAGCGAGCGAACCTTTCGCGGCCCTGTGGCGTCCAAGGTCCGGCGTGCCGGAGGTGCCGGCGGCCGGGGGAGGTCGGTACATGGCGGGCAGGCGGACGGCCGATAGGACGGCGAGCGCGGGGGCGGCTGGATTGGCGAGCGTACGGGCGGTGCTCGCGGCTGCCCTGATCAGCTTGTCCGTGGCCTGCGCGGGGACGGGCACCACGCAAGGCGGGGCGGACGGTTCCTGCGCGGCCCTGCTCGTGTACCGGGGCCACACCTACCTGGGGCACGGGCTTTATCCCCATGACGAAGGCGACGGCGTCGGCGTCACGGCGGGCAGACGGCTCGGCACGGGCACCAGACCCGGGTGCGACGACACTCCGAACGATGGGGACCAGGGAGTGCCTTCGAGGCCGGTACCCGTGTACGCGATCGAGGGCGTGGACCCCGTCCACGCCGTGACCGTGGACCATCCGGCCGGCGGCACTCTCTACATCGAGCGGAACTCGGAGAAGACCCTGCCGGAGCTGAGGAAACTGATCGAGGCGCGGGAGCTGGACCCGTCGCCGAAGGCGGCTACCAGGTGACGCGCGCTCGCAGGGGCAGGTGGTTCGCCTCCCATCGATGGCTGGGTGTGCAGGGCGTGACCCGAGCGCCCCGGCCGAGGACCTGATCGATACGGGCCACTGGGAATGAGGTCGGCCAGGGGAACGCGAACGACGTGTCCGGCTCGTCCGTCCCCATGGTCACCAGAGCCGACCGAAACCTCCTGTGTCCGGACCGGACGTTCAGCGTTCCTCGTTCGACCGCTTTCCCTTGCGACGCCCAATGACCGGGACTGCTCGGCAGCCGCAGGAGCCGTCTGTGGGGGTTCGTTCACAGCTTCTCAGCTCAGGGGGTGTGGAATCCGGAAACGGGGAGGTTATCCGGGGTCCATCCGGTGGCGTGGATTCGATGGCCGCTCTGGCGCCGGCGATTCTGTGCCGCCGCGGCGGGGGAGGGTGCAGGGACCGATGTCCGCCCGCGGACGCGGCCGTCACGACTGCTCCGGTCACGAACTCGACGACCGGCTGGCCGCCGGCACCCCGCTGCTGAGCAGCAAAGCCGAGACGCACACAGGCGCCCCAGTCCGTATCGAGGAGCCCATGTCTCATGAGACACGGCAAAGTCTGGAGACGATGGGCACTGCACCGTCTTGTGGCGGGATGCCGAGATCGTCCGGTTCCAGGCTCGGTCCGGGCGGACGGTCACCTCCGCGTGGATGGTTCTGGCCGTGGCCGGCATGAACGTTCACGAATCGTGGTTCACGTTCCGTGGGCAGCATGCTGCGTGACGGTTGTCGGACGAGTGGGCCCTGGGGAAAGTTGCCTGAAATGATCCGCCCCCGGTGCGCTCCGTTTGGGGGAGTTGCTGTTTCTGGTGATCGCGGTCGTGGCGGTGCTGTCGGTCGGCGTGAAGGTTGAGGCGGTTCGTTTACCGCACGACGGGCGGGTCCTGATCCTCGTCGAGCAGTTGGTCGAGTTCCGCGTCGGCCTGTCTCGTCTGTGCCTCGCTGCCGAACGGCATCATGGCGTGGCTGCGCTGCAGGTAGAGCAGCAGCGCCTGGTGGTCGATGTGGAGGCGGGCCTCGCCCATCTCGTTGCGGATTCGCAGCAGGACCCCGAGCGGCGTGCTCTGCTCGGCCACGGGTTCCACGGTGATGTCTCCTATGCCCGCTGTACCGGTGAGGCCGGCGGACAGCAGGTCCCGCGAGATGACCCAGCCGGTGCTGCCGTGGCCGGGCCGGGACACGATCAGGCCGACGACGAGCGGGTCGTCGGTGGAGTACCTGAGCATGATGTCGCACCGTTCGCGTTCGCCGTCGGACAGGGTGACGAACCCCCGTGTGATGCCCTCGAGTTGTCTGTCACTGTCAGGACTCACCCTGGCCATTCCCTTTCCCGTTGCGGCTGCACGCCGATGACTCGTGCGTCATCGCACGTACGTCTCAAAGATCGAACCTAGCCATGCAGCCGGGCATGTCCTCGACACCGGCCGGGTTGGGCGCCAACCCTTCGCAACATGTTCGGAAAAGTTCACACGCCACCTCACAGCCGCATCCCCAACGACGTGTGAACTCGGGCACGACGGCAGAGCGATCCGGTGCGTGGATGCCGCGCATCGACGCACTGGCTCTGCCTTGGCGAAGGCGCGTCATGCCAACTGCGGTGCGCTACCGACGCGGTCCGTGGCACCGCGCCGCTCAACGCCTACCCAGCCGTGGCGGACGGTGCGGTTACGGCAGTCCGGTCGTGGGGTTCACGGCAGGCCCCTTTATGAACTGGGCTTGTTGCGGGTGACTCCGCCGCGTCCGCGCAGGGTGACGCCTGCCTCGGTGAGGATGTGGTGGACGAAGCCGTACGAGCGTCCGGTGCTGTCGGCGATGCTTCGGATCGAGGCGCCACCTTTGTATGCGGCCTTCAGTTCGACGGCGAGCTGGTCGCGTGCTGCACCGGTGATCCGCTTGCCCTTGTCCATGACCATCCCCCTCACGGTTCGAAGGGCGATCATCGCGCACCCCGCGGCGGCCCGTGAGGCAATCTGTCTGGTTCGACTGCGGCGCGTTCGCATCGGATGCGGGCGCGTGCCGGCGAGGGGTGACTGCGGAACCGGGAGGTGGCGCTGAGGCTGACCTCTCGCTGCCTGGGCCGGGTGCGTCGTCAGGTGGTGGGGGGCACGGCGCGGGTCAGGGGCTGGAGGTTGCCGTAGAGGGCGGTGTGCAGGGCGGCGGCCAGTTCACGGGCCGTCCTTCGCTGTCCACGTCGTGCAGGACGCAGTCGACGGGGCCGGCGGTGGAGTCGGGGCGGATCTCCCGGGTTCGGATGAGGAGGGCGACGGCCGCGCGCACGGCGTTATGGGCGGTGGTGGTTATGGTGTGCTGCGGGGCGGTGAGCGCGTCGGCCTCGACCGTCCACAGCGAGCCCCCTGTTGCTCGACCGCGATGAACACGACACGCTGCTCTTTGGCCTCCTTGCATGCGGCCTCGAACGCGTCGAGACCGGTCGCGTCCGGGATCCGGTCGGCGGGGCAGGGCGTCGGCAGCGGCTCCATGACAAGCATCCTCCCAGGAGACAGACGCAGGCGCCGCGTGGCCCCGGAGCGTGTCCCCGCGGGGCAGGCCGGGCGTTGAGATGGTGCGCGACAACGGCCCCGGTTCCCCTTCCCCGGACCGCGTGACCGACAGCCCTGGCCGCGCCCCTTTGGGTGCGCGGCCAGGGCTTCATGCTGGGGGCGGGGTTCTGGCGAACCGGCCGAGGTGATGGACTGGTGGGGCTGCCCAAGCGGCGGGGCCCCAACCTCGGTGCCACCAACGGGCAGCCTGGAGCGCGGCGCCGACGGGGGTGGCGCCTGCGGCCTCCTGGGGGTGCGGTGCGGGCGCGGTGGGGGCCGGGCCCGCACCGGGTGGACCAGTACATCGCCGCGCACGCGATTGAACAGCCGCCCTCTCGGCGCCCCGATCACCGGGCCCGGCGTGGCCCGGGAGTGCGACGCGACCGGCCCGGGACCGGCCGTGAGCTGCCATAACGCCGCCCGGCTGTCATCCTGGAAGGCCGTACTCCGTCCCTCCAGCCCGCCGGACGGAGTACGGCCCAAGGACACGGGGAGCGGAGGCCATCATGCTGATCAGTCACAGCGTCGACGGCGACGCCCTGCACGTGACGCTGCACCACCATCTCGACGTCAACTCCCGGGTCGCGGCCGCCGTCGAGATCGAGGCTCTCGTCCACACCCACCGGCCCAGTCGCGTCACCGTCCAGGTCCCCGCCGGGGAACCGGCGCCCGCCACGCTCAGCGTCCTCGTCCGCGCCCATCGCACGTGCAAGAGCCTCGACATCCCCCTCAGCCTGACCGGAGCCACCACGGCGGCACAACGCCTGTTCACCGCCAACACCGCCTAGAGGCCCCCTCCCGGCCAGCACGACCGTTGCCCCGGGCCGGGAGGGGGCCAACCCTGACCGGCCGGCCGGCAGCCTCGGTTACCGGGCAGGTCGGCGAGGCTGCCGGCCGGTTCAGCGGGTGCGGGGATGGGGGGAGAGGGACCCGCACCACGCTGGCCTATCGGGTGGGCCACGGGCAGTTGTCTGCCAGCTTGACCCACTCCCGGTCCAACTGGCCGGGCACGACACGCCCCTGCGCACTCCAGCGGGCAGCCAACGCCGCAAAGATCGGCTCACCAGGCGGAGGAGGAATCGTTTCCTCGCGGCCGGTGACCGCAGCGGGCTGGGTCGGCGTGGTCACACAGTTCTAACGCGCGAATCCGCCTGTGGTCACCGTGGCGGCACCGACGCGATCGGCGAGGGCCTGGTGGCCGTCGCGTACGCGCTGCTGGACGTCGCGCATGCCATCCGGGAGAACACCGAAGCCCGCCGGCAGTAGGGGAGCGGCCCGGCACCAGCATCGGCCGGAAACAGGCGCACCGCCGGTCCCTTCCGTGCAGCGTAGGCCGGCGCGCATCCCCGGCTCGGCCGCCGCAGGCTGGCCCTGTGGAGTACTCCGTCGCTGTCGTCCCACCCCGACGCCGTCGATGACGACCTCGTCATCGACGGCGAGCTGCGGGCGTTGATCAGGCGATGGCGCATTGAGGAAACTCTCGTTCCACGGTGTGCTGCGTGCGATGCACTGCTGTCCCCGGCGACGACTTGGGAGGGGCGTTTGCGGGAGTACTCCAACGCCTGTCGCCTCAAGGCGTACCGCCGACGCAAGACGGCCGCACACATCCACAGCGGCGACCGATCGTGAGTACTCTGCGCCCCGCGCCCCAGGGCCATCCCCAGGCCACGGAGGCCGGTATCCAGGGACGGCGTTCTGATGGCGTCCGCCGCGCCGCAAGCCTGGAAGGGGGTCCGCTTCACGGACGTCGAACACCTGCGGTTCGACCTGTAGCAGCCGCGCCCCGAACAGCCCGCGAGCCCCGGACCGATGCGGTCCGGGGCTCGCTCGCGTATCCGCGGGGGTCGGATGTGCATGCACGCGATGCTGTGCTTAACGGCAGCCTGCCGCCCCGGTTACGGCGCGGTCGGTGGTCGTCTGCCCTGTCACGCGACGGTTAGTCCGAGGCGATGGGTCAGTTCGTCCACGGCTGCGCGGTCCTGGTCGGGCAGATTCGCGCGCAGGCCCAGGAAGATGCCCACGTCGGGGTCCTCGAGCGTCGACCATCACTGCGGCGCCGATCGCGCGGGAGCGCCGGGGCGTGCCGATGTGTCCTTTGACAGCGAAGTTAGTCCGGCTGAAGTCGCTGACCTGCGCGGACTAACTTCGCTGTCAACGCAGTCGAGTGACGCTTCCTTCGGCCCGGGCGCTCTGGCCTGCGTCGGCTGGGTTGGATGGCAAGGAACTCATATGGAAGACCAACCTCTTGCGGTGACCGGCGTCGGACTCCCGCACCACGGTGTGGGCCTTCGCCCTCTGCCACCGCGCCGGCCCCCTGCTGGCAGCAGCAATCCCGCGCGGCAGAAGGCTCACTCGGCGCTACGAGGTTTACGGCGCCGGTACGGCACCGATCTGCTGCATCACCCCGAGGAGGTCGGGCTGGCCCCGTTCGCCGACGATCCGGCCGTCGGCCAGGTAGTAGAAGTTCATGGCCTGCACCGAGATCTTGTTGCCGCTCGCCGGGATCCCGAAGAATTCACCGTCGTGAGTTCCCCGCATGGTGAACCGCGCGGCCACGGTGTCGCCTTCGGTGACCTTCTCCTCCAGCGTCCACTGGACGTCGGGGAAGGCACTGCGCATCATCCCGATGACTTCCATGTACCCATCGGGCCCCCGCAGTGGTTCCGGGTGGCTTGGCGCGTGGAACACCGCGTCCGGAGAAATGACCTCGCGGGCGAGATCCTCGTTGCCCGTGTTGATGAACTCGACGAAGCGGTTCATCACTGACTCGGTGGACTGCGATGGCATCTTGCTGTGCCTCTCCAGAGACGTTCGGGCGGGTACCTGTGAGCCTAACATCGAATCGATGTTCACATCGATTCGATGTTTGCGTGCGAAGATGGACTCATGCTGGAACTCGCGATACTCGGCTTCCTGGCCGAGGCCCTCTTGCCCGGACATGAGCTGCGCCGCCGCGTCTCACAGCTGACCGGCTATACGCGGCCGGTCAGTGACGGCAGCCTGTATCCCGCGATCAACCGCCTGACCAGGGCGGGCTTGATCGAGCGGCGCGCCGACCCTGCCGCGGGGGCGTCCCGATACGTGCTCAGCCTGACCGCGGCCGGGCGGGCCGACATGCTTCAGCGCCTGCGCGAGCCCGCCGACCACGAGATCACCGACTTCACCCGGTTCTACGTCGTCCTGGCGTTCCTCTCCCACCTGCCCGACGTGGCCGAACAGCACGCGGTGCTGCGCAGACGGCTGGAGTTCCTGGAAGAACCGGCGAGCTTCTTCTACGACAACGAGCGGCCCCTGCGTGCCGAGGAGATCGCCGACCCCTACCGGCGGGGCATGCTGCTCACCGCCCGCGCCACCAGCCGCGCCGAGCGGACCTGGCTGCGCGAGACCCTCGGAGAGAAGCCGCCCGCATTCGACACTGCGTGTACCGACAGCGATCCGCATGCGCCCGCCGCTCCCGCGAGCTGACTGTCCACCGAGGTACCCCCATGCTTGCTTCCTGGTACGACGAACAGGGCCCCGCCGCCGACGTCCTGCACGTCGGCGAACTCCCTGATCCCGTCCCCGGCCCCGGCGAGGTCCGCGTCCGCGTCACCGTCTCGGGCCTCAACCCCGGCGACACCAAGAAGCGGCGCGGCTGGCTCGGCTCGTCCATGCCCTTCCCACGGGTGATCCCGCACAGCGACGCCGCCGGAGTCATCGACGCGGTGGGCGCCGGAGTCGACGCCCACCGCGCCGGACAACGGGTCTGGGTATACGGCGCCCAGTCCTACCGCCCCTTCGGCACCGCCGCCCAGTACACCGTCGTACCCGACCACCAGGCCGCACCCCTGCCCGACCACCTCAGTGACGAGTTGGGCGCGAGCCTCGGCATCCCCGGCATCACCGCCCACCGCACCGTCTTCGCCGACGGCCCGGTCGACGGCCAACTGGTCCTGGTCCACGGCGTCCTCGGCGGCGTCGGCTCCCTGGCGGCCCGGCTCGCCCACTGGGCCGGCGCCACCGTGATCGCCACCGTCCGCCGCACCCCGGACCTCGACCACATCGACCCGGCCGTCGTCTCCCACGCCATCGCCCTGGACACCGGCGACCCCGCCGCTGCCATCCGCTCGTACGCGCCGCGGGGCGTCGACCGGATCATCGAGGTCGCGCTGTCCGACAACGCCGACCTCGACAACGCCGTCGTCGCCAACAACGCCGTCATCGCCGCCTACGCCACCCGCACGGACCGCACCGAGATCCCCTTCTGGCCCCTGCTGTTCAACAACGTCACCCTCCGTCTGCTCGGCAGCGACGACTTCCCCGCCGAGGCCAAGCGTCAGGCCGCCCGCGACCTCACCTCCTCCGCAGCCGTCGGCGCCCTCACCGTCGCCGACCGCTACCCGCTGGATGACATCGCCAAGGCCCACGACCGCGTCGACGCCGGCGGTGGCCACGGCCGCATCCTGCTCACCATCCCCCAATAGCGCGGACTTGGAGCACCGGCCCGTCACCGGTATCCCACCGGCTCTGAGGTCGGGGTGCTGCCGGTATACGTACTCCGCACGCTTCCTGGTCTGGCGGACGTGCCTTGGCCCTGGTGAGACGGGTCATCTGGGCGGCGCCTTCGTGACCTGCCCGGGCTGTTCCCGTTGGGCAGGCAACATGGCGCGTGCACCTGCGTGTGGAGCCCGGCTTGCTTCCTGCTGTTGGGCCAGGCAGGGCAGACGTCCCCTTGGCCTCCACTGAGCTACTGGGCTCGATCGTGGCGTTCTTACGCAACGGTCCGCGGCTCGTTTTGCCGGTAGCGGTCAAGTTCGACCGGGTCATGGGCGCAGAAGATTTCGATCTGATCGCCGTGGTCTTTGGCCAGTTCGCGCAGCCGGGCCTGGTTGCGGTGGCGGGCGGGGCCATCGACTTGGACCAGGGTCTGGAAGAAGGCCAATCCTGGCGTGGAGCGGGGAGCGAGTGGATCGATCTCGCCATGGGAGAAGTAGGCGTCCCCGGCGTGCAGCAGCCAGCCGGGGCTGGTTGCGCCTTCCGGTCCCTCGTGACGGCGCACCGCCACACCGGCGTGGCCGCGGGTGTGCCCAGGTAGCGGTATCAGCGCGATGTCGGCTGAGATTCCCTGGAGTTGGCGTACGCCCTCAAAGCCGAACCAGCGGTCTCCGCCGGTGGGGTTGTAGGTGACCCAGTCGGGCCCATGGGCCCATTGACCGGCTCGGTATCGAAGACGTTCAGCCCGCGTGGCGGCCCTCATCGCGGCCTGATGCTCGGTCGCGTGGAGGTGAACCTTTGCCCTGGGGAAGTCGGGCAGCCCGCCGGCGTGGTCGAGGTCGAGGTGGGTCAAGACGATGTGCCTGACGTCGTCGACGGCGTATCCCAGCCCGGTCACCTGGCGCGCCGCTGTCTCGGCGAGGTCCAGGCGCGGACGGGTGAGGAACAGGAATTCGCGGCCCAGGGATTGCTTGGGGTCGGCGATGTCGCGTAGGCCGACCCCGGTGTCCACCAGCACCAATCCTTGGTCGGTCTCGATCAGTAGGCAGTGGCAGATCATCCGAGCGGTCTTCAACGGCAGCCGGTTGCCGTTGATGAGCCGGCCGCCGACCGGCTGCATCGTGCCACAGTTCAGGTGATGGATACGCATTATGGTCCCCCTCCAGGAATGCGGTTCAAAATCGGTGATGGACAGTCAGTTCGCGTCGTGGTGCGCCATCTGGTCCACCAGGTGGGCCACGCGCTGGGTGACCGAGCGCACCACGGTGGTGTCGTGTTGGACAGCGACGCTTCACGCTAAACAGTGGAGTACGCTCCAAGGTCAAGCCGCGATCGGACGGAGGGGCATGCGCATCGGAGAGCTGGCCGCACAGGCGGGCATCACGAAGGACACCATTCGGTTCTACGAGAAACTCGGCCTCGTCACAGGTCGACGGCTGACCAACGGCTATCGCGACTTCCCGCCCGAGACGGTGACCTGGCTGCACTACATCCGCACCGCGCAGGCGCTCGGATTCTCACTGGCGGAGATCGCACGGCACGGCGAGGAACTGCGCGACGCGCCGGATACCGCGGAAGTACTGTCCGCGTTGCTCAAGGGGAAGATCCAAGTCATCGACACGCGCATGGCCGAACTCGCCGTACTTCGAGCGGACCTTGAGGTGCGCGTCGGCACCGGATGCCCGTTGCAGGCGACTCATTGAGAAAACCTCAGTGACCGATCACGGAAAATGAGCCGGAGCCCATTCTCGTGAACGAAGCCACCAATCCGTTGTCACCGATCTGCCTTCAGTGTCAGGAAGTTGTGGATTTTACGTTCACGCATCAGGATGCGGTCCGGCTCATGATGGTGTCGAAGACCTTCTCGGTTTCGCTTTCCATTCCGATCTCGAGGCGTTGGTTGACTCCGCGGAGGGTTTCGTATGCGGCGTTGACGCCGGCGCGGTTGCCTGCCTGGTCTTCGATGAGCATCCAGTCCTGGTAGAGGATTCAGGCGGCCTTGGGGGAGTCGGGTGGCCAGTTCGGTGCCGAGGCCGACGGTGAGGATTTCGGCGCGGTCGCTCCATGTGCTGGTGGCGGCTTCCAGCGCGACCTCCCTCGGTGCCCGCTGCGACGGCGACGGTGCGGGGGCTGATGGACCGGCGGTGCCCGTACGCGGGTGCCGTCCGCGCGGTGGTAGGGGCCGACATGGGTCGTCGGTCCGGTGCGGAGGGGGCGGGGCAGCTCGGCCGTGGTGTCGCCGCGTTCAGCGTACGTCTGCGCACTGCGGGCTGAACTGAAGCGCAGGCGCAAGCTGATGACCATCCTCGACATGCACGGGCTGTGACTCACCCCGTGCACGGGACGCTGGTGACTTTGCGGACCCTCCATCAGGGCGGTAGTCGACCGCCGGGCGCGGGGGCTGCCCTGGTCTTGCGGATCGATCAGGGGCGATGCGACGGGGCGTTTCCAGGACGTGCGTGGTTGTGATCGCGGGAAGCAGGTTCACGGCTCCCTCTGACCTGGTCAGGCCCCCTTCATACGGCCCACGGCTCGGTTCAGCGCATTCGTCGAAGGACAGCCCTACATCGCAGGCGGGGAAGAGCCGGACGGCCTCGCTCCGAATGCGCCGCGGGCCCAGACCAATGGTCCGGGCCCGCTCGACGCTGGCCGACCGGCAGGCCTCCACTGGCTGACCGGGCGGCATCCGGAAGGGGCAACGGCCGAGCCGGAGCCCCGTCGGGCGCTGTAGCTGTCCGGGTCACAACCCCGGGCTGGGAGTATCCGCTCGTGCTGTAGAACATCCGTTGCGGCTGAACGGCACTGGGCCGAAACGGGCTTGTGATCACTGAGGAGCTGCGCAGAGTGGTCAGCCGTCCCGCGCGGCCTGGTACGCAGTGCGACCGGTGCCGGGGGCGGCCTGCGGCTGCGCAGCGCCCCGTAGGAACCCGTACTCGGTGTTGTAGTGCGCAGCGGTTCGGGCTCGCTGCGCAACGGGGGCTTCGGGAGTTGCGCAGCAGGCCCGCCCGGTCCGGACTCCGACTGCGCAGTGCCGACTGGGGCGCGTTGCGCACCGGGTACTGCGCAGCCCGTACCCATCGTCGGTGAGCGGGTGGTACGCATTTTGCGGCGCCCGCCAAAACGCGCACCGGGCGGCTGGAGCGGTACGGCGAAAACGCGTACCAGTAGCTGAGCAAACCGGTTGCGTCCTGGGGGCCATAGGTACGTCTGACAGGTCTGTGACCTGGTTGTTCTAGAGACCGGTACGCGTTTCGGTACGCGCTTTTTCGCCCCGTGTAGAACGCGTACCGGTCACCGGATCACGGCGGGCGCGGACCGTCGCCGAGGCGCCCTCGAAGCCGGGTGACGCGGAATGGGCCGAGGCGGCCGGTACGCGTTGGGAAACCAAACGCGTACCGGTGCGGGGGAGTGCGCAGTGACCGCGAAAGCGCACCCACGATGCTGCGCACCTCCGCTGCGCAGTTGCAGTGCACTCTGACTGCGCACTCCGGGATCCCCGCTGCGCAGCGTCCCCGCCCACCGCTGCGCAGCGTCCCCGCCCACCGCTGCGCAGTGGACGATCGGATCGTGCTGCGCAACCATCCGCGAGCCGTTGCGCGGGGGCGACAGGGCACTGCGCAACCGGTGCGCTGCAGCCGCCCGGCGGCGCGGTGCAGCGAGACGCGTACCGGTATGCGTACCGACCGGTGGTAGTGGACTGTGATGTGGCGCCGTTCGCCCTTGCCGCACTCGCCGTGCCGGCCATCGCCAGCAGGGCGCCCGGGGCGCAGATCCTTCACGGCCGCCCCTGTTCGGTGCCGGCATGCTGGGCGTCGTGTTCTTGCCAATGATCCCCTTCACCCCCGAGTGATCGGCTTCGGCGACGTGAAGCTCGCCCTCAGTGCCGGCGCGACGCCCGGCTGGTGGGGATGGAGTGCGCTGCTCCTCGGTCTCTTCGCCGGCTGCCTCACCGTTGCTCTATGCCGTTCCCGGTCATTGGCGTTGCCTTGAGCCCGCCTGCACGAGCGGGGAGCATGCAACCGGACGTGGCGGAACACAGCCGGTGGTGGCAGTCCCCAGCCTCTGGACCAGGCACTGGGCTGACCGTCACCGCTGGCCATGTGACGGGCCTGCAAACCGGATGAACAACCCCACTGCCCTTCATCGGCCGGAAAGTTGGACGGAAGTCGACGGCGATCAGGCGGCCAGGCGGCCAGGAACCGGTGATGGTCAGGATCGAGCCGATCACCACGGAGCCGTAGTGCCCGGGCAGGGGAGGCCCAGTGTTTGTGACGACCCGCCCGAGCACCGCGGCCGCCATCAGCATCGCCGACAAACTACCCCTCAAAACCACCAGCAAAGTCACCCCCAAAGGGGGCCTCAAACTCCCTAGTGCACTCTCCACCGCTGGGGAGAGGAAAACGGCAGGTCAGACCCACCGATAGGGGCGTACCGGTCGTGCCGACAACCCCTCTCACGCACACTCCGGCCTGGCCGCAGGTGGGGAAGGAAGAAGAAGAGAAAGAGCAGACGGCAGGACGAGGCCGGCGCGTGCGTGCTCGGGGTCGGAGCAGCGTTGTGTCGTGTTGCGCGTCGGCCGGGGCCTCCGCGCTCGCGGCCCGATGAGACGGGCCGCAGCGGGAAGAGGGACGGATGCGGGTGCATACCGCCTCCGGCTGCCGCACCACGGCCGGCTCTGCTGTGATGGACGGAGTTGCGCCGCCAGGCGTGACACCTCACCCGGCGGTTGGCTCCGTTCCGTAGCTACAGGCGGATTGGAGCCGACATCTCGTGTGGTGTGCCGGCGCTAGGTGTGCTGTTCGGGCACGTTGGTGACGGCAGGGTGGTCTTGCATGGGTGAGGGCCTTCTGGTTTCGGTGGTGATTGCGACATCTACCGCCGAGACGGTGCGGACATGGGTTCGCAAATCCCAGGTCGACGCCGGCCAACGGCCCGGCGTCACCTCCGAGGAGGCCGCGGAGATCAAGCGGCTCAAGGCCGAGAACGCCGAGCGGCGACGGGCCAACGAGATCCGCAAGGCGGCCTCGGCTTTCTTCGCGTCAATGCCATCGTTGGAGACGTCGACCGGCCACACACACGCTCGTAGCGTTCATCGACGAGCACAAGGGCCGTTTCGGCGGCGTCGAGCCGATCTGCCGGGTCCTCACCGACCACGACTGCAAGATCGCCCCGTCCACCTACTACGCCCACCACAAACGCCAAGCCAAGCCTGCGGCCCGCACCCTCCGCGACGCCGAGCTGAAGGACCTGATCACCCAGGCGTACGAGGCCAACTACCGTGTCTACGGTGCCCGCAAGATCTGGCGGCACCTGAACCGCCAGGAGGTCGCGGTGGCCCGCTGCACCGTCGAACGCCTCATGCGTGACCTCGGGATCACCGGCGCGGTCCGCGGCAAGCGGGTGATCACCACGATTCCCGACGCGAACGCGGAGCGGGCCCCGGACCTCGTGGACCGTGACTTCGTCGCCCCGGCCCCGAACCGTTGCTGGGTCGCCGACTTCACCCACGTCGCCACGTTCGCCGGCGTCGTCTACGTCGCTTTCGTCGTGGACACCTTCTCCCGCCGTATCGTCGGCTGGTCCGCTGCCACCTCGAAGGAGACACGGCTCGTCCTGGACGCTCTCGAGATGGCCCTGTGGCAACGTGATCGCGACCAACACCCCTATCGGAAGGGCGAGTTGATACATCACTCCGATGCCGGGTCGCAGGGCGGATTCAACCGGTCGTCGCAACACCTCGTGATAGAGGAGGTGTTGGATGGTTCGTCGACAGCAGGCAGCAGATCGTGCGATTCGTCCGGCGATGAGGTCGCCGGGGCATCCGAAGTTTCATCGCGAGGTCGAGGTGGCGTTCTGGGACGAGATAGCCAAGGGGCTGTTGCCCGAGGAGGCCGCGGCTGCTGTGGGCGTGTCACAGCCTGTTGGCGGCCGGTGGTTCCGCCACGGTGGCGGGATGCGACCGTTCGACCCGAAGCCGCCTATGGGCAGGTACCTGTCGTTTCGTGAGCGTGAGGATATCGCGCTACTCAAGGCCCAGGACAAAGGCGTACGCGAGATCGCTCGGACCGTCGGTCGCGATCCTGGGACAATCTCGCGTGAGCTGCGACGCAATGCCGCGACCCGCAGCGGAAAGGTCGAGTACCGGGCGTCGGTCGCTCAGTGGAAGGCCGACCTGGTCGCGCGGCGGCCGAAGAGGGCAAAGCTGGTCACGAACCCTCGGTTGCATGCCTATGTCCAAGAGCGGTTGTCCGGGCAGATCAGCCGTCCCGACGGGACCCCGATCGAGGGACCAACGACGGGGAAGTGGACCGGCCGGAACAAGCCGCACCGCAAGGACCGTGCCTGGGTGCAGGCGTGGAGCCCGGAGCAGATCGCGAACCGGATCAAGCTCGACTTCCCTGATGATGAGTCCATGCGCATCAGCCACGAGGCGATCTACCAGGCGCTCTATATCGAGAGTCGGGGCGCGCTCAAGCGCGAGCTCATCTTGTGTCTACGCACCGGTCGCGCGCTACGCGCACCCCGAGCCCGCTCACGTCGCAAGACCTGGGCACACGTCACGCCCGAAGCGCTCCTGAGCGAGCGGCCCGCTGAAGCTGAGGACCGCGCTGTTCCTGGCCACTGGGAAGGCGACTTGATCATCGGGCTGGAACGTTCAGCGGTCGGCACCGTCGTGGAGCGAACGACCAGGTTCACCATGCTGGTCCACCTGCCCCGTGAAGAGGGGTACGGCGAGATCCAACGGACGAAGAACGGTCCTGCGTTGGCCGGCTACGGCGCGATATCGATGAAGAACGCGCTGGCCACGACGATGTCGACCCTGCCCGCGCAGCTCGCTCGGTCGCTGACCTGGGACCGTGGCAAGGAGATATCGGCCCACACCCAGTTCAAGGTCGAGACCGGCATCCCCGTCTTCTTCGCCGACCCGCATAGCCCCTGGCAGCGCGGCACGAACGAGAACACCTATTGGTGCAGCCTTGCCGGGCCGGGCTTCTTCGACGGGAGAGGCTCGGCGGGGCCGCCGGGTGACTCGGAGAACACGTGCCGAAAGGCTTTCCGTTGAGATGTCTACGGCGGTCCACAGGGCGAGAGCCCTGGCCGGGAGTGACTTGATAGAAGCCTGCTGAGCCGTCAACTCGCAATAGGTCTGTCCCCTGGCCAGGGCCCTCGCATCTGTCCCGTCATCCGCGACAGCAGACAAGAGGACAACTCGATGGTGACAGTGGGGATCGACCCGCACAAGCACGTACACGTCGCAGTGGCCGTCGACGCTGACGGCAAGCGGCTGACCAGGCCGTTGACCGTCAAGAACGACGCGAACCTGATCGGCGTCCTGCTCAAGTGGATCCGCACGATCGCCGACGGCACCCCCATCACCTGGGCAATCGAGGACGGTCGCGGCTTCGCCCGCCGTCTGGCTGACGGCCTGCTGCTGACCGGCCACGAGGTGGTCTGGGTCCCCACCCGGCTGATGGCCGCCCACCGCAAACTGCACGCCGCCACTGGCTCGAAGTCCGACCCCGTCGACGCTGCCGCGGTCGCCCACGCCGCGATCGCCACCCCCGGCCTGGACCGTCACCGCATCGACGACCGCGTGCGCGAGCTGCGCGTTCTGGTCGACTCACGGGCCGACCTCGTCCGACGCCGCACCATGGTGATCAACCAGATCAAGGCATACACGCACCTCTGGCTCGACCACACCCCCGGCGACCTCACCCGCCGGCCCGGCATGACCTCGCTGACGGTGCTGGTGGACACCACGGACATGAGCGATCACGTCCGCCGGGTGCTGATCGAGATGATCACGGAGATAGACGGGCTGAACAAACGTGTCCGCGGACTCGAAACCACGATCCGGGAGCTGGTCACCCCGCTGGCACCCGCGCTCCTGGAGATCACAGGGATCAGCCACGTCTCCGCGGCGGTCCTCCTCGCCGAGATCGGTGACATCACCCGTTTCGCCAGCTCAGCAAAGCTCGCCCGCTACACCGGGACCGCACCGATCCCGGTCTACTCCTCCGACAAGGAACGCTACCGACTGCACCGAGGCGGCAACCGGCGGCTCAACAGCGTGCTCTACACGACGTCCATCGTCCAGCAACGATTCCATGCGGGCGCGCGAGCACTCCTGGCCCGCCACGAGCCGACCAAGGGAGCCCGCGGAGCCCGACGCATCCTCAAACGCCACCTGATCGACGTCATCCACCGCGCCATGACCCAAGACCGAGCTACCTGGCAGCACCACATCACTCAACATCAGCTCGCCGCTTGACATAGAAGCGTCAACGGCCTGCTGCGCCAGTACTTCCCTAACTGATCGTTTCAGAATGAGGTCCGGAGTCGTCTCAAACAGATGATGCTGCAGGCGAGTTGGAGCAGTCCGAGGTGGAGGTCGGCGCGTATCTCGTAGCGGATGCGGAGTCGTTTGAACTGGTGGAGCCAGGCGAAGGTGCGCTCGACGACCCATCGGGTCTTGCCCAGGCCGGAGCCGTGCGGGGTGCCACGGCGGGCGATCTTGGGTGTGATCCCGCGAGCCCGGACGAGGCGCCGGTACTTGTCGAAGTCGTAGCCGCGGTCGGCGAACAGCCGCCGGGGCCGGTGCCGGGGCCGGCCGCGCAGGCCGCGAATGTGCGGTATGGCGTCCAGTAAAGGCATGAGCTGGGTGACGTCGTGACGGTTTCCGCTGGTCAGCGTGATAGCGAGCGGGGTTCCGTGCCGGTCGACGATGATGTGGTGTTTGCTGCCGGGGCGTGCCCGGTCGACCGGCGAAGGTCCGGTGTGAGCCCCCCTTTGAGAGCCCAGACGTGCGAGCCGTCGATCGCGGCGTCGTCCATCTCCAGCAGGCCTTCTTTGCGTAGTTCCGCCAGCAGGACTTCGTGCAGGCGGGGCCAGACTCCGGCTTCGGTCCAGTCCCGCAGACGCCGCCAGGCCGTCACCCCGCTGCAGCCGATCCGCTCGGCGGGGACGTCCCGCCAGCTCACGCTCTTGCACAGCACGTAAACGATGCCTCGCAGAGCAGCACGGTCATCCACCGGCAACCGCCCGGGATGCCGATGCCGCCGAGGCGGACGCACCGGTAGCAGCGGGGCTATACGTTCCCACAGGTCATCAGGCACAAGGTCGGCAGACACCCAACAGATCCTGCCGACCCAACACCCAACTGCCAAGCCACCACAACGATTTCATTCTGAAACGATCAGTAAGGGCACCGACCTGTCCCGCTGGAGCGCCGAGGAGATCGAGGCAGTCGCTCACGCCTTGAACACTCGACCACGAAAAACACTCGGCTGGAAGACACCCGCCGAAGCGTTCAACGAGCACCTACAGTTGCTCCAACAAGACGGTGTTGCATCGACCAGTTGAATCTGAGCAGTACACATCGTTCGCACTTGCCGAGCACCTCGAGAAGGCCGGCATCGCCGCGTCGATCGGATCGGTCGGCGACGCGTACGACAACTCCCTGATGGAGTCCACGATCGGACTCTTCAAGACCGAGCTGATCAAGCCCCGCCGACCTTGGAAGACGCTGTCCGAGGTCGAGCTGGCCACTGCTGAGTGGGTCGACTGGTACTGCCACCGCCGACTCCACGGTGAGATCGGGCACATCCCACCCGTCGAATACGAGAACAACTACTACCGAGCAACCACGAAACCCCAGGTCACAGTCACAACCTAGAGTCTCGATCAAACCCGGAACGGTTCACTGCGTCGGGGCTGTGCCCAGAAGGATCCGGCTTACCGCATCCGAATAACATCACCGACGCTGCCGCAAGCGTGGCCCACCCCGTGCGGTTCACCAAGTCCCCTTGTCGCTACGCGAGTACAACCGTCACTGATCATGCAGACGATCACACTAGCGCGTACGGCGCTTTGGAGACGGGCGCTGAGCGTCGACTTGGCTCGCTTGCGTCTCATCACCCCGAACAACGCTAGGGCCCCTCAGTGATCACCTGAGGGGCCCTAGTACGTCCGCTGCGCCTAGGCGTGCGAAGCATCACAGGTCAGAACGCTTCCCTGTTCTCCTTGGGCGCCTCTCCCGACTTATGTACTGGAGGCAAGACACTCCAGGGGGAGTTGCTCCATGCAGCACGCTGCTGTGCCCCAGCCGTGCCCGACCGAGCGGGGAACACCGGGGAACAGCGGGAACCCGCGGCCAAGTCGGCCCAGACCGGAGCGAAGAAGGCGCTCCAGGACATCTACAACGCCGAGGACAAAGAACACGCGGCCAAGGCGGTCAAGGCGTTCGCCCAGCAGTACGGGGCGAAGTTCCCCAAGGCCGTCAAGAAGATCACGGACAGGACGAGTTGCTGGCCTTCTACGAATTCCGCGCCGAGCGCTGGATCCACCTGCGGACCACGAACCCGATCGAGTCGACCTTCGCGACCGTGCGGCTCCGGACGAAGGTGACCAAGGGCGCAGGCTCCCGCGCGGCCGCTCTGGCCATGGCCTTCAAGCTCGTCGATCGAGTCCGCTCAGGCCCGCTGGTGGGCCGTCAACGCACCCCATGTCGTGGCCTTGGTGAGGGCCGGGGCGTGCTTCGAGTGAGGCCACCTCGTCGAACACCCCAAGACCCTCGCGGCATAAGATCAGGTCACGATGACCGGTCAGGCGCCACGACACCATGCAAGGGAGCGGGCTATGGCGGCGAAGCGGGAGATCAGGCTGAACTCGATTCTCCGTGCTGAGCTCAACCTGCCCTGTCCAGGCGACGGCCACGCGTTCCGCATGATGGCGGAGCGGTGGATCACAGCGGCTCTGGCCGAGCTTGCCGGGGCGCTTGGTGACGAATTCGGATACAACCTGGATTTCTCGGCTGGCGCCCTTGCCATCAGCAAGGAAAAGCGGAACCCGGAACCCTGTGGGCGTCACTGACGGTCCTCGCGCCCGTCAAGCGACGGCAGAAGCCTTACGAGGTTCCCTGGTCACCGAGGAACTGGCACACCTTCCTCCGGGATCTGGAAAGCATGCCGGGCGAATCGAAGCTCGTTCTGAGACGCATCGGTCCCGATGGACATCCCGACATACCGTGGCTCGACGTGACAGTCGCGCGGGAGAACGAGACCCCGGAACTGGTTTCGCTGAGCGCATCCCGTACGACTGAGGAATTCGACGACCCGGTCGCCCGGCACGCGGCACAGCGCAGATGGACCCGGTTCTTCCGCTCGCAGGTGAGCGCCCACGACGACATCCTCTACGGCAGTGTCGCGGACGACACCGAGTCCGCCACTGGAAGGACCGCGCTGGAGGCCGCCCTCGGACTGCTCCTTGAGGACACATACCCCGAGATGGAGTCCACCTTGCGAGGGTATTCCTGGTGGACGGTCTGCTCCCCGGGAGTCGTGTCGGAACTCGGGGGCATCGGCCGTCTCCGGGACACCGGCGCCTTCCACGAGGTGGAGCCGCTGCCTGGGGGAAGGGTGTCGCTGCGGGTGACCGAGAACATCTGGGAGTACACCGAGGACCGCGTACAAGCGGGGTTCTGGGCCCTGGCACCCGCGCTTCCCCGGGGCAGACCGGAGCCTTGGATCACGGCCGATGTCCCACGACTTGTATTCCAAGACCCCATCGAAACCCATGCACACCTGGACCGCGAATCGCCGTGAGCGTGACACTGATCCACAACTCTTGACAATAACTCCCGTCAACCTGCGCGGTGGGTGTGGGATTTGAACCCACGGTGACTCGCGCCACGACGGTTTTCAAGCTTGTTGACAGCCTTGCCTCGCCGTTGAGACTCCGCTGACCTCATGCGGAAAGACGTGTCACGCGCCACCAGGCCCATTGGGCTGGGTGATGGCGAGGTGCGCGCCACGAGGGAAGGGTCAGTCCGTGGCGATCAGCACGGCTCCCTCATTGTCATGCCAGCCGATGCTCAGCGCCCTGTCGCCGATGTCACGTACGTCGAGTTCCCTGCTCTCGTCCGGAACGGTCATGGCCGGCAGCCGCAGGGTGTGGAGCAGGCGCCCGGTGCCCGAGTCGAGGACGAGCAGGTCGGCGCGGATCCGGCGACCCGTGTCCTTCCCTGTGAGGAACGGCTGGCGTACGACGTACACCCGGCCGTCGGCGACCTCGGGGAACCCGTACGCCTGGCCGGTCGGCGCCCGCAGCTGCCAAGCAAGGTGTCCGTCCCGGGTGCGGTAGGCGCGCAGGAGAGCGTCGTGGTCCTCCTCGGACCAGTAACCGGGGCCGATGGCCGACAGTACGATGCCGCCTCCCGCGGCGACCGCGTCCCACGCATCGGCGGCAGTGAGAGCGCGCGCAGCGACCCCTTGGCGGTTCACGTCGAGCAGCTGAATGCCCCACAGGTGGTCCGAATGAGGGATGACCAGCGTGTGCTCGCCTCCCCTGACCATCAGCCCGAGGTCCGCGCTGTGCTGCTGCCACAGAACCTTGCCCGTGCGGTTGTCGATGCCGAGCAGGAGGTCGTACGCGTCCCTGTTGGGGCTCGTCACGTTGCAGACCAAAGAGACGACGCTCAGGTGGCCCGGCAGGGCGTACGCCCTGATCACGAGTCCGTCGGGGCAGGATTTGGGCGTCTTCGCAGTCCACAGACTCCGGCCGTCGCGCTCGGCGAAGGCACGCACGGCACCGGGGGCCTCGGTGAGAGCTTGGCCGCCGGCAAGCACCGTGGTCCGAAAGCCCTTGGCATGCTGGATGTCTACGTGCCACAGCGGCTTGCCCGTGCGCAGATCGACGCCGATGAGCCTCCCTTCGTCGAAGGCGGCCACCACGGTGCGTTCCGACACGTCGAACGTATCCACACCTGGCTCCGAGTCTGGGCGCTCGTAGCGCCAGTACTCCTTGCCGGTCCGCACGTTCACCGCCCTCACGCCGGAGAGCGAACCTGTCTCGTGTACGTACAGTCCGTGGACCAAGGCTTCATCGAATCCCGAAGTCCGACGTACGACGCGTTCAGGCGCGACCGGGGCCCCGGCGCCGAACGCGGCGGGAAAGGGGCCGTGGGCTCCAGTGACCACGTCCCGTGGCTGGTGCTGCCTGTGCACCCACAAGTGGCTCACCGCGAGGAGGAGCAGCGCGATGAGCAGACCCCACACCTGAACGCGGCCCAGCGCCCGCACTTCCGCAACGTTTGGAACAGGCTTGCCCGGTCCCCCCGACAGTCCCACTCCTGGTTCTCCGAGCAAATTCATCCGTCGCGCCACAACAGCCCCTCGGCCCTGCCCCTGATCACCGTGACCCGATGGCTGAGGGATTCTCACCTTCCGCAGAAGGGCAGCACAAGGGCTGCGGTGTGGTTGCCGTGGCTCGCCAGGTGGTTCCCGAGGGCCTCTGTACATTTCCCTGGGGTTCTGCCTGGTTTGCGCTCTGAGAGCGAGGGCCATGGGCCGCCTCAGTTTCCGTCTCACTCACTGCCGTTCGGAGTCGTTCGCACCGGTACGACAGGTTCAATCGGGCACCGCTGACGACCTGGAACGAACGCGCGTGAACCACAGCGGACCACCGCCAGAACCCGACCAACAGACTTGGAAAGCGTGTTGGTGGGGACCTGCGCAGCCTGCCGTTCCGGCCGGTAGACGTGGCCCCTGAGCAGGGCGACCACGAGTCACGTGTAGTGCAGGCTGACTTCGCTGCGGTACAGCAGCGAAGTACAGCAACCGCAGCAACCGGCCCCGTCCGACAGCGTCCCTATACGGCCGTAGCCCGACCGGTATGACCTCCAGTGACCGGTCCAACGCGGACGAACAGCAGCGGACAAGCACGGACGTGCATGGACGGCCACCGCAGGTGGGGGCCACACCAGCCCAAGGCAGCGCCCCCACCCGTTTCTTCGGGACGAAGCGGTCCCCGCGCCACAGCCGTGCCACATTGCACGGTCATTCACGGTCAACAACGGCTCGCCGCAGTCGAGATGCGCCGTTGCCCCGGGCTGCGGCTACACCCGGGGCGACCTGGCCGTCCTTCCTCCCGGTCACGTCCGCCCTTACAAAGCGGCGGTGCCCGGTCTGGAGCTGGGGACCGAGTACTCAGGCAGTAGCCTGCGGCCAACAGCCTTTGCCGACTTTGGAGGCTCCATGGCGCATGCTGCTCTCACCGAACCGGATCGGCTGTGGTCGGCGCAGGAGGTCCTGTTGCGTCCCAGCCCAGTGCCGGCGGCGGCCGGGGTCTACGGGTGGCATTTCGAAATGACTCCATGCGTAGACGTCGCTGCCGGGCGCCTGCTCTACGTTGGCATAGCGCCGCGACACATCGCTAACCGGACAAGCACGCAGAACCTGCGCAAGCGCGTGCGGTATCACTACCGGGGCAATGCGGCTGGATCAACGCTTCGCCTCTCCCTCGGTTGTCTGCTCGGGCTTGAGCTGCGCCGCGTAGGCAGCGGGAAGCGCATGACCTTCGGCAAGGCCGGGGAAACTGCCCTCAGCCAGTGGATGGCGGAGAACGCCCGGGTGTGCTGGATCGAGCATGACAAACCGTGGACCATGGAGTCGGAGCTCATCTCTCAACTCGACCTGCCGCTGAATCTCGACCAGAACCGCGACAACGCCTTCTATGACCGCCTCAAGGAGCTGAGGGCCCAAGCCCGGGGGCGGGCACGCGAGTTGCCCATCAGCGCATAGCCCGTCAGGCTGACATCACCAGCTGACATCACCAGCTGACATCAACGACGGCGAACGATGGTGCACCGACGCGGCCAGAGCCGGACCCACGGGCGACCACCCACCCCCGTTTCGGCACGCCGCGCGACAAGGCGATCGAACTCCTAAAGCGGTGATCCCGAGGCAGACGGTACCTCCCTGCGTCGCACCTCGGGCGTGGGTGCGTAGGCGTCGAAATGGAGCCCGTACCTTGTCGGTCGTGGTCTCAATGGTGGTCTCAAACGCTGCTCAGTCCGCGGCCGTCCGCTGGCATCCGTCGAAGTCGGGCAGGCCCTCTGGCCAGGCCAGCGAGTCATCTGGCGGATGCCAGCTGACGCCCCCGGATCAAGATCGGACAACTTATAAGGCGTAGCTCTCCGGCAGTGCCATCCGGCACATCTAAGAGGGCGTTTCGTCCCGTTGTTTCATCCCGATTTGCTGGGTTGAGTGTGGTTCATGCTCCGCGCCATGTGGGAGTGGATTCGGCGGTGAGTCTGCGGGTCATGAGGTTGATCATCGCGAGGCGGATTATGGCTTCGGAGCGGTGTGGGTGGGCTTCGTAGTCGCGGGCAAGGCGTCGGTGGTTCATGAGCCAGCCCAAGGTTCTCTCGACGGTCCAACGGCGGGGCAGGACGGCAAATCCCTTGGTGGCGTGGTCGCGGCGGACGATGTGCATGTCGATGCCCAGGGTGGCGGCGTGTTCGACGAGGTGCTGGCGGTAGCCGCCGTCGACCCAGGTCTTGCGGACGGCGGGATGCTCGGTGGCGACCCGTTCGATAAGCGTCTGGCCGGCGATGGAGTCCTGCACGCTGGCCGCGGTGACGAGGACTCCAAGGAGGAGCCCGACGGTGTCGATGACGATGCTGCGCTTGCGCCCGACGATCTTCTTGCCGGCGTCGATGCCCTGCTCAAAGGCAGGCACGTTAGTGGAGGTCTTGATGCTCTGAGAGTCGATGACACACGCGGTCGGCTCCTCCTCCCGGCCTTCCTGCCTGCGGACTTGCCGGCGGAGGAGACTGTTGAGCTGGTCGAAGACACCCTCTTCCTGCCAGCGCGCGAAGTAGGCATAGACCGTGTTCCAGTGCGGATGGTCGTGCGGCAGGTAGCGCCAGGGGATCCCGGTGCGGTTCACGTAGAGGACCGCGTCCAGCAGGCTCCGCAGGTCGTGGTCCGGCGGCCGGCCGATGTCCAGGCCGCGGCCGCGGCGCTCGGACCGCCACGCTGTCAGGACCGGCTCGACCAACTCCCACCGGGCATCGGACAAGTCACTGGGATAGCGGCGACGTTCAGACATGATTCCGAGCTACCCACCCCCGACCCGGCAGGCCCGGGCGCAGACACCGGCGCCCGAAGCACACGGCGCACAACCCGGCGCCTTGGGATGAAACAGGAGCAGCCAGGCCAACACGGCGCCGAAGTCGCGGACTCCTACACCACCGTTCACACCAGCCTCAGTAGCCACAGACAAGTCGACTCCCAAACTCGCTAATAACGGCCTAAATACAGGTTAAACGCCCTCTTACTGATGGTTTCAGAATGAAGTTCATTGTGGGGCTTGGCGGTTGGGTGGTGTGTCGGCAGGATTTGGTAGGTGTCTGCTGACCTTGTGCCTGATGATCTGTGGGATCGCGTCGTGCCGCTGTTGCCGGCTCGTCCGGCTCGGCGGCACCGGTATCCCGGGCGGTTGCCGGTGGATGACCGGTCTGCGTTGCGGGGCATCGTTTACGTGCTGTGCAAGGGCGTGAGCTGGCGGGACGTTCCCGCGGAGCAGGTCGGCTGCAGCGGGGTGACGGCCTGGCGGCGTCTGCGGGACTGGACCGAGGCGGGTGTCTGGCCCCGGCTGCACGAGGTGCTGCTGGCCGAGTTACGGGCTGCCGGGTTGCTCGAGATGGACGACGCGGCGATCGACGGATCGCACGTGCGTGCCCTCAAAGGGGGGCTCACACCGGACCTTCGCCGGTCGACCGGGCCCGGCCCGGAAGCAAGCACCACCTGATCGTCGACCGGCAGGGCACCCCGCTCGCCGTCTCTTTGACCAGTGGAAACCGTCACGATGTCACCCAGCTCATGCCGCTGCTGGACGCCGTACCCCGCATCCGTGGCCTACGTGGCCGACCCCGCCACCGGCCCCGGCGGCTCTTCGCCGACCGCGGCTACGACTACGACAAGTACCGGCGTCTCGTCCGCGCCCGTGGGATCACACCCAAGATCGCCCGCCGCGGAGTCCCGCACGGTTCCGGCCTGGGCAAGACCCGCTGGGTCGTCGAGCGCACCTTTGCCTGGCTCCACCAGTTCAAGCGGCTTCGGATTCGCTACGAGATACGTGCCGACCTCCACCTGGGCCTGCTTCAGTTCGCCTGCAGCATCATCTGCTTGAGACGACTCCGAACCTCATTCTGAAACCATCAGTTAGTGACTGTTTGAGAGCCTGGTCGTAGGGCGTATGCGGCTGGACTATGGAGTTCGTGGTATCTGGCGGGGTGGCTCGGCGGCAGCGGTCTTCTGTTCGGGGCGGCGCCTGCTGCAGGTTCTGCTCGTTGCCGTCCGGCAGTCGCTCTGCCATCGGTTGGATCGACTTACGCCGCCCGTCCAGCATCAGTCCCCGCAGATAGGCAGTCACCCTTCGCCCGCTGATCCTTGCGCGTACGGGTGTGGCGGCGTACTCCGACGTGGTGTCGGGGTGCGCCGCCACGAGGTGGTGCGGTAGGGGTTGTGTTGCCGTCACGGGGTGGTGCGTGCGGGTTTTGCGTGGTGGTCCGCCTGGTCATACGGGCTACTTCGGGTCGTCGTTGAACTTCGCCTTGGACCAGTAGTAGCCGAGGACGGTTAGGCCGAGGCTCCAGGCGATGGTGAGCCAGCCGTTGTTGCCGATCTCGCTGCCGAGGAGGAGACCGCGCAGGGTTTCGATGGCGGGGGTGAAGGGCTGGTATTGGGCGATGGGCTGGAACCAGCCGGGCATGGTGTCGGTGGGGATGAAGGCGCTGGACAGGAGGGGCAGCAGGATCAGGGGCATGGCGTTGTTGCTGGCAGCCTCGGCGTTCGGGCTGATCAACCCCATACCGACCGCGATCCAGGTGAGCGCTGTTGCGAACAGCACGAGAAGCCCGAACGCAGCCAGCCATTCAAGGGCGGTGGCGTCCGTGGACCGGAACCCGATCGCCACGGCGACGGCCCCGACTAGCACCACGCTCGTGATGCATTGCAGGACGCTGCCGATGACGTGTCCGATGAGGACGGAGCCGCGGTGGATGGCCATGGTGCGGAAGCGGGCGATGATGCCCTCGGTCATGTCGTTGGAGACGGAGACGGCGGTTCCGATGGTGGTGGAGCCGATCGTCATCAGGAGCAGGCCGGGGACGATGTAGGCGATGTAGACGGAGCGGTCGGCGCCGTGGCCGCCGATGCCGGCGCTCATGACATCGCCGAAGATGTAGACGAACAGCAACAGCAGCATGATCGGCGTGAGCAGCAGGTTCAGGGTGAGCGACGGATAGCGGCGGGCGTGCAGGAGGTTGCGGCGCAGCATCGTGGAAGAGTCGCGCACGGCGAGGGACAGGGAGCTCATCGGGCTTCCTCCTTGGGCTGGTTGGGCTGGTTGGGGACGGTGGCGCTGCCGGTGAGGGCGAAGAACACGTCGTCGAGGTCGGGGGTGTGCACGGTCAGCTCGTCCGCCTCGATGCCGACCGAGTCCAGCCAGTCGAGGATGGAGCGCAGCTCGCGCTGGCTGCCGTCGCTGGGGATCTGCAGCGCGAGCGCCTCGTCGTCGCGGTGGGCCTCGCGCAGTGAGAGGGCGGCGGACCGGTAGGCGTCCGGGTCGGTGAACCGGAGCCGGATGTGTCCGCCGGGGATGAGCCGCTTGAGTTCCTCGGCGGTGCCCTCGGCGGCGATCCTGCCGTCGTTGAGCACGGCGATACGGTCGGCGAGTTCGTCGGCCTCGTCGAGGTACTGCGTGGTGAGGAAGACGGTGACACCGTCGGAGACCAGCTCGCGGATGATGCCCCACATGTTGTGCCGGGCGCGGGGGTCGAGGCCGGTGGTCGGCTCGTCGAGGAAGATGATCCGCGGGTTGCCGACCAGCGTCATGGCGATGTCGAGGCGGCGCTTCATACCGCCGGAGTAGGTGGAGGCGGGCTTCTTCGCTGCGTCGGTGAGGTCGAAGCGCGCGAGGAGTTCGGCGGCGACGCGCCGCCCCTCGGACTTGGGGAGGTGGTGCAGGTCGGCCATGAGGAGCATGTTCTCCTCGCCGGTGATCAGGCCGTCGACGGCGGAGAACTGCCCGGTGACACCGATCGCAGCCCGCACCGCCTGCGCCTTGGTCGCGAGGTCGTGCCCGCCGACGCGGATCTCGCCAGAGGCGGGATCGGGGGAGAGGAGGGTGGAAAGGATCTTGACCGCGGTGGTCTTGCCGGCGCCGTTCGGCCCGAGCAGGGAGAACACCGTTCCCTCAGGGACGGCCAGGTCGATGCCGTCAAGGACGGTCTTGTCGCCGTAGGACTTGCGCAGCCCGTTCGCCGCGATGGCCAAAGTACTCATGAAAGGCGCTCCTTCGAGACCTGTGGGTGGCTTAGAGGCTGCGGGCGGTGATGTCGCCGTGGGCGGTGGTGGCGTGGATGGTGAGTGCGGCGGTGGCGCCGTCGGTGTTCTTGAGGGTGTTGTGGATGCGGCCGTAGGTGGTGCCGGCGTCCAGAGCGGCAGACACGCCGCGGGCGGCGCCGATGGTGATGTCACCGAACTCGGTGCGCAGTTCGACCGTCCCGCTCGTGGCCTCGGCGATGTTCAGGTCGCCCTTTTGCGTGCTGATCTGCGCGGGGCCGTTCAGGCGGCCGACCAGGATGTCTCCGGCCTGGAGGGTGAGGCGGGCGCCGGTGGTCTCGTCGAGCTTGACCGTGCCCTGCGCGCCCTCGAAGGTGACGTCGCCGAGACGTCCCACACCGCGCAGTTCGGCGGCGGCAGTCTTCGCCTCGACGCGGGAGCCGGCGGGCAGCTGGACGGTCACTTCGACGGAACCGGAGTTGCCCAGGATCCGGTTCTTCGAAGCTGCCGCCTCGATGCGCAGAACACCGTCGGCGTAGGTGACCGTGGTCTGTTCGGCGGCCTTGAGGTCGCGGCTCTTGGACTTGTCGGCGGGCAGGATCTCGACGCATGTGTCGGCGCGGTCGGCGGCGATGAACCGGATGCGGCCCGCGGGGATGTCCAGGACGGCGGTGACGGGGGAGGGGGTGTCGAACTTCTGCATGGTGTGCTCCTTGAATCCGTTGTTTCTGATGGGCGAAACGCTACGTTGCATTCAAGGATCGAGCAACAGTCTTGTTGCGCAAGAACCCTATAACTGCAGGTAGTTGCAGGGATTTCATTGCAATGGTCTGGGCTCTAATGCAACAGGTCCACTGCCCGTCGTTGCAATGAAATGAGAGTGAACGCTATAGTCGGCCGGGCGGACCTCAGTTGCGGACGTCGGACACTGGGCGCGAGACAGGTATGCCAGGCACTGGCGCATGGTTGCGAAGAAGAGGGAGACAGCAATGCCAGGAGGCAGACTCACCCAACAGGAACGCCAGCAGATCACCCTGGGGCTGGCCGACGGCCTCGCCTATGCCGAGATCGCCAGAAACCTGGAGCGTCCAACGTCGACAATCACGCGCGAGGTGCTGCGCAACGGCGGCCCGACCGCCTACCGCGCGGACCTCGCGCACCGGGCCACGGAACAGCGTGCCCGCCGTAAGCAGGCCGCGCCCCGGGACGAGGGCGCGGGTGGCACGTCTTCGCAGGCTTATGGGCGTGATGCGGAGGCGGTGCGCGCGTACGAGGAGACGTTCACGACCGTTCTCATACAGTCGGGCACGCCGAAGATGATGGCGCGGGTGATGTCCTGCCTGACCCTCACCGACACGGGCAGTCTCACCGCGGCCGAGCTCGTCCAGCGTCTGCAGGTGAGCCCTGCGTCCGTCTCGAAGGCGGTCGCGTTTTTGGAGAGTCAGGGCATGGTCCGCCGGGAGCGTGATGAACGGCGCCGGGAGCGCTATGTCGTGGACAACGACATCATGTACCAGTCGATGATGGCGTCCGCCCGCTCCACCGCCCACATGGTCGACGTCGCGCGGCAGGGTGTCGGTGTTCTCGGGTCGGGCACTCCGGCGGCGACCCGTCTGGAGAACATCGCCCGTTTCCTCGACTTCGTCTCCGAAAGCATTGCGCGCGCGGCCGAGCAGGCCCGGGACATCCTCCATACCCAGCCCGAACCGCCGAAGGACAGCACCACCTGACCGTCCCTCAGGGCCCAAGCCGCCCGGATATGGGGAGGTTATCCGGGATCCAGACGTGAAGCGGGGCGCGTTCGCCGGACCTCAGCCCGCCGGCCGTGGTGGCCTGTCGTCTCCAGGGTGGGACGGCTACCGGGCACTCGTGGGCCGGTGGCCCGGCGATCGCGTGCTGACCCGGTCCCGCTCCGGCGGTGATCTGACGGGGGCATTTCCCGAGATCGTTGCCGCAGCCGCAGCCGCAGCCGCAGCCGCAGCCCGCAGCCGCCGACTTGCCCGACAACACCGCGCTCGACGGCGTTATGTGACCTGTGGGGGTGTCTCAGCCCCCAGGTGTCTCAGACGGCGCAGCTCCCATAGACGAGACGTGACGGGCGTCGCGGCCATGTGCCGCAGCGGCCGCTCAGAGGTGGCCGTCCAGGAAGTTCCGTACCTCGGCGATGGTCATAGGCCCCGTGCTGTGCGCCACCGCCTCTCCCTCCTTCAGCAGGACGCAGGACGGGGCTCCGGTGATCCCGTATCGCTCGGTTGCGGCCGGACAACGCGTGATGTCGGCGCGGACGACCGTCAGGCGGCCCGTGTAGTCGTCGGCGATGCCACCCACAACGAGGTCCATCACCCGGCAGGGCTCGATTGCCTTGGGCCACGTCCCGGTGAAGTATGCGAGGACCGGAACTCCGCTCATCCCGAGGATGAAATTGAACTCCGCGTCCTCACGGGGTCGGTGAACCTGCTTCGCCATGGAAGCTCCTGACCTTACGTTCCGTCATTCCATCCCCATCTTCCCTCGCGCGGTGTGCCAGGCCGGCCCGGTCGGTCGTACGGTTGACCTGCCGGAAGGGGGGCACGGGGCCGTCGCAGAACCACGGTGGTCCCCGGCGCGAGCGGCCCGCCCCTGGTGACCCGGCCTGGCCGCCCCGCCGGTCACCCAGCTGCAGCCCGCCGCGCGCCCGTGGGTCAGCTCGTGCCAGGACAGCGCCCTCCACGACGACATGAAAGCCGTTTTCCAGGGCCAAGCGGCCCAGATCACCGACCAGATGCTCGATGAGCGCGTCGACGAGCGGGCCGGTGCGCATCGTCCACCGGATCCAGTCGAGCCGTATCCGCCACCGCGCTTCTCAGAGACAGCGTCCCCGACGGGCTTACCGAGGCCTTGTCTGGTCTTCACATCAACCCCCGGTCTCAGCTGGCTAATACCGCTCTTCCCGGGGCCGCATGAGCCAGCTGATGGCACCGAGAACGAGGCACGATTCCTGGACCGCTCGCGGCCGCGGGCGTGGACGGTCGAAGTTCGCGTCAGCTGACCCGAAGACCGACCGCCAGCGTCAGTTCAAGGACCCGTTGTGGCGATGCGAGATCCGGAAACAGCTCCCGCAGCTGCGACATCCGGTAGCGGACCGTCTGGGGATGGACGAACAGTGCCGCCGCCACCTCGTCCCGTCTGCCCTGGTGCAGCAGCCACGCCCGCAACGTCTCCTCCAGCCGCTGTGCGGTCGCGGCGGGCAAGGTCCGCAGCGGTGCGAGGGCTCGGGCCCGCAGGTCTGCGAACGCGTCCGCGTCGGCGCTCAGCACCAGCTCGGGCAGGTGGTCCTCGGTGTCGCGGATATCGGAGGAGAGGGAGCGCGCGCGAACCGCTCGTGCGTACGAGGCGGACGCACGGGTCCATGGCCGGGCCGGGCCGACCACGGCGGTGCGGTCGGTCAGCTGCCGCAAGAGATGTGCTCGGTCGGCATCGGGGACGAGCAGCACACCGGTGGCGTCCGGCAGATCGTCGAGGACGAGGGTGCTCGGGTCGAGCGCGCGGTAGGCAGGCCGGGCCTGGGCGGCGGGCAGCAGGACCGCGGTCAGCGAAACCGGAGGCTGCCACCCGGCCCGTTGAACAGAGGCCAGCAGCACGTCCGGGCTCGCGCCGGCGAGGAGGTCGCGGGCCAGGTGTTCCAGGTGGCGCTCGTGGGCCCTGCCCCGGGCGGCCAGTTCGTCGGCGTGGCCCGCGGCGCTCGCGGCGGAGAGCTCGTCGATGTAGGCGAAGGTCAGCTCGGCGAACTTGGCGACCTCGGCGGCGGGCAGACCTGCGGGTACGGCACCCGCTGCCAGGCATCGCCAGGCCACGCGGGCGCCGACGCGGTAGGCGCTGAGCAGGGCGTCCATCGAACGGCCGTCGCGCACCTCGCCGCGGCCCAGCTCGTAGGCTGCGTCACCGGCGTCGCCGCCCGTGGCGTTCCCGCTCGCGAGGTCCAGGTAGTGCCCCAGGGCAGTGCGGACGGCTCGGCGGATGGTGGCGCCCATGCGGCCCGAAAGAGCGCCTGCGTAGGGAGGGACCTCGTCGATGATCGCCTGGACGACCTCGTCGGCGGTGCTCTTCAGCGCGGCCCGAAGTGCGGTGACCGTCGTCTCATCCAAGGCCAGTTCGCTGGCCCTCCGGACTGCATGGCTCATGTTTTGTTCCCTACGAACAATTCAGCCGACCAGATTTACGTCCTGTGGTCAGGACTTTACGCCCTGAGGCGCAGCAAGCTGGAGTCATGACGAGTACAGCCCTCCGCAGCAGGGCGTGGAAACTGCTGGAGATGGTCACGACGCCGCTGCTGCCGTCGGACTACCTCGACCTGGTCAGCCCCCTGCGTGCGGGCGCTGACCTGCGTGGGCGCATCGAGGCCGTGCACCCCGAAACGGGTGACGCCGCGACCATCGTGATCAGGCCGGGACGGGGCTGGCGCGGCCACACAGCCGGTCAGTACGTGCGGATCGGGGTCGACGTCGACGGGGTGCGCCTGTGGCGTGCCTACTCGGTCACCTCGCCGACAAACCGCCAGGACGGCCGCGTCACGATCACCGTGAAGGCGATCCCGGACGGCAAGGTCAGCAACCACCTGGTCCGCAGGGCGAAACCGGGCACGCTGATCCAGCTCGACCAGCCGACCGGTGACTTCGTGCTGCCGCAGGCCAAGCCCGCCAAGGTGCTCTACCTGACGGCCGGCAGCGGCATCACGCCCGTGATGGGCATGCTGCGTGACATCGAGTTCGACGACGTCGTCATGGTCCACTGCGCGCCACAGCCGCAAGACGTGATCTTCCGCAACGAACTGCACGACCTGGTCGCGGACAAGAAGCTGCGGCTCACCGAGGTGCACACCGACACAGACGGCATGCTCGACATCGCCCGTCTCGACGAACTCGTGCCCGACTGGGCCGAGCGCGAGACCTGGGCCTGCGGGCCCGCGGGCCTGCTCGACGCCGCCGAAGAGCACTGGACCGAGCACGGCGTACAAGAGCGCCTGCACACCGAACGCTTCCGCCCCGGCATCGTCGTCGCCGGCGACGGCGGCGAGGTCACGTTCAGCGCCACCGGCAGGACCGTCGACGCGGACGGCGCCACGCCGTTGCTGGACATCGGCGAGGAGGCCGGGGTGCTCATGCCCTCCGGGTGCCGCATGGGCATCTGCTTCGGCTGCGTCACGCCGCTCAAGGCGGGCGCCGTCCGCGACCTGCGCACCGGTGAGATCACCGAGGCCGAGCCGGGCGTCCTCATCCAGACCTGCGTGTCCGCCGCGGCGGGCCCCTGCGACATCGAACGGTAGGAGCACCTTGACCGCCATCGACCCCACCGCCCACCTGACCGCGGAGCAGATCGAGGAGCTCGGCCGCGAGCTGGACGCGATCCGCGACGAGGTGATCGCTGGCCGCGGCGAGAAAGACGCCGCCTACATCCGCAAGGTCATCTCGGCGCAGCGCAAACTCGAACTGGTCAGCAGGGGCGTGCTGCTGTTCTCGTTCTTCCCGCCCGCGTGGCTGCTCGGCACCGCCGGTCTGTCCGTGGCGAAGATCATGGACAACATGGAGATCGGCCACAACATCCTGCACGGCCAGTGGGACTGGATGCGGGACCCGAAGATCCACTCCACCACCTGGGAGTGGGATCACGTCTCGCCGTCCGAGCAGTGGAAGCACTCGCACAACGAGCTGCACCACACGTACACCAACGTGATCGGCAAGGACAACGACCTCGGCTACGGCATCATGCGCGTCGACGAGGACCAGAAGTGGCACCCGTTCCACCTCGGCCAGCCGCTGTGGAACTTCCTCAACGCCTGCTTCTTCGAGTACGGCATCGCGGCGTACGACCTGGAGCTCGGCAAGAACCTGCACATGCGCCGCCGCAAGAACCCGGAGTTCCGCGCGCGGGCCAAGGCCGTGGGCCGCAAGATCCGCAAGCAGGTGCTCAAGGACTACGTGATCCACCCGCTGCTGTCGGGCCCGTCGTTCCTCACCACGCTCGCCGCCACGTTCACCGCGAACCTGGTCCGCAACATCTGGTCCCACTCGGTGATCATGTGCGGGCACTTCCCCGAGGGCGTGCAGGTCTTCGAGCGCCGGTCGATCAAGGGCGAGACGCGCGGCCAGTGGTACCTGCGCCAGATGATGGGCTCGGCGAACATCAGCGGCAGCAGGGCCATGCACTTCATGACCGGCAACCTGTCGCACCAGATCGAGCACCACCTGTTCCCGGACCTGCCGAGCAACCGGTACGCCGAGGTCGCGGTGAAGGTGCGCGCGCTGTTCGAAAAGTACGAGCTGGAGTACGTCACCGGGCCGCTGCCCAAGCAGGTGTTCTCCGCGTGGCGCAAGGTCTTCCGGCTCTCGCTGCCGAACAAGAAGCCCATGGTCAAGACGCCGGACCGCGAGCAGGAGCTCGTCGCGGTCTGATTCCCGGTATTGGTTCAGATCTTTCGGCCGTACCGGCGGCACCGCCGGGGTTCGGTGAGATCCGTTGCGGACGGTGGGCGGCCGTGACATCAGACCGTACGACACGGGATCCGGGCAGCCCGGTGTCCGGCTGCGCTGCCTGGACGTGCGCCAGGAGCTCAGCACACAGCCCTCGGCGAGGTGTTGTAGTGCGCTGACCTGCTGTGGTCGGGCCGGTAGTCGGGTGCGTACGCGCACTCGGTTTGCCGACGGGCGGGCTGGGTGGAAGGCATGGGCTGTGAGGTGGACACTGCCCAAACCGATGCTCGCCGCCCCTGTGTCCGCCCCTGCGCTGCTGCCGGGGTGGGCGGGTGAGCCGAAGTGGGACGGGTGGCGGGCCCTGGTCTCCGTCGACGTGGGCCGGGTAGTGCTGCACTCACGGCGGGGCACGAGCCTGGCGGCTTCGTTCCTGGAGATCGAATCCGGGAGCAGCCAGCTGCCGGACGCGACGGCACTGGACGGTGTTATGTCGTGTGGGCGAATGACCGGCTCGCCTTCGAACGGCTTCAGCAACGCCAGCACCGCAGGTCAGCAGCCGCCGGCCCACTTCGTCGCCGGCGGACCGCCGTCAGCGGTGGCGGGCGGGCCTGCGGCGCTGTTCGGAGTCGGTCAGGGCCGGCCGCCTGTAGTCGCTGTCCGCGGGGTTGAGCGTGGCGCCGGGGGCGACGATCTCGTCGATGCGGTCGAGGATCTCGTCGTCGAGCCGGACCTCGGCGGCGGCGAGCTGGTCGGTGAGTTGCTCGACCGTGCGGGCGCCGAGGATCACCGAGGTGACGCCCGGGTGGGTCGTCGCGAAGGCGAGCGCCAGGTGCGTCAGGGAGATTCCCGCTTCGGCCGCCAAGGCTGACAGGTGCTCGACGGCGTCGAGTTTGCGCTGGTTGCCCGGCAGGTCGAGGTTGAACTTGTGGGCGACCGCCTGCCGGAACATGTTCATCTCGATCGGCTCGCCGCGGCGGAATCGCCCGGTCAGCCAGCCGCTGTTGAGCGGACTCCAGGTCAGCACGCCGAGCCCGTACTTCTGCGCGGTGGGCAGCACGTCCGCCTCGATGCCGCGCACGAAGACGGAGTACGGGGGCTGCTCGGTGCGGAAGGGGATGTGGCCCCGGCGGTCGGCGCCGCACAGGCGTGCCAACTCGTCCATGTCCGTGGTGCCCGACTCGGTTTCTGTACTCGTGGCCAGAGCCAGCATGATCAGCTGGATGGCTGAGAGCGGGCCCGGGGGACCTGTCAAAGGCGTGGAGCGCAGGCTCAGTGAGCGGCTCTGGCCCCGGCACGCCGCCCCGCGGCTTGGTCCATCACTGCCCGACGTGGCCAGGCGAGACCTGCAGCCACTGATCGACCTCGTTGACCGCCACGGCACGGACGCCATCCTCGCAGCCCTCGCCCAACTGGCCCCTGAACAGCAGGCCGAAGTGGCCGTCTCGACAGCGCACAAGGCCAAGGGCCGCGAATGGCCACGCGTGAAGGTCGCCGACGACTTCGCCCCGCCCAAAGACTCCGACCAGCAAGACGCCCCAGGACGCCCAGTGCCGGGCTCGACACAGCTGCCCCGTACCGAGCATGCAGCGGGCACCGCCGGGACCCTTGGAGACCAGGGCCTGCCGGCCACCCGAAGCCAGCGCCCGCCGCCAGCGGTTCGCCGACATCATCCGAGTCACCCGGAACCGCCGAGCCACCTCCCGGTCACTGGCCCCCTGCCTCGATCAGATCAGCGGCTGCCAACTGGACCTGCTCACGCCGAGCCCGCTCCTCAGCCGTCAGCCCTCCGCCATCGGGATACCTCATCCCTTCGGCATAGCGGGCCCCCGACAAGTGTCACGACCCCACGTAACCCACACCCTTAAGAATCTCTATCGTGCCGCGCTTGATCCCGAACCTCTACGGACAACACCTCAGAGGTTTCCATTTCACGGAGAAGCCCTCGAACGACGTCTTGATCGAAATCATCTCGGCGAGACATTTCAATAGCCCACGGAGCGGCCAGTTGCATCCAGTACGAACGGCCAGACTTCCATGCCGACTCGACCGTCAACTCAATTAGCCTCTCGGGAGTTGATATGTCCCCCTGGCCAAGTTTCACCCACGAGCGGGAAAATTCAGCCAAGGATTCAGGAAGATCGCGCTCCAAGTAGGGCCACATGGGAACGAACCCAGACCTCGCAAGCGCAGCCCGCCCCTCCGATTCCACCCCGACCCCAATACGGCCGTCAGGCATGATACCAATCCATGCCCCGTCCCCTCGGTACACCACCGGAGTCCAATTGCTCATCTCAACCCCAGGGCCTGTAGTCGAAGTCAATGCCTTGATCTCTCATGAATGTCTGGAACTGCTGGCGTGTGGAGTCCGTCCACCTGTGCCCATAGTGACCGCTATTTTCCGTGAACACCAGGCGTCCGTTATCCCGGAAGAGCGTGCCGCCCAGACCTTCAAGGGCAGGGCCGGGTTCGAGTCGGCGACCTTCGAGGACGACGCCTGGTTCGGGGCGGCGACCTTCCAGAGTCCGGTTGACCTTGGACCGTTTGTGTGTGCCGGAAGGGTGTCGTTGGCTGGTGCGGTGTTCGACGGTCCGATGACCTTGTCCTGCGTGGCACGCCGGGTGGAGTGCCGGCGAACCCGTTGGATGTCGACGGCCGAACTACGGCTGCGCTACACAACGGTGGACTTCTCCCATGCCGTCTTCGAGTACCCCCTCACGATCGCCGCGGAGGCCGCCCCCTTCGTGCTCTCCGACGGGCGGCCAGTGACAGAACAGGCTCTTGCTGGCGCGCCTGACGAGACGGTGCGGATGGCCTCGATGCGTGGGGTGGACGCGGCCCATCTGGTCCTCGCCGACGTCGATCTGTCGGGATGCCTGTTCACCGGGACCGTGCACCTGGACCAGATACGGCTGGAGGGCGCATGCGTCTTCGACACGGTCCCGCCCGCAATGCATTGGCGGGGCTGGCGTCCGATCCGGTTCACCCAACGCCGCACCCTCGCCGAAGAACACCACTGGCGCGCGAGCCGACCGGGGGCTGTCCCGGGCTGGAACGTGGCCGTGTTCGGCGCCGGGCGCGTCGGGCCGTTGCAACTGGCGCCGGTGTACCGCGCGCTTCGCAAAGCGTTCGAGGATGGCAAGCACGAGCCTGGGGCCGCCGACTTCTATTACGGGGAGATGGAGATGCGCCGCCACGCCGACGACATACCCCGAAGCGAGCGGGGTCTTCTGACTGCCTACTGGGCGCTGTCTGGCTACGGCATGCGCGCTTCCCGGGCGCTGGCGTGGCGCGGCGCCGCCATGCTCGTCACCATCGTGCTGCTGATGGGCCTCGGTCTCCCGAAGGACGCCTCGAAGCAGGCAGCGACCGGCACCGTCCCGGCCGGCGGAGGCAAAGTCACTTTGGAGATCGACAAGGCAGATCCCCAGAACCCCACCGGGGAAAGGTTCACCGGCGAGCGCTTCGAACAGGCCCTGAACGTCACCCTCAACTCAGTGGTGTTTCGCTCCGCCGACCAAGACCTGACCACTTCCGGCACCTACATCGAGATGGCGTCCCGTGTGACCGAGCCCGTCCTTCTGGGCCTGGCGATCCTGGCTGTCCGCAACCGGGTCAAACGCTGACTCGCTGGAGGCCGCTCCATGTATGGCCTTTGTGGCGCCGAGGGTGACGACCACGCCGTCGGACTGTGGCCATCACTCCCTACGGGCGTACGCGGATGACTGTCTTCCCGCTGCGTCGCGTGGTCGGGTTAAGGGCACCAACGGCATCATCCAAGCTCGCGACGTCACCGATGTTTGTCCGCAGCCGTCCGTCCCGCACCCGCTGCACGATCTCACCCAGTTCGGCACGATCGGCCTCGACAACGAAGTCCACCGCCAGACCGTCAGCGGGTCGCGCCTCGACCGGGCCGACGATGGACACCAGCGTTCCTCCAGCCTTGATCAGGGCAGCGGACCGCTTCTGAACGTCGCCACCGATGACATCGAAGACCAGATCGACGCCGCCGACGTCTTTCAGCGCGTCATTCTCGAGGTCGACGAACTCATGCGCGCCGAAGTCGAGTGCCTTCTCACGGTCGGCGGCGCGTCCGGTGCCGATGACGTAAGCGCCGGCCTCACGTGCGAGCTGGGTCACCATCGTCCCGACCGCCCCGGCCGCGCCATGGGCGAGGACGGTCTGGCCAGACTGAACGCGGCCGTGCTGGAACAGCCCCTGCCACGCGGTCAGACCTGAGATGGGCAGGGACGCGCCTACCGTGAAGTCGACGTCGCCTGGCAGCGGTGCGAGGTTGCGTGCTTCGATCGCCACGTACTCCGCCAGGGTGCCGTCACGGTGCCAGTCGGCGAGGCCGAACACCCGCTGCCCGACCGACAGCCCCGTCGTGCCGTAGCCGAGGGCGGTGACCACTCCGGCCAGCTCGTGGCCGGGGATCGACGGTGTCTTGTCACGGCCGGCGCGATCGGTCCAGGTCGATGGCCACTCCATCTCAGTCGGGACGAAGCCCGATGCATGAATCCGAACGATGACGTCGTTGATCGATGCGGACGGCTCAGGCCGCTCTGTCAGCGTCATCCCGGCCGTTCCCGCGGCCTGGTCGGTTACCACAATGGCTTTCATTGAGATTGTCCTCTTCCTCGTATGTGTTGTGGGTTTCGGTTCCCGGGTGGGTGCTTAGACGAAGGTGAACAGCTGGTCGGCGTCGAGTCCAGCTCCGACACCCGCGCCCCCGGCGGCACAGTCAGCAGGGAATCGAGGACCGCCCGCTGACCGGTGCGCCTTGGCGCATCTGAAGGGGGACATGGTCGAGGCGCTGCTACGCGAGGCCGGATTCGAGGCGCTGTCCAGCAACGACCTGCGCCCCGCAATGCGTTGCACCTTCGGGGTCAAGTCCGCGCAGGAGCCGGAGTCGCTCTGAGCGCCTGAGTGCTGTCGGGTTCTTCCAGCGATGTCCTCGGGAGGTCGCCATCCCCGGCTATCCGCGGGCGGTGATGCCACCGGAACCGACGCTGATATCGCTCGCGCCGGAGACGAGACGCTTCGCGCCGAAGGTTCGGGTGACCGAAGAAGGAAAATGTGCCGCGCGGCCGCCGGCGCGGCACAGATAACCTGCGCGGATGGAGCGGATTCAGCGGGCCGCTGGCGCGGTCGTCGGCTCAGCAGTGGGTGACGCCCTGGGCGGCCCCTTCGAGTTTGGTCCCCAGGAAGCGTTCTCCGCGCGGTTTCCCGCGCCTGGTGCCGGTGGCGAGATGTGCGGAGGCGGCGGCTGGGACCCCGGCGAGGCCACTGACGACACGCAGATGGCCGTCCTGGTCGCGGAGTCGCTGCTGGAGCGGGGCGGACTGGATCTGCCGGACATCTTCGCCCGCTTCCAGCGGTGGGCAGCATCAGAACCGAAGGACATCGGCTTGCAGACCGAAGACGTCCTGACCAACGGCATGCCCTGGGACCTCGCCGCCGCGATCCATTTCCAGGTCAACCAACGAGCAGCGGGAAACGGCTCCTTGATGCGGGCGTCGACCTCTGCGGTCTACTTCGCGGCCGCCGGCCAAGAAGCCACCATGGAAGCGGCCCGCCGCATCGCTGCGCTGACCCACGGTGACCGCGCGGCGTGGGAAGGCACGGCGATCTTCCACGAACTCATCCGTGTCACGTTCGAGGACACCGACCCCCTCACCGCGCTCCCGGACATCCTGGCTCTTGTCCATCCCGACCACCGGGGCCGCTACGCCACAGTCCTCGCGCCCGGTTGGCACCCCGATCAGGCAACCGAGTTCAACGGTGCCGTCTGGCCCTGCCTGGGCTCCGCCGTCTGGGCCCTGCGCACCACCAACAGCTTCGAAGGCGCGATTCGCGCGGCGATCGACCTCGGCGGCGACACGGACACCGTCGCCGCGGTGACCGGAGGTCTTGCGGGGGCGCGCTACGGTCTGGATGCAATCCCTGCCCACTGGGCCCAGCCGCTCCATGTCCCCCTCCCAGGATTCGACGGACGGGTGCTGCGCCTGGCAGATCTGCTCCACCTTGCGCGCCGCCTCGGAAGCTGAACCGGGTGCTGCCCCTCGCGGAGACCTACACGGTCCAGGACAGCCATCGGGCCAGCAGTACCCAGGCAGCTCTCCTGCGTCCACTGTAGGGAGCGCGGCTTGGTGAGCACGGGATCCTGCGGGAACGTCGGATTCCGCGAGCGATGAGCACTGCTTGAGTCGGGTTGATCATGAGCAGGGCGCGCCACCGGGACCTTCTCGGTAGTCACTGTAAGTAGCTGACGGGTGGCGACCAGCCCGGGGTGGATGGATCGATTGCTCAGTAGGTCCGTCGGACCTGCTCCACGCTCTGGCCGTTCACTCCTGGTAGCGAGGGAGGATGTCGCCGTTCTTGACGAAGGTCAAGGCGGCGGCGACGTCGTATGCATGGATCGCGGAGGCGAGCGGTGCCAGTTGGTTGGTCAGGCCCTCGATCGCGTTGCCGGTGAAGAATGCGTCCCGTGCTGCGCTGTCGCTGAACCCGAGGACGAGGGAGGCGTGGAATCGCTGGTTGTGGGGGTTGTCGTGGGCGACGTTCGGGGTGTCCCAGAGCTTTTCGCTCCAGGGCAGGAATGTCTGCGTGCGCAGTTCCTTCAACGCTGCAGTGTCGGCGAGTGCGGGAACGAGCTGCCGGTTGACGAACTTCCGGAACTCGCCTGCGTCGACCCCGTCTTTGCGGCGCAGGTAGATCAGGGTGCGGGCACCGACCGTCTCGTCGGGGCCGGCGACGTCGTACCAGCGGGAGGAGTTCGGTGGGCCGGCGTAGAGCAGGGTGCGGCGGAACACGTTGATCTCGTCGGCGTGGGCCAGCTTCGTCTGCTTACGCCCTTTCAGAAACCGTCTTTGAACCTCTGCTGATCTCGCGCGGAAGACGCGCGAGATCAGCAGAGGTTCAAAGACGGTTTGTCACAGGTTCGAGGTGCCGTGACATCAAGCGCGACACCGGCCCGCGGCGTGAGCCGGGCACTGGCTAGGTCGCCTGGGAGTCGCCGCCGGTGGGCAGTCTTGCTCGATCTCCCGGGCGGTGCGCATCACGGTGAACCCGTGCCGGTTGCGGGGGGTCAGCGGTGGGCGGCGCGGTTCATCTCGACCACATCGTCCAGCGTGAAGTCGGCCGGGAGGGCGGCGAGGCGCTCTGGCACACTGTCGCGGACAGCTGCGTCCTTGACGCGATCGGCTGCGGCCAGGGCCGCTGGCAATTCGTCGAGAGTCAGCTCGGTGCAGTAGGCGGGGCTGTTGGGCTGCTGACGCCAGGAGTCGGCCAGCACGCCAGCGTCGTAGGGGTCGAAGCCGGTGTCGTCCACGAGCTGCATGGCCACGCGCCGCGCCTGCTCGGAGTCGGCGGCGACGGGGATGGCAATGCGGCCGGGGGTTCCGGCCGGCAGGCCCCGGGTGCGCTGGGTCTCGGCCAGGGCGGCGTTCCACGCCTTGACCACGGGCCGCCGAAGCTGCTCGGCGTTCCACACGCTCTCCACCTCGCCGCTGTCCACGGCCTCAATCTGCCCGCTGAGGTGCGGGTAGTAGTTCGCGGTATCGATGACTACCGTCTCGTCGGGAACCGCGGCGAACAGGTCGGCCAGCTTTCCCGCCGCACCGAAGGGGATGGCCAGAATGATGACGTCCCGGCCCTGGACGGCGTCGGTCAGCTCCACCGCGCGGGCCCCGGACTCAAGCACCTCGGCCCGGATGCCCTCGAGGCCGCGGGCGTCGGCCACCTGGACGTCGTGACCGGCCATGCAGAGCTTGACGGCGAGGTTCCCGCCGATGGCACCTGCACCTATGACAGTAATTTTCATTGATTTGTCCCTTGGGTGGTTGTGCTGCCCTCAAGGGGGCAGCGCGATGTGGTGGCTGTATGACGGGCCGCCAGGCCGTGACCGGGGCGTGTGGCGGATTACGCCTGGGTGTCCCGCTCGCGGTAGCCGCTGGCGATGAACGTGCGGAGACGGTCGAGTGACTTCTCCTCGGTGCCGGTGCCCTTGATCCAGGCAACAGAACACGCCGCGAGGAACAGGTCGTACCCCTGCACCGAGGCGCGCACGCGCCCTGCGCGCTGCGCGGCGCGCACGTACTGATCGGTGGCGGTGATGAGGATGTCGCATGGAATCGTGAGGGGGTTGTCCGGATCCTGGGCCCGCGCCGCGGCCATGAGCGGGTCCGGCAGCCCACTGAAAGCGCTGAGATATTCCTCCATCGCCCGCAGCCACCGCTCCAGCGCCTCGGCGGCGTCGCCGAGCTGCTCGATGCTGGCCCGGCGTGCCACGAACTCCTCGGAGCGCCTCTGCAACACGGCCGCGAGCAGCGCTTCGCGGGTGGGGAAGTGCCGGTACAGCGTGGCAGGTCCGACGCCCGCCTCCTTGGCCACCGCCTCCAGAGAGGTGCCGACCCCGTGCTGCAGGAAGTGACGCTGGGCCGTCTCCAGGAGGGCCGCACGGTTGCGTTGGACGTCGGCGCGAGGCCTGCGTTCCTGCTGCCCGCTGGCGTTCATGCGCGCTCCGGCCTCCTGCGATCCTCCGGCAGCACCCAAAACGGATGCTGCCTCCGTATACGGAAGAGCATAAAACGGAGGCAGCATCCGGTCAAACCGACACGTCCTTGTGCGCACGTCCCGGTGGACGGCTCGAAACGCCGAGGGCCCGCGGGACGCTCCCTGGGGCCCCGTGCGTACCCAAGTCCTCCACCGAGGCGCGTGTACGAGATCAGCGGAAGTTCAAAGATGGGTTCTCAGGGGCGCAAGCGCCGATTGGAAAGTGACCTCGGCGACGCCGTCGATCTTCTGGTCCGCGGGGATCGAGGTCTGCACCCCGTCGGTCGCCGGCCAGCGGCTCGGGTTGTGCTCGGCAAGGTGGATCTGCCGGTGCTCCTCCAGACCCGGGGTGGCGGAGATGATCCCTGAGTGAGGTCCCTTCCAGTGGTCCATGCCGGTCTGGCGGGTCTGGTCGGTGCGCACCCACAGCAGGATCGAGGAAGTGAGGCGCTTCTTCTCCACGCCCAGCTGAGCGGCGGACGGTGAGGTGCTCATGGTGCTGCTTCTCTCTTCCTGGTCGCCGAACGCGTAGTTGTGGTGTTCGCCGGTGGTCAACGGGCGAGGAACTCGACCGCGAGGGGGGCGAACTGCTGGTGGTACTGGAAGATGCCGCCGTGACCGGAGTCGGGGTAGATGATCAGCTCGCTGTCCTTGATGCGTCGGTGCAGGTCCTCGGAGAGGACCGAGGGCACCATGCGGTCGTTGTCGCCGTTGGCGATGAGGGTGGGCTGGGCGAGCTGCGACAGGTCGTCGGGGGTGGAGCGCCCCCACTTCTTGATCGCCTTCAGCTGCGCCTGGAATGCCTTGACCTTGATCTTCGCGTCGCGGTCGGCAGTGCGCTCCTTGAGCCGGTTGACGAACGCGCGCGCGGCGGGCTTGCCGGTGGTGTTGCGGTTGAAGAACAGGAATTCCTTGGGGTCCGACCGGGTCAGGGTGGCGCGCAGCATGTCCCAGTACGTGGTGCCGGCGACCTTGTCGATGTCCTTACCGCCCTTGGGCCCGGTGCCGGTGAGGACGAGTTTGCGGACGAGCTCGGGGTGCTTCACCACCAGGGCCTGGGCGATGAAGCCACCGAGGGAGAAGGAGAAGACGTCGATCTTGTCGAAGCCGAGCGCCGTGATGAAGGTGTAGGCGTCATCAGCCATCGCCTCGATACTGTCCGGCACCTGGCCCGTGGACGCCCCGACACCGCGCTGATCGAAGGCGATGACGTGACGGCCCTTCGCGATGGGGTCGATGATGCGCGGGTCCCAGTTGTCCAGGGTGGCGGCGAGGTGCACGAAGAACACGACGGGCACGCCGCCCTTGGGCCCTAGCTCGCGAAAAGCGTAGGTGACGCCGCCGGCGGTGACGGTGCGGTCCGGGGCGTGGGCGCACGAGGTGATGACGGGCTCGTTCGGGGTGCCGGTGCTGCTCATGATGGTTTCTCCTGGTGTGTTTCTGGTCGCCCGCCGCGGGGTGGTGGCGGGTCTGCTGGGGCAGATGATGACGGCCCTGCCGAAGCCGGGCGCCCTGCCCGTGACCGAACACATCACGCCCAGCTCGACGTGGGTGGTGCTCTGGTGGAGCTGGCCGATGTCGGCGTGCCCGCCCTACGTCATGGAGACGACGACCTTGCCGGCCTTCGCCCGGCCCTTTTCGACGTACTCCATGGCCTGAAGGGTTTCGTCGAACGGGAAGACGCCGTCGACGACGGGGCGGATCTTCCCGGAGTCGAGGAGCGGTGCGAGTTCGCGCAGTTGGTCGCCGCTGGCCTTCATGAACAGGAACGAGTACGTCACGCCGAGGCGCTTGGCGTTGCGCCGGGTTTTGAAGCTGAGCACGGTCATGGCCAGGCGGAGGACCGGGTTCACGCCGAGTTCACGGGCGAAGGCGGGGTCGGGCGGGCCCGCGACGCTGATGGCCATGCCGCCGGGCTTGAGAACGCGCAGGGATTTGGCGAGGTTCTCGCCGCCGAGGCTGTCGAGGACGACGTCGTAGCCGTCGAGGATCTCCTCGAAGTTCTGCGTGCGGTAGTCGACGACGACGTCCGCGCCGAGGTCCTTGGCCAGGTCGACCTTGGCGGTGCTCACGGTGGTGGCCACGTGCGCGCCCAGCGCCTTGGCCAGCTGGACGGCGATGGAGCCGAGGCCGCCGGCGCCCGCGTGGATGAGGACCTTCTGACCCGGTTGCACGTGTGCCCGCTCAACCAGCGCCTGCCATGCGGTCAGGGCGACCAGGGGGAGGGAGGCGGCCTCGGCCATGGTGAGCGTGGCGGGTTTGGGCGCCAGGTCGTCCTGGTGGACAGCGATGAGTTCGGCGAAGGTGCCGATTCGGTCCTTGTCGGGCCGGGCGTAGACCTCGTCGCCCACCGCGAAGCGGGTGACGGACGGGCCGACCCGGACGACCGTCCCTGCGAGGTCGTTGCCCAGGACGAGCGGGAGACGGTAAGGAAGGAACGCCTTGAAGTCCCCGTCGCGGAGCTTGATGTCCAGCGGGTTGACGCTCGCCGCCCGGATCTCGACCAGGACGTCCTCGGCGCCCACTTGCGGGTCGGGTACCTCGGCGGCGCGCATCCCGGCCGGGCCGCCGTACTTCTCGACCAGGAAAGCCTTCATCGTCGTCTCCGTTCCGATTCCCGTCCGTGGGAGGACGGGGTCTTCGTTCGTCCCGGGCTTCTCCCAGTACGAGACAGTTTTGTGTTGCTCTCCTGGCTGCGGCGCGGGGCGCCGCTCCCTCAGCCGCGCTGGCTCTTCAGGCCACTGGCACGACCGGGCCGTCGACGCGGTCGGCGGCACCGCCCTGGAGGCGGTCCAGGGCGGCGGCAATCCCCTCGTGGGGCATGCCGAGCGGCACCGCGCTGACCTCGGCCAGGCGGGTGTACTGCTTGTCGGTCAGCTGAACGTCGAGGGCGCCGAGGTAGCTGTCGAGCTGGGCGAGGTTGCGCGGGCCGATGATCGGGACGAGCGTCGCCACGGACCGGGCGGCGCGCTCGCGCACCCAGGCGACCGCCACCTGGGCGGGCGTCACCCCGGTCTCCTGGGCGATGGCCAGGACGGTGTCGACGACGGCCGTCTTCTGGTCGGTGCTCTCGGTGTGGATGACCACGCCCAGGTCGCTCAGGCGCCCCTCGGCGGAGCCGCGGTACTTGCCGGTGAGTAGTCCGCCGCCGAGCGGGGACCACAGGGCGGCGCCGAGCCCGAAGCTCTCGGCCATGGGTAGCAGTTCGCGGTCGGCGGTGCGCTCGACGAGGCTGTACTCGTGCTGGATGCCCACGATCGGGGCCCAGTTCTTCAGGTCCGCGAGGGTTACCGCGCGCGAGACGCGCCAGGCGGGGAAGTTGGACAGTGCGGCGTGGTGGATCTTGCCGGCGCTCACCAGGTCGTCGAGTCCGCGCAGGAGTTCCTCCATCGGAGTGAGCTCGTCGGGGAAGTGCACCCACAGCAGGTCGATGTAGTCGGTGCCCAGGCGCTTCAGGCTGGCCTCGACCGAGGCGACCATGTTTTTGCGGCTGTTGCCGGTCCTGGAGATGTCCGGCTGCGGCGCGGCCCCGAGGGAGAACTTGGTGGCCAGCACGAAGTGCTCGCGGTCGGCGGAGATCAGCTTTCCGGTCAGCTCTTCAGACTCGCCGAACTGGTAGCCGTCCGCGCTGTCGAGGAAGGTGCCGCCGGCCTCGGCGAACCGGTCGAAGATCCGGCGTGCCTCGTCCGGCTCGGCGCCTGCGCCCCAGCCGGTGCCGAAGTTCGCGGTGCCGAGCGCGTACTCGGACACGCGCAGTCCGGTCCGGTGTCCGAAGGTTGTGTAACGCATGAGATGTCCTTGCTTGAAGGCGGGAAGGCGGTCGCGTCGGGGTGGAGGGGTGAGCGTCAGCCTGCGTTCGGCTGGGGTGCCGCGGCCAGGCTCTGCTTGACGTACCGGCTGGTCTCGTCGGCGAGGATCTCGGGCAGGCCGGTCTCGATGCCGTACAGGGCCTGGGCCGCGACGTCGGCGGCGGCGACCTTCTGGTCGGCGGGCACGCCGGCGGCCATGTCGGTGTCCATGTAGCCGACGTGCAGCGCCGAGACGGTGATCCCGCGCGGTGCCAGCTCCTCACGGGTCGCGTCGCTCAGCGCCCAAGCGGCGGCCTTGGACGCGGCGTAGGAGCCGAGTCCTGCCGGGTGGAACCAGGACAGGGCGGACAGGACGTTGAGCACGGCGCCGCCGCCGTTGCCCTCGATGACGGGGGCGAAGGCGCGGGTCGCGGCGAGCGGGCCGAAGAAGTTGGTCTCCATCTCCCGGCGCACCGCAGCGACGTCGCCTCCCATCAGCGTCGCGCCGGTGGAGATGCCCGCGTTGTTGATCAGCAGGGTCGCATCCGAGGCGATGCGGGTGGCCTCCTGTATCGATGCCTCGTCCGTCACGTCGAGGCGCAGCGGGATGACACCCGGCACATCGACGGTCTCGGGGCGGCGGGCGGCCGCGTACACCTTCGCGCCGCGCTCCACGAGCTGGGCGGCGAGGTGCCGCCCGAGGCCCCGGTTGGCGCCGGTGACGACCGCGACCGCATTCTTCAGTTCCATGCCCGCTCCTGGTCTACGGCGGGTGCCGTCGGGTCACCCGCACGATTTAGATTATGGAACCAATCTAAACACGGGTCTACGATAGATGCCAGTCGACATCCAAATGAGAGGGTGATCATGGGCCGCGTATCGCAGACGCAGGCGGAGGAGAACCGCAGGCGGGTGGTGGACACCGCCTCGCGGCTGTTCCGGGAGCAGGGAACTCAGGTGAGCGTCGCCGACCTGATGAAGGCGGCCGGCCTGACCCACGGCGCCTTCTACAAGCAGTTCGCTTCCAAGGAAGCGCTCGTCGACGAGGCCACCGCCCACGCCTTCGACGAGCTCGCCCGGGGTCACACCGCCGGGCTCGCGCAGTACGAAGGGCGGCGCGACGCCGCCCAGCGAGCGCTGATCGACGCCTACCTCTCCGTCGAACACCGCGACGACCCGGCGGACGGCTGCCCGGTCGCCGCGCTCGCCACGGACATCGCACGCGAAGGTGGGGGTCGAGAGGCCCGTCGTGTCTACACCGAGGGGGTGGCCGACTTCGCCGACTTCCTCGGCGGTGACGACCAGGACGGCATCGTCCGCCTCTGCACCCTGTTCGGTGCGCTGGTCCTGTCCCGGGCCACCAAGGGCTCTCCACTCTCGGAGGAGATCCTTGCCGCCGCGCACGCAGCCCTGATCAGGGGCGCGGCGGTCGAGTAGGCGATGCGGGTGATCCAGCGAACACGGGGGCCGAGCTGACACTATCTGCGGCACCTGGCCCTGTGCTCACTGTGGATCGTGCCGGATTGGTTCGGCGTCGTCTGCGATGTGCAGGATCTGCTGTGCTTCTCGGAGGAAGTCGCGCCCGCGGGGCGTTGGCGCGAGGGGGCGGGTGTCCCGGTCGATGATCCGGAGGCCGGCCCTGTGCCGCAGGAAGGCGTTGACGCAGTGGTGCACTCATCGAGGCTCTCCGGCTGCATCGGCGGTGCGGAGGATTCCGGCCGCTTCGTGCAGGAACTCTTGCCCCTGCTCGGTCGGTGCGAGAGGTCTGCTGATTCGGTCGATGATGGTGAAGCCGGCGGCCCTTTCGATGCCTGTCATGCGTTGTCGCAGGGCGCCGCTCCGCCCGTTGTAGAAGATGCGGGCGGCGGCAGCGACGGTCTCGTGGCCTGGGATTTGCGTGATGACGCGTAAGCGATCAAGGGCGAACGGCGTCATCACCACGGCGCGCATTGCGGCGGAGAGAGGCCGTGGGATCTCCAGGTGCCCGATGGCGTTGTAGCGGCCGGAAGCCAAGCGGATGGGGAAACCCCAGTTGGGCCTTGACCCGGAATCTTGGACACGGGCTATGCGGCTTGGGCCAGGCTAGTTGATGTTGTGTCGAGTGCTGTCTCGTAAGCGATGGGACTGCGGTGTCCGAGGCGGGAGTGACGGCGTCGGGTGTTGTAGCGGTTGAGCCAGCGGAACGCGTCGAGGCGGGCCTCGCGTTCGCTGGACCAGGTCTTGCGGCTCTGAAGCGTCTCGCGTTTGAAGGTCGCGTTGAAGGACTCGGCAAGCGCGTTGTCCGCGCTGGAGCCGATCGCGCTCATGGACTGGCGGAGGCCGGCCTGGCGGCAGGCGTCGGCGAAGGCCCGGCTGGTGTATTGCCCTGACTCAATCGGTCGTCGCAACACCGGTCTTTTAGATCAAGAGTAGGTGCTGGTTGAGGACTTCGGCGGGTGTCTTCCAGTCGAGGGTTTTGCGGGGCCTGTTATTGAGTGCGAGGGCAACAGCCTCGAGCTCGTTGGCGTCCCATCGCGACAGGTCCGTGCCTTTCGGGAAGTACTGGCGAAGGAGTCCGTTCGTGTTCTCGTTGGTGCCCCGCTGCCAGGGACTGTGCGGGTCGGCGAAGTAGACCTTCAGGCCGGTGTCGATGCGGAGTTGAGCATGCTGGGCCAGCTCCGTGCCGCGGTCCCAGGTCAGTGACCGACGCAGGTGTTCGGGCAGCGCGGTGATCGTGTCGGCGATCGCGTCCTTCACGGCCTCGGCGCCACGGCCGGCCAGTGCCGGGCCGTTCTTCACCCGTGGTTCGAGGCCGTAGCCGTCCATTCGGGGCAGGTGCAGCAGCATCGTGAACCTGCTCGTGCGCTCGACGAGCGTGCCGATCGCCGAGCGGTTCAGGCCGATGATGAGGTCGCCTTCCCAGTGGCCCGGGACCGCTCGGTCCTCGGCCTCAGCCGGCCGTTCACTGATCATCACCTCGGACGTGACGTGGCCACCGGGCCTGCGCTGCGCTCGAGCGCGCGGGACGCGCAACGCACGACCGGTACGCAGACAGGCGACCAGTTCGCGCTTGAGCGCGCCGCGGCCCTGGACATAGAGGGCCTGGTAGATCGCCTCGTGCGAGATGCGCATGGACTCATCATCGGGGAAGTCGGCCTTGAGTCGGTTCGAGATCTGCTGCGGACTCCACGACGTCGCCCACCGTCGGTCCTGCCGCCGGGGCTTGTTGCGGCCCTTCCACTGGGGCGTCTTGGGCCCCGTCACTGGCATTCCGTCTGCCGCCCGGATCACCCCGGCGAGCCTGTCCTGCACGTATTCACACAGCCGCTCGTTGCCGGCCAGCTTCGCGGTCCTCGGCCGCTGTGCTCTGCGCTCGGCATGCCACTGCGCGGTGGTCGCCCGATACTCCAAACGGTAGGTACGCGTGGACGCATTCCGGCGCAGCTCCCGGGAGATGGTCGAAGGTGAGCGGCACAGCCGACGCGCGATCTCGCGGACCCCGATGTCCTGAGCCCGCCACACGGCGATGTCCTCACGCTCCGCGAACGACAGATAGCGTCCCGACACCGTCGGGGAGAGATTCGGTCCCACGCCGCCAGCGTGGCGAAACCACCGCGTCCCGACCGCGGGCGACACCCCGGCCTCGACTCCCGCTTCCTCCGATCGGAGCCCCCGGGCGATCGCAGCCCAGAACCGCATGCGGTCCTCCCGCCATGCGACCGTCGGCCGGCCCGGCGATGGCATCTGCCCCCGATACTCACGAGCCTTGCGTTGCTGCGGACCAACACCCATCACTCCACCTCTGACTACGAGGTGTTGCGACGATCAGTTGAATCCGCCTTGGGCCCCGTGGTCGGTGTGTATGACCGCCCCGGCGAGGCTTCCGCGGGTGCGTTCGGCGGCGGTCAGAGCGTCGGTGACGAGGTCGGTGCGCATGTGGTTCGCGATCGCCCAGCCGGCCAGGCGGCGTGAGGCGAGGTCGATGACGGTACCCAAATACAGGAACTTCCCGCCGTCCAGCGGGAGATAGGTGATGTCGCCGACGTACTTCGTGTTCGGCTCGCTTGCTGTGAAGTCGCGGCCGACGAGGTCCGGGGCCTTCGCCGCGGCCGGGTCCGCAACAGTGGTGCGATGTCTGCGGCGCAGGCGAACGCCCGCCAGACCGGCACCCCGCATCACCCGCGCGATCCGCTTGTGGTTGACGCGTTCACCCGCCTCGCGGAGCTCGGCGGTGATCCTCGGAACGCCATAGGTGCCGTCCGACTCGCGGTGCACGGCCCGTATCCGGGCGGCGAGGCGGGTGTCGGCCGCCTGCCGGGCGGCCCGGTCTGCGGCCGTCCGACGCCAGTAGTAGAAGCTGGAGCGGGCGATGTTGAGGATGGTGCACAGCCGCTTCACGCCGTAGCGGCGGTGGTGGTCGGCAACGAACTGGAAGCGGTTCACCAGCGCGTCTCCCCGGCAAAATACTTCGCCGCCTTGCGCAGGATCTCGCGTTCCTCCTCCAGCTCACGGACCTTCTTGCGCAGAGCGGCGTTCTCCGCCTCCAACGGCGTCGGCGGCTCGGTCGGCACCTCCGCCCGGCGTCCCCGCGGCCGGCTCACGCCGGCTGCCCGCACCCAGTTCCGCAAGGTCTCGGGGTTGATTCCCAGATCGGCAGCGACCTGCCGGATCGTCGCCTCGGGCCGCGACTGGTACAGCGCGACCGCGTCCGCCTTGAACTGCGGCGGATAGTTCTTCATGACCACGAGATGTCCGTCCTCAGATCCTCAGGATCCAGTGTCTCGTGTGTCCAGGATCAAGGGTCAAGGCCCGTGGGGCAGGTCAACCTGTCACCCAACCCTGCACCAGACCCCTTCGGATACGTCGAGGCAGACGAACAACGCTTCACGTGAGCCACCGGTACATACGCCGACTCCCAGATCAACTTGGTCCCAGGTCGACGCATCCGCGACCAGCGCATCGCTGATCCCATGAACGGTGAAGGCGCCCGCAGCCACCGGCGTCTGTGGATGCCCTGTGAGATGCGGGCGGCGTGTGACAGCACGGGCCGGGGCAGCCGGAGACGGCGGTCGGACGGGCCGTGGTCCTGCCGCCCGGAGTGCTGTCCGGGGTCTTCCCGGCCGGTCGGCCGAGGTGCCGGTCCGGTGTGGCGCCGGTCCGGTGTGATGCGCAGCTGTTGTCGGCGGCCTCGTCTCTCGTGTGGTCAGGACTGCTCGCGGCAGCCCTCTTCGGTGCACTCGAGAGTGACGAGGGTCTGGTCGACCTGCTGGCTGGTCAGAGGAGGTTCGGGCAGTTCGTGGGAGCCCTCGGTGCGGAAGGCGTCGAGCATCAGGTGGAGGTGGCGGCGCCAGGCTTGGGGGGCGATGGTGCGTGTGGCCTGGATGATCCCGGCTTGGGACCAGATCACGAAGGCGATGTCCTGCGCGGTGACGTCGCCGCGCAGGACGCCCTGTTCCTGGGCGTTGCGCATGATCTGGACGCAGAGTTCCTTGGTGCGTTCGTACATCTCGCGGCCGGCCACGTGAAGGGGCAGCCGTGCCGAGACCAGGTCGTTGAAGGCGCGGTCGCAGGCCTGCAGCTTGCAGAGCTTCTCCAGGTAGCGGCAGAACCCCTCCCAGGCATCGTCCATGGCTGCGGCTTCTTCCGCGGCGGTGAGCAGTTCCGTGTACTTCGCGTTGAAGAGTGTTTCGACCAGGTCGAGCCGGGTGGGGAAGTGGCGGTAGAGCGTGCCGATCGCGACGCCGGCCTCGCGGGCGACGCCCTCCAGGGACGCCCCGAGGCCCTGCTCGGAGAAGGCCGTGCGGGCGGCGGCCACGATCGCGTCCCTGTTGCGCTGTGCGTCACGGCGCAGGGGTTTCGTCGGCGTCTCCCTCGCGGACGGGGCGTGGTGGTGGCTCATGGTTCGAGCGTAACATGAGGCCCCCCTCGAATTCGGTTGTTGTCATGTTTCCGATCGCAATCTCGCCCCTCCGACGTGCTGTGATGAGCCTCACCGCAAACATGAGGCACCCCTCGGGTACGGTGGCAGAGCCGAATGTGAGGCACCCCTCCGGATGACCTTGCGGCAAGCCGACTGACCCGGGATTTCCGGATCTCGGTTCACATAGAGCGGCGGCCGCCAGTTCGGCGAAACCGCGGCAGTCTCGCAAGGGAAATGACCATGAACAGCATGACCAAGCGCGTCTCGATCGCACTCGCCTCCACGGCACTGGCCGGCGGAGCCCTTCTCGGAGCCGGCGGCTCGGCGTCGGCAGCCGCGACTTCGGTGCCCGTGCAGCACACGCAGTACGTGTCCGCCACCTCCGCGACCAACAGCGAGCAAGCCGGCCACCACACGGATGACGACCACCGTGGGCAGGACACTGTGCGCCACGTACGGGCTGCGGACCACGAGGGCGAAGCGGCCTCGTGGCGCGGCGTCAGCGCCGCCCGCTGGTACGAGGACCAGGTCGACGCAGCGGCCTCGTGGCACGGTGTCAGCGCCGCCCGCTGGTACGAGGACCAGGTCGACGCAGCGGCCTCGTGGCACGGTGTCAGCGCCGCCCGCTGGTACGAGGACCAGGTCGCGTGGTCCCTGAACCACAGCTGACGCGGCCCGAGCCGCCCCACTCCGGCAAGGCCGGGGCACCCGCGTCGAGTTCCATCCCCTCAACCAGTCCCAGGTCCCCCGACCACTCCAGCGTGACGTTTCCTTCCGCACCCTCAATGTGCGGCACTGGGACCGGATGGTGCAGGCATGGGCAGCCGATGACGACGAGGCCATGGACGAGGCATGGTTCGACGGCATCACCGTCGACCTCGGATCCGACTACGGCGCCTACGTGTACGTCATGAACATCGGCTTCGCTGCCTGACGGCTGCTGTAGGGTCTCGCGGCTGATGTCGTAATCTCACGGGTCGTGTCGTACCGATGTCGTATACGACATCACCGTGAGACGAGCGCGTGGGTGCTGCTGCTCAGCGCCTCGTCTCGTACCTGGTCAGGACCACGCCGCCGGGAAACGTCCGCGTCTCCACCAGGTTCAGGTTCACCCAGCTGTCCAGCGCGGTGAAGAACGGCGTGCCGCTGCCCACCAGGACCGGATAGGCGGCGATCGCGTACTCGTCGATCAGCCCGGCGCGCATGGCCGCCCCGGCGAGCGTTGCGCCGCCGATGTTCATTGGGCCGCCGTCCTCGGCCTTGAGCCGGGTGATCTCGGCGATCGCGTCGCCGGTGACCAGGCGGGTGTTCCAGTCGACCTTGTCGATCGTCGAGGAGAACACCACCTTCGGCGTGTCCCGCCAGTTCCGCGCGAACTCGATCTCCGCCGGGGTGGCGCCCGGCTGCTGGTCGCCGGTCGGCCAGTAGGAGCTCATCGTCTGCCACAGCTTGCGCCCATACAGCGACAGGCCACTCGCCTGCTCGTGGTCGAGCCACCACTGGAACAGCTCGTCGCTCGGCGGTCCGCTCCAGCCGATGTCGTCGCCGGCCGCGGCGATGTAGCCGTCCAGGGTCAGGTTCATGCCGTAGATCAGTTTCCGCATGGCGCAGCCTTCCGTCCGTGGGTGTCCGGCGTATAGACCAGCGCGGCGCGGGAAACTCGTCGGTGCGCGATCTGGGCTCGCCGGTAGTCCTCGTGCTCGGGGCTCAGCGTGGTGTACTCGGCCGACTCGGACAAGCCGCCTGATCTCGACCTCGCCCTCGCGAGGAAATGCCACGGATTTGAGACTGATCATGGGTGACAAGGCCGTGAGACAGCCAAGAACGCCCAGGTCACGCAAGATCGACATGTCACGAGCGGCGAGACCCTACACCAGGCTTGTAGGGTCTCCAATTTCGCTGCACAGTCTCACGGCTGACTGCATATCGCTTGCACATAGCCGCTGTTCAAAGTGGTGACTCATGACGCAAAGTGCGAGGTCAAGGTCGTGTCAGCCCTGGTGCTGGGCGTCATCGGCCCCGAGCTGCGAGCCGATGTTGTTCCACATGAAGCAGTCCTTCCAGTCCGGCTTACCGGCCGCCCAGCCGAGCATGGCGGTCAGGATCTTCTCCTGAGAGAGGGTCCGCGTCTGATAGTGCTCGGCCGCTACACCGTCCCGGAATTCGAGTTGGTACGTGTTGTCGTCACGCAGCAGCACTTGGACATACCAGCTGCCCTCCAGGTCCTCCTCCACGCGCTCCAGGACTAGATGCGCGTTTCCGCGCTGGAGGTTGGCCAGCATCCTGCCTATCGCCGGCTTCGAGGGCTTCTTCACCACGCGCCCTGCCTCATCAGTTGCAATCAGCATGGCTTGATCCTCCAGCACGACTCTGACACCGCCCCGGTGATCTCATGATGCGGCTCCTTGGCATCCTCTCGGCATGGGCCCAGCTCTTCCTCGCACCGTCCGAGCCGTCGACACCAGCCAGCTCCTCGACCTGGCCCAGGACGCCGCCATGCACGGCTTCAGCCAGCGACTCCCCGTCGACTGGCTCCAAGCGCACCTCGCCGCAGAGGCGACGCACTACCTGTTCCCAACGCTCGTGCAGCGGCTCACACACCGTCCCGAGATGCCGCTGCAGTGGAGGTGCCAGCAACTGCTGACCGTCTACACCGGCGAACAGACCTGGGGTCTGCTCGACGTCCTTCCCGACACCTTCGACAAGATCCCGCAGACTCTGGACACGGCGTCCAAGAAGGACATCGTCAACCGCATCGCGCGAGCAGTGACCGTGCGCAATTGGATGGAACGGATAGCTGCCGATGCAGGTTCGTGACGCCCTCGGGCAGTGGCGCAGCCTGGTGGACAGTCTGAGGAAATGACATCGCTCTGAGACAGCCGCCGGCCGACCCGTCGTGAGACTGAAGGGAAACGTCCAAGTCGCAGCGTCGGCGCATGACACCGAAAGTGAGAACCTACAGCCTGTGTGGGATCTCAGATTCCGTGGCCGAATCTCACGAGCGATGGTCACTCGATGGCCGGTCGGCCGCCAATCTGAGACAGGCCGGTCGAAGCGCTCACCCTTGGGGCTAACGAAGTGCCCAGTCGCGGTCGCTCGGCGTCGGCTCGGTTCGCCAACGAGCCCGTAGGACTCCGTCGTTGTCGGGCATGACAGCAGTGCACAGAGGCATAGATTCACCCGCATATACAGACAGAAGCGCGGCGGCATGGGCACGGGATATCCGGGCGGTCAGTTCGGGGAACCCGTCCTCGCCGGCGACGGCGCTGTGGATGCTGCCGTCGTCGTCCTGCCACACGCCTTCGACGAGGCCATCAGCGGGCAGGGCTCCCAGGACGACGTCGATGTCGGTGGACAGGGACGGCCAGACGGCGAGACGGGCCCGGGGAGCCAGTCCAACGCGAACGGGGTCGATGGTGTCGCTGGTGAGGTGGTGCCATCGTGAGGCACCTTCGAGATATGTCTCTTCCAGGATTCCTGCACGGCCGGTGGCGACTGCCCTGTGCAGGTCGGCCCAGAAGTCGTCATCGCCGGGCCGCTGGATGCCCTGCTCTTCCTCCTCGGCCCCGAAGGCGTACGGGGAGGCGTCCAGGCGTTCCGGGAACAGTCCGAGCTCCCGGGCGTGGGCCAACGCTTCCTCGCAAGGCCGGCTGCTGCTGATGTAGAGGTATTGGTCCCATCCCACATGGACCGCGAACGCGCCTTCCGCCTCCAGCCGGCACCAGGCGCCGTTGTCGCGCAGCATGGCGCGCACCAGCTGCAGCCCGATTTCGAGCGGTACTTCTGCCCCGTCGTGAAAACCGGTAGGGCCGGCAGGGAAGAGCCCGTCCAACCCAAAGCCGTCCACCGGAGGCTCCACACCGAAGTGCACGTAGGACGGAATCTGTGGTTCACGTACGGCCAGGTGATCGACGCCGGTGTCCCTGGCGAAGGCCGCGACCGCCTGAAGGTAAGACGCCTCGACCTCGCCGTGATCGCTGACGATGTCCTCACTGCCGGTGTAACACCCGTGTTCGTCACGGTCGGCGGGGTCGTACTTGGTGACGCGGTAGACGTAGGGGAACTGCACCGCCCCATCATCCAGCACGCTCGTGTCGCCCCGCGAGGAAATGCCATGGGAGGTGAGACAGAGGCGTAGGGCAACGTCTTGAGACAGATCAGGAAAATGCTGGTCAGCGCAATGCTCTATGGCACGAGCCGCGAGATCCTACATCCAGGTGTGGGATCTCGGATTGGCTGGCCGAATCTCACGGCCGGTGGCTATTCCGTGGCCGATCGGCCACGGAACTGAGACTGGCTGGGCGGCCTGTTGCGCTCAGCCGCTCCGTGGCGGACGCCCCGTCGGCTGCCAGCCGCTGCGTGATCCGGTCGAACAAGTCCGTCAGTGGCTCACCGACGTCCTGGCCAAACTCAGTCAGCCCGTAGGTGACTTGGGGTGGCGTCGTCGGCTCGACCTTCCGCCAGACCAGGTCGTCCTGGACCAGCGCGCGCAGTGTCTGAGCGAGCATCTTCTCACTGATGCCCTGGATGCTGTCGCGCAGCTCGTAAAACCGAAGGTCGTTGCTCCGCAAGGAGATCAGCACCCAGATACCCCACCTGCTGGTCACGTGGTCGACCACGTCGCGCGCAGGGCAGTCGGTGTGAAACACCTCATACCGATTGCTCGCCTCGGCCTGCGTCAGCTGCGCGCCTTCCCTCATGTCCGGAGCTTACCTCTGGGTATGTTCTTACAAAAAGTAAGCCTGCCTCCTAGCGTCAATTGCCGCAGTGCACAACGGACTAGGAGCTGAACATGATCGTGGTGACCGGGGCTACCGGAAATGTGGGCCGGCCCTTGACGCAGGCCCTGGCCGAGGCGGGCGAGCAGGTGACGGCGGTGTCACGGCACGCGGCGGCAATGCCGGACGGGGTCCGGCACGTACCGGCTGACTTGGCCGAGCCACAGGGCCTCACTCCCGCTTTGGACGGGGCGAAGGCGCTGTTCCTCCTGCTGTCCGGCGACCTGCACGCCCCCGAAGCCAGGCCGACCGACCTTATCGACCTGGCCGCTGCCAGAGGGGTCCGCCGGGTCGTCCTGCTGTCTTCGCAGGGCGTGGCGACCAGGCCGCTCGGCCCGTCGCGGATCGCGATGCGCGCGGTGGAGGACGCGTTGAGAGAGACCGGCCTGGAATGGGCCATCCTGCGACCGGGCGGCTTCGCCTCCAACGCCTTGGCGTGGGCGGAGTCCGTCCGCACGCAAGGGACGGTCGCCGCACCCTTCGGCGATGTCGGGGTTCCGATCGTCGACCCGGCGGACATCGCCGAGGTCGCGGCGGCCTGCCTACTGGACGACCGTCACACCGGCGGAATCTTCGAGCTGACCGGGCCCGAGGTGATCACGCCCCGTCAGCAGACGGAGGTCATCGCCGCCGTGCTCGGCTCGCCGGTGCAGTTCCACGAACTCACCCGGGAGGAGGCCAAGGCCGCGATGACCCAGTTCGTGCCGCCGGAGCTCGCCGACGACACCCTGGACATCATCTCCGCCCCGAACCCCGCCGAACGGCGGATCAGCTCAGACGTGGAACGAGTCCTCGGCCGCGCCCCGCGTCCTTTCAACGACTGGGCCGCCCGTCGCATCGCCGCTTTTCGCTGAGGCACAACTCAGCTGAAGTGCCCGGGCAGCCTCGTGCGACTACGGCCGCACGGGGCGGCCCCGTCACCGCCCACCACCAGCCAGAGCTCAAGAGCGCCTTGCAGCGGGGGCGGTCGATCCAGCCCCAGCCCAGGCAGTCCCGGCAGCTGCGGGTGGCCCAGGGCCGTGATCGCCGGACGGCCGGACTCACTTCCAGCAGAGTGTCAGGCGCCGTATGGAGATTGGCGGCCAGCGCCTGCCAGACGAACGGGTACGGACATCGCGCGAGTCGATCCCATAAGATCTTGAGCCCAGGCCAGGGATGTCGGAGGGCGACGATGGAACAGCCGCGGATACGCCTCGGCAACGATGATGTATGGCTGGAACTGGCTCGGATCGGTGGGGCAGCTGGCAGATCACCGCAGATTGGTGCTCGTCCTTCGCCGTGAACGCAGTGCTGCCGCAGTTGAACGAGCTGCTGTTTTCCTCGGTCGAGGGCGTGTTGGTGGAATCGGTCGAGGTGATCGACACGGTTGTCCGGGTCGAGGCCCGTACGACCGCAGGGCGGGCGGCCTGTCCGGGGTGCGGGTGCTGGTCGGGGTGAATGCACAGCTCCTGCCTGCGATTTCCTCGTGATCTGCCGACGGCGGGCAAGTTCGTCGTGGTGTCGTTGCGGTGATGCCGCTACGTGTGCCGGAGCGGGGTCGGGTTCGGCATTCGCGGCAAAGGTGTGAACCTGACGGTTTGTTTTCTATGGTGGATTCAACTGGTATCACCGGATTCGGCGGGTGGTCGTGGTTTCAGTGTTGCTGGAGCGGGCGGGTTGTGATGTGTGCCATGGTGCCTGCAACTGCCAGGTGCAGGCACGATGGCGGGGAGCGGGTCATGCTGGGGTCATGGGGCAACGATCCGAACTTGGAAGGTTCCTGCGCTCGCGTCGGGCTCGGCTGCGTCCTGAAGATGTGGGCCTGGTGGATTACGGAGGGCGTCGGCGTGTGCCGGGATTGCGCAGGGAGGAGCTGGCGCAGCTGGCGGGGGTCAGTGCGGGCTACTACACGCGGCTGGAGCAGGGGCAGAGTCCGAACGCGTCGGATGCTGTGCTTGATGCGATTGCCCGTGTTCTGCAGCTCGACGACACGGAACGCTCGCACCTGCACAGTCTGGCCCGTACCCGGCCGCGGGCGCCAAGGCGCTCCCGGGCTGAACGGGTGCGGCCCGGTGTCCAGTTGATGGTCGATTCGCTGGGCGGTGTGCCTGGTCTGGTCATGGGCCGCTATGGTGACGTCCTGTACTGGAATCGGGCCGCTCACGCGCTTGTGGCAGGACACCTCGACTTCGAGGCGCCGGGCCGGCGTGTGGAACGGCCCAATGCCGCACGGCTTGTCTTTCTGGACAGTCATACCCGAGAGCTTTATGCGGACTGGAAGGAAAAGGCCCGTGACACGGTGGCGGATCTGCGTCTGACGGCGGGGCGTTTTCCCGACGCCCCGAAGCTGGCGGAACTCATCGGTGAACTCACTCTGCGCAGCCCGGAGTTCGCTGCGCTGTGGGCCGCGCATCCCGTCCAGCCGTGTGCCCGCCTCACGCGGGATTTCCAGCACCCGCTGGTGGGTCCGATGACGCTGGCCAACGAACTGATGGACCTGCCTTTTGATCAGGGGCAGCGTGTGTCCGTCTTCAACGCCGAGCCCGGCTCGCCTTCGGACGCCGCCCTGCGGCTTCTGATCGGCATGAGCGCACCGGCCGAGAGTGTGCGCCGGCCGGTGCACGCGGTGGACGAGGGCGACTGACCCTCGCGGTCGCGTTTGTCGTCCCGCAAGACTCCCGGCCTGGCGGCACACATCCCCCGCTGTCGCCAGGCCGGGCCTGGTATTCCCGCCGGACTTCTTCGTTACTGCTGGTCAACGGCTTGGGTGGGGGAGTGTGGCGGGGGTCGGGCGGGTGCGGGGCGGTCGTGGCGGACCGTCCCGCGAACGTGTGCCCATGCCGCATGTGGCGGCAGTGTCGGGCGCGTGCTGGGTGGCGGCGTCTTGAGTGCGAGAACCTCACCGTGTGCTCGCGTCGTGGAGGGCGTCGTGGAGGGCGGCGGTGGGGTTCAACTGCCGGCGGACGGCGGGTTTCTGCCGGGGTGAGATCCACGAGGTCGGGTGTGTCGGCCGCGTCACCCCCCCTTTTTCGCGTTCCTGGACAGCCATCGCGGCGAGGAAGGTGTGCGCGAGCATGACGAGTGTGATGTGCCGGTTCCAGCCGGCGTGGCGGCGGAGTTCGTACGGGTGCGGGCCGCACTCGTTGTTCGCGCCCTGGAAGCACTCCTCGGTCTTTCAGCGGCATCCCGCGATGCGGGCCCGGTTCGCGGGCGGTGGCGTCCGGTGGTGCACTGGCCAGGTAGGAGGCGATCTCGTCGGGTCTGGTGGTGCTGCGGCGGGCGGGCATCCAGCGTTGCCGGGTGGGTATTTCGCCGTCGAACTCCCGGACGGCGGGCGGCCGGGCGGCGCATGCGTAGCGCCGCTCTTTCTTGGCGCCGTCGCCGCAGGACAGGGGTTGCCATGCCTCGGGTGGGGCCTGGGCGATGAGGTGGTCGATGCGCGGGCCGTGGACCTGCTGCGAGGTGGGCACCGCGACGACGTGGGACAGACCGGCGTCTTCCGGTCCGGCCCGCCGTTGCGGCATATGGTTGTTGCACCCCGGCCGAGGTGGTGCCCTTCTTGACGAAGCCGGTGTCATCGATGATCAACACACCGTCTGATGCGCCGAGTTGCTCTGCCGCAGAGGACTGCAGGTCATCGCGGAGACGGCCGGCGTCCCCATGGCTGCGGGCCGGCACGTGCTGAAGTCCGTCCAAGGTGGCATGGCCGGCGTGCTCGGCGAGCTGCCGGCCGTTCTTGCGGCCCACCGGGCCCACCGGGCCCAACAGTCCGCCAGTTCGCGCACATAATCCCGCATCCGGCGTCGTGGCTCTGCCCGGACGAACCAGGCTCCGGCCCGCAGGAACAGATTCTCGAGTTCCTGGCCCCGCACGCTCGTGGGCGCATCATTGATCACGCCTGTGGGCTGCTCGGTCCGTTGTCACTGCATGCGGCGTGGGCACACGTTCGCGGGGCGGTCCGCCAAGACCGCCCCGACTCAAACCCACCCCGCTGCACTCCCCGCACCCAAGCCGTTGACCAGCAGTGATGAAGAAGTCCGGCTGGAGTACTCATCCCCACCGCATTACTGCCATTGGCATATGAGAAGGCTTGGAGTTTCCGCACTACTTGCCAAGGTCGGCCGGCGCACCTGCCTGGGTAGCGGCAGGTCCCTTGCCCAAAGGAAGCCGGGTACAGCAATGTCGGTGCGTGCCATTTGAGACGCCGGGACGGCTGGTGCAGGCCTCATCCGCAAAGATACCGCATGGTAGGTTTTTATGCGGGAAAGGCGGGGGGAGGGGGTCGGTAGATGCGTGGGATCAGGGCGAGAGGAGTGGCGACGTGGCCAGGCAGGAAAGAGCCGAGCAGACAAGACGGTCACTGATGGAAGCCGCCGCTCATGTCTTCGACGACGTCGGATACGAAGCGGCCGCCCTGAACGCCATCAGCTCCACGGCGGGCGTCTCCAAAGGAGCCCTCACCTTCCATTTCGCTTCCAAGGCGGAACTCGCGGACGCGGTCCAGGCCCTGTCCTGCCGGCGTGCCCGGCACGCGATCGCCAAGGTCGCACATGCTCAACTGCCCGCCCTGCAGGCAGTGATCGACGTGACCCACACCCTCGCCGACATTCTGCAGCAAGACCGGGTCACCCGCGCCGGCCTGAGGCTCAGCCGCGAACGGGGCCCGGTTGCAGGAGCCGCCATGGATTGGGACCGGACATGGACCAAGCCCGTCAGGACATGGCTTCTTGAGGCGCGCTCGGACCGCAGCCTGCCCGGCGATGCCGACGTACACGCGGTGGCGGCCTTCGTTGCGCACCTCATTGCCGGACTGGAAATCACCACCAGGCATCGGGGGATCCTCGCCGAAGTCATTCCCGCATGCGCGTCCGGGACGACCAGTGACTCGCGGGCCTGGCTCACACGCGTCTGGAAATTGGTACTGCCCGATATCGCCATCGAGCCCGCCGACTTCCAGCCGCAGGCGAGCAGTTCACTTCTCTGAGCCCGTACGGACGGGACCTGACACCCCCATCCACATCTGAACTGTGGTGGGGGAGGGCGATGTAGAGGATCGCGATCTGAACTGCGGTGGGGGAGGGCGATGCAGAGGTTCGCGTGAGCCACCGCACCATGCGGCCCCGGACGGCAACGACTTCGGCAACTTCGGTAAATGCGCAGGCCGTGGTTGTGGATCGGATTGCCTGCCCCTTCACTTGACCCGATGGTCTGAAGAGTCGCAGAACCTGCACCTGCCAGTGGTAGGCACCGCAGGCCTATCCATCGCAGAGCCCTGGGCAGCGGACAACGCACGCCACAGGCTTATCCGTACCTACCCGCTGATCGCTTGTGAGAGGCAAACCACCATGGTGGTAACCGATACCCCCACCCAGCAGTCCACAGCACCTGAGAGCCTCGGCGTCCGGGGCTGGCTGACACTGATCACCCTGTGCAGTGCAACATTCCTCATCGCCCTGGACTTCTCGATCGTGACCGTGGCACTGCCCGAGATCGGCCGGGACCTGAACTTCGCTACCACGGGTGACCTCCAGTGGGTCGCCACCGCCTGCCTGCTGCCCACCGCCAGCCTCCTGCTTCTGTTCGGCAAGGTTTCCGACCTCGTCGGCCGGCGCCGGCTGTTCATCCTCGGAGTCGCCCTGTTCACGCTGCTCTCGCTCGTCGCGGGAACGGCCGCCAACCCCGGCATCCTGATCGCGGCCCGCGCAGGCCAGGGCATCGCTGCCGCCATGATCGGCCCCACCGCCATCGCCCTGATGACCGCCTCCTTCAAGGAAGGCCCCCAGCGCACCAAGGCCCTCGCGGTCAACGGCGCCCTGCTGTCGCTGGGCTTCGTCGTCGGCACCATCGGCGGCGGCCTCATCACCAGCGGGCTCAGCTGGCGCTGGACCATGCTCATCATGGTCATCATCGGTGCCGTGATCCTGGTGGGTGCCTCCACCCTCCTGCCCAAGGACGGAGCACGGGTCGCCACCCGCCTCGACGTGCCCGGCGCCATCCTGGCCAGCGCCGGCCTCTTCGCCCTCGTCTACGGCATCTCCACGGGCACCGACGCCGGCTGGACCAGCGGCTCCACCCTCGGTGCGCTCATCGCCGCCGTCGTCCTGATCGGCGTCTTCCTCGCCGTCGAGGCCCGTCACCCCGCCCCCCTGGTCTCCGTCGAGATGCTCAAGCGCCCCACCGTGAAGTGGTCGTTCGTCGTCGGATTCTTCACCTTCGGCATGTGCGGCGGAACCACCGTCCTGCTCAGCCTCTACATGCAGGACGTGCTCGGCTACTCCGCCCTGAGCACCGGACTCGGCTTCCTCGCCGAGGGCGTCACCGCCATGATCGCCGGAAGCCTCGCCTCCCGCCTCATCGGATCCTGGGGCACCCGCCAGACTATGATCGCCGGTCTGCTCGTGCAGGGCCTGGGCACCGCAGCCATGGTGTGGCTGCCCGCCGACGGCAACCTCGCGCTGCTCCTGGTGACCTCGGGCGCCATGGGCTTCGGCCACGTCCTGTCGGTGGTCGCCTTCATCACCACCCTCACCTCGGGACTGCGTGACGACGAACAGGGCATCGCCGGGGCGCTGTCGCAGATGCCGCAGTTCGTCGGCGCCATCGGCGTCGCCGGGCTGGCCGCCATCGTGACGGCCCGCTCCTCTGCGCTCGCCTCCACCACCACCGCGAAACTGGCCACCCTCGGTGGCCTGCACGCGGCCGTGGTCGTCGCCGGAATCGCCTGCCTCGTGGCGCTCCTGGTCGCCGCTACGCTGCTGCGCATCCCGGCCGCCGGCAAGCAGGAACCCGCCCACGCCGCCTAAACGCCAAGACGCCTACCCGCCCGGTTCCACACAGACGTGGAACCGGGCACAGGCATGTGCCGAAAACCGCTGCCGCCAGACGCAATTGCGTGTACTCCCCTTAATGCGGTCGGACATTTTGAAAACCGTTGTGGCCGACAATGCCAAACAGTTCACTGTCAGTTGATGACCCCACCCTGACAGGAGCTTTGATGCCCTCCGCCCGAGAAGCCTCAGCAAGACCCGGGCTGCCACTGAACAAACTTCCCTCGCTCACCGGGATGCGCGTCGTCGCTGCGCTGATGGTCTTCTTTTTCCACATCGGACAGAACTCACCCTTTCAGTCACAGCAAATTTCGGACGCGTACGAAACCGTCTTCGGCCAAGGAGGATGGGTCGGAGTCAGCTTCTTCTTCATACTCAGCGGATTCGTCCTCACCTGGTCGGCCAAGCCGGGAGACACCGCCCGCCGTTTCTGGCGCCGCCGCGCCGCGAAAGTTTTCCCGAACCACCTGGTCACCACACTTGCGGCCCTGCTCCTTCTGGCCATCGCAGGCCAGAGCCTCGGAGGCTGGAAGATCCTTCCCGCCGCATTCCTCCTGCAGTCGTGGTTCCCGCAACTCGACATCTCAGGAGCGGCCAACTCGGTCTCCTGGTCGCTGTCTTGCGAACTCCTCTTCTACGCATCCTTCCCGCTGATCATCCGCTTCGTGGACCGCGTCCGGCCCTCCCGCCTCTGGTACGGGGCAGGCGCCACCTGGGCAGCCATCCTGGCCGCACCACTGATCGCCCAGCTTCTGCCCAGCCGGCCCGGCGTGGGATTCGCCCCCGCCTCCGAAGCCGAGTTCTGGTTCGTCTACGTCCTGCCGCCCGTGCGCACCCTCGACTTCCTCCTGGGTATCTTCCTCGCCCGGATCCTGCAGCGCGGCCGATGGATCCACTTCAACCTGGGGGCCGGGATCCTCATCGCCGTGGCCTCCTACATTCTCTGCGCACACGTCGGCTTCACCTATGGCCTGGCCGCCGTGACCGCGATGCCACTGGCGCTGGTCATCACGGCCGCCGCCCACGCCGACCTCCACGGTGGATGGTCCCCGTTCCGCAGCGCAGCAATGGTCTGGCTCGGGAACGTCTCCTTCGCCTTCTACCTGTGGCACAAGATGATCCTCATCGAAGTGCGGCGCCGGCTCGGAGGACCGCTCACCACCTGGGACACCGCCGCGGGCCTCAGCTACATCGCCCTGGCCGGCACCCTCACCATGCTTGTGGCCTGGGCCACCTACCGCTACGTGGAAATACCCGCCATGCGCCGTTGGAGCACGCCACGCACCCCGCGCGCGCGGCACGCGACACCTGCCCAGCCCCTCGTTCGGGTGGACGGCGACGAAGGCGCGGACCCCAGCCCCTTCGCCTGACCACCCAGTACCCCAACCCACCCACCACGGAGGCGATCCATGGCTCCCCACCACGCCATACAGCAGCGCACCCGCAACCAGGACACCCTCACCCGCTACTTCCAGCTGCTCACCGCCCTGGACATCGACGCCTGGATCCAGCTCTGGGCCGAGAACTGCACCGTCCTCACCCCCTTCGCCCCGCGCGCTCCCCACCGCATCGACGGACGCGAGGCCCTGCACGCCTTCTACGCCGCCCAAGCCGCCACCTACACACAGCTCGCCTACCCCGGCACCGAAATACACCCCCTGCAGGACCCCGCCAAGCTGCTGGCCCGCTGGTACCCGAAGGGCGAACTCGCCGCGGGCGGCAGCTACGCCAACGAGAACGTCGGGCTCTTCGAGTTCGACCAGCAAGGCCGCATCCGGCACTTCACCGAGTACTTCAACCCGCTGCCCGTCACGCAGGACGCGGCCTGACCCGCCGGCCAGAACGAAGGAGAACCATGCCCACCACCACGCTGACCCCCGATCAGCGCCGCATCAGGAACATGGCAGCTCTCAACGCCTACTTCTACCTGCTCGAAGAGGGCGACCTCGACTCCTGGATCGACCTCTGGGCGGACAACTGCACCCAGATCGTCCCGTACGCGGCCGGTGAACTGCCCCGCCGGCTCACCGGCAAGGACGAGATCCACACCCTCTACAAGAGCATCGCCGGCGGGTTCACCAAGCTCACCTTCCAGCTCACCGAACTCCACCCCCTTCAAGACCCCGACAAGATCTTCGCCCGCTGGCAGCCCTACATCGAACTGCTCGACGGCAGCTTCTACAGCAACGAAAGCGTCGGGCTCTTCGAGTTCGACGAGGAAGGCCGCATCCGGCACTTCAGCGAGTACTTCAACCCGTCCGGCTTCGTCGAGAACTACGACACCTTCTCCTAAGGAATCCCTCATGCGCGCAGTCCTGAGCCGTCAGTACGGTGGCCCCGACGTACTGGAACCGGCAGACGTACCCACGCCGTCCATCGCCGACAACGACGTCCTGGTCAAGGTCGTCGCAGCCGGCACCAACCCCGTCGACCGGGAGTGCCGCGAAGGCCAGGCAGCTCCGTGGTTCGACGACGGCCCCTGGATCTGGGGCTGGGACGTCGCCGGCGTCGTCGAGGCCGTCGGCGCGGGCGTCACCAGGTTCGCCCCTGGCGACGACGTCTTCGGCATGCCCCGCTTCCCCAGCCTCGCCGGCGGCTACGCCGAATACGTCAGCGCACCCGCACAGGACCTCGCGGCAAAACCCGCCGGCAGCACGTACGCCCAGGCTGCCGCACTCCCGCTGTGCTCCCTCACCGCGCTGCAGGTCCTCGACCTCACCGAGACCGTGTCCGGCCAGCACGTACTGATCAATGGAGCCGCCGGCGGAGTCGGCCACATCGCCGTCCAACTCGCCAAGGCCCGCGGCGCACACGTCACCGCCATCGCCCGCAAGACCAACCACGACTTCCTCTGTGCTCTGGGCGCCGATGAGGTGGTCGACTACACCACCACCTCCGTGCCCGACACCGTCAGCGACATCGACGTCGTCGTCGACCTCGTCGGCATCGACGCCCTCGTCCGCACGGTGCGCCCGGGCGGCATCATCGCCCCGGTCCCCGGCGCGGCACGGGGCGCCGGCCCGCTGGAGGAGGCCGCCCAGGAACGCGGCGTGCGCGTGCTGCGCCACGTAGTGCATCCCGACGGGGACTCGCTCACCTACATCGCGCGCCTCGTCGACCAAGGCCTCCTCAACGCCGAGATCACCGACCGGCTGCCGCTTGAGCAGGCCGCTGAGGCGCACCGGCGTATGCAGGCCGGGCACGGTCGCGGAAAGATCGTCCTCACGGTGCAGCCCCCGCGCTAGACACGACCGGGCGCCGCCGGGGTGCCGTTGCTCCCGCCAGCAGGCCGCAACGGCTCCCCGGGCCCCAGCAGGCACAAAAAACCTTCCGACGGCCGCCACAGTCACCAGCGATCACCCACCTCAAACACCGACCCAGCGATCCGACCGCTTCGTACGCGACGTACTGGCCTACCCGGCGAACCGCACCGGGCAGCACGCAGGCTGCGCCTCCAACTCGCCGACCACGCCCGGAACCGAGGCCTGCTGCCCACCGCGCAGCGCTGAGCCCTGCCCGCCCCACACCACACGAAAGAGGCCGACCAGGCCTCTCACCGGCTGCCGGCACCGCCGCGAGCGGCACCCGGCGTCGGGCTCCCCCCCAATACCAAGGTGCACCGCATGGAATACCTCGTCCTTGCCGGACTGCTCGCTCTGCTGGTGGGCGTCCACTGGTACCTCTGGCGCCGGCTGGTCGCCGACACCACCTCCACACGGCGCGTACGGCGGGCGGGCGCAGCCGTCCTCCTCCTGCTGGGCGTGCTGATGGTCGCCACGACAGCCCTCGAGGCGGCGCACCTGCTCTTCCCGGTGCAGCAGATCATCGCCTGGCCCGGCTACCTGTGGTCCGCCCTGCTCCTGTACCTGACGCTGCTCCTCATCGTCCGCGACGCGGCCGCCAAGCTCATCGCAGTCCTTCGCCGGCTCACGGCACGCGACAGCGTGGACACGCCCGCACCACAGTCCACTGTTCCCACACAAGGGCGCCGCTCCGGCAGCCTCCTGGTGCAGCGAACCGCCACGGACACCACGAGCGTGCGGGCACCGGCGGCGCCCGCTGCTTCCCGGCGAGTCTTCCTGGCCCGCACCACAGCGCTCGTCGCCACCGTGGCCGCGACCACGACGGTGGGAGCCGGAACCTACGAAGTCTTCAGGGGCCCGCGCCTGAAACACCTCACGGTGCCGATCGCCAAGCTTCCCCGGCAGGCGCACGGCTATCGGATTGCCGTCGTGAGCGACATCCACCTGGGTCCCATCCTGGGACACGATTTCGCACAACAGGTGGTCAAGACGGTGAACTCCGCGCAGGCCGATCTCATCGCGATCGTCGGAGACCTGGTCGACGGCCGCGTCGACGACCTCCGCGGCGCCGTCGCCCCCTTGGCCCAGCTCACCGCACGCGACGGAGTCTTCTTCGTGACCGGCAACCACGAATACGAATCAGGCGCACCGCCATGGATCGAGCACGTACGGGCTCTTGGCCTTCAGCCCTTGGAGAATGCCCGCCGTGAACTGCCCTACTTCGACCTCGCCGGCGTCAACGACGTCTCCGGCCAGGACTACGGGCAGGGGCCCGACTACGACCGCGCGCTGGGGGACCGGGACCGCTCCCGCCCCTCGGTGCTGCTCGCGCATCAGCCCGTCATGGTTGACGAGGCGATGCGTTTCGGAGTCGATCTGCAGCTGTCGGGACATACCCACGGCGGTCAGTTGTGGCCGGGCAACTACCTGGCCGGACTGGCCGGCCCTGCCGCCGCCGGACTCAAGCAGGTGGGGGACACCCAGCTGTACGTCACACGCGGGGCAGGCGCGTGGGGGCCGCCAGTGCGGGTCGGCGCCCCCTCCGACATCACCGTGGTGACCCTTGCGGGACGGCACCCGTAACAGACGCCCACAGCGCGCCGTTGACGGCACCGTCGAGATCAGCTCCCTCGTCAGCGGTTTCTTCCGCACCATGGACGAACGGCGCTTCGAGGACGGTGGGACGGGCGCCTACTTCACGGATGATCTGCGGACGATGACACCGCTCGGTGTGGCCGAGGGCGCCGACGCGGTGCGCCATGCGCAGGCGTCCATCGGCCGGTTCGCTGCCCCCTGCACATCTTCAGACGTCAAGGTGAGGACCCCGCCGGGCGCACCGACTGCCGGTGGGCGGCGTCTGCGAGGCGAAACTCCGGCGCACCGACAGCGGCTGGCGCATGAGCACCATGTCCGTGCGCGCCGTCTGGACCACGGGCGAGCCGCCTGTCCTGGCCGCTGAGCCCCCTTGCGCACCGCGCGGAACTGACCGGCGCCCAGGTATCGAACTGAGCCCGGCGGCTGTCCGGTGGATCGTGTGAGCCGGCGGGTCAGGTCCGTGCCCGGCCCCAGGGCCTTTCGTTTGGATCATGCCGGGCTCGCGGGGTCTGGCACGCACATCTGCGGCGTTGTCGTCACTCGCCGACGCTCCGCGTCGACTCCCTCCTCCGCCTTGCAGCTGCACGCTCCCCCAAGCTCTCGGCTGCGCTCGAGCAGGGGGACCCCCATGACCCCGCTCCCTGTTCCGGCCTGATCCAAACGAAAGGCCCCAGGCAAGACGGTCGCGCCCCGCACCCTGCACACCGGCACGGTGCGGGGCCCCTGCCCCTGACGGACTGCCCCGGCGACCGGGCGACGTCTAGACGCTCACTCCGATGCTCTGCTCGATGGCCCGCAGCGGAATCCACGCCCATGAGGGGCGATGCCGCGTCTCATACAGGACCTCATAGACGGCCTTGTCCAGCTCGTAGGCCCTGAGCAGTTCCTGGTCCCCGCTCGTGTACTCGCCACGATGAGCCCCATAGCCATCCAAAAATGCCCGCCGGCTGAGCTCGACCCACTCGCGCGCGCGGCCCAAGGCTTGCACACAGTCCACGGTGCCGGTCAGTTCGTGGTGGGCGGCGTAGTCGAACGAGCGCAGCATCGCGGCCACATCACGCAGCGGGGAGTGGTGCCGGCTCCGCTCGGTGTGATCGGCAAGCGGTTCTCCCTCGAAGTCGAGCAGGATCCAGCCCTCGCTCGTGTGCAGAGTCTGCCCCAGGTGCAAGTCGCCGTGGCTGAGCTGGGCGCTGCGGTGCGCCGACGGCGCAAGGCGCGCCACCGCAGAGAACTGTTCGTGCAGCCGGCCGGCGTACGGGGCGAGTTGGGGCGCCCCGTCCACAGCCGCCGTCAAGCGCCGCAGGAACAGCTGCGACAACTGCCGGTAGTGGCGGGCCTCCAGCTGCTGCTGCCCCGCTGCTCGCGCCAGATCGCCGTGGACCGACGCCAGCGCGCCGCCCAGGCCGCGCGCTCGGGCCGCGAAGTCCTGTGCCGGCCGGGCATCCGCGGGTGCCAGGACGCGGCGGACACTGGCCAGCGCGGCTGCCCATCCGTCCTGGGCCTTGGGCAGAAACTCCTGCACGGTGGCGTAGGTCCCGCCGCTCGCTTCGTCCCAGGCCGCGCCGAGCAGCGGCGGAACGTGTGCCGAGTCCTGGTCGACCAGCATGCGGTGCACCACCAGGTCAGGGCTGGGAGCCGGTGAGACCCGGCGGAATATCTTCAGAATGAACTGATCACCGATGGTCACTGAGGTGTTGGACTGCTCGGCCCCCAGCGCACGCACCGGCATGGGCTTCTCGGGAGTTGCGAATCCCGGTGGTTCGCTGGAGAACACTGCGCCGTCCCTGCCCTGTCCGTCAGCCATCAGCTGCAGCAGGCACTGGATCAGGAGTGGATCCTGCAGCGCGTCGTAGACCACGCCGCCGCCCTGGCGGGCAATGACTTCCCCGCCAGGGCGGCGCTGCGCCTGACAGGCGCCCACCACCAGCAGATAGGACCCGGCGTCGGCTCCGACGACGTCGCGGGCACGCACCACCACCAAGGCGCCCAAGGCACCGTCCGGGGCGGCAGGGGCAGCAAAGACGTGGCTTCTCACCACCTGTGCTGACGCCAGAGCGCGTCCTGTTCCGTCGAACCACCGTTGCTCGGGAAGCCAGCGCACCAGAGCCTGCTCGACCTCCTGCGATGTCACCAGGGCAAGAAGAGTGCTCATGCGGACCCTTCCTCGCTGCCCAGAAAGAACCAGTAGAAGCCGTAGCCGGCCAGCGCCAGCTGGTACGGCTCCTCGCTGACGGCCGGGAAAGGGACCTGACCGGTCAGTTCGAGGGGCTGGTGCCCGGTGGGGCCCGGCATGGTGAAGGTGACCGGCTGCGGATGCCGGGAGAGGTTGTTGACGCAGATCACCCGATCGACGCCGCCATCGGGGAGTTCGTACTCGCGGACGTAGGCCAGCACACTCTCGTTCGAGGTCGGTATCTCCTCGAAGGTGCCCATGCCGAACGCCGGGTGCTGACGCCGCACGTCCAGCATCATCCGCGTCCAGTGCAGCAGCGACGAGGTGTTCTTCGACTGGGCCTCGACGTTGACGCCTTGATAGCCGTAGACGGAGTCCATGTTCACCGGCAGGCGCAGCCGTCCCGGATCAGCGGTGGAGAAGCCCGCATTGCGATCAGGCGCCCACTGCATCGGGGTGCGCACCGCGTCCCGGTCGCCGAGCCAGATGTTGTCACCCATGCCGATCTCGTCCCCGTAGTACAGCACCGGGGACCCCGGCAGGGACAGCAGCATCGCATTGCACAACTCAAGCTGGTTGTAGTCATTGCCCAGCAACGGGGCCAGGCGCCGCCGGATTCCGATGTTGGCGCGCATCCGCGGATCCTCGGCGTACATGGCGTACATGCATGCGCGTTCCTCTTCGCTGACCATTTCAAGCGTGAGTTCGTCGTGGTTGCGGAGGAAGATGCCCCACTGGCTTCCCGAGGGGATCGCCGGCGTCGTGGCCAGGACGTCCGAGATCGGTGTCTTGGTCCCGCAGCGCACGGCCATGAAGATCCTCGGCATGAGCGGGAAGTGGAAGGCCATGTGCGCCTCGTCGCCACCCTGCTCCGGGTCGCCGAAGTACTCCACAGCGTCTTCGGGCCACTGGTTGGCCTCCGCGAGCAGCACTCGGCCGGGGTACTCGTCGTCGACGACCTTGCGCACGGACTTCAGGAAGTCGTGGGTCTCGGGGAGGTTCTCGCAGTTGGTGCCCTCGCGAGCGAACAGGTACGGCACCGCGTCCATACGAAACCCGTCGACGCCCAGGTCGAGCCAGAACCGCAGCGAGTCGAGCATCGCGTCCTGGACCCGGGGGTTGTCGTAGTTGAGGTCCGGCTGGTGAGAGAAGAAGCGGTGCCAGAAGAACTGCCCACGCACCGGATCGAACGTCCAGTTCGAGGTTTCGGTGTCGACGAAGATGATCCGCGCGTCCGCGAACCCCGAGTCGTCATCCGCCCACATGTAAAAGTCGCCGTAGGGGCCGTCGGGGTCGGTCCGTGACGCCTGGAACCAGGGGTGAGCGTCCGAGGTGTGGTTCATCACCAGGTCGGTGATGACACGGATGCCGCGGGCATGGGCAGCGTCCAGCAGAGCGACGAAGTCGTCGATGGTGCCGAAGTCCGGCAGCACACTGCGGTAGTCACTGATGTCGTAGCCGCCGTCGCGCAGCGGAGAGGCGTAGAAGGGCGGGAGCCATAGGCAGTCCACCCCCAGCCACTGGAGGTAGTCCAGCTTGTCGGCCAGCCCCTTCATGTCGCCTGTGCCGTCACCGTTGCTGTCGTAGAACGAGCGGACCAGTACCTCGTAGAACACGGCTCGTTTGAACCAGTCGCGATCCACCGGCAGGGTGCGCGCGACATCGAAGTCTGCGGCGTTGGCACCGATCAGAACCTCGGGACTCATCCCTTCAGACATGGCTCACCACCAGGATCTGTGCGACCGCCTTACGCGGGTTGATCGAAACATTCATGGCATCGCTCCCTTTGGTGAGCTCGCCACTGATCTCATCGCGCAGAACCAGGTGTCCCTCCGGTTCGCCGAATGCGGCTGCCGCGTTGAGCACGGTGCCCTCCTGCGTTTCGTAGGGGTTGAGGCTGACGACGCACAGCACCGTCTCGCCCGAAGCCGGATCGGTCTTGACGTAGGCGAGGAGCGCGTCGTTGTCGACGTCGAGGAAGCGGATGTCGCGCAGCTGCTGCAGGGCGGGATGCGCTCTGCGGATGTGGTTGAGCCGTGTGATCCACGGCTCCAGGCTGCGTTCCTGTGCGCGGGCTGCGGCGAAGTCCCGCGGCCGCAACTGGTACTTCTCCGAGTCGAGGTACTCCTCGGTGCCGTGGTGCACGGCACGGTGCTCGAAGAGCTCGTATCCCGAGTACACACCCCAGGTCGGTGAAAGGGTCCCCGCGAGTGCGGCCCGCAGAGCGAACATGGCGGGCCCGCCATGCTGCAGCGAGGCAGGCAGGATGTCCGGGGTGTTCACGAACAGATTGGGACGAAGGAAGTGCGCACCGGCGGCCAGTTCGGCCGCGTAGTCGGAGAGTTCCTGCTTCGTCGTGCGCCACGTGAAGTAGGTGTAGGACTGGGTGAAGCCCGCCTTGGCCAGTCCCTGCAGCACAGCCGGCCTGGTGAAGGCCTCGGCGAGGAACAGCACATCGGGATGGGTCTCCTTGACCTTCCAGATCAGGAAGTCCCAGAACGCCAGAGGCTTGGTGTGCGGGTTGTCCACCCGGAAGATCCGCACCCCCTTGTCCGCCCAGAACCGCACGATCCTCAGCAACTCCGCGTAGAGGCTTTCGGGAGCGGTGTCGAAGTTCAGCGGGTAGATGTCCTGGTAGGCCTTGGGCGGGTTCTCGGCGAACGCGATGGAACCGTCGGGCCGCTGGGTGAACCACTGCGGGTGTTCCCGAACCCACGGGTGGTCAGGAGAGCACTGGAACGCCAGGTCGAGAGCGACGTCGAGGCCCAGCTCCGTGGCCTTGGCGACGAACGACTCGAAGTCCGCCAGGGTGCCCAACTGCGGATGGACCGCGTCGTGGCCGCCGTCCTGCGAGCCCACTGCCCAGGGGGAGCCCACGTCGTCAGCGGTCGCACTGAGCGTGTTGTTGCGGCCCTTGCGGTGGGTGAGGCCGATGGGATGCACGGGCGGCACGTACACCACGTCAAATCCCATGGCCGCAATGCGTGGAAGATCCGCCGCTGTCGTCGCGAGGGTGCCGTGGACGGGCGCGCCCGACGCGTCCCAGCCGCCCGTCGAACGAGGAAACACCTCGTACCAGGCGCCGAACAGCGCGCGTTCCCGGTCGGCCCAGATGCGATGGGCAGGCCCGGGAGTCAGGAGATCCCGCAGCGGACTGCGCCGCACCAGCGACGCAATATCCGCGCCCAGCGCCGGCGCCAGCCGCTGTTCAAGAGGCAGATCGGTGCGTCGCAGCCGACCGGCCGCCAGCAACGGCGCCTGAGGCATCCGGCTCTCGGCCGCCAGCCGCTCCAGCAACCGCGCACCGACCTCAAGGTCGGCCTGAAGCTGTGCAGCGCACTGACCGTCCGCGACCTTGGCCTGCACACCGCGCAGCCAGGTGGTCCATGGGTCTGCCCACGCCTGGACGTGATACGACCACATGCCGACCCGGTCCGCGACGACGGAGCTCTCCCAGCGGTCCAGGCCGGCGTCGGCCAGCACCATAGGAACGACCACCGCGGGGGTCCGGCCGTCCTCGTGGCGCCACACCACGTCGGCGGCCACCGCTTCGTGCCCCTCCCGCCACACGGTTGCTGCGATCGGCACGTGCTCACCCACCACGGCCTTCGCGGGGTGTGAACCGGCGCTGACAACCGGCGAAACGTCGGAGATTGCCAGTCTTCCACTCATTGCATTTCTCCCCTCTTCCAAGGCTCTCGGTAATAGTGAGAACGAGGCATCGAATTGCGAAGTGAAAGACCTTGAAAGACGCTCACTGCGTCAACTCGGGCAAGTGGGGGAGGGGTAAGGCAACTCGCCGAACAAGAGCAGCCGGGGCCTTGCGACTGCATCGGGGCGCACACCTGCAGCACGCTGTTTCAGCAGCTCAGAGGGCCTGTTGTGGCAAGGGTGCGCGGTGCCGGCCAGGCCGAAACCCAACTGGGTTAACTTCCACAAGTTGTTCCTGTGCGGGGTCTACTCCTTGCCGCCCGACGAGCCGGCACGCTCTACTCGCCTTGTCTGACCGGGGAATTGAAGAGACACCCCCCGGTGGTGACTCAAAAGACCCGGATAAAAAACGATGGAGGAACTCGTGTCCAAGCGGATACTTGTAGTGCTTTCCGAGTACGGCTACTGGGGAGAGGAACTCGTCGGCCCGGTTGAGGCCTTCGAGAAGCGCGGCTACCAGATCACCTACATCACGCCGACCGGCAAGCGCGCCCAGGCCCTTCCACCGAGCCTCGACGCCGAGTACATCGACCCGCCTCTCGGCCGCTCGGTCACGACCCGTGACATGGCCCGGCGAGCCGCCGACATGGATGCCTCGAGCCGGCTCGACAACCCCCTGAGCCTGCAGGACCTCATCCCCGAGCGCCCCTACTACAGCGCGCTCAACCACCTGCGCGAGGTGGAGGACTACCACCGCCAGCTCGACTCCGCCCTCAACGACCTGGTGTCCGGCTTCGACGCCATGGTCATCGTCGGCGGCAGCGGGCCCATCGTCGACCTCGCCAACAACGAACGGCTGCACGAGGTCGTCCTCGCCTTCGCCGCAGCCGACAAGCCCATCCTCGCCGAGTGCTACGGCGTTGCCGTCCTCGCCTTCGCCCGCGACCTCGAGAGCCGCTCCAGCATCCTGTGGGGCAAGCACGTCACTGGGCACCCCAAGGAGTACGACTACAAGGACGGCACCGGCTTCATCGGCGTCGACTTCAACATGGGCCCGCCGCCGTACCCGCTCGAGTACATCCTGCGCGACGCCACCGGGCCCGAGGGCGCCTTCCACGGCAACGTCGGCAAGGAGACCTCCGTCCTGGTCGACTTCCCCTTCGTCACCGCCCGATCCACCCCGGACTCCGTCCTCGGCGGCGAAAAACTCGTCGAGACCCTGGAGGACGGCCTGCGCCGCTTCGGCTGGTAACCCCACCAACCGCACCCTCTGAACCCTCTGAAAGGACCCGCCGGTATGCCTGCCAGGCCCGGGAAGTCCGCCATCTTCGAGCAGTTCGCGGCGGACGGCATCTCCTACATGTTCGGCAATCCAGGAACAGTGGAACAGGGATTCCTGGACGAGGTCAGCAACCATGGCCTGACCTACGTCCTGGCCCTGCACGAGGGCGCCGCCGTCGGCATGGCCGACGGCTACGCCCGAGCCACACAGCGCCCCGGGCTCGTCCAGCTCCACAGCGGTGTGGGGCTGGGCAACGGCATCGGCATGCTCTACCAGGCCAAGCGCGGAGGATCACCCCTCGTCGTGCTGGTAGGAGAGGCGGGAGTCCGCTACGACGCGATGGACGGACAGATGGCCGCAGACTTGGTGGCCATGGCGGAACCGGTCACCAAGTACGCCACCAGGATCATCGATCCGTCCTCCACCCTGCGCGTCCTGCGACGCGCCATCAAGATCGCGATGACACCGCCCTGTGCACCCGTCGTCGTGGTCCTGCCGGCCGACGTGATGGACGAGCTCACCACGGAACCCGCCGTGCCCACCTCGCTGCCCGACACGCGCACCGCGCCCCCCGCACAGCGCCTCGAAGAGGCGGCCCAGGCGCTTGCCGCCGCCCGCAACCCGCTCATCCTCATGGGCGACGGCGTGGCCACCAGCGGAGCCCAACGGGAACTGACCGCCGTGGCGGAACGGCTGGGCGCCCCCGTGTGGGGCGTCAACTGCTCGGAGGTCAACTTCGACACCACCCACCCGCTCTACGGCGGCCAGAGCGGCCACATGTTCGGCAAGGACAGCGCACGCGTCGTGGCCGACGCGGACGCCGTGCTCGTCGTAGGGACCTACGTGTTCCCCGAAGTCTTCCCGTCGCTGGACAGCCCGTTCAAGGACGACGCCACCATCGTCCACATCGACCTCGATGCCTACGAGATAGCCAAGAACTTCCCCGTCGACATGGGCTTCGTAGCGGACCCCAAACTCACCCTCGCCGGCCTCGCCGAAGCCCTGGGCCCGCAGCCACGCCCCATCCCGGCGCGCCCCACCACACCCACAGCCGACGACGACTCGATGATGGGGATCTTCGCCCGCACGCTCGCCGATGAGTCACCGCAAGGCCTGACCGTGTTCGACGAGGCGCTCACCTCCGGCGGACCGCTGGCACGGTACCTGCCGCCGCGCGAGCCCGGCCACTTCTACCAGACCAGGGGCGGGTCGCTCGGAGTCGGCATTCCCGGCGCCCTCGGCATCAAGCTGGCGCAGCCCGAGCGCCCCGTCATCGCCTTCACCGGAGACGGCGGAAGCATGTACACCATCCAAGCCCTGTGGACCGCGGCGCGCGACGACATCGATGCCAAGTTCGTCATCTGCAACAACCGCCGATACAAGCTCCTCGACCTCAACATCGAGCAGTACTGGCACGAACAGAACATCAGCGCGCACACCCCGCCCGCTGCGTTCGACCTGTCCCGGCCCGACATCGGCTTCACCGAACTCAGCGCTGCTCTGGGGGTTCCCGGCCGGCGGGTGGAAAAGCCCGAGGACGTCCTGCCGGCGATCCAGGAGATGTGGGCCCACCCCGGCCCGTTCCTGATCGACCTCGCCGTCGACTGAAGGCCCGGTCACTGAGAAAGGACCCGAACACCATGACCACCTCCACCCCCGCACTCACCGCAGAGGCCGCTGAGGTCTTCGTCCGAACCTGGCACCAGAAGTTGAGTGACGGAGCGGCGACAGGCGAACTCCTGACGCAGCTCGCGAACGGCATGCGACTGGAACTGCCGGGCCGCATCGTTCGGGGTCTCGAGGAATTCGCCGACTGGCATGCCCAAGGACTCCACACGCCGCTCTGCGACATCCGGGTTCTGGGCGCCTCGTTCCAGGTGACCCTCAGCTCCCCCGTACACGCACAGGTCGTCATCGACCTGCAGGGCGACACCGACAACGCATCCGTCCAGCAGGAGTGGTGGCTCGTGCGCAAGGACGGCGAACTGCACGTGCGGACCATCTGCGTGACCTCCCAGCAGCCCGCGTCCCGCGCGGCCCGGGCCCAGCCGGTCCTCGCCCGCGCCTGACGACGACCCACCAGGTCCGGCGTACGTACCGCCGTACGCCGGACCTCCTTCATGCCCCCGTCCGCCACCACCCAAGGAATGGACCGATGAGCACCACTGTGCAGCTGTCCCCGAGCCGCCTCACCGGCCGACGCATAGGGATCCTGGCCGAGAGCGACTTCGTCGAGGAAGAGATCGCCTACTACCAGCGCCGTTTCGCAGAGGAAGGAGCCGAGGTCACCCTGCTGACCCGGCTGTGGGGACAGCCCTCTCTGACCTTCACCGGCCATGAGCAGCGCGCGCCGCTGACAGTCGACGAGGACCTGGAAAAGCTCGACTACGCCGGACTCTCCCGCCTGTCCGCGCTGATCGTGCCCTCGGGACAGGTCGCGGACCGTCTGCGCTACAGCCCGGATGTGGACCGGCCCGCCCCGGCAGTCGAACTGATGCGGCGCGCCTTCCGCCTGCCGCAGCTCGTCAAGGCCTTCTCCTGCCACGCGCTCATGCTCGTGTCGGCAAGCCCCGAACTGGTCCGTGACCGCGACGTCACGTGCCACAACAACCTCGTGGGCGACGTACGCAATATGGGAGCGCGCTACAACAACCAGGACGTCGTCATCGACAAGGACCTGGTCACCAGCCGCACGGTCGACGAATGCCATCTGCTCGCCCGCACCATCATCGACCTGCTGGACCCCGTCACCGAAGCTGCTGCCTAGCAGACGGCTCTCCCACTCGAGAGGAGGCCGCTCATGGCCACAAAGATCGATTTCCCCTTCTCCGACAGTATCGCCGGATACGTCCAGCAGCGGCAGGGCCGGCGCGTCACACTGCGCACCCTCGACAACCGCACGGTCGACGTCCACCTGACCGACACCACCCACGGCCAGCGACTGCGTAACCTGGGACGCCGCTACGAGGACGTCTCCGCCGACCTGTACGGACAGCTGACGCCAGGCCGCTTCGTCTTCTGCTACGGACCCATCTACCCGAACGCGGACGGCGCGCACTACCAGGCGTCACAGCTGGTGTTCGTCAACGACGAGCACCACCAGTGGCCGTTCGAGCGCCCGGGCTGGTGGAGCGAGCAACTGCGAGAACTCGCCACCTTCTACCGGCAGTCGCAGTTCGCAGGCGGCGCCATCGACTTCGGCGACTACCGCACCGTCATCAGCGGAAGCGGAGGCAAGACCGCCCATCCGATCCAGGAGACGGACACCATCTCCCGCATGGTCTACGGCATGGCCAGCGCCTTCATGCTCACCGGCGACGAAGACGCGCTCGCCGTGGCCAACGCGGGCTCCGCCTATCTCCACGACCACCTGCGCTACGTCGACCCCGACGAGGACGTCGTCTACTGGTACCACGGCCTTGAGAAGTCAGCGGGCCGCGAACACCAACTGTTCGCATCGGAGTTCGGTGACGACTACCGTGCCATCCCGGCCTACGAGCAGATCTACGCCCTGGTCGGCCTCACCCAGACCTACCGACTCACCGGCGCGCCCGATCTGCTGGCCGACATCGAGGGAACGGTCCGCCTCTTCGAGAAGTTCTTCCACGACCCCCGGCTGGGCGGCTACTACTCCCACATCGACCCGGTCACCCTCAGCCCCTACCAGGACAGTCTCGGTCCCAACCGGGCCCGCAAAAACTGGAACTCCGTCGGTGACCACGCCCCGGCCTACCTTTTCAACCTGTACCTGGCCACCGGTGACGAGCGCTACCGCACGATGCTTGAGCACACCTTCGACATGATCGTCACTCATATGCCGGACCGGGACAGCCCGTTCGTCCAGGAACGCTTCCACGCGGACTGGTCGCCCGACAGCGAATGGGGCTGGCAGCAGGACCGAGCCGTCGTCGGGCACAATCTCAAGATTGCCTGGAACCTCATGCGCATGCAGAGCACGCTCCCCAAGCGCGAGTACCGTGCGCTGGCCGAGAAGCTCGGCGCCTCCATGCCGGAGGTCGGCAGGGACGCCCAGCGCGGCGGCTGGTACGACATGCTGCAACGCACAGCCCAGGACGGCCGGCACGCCTTCGTCTGGCATGACCGCAAGACCTGGTGGCAGCAGGAGCAGGCCATCCTGGCCTACCTCATCCTCGCCGGCACGCTCCACAACGACGAGTTCCTGCAGCACGCGCGGGAGTCCTCAGCGTTCTACAACTCCTTCTTCCTCGACCACGACGAGGGCGGTGTCTTCTTCACCGTCCTGGCACAGGGCCTGCCCTACCTGGTCGGAAACGAGCGGCTCAAGGGCAGCCACGCCATGGCCATGTACCACAAGGCCGAACTGTGCTTCCTCGCCGAGACCTACACCCAGCTGCTCATCAACAAGGAGCCTCTCAACCTCCACTTCAACCCGCAGGCCGGCAGCTCGTTCCCCGGCGGACTCCTCAGGGTGGCTCCGGACATCCTGCCTCCTGGGCGCATTTGTCTCGACCGGGTCCTGATCGACGGAGCCCCGTACAGCGACTTCGACGCCTCGGCCATGACGGTCAAGCTGCCCGACACCGACCAGCCCCTTCGCGTCCAGGCCACCCTCAGGCCGCACAAGGAGTAGTGGCGATGTCTGTGACCACCGCACATCCCGCCATCGGCGTCACACAGCCCCGGATTTCCGCAGGCAATGCACAGCCGCTCGGCGCCACGGTCGTCCCCGACGGCATCAACTTCGCCGTCAACTCCTCGACCGCCACCGGCATGCAACTCGTCCTCATGGATGCAGCCGACGGTGCAATCGTCGCTGAGATCGACTTCCCCGACCACCTGCGGGTCGGGACGGTCTTCGCGATGACCGTGCACGGCATCGATCCGGCCCGGTTCCACTACGGATACCGGGTCGCAACCGGCGATCACCTGTCACCTGTGATCCTCGACCCGTACGCCCACGAGCTGGGCGGCAGGGGTGCCTGGGGTGAGCGGCCCTCCTACCGCTCAGCCATCCCCTCAGACACCTTCGACTGGCACGGCGAGAACAGACCACACATCGCGGCAGACGATCTCGTCGTCTACGAACTGCATGTCCGCGGCTACACCCGGCACGCATCGGCCGCCGTGGCCCATCCGGGAACCTACGCAGCACTCACCGAGAAGATCCCCTACCTGACCGCACTCGGCGTCAACTGCATCGAACTGCTCCCCGTGTTCGAGTTCGACGAATCCGACAACACCTACACCTCACCCGACACCGGCGAACCCCTTCGCAACTTCTGGGGGTACAACAGCGTCGCCTTCTTCGCCCCCAAAGCCGGTTACGCCGGCGACCAGCAGCTGGGCGGGGCGCAGAAGGAACTCAAAGCCATGATCAAGGAGTTTCACCGCGCCGGGATCGAAGTCATCCTGGATGTCGTCTTCAACCACACCGCTGAAGGCGATCACCGCGGGCCCACGCTGTCGCTGCGAGCCCTGGACGAACAGGCCTACTACCTGCTCACCCCCGACGGTGCCCCGAAAAACCTCACCCGCACGGGCAATACCGTCAACTGCAACCACCCACTGACCAGGGCATTCATACTCCACTGCCTCCGTCACTGGGCGACTGCCTATCACGTCGACGGCTTCCGGTTCGACATGGCATCCATCCTGACGCGCGGCACCGACGCAGAGATCCTCCCCAACCCTCCTCTCGTCGAGGCCATCGCCAACGACCCCGTCCTGGCCCACTGCAAACTCATCGCGGAGGCCACCGACGCGGCCGGCACCTACCAGGTCGGGACCTTCCCGCACCACAACCGGTGGGGTGAGTGGAACATGCGCTATCGCGACGCAATCCGTCGCTTCCTGCTCGGACGCCCAGGATCCGCAGCCGAGTTCGCGACCCGGCTCGTCGGCTCACCCGACCTGTACGCCGGCCGCACAGCGGCCCCATCCATCAACTACATCACCTGCCACGACGGCCTCACCCTGGCCGACTGGACCGCCTACGACCAACGCCACAACGAGGCCAACGGAGAAGGAGGCCTCGACGGCATCCCCGACGAGGAGAGCTGGAACTGCGGAGCGGAAGGCCCCACGACCGACCCCACCGTGCAGCAACTGCGCGAGCGACAAGCCCGCAACGCGCTCCTCCTTCTCTCCTGCAGCCAGGGCATCCCCATGCTCCTGGGCGGGGACGAGTTCGGCCGCACCCAACACGGCAACAACAACACCTACAGCCAGGACACACCACTGGGCTGGGTCGACTGGCAACGTGCCGACACCCACGCCGACCGCCTCCGTTTCACCAAGGCGTGCCTGGCACTTCGCAAACGCCACCCCGTCCTGCGCCGGCTCGAACACCCCGACAGCGAGCCCCGCGCCGGCTGGCACTACCCCCAGGTGAGCTGGCACGGCACCGACGTGGACGAGCCCGACTGGAGCGAGGACTCCACCCTGCTCGCTGCGCTGCTGTACGAGCAGGACCCGCAGAAAAACACCGACTGCATCTACCTCGCCGTCAACTCAGGCACCGCTGAGCAGTGTCTTCGACTGCCGAAACCGCCACCGGGCATGCACTGGCGGACCTTCACCGATACCGGAACGGGCGAGTTCCATCAGCCAGGACACGAGCCTGTCGTCCCGGCGGGCGAACGGCGTCTGGCAGCGCACGCGGCGCTCCTTCTCGTGGCCGGTCCCACGAGCTGACCCCCATCCCCGCCCCGCCCCGGCCCGGTACCGGGCGGGGCGATACCGCCAACACTTCGGCTCACACGCCGGCAGGCACAGGAGCATCGATGATCGTCATCGAGCGATCCAGACCAGCAAGCCCGAGACGGGAACGCAGCCCTGCAGAGGCCCCATCCACGGCGATCTCCGTCGTCGCCGGCAGCTGCTGCTGGGCAAAAGCCAGGCAGCGCAGCGCCGCAGGAGCCAGCGCCGTCGTGTCGTTGACGTCGATCACCAGGCGGCGTGGCGCCTGGGCCACAGCGGCATCAATCGCCCCGCGCAGTTCCGATACGTTGCGGTCCTCGGCCTGCCCGGCCAGCCGGATCACAGCGGTGGTGCCCTGAATACCAAAGGAGGCGTTGAAAGACATGAGGCCAATTCCTTTTCATGGAGAGGGTCCGACCCCGCCAAAGAGCGAGGGCCTGCCTGCCGATAAAAGGATCCTGCCCACCCTGCCCTTCCGTCCAATACCTCTTTCCATAGCCTGATTTCATGGATATCGACACGCGACTTCTTCGCTACTTCATGGCCGTTGCCGAGGAAGGGCACCTCACCAGAGCTGCTGAGCGGCTCTTCATCGCGCAGCCGTCCCTGACCAAGCAGATCAAGATCCTCGAAACCCAGTTGGGCGTGGACCTCTTCACCCGCAGCCGATCAGGCATGCAACTGACACAGGCGGGGACAGCCCTGCAGCACGAGACCCCACGGATCGTCGCTTCATGGGAGGAAGCGCTGCGCACGCTGCGCAGCGCTGCCCATCGTGCCGCGAGCGTGCTGCGCGTCGGGTTCGTGGCCAGCGCCGCGAACGAAAGCACCCCACGCATCATCGCGGAGTTCGCCCGCGCCCGCCCCGGCTGGCGCGTCGAGATGCGCCAGACCGAGTGGACCGACCCGACCGCGGGACTCGCGGCCGCAGACGTCGACGCGGGACTGCTGCGCCTGCCCTTTCCCGGACAGGAGGAACTGCAGGTCGAGACGCTCATCACGGAGCCGCGCTGGGTTGCCTTGTCCTCCTCGCACCCGCTGGCCGGCAAGGACGTCATCGACTTCACCGAACTGTTCGACGAACCGTTCGTGGCCACCCCGGAGGAGTCCGGCTGGTGGCGTGAGTACTGGCTTGCGTCGGACGAGCGCCAAGGCCACCCGGTCAGGATCGGCACGATCGCTCACAACCCGGACGAGTGGCTGACCGCCATCGCCAACGGATACGGCGTCAGTCTCACTCCCGAAGCGACCGCCCGCTTCTACCAGCGGCCGGACGTCACCTACCGACCCGTCTGCGGCGTGAGCCCCAGCCAGGTCGGTGTCGCCTGGGCGCCGGACAGAGCCAGCAGTCCCGCGCTCCAGGACTTCATCCGATCCTGCATCAAGATCTGCTCACCGGACGGCGGCGAGAATGGTTAGTCAACGCAGTCGGTGCGGGAATGTTTGTTTCTCTCGCGTAAGGGGAGCGAAGCGGCACTCCGCTGCTACTCGAAAGTAGGCAGACTGCGCGAAGCGACTTCGTGCATTCGGCATTGAGTACCACGCTACCGCCCGCTCATACTTACACCGTTCGCAATTAGCCCGCGAATATTTCAGACCCCCGAAACCGTGCCCTGTGCGCGCTCACGGCAGCCGAGGCTCGGTGGGTTGCTGCTGCCCATACTGGAGTGACTAAATGCCGAATGACCGCGGTAAATCCGTCCTGCCGAGCCGTACCGACGTCCTGATCGTCGGAGCCGGCCCGTCGGGGCTGGCCCTGGCCGCAGCCCTTCGCAGCCAGGGAATCGACCACGTCATCATCGACCGCGCGGCGAGCAACGCCGTCCACTCACGGGCTGCGGCCGTCCACGCCCGCACCCTCGAGTCCCTCGCCACGATCGGCGCGGCCGACCCGCTGATCGCAAAAGGGCGGCCGGGCCGCTCCTTCACCGTCCGCGACGGCGAACGCCAGGTGCTCACCACGCCGTTCAACGAGCTCGACACCCCGTACCCGTTCGTACTGGCCGTCCCCCAGCAGACCACCGAGGAAGTCCTCGAGCGTCGTCTGCAGGAACTGGGCAGCCGCGTGTACCGCCAGCACACCCTCCTGGACCTCAGCGAACTCTTTCCGGGAATGAACGCCCTGGTCAGCGACGACACGACCGGTGAAGTTCGTGCCATCCAGGCGCGCTACGTCGTCGGATGCGACGGCCTGCACAGTACGGTCCGCACACAGACGGGCATCCCCTTCGTCGGACACGACCGCCCGCAGAACTTCGCTCTCATCGAGTTCAGCATGCAGTGGGACGGACCCGAGGGAGAGATCTCCTTCTTCTTCTCCCCGGCAGGGTTGCTCGCTGTCTCCCACCTACAAGGGGAGACCTACCGCATCGTGGCGCTCGTCGACGACGACACACCCACGCCGGACCTCGCCGACGTGCAGCACCTCCTCGACACGCGGGGCCCGACCGCCGCCGGCGCCAAGGTCAAGAAGCTGGAGATGGCATCAACCTGGCGGGTGCTCCACCGCCTGGCCGACACCTTCAGCAAGGGCCCGGTGTTCCTGGTCGGGGATGCCGCCCACGTGCACAGCCCCGTCGGAGCGCAGGGGATGAACACAGGTCTCCAGGACGCCTTCAACCTGGCATGGAAGCTCGCAGCCGTCCTGAAGGGCGAAGCCGCCCCCGAACTGCTCGACACCTACAACGCCGAACGGCGCCCGATGGCGCAGGGACTGCTGGCCTTCGCCGCCCAGCTGCACGACATCTCGACCATGAGCGATCCGGTGTCCATGCGCATGCGCAACGACGTCCTGGCCGCCGCCGGACAGATACCCGAGGTCCGCACCTGGCTGGCGCGCCGTCTGGCGCAGCTGGCCGTGGCCTACGGGAACCCCGAGGGCCCCAAGCCGGCGGTCGGTGAACGCATGGCCCCCCGCCCCGGCATGGCCGGCGGCCTTGCCTGGTCGCTGGTCCTGCCCACCGACGCCGACGCTCTCGCGGTCAAGGAGGCCGTCGAGTCCACCGGCCTCGACATCGCCGTAGCCGCCGACGACGAGCTGCCGCATGCCGTGCTCGTCCGGCCCGACGGACACATCGCCCTCACCGCTCCCTCCGAGCAGGCCGCCCAGCTGCCCGCTCAGCTGACGCAGTGGCTCAACCGCACCCAATAGCCGTCCCGTTCACCACTGTCCAAGGAGAAGACATGTCGCCCCCGTACGCTCGCCCGCAGGGTTCCGCCACGCTGATGCACGTCGCGATCAACTGCCCAGACGTCGACGAGTCCCTGCGCTTCTACAGCGAGGGCCTCGGATTTACACGTCGCTACGAGTGGACCAAGTCCTCCAAGGCGGCCTGCCCCGGGCACGCCGTCTACACCGGCCGAGGCGTCTACATCGAGCTGGAGGGCGAGACCTACATCGAGCTCTTCCCGGGCGGCACCCGAGGAGTCGACTCCTCGGCCGGACCGATCCAGCACATCGCTCTCATCGTGCCGAGCGTTGACGAGGCATACACCAAGTGCCTCGCCTCGGGCGGGCGCCCCTACGCCCTTGAGGACTGGGACGGCGCCCCGGAGACCGTCGTCCTCAACGGCACTCCGGAGATGGAAGTCCGTGTGGCCTTCATCGCGGGTCCCGCCGGCGAGCTGATCGAGCTCTACGAGCAGTACAGCCCGGTTGTCGCCCGCCAGTGAAGCCAGCACGCACTGATCCAAGGAGAGACCACATGCGATACACGGTGCTCGGCAAGTCGGGTCTGCGGGTCTCGGAACTCGCCCTGGGAACCGTCACATTCGGCGAGGACTGGGGCTGGGGAGCCCCCAAGGAGACGAGCGCACAGATACTCGATCTCTACGCCGAGGCAGGCGGAAACCTCATCGACACCGCAGACCACTACACCGGCGGTACATCGGAGAGCTTTCTGGGCGAGCTTCTGGAAGGACGCCGTGAACACTTCGTCCTGACCACGAAGTACACCCTCCAGACCGACGCGGGCAACATCAACTCGGCGGGCAACCACCGCAAGAACCTCGTCTCCTCCATCGATGCGAGCCTGCGCCGACTGCGCACCGACTACATCGACCTGCTGTGGGTGCACGCACACGACACCCTCACCCCGATTCCGGAGGTCATGCGCACACTGGACGACCAGGTACGGGCAGGAAAGATCCACCATGTGGGGATCGCGAACTGGCCGGCCTGGGAGGTGGCCCAGGCCAACACCCTGGCCGAGCTGCGGGGCTGGTCCCCCTTCGTCGGCATGCAGATCCGCTACAACCTGCTCGAACGTGCACCTGAGCGTGACCTCCTGCCCATGGCCCGCCAGTTCGACCTGCCGGTGCTCGCCTGGGGCGCTCTCGCCGAGGGCCGCCTGACGGGCAAGTACCTCACCGGAGGGACCGGTCGGCTCACCGTGGCCCCCCGCGACCACAACCGCGCAGGCAGCGAAGAGCTGGTCCGCGAAGTGGTGGCCATCGCCGAAGAGGGAGGCTGGACCGCGGCGCAGGTCGCCCTGGCCTGGATCCGCAGCCGCCCCGGCACGATCATTCCCATCCTGGGAGCCACCAAGGAGCACCAGATCAAGGACACACTGGGCTGCGTCGCCGTCGACCTCACCGACGACCACCTCGCCCGGCTGGACGCGGTCAGCCGCATCGAACTGGGCTACCCCCACGACCTGCTCCGCGACCCCGTCACGATCAACGACATGTACGGATCCAACTGGGCTGACATCGACGACCGGCGCACCACGGCCCGTCGCGGAGTCAGTGACGACGTCTTCACGCCTCTTCCGCGCGGGTAGCTCCCGGCTGGGGACGGCAGCAGCCCTGCCGTCCCCAGCCGCGGCATCCCGGGCTCAATCGTCGTCCTTGCCCGTGAGGACCCGGCTCCTGCGTAGCGCACGCCTCTCAAGAATCAGCGTCCCCCCGACTCGGCTCAGCAAGCGGGGGGAGCGAGGACTCCTCTCACGGTCGAAACGGGGATGCAATGCTCATGCTGGCTGACAACGTTCTTGTGCGCGATGCGATCTCATCCTTCGCGGGTGAGATCTTTCGCTCCATGCCTCGTGTGGATCAACGACGATGGGCCGAGGTGTATCTCAAAGGCCTGCTCCTGGTCCAGGGCAAGAAGACGGTGCGCAAGATCTCGGACGACGTGCTGTCGATCCCGGCGCATCAGTCGCTGCAGCAGTTCATCAACCAGAGCCCGTGGAGCTGGGAGCCGGTGCGGGCGCACATCGTCGAGTACACCGAGAAGGCGGAACCCCCGCGCGCCTGGGTCCTGGACCGTGTGGCGATCCCCAAACGGGGGGAACGCTCTGTCGGAGTGGGACGCCACTATCTCCCGGAAGCCGGACGCGTGGTGAACTCCCAGATCGGCCTGACCACCGTCCTCGCCACGGACAGAGGAGGCATCCCGGTCAACTGGCGCCTGCTCATGCCCGAGAAATGGACCTCCGACCGCGAGCTGCGCGAGGCAGCCTATGTACCGGAGGAGGTACAGCCCAACCCTGAGTGGGCCGAGTACCTCGACATGGTCGACGAACTCGACATGAGCTGGGATTCGGCGCGGGCACCTGTGGTGGCGGACCTGCGACAGGTGCAGGACTCGGGAAAGCTCGTGGCCGGACTGGCCGAGCGGGGCCTGGAGTTCGTCACCGAGATAGACGGCTCTCTGGAGATGTGCACCGGAGCGCATGCCCGGGAGAACGTCAAGACCCACGGTCGCAAGGGCGCGCTGGGCCGCGCCATGACCGCACTCGACTTCTCGTTCCTCAGCACGCGCCGGCGCCGCGTCCCGCAAGACGCCTCAGGTCACCTCAAGGTTGTCTCCCACGCGGTGAGCGTCCCTGTCGGCGATGAAGGCGGCTTCCGGGAAGCCCGGCTGCTCAGCGAGGTGGCTCGCAACGGGATGCCCAAGCGCTTCTGGGTGACCAGCCTTACCGGCGAATCCGTCGGTGATGTCCTGGATCTGGCGCGCTTGGCCAAGCGTACGCGCGAGGAGCTGCCGACCCTCGATGCCTTCGGACTCCGTGACTTCGAGGGTCGGTCCTTCAGGGGGTGGCATCACCACGCCACGATGGTCTCCGCGGCCTATGCCCTGGACCGGCTGGGCTGGCAGCCGGAAGGGGATGCTGACACCGACCATTGACATCTCCCCCAGCTGAAGCAGGGGGATTCATTCCTCGCGGAGTGAACTTTCTGCTTCATCGACAGCCGCTGCCCCGAATGAACGGCGAGGGACGTTGGTACGCCCAGCAGTCTTACGCCAGCTCCACAGACCTGACATCCCGCCAGCCCGGCGGTAGACCCGGCCAGCTTGGTTATCGCCAGCCGGGCAAGGGCGAGCATACAAGTCGCGGACGGTGCGTGGGACGGGTATCCGCCCACAGGGCGAATACCCGCTCGCTGCCCTGCTCCGCAGGAGTCCGTTTCCTCTCCCCCCTGAAGGGCGGAGTATCCACGGAGGAATCTCGATGAATCCGGAAGGCAGCCGGCCGACGGTCACCGGGTTTCGCTGAACGTGTGCCGGTGCTCACCGCACCAGGCGGCGAACGTGTTCGCCGCCCTGCCCGTGACATCCCGGACCGTGCTGGTCACCTGTGTTTTCGCACCGTCCTGCTGACGTAGAGCGCTGTCCAGGAGGGCGTCGACCACCGGCTCGGGGTAGCGACTGCTCCACTGCGAACGCGCCTGCGCCACGGTGAGCTCCTCGAACGTCACAGGGCGAGCGAGCACGCGTGAGAGCTCCTCGGTCTGGCGCTGAGCTGACAGGGCCTGAGGTCCCGTCAGGGTGTAGGTCGCCCCGTTGTGCCCGGGCTCTGTGAGCGCGTGCATGGCGACTGCGGCGACATCACCTGGGTCGATACACGCATTGGGCGCCGTCCCGAACAGGGCGCGCACCACGCCCTCGGACCTGACGGAGTGGGACCAGGACAGCGTGTTCGACATGAAGGCACGTGGACGCAACAGCGTCCACGACAGCCCGCTGTCTCGCAGCAGGCTTTCATTCCTGCGTTGCCATCGGCGAATGAGGTCATGTGCCTGCTCGTCTTCGACCGCGGCAGCGGACATCTTGACGACGTGGCGTATACCGCCGTTCCTGCAGGCTCTCAGGAAGGCGCTGTCATCGTCTCTCAGGGGATTGTTCGTGATCAGGAGGGCGGCATCCACCCCCTTCACCGCTACGTCGAGCGACGAACGGTCGTGGTAGTCGCCGCGGATCACTTCTGACGACAGACCGATGGCCTGCACACGCTCAGGACTGCGCGTCATCAGGCGCAGCGGCCAAGCCGGGGACATCCGCTTGACAACTTCGCTGCCGATGGTGCCTGTTGCTCCCGTAATGAGGATCATCGGATGCCTCCGTGGATACTCCGCCCTTCAGGGCGGTAAGGAATCGGACTCCTGCGGAGCAGGGCAGCGGGCTGGGATTCGCCGCCAGGGCGGATCCCAGTGCTCTGACCCGCGGGTTTGAACGGGACCTGTGGCGGCGCTAGTTTGCGAGCGTGACCACGAGCCATGTGAAGCGGGCGTTCAAGTACCGCTTCTATCCGACGGATGCGCAGGCAGCGGAGCTGTCGCGCACGTTCGGATGCGTGCGGAAGGTCTACAACATGGCGCTCGCCGCCCGTACGCAGGCATGGGCGTGGCAGGAGCGGATCAACTACAACCAGAGTTCCGCGATGCTGACGGCGTGGAAGAAGACCGAGGAACTGGCGTACCTGAACGAGGTGTCGTCGGTCCCGCTCCAGCAGGCCCTGCGGCATCTGCAAGTGGCGTTCACGAACTTCTTCGGCAAGCGGGCCAGATACCCGCGCTTCAAGAGCCGGAAGAAGTCGCGGAAGTCCGCCGAGTACACCACCTCGGCGTTCCGTTTCAGGGACGGTGAGTTGAGACTCGCGAAGATGAGTGAGTCCCTGCGCATCGCGTGGTCGAGACCGTTGCCGGACGGCGTGAGCCCTTCCATGGTGACCGTGTCGCAGGACGCGGCCGGACGCTGGTTCGTCTCCCTGTTGTGCGACGACCCCGGCATCAAGCACCTGCCCACCACTGATGCCGCCATCGGCGTCGATGCCGGTCTCGACCACCTCCTGACCCTCTCGACGGGCGAGAAGATCGCCAACCCGAGGCACGAGCGCCGCGACCGGGTCGCCCTTGCGAAAGCTCAGCGCAGGCTGGCGAAGAAGGCCAAAGGCTCGGCGAACCGGGCCAAGGCCCGGCGCAAGGTCGCCAAGATCCACGCCCGGATCGCAGACCGCCGCCGCGACACCCTGCACAAGATCACCACTCGGCTCGTGCGTGACAACCAAACGCTCGTGATCGAGGACCTGACCGTGCGCAACATGGTCAAGAACCGGAAACTGGCCCGCGCCATCAGCGATGCCGCGTGGTCTCAGTTCCGGAGCATGCTGGAGTACAAAGCCGCCTGGTACGGGCGTGAGGTGATCGCCGTGGACCGGTGGTTCCCCTCGTCCAAACTGTGCTCCACCTGCGGCACCTTGGCTGACAAGATGCCGCTCAGCGTCCGCACGTGGACGTGTGACTGCGGCACGACCCATGACCGGGACGTGAACGCAGCGAAGAACCTTCTGGCCGCCGGGCGGGCGGTTGCAGCCTGCGGAGCTGGTGTAAGACCTCAACGGAGTTCTCCGAGCGGGCAGTCGGCGATGAAACAGGAAATCTCACGGCGCGAGCCGTAAGAATCCCCTTCCTTCAGGGAGGGGAGCGTCAACGGTGTGGGGGTCTCCTCGCTGCTCAGCCGGTGAAGGTGGTCACGAAGACCGGCGCGTCCTTCTGCGTCCCGGTGACCTGGACCGCCGTCGTGTCCGGTACCAGAGACGGAACGCGGACCGCCCGGATGCGGCAGGGTTCGTCGAGTTCCACGTATCCGTAGAAGGCCGTTTCGGCGCTTCCGGGATAGAAGGGCGCCGAGTCCGCATGGGTGAGCTCCACAGAGGCCTGACGTGCGGCTTCCAGCAGCAGCATGCCTGGTACGTGGTCCTTGGGGGACTGGAAGAGCGTGGAGTGGTTGGTGTCGACACTCAGGTGCCAGGTGTGGGCATGAGCGGTCGGTTCCAGGAGCACGTCGGCAGGGGTGGACCGGCCGACCGTGGACGGATGTGCCAGGGTGCTCGCCGGCATGGACGTGCGGGGTTCGGTCCGGCCGTCCCGCAGCCGCGTATAGGCACGGGGGCTGGTGATTCTTGCGGCGAGCGCGCCATGGGCGACCACGGTGTTCCCCTGCCGTATCACCATGTCCAGTCGCAGGCTTCCCGGGTGCGGGCCGCGCATCTTGATCTCCGACCCAGTGACCTCGACGAGCACGTCTGTGACGGGAGCGCTGTTGTCGATGAGCGGAGCCACGCACTTGAAGTCGAGGGCGGCCAGGAGGAGCTGGTAGTCGAGCGGTACCCCGTACAGCCCGTGAAGCGCGACCAGAGCGGACTGCCTGATCGTCTCGGCCACGAGTACCGGATCGTGCAGCCGTCCCTGCACAGGGGCGAAGAAGGCGTGATCGTGCGGCAACCGGGCCTGGACGGCCAGACGGTCCTGACCGGTCTGAGCCCATCCGGTCGCGAAGGCGTCGACGTTCCTGCTGCGGTGAACGAGTGTCAACGGAACGCTCAGAGCAGCGGACTTGGTGGGCGAATCGGTAGAAAGAGTGGCACGAGACACGAAAGTTCCCTCCATGGGTGGTGCAGCGTGATACCTGCTTTGAGCCAGGGCTGGTAAAATACAAACTAGGCGGTTTGTTTAAGGGGTAGGGATCACCTCGTCAGGGCGGGGGAGTGATCTACCGAGAGGGCTAGAGGGGCATCATGGCTATCCAGGACAGGGCCATCCGGACTCGACGGACCATCGTTGAAGCTGCAGCCAAGGTCTTCGAAGAGCGGGGTTACCAGGCGGCGACCATCGCCGAGATCCTCAGCGTCGGCAAGGTCACCAAGGGGGCGCTGTACTTCCACTTCGACTCCAAAGAGGCCCTCGCACGCGGACTCCTCGTCGAGCAGGACGTTGCGTCCATGGCGATTCCTCCCCGGGCCTGCAAGCTGCAGGAACTCGTCGACACCGTGGCCGTCCAGGCTTACCGGCTTCGCACCGACGCCGTGGTCAGAGCCGCTGTCCGGCTGACCATGGACCATCGCGCACAGGGGCTCGACCGCGGGAACGCCTTCATGCGCTGGATCGAAGTTCTCACCGAAATCCTGGAACAAGCCGCTCAGCAGAGCGAGGTGTTGCCCCAGGTGAATCCCGCTGAGACGGCCGAGCTCATCGTCGGGGCCTTCGCCGGCGTACAGGCGATGTCCCAGGCCCTGACGGGGTATCAGGACGTCGGTGAGCGAGCCGAGATCCTGCTGCGCCACGTTCTTCCCTCCGTTGCCGTCTCCTCTGTCCTGGCCTCGCTGGACCTGTCCTCGGACCGCGGCCGCCGCGTCGCCAACGAGCTTGAAACCGCCCCGAAACTCCGTGAACAGCGACTCGCATAGCCGGCCGGCGACCGGGGAGGCTGGTGCCGGGATTCTCATGCCCCCGGCCCGAGCCAGGCGAGGAGGGACGTGCCGAGCGGCGTGGCCCCATCCTGTGACCAGGCGATGTAGCCGTCGGGCCGGACCAGCAGAGCTCTGTCGCCGAGGTCCGATTGCGGCATGACCTGAACGGTGTTCAGCAGGGCGGCCCAGGGCTGCGCCTGCGGCAGATAGCGATCGGCAGTCGAGACCGGCAACAGCAGCAGCATCCGTCCGTCGTTCAGCAGCGAGACAAGATCGCCGTGACCGGCTGCCGTCACCAGCGCCGCGTTGGCCAGGAACTGACCCTCTGCGCCGCAATCGCCCACGCCCCTGGGCGGGTAACGGGTGTTCTGCGCGCTCACGATCCCCGCCAGATGAGCTCCACCCTGGTCGTCCTGCATCAGCCCCTCGAAGCAGGAGCGCAGCGCATCGAACGACTCGTCCGGGCGCATGAGGCTCAGCTGCGCTCGGGTGTTCTCGATGACCCGCATGGCCGCGGGACGACGCTCCAGGTCGTAGGTGTCCAGGACGCCATTGCCGGCATGCCCGCGAACCGCGTGGGCGAGCTTCCAGCCCAGGTTCAAGGCATCCTGAATCCCCGTGCTCAGGCCCTGGCCGCCGATCGGGAAGTGCACGTGCGCCGCGTCGCCGACCAGGAAGACCCGACGGTCACGGAACTTCGAGGCCAGGGTGGTCACGTCGCTGAACCGGGTCAGGTGGAGCGGTTCCGTCATGGCGACGTGCCGACCGACGATGTACGAGGCCTCGTCCTGCAGCTCCTCGAGAGTGAGCGGAGCATGGCGATCGGCGTGCGGACCCGAGGTATTGACCGTGCGGATCAGGCTGTGGCCGTCAAGGTAGGGGCGGGTGACTGTCCAGCCGCGCCGGGTGCGCTGCCATCCCGAGGGGGCTGTGCCGGCGTGAGTGAACCGGACGACCCCCATCATGGCTGACAGACTCGGAGGACTGGTCTCGATGGGAACCGCGAGCTGCTTGCGCACGGTGCTGTGAGCTCCGTCGGCACCGACGAGATAGTCGGCGCGCAGCCGGCGGCGTCCCTGCGTGCCCTCCACCGTCAGCTCGACCTGATCGGTGCTCTGATCCACTGCAACCAAGCGGTGGCCGCGGAGTATGTCGACGCCCGTCGCCCGGGCACGTGCCTCGAAGGCCAACTGCAGCTCGGTCTGGGGGCACTTGACGATGGGCTGAGGTTCGAAGTCCGGTGCTGTGATGGTCAGGCCCGGCATCCCCGCGAAGTGAAAGGATGCGGCTGAGCTTCGCCGTCTGACCTCGGGTAATGCGTTGAGATATCCGCATCGGGCCAGTGACTGAACGGCGCGTGCATGAAGGGTGTTGGCCTTCGGCTGGTCGGATAACCCCTCTGCAGCCTCCAGTACGACCGTATCGATCCCGTACCGACCCATCTCCGCCGCGACGAGCATTCCGACAGGTCCGCCGCCGGCGATGACAACCGATGTATGCCTCATGGCAATTACTCCCCCGCGTCGCGATCCTGCTGCGAGGATCACGACCTTGAGCTGAAGTCGCGCCGATCTGTGGCGGCGACCTGACTGTGACAGTCTCCTGACGTGGAGCTGGCTGAACGGACGTGCACCGCGGGCACCACGGTCAGGGGTATCGACCGTCGGCCGACCTGGGACGGGGTGTGCCCCCGGCCAACCGGCTCCCAAGATACAGACCGAGCGGTTTTCTTTTCAACGCGTCTTCGGTCCGCGTCTGAAAGATGGCGGTAGGTACCTGGTGCGAAGGTGGGTAAATGGGGCGCAGCTGGACTGCGGACTTCACCCGGCGTTCTGTGCTGGTCATCCAGTCCATCGCGTTGACGAATCTTCCTGAACTGCGGATATGTCATTCGGGGTGGTCATCTGGTGGAGATTCGACCTCTGGCCCAGAGCATGTCTCAGCGTGACCGGAGGGGTCGCGTTTCGGAAGCGCCGGCCCGCGTCTGCGAGGGCTGTGCGGTTGCACCTGGGTCCGTCAGGGTGCGGCACGGGAGAGGGAAACCGACGGGGCGAGGTGAGGGAGTGGGCGGTGCGGGACGCGAGTCCTGTCGCGCACGCCTGGCCCGCCCTGCCGGCAGTGAGGCAAAGGGGAGCGGGTTGCCGTCCTGAGGGCCTCGACTGAACGGCCGTCGGCCTGGTTTTGCAGGTGCGGCTTGCCTCGACGCGGCGGGCAGTGCGGGCGTCTCGAGCCCACGCCGCCACGAGGGGCGGCGGGTGCGCTGAGGGGGAGAAGCCGGTATGCGGTCGCGTTGCCGGCCGGACGGCGTGAGGCTGGACGGTCGCGTTGCGGGCACGGGTATCCGCCATTATAAAACCGCATAGATGGTTTGTTTTTTGGTTATGCGGGAACAGGCACACGCAGGGCGGAGTGGCCGGCATCCGGCTCGGAGCCGGGGAAAGGCATGGTGTACACGCGGCTGTACGCGTACGCGGCAGAGACGAGCGTCATGTGGTGGTGCCAGCCCGGGAACGAGCGCCCTTCGAAGTCGAGCATGCCGAACTCCTCGGACAGATCCTGCATCGCGTCTTCCACGCCTGCGCGCAAGCGCAGGAGGGGCAGTACTTCGTCGGCTCCGCGGTCCGCGACGTTCGTCAGCCAGTACCGGGTCGGGCGACGCCGCGAGGGCGACCACTCGGCCAGGAGGCGGTACGGACGCCCGTTCCCCGGGCGTCCGTGGGGTGCTGCCGGCAGGTGTACCGTCGCGGCCAGCATCGTGACAGTGCGGCGAGCGGGGCCGTGTGGACTGAGCGCGCTCACGTACGGCCGCGCCGAGCTCTGTCGAATCACCTCTCGGGCGGTCATCGGCCTCAGGGAGGCCGGCTTGTCGTTCTGGGCGAACACGGGCTGCGAGCCGTCGATTTCGAACACGAAGTCCAGTCCGAAGCCGGCGGTCCCCGTTGCCAGCCGGGAGATGTCCCGCATGCCACGCAACTCGGCGACGAGGGGCATCGGCGACAGGGACCAACGGGACGACGCGTGCGCGACCATGTCGAGGATGTGTGCCCACTCCGGCACCGCGTCGACGTGGTCCGGGATGCGCACGCGCTGCCTGCGCTCCTCGTCGTCGCACCAGGCTGAGTCCAGTGCGAGCCGCCAGTCGATGGGAACGCTCGTGTCCTTCGACGTCAGGAACAGGCCCAGCCCGATCTGACAGTTGATGGTGCGTCCTGCCTTGGGGAAGTAGCGACGCTGAACGCCGACCGAATGCTGCCCGCGCTTGGGGATGACGGCCTGCCCTATCACCCAGGCCTTCGGCGTTACTTCGGGTTCGGCGATCCGGGCGAGAGCATGGCGTGCCGGCATCCAGTCCCAGGGGCTCTGGTTGACGAACTGTTGCAGGGACTGGGGGGTGGTCGGCGAGTTGGAGATCGCGTCCGCCAGTCTGCGGATGGACTTGCGGCCCGGCGTGGTGAGCAGGGCGCGCAGGTACGCCTCGGCCCAGCGCCGCTGATCTGCGCGCGGAAGGTGCCCGAAGAGGTCATCGGCCACGCGGGAAACGGAGTTGAGGTCGACGTAGCGCGAAGGGGCGGAGTCGATGATGGGCGCAGACATGCGATCCTCCGGTTCGGGCCAGGGGCCTGGGTGCGCGTGGTGGTGGTGACGATGACGGCCAGAACCATACCGCACGGGCGGTTTCTTGGGCTACGGGTTGATCTGCTGTCGCTGTGAGTAACGGTTCTGGGCTGCGGCCAGAGCAGCAGGACTCACCCATGACGAACGTGTCCGGGTGCCCTTCAGGCTTACTCCGTCAACTTGCACAGACCTCAGCGGGTAACCCGGCAGGCCTTTTCCGAGGCTAATTGGATCGGTTAACTCGAGTACAGCCACCGGCGCGTGGTGGCACTCGGCCCTGGAGCGACCATGACTCTCCTGATGCCGAGACCCGATATCTCCCGGAGGGCTGCTGTGGTTAGCTCTGACCGTACTCGCGAAATTGTCTCGACCCTCTTTGCCGACGTCGCAAGCGGCAACGTCGGTGGAGTTCTTGACGCCATCTCGCCGGACATCGTATTCGATCTGCCCGCCAGCGAATTCACCACCGCCATTCCCAACCTGGGAACCTGGCGAGGCAAGGAGGGCGTCACCGAGGCCTTCCGGCTGCGCGGTGCGTTTGCCGATGTCACGGAATTCGAGCAGCGCGAAATGATCGTTGACGGAAACCGTGCCTTCGTCGTCAACTTTCAGCGGATCCGGCACAAGACGACGGGCTTCGAGGTCGCCTTCGAGTTCTCCATGCTGCTGACGGTCGGCGACGACGAGAAGATCGTTCACTGGAAGGCGTTCTTCGACGCGTCCGCCGAGGTCGCGATGTTCCGCTCCGACATCAACGACCGGATGCTCGCAGCCGTGAGCGGCCGCGACACGGCCGAGGTCACCACACTCCTGCAGCAGGGCGCCAACCCGAACCACAGGGATGCCGCCACCGGGCTCACCACCCTGCAGACGGCCGCCGGACTCGGCGACGCCGACACGGTACGCGCGCTGATCGCGGCGGGCGCCGACATCTACTCGGCCGACAGCCGGGCCGGCGGCACCGCTCTGCACAAGGCGGTCCAGCACGGAAACCTGGAAACCGTGCAGGTGCTCGTGGAGGCCGGCGCGTTCGTGGACGCAGTCGCCCCGACCACCGGGCACACACCTCTCATGGACGCGCTCTGGTACAAGTGGACCGACATCGTCGGCTACCTGCTGAGCCAGAACGCAGGCATGGGCCTGTCCACCCACTACGGGTTTTCCCTGCGCGAGCACTTCGAGTACGAGCTCAACGTCAACACCACCGGCAAGGACAAGCTGCTGGTCGCCGAGCAGCTGCTGAAGGAGCGTACGCAGTCCGACGAGCAGAAGGCCGAGGCACACCTGCTCATCGGCGCCGTCGCCCACGGTGACCACGACGAGGTGAAGTCCCTCCTGGCCTCCGGCACGCCCGTCGATGCCCGGTTCCCCGTCGTCAACGGCTTCAACGACGCCCACACGGCGCTCCTGGTGGCCTCCCGCGACGGCCAGGGCGACATCGTACGGTCCCTGCTCGCAGCGGGCGCCGATGTCAACGCCACCGAGCCGACCTTCGGTGCCGTCCCGCTGCACAAGGCCGTCTACAACGGCCACGCCGACATCACGCAGACCCTCGTCGACGCGCAGGGCACCGACCTCAACTACCAGGGCGCGACGAACGGATACACCCCGCTCCACGACGCCCTGTGGCACGGATACGAGCGGTGCGCCGACATCCTGATCGCCGCCGGCGCCCGCACCGATCTGGTGGGACACGACGGAAAGACCCCCTACGACATCGCCGTCGAGAGCTTCGGCTCCGATCACCCGCTCGCGCAGCGCCTGTCCCCCAAGCAGTAGCGGCCCTTCCTTACACCGGAGTCGAATCATGCTCTTTTACGTCCAGATGAAATGGAACCACGAGGGCCGAATCAGCCTCGACGATCTGTGGGAGGTCGAGCAGGAGGAAGCCGAGCACGCACAGGAGACCGTGGACTCCGGTTTCTGCGTGGGCATTTGGAAGGTCGCCGCGCAAAAGCGCGTCATCGCCATCATCGATTCGCCCGATGCGGAAGAGCTTGACCGCGCGGCCCTCGGGCGCCTCCCGATGCGCGAATACCTCGAGTTCGAAGTGGTCTGGCCGCTTCGCGACTACCTGGGCTTCGCAGACGACGTCAAGGCACGCTACAAGGTCTGAAACCCTCCAGGCTCAAACCGGAGAAAGGGAACACAGTGATCCATCAGCTCATCTTCGCTGCACCGAAGCCCGGCATGACCGACGAGGAATTCCACCGCTACTGGGTGGAGGAGCACGCCGTCCGGTATGCCAGCAAGATCCCGCAGATCAAGAAGTACGCGGTCGACACCACGGTCCAGCCGCAGTCGGCCGACGAGCCGCTGTGGAAGGGCATCGCCGAGATCTGGCTGGAGAACGAGGAGGAGCAGCTGGCCTCCCTGCAGACGCCCGAGTTTCTTGAGGGCGCGCGCCTGGACGAGCCGCGCTGGGCCGCGTTCTGGCAGTCCGTCGTGCTCGACACCGACACCGAGGTGGTTCTCCAGGGCGAGCCCGACAACGACGTCCAGCCCGGCGTCAAGCTGGTGATCCTGGCCAAGCGCAAGGAAGGCCTCAGCCGCGACGACTTCCGCGCCTACAACCGCCAGGTCCATGCCCCTCTGGTCACTCAGATTCCGGGCGTCACGCGCTACTACCAGTCCTTCACCCGCGACTCCTGGTACGGCATCAGCGAACCGCCGTTCGACGTCGCCTACCACATCTGGTTCGACAGCCTGGCCGATCTCGAGGCCGCGCAGAAGTCCGGCCAGCAGGCCACCGTCGAAGCCGACTACGCGAATTTCGTCAACAAGCAGTACCTGCACACCGTTCCGGTCCAGGAGAACTGGATCCTCGGCCCCCAGCCCCGCTGACCGCCGCACAGCGCGCGGCACCACGCCTCTGCCTTCGGCCCTTTGACCGCAGGCAGAGGCGCGCAGCGTTCTCTCCACACCTGCACTTCCGACAGCACGTGGTCGCACGATCCGACCGCAGGCGACCTTCACCCATAAGGAGTCAGCGCCGTGAAAGCCGTTGTGATGGCCGGCGGCGAAGGCACCCGCCTTCGTCCCATGACCTCCAACCTTCCCAAACCCCTTCTGCCCGTGGTCGACCGGCCCGTCATGGAGCACGTGCTGCACCTGGTGAAGCGCCACGGAATCACCGATGTCGTGGTCACCGTGCAGTTCCTCGCCTCGCTCATCAAAAACCACTTCGGCGACGGCGACGAACTCGGCCTCAAGCTGACCTACGCCCACGAAGAGCAGCCTCTCGGTACCGCGGGCAGCGTCAAGAACGCCGAAGAGACACTGAGGGGAGACCCCTTCGTCGTCATCTCCGGGGACGCGCTGACCGACCTCGACCTCACGGACGCCATCCGCTTCCACCGCGAGAAGGGGGCCCTGGTCACCGTCTGCCTCACACGAGTCCCAGACCCCCTGGAGTTCGGGATCACCGTGGTCGACGCAGAGGGACGCATCGAACGCTTCCTCGAGAAGCCGACCTGGGGGCAGGTGTTCACCGACACCGTCAACACAGGCATCTACATCATGGAGCCAGAGATCCTCGACTACGTCGCCGCAGACAAACAGGTCGACTGGTCGGGCGATGTCTTTCCCCAGCTCCTCGCCGAAGGCAAACCCCTCTACGGATACGTCGCCGACGGCTACTGGGAGGACATCGGAAGCCACAACAGCTACGCCCAGGCGCAACTGGACGTGCTGGACGGCAAGGTCCAGGTCGAAGACCTTGGATTCGAACTCTCGCCCGGCATCTGGATCGGCGAAGGCGCAGAGATCCACCCCGACGCGGTCCTGACTGCCCCGCTGTACATCGGCGCCAACGCAAAGATCGAGGCCAAGGCCGAAGTCCGCAGCCGCACGGTGGTCGGACGCGGTGCAGTGGTCCAAAGCCGGGCAGTACTGGATGAGGCAGTCCTCCACGAGAACGTCTTCATCGCCCCCGACACACACGTGCAGGCCGCCGTCATCGGCAAGAACACCGACGTCATGCACGCCGCCCGCATCGAACCCGGCGTCGTCATCGGCGACGACTGCAGGATCGGAGCGGCATCCATCGTCGCCGGCGGGGTCCGCATCTACCCCTCCAAGCACATCGAGGACGCAGCCTGCGTGAACGCCTCAGTCGTCTGGCAGACGCGTGGACAGGCCCAACTCTTCGGTCAACGCGGCGTGGACGGCATCCTCAACGTCGACATCACCCCAGAACTCGCCGTTCGACTCACTGCCGCGTACGCCTCAACCCTGAAGAAGGGCGACACCGTCGCTCTCGGCAGCGACCACTCCCGCGGTGCCCGCGCACTCACACACTGCATAGCCTCCGCACTCCAGACCAGCGCCATCAACGTGCTTGCCCTCGACACAGTCCCCATGCCCGTGGCACGCCAGCAGACCCACATCACGGCCGTCGGCGGAATCTACGTCCGCACCATGCACGCCGAACCGGACTCCGTCGAGATCCTCTTCCTCGACAGCGACGGCGCCGACCTGAGCGAGGCCGCCAAGCGAAAGCTCGACCGCGTCTACGCACGCCAGGAGTACAGGCGCGCCTTCCCCGGCGAGATCGGCGACATCACCCGGCCTCCCTCCGCGCTCGACACCTACGCCGACTCGCTCACCACTCAGATCACCGTCGGCAAACTCACCAACTCCGCAGTGAAGGCAGTCATCGACGCAGCCCACGGCTCCGTCAGCCACTCCCTGCCTGACCTGATCGGAAAACTCGGCATCGACGCCCTCGTCCTCAACACCGGTGTCACGGACGCCCGTCCCACCGAGACAGACACCGAACACGCCGAAGCCCTGACTCGGCTCGGCGACATGGTCCGCTCGTCAAAGGCATCCATCGGAGTGCGCTTCGACCCCGTCGGCGAACGGCTCACCCTGGTCGATGACCAAGGCAGCGTCATCGACGACCGCCGAGCGATCCTGCTCCAGGTCGCACTTGCCGCTCGCCATCATGAAGGCGGCCGCATCGTTTTGCCCGTCACCATCTCCCGGACCGCAGAGGACCTGGCAGCCAGATACGGGGCTCGTGTTCAATGGGTCGGCACGTCTCCTGCAGACCTCGCGCAAGCGGCGACCCGGCCAGACACCATTCTCGCCGGTGACGGCAGCGGCGGGTACATCGTGCCGGGGGTCGGCGCACCCTTCGACGGGATGGCAGCCTTCACCACCATGATCAACCACCTGGCAGAGTCAAGTCTGACCCTGAGCGAGCTCGACGCTCTGCTGCCCGAAGATCGGCTCATACAGCGCGAAGTACCCACACCATGGTCCGCAAAGGGGATCGTCATGCGTAGCATCGCCGAAGCAGACGGTGACCACGTGGTGGACACCACCTCCGACGGCGTCCGCATCGTCGAACCCGACGGAAGCTGGGCTCTGGTTCTCCCTGACGCCAGCCTCGCAGTCACGCGAGTGTGGGCCGAGGCCCCCACCCTGGCCAACTCCCAAAAGCTCCTGGACAAATGGGCCGGCCGCGTTGCGGAAGCCACTGTGTGAGCAGGAGCCTGGCACCTCGTCCAGAGCGAGAGGTGCCAGGCTTGCCACCAGGCGTGGGGGATGACGCTGATGTGCGCGGCGCTCGGGCATACCCGGCATCATCGGCAACACCGGCTGAGAGCGGTCCAGGGCCTGGATCTGGGACTTCTCGTCCACCGACAACACCACCGCGCCTTCGGGCGGGTTGAAATACAGCCCCACCACGTCGTAGACCTTCCCCACGAACAACGGGTCCGTCGACAGCTTGAAGGTGTCGGTCAGATGCGGCTTGAGCTGGAACTTTCGCCAGATCCGGCCCACCGCCGACTCGACAGACCCCTACAGTCGGCCATCGATGAACGCGACTCGTGGGTGGCGCCCTTCGGAATCTCCTTCAGCGTGCTGACCACGACTGCTTCCACCTGCTCAACGCTGATGGTGGGCGGCCGGGCCCGGCCGGGGCTCGTCCACCAACCCGTCCAGCCGGCCGGCCAGGAACCGGCGACGCCACGTGCGGACCGTGTCCGCCGCGATCCGCAACTCCCGCGCCACCGCAACGATCGGTGGGACATCAGCCCTGGCACACGCCAGCACGATGCGCGCCCGCAAAGCCACTGCCTGCGCAGATGACGCCCGCCGGGCCCAACGTCCCAAGACCACACGCTCATCAGCGGACAGCAACAACGGCTCCGACTTCGGGCCACGACGTGGCACCTGCGCATCTGAAGAAGCAGTCATACACAAACTGACGACGGATCTCCGGCGCGGGACACTAGCGGCTGATCGACACCACCTGTCCCTGCTCACCGCCCTCGACGAGGCGCACATAAGCGCGTGCGACGTCGGCGGCGGGCATGCCGTCGAGTTCGTCCTGACCCATGCTCGCGAGCGTCTCAGAAACCCACCCGGGGCTGACCGCGTTGATGCGAGTCCCGCGCGGCATCTCCTGTGCAGCTGCGACCACAAAGGCGGACAGCCCGCTATTGACCAGGGCGCCGAACGTTATGCCCGGAGCAGCTACCCGGCCGGGACCAGAGGTCAGTGTCACTGACCCCTGGTCCGACAGGTGCATCAGAGCACGTCGGACCAGATGAACCTGCCCGAGCAGTTTGCCCTCGAGTCCCCGGAAGAACTCCTGGTCGTCGGGCTCCTCAAGACCGGCCAGGCAACCGCTCGCAGCGCAACAAATGACGGCATCCACCTCGCCCACCGAGGTCAACATTGCATCAATTGATGCGCTATCTGTCATATCGACGTGCACGGGCCCCCGGCGTGAGGCGCGGACCACCTGATGCCTGTCCTCGAGAGCCGAGGAGACGGCTGAGCCGATAGTTCCGCTGGCGCCGATAACGATGATCTTCAGAGTGGCTCTCCATTGCGATGAGGTGCAAGTTCGCAGCTGTCGAGATAATTCGCTCTGCAGATCTATCCGCGATTCCAAGGGGGAAAGAGTACTGTTCTGCGAAAAATCGCGGGCACGTGCCGCTCCTGCGAACCGCAATGCAATATAAGCAGAAACGCGCGATGAGTCAATTCGTCTAATATGGAAATACTAACTACAACTCGGCGGTCGGCCGATACTCTCGCCGGCCACCTGGGTTCTGGGCCGAGCCTGATCAGGTGAACCCTCGGAAGAACTGATCTGCCAAAGCCTGCTCTGTCGGGATGTGGCGACCCTCGACGATTCGGCCATCCTGGAAGCGATAAGACACGAGCCAGGTCATCACCGTTCCACAGCCGCCAACCCCGGCTGCCTGCACGCGCTGTAGTTCGATCGCCCAGTTCTCATCGGCTTGACTGACGAGGGTCTCGACCCGCAGATCCGCAAACGCCAGACATTCGTAATAGTGGATAATCTGGGTCAGGCCCACATGGACACCCGACAGCGGATGGTTCCCCGGGACGATCCACGCGGCCCCCTCTGAAAGAACCTCGCTCCGCAGGGCTTCGTGGTTGCTGGTGGCGTAATACTCGAAGAATTTCTGCACCGTCGCGAGATTTATTTCGACGCTACCCGTATGTATGTCCATGCGTCCGCTCCGATCGCTCGTCCACCTCCGTCCAAGTCTCGCCAGCCCCGAAGTCCCCGTCCAATAGCCGCACCCATAGGCAAGCGGCATGCCCAGCCGTGCCTGACCACCCCTCTGCTGCTCTAGAGATCTTCAACGGCTGAGGTTTCGGCGGTTGGAAGTCGAGGCCGGTCTTGGCGATGAGGCCGTCGATGAGGCCGGGTCGGTACTGCATCCGTTTGACCGGATCTTCACCAGCGCGGTGAGCTTGTCGAGGCTCTGTTTGGTGAGGTTGGCCAGCGACCGTTTCAGGTGTGACCAGACGCCCTCGACCGGGTTGAACTCGGGCCCCGCTTGGCGCTCATAGTGGGGTTGCACCGCGGGTCACAGACCTAACGGTGTTGGTGGAAATACCTGTGACGGGCCGTCGACACCGACGGCGCGGTCCTGGACATCCTCGTCCAGAACAGGCGGGACAAGGCTGCCGCCAGGCGTTTCTTCCGCCGGCTGATGAAGACCACCGGCCAGGTGCCGCGAGTGATCGTGACGGGCAAGCTGGCCTCCTATGGTGCCGCGCACCGGGAGGTGATGCCCTCGGCCGAGCACCGCTCCCACAAGGGACTCAACAACCGGGCGGAGAACTCCCACCAGCCCACCCGGCAGCAGGAACGCGCGATGAAAGGGATTCCGCTCCGCCAGCGGAGCGCAGCGCTTCCTGTCCGCGTTCACCGGGATCTCACCCCACTTCAGACCCAAGCGTAATCTCATGACCGCCCGCCGCTACCGCTTCGAAATGATGATCCGCTTCACCATCTGGAACCACATCACCGGCACCACCGGCATGCCCACCACAGCCTGAGCAGCAGGCAGCCGACGCCCCCTCCCGCCCTGACGCAGCATCAGCCGATCGCGCAACCGACAACGTGACAGTGTCCCCAAACGGGCGGCGCGGTCCTGTTGGCGGTCGTCGTCCGCTTCCTCCTCGGCAGGGTGCCGTCCGAACGATGTGGTTGATCCGCATTGCTGCACAGGTTGGAAAACTGGCTCAGCGTGGCTCATCGATGAAGCGCGGTGCAGCACCTAGATTTGCCCCGCCCTTCCAGTTTGCGTCGGCTACGGGTTGCAGTGGGCTGCTCTGACGGCAGGAGGGCTGCCACACCCGTCGATTCGGACGCACACCTCTGGGAGAGGCCATGACGACAACTCCTGGCGGGGAACCCGTTCCCTCCGTCGCTCACGACCCGGCCAGCCGTCGCAGCTTCCTGAAGTACTCGGCACTGGCAGCGTCGGTACCCGCGCTGCAATCCGTACTCGCAGACCCCGCTGCGGCCGCTGCCGCACCGGGCGCGTACGCGCCCGTTCCGCCCACCGCAATCGGTCCGCAGATCCCCGCGAAGGGTTATCTGGTCCAGGAGATCGGCAAGCGGCTGTACTGGCTGACGGACGGCTTTTACCAGATCATGTTCCTGGTGACCAAACGTCACCACCACGAGGGGCAGCGTGTCATCGTCGTGGACGCTCCCCCGACGCTGGGGGGCAACATCCTCCGCGCGATCGAGGAGGTGGCACCGGGTGCCCGTATCAGCCACCTGGTGTACTCCCACTACCACGCGGACCACATCGGCGCGGCGGACAAGCTCCGCGACGCGAGCCTCCCGAAGCTAGTGATCATCGCCCACGAGCAGACCGCCCACCTGCTGAAGCAGGTACCCGAGTCCAGCCGGCCGCCGATGCCGAACCGCTCTGTCTCCAGCAGCTACCGTCTGGAGGTGGACGACCAGGTCCTGGAGCTCCACTACAAGGGCCCCAACCACAGCCAGGACAACCTGTTCATCTACGCGCCGCGGCAGAGGGTCCTGAACGTCGTGGACATCGTCTACCCCGGCTGGGTCCCGTTCAGGAACCTCGTCGTGTCCACCAACATCCCCGGCTGGCTCAACGCGCACAACCAGCTCCTGGAGTTCGACTTCAAGACCTACATCGGCGGGCACCTGACCCGTCTGGGTACCCGGCAGGACGTCGAGATCCAGCAAGAGTACCTGCGCGACCTGGAGCACTACGGCAGGAAGGCCATCACCGAATTCGTCAACGTGGGCCCCCTCTTCGCCAAGTACCCGGGCAACCCCTGGGCCGTGTTCAAGGAGTACCTCGACATCCTCACCCAGACTACGGCCGACGCCGTCACCCCGGCCTGGACCAGCCGGCTCGGCGGCGCCGACGTCTTCACCTTCGACAATGCCTGGACCATGGTCGAATCCCTGCGGCTCGACCACAAAGTCCTCGGCCCCTTCGGCACCCTCCCCTGAGCCCGGCTCTGCCAGGGATCGCGGCGTTCCCCGGTGCGACAGCGTGATCAGCGGGCATGCTCGGGGCTGTTCCGCAGGCCGAGTGCAGCTGTCGAGGTGCCCGTTGTCGCTCCGTCCTCGTTCCGGTGAGCAAGTCACGTCTTTGACCGAGCAGATCACGCCGGCGAGCAACCCCGGATCCGGCCCGCCTGCCCGTCGGGTGCTTCGCCAGTACCTCGGCCACCGTCTCACTAGACTCGGCCAGCCGCTTGAAGCGCGGCTTCCGCTGCTTCAAGCAGAGCTCATGCCCGACCAGCACAAATCCGGCGATCACGTGCGGAAAGCGGAAACCTCCTCACCCACATCGCCGCCGTACCAGCCTCAGATCCCGCAACGTCGGCGCCTCGGACACCGTCTCGGGGGACACGGCCGTCGGGGGTGCAGGTCCCTGTCCAACGTCCCCACCACAGGGAGCTGCCTCAGCAGCGATCTCCACTTGAACGCCGCCCGCGCCAGCGTCCGGCCCCAGCAGGGGCTGCTTGTTGTTCTGCAAGCCCACCAGCCAGGCCTGGCCGTCCTCGAGGAGGCGCAACTGGTCCTGCAAAGCGGCGATATCGATTTGGATCCGCTCACGCTCTTTCGTGATGAGCTCCAAGTCGTCCTTCACCACGGCCGCGTACCTGGCGCGGATAGACAGGAGATCAGCGACAGATTCATTCATGGGACTGCCTTCCAACACGCTGCTCGGCAGCGGCCACGCTACGCACATCGGTGATGTCGGCCTGCCCAAACGTGCTTACAAGAACGATTGCGACCGGCTTCTGCTCAACCCAGACCGCAATTCTTCACGGCCCGCCTGGGGCTGAAGGAGCCGACAACCTCGGCCAGTTCACTCCGACACCGCAGCAAATGCCGCATGGCCTCAATCGATCGGCGTGTGGAGCCCCGGCACGCTGCTGAGCACGGAGAAGCCCCCGGCCCGCAGGCCGACGGCGCCGGCGGTGTACAGCGCCAGATGTGAGAGGGGGCAGGGCGGTGTCCCGCGGACGGTTCGGACAGCTCCAGTGTCGGCTGCGCCAAGGTGCTCGCGGTGCACCTCCCCATGCATTGATGCGGTACCCAGAACGTGACCCGCAGGGCACGGCTGCACCGTAGAGGAAGAGCCTGGCGAAGCTGGAGTCCGCCTACCTGCGGGTGCCCGGCCACAACGTCGCCCGCCACCTGCTGCAGCGTCTCAACGGCAAGGCCGCGGCACCCGAATCGAGTTCCAACCCCTCAACCAGACCCAGTCACCTGCCCCTCCAGCGCGACGTCTCCCTCCGCACCCTGAACGTCCGGCAGTGGGACCGGATGATCGACGTGTGGGCGACCGATGACGATCAGGCCATGGACACGGCCTGGTTCGACGACATCACCGCCGACCTCGGCTCCGAGTACGGCGCCTACGAACACGTCATGAAATCGGCTTCTCCGCCTGAACAGCCGCCTGAGCACTGGGCGTGACCGCCACGGAGCAGCGATCACGCCCTTTCCCCCGCCCGCTGCTCGTCCAGGTCGAACCCGAGCCTCTCGGTCAACGTCGCCACGTCCGTCCACAGCGCCACTGGCGTCAGAAGCGACCAAGGCTGACCGCGCGCCGGGTCCTCGAGCAGCACTGTCTCCGTGTAGCCGTCGCTCCACTGTTCGCCGCGAGCCGCGCCGTTCTTCCAGGCGCGCTCACCGAACCACAGCCGTTTGACCGCTGCTTCCACCAGCCGGGCGTGCAGCCCGACTCGAAACTCGCGGGTGTAGACGACCTCCCAGCCGTTGTGGCGGTGGATCCGCAGCCTGGTGTTGCGGTCCGAGTCCTCGCAGATTCCGATCTTCGCCATGGCCGGACCGGACGTCCGCTGCAGGAGGTAGACGATGCCCGGCTCGCTGTCCTTGAAGCCGGTCACCTTGCAGACGCGGGAGTTGCAGGCGCCCTGGCCGCGGTAGAGATTGCCGAGCGCCGGATTAACCGGTCCGTCGCAGTTCAAACAGGTGCCCGCCCACGAGGCGTTGGTGTTCTTGAACCCCTCAGGATCGTCGGGGCGGAACCGATACGCGATCGCGCGCGCCCACGCCTGCTCGAGGGACAGGGGAGTGTTCGGCGCGCAGTACATGCAGGCGCCCTGCCCCTGCATCACGTCGTGCAGTCGTGGCTTGACCGCGCGCTGGCAGCGCAGGCATGTGCCCGGCCACGGCACGTCCACACGCGCATAGACAGTACTGGGCTCCACACACCCCTTGTCGCGCATGACAGTGACGGCGACGTCCGGGTCGATGGCCCGCCGGGCGCAGTACTTGCAGGCCATGGCACCCTGCCGGACCGTCTTGATGGATACCTTGATCGGCTTGCCGGCACGCGGACACCCCTCATTGAGGCACAGGCTCCCAACAGAGGTTCTGTTGTTCGTGTACGGCTCCAGCAGCTGGATGTTGGCCTTGGCGATCGTCCTGGCCAGTTCGTCCTCGCCCAGTCTGAACTTCTCGGCGCGTTCACGATCCGCGCACGGGCGGCACCCACGGGGTGCGTCCCCCCAGCGCCGGGCCTTGGTGGCGATGCTGTCGTAGGTTGGTTTGATGGGGCCCTTGCAGCGGTCACAGATGCTCGGCCAGGGCGCCGTGGCCTTCTGGAACACGGTCGTCGGCAGGCATCCGTTGCGCACCATCAACTGCCGGGCCTCCTCTGGGTCGACAGCTTGTCCCGAGACCAATGTGCCCGCCGAAGAGACAGACGATGAGAATCGCGTGGGAACGCACCCCACTGCCAGGCCACCGCGCTGTTCGGCGGCTGTGAGGCCGCCGATGAGGGCCATGGCGTTCGTGGTAGCAGCCTAGGGAGAACAGCTGGCGATGCACGTCGTTTGTGGGAACGCAAGGCGGACATGACGATCCGTCAGCCCTGCCGGGGCGCCGCCAGGAAGCGAGCGACCGTCCCCCAGCCAGTGCGGTGGCGGTCGACGGCTTTGGACTTGAGGGCCGGGAGCACGACGAACCGGAGATACCAGTGGGACGGCGACGAGGGATCGGACTGAATTGCGCTCTTGCGACGTGCAATCCGCGCGTATAGACCGGCTCTTCGAGCGCGTGAGTTTTCCGCTTCCTGCCCCGAGCCTGGAGGGCGGGGTGGACCGTCTACCGCAGCAAGCGCGGCCAGTGCTGCCGCAACTCACGCAGAAGGCAGGCCGTCCCTGGGATGTGAGAGGCCGCACATGGTCCCAAGCCTGGCGGAGATGCGTGGCAGTCTCGAGTCAGCGGAAGCATGCTGCAGGGATGTGCGCAGTTATACCGCTTGTGGCTCAGCCATGGGAGCGAAAAAGTCCCACAGTCTCGTTTCCGCACCTCGCCAGCCCATGCTGTCAGAGGGCGGGATTATTCTCCGCATGTGACGATTCCTGCACCTTCACCAGCTGACCTCGATGCTGCCAAAGCTCTGGCCTTACGCGAGGGCCGCCCCGCAAACATGCACAGCTCCGGGGTGACTGAACTGGCCGCGGCACTGGGCGTGCTGCGCCGCACTGAGACCGGCCAGAGCGTCGCGGACGCCGTGCTGCTGGCCGCCCACGACCTGCTGTACGCGCAGGTGCCGCGCCATCTCGGTGACAGCAGCATGCGGCGGCTGGCGGAAGTCCTCGTCGGCAGGGGAGTGGTGCCTAAGCCCGGCGACTACGAAGGCCAGTGGTGGCTGTGGTGGCCCAAGAGCGGGCACGGCCCGTGCCCCGACTGCGGCAAGACGCGCTCCCTGACCCGCTATTCGGCGCGCTTCGGCCACGAGTACCGCTATCTGTGCGCACGCTGCCGCTCCGCCGAACGCCAGCAGATCGCCGAGCAGGCCAGCAGGCTCCGCGAGATGATCGCCCCACGGACCGGACTTCACCCGGCGCACGTACCTGCGCCAGCCGCCGGCAGCCACCCCACCGAGGCGGCACCGTCAGACAGTGCGGCCGTTGCCGTGTCCCCTCCCTCAGGCCGCGACTGGGAGACCTACGTGGCGCGGTTGGAGGAGCTGCTGGCTGCGCTGGAGTGGGCAGGTTTCGACCTGCCGCAGGAGTGGGACAGCGACTTCGATGAGCAGGAGGGCGCGCTGTTGTTCGCCGCCCTGTGGCGCGGCGACGGCGGCGTGGGCGTCGAATACCACCCCCACCGGGGCGTGTTGGCCCTGCAGCCCTTCGACGACGTGACGGGAGAGTGGCCCGAGTCCTATTCCCTGCTGGAGGACAGCATCGAGATCCCCGTCGCCGCCTCCGGGGAGCAGGCCGTCACCGCCGTCGAGGCCGCCGCCGGAGAAGCCGGGCTGCTGGATGCCGCTCACGTCCTTGTCGCTGACACGGCACCGCCGGAGGCCAAGCAGGAGTTCGCCCTGCGCAGAGTCCGCCGGATCTTCCAGCCGGCTGCGGACTTTCGGCGGTTGCCGCTGGCCGATCTGCTCCAGGAGGTCACCGAGAACGAATGGTTGAGCGCCTACCTGGACTGGGTGGTCGGCATGGACGGCCGGAACGTCGAGCCCGACATTGTGCCGGACGCGGCAGCGCTGGGGGTGGCCGCCTGGTGCTGGCGCAACAACACCGCGGTGGAAGACCACCACCTGGACACCGACGTGCTGATGGCCCGTGTCAACATCGCCGTCACTCGCGTCACCCAACAGCACATCTGCCCCGCGGAGGGCATCGACTGGCACAGCATCAAGGATGCTCTGATGGATCCGCAGTGGGCCCTTGCCGACGGCACCCCGGTCCATTCCCTGTTCGGCCCGGGCTGGAAGCAGGTAGCCGCCACCGTCACCGCAGAACTCGACCGCTGGCGCCAGCTCGACCACGAGGTCCTCGGCCCCCAGACCACGTTGATCCTGATGAGCATCGGCGGTTCCACCAGCTACACCGACTCCTGGTGGGGACAGGGCCGCTGGCACAGCATCTGCCGCCGCATCATTGACGACGCCGTGGCCGCGGGCCTGACCCTGCCATCGCCCTACGACGAGCGCGGTCCGGATGCCCTCCTGGCCGACCTCGATGCCCCAGACCAGGTCCCCGACCCCATCCTCGACTGGCTTATCGACCTTCCAGACGCCGGCGTCCACGGACCCCGCGGCCTGCGCATGCACCTCGTCACCCGACCGCCTCAGTCGTGTTGGGACCCGTACTGGCTCACCGACAGCACCCCCTGACCGCGCAGCACGGGGCACGACAGAAGCTAGGCAGTGGCAGACGGCCAGTGATCGGTGGACGACAGGAGAGCGGACCAGGCATCGTCGCTCACCACGCGCGTCCTGCCACACCGGCCCTGCGCGGGGCGGCAGGCCTAGGCGGTTTCGTTTGGATCAGTCGGTCGTTGGTCCGGGTGTGCCGTTGACTGATGCGCAGTGGGCGCGGATCGAGCCGTTACTTCCGGACCGGATGCCGAAGCGGGGTGGCCGGTGGCGAGATCACCGTGAGGTGATTGACGCGATCGCCTTCAAGTTTCAGACCGGGACCCAGTGGGTGCACCTGCCGGAGAAGTACGGCAACTGGCGGGGCGTCTACAACCGGCTGCGGATGTGGGCCGTCGACGGCACCTGGGAGCGGGTGTTCACCGCCCTGGTGACCAGGCCGACGCGGGCGAGGACCTGGCCTGGGCCGTCTCGGTGGACTCCACGATCGTGCGCGCTCACCAGCTCACAGTCCGGAGCCCGCAAAAAGGGGCTCCGGACTGTGAGCCGGACAACCACGCCATCGGCCGCTCCCGCGGCAGACTGACCACGAAGATCCACCTCGCGGCCGACGGCCGTTGCCGGCCACTCGCGTTCGTCCTCACCGCCGGACAGGCCGGGGACGCACCCGCATTCACGGACGTCATGGCCCGCCTGCGCGTTCCCCGCCGCCGTGGACGGCCCCGCACCAGGCCGGACATGGTCCTGGCCGACAAGACACCCCATGCAGCTATCGGGTCAAGCAGCTGCGGTGAGTGGTGATGGTTTCGGTGGGGCGAATGCGAGCGCCTCGTTGAACCTCTGGCGGGTGGTCAGGCAGTGGTGGAGCTGGCCGAGCATGCGGTTGAAAAGGTTTCGGAGAGCCGCGTAGTAGCGATCGCCGGTCTCCCTTCGGCGGTTGTAGTGGTCGTGGGCGCCGATTGAGGCAGTGAGTGCGGCGAAAGCCCAGTGCCGGCCGGTTGCGGCCAGGCGGCTGTTCTTGATCCGGCGGTGGCTGACGCGGCGGCTTTTGCCGGACTCGCGCGTCACGGGGGCACTTCCGGCGTAAGCCTTCAGATCGCGGGCTGTGTCGAACCGGGTGCGGTCGTCGCCAATTTCGGCGAGGAGCCGGGCGCCGGTCAGCGCGGCGAGACCCGGGAAGCTCGTGATGATCGCCGCGTCGGGGTGCTGCAGGAAGAGCTCCTCGGTGGCGCTCGCCAGCTCGTCGCAGGCCTTGCAGGCGGCTTCGAGCTGGGCGAGCAAGGCAAGTGTTTGGTGTCCCATCGCCGTTTCCACCAAAGCCGGCTGACGAAGCCAGGTCCGGCGGAACACTTCGAGCAGGCGGTCGGTCTCGACCCCTGCCCAGAGCTGATCCAACTCCCAGTCCTCAACGCCTATTAGGCGTACTCCTCCCGCGAGATCCGGGACCATCTGCGCAGACGCGGTATCCGCGCAGTGATCCCGGAACGGGCCGACCAGCGGGCCAACCGGATGCGGCGCGGACGGGCCGGTGGCAGATTGTCTGCCTTCGACCGGGAGGCATACAAGCAGCGCAACACTGTCGAGCGGTGCATCAACCGCCTGAAGCAGTGGCGAGGCATCGCCACCCGCTACGAGAAGACCGCGACCATCTACCTGGCCGGACTCCACATCGCAGGCATCTTCCTCTGGTCCACACGCTGATCCAACCCTAGCCTCGTGTCAGGGTCTTGACCTCCGGAGGCAGGCTGCCACCGGGTTGGACGGCAAGGAGCATGACCTCGTGCGAGGTGTACCGCATCGCAATGGCGATACGTGGATTCAAGCCGTCGACGGCATAGGCCGTGGTCGGTTCGGGCCCTGCGGCATCGTCGTCGTGGCCCGGCGTGTCATCGCAGGGCGGGAACTCGGCAGGGCCGAGTGCTTCGCCAACGGTGAAGTCGACGTTGGCCACCTGCGTGTAGGTGCGGCCCCCGTACATGGCAGCGATCGCGCATGACCCTTCGGCCTCTCCGCCACCGCCCTGCGCCGTGCAGGCGGTCGTCAGCGCGGCCACGACCATGATCATGCCCGAGTACCACGGCAGCCGCCGCGACCGCGTCGACATGGCGGCGTTGCGTCGGCTTGAGCTGCTGATTCGCATCGGTGGGCTCCTTCTGGAGCGTGCGCGCTCCGTCTCACCGGGTACCGCATGACGCATGGGGAGTTCGGACCCCGGGCGCGGCTCCCGATCCATTCATGACCATGACGGAGCTCGAGGCGAACTGGTTCGTTCCGCTTTGGGTGACTCGCCCTTCTCGCATGATCCAAACGAGAGACCCTAGAGCGGGGGACAGGTGTGGGCTCCACGGGCTGCGGGTCGGGTGACGATCTGATCGGTGCGCACGCGCAGCGCCCGCTTCGTGAGGTCGCCTGTGCCTTTGGCCCGCTGTGGATCCCACAGCCAGGTCTCGTCGCCGGTGACGTCGAATGCGAGGACCGGGTGGCCGGTGGGCAACGGCCCTGGCTGTACGGCCGTGTGTGCTGCATCGAGCGGACTCACGCAGACCAGACGGGCGCTGATGCCGAAGAATGACGAAGGGTCATGCCCGGCCGCAGACTGTGCGGCGGTGCGATGTGCCGCCGCGGTGGCTGAGGACAGCCCCACGATCAAGGCCACCACCATCGTCAGCAGGGTGAATGTGCTGACCACGACGATGCAGTACGCCTTCGAGCCGCTGATCCAGTAGAAGTGCCGAACCCAGCCGAGCACGCCCAGCCCGCACAGCGCGGCCGCGATGCACAGGCCCGCCGGTTTCACGCCGGCCAGATACATCCACAGGGGATCGACGTTGGCGGCTGTGAGAGGGACACCAAGGCACACAGTCAGGTAGACACCCTGCACAAGCCGTCCCATCCAGGGCAGCACCCACGCCAGGGGGAGAACGGCGATCGGCAGCAGGGCAGCAACGTTGCGGGAGAACCAGCTCTGGCGCAGCGCGTAAGTACAGCCACGCAGCACCAGCAGCCCGCACAGTAGTACCCCTGGCGGCCGCAGAACGCCCACGCTTCCTAGCGCCGGGGAAAGCAGCTGGATCATGAAGCCGCAGGAGCTGGTACTGCCGACGAGTGTCAGCCCGCACAGCCAGACGATCATTCGGGAGTGCCGTTCCCGGTCGGCGATCCATGCGCCCACCCACCACGCCGACAGAGGCAGCAGCGGCGTCAGCACGACTTGCCACCACAGGCCCAATCCTGCCAGCACCCAGCCAAAGATCATGGCGGCGGCGCCAACTGCCATGCCGGCAAGCCCCCAGGCCCGGGCGTACCAGGGAGTGGGCTCCTGCGGACGCAGGGCATGGGCTGAGGCGATTCCGGGACGCAGGTCATGACGGTCCTCGTCAAATTCCACACCCCCCAAGTCCGGCTGCAGGCGAAGAGCCGCTAAAGCCTCCTCGCGCGTGCCCGGACCGTCCAAACGCACCCGCCGGTGCACGTCCGCTGCCCCCACCGACACCCACAGCCGTGTGGCCCAGCCCGGTCCCCAGGCAGCCTTCCGGTGCACGTGCCAGGTACTGGAAGCCGTTCGTGCCTCCTCGGGCTCCAGCAGTGTGGCGTCTCCGATATGTGCCGTCACCCGGCCTGCGAGCGCCGCCATGACGCGGCGTTCAGCCTCGCTCAACGCGCCCCATCGGCTTCCCTGCAGACGCACCTCCACCCGGTAGAGCGCCGTCGCCTCATCCTGCCGGGCATCGTCCACGCGGGAGAACAACAGCCCGCACCGCTCCCACTGCTCACGGGCGGTGTCCTCCTCCCCGCCGCGTACACGGACCAGCACCGCGGCACGAATGGTGAAGGCTTGCGGCGGAGCCTCGCGGGGACCGTCACCATCACTGCCAGACGGGGCCGTTGTGCGGCGGGAGCGGATCGGAGCGATAAGCGCGCTTGCCATGGTGCGAACCTCCTGCACGGATCTGGCGGACCATACGGGGGCACCGCCAGCGCGGCCGTCACGACACCTGGGTCGGGAGTCGCAGACCCGAAACTGCGGTACGCGACGGTGGTCCAGTGGTGCTGCGCCATTCCAGGACTGCAGCGTCGCGCCTATTCTGTCGTCGCCCACTGACAACCGCCCTGCGCCTCCCGACTCTGGGCCATTCTCGTCCAGCGGCCCCCAGTCGCTTCGCAGTTGGCGCTGTTCGTGCCCCCTTGCGCAACGACATACCCGCAAGCCTGCACCCCGCCGACGATCCGCTGCAGATCGGTTGCGAGCGTCATCTCCCTCTACTTGCAAGAGAGTTCGCCCTACTCGGCCTTTTCGCCGTGGTGACAGCCGCCTTGCGACGCATCCCCTGACCCATTGCCGGAGCGGAGCCCGCTGACCTACGGTTGCTCTCCCTCGCTCCCACCGCGAGAAGACCGCCGACGTCCTGCGGCGGCACCTCACCGGCGACCAACTCGCCAGCCTCGCCGTCCTGCTGACCCGCGAGTACTCCGCAGACCAGGGTCCCCGCTAACGGCAGACACGCCCCCACTGCCCGCGCCAGCCTGCAGGAACGAGCGGATCCGCCCGCCCCCACCGGTACCGGGCACGTGGTCCGCAATTCCAGTGAGGCCCCAGGGAACCGGCGGCTAGGGTGGGTTGACTGGCTCAGCACCGGGGGAGGCCGCCATGCCATACGTTCAGCATCTGTCCGCACGGGTCCCCTGGCACGACGCAGGATGGGCGGGAACGGTCTGCGCCGACCCGGCCGCCAACCACGCCTGCATGCTGCTGGACTCGATCGGCAGGAAACGCGACGACCAGTTCGAGGCGGACCACCGCGGCCAGGACTGGAACACCTTGGGCGGCCGGATCCCCCCATGCGCGCTCGAACGCGGCGCCTTCATGAGCGAGCGCGCCCACGTGGCCGTGCGAGAACACCCCTACGCCTGGAGCCTGAAGGAACTGCAGCCGGCCCGCCTCGCCTTGCCAGCCCACTCGGTCCATGGCATCCCGTACTTCTGGCTGCACCGCGACAACCTCGAGCAGACCGTGCTCGATGAACGGCCCGTCCCCGGATACCAGCCCGACGCCGAAGATCGGGTCGCCGAGCATTTCAGTCAGCGCCAGATGACCTGGGTCATGAACGGCGACAACCAGCAGGCAGTCATCGAGGCGTTCTTCCAAGACGTCGTCGCCGACCAGTCACTGATCTTCTTCTACCTCAAGCACAGCCCCTTCGAGGGCCAGCCGAGGCGCCTGCTTGTGGGAGCCGCGCTCGTCACCAGCCGCACTCCGCCACCGACCTGGCCGGGATCAGAGAGCAGCGCTTTCCCCAGCCATATGTGGGAGACCACCCTGCAACACAGCCTGCGTGCCGACGGCAGCGGCGGGATTCTCCTGCCCCTACAGGCCCTGGCCACCCTCGCCGCCCAGGGCACAGATGTGACCGAAGCCCTGGCCGCCGCGCCAGAGAACGGCCGCAACTTCTCCTACGCCACCGAACACATCTCCCCCGATGCCGCCGTGGCCTCCCTGATGGAACTCAACCGAGCAGCCCGGGCAGCCATCGCCCTGGAAGAAGACAGCGTCACCATCCCGGAAGCCTCCCTGACCTGGCTGGACGAACAGCTCTCCCACGCCTGGAAACGCCGCGGACCCGCACCCGGCCTGCCCGCCGTGCTGGAACGACTGGGATTCCTCCACCCCACCTTCTGCGCCCACCAGCTCATCTCCGCAACCAGCAACGGCGACGACCCCTGGCCGCTGCTGGAAAACCTGCTCGAACAGCGCCCCGTACCCGCCGCTGTGAAGGCCCTGGCTACCGACACGCGCCGGACCATCTGGGCCAACACCCCCGCCGAGGAACGCCAAGCGCTGCGGGTCCTGTCCCGCTTCGACCTCACCGCCGACACGGTGACCCGCGTCCTGGACGGCACCACCGCAGTGGAGACCGGTGCCGCCCTGCTGCTGGACAACCCCTACGAACTTGTCACCTGCACCGTCGACGACGGCGACCCCGTCGCGTTCGAGACCATCGACCGCGGCGTCTTCCCCGACCGGCAAACCACCCTGCGCCACCCGCTGCCGCTCACCACTCCCTTCGACGACCCGCACGACCGCCGCCGCGCGGACGCCGCCATCACGACCGTGCTCGCCCGTGCCCAAGACACCGAGGGGCACACCCTGCTGCCCCAGGAACAGGTCATCGAACGCCTCGAGCAAATGACCCTGACCTTCCCGCTCCCCACCCGCCCCTCGATGCTCCAAGCCCTCGGACTCCTGCCAGCAGCACTGCCGCCCGCCACCGAGAACACCCCTGACCCCTTCACCCAGCTGCGCCGAGCCGACCTCCACGACAACAAGCCCGCCTACAAGCTCGCGTCCGCGGCCATGCGCCGCACCTTCATCCGCGACCGGCTCAACCAGATGCGTGAAGGCGGCCCGCACTCAGTGCCCGCCGACGTCGCCAGCTCCCTGGACACCGTGCTGGACTCCCTGCCCGCGGCCTCCCCTTCCGCCCCCCAGGACGAGACACTGGCTGAGCAGCGGGCCCGCGAGGAAAAAGCCGCGGCGCTCGAGATGATCTACCGCTCCCGTGTCATGCTCCTCAACGGGCCCGCCGGCACGGGAAAGACCACCCTGATCCGCGCTCTGGCACAACGCAGCGAAGTCCGCAGAGACGGGCTCCTGCTCCTGGCACCGACCGGGAAGGCGCGTGTGCAGCTCGAGCAGAAAGTGCGGCATCCGGCCTTCACCCTCGCCCAGTACCTGCGCCAACTCCGCCGTTACGACGACCGCAGCGCCCGCTATCTGACCAACCCCGACGCCGACCGCATCACCGTGGGGACGGTGGTGGTCGATGAAGCGTCCATGCTGACCGAGGACATGCTTGCCGCGCTCCTGGACAGTACAGACATCACCCACCGACTGGTCCTGGTGGGCGACCCCCGACAACTGCCGCCCATCGGTGCCGGACGGCCGTTCGTTGACCTCGAACAGAGCCGCCGGCCAGACACCCCGCCCTGGCCCCGTGTCGCGCCGGGCTGGGCCGAACTGACCATCCTGCGCCGCCAACAAGGCCACGCACGCGATGACTTGGCCCTAGCTGTGTTGTTCTGACACGTTGGTGACGCGGCTGGCTGGGGTGTGGCCGCTGATTCCGGTGTGGGGTCGGTGGTAGTTGTACCAGTCGAGCCAGTCGCCAAACGCTGCCTGGCGTTCAGCATCGGTGGTGTAGGGCCGCTGGTAGGCCCATTCTTCGAGCAGGGTGCGGTGGAAGCGCTCGACCTTGCCGTTGGTCTGCGGCCGCCAGGGCCGGGTCCAGCGCGGCTGGATGCCCAGCTGCCGGCAGGTCTCGCGCCAGGTGGTCTTGCTGTAGGCCCAGGCGTTGTCGGTCAGCACGCGTTCGATGGTGATGCCGTGGTCGGCGAACCAGGCGGTGGCCCGCTGGAGGAAGCCGGCGCAGGTCATGGCGGTCTCGTCGGGCAGGTCTTCGGTGTAGGCGAGGCGGGAGTGGTCGTCCAACGCCGTGTGCAGATAGGCCAGTCCGGCGCGGTCGCGGTTCTTGCGGCCTGCGGCCCGGCCCAGCATCTTGTGGCCACCGCCGTTGGGGATGCGGCCGAGTTTTTTGACGTCGATATGGAGCAGTTCGCCGGGCCGGCTGCGTTCGTAGCGGCGGATGGGCCGGCCGGTGGCCCGGTCCAGCGTGGCCAGCGGGGGCAGGCGGTGGTCACGCAGGATGCGGTGAACGGTCGAGGCGGCGACGCCACTGCGGACCGCGATCCGCTGGGGGCCGATCCGGTGTTCCTGGCGTAGCCGCACGACCAGTTCCTCGACGTCGGCGGGGGTCTTGTGCGGGCAGTGGTGCGGGCGGCTGGAGCGGTCGTTCATGCCCGCCCAGCCCCGTTGCCGGTAGCGGTCGGCCCAGCGTTTGGCGGTGGTGTGACTGACCTGGAACCGCTCCGCGGCCCGCCGCAGCGGCCAGCCGTCCTCAACGATGCACCAGGCCAGGCGCAGCCTGCCGGTGGGAGTCAGAGGAGCGTTACGGTGGCACATGAGGGCCTCCTGCACTCGGCGGTAGATGTCGCAATCACCACCGAAACCAGAAGGCCCTCACCCACGCAAGACCACCCTGCCGTCACCAACGTGCCCGAACAGAACACCTAGCGCGCTGGTTCAGCGGAGACGGACGACCCGACGACGCCGAAGAGGTGTGGCAGAAACTGCTGGGCGGACAGGACACGCCGACCCTGCGCGCCGAGCACTGGGGCGGCCGTCCACCCGCCCAAGTCCTGCGCGACATCCTGGCCCGTGAGTTCGACGTTCGCGACGACCTCACCTTTGCCCAGTCCTACGGTGCCGGAGTGTGGCACAGCGCGAACGGCACCCCATATCCCGACTACAGCACGGCCCCGGAACAGTGCGAGCGTTGGCAGGTACTCTCACCCGTTCGCGGTCACCCCCACGGCACCACCCACCTCAACCGGCGCCTGAAGCAGACCTACCGGCGCACAGCCCTGGACCTGGCGCTGAAGTCCCGATTCCGCCGCACACCCAAGCCATTCGGCCCGGAACAGATCGTTGTGGGAGACAAAGTCGTCAACACTCGCAACCAGAGCCTGACCGCCTACAACACGGCCACCCGCACCACAGCATCGCAGTATGTCGCCAACGGAGAAGTCGGAGTAGTCACCGGGCAGCTCAAGTCCAAGGGCAGCAAAGCGGCCCCCCGCTACACCCAGATCGAATTTCCCTCCCAGCCGGGCCTGAGAATCACAGCCGACCGTGCGGGAACCGACACCGATCCGGCACTAGAACTGGCGTGGGCCCTGACGGTCCACAAGAGTCAGGGCAGCGAATTCGGCACGGTCATCCTCATGCTGCCCGCAGGCCTGCAGAGTATCTCCCGTGAGCTGCTCTACACCGCAATGACCCGCCAGACCGACAAGATCATCGTCTGTCATGAAGGCCCACTGGAAACCCTGCGCGAGCGCGCCAACCCCACGGCATCAGAGACAGCCCGCCGACTGACTGACCTCACCCGGGCCCCCAAACCCGTTCCAGTCCAGGATGCACAAGGGCAACGGCGACTCTTCGACGGCCACCTGGTCCACATCACACACTTCGGCCTCACTGTGCGCTCCAAGAATGAGCTCATCATCGCGGACCTCCTCAAACGCCTGGCCGACGGCCGCTTCACCTACGAAAGGCCACTACGCGGAAGCGACGGACGCCGCCGCTTTCCCGACTTCACCGTCACCACCGATGACCCTGGCCGCCCGATCTACTGGGAACACCTGGGCATGCTCGACGACGCGAGCTACGCCGCGAAATGGAACGAGAAGAAGGCCTGGTACGCCGCCCAGGGAATCCTGCCCGGCCCCAAGGGCGGCCCTCACGGCACCCTGCTGACCACCGATGACCGCGGCGGCGTCAAAGAGGGCGACTGGGAAAGGAAGTTCAAGGAACTCTTCGGGACGTCCGTCACTATCCGGCCTGGGAAGATCACCCGCCGCGGTAGAACCTGAACTGCTCCGATCCGACGGGGAGTGCGCGGCCTGCGGGACAGGTGGGCGTCGCTGTGGTCCGCACCAACCCGTGCGGACCACAGCGACGCCCACCGAGGAGGCCGCGCCCAGTCGGACGCCGCTTCGAAAGAGACCACGATGCGGCATGGTGCTACTTGCCCTCGTCGTCAGCCAGCCAGTGCTGCTCCAGGGGGACGCCGCCGGCCCGGTGACGTGGGGCGGCGGTGTCGTCTGGGTCAGGTGGCCGGAGGCTGCTGCACCTCATTGCGTAGACGGTCCGTGATCCGCCGCCACTGGCGGGCTTGTCCCATCGATGGGAACCACGCCTCAGCCGTGGGGGTATCCAGGTCGCCGAGTTCATCGAGAGTCCGGGTGAACTTTTCAGTATCGACCGCCCGCTGCCGAGGAGTTGCGCGGATGAGCCGTGCGAGGTCGTGCAGCCGGTGCGCGGCACGGTAGTAGGCGACCTGAGCGTCGGTGAGGCGGCGTACCGCGTACCCGCCGCACTTGCTGCACGGGTCGAACTCCTTGTTGCCCAGCAGCTCTTCAATGGTGACGATCTCGTCGTGGTGGCCGAACCCCGGGCTGCGGGCGTCGGTGCGCGCAGTCGGGGGAGTGGGCTCGGCCCTGAAAACGGCCGGCCGCGTCCGTGGTGTAGGCCTGTACCGAAGCGAGCACCCCCAGGGGAAGACCCGAGCCGCGGGGCCAGTCGCCGTCCAAGCCGGACCCGAAGGGCTCCAGGTCCAGTTGTTCCATCGCCAGCAGGCCGTCCCAGACGGCCGGTGCGAACGGGCTGCGTGGGTGTCCTTGGTCGTCGTATCCGGCGGCCTCGAGATCACGCAGGTCTGCCACCGAGCGGGCCAGGGCCAGGGACTTCAGCGCCTGGCCGGCGTTGCGGCGTCCCTCGCACAGCCGCACGAGCACCCGCTCGCCCTCTGCCGCGCCCAGGCTGCGGCCGAACGCCTCGTCGTGTGGGTCGTACACACGAGGAGTCCACACGCCTGCGCCCTCAGACGCGCCTTCGGGCATGGCCAGCAGGCCGGTCTCGAACAGTGCATCGGGCAGGTCCCTGGCGCCGGCGAGGATGACACCCTGCCAGCCGGAGCCGCACCGCTGCTCCAGAGCACTCAGCGCCACCACCTCCACGCCGGTGCCGACACCGAGCACCACATACAACTGTTCCGCATCCGCCATCGTGCTGCGCAGCGCCCGCAGATGCTCCACGGTCACCAGGCGGCGACCGTTGACCGGAGTGTCGTCGAACACCCCGGGCCGCAAGGACTCGTCAGCCCCGGCCGTAGGTTCCGCAACGGCCACGGATGCCGGCGTCTGGTGGGCTGGCGCGTCGTAGGCGAGCGCGGACTGCCCTGACAGCAGGCAGGTCGCCACCGGTTGGGGAACCCGCACGGTGACGGCCGGCTGCCCCCAGTCCACGGCGACCGTGTACGAGGCGAGCACTGCTCGCTCCCATTCGCTCAGCCGGTCGATGACCGGCTCACGGCTGCCATGCTGTGCCAGAGCAGTGTCGGGAACGCGCCCGACCAGGACACACTCTTCGCGCTCGTCCGCTGCGGTCGACTGCGCAGCCCGCTCCCAGGTACTCACCAGCTCCTGGGCACGCTCCATCAGCAGGTCGTATCCCTTGCGCCGGCTGCTCATTCCGCTCGCCAGGTGGTGGACGAGGTACTGCTGCTCACGCGGGTGATCCCAGCTGTCCTCTACCTTGCTGCGCCACTGCCGCCACAATGACGTCAACTGCGCTGCCACCTCAGCAGGATTGCCCAGCAGGGCGAAAGCCGGATCGTCGGAGGGGAGGTCCGGTTTCTCCGAGACCGATACCGCTGCCGCCAGCACGAGTGAGTCCGGCGCTACCAGCCGTGCGGCCTGGGCCCGCAGTACTTCCAGGTGGTCGGCTTTGAGCTGCACGCCTGCCCGGGCCCAGGACCTCAGCCAGGGAAAGTGGTCCAGGACCTGGGACACGCGGGTCAGGCTGGTCAGCGCGTCGAGCCATTCAGCGAAGACGGTCTCACGCACGTGCCGGGCTTCCTGCAGCTCCTCCCAGCTCTCATCCTCAGCGTCGTCTTCGGCTTCGCCCTCAACGTTGCCAGGAGTACCCTCCTCGCTGCCAGCCGCGGCCCGGATGAGTATGGAGGCCGCCTGGCCCACTTCTTCGTCGCTGTATGTGTCCTCGTCCGCCTCGTGATAGCGGTCCATTTCATACAGCAGCCCCAGACCAGTCACCGCATCCAGGAAAATGGCCAGTCCCGTCCCGGGACGTGCCCAGGATCCGTATGCCGTGCACTGCGGGCATAACCGGCCGACCGTCGCGGCATCCAACCGCACCTCCCGCTCGGTGAAGCGGGCGGAACGCAAGTAGGAGCACGAGGGCTTGGCATGCAGTTTCGCTTGCTTGCCCTGCGCCGACCACACGGTGACACGGGAGCCCTCGAACGGACCGAGCGGCACATCCGGCGTCAGTAGACCGTACGTCACACAACCTCCCCCATAACGGTGCTTGTTGAGCCTAGCGGTGGCCACTGACACAGACAGGAGACTGCTGGCCGACCGGGCGATGATCTGAAGTCCGTCGTGCATACCGGGAGCGGCGGGTCAGTTTGGGTGAACAGTTTTGAAAAGTCTTGGCAGTGGTGCGGCATGCTCCGCAGCACTGTTCGGTCGCGACATTTCAAGGCGGACAGCGAGGCCCGGCCGCTGTGGTCGGTTGTTGCAGGGCGGCCCCAGTCGAACCAGGGCCCTACGCGTCTCCCCGTCTACTGGGACGCAACGCCCGCGGGGTGGCACCGCCGTGCCTTGCGTCCGGACCCGCAGGGGCACGGGGCGTTCTTTGAGACGCTGCGCCCGGGGCCGTCAGTCTGCTGGACCGGACGGCGCACCATGCTGTTGCCGCGGGTGCGCCAGCGAGTAAGCGGAGTTGGAAGCGCGTCGGTGCGCTCCAGAAGCCAGGGTCCCACCGCGCTGAACGCTTCGTCGCGCGCCTGGGCCGAGAATTCACGGATCTCCTGGGGAGTGCCTCTCAAGAGCAGTGCGGCGCCGTTGGGGTAGGTGTCTGTCCGGAACGCCTTCAGGCCTTGCAAGCGGAAGATGTCCTTGGCGAAGGCGGCCCCTGCGATTAGGGCCGCGCCCGTCACCACATCGCCGTCGTCATGGTCGTCCACACGGTTGAACAGCCGCACGAGTGCGGCTTCCGCATCGCTCAGCGGCAGTTCTCCTTCTTCCGCCAGGGCTTTGGCGAACCGCTCCTGGATGTCCGTCGGGGTGCGATACGAGAAGTCGTCCGCCCGCTCCGACTGTTCGAAGTGCAGCGTGTGGATGCCCGGCTGCAGCCCGGACTCATGCGCGAACACGGCACGGGTGTCGCGGAATCCCGCGAACCGCACCACCTCCACGCGGGTGGCCCCCTTCCTGGCCTCGTCCCCCAGCCGGGAGTTGGGGGAGAACAGGAATGGGCATACCTGCGCCGCGTACAGCGCACACACCTCGTGGACGGGGGCTTCACCGCTGAGCGCAGTGGTCGGCAGCGGTCCGTCCTGCGGGATCATCTGCCAGCGCAGCTCGCCCTCGAACGGCAGGCCGCACACGGCGCACCAGTCAAAGGTCGCCAGCGCCAGCTTGCGCCGCTCGTTGATTGCCCCGAAGTTCACTCCCTCGACGCTGCGTTCCACCGTCGCGATCACCGGATAGCCGCGTCGGTCGCGCTCCAGGTGCTGCATGCGGCGCGGCAGTGCAACCGTCTCCTGCGGTGCATGGACCATGATCGTTCCCCCCTGTTGCCAGCTGACGTGAGGCGCCGGCTTTGCGTTCCTGCTGTGCTTGGAGCTCTTTCCCCTCGGTCTGCAGACCGTCGGCGGCCTGCAATCGTGAGATCGGCGTGGCGCCCCCGCGCCCGCCGATAACACGAATTGAACACAACTTCTTCACCTCTTGTCTACTTTCGCGCATCATGCCCAACCAGTACATCCGGACCGCGGGGCAAGACATGCGCCGCATCGTCGGCACCACAACAACAGCGCTCGTACTGGCGGCTTTTGTCCTGGCTGCTCCAGTACGGACAACGACCCGGCCGAAGCCGAGCACAAGCCGTCAAAGCCCACCAAGTCGGAGCGCTTCCTCGACTCCGCCCACACGGCGCACACTTCACCAGCTGGGGCACCAGTCGAGCGACGGCGAGTTGACCGACTTGCCTCCGCAATGGTGCGAAGAATTCGGAGCCGGACACGGCGTGGCTACCTTCAACGAAGGCGGCCTGTATACCCGTACGGGCAGGACTGGGGAACGCGCAAGCAGGAAGCCAACGAGCTGCTCGTCATGGGAGTGAAGGCGCTCGCTCTTTGACGGGGTGCCAGCTCGGGGTGTGCTAGCGGAAGTCGTCCGCCGGCGCGAGTGTCTCCGGGCCCTTGCGCTGTGCACAGCCCTCGGGGGCTGCCCTGATTTCCCGCTGTTATCGGGAAAACCGCCCGCACCGTGCGGCCCGTTGATTACGGTTTGTGCTCATAGAGCTGCCCAGGAGTTTCGACGCCCCGGCGTACGGCGTCCACCGTCGGTCGGCAGGGTTGCCTCGACACCGTAGGACCGACACAGGGAACGGCCGATGACCAACACCGCCTCCGAGCCCCCCAGCGCTGACAGCACCGTATTCGGCCGTGGTTCCGCACCCGTGACCAGCCGTCAGCCGTCTGCAGGCCTCCTCGCCGGTGGCGACGCCGAAGACGAGGTGGGGAAGATAGCAGGCACCGAGGACTCCACTCCTTTGAAGTTCCACGTCGCCCTTTCCTCTGATGCATATCTGCAGCTCGACGACGTGGTCAGCACCCGCCGGGAGATCCCCGGGCGAGGCACGGTCGTTACCTCCGGCGTGGTGACCGAAGTGGTTGCCCGCCACGAGGGGGCCGCGTTCGGCTCAGATGTGTTCCTCATCGCCGACGGAATCCTGCCGGCGAACGTGCAGGAGATCGCCGAGGTCACGACCACCCGTGTCGACCCCGAGTGCTATGTGCCGCCACGTCCTGGCGAGGTCGCGATCCGGGCCGCAGGCGCTGCCCGGGACGCCGCGCTGTACTTCGACCGGATGGACGCGCGCGTCCCCGCCGGCATCGGCCGGGACGGCGAACCGATCTATCTCAACCTTGAGTTCCTTGATGGCACCCGCGGCGCCCACGTATCGATCTCGGGTATTTCAGGGGTGGCGACCAAGACCAGCTTTGCGCTGTTTTTGATGCACTCGCTGTTCACCTCGGGCGCCCTGGGCGCTCGCGCGGTCAACGCCAAGGCCCTGATCTTCTCGGTCAAGGGAGAGGACCTGCTGTTCGTTGACCAGCCCAATGCCCGCCTTGATGAGAAGCTGCGCGACGACTACGCCCAACTCGGCTTGCCCGCCCGCCCCTTTGCATCGGCCGGCTTCTACGCCCCGCCACTGCCTGGTGACACGACGGGCCGCCCCCACGTCACTGGCAGGACCAGTGGCGTCACCGCCTTTTGGTGGACTCTGGCCGAGTTCTGTGAACGCGAGCTCCTCCCGTACGTGTTCGCCGACGTCGAAGACGAGAAGAACCAGTACACGATCGTCGTGCACCAGGTCACAAGCAAGCTGTGCCGCGAAGCCCAGGCTGCTGGGAACGACGGCGCGGTCGTCATCGACGGAACCACCCTCCGTACCTGGGCGGAGATGATTGACTTCATCTCCAGGAAGGTCACCGACGACGGTACTCGCGCGGAGTGGGCGGGCCCGGCCATCGGCCTGGGCACGGTGAATGCGTTCGTGCGGCGGCTGCGGTCGTCCCAGAGGCCGCTCGGGCCTTTGCTGCGCGGAGACCTGAACACGAGCGCCGACCGGCCGGTTGCGCACTCCATCGACACCTCGCAGCAACAGGTCACCGTGGTGGACCTGCACAACCTGCCGGAGCGGGCCCAACGGTTCGTTGTCGGTGTCGTGCTGGCTGCGGAGACCGACCGCAAGGAGCAAGCCGGCCCGGGCGGGCTGCTGTTCACGATGGTCGATGAGCTCAACAAGTACGCGCCTCGCGAGGGCTCCTCCCCGATCAAGGACGTACTGCTGGACATCGCCGAACGCGGCCGCTCGCTCGGCATCATCCTCATCGGCGCCCAGCAGACCGCCTCAGAGGTGGAACGGCGTATCGTGTCGAACTCCTCGATCAAGATCGTCGGCCGGCTCGACGCTGCCGAGGCCGGGCGCCCCGAGTACGGCTTCCTGCCTGCCTCACAGCGCCAGCGCGCCACTCTCGCCAGGCCCGGCACCATGTTCGTCTCCCAACCGGAGATCCCGGTGCCCTTGGCTGTTGAATTCCCCTTCCCTGCCTGGGCCACCCGGCTCTCCGAGGTCGCCGACCCCACCTTCACCACCGGCACCCCCGCAGCCGGCCAGGCCACCGGCAGCGCGGCGCGACCGGACCCGTTCACCAGGCTGCCCGGGCCCGAGAGCGATCCGTGGCCCGACGACACCGACGACGGCGCCATCGACGAGCCGCCCTACTGACGTCTGCCACCTCACTCCTCGGCGCACCAACGCGACACGCTGCTCTGCTTCGGCTACCCGCAAAGGACTCACCCGTGAAGTTCCTTCACACCTCCGACTGGCACATCGGCAAGGTCCTCAAGAGCCGCAACCGGCTCGAGGAGCAGGCGTGCGTCCTGCGGGAGATCACCCAGATCGCTGTCGACAACGACGTCGACGCCGTCCTCATAGCCGGCGACATCTATGAAAACGCCGCGCCGACAGCGGACGCCCAGAAGCTTGTCGTGCGCACCCTGCTGCACCTGGCCAGGCAGAACATCGAGGTCATCCTCATCGCCGGCAACCACGACCACGGCGCCACGTTCGAGGCCTACAAGCCGCTGATGGACGTCGCCGGCATCCACGTCTATGGCCAGGCCAGACCAGCCGCGAAGGGAGGCGTGCACACCTTTCGCGCCAAGTCCACCAACGAGCGCGTCAACGTCGCCGTCCTGCCGTTTCTCTCCCAGCGCTACGCCGTCCGTGCCGCGGAGATCATCGCCAACACCCCGTCGCAGAACGTCGGTGCCTACGACCAGCTCGTCCGTGATGTCCTGGCCAATCTGACGGGAGCTTTCACCCCGGACGCCGTCAACATCATCATGGCCCATCTGACCTGCACCGGCGGCGCCTTCGGCGGCGGCGAGAGGTCCGCCCAATCGATCATGGAATACCACGTGCCCGCCGCGATCTTCCCCGTCGAGACGCACTACGTGGCCCTGGGACACCTGCACCGCCGGCAGCAGATCCCGGCCGCCTGCCCGGTGCACTACAGCGGCTCTCCCTACGCCATCGACTTCGGCGAGCAGAACAACACCCACGTCGTCTGCCTCGTCGAGGCATCTTCCGGCACCCCGGCAAAGATCACCGACATTCCCGTCACCGCCGGCCGCAGACTGCGCACCGTCGAAGGCACCGTCGCCCAGCTCACCGCCGACCCCGCTGGCTACGGCGAGGACTACCTCAGACTCGTGGTCACCCAGCCCGGCTACGCCGGAATGAGGGATGACCTGTACGAAGCCCTCCCCAACGCCCTCCGGATCCTGATTCACCCCGATCATGCGGACACCGGCGCCACAGCAGGGATCAGCGTCGATCAGCCCGTCAAGACGCCTGCGCAGCTGTTTACCGACTACTGCCACAGCGTCGGCGTCAGCGACGGCCGGGTCACCGCCTTGTTCAACCAGCTCCACGACGACCTGACCCGCTCCACCCCCCGTCCCTGAAGCCCAGGCCTACACCCCGCCCAAAGGAGGGCAGCAGATGCGTCCCGTACGTCTGGAGCTCAACGGCTTCGCCGGCTTCCGCGCCCCCACCGTGGTCGACTTCACCGACACCGACTACTTCGCCCTTATCGGCCCCACCGGGTCAGGCAAGTCCACCGTCCTCGACGCGCTGACCTTCGCCCTGTACGGGTCGGCCTACCGGTGGGGACGCAGCAACGCCATCTCCTACGCACTCGCCCCCACGAGTAACCGCTGCACGGTCTCGCTCACCTTCGACGTCGGGTCGCAGCGCTACCAGGTCGCCCGCGAGGTCCGCCGCATCGGGCAGCAGATCCAGCAGAAGTCCGTCAGCCTGGTGAAGTTCACCGACCCCACCGCCGTCGCGGTCGAGGCAGACGGGCCGCAGCCGGAAGTACTGGCCGGGGAGATCAAGGAACTCAACACCACTATCGAGCAGTTGCTCGGGCTGTCCTTCGACGACTTCTGCCAGTGCGTCGTCCTGCCCCAAGGCGACTTCGCCCGGTTCCTGTCCGCCAACGCCAGTGCCCGGCAGCAGATCCTCCTCAAACTCCTCGGCGCCGCCCAATACGAAGGCATCGGCAAGCGCGCCGGCGCCCAGGCGGACGAAGCGGCCAAGGAGATCGAGGTCCTCAACGACCAGCTAGGCCGGCACACCGATGCCACCCTCGAAGCCGAGACTGCCGCGCAGGCCCGTGTCTCCGCACTCAAGCAACTGGCCGTCACCGTCGACCAACTCGTGCCCGAAATCAACCAAGCACGCACCCGCGCACACGAGGCCGACGCTCGAGCCGACAAGCTGCGCAGCGAGGCCGATCTGCTGACCGCCATCCGCATCCCCGACGGCGTCGAAGAGCTGCAACATCAGGCCACACAGGCACAGATAGCTGCCCGGCAGGCTCGTGACGCCGCCGACGAAGCCGCTCAGACCCTCTCCGACGCCGCCAAAGAGGCTCAGTCCGGCCCCCAGCGCACTGACCTGACCGTCACCCGCGACCGGTACACCGAGAAGGCAGCCCTGGCTGGGCGCCGCGACGGCGTCATCGCCGATGCGGAGCGCGCCCAAGGGGAGTTGACGCAGCGCGAAGAACGGCTGAAAGCATCGAAGGACGCCGTCGCCAAGGCCCGGCGCAGCGCCGAGGAGACCCGTGAGCGCCGTGACCAAGCCCGGCAGATGGACGAAAAACTGCAGCGTCGCCGACAACTGCTGGATGCCGTCCGCACCCCCGACGGCATCACCGACCTGACCAGCCGCGCAGCAGTTCAATCCAACGAGGTCGAAGCCGCCGCTGGGCAGCTGGCCACGGCCCGCGACCGGCTCGAACAGGCCTCTCGTGCGGTTACCGCCGCCGGCGATGGCAGCCGGCTCACGGACGCGTACCAGACACTCGACCAACTCCTCGACGTCATCGGTGTGCTCACGGACGCCACTGGCGAACTGGAAAGCTCTGTCGAGACAACCAATCGGTTCGTGGAAGCGGTGGCCGACGCGCAAGTGCGCCTGAACACGGCCACGTCCACGGTCGATGAGGCCCGCGCCCTCGCCGGTGCCGCACAGCTGCGCCCTCAACTTCAGGTGGGACACGCCTGCCCGGTCTGCGAGCAGAACGTCACCACCCTCCCGCCGCCGCTGTCCGACCCCGCTCTTCACGCAGCCGAGACGGCGCGGGCCGCTGCCGCAGAAGAACACCGTGACCTGCTGGCCCAATATGAGGACGCCAAGACGACGGTCGCCGACAAACAGCGAGCCGTGGACCAACTCACCACACAGCGCTCCCTGCTCGATAAGAGGCTGGGCACGCTGCTGCCCGACCGCCCCGCCGGTGCCGACCGCGACTGCAACGCCGACCGCGCTCAACTCGACGAACTCACCGCATCCCGCGAACAGTTGACCGCTGATGAGCAGCAGGCCCGCGACGCGGTGCAGAATGCCCAAATTGTCCATGATTCCGCCACGTCGGCGGCGGCCGCACTGCAGCGAGAACTCGACCGGGCCCGCAGTACCCTGCACTCGACGCTGGGCACGGTGGCCGCTCTTGATCCGCCGGCCGTCGACACCGACGACCTGACCGCGGCCTGGGCCGACCTGGAGGCCTGGGCCCGCACCCAGACCTCCACCGCAGAACGCGACCTCGCAGCCGCCACAGCCGAAACAGCCGACGCCGAAAAGGCCCACTCGGGCGCGACCATTGCGCTGGATGCAGCCGACCGCGCGCACGCCGACGCCCAGGCTGCCCACACCACAGCCGTCCGGGACGCCGCCACCGCCGACCTAGACAAGACGACCCTGACCGACCGCCTGAGCGAACTCGAGACACTCCTGGACCAGGCGCCGCCGGAAGACGACCTGGCGGCCCTCTTCGAGGAATGCGCCCGCCTCGAGGCAGCCAGGGAGACAGCCACCGCTGACGCCAACCACACACGAAAGACAGCCAAGGTCGCGGCGGCCGAGCAGGAGCAGTGGCACGACCGCACCGCGAAGGCTCGATCCGTGTTGACAGCCAGCCGGGATGCGGTGGCGGCGCTGAATCCACCGAGCCTCGACACCGACGACCTCGCAGCCGCCTGGTCCATCCTGACCGGTTGGGCCAGCCGCGGGGTCAGCGACCGGCAGGCCACCACCGTGCACGCAGATTCCGACGCCCAGACCGCCCACGACGAAGCCAGCCAGCTCCTGGGCCACCTGGAGGCACTCCTGCGCGACAACGACCTGGATCCTCACGACCTCGGCGACGGCCCGGGGCGTGCCGCACAGGCCCCACAGATGGTGGCGGTCGCAGCCGAACGCGCCCGGGGCCAGATAGAAATGATCCAACGCAGCCGTGCCGACGCCGCCTCGATACGAGACAAGATCGACGCCGCTCGCACCCGGCAACAGGTGGCCGCCGAACTGGCCCGGCTGATGCGGTCCAACAAGTTCCCCCAGTGGCTCGCCAACTCAGCCCTCGACACCCTGGTCGCCGGCGCCTCCCAGTCGCTGCGCCAGCTGTCGGACGACCGCTTCGACCTCCACCACCAAAAGGGCGAGTTCTACGTCATCGACCACTTCGACGCCGACTCCTCGCGCTCGGTGCGCACCCTGTCCGGCGGCGAAACATTCCAGGCCAGCCTGGCCCTCGCACTGGCCCTCTCCGACCAACTGGCCGGCCTGGGAGGCGCCACGAAACTGGAGTCCATCTTCCTCGACGAAGGGTTCGGCACACTCGACGCCGATTCGCTCCAGACCGTCGCCGACACCCTGCAAAACCTCTCTCAGGGGGAGCGGATGGTCGGAGTGATCACCCACGTCACCGCACTCGCCGAACAGATCCCCGTCCAGTTCCACGTCCAGCGCGACACCCACACCTCCGTCGTCACCCGGCAGGGCACATGACCAGCGCAGCACAGGCTTCCCGCATGCGGTTCCACGTCGACGGCTGGGACCCCACCTACGGCTCCAGTGTCGAGAACGCCGAAAGCGGCATCGGCGACTCCACAGCCAAGGTCACCCCCCACATCGAACTCGCCCCGGCCGACTGGAAGCCCATCTCGCCCTCCCAGATATCCGCCCCTGGCGCCGTCCTGTTCGTCGACGGCGTGCGCCGCGTCGAGGCCCGCATCTGGATCGAACAGCCCCCATCCGCCGAACCAGCCACACGCCCCAGCAACGAAGCCCGGCACGCCCTGATGGCCCTGTGCGCCTCCTACGCGGCAGGCACCGTCTGCTGCTGCCCCGACCGCGGCGCGCATCTGCTGACCATCGACTACCGGCGCGGCCTGTTCACCACCGCCACCAACGCCATCGACGTGCCCACCACAGCTGGAACCTACAAAGCCCACATCACCCCCGACGACCAGGACCAGAACCTCGCAGTGCTGCTCTCGACGGCACTGCAACGCCAACTCACCGATCTCGAGGTCCTCGTCGCCACCCATGCCCGTACCGCCCTGACTGGCCACGGCGTCCCCGAAGGCTCGGACCTACTGGTCGTGGACGGCCCCCTGCGCGGCCGTACCCACCTGCCGCGCGCACTGGGATTCATCAAGTCCCACCGCACCGCCTACCTGCCACCCGACCTACACGCCATGATCGCCACCCTGGCCCCCAGCGAACGCACCCCGGTGTTCCTGATGGGCACCTCCTGGGACCGCCACGCCTGGTACCTACGGCTACCGTGCACACCCGGCGCCCCGTGGGCCGGGGTAGTACGGCTGGAATGCGCCGCCAGCATCTCTGTCTCCGAGGCGATCGAACTGGCAAACCTCTCCCAGGCCCTCCTGCCGCGGTACGCCAGCATTGAGTACAAAGACACCCGGGCCCCGCAGAACCTGGTGCCGGTCGCCGGACTGGAGAGAGAGCTACGGCGCCGCATGGGCAACCCTGTCCTGCTCAGCCGGGCCCTACGCGTGGCAGCAGCAGGTTGAACCTGCATTCCCAGCAGCTCCACGTCCGCAAGACCCAGCGGCTCCACCCTGCACCCGGTATCCCGCACCGCCCAGTAGCCCTTTCTGCAATGCCACAATGACCGCCTCACCAGCTCACGTCCCGGAGCGGCGTCCCTCCATGGCTACAACACCCCCTCGAACTGCGCCCCCATCAGAAGGACGCCGTCGCGGCCGCCACCCACACACTGGGTCAGCACCCACGCGCGAGCGTGATCGCCGCGTGCGGTACCGGCAAGACCCTCATCGCCGCCCGCACCACCGCCCGCATCGCCCCGCGGGGCCGTGTCTGGCGCTTCTGCCGACATTGGACCTGCTGTCCCAGACGATCCGCTCCTGGCATGAGGCAGGCCGCAAAGGACCGGCAGTAGCGGCGTGTTCGGCCCGGCAGGCTCTCGAACACGAACCCCTCAGCGTCGACCTCCCGATGACCACCGCTCCCGGCGAACTGGCCGCACTCGCCAGCGCAGGCGGCACAGGTCCAGTCACGGTACGCCCGCGTCCTGGGGGAGGGCATCGACGTGCCCGCCATCGACGCCGTCGTTTTCGTCGACCCCAAGAACAGCCCCGTCGACACCGTCCAAGCCGTCGGCCGAGCCCTGCGCCAACAACCCGGCGCCGGTATGAAGGCCACCCTCGTCGTCCCCGTCTACCTCACCCCCGACGAGGACCCCGATGACCTGCTCGGCGCGGATGCCTATACCCTGCTGTGGCCCTGCGCGCCCACGACAACCGCATCGAGGCACGCCTGGCCGACCCGCGTACCCACCGCCCCACCATGCCCTCCGAGGACCCTGAAGCCTGGCTGCGCTTCGAACGCCCCACCCAGGCCGACGAAGTCGCCCTCGCCCCGTCCCTACGCGTCCTGGCCCCCAAGAGCGCCGAATGGCGCCGTGGCCTGACTGCGGCCCGCCGCTATCATCGCGCTCACCGTCACCTCGACGTCCTCCAGACCTATGAGGACGCCACTGGCTACCCCCTGGGCCGCTGGTTGGCCACCCAGCGCACCCGCCCGATCACCTCACCGACCAGCGTGCCGCTGCCCTCACCGTTGCCGCTGCCCAGTCGAGTCCGAGGTTGGCGAGTGCGGCGAGTTTGTCGGTGGTGAGTTTGGCTTGCCTGCTCTTGCAGGACACGCCAGCTTCAGCAACCCCACAATCCTGCGGCTGCTGCGGTTAGGCCCAGTCCATGCCCAGCGCCGCGAGGGCGGAGAGCTGATCGGCGGTGAGTTTGTCGCGCCTCGCGCGGGTGTTGGAGATCCATACGCCCAGTTTCACTGACACCGGGTCCGTCTCGCCGTCGACGGCGATCTCTTCGCTGTGGCCGCGCGGTACGGGCCGGTGGGCGCCTTCGCGTTCCACCCACTGCGCGAGGGCCGCCAGGCCGCGCTGGAACGCCTGCTGCGCCTTGCTCGGGCTCTTCGCCGTACGCTTGGCCGCCGCGGGCGGCGGCACCTCAAGCGGCTGTACGCCCAGCCTGGTCAGCCGCTCCTGCTGCTCGGTGGACAGCACCTTCCAGGTGCTCGGCTGTTTCTGCCACTGGAGCCATCGTCCGATGTCGTCGCCGTCCATCAGCACGCCGGAGGCGATGTCGGGAAGGCTGCCGTCAGCGTCGACCAGGTCCGCGAGGACGCGGTAGTGGCGTTGCCAGTCGAGTGGCCAGGGGCAGTTCCAGTCCGGGTCGATCGCGGCCAGTTGCTGCGCGCGGTCCGCTGCCCGCTCCGGGTCTTTCCCCAGGCCGCCCTTGCGGCGCAGATTGGCCGTGTGCTGGCCTACCGGCACGATCGCCTCGCCTTCGCCCCAGATCGCGTTCTGCCGGGGTGCGAGGTGCCCGGTGGCCTGCCGGTAGGACCGTAGGGCGGCGAGCTTGTTCTCCCAGGCCTCTTCGCCCGGTTCCCAGACCATCCCGGCTTCCGGTGCGTCCAGCAGGGTCTTGCGCCGCTCCTCCAGCTCCCCGGCCCGCAGTGACTTGCGCTGCTGGTGTACCCACCGCCCGAGGGGGAAGTCCTTGGTGACGCCGACCTCGACCTCCACGTCGTAGGGCACGGCGTGCAGGCCGGTGATGTGGTGCTTCTTCCGCCAGCGGATGAGGGCTTGGTAGCCCTCCAGCCATACCAGCGACTCGGGCCGGTAGACCCGGGTGCGCAGGAACGCCGCGATGGTCGCCGCGTCGCGCGGGCTGGAGAAGTGCAGCAGTGCGGACTCGGCAGCGGCGTCGGTGTCGTCCTGCTCCTGGTCCGTCCCCTCGCCGTCGGCCCCGACGATCCGCCCGTCCTCATCACGCTGGACGTGGACCTTGCGCTTACCGCTGGTGAGGGCGCGGGAGGCGAGCTGCTCGACCAAGCGCTCGTCATGGCTGCGCAGGCCTTGGAGGACCGCCACAAGGGGCCGGAAGTTGGCGGAGGCGACCATGTCGGTGGGGTCCTCGCCGGGTTCCAGGAACACCGGCACGATGATCCGCGCGACCTTCGTGCTGCCGTCCTTGTTGAGCCGGAGCGCCCGGCCGATGTTCTGCACGATTTCCACCTGGGAGCCGCGGGTGTCGGCGAAGCAGACGGCTTCCACTCCCCGCTCGCCGGTGATGTCCACGCCCTCCCCGAGCACGCGCACCGAGGCGAGGAAGGCGCGGTGGACCCGTCGCCCGGCTGCGTCGATGCCGCCTGCGAACTGGCGCAGGACCTCGCGCCGTTCGGCTACGAGGTGGTCGCCGCACAGCCATGCCGACCACACGCGGTCCGGGGGTACGTGGCGGCCGGCCTCGAGTTCGTAGAACTCGGCGTCGATCGACGACGCGGGGAGCTTGTCCGCGGCGGCCAGGTCGTCGCCTGTGGCATCGTTGACGTACAGCTCGGCAGCGGTCTGAGGCAGCTTCTCCGCGAACGCGGCGGCCTCCTCCACCTTCTGATGGAACGTCATGACCGTACGCAGGTTGTACGCGGCGGCGTGCTCCAACAGCGCGGTCTGCAACAGGGCCAGGCGCCGGCCGCGCCGCGCCTCCTCCGACTCACCGAGAACCGGTGAGGGGTCGCGGATCTCCAGCACGTCGATCTCGAAACCCGCGAGAATCCCGCGCTCGATCGCCTCCGAGAGCCCGAGCTCCGCGAGCCACGCGCCGTAGGTGCCCTCCGGGTCGTCGGCCATGGTCGCGATCTCCGCCTCCTGGCTCTCCGCGCCCTTCTGCGGCCGGGCCGCGGCGAGGATGCGCGGGGTCGCGGTCAGGTAGAGCCGGAAGTCGGCAGGGATTCGCTGGTTGTCGTGGATCGCTGCCCACGGCCGCCCGAGATCACCGGCGGTTCCGTGGGCCTCGTCCACGATCGCGAGGTCGAAGCCCGCCATCTGCTGCCCGTACAGCCGCTCCCCGCCCGCCAGAGCAGCCTCCAGGGGCCCACGCACCCGCCGCTGGCCCTCAGGTGCGTCGATGTCCTCACGGTCCACCAGGGAGGCGTACGTGGCGAACACGATCACCGGCCCGGACCTGGCCCACAGGGCGAGCTGGATCGGATTGGTGGTGGTGCGCACCCCCAGCGAGCCCAGCACCGGGTCGTTCTCCAGGGAGCACACCGCGACCATGGGGGCCCGGTGGCCCACCAGGCGCCACGCCTGGGCGGTCTGCACGAGCAGGTCCAGGGTCGGCACGGTGACGAGGATCCGGCCACCGGAGAAGGACTCCAACGCGCACGCGGCAGCCGTGATCGTCTTGCCGGATCCGGTCGCGGACACGATCGTGCCCCGCGCACCCAGCGGAGGCACAGACGATCTTGCAGGGAATCTGACCCACTTGCGGAAGCTCGATTTTTGATTGGCCTGGTGTTCTCGGAGCTGGATCAAAAGAGTTCTCCCGGTTCGGGAAGGACCTGTTCGGCGGAAGCGATCCGGTGCTCCCTGCGCTCGTAAAGGCCGTCCTTGCCGCCATGGACTGCCCACGCTCTCAGGGCTGCTTCGGCAGCCGATGAGGCCATCAGGTGGACAACCGGTGCCGGCATGTTCAGGCGGGAGGCTCCACCGGAGGGCCGCGCGTAGATCCGGAAGACCCGATGCCGAGCGATCTCCGGAGCGGCGACACCCGACCGCTCCGCCTCTGTCACCTCCTCCATCAGCCTCTGCAAGCGCTGCTCTTCATAGCGGACGGCACGCACGTCACGAGAGGCCACGTACACGGGCATCCCCTCCAACTCCATGAGACCGGCGATCCGTTCCCACTGCAGACGCCGCAGCTCCGCAATGAACAGCTCACTCAGATGGTGAGGTTCGGCCGGAGCCATGACGGCGTCCCCGGCACGCTCCTGGGCCAGACGCACCTGCGTGGCCACCCGGCCCCGATCGAGCCCCGATGCCTTCGAGAGCACACCCAGCCGGGCGAGTTCATGCGGAAGGTATTCGTAGATCAACCCGCACCCACCTTGCGCATCGCATGTCCCTCAATTTCTCCAATCCTACATGCTGCATCAAAAGAGATGCAGCATACGAGAATCGCCCACAGAGACCTCTCTCTTGACGACCGACCCCCTTCCCCATGCCAGACCCGGCAAGGCGCCGAGACCGAACGCATCATGTCCCCGTACATCCGCGTGCCAACTGCATCGGACCACCCTTCTACGCCACGCGGTCCGACAAGGCAGACACCAGGAAGCTGGCAACAAGTCACCCATAACCATGCTTGCCTGATCACCCGTCAGTTCACTCAAAGAGACCTCCGCCCGTACCCCTACAGCTAGCAGGCCCGCGCCAGCGGGCCCAACGGTCCTGAAGGCGCAGCCGGAAGGGACCGTCAGGCGGGGGAGCGCAGCGGACCCGCCCAGGCTGTAGCGCAGCGGAAGCCTGACAGCGGGACAAAGTCCCGCAGGGCCGGGAGCGCAGCGAACGGCCCGTCAACCTGACTGCGCAGCAGTCAGGTTGAGCGGGTGGCGAAGCCACCCGCCAACACCCGCAAAGCGGGGGTGCAACCACCGTGCGCAGCACGGTGGTTCGCTTGCTTCGCGCGCAGCGC